>NZ_CP075583.1:2400000-4800000 GCF_023509035.1 Janthinobacterium lividum | reverse complement strand
TACCGGCAACCGCGGCTTCGCGTCCATGGACCCGAAACAGCAGCGTGAAATCGCGGCAGAAGGCGGCCGTGCGGCCCATGCGTCTGGCAATGCGCATGAGTTCACCTCGGAAGAAGCGCGCGCCGCTGGTGCGCAAAGCCACAAAAACGATGGCAGCCGCCAGAGCGATGACAAAGAAGGCGGTTCCGGCAAATCCGCTTCGTCAGGCAGTTCGCGTGGCGGCACGCCCGAACAGGATGCCGAAGGTGGTCGTCAGATTCACAAAAATGACGACAACAAGCAGAGCGGCAAGGGCGGTTCGGGCGGGCAGTCGGGTAAGGGTTCGCGTTAAGTCGCGCTGACATTCCATCGTTCGATTTATCGCAGCGCATTCCCCATGCGCTGCTTTTCTCTGGAGAAACCACCATGGCCACCCAATCATCTCAGGCAGCTCCCGTTTCCCAAAAAAACGCAGGCATGCCCGATATGGACGCGATCGAAATGCTCACGCAAGACCATCAAGCCGTCAAGGAACTGTTTGAACAGTATGAAGCGTTAAGCGACAGGTCGCTCGTCAGCAAGCGCAAGCTGGCGCTAAAAATCTGCCTGGAATTGACCAAACATGCGACGGCAGAAGAAGAAATTTTTTATCCGGCCGTGCTTCAGGCTAGCCGGGAAAATAAGGAACTGGTTGACGAGGCAGTCGTCGAACACGCCTCAGCCAAGGAGCTGATCGCGCAAATCGTCGCCATGGCTCCCGGCGAAGATTTGTATGATGCGAAAGTCAAGGTACTGTCTGAACAGATCGAGCATCATGTGCAGGAGGAAGAACAGGAAATGTTTCCGAAAGCGCGTGAAGCACAGCTTGACCTGCTTGCCTTAGGTGGCGAGATTGCAGCGCGCAAAGCGGAAATAGCATTGCCCGAGATGCAGGACTGAGCAGCTTGCACCAGTGTGGACGAGCGGGTGTTGGCCCTGCCGTCGGTGCACAGCTTAGCGTGCCAGCCCCGACGATGCCCGCTCTACCAGCGTAAATTCCATCAAGTGATGCGTGGCCGGCACGGTTTCTCCCGCGCGGCGCTGGCGTATCTCGTCGATGACGAGATTGACGGCGGCGCGCGCCATGTCGGCGATGGGCTGATGGATGGTGGTCAGCTCGGGCCAGACGGTGCTGGCGACGGGCGTATCGTCGAAGCCGCACACGCTCAATTCCGCCGGCACCTGCAAGCCCATGCCGTGCGCCACGGCCAGGGTGGCGGCGGCCATGTCATCGTTGCTGGCGAAGATGGCGGTCGGGTGCGGTTTTTGCGCCAGCAGCAGGCGCGCCGCGTCGAGTCCCGAACGATACGTAAAGTAGCCTTGCGCCACCCTGTGCGGCGGCACCTGCAAGCCCGCTTCCCGCATGGCGTCCTCGAAGGCCTGGCGGCGCAGCAGGGCGGGCGTGTGTGCCGGATCGCCTTCGATGAAGCCGATGTCGCGGTGGCCCAGCGCAAGCAGATGGCGCGTCATGGCCAGCGCGCCTTCGTAATCGTCGATGCGCACGGCCGAGACGCCGGGCGAGGGGCGTGCCGTGGCCACGGCGATGGCGGGGATGCCCATCTGATTCAGTTGCGCCAGCACTTCCGGCGAATCGCACAGGGGTGGCGGCACCAGGATGCCATCCACGCCGGCCGCCACCAGGCAGGCGATGCCGGCGCGCTGGCTTTCCAGGTCTTCGCAGCGTTCGAGCAGCAACTGGCCGCCGCCCTGGCGGCATTGGTCCATGGCGCCGACGAGGAATTCGCTGAGGAAGGCCGCGCTGGGGTTGCTGTACAGCAGGCCGATGCGCAGGGTGCCCGTGCGGGCCGCCCTGGCCGCCAGGTTGGGCTGATAGTGCAGGCTGGCGATCGCCGCCTCGACCTTGTCGCGCGTGGCCGTGCTGACGCTAGCGCGCCCGTTGATCACGCGCGACACCGTCATGGCCGACACGCCGGCCACGCGCGCCACGTCATGCACGGTGGCGCCGCTGGCTGTGTCGGAGGCGGCGTGCGCCGCCTTATTCGAGGTGGCCACCGAATTTCAGCTTGCCGCTGATGCGCATGCCGTGCAATTGACCTTCTTCCAGTTCGGCGGCGCTGGTGCGCTGCGCCGTGTCGCGCCGCGCCAGTCCCACCGACAGGATATCGAGCATCATCAGCTGCAGCAGGCGCACGATCATGGGCACGAAATTGAGGTTGCCTTCCGGGTGGTTCAAGGTCAGCAGCACGTCGGCCAGCTTGGCCAGCGGCGAGCCGCTGGCCGTAATCGCCAGCACGCGCGCGCCGCAGCCCTGCGCCACCTTGACCGTGCGCAGTAGCTCGGGCAGGGCGCCCGAGCGGGAAATGACCAGCGCGACGTCGCCCGGCTTGAGCATGGCGGCGCTCATTTCCTGCGCCTGCGGATCGGCAAAGAAGCTGCTGACGATGCCCAGGTTGAGCAGTTTGTGCTGCATGTCGTCGGCCACCACGCGGGCGCTGCCCACGGCCAGCAATTCCACGCGCTGCGCGCCGCGCAGCAGTTCGATGGCGGCCGTCAGTGCTTTCACGTCGAGCATGTCGCGCAGGGCCAGCGCGGCCGAGGCGTTATTGCCCAGCACCTTGCGCGCCAGTTCGGCGTCAGAATCCGAGATCTCCACATGGCAGTGCGCCACCGTGATGGCGCCGCCCGTCAGGCCGGAAGCGAGCTTCAATTTGAAGTCGGCCAGGCCCTGCACGCCGATCGAGCGGCAAAAGCGCATCACGGTCGGCTGGCTGACGCCAACCCTCTGGGCGATTTCGGCGATCGGCAGGGTCAGCATGGCGTTTGGTTCCTTCAGCACCCAGTCGGCTACCTTGCATTCCGAGGGGCTCATGCGCCCGCGCGCCTGGCGCACGGATTCGAGCACGGGCGCGCCGGAATGGGCGCGCTTGAGTTTTTGCGCCAGGATGGCGGCGATGCCCAGGAAAGTGGGCAGTTCGGCGGTGATCAGAAAGGTGGGAATCTGCGCCAGGTATTCGTTCAGGCGGCCCTTTTGCTCGAAGCGGGCACGGAACTGCGACTGTTCGAACAGGGGGCCCAGGCGCGGCACGATGCCCCCGCCTATATAGATGCCGCCCAGCGCGCCCAGGGTCATGGCCACGTTGCCGGCGATGGAGCCGAGGATGGCGCAGAAGCAGTCCACGGCTTCCAGGCACACTTCGCATTCATTGCTCAGGGCGCGGCAGGTGATGTCGGCCGCCAGCAGCGGCGGCACGTCATGCCGGCCAGCCCGCTCGGACAAGGCGCGGTAGATCAGTTCCAGGCCGCGTCCGGAGGCGAGGCGTTCGGCCGAGACGTGCGACAGTTCGCGCCAGGCGAAGGACAGCACGTCCATTTCGCGCTGGTCGCAGGGTGCAAAGCTGACGTGGCCTCCTTCGCTGCCCAGCGCGATCCAGCGGTCTTCGGCGGGTATCATGCCCGACACGCCCAGGCCCGTGCCCGAGCCGAGCAGGCCGATGACGCTGTCGGCGCGCGCCATGCCGCCACCGATCTGCAGGCGCTGGTCTGGCCGCAGATAGGGCAGGGCCATGGCCAGCGCCGTGAAGTCATTCACCACCAGCAGGGTGTCGAGGCCCAGCGTGGCGCGCATGGCCTCGATCGAGAAGAACCAGTGATGGTTCATCATGCGGATATTGTCGTCGTCGATGGGATTGGCGATGGCGATGGCCGCATGGCGCACGCGCGCCGAACCGGCGGCGCGCGCCTCGCTGCTATCCATGTACGCGGTGATGGCGTCGAGCAGCGAAGCGTAGTCGTCGCAGGGCAGCACGGCTACCGCTTCCAGGTGGCCCTGGCGCGTTTCGAGCACGAAGCGGGCGTTGGTGCCGCCGATGTCGGCCAGCAGGCGTGGCCCGTCACTGAAACGCTCCGCCGGATCGCTGCCTGCTACTTCCATTTTTTCATCAATTTTCATGGCGGTGCCTAGTCTCGTATGCGTGCGCTGTCATGGCGGCGCACTGTCGTTATGGCAAAAACCAAGGATTTTAATTCGTATACGTGTCGCGTGCCGAAAAAGCCGGGCACCCGCGCAAATGCTTGCCCGCAGCGCCAGAAACAGGTGGCGCCAGCTGAAAAAACAGGGCAGTCAACTCGCCTTTTAGTACGCAAATAAAGTGTCGCAGAGTCGTCGTAGGATTACAACATAATATGTTGATATTTGTTCGTAGTATAGTTACTATGTCCCTGCTGGAAAGAATTCTGGCCAGTACATTCGGCCACGAATGACTAGATAAAAAATAAATTACTGAGGAGACTTACCATGCTGCATCGCACCATGTTGAAGGCCGTGTTGAAAACGCTGCCAGCTGCCATCGTCTTAGCCATCGCCAGCGGTTCCGCTGCCGCCGACCCCATGTACCCAAGTGATGCCGAAGGTTTCCACGGCTACCTGCGCGCTGGCGCCGGCAGCAATACTTCGGGCGACGGCGGTTCGCAAGGCTGCTTCGGCCTGGGTGGCAATACCATGAAATACCGTCTGGGCAATGAGTGCGACGCCTACACGGAATTTGGCTACACCAAGTCCGTTGCCAAGTCCGGCGGCGTGAACTACCTGGCCACCATCTGGGTCAACGCCTACGCGCCAAATTCGGATTTCGGCGACAACAAGCTGGGCATCGTCAAAGCCTACGTCGAAGCGCAGGGACTCGATTTCCTGAACGGCGGCACGGCCTGGGTCGGTAAACGCTTCTACTACCGTCCTGACATCCACATGCTGGATCTGCAATACATCAATATGAACGGCACGGGCGCCGGCCTGGACCGCATTCCTGTTGGCCCGGGTAAATTCTCGTATGCCTTCTTCAAGGACAACGACATCAATGCTCGCGACAAGAACACTGGCGCCATCACCGGCACCCGTTCGGCCGTGCGCCAGAACTTTATCTACGGCGAAATTCCCGTCAATGAAAACGGCACCCTGGACCTGGCCGCTACCATCATCACTGCCGAAGGGAAGGACAACGACATTTACGGCCCGAAACATAATGGCTGGCAACTGTCGGCATTCCACCGTCAAGGTAAAGTGTTTGGCGGCGGCAACACCTTCGGCGTGCAGTACGGCGTCGGTCCTGGTGTTGGCGGCGACGGCAATGGACAGTTCGGCGCCTCGGGCAGCACTTCTTACGGTTCGGACCGTAAGCGTACGCGCGTCTTCAATGATATGGCGATCCAGCCGATGGAAAACTTCGGCATGGAATTCGTCGCCCTGTGGCAAAAAGACGAATCGACCGCCACAGGTTCCTCGACCTGGACCTCGGTCGGCGTGCGTCCTGTGTATGCGTTCACCAACAACTTCAAGCTGGTGGGCGAACTGGGCACGGACCGCGTGACGCAAGCGGGTGGCCAGCCAGCCAAGCGTTTGACCAAGCTGACCATCGCACCGACGATCTCCGCCGGCCCTGGCCTGTGGTCGCGTCCTGAACTGCGCGCTTTCGTGACGTACGGAAAATGGAACGATGCGGCTACCGCCTCGGTCAACGCGTCGAACAACGGCGGCCCGATCTATAACAACAATACCAGCGGCACGTCCTATGGTTTCCAAGTGGAAACCTGGTTCTAAGTTTGCAGGCGTCGTAAGTCTAGATCAACCTGGCGCATCCTTCGCGGATGCGTTTTTGGCGCCGTCCCGTGATATAAATACAATGTAGGCATGTCATGGATCACGGCGCCGTCTTTTCACTGAAGATGATGCCCGTTTGCAAGCGGGTCTGAGCACAAGAGCGCCGGTACAGGCGCAGATTTCACCTTTTTCGGCCCCCGTATGCCGAAGCCCCCTAAAAGCTTGATCAAAAAGGAATGTGGAGATGAAACTGAAATTCAAGATTACCCAACTGGCCGCATTGACCACCCTGGCATTCGCTGGCAGCGCCTTTGCGACCGACGTGGAAGTGTTGCACTACTGGACCTCCGGCGGCGAAGCGAAGTCCGTGGGCCAGTTGCAGCAAATCGTGAAGGAAAGCGGCTTTGGCTGGAAAGACTTCGCCGTGGCCGGCGGCGCTGGCGAAAACGCCGCGACCGCGCTGAAAACCCGCGTCATTTCCGGCAACCCGCCAACGGCCGCCCAGATCAAGGGCCCGTCGATCCAGGAGTGGGGCGCTGAAGGCGTGCTGGCCAATATCGATGATGCCGCCATTCCAGGAAAATGGGATGCCGTGCTGCCGAAAGTCGTCGCCGATATCATGAAATACAAGGGCCACTACGTTGCCGCTCCCGTCAACGTCCACCGCGTCAACTGGATGTGGGTCAATCCGGAAGTGCTGAAAAAAGCCGGCGTGGCCACCACCCCGACCACCTGGGATGCGTTCTTCGACGCGGCCGAGAAAATCAAGAAATCGGGCGGCATCGCGATCGCCCACGGCGGCCAGCCTTGGCAGGACGCCACCGTGTTTGAATCCGTCGCGCTGGGCGTGGGCGGCACGGAATTCTACAAGAAGGCCATCCTCAAGCTGGACCAGAAGGAATTGACCGGCCCGACCATGCTCAAGGTGTTCGACACCCTGGGCAAGGTGAAGACCTACATCGACAAGGATGCGGCCGGCCGCGACTGGAATCTGGCCACCGCGATGGTCATCAACAACAAGGCCGGCTTCCAGTTCATGGGCGACTGGGCCAAGGGCGAATTCACGGCTGCCGGCAAGGTGCCGGGCAAGGACTACCTGTGCGTGGCGGCTCCTGGCACGGACAAGGCCTACACCTTCAACATCGATTCGTTTGCCATGTTCACGCAAAAGGATGCGAATGCGAAGAAAGGGCAGATTGCCCTGGCCAACGCCATCATGAATCCGAAGTTCCAGTCGATCTTCAACCTGAACAAGGGTTCCATCCCTGTGCGTTCCGGCGTTTCCAAGGACAAGTTTGACGCTTGCGCCCTGAAATCGATGGAAGACATGGACGCCACCAACAAGAACGGCGGCCTGGTGCCATCGTTTGCCCACGGCATGGCGCTGCCATCGGCCACGCAAGGCGCCGTGACCGACGTCATCGCCAAGTTCATGAATACCAACATGAGCTCGAAAGACGCGGTTGCCGCCCTGGCCAAAGCGGCAAAAGTGAAGTAAGCACGACGGCGCCGGCAGTCCCGCCGGCGCCCGCTGCATCGCATGCATCGCAGGCGCCCGCCTTGGCGTTCGACCAGGCCGGCGCCACACGCAGTTCTCTCTACGGCTCTCCTATGTCCATACGCAAGCAATTCGACCGATGGATACCGCAGATGGTGTTGGGCCCCACGCTCATCGCCAGCCTGGTATTCGTCTATGGTTTTATCTTTTTGACCGGTTGGCTGTCGCTGACCGAATCGCGGCTGATGCCGAACTACGAGTTCGCCGGCCTGGTGCAATATATCGAGCTGTTCGACAACGAGCGCTGGTGGACCTCGCTCAAGAACCTCGGCATCTTTGGTGTCCTGTTCATCGGTTGCAGCATCGCCATCGGCCTGTTCCTGGCGATCCTGCTGGACCAGAAAATCCGCGCCGAAGGCGCGCTGCGCGCCATCTACCTGTATCCGATGGCGCTGTCCTTCATCGTCACCGGCACGGCCTGGAAATGGATGCTCAATCCCAGCCTGGGCCTGGAAAAGGTCATGCACGACTGGGGCTGGACCTCGTTTACCTTCGACTGGCTGGTCAATTCCGACATGGCCATCTACACGGTGGTGATCGCCGGAGTATGGCAATCGTCGGGCTTTGTCATGGCCCTGTTCCTGGCCGGCTTGCGCGGCATCGATGATGAAATCATCAAGGCGGCACAAGTCGATGGCGCGTCGCTGCCGACGATCTATTGGCGCATCGTGATTCCCGCCATGCGCCCCGTGTTCTTCAGCGTGCTGCTGATCCTCGCGCATATCGCCATCAAGAGCTTCGACCTGGTCATCGCATTGACGGCTGGCGGACCTGGTAATTCGTCGTCCGTGCCGGCCATCTTCATGTATCAGTTTTCCTTCACCCGCGGCCAGCTGGGCCTGGGCTCGGCATCGGCAATGATGATGCTGGCCACCATCGTGGCCGTGCTCGTGCCGCTGATGTACCTGGAAACGCGCAGCGCAAAGGCGATGAGATGACACACACTCCTACACGTAACAACAAACTCACCCTGGGACGGGTGGTGCTATACCTGCTGCTGATTCTGTTCGCGGTGTACTACATCGTGCCCCTGTACGTGACCCTGTCGACGTCGTTCAAGTCGCTCGACGAAATCCGCAGCGGCAACCTGCTGGCCTTGCCGCACGTTTGGCAATTCGATTCCTGGTCCAAGGCCTGGTCTTCGGCCTGCACGGGCGTCACCTGTGACGGCATGCAGCCGTTCTTCTGGAACTCGATCAAGATGGTGATTCCCGCCGTGCTGATCTCGACCTTCCTGGGCGCCTTCAACGGCTATGTGTTCGCGCACTGGCGCTTCCGCGGTTCGGAAATCCTGTTTGCCGCCTTGCTGGTGGGCTGCTTCATTCCGTTCCAGGTCGTGATCCTGCCGATGGCGCGTTTGCTGGGCGAATTCGGCCTGGCCAATACGACGACGGGCCTGGTCTTTGTCCACGTGGTGTATGGCACGGCCTTCACGACCCTGTTCTTCCGTAACTACTATATCGGCGTGCCGGAAGAACTGATCAAGGCGGCGCGCATCGACGGCGCCGGCTTCTTCCTGATCTTCCGCAAGATCGTGCTGCCGATTTCGGGCCCGATTTTCGTCGTCTGCATCATCTGGCAATTTACGCAGATCTGGAACGACTTCCTGTTCGGCATCGTCTTCGCCAGCGGCGATTCGCAGCCGATTACGGTGGGCTTGAACAACCTGGTCAACACGTCCACGGGCGTGAAGGAATACAACGTCAACATGGCTGCCGCGGTGATTGCCGCGCTGCCGACCCTGCTGGTCTATCTGGTCGCAGGCCGTTATTTTGTGCGCGGTCTGACCGCAGGCGCAGTCAAAGGTTAAGGAAAGAATATGTCCAGTTTATCGATACGCAGCATCCGCAAGGTATACACGAATGGCGTCGAAGTCCTCAAGGGCATCGACATCGAGATCAAGGATGGCCAGTTCCTGATCCTCGTCGGCGGCTCCGGCTCCGGCAAATCGACCTTGCTCAACATGGTGGCCGGCCTGGAAAGCGTCACCTCGGGCGAAATCCTCATCGACGGCAAGGTGGTCAACGACCTGCCGCCGAAGGACCGCGACATCGCCATGGTGTTCCAGTCCTACGCGCTGTACCCGTCGATGACGGTGCGCGAGAATATCGCGTTCGGCCTGAACGTGAAAAAGGTACCGAAGGCGGAGCAGGAAGAAATCGTTGCCCGCGTGGCAGAAACCCTGCAGATCACGCATTTGCTGGACCGCCGTCCGGCGCAGTTGTCGGGTGGCCAGCGCCAGAGGGTCGCCATGGGCCGCGCCATCTCGCGCAAGCCGTCGCTGTTCCTGTTCGACGAACCGCTGTCGAACCTTGACGCCAAGCTGCGCGTGGAAATGCGCGCCGAGATCAAGCTGCTGCACCAGCGCCTGAAAGCCACCATCGTCTACGTCACGCATGACCAGATCGAGGCGATGACCATGGGCGACTTGATCGCCGTCATGAAGGATGGGGTGGTGCAGCAACTGGGCACGCCGCAGGAAATCTACGACAACCCGGCCAACCTGTTCGTGGCCGGCTTCATCGGCTCGCCATCGATGAACTTCATCACCGTCAAGCCTGTCATCGAAGGCAACGAGGTGTTTGTCGCCATAGAAAACGCGGGCAAGAGCTTGCGTTTGGCCTTGCCATTCGCCGCCGACAAGCTGCGCAGCTATGCGGGCCGTGACGTGGTCCTGGGCGTGCGCCCAGAGCAGATCACGGACATGAGCAGCGCGCACGGCGACGTGGGCCAGGAACTGGGCTGTCTGATCGACCTGGTCGAACCGACCGGCCCGGACACCCTGCTGACGACGCGCCTGAACGGCGCCGCCGTCACCTGCCGCACGCATCCGCGCGAAGCCGTGCTGCCGGGGCAGACCATGCAACTGTCGTTCAACCTGTCGAAAGCGGCCATGTTTGATCCGCAGAATGGCGAACGCATCGCGTAAGCGGCACTTGCCATAGAAAACGGCCCGCTTGTCGAATGACAGGCGGGCCGTTGTTGTTTACGCCGTGATTATTTTGCCAGCGCTTTCTTGTACGCGATGGCGTAACTGAGCTTGCCTGTCGGCGTGACCAGGTCGTCCAGTGCCCCCTGGCTGAAGACGCCCGTCCAGCCCAAGGATTGCGCCGTCATGCCGCCGCTGACGATATCGTTCGCCTTCAGGCCCGCCATCGCCATCGATGCGCTCCCGATGGTGGCCATGTAGCTGCCGGCATCGCGCGTGTCAGTCTTTGCCAGGTCGATGCCGGCCTGCTGGCGCAGCCAGTCGGCCCAGTAGAATTCAAGGAATTCCGTGGCCTGGTCGGGCGGCTCGTAGCCGATCTCGCGCGTAAAGTAGACGAGCGAGCGGTACGGGTCGTCACCCAGCGATTTCAGACCGATGGCGGACGGTAGTTGCTGCGGCGTGATGGCCTGGTTCCGGCCATTTTTCAGCCACACCTTGTTTTCCTCGCGCATGCGCGTCCAGAACGCCGCTTCGCCCAGCGCGCTGAAATTGTCGCTGACCTTGACCCAGACCTTCAATTGATGATTGCGCCCGCCATCGGCATCCCAAAAGGTGGAAAACGTATGGTGGCCATCGGTCAGGTACACGGTGCCGCGCGGGCCGATGACGACGCTTTTCATGTCGTCCGGACGGCTGCCCACGGCCGCCTTGCAGCGGTAGCTGGCCGGTGGCGCGGCCAGGGTGGCGCCGGCCACATTGGCCGTGCCGGGCAAGACGTCGCCCTGGCCATTGGCCTCGCACAGGTCGGCGAATTTCTTGGGCTTGGCGATGTCGGCGAGGTGCTTTTCTTCGGCCGCATAGCGTCCCAGCTTGTAGTACACCTGGTCATAGCCGATGGCCGGCTGGGTCGGATGCAGTTCATCGAGGCGCACCTGCAGGATGCGCGGATGGGCGGCACTGCCGACGACTGTCGCCATCAGCGCCTGCTGGCGCGCGCTGAGCGCCGGTGCCGTTGTGACGGCGGTATCTTTGGCCCATACCGCATGGCTGAAGGACAGGACCAGCAGCAGGGCGCTGGCAGTGTGCTTGGTGTAGCGGGGCATGTGTCTCTCCTTTATCGCTGACGCCTCATGCCAGCAGCGCGCTGGGCACGCGCGGCGAGGACATCAGGTCGCGGAAGGCGGCCCAGTGTGCGGCGCGCGTGCTGCCCTGGCGTTCGACATAGGCTTTCGCCATGTCCTGGCCCAGGTTGTAGTTGATGACATAGGCGCCCATGGCATCGTAGAACTGCAGGCGCTGCGCGGATTTTTCGGCCGGGTACAGGCGCACGTTGACCAGCCATTCCAGCGCTTCTTCGCGGCTCAGGCCGCCTTCGAGATACTGGCGCGCAATGTCGTTGTCGGCATAGGCGAGTTTGGCCAGCAGCGCGTTGAGTTGCGCATAGCGGGGCGCCAGCGCAGGGTTCAGGCCGGCCAGCGGGTAGAGCACCTGCTGTTCGAAAGCCAGCCGTTCTTCATCCGTGAAACTCAGTTCGATGCCGTAATTGGCCGTGCCTTCGGCGATCAGCGATTGCGGCGAGTACAGCGGATATACGCAGTATTCCATCCAGCCCTTGCCGCGCACCAGGTCGCGCTCGAGCAGCACGTTGTACACGTGGTGGCCCGGATAGGCTTCATGGCAGCCGAGGTCGACGGCGCGGTCTATATACACGGGCAAGTCCGTATTGATCTGGATCACGCTCTGGTAGTCGCCCTTGTACCAGTTGTAGCCGCTCCATGGCTTGTCGGTGACGAATTCCAGGACAAAATCTTCGCCTTCGGGCAGGGCGATGTACTGCAAGGTGCGTTCGCGGCCCGCGCGGATGGCCGCATCCATGACGGCGCGCAGCTTGTCGGCGGGAATGACGAGTTGCGCGCGCAAGGCGTTGACCCTGTCGCTCACCGTGCCCCCGCCCGGCAGCAGGGCGTCGATTTGCGCCACCAGTTCTTCATAGTATGCGCGGCTGTGGTGGGGCGAAACGGCATCGTACAGGCGCGCGCTTTCCGTATCAAAGTCCAGGCGTGATCCCTGCAGCATGTCGACCCTGGCCAGTACGGCTTGCAGCTGCTTGCGCAGGTTCAGGGCGCGCAGGCAGGCGGCGTCGGCCAGCAGGGCCAGCGCCTCGTTTGCGCCATCCTTGATGTCGCTCAAACCCTGTTGTTGTTCCAGTGCTTCTTGCTGCCATGCGGGCGGGCCGTAATACGCGTCGACATACGAGGCATCGTGCTGGCCCATGGCCAGGACCAGCTTGACGTAGCGTTCGGCCACGCCGGCGAGGGAAGGGGAGTTGCTGTCGTTATTCGTCATGGCGGCCTGGTTTTAGCTTGGACAGGCGCTTATTGTATAGCGCATTGAGCCCGAAGTGAGGCGTGGATGGGCGACATCATTTTCCTATAATAATTTGAAAAAATGCATCTTGATGTAGCTCAGTGAATCCGGCTTTCACGGCTTGCGCGTGCGGGTTTGGTAGCAAGATGGCGATTGGAAGGAGAGAGGCTATGAAAGAGGACATGAAAGAGGACATGAAAGAGGGCATGCAAAAACCAGCAAGAGACCGCTCGCATGACGAGGCGATGGCCGAACTGTACCGCGACGATCCCGCTTTCGCTCTTGAATTGATCAACAATATCCTCGTCGATGGCGACCATGGAGAACTCTTGAGCGTGCTGCGCCAGCTGACGCGCGCCTTTGGCGGCGTGCCTGCCGTGGCGCAGGCGGCCAAGCTCAAACCCACCCAGCTGTACCGCACCTTGTCGCCCGATGGCAATCCTTCCTTGAGCACCTTGACGGCCATCCTCGATGCCATGGGCTTGCGGCTGGCCGTGGAACCCAGGCAGCCGTTTCCTGCGCCGGCTGCCTGAGCTGTTTGCAAACGCCTAGAATTCCACGGGCCGCGCCTCGCGCATCGCTTGCGTCATGGCCAGGCCGATGCGCGTCGCTTCCGTCGCGTCGTGCAAGGTCAATGACAAGGTGCGCCGGCCCAGTGCCGCGTCCGTGAACTCCTGCGCTTCGATCAGAAAGGCGTCGGCGAAGCGAGCGTAGAAGTCCGGCGTGCATTCATTGCGCACGCCGTGCGCATCCGAAATTTCCACCCTGTTCAGGCGCGGATTGCTGCCCACGGCCAGGCGGCCGCCCGTGCCGAACACTTCCGTCAGGGTTTCATGGCCATGCGCCATGGTGCGCGACGCCATGAAGCTGGCCATGCTGCCATCGGCAAACTCGACCGTGGCCAGGCCGTTGTCGACGTCGCCAAACGCCTGCAAGCCCGTGTGGATGGCATTGGTGCCGGTCGCATACACGCGTTTGGGCACGGGGTTGCCCAGCAGCCAGCGCGCCAGGTCGATATCGTGCACGCTGCAATCGAGGAAGATGCCGCCGCTGGTGGGGGCGAAGCGCATGAAGGCGCCGCTGGGGTCGTTCTGATCGCAGGTTTGCGAACGCACCAGATACGGTTTGCCGATGAAACCTTGGGCGATCTTTTGCTGCGCGTCATGGTAGCTGGCATCGAAACGCCGCACGAAGCCGATCATGATGGTCAGCTGCGGGTGGCGCGCCGCTTCCGCTTCCACCTTCAGGCAATCGGCCAGGTCCAGCGACAGCGGTTTTTCGCAAAACACGTGCTTGCCGGCGCGCAGGGCGGCGATGATCTGGTCCGCATGCAGCGAGGTGGGCGTGACGAGGAAGACGGCGTCCAGGCCCGGATGGGCCAGCAGGGCATCGTAGTCGGCATAGCCGGTGGTGATGCCCAGCTGGCTGGCAGCCCAGTCAAGTTCGGCTGGCACGGGGCTGCAGGCGGCCACGACTTCGGCGTTCGGCACGCGCTGCGCCAGGTTGATGGCATGGCGCTGGCCCAGCCGGCCCAGGCCGACGATGCCGACTTTTAATGTTGGGGATGACATGGTGTCTCCAGGTGTTTTTATTATTGGTTTATAAAGTGACCACGCGTTGTTCGCGCCATGACAAGGTGGCCGCTTCGGCCAGTTCCAGTGCCTTCAAGCCATCGTGGACGGTGGTGCGCAGCGGCGTGCCATGGGTGAGGGCGTCAAAGAAGTGCGCCATTTCCTGCGCGTAGGCGACGCGATAACGTTCCAGGAAAAAATCTTCCGGCTTGTCCACGCTGACGTTCACAGCACCATAGGCCGTCACTTCCGTCGGCTTGTGGTTGCCCGCCTGCAGCATGCCGGCGCTGCCCAGCACTTCGAAGCGCTGGTCGTAGCCGTAGGCGGCGCGGCGCGAGGCATTGATCTGGCACAAGCGTCCCTTCGCCGTGCGGATGGTGACGACGGCCGTGTCCAGATCGCCCGCCTCGCCGATGGCCGGGTCGACGAGGCAGCTGCCCGTGGCGTGCACGCTGACGGCTTCATCATCGAGTATCCAGCGGAAGATGTCGAAATCGTGGATCAGCATATCCTTGAAGATGCCGCCCGACACCTTGATGTAGCTGACCGGTGGCGGGCCCGGGTCACGGCTGGTGACCACGAGCAATTCCGGCGTGCCGATCTCGCCCGCCTCGATGCGTGTCTTGACGGCATTGAAAGTGGGATCGTAGCGGCGCTGGAAACCCAGCATGCACAGGACCTTGGCTTCCTTGACTGCGGCGGCGCAGGCGCGCGCCCGGTCGAGGGTCAGGTCGACGGGCTTTTCGCAAAAGATGGCCTTGCCGGCGGCGGCCGAGCGCAGGATCAGGTCCGCGTGCGTGTCCGTGCTGGAGGCGATGACGACGGCCTTGATGGCCGGGTCGGCCAGCGCCGCTTCCACGGAGGCGCTGCTGCCGCCATGCAGGCCGGCCAGCGCGGCGGCCGCTTCCTGGTTGACGTCGACGACGTACTTGAACTGCACGCCGGGTTGGGCAGCCAGGTTGGCCGCGTGGATTTTGCCGATGCGTCCGGCGCCGAACAACGCTACTTCAATCATCATGTTCTCCTGGGGTGTGGATTTCTTCGATGTCGAGCTCTAATTTGTATGCCAGCGCGATGAACAGCGCCTGGCACAGGCAGATGGTGCTGGTCAGCGAGCGGAAGGCGAAGGCGCTGCCCTCGGTGACGGTGAGCAGTGCGTCGGCGGCCCGCGCGAGCGGCGCCAGCTTGCTGTCGGTAATCACCAGAACCTTGGCGCCCTTGTCTTGCGCCGCCTTGATGCACTGCTGGGTTTCCTTGCCGTAAGGCGAGAAACTGATGGCGATCGCCACATCGCGTTCGCGCACGCTGCGCATCTGCTCGCGGTGCATGCCGCCCAGTCCGCTAATCAGGTGCACGCGCTTGTCCGTGTGTTCCAGCGCGTAGGCGATGTAGGAGGCGATCGGAAAGGACCGGCGCACGCCGATCACATAGATATTGTCTGCTTTCAATAGCAGGTTGACGGCCGCTTCCAGCTGCGCGTCGTCGAGACCGGCCGCCAGGTCGTCGAGGCCGGCGCGGCTGGCGCCGACAAATTCGCGCGTCAGATCGCCTGCGCTGAGGGCGGCGTCGCGCGTGGAAATGAGCTTGCGGATGCGCTGCTGGTAGTCGGGCGTGGCGCCGGCCTGGTCCGTGTACGCCTGGCGGAACACATCCTGCATTTCGGAAAAGCCCGTATAGCCGAAGCGCTGCGCGAAGCGCACGATGGCGGATGGCTGCACGTCGCAGGCGGCAGCGATGTCGCTGATGCGCTCAAGCATCAGGCTGGCCCGGTGCTTTTCAATGTATTGCGCGATGACTTTCAACTGGCGCGACAGATTGTCGTACTCGGCGGCAATATGCTGCATCAGCTGTTCGATGGGGGCGGTGGCTGCCATGGTTTTTTCCTCTGTGTGCTTGCTGGGCCGCGTCATTGCTGCGGCAGGTTCTGGCGAGAATTATAGGAGTGAATCCAGAAAATAGAAACGAATTTCTATTTAAATTTATTTTGAAAATTTTATTGCATTTGTCTTTTTGTGGCCTAAGCTGTGCGCAGTGCATCGGTTCGCGTGCCGCAAGGCCAGGACGGTGACACCCTTCATAAAAGCTCGCAACTATAAAAATTAATCCGTCTAGGAGACATTCATGCATAGCAATAAAAGCAAGGGTTTGATGAAGTGCCTGGCCATCGCCAGCCTGGGCCTGAGCCTGGGATTGAGCACGGGCGCCAGCCATGCTGCCGGCGAGAAATTCGTTCTGGTCAGCCATGCGCCGGACTCCGATTCCTGGTGGAACACCATCAAGAACGCCATCAAGCAAGCCGGCGAGGATTTCAACGTCACCGTCGACTACCGCAATCCGCCTAATGGCGACCTGGCTGACATGGCGCGCCTGATCGAGCAGTCGGCCGCGCGCAACTATGATGGTTTGATTGCCGATATCGCCGACTTCAGCGTGCTGCAAAAACCGCTGGGCACGGTAGTGGCCAAGAAAATCATGCTCGTGACCATCAATTCGGGCACCCTGGCGCAGAGCGAACAATTGAAAGCCATCATGCACGTGGGCCAGCCCGAGTATGACGCGGGTCTGGGCGCCGGCAAGCGTGCCAAGGAGGCGGGCATCAAATCGTTCGTGTGCGTGAATCACTATGCAATGAATGCCTCCTCGTTCGAACGCTGTCGCGGTTTTGCCGATGCGCTCGGCGTCGACTTCAAATCGTCCACGCTCGACACCAATGGCGTCGACCCTGGCGTGATCGAGAGCAAGGTCAGCGCCTATCTGCGCAGCAATCCGAAGACCCAGGCCGTGCTGGCGCTGGGACCGGATTCGGCGCCGGCTGCCATGCGCGCCGTCGAGAAGCTGGGCCTGAAAGGCAAGATGTATTTCGCCAGCTTTGACTTGTCGGAAGAAATCGCCAAGGGCATCAAGGATGGCAGCATCCAGTTCGCCATCGACCAGCAGCCTTACCTGCAAGGCTACATTCCTGTCGCCGTGATGGCCATCATGAAACAGCAAAAGATCACTGACCTGGCCAAGGTCAAGGAAATCCTCATCGCCAATCCGAAATACCAGGCGCGCCTGGCGGAATACGGCCTGACGCCCATCTACGGCCCGCGCCACATCAGTTCCGGCCCCGGTTTCGTGACCAAGGAAAACATTTCCAAGGTCGAAAAGTACGCCGGCCAATACCGCTAATCCATACAGTCGCCACCGGGAGTTACCCAGCGCCGCGCCGCCTTCCGCGGGCGGCGCATGGGAGGAACACGCCTGGCGCCAGCGATGCTGGCAGGAAAGTAATTGAAATTGCTACTCAGTATTGTGAAAGGACTTTGTATGACTGCGCTCAAATCCAGCCTGGCTAGCCCCGGCAAGTATCCTCCTCCGCCTCCCGGCGCCTCCAGCAAGACAGTCGTCGCCGCCGACGAACGCGTGGGCACGACCAGCTGGGTCAAACGGTTTTTTGGCCGCCCCGAGTTCGCCTCGATTTCCGGCGCGGTGCTCGTGTTTGCCTTCTTCGTCATCACGGCCGGCGATTCCGGCATGTTCAACCTCGACGGCGTCGTCAACTGGATGCAAGTGGCATCCTACCTGGGCATCATCGCCATTGGCGCCTGCCTGTTGATGATCGCCGGTGAATTCGACCTGTCGATTGGCTCCATGATCGGCTTTGCCGGCATGATGATCGCTATCCCGACGATTTATTTTCACTGGCCATTGTGGGTCGCTATTATTTTCGCCTTCGCCGGTTCCATGGCGCTGGGCTGGCTTAACGGCTACATCGTCATCAAGACGCGCCTGCCATCGTTTATCGTTACCCTGGCCTTCCTCTTCATCTTGCGTGGTCTGACCCTGGCCCTGTCGATCATGTTTGCCAACCGCACCATCGTCAGCGGCGTTGGCGACCTTGCGGCGCAGGATTGGCTGGCCAGCCTGCTGTTCCACGGCAATGTTGCCACAGGCCTGTTCCAGTGGATGGGTGCGCATGGCTGGATCGCCGTGCTTGACGATGGCTCGCCGCTGGTCAAGGGCGTGCCGAAAGTCATCGTATGGTGGCTGGTGCTGGCCGCCAGCGCCGCCTTTGTCCTGTCGCGTACCCGTTTCGGCAACTGGATGTTTGCCGTCGGCGGCGACGCCAATGCGGCCAAGAATGTGGGCGTGCCGGTGCGCAAGGTAAAGATTTCGCTGTTTGTCTTCACGGCCTTCTGCGCCTGCCTGTTTGCCACATTGCAAGTGTGCGACGTGGGTTCGGCTGCCGCCGACCGCGGCATGCAAAAGGAATTCGAAGCCATCATCGCGGCCGTCATCGGCGGCGCCTTGCTGACGGGCGGCTACGGTTCCGTCGTCGGCGCCTGTTTCGGTGCGCTGATCTTCGGGGTGGTGCAGATCGGCATCACTTATACCAACATCAATTCGGACTGGTTCCGCGTGTTCCTCGGCGTGATGCTGCTGATCGCCGTGCTGTTCAATAACTTTGTACGCTCACGCGTTACGGAAGCGAGATAAATCATGAGCGAGCATATTCTTGCCCTGGAAAATGTCAGCAAGCGCTTCGGCTCCGTACTGGCCCTGCAAAACATCACCATGCGGTTGCGCGAGGGGGAGGTTCATTGTTTGCTGGGCGACAACGGCGCCGGCAAGTCCACCCTGATCAAGACCCTGGCTGGCGTGCACAAGCCCACCGATGGACAATACTTGGTTGATGGCAAGCCTGTCGTCTTCAACTCGCCCAGCGAAGCGCTGGACATGGGCGTGGCCACCGTCTACCAGGACCTGGCGCTGGTGCCGCTCTTGTCCGTGGCGCGCAATTTCTTCATGGGTCGCGAGCCGATGAAAAAGCTGCTGGGCCTGGTGCCCGTGATGGATATCGACTATGCGGCCGAGACCGCGCGCGACAAGCTGGCCGAGATGGGCATCATGGTGCGCGACCCGCACCAGGCCATCGGCACCATGTCGGGCGGCGAGAAACAGTGCCTGGCCATCGCCCGCGCCATTCATTTCGGCGCCCGCGTGCTGATCCTCGACGAACCGACGGCCGCCCTGGGCGTGAAGCAATCGTTCAATGTATTGAAGCTGATTTACAAGGCGCGCGAGCGGGGTATTTCCGTGATCTTTATTACGCATAATGTGCACCATGCGTATCCGGTCGGCGACTCGTTCACTTTGTTGAACCGGGGCAAGTCGCTGGGTACCTTCACCAAGGATACGGTGACCAAGGATGCCTTGCTGGACATGATGGCGGGCGGTGCGGAAATGCAAACGCTGATGGCTGAACTCGACGGTGTCACGATTTAAGGATAACCATGAATAACCCGACACAATTTGCCCAGGGCCGCGCGCTCGACGTCATTTGCCTGGGCCGCCTGGCGGTGGACCTGTACGCGCAGCAGATCGGCAGCACCCTGGAAGACGCGACCAGTTTCGCCAAGTACCTGGGCGGCTCGTCGGCGAATATCGCCTTCGGCACGGCCCGGTTGGGCTTGAAATCGGCCATGCTGTCGAAGGTGGGCGACGACCACATGGGCCGTTTCCTCACTGACACCTTGTCGAAGGAAGGCTGCGACGTCAGCCATGTCGGCATCGACCGCGACCGCCTGACGGCGCTGGTGATGCTAGGCATCAAGGATAAAAACACCTTCCCCCTGGTCTTCTACAGGGAAAATTGCGCCGACATGGCCATCGACCTGGCGTCGGTGGATGCGGCCTTCATTGCCTCGAGCAAGGCGCTCTTAATCACCGGCACGCATTTTTCCACGTCCGCCATGCACGCCGTCAGCACGCAGGCGCTCAAGCTGGCGCGTGCCAACAACGTGCGCACCGTGCTCGACATCGATTACCGGCCCGTGCTGTGGGGACTCTCCGGCAAGGCGGACGGCGAAACGCGCTTCGTTTCCAACGAAGGCGTGACCCGCCACTTGCAGGCGATCCTGCCGCAGTTCGACCTGATCGTCGGCACGGAAGAGGAATTCATGATCGCCGGCGGTGGCGCCGACATCATGGCCAGCTTGCGCACCGTGCGGGCCGTCACCCTGGCCACCCTGGTCGTCAAGCGGGGGCCGCTGGGCAGCGCCGTCATCGACAATGTGGTGCCGCACAGCCTGGATGACGCGTATAACTACCGTGGCGTGCGCGTGGAAGTGCTGAACGTGCTGGGCGCGGGCGACGCGTTTCTTTCCGGATTCCTGAAAGGCTGGCTGCGCGGCGAGGATTACGAGGCGTGCTGCCGCTACGCGAATGGCTGCGGCGCCCTGGTCGTGTCGCGCCACGGCTGCGCGCCGGCCATGCCGTCGCCCGTCGAGCTCGACTATTTCCTCGCCAACGCGGCCAAGCTGACGCAGCCGGACCAGGACGCCACCTTGTCCCGCTTGCACCGCACGACGGTGGCGCGCAAGGAGTGGCATGAGCTGTGCGTGTTCGCCTTCGACCATCGCACGCAATTCTTTGAGCTGGCGCAACAGACGGGCGCGCCCGAGTCTGCCATTGCGGCTCTGAAACAATTGATGGTGCAAGCCGTAGCGCAAACGGAAACGGCCTTGCAGCTGGCCGGCAAGACGGGCGTGCTGATCGATGGCCGTTATGGCGTCGATGCGCTCAACGATGCGACCGGGCGCGGCTGGTGGATCGGCCGTCCCGTGGAATTGCCGGGCTCGAACCCGCTGCAATTCGACTGGGGCCGTTCCATCGGTTCGCACCTGCTCAGCTGGCCGAAGGAACACGTGATCAAGTGCCTGGTGCAACTGCATCCGGACGATGCCGTGGAAAACCGGCTGGAACAGGAAGCGCAGATCAAGGCCCTGTATGACGCGGCGCAAGTGAGCGGTCACGAACTGTTGCTGGAAGTCATACCGTCGGAGGCCTTGCCGCAAAGTGACGATACCGTCTTGCGCGCCGTCAAGCGCCTGTACAACCTCGGCATTTACCCCGAATGGTGGAAACTGGAAAGCATGTCGGCCAAGCAATGGCAAGCCATCGACGCCCTCGTGCATGAGCGCGATCCGTATTGCCGTGGCGTCGTTCTACTGGGCTTGAATGCGCCGATTACCGCCCTGGCCGCCAGTTTTGAACACGCCAGGGCCAGCACCACGTGCCGCGGCTTCATGGTGGGCCGCACCATCTTCCAGGAACCGAGCCGCCGCTGGCTGGCCGGAGAGCTTGACGATGCGGCCCTGATCGCCGCCGTGCGCGCCAACTTCGAGCAGCTCATTGTCCTGTGGCAGCGTACGCGCAACCGCCTGGAGCGTGCAGCATGAGCGCCACTGTCCGCTTGACCATGGCGCAGGCGCTGGTGCGCTATCTGTCGGTATTGCGTACCGAGGATGACGAACCCCTGTTCGGCGGCGCCTTCGCCATCTTTGGCCACGGCAACGTGGCAGGCCTGGGCGAGGCGCTGTACCAGTACCGTGACAGCTTTCCCACCTACCGCGGCCACAACGAGCAGGCGATGGCGCACTCGGCCATTGCCTATGCGAAAGCGCACATGCGCCGGCGCATGATGGCTGTCACCAGTTCCATCGGCCCGGGCGCCACCAACTTGCTGACGGCCGCCGCGCTGGCGCACGTCAACCGCTTGCCGGTCTTGCTCTTGCCAGGCGACGTGTTCGTCTCGCGCGCGCCGGATCCCGTGTTGCAGCAACTGGAAGACGCCAGCGACGGCAGCGTTTCCGTCAACGATGCGTTCAAGCCGCTGTCGCGCTACTTTGACCGCATCGTGTATCCGGAACAATTGCTCACCGCCTTGCCACGGGCGATTGCCGCCTTGACGGACCCGGCCGCCTGCGGCCCCGTGACCTTGTCCTTGCCGCAAGACGTGCAAACCATGGCGTATGACTATCCGGCCGATTTCTTTGCACCGCGCATTGTGCGCTTCCGTGCCGTGCCGCCCGTCGAGCAGGAACTGGAAGAGGCGGCGCTGCTATTGAAAAACGCGAAACAGCCGCTGATCGTGGCCGGTGGCGGCGTATTGTACGGCCAGGCCAGCGCCGCCCTGCAGGCGTTTGCCGAGCGCCATGGCATTCCCGTGGCGGAAACCCAGGCCGGCAAGAGCGCCTTGCCATGGGACCATCCTTTGCAGCTGGGCGCCATCGGCGTGACGGGCTCGCCCGCCGCCAACGCGCTGGCGGCGGAAGCGGACGTAGTGCTGGCCATCGGCACGCGCCTGCCGGATTTCACGACCGGCTCGAATTCCCTGTTTGCGCAGGCGCAACTGCTCAGCCTGAACGTCAACAGTTTTGACGCGCTGAAACGCCGTGGCCTGGGCTTGCAGGCGGACGCGACGCTGGGCTTGCAGGGACTGTCGCGGCTGCTGGGCAGCTGGAACAGCGCGGGCCAGTGGCTGGACCGCGCGCAACAGGCGGGCAATGCCTGGCGCGAGACAGTCAAAAGCATTACGGGCCGGCGCGAGGTGGCCGGCTTGCCATACGACGGCGAAGTCATCGGCGCCGTGCAGCGTTCGTCCAGCGACTCGACCAGCAACGATATCGTCGTCTGCGCGGCAGGGACGTTGCCGGCCGAACTGCATAAACTGTGGCGCACTGCTACGGCCGGCGGCTATCACATGGAATATGGCTACTCGTGCATGGGCTATGAAATCGCCGGCGGCCTCGGTGTCAAGATGGCCAAACCCGAGCGCGAAGTGATCGTCATGGTAGGCGATGGCAGCTACCTGATGATGAATTCGGAAATCGCCACCTCCGTCATGCTGGACAAAAAACTGATTATCGTCGTGCTCGACAACCGGGGCTATGGCTGCATCAACCGCCTGCAGCAGGCCTGCGGCAATGCCTCGTTCAACAATATGTTGCCCGATAGCGCCCCACGGATCGACTTTGCCCTGCATGCACAGTCGCTGGGCGCGCTCAGTGAGCACGTGGGCAATATCGCCGAGCTGGAGCAAGCCATGCTGCGCGCGCGCACCGCTTCGCGCACCTATCTGATCTGCATCGATACGGACGATACACGCACGACCGAAGAGGGTGGTTGCTGGTGGGAAGTGGCCGTGCCCGAGGTCTCCACGCAAGCCGGCGTGCAAGCTGCCCGCATCCGTTATGAACTTGACCGCCAAGGACAAATAAAATGAACGCACCAACCTGGAATGTGAAGATCGGCATCAACCCGATCTCGTGGATGAACGACGATTTGCCGAGCCTGGGCGGCGAGACGCCTTTAGAAACGGCTCTCAAGGAAGGCGCCGAGATCGGCTATGTGGGGTTTGAACTGGGCAACAAGTTTCCCAAGGATGCCCCGGCTCTGAACGCCGTGCTGGGCAAGTATGGCCTGGCGTGTGTCTCCGGCTGGTATTCGGGCCGCCTAGCGCACCGCTCGGTCGAAGACGAGATCGCCGCCGTCGGTCCGCATTTGAGGCTGCTGGCCGACAGCGGCGCCAGCGTCATGGTCTACGGCGAAGTGGCCGACGCCATTCAGGGCGAAGCGCGCCCCCTGTATAAACGCCCGCGTTTTCAGTCCGTACAGCAATGGCAGGACTACGCCGACAAATTGACGGCGTTTGCCAAGCACTTGCTCGACAACGGCGTGCGTCTGGCTTACCACCACCACATGGGCGCCTACGTGGAAACGCCGGCGGACGTGGATCAATTGATGGCCTTGACGGGGCCGGAAGTGGGCTTGCTGTTCGACACGGGGCACATCACCTTTGCCGGTGGCGACGCGCTAGCCGTTTTGAACAAGCATATCGATCGCATCTGCCACGTGCATTGCAAGGATGTGCGCCCGAACGTGGTGAAACTGGCCCGCAATGGCCACTGGAGTTTCTTGCAGGCCGTCATCAATGGCGCTTTCAGCGTGCCAGGCGACGGCAGCATCGACTTTACGGCCATCCTGACGCGTTTGTATCTGCACGGTTACGAAGGCTGGCTGGTGGTGGAGGCGGAGCAAGACCCGGCCGTCGCGCCCAGCTACGAATACGCGAAGATGGGCCACGATTACCTGGCTCACCTCGTCGAGGCCATTCCCCGCCTGGGCCGGGAGGCGGCATGAGCCCGCTACTGGTCAAGGCCCGGCCCGGTTCCACCATCGTCGAGGTGACGCCCGAGTCGGCAGGCTGGACGCATGTGGGCTTTGCCGCGCACCGCCTGGCTGCCGGGGAACCGTTGCATCTGGAGACGGGCAAGCGTGAGCTGTGCATCGTTGTACTGACGGGCACGGTCACCGTCCAGGCGGGCGAGCAGACTTGGGAATCCATCGGCAATCGCCAGAGCGTCTTCGAGGAGCGCTCGCCGTATGCCGTGTATGTTCCACTGGAAACAACGGTCAGCATCACGGCCGTGAGCGCTGCGGAAGTGGCCCTGTGCAGCGCGCCGGCCACAACGCACCGTCCGGCGCGGCTGATCGAACCGTCTTCCATGACGCGTTCCGTGCGCGGCAAGGGCGCCAACACCCGCTATGTGTGCGACATCTTGCCGCAGACGGCCGAGGCCGATGGCTTGCTGGTGGTCGAGGTGGTCACGCCGTCCGGCCATTCGTCCAGTTATCCGCCGCACAAGCACGACAGCGACAATGTGCCGCTGGAAAGCGCGCTCGAGGAAACCTATTACCACCGCCTCAATCCCGAACAGGGCTTTGCCTTCCAACGGGTCTACACGGATGACCGGTCCATCGACGAGGCCATGGCCGTGGAAAACCACGACGTGGTGATGGTGCCCAGGGGCTACCACCCCGTGACCGTGCCGTATGGCTACGACGGCTATTACCTGAACGTGATGGCCGGCCCGCAACGCGTGTGGCATTTCAAAAACGACCCGGCCCATGAGTGGCTGATGAATACCAAATAAGGAACCCCAATGACAACGCAACAGATCGGCCACTTTATCGGTGGCAACCCCATGGTGTCACGCTCCGAGCGCACGAGCGAGGTCTTCAATCCTGCCACGGGCGCCGTGACGGCCAAGGTGGCGCTGGCCACGCCGAGCGAGCTGAACGCGGCCGTGGCCGCCGCCCATGCGGCGTTTCCTGCCTGGTCACAAACCTCGCCCCTGCGCCGTGCACGCGTCATGTTCAAGTTCAAGGAATTGCTGGAAGAACACTCGGATCAATTGGCCGCCCTGATCACGGCCGAGCACGGCAAAGTATTTACGGATGCAAAAGGGGAAGTGACGCGCGGCATCGAAGTGGTGGAGTTTGCCTGCGGCATCCCGCAAATGATGAAGGGAGAATATTCGGAACAGGTAGCTGGCGGCATCGATGCCTGGTCGATCCGCCAGGCGCTCGGTGTCTGCGTCGGCATCACGCCCTTCAACTTTCCTGTCATGGTGCCGATGTGGATGTTCCCGATGGCGATTGCCTGCGGCAATACCTTTGTCTTGAAACCGTCGGAACGCGACCCGTCGGCCAGCCTGCTGCTGGCGCAGTTGTTGACGGACGCGGGCTTGCCTGACGGCGTCTTCAATGTGGTGCAGGGAGATAAGGAAGCCGTCGACGGCTTGCTGCATCACCCGGATGTGCGCGCCATCAGCTTTGTCGGTTCCACGCCGATCGCCGAGTACATCTATGCCACCGGCTGCGCGCAGGGCAAGCGCGTGCAAGCGCTGGGCGGCGCGAAAAACCACATGGTCGTCATGCCGGACGCGGATATTCCCCAGACGGTGGACGCTCTGATGGGCGCCGCCTTCGGTTCGGCCGGCGAGCGCTGCATGGCCATTTCCGTGGTGGTCGCGGTGGGCAATGTCGGCGACCAGCTAGTCGAGGCACTGGTGCCGCGTATCGCGGCCTTGAAGATTACCCAGGGCATGGATTTGTCGGCCGAGATGGGCCCGGTCGTCACGCAAGTACACAAGGAGAAGATCGCCGGCTACATCGCCAAGGGTGTGGAAGAGGGCGCCAAGCTGGTGGCCGACGGGCGCGGTTTCGTCTTGCCCGGTCACGAGCAAGGATTTTTCCTTGGCGGCAGCCTGTTCGACCACGTCACGCCCGAGATGACGATCTACAAGGAGGAAATCTTCGGCCCCGTCCTGTGCATCGTGCGCGTGCCCGATTTCGCCACGGCGCTGGACCTCGTCAACGCGCATGAGTACGGCAACGGCACGGCCATCTACACGCGCGATGGGAATACCGCGCGCGAATACACGCACCGCGTGCAGGTGGGGATGGTGGGGGTCAACGTACCGATTCCCGTGCCGATGGCTTTCCACAGCTTCGGCGGCTGGAAACGCAGCCTGTTCGGCGACCACCATGCGCATGGCCCGGAATCCGTGCGCTTCTATACCAAGCAGAAGGCCGTGACGCAGCGCTGGCCGGCATCGACGGCGGCCGGCGCGGAGTTTGCCATGCCGACCCTGAAGTAAAATAAACGCACTCAACCGTCTGGTTCGCTTCTTGCTTACTGCAATGGTTAATTGTTTAGCCATTGCAGATCGCTCCCATGACGTCCAGCCGTACCCAGCCTTTGCGCATCGTAGTCGTCAACACCATTGTCGAGCACGGCGTGCACGAGAATGCCGCCTTGGCTGCTCAAGTGCAGCGCGGCAATGCCTTGCGCATCGGCTTGCTGGAATCAGGCTTTGACATCGTCGCCTCGCTGCCAGCCGACCTCTACCTTCCTGAGCGCATCGCGCAGCTGCAGCCCGATCTCATCATCATCGATGCCGAATCGGATGCGCGCGACGTGCTCGAGCACATCGTCATCGCCACGCGCGACGAGCGCCGTCCCATCGTCCTGTTTACGGAAGACGGCGCCACAGCCAGCATCGACGCGGCCATGGCGGCCGGCGTGTCCGCCTATATCGTGGCCGGCTTGCATGCCGAGCGCATCTTGCCCGTGCTGAACGTGGCGTTGGCGCGCTTTCGCCAGGAAGAAAAATTGCGCGCCGAATTGCTCGACACGCGGCACAAGCTGCTCGAACGCAAGGTGATCGAACGGGCCAAGGGCTTGTTGATGACGCATCACGGCTTGACGGAAGACCAGGCTTACCAGCGCTTGCGCAGCATGGCCATGAACAAGAAATTGAAGCTGGCGGAAATCGCCCAGCGCATCCTCGACGTGGAGGACTTGCTGGGATGAATCGTCCATTTCCTGATACATGCTGGTGCAGCGCACCATTCCGGTGCACTTTCTGGCGCCTTGAGCAGGACGTGCACAGGCACGGTCCTTGCTGCTGGGCGGGGAGAGTCTTGCCCATGGTGGCGCGGAAAAACAGTACTTATCAGCAAGGAATAGTATGACAGAGCAAGCGGGCAAACAGGCAGGACATGGCGGCCAGGTGATGCGCTCCCTGCAGCCGGAAAAAACAACGATACGCATCGGCTACTTGCCGCTGACCGATTGCGCCTCGCTGGTGATGGCGTCGAAGCTGGGCCTGGACGAGAAATACGGCATCAAGATTGAACTGAGCCGGGAGATGTCGTGGGCTGGCGTGCGCGACAAATTGAGTAATGGCGAACTCGACGCTGCCCACGTGTTGTACGGTCTCGTGTATGGCGTGCAGATGGGCATCGGCGGGCAGCAGCACGACATGGCCGTGCTGATGAACCTGAACCAAAGCGGCCAGGCCGTCACTCTGTCGGCGGCGCTGGCGCGCGAAGGCACCCACGATGGTCCCACCCTGGCGCGGCACATGCGCGCCGTGGCGCGGCCTTTTGCGTTTGCACATACTTTCCCGACCGGCAACCACGCGATGCTGCTGCAATACTGGCTGGCCGCGCATGGCATCGATCCGCTGCGCGATGCGCGTGTAATGACGGTGCCGCCGTCGCAGATGGTGGCCGCCTTGCGCGCGGGCCAGATGGACGGCTTTTGCGCCGGCGAACCGTGGGGCTACAAGGCCATCGTCGATGGCGTGGGCGTGACTGCCACGACCAGCGGCGCCATCTGGCCCGACCATCCGGGCAAGGTGCTGGGCACCAGCGCCGCATTTGCGCAGGCGCATCCGAATAGCTGCCGCGCCCTGATCGCCGCCGTGCTCGAGGCGGGGCGCTGGATCGACGCCAGCGATGCCAACCGGCTGGCCATGGCGGCCACCTTGGCCGAGCCTGCTTATTTGAATACGCCGCAGGAAATGCTGGCGCCGCGCATCCTCGGCCACTACCAGGATGGGCTGGGCAAGACCTGGGACGAGGCGCACGGTGTGAAGTTCTACCAGGACGGCGCCGTGAATTTCCCCTACCTGTCCGATGGCATGTGGTTCATGACCCAGCACCGGCGCTGGGGCTTGTTGCGCGACGAACCCGATTACCTGGCGGTGGCAAGGCAAGTCAATCGCCTCGACCTGTACCGCCAGGCGGCGGAAATGACGGCCACGCCTTTGCCAGCGTCACCGATGCGCCGCTCGACCCTGTGCGACGGCGTCGTGTGGGATGGCAGCGCGCCGGAAGCCTACGCGGCATCGTTTGCCATCACTCACTTTTTTAATGGGAGATTTCATCATGGCACAACAAGGAAGCGTGACCTTGGTTGGCGCCGGTCCCGGCGACCCGGACCTGCTGACCATCAAGGCAGTAAAGGCCATCGCACGGGCCGACGTGGTGCTGATCGACGACCTCGTCAACCCGGCCATCCTCGCGCATGCGGCGCCCGGCGTGCGCGTGGTCGAGGTGGGCAAGCGGGGCGGCTGTGCTTCCACGCCGCAAGCCTTCATCGAGCGCCTGATGCTGGCCGAAGCCCGCGCCGGCTTGCACGTGGTGCGCCTGAAAGGGGGCGACCCCTACCTGTTCGGGCGCGGCGGCGAAGAGCGCGCCTACCTGCGCAGCCACGGCGTGGCAGTCGAAGTGATACCCGGCATCAGCAGCGGCCTGGCCGCACCGTCCAGCATCGGCGTGCCATTGACGCACCGCAGCTGGAGCCAGGGCGCGATTTTCGTCACGGGCCATGGCAAGGATAGCGCCTCGGAGCCGAACTGGACGGCATTGGCGCAAAGCGGCCTGACCCTCGTCATCTATATGGGCGTGGCCAGGGTGGCGGCCATCCAGGCCGGCTTGCTGGCCGGCGGCATGGCGCCCGGCACGCCCGTGGCCGTGGTGCAATCGGCCAGCCTGGCAACGCAGCGCCAGTTGCTCAGCACCTTGCACTGCTTGCCCGGCGACTTGCAAGCCAGCGGCCTGGGCAGTCCCAGCATCATCGTCGTGGGCGACGTAGTGCGCTGCGCCGATGCCTGGGATGACCATGGCGTCGGCACTTTGCTGGCCGCGACCGTGTGACTTAGCGTATCGGCAGGGCCACGGGACGGATGGGCGCCGCGTCGCCGCCCCGGAACTTCAACGAGGCGCCGATGAAGGCGAATTGGTAGACCTTGTCGCGCGACAGCGCTTCCAGGTCCACCAGTTCCAGGATGGGCGTGCCCTGTTGCGCCAGCAAGTAGGTGTGCACGGGCAGGTAGTTGCCCGCCACTTCGGACGGAAACGCCTCGAAACTGAGGTTGTCCGCGCCCACCACCATCGCGCCGCCATCTTCCACGAGGAATTTCGCCGCATCCAGCGACAGGCCGGGGGGATTGGCCATGTAGGCTTGCGCCTGCTCATAGTGCTGCATGCGGCCCGTGCGTATCAGCACCACGTCGCCCTTTTCCAAGGTGATCTTCTGATGTGCCAGCGCGGTGCGCAAGTCTTGCCGTGTGACCCGGTAATTGTCGGGCAGTTGCGACAATCCCTTGGCCACGGCCACGTCGATCAGCACGCCGCGCGCGACGATGGGCGGCAGTTTTTCCGCCCCCGTCACGGTCCAGCCCCGGTCACCCAGATACTGTTCTTCCGTAAAACCGTTCCAGATCTTGCCGTTCAAGCCGAAGTGGTTGAGGGCGTCGATATGCGTGCCCATGTGCGCATACATGGACACGGCCGACCCCGTGTAACTGACGTGGCGGTTCATCTGTTCGCCCACTCGCATCGAGTCGGCCACCACATTGCCCTTCGGCGTGTGGGTCATCCACATCTGGTAGGGCGGATCTCCTGCCGCCTGCCAGCTGGGCATGCCAACATAGAAATCGACGGCCAGGTCATAGCTCTTGCCGCCGTCGATGCGCGCCAGGATGGCGGCGCGCGAGGCTGGCGTCATCAGGTTCAGGCGGCCGATTTCGTCTTTCGGGCCCCAGGGGCTGATACCCACTTCCGGCATGGCAGGGGCGGGGGCTGCGGCCTGGGTGGTTCCAGCCAGCAGCGCCAGCAGCAGGGTAGTCAGGGTGGCAGATGGTGTGAACATGGGGGTGCTCCTTGCGTGACATGAATGAAGAAGCCACCATCATATTGTTTTTCAATTCAATGATAATCGGCGATAAAATAATAAGATATTCAACCAAATGGAAAGAATCATGGATGTCCTGGCGCATATGCGCGTGTTTCGCAAGGTGGTCGAGCGCGACAGCTTCAGCAAGGCGGCGCTGGACCTGAACCAGTCGGCGGCGGCCATCAGCAAGCAGGTGCGCCAGTTGGAAGCGCATCTGGCAACGGTGCTGCTGGTGCGCACGACGAGACGCATGAGTTTGTCGGACGGCGGGCGTACCTATTATCTTGAATGTTGCCGCCTGCTCGACGAAATCGACGCGCTGGAACTGGCCACGCGCGGCTGCGCCGGCAAGGTGGCGGGGCGGCTGCGCGTGAATGCGCCGCTGTCGTTTGGCTTGAAAGTGCTGTCGCCGCTGCTGCCGGACTTCATAGCCCGCTATCCGGAAGTCAAAATCGAAATGACCCTGGACGACCGCCTGCGCGACGTGGTGGGCGAGGGCTATGACGTGTCGCTGCGCATCCGCGCCGCGCTGGCCGATTCGACCCTGGTGGCGCGCCGCCTGGGCGATGTGGAACAGATGATTTGCGCATCGCCCGCCTATCTGGCGCGGCGCGGCACACCCCGGCAGTCGCAGGACTTGCACGGTCACGATTGCCTGGCCTATCGGCTGGCCGACAGCCCCGGCATCTGGCAGCTGGCCGGCCCGGAAGGGGCGAGCAGTATCGTCCTGCCCGTGCGCTTTTCCGCCGACAGCAGCCTGCTGCTGGCCGATATGCTGGTGGCGGGCATCGGCGTGGGCGCGCTGCCGTCGTTCGTCGCCGCACCGCTGCTGGCCAGCGGCGCCTTGGTGCGCGTGCTGCCATCGCACGGCATGGCCAGGCGCGGCGTGTATGCCTTGACGCCCGACGGACGCCACGTGCAGGAAAAGGTGCGCGCCTTTTCGCGACTTCCTGGCAGGGGCCCTGCAGGCGGCCTAGGCGCGCGGTGTTTTCCAGTGCAACCACGGCGCGCGCTTTTTTTCATGTACGGACGCGTCGGGCGGGGGCTTTGATAGTATCCTCGTACTTGCTGGGCGGCCTGCGCCGCACATTCGAGGAAACCGGAATAAGCGATCGACAATGCACACTTTGAGCAAGGGCGGGGCGGGATCAGGCATCAGGATATGGGCAGGTGGCTTGCTGCTGGCATCGGCGGTGGGCGGCGCCCTCTACGCGGGCGCGGCGCGCACGGTCAACGACGATGCCGAACAGCGTTTCGACAATCTCACGCATGGCGCCCAGCATAGCCTCGTCACGCGCGTGAAAAGCTATTCCGACCTGCTGCGCGGACTCGAAGCCCTGTTCCGCACCAGCGAGCATCTGACGCGCCGCCAGTTCCACGATTACGTGGCCGGCCTCGATATCGCGCGCCAGTTCCCCGCCATCGAATCGGTCAACTACGCGGTGGCCTTCCCGTCGGCGCAGCGCTCCGCCTTCATCGAGGCCGTGGGCAAAGACACCAGCCTGGCGCCGCGCGGCTATCCCGCATTTACCATCCGTCCGCCTGGCGAGCGGCCGGAATACACGGTGCTCACTTACCTGGAGCCCGACTCCCTGCTGGCCGAACGCATGGGCGTCGATATCGGCGCCAACCCGCTGGTGGCGCAGTCCCTGGCGCAGGCGCGCGACAGCGGCGAGGTCAGCGCGTCGGGCCAGGTGATCATGATCAAGGGACCGCCCGCGCACGTGGGCCTGGGCATGCGTCTTCCCGTGTACCGCAATGGCATGCCGCAGGGCAGCGTGGCCGAGCGTCGCGCCGCCTACCAGGGTTCCGTCGGCATCGGCTTTGGCGTGGCCCAGCTGGTGCACAGTGCGCTCGAACGCAGCGCCCTGGAACCTCTGCACCTGACCCTGTACAGCGCGGCCGACCCGTTGCCGGCCGACGGGGTTCTGGTCATCCTGCCGCAGGACCGCCTGCTGTTCAACGACGATGGCGACCTGGCGGTGGCGCCGCCGCAACCGGGCAGCGATGCCGACTATTTCGACCAGGTGCTGCCGGTGGCTTACCAGGGCGGCCTGTGGAAAGCCCATTTCCGCGTGCGCAAGGCGGAACTGTACAGCCCCTTCGACCGCTATTTCCCGTGGCTGGCGCTGGCCGTCGGCGTGGCCGGCACCCTGCTCATTTATGGCTATATCTTTACCTTGTACCGTTCGCGCCGCAACGCGGTGGCGCAGCGCACCCTGCTCGATACGGTGCTCGACAGCGTCGACGCCTACGTCTACATGAAGGATGCCGACCTGCGCTACCGCTACGTGAATGCGCGCACGGCGAAGATACTGGGTCGTTCGGCGGAGCAGCTGATCGGCCGCCAGGATGGCGAGTTGATGCTCGGCGATAAGGCGGCGTCCGCGCAGCGCACGGAGCGCCAGGTGTTCGACAGCGGCGCCAAGTTCGTCGGCGAAGAGCGCTTCGTCGATGCGCAGGGCCAGGTGCATCACCTGTGGAGCGTGAAAGTGCCGCTGGGCTTGCCGGGCCCCGTCACGGGCCTGATCGGCCTGTCCACCGACGTGACGGAACTGCACCGCCTGAAGGAACAGGCCGACGCGGCAAGCCAGGCCAAGAGCGACTTCCTGTCGAACATGAGCCATGAAATCCGCACGCCGATGAACAGCATCATCGGCATGGCGCACCTGGCGCTGAAATCGGTGGCTGACGCGCGCCAGCGTGACTATCTGCAAAAAATCTTCCATTCGGGCCAGCATTTGCTGGGCCTGATCAACGACATCCTCGATTTTTCCAAGATCGAGGCGGGCAAGCTGGAACTGGAAGTGCTGGACTTCCGGCTCGACACCCTGCTGGCGAACATCGCCAGCCAGCTCGGCGACGCAGCCGCCGTCAAGGGCCTGGCGCTGCAGTTCGATATCGCGCCGGAGCTGCCACAGCGCTGGCGTGGCGACCCGCTGCGCCTGGAGCAGGTCTTGCTGAACCTGACCAGCAACGCCATCAAGTTTTCGGACAATGGCAGCATCTTCGTGCGCGTGCGCCAGTCCGAGGAGTGCGGCAGCCACAGCATGTTGCGCTTCGAAGTGCAGGACCGGGGCATCGGCATGACGCAGGAAGAGGTGGCGCAGCTGTTTCGCTCCTTCCACCAAGCCGACCCGTCGACCACGCGCAAGTATGGCGGCAGCGGCCTGGGGCTGGTGATCAGCAAGCAACTGGTGGAGCTCATGGGCGGCAAGGTAGGCGTGTATAGCCAGCCGGGCTTGGGCAGCACCTTCTGGTTCACGGCGCGCCTGGAGAAAAGCGCGCAGGCGGGCGACGAGCGCATCACCGAAGTGGAGCCGGAAGTACTGGGAGTGATACGCGGCGCGTCCATCCTGCTGGTGGAAGATAACGTCTTCAGCCAGCAGGTGGGCTGCGAATTGCTGGAAGACGCCGGCGCCACCGTCTGCGTCGCCGGCAACGGCCGCGAGGCGCTGGCATTGCTGGCCCACCAGCGCTATGACTGCGTGCTGATGGACGTGCAGATGCCGGAGATGGACGGCTTCGAGGCGACGCGCCGCATCCGCGCCGACCCTCAGCTTGCCGGCCTGCTGGTGATCGCCATGACGGCCAATGCGGGCAGCGAAGACCGCGCCCGCTGTCTGGCGGCGGGCATGGATGAATTCGTGACCAAGCCGATCGCCCCGAATCTGCTGTTTCACCTGCTGGCGAAATGGTTCCGCCTGCGAGGCGGTATCGGCAGCATCGGCCATGCGCGCGCGGGCGACAGCTTGGCGGCGGTGCCGAAAGCGCCGCCATCGGGCGCTACGCGGGACTTGCGCGACACGGCCATCCTCGACCTGGCCACCCTGGCGCTCACGTTCAGCAATGACGCCTTGAAAATGCGCAAATATACCCAGCTGTTTCTCGACACTGCGCGCGACGGCATCGCCGAAATGGAGCAGGCCATGGCGCTGGAAGACCTGGGGCGCCTGGCCGACCTGGGACACCGCAGCAAATCGTCGGCGCTGGCCGTGGGCGCCCATGCCTTTGCAGACCTGTGCGCGTCGATCGAAGGCTTGCGCCTGGGCGGCGATCTGGCGCAGGCGCGTGCCTTGCTGACGGCCCTGGGGCCGGCGCTGGTGCAGGTGGCGGAACAAATTTCAATGGAATTTTCCGCCAGCGACGCCCCCTGACGCAAGCAGCGGCGATAATATGCCTTTGACGTCTCTGGCCACCCGGCCGGAGACGCGGCAACCCATCGGATCAGCATGCATACTCCCGTCACGCCCGGCCTCCTCATCCTGCATGGCAACCAGCTGGAACAGCTGCGCGCCGCCGTCTTCCAGTGGCTGCGCCAGCATCCGCTGGCGCCCCTGGAAACGGATATCTTCCTGGTGCAGTCGAACGGCGTGGCTGAATGGCTGAAGATCGCCCTGGCCGAGGAGATGGGGGTGTGCGCCGCCACGCGCATCGCGCTGCCGGCGCGCCTGCTATGGGAAAGCTACCGGGGCATGCTGGGGCGCGAGCGCGTCCCGCGCGTGTCGCCGTTCGATAAATCTCCGCTGACCTGGCGCCTGATGCGTCTTTTACCCTCTTTGCTGGCCGACCCGGTATTCGCGCCGCTGCGCTACTTCCTTGCCGATGGCGATTGCGAACGCCGGCTGCAACTGGCCGAGCGCCTGGCCGACTTGTTCGACCAGTACCAGGTCTACCGCGCCGACTGGCTGGCCGATTGGGCGGCCGGGCGCGACCAGTTGCGCACGGCGCGCGGTGATGCCATCGCCTTGAAGGAAGACCAGCGCTGGCAGGCGCAGTTGTGGCGCGCCGTGGGCCTGGATGTCGAGGCTTTCGAGCGCGACACGGGCCGCGCCGACATCCACGACGCTTTCCTGGCGGCGATCGCCGCCGGCGAGCCGCCTGCCGGCAAGCTGCCGCGCCGGGTGGTGCTGTTTGGCGTGTCGGCCTTGCCGTACCAGACCTTGCAGGCGCTGGCCGCGCTGGCGCGCCACACGCAGGTGGTGCTGGCCGTGCCCAATCCATGCCAGTTTTACTGGGGCGATATCATCGACGGGCGCGACTTGCTGCGCGCGGAAAACAAGCGCCAGCGGCAGCGCAACGGCACCGACCTGGCGCAAATTCCGCTCGAAGCGCTGCATGCGCACAGCCATCCGCTGCTGGCCAGCTGGGGCAGGCAAGGGCGCGATTTCATCCGCATGCTCGACGAATTCGACGAACACGCGCAAGCCGAAGGGCGCGACGACAGCCTGCGCATCGACCTGTTTGGCGAGGAAACGGGCGAGACCCTGCTGCAGCAGGTGCAGGTTGCCATCCGCGAACTGCGTCCGCTGGCCGAGCATGAGCAGGTGCCGCCAGAGGCCGGCGACCGCTCGATCGAATTTCACGTGGCGCACAGCGTGCAGCGCGAAGTGGAAGTGCTGCACGACCAGCTGCTGGCCATGTTCGCGCACAGCGCCGTGACGGGCTTGCGTCCGCGCGACGTGGTGGTGATGGTGCCCGATATCGACACCTTTACGGCCGCCATCCACGCCGTCTTCGGCCAGTACCGGCGCAATGACGAACGTTTCATTCCGTTCGAGATCGGCGACGTGAAGGACCGCAGCGTCAACCCGCTGCTCGTCGCGCTCGAGTGGCTGCTGCAACTGCCGCAGCAGCGTTGCCGCCAGAGCGAAGTCCGCGACCTGCTCGACGTACCGGCGCTGGCGGCCCGCTTTGGCCTGCAGCCGGACGACCTGGCCACCCTGGGCGCCTGGATCGAAGGGGCGGGCGTGCGCTGGGGCCTGGACCAGGCGCACCGCGCCGGCCTGGGACTGGGCGCGGCGGGCGAACAGAATGCGTGGATCTTCGGCGTGCGGCGCATGCTGCTCGGTTATGCCAGCGGCAGTGGCGCCAGCTTTGGCGGCATCGAGCCGTATGCGGAAGTGGGCGGCCTCGATGCGGCGCTGGCGGGATCCCTGGCGCAGCTGGTCGAGGCGCTGCTGCACTGGCGCACCGTACTGGCCGGCGCCTGCACGCCAGCCGAGTGGGGCGTGCAGGCGCGCGCGCTGCTGTCCGCCTTCTTCGATGCCGACGACGAGGGCGACCGCCTGACCCTGGCGCAGCTGGAAGGCGCCTTGCAGGGCTGGCTGGAAACCTGCGAGCATGCGGGCTTTGTCGAGCAGGTGCCGCTGTCCGTGCTGCGCGTGGCGTGGCTGGGCGCGCTGGACGAGCCGACCCTGAACCACCAGTTTGTCTCCGGTGGCGTCACGTTTTGCACTCTGATGCCGATGCGCGCCGTGCCGTTCCGCGTCGTGTGCCTGCTGGGCATGAATGATGGCGATTTTCCGCGCCGCGCGCAGAAGGCCGATTTCGACTTGCTGGCGCTGCCCGGCATGGCGCGCCCGGGCGACCGCTCGCGCCGCGACGATGACCGCTACCTGATGCTCGAAGCCTTGCTGGCCGCGCGCGACAAACTGTATGTGAGCTGGGTGGGGCGCAATGTGCGCGACAATTCCGAGCAGCCGCCGTCCGTGCTGGTGTCGCAGCTGCGCGATTACCTGGCCGCCGGCTGGTCGCTGGACCGGCACCTGGCGTCGCTCACCACCGAGCATGCGCTGCAGCCATTCAGCCGCCGCTATTTCGAGGCCGATGGTTTGCTCACCTATGCGCGTGAATGGCGCGTGGCCCATACCGATGCCGATGCGGAGGCGCAGGCCGCTATGCTGCCGCTGGGTCCCTACGAGCTCGATCCCGGCACGCGTTTGAAGCTGGGCGAGCTGGCCAGCTTCCTGCGCCAGCCCGTCAAATACTTTTTCCGCCGCCGCTTGAGCGTGTATTTTGCCGACGCGGCCATGCTGGGCGAGGATGAAGAGCCGTTCGGCCTGAATGCGCTCGAGCGCTATCTGCTGGAAGACACCATGCTGGACGACGGCGGCACCGTCGAGGCGCTCGAAGACGTGCGCGCCAGCCTGGAAGCGCGCGCAGGGAAGCTGGCGCGCGAAGGCGTACTGCCCATCGGCCTGATCGGCCAGCAGGTGCAGGCGCAGCTGGTCGAGGCGCTGGTGCCCGTGCGCAGTGCGTGGCTGTCCTTGCGCGCTTCGTTTCCGCTGGCGGCCGACAAGCGCGCCATCAATTTGCCCTTCGGCGAAGTGCAGATCGACGACTGGCTGGATAAATTGTGCAGCAACGGGCAAGAGACGGCCTGGCTGATGCAGATTTCTTCGAAAGTGACGGACAAGGGCGGCCTGGCGCGCGGCGACAAGCTGATGCTGATGTGGCTGCGCCAGCTGGCCGCCGCCGCCCTCGGTTTTCCCGTCACCGGCTACCTGGTGGCGCGCGACGCCATCGTCAGCATGGCGCCGCTCGATCCGGCCACTTCGCGCGCAGCGCTGGCCACCTTGCTGGCGCTGTGGCGCGAAGGCATGAACCATCCGTTGCCTACGGCGTGCAAGACGGGCCTGGCGCTGGTGCAGCAGGGCGACCCGCGCGCCGTCTACGATGGCGGCTTTGACATGTCGGGCGAGCGCGAAGAACTGTGCCTGGCGCGCCTGTGGCCCGAGTTTTCCGCGCTGGCCGCCGAGGAAGCATGGGAAGACTGTACGCGCGAGCTGTACGGTCCGCTGGCTGACTGGCTGCAACAGCACATCACGATCGACCCGATTAGCGCGCCCTTCGATGGCGCGGGAGAAGAACAATGACGAGCCATTTGCTCAAGCCCTTGGTGTTCCCGCTGCATGGCTCGCGCCTGATCGAAGCGTCTGCCGGCACGGGCAAGACCTGGACCATCGCCGCGCTGTATGTGCGGCTCGTGCTGGGGCATGGCGACGACGACAGCCGTTTTGCGCGTCCGCTGCTGCCGGCCGATATCCTCGTGATGACGTTTACTCGCGCCGCCACGCGCGAATTGTCGAACCGCGTGCGCGAACGCCTGATCGAGGCCGCCGCTTATTTTCGCAATGAGTTCCGCATTGAATCCGGCGGCAGCGACCCCTTTCTCGACGCCTTGCTGGAATCCTATCCGGACGAGAGCGAGCGGCAAAAGGCCGCGCACCGCTTGATGCTGGCCGCCGAGACGATGGATGAAGCGGCCATCTTCACCATCGACGCTTGGTGCCAGCGCATGCTGCGCGAGCACGCCTTCGACAGCGGCAGTCTGTTCGACGAGGAACTGGTCAGCGACGAGCAAGCCCTGTTCGAGGATGCGGCCCACGATTACTGGCGCCAGCAAGTCTATCCCTTGCCCCCGCAGGCGCTCGATGTGCTGCTGGCATGCTGGCCCGACGTCGGCGCGCTGAAGAAAGGCGCGCGCGAGCTGGCGCGCCGCGCGGACATCATGGGCATGGCGGACGAGGAGCCGTTGTCCGCGCTGATCGTGCGCGAACAGCGGGCGCTGGCCGCGCAGCTGGCCACCCTGAAGGCGGGCTGGGTCGAGCGCGTGGAGCGGATGGCCGCCTGGATCAATGACCACCGCGCCGCCAATCCCAAGTGTTTTAACGGCGTCAAGATGAAGCCGGAGAATCTGGCGAAGTGGTTCGACGGCTTGCGCCGCTGGGCGCAGGATCCGCTCTTGCTGCAGCCAGCCATCACGGCCAAGGCATGGGAACGCTTGACGCCGTTCGGCATCGAGGATGCGTTTGCCAAGAGCTTCACGGCGCAGGTGCCCGAGTGCTTCGAACATACCGAGGCGCTGGGAATCGCCCTGGCGGCCCTTACGCCGCTGGCGCACAAATTGCACCTGCATGCGGCGGCGGCCATCGCGCGGCGCATGGATCAATTGAAGCGCCAGTCGCGCCAGTTCGGCTTTGCCGACATGCTGCAGCGCTTGCACGACGCGCTGGCCGGCGAGAATGGCGCGGCCCTGCGCCAGCGCATCATCGACCAGTATCCGCTGGCCATGGTCGATGAATTCCAGGATACGGCGCCGGCCCAGTATCAGATATTCAACCTGCTGTACCGCATCGCCGACAACGAACCGTCGCTGGGACTGTTTTTGATCGGCGACCCGAAACAGTCGATCTACGGCTTTCGCGGCGCCGACATCCAGAGCTATCTGGCGGCGCGGCGCGCGACAACGGGACGCCATTACCAGCTGGGCACCAACTACCGTTCGACGGCGCCGCTGGTGGCGGCTGTCAACCAGCTGTTCCTGCACGCCGAACGCGACGAGGTGCCAGCGGGCGCCTTCCGCTACCGTAAAGGGGGCGAGAATCCGTTGCCGTTCGAGGCCGTCGACGCCCAGGGCCGCGCCGAGCATCTGGTGAACGCCGGCGGTCCGCTGCCGGCCCTGCTGGCCGCCTGCGCCAGCGATGAAGGACTGCGCGGCGACAGCTATCGCGAGTATTTCGCGCAGCATTGCGCCGAGCACGTCGTCGCCATGCTGGGCGATGCGCAAGCCGGTTTCGCTGGACCTGACGGATTTGTGCGCCTGCAGCCGGCCGATGTCGCCATCCTCGTGCGCGACCGCAAGGAAGCGGCCGCCATCCGCCGCGCGCTGGCGCGCCGCCGGGTCGCCAGCGTCTACCTGTCCGACAAGGATTCCGTCGTCGACAGCGAGGAAGCGCAAGATGTGCTGCGCTGGCTGGCGGCGCTGGCCAACCCGCTTGACGGGGGACTGGCGCGCGCCGCGTTTGCCACGCGCACCATCGGCCTGTCACTGGGCGAGCTGGCGCGCCTGTCGAGCGATGAACTGGAATGGGAACGCCGGGTCGAGCAACTGAAGGCCTTGCACCTGATCTGGCAGCGCCAGGGCGTGCTGGCCATGCTGCGCCGCTTCATCCACGAATTGCAACTGCCGGCCATGCTGCTGCAGCAGACGGGTGGCGAGCGGCGGCTGACGAATCTGCTGCACCTGGCGGAACTGCTGCAATCGGCCAGCCGCCAGCTCGATGGCGAGCAGGCGCTGATACGCTGGCTGGCCGAGCAGATCGCCGGCGAAGGCGAGGGCGGCGACGAGCGCGTGCTGCGCCTGGAAAGCGATGCGGAACTGGTCAAGGTCATCACCGTGCACAAATCCAAGGGCCTCGAATACCCGCTCGTGTATCTGCCGTTTGCCGTCACGGCGCGCAAGGTGGATAAACGCAACCGCAGCTTCTTCGAGTATGCGGGCGAAGATGGCGAACGCCGCCTCGACCTGTCCCTGTCCGACGAGGCCATGGCGGCGGTCGAAGAGGCGCGCATCGAGGAAGACTTGCGGCTCCTGTACGTGGCCCTGACGCGCGCGCGCCACTTCCTGTGGCTGGGTGTGGCCGCCCAGGCGGCGCGCAAGGCGGGCGAGAACACCCTGCACGAATCGGCGCTCGGTTACCTGTTGACGGGCGGCGACAAGCTGCCGTCTGACCAGCTGCTGCTGCGCTGGCAGCAGGTGGCGGGCAGTTGCGACGCCATTTATGTCAGCGCGCTGGCGCAGCCCGATGCCTGCACGGTGCTGGACCGGGTCGAGCGGCGCCCCGAGCTACGCCCCGCACCCGTGTTCGTGGGCGAATTCGAGCGCGACTGGTCGGTGGGCAGCTTTACGTCGCTGACGCGCCAGATCGGCGCCGTGGCGGCCGCGCATGTGCCGCAACGGGCGCTGGAGGAAACCCTGCTGGAAGATGGCACGGCTGTCGCCGTGACCTCACCGATGCAAATGGGCGACGCGCCATGGCACCGCTTCCCGCGTGGCTCCGTGCCCGGCAATTTCTTGCACGAGCAGCTCGAGTGGATGGGCAGCGAAGGTTTTGACAGCGTCCACGACGACAATTTCAATACCCGTCTGGCTGCGCGCTGCGAACGGGGCGGCTGGGGCCATCGCCAGGAAGACGCCATCGCCTGGCTCAGGGAAATCGCCCTCACGCCGCTGCCGCTGCTCGATGCGTCGCTGTCGCAGCTCGATAGCACCCTGTCCGAGATGGAATTCTGGTTCCCCAGCGAGCATTTGTCCACGGGGGCGCTCGATCTGCTGTGCACGCGCTTGCTGCTCGATGGCGCGCCGCGCCCCGTGCTGCCCCGGCGCCAGCTGCACGGCATGTTGAAAGGCTTTGCCGACCTGGTCATCGAACAGGATGGCCGCTACTGGGTGCTCGACTACAAGTCGAACGCGCTGGGCGCCAACGACGCGGCCTACCACACGGCCGCGCTGGCGGCCGGCATGGCGCAGCACCGCTATGATATCCAGGGCGCCATCTACATGCTGGCCCTGCACCGGCTGCTGAAAAGTCGCCTCGGTGATGCGTATCACCCGGCCGAGCACCTGGGCGGCGCCATCTTCCTGTTCCTGCGCGGTATCGCGAATGTGGATACGCATGGCTGCTACTGGCTGGCGCCGCAGCTGGAACTGATGGATGGCCTCGATCAACTGTTAGAAGAAACGGAACACCATGCAGCATAATGAGCAGATGGATGCCTTGCAGATGGACGCCTTGTTTACTCACTTTGACGGCGTGGCCGAAGCGGGCCATCTGCGCCGCCTGAGCGCCGCCTTTGCCCGCTTCATCGCCAGCCTGGACGAGGAGGCGCCGAATGCGCCCGCCGTGGCCGTGGCCTGCGTGGTGCTGTCCGAGCTGGAAGGGCGGGGGCACAGCTGTCTGATGCTGTTTGAGCTGGCCAGCGAACCGTCGCAACTGCTGGGCTGGAGCGAGGAGCTGTGGCATGCCGTGCTGGCCGTTTCCGGTCCGCTGCCGGACAGCGTCGATGGCTGGCGCGCGCTGCTGGCCGGTGCGCCGCAGGTGTGGCAGGTGGGGGCGGCCGATGTGCGCCAGCCGCTGGTGCTCGATGGCGACCGCCTGTATTTGCGCCGCTACTGGCGCGACGAAAGCCTGGTGGGCGAGAAAATCGCCGTCCGCGCGCAGGGTTTGATCAATCCGCCGCTGGCGCAGGTGCGGCAATGGCTCGACATCCTGTTCGACCAGCCCACGCAGGATGGTGGCCCGGACTGGCAAAAAGTGGCGTGCGCCATCGCCCTGCGCGGCAAGGTGGCCATCATCACGGGCGGACCGGGGACGGGCAAGACGTACACGGTGGCGAGCCTTTTGACCTTGCTGTTTGCCGTCTCGCCGCAGCCGGAGCAGCTGCGCATCGCGCTGGCCGCGCCGACGGGCAAGGCGGCCGCGCGCCTGAAACAGTCGATCGACAAGGCCTTGGAAGGTCTGGCGGCGAAGGCGGGCGAGGCGCTGCCCCTGCTGGAGCTGGCGCGGCGCATGGGCGCGGCCCGCACCCTGCATAGTTTGCTGGGTGCGCGGCCCGATACGCGCGCCTTTGCCCATCACGCGGGCAATCCGCTCGATGTCGACGTGCTGATCATCGATGAAGCATCGATGGTGCACCTGGAAATGATGGCCTCGGTGCTCGACGCCTTGCCGCCGACTGCGATCTTGATACTGCTGGGTGACAAGGACCAGTTGGCGTCGGTGGAGGCGGGCGCCGTGCTGGGCGACTTGTGCCACGATGCGCAGGCGGGCGCTTACACGCCGGCTACCATCGCGTATGCGCAGGCGGCCAGCGGCGTGACCATTCCGCCTGCCTTCGCGGGAGCGGCCGGTGCGCTGGCGCAGCAGACGGTGATGCTGCGCCACAGCCACCGCTTCAGCGGTCCGATTGGCGAGCTGGCGCTGGCCGTGAATGGCGGCAGGCCCGATCTGGCCAAGGCCTGCTTTGCCAGCGACAGCGGCGGCCAGCTGGCGTGGACGGTGCCGGCGCAGCAGGAGGACGTGCTGCGCCTGGCCTTGCGCGGACGTCCGGATGCGCCGGGCGGTTATCAGCCTTACCTGGCGCTGGTGAATGCCGGCGGCGAAGGCTACGCGCAGCATGACGACTGGGTGCGCGCCGTGCTGCACGCGTTCGAGTCGTTCCGCATCCTGTGCGCCGTGCGCGAAGGCGAGTGGGGCGTGGCGGGCTTGAACACGGCCATCGAACTGCGGCTGGAAAAGGAAGGGCTGATACGCCGCAGCGAGTGGTATGTGGGACGCCCCGTGATGGTCACGCGTAACGATTACGGTACGGGCGTGTTCAACGGCGACATCGGACTGACCTTGCGCGACCCTGCGCGGCCCGGCTCCCTGCGTGTGTATTTCCTGGAAGGCGAGAACGTGCGCAGCGTGCTGGCCACACGTTTGCGCCATGTGGAGACGGCGTTCGCCATGACGGTACATAAATCGCAAGGCTCGGAGTTTCGCCATACGGTGTTGGTGCTGCCGCAGGAAGGCGGCGCCATGCTGGCGCGCGAACTGGTCTACACGGGCATCACGCGCGCGCGCGACTTTTTTACCCTCGTCTCGCCCACGCAGGCCGTGCTGTTCGACGCGATTCTGCGCCGCACGCAGCGGGCCAGCGGCTTGAGGGGGCTGATCGGCTGATGGCTGGACTGGGTTCGATTGGTTGCCATGTGGAAATATATGTGTTTTATTCCGAATATTGATGGAAATTGTTCCGATTTTTGTGTGAAAATGCTTTCTTAGAGAAAGTAGTGCAAAAGCACTGTTTCACGCCATTAAAATTGAAACGAGGAGTCCATCATGTTGTCTTCCCTTCGCACGCGGCTGGTGCTCATTTGCGTTTCCATCGTCGTGCTGTCCATGCTGGCCTTGTCGGTCGCCAATTACGTGACCACGCGGAGCAGCATGCTGGCGTCGGCCGACCAGCAGATGCAGCAACTGCTGCACAGCCAGTCGGCCGTGCTGGCGCAATGGGTCGATGGCAAGAAGAAGGTCATGGCATCCGTCGTGATGTCGGCCGAGACACCCGATCCGCTGCGCGCCTTCCAGATCGCGGAAAAGGCTGGCGATTTTGCGGAAGTCTTCATCGGCTACGCGGACAAGCGCTCCGTATTTACCCATCCGGGGCGCCCGGCCGATTTCGATCCTACCGCGCGCGCCTGGTACACGGACACCGTCAAGGCCGGCGTGCCGATGCTGACGCCGCCGTATGTGGACGCGGCCAGCCACAAGCTGGTGGTGTCGTTTACGGCGCCCGTCGGCCCGAAAGAGGCGCTGCTTGGCGTGGCGGGAGCGGACGTGCTGCTCGATACGGTGATCGCCAACGTGGTGGCGATCAAGCCGACGCCGCACAGCTTTGCCTTCCTGGTCGACCAGAGCGGCACCATCATCGCCCATGCCAACAAGGACCTGAGCCTGCAGCCGGTGGCGAAACTCGATGCGGCGCTGTCGGCCGCGCAGGTCAACCGGCTGGAAAGCACGCGCTCGAGCGAGGCCGTGCGCCTGAATGACCGCGACGGCATGCTGTACGTCACGCGCGTGGCGGGGACAAGCTGGCTGCTGGCCGTGGTGCTGGACCAGCAGGAGGCCATGCTAGCCTTGCAGACGATGCTGACGACGGCCACCGTGACGGCTGCGCTGCTGACCGGGCTGGCGGCGCTGCTCCTGTCGCTGCTGGTATTCAAAATGCTCAAGCGTTTGGAACTGGTGCGCGATGCGCTCGACGACATCGCCTCGGGCGAGGGCGACCTGACGCGCCGCCTCGACGCTTCCGGCGTGGATGAGCTGGCGCAGATTGCCGGCGCCTTCAACCGCTTCATCGACAAGATCGCCGCCGTTCTCGTGAAAATCCGCACGGCCAGCGAATCAGTGAAAGTCTCGTCGTCGGAAATCGCCGCCGGCAACCAGGACCTGTCGTCGCGCACGGAACAGCAAGCGAGCTCGCTGGAAGAGACGGCCGCCTCGATGGAAGAGCTGACCAGCACGGTGAAACAGAATGCCGACAATGCACGCCAGGCCAACCAGATGGCGCAATCGGCGTCCGGCGTGGCCAGCAAGGGCGGGCAAGTGGTGGCGCAGGTGGTCGATACCATGGCGTCGATCAACGATTCGTCGAAGAAGATCGTCGACATCATCAGCGTCATCGACGGCATCGCCTTCCAGACGAATATTCTGGCCTTGAATGCGGCCGTGGAAGCGGCGCGCGCGGGCGAACAGGGGCGCGGCTTTGCCGTGGTGGCGACGGAAGTGCGCAGCCTGGCGCAGAGGTCAAGCCAGGCGGCGAAGGAAATCAAGCTGCTGATCGACGATTCGGTGGGCAAGGTCGATTCGGGCGCGCGCCTCGTCGACGAGGCCGGCGCAACGATGCAGGAAATCGTCGACAGCGTGCGCCGCGTGACCGACATCATGGGCGAGATCACGGCCGCCAGCGTCGAGCAAAGCTCGGGCATCGAACAGGTGAACCAGGCCATCGCGCAAATGGACCAGGTGACGCAGCAGAACGCGGCCCTGGTGGAAGAGGCTGCCGCTGCGGCGGAAAGCCTGCAAGACCAGGCCAGCACGTTGGCGCAGGTGGTGGGCGTGTTCAAGCTCGATGAGGGGCAGGCGCCGCCGCAGCAGCATCAGCCGGCCAGGCCTGTGGTGCGCGCGGCCATCGCGCCGCGCATCGCCAGCCGCCCGGCCACCAAAGCGGCCGGCCCCAAGACGGCGGAACGCAGCGAGGAGTGGGAAACTTTCTAGATGGCGTTCATGCGCGACGGGGCGCCAGGGTCGGCGCCATCTGTTTCGCTACATCGAAAAAAGCGTTGGTGGCGGGCGTGTTCTGGCGCCGGTCGCGCACGGCCAGGCCCACTTTGCGGCTGACGGGCGGATTTAAGGGCAGGGCCACCAGCTCCGGATACTGCTCGCGCAGGCGCTGCGGCAGGGCCAGTTCGGCGACGATGGACAGGCCGTCGCCACGGCTGACCATGTCGAGGATGGTGATCACCTGGCTGATGCGGTAGGGCACCTGCGGCTGCAAGCCCGCGTTGGCGAACAGCGGTTCGATCAGGCAGGCGCAGCCCGCCTCGGACATGATGAACGGCCCTTCGCACAATTGCGCCAGGGTGATGGCGGTTTCGCTGGACAACGCATGATTGCGCGGCACCAGTGCCATCATCTGGTCTTCCACCAGCGGCGCCGTATCAAAACGCTCGTCGGGCAGCACGACGAAGCCGACATCCACGCGGCGTTCGCGTATCCACTGCACCACCTCATGGTCGGCGCCTTCGTCGATGCGCAGGTCGATGCCCGGATAGCGCAGGCGAAATTGCGCCGTGATGGCCGGCAGCAGATTCAAGGACGAGGTGGGACCGAAGGAACCGATGCGCAGGGTGCCCTGGCGCTGGCCCAGCACGTCGGCCGCTTCCTGCCGCATGGCTTCCGACAAGCCGAGGATTTCGCGTGCGCGCACCAGCAACTGGCGGCCCACGTCAGTCAGCTCGGCCGACGCCTGGTGGCGCACGATGAGGTCCACGCCCATCTCCTTTTCCAGCGCTTTCAAGGCATGCGAGACGGCCGACTGGCTGATGCCCAGCTGCGCGGCGGCGGCGGAAAAGCCGTGCAGTTCGGCCACCAGGGTAAAAATTTCCAGTTGCGTGAAGGTCATGGTGTGGTTTCTTTGATGTATGAGTATTTACTCATTATTTCATGAGTTGATATTAGTATTAATATATAAGTGTAACGCATGCACACCACCCGCCGCACAAGCGGCCACACAGGATATTCCATGTCTTCTTCCGCCATACCTTCAGCCGCCTTGCCTTCCGTGCAATCGCCGCTCGTCTACCTCAAATTGATTTTCGTTGCCCTGTTCTGGGGTGGCACCTTTATCGCGGGGCGCGTGCTGGCGCAGCAGATGCCGCCCATGACGGCTGCCAGCGGACGCTTCGGCGTGGCCGTACTGCTGCTGGTCGTGCTGGCCTGGAAACTCGAAGGGGGCTTGCCGCGCCTGGACCGCAAGCAATTGATGACGACGGCGGCGCTCGGCCTGACGGGCATCTTTTTGTATAACCTGTGCTTCCTGGCGGCCCTGTCGCGCATGCCGGCGGGGCGCACGGCCCTGTTCGTGGCCTTGAATCCCATCGTCACGGCGCTGGCCTCGGCCATGCTGTTCCGCGAACGGCTCGGTTCCTTCAAGTGGCTGGGCATCATGCTGGCGTTTTGCGGCACGGCCATCGTCATCACGCGCGGCGATCTCGCCGGCGTGCTGCATGGCAAGGGCGGCGGCATCGGCATGGGCGAAGTGTTCATGTTCTGCGGCATTTCCAGCTGGGCTGCCTACACCCTGATCGGCCGGGTCGCGCTGAAGGGCTTGAGCCCGATTGCGGCCACCACGTATGCGGCTATGTGGGGCCTGGCCTTTTTGCTGGTGGGGGCGGTGGTGGAGTTCCCCACCGTGCCATGGCACAGCTTTGGCTGGCAAGTATGGGCTGCCATCGGCTACCTGGGCGTGTTCGGCACGGTGATCGGCTTTGTCTGGTATTACGAAGGCGTGAAAGCGCTGGGCCCGTCGCGCACGGCCGTGTTCAACAACCTCGTGCCCGTGTTCGGCATCGTGCTGGCTGCGGCGCTCTTGGGCGAGCCGGTGCTGGTCTCGATGCTGGTGGGCGGCGCGGTGACGATAGCGGGCGTGGTGATGACCAACCGGCAAGCGAAATAATTATTTTGCGCGGCGGCGTTTCGATGGTTTCGCCGGCGCCTTTTTGTGCCGGCTGACGGATGCGCGCATCACTTTCGGCTCTTCGATGCCGTTCTCGGCCGCCAGCATGCGGCGGATGTTGACGGCGTCCATGGCGCGCACGGAATTGGCGCGCGCGTTGAGCAGGATCATGGTGGCAAACTTGCCGGCCGACTTGATGCGCATGATCAGGCAACGTCCCGCTTCATTCGTGTAGCCCGTCTTCGACAGGCCGATGTCCCAGCCCTTGGCACCCACCAGGCGGTTCGTGTTGTGGTATTCCACATCGCGCCCCTTGATCTGGATCACGTCCTTCGAATCGGTGGTGATGCGGCTGATTTCCGGGTAGCGCGAGGCGGCCACGGCCATCTTGACGAGGTCCGCTGCCGTCGACTGGTTATTCGGCGACAGGCCCGTCGGCTCTTCGATCACGGTCTGGCGCATGCCCAGGGCCTTGATCTTGGCGTTGACGGCCACGGCAAACGCAGTCGGGCCGCCGGGGAAGGTGCGCGCCAGCGAGGCGGCGGCGCGGTTGTCGGATGACATCAGCGCCAGTTGCAGCACGTCGTGGCGGCTCAGGGTGGCGCCCACGGGCACGCGCGAGGTGCTGTGTTTCAAGGTGTCGACATCCTCGCGGTCGATGCTGATCTCTTCCTGCATGTTCGCCTTGGAGTCGAGCACGACCATGGCCGTCATGAGTTTGGTCAGCGAGGCGATGGGCACCACCACGTTGGAATTCTTTTCAAGCAAGACTTTGCCTGTGCCATCTTCGACCACCAGTATCGACTGGGAACCGAAGGGCACGGCGATGGCCGCTGTCGAAAGCGTCATCAGCACCGCGGCGAACATTTTTTTGAGCATGGGATTGTAATGGGAAAGCAGTTTTGGGGCGCCATCGTGGGCGCTGCGCGCAAATCCGGAAGCGGGCCGCGCGGGGACGCGGCGTGTATCTCGGAGGCAATATTTGCCAAGCTTAAACAATACCATTAAAGATCAAGCGATGTCTACGGTACAGGCCCGCGACAGGCGGTGTTGCGGCCAATTTGGCAAATAAATGGGGCTAATCTTGCCGTAGTGAAAATTGTTACGCAATTATTGATTTCGCCTTGGAAACTTCGTATTATTTCTGCAATATTGGCAACTCTGGTCGGTCAGGCGCCGCGCGCTTCGTCGTTGGTGCCTGCCGCTTCGTGCTTCGTCGCCCCACGCTATGCCCTGCCACAGGGGCGCCGTAGACTGCGTTCATGCCTGATTGACACGACTGGGAGATCGCAGCATGTGGAAAAAAATTCGCCGGATGGTATCGCTGTTACGACGATGAAACCCTCAGGGTGCTCGCGCATCCGGACACGGCGGCCCAGTTGCCGCATGGCTGGCGGCGCTGGGTGGCGTTGCGGCTGATCACCCTGACGCCGATCGACCGCCAGCAGTTTCATGACTTCATGCTGAAATATCGCGGCGCCGGCTTTTATATTGCGGCGGCCAGGCTGATGCTGTTGTTCAGCCTTATCGGCGTCGCGCTGCATTTGGTGCTGCCCGACAAAGTGGGCTGGACCAAGGCCTTGGTGCTCAGCAATGTTCTCGGCCTGGCGATGGCCTGGGGCGTAATGGGCGTCTGGTTCAATTATCGCAAGCTGGCGCAGCGGAAGCTCAAGGTGCTGTTGCTGCTGCTGGTGCCTTCCCTGGCAGGTGTGGCGATTGGCGTGCTGCGCGCCATGCTGGAAGGTAATAGTTCCATCGGCGTGGCGCTGGAACGGGGCGCGCGCGTAGGCGGCTGGGCCGCGCTGACGGCCGGGCTGGTCTATATGGTGCCGATGACCATCGTGGCCATCTGGCGCAACCGCCAGTACGAGGCGCTGGCCCTGCAGTTGCAGCAGGATGCCGAACGCGACCGTCTGGCGCGCGAACTGAGCGAATCGCAGCTGCGGCTGCTGCGCGCGCAGATCGAGCCGCATTTCCTGTTCAATACCCTGGGCGCCGTGCAGCAACTGGCCGAGCAGGGCGCCCATGGCGCGGCACAGGCGGCCGCGCTCACTGCCAACCTGATCGCCTTTTTGCGCGCCAGCCTGGCCGAGATGCGCGCCGACCACGTGCCCTTGCAAACGGAATTCGACGTGGTGCAAGCCTATCTGCAAGTGATGCAGGTACGCATGGGCGCACGCCTGTCCTTCCGTCTCGACTTGCCGCCCGGCTTGGCGCAGATACAGGTGCCCAGCATGATCCTGCTGACCCTGGTGGAAAACGCCATCAAGCATGGTATCGAACCATCGCTGCGCGGGGGCGAGATCGTTGTCTCGGCCGTGCTGGATGCGGACGGCGCCATGCGCTTGCGCGTGCAGGATACGGGTGTGGGCCTGAGCCCGGGCGCGGCCAGTGCACCCGGCGGTGGCCTGGGCCTGGAGAATGTGCGCCGCCGGCTGCAGCTGGCCACGGCCGCCGCCAGTCTGGACGTGCAAAATGGCGAGGAGGAGGGCGTGCTCGCCGAGATCGTGTTACCGATGAATACGAAGGAACCCGCCGCATGAACACCACCATCCTGATCGCCGAAGACGAACCCCTGATGCGCGAACGCCTGCAGACGATGCTGGCGCTGGCCTGGCCCGAAGCGCGCATCGTGCTGGTGGCGGAAAACGGCAACGACGCCTGGGACGGTTTCCTCGAGCACGAGCCGGACGTGGTCTTCCTCGACATCCGCATGCCGGGCCTGTCGGGCCTGGAAGTGGCCGAGCGCATCGGCACCCGGGCGCATGTGGTGTTTGTCACCGCGTATGACCAGTATGCCGTCGATGCGTTCGACGCGGGCGCCGTCGATTATCTGCTGAAACCCGTGCAGGCCGAACGCTTGCAGCGCGCGCTGGCCCGTCTGCACGACAAGCTGGGCGCGCAGCCGGCGGACATGGCGCACCTGCTGCAGTCGCTGCGCGCGGCGCTGCCGGCGCCGCCGCGCGAAAAACTGAAATGGATCAAGGCCAGCGTGGGCAAGCAGATCCGCCTGATCGACATCGACGACGTGCTGTTCTTCCAGGCCGACACCAAGTACACACGCGTCGTGGTGGCCGGCTCGGAAGCGCTGGTGCGCACGCCGCTGAAGGATTTATTGGGCGGCCTCGATCCGGAACAGTTCTGGCAAATCCACCGCGGCACCATGGTCAACGTGAAAGCCATCGAGGCGGCCGAGCGCATCGACGCCGAGCGCATGCAGGTGCTGCTGCGCGGCAGCACGGAAAAGCTGCCCGTCAGCCGCACGTTTACCTATTTGTTCAGGGATTGATATGATGGCAATGTTTTTAATCTATCACTGAAATGGACATCTCATGACAATCTTGCGCCGCTGGTTTTCCACCATCCTTCTTTCCTTGCTCGCTTGCAGCGCCGTCGCGGCAGCGCAAAAGGAGGAAAAGGTGGTGTACCACGTCAATGACGCCAGCAATGCCACGGCTGCGCTGAAGAATATCCGCAATCACCTGGACGCCAGCCCCCAAGCCACCATCGTGCTCGTCGCACATGGCCTCGGTATCGATTTCCTGCTCGACGGCGCCATCGACAAAAATGGTTCACCGTATGACGTGGTGGTGCGCGAGCTGGCCAAGCGGGGCGTGAGCTTTCGTGTCTGTAATAACACCTTGCAAGGACGCAACATCGACCGCCAGCGCGTGCTGCCCGAAGCCATCATCGTGCCCTCGGGCGTGGCCGAGCTGAGCCGCTTGCAGTGGCAGGAAGGGTATGTATATATTAAGCCCTGACATCAAGCCCTGACGCAAACGCCGCGCCGCTGCCGGAAGGCAAGGGCGCGGCGCATGGGAAGAGGAAGCTTACTGGATCTTGGCGATCGACACTTCCGTCGATTTCACCAGGGCGATGACTTCGCTGCCTACTTTCAGGTCCAGGTCCTTGATCGAGCGCGAGGTGATCACCGACGTGACGATGCCGTGCGGCGTTTCCACATCTACTTCCGACACCACGGGGCCAAAGATGATTTCCTTGATCTTGCCGCGAAACTGGTTGCGTACATTCACTTCCGAGATAGCCATGATATTTCCTTTGTGCCCGTAATACGCCGTGCGGCGCGACAAGGCCAGAGTACGGCGCGCGCACGCTTTTGACCACGAATCGATGCGCATATCGATATGCGGAAAGTGTACGAAAGTGCTAATGCAAGCATATTATTCGCCTATGCGTGGCAGCCGGAAGTACAAGGTGTTGCGGACGAGGCAAGCAGATCCGCCTTGTGCCGCCATTCGCGCCTAGTCTTTCGCCTGGCCGCTTTCGGACAGTGCCGTACCGGCGCCTGACTTGCGTTTCTTTGGAGTAAGAACGGGCGTCCAGTTCTCCGCATCAGGCAAGGGTGTCATGTCATCCGTGGGCATGCGCATGGTGACGCTATATGGCTGAGTAGTGCCGGGGAGTAAGTCCGCCTTCAGCACCGCCTTGCATTGGTTCATCACTTCCTTGTAGTGCTCCCACATCTCCACGGACTTCTTCGGATGATTGATGAAGGTGATGCACATATCGGTCAAGTGCCCCTTCTTCAAAATCATGCTGACGATATCGGTGCTGGCCTTGGCCAGGTGCGCTGCCGTGCTGGCATTGATGGTGCTGGCATACAGCGGCGCGGGCATGCCGTTGCCAGCGTTTGCGCCGCCCTGGCTTTGCGCCAGATGGTCTGCCAACTGTTCTTCGAGCTCGGCCCGCTCGGCACGTGCCTGCGCCAATGCCATGCTGGCGCCGGCAGAACTTGCGCCGTCGTGCGTTGTCTTAAGCATGTGGACTTCCTGGCTTGCCGACGTAGCCATGCCGGCCGTGGGCGGGGTCGCTGACATGGCTTGCGCATCGGCATTGGTTTGCATGGCTTGTTCTTTCTTGATCGCGAGATCGAGTTTGGCTTGCGTTGCCAGGGCGTCCTGGGATGCCTGCAGGCGCTGTTTCGCCACTGCGGCCACGTCGGCATGATCCGACAGTACGGGCTGGCGCGCTACCACGGCGCCGGTCAGTTGCTCGATGGCCAGGATACCCAGCGTGAGGTCTTGCGAACGCTCCATGAGCAGCATGACGTCCGCGTCATTGAGCCATTTGTTTTGTGCATATTCGCAGATGTTGAACAGTTGCTGACGCATCAGGGTAATGCTTTGGGAGTGCAGTCCCACGCTGGCGGCATTGGCGCGCAGGGCATTCGAGATGGAGGCGCCATCGGGACCAGCGCTGAGCGTGCCGCCGAATGCGGAAGCGTACGATTGCAGGGCATCCGGCGTGGGTTCGGCGCAGGCCTTGCCGTCTTTCGTGACATGGATCACGCGTTGGGCCGCATCGAGGTGGATGGCCTTGCCGTCGTCCGGCAAGTCAGTCGTGCGGTGGATGGTGTTCAGGTTGGCGCATGCGGACAGCGCCAGCAGGGCGGAGGCGCCGGCTGCCAGGCGCAAGGGGCGAACCAGGGGGAGGATGCGGCGACCGGTATCGATTGTAAGCATGATGTTACTCCTTGGTGAGGGCGAAGTTGGAAAAGCACGGGCGATGGCGGTGCGCATGGCAGGCGCCATCGATGCCATGGTGCGTGCCGGGCTGCTGCCGCGCATCCTTCAAGTGAAGGACGCGGCACCGGTTTGCCGATTTTTTTCAGGCAGGGGGGCGGATGGACAATGAGGATGCGGATCCCGTCATTGCCGCCTTTTACCGGGCGGCACTGGAGCCGGCGCAGTGGGACGCGGCCCTGCGCGCATTCGCGCGGCTTGCCGGTGGCGACGTAGCCTGCTGTTTTCTGAAAGCGGAAGCGGGGATGGCGCCGTCACGCGCCTGTGTCACGGGCCTGGACGAACAAGCGTGGGAGCACGGTTACCGCCGCTACTATCACACGCTTGATCCCGGTTATGCGGTTCTCACGCGCGCGCCACCCGGGCGCATGCATCTGATGCAAGATTATTTCAGCGAGCAGGCCGTGGCGCGCAGCGAGTATTTCCAGGACTTCTATTTGCGCGCAGGCGTGCGCTATTCATGCAGCGGCGTCGTGCGCGACAACGGTGCGCTCACCATTCTGTCCGCGCACCGCGCCGCCGGCCAGGGCCCCTATGATCGGAACACGCGCAGGCAGCTGCAGCGCGTGCTCGATCATCTGCCGAATGTGTTCCGCCTGCGCGATACGGCGCAGCAAGCCCAGGCCCATGGCGCGCTGGCCTGGGAAGCGCTCGATGCATTGCCGCGCGCCATCTTGCTGGTCGACGCCTGCCTGCGGCTGGTTTTCATGAACCTGGCGGCGCAGCGGCTGCTGGCCGCCACGTCGCCGTTCGCCTCCGTGATCACCATGCATGGCGGTAAGGTGGCTGTGCGTGTGACTCAGCTGCAACAGCAACTGGGCCAGCGCGTGCGGCAGGTCTGCGTCGGACTGGCGTGCCACTGTCCCGCTCCCTTGTATGCCAGCGATGGGGACGGCCGTCCGGCACTGGAAATTGGCATCCTGCCGTTGCCGGTGCGCATCGGCCAGGCTGGCGGGAATGGCGCCAGCCTGGCCATGCTGGCCTTGCGGCCGCTGTTCAGGGCAGGGCGGCGGCATTGGCCCAGTACGGCCGAGCGGCCGTGCGGCTTGACGGGCGCGGAGTGGGCGCTGGCGCTGGCCCTGGCCGACGGCATAGAAGCGGCAGAGTACGCGCAGCGCAAGGGCGTGCGCATCAGTACCGTGCGCAGCCAGATCCAGGCGATCCTGGCCAAGACAGGCACGCACCGCAGCAGCGAGATCGCCAGCCTGTTCAGCGCGCTCGAGTGGCAAGCTGGCGCGCAGCCATAAAAAAACCGGGACATGTCCCGGTTTTTTACTGATACGGCGGAGATTACTTCTGATAAATCTTGTCGAATTCACCACCATCGTCAAAGTGTTTCTTTTGTGCCTGTTTCCAGCCGCCAAACACATCGTCAATGGTGAACAGGGTGATCGGCTTGAAGCTGGCTGCGTATTTCTTCGCGACGGCTGCCGAACGGGGGCGCAGGTAGTGCTTGGCGACCAGTTCCTGGCCTGGTTCCGAGTACAGGTATTGCAGGTAGGCCGTGGCTTCCTTGCGGATGCCGCGGCGGTCGACGACCTTGTCGACGACGGCTACCGGCGACTCGGCCAGGATGGAGATGCTTGGATACACCACTTCGAAGTTGTCGCCGAATTCGGCGCGCACCAGTTGCACCTCATTTTCAAACGTCACCAGCACATCGCCGATTTCACGCTGGGTAAACGTAGTGGTGGCGCCGCGGCCGCCGCCGTCCAGCACGGGCACGTTCTTGAACAGCTTGGTCACCAGCTCGCGCGCCTGCGCTTCGCTGCCGCCCTTTTTCACGGCATAGCCCCACGCCGCCAGATAGGTGTAGCGGCCATTGCCCGAGGTTTTCGGGTTTGGCACGATAACCTTGATGCCGGGCTTGGCCAGGTCGTCCCAATCCTTGATCTGTTTCGGGTTGCCTTTGCGCACCAGATACACCATGGTCGAGTAAAACGGCGCCGCATTGTTCGGGAATTTCTTGGCCCAGTCGGCCACCACCAGGCCGCGGTCGACGAGGATGTCGATGTCATTGGCCTGGTTCATGGTCACGACGGACGCTTCCAGGCCATCGGCGACGGAGCGCGCCTGCTTGCTGGAGCCGCCGTGCGATTGCTTGATGGCAATGGTTTCGCCCGTTTTGGCTTTCCAATCAGCAATAAATGCGGGATTCACATCCTTGAACAGTTCGCGCATCACGTCGTAGGACGCGTTCAGCAAGACCACCGGTTCGGCGGCGCTGGCGGCCATCGGCAGGCTCATGGCGGCAGCGGAAGCGGCCAGGGCGCTGGCCAGAAACCAGCGGCGCGAGCGTTGGGTGAGCGTTGCTGCGGCAGTCGATACGGCGTCGGAATGGGTCATGTTGAACTCTTATTGTGAGAATAGAGAGACATAGTCTAAAATTCCGGCCGGAAAAGAAACGAATTTTTCGTAATATGCTTAGACTTGATTTCCGTTTGCGCTAAAAAACATATATCGATTTCTGGAAACATTCGTGGGCAAGATGCGCATCAGCACTTAGTCTGCAGGCATTGCGCCATAGGAAAAATCGGCCCGTGGCGTGCGGCAAAAAACCCGATTGCGCCGCTTGGTGTATAGTCGAATCGCACGATACAGGGCGAAAGCGCCTGCATCGGCAACTGGAATATTTTGTGAGCGTACATGAGTCTTGAAATTCGTATTGCAACATCGACCGACGCTTTCGAGGCGTGCAACGTATTACGACGCTCCATCGTCGAATGCTGCAGCCTCGATCATCGGGACGATCCAGCCATTCTGGAAGCCTGGCTGGGCAATAAAACACCGCAGATGGTGGCGTGCTGGTTTGCGTCGCCGACTAATTTTTCGCTGGTCGCCATTGAGGCGGGCGCCGTCGTCGGCGTCGGCTTGCTGACGCGCGCCGGCAAGCTGGCCCTTTGCTACCTGCTGCCCGAGGCGCAAGGCCGCGGCGCCGGCAAGGCGCTGGTGGAGCGGCTGGAAGCGCAGGCGCGCGAGTGGGGCATCAAGGCCCTGCAACTGCACAGCACGGCCAGCAGCCAGACCTTTTTCGTCAAGCAGGGGTATGTCGAGGCGGGCAATGTGCGTTCGCCGTATGGCGTGGAAACGATTTTTTGCTGGAAACAGATTGACCCCACAGGTATCGCTAGCGGCGACCCCAAGCGCAAGCGCTTTTGTAACTGCAATTCGGCCTGACGGCCCTCCGGCACCTCAGCCCGCCCATCCGGCGGCGGGCCTTTCCCTCCTCGTTGGATATTTCCCTTCAGTAACTGATCTGGATATACACGCCTTGTTGCGCGCTATCGTTTGCCGGTAGCAAGGTGCCGCCGGCGAACAGTTTCAGTTCTCCGGGTGCGAATGCCAGCCAGTCTTCGTTTTGCGTCAGGGGATGCGTAGCGATGACGGCGATGCGGTCGTCCAGATGGTTGTGCTGGCGAAAGTCGATGCTGCGCTCGCAGTCGATCAGTTGCGCCACGGAAAACGGATATTCGCGTATCACATAGTGCAAATGTGTGGAGCAGTGGGCAAACAGCAGCTCGCCGTCCGACAGGATGAAATTGAAGCTGCCGTGCGCGGCGATGTCCGTGGCGACCTCGGCGATGGCGGCGCGCAAGTCGGCGCGCGTCGGTTCGCCCAGGGGAAAGCGCGTGCGCAAGTGGGCCAGCAGGTGGCAGAACGCTTGTTCGCTGTCCGTGTCGCCAATGGCGTGGTAGTACGCATTGGCGGGCGCGCGCCACGTTTTCAAGTCGCCATTGTGGGCGAAGGACCAGGTCTTGCCCCACAGTTCGCGGGCGAACGGGTGGGTGTTTTCTGGCGCGATGCGGCCCTGCGTGGCCTTGCGGATGTGCGCGACGATGTTTTTCGCCTTCACCGGGTGCTGCTGCACCTGGACCGCCAGCGGCGAATCGATGGCGGCCAGGTGATCCGTCAGCAAGGTGCAGCCACTACTGGAATGATAGGCGATACCCCAGCCGTCGCGGTGCTCGTCCGTGCGCCCGCCCCGTTCGGCAAAGCCGGCAAAGGAAAATCCCAGCGCCGCGGGCTTGCTGCTGTTCATTGCGAGTAACTGGCACATGGCGGCCCTTCCTGATGGTAACGGTACATGCCCACAGTAAAGGCCGGGGCAGGTCGCTGGAAGGAATGTTTCCGACTATCGTTATGCGCCGGCCGTTGTTGCGTCCATATGTGCTGGGCGCATATCAAATGGCGAAACCATTCGTTCTCCTTTGGTTGGCGCTGCCTTACTCTGCACACTTTGGCGCCGCCTTCCCCATGAGGGCAGCTGGCGCAGCCCGATGAAGGAGCACGTATGCCATTTCCCGTCCTGAAAAATTACCTGGCCCGTTTGTCGCACCAAACGCAGGCCGGCACCAGTGTCTGGCTCGACGGAGAGGGCAGGGCGCTGGGGCGCTTTTTCAATTGCACCATGACCAGCGCCTTCCAGCCGCTGCGCGAACTGGACAGCGGCAAGCTGGTGGCGTTCGAGGGCCTGGCGCGCAGCGTGTCGAAGGCGGACGAGGGCTTGTCGCTGTGGCGCCTGCTCGATCACGCGGCCAGCGACGATGAGTCGGTGGAGCTGGACCGGCTGTGCCGCATGCTGCATGCCATCAATTTCTTCCGCCAGAGCGAGGCGGAGCAGTCGGACCTGTACCTGAACGTGCATGACCGTTTGCTGAGCGCCGTCAGCAGCAATCACGGCCACGCCTTCCAGCGCATCCTCGACGCGCTGGGCTTGCCCATCGAGCGCATCGTGCTGCAATTGCCGACGGTCACGCCGAACCAGGGCTGGCTGCTCAATTACGTGGCCGACAATTACCGTCGCAACGGTTTCCGCCTGGCCATCAACGTGGCCAGCGTGCATGAGGCAACGGGCATGCTGGAGCGCTTGCACCCGCATGCCTTCAAGCTCGATGCGGGCAACCTCAGCGATGAACAGGCCGTCGCCAGCTTCGTCACCCTGTGCCATGCGGCGAAAATTCGCGTCATCTTCAAGCGCCTCGACACGCCGGCCGCGCTGGCCGCGCTGCAGCGCGTTGCCGCCGCCACGGGCTTGCCTATCGTCGCCCAGGGATATCTGCTGGACAAGCCCTTGACGGCGCTGGCGCAGGCGAAAGGGGCCGCCGTCGCCGTCGCGGCCGCCGCCTGAAGCAAAATGCATGGAAATGAGGGCGACACGATAGGCATTGAGGGTTTTTCTTCGCAGCACAATACGCTATAGTATTCCCATCGTTAAATTGGACTGACTATGGCATCGCGCAGAAATTTTCTACATCACGGTATGGGCCTGGCCGCGCTGGGCTTGGTTGCCACCCCGCTCATTGGCTGCGCCTCGCGCACGGCCGCTCCCGCTTCGGCTTCGGCCAGCGCCAAGCCGCGCGCACCGCGCACCGGCGTGCCGCCTCAGCCCACGCAACTGGCCAGCGTCGACCGCTCGATCACTTCGCAGTCGCGCCAGGCCATCACCGAGATGGAACCGCCGCCCGACATCTTCGACGCGCAGGCGCTGGACCTGGAATTCTGGCTCAAGCCCCGCACCCTGGAAGTGGTGCGCCCGGCCAGCAATGAAAAGGCCAGGCTGCTGTACTGGAAAGATGGCGAAGTCATCGATTCGGCTTACCAGGAGCTGTGCCACTTGCTGCGTGACGTGAACGGCAAGAAGACGGCGCCCATCGACCCGAAACTGCTGGAAACCCTGTGGGGCACGCAAGCGTTCGTGGCCCGCTACGGCATCGAGCAACCGCTGGAGATCCTGTCGGGTTACCGCACGGCCGAGTCGAACAGCCGCTTGCGCGAAGCGGGCGTGCCGGCCGCGCGCCAGTCGCTGCACATCTCGGGCCGCGCCGCCGACATCCGCGTGGCCAATCTGAACGCGGAAGTGCTCGGTTCGCTGGTGCGCAGCTTCAAGCAGGGCGGCGTAGGCTTCTACTACCGCTCCGGCCCGCGTGGCGGCTGGATCCATGCGGATACGGGATTGCAGCGCACCTGGAAAGGGTAAACGCCCAGGCCAGGCAAGCGCTATGTAGCCGCCGCAGCGATAGGGCGGTGGATGAGGCAAGTTGGCCCGGTCATTGCCGATTTGACCGTCGGCGCGTCAAAAAGTGCCACCCTTTTCCACTCCATGAAACTCTCCAGCCATAACATCGAACTGTTCCTGGCCGTCGTCGACGGCGGCTCGTTCTCGGCCGCTGCGCGCGCCCTGCGGCGGGCGCCGTCGGCCGTCAGCATGGCGATTGCCAACATCGAGGCGGAACTGGGCATCGCCCTGTTCGACCGCGGCGCGCGCGAAGCCGTGCCCACGGCGGCGGCGACGGCCCTGATACCGCATGCGCGCCTGATCGCCGAGCAGTTGAAACAGTTGCACTTGCACGTGCAGGAATTGTCACAGGGATTGGAAAGCCGCATTTCGCTGGGCATCGCGGCCGAACTCGACCATACGCCCTTCCTGGCCGCCGTGCGCGCGCTGTCACAGCGCCATCCGCTGCTCGACATCGAAGTGCTGACGGCGCCGCAGGACGATGTGCTCGACATGCTGCACCGGGGCCGCATCAGCGCCTGCATGGCCTTCGCGGGCGGGCGCATCAATCATGCGGAACAGTTCCAGCTGGTGGGCAGTGATGCCTTGCTGGCGATTATCTCCACCCAACATCCGCCTGACGTGGCGGGCCGGCCCTTGTATATCGAAGAATTGGTGAATTTGCGCCAGATCATCGTCGCCAGCCGCGAACTCGACCTGGCCGATGCGCGCCCTGTGGTGGGCTTGTCCTACTGGCGCACGGACAGCTTGCCGATGGCGCTGTCTATGGTGGAAGCTGGTTTGGGCTGGGGTAACTTTGCCGCCTCGGCGATCCAGCATTCGCTGGCGGCGGGGCGGGTGAGCTGCGTGGCGTTCAAGAATACGGGCAATGGCCTGGTCGTGCCCATCCACCTGGTGTGGATGAAGGACCGGCCGCTGGGCATGGCGGCGCGGTCCTTTCTTCAGTTACTCAGCGAAGCTGCCTGAACGTCGGACGGTTCCTCTTTCGGCTGCTGCGCCGACAGGGGCACGCCGAACAGGCCGTCGAAGAAGTAATTGAAGATGAAGCTGTAGCACGGGATGATCAGCATAAGCGCGAAGTCCAGCACGAAGGCTTGCCACAGGCTGATATTGAGCCACCAGGCGATCAGCGGGATCAGGTAGATGACGAGGGTGATCTGGAAGCCGATCGCATGCAGGATGCGGCGCCAGACGGTGCGCGTGCGCGACACTTGCCGGATTTCCCAGTATTCGAAAGCCGTGTTGTAGAGCAGGTTCCAGATCACGGCGATGGTGGTGATCATGATCGCCAGCGGTCCCGTGCTGGTGGGCGATTCGCCCGAAAGCAGGGTCAGCCAGGCCGTGGAAATGGCCATGCCGATGATTTCAAAGGCGGTGACGTAGACGATCTTGCGTTTGATGCCTTGCATGTAAAGCCTGTAAAGAAGAGATGGCGCGTATTTTAAGTCAGGCATGCTGATGTTTGAAGTCGATAGCTGTCAGTTTTTCTGATAGATTCGGTGTGTGAATACCATGCGTACCATGAACGGTGGATAATGTCGGTTGGCAGGCAACCGGTCCTGCCGCCTCACCGCAGAAAAGGTCAACGAGCATGCAAGGCGCAGCAGACAGCAACATCCCCGATACTCCCGCCAGCGCGGACGAACGTCCCCGTTTCCGCCCCCGTCCGTGGGAGCACCTGGAAACGCCGTACGACGTGGAAGTATGGATCGAGGAACATAACCGCAGCATGCAGGACAATATCCGCGCCACGGAAACGGGCGTGGGCATCTGCTTTACCCTGGCCGAAGGGGGCGATATCTATATGCAGACGAGCGCCGACGGCGCCGTCGTGCTCGACGTGACGCCGGATGCGGCCTGGGTCTCTCCCCTGATCAGCGCGGCCACGGGCTGCGAGACGCCGGACTCGTCGCTGTGGATCTTGCCTGACGACAAATTGATCCAGCTGATCGTGGGGCTATCGAGCCTGGTGGCCAGCACCTTGCTGGTGGTGGGCCATGATTTCGGCTTGCGCCGGCGCGGCATGGGGCGCTGAGGGCCATGTTGCAGAAACGGCATCCATGGCAGGCATCGCTCGACACCGCGCATTGCGCATGCTAGTCTTGCTGCTGCACCCACCTTGTCGCCAGGGCGGCGGTGCCAAGGACAGCCATGGATACGCCACCGCAAGCGCTACCTGCTCCGGATTCCTCCCCGCGCGGCCACGACGGCATGCTGCGGCATGCCGCGCCCCTGCTTGACGATGGCGTCTTCAGTCCGGAACGGGTGAAGGCCGAACGCGAGCAAGCCTATTTCAACGATTTGTACCTGCTGGCGCCCGTCGCCTATTTCGTGCTCGGTCTCGATGGCGTGATCGTGCAGGTCAACCTGGTGGCGGCCGAATTGTTCGGCCTGGTGCGCGAATGTCCTGGCCACGTGCTGTTCCGTTCTTATGTGCATGAGGCGTTCCGCCACGATTTCGAGCAGTTCGTGCAGCGCGTGCTCAATAGCAGCGAGCCCGAGCGCATCCAGCTGCAGCTACGGCTGCGCCTTGATGCGCCCGGGGTGTGTTTGCCCGTCAGCCTGCTGGGCAGCGCCGATCCGAACGGCCAGGCGCTACGGCTGGTGCTGGAGCAGGCCGAGGGTAAGCTGGCCGCGCTCGAACGCAGCGAGGAGCGCTTCCGGCGCATCGTGCACAGTGCCGAGGAGGGCATCTGGGAAATCGATGCGCAGGCGCTGACCAGTTTTGTCAATCCGAAGATGGCGCTCATGCTCGGTTACCAGATCGAGGACATGCTGGGCCAGCCGCTGGCGGCCTTCATGGATGACGAAGGGCGAGCCATCCTGGAGCGCAACATTGCGCGGCGCCAGGACGGCATAGTCGAGCGCCACGAATTCAAGTTCCTGCGGCGTGATGGCAGCACCTTGTGGGCCACCCTGGCCACCAATCCCATCTTCGACTCCAGCGGCAGCTACCTGGGCGCGCTGGCGCTGGTCAGCGACATCACGGCGCAGCGCGCAGCGTCCGAGCGCATCTGGCGGCAGGCCAACTTTGACCAGCTGACGGGCTTGCCAAACCGCCACATGTTTCTCGACCGCTTGCAGCATGAGGCAGACCATGCCAAACGTGAGGGCGCTTGCCTGGCCTTGCTATTCATCGACCTCGACCATTTCAAGCAGGTGAATGACCGCCTCGGCCACGAGAAGGGCGACATGCTGCTGCGCCAGGCGGCGCGGCGCATCAGCGAGCGCGTACGCGCCATCGATACGGTCGCGCGCCTGGGTGGCGACGAGTTCAGCGTCATCCTGGCCGGCGTGGGGCAGCTCGGTGGCATCGAGCGCGTGCTGCAGGAACTGACTGCCGCGCTGGCCCTGCCTTTCATGCTCGACGGCGACACGGCGCAAGTGTCGGCCAGCGTGGGCGTGGCCCTGTATCCGGCCGATGCCGAGGCGACGGAAACCTTGCTGCGGCATGCCGACCAGGCCATGTATGCGGCCAAGAGTGCGGGGCGCAACGGCTACAGCTATTTCACGCCGGCCTTGCAGCAGGCGGCCGAATTGCGCCGCAGCACGGTGCGCGAGATACGCCTGGCGCTGGCGCAGGATCAGTTTGAAGTGCATTACCAGCCCATCATCCGCCTGTGTGACGGCGCCATCGGGCGGGCCGAGGCGCTGCTGCGCTGGCGCCATCCGCTGCGCGGCTTGCTGGTACCCGCCGATTTCATCGCCTTTGCCGAAGCGAACGGCTTGATCATCGATATCGGTGAGTGGGTGTTTCGCCAGGTCGTGCGCCAGGCGCGGCAGTGGCAGGACGCGCATGGCGCCGCGTTCCAGATATGCATCAACAAGTCGGCCGCTGAATTTCGCTGCGACGCCGCGCTGTACCAGGAGTGGGGCGGACATCTGGTGCGCCAGGGCTTGGCGCCGGGCGCGATCGTCATCGAAACAACGGAAGCCGTGCTGCTCGACCAGGCGCGCCAGGTGGCGGAGCGCCTGCGCCAGTTTCGCGCCATAGGCCTGTCGCTGGCGCTCGGCGATTTTGGCAGTGGCCAGGTGTCGCTGGGGTGCATCAAGAAGGCCGATATCGACTTTCTCAAGATCGACCGTACGCTGGTTGGCGAACTGGGACGCGACGATGCCGGGCTGGGCCTGTGTGAGGCGATCATAGGGCTGGCGCAGCGGCTGGGGGTGAAAGTCGTGGCCGAAGGCGTGGAGACGGCGTCGCAGCGCGATCTGCTGCGCGCCGCCGGCTGCGACTATGCGCAAGGCTATTTCTTTTCCCGCGTGTTGCCGGCAGGGCTGATGGACCGCCTGCTGGCGGCTCAGCCGGCGGCTTGAATCGTCGTTTGCGCCTGCCCGTCGCCCTCCATCAGTTGTTCCACGGCGGCAAGGGTCTCGGCGGCGCTGACTGTGGCCAGGGTCAGGCCAGGCGCCAGGATCACGCGGTAGTGGCGGCTGGCCGGATAAAACCAGCGGTAGTTGTCGGTGCGGATGTAGTAGCCGACGATTTTCCTGTCATATGCCGAGGCGATGTGGATCACCGACGTGTCGGGCGACAGCACCAGTTTGCAGCGGCGTATCAGCGCCGCCAGCTCCAGGATGTGGCCGGTGGAAGGCGCGCCCATCACGTTGGCATGGCCGGCGCCGCGCACGATTTCGGCAGCGCGCGCTTCGGTGCCCGGTGCGGCGATCACCAGCAGCGCATGGCGCGGATAGCGTGCCGCCAGGGCGGCGCAGCAGCGCTGGGCATCGGCCACGCTGACCGTGCGTTGCGCATTGCTGCCCTGGAAATTGAGGCAGAACAAGCCCTCATGGCTGCGCAGCAGGGTGTCGCAGGCGGCGTCGACCTGCGCCGCGTGCGCGTCCACGCCAAACAGTTCATAGCGCGTGTCGATGTCGCGCAGCTCAAATTGCCCGAACGTGGCGAAATAGCTGTGCAGGATGTGGCGGCTGCGGTCGCAGGGCACCGTATGGTCGAACATGCCCAGATTCGCTGTCGAGGTACCGTACTTGGAAATGGCAAAGCCCGTCAAATAACGGGCACCCAGCCATTTGATGCGCAGCAGCAAGGGAATCGAAAAGCGGTTATAGGGGTTGAAAATGACATCATAACGGCGCCGGCGCAGCTCGGTGATGCTGGTGCGCAAGTCGCGCAGCAGCGGCTGCTTATCCCACACGATGATCTCGCTCACATGCGGATTATCGGCGATCACCGCCAGATTGGCACTGCTGGCGGCCACGTCGATCTGCCAGTGCGGATAGTTTTTTTCAGCTCGCGCAGCAGGGCCGTGGTGACGATCATGTCGCCGATCTTGTCGTTGCGCAAAATCAATACTTTGCGCACCTTGGCGATATCGAGGGGCTGCTTGTCGGATTTGCCCAGCAGGGCGTAACTGATCAGCCGGGCGACGGTCTTTATCAAGGGAACTCCGGAGGTGGATGACGGGATGCGCTGGCGTATGGGGAAAAGCGCCAGCGACAGCGGCATCTTACGGTTTTTAGCCGTCCTGAGCTAGGGGGCTTGCCCAATTCAGTGCCGCGTGCGCCAGGGCAGCGCACGCGAAAGGGGGCTTATTCCAGGCCCAGCAGGGCAACGACGCGCTCGCGGCTGATGCCGACCAGCGCCGAGCTGATCGCCAGCAGCGATTCATAGCCGGGTTGGCTGGCCTTTTCCGTGAAGTTTTCCGCCAGCGTATCCATGCTGACGTTCACTTGGACTGGTTGCGCACGGGCCACCCGTCCCGTGGCTTGCGCCAGGGCCAGGCTGACGGAGCTGCGCGCCGCCTGCAACTGCGCCAGCGCCTGCACCACTTGCTGCAAGGTGGCGCGCAGGGCTTCCGTATCGCCGGTATGCCATTCTTCCGGGGCAATGGCGGCCGGTTCCGCATCCGTGCGCACGCGGCTCATCTGGCCGGTCGGGTAGCGGATGCCGCTGCCACGCACGGACAGGCTGTCGCGCACGTTGGTCCAGGCCGCTTCCGAGGTGCTGAATACCAGTTCGCCATTCTCGCCCAGCTTGACGCCGATGCCAGACGGCATCAGTGCGCGGTCGAAGCGGGAGACGATTTCGTTCCGCGCTCAGGCCAGGTTCGATATTCACCGAGCGCAAGGCCTGGTTCGCGCCGCCGACGGAAAAGGCCAGCACTTCCTGCGGGCCTTCCTGCAAGCTGGCCATGGTCAGGCCGCGGATGCTGAAGTTCTGCTGTGCCGTCTGCGGGCTGGTATAGCTGAGCTGTGCGTCGAGCGTGCCGCCCGAGGCGCTGGCGCGCTGGCGCCAGGTATTGCTGAACTGGCGTACCCTTGCCTCGACTTGCCCTTCGCGGCCCTGGCGCGCGGCCAGCTTGGCCGCCAACTCGCTTTTCAGCGCTTGCAACTGGCTGCTGCTGCGTTCCAGGTAGTCCAGGGTTTGTTGTGCGTTCGAAATTTCCCCCTGCAACTGGTGATCCCAGTTGCTCAGGCCACGCTGCAGGCTCGCCGTCGAACTCCTCGTTGCCGGCGCCTCGCTGCGCGCGCTGGCGCTGCCTTTGACTGCGGCGGACGCGTCATCGACGACGCGGGCTGTGCCTGCGCCTTTGGCATTGACGCCGGAAGAGGAGGAAGTCTGAACGATTTGCATGATGGTCAGAGAAGATCAAACAGGGAAATGGTGCCAACCTTGGTGTAGGCTTTGTAGGTTGCCTGCAGGGCCGTCTGGTAACCGGTCAGTTCAATCGCCGCTGCACCCATGTCGGTCTTTTTCAGGTCCAGCAGGGCTGAATTGTTCGACAGCGACACATTGGCCAGGTTGCCGGAGAGCGTGGTGAGGATGTTTTGCGCGCCGCCGAAGATGGCGATCTTGCCAGAGAGCAAATCCATGCCATCATCGGTGCCACCGAGGCCATCGTTGACGATGGCGCGCACGGCCGGGTCGTTGGGGTTGACGCCCGGCGTACCGAGCGTGGTGACAACCTGGTCGATCTTGTTGAGCCACACTTCCAGGTTCTTCACATCGACGTTGGCCGCCTGCGTCACGCCATTGCCCACCACCACGGTCTGCGTGTCGGTATTGCCGATGTAGCTGTAGCGCGACCCGACGGCTGCCGTCGGGTCGTATTTGATCGCGGGCTGGTCGGTAGCGGTGCCGGAAAACATGTAGCGGCCTTCCTGGTCCTTCAGGTTGGCCGTGTACAGCACGCTGTCGCGCATGGCCGTCAGCGATTGCGTCATCGCATTCAGATCGCCGGGTGTATTGCTGCCGTCAGCGGCCCACACCAGCAGGTCGCGTGCCTGGCCCATGTCGGTGACCATGCTCGACAGGTAGTTTTCATTCTTCAGCAGGCGCACTTTTACCGTGGCGATATTGTCCTGGTATTGCGTGACCATGGCTTGCTCGCGGGTCAGGCGCGAAATGCGCACGTTGCCGATCGGATCGTCCGATGGCAGCTGGATGCGCAAGCCCGAAGACATTTGCTGGGTCAGGTAATTGATGCGTTCCTGATTTTGCTGAAGCGAAATATTGATCAGCGATTGGTACTGGCTACTGGCGACACGCATGATCTTCTCCTTAACCCATCATTTGCAAAGTGGCATCAAACAAGGTATTCGCCACGGAAATGACTTTCATGTTTGCCTGGTACATATTCTGGAATTCGACCAGGTTCATCGCTTCCTCGTCCTTGTTCACGCCGCTGGTGGACTTCCAGTCATCGATCGCTTGCGCGCGCACCGTGTTGGACGTCTTCAGCAAGGCCTGGTTCTGCTGGCTGTAGATAGCCAGCTTGCCGACCAGTTGCGTATCCGCATCGCTCATCAGGACAGAACCCACCCAGCTGACGGTGATCGGTTGATTCTTGATATCGATCAATTTCTGCAAGTTGCCGCTGTCGCCTGCTGCACCCGTCAGCGACAGGGCCAGATCCTTGGCGTTGAAGCCGGGAGTAATGCTCAGCTTGCCATTCGCGTAGGCCAGCAGGGGGCCGCCAGCGGTGCCGGCCATGGTCTTGCCCAGTGCCAGCTGCGCGTTGACCTTGTTGCTTAACTCGGTAGCCAGGTCTTGCAGCGACTGTTGCAGCGGTTTCAGGGTATTTTGCTCGAACTCGCCCAGGCCGCCCATCTGCCCGCCGATGGCCACCGGGTCGAGGGTGTACGTCGACTTGGCGAAATCGAGGCTCAGCGTTTGGTTGCCCGTGTTCGTCATGTTGCTGCTCAAGGTGCCGGCAATGCTGCCGATGACCAGCGGCTGGCCCGACTTCAGCGCGATATTGCGCGAGCCGTCCGGCTGGTCGAGGACGTCGATGCTCATTTGCGAGGCCAGGCCATCGATCAGCTGGTCGCGCGCATCCATCAGCGACGATACATTCGTGCCCGCGGCGGTAGAGGTGCTGATGCGCTGGTTCAGCGCGGCGATGTTGGCCAGGGTGGTATTGGCTTGCGGCACGATCGCTGCGCGCTGCTGCTGCACCGACAGCAACTGGTTGCCCATGACAGTGCTGATGCTGTTGAAGCGCTGCGCCATGGCGTCGGCGGAGGTGACGATCTGCTGGCGCAGCGGCGTCGACGTCGGGTCGACTGCCGAGGCGTTGAGGGCGGCGAAAAAGCCGTCGATGCCATTGCTGATGCTGGAGGCATCGTCACCCATCACGCGTTCGAGCTGCGTCAGGTAAGGCTGGGTCTGCGAACGGGCGCCCTGGTCGGACGCTGCGCGCCACATTTGCTGGCTTTTATACGCATCGGCAAAGCGCAGCAGCGCGGACACTTCCACGCCATTGCCGGCCGAGCGCACGCCCACGCCGGCGCCAAGCGAAGACAACAGCACGCCTTGACGCGTATAGCCCGCCGTTTGCAGGTTGGCGATGTTCTGGCTGGCCGCATTGAGTGCGGCCTGGGCGGCGATGCTGCCTGACAATGCATTGCTGATGATGCTCATTGGGCAAGTTTCTTTCGTGAAGAGAGTGGCGCGTGCGGGTGGGCAGGCATTGAATCGTTGTTACCTTGTACAGGCGACGCTTCAGACGGATTTATTAAGCGGCGCTGCAATATTGTCGGTGTTGACAGTGCTTTTGGCTGCCACGGGGGCGCTGGCCGCTGGCAGCAACTGGCGCAGGATGGCGTCGGCGATGCCGAAGGCGCGCTGGCCGGCCATCTTGTCGGCCACCAGGTTGTCGGCCATTTCCAGCATGTCGTTATTGATGGGGTCCTTGAAGACGCTGTCTTCGCCCGCCATCTCGCGCGTACCCGAACGCATCTGGCGCAACATGTGCGAGATGAAGAAGGCTTCAAACTTGACGGCCGCCTCGGTGGCCTTGGCCGCGTAGCGGGGATCGGCCGGCGTGGCCGCTGCGGGAGAGCGGTCGTCGAGCGCCGAGGGCAGGGCGCTGCTGCTGTCGTTGATATTGAGCATCAGATTACCACCAGTTCGCCTTCGATGGCTCCTGCCTGGTCGAGGGCTTGTAAAATTGCCATGATGTCATCGGGCGAGGCGCCCAGGCTGTTGACCACGTCGATGATGGATTGCAGCTTGGCGCCGGCCGGCCATTTGAACATATTGCCGTTACCCTGGTCGACGGAGACCTTCGACTGCGGCGTGACGGTGGTCTGGCCACGGCCGAACGGGGCCGGCTGGCTGACTGCCGAGCTTTCGGAAATGACGACCTTGAGCGAGCCGTGCGTGACGGCGGCTGCCTTCACGCGCAAGCCTTCGGCGATGACTACGGTGCCGGTGCGCGAATTGAAGACCACTTTCGGCGTATCGACGCCGACATCGACGGACAGCGCTTCGAGCTTGGCCATGAAGGCCACGCGCTGGGTCGGGTTTTCCGGCGCCAGCACGTCCACGCTGGTGGCGTCGCGGGTGGTGGCGACGGCGCCGAAGCGGCGGTTGACGGCTTCGACGATATTGATGGCCGTCTCGAAATGCGGGTGGCGCAAATTCAGGGTGACGGAAGGCCTGGTGGAAAAGTCGCTGAGAATTTCGCGCTCGATGTTGGCGCCGTTGGGAATGCGGCCCGAGGTGGGCGTGTTGACGGTGACGGACGAGCCGCTCTTGCCGGTGGCGTTCAAGCCGCCGACGACGACGTTGCCTTGCGCCAGCGCATACGTTTCATTGTCGGCCGCGCGCAATTGCGTCAGCAGCAAGGTACCGCCGCGCAAGCTTTTCGCATCGCCCAGCGATGATACGGTGACGTCGATGGCCTGGCCACGACGGTATCCTGGCGGAAACACGGCGCTGACCATGACGGTGGCGACGTTCTTGCTTTTCGCTTCGGCCCCATCGGGCATCTTCACGCCGAACTGCTTGAGCATATTGACCACCGACTGACTGGAAAACTTCACCTGGGTAGTGTCGCCGCTGCCGTTCAGGCCTACGACGAGGCCATAGCCGACCAGCGGGTTGTCGCGCACACCCTCGATGCTGACCAGGTTGCGCAGCACTTGCGCGGCGCTGGCGGGCAGGGACAGGCCGGAGAGCAGGGCCAGCATGGCTGCCAGGGGCAGGGCGGAACGAAATTTCATGAGCTCACCTTAAAACGGCATCCATGGGCCGACGAAAAAGCGCGTCAGCCAGCCTGGTGTATTGGCTTCGGCCAGGGTGCCCTGGCCGGAATAGGCGATCTGCGCATTGGCGATGCGCAACGATGACACCTGGTTGTTGGAATCGATGTCGGCCGCGCGCAGGTAGCCGCGCAGGCGCACGAATTCCTCGCCCTGATTCAGGGTCAGTGTTTTCTCGCCCTGCACGCGCAGCAAGCCGTTCGGCAACACTTCCTGCACGATCACGGTGATGGCGCCGGACAATGCATTTTGCTGCGTGCTGGTCGAGTCGCCGGCGAAGTTGCGGTCGGCCGACAGGTCGATGCCTGTCTTGGGCAAGGTCTTGCCGAGGATGTTGGCCGCCTTCACGCCGACGGACGAACCCTTGTTGAACGAAGTGCCCGCCTTCTTGCTCGCTTGCGTGGTTTCCTGCAGGGCCACCGTAACGACGTCACCGACGCGGAAAGCGCGGCTGTCTGAGATCAAGTCCAGGCCCGCATCAGGATTGAAAACGCCGCCACCTACGCCGCCGCGCGCAGCGCTGCGCGGCGCCACGGGCAGCGGCGTATCGGAAAAGCTGGGCGCCACCGGCGCGGCCGGCTGACTGGCGCAACCGGCCATCAACACCAGCAGCAGGGCCGCCGTGGCTTTCATGGCGACTGTCATCAGCGTGCCGCTTGCGCCAGGTATTGCAGCATGTTGTCGGCAGCCGACAGCACCTTGGTATTCATTTCATAGGTGCGCTGGGCAGCGATCATGTCGACCATCTCTTCGACCACTTGCACGTTCGAGCCTTCCAGCGCGAACTGCTTCAATTTACCCAGTGCGCCTTCGCCGGGACGGCCTTCCGTCGGCGTGCCGCTCGATGCCGTTTCCTGGAACAGGTTTTCACCGAGTGCCAGCAGGCCGGTCGGGTTGACGAAGCTGCTCAGGTTCAGCTGACCCAACTGGGTGCCGTTGACATTGCCCGGCACGGTGGCCGTGACCATGCCGTTTTCGCCGATGGTGATCGCCGTCGCATTGTTCGGCACGGTGATCTGCGGCACCAGGGGCAAGCCCTGTGCGTTGACCATCACGCCGTTTTCATTCAGGCTCAACTGGCCGGCGCGCGTGTAGGCCGCTTCGCCGTTCGGGCGCAGCACTTGCAAAAAGCCGTTGCCCGTGATGGCGACGTCGAATTCGCGGCTCGTCGTTTGCAGGCTGCCGGTGGTAAACACCTTTTGCGTACCGACCATATGCGTGCCGTTACCCAGCTGTACGCCCGATGGCGAGAGGGTGTTGTCGGCGCGCTGCGTGCCCGGTTGCTGCTCGACCTGGTAAAACAGGTCTTCGAAGACGACGCGGTCGCGCTTGAAGCCGACGGTATTGACGTTGGCCAGGTTATTCGCGATGGCTTGCAGTTTGGCATCTTGTGCCTGCACGCCGGTCTTGCTGATCCACATTGCTGGATTCATGGTTTTACTCCTAGTAATAGATTGGCGTTGGGCTTAGGCGCCCAGCAGGCGGTTACCCGATTCCGTCATGGAATCGCTGGCCTTGAATACTTTCATCTGCATTTCGAAACTGCGGTTCAGGCTCATGGTGGCGACCATTTCCTCGACGGCCGAAACGTTGCTGCCTTCCAGGTGGCGGTCACGGATACGTACCGTCGGATCAGCTTGCAAGTCTTCGCCGCCGCGCGCCACGATCAGGCCCGCCTCGTTCTTGGTCAGCTCGCCCGCTTCGGCGTTGACCAGCTTGAGCTTGTCGACCGTCTGCATTTGCGCAGTGCCAGGCACTTGGATGGAAATCGTGCCATCGGCGCCGATCGACAGGCTGGTGTGCTCGGGAATCGTGATCGGACCGCCTTCGCCCAGCACGGGCCGGCCGTTGATGGTCAGTGCGCCCGTTTCATCGAGGTCCATGGCGCCGGCGCGCGTGTAGGCTTCGCCGTTTTGCCACTGTACCGCGAGAAAGCCGGGGCCCGTGACTGCCACGTCGAGTTCGCGTCCCGTTTCCTTGATGGCGCCCGTGCGCGTACCGATGGCGCTCGACTGCGTCTGCGTCATGTGGCGGTCGTCGTAGCCATAGCCGTTTTGCAACGGCTGGGCAGTGGACACTTCCAGGTTGGCGCGAAAGCCGCCCGTCTCGATGTTGGCCAGGTTGTTGGCGTGTACCTGCTGTGCCCGCAGGGCACGGTCGGCCCCGCTCATGGCGGTATAAATCAGCGCATCCATTGCTCTTTACCTTTGCGTCTCGTGGATTACAGCGCTTGCATCAGCGATTGCAGCATGGCGTTCTCGGTCGAGATGACCTTCGAGTTGGCCTGGTAGTTACGCTGCGACGTCATCAGGCCCACCAGTTCGGAGGTGATGTCGACGTTCGACTGTTCCAGCGAGCTCGTCGTCAGTTTGCCGGCCATGCCGACGCCCGGACGGTCAAACATGGGGGTGCCGGAGGTGGTCGAGGCGACCCAGCTGGTATCGTTGACGGCCGTCAACGCGCCTTCGTCGGGGAAGGTAGCCAGGGCGATCACGCCGATGCTTTGCTTTTGGCCGTTCGTGTATTTCGCCACGACGGAGCCGTCATCGGCCAGTTCCACGCCTGTGTAGGTGCCCGAGGCATAACCGTCTGCGCGGTCGGTCGAGGTGGTGGATTCGCCAGCGAACTGGGTGGTGCCCGTGTAGTCGATGGCGATCGACATCGCTGCGGCGCCAGGTGGCGTCGGCAGCACTGGCGTGGCAGCCGTGCCGGTCACCAGCTTGCCGTTCGTGTCGAAGGTCATGCTCGTCACCGGCGTCACATCGGTATTGTCGAAGGTGTAGTGCACGTCCACGCCCGCAGCCGTCTTGACAAAGTACTGACCCAGCGAGTGCTTGCCGCCCAGCGAATCGTAGACGATCGAGGACTTGGCGCTGTTGTAGCTCAGTTCGCTAGTCTTGTTGAAGGGTACGGTCTTGACGGTCCATTCGGACGACATATTGGCGGCATACGCCAGCTTGGTCGACGCCACGGCGGGAATCTGGCCCGTGGGAATGTTCATGTCGCCCATGGTACCCAGGGTGGTGCTGCCTTTGACGGCGGCATAACCTTGCACCAGGCGGCCGTTCGAGTCGATCAGCTTGCCTTCATTGCTGGCCGAAAAAATGCCGACCCGGCTGAAGGTCATGGTGTTTTGCGCATCGCGCGTGACGAAGTAGCCACGGCCATCGATGGCCGCGTCGAGCGCGCGGCCCGTGTTCAGTACGCCGCCATTGAGCGACATGCTTTGCGTGATCGAGCCGATTTCCGTCCCCGTGGCGCGCGAACCGGCGTACATGGCCGAAAAGTTGGCGCGGCTGCTCTTGAAGCCGTAGGTGCCGGCATTGGCGATATTGTTACTGGTGCTGTTCAACTGTTGGTTGATGGATTGGATACCGGACAGGGCGATGTCGAAACTCATGTTGACTTCCTTTAGTGAAGGACGAGATTAGTGTGCAGGAAACGAAGGGGCGAGCGGATCAGGCCGTCTTGCCGTTAAAGCCGGTGATCGCGCCAGGGTTGACTTCGCCCAGGTTCGACACGCTCAAAATCATGCTGCCGCCGGACGACAGGCGCACGCTGTTAAGCTTGCCTGCGATGTCGACCGTTGGTTTTTCGGCGCCGCTGGTGCTGACCTTCATGCTGTAGGTGCCAGCAGGCAAGCCCAGGGCCACGGGATCGATGGTGAACGGCACCGTGCCGGGCGATTTGGCGCCCAGTTCGATCTTGTATTCCTTGTCGTCCAGCCCTTTCAGGGTGACGGTGGTCTTGGTGGTGCTGGCCGCCAGCGCAATGGTGCCGCTGACCTTGCTCTTGTCGAGCTGGACCGTTTCGCTGTTGACCATGACTTCGGAGCCCACTTGCGCGCCCAAAGCCAGTACCTGCATCGATTGCAGCACGCTGGCATTGGCGCTGGTCAGCGCCGACAGGTTTTGCATCGCTTCCGTCTGCGCCTGTTGCGTCAATTGATTGACGAACTGGCTCGGATCGGTCGGCGCGAGGGGATCCTGGTTCTTGATCTGCGCGACCAGCAATTTGGTGAACATATCCTGGGTGGCATTGCTTTGCGACTTGACGGCATTGCTGTTGCTATTGCTGCCGCTGGTGTTATTAGTAAAGAGATTGGTTTCCATGGATTATGCTTCACCTAATTTGAGGAGCGATTGCTGCATCGATTTGATGCGGCCCAGAACTTCGACATTTGTTTCAAACGCGCGCGACGCCGACATCATGTCGGTCATCTCGGCTACCTGATTGACGTTGGGGTAGAACACCATGCCATCGGCATTGGCCATCGGGTGGCCCGGTTCATAGACCTTGCGCAGAGGCTCATCGCTTTGCACCACGTCGAGTACCTGTACTCTTCCACCGGCGCCGCTGGCGCCTGGGCCGTCCATCACGGCCGCAAACACGGGTTTGCGCGCGCGATAGGTTTCACCTTCGGAGCCGGCAACGGAATCGGCATTGGCCAGGTTGCTGGCGATGGTATTGAGGCGCACGGTTTGCGCCGCCATCGCCGAACCGGCGATCTTGGAAATATCCTGGAAGCTCATGCTGATCCTTATTGTCCGGAAATGGCCTTGGACAGACCCTTCAGTTTCATGTTGACGAAAGTCAGGCTGGTCTGGAAGTCGGTGGCATTCTGCGAGAACGCCGCCTGCTCCACGCCGATTTCGACGGTGTTGCCGTCGCGGCTAGGGTGGTAGGGGACGCGGTACAGGGCGCTGGCATCATCATCGGTCGACAACAGGCCGGCCTCGTTGTCCTGCAACTGTTGCAGGGCGCTGCCGAAATCCATGTCCATGGCCTGGAAGCCGGGCGTGTTTTCATTGGCGATGTTGGCGGCCAGTACGCGTGTACGGTCGGCACGCAGCGCGAGTGCATCGGCGTGCACGCCCAGCGCATCCTTGAAATTAATCCCCATGGTCATCCTTTGTGTTGAATTCGATCGTGCTTTTTGCGGTTCGGGCCAGAAAATAGGTGGTACAGAGGTAAAATCCCAGCCTGGTCATGTTGACGCATGGTAAGGTCATGCCGCTTCAGTATCTTTGATTAAGGTTAGCAATGATTTACTTTGAGAACTATTCCGTGATGTGGAACAAGGCGCAATGTCGTCACATACTGCTTCCGGGCCTCTTTTTACTGACCAGCCTATATAGTAGTGCAGGACGCGCAGAATTGCCAGCCGACAATATATTTTCGCGTGTGGAACAATTGGCGCGCGAGCAGTTGGCGCAGCAGGCAGCCTCGGCGGGATTGCTGGAACCGCAGTTTCAAGTGGCCGTGGTAAAAAGCACGCGCCCCGTGCCGGCGTGCGCGGCGCCCGTCGCGCTGGAAACGGCGGACAGCCGTTCGGCGCAACGCATGCGCTTTGTTGCAGTGTGTCCTGGAAGCAACGGTTGGCGCTATGAAATGCTGGCGCGCGGCAGCATCACGGCCCAGGTGGCCGTCACCAGCGCCCCCGTCACGGCGAATACGCCCTTGCAGGCGGGCGACATGACCCTGGCGCGGCGCGACGTGACGATGGTGCCCGACAGTATTGCTTCCTTGCCTGGCGCCGTTGGCCTGTCGAGCCGGCGCAGCTTGCGTGCCGGCGAAGTACTGCGGCAAGGGCAACTGGCGTCGCCCGTGTTGATCAAGCGGGGCAGTGCGGTCAATATCGTGGCGCGCAAGGAGCAGGTGGAAGTGAGCATGGCCGGCGAAGCGATGGATCCGGGCGCGCTGGGCGAGGTGATTCGCGTGCGCAACGCCACCAGCGGCACGGTGATACGCGCCAGGGTGGTCGATGCGGGCGTGGTGGAACCGGCCGACATTCCCGGCCGTTAAGGAGAGATCAGTCTGCGGCGGCCGTGCGCTGCAAACGCGTCGCCAGCTGCGTCAGCTTGGCGGCGTAGTTCGGGTCGGTGGCATAGCCGCCACGGGCCAGGCCTTGCGCGAAGGCGCCTGCATCGGCACCCGTGTTCAGGGCGGCGCGGTAGCGGGGATTGTCCAGCAGCACTTGCGCATAGTCGCGGAAGGCGCTGGCCTGGTCGGGGTAGCTGCGGAAGCGCTCGGTTTTCTTCAGGGCCGTGCCGCTGCCCGCTTCGTATTCGGTGGTCAGGTTGCTGGCCACGTCGCCCTGCCATTTGCTGCCGGCCTTGATGCCGAACAGGTTATTCGTGTCCGCGCCCGTGCCCTGGCGCAGCGTACGCTGGCCCCAGCCCGATTCCAGCGCCGCGTGGGCGGCGACGATTTCCGGCGCCACGCCCAGGCGCGCGCCCGTTTCTTCCGTCCATGGCTTGATCGAGGCAAGAAATTGTTGCTGCACTTCGCCGATCTCTCCGCCCTGGTTGATGCTGCCCAGCACATTCACGGGCTGGCTCTGTTCCAGGTAGGCGCGGCCCTGCGGGCTCAGGCTGGTGGCGTTGCCGCCACCCTGTTCGATGAAGCGGGCCACTTCGCCCTGTACTTGCCGGAACACACTGCTGAAGTTGCCGCTGGAACTGGTGGCGTCGGTGGCGCGCATATTGCTTTGCACGGCGGACGTGGCCGCCGTCGATGGTGTCGCCGCCGTGGCGCGGGTGGTCAGGAAATCAGCCTGGCGCATAGGTATCTTCCTCGCCATGCAGCACGCGCTGCATGATGCTGTACTGCTCTGTTAATAAATCACTGTTGCGGGCATTCAGGCGCTTGCATTCAAGCACCATCTGCTCGAGCGCGGCCCAGTCGCGCTCGGCGGTGGCGCGCGCGTCTTCTTGCAACAGCGCAAACAATTGTGGCATATCGCCTTGCGGACCCAGCAGGGCGGTGACGAGGCTGACCCGCTGGCGGCGGCGCGCATCGAGCGGTTCGACGGCGGCGATGACCTGGTCGGCCAGCGTCGTCAACTGCGCGCTCTGGTGGTGCAAGGTGGCCTGGAATTGCTCTTCCAGCAAGGTTTGCAGGGCGGCATAGCCGGCGCGGTCATCCGCCATGCCTTGCAGCACGCGGCGCACGGCTTCCTGGCGCGTGATGCCCTTGCGCGGCGCGGTCACGACTCGCCGCCGTGGAAACGCTGGATCAAGCCTGCCAATTTCGATGGATCGAACGGCAATTCGCCCTTGGCCAGCGCATCGCGCAACATCGCCACGCGCTCGTGGTCGATCTCGGGCATGGCACGCAGGGCGGCCATGGCCGGTTGCAGCACGGCCGATTGCAGTTCCGCCCCGGCCGACGAGCCACCCATGGCGCCCGCGGCGCCCGCGTTCTCGGCGATCGCCTCGGCCGGCGCGACGGCGCTGCTGCGTACGGCAGCGCCGGTATTGCCGGAGGAGATTTTCATACGTTGTCCCTTGCCCTTAATTTGCATGCTCATCGCGCTCCTTCTTTGCGGGCAGGCCCAGTTTCTCGCGCAGACGTTGCAAAGTGCCCGAGTCCGGCTCACCCACCTGCAGCTCTTCGCCCTGCGCCTTTTGTCCGGCCATGCCGAACATGGCGGCGATGCTGTCGGCCTGGCCACGCGTCAATATTAACAGTTCGATGCGTCGATTGATGCCGGCGCTGGCATTTTTTACGTCCAGCGGCGCGCGGTCGGCCATGCCCACCACTTGCAGCACGCTGTCCGGACTCATGCTGCCGATCAGCAATTGCGCGCGCGCCGACATGGCGCGGTTGGCCGACAGGGTCCAGTTCGAAAAGCCTTCGTAGCCGGTATTGGCGTATTGCATCGAGTCCGTGTGGCCGACGATCAGCATCTGATTTTCCATTTGCGCAAACACGGGGCCCATCTGGCGCAGCAGCTTGCGGAAACGGTCGGTCGGTACGGCACTGCCGCGCACGAACATGCCTTGCTTGTCCGTATCGTGCAGCATGACGCGCAAGCCGTACGGCGTGATCACGGATTGTAAATTGCTTTTCAGTCCCGCTTCGTCGCTGAGCTTGTCGAGCGCCCGCGACAGGGCCATCAAGTCTTCCGGCGACTGGTAGCTGACCTTGGTCTGGTTTTGCGGCGCGGCGCCGGCCTTGCCGTCCTGCATCTGCTTGCCTTCCGTGCGCGTGTCGCCCGTGCCCTTGCGGGGCATGGGGAAACGCTCGATCAGGCTGCCGCGCGGACCGCCTTTCTGTTCCGGCATGACGCCCTGGCCTTCGCCCTGGCGGCTGCCTGCCGACGCGTCCATCATGATTTCCTTCATCGCCTGCTGCTCGCGCGCAGCCATCAGCCACAGCACGAGGAAGAGCGACAGCAGGGCCAGGCAAAAGTCGGCGAACGCTACTTTCCAGGCGCCGCCATGGCCATCGTCGTCGTGCTTGCGACCGGCACGCTTGATGATGGCCTGTTCATGTTTCTCATGCGGCTTTAGCACGGCGGCCTCCCCGGCCTTGGCCTTGCTCTTGTTCGGCGCCGCCATCTTCCAGCGCATTGATCCAGCTTTCCAGCTGGGCGAAGCTAGGCTTGATGTTCAGCTGCACCAGGCGGCGGCCCGCATCGATGGCCAGCAGGGGCGGTTTGCCCGCCACGTGCGTGACCAGCACGACCTTCACGCATTCCATGGTCGAGCCTTCCTCGCCCACCAGCTGTTTCATCATATTGCACATCGGATCGAGCACGCCGTAGCAAAAAAGATGCCGATGAAGGTACCGACCATGGCGGCGCCCACTTTTTCCGAAATTTCTGCCGCATCGGCGCCGTCGGCCACGGAATTCATGGCCATCACGATGCCCAGAACGGCGGCCAGGATACCGAAACCGGGCATGGCTTCGGCGATCTTGTGCAGGGATTTCGACGGTTGCAGCAATTCGTCGTGGATGGCTTCCAGTTCCTGCTCCAGCACGCCTTCTAGCTCATGCGCGTTGATCTTGCCCATCGCCATCAAACGGAAGTTGTCGACGATGAAGGCCAGCAGCTTCGGCTCTTCCAGCACCAGCGGATAGCGCTGGAACAGGGCGCTTTCGCGCGGCGCCTCGACGTGGGCGTCGAGCGCCTTCAGACCGCCGGCGGCCGTTTGTAGCAGTTCATACATCAGCAGCAGCAACTGGCGCTGGAATTCCGAGCCTTGCTTCTTGTGCGTGACGATCTTGCGCATCTGGTGCAGCATTTCACCGAGTACATGCTTGGGGTTGCCCAGCACCAGGGCGCCGACGGCGGCGCCGATGATGATGATCAACTCGACCGGTTGCCAGATCGCGTGGACGGTGCCGCCCATCAGGGCGAAGCCTCCGAATACACATCCCATCACGATTAAGATACCGATAATTACCATGTCAACTGCCTTTCTGCGTCATTGTGCTGCGTCAATTTGATGGGTATTGCTGAAACTATTGCTGAAACCTATGCGTCTTGCAGCATGGTTTTCATCTTGCCCAGCGCCGTCTTGTTCAATTGGCAGACGCGGGCGTCGCTCAGGTCCAGCACGGCGGCAATTTCTTTGTAGCTCAATTCGAATTCGTAATACATCTGCACCACGCGCTGTTCCCGTTCGTCCAGCGTGCGCAGCGCCTGTTCCAGGCTGCGCCGCACCATCAATTGCTCTTCCGGGCTCGGTGCGCTGTCGGCTTGCCCCAGGCTTTCCTGCAGCACTTCGTCAAAACTGGCGATCAGCTCGGCGTTTTCCGCCAGCTGGTATTCCTGAAAAGCTTCCGGCGTCAGTTTCAGGGCCGCCATGATTTCCGCCTCCAGCGGTTCGCGCCCCAGGCGCCGGGTCAGGGCGCGCACGCTGTCGCGCAGGCGGTGGCTTTCCTGGCGCACGGCGCGCGGACGCCAGTCCTGGCGCCGCAATTCATCGAGGATGGCGCCACGGATGCGCAGGCTGGCATAGCTGCCGAACGACTGGTCCGGCACGCCGTAGCGGCGCAAGGCTTCGAGCAAGCCCATCAGGCCGATCTGTTCCATGTCGTCGCGGTCGATGGCGCCCGATACCTGCGAATTGAGCTGGCGCACGATGCGTTTCACCAGAGGGGAGTACGCCACCAGATGTTGTTGCTCCTCAGCAACGCTGAGCACGGCCGCGCAAGCGCTGGCGGCGGCATATTCGCCGGCGCCATACGCTTCCTGGTATTGCTCTACATAGGCCAAGGGATCTCCCACTAGGTCGGCTGGCGTGTTGGCTTATTCAATGATCAGCTTGCCGACCATGACTTCGGTGAAAGGTTTTTCCATCTGTTCGCGTTCATAGCTGACATTGAAGGCCTTGTTGATCTGTTCGGCAAATTGCTCCACCGTCATCGTCTGCGCCTTGTCCATCGGAAAGCTCGACAGGGTGCTGACAGCGATCGAGCGCATCAGCGGCAAGTGGTCCTTGGTCAGCTTTTCCTTTTCCTCGGTGGTGGCGATCACCAGGTCGGCCGACAGGTAATGCGTTTCACCTTCGCCGGGGCCGCGGCGCAGCATCACGATGACCTTGTCCAGCGTGAGGAACTTGCGCGCCTTCTTGCCCGTGGCGGGTGGCGGCGTTTTTGCTTCGGCCACCTCGGCATGGCCGGCAACCGGCTTGGCCAGGTACCACATGGCGCCGCCAGCCGCGCCGGCGGCCAGTACGGCCACGGCGACAAAGCCGCCTATCAGTTTCATTTTCATATTCATCAGGCAGTCTCTCGCTCATGCATGGCGTAAGTGGTAGCGGCAGTGCTGCCGTCGGACAGGGCGCGGCCCGGCTCGGCATCGTCCTGCTGGCGGCCAGGTTGACGCTGGCCGCGCGCATCGCCTTCGGCAAACGCCTGGGCGGCAGGGCTGCGCGGGGTGGCGCTGATATTCACGGCCACCTCGGTGTACTGGCGCTGCGCCAGGTCGCTGCGCATGTTTTCGCCGATGCCTTGCAACTGGCGCAATACTTCCGAATTCGACGCCGTGACATTCACTTGCAGCGCACCGGCCGTGTGGCGGATGGAAATTTCAATGCGGCCCAGCATGGGCGGGTCGAGGCGGATCGTCGCGTGTTCGCTGTTGCGGCCTATCTGCGTCTGCAGGCGTTCGCCCAGCGCTTCACGCAGCGGTTCCTGCCATTGCTGGGCAGGGCCGTTGAGCTTGATGGTGTCGCCGGATGGGGCCGCCGCAGCGGTATTGCCGACCGCGCCCGTCAAGCCCAGGTTGGGCGTGGCTGGCGCCGGCGTCGCGGCGCCACGTTCGCCTTCGCGCGCGGCAGGGGCGGCGACGGCTGTCACCGGAGCGTTTTGCTGCAGCAGCGCTTCGAACGGCTGTGCCGGCGCGCTGCCTTTGGCAGCCGTCGCCGGGTTGGCGGCGGCCAGCGGTTCGCGCGTATCGCGCCCTGGCGCTGGCGAGGTCGCCGGCGCGCTCAGTGTGATCGCCGCGGGATGCAGGCTGATGTTGAGTGCCGGGTTGGCTTGCGCCACATTCGCCTGCACCGGTGTCTGTGTTTGCGCCTGGGCTGCGGCGCGCGCCTCGGCGGCGGCCGCGTCCGTTGGCGGCAGCATCGTCACAGGCAAGCCGATGACGGGGTTGGCCATGGCAGGCAGGCCGCTGTCGGTCTGGCTGTCGCTGTCGCCGTCCTTGGCGGGCACGGCCGCAGGCGTGCCAGCGTCGGCCGTCTCCACGGCAGTCACATCGAGCACCTGCGCAAACAGCGGCAGGGCGGAGGGCGCGGCAGCATAGCTGCCATAGCCTGGCGTGCCGGGCAAAGTGGCCGTCTGAGCCGACGCTGGCGTCGGTGCAGATGCTGCGGGGGCAGCCGGTGCCGGAGCGGCCGGCGCCGTGTTGAAGTTCATGATCATGCTTGATACCCTTCAGAGTCGTATTCGCCGAGCGCGGCGTAGGCGACCCAACCTTCCTTATTTGCCTGTAATGCACCCAGGTGTAGACCCAGGCGTTCTTTTTCCTCAGAGCAAATTTTAACCGCTTGCGCGTGAATTTTGCGCAATTGCAACAATTCTGCGTGTTCCAGCGCATTCCATACGCCCCGTTCGGCCAGCAACGGAATGTTTTTCGCCAGGCTGGCCGAGAGTTTTTCCATCGCCTCCCAGTCCGGCTGCGCGATCGCCGCGCTCAATTGCCGGCTCAGCTGCTGCAGCGCAGCGCGCCTAGGCATTGTTGGCCTGGACGCCCACCCAGCCGCGCTTGATGGTTGTCATCAAGGTCGTCACTTCGTCGATCAGGGTAGGGTCGAGCTTGATGCCGGCCGTGTACAGGCGCGCCACGCAATAGTCATACAGGCGCGCCAGGTTGACCACCACTTCGCCGCCATTGTCGAAATCGAGCGAGCTCGACAGACCGTTGATGATCTGCGTGCATTTATCCAGGCTGATGGCCTTTTGCTCGTAGCGCTTGCCCACGATATGCCCGCGCGCGCGCGCCAGTTCTTCCAGCAGGCCGTCCGTCAGCACCAGTACCAGCTCGACCGGTGTGGCGCGGGCGGTCTGGGAGTCCAGGTTGACGGCGTGGTAACTGCCGTAAGCTTCATTGTTCAACATTATTATCTTCTCGCTATGTTAACTGTGGCGGCGCGGCAAGCACATCCGCCTTAGGATTTATTGTTACTAAACATGGCATCGAACATGTCGGAATTGCGCGTCATTTGCTCTTGCAATACCTGCAGGCGGGAATATTGATCCAGGAAACGGCTGTAAGCAGTGTTGTACTGGTTGGTCAGGCGCTCGCTGCTCTTGGCCAGGCTTTTCTGCAACTTGTCCGTCGCTGCCATGCGTTGGGTGATCTGGCCTTTGGTGACATTGCTCCACTGGCCTAGCACCTTGTCCAGGCCACCGAGCACGCCGGCAGGGGCCGACAGGCTGTTATTGCCGAACAGTTTGTCCAGGCCACCAGGATTGTCCGCCAGCTTGGCCGTCAGTTTGGCGGTATTCAGGCTGATCGTGCCGTCGCGCTGGGCGGTAATGCCATACGCCACCAGCGACACGCCATCGACGTTCAGGCGCAAGGCATCGCCCATGCTGCTGCGCAGGGCGTTCAGGCCGGAGTCGTGGGCAAAGATGCCGGCAGCGATATTTTTCTCCGGGTTGCCGGGGCTAGCCAGGCCATCCATCACGCTTTTCAGCTTGTTGTAGGCATCGACGAAGGCTTGCACATTGGCAATGGTGCCGGCACTGTCGGTGCCGACGGTCACGGTAATCGGGTTCTCGCCAGCCGTCATGGCCTTGGTGAACGTCATTTTCACGTCGGGCACGTTGGTGAAGGTATTCGAGGCCTGGGTAATTTTGGTGCCGGAGCCCTGGGCGCCCAGCCAGACGATGGCGTCCTTGGGCGGGACGATGTTCTTGATGTTGTTCGTATCCGTCAGCGCGGTTTTCAGCGTGACATTGGCCACACCGCTCGCGTCGAGCGTGGCGGCGTTGTCCAGACCCGTCAGATTCGACGTCAGCACCAGTTGTGCCTGGTTGCCGATATTGATGACGGAAGCGGTGACGCGTGCATTATTCTTGCTGTTGCCATTGATGGCAGCAGCCATTTCCTGCGGCGTCAGCTTGCCGTCGCCATCCTTGTCGGCAGCGGCCAGGTCGATATCGAGCGTATTGTCGCCCACGCCGTCACCGATCTTCACTTTCAGGGAACCCGTGCCGTCGGCGACATTCACCGTGCTCACGCCGCCATACGAGGTCTGGCTGGCAGTGGCCAGTTGCTCGACAAAAAAGGCATAGCTGCCGGGGGTCGCCTTGATGCCGGCCGTGGCCGTGCCATACGCAGTATTGCTGAAGGTCGCAGACTGGTTCAGCACGGATTTGCTGGACGTCATTGTCGTCATCGCCAGCTGGAATGTCGAGATGGCCGATTTCAGGTTGCTCAGCGCGCTAGTGGTGTTGTTGGCAAGCGTGGTCTGAGCCGCCAGGGCTGCTTTTTGCGCCGCCACCGATTTGGTAGCCAGTTGTTCTGCTGTGACGAGTGGATCGTATCGTGGTGCGGTAATTGCGTTTGCCATGCCAGACTCCTGAATAAAGGGATATACCGGTACAAGGCGACCCCCATTCCCGTTTTGTGAAGTTTTCCTGAAAGAAACTTACACAAACCTCATTTTACCTGCCCGCGGAACCAGAATTGCGTCGCCAGCTCGTCTTGCCGCTTGGCATCGACACGTTGTTGCTCATTTGCAACATGCTTTTGTTTTTGCGTCAGCACCTGGTCCAGTACCTCGCGTTTGGCCCAGGCTGTATTCAGGGCGCGCTGCGAAACGGCCATGTTGGCTTCGTGCAAATGCAGGTCGGTACGGTGCTGGTCGGCCATCTGCATCACGGCTTGTTTGAAGTTGCCGCAGTTGACGGACAGGGCCAGGGGCAGGGCGCCGCTGGGGCCGCTATCCGTGTACAGGCCCGTCAGGCGCTCCAGGTTCTTCTGGTAGCGTTCGCGCACGGCCGTCTGCGCCGCCATGTCACTCTGCAGGCGTTCCACTTCGGTACTGCGCAGGCCGACCAGGGTGGTCAGGTTGCGGATGGTATGCGCGTCGCTCACGTATGCTCCTAGGCCATGATCTGTTCAAGTTGTTCGATGCACGGTCCCATCGGCGCCTCTTCCTTGGTGCCCTGGCACAGGAAGGCTTCGATGGGCGCGTGCAGCTGGACGGCGCGGTCGGTGATCGGGTCGGCGCCGGGCACGTAGGCGCCCAGCGGGATCAGGTCGCGCACGCGCGCATGGCGCGCCATCGACGCTTTCAGTGCGCGCGCCGCCTGCATGTGGGTGGGCGTGATCACCTGCGCCATGCAGCGGCTGATCGAGGCGGCGATGTCGATGGCGGGGTAGTGGCCCCGCTCGGCCAGTTCGCGCGTAAGCACGATATGGCCGTCGAGAATCGCGCGCGCCGTGTCGACCACGGGGTCCTGCTGGTCGTCGCCTTCGGCCAGCACCGTGTAGATGGCGCTCATGCTGCCTTCCGGGTGCGCGCCATTGCCGGCGCTTTCCACCAGTTGCGGCAAGTTCGAAAATACGGACGGCGGGTAGCCGCGCGTGGCCGGCGGCTCGCCCAGGGCCAGCGCCACTTCGCGCAAGGCCATGGCATAGCGCGTCAGTGAGTCGACCAGCAGCAGCACGTGCTTGCCCTGGTCGCGGTAATGGGCGGCGATCGAGTGGCACAACTCGGTGGCCATGATGCGCATCAAGGGCGATTCATCGGCGGGCGCGATGACCAGCACGGCCTTTTTCAAACCTTCGGCGCCCAGCGACTTTTCCACGAATTCGCGTACTTCGCGGCCCCGTTCGCCGATCAGGCCGACGACGACGACATCGGCCACCGTCTGGCGCGTGATCAGGCCCAGCAGCACGCTCTTGCCCACGCCGGAGCCGGCCATGAGGCCCACGCGCTGGCCCTTGCCCAGGGTCAGCATGCTGTTGATGGCCCGCACGCCCACGTCCAGCGGCTCGACCACCGGTTGTTTCTTCAGGGGATTAATTTTTGGCGGCGTGACTTCCAGGATGTGTTCGCCACCGAGGCGGCCCAGGTCATCGATCGGCTCACCGAGGCCATTCACCATGCGGCCCAGCCACGAGGGGCCGATCTGCAGGCTGGCCTTGTCGGGCAGGGGCAGCACCCTGGCGCCCGTGGTCAGTCCCGTCGCCTTCTTGAACGGCATCAGGTAGGACAGTTTTTCGCGAAAACCGACGACTTGCGCATCGAGCCATTCGCCGCTCACAGTTTCAATTTGACAACGCTGGCCCGTGTGCAGGCGGCAACCGGCGCTTTCCAGCAGCAGGCCGGAGGCGCCGACCAGGCGGCCGGTCGGTGTCGCGACCGGAATATCGCCGATCTCGAAGCTGCGCAGCGTGTCGGCGATCATGCAGGCGCGCCCTGATCCGCGTGTTCGGCGGCCAGCGCCAGATGGCTGCTGACCTGTTCCATGCAGGCCGACAGGCGCTGATGGCAGCCCGCGTCGACTTCATTGTCGCCCGCCTTGATGCGGCATTCGCCCGCGTCGAGGCGCGCGTCGGCGATCAGGTTCCAGCGCTTCGCGCGCTTCGGATCGAGTTCGCTGATGCGTTTCAATTCTTCCGGATTGAGGAAGACGTCGATTTCCTCGCGCGTGGGCGGCATCGAGGCCAGGGTCTCGTCGACCAGGGCCAGCAATTGCACCGGTTGCAGCGCCAGTTCGGCGCGGATCACCTGACGCGCCACCTTGGCCACCAGGTCGACCACTTCCTTGCGCTGCGCTTCGCGGTAATCGGCGCGCACTTTTTTCAGGTCGCGCAAGATGGCGTCGACGGGGCGCGCCAGGCGGTCCAGCGCCACCAGGGTTTCATTGCGGCCTTCTTCGCGGCCCTGCGCCATGCCGTCGTTGCGCCCGGTGTCGTAGCCGTCCTGCTGGCCTTGCACCAGGCCCACTTCGTAGCCGTCGCGCTGGCCCTGCTCGAAGCCTTCCGAGACGGACGCCTGCCACTGGCCATCCGTGTCCTCGTTGGAGGAACGCTGGCCGGCAGCGATGAATTGCGACAGGGGCGGGAAACGATACGAGCGGAAGTGTTTCATTCGATCACCGCTTCGGCAAACAATTGCACTTCGATCTCGCCTGCATCGGCGAGGCCCTTGACGGTGGCCATGATTTCCTGGCGCGTCTGTTCGATGCGCGACAGCGGCACGGGGCCGGAGCGGCGCATCATGTCTTCGAAGCTCTGCGCCTGGCGGCGCGGCATGGTTTTCAGCACGGCGTCACGGATAGCCGGTTCCGCGCCCTTGAGGGCGATGGCCCACTGTTCCATCGGCACGTCTTCCAGGATGCGCGTAAGCGTGACATCGCTCTGCGTGGCCAGGATCAGGAAGTCGTACATGCTCAGTTCGATTTCCGAGACCACGTCCGGGTCGTGCGCGCGCAGCAGTTCGACCAGCGCGGCGCGGTTGCCCGGCATGCGGTTGAGAATCTCGGCGGCCTGGCGGATGCCTTCCACGCTGGTGCTTTGCGTGTCGAGCGTGCCCAGGCAGCGGCCCACCAGTTCGTCGAGCTCGACCAGCAGGTCGCGGTCGATCTCGTCCAGGCGCGCCAGGTTCAGCAAGACCAGGTCGCGGCCTTCGACGGGCAGGGCGTCGAGGATCTGGCCGGCCAGCGCGGGCGGCAAAAAGGCCAGGAACACGGCCTGCATCTGCACGTGCTCGTTGACGATGTATTCGGCCAGCCATTTTGGCGAAGCCCACTGCAGGCGCGCCATTTTGGGGCGGATCGCATCGCCGTAAATATTGTTCAGCACGCTATTCGCGATATCGCTGCCCAGCGCCATGTCCAGCGAGCGCTTCAGGTAGCTGCGCGAGGCGCCGTGCACGCCGCTTTGCTGGCGGTAGTCGTCGAAGAAGGTCTGCATGGCCGTTTTTACGGATTCGACCTTGATGCCGCTCATGCGCGACATCACTTGCGTGACTTCCAGCAATTCTTCGCGCGACAGGCAGCGCAGCACATTGGCGGCTTGTTCTTCGCCGATGCTCAGCAGCACGATAGCCGCCTGTTCCACGGGATTCAGGCTGGCGCTTTCGACTTCGGCGCCGTCGGAGGGATTATTGTTGTTGAGTTCGGCCATTTTTCTGCATCCATTGTTTGACGACTTCGGCGACACGCTCGGGTTCTTTTTCAGCCAGCACTTTCAGGTGGTCGACCATCACGTCGACCGCCGAGCCTGGTGGCGGCAAGTCATAGTTTTCCAGCAGCGGCACCACCGGCATGTTGCCAGCGGCGGCCTCGCCCTCGAGCGCCAGCGGGCTGCCGTTCACGCCCAGGGCTGGCGCGCCGGCAACGGCCGCGCCATTCGCGCCGGCGGCGCTGCTGCCGCCCAGTGCCAGGGCCGGATCAAGCTGTTTCAGTGCCGGCGGCGCCAGGCGCGTGGTCAGCAGGCGCAGCAGTGGACGCAGGATCAGGAAGTAGCCGAGCACGGCGCCCAGGGCGTACAGCAGCCAGCTGCTGAAATCGACGACGGTGTCGCGCTCTTCCCACCACTGCGCTACAGGCGGCTTGGCCGGGAAGGCCAGCGCCGTCAGGCTCAGGCTGTCGCCGCGCTGGGCGTTGATGCCCAGGCCGCTGTTGAGCATTTTTTCAATATTGCCCAGTTCGGCAGGGGTCCAGCCGGTTTTCGGATTCGGTGCGGCGGCGCTGTTGAGGACCACGGCGACGCTGAGTTTTTCAAGGCGGCCACGGCTGCGCTTGATCTGCGTGATGCTGCGGTCGTACGCGTACTGGCGCGTGGTGGCGTTCTTGCGGGCCGTGCCGTCGTCGGACGGCTTCGGTGCGCCATCGGCGGGTGCGGCGCCTGCGGCATCGGCTGGTGCCGGCACGGCGGCCGCAGGCGGACGGTTCGACAGGCTGCCGGGAATGCCGGCCACGGTGCGGTTGCGTTCCTGCTCTTCGCGCATCGCTTCGCTCGTCACTTTCGGGGCTTCGCCGTATTTTTCCAGCGTTTCGTCCACGCGGTCGTTGTTCACGGCGGCCGTCACGCTGAGCTTGAAGTTGTCTTCGCCGATGACGGGGCCCAGCAAGCCCGTGACGTTGCGGCGGATTTCATCCTGGAAGCGTTTCGCGCCTTCATTGCTGGCGGCCGAGGCGTCGAAACCGTCCGTCAGGTCGACGTGCGAGGACAGCAGGTTGCCGCCCTGGTCCACCAGGCTCACGCGCGTAGGCGCCAGGCTGGCGACGCTGCCGGCCACCATGTTGATGACGGCGGCGATCTGTTCCGGCGCCAGGGTGCGGCCCGGTTTTAGCGCCACGACGATCGAGGCGGACGATTTGTCGCCGTCGCTGGCGACGAACGACGTCGACTTGGCAATCGACAGATGGACGCGCGCCGAAGCGATCGCGTCCATCGTCATGATGCTTTGCGCCAATTCGCCTTCCAGGCCGCGGCGGAAGCGCACGTCCTGCACGAATTGGGACACACCCAGCGGGTCATTCTTGTCCATCAGCTCCAGGCCGGCCGGCAGTTGCGCCGTCACGCCTTTCGAGGCGAGCAGCATGCGCACCTTGCCCAGCATGGCGTCGGGCACCAGCACCTGGCCGCTGTCCGGATGCAGGCGGTAGGGAATGTGCTCGGCGTCCAGGGTTGCCATCATGTCCGTCACGGCCACTTTTTCGCGCGCGCCAAACACCGGCTTGTAGTTGGCCTGGTCGCGCCAGGCATACATGGTCACCATGGCGGTGATGCCGATGGCCAGCACGACGATGGGAACCAGGTTTTTCAGCAGGGCGGGCGGAATGGCGGGCTGGGCGCCAAGGCGCCAGCGCGCAAATGCGGACTTCATGGGGGTAATCACTTGGGGTAACTTTCGCTGGGAGGCTGGGCGTGGATCAGGACGTGAAGATTACAGAGGGAGTTTGATGAGTTCGTCGACGGCGCCCATGACCTTGTTGCGCACTTGCATCAACATGGAGAAGGACAGGCTCGCTTCCTGGCTGGCCAGCATGGCGCCGACCATGTCGTCGCTCTTGCCGCTGTCGACGTCGCTCATTTTCTGCGCAGCCAGGCGGTCATCGCCGTTGACCTTGCCGACGGCGTCTTTCATGCTTTGCGCAAAGGAGAAGCCGGATTGTTCCGGCGCGCCGAACTGGGCGGCGGGCGCGATGCTGGCGCCCAGGGCGCGCGCGTCATTGCTCAGTGCTGCCAGATCGGCCTTGATCAGACCTGCGAGTTCGTTGCTCATCTTGCCCTCTACTTTCAATATGCGGTGACGTATCAATCAGAATTACTGGTGTTGCCATTCCGGCAGGCATTACATCCAATGCCATCTTGCCCGGCCCGATGTACAGGACCCATCAGTTTTATCAGTTGCCACACCATCCGCTCAAGCAGACTTAAACAAACCCAGCAAACCCATACCGACATGATTTACATGGCCATGACAACTAATAGTTATCTGATAATAGTTTCTACTGATGGCAATAAGAGGAACTGGAAACTGCCATAAAACCGGAATCAGGTAAGCGGAATGGCGCACTGCAAATCACTATTTTGTCGCCGCAAGCTTACCTGCAGGCAACTATAAAGTAAAGAGAGGATTGCCTCAAGGAATATTGATACATGGCAATATTTGACTTTTTCATGTATTGTTCAGCACCGTAGTCATCTAGCATGCGATACGATGCGCAATCGTTTGCTTGCGGACCGGTACACCAGGTCGAGATGATGCTGTATTTAATTTCGGGCGATCCGTATAATTTGTTCTGCCACCGCAATACCGACATGACCACTACATGACAATCATTACCAAGACAGATCAAACTGCGCGCCATCAAGTCCTCGATTCCTGTCTGCTTGGACGTCCTGTCCATTTGCTGCATGTATTCGGCGCCCAGCTACGCGACGACCTGGCCGTGGCCCTGCGCCAGCCGATGAGCCGTCGCTACTGGGGCAATTTCCAGATCGATGCCGTGACCTTGTCGCGCGTGGAAAACGAGGACAGCGTGAACCGCTGGCTGAGTTTTTCCACGCCGGCCAGCCAGACGGGCTTTGCCCTCGAACGGCAGATACTCTTGAGCGTGCTGAACTATCGCTATGGTAGTGCCGGCGCCAAGGGGGCGCTGCCCGATCCTGCGCAGGTGCGCGTGACTGCCACGGAAGAGCGCCTCGCTGTGGTGCTTGGACAACAGTTGGTGAACAGTTTGTTCGCCCGCGTCCACAAGAACCTGCAAACCTTGGGCAAAAGCAGCGACATCGACACCAGTGCCGAGGTCGCCGTGCAGTCGGGCGTGCATCCGGCACGCGGCAGCTGGATCGTCACCGTGGCGCTCAGCGACGTCGAAGCGGGGCAGAGCGGTCAGTTCTGGTTCTCGCTGGACAAGCGCCTGATGGCCGACGTGCTGCGCGGCCTGCTGCCCGAGCGCGCGCAAGCGAAGAAAGCCTTGCGTGGCAGCGTGCGCCCGCTCGCTTCGCGCCTGCAAGTGACCCTGGAAGGCCGCCTCGTCAGCAAACAGGTGCAACTGGGCGCCTTGTTCGACCTGCGCGTGGGCGACGTGATTCCCGTCAGCCTCAGCCGTACCGACGTCATGCTCGACGACTCCCGTCTATTTACAGCTGCTGTTTCCGAACACAAGGGCAAGCTCTGTTTAACCTCCTTTGAAGATGTCGAATAATATGAATATGACCGATACCAACCAGAGCGAAACCCTGCTGGAAGACCTGGGCGATGACATGATCATCGACCAGGGCGACGTGTCCGAGGTGGCCAGCGGCCGCGCGCGGCGCGACATTCCGCAGATGATGCGCAAGATTCCCGTCACCCTGACCCTGGAAGTGGGCTCGGCCCGCATTTCGCTGGAAGAATTGATGGCCATCGGCCCTGAAAGCGTGATCGAACTCGACATGCTGGCCGGCGAACCGCTGGTGATCAAGGTCAACGGCACGCCGATCGGCCGTGCCGAAGTGGTGGTGGCCGGCGAGAACTATGGCCTGAAAGTCATCGACCTCGACGGCCTCAATCTCGACCTGATGACAGCATGAAGCTGGCGGTACCCGGTTTGAGCCGGCGCCGCGGCGCGCTGGCTGCTGCGCTGGCCGTTCCCGTTCTGATACTGTGCTGCAGCGCCGCTGGCGCGCAGGACCTGCTGTCCGGCGTGGTGCCGGGCGCGAAGACCGACCTGTCGGTGAAGATGCAGATCCTGGTCGTCATGACCCTGCTCGGGCTGCTGCCCGTGATGGTCATGATGATGACCAGCTTTACCCGCTTCGTCATCGTGCTGTCCCTGCTGCGTCAGGCCCTGGGCCTGCAGCAGGGCTTGCCCAACCGCATCGTCACCGGCATCGCCCTGATTCTCACCTTGCTGGTCATGCGCCCTATCGGCGACCAGGTTTGGAAGGAGGCGTTCGTGCCTTACGACCGCGACCAGATCGGCATGCAGGAAGCCCTGAAGATTGCCGAAGTGCCGATTTCGCGCTTCATGCTGGCGCAGACGAGCAAGGCCGCGCTGGCGCAGATCGCGCACCTGGCCGGCGAACCGTCGACCATGCGCCCGCAAGACCATAGTTTCACAGTCAAGCTGGCCGCGTTTGTCTTGTCCGAACTCAAGACGGCGTTCCAGATCGGCTGCATGCTGTTCATCCCCTTCCTCATCATCGATCTGGTGGTGGCGTCCGTGCTGATGGCCATGGGCATGATGATGCTCTCGCCGCTGGTCATCTCGCTGCCGTTCAAGCTGCTGCTGTTCGTGCTGGTCGATGGCTGGACCCTGACCGTCAACACCTTAGTTACCAGCATACAGGGCTATTGACCGATGTTTACGCCTGAAGTCGCCGTCGACCTGATCATCGAAGCCTTGCATGTCGTCATGCTGCTGGTGGTGATCCTGGTCGTGCCAGGTTTGCTCATGGGCTTGCTGGTCGCGCTGGTACAGGCGGCCACCTCGATCAATGAACAGACCATGAGTTTCCTGCCGCGCCTGCTGGTCACCCTGCTGGCCCTGATCCTGGCCGGACGCTGGATGGCCGGTTACCTGATGGATTATTGCGTGTCCATTTTTCAGCGCGCCGCCACCCTGGTCGGATAGCGCCGCGCGCCATGGATCAGATTTTCAATCAGGTGCTGCCGTTTCTGCTGGCCGTGTGGTGGCCGTTCTGCCGCATCCTGGCCATGCTCAGCGCCTCCCCCGTGATCGGCGACGCCATGGTGCCCGTCCCCGTGCGGGTGCTGCTGTCGCTGGTGCTGGCGATCCTGATGCTGCCCGTGATGCAGGCGTCGGGTATCTCGCAGGACTTGTTGAAAATCGATCCGTTTTCCCTGCACGCCCTCGTCGCCACCCTGGAGCAGGCCATCATCGGCTTCGTCCTGGGCCTCGCCTTCCACTTCGCCATGTCCGTCATGTCGGTGCTCGGTTACCTGGTGTCGAGCCAGGTGGGCTTTTCCATGGCCGTCATGAACGATCCGCTCAATGGCACTTCGTCGGACGTGATCACGGGCTTGCTCACCATCATGTGCATGATCGTGTTTTTCGCCATCGACGGTCACCTCGTGCTGACGGGCGTGATCGGCGCCAGTTTCACGGCCTGGCCCGTGGGGCAGGGCTACGGGCCGCTGCTGCTGCAGACGGTGGCCTATAACGTGGCGTGGATTTTCGCCGCCGCCATGCTGCTGGCCTTGCCTATCATCTTTTCCACCATGGTGGTGCAACTGGGTTTTGGCTTCCTGAACCGGGTGGCGCCGTCGCTGAACCTGTTTTCGCTGGGTTTTTCCATGATTACCATGTTCGGCCTGCTGATGCTGATACAGATCGTGCGCTTTATCCCGGAGCACTATATCGCCATGACGAACCGCGTGCTCGACATGATCCAGGAACAAATGCGGGTGGCCCATGGCGGATAGCAGCACTGGCGACAAGACAGAAAAGGCCTCGGCGCAGAAGCTGAAGAAATCGCGCCAGGAAGGGCAGGTGGTGCGTTCGCGCGACCTGTCGACGGCCTTGGGCATCCTGATCAGCATGAAGGTCTTTATCTACCTGCTGCCGGGCTACCTGCAAAGCTTTCGCGAGCTGTTCGCCATGGCCTTCATGCCGCTCGACAGCAAGGGCGCGCTGGAAAATGCCATGTCGATGGCGTTTACGACGTCGGTGGGTTTGCTGATCAAGATGATCGTGCCGCTGTTCTGCGTGCCCCTGTTCGTCGTGCTCGGCTCCTTGATCCCTGGCGGCTGGGTCATCAGCTCGAAGAACTGGATGCCGAAGATGGAGCGCCTGAGCCCGGCCAAGAACCTGGGACGTCTGTTTGCACCCAAGCATGCTTTTGAATTCGGCTTGTCCATCGCCAAGGCTGCCGTGCTGGGCATGGTGCTGGTGCATGTGAGCCGCTCCAGCCTGACCCAGTATGTGGACTTGCAACACCGGCCCCTGCAGCAGGCCATGCTCGATGGCTCGGCGCTGATGCTTGACGGCTTGATGGCGCTCATTTCCGTCTTCGTCCTGTTTGCCATCATCGACGTGCCGGCGCAGGCATTTTTCTTTGCCCGCAACCAGCGCATGAGCAAGCAGGATGTCAAGGAAGAACATAAAAGCAGCGAAGGCCGCCCCGAAGTGCGCCAGCGCATCCGTCAGTTGCAGCAGCAGATCGGCCGGCGCAGCGTGCGCAAGACCGTGCCTGACGCCGACGTGGTGATCGTCAATCCCGAGCATTACGCCGTCGCGCTCAAGTATGACCAGGACCGCGCCGAGGCGCCGTTTGTCGTTGCCAAGGGCGTCGACGAAATGGCGCTGTATATCCGGCAAGTGGCGAAGGAACACAATATCGAAACGCTGGAGTTGCCGCCGCTGGCGCGCGCCATCTACAACACCAGCCAGGTGCAGCAGCAAATTCCCGTGCAGCTGTACCAGGCCGTGTCGCAGGTGCTCAACTACATACTCCAGCTGAAAGCATTCCGTACTGGGCAGCGTGCCGCCCAGCCCCCATTTCCCACCGAGGTGGTCGTGCCATCTCATTTGAGCGAGGTAGTACCTTCATGAATTTCCTGAACCGCGTGGTTGCTGAAATGCGCCGCCACAAGTTCGCCACGCCGCTGTTCCTGCTGGTGATCCTGGCAATGATCATCTTGCCGCTGCCGCCGGTGCTGCTCGATATCTTGTTCACTTTCAATATCGTGCTGGCACTGATCGTCATCCTCGTCAGCGTGTCGGCCAAGCGGCCGCTCGATTTCTCCGTCTTCCCGACGGTGATTCTGGCCACCACCATGCTCCGGCTGACCCTCAACGTGGCGTCCACGCGCGTGGTGCTGCTGCACGGCCATACGGGTGCGGATGCGGCCGGTAAGGTGATCGAGGCGTTTGGTAACGTCGTGATCGGTGGTAACTTCGTCGTCGGTATCGTGGTCTTCGTGATCTTGATGATCATCAACTTCGCCGTCGTCACCAAGGGCGCCGAGCGTATTTCCGAAGTGTCCGCGCGCTTTACCCTCGATGCCTTGCCGGGCAAGCAGATGGCGATCGATGCCGACCTGAACGCCGGCCTGATCAACCAGGAAAAAGCCCAGATCCGCCGCAAGGACGTGGCCGCCGAGGCGGATTTCTATGGTGCCATGGACGGCGCCTCGAAGTTCGTGCGTGGCGATGCCGTCGCCAGTATTCTGATCCTGATCATCAATATGGTTGGCGGCGTGGCCATCGGCTCGCTGATGCACGACCTGTCGTTTGGCGATGCCTTCCGCCAATATGCGTTGCTGACCATCGGTGATGGCCTGGTAGCGCAGATTCCGGCGCTGCTGCTGTCGGCCGCGGCCGCCATCCTGGTTACCCGCATCAGCGATTCGGGCGACTTCGAACAGCAAGTGGCAGGCCAGGTGCTGACCTCGCCAACGGTGATCTACAGCGCGGCCGGCATGATGGTGGCGCTGGCCTTGATTCCGGGCATGCCGTGGTTCATGTTCATGACCTTTGCGGCCGTGCTGGCTTTTGTTGCCTGGCGCCTGACCAAGCGCGTGAAGGGGCCCGACGCGGCTGGCATGGCGGCCATCGAGGCGGCCTTGCGCGACGAGCGCCCGGCCGAACTGGAGTGGCAGCAACTGCCTGCCGTGCAGCCGCTGATGGTGATGCTCGGCTACAAGCTGGTTGGCATGGTGGATAAAACCCAGGGCGAACCGCTGAACAAGCGCGTCAAGGGCGTGCGCCAGAGCCTGTCCGAAGCCATGGGCTTGCTGCTGCCGAATATCGGCGTGCGCGACGACCTGGCCCTGAAGCCGTCGCAGTACGCCATCGTGCTGTCGGGCACGGTGGTGGCGCAGGCGGAAGTGCAGGCCGACCGGCTGATGGCGATCCCGTCGCCGAATGTGTACGGCCAGCTGGACGGCATTCCCGGCATCGAACCTGCCTACGGCATGCCCGTCACGTGGATCGAACCGAGTGAAAAGGCGCATGCGCTTGGCCTCGGTTACCAGGTCATCGAGGCACCCAGCGTGATTGCCACGCACTTGTCGAAAATGGTGCGCGAATACTTGCCGGAACTGTTCCGCCACGAAGACGTCTCGAACTTGATGGAGCGCCTGACGGCGCTGTCGCCCAAGCTGGCCGGCGCGCTGGACAAGGCGCTGACGCACACGCAGCTGCTGCGCGTGTTCCGCGTCTTGCTGGCGGAAAATGTGTCGCTGAAGGATATCGTGCCCATCGCCACCACCTTGCTCGACAGCTCGGAAACGACCAAGGATCCGATCCTGCTGGCGGCGGAAGTGCGCTGTGCGCTGCGGCGCCAGATCGTCAGCAGCCTGTTCGGCCAGAAGATGGAAATGCAGGCGTTTAACCTGGGCGGCGAGCTGGAAAACATGTTGCTCGGTTCCCTGAACCAGGCGCGCCAGGCGGGCAAGGTGACCTTGGATAATTACCCGATCGACCCGCATCTGCTGTCGCAGCTGCAAGTAAACATGCCGGTGGCGCGCGAGCAGATGAAGCAGCAGGCGACGCCGCCGCTGTTGCTGGTGCTGCCGCAGATCCGTCCGCTGCTGGCCCGCTACGCGCGCCTGTTCGCGCCGGGCCTGCATGTGCTGTCGTACAACGAAATCCCGGAAAACCGCGAGGTGAGCATTATCGGCACGGTGGGGTAGTGCGATAGGATAAAAAAACGGCGCTTCGGGCGCCGTTTTTTTTATGCTGCATCAATCCTGTTCGTCGATGGGCGGCAGCAGCTCGTGCTCCTGGCCGTCGGCCAGCAGCAGCACGTTGCTGCCTTGCGCCGTTTCTTCTTCATCGCCATAGTCGTAACCGAGCGGCGCCGCCACTTCCTTCGAGACGATGATGGTTTCCTCTTCTGCTTCTGCTTCGGCCGCAGGCGCATCGGGAGCGGCGGCCACTTCCGCTTCCGGCTGCGTCAGCAGCAGCGCCACTTCGGCCATGGCGCGGAACAGGGCCAGCGACAGCGAGGCGGCGCCCGCCTGCATCGGGTAATTGCCGTGCACGCGCTGCGCATGCAACTGGCGGTTCAGGCGGCAGCGCACCACGCGCAGGCCGGCGCGCCGCACGGCATCGGCGATCTCGGGCAGGGCCAGGCGCAAATGGCGCAGCGCGGCTTCCTCGTCGGCAGCCAGTTCCAGCAGCACGCCGTCGCCGGCCGGTTCCATCTGGATCACGACCCGGCCGATGCCGATGATGATCAGTTCAACGCGCAGCGCCACCTTGCCGCGCCGCCTGGGCGCTGCATCTTCCTCCTCGTCGCTGGCCAGCACGCGCAGCAGCAGGCGCTGGCCACCCCAGCCATACACGGCAAAGCGCCACGCTTCGCTGTCGATGCTCAAGGGAGGACGGGCGCCTTCGCGCAGCAGGGCCGGTTGCTGCTCGGCCATGAACAAATTGCCCGGCACGTGCTGGCCGCGCGCCTGTTCCTGCAGGGCTGCATATTGCTCGCCATACGTCTTGACCATTACCCGCCACGAGGCGGCCAGCTGCGCCGCGTCGGGCGGCTGCCAGACAAGCTGGCGCGTGAAGAACAGCTGATTGACTTGCATCGCGCTGCTGTCGCGCGGCATGGCGCCGCCCGTACCATCGGCATTGGGCTTGATGAGGGACGCCAGGCTGTCCTGTCCCTTCTGTTGCAGCTGGGCGGGCAGGGTGCCGGCGTCGAGCGCGGGCGCCATGTAGGGGCCGATGGGCACCAGCGGCTGCACCACGCCCGGCACCATCGGCGTCGCGGGACTGACGTCGAAGCGCTGGGTAATCAGGGGCACCGGGTTGCCCGATGAAATGCGGTCTATCGCCATGCCATTGCTTCCTGCTGATACATATTAATCAGATGCGCCATCGCGCCCTGCCAGTGACTATTGTAATAAAGAAAGAATCAGTTTGCTCATGCTCTGGCTTTGCTTGAGCATGGCCGTACTGGCTTGCAGCAGCATTTGCGCCGAGGTCATGTTCGCGCTTTCCGCCGCATAGTCGACATCCATGATGCGGCCGATGGCGGCCTTGGTGTTGGTGACCATGTTGGACAGGTTATTGTAGATATGGCCGAGCCGGTTCGCGGTGGCGCCCAACGCCGAGCGCACGCTGCCGACTTTATCGACGGCCGCGGCCAGCAGGTCGATCATGCCGTTGGCGCTGCTGTTGCTGGTAAATTCGCTGCCGGGTGTGGCGCCTGGCGCGAAATTGACGGAGATCGCCTGCAGTGCCGCATCCAGGCCCGCCATGTCACCCGCCACGTTGAACTGCATGGTCTCGCTGCCGGTGGCGCCGATCTGGAACGTCATGGCTTGCGACAAGGTGCCCTTGCCGGCGCTGCCGTTGCCCAGCAACAAAGTGCCGCCATAGCGGGTGTTCGTCATGACGTTGTACAGCTCGGCACCCAGAGCATCGTATTCGCCTTGCATGGCGTCGCGGTCCTTCTGGCTCGACGAGGCGTCAGCTGCCTGGGTGGCCAGATCCTTCATGCGCACCAGCATGCTGGTAACTTCGCCAAACGCGCCTTCGGCCGTTTGCAGCAGGGAAGTACTGTTTTGCGTGTTGCGCATGGCCACCGCCATGCCGCTGGTCTGGGCGCTCAGCCTTGTGGCGATCTGCAAGCCGGCCGCGTCGTCCATGGCCGAGTTGATGCGAAAGCCCGTGCTCAGGCGCGTCATGGAGGTCGACAGCATTTGCTGTGCCCAGCCCATGGCCCGCTGGGCTGACAGTGCGGCAGTATTGGTATGAATGCTCAGCACGCGGCGGCTCCAGTGGACAATTGTTCGGTGTTCTACCTTGTATAGGCGACTATGCCGGCAACATCGTTAAACATGATGGCAATTTAGTTCAATATGCCGGAATTACCTGCTACTGCAGGCGAAAAAAAAGCCAGACCGGAGTCTGGCTTCGAGAGACTGGCCGCAAGCGGCCAAGTCAATATTATTGCAGCAGGGACATGACCATCGAGGACATGCTGTTGCTTTGTTTCAGCATCGCGGTGCCAGCTTGCAGCAGCATTTGCGACGACGTCATGTTCGAGCTTTCGGTAGCGAAGTCGGTGTCCATGATGCGGCCGGTAGCAGCTTTGGTGTTGGTGGCGATGTTCGACAGGTTGGTGTTGACGTGGTCCAGACGGTTGGCCGTCGCGCCCAGTGCCGAACGCACGGTGCTGACGCTGTCGATGGCGGTAGCCAGCAGGCCGATGGTGGCGTTGGCGGTGGCGGTCAGTTCCGTTGCGCCCGTCGATGCTGCCGACGAGAAGTTTTTGCTCAGGCCGGTCAGGGCTGCGTTCAGTGCCGTCAGGTTGCCCGACACGTCAAAGCTCATTTTTTCCGTCGAGCTGGCGCCGATCTGGAACGTCATCGACGTCGACAGCGTGCCGGAGGCAGCAGCCGCGCCGTCGCCCAGCAGCTTGGTGCCGCCGAACGTGGTGTTGGTCATGACGTTGTACAGCTCTTGACCCAATGCATTGTATTCAGCTTGCATGGCGGTCTTGTCGTTGGCGGTCGACGAGGCATCGGAAGCTTGGGTAGCCAAGTCTTTCATGCGTACCAGCATGTTGGTCACTTCGGCGAACGCGCCTTCAGCCGTTTGCAGCAGCGAGGTGCTGTTTTGCGTGTTGTTCATCGCAACGGTCATGCCGCTGGTTTGTGCTTTCAGGCGGGTTGCGATTTGCAGGCCGGCAGCGTCGTCCATGGCCGAGTTGATGCGGAAGCCGGTGCTCAGGCGCGTCATCGAAGTCGACAGTTTGGATTGGGTATTCGAGATCGAATTTTGTGCCGACAGGGAGGCAGCGTTGGTGTGAAGGCTCAGCATGGTGTCATTCCTAATTGGGTGGTTGCGGTGAGGAGCGACGATTTATCTGCTCCTATCAGTACAAGACGACCGTGCCGCCATCTTAATTAAATGCTTTAAGGAAATTTTTGAAAATAAATGCTGTTTATTGCTCAGCCGGCCCGTCCGGCCGGTATTGCGGCATGCTTGCGCAAGGCATAGACGAAAAAAAGCCAGACCGGAGTCTGGCTTCGAGTGGCTGGCCGCAAGCGGCCAAGTCAATATTATTGCAGCAGGGACATGACCATCGAGGACATGCTGTTGCTTTGTTTCAGCATTGCGGTGCCAGCTTGCAGCAGCATTTGCGACGACGTCATGTTCGAGCTTTCGGTAGCGAAGTCGGTGTCCATGATGCGGCCGGTAGCAGCTTTGGTGTTGGTGGCGATGTTCGACAAGTTGGTGTTGACGTGGTCCAGACGGTTGGCCGTCGCGCCCAGTGCCGAACGCACGGTGCTGACGCTGTCGATGGCGGTAGCCAGCAGGCCGATGGTGGCGTTGGCGGAAGCGGTCAGTTCCGTGGCGCCGGTCGATGCGCCGCTCGAGAAGTTCGCGCTCAGGCCGCTCAGGGCGGTATTCAGCGTGCTCAGGTTGCTCGATACGTCGAAGCCCATTGTTTCGCTCGAGCTTGCGCCGATCTGGAACGTCATCGAGGCCGACAGTGTGCCCTTGGCTGCGGCGCTACCGTCGCCCAGCAGCTTGGTGCCGCCGAACGTGGTGTTGGTCATGACGTTGTACAGCTCTTGACCCAATGCATTGTATTCAGCTTGCATGGCGGTCTTGTCGTTGGCGGTCGACGAGGCATCGGAAGCTTGGGTAGCCAAGTCTTTCATGCGTACCAGCATGTTGGTAACTTCGGCGAACGCGCCTTCGGCCGTTTGCAGCAGCGAGGTGCTGTTTTGCGTGTTGTTCATCGCAACGGTCATGCCGCTGGTTTGTGCTTTCAGGCGGGTTGCGATTTGCAGGCCGGCAGCGTCGTCCATAGCCGAGTTGATGCGGAAGCCGGTGCTCAGGCGCGTCATCGAAGTCGACAGCTTGGATTGGGTATTCGAAATCGAATTTTGTGCCGACAGGGAAGCAGCGTTGGTGTGAAGACTCAGCATGATGTCATTCCTAATTGGGTGGTTATGGTGAGGAGCGACGGTTTATCTGCTCCTACCAGTACAAGGCGACCATTCATTCCACTTTATTAAATGCCGTGTGGAAATTTATTTTTCTTTATCTAATTGATAAGCCGTATCAAGTTCAGTCTGCCACGCCGCCGTGTTCCGCTTCCCATTGCTTACGGCTGCTTTTCAGGATGTCGATGACCAGCAGTGCCTGCACTTCGTCGGCGCACAGGTCTTCCATGAACATGGCGTTATTGTTGCGTACCCATTCCAGCGGCATTTCCCACCAGGCCAGTTCCAGCAGGGCGGCACGGACTTTTTCCGTGAAGCGGTAGCGCACCAGGCGCGCCGGCGAGCCCGCATAAATGCCATACGGTTCCGAGCGAAAATTCGGCGGCAGCAGCGCGCGGGCGCCGATGATGCAGCCGTTTTCGATCACGCTGCCGCCCAGCACCATCACTTCGTCGCCGATCCAGACGTCGTTTTTGATGACCGTGTCGGCATACTGCGGCGGGGGCACATTTTTTAATCCGCCGCCGAGGATCGACAGCATGTATGTCGAGATCGTGCGCATTTCGTGCTGGCCATTGAGGATGAAACTCAGGCGCGAGCCACCGGCTACATAGCGTCCAACGCACAGGCTTTGCTGTCCGCTGTCATATTTCACGATCGAACCGACGCCGAAACAGGAGCCGCGCCCGATATAAAAGTGGCCGTTCTCCGGTTCCTGGTCCAGCCAGTTGCGGAAGAATTGATGGGGCAGGGTGCTGATGGCGCCATCCGTGTAGCCCAGTACCGTGAATTGAGCCGACCAGGGATGGTTCTCCGCCACGCCGGAAAAATTCGTTTCGGTGGAAATTTGCATCAGGCTATGTTCCGTAGAGGTTCTTGTTGCAGCGCGGGGGCGGCGATCATGGCGATAATGGCATCCACGGTTGCCATCTCCAGGTCCGGATAGATCGGCAGGCAGATTACCTGCGATGACGCCAGCCGCGCCACGGGCAGGTTGGCGTGCGCCGCGGACGGCATGCCGCGATACATGGGGAAGTCGCTGATCAGCGGGTAAAAATAGCGGCGCGCGTAGATTTCCTGGTCGCGCAGCAACTGGAACAGGGCGTCGCGCGACAGCGGGTAGCCGGGGCCGACCAGGATAGGGAAATACGCGTGGTTGGTCGCCTCGCCCTCACCTTGCTGCAGGCAGGTGATACCTGGGATGCCGGCCAGTTGCTGGCGGTAATGCGCATCGATCGCCTTGCGCTTTTGGCGCGCGCCGTCGATGCCCTTGAGCTGCAGCAAGCCGAAGGCGGCATTGATCTCGCTCATCTTGCCATTGATGCCAGCGGCGACGACCGTAACTTCATCGACGAAGCCGAAGTTTTTCAGGTGGTCGATGCGTTGCTTGGTCTTGGCGTCGGGGCAGACGATGGCGCCGCCTTCGAAGGTGTTGAAGATCTTGGTGGCATGAAAGCTGATCACGGAAAGGTCGCCGTGATTGAGCACGCTGCCGCCCCGATGGCGCACGCCGAACGCATGCGCCGCATCGTAGATCACCTTCAGATTGTAGTTGTCGGCAATTTTCTCGATGGCTTCGATGTCGCATGGCCGGCCGTAGCAATGCACGGGCATGATGGCGGTGGTCTGCGGCGTGATGGCCGCCTCTATCCTGGTCGGGTCGAGGTTCAGGCTGTGCGGCTCGATATCGGCAAAGACGGGCTTGATGTTGTTCCAAAGCAGCGAATGAGCGGTGGCGACAAACGAATACGGCGTCGTGATGACTTCGCCGTTGATGCGCAGCGCCTGCAAGGCCGTCATCAATGCCAGCGTGCCATTGGCGAACAGGCAGATGTGTTTCACGCCCAGGTAGTCGCACAGCGCCTGTTCCAGTTGCTGGTGGAACGGGCCGCCATTGGTCAGGATCTTGTTGTTCCAGATCGTTTCCAGATACGGCAGGAAATCCTCCAGCGGCGGCAGCAGGGGCTGGGTGACATAGACTGGTTTGTTTTTTTGAGCGCTCATCATAATCCGATCGGCGGGTTGGGCACGGCCACGGGTGCTTCGAACGAGACTGGCGGCAAGCCTTCACACCAGCGTTGCCAGATGATGCGCAGGCCATTTTCCAGGCCTTCCGTGATCAGCTTGGGCTTGCCCAGGACGGAGCGTTCCAGGCGGTGCCGCATGCTGAAGCGGTAGGCGCCCAGCAACATGGGGTTGGCCGCCATGGCCACGCTCTTGCGCACGAGATCATCTTCGTCGGTGGCGATAAAATCATCGAGTTCGACCTGGCGCAAGATCATGTTGCCGGCGCGGCTAGGCATGGTGGGGCCTGCCGTCGTGAGCGTGGGCACGCCCATCCACAGCGCATGCAGGGTCGTCGTGCTGCCGCAATACGGGAAGGCATCAAGGCAAATGTCGATGCGGTGATGGATGGCCATGAACTGGGCCATGCCCGTGCGTCCTTCGAAGGTCAGGCGCTCCTGCGCAATGCCTTCTTCCGCGAACCAGGCCGCCAGTTGTGGCGGCGCTTCCGATTTCGGCATGGCTGCCACGATCATTTTGGAGTCGGGGACGGCGCGCAGCACCCTGGCCCAGCGCGCGATGACCTGGCGATTGATTTTATTGGTGCGGTTGAAACTGCCAAACGTGATGTAGCCATTTGTCAATGCTGGTGCGGGCTGGACGCTCGGCGCCAGCTTGGACGGCAGGAAGGGAACGCAGGCGGGAAGCAGCAACAGTTTCTCGGAGAATTGGTCGCCTAATTCGTTCGGTGGTGTGAAGTACTGATCGCCCAGATAGTAATCGATCGATTGCAACCCTGTCGTGAGCGGGTAGCCGATCCAGCTGGCCTGGACGGGGGCGGGTTTGGCGGCAAACATGAGCAGCCGGTTCTTGCCCGTGTGGCCGGACAAATCGATCAGGATATCGATGCCATCGTCGCGGATCAGCTGGCCCAGGTCCGGATCGGACAGGTGCTCGACCTGGCGCCAGTGGGGAATGACCTCCCGCAGGCGCTCCGTTATATCGTCGTTTTGCGGATTGTTGTGGTACGCATACAGTGACAACCGGGCGCCATCGGCGATATTTTCCAGTATCGGAATGAGGAAATGCGGCACTGGATGGTTGTGCAGGTCGCCCGACACGAAGCCGACTTTCAGCGTGCGCAGCGGGTCGCGGGTATTGTTGTGTCCCGCGCGTCCTTTGGCGATATGCGTTTCAAAGGTGTCGCTGAAGCGCTGATGCTCGGCAAAGAGCGCCTGCGGATCGATCTCGGTGCTATGCGACAGCAAGAACAGGTAGTTGCTGAACAGGGTTTCCCACAGCGGGCAGACGGCCAGGCCCTTGCGACAGGTTTCAATCGCTTCTTCTATCCTGCCGATATTGCTGAAAGTGGCGCTGATGTTGACGTAGGCGTCGCGATAGTCGGGATTGATTTCCAGCGTCTTGTGGTAGCACTCCAGCGCCAGCAGGGGCTCGTTCATGAGCACGTAGCAATTGCCGAGTGCGAAGTGCGCGCGCTCAAACGCGGGATCGATGGCGAGTGCGGCCAGATAAGTCTGCTTTGCGTGTTCCAATTGCTTCTGCGCCTGCCGCGTCGAACCGAGGTTGCACAGCGCCGAAATGTTTTTCGGTTCCAGTTCGAGCGCGCGCTCATAGGAGGCGGTGGCTGCCTCGTATTGCTCCAGCTCTTGCAGGGCGACACCCAGGTGGTTATGCGTTTCGCTATCGCCGGAATCGAGTTCCAGGGTGCGGCGGTATGCCTCCACCGCGAGAGGATAGCGCTTGATGGTGCTGTAGTAATCGGCCAGCTGCCTGTGGTTCGCCGCTTTGCCAGGGGCCAGGTCGATGGCTTGCTGGAAGTATTTCAAGGCATTGTCCCGCTCTTCGGCGGCGCCGTAGGCGATCGCGAGCTGGCCGCAGGCTTGCGCATCGTCCGGCTGCAGGCGCAGCACTCTTGCGCAGTAATCAATGGCCGCCGTGTAATTCTTTTGTTTGCATTGAAGCAATCCCAGATTGCTCAACGCCTGGGCGAAACTGCCATCAAGCGCGATCGCCTGTTCATACGCGGCGATGGCTTCCTCCGCCTGGTCCAGCGACTGGAGGGCGCGCCCCAGATTGTTGTGCAGCTTGGCGTCGTCGGGATGCAGTGCGATGGCGCGGCGGTAGCTGGCCACGGCGCCCACGTAGTCTTCGGCCCCATGCAGCGCCGCCGCCAGATTGGCATGCGCCGCCGTGGTGTGGGGCGCCAGTTGCAGCACGGCCCGGTAGCTGACGATGGCCGCTTGCCATTGCTGCAAGTCTTGCTGGGCGTTGCCCAGATTCAGGTAGATTTCAGCGTCGCCCGGCAGCAGGGTCAGCGCGCGTTGATAGCAAGCGATGGCTTCGGCGCTGCGCTGCATGGCTTGCAGTGTATTGCCGAGATTGAAATGGCCCTTGGCATAATCGGGACGCAGCGCCAACGCCTGCCGGTAAGCCAGTTCGGCCTGCTCCAGCTTGCCTTGCGCCTGCAGTGCCGCCGCCAGATTGCCATGCGCCTCGACAAAGTCCGGATTCAGTTCCAGCGCCCGGGTATAGCTGTCGATCGCTTGGTCGTACATGCCCCGTTCCTGCCATGCGGTGCCCAGGTTGCCTTGCGCTTCGGCATCGTTGGGCGCCAGTTGCGCGGTTTTTTGCAGGGCCTCGAAGGCATCCTTGCCCTGTAATTGCAGGGCGGTGCCCAGCACGCTCCAGGCAAAATCCGAGTCGGGGTAGCGCTGCGTCAGGGCGTGGCTGGCTACTTCCAGTTCGGCATGGTGGCCGGCTTGATACAGCGCAATGACGTGCTGCGTTTCTTGCGTTGTCGGCGTGCTTGCGATCGCCGTTTCGATGCGGCCGCGCAAGCCCTGCGACTGTTCGTTGTCGAGACCGCGCGCGATAGCCGCCGTGACGATCTCCAGCGCCTGTTCGCGTTCGCCCGCCTTGAGCAAGCCATCCGCATACGACAGCCAGAACTGGCCTTCGTCGGGGTTCACCGACAGCGCCTTGTGCAGATACGGCAAGCCCGCCTGGTATTGCCCGACCTGTCCCGCCAATAAACCCATATTGTGGTTGGCAATGGCGTGATACGGCTGCGCCTGCAAAATCCTCAGGTAAAGCTCTTCCGCCTCGGCATACCGGCCAGCCTGGTGTTCGGTGATTGCCTGCTGCAATTCGGCGTCGAGGGGCACTACGGGAAGGGCGTTTGCGTTCATGGGCGGGCGGAAGGTGAAATATTTAGCAGAGGGAATTGTAACTGGTGAAAGTGCTTCTGAGAAACTTTCCAAGTGGAATTTATCCGGGAATGCTGTCGCAATGCAAACTTGGTGTTGCTGGCTGGCCAAAGCGCGGGGAAAAGTGGCTGTTTTAAAAATCTTGGCGCAGGATGGGGGGCATGCCTTGCGCCGGGCTGCTGGTATGATGCCCGGAATTGGCGCCTTCCCTGGAGGATGGCCGTCGCCCGAGATCGTTCACTTTTCAGCTGGGATATGCAAAACATTTTAATCATAGGCTCGTCGGGCCACGCGAAGGTAGTCATAGACGTGGTCGAACGACAGGGGGTCTTTCGCATTGCCGGCCTGCTCGACGCGTTTCGGACGATCGGCGAGGAAACTTCGGGCTATCGCGTCCTGGGCGCCGAGTCTGATTTGCCGGTCCTGGTGGAAACGCTCGCCGTGGCAGGGGTGCTGGTAGCCATAGGCGACAACTTTGTGCGGGCAAGCGTGACAGCCCGCGTGGCGGCATTGTGCCCGCAACTGCCATTCGTTAGCGCCGTGCATCCGCAGGCAAGCGTCGCCAGGGCTGTGCGTGTCGGTGCAGGTAGCGTGGTGATGGCGGGGGCGGTGATCAATCCCGGCTGCGACGTTGGGCAGGGCTGTATCGTCAATACGCGCGCCTCGCTCGATCACGATTCCGTGATGGAGGCATTTTCCAGCTTGGCGCCTGCTGCTGCGACAGGCGGCAGCTGCTTCATTGGCACGTGCAGCGCCCTGGGGATGGGCGCCTTGCTGCTGCAGCGCATGCGTATAGGCAGTCATTGCGTGGTCGGCGCCGGTGCCGTGGTGACGCGGCCAGTGGCTGATTTGTGCGTCAGTTATGGCGCGCCGGCAAAGACGATACGCAGCCGCCTGGCCGGTGACAAGTATCTGTAAGCGCACGGCAGCCGAAGCGGAGCAGCGCTACCGGCTGAGGTAGCGCTGTTGCGGCGGCATGCCGGGCGACGAGCTTACATATTCGGATAGTTCGGGCCGCCGCCGCCTTCCGGTGTCACCCACACGATGTTTTGCGTCGGATCCTTGATGTCGCAGGTTTTACAGTGCACGCAGTTTTGCGCATTGATCTGCAAGCGTTCGGCGCCATCGTCGTTTTTCACGAACTCGTACACGCCGGCGGGACAGTAACGCGCTTCGGGGCCCGCATACGTGGCCAGGTTGACGTCGACCGGGACGCTGGCGTTCTTCAAGGTCAGATGGATCGGCTGGTCTTCCGCGTGGTTCGTGTTCGAGATGAACACGGACGACATCTTGTCGAAAGTCAGCTTGCCATCCGGTTTCGGATACACGATCTTTTTCGACTGTGCGGCCGGTTTCAGGCATTCATGGTCGCCATGCGAGTGGTGCAAGGTCCACGGCGCCTTGCCGCGGAAGATCAGCTGGTCGATGCCCGTCATCAGGCTGCCCAGATACAAACCTTTGGACAGCCATGGCTTGACGTTGCGCGCCACGTGCAGCTCTTCATGCAGCCAGGATTGTTCGAAGGCGACAGGGTAGCTCGTCAGTTCGTCGTGCTGGCGCTGTTCGCCCAGCGCGCCGAAGGCCGCGTCCGCCGCCAGCATGCCGCTCTTGATGGCTGCGTGGCTGCCCTTGATGCGGCTCATATTCAAAAAGCCCGCATCGCAGCCGATCAGCGCGCCGCCGGCAAACACCAGTTTCGGCAACGATTGCAGGCCGCCGGCCGCGATGGCGCGCGCGCCGTACGAAATGCGCTTGCCGCCTTCGAAGAACTTGCGGATTTCCGGATGCGTTTTATAGCGCTGGAATTCCTCGTACGGGGACAGATACGGGTTTTCATAGTTCAGACCCACCACATAACCGACCATGACCTGGTTGTTTTCCAGGTGATACAGGAAGGAGCCGCCATAGGTTTTCGTGTCCAGCGGCCAGCCGCTCGAGTGGATCACCAGGCCCGGCTTGTGCTGGGCCGGGTCGATTTCCCACAATTCCTTGATGCCGATGCCATACGATTGCGGGTCCTTGCCGGCGTTTAAGTCATACTTGGCCATCAATTGCTTGCCCAGGTGGCCGCGCGCGCCTTCGGCGAACAGGGTGTACTTGGCGTGCAATTCCATGCCCAGCTGGAAGTCGGGACCGGGTTCGCCGTCGCGCTTGACGCCCATGTTGCCGGTCGCCACACCTTTGACGGAGCCATCGTCGTTGTAGAGGATTTCCGCGGCAGGGAAGCCGGGAAAGATTTCCACGCCCAGATTTTCCGCCTGCTGGCCCATCCAGCGCACCACATTGCCCAAGGAGACGATGTAGTTGCCGTGGTTTTCAAAGCAGGCTGGCACGGCGAAGCCCGGCGTTTTATACGCTTTCGTTTCGGTCAGGAACAGGATGCGGTCTTCCGTCACTTCCGTGTTCAGGGGCGCGCCTAGTTCTTTCCAGTTCGGAATCAGTTCGGTCAGCGCTTTCGGGTCCATGATGGCGCCCGACAGGATGTGCGCGCCCAGTTCGCCGCCTTTTTCCAGCACGCAGACGGACACTTCCTGGCTCTTTTCAGCGGCCAGCTGCTTCAGGCGGATCGCCGCGGCCAAGCCTGCGGGGCCACCGCCGACGATCACCACGTCATACTCCATGGTTTCGCGCGGTCCGTACTGTTCAACTAAGTTATTAGGCTGTGTCATGGTCTCGATTTATAGTCACTAAATGGGTGGGTGAGGAATCTTCGAAGAAATTTAAGCACGAGTGTGCTTGTTTTTGGCGAGGATTGCAACTTTGGCGCCATTTTGCGTGACATTGCCCCTCGCCGCAATCTAAATCCGGCCATTTTGTGTAATGATGGCGTTTACCTTTGCTCAAGTGCGCCGCAGGGTATTTTGCCCCTGCGCCAGCGGCACGGCGTAAAGTGTTATCTAAAATAAAACAGGAGTAGCTCGTGGGCATAGAAGTCAATTTCGAGGGCAAGATAGCCCTGATTACCGGCGCATCGAGCGGCCTCGGCGCGCGCTTTGCGAAAGTGCTGGCCCAGGCCGGCGCCCAGGTCGTGCTGGCGTCGCGCCGCACCGAACGCCTGAAGGAATTGCGCGCCGAGATCGAAGCGGACGGCGGCGCCGCGCACGTGGTGTCGCTGGACGTGACCGACTTCGCCAGCATCAAGTCGGCCATCGCGCATGCGGAAACGGAAGCGGGCCCCATCGATATTCTCGTCAACAATTCAGGTGTCTCCACCACGCAACGTCTGGTCGACGTCACGCCTGAAGATTACTCGTTCGTGATGGACACCAACTTGCGCGGATCGTTCTTCGTGGCCCAGCAAACGGCCAAGCGCATGATCGCGCGCGCCAAGGGCGACCCGAAGAAACAGCACCGCATCATCAATATCGCCTCGATGGCGGGCTTGCAGGTGCTGCCGCAGATCGGCGTGTATTGCATGAGCAAGGCGGGCATGGTGCACATGACGCGCGCCATGGCCGTGGAGTGGGGCAAGTACGGCATCAACACCAACGCCATCTGCCCCGGCTACATTTCCACGGAAATCAACGAAGATTACTTTGCCACCGAGCAGGGCAAGAAGCTGATCGAAATGCTGCCCAATAAACGTCCAGGCAAGCCGGAAGACCTCGACGGCCTGCTGCTGTTGCTGGCGGGTGAGGATTCGCATTTCATCAACGGCGCGATTATCTCCGCCGATGGCGGCATGAGCACGTTTTAATACGCCAGCTAGGGCTGCAGCCCTAGCGCTGCAGCTGCAGTCCCACCAGCTTGTGCACCAGCTCGGACGACGTGGAGGCGGCGAACTTGCGCATCAGCTTGGCGCGGTGCATTTCCACCGTGCGGGGGCTGAGGTCGATCTGGCGGGCGATGACCTTGCTGGTCTTGCCTTCCACCAGCAGGGCGGCGATTTCGCGCTCGCGCGGGGTCAGCTCCGCCGTCACGGGACGCTTCTCGCTGACATCCTCGAACGTCCAGATGCCCGGCCCCAGCGGTTCTTTCGGCAGCATGGCGTGGCCCGTGACGTGGCACCAGAACAATTCTCCATTACTGCGGCGCATGATGCGCTCGTCCGAATAGCGGCCTTTGGCGTTCATGATGGGGATGATGCGGTCACCCGTGCGCAGGAATTCGTCCTGCGTAGGGTAGAGTACTTCGAACGACTGGTCGTCCAGCTGGGCGCGTGCATAGCCGAACATGGCTGCCAGCGCTTCGTTGCAGCTGCGCATGATGCGGTTTTCCGACATGCACATGCCCACGGGCGCATGCAGGAAGATGCTTTCATAATCGATGGCTGACGCGGCGTTCATCTGATACGTATCACTCTCACAGTGGGATTGCTGGCACGGCGCCGGTAGTTCTACGGTATTGTACTTTCCACTCGCGTATTTTATGCTGAGTCGCTGCCTGAGTCATGGACTCACGACCAAAGCTTAACAAAAGATAGAGGGACACCCATGAATAAAGTTTATCCTGACGCCGCCTCGGCGCTGGCCGGTATCGTTCAAGATGGCCAGACCATCGCCGTTGGCGGCTTCGGCCTGTGCGGCATTCCCGAAGCCCTGATCGGCGCCTTGCGCGATTCGGGCGTGACGGGCCTGACGGCCATTTCGAATAACGCCGGTGTCGATGGCTTCGGTCTGGGCCAGTTGCTCACCACACGCCAGATCAAAAAAATGATCGCCTCCTACGTGGGCGAAAACAAGGAATTCGCGCGCCAGTACCTGGCCGGCGAGCTGGAACTGGAATTCACGCCGCAAGGCACCCTGGCCGAAAAACTGCGTGCCGGCGGCGCGGGTATTCCCGCCTTCTTCACCAAGACGGGCGTGGGCACCATCGTTGCCGACGGCAAGGAAATCCGCGAATTCGACGGCGAGCAATACGTGATGGAGCACAGCCTGGTGGCCGACGTGGCGCTGGTCAAAGCCTACATGGCCGACTGCGCAGGCAATTTGGTGTACCGCAAGACGGCGCGCAATTTCAACCCGAACGTGGCCATGGCGGGCAAGATCACCATCGTCGAAGTAGAAAAACTGGTTGAAGTTGGTGAGATCGACCCGGACCAGGTCCACACGCCGAGCATCTTCGTGCACCGCATCGTGGTCAACGCGAACCCGGAAAAACGCATCGAGCAGCGCACCGTGCGCACTGAAGCATAAAAAAGAATACGGAGATAATCATGGCTTGGACTAGAGATCAAATGGCCGCGCGCGCGGCGAAGGAATTGCAGGATGGCTTTTATGTGAACCTGGGCATCGGCTTGCCGACCCTGGTGGCCAACTATGTGCCGGAGAACATCGAAGTGTTCCTGCAGTCGGAAAACGGCTTGCTGGGCATCGGCCCGTTCCCCACCGATGCGGAAGTCGATGCCGACCTGATCAACGCGGGCAAGCAGACGGTGACGGCCTTGCCGGGCGCCGCCTACTTCAGCTCGGCTGACTCGTTTGGCATGATTCGCGGCGGCAAGATCAACCTGGCGATCCTGGGCGCCATGCAAGTGTCGGAAAAGGGCGATCTGGCGAACTGGATGATTCCAGGCAAGATGGTCAAGGGCATGGGCGGCGCGATGGACCTGGTGGCCGGCGTCAAGCGCGTGGTGGTGCTGATGGAACACGTGGCCACGGCCAAGGATGGCACGACGTCGCACAAGCTGCTGAAACAGTGCGACCTGCCGCTGACGGGCGTGGGGGTGGTCGACGTCATCATCAGCGACCTGGGCGTGATCGACGTGACGGAAAACGGCCTGAAGCTGGTGGAACTGGCGCCGGGCGTGACCAAGGAGCAAGTGCAGGCGGCCACGGGCGCTGAGCTGGACGTTTCGGCCGTATAAACGAAATATGAGCGGCTTGTTGTATTGAAGCAGGGCGGACAGCGATGTCCGCCCTTTTTTATGCGCCCGCCTTGCCGCGCAAGCCGTCGAGGCTGTAGGCGCCGGCGCCTGCAACTGCGAAGTACAGGAAGGTGAAGCAGTACATCACGGCCATTTCGCCGCCGTTCAGGATAGGCAGGAAACCGCTTGGTGCATGCGCCATGAAGTAGGCGGCCGCCATCTGGCCCGACAGGATGAAGGCGACGGGGCGCGTGAACAGGCCAAGCAGCAGCAAGCTGCCGCCCACCAGCTCGATGACGCCAGCCGCTCCCATCACGGACAACAGTTGCAGGCCGTCGAACATGGCCACGTGCGGTGCGCCGAACAGTTTGGCCGTGCCGTGCTGCAGGAAGAGGAAACCGAGGATGATGCGAAGCAGGCCCAGCAGGCGTGGGTTCCAGGTGGCGTAGAAGGTGGGCGAGAGGGACATGAGGTACTCCATTCAAAAAAGTGGATGGTTCGGTGTCAGGCTTGCATTAACGCAATGTCATTATGCGGGAGCCTGGCGGCGAACAATAGACAGTACTGTAATAGTTTTTTATTCATTGATCATCGTGATAAATATTGATGCATGATTTACTGTGTGTTGATGATGGAATAAAGTGTGCGTGCATGAAAAAAGCCCCGCAGATTGCTCTGCGGGGCTTTTCAATGGAGAGGTCGGCTTACTTGACGATATTCACGGTCGGTGCGACGTAGGCGTCGTCGGTCGGGTGGGTGGGATGGGCCAGCTCGCTGTGCAGCTTGTCCATGTCCAGTTCTTTTTCCCATTTCGACACGACGATGGTGGCCACGCCGTTGCCGACGAAGTTGGTCAGCGCGCGGCATTCGCTCATGAAGCGATCGATGCCCAGGATCAGCGCCATGCCGGCCACGGGGATCGTCGGCACCACGGCCAGGGTGGCGGCCAGGGTGATGAAGCCGGCGCCCGTGATGCCGGAGGCGCCTTTCGAGGTCAGCATCGCCACGCCCAGGATGGTCAGTTCCTGCCAGATGGTCAGTTCCGTGTTGGTGGCTTGCGCTACAAACAGGGCGGCCATGGTCATGTAGATGTTGGTGCCGTCCAGGTTGAACGAGTAGCCGGTAGGCACGACCAGGCCGACCACCGGTTTCGAGCAGCCCAGGCGCTCGAGTTTTTTCATCAGGGCCGGCAGGGCCGATTCCGACGAGCTGGTACCGAGTACGATCAGCAGTTCTTCCTTGATGTACAGCAAGAAGCGGCCGATGGAGAAGCCCGTGTACTTGGCGATCAGGCCCAGCACGACGAAGACGAACAGGAAGCAGGTCAGGTAGAACGAACCCATCAGTTTAGCCAGTGGAATCAGCGAAGCCAGGCCGTATTTGCCTATGGTGAAGGCCATTGCGCCGAACGCGCCGATGGGAGCGACTTTCATGATGATGTTGACCATGCCGAAGATGGCATGCGACAGCTCGTCGATCAGCTTGGTGACGGGACGACCGCGCTCACCCAGCAGGGACAGCGAAAAGCCGAACAGGATGGCGATCAAGAGCACTTGCAGGATGTCGCCCTTGGCGAAGGCGTCAACGAAGGTCTTCGGGATGATGTTCATCAGGAAGTCGACGGTGCTCAAGCCTTCGGCGTGCGTGTATTGCGCGATCGACTTGGCGTCGAGGTGGGCCGGATCGGCGTTGAAGCCGGCGCCCGGTTTGAGGATGTTAGCAACCAGCAAGCCGATGGCCAGCGCGAAGGTGGAGACCACTTCGAAGTACAGCAGCGCCTTGCCGCCCACTCTGCCGATCTTCTTGACGTCCTGCATGCCGGCAATGCCGGAGACTACGGTACAAAAGATCACCGGGGCGATGATCATCTTGATCAGTTTGATAAAGCCGTCGCCCAGCGGTTTCATGTCGACGGCGTTCGAGGGGTAGAACACCCCCAGCAGCACGCCTGCCACGATGGCGAACAGCACCTGGACGTACAGGATTTTATAGAATGGTTTTTTCACGAGTGGTCTCCTCTTGCGGGTTGATGCTGCGATCATCTACCCATTGCCAGGCCGGCTCAATTGTGGATAACCGCAGATATGCATTTTCGCTATATCGGGTATTGCGCCATGACTGGCGTGCTGCGGCGCAGCATTTCAGGCGCGCGCTTGGAGCATTGCCCGCGCTGCGCTACACTGCCGTAGCGTCGCGCGCGGGACACCCCATGGCAGGCAGGAAGCGGTGCTTTTTTTATATCAAATAAGGAATTGGCATGATCGAAGCGAGCATCAAATCTGTCCAGTGCATTTCCCCCGCAGGCTTGCACACCATGTCCTACAAGGAATGGGGCGCACCGGACAATCCGAACGTGCTCGTCTGCGCCCATGGCGTGACGCGCGTGGCGGACGACTTTGACAACCTGGCCCGCGCCATGGCCAGCGATTACCGCGTGATCTGCCCCGATGTAGTGGGGCGCGGGCGCTCGGGCTGGCTGGCCAACCCGCAGTTTTACCGCGTACCGCAATATGTGAGCGACATGGTGACCCTGCTGGCGCGCGTGCTGGCCAATGGCGAGCGCCAGACGGTGGACTGGTTCGGCACCTCGATGGGCGGCTTGATCGGCCTGGGCCTGGCTTCCTTGCCCAACAGCCCGATCAGCAAGCTGGTCCTGAACGATATCGGCCCGACACTGGCGCCTGAAGCCTTGCAGCGCATCGGCGACTACATCGGCCAGGACTTGCGTTTCGAGACGTTCGAGCAGGGCGCCAAGTTTGTGCGGGACGTGTCCGCCAGCTTCGGCCCGCACACGGACGCGGAATGGCATAAACTGGCAGTGGATGTGTTGCGCCAGGATAAGGATGGCCACTGGCACCGCCACTATGATATGGGACTGGCCATGCCGTTCCGCTCGGCAACGCCGGAATCGGCGGCCAGCGACGAAGCCATGCTGTGGGCCGCGTATGATGCCGTGCGCTGCCCCACCTTGCTGGTGCGCGGGTCGGAATCCGATTTGCTGTCGCACGAGACGGCCACGCTCATGCTGGGCCGCGGTCCGAAGGCGGAGCTGGTGGAAATCGCCGGCGTCGGCCATGCGCCCACTTTTGTCCATGACGACCAGATCGCCATCGCACGCAAGTTTTTGCTGGGCAAGTAACGCTGGGCAAGTAACGTTGGGTAAGTAATACACGCAATAACGCTGTACAGATTTTGAAACAACCGAAAGAAGAAGCATGGAAATTACACGACTGCACGTAGGCAAACGCCTCTCCGAAGTAGCGATACACAACAACACCATCTACCTGGCTGGCCAGATCGCCGAAGACACCACGCAGGGCATCGTCGGCCAGACGCGCGAAGTGCTCGGTCACGTCGATCGTTTGCTGATGGAAGCGGGCAGTGACAAGACTTGCATCCTGTCGTGCCAGATCTACATCGCCGACATGAAGGATTTCGCCGGCATGAATGAGGTGTGGGACGACTGGGTCGCGTCAAGCCACACGCCGCCGCGCGCCACGGTGGAAGCGAAACTGGCCAATCCGGCATGCCTGGTTGAAATCGTCGTCATCGCTGCAGAACGTTAAGTTATCAAGTTGCTCAGTTACTAAGTTTAAAGGTATTACATGGTTTCCATCTCGGCCCCGAATAGCGTCACCTCGGAACAACTGGTAGAGGGCTTGAGTGCGCCGGACAGCGCGCGCGTGCTGGATGCGCTCGCGTATGCCACCGAAGCGTATGGCGACAAGCTGACCTTTGCCGGCCGCTCCGCGCTGGAGTTCGCTCTCGGCGTTGCCACCACCCTCGCTTTCCTGCGCAGCGATGCGGAAACGCGCATCGCCGGACTGATGTTCGAGCTGACCCTGCTGGAACCCGATACGGCGGCCGATATCGAACCGCGCTTCGGCAAGCAGGTGTGCGACCTGGCAACAGGCGTGCGCCAGCTGATCCGCTTGCGCGCGCTGACCCAGGCGCAGCACGGCAGCGCTGCCGGTCGCGGCAAGAATGCGGCGCAGCAAGCCGTGGCCCAGGTGGAAACCTTGCGCAAGATGCTGCTGGCGATGGCGTCCGACATGCGTGTCGTGCTGGTGCGCCTGGCCGCTTGCGTGACGACCTTGCGCTATTTCGCCGAATTAAAGCTGTTCAATGAAATGACGCGCGAATATGGCAAGGAAACGCTGGACCTGTACGCGCCGCTGGCCAACCGCCTCGGCATCTGGCAACTGAAGTGGGAACTGGAAGATTTGTCGTTCCGCTTCATCGAGCCGGAAGCGTATAAACGCATCGCCAAGATGCTGGAAGAAAAGCGCATGATGCGCGAGGGCTTTGTTTCCTCGGCGATCTTGCGCCTGCAGACGGAACTGGCTTCGGCCGGTATCCAGGCGGAAGTATTTGGCCGCCCGAAACACATTTACAGCATCTGGAACAAGATGCGCGGCAAGGAACTTGATTTCACGGCCCTGTACGACGTGCGCGCCTTCCGCGTTATCGTTGCCGACGTGAAAACCTGCTACACGGTGCTGGGCGTGGTCCACAATATCTGGACCCCCATCCCGAAAGAATTCGACGATTACATTTCGCGGCCGAAACCCAATGGGTACCAGTCGCTGCACACGGTGGTCACGGCCGAGGATGGCCGCCCGCTGGAAGTACAAATCCGCACCAATGAAATGCACAGCTTTGCCGAATACGGCGTGGCCGCGCATTGGCGCTACAAGGAAGAAGGCGGCTCGAACTTTGCTGGCCAGAAATACGACGAAAAGATCGCCTGGCTGCGCCAGCTGCTGGCGTGGAAAACCGAGGTCGCCGACGCCGTCGTGGGGCAGGAGGAAATCCAGCGCGAATGGGTGGAAAAGTTGAAATCCGCCACCCTGGACGACCGCATCTTCGTCATGACGCCGCAGGCGAGGGTGCTGGAGCTGCCCGTGGGCGCCACGCCCGTTGACTTTGCGTATCACCTGCATACGGACGTGGGCCACCGCTGCCGCGGCGCCAAGGTCGACGGCATCATGGTGCCCCTGAATACTCAGCTGAAGAACGGCCAGACTTGCGAAATCATCACGGCCAAAGGTGCGCCGGGCACGGCCGGGCCATCGCGTGACTGGCTCAGCGCCGGCTATGCCGTCAGCACGCGCACGCGCTCGAAAATTCGCGCCTGGTTCCATGCCATCGACATGCAGGAAACCCTGGCCCACGGCCGCGCGCTGGTGGAGAAATCCCTGCAGCGCGAAGGCAAGACGGCCGTCAACCTCGAAGCGCTGGCGCAAAAGCTGGGCTTTGCGAAAGTCGACGAGCTGTTCCTGTCCGTCGGCAAGGATGAATTCAGCCTGCGCCACGTGGAGCAGGCGCTGCACGACAATGGCGAAGTGGTGGTGCCGGAAGATGCAGTGCTGGTCGGAAAAAGTCGCGCTTCTAGCGTGGAGCAGGGCGCCAAGTCCGGCGTGCTGGTCGTGGGAACCGAAGGCTTGATGACGGTGCTGGCCAAGTGCTGCAAGCCGGCGCCGCCAGACAGCATCGTCGGCTTTGTGACGCGCGGCAAGGGCGTCTCGATCCACCGCGCCACATGTAAAAACTTCGAGGAAATGCGCGCCAAGTCGCCCGAAAGGGTGATCTTCACGGAATGGGGCAGCACGGGCGGGCACGACACCGTGTACCCGGTCGACATCTTCATTCTCGCAGGCGACCGCCAGGGCTTGCTGCGCGACATCTCCGAAATTTTCTCACGCGAAAAGATCAACGTCATCGGCGTCAACACCCAAAGCGCCAAGGGTCAGGCCCGCATGACCTTTACGGCCGAGATCAGCTCGACGGCGCAGTTGTTGAAGGCCTTGAATGTGATCAAGGATGTCAGTGGCGTGCTGGAGGCTCGCAGAAGTTAGCGTATCTTGGGGTCTGTCGCTTCGCGATCGCATTGCGCCCCATTGGGACGCAATGCCCCGCCGGGTCAGACCCCAGTTTTAATGCGTCTTGTCGCCTTGATGCAAGCCCGCCATCGCCGCCGTCTCCGGCTGCAAGGTGATGTGATCGATGCCGTGTTTGGCTAACAGCATCTTCTTGATCGCCCGCAAGACCTTGGGCCAATGGTCGAGGTGCTCGATTTCCACGTGGCCGATCAGGGCTGGCTGGCCGGGCGACATATCCCACACATGCAGATCGTGCACGGCAATCACGCCATCCACTTGTTCCACGTCAGCGCCCACCTGGATGTAATCGATGTGCATGGGCACGCCTTCCATCAGGAAGTGGTAGGACTCTTTCAATACCCCAAAGGTGGATTTCAGGATCAGCAGGGATACCAGCACGGATAGCAGCGGGTCAATCTGCATCCAGCCCGTAAAGTAAATCACGGCGCCGGCGACGATGGCGGCGACCGAGCCGAGCAAATCGCCCATCACGTGGACGAGGGCGGCGCGCGTGTTCACGCTTTGCTTGTCTTTCGACAGGACCCACGCCACCACCAGGTTGATCGCCAGGCCGATGAAGGCGACGATGAAGACCATGCCGCCCTTGACGGGTTGCGGGGCGGAAAAGCGCAGCACGGCTTCATAACAGATCCAGCCCACCACGCACAGCATGGCCAGGCCGTTGACAAAGGCGGCCAGCGCTTCGGCGCGGCCAAAGCCGAACGAGTGGCGCGGCGAGGGCGGGCGGCGCGCGATGAGTTGCGCCAGCAGGGCCAGGCCCAGCGCGGCCGCATCCGTGACCATGTGGCCCGCGTCGGAAATCAGGGCCAGCGAATTGGACATGAAGCCGGCCGCCACCTCGATACCGGCAAACGACAGGGTCAGCCCCAGCGCCCACGCGAGGATGCTCTGGCTGCGCCCTTCGAACGAATGGGTGTGCTTGGCGTCGCCTTTCAGGTGGGCGTGCAAATGGGTGGCGTCGTGTTCGGTGTGCGTCGGCTGCATGGAATGCTTTGTGGAATGAGGTTGCCGTCAGTGTAATTGAAAAGCAACAAAATAGTCGGCACGTAAAAAAAACCTGCAGGCCCGGAGGCACTGCAGGTTGTTGACGCAGCAGACAACTTTAGTGCGCCGCCGTCTCGCCAAACTTGCCTTCGCGGAAATCCTGTACGGCCTGGAACACTTCCGCCTGGGTATTCATGACAAACGGGCCATACTGCGCGATGGGCTCGTTCAAGGGCTGGCCGGCGACGAGAATCACGCGGCCGCCTTCGGGCGCCTCGATGCGCACGCCGTCGCTGCCCGGCGTGTTGGCGAAGATGGCCATGCGCAGGGCGGGCACGGCCTTGCCGTCGACCTGTACTTCGCCACGGAAAGTGTACAGGAAGGCATTATGGCCTGGCGGCAAGGGCTGCTCGAAGCTGGCGCCGGCCGGCAAGTCGATGTCGAGGTACAGCGGTTCCGTCATCTCGCGCTGCACGGCGCCCGTCACGCCATGGCTCGTCCCGGCGATCACTTGCACGGCTACTCCCGCGTCTGTCGTGTAGCGGGGGATTTCGCTGCTGTCAAAATCGCGGTACCACGGCGTGCGCATCTTGTCGCGCGCAGGCAGGTTCAGCCACAGCTGAAAACCTTCCATCACGCCTTCTTCCTGCTCCGGCATCTCCGAATGGATCACGCCGCTGCCGGCCGTCATCCATTGCACGCCGCCCGAGGTCAGCAAGCCTTCGTGGCCAGCGCTGTCCTTGTGGCGCATGCGCCCCGTGATCATGTACGACACTGTCTCGAAACCCCGGTGCGGATGCTCGGGGAAGCCGGCGATATAGTCGTTCGGCTTGTCGCTGGCAAAGTTGTCGAGCATCAAAAATGGGTCGAGACGGCGCTGCAATTGCTGCGTCAGCACGCGGTTGATCTTCACGCCGGCGCCATCCATGACGGCCTGGCCGGCGATCACGCGCTCGACGGCGCGTGGCTTGTTGACGGTGGTGGTATCGCTCATTGTTCTCTCCTCTAGGCCAGGACGGCGCCAGTGCGCCGCCCCTTTCACTGCTGCGATTACACCAGGATCGCGTTGATCTCGGCGTCCGCTTGCGCTTGCGCCTTGGCCACGGCGTCCGGGCCCATGCCCATGCCTTCCGAATACACATATTGCACGTCGGTCAGGCCCAGGAAGCCGAACATGGTGTTCAGGTAAGGCACCTGGCTATCGTTGGCGCTGTCGCGGTGCAAGCCGCCGCGGGACAGGCCCACGTAGACTTTCTTGCCGGTCAGCAGGCCAACGGGGCCGTTTTCCGTGTATTTGAAGGTGACGTTGGCGCGGGCAATCGCGTCGAACCAGCTTTTCAGTTGCACGGTGATGCCGAAGTTGTACATCGGCGCGCCGATGACGATGACGTCAGCCGCTTGCACTTGCGCAATCAGCGCGTCGTCCAGGGCGATGCGGGCCGCTTGCTCCGGCGTGCGTTTGTCCGCTGGGGTGAACAGCGCTTGCAGGGTCGGCTCGTCGAGCACGGGGTGCGGTGCGGCAGCCAGGTCGCGGCGGACCAGGGCGGCGCCGGGGTTGGCTGCTTGTACGCGGGCGACGATGGCGTCAGCCAGGCGGGTCGAGGCGGAACCGGTGCTACGGGCGCTGGAATTGATTTGCAGGATGTTCATCTTGTTTTCTCCGTTGTGAGGTGTCTTGCGATGGATGAACTATAGCAATTCCAAAATTGATGCGGAAGCCGTTAAAATGGATAACATTAATCCACTGATGGAACAATGAGAATATATGGATATCGATCCCGGAGATTTGCTGCTGTTCGCCCGCGTCGTCGAATGCGGCAGTTTCAGTCGCGCCGCCGTGCGCGTGGACTTGCCCAAGTCGACCCTGTCGCGGCGCATCTCGCTGCTGGAGGCGAAATTGGGCGAACGGCTGCTGCTGCGCACGACGCGCAAGCTGGCGCTGACGGAGTTTGGCGCCAGCTTGCTCGAGCATGCGCGCAAGGTGGTGGAAGAAACGGAGGCGGCCGGCGCGCTGGCGCAGCACCGTCAGGCGGGCCCCAGCGGCTTGCTGCGCATATCCATGCCGGCCGATTTCGGCGACGCGCTGATGCGCCAGGTGCTGGCCGAGTTCGTGCGCCGCTATCCGGCCATTTCGCTGGAACTGGACTTGTCGGCGCGCCGCGTGGATTTGCTGGAAGAAAATTTCGACCTGGCCATCCGCATGGGTAACTTGCCCGACGATGCCAGCCTGTCCGCGCGCCGCGTGGCCTTCAGCACCCTGTCCCTGTATGCCTCGCCGCAATACACGAGCGTGCACGGCTTGCCCGAGCATCCCGACGATTTATACGGTCATGATTTGCTCAGCTTGCCGCGGGCCGTGCATGGCCTCGTGCACTGGACTTTGATCCGCGGCAAGACGACGTGGGAGCGCGACTTGCCCGTGCGCCTGCTGGCGAATTCACCGGAATTGCTGGTGCGCATGGCCTGCACGGGCGTGGGCATCGCGGCCAGCACGGACCGCTTTGCCAAGTCGTATGTGGCGACGGGGGAATTGGTGCGCGTGCTGCCGGAGTGGAGTTTTCCGCTGGTCACGGGCTGGGCCGTGTTTCCCGGCCGGCGTTTGATGCCGGCCAAGACGCGCGCATTCCTGGACTTGATGGAGGAAATGTATAAAACGGACGCGCCCGTGTAGGAGCGCGTCTTGTTGTCTTACTTGGGCACGTTGCCCATGACCTCGCCCAGCTGCACGGGGCCGGCCGGTTGCCAGTTGGCATTGAATGTCACGGTGTCTTTCGGGAACAGCATGACGACGGTGGAACCGAGCAGGAAGCGCCCCAGCTCTTCGCCTTGTTTCAGCACGACATTGTCGTTGGCATAGCTCCAGTCGCGCACCTGGCCCGTGCGGGGAGGGTTGACGACGCCGTGCCAGACGGTAGCCATGCTGCCGACGATGGTGGCGCCGACCAGGGTCATGACGAAGGGGCCGTTGGCCGTGTCGAACACGCAGACGACGCGCTCGTTGCGGGCAAACAGGCCGGGAATGCCGCGCGCCGTCGTCGGATTGACGGAAAACAATTCACCGGGAACATAAATCATGCGCGTCAAACGGCCGTCGCACGGCATGTGGATGCGGTGGTAGTCGCGCGGGCTCAAGTACAGATTGGCGAAGCTGCCGTGTTCGAACTGGGCCGCCAGGGCCGCATCGCCGCCCACCAGGGCCGTGGTGCTGAAATTGTGGCCCTTGGCCTGGAAGATCTGGTCCTTGTCGATGCTGCCGAACTGGCTGATGCGGCCATCGACGGGGCAGATGTAGTCGGCCTTGGCCAGCGGGCGGGCATCGGGGCGTAGCGCGCGCGTGAAAAAGTCGTTGAAGCTCGTGTAGTGCGTGATGTCCGGGTCCAGCGCCTCATCCATGTTGACGTTGTAGCGGCCGACGAACCAGCGGATCAGCCGCGTGGTCATGGCGCCGCCCTTGGCACCGGCAATCCGGCCGGCAAAATTGGTCAACGCTCCCTTGGGCAGCAGATATTGAGGCAAAACGGCAAGACGGTCAGACACGATGGGAAGCCTTTGACGGGGATGATGGGAATTGGTGAAAACGCATTATAGCGGCGATGTGGCGCGCAATGATATGTACCGTATGCAAGGGTGCGTAGCACAGTCTGCCGCCGAATTTAATTTGCTATAGGAAATATTTTCAGGAAACTGTGCCAGTCGGAAAAAATTGCAGCACAATACAGCGGCCTGTTTTTTAGCTTTTAGCCATTTTTATTCAGCCAACTTTTTTAGCCAGGTCATGATGCCACGCCGTTGCCTTCGCCTAACCGTTATTTGTTCCGCCGTCCTGTTTGCCTGGAATGCCCAGGCCCAGCAATCCGAAACGCCCGCCCCCACTGACGCCGCCGCGCCGCTGAAGGCCGAGAAGCCCATGCAAACCGTGGAAGTGAAGGGTAGCGGCTATGATCCGCGCCGTGACGATACGGCCAGCAAGATGGTCGTGGGCGGCGAAGAAATCCTCAAGTATGGCGACACGAATGTCACCGACGTGCTTAAGCGCCTGCCCGGCATTACCGTGTCTGGCGCGGCCGGGCGCTCGGGCGGCGAAATCCGCATGCGGGGCCTGGGTAGCGGCTACACGCAGATTTTACTCAATGGCGAACGGGCGCCCGCCGGTTTTTCGCTCGATACCCTGTCGCCCGACGTCATCGAGCGCATCGAAATCCTGCATGCGGCCAGTGCCGAGTACAGCACCCAGTCGATCGCCGGCACCATCAACGTGGTGCTGAAAAAGGCCGTGAAAACGGCGCAGCGCGAGCTCAAGCTGGGTGTGCAGGGCAGCGACGTGAGTTTTTCGCCCAGCGTGAACGTGCAACTGTCTGACCGCGACGGCAATTTCTCCTACTCGCTGGCCGGTTCGCTGTTCCGCTACGACTACCATTACGACAATCCCGGACTGGAACTGGGCTACGCGCCCGATGGCCGGCAAAACCTGCTGCGCCGCACGAATGGCACGGGAGATGGCCGTCCGGAAGGCATCAATCTGTCGCCGCGCCTGAGCTGGGTGCTGGCCAATGGCGACAATGTGACGGCGCAATTCTTCTTTAATGGCGGGCGCTCGAACCACCGCAATTTCAGCCGCGCCGAGACGGAGCAGGGCTTGCGCCCCGACTACGACACCAACACGGGCAGCTCCAGCAACCACAATGCCTTCGGCCGTAGCGACCTGACGTGGATGCACAAGCTGGCTGGCGGCGCCCGGTTGGAATTGAAAGTGGGCGCCTCGGCCGCCCGCAATACGTCCGATAGCCTGCAGCAAGGCTTTATCGACGGCAGCGGCCTGGCGCTCGAGCGCAAGGTGGGCGTGAAGGCGACGGAAAACGGCGTCAGTTCGACTGGCAAATATTCGACGCCCTTGCTGCCCGGCCACGCCCTGTCGATGGGTTGGGATGGCGCCTACACCGAGCGCGAGGAATCGCGCCGTCAGTGCGAAGCGGCTCTGGGCACCTTGGGCGCGCCTCCGCCCGTCAACAGCGACGAAGGTTTCGACGCCACGATCAAGCGCCTGGCCCTGTTTGTGCAGGATGACTGGGAAATCACGCCGCGCTGGTCGATGTATGCGGGTGTGCGCTGGGAAGGCATCGATACGCGCAGCGCGGGCGACACTTATGACGAAGTGCAGCAGCGCACGAGCGTATGGAGCCCGCTGCTGCAAACCCTGTGGAAGTTGCCTGATACCAAGGGCGACCAGGTACGCCTGGCCCTGACGCGTACCTACAAGGCGCAGCCCACGTCGAGCCTGATTCCGCGCCGTAATACCTCGACCAACAATAGCCAGACGGACCCTGACCGCGAAGGCAATCCCTATCTGAAACCGGAGCTGGCGCTGGGCATCGATGCCTCGTACGAGCACTACTGGGCCGAAGGCGCCTTGCTCAGCGCGCGTGCCTCGGCCCGCCGCATCGATGGCTACACGCGCCAGGGCTTGCTGTTCATCGATGACCGCTGGGTATCCACGCCCGTCAACGATGGCCGCGCAAATACGCAGACACTGGAACTGGAAGCGAAGTTCCCGCTGCGCGCCGTGCTGGCCGCGCCCGTGCCGGCCATCGACCTGCGCGCCAGCGTCAGCCGCAACTGGTCGCAGGTGGAACAGGTGCCGGGGCCGGACAACCGTCTCGACCAGCAAACGCCCGTCAGCGGCAACTTCGGTCTGGACTACAAGACGCCCGATGGCATGTTGACGACGGGCGGCAGCTTCAATTTCCGCACGGGCGGTCCCGTGCGCATCACGGAGCGCCAAAGTGCGTACACGTCGCCGCGGCGCGACCTCGACCTGTATGCGCTGTGGAAGTTCGATGCGAAGAACCAGCTGCGCGTGGCCGTGTCGAACTTGCTGGCGCAAGACTTCGAAAGCACCACCACGTATGCGGACGCCAGCGGCACGATCGTGCGCAACAGCATTTCACCGAGTTCGCCGCAGGCGCGCGCGACCCTGGAAATGAAGTTCTGATGGCGATGTTTTCGTGCTGAAAACGCCGGCCCGCATGCCCGCTGGCCTATAATCTCGGCAATCGCGCGCACGGCTGGTCCGTGCGCGCTACCTTTTCCTTTGCCAAGATTGCTTTCCCCATGACGTTTTCCTCCCTCGGCCTGATCGATCCCCTGGTCCGCAAACTTGACGAGCTCGGCTATGCCAAGCCCACGCCCGTGCAGGCGCAAGCGATTCCCGCCGTGCTGGCCGGGCGCGACCTGATGGCCGCCGCCCAGACGGGCACGGGCAAGACGGCCGGCTTTGCCGTGCCGCTGCTGCAGCGCCTGACCCTGGAAGGCGTGGTGGCGCCCCAGTGCGTGCGCGTGCTGGTGCTCGTCCCCACGCGCGAACTGGCCGAGCAAGTGTATGCCAGCTTCCGCAGCTATGGCGGCAACTTGCCGCTGCGCAGCTTTGTCGCCTATGGCGGCGTGCCCATCGAGCCGCAGATCAGCAAATTGCGCAAGGGCCTCGACGTGCTGGTCGCCACGCCGGGCCGCTTGCTGGATTTGCAGACGCAGGGCGCCGTCAAGTTCGAGCAAGTGCAGACTTTGGTGCTGGACGAGGCGGACCGCATGCTGGACCTGGGCTTCGAGCGCGAGCTCGATATATTGCTGATGACCATGCCCAAGCAGCGCCAGACCCTGTTGTTCTCGGCCACCTTCTCGGACGCCATCCGCGCCATGGCGAAAACCATGCTGAAGGATCCCGTCTCGGTGGAGGTAAGCGCGCGCAACAGCACAGTCAAGGCCGTGAAGCAATCGGTCATCGTGTGCGACAAGAAACGCAAGCCGGAACTGTTCCTGCACTTGCTGAAGAAAAAGCGCTGGGGCCAGGTCCTGGTCTTCGTCAAGACGCGCAAGGGCGTCGAGCTATTGGTGAATACCTTGCTGGAGCAGGGCGTGCGCGCCGATTCGATTCATGGCGACAAGACGCAGCCGAACCGCCTGCGCGCGCTGGCCCGTTTCAAATCCGCCGAGGTGCAAGTGCTGGTGGCTACCGACGTGGCCGCCCGTGGGCTCGATATCGACCAGTTGCCCGTCGTCGTCAATTTCGACTTGCCCACCGTGGCGGAAGACTATATCCACCGCATCGGCCGCACGGGCCGCGCGGGCGCCTCGGGTGTAGCGATTTCTCTCGTCTGTGCCGATGAAGTGGAGTTGTTGTCGGCCGTGGAAGCGCTGACCCGGCAAACCCTGAAACGCAACGAGGAGCCCGGTTTCGAGGCCGAGCACCGCGTGCCAGGCACGTCCGCCGGCGGCACCATCGAGAAAAAGGTCGTCAAGGTGCTGGCGCCGAAGGCGGCGGAGCGGGCCAAGAAAAGGCGCTTTTACAAATAATCGGGGACGCAAGGCGCGCTGCACGGATATGCCATTCGTGCCATCATGCGCTATGACCTCGATACCTTTGTTCCCGCTCAATACGGTGCTGTATCCCGATGGCTATCTGCCCCTGCAGATCTTCGAGGTACGCTATCTGGACATGATACGTCAGTGCATCATGGGCGAGCAGCCGTTTGGCGTGGTGCAACTGCTGGACGGCGCGGAAGTGCGCAAGCCGGGCCAGCAGGAAACCCTGGCGCCCGTGGGCACGTTGGCGCGTGTCGTCGACTGGGCCGCACCCCTGTCGGGTTTGCTGCAAATCAAATGCATGGGCATGCTGCGCTTTCACATCGTTTCCAGCGAGCAGCTGAAGCATGGCTTGTGGGTGGCGCAGGTCGAAACCTTGCCGCCCGACAAAACCATTCCCATCCCGCAAGAGCAGCAGAACGTGGCCGACGCGCTCGGCGCCCTGATCCGCACCTTGCAGGAGGAAAAAATCCCGCCTGAACAAATGCCCTTGCAGCCGCCGTATCGCCTCGACGAGTGCGGCTGGGTGGCGAACCGCTGGTGCGAGCTGCTGTCCCTGAACGCCATGCAGAAACAGCTCCTGCTGAGCCAGGACAATCCCGTGCTGCGCCTGGAACTGGTTCAGGATATGCTCACGGAAAACGGCTTGCTGGAAGAGTAACACCTATCAAAACCTACTGCGCGTCGCGATTTGCGGCCTCCGATGCTCACTGTGCATCCGCACAGCTCCGCCTCTCAGCCACAACTCACATCCGCTCGCTACGGTTTTGTTAGGTGTCCTAGACACCGCATGCCGCATGTTTGCACACGTTTCCGTTGTGCTATTGCAATTTCTATTGAGAAATACTTTACGCTTTGCCGCCGCTGGCATAAGATAATGCCACTGGGCAAGATTGCCTTGAGCAACATTCACGAGTACACGACAATGGCAAAAGTAAGCGCGGAACAGATCAATGCGGCAATGGATGCGATGGCGGGCGAAGGCCTGGCCATCACGGTGCGCGCCTTGCGCGAACGGTTGGGCAACGCTGCCTGCCTGGGCACCATCAGCAAGCTCTTGCAGCGCCGCAAGGCGGGCGCGCAGCGCCAGATCGCTGCCGCCGCCGAACTGTCGCCCGTGCTGCAGCAAGCCATCCTCGATTATGTAGGACAGGAATTAAGCGCCAGCCACAGCGCGCATGAAGCCGAGATGAACGACAATCAACAGGAATTGATGGACCTGGCCAGCGAGAACGAGCGCCAGCAAGAGTTGCTCGACTTGCAGGCGGGCGAGCTGGAAACCTTGCGCGAGGAGCTCGAACGGGAGCGGCAGGTGGCGAACCAGGCCCGTACGGACCTGGCCAAGGCGCAACTGCGCCTGGAAGGCTTGCCGCGGCTGGAAGAGGCGGCCGAGCAGGCGCGCATGGACCTGGCCAAGGCGCAATTCAAGCTCGAAGGCATCCCTCGTCTGGAAGAGGCTGCCGAAGCGGCGCGTGCCGAACTGATCCAGGCCCAGCTGAAGCTGGAAAGCCTGACGCGCGTGGAAACGGAGCTGGCGGCCGCGCGCCTGGAACTGGAAGCGGAACGCGAAGAGCTGGGCGAAACGCGCGCCGAGCTGGACGAAGAGCGCACACTGCGCATCAAGGCGCAGCAGTTCATCGTCGATCCCATCTTCAAAACCCCTGTCTGAGGACACCTGACCAAACCTGCAGCGCGTCGCGCTTTGCGGCCTGCGATGCTCACCGTACTGGAGTACGGTTGCGCTTCTTAGCCACAAATCACTGCCGCTCGCGACGGTTTTGTCAGGTGTCGATGCGTCGTAGGGATTGTGTCATGCGTGCTGAAACGGGCCTTGCTGGCTTAAAATGGCGCACTGTCGCGCCATGCCGTGCGATGCCTTGATCGCAAAGAAGGTTTATGTCTGTAGAAAAAGAAGTGCCGCTCCCGCTTGCGGCCACCCCCATATCGCCGCGCGCCTTGCCGCCCAGGCCGCCAGCAGCATTCAGTTCGCCTGAAGCGGCACTTGCGCGCAAGCAGGCACGCGAAGCCAAGGATGCGCAGGTGCGCGGCGTCACGTCCATCGAGGCCATGCGCGAGGCCATCAAGCAGGCGGCGCGTGACTTGCCCACCATCACCGAAGTGCCGCGCCTGGCCATGCTGGATGCCGCCGCCTTCCGCGCGCGCGCCGCGCTGGGCTTGCCCTTCCTGATGCGCGGGCTGGTGCAGCGCTGGCCCTTATCCCAGTTGGAGCCTGGCATCTTGCGCGAGCAGTTCAGCAATGTGCCCGTGCGCGCGCGCGTGGGCGACTACATCAACACGGCGTTTGCGGCCGACCGCGCCATGCAGGATATGTCGATGGGGCAATACCTGGACCTGGTGGCAGAGGGCAAGTACGCGCTGCCGCCGTACCTGGGCAACCTGGAATTGCGCGAGCTGAACCGCCTGTGCCACTGGCCCACGTATTTCGACAAGATGGGCCCGCCACGCTTCTGGGTGGGGCCGGCCGGCACGGTGACGCCTTTGCATTGCGATTACGACGACAATATCTTCGCCCAAGTGTGGGGCCGCAAACGCATATTTTTATCGCCGCCGCACCACGATGCCTTTCTCTATCCCTGCGAGGCGAACGCCATCCTGTTCGGCTCTCCGTTCGACCCGGAAGCGCCCGATTTCGAACGTTTTCCCCTGGCGCGCCAGGCCACCATGATCGAATGCCTCGTCGAGCCGGGCGACATGCTGTACGTGCCCGCCGGCTGGTATCACCAGGTGCGCGCGCTGACGTTTTCCCTGTCGTCGAATCGCTGGGCCAGGGCCATGCCGCTGGCCTTGCACGGAGATGCGGCGCTGCGGCGGGCCGAGGAATAAACCTTATGGCTGGACGGCCTTGCCGGCAGCGCGCACGCGGCGCTTGGGCCGCCACTCGCTGAGTATGCCTGCTGCGATGATCAATATCGCGCCCACGATGGCCAGGGCCGGCAGGCGTTCGCCGGCGATGCGGCCGATCACGCCGGCCCACACGGGTTCGCCCGCATAGATCAAGGTAGCCTTGGTGGCGGAGATGCGCTTTTGCGCCCAGTTCATCACATATTGAATCAGCGCGCTGGCGCAACCGAGGGCCAGGACGCTGAGGAGGAAAGTCTTGCTGAGGACCGGCGGCGCTTCGCCCATGACGGGCATCAGCAGCAGGGCGATCAGGGATGCCGTCGCCAGTTGCACGATGGTCACGCGCAAGATGTTCAATTGCGGCGAGACGCGGCTGATGAGGATGATTTCCAGCGCGATGGCGACGGCGCCCACGGCCGTGATCAGCTCGCCCGTGCCAAAACCCATGCTCAAGCCATCCGTGCCGGTGAGCAGCAGCAAGCCGGCGAAAGCCAGCACGACGGCCGCCCACACGGCAGGGTGGGGCCGCTGCTTGAAGACCAGCCATTGCACCAGCGGCACGATGGGCACATAGAAGGCCGTGATGAAAGCCGACTTGCTGCTCGTGATATACATCAAGCCATAGGTTTGCAGCGCGTAGCCGCCAAAGATGCTCACGCCAATGGCCATACCCGTCAGCAACTCCGCTTTCGTCAACTGGCGCAGCTGGCCGCGGCAAATCAGGGCGCCGATGCTGGCGGCCACGGCAAAGCGGGCGGCGACGAAGGCCAGCGGACCGCTGACCGTCACGGCATGCTGCACGATGAGAAAAGTGCCGCCCCAGATGAAGGTAATGGCGATCAGGGCCAGTTCGGGCAGGCCGACGGCGGGTGGGGGACTTGCGTGTGTTTTCATGGGGCGCTATGCTATGAGCAAAATATTTCCCATCATCATAGGAGCAATATATTGCGCAGTCAAGCCGAGGCCGGTGGCGTGCTGGTACACCTGGCCAGAAATCTGCGGCGCTTGCGCCTGGCTGCCGGCCTGAGCCAGGAAGAGCTGGCGCGCAAGTCGGGCCTGAGCCGGCGCATGGTCAATGGCGTCGAGGCGGGCAGCACCAACATCAGCCTGGCTAACCTCGACCATGTTGCGGCCGCGTTGAACGTGGCCTTTGTCGACTTGGTGCAGCCGCCGCAGCAGCCGCACGACAGCCTGCGCGTGCTGATGTGGCAAAGCGCCTCGCAGGCAAGCCAGGCCGTGCTGCTGGGCGCGGCGCCCGCCAGCCGCCAGGTGGAACTGTGGTCGTGGACCCTGGCGCCGGGCGAGCGCTATGATGCCCAGCCCGATCCGGCGGGCTTCAGCGAAATGATTTATGTGCTGGAAGGCGAGTTGCAGCTCGTGCTGGCGGCCGAAACCAGACGGCTGGCTGCGGGCGATTTTCTTGTCTTCAGCAGTGCGCAAGCGTATGCCTATGTCAATGCGGGCGAATCCACCTTGCGCTTTACGCGCAATGTGGCCAGCTGACGGCGCAGTTACTTGAGGCCACACCCCACCAGCAACAGCATCGGCCGCTCACGCTCTTCCGCCAGGGCCGGCAACTGCGCGACCTGTGCGTCGGTGGGACCCCATTCTTCCACATGTTCCAGCTGGAAACCGGCGTGTAGCAAGGCATTCAAGGTCGTGCCCAAGGTGCGGTGCTGCTTGATCACGCCGGGCGCCAGCCAGTCCGACACGCGCGGGCCCTGCTGTTGGTAGCTGTCGACGGGCCAGCGCTTGCGGCCTTGTGCATCCGTCAGCCAGCCGGGCTGGCGGGGCGCCATGAAGATCGGGTGTTCGATGGAAAACACCAGCTTGCCGCCCGGTTGTAAACTCTGGCGGATGGCGGCCAGCAAGGTGGCAAAATCCTCGATGTAGTGGAAGGCCAGCGAGCTGTAGACGAGGTCGTAGCTGGCCGGCGGCAAGGCTAGTTGTTCCAGGTCAAGCCGGGCATATTCGAGCGCCGCGTGCGTCCCCATGGCGTTCGCCTGCGCCAGCATCTTTTCCGACACATCCACGCCCAGCACCCGCGCCGCGCCAGCCTCGGCAGCCCAGCGGCAGAACCAGCCATACCCGCAGCCCAGGTCCAGCACGCTTTTTCCCCGTACTTCGGGCAGCATGGCGCGCAGGGCTGGCCATTCGGGCGCGCTGTCGAGTCCGCCGATGGAGCGGGGCAGCTGGCTGTAGGCCGTGAAGAAGGCGTCGTTGTCGTAGATATTCTGTGTCATGTGTCGATATCCTTGGCCGGATGGCGCTTGGCGTGACCGCTGCGTTGCGCCTGGTAAATACCCGCGTGGCCGGAAAACAGATAGGCCACGACGCAGGCAATGGCGGCGTACACGCCGATCTCCGCGCCAAACAGTTCCATGGCCATCAGGGTCGAGGCGATCGGCGTGTTGGCGGCGCCGGCAAATACGGCGACAAAGCCGATGGCGGCCAGCAGGGTGACTGGCTGGTGCAGCAGCGGGCCCAGCGCATTGCCCAGGGTCGCGCCGATGTAGAACAGGGGCGTCACTTCGCCGCCCTTGAAACCCGTTCCCAGCGAGACGATGGTAAACGCCATCTTGGCCAGGAAATCGTATGCGGGCAGCGGTTCCTTCAGGGCATCGACGATGGTGGGAATGCCCAGGCCGAGGTAGCGATCGGTGCCGATCAGCCACACGGCAAGCGCGATGATCACGCCACCTGCCAGCGGACGCAGCGGGGCGTAGCTGATCCAGCGCTTCATCAGCCCGCTCAAGCCGTGCGTGGCTTGCGCAAATATGTTACCGGTCACGCCGAACAGCACGCCCGCGATCACCATGGCGCACAAGGTCCAGGCGGAGAGGGCGGGGATTAGCGGCATGGCGTAATGTGTGTGCTGAATGTTCAATAACTGCCCCCACAGCAGGCCCACCTGGTCGGCGATGACGGCGGCTGCCAGGCAAGGCAGCATGGCTTCATAGCGCAGGCGGCCGATGGCCAGCACTTCCAGGCCGAAGAGGGCGCCCGCCAGCGGCGTGCCAAAGACGGAGGCAAAGCCGGCGCTGATGCCGGCCATCAGGATGATGCGGCGGTCTTCATTGTTTAAACGAAACATGCGGGTCAGCTGGTCGGCCAGCGCGCCGCCCATCTGCACGGCCGTGCCTTCACGCCCGACAGAGGCGCCGAACAAATGCGAGAGGACGGTGCCGCCCAGTACCAGCGGCGCCATGCGCAGCGGGATGATTTTTTCGGGTCGTGGATTTCATCGATGAGCAGGTTCGCGCCGCCTTCGACACTGCTGCCGTAGCGCAAATACAGCCAGCCGACGGCGAAACCCGCCACAGGCAGCAGCCATATCAGCCAGGCGTGCGCCAGCCGGGTGCGCGTGGCCCAATCGAGGGCGAACAGGAAGCCGGCCGAGGCAGACCCGGCCAGCACGGCAACGATGGCAGCGAGCAGCAGCCATTTCAACAGATGCTTTAACAGATCGGTGAGGGCGCTAAGACGCTGCATCGTGCATCCAGTCAAGGCTGATGGGTGGGTGGTTCCTTAGAGGCCCAGTTCCGCCACCAGCGCCTGGCCGATGGCGCGCTGCTCGGCCAGGATGGCGCGCAAATGGTGGGGGCGCGTCTTGACATTCGTCATGACCACGCGCAGCACGTTGGTCGGGCCAGGATAGCGCGTCGATTCCAGTACCGTGCGCGACACAAAACTGTGGCCCTGCGCCTTTTGCCGGTTTTGCAGCTTGGCGTTGAGCGTGTTCAGTTGCTTGTTCAGTTCGGTCGCCGCGTCCACTTGGTCGCCAGCCAGCAAACTTTCCATACGCTGGCGCAAGTGCGCGGGCACGTAGCGGTAGGTCAGAATGAAGGTGTCGGAACGCGTGACGAGTTCGAAGTCCTGCTGGTCGGCCAATAACTGCTGCAACTGGCCGGACAAGGTGGCCGCCTGCTGCAGCAAGGTCGTGTAGCCGGATACGCCCAGCACTTTGAACGAGGTCCACAGCTTCAAGGCGTCGAAGCGGCGCGAGCCCTCCAGCGACGTCTGTCCCAGGTCGCCCGAGTTGTCGCGCAAGATGTAGTTGGCGTTATGTTTCAGCAAGTTCAGGCTGGCGCTGTCCTTGAACAGCACCATGCTTTGCGCCATCGGCACCCACAGCAGCTTGTGCCCGTCGATGACGACGGAGTCGGCCAAAGCAATCCCGTCGTACAGCGCGCGGTACTGTTCCGCGATCAGCAGGGCGCCGCCCCAGGCCGCATCCACGTGGAACCAGATGCTTTCTCGCGCGGCAATGGCCGCCATGGCGGCCAGCGGATCGATGGCGCCCGTTTCCGTCGTGCCGGCGATGCCGATCATGGCGATGACCTTGATATTGCGCTGTTTTAAATCGGCAATGCTTGCTTCCAGCGCGGCGATATCGATGCGGTTGTCGCGGTCGACGGCCACCAGGTGCAGCGCGTTTTCGCCGAGGCCCAGGGTCGCCAGCGCCTTTTTCACGGAATAATGGCTGCGGGCCGAGCCGATCACGGCCAGCCCCGCGTAAGCTGATTCCTGCATGGCGGCAAACAGGCCCCGCTTGCGCGTGCCGGGCAACTGCTGTTCCAGCGCCACGGCCAGCGCCGTCAAGTTGCCCATGGTGCCGCCATTGACGACATTGCCCAGCGCGCCGCTGGTGGCCGCCATGGCCTGCGTGTAGACGCTATCAGCCTGCTGGTACACCTGGCGGTGCAGCCAGCCGAGGATCTGTTTTTCGATCAGGGTCGACACATACGCCGTCTCGATCTTGACCTGATTCTGGTTCAGAGTGGCCGTAAACGCTTCTGCCAGCACGCTGATCCAGGGCAAGGCCTGCGTCATGTGGCCGATGTATTGCGGGTGGTTCAGCTGGGCCGTATTGGCCAGCACGGTGGTGTCGAGTTCTTGCAGGAATTCCGCCACGGGCATGCCGTGCACGGGCAGGCAAGTGTCGGACAGTTGCGTCAGCAGTTGCGCATACGGCGTGTGCGGATACGGCGTGTCGCGCTCGGCGGCCAGCCAGCCACCCAGCATGCGCAGCGCCTGCTGCAGGGGCGCAGGCGAGCGTTGCAGCGCATCGATGGAAAAATGCTGCTGCAGCAGCTGTTCGATAGGGGTATCGGTCATGGCGCCTTGTCTTCTCTACGGATTGCTGATGCCACGGTGACAAACGAATTGCGCCCAGGCGAAAGCGGGATTTTACCCGACTCCGCCTGGGCGCATCAGTTTGCTATTCCTGTCTGTGATCAGAAGTAGTTGAGACCCAGCGCCGACTTGACTTCATCGGCCGTGCGGGCCGCCACTTCGCGTGCCTTGAACGTGCCTTCCTTGAGCATCTGGATGACTTGTCCCTTGTCCTTGGCGAATTCTTCGCGGCGGGCGCGGATCGGCGCCAGCATTTCCTGCAAGACCAGGTCCAGGCGCTTCTTGACGATGCTGTCGCCCAGGCCGCCGCGCACATAATGGGCTTTCATTTCGGCCAGCGCCGCTTTTTCCGGGTCAAATGCATCCAGGTAGGTAAACGCGATATTGCCTTCCAGGTGCCCCGGGTCTTCCACGCGCAGGTGCAGCGGGTCGGTATAGACTTTTTCACGGCGGCCGTGATTTCGGCCGAGGTTGCGCCCAGGTTGATGGTGTTGCCCAGCGACTTGCTCATCTTCGCCTTGCCGTCGATGCCGGGCAGGCGGCCGATGTCCGGCACCAGCGCCTTGCATTCCATCAATACTTCACGGTTGTACATGCGGTTGAAGCGGCGAACGATTTCATTCGTTTGCTCGATCATCGGGATCTGGTCTTCGCCCACGGGCACCACGCCCGCCTTGAAGGCCGTGATGTCGGCAGCCTGGCTGGCAGGGTAGGTCAAAAAGCCGGCCGGGATGTCGCGCTCGAAGCCGCGCAAACGGATTTCTTCCTTGACGGTGGGGTTGCGCTCGAGGCGCGCCACGGTAACGATGTTCAGGTAGTAAAAGGTCAGCTCGGCCAGCTCCGGGATTTGCGACTGGATGAACACCGTGGTTTTCGTCGGGTCGATGCCGACGGCCAGATAGTCGAGCGCCACTTCGACGACGTTGCGGTGCACCTTGTCGATGTCATCCATATTGTCCGTCAGCGCTTGTGCGTCGGCCAGCATGATGAATTGCTTGTAGCTGTTCTGGTAGGCGACGCGGTCGCGCAGGCTGCCTACGTAGTGGCCCAGGTGCAAGGGGCCGGTAGGGCGGTCGCCCGTCAGGATCACGGATTGCGAAGCGATGGCGGCGGCGGACAGCGGTGCGGCCGGGGTGTTGTCGGTGTCGGGAGTATCGGGAGTATTAGGCAAGCTCATCAAGTTTCCTTTTGAGCCGCCTGCATCGGGGATGATCCAGGCTTGAGCCTGTTACGCCACCGATCGAGGCGGCGTGGATCAAAATCACATCACTATGCAGTGGCCGCGCGAAAGTGAGCGGGACCACCAATTCAAGCAGGCGTGTTGTGAGGGGATAAATTTCATGGCGTTATGGTTGCAGTTCGTGCGCGTTCTGTCAAGTTGCGCCCCGATTTATCTGCTGCGCTGCGTCAGAGGCTGGCCTACTGCAGAACTTGCTTTCCGGGTACTATTGCCGTTCGGCCACTTTTGCGTGGCATGAATCATTGGAGAACAGTATGCGCGTGTCGTCCCCCGTCCGGCTCACCGGCCTGGCCCTTGTTATTAGTTCCCTGTTTGCCGCACCCGTGCTGGCGCAAACGCCGCCCATGACGCCCGATATCGGCGCCAAGCTGGTGATGCCCGACATGAATGACTACGTCAAGCGCGTGGTGATGATACCCATGCGCGATGGCGTCAAGCTGTACACGGTGATTGTCGTACCGAAAGACGCGAAAAGAGCGCCGATCATGCTTACGCGCACGCCGTACAATGCGGCCCGCCGCGCCCAGCGCGCGACCAGCGCCAGCATGCTGGCCACCTTGCCGCAAGGCGACGATACCCTGGTGGAAAACGGTTATATCCGCGTGTTCCAGGACGTGCGCGGCAAGCATGGCTCGGAAGGCGATTACGTCATGACGCGCCCCGTGCGTGGCCCGCTGAACAATACCAAGGTGGACAACGTCACGGATGCGTGGGACACCATCGACTGGCTCGTGAAGAATGTGCCGGAAAGCAATGGCAAGGTAGGCATGCTGGGTTCCTCGTACGAGGGACATACGGTGCTGATGGCCCTGGTCGATCCGCATCCGGCGCTGAAGGTGGCCATTCCCATGAGCGCCATGGTCGATGGCTGGCGCGGCGACGACTGGTTCCATAACGGCGCCTTCCGCATGCCCAGCTTGTCTTACCTGGCGTGGCAGACAAGCGTGCGCGGCAGCGGCGAGGCGCCCGTGACGGGCGTCTACGACGACTACGACGCGTACCTGCGCATTGGCTCGGCTGGCGCTTACGCGAAGAAATTCGGCATCGACAAGCTGACCTACACGAAAAAGCTGTTTGAACACCCGGCCTACGACAGTTACTGGCAAGAACAGGCGCTCGATAAAATCCTCGCGAAGCGCCCGCTGATCGTGCCGACCATGCACGTGGTGGGGCAGTGGGACCAGGAAGACATTTATGGTCCCTATGCCACCTACTCGGCGATGGAAGGGCGCGACAAGCACAACAACCTCAATTACCTGGCCATCGGCCCGTGGCGTCATAGCGGCGTCAACTATGATGGTTCCAGCCTGGGCGCTTTGAGGTTTGACGGCGATACGGCGCGCCAGTTCCGCGAAAAAGTCATGCAACCGTTCCTCAATCAATACCTGAAGGATGGCGCGCCGGACGCGAACACGGCGCCCGTGGTGTCCTACCAGAGCGGCACGAACCAGTGGCAGCGCCTGCAGCAGTGGCCGCTGGCCTGCGAGACCTGCGAGACCAAGCTGACGCCGATCTACCTGCAGGACGATTCCAAACTGGGCTTTGCGGCGCCATCGGGCGCTGCGGATGCGGCTGAAGGCGCCTTCGATGAATACGTGGCCGATCCGGCGAAACCCGTGCCCTTCGTCGCGCGTCCCGTGCGCCTGAACGATGCCGATGTGTGGAAGCCATGGCTGGTCAGCGACCAGCGCGGCTATGCGGACCGCACGGACGTGCTCAGCTACGTTTCCGAGCCCTTGAAAACGGCCGTGCGCATCGCCGGCGCACCGATGGTCAACCTGTTTGCCTCCACCAGTGGCACGGATGCGGACTGGGTGGTGAAACTGATCGACGTGTATCCGGACGAAGTACCGTCGCAGCCGGCCATGGGCGGCTACCAGCTGGGCGTGGCGATGGATATCTTCCGCGGGCGCTACCGCGACAGCTTCGAGCACCCGACGCCGATACCGGCGGGCAAAGTGGAGCGCTACCGCTTCGCCTTGCCGAACGCGAATCACGTCTTCCTGCCCGGTCACCGTATTGCCGTGCAAGTACAGTCGAGCTGGTTCCCTCTGTACGACCGCAATCCGCAAAACTACGTGCCGAACATCTTCCTGGCCGACCCAGGTCACTATAGAAAGGCGACGCAGCGCGTGTACCACGCGGCAGGGGCGGCCAGCGCCATCGAGTTGCCGATTGCGCCGCTCGACGCGCGCTAGCCGGCGCGCATGAGGATGGCGCCCGCCGCTATCATGGCGATGGCCAGGTAGCGGCGGGGGCTGATTTTTTCGCGCAGGAACAGCGCTGCAATGGCGATGGCAAACAAAATCGACGTTTCGCGCAGGGCCGCGATGGCGGCCACGGGCGCCTGCGTCATGGCCCACAGGGCCAGGCCATACGAGGCGAGGGTGCCGAAACCGCCCAAGGCAGCCAGGCGCCATTGCGTTTGCGCATACGCAAGCAAGTCGGCGGGGCGGCGCAACGTCGTCCACAGCAATAGCCCTGTGCCGTTCAAGACAAAAATCCACATGGTGTAGGCGGCCGGCGCGCCGGACAGGCGCACGCCGATGCCGTCGATCAGGGTATAGCTGGCGATGACGCAGGCGTTGCCCAGCGCAAAGGCCGTGGCGCGTCCCGTATTTTTCGGCGTGCTGCCGATGGCGGGCAGGCGCGCGGCGAAATACAGGCCGAAGATGCCTGCGCAGATGCAGGCGACGGCGCCCATTTGCAGGGAAGACAGACGCTCGCCGATCAGCGGCCAGCTGGCCAGCGCCACGATGAGCGGTGCGCTGCCGCGCATCAGGGGGTAGGCATGGCTCATGTCGCCGGCCTTGTAGGCGGCCGCCAGCAGAGAGTAATAGGCTAGCTGCGCCACGGCCGAGGCGGCCAGGTAGGGCCAGCTGGCGGGCGCGGGAGCATCGACAAAGGGCAAGACGGCCAGCGAAATCAGGGCCGCGCCCACGGACACGAGCACCGTGCTGAGAAAGGTATCCTTGCCCGACTTGACGATGGCGTTCCAGCTGGCGTGCAACAGGGCGGCAAACAGGACGACGGCGACGACAAAACCGGACATGCAGGCCTTAGCGGGGGCGTATGCTGAGCGACAGCAGTTCCTGGCGGTGATTGCGCTGAAAGGCGTCCATCACGGTGCCCGAGCGGCCTGCCTTGTCCAGCAGCTCGCGCAGGGTCGCCTGGTCTTCCGCCGTGAGCGACTTGCGCGACAGGTAGACGCCGCTCATGCCCCAGGGAAGTTCCGGCAGCGCTTCCAGGCGCAAGCGGTCGGCCAGGCCATACACGCGCGCATCGTTCTGCGCCACGCCGGCCAGGATGGTGGGCGCCATGATGGTGGCATCGATGAATCCGCTTTGCATCAGGCGCGCCACGGAGAGCGCATCGACCTCGTAGAACAGGCGTCCCTGGCTGCTCAGCTCCTTCGCCAGCGCCTGGTACGGTGCGCCATAGTCGTAGCCGCGCACGAGCGCCACGCGCAATTCGCGCCGCTCGATCAATTCCTGCATGGTGTTGATGGGTGTGCGCGTGCCCTGTAGCGAAATCAGCAGGGGGCGGCTGCCCAGCATGGGGATGAACAGGCCGTGCTGGTCGCGCCGCAAGGTGCTGCTGGCAGGGATCAGCAAGTCGGCCTTGCCCGCTTCGAACATCGCTTCAAGGCGCGCGCGGGGCACGGCCGTGAAGATGAAATTGCAGCCGAGCTTGGCGCCCAAGTTGCGCAGCAAGTCGGGATAGATGCCGCTGATGGTGGCGCCATTGACCACCACGCTGGTGCCGATGGCCGAGATGGGTACCTGGATGTCGCGCGAGCATTGCGCGCCCGCCAGCGACGGCAGCGCCAGCGCCAGCATGGCCACGGTTCGGCGCCAGGCGCTGGAATAAAAGTCAGTCATACCCATCCTTGCTCACCATCGTATCGCGGGCGTTGGCAACGTCCGCCTGATTATCCCATTCTCGCCTATTTATTTCTTAAATGCAATATTATCCCGACGACTACTTTGTGGTGGAAACCATAAGTCTTGCCTGGCGTTGCGCCTTGAAGTAGCGCCAGGCCACCACGATGCCCAGGGTTTGCATGATGGCGCACAGGTAGAAGGTGCTGCCAATGCGCCAGTCTTGCGGTGGCAAGTGGCTCACTTCGCCCAGGATCATGCTGCCGAGCAAAGGCATGATGATAATGCCCAGGCTGCTGATCGATTGCAGGGAACCCATCAGTTCTCCCTGTTCGCTGGCGGCGGAAGCCTTCGAGATGATGCCTTGCAGGGCCGGAGCGGCGGCAAAGGCAAGCAGGTTGCACAGGATCAGCGCATACATCATCCAGCCCTGCGTCGCCAGGCCGTACAGCAAATAGGTGAGGGCGCCCGAGGCCATGCCCAGCAAGGACAAACGCACTTCGCCAAAACGCTTGATGAGTATGCCCAGCAAGCCCGCCTGCACCACGGCCGCGCACAGACCCACGCAGAACAGGGCGATGCCGTTCTGGCGCGGCGTCCAGTCGAAGCGGAAATGTGTGTACAGCACCCAGGTGGTATTGAGCATCATTTGCGCAAACGTCATCAGACCGAAGGCCAGCACCAGGCCGCGTATCTCCACGCGGCGCACCAGCTTCAGCAGGGCTGCAAACGGGTTGATGCGCGCCAGGGTGAAGGGTGCGCGCGGACCCGGCTGCAGCGATTCGGGTACGAAGAAATAGCCGTAGATGAAATTGGCGGCCGACAAGCCCGCCGCCACGTAAAACGGCAGGTGTAGATTGATTTCGCCCAGCAGGCCGCCCAGCATGGGCCCGCAAATGAAGCCCAGGCCGAAGGCGGCGCCGATCTTGCCGAAACTCTTGGCGCGGTTGTCGGGCGTGGAAATGTCGGAGGCATAGGCGGATGCGACTGACATGCTGGCCGACGAGACGCCGCCGATGATGCGGCCGATGAACAGGCAGGCCAGATTAGGCGCCCAGCCTGTAGCGAGGAAATTGATGCCCATGCCGGCCATCGAGTACAGCAGCACGGGACGGCGTCCCACGCGGTCGCTGATGGCGCCCAGCATGGGCATGAAGATGAATTGCAGCAAGCCGAAGACGGCCGCCATGATGCCGTACCAGAACGCTTGCGCTTCCTTGCCGCTGACAAAGTCGCCGATCAGGATGGGCAGCACGGGCACCACCAGGCCGATGCCCAGCATGTCGATGAAGACGCAGACGAGGATGAAATTGAGGTTGCCGGCGCGCGCGGGCGCGGCGGGGGAGGACGGGGAACGGCTGTCGGGGCTGGTTTTATCGGACATGCATGCTTTCGGCGTGTTGGCGTTACGCCGGCGCGTTGCAGGTTTTTTGCTGACGCGCGGCGCGATAGCTGAGGCTTGCATTATAGACAGCATGGACCGTGCTGGCTATCGCCACCCATGTCAGAGCGCAGTTCCCCATTCGTCGGCAAAGCCGGCGCGGAAATCCGTCAGCACCGCCAGCCGCCGTTCGGCCAAGGCGCGGCCCGCCGCCGTCTGCATCTTGCCGGGCAGTTTGTCGAGCTTGGTGACGATATGGTCGAGCGCGTATGCCTTGTCGTCGAGCGGACGCTGCCGAGCCAGCGGATCCGTGCCATGCGCCAGCGCGCTATCCATGCGCGCGGCCGTGTAAAACAGGCGCGCCAGTCCCACGGCGCCCAGCGCGTCGATACGGTCGGCATCCTGCACGATCTGCGCTTCGATCGTGTGCGGCGGCAGATTGGCGGAAAAACTGTGCGTCTCGATGGCGTGGGCCACGCCAGCCAGTTTTTCTGGTGGGAAATCCAGTTCCGCCAGCTGGCGGCACGCCAGCGCGGCCGCCTGGCGCGAGGCCAGGTGGCGCTCGGGGTGGTTTTTCGGCAGGTTGACCAGGTCGTGCAGATAGCAGGCAGCCATCACGGTGAGGGCGTCGGCTTGCGCATGATCTTGCAGCAGGACGCTGGCGTTGCGCCAGACGCGCTGCAGGTGGTTGATGTCGTGGGCGCTGTCATCGCCCAGGCTAGCCTTGGCCAGCGTCAGCAGGCGTGGTTGCCATTGAGAAAGCAAAGAGTGCATGGTTCAAAGTCGTAAAAAGCAGGGGCCGCCAGTGTGGCATAAAACGCCGCTGCATGCGGTGGGCGCCCGACACGCCGGCGTGCCGTATTCGCCACATAAGTTGTATTTTTGAAAAGTGCAAATCAGACGAGCGCTCTTTTTTAGTGCATGTAAAATTTACATGAGGTAACATTGCCGCACGGAAATTAGAAGCATAAGCTAATTGCGAGAAAGTATTTGCAAAAACATACAAGTGGCAGCCATTCCAGCGTGCGTGGCCCGTCATCTGCAGGGCCTGCGCGCAGCATGTCTTGGCTTGCGCCCCAGGCGAATTAACTAAAGGATTATCATGAACAGCATTTCCAGCGACACTGGCGCAACCGTTGCCAAGGCTGCCGAATACCTGGCTTTTACCCTGGGCCAGGAAGAGTATGGCATCGACATCCAGAAAGTCAGCGAAATCCGCAGCTATGAAACGCCGACCCGCATCGCCAACGCGCCCGAGTTCGTCAAAGGCGTGGTCAACCTGCGCGGCATCATCGTGCCGATCGTCGACATGCGCATCAAGTTCAACCTGGGAACGCCCAGCTATGACCAGTTCACCGTTGTCATCATCCTCAATATCGGCAACCGCGTCGTCGGCATGGTCGTCGACCGCGTCTCCGACGTCACCACCCTGATGCCGGAACAGATCAAGCCGGCGCCCGACATGGGCCGTTCGATCAACACGGAATACGTGATCGGCCTGGGCACCATCGACGAGCGCATGCTGATCCTGGTCGATATCGACCAGCTGATGTCCAGCGCCGACATGGGTTTAATTGAGAAGCTTGCTGCTTAAGTTCTTCCCGCCGGTCTTTTTGACCGGGTTTGTCGGAAACAATTGACCCCAAGCATTGTTTGCTTTTTCTGCAAGGCGCACGCTAACGCATTTCCTGGCGCACGGTTCAGCCGAACCGTGCGCCAGTTTCACTTCAGTTTCACTTTTTACGCCCGTTTCGCCATGGCAGCCAGCCCGCACCAGCGCGAAACTGCCAGCCTTGGCATCAGGGCTCTTTAGGATAGTCACATGAATTTATTACGCAACGTCAGCATCGGTGTCCGCCTCGGACTCGGTTTTGCCGTGATTCTGCTGTTTTCCATGCTCATTACGGGCATCAGCGTCTGGCGTTTGCACGACGTGGCCAGCGCCACGCGCGTCATGATGGAGCAACCGCTGGCCAAGGAGCGCTATATTTCCGACTGGTATGGCCGCATCGACAGCGCCGTGCGTCGCACCATCGCCATTGCCCGCAGCAGCGACACTTCATTGAGCGCTTATTTCGCCGAAGAATCGAAAGTCTCGTCGTCCAGCTCGGCCGAGCTGCAAAAGAAAATCGAGGCGCTGATCGACAAGCCAGAGGAAAAAGCCATGTTCGCGGGCTTGCTGGAGCAGCGCAAGGTGTACATCAGTTCGCGCGACCAGGTCTACAAGCTGAAGGGGGAAGCGCAAGTCGACGCCGCCAATGAGGTGTTTGAAAAGACCTTCGTGCCGGCCGCCGCGAAATACCAGAAAATGGTCTCGGACTTGCTGGAACATCAGCGCGCCGCGATCGACACGACGGCGCGCGAGATCGACGCCGTCGCCAATACCAGCCGCAAGCTGATGCTGGCGCTGGCCGCGCTGGCGCTGGCGTTTGGCGTCGTCTGTGCCTGGGTCTTGACGATGGGCATCGTGCGTCCTTTGCGTACGGCCGTGGACATCGCCCGCAAGGTGGCCGATGGCGACTTGACGGCGCAGATCGACGCCAGCGCCAAGGATGAAACCGGGCAATTGCTGCAAGCGTTGAAAGACATGAACAGCAGCCTGCTCAATATCGTGGGCGAAGTGCGCAGCGGCACGGACAGCATCGCCACGTCGTCGACACAGATTGCCGCCGGCAACCAGGACCTGTCTTCCCGCACGGAAGAGCAGGCCGGTTCGCTGGAAGAGACGGCTTCGTCGATGGAAGAGCTGACCAGCACCGTGAAGCAGAATGCAGACAATGCGCGCCAGGCCAACCAGTTGGCGGCGTCGGCGGCGCAAGTGGCCGTCAAGGGTGGCGAAGTCGTGGCGCAAGTGGTGGGCACGATGGAATCGATCAACGCTTCGTCGAACAAGATCGTCGACATCATTTCCGTCATCGATGGCATCGCCTTCCAGACGAACATCCTGGCGCTGAATGCGGCCGTGGAAGCGGCACGTGCAGGCGAGCAGGGCCGCGGCTTTGCCGTGGTGGCGTCCGAAGTGCGCAACCTGGCCCAGCGTTCGGCCAGTGCCGCGAAAGAGATCAAGACCCTGATCGGCGCTTCCGTGGAGCAAGTCAATGCGGGCAGCATGCTGGTGGCGCAAGCCGGTTCGACCATGAACGACATCGTCGACAGCGTGCAGCGCGTGAGCGACATCATCACGGAAATCACGGCGGCCAGCAGCGAGCAAAGCGTGGGCATCGATGAAATCAACCGCGCCATCGGTCAGATGGATGCCGTGACGCAACAAAATGCGGCCCTGGTGGAAGAGTCGGCGGCCGCCGCCGAATCCATGCAGCACCAGGCGCACAACCTGGCGCAAGTCGTCAGCGTGTTCAAGCTGAATGGCCAGCAAGCCAAGGTCAGCGGCGCGAACGCACTGAAACGCCCGGCAGCGCCACAAACTGCCTTGCGCATCGGCACACGCTGATAGCGCCGCGGCTGCCCCGTGCAGCCGCAACCCCTTTTATATAGTCTGGTTCCGCTTTTTTAGGATATTCACATGAATTTGTTAAGAAACGTCAGTATTGGTGTGCGCCTCGGCCTGGGTTTTGCCGTGATTTTGCTGTTTTCCATGCTTATTACCGGCATCAGCGTGTGGCGCTTGCATGACGTGGCCATGGCCACGCGCAACATGATGGAATTGCCGCTGGCGAAGGAACGCTATATTTCCGACTGGTACGCGAAAATCGACAGCGGCGTGCGCCGCACCACGGCCATCGCGCGCAGCAGCGACACGACACTGGGCGCGTATTTTGCGGAAGAGGCCAAGCAATCGTCCGTCGTATCGGGCGAATTGCAAAAGAAAATCGAAGCCTTGATTTCCAGCCCGGAAGAAAAGGAACTGTTCCGTCTCGTGAGTGAACAGCGCAAGGTGTACCTCGATTCGCGCGCGCAAGTGTCGAAGCTGAAGGCCGATGGGCAGGAAGCGGAAGCGGAGCAAGCTTTCCAGAACGTCTTCGTGCCCGGTTCGACGAAATACCTGAAAGTGGTCAACGACATGCTGCAGCACCAGCGCACCAGCATCGACACGACGGCGCGCGAGATCGACGAAGTCGCCAAGACGAGCCGCAACTTGCTGCTGACCCTGGCTGTGCTGGCACTGGGCTTTGGCGTCGTGTGCGCCTGGTTGTTGACGATGGGCATCGTACGTCCTTTGCGCACGGCCGTGGACATCGCCCGCAAGGTGGCCGATGGCGACTTGACGGCGCAGATCGACGCCAGCGCCAAGGATGAAACCGGGCAATTGCTGCAAGCGTTGAAAGACATGAACACCAGCTTGCTCAACATCGTCAGCGAAGTGCGCACGGGCACGGACAGCATCGCGACCTCGTCGACGGAAATTGCCGCCGGTAACCAGGATCTGTCGAGCCGCACGGAAGAGCAGGCCGGTTCGCTGGAAGAGACGGCTTCCTCAATGGAAGAGCTGACCAGCACCGTCAAGCAGAATGCGGACAATGCGCGCCAGGCCAACCAGTTGGCGGCGTCGGCGGCGCAAGTGGCCGTCAAGGGCGGCGAAGTCGTGGCGCAAGTGGTGGGCACGATGGAATCGATCAACGCTTCGTCGAACAAGATCGTCGACATCATCAGCGTCATCGATGGCATCGCTTTCCAGACGAACATCCTGGCGCTGAATGCGGCCGTGGAAGCGGCACGTGCAGGCGAGCAGGGCCGTGGCTTTGCCGTGGTGGCGTCCGGAAGTGCGCAACCTGGCCCAACGTTCGGCTTCGGCGGCAAAAGAGATCAAGACCCTGATCGGCGCTTCCGTGGAGCAAGTCAACGCGGGCAGCATGCTGGTGGCGCAAGCCGGTTCGACCATGAACGACATCGTCGACAGCGTGCAGCGCGTGAGCGACATCATCACGGAAATCACGGCAGCCAGCAGCGAGCAAAGCGTGGGCATCGACGAGATCAACCGCGCCATCGGTCAGATGGATGCCGTGACACAACAAAATGCGGCCCTGGTGGAAGAGTCGGCGGCCGCCGCCGAATCGATGCAGCACCAGGCGCACAACCTGGCGCAGGTCGTCAGCGTATTTAAATTGAATGGCCAGCAGGCCACGGTCAGCGGTTTGAAAGGTGTAAAACGTCCTGCAAGCAAGGAAGCCAAGCCTGCCTTGCAAATCGGCCGCGCCGCTTAATCTTTCTCGACCCAGCCGGCTATCGCCAGCTGCGACAGCCGGTCCGCCTCGCCATTCCTGTGGCGCGGCAGCCAGCGCAAGCTCACCTCAGTGAATTGTTCCAGCAGGGCCACCACGGTGGCCCTCTGCGTTTCCAGTCCCTTGGCGCCGACCGGCGTCGTTCCCAGCACATCATTGATCACCACCTGGCTGTCGCCGTACAGCAGCAGTTGCACGGGCGGCGGGCGCACGCCGAGTGCCGCTTGCAGCACGGCGGTCAGGGCCGCATATTCCGCGTCGCTGCTGCTGCCATAACCGGCCGCCTTGCTCACTTCGATACGCTCGCCATGCGGCCCCAGCAGCAGGGCGCCTATGCCCAGCTTGCCCGGGTTCGGATGGGCGGAACCGTCGAACCAGCCGCGCCAAGCCAGCGGGCCGCCGTGGTCCTGGCGGCTGAGCGCCAACTGCGCGCGGCGTGCCTGCATCTTTGCTTCCTTGCGCAGTTTGCGCGCCTGGGCTTCCGCCGTCATGGCTTGATCAGCAAGGTATCGATGAGGCTGCCGATCCAGCACACGGCCAGCACGCCCACGGCCACCGTCATGGCGGGTCCGTCATTGGCGGAGAGCAGCTCCACTTTTTCCATGATCAGCTGCGCGTCGAGGGGCAGGGCGCCACTGTCGATCTGTGCCATAAGCTGGTCCAAACGTGCCATGATCTGGCGCAATACGAGCACCAGCGCGATCAGGGCCGGCACGAGGAAGAGGCAGCCGCGCGCCTTGCGTTTTAATAAGAAATGCCCGCTGCCGGGAAAGACGAGGGCAGACAGCAGCAGGGCTTGCGTGCGTTTAGAAAGGGGGAGCCGCTCATGCGTGCCTTTGTAAGGAGAAAGAGCGGCTCATCATACTATTGCCAGCCGAATTTGCGCAGATACACGCGTTTCATGAACGTCGTCAGCACCGTGTAGCAGACCAGGATGCCCAGCAGCCAGGGGAAGTAGCCCAAGGGCAAGGCTTGCAGCTTGAAGTAAGTCGCCAGCGGTCCCATCGGCAGGAACACGCCCACGGCCATGATGGCGGTGGTGGCCACCAGCAGAGGCACGGACGCGATGCTGTCGATGAAAGGCAGCTTGGGTGTGCGGATCAGGTGCACGATCAGGGTTTGCGTCAGCAAGCCCACGACGAACCAGCCGGACTGGAACAGGGTTTGCTGTTCCGGCGTATTCGCGCCAAACACATGCCACATCAAAATAAAGGTGCTGATGTCGAAGATCGAGCTGATGGGCCCAAAGAAGACCATGAAGCGGCCGATGTCGCGCGGGTTCCAGGTCAAAGGCTGCTGGATCAGTTCGGCGTCCACATTGTCGAACGGGATGGCGATCTGCGACACGTCATACAGCAGGTTTTGCACCAGCAAGTGCAGCGGCAGCATCGGCAAAAACGGTAAAAAGGCGCTGGCCACCAGCACGGAAAACACATTGCCGAAGTTCGAGCTGGCCGTCATGCGGATGTATTTGAGCATGTTGCTGAAGGTGCGCCGGCCTTCCAGCACGCCTTCTTCCAGCACCATCAGGCTCTTTTCCAGCAGGATGATGTCGGCCGCCTCCTTGGCGATATCGACGGCCGAATCGACGGAAATACCGATGTCGGCCGCGCGCAGGGCGGGCGCGTCGTTGATGCCGTCGCCCATGAAGCCGACGATATGGCCGTTGCCGCGCAGGGCGCGCACCAGGCGCTCCTTGTGCAGCGGACTGAGCTTGGCAAACACGGTATTGTCTTCGGCTGCCCTGGCCAGGGTGGCGTCGTCCATGTCGTCGAGTTGCGGGCCTTGCAGCACGCCATGCACGGCCAGGCCCACTTCGCGGCAAATCTTCGCCGTCACCAGGTGGTTGTCGCCCGTCAATACCTTCACGGTCACGCCGTGTTCCGCCAGCGCGCGCAGGGCGGGCGCCGTCGATTCCTTCGGCGGGTCGAGAAACGCGACGTAGCCGATCAGGGTCAGCGCCGTTTCATCGGCTACGCCGTACACGGTTTTATGCGGCGGCACTTCCTTGACGGCCACGGCCACCACGCGCAAGCCTTCCGCATTCAAGCCGTGCGTGGTTTCCAGCACCTTTTCCAGCAGGGCGGCGTCGAGCGCAATATTCACGCCGCCCAGGCGCAGATGGCTGCAGGCGGCGAGGATTTCCTCGACGGCGCCCTTGCAGATCAGTTCATGGTGATCGTCGCGTTCGGAGACGACGACGGACATGCGGCGGCGCACGAAATCGAACGGGATTTCATCGACTTTCACGTAATCGCGGGCCAGTTGCATTTCCGTCTGCAATTCCACATGGTCGAGCACGGCGCGGTCCAGCAGGTTTTTGAGGCCCGTCTGGTAGTGGCTGTTCAAATAGGCGAATTGCAGCACTTCATCGGACGGCTGGCCGAACACGTCCGTGTGACGCTCGAGCACGATCTTGTCCTGCGTCAAGGTGCCTGTCTTGTCCGTGCAGAGCACATCCATGGCGCCGAAGTTCTGGATCGCATCCAGGCGTTTCACGACGACTTTCTTTTTCGACAGTTTCACGGCGCCCTTGGCCAGGGTGCTGGTGACGATCATGGGCAGCATTTCCGGCGTCAGGCCCACGGCGACAGAGAGGGCGAACAAAAACGCTTCCATCCAGTCGCCCTTGGTCCAGCCATTGATCAGGAACACGAGCGGCGCCATCACGAGGGCGAAGCGGATCAGCAGCCAGCTGACGCTGTTGACGCCCGCTTCGAAGGCCGTCGGCGTGCGCTCGGTAGCCGTCACGCGCGTGGCGATCGTGCCGAAGTAGCTGCGGTTGCCCGTGGCCAGGACCAGCGCCGTGGCGGCGCCCGAAATCACATTCGTGCCCATGAACAGCAAATTGGCCAGCTCCATCGGGTCTTTACCATTGCCATCGGCCAGTTCGGCCATCTTTTCCACGGGCAAGGATTCACCCGTCATGGCGGCCTGGCTGACGAACAGGTCTTTTGCGGAAAGCAAGCGGCAGTCGGCGGGAATCATGTCGCCGGCCGACAGCACGATGATGTCGCCCTGCACCAGCTGGCGGATGGGCAGCTCGCTTTGCTGGCCATTGCGCAGCACGGTGGCCGTATTGCTGACCATGGCTTTCAGGCGTTCGGCGGCCCGGTTCGAGCGGCCTTCTTGCACGAAGCGCAGCAGGGTCGACAAAATCACCATGGTGCCGATGACGATGGTCGCCTTCGGGTCTTCCGTCAGGTAGGAAACAATCGCCAGGACGGTGAGCAGCAGGTTGAACGGATTCTTGTAGCACAGCCACAGGTGCTGGTACCAGGCCAGCGGTTTTTCATGCTCGACCTCGTTCGGCCCCGTTTGCGCGCCGATGACTTGCGCTTCGGCATCGCGCAAGCCTTCCAGGCGCGTGTGCAGGCGGTTCAGGGCGCTATCCAGGTCTTCATGGGCGGCAGCCAGCAGCTGGCGCGCCAGATGGTCGGGCACAGGGCGGGCCGTGCTGTTTTCCAGTGGCATGGCGCGGCGGCGGAAGTTGCCGGCCGTATGGCGCTTGCGCAGGAATGATTCGAATAAGCGGGTGAAGAGATTCATGCTCTTCCTTTCACGGCGAGGTGTTGACGGGCGGCGCAGCCGCAGGCAAGACTTGCGTGCCGCAAGCGTACCATGAGCAGCCACGGTGCTTGGGGGCAATCCGGGTCAGTAGCCGGTCGCGATCGGAAAGAGGGGAGGCGCGCGGCCAGACTGGCCGCACGAGACACCGCACCTTGCTCAGCAAGGCACGGAGGAAACGGAATTCCGCGTTGCTTGCTGCTTAGCTGCCGAGGCAATCACCGATACAAGATCGGCTACTGTCACTAGAACAAGTACCCACGTGGGACTCCGTAAATGAATAATGAGGGCATCTTATGGATGGGCTGCAAGGGTGTCAACTGAAGAAATCTTAGGTTTCCAAAGTGTAATGTGGGTGTTGCAAATCATCGAGGGCGCAGGCCAAGGGCGCGAAAAACTTGTCCAGTATGCCTTTGTCCGGCGCCGATAATTCCGCTGTCAGTGCTTCCAGATAGGAATTTCCGGCCGAACGCTCCCAGTCGATGGCAAAGCCGGCCCGGCGGCACAGTTCCGTGTGCACCAGCAGCATGGTGCGGCCATTTCCGTCAAGAAACGGATGGCCCCAGGCAAAATAGCCCATGACCGTGCCAGGCTTTTTGCGCATGGTGTCCGCATCGGAGGCCAGGCGGAGTCCATATTCCACCGCTCGTCTCGACAGGTCCGACTGCTCAAACTGGACCCTAGTACCTTTTGTGACATGCTTTCCCACGCCCAGCGCTTCCCGGTCCTGGCCCGCCCAGGGATAGAAATCGCTGAACAGTATCTTGTGTACATGCAGAAACGTGGCATAGCTGATGTCCCTGGAGCGCTGCGCCGCCAGATAGGCGAGTGCCTGTTCAAGGTTGGCGCTAAAGAACAAATGCTCTTGCACCTTTATCATCCCTGATGCGGCCAAGCCTTCAACATTGCGTAAATAGCCCTGCGTTGCGGCGTCGCCAAATGGATCGAACATAGCATGTTTGCGGTGCGGCGGGGCGCCGTGCAAGCCGTCTTTTTCGAGCAGGTAATTGCTCATCAGCCTGGCCATTTGCCTGTCGTTGATCCGCCGGGCCTTGAACAGCGCGACGAGCAGTTGGCCCACCTGGTCGAGCTGAACGCTGTCGCCTGCGGCCCGCGTCACCGCCTCGGCCCAGGCGTCGAGCCGGGAATGGCTGCTGGCGATCTGGTGGGAGCTGGCGGCCAGGTTGACAAAATCCTTTACATTCTTCGTGGGAAGCAACGCGAGGTCGCCATCATTGATCGGTTGAATAATTGCATTACGAATCTTGTCTGAAACCGTCATACATCTCCCCGGATGAAGTCCATCTATTCATCCGTCATTTTATCATGACTGCCCTTTATTATCAGTAACTTACAGTGAATTCGGCCGGCGATCCGGCATGGCGTTTCCGTTTCCTGACCGGTCCCCTGGCGGGTACAAATTCGGCCAGCTAATCACGCCTGGATGCGCGCCATCGCCAGCGAATCGGAGAGGATTTGCCACAAGGCCGCGTGACGCTGCTGCAGGGCGGCGCCGCCCGCGTAGATCAGCTCCACGTGCAGGCTGTCGACGATGCCCAGGTAGGCTTGCGCATACAGGTCGATGCGTTGCGGCGCCAGGGCGGGCGCCATGCGGCCCAGGCTGGCCACGTAATGCTGCTGCAACTGTGCCAGCAAGGCTTCGTAGCCCGTGCCGACTTCGATGCGCAGGGTGGCGGGTGGCAAATACGCCGTGCGCAGCAAAAAGCGCAGGTGCGCCGAATCAGCATAGCGCTGCGCCATGCGGTCGCAGTAGAGGGCGCCGGCCAGCTGGCCGCCGGGCCCCGCCAGGGCCGCTTCGTCGGCGAAGCAGGTATCCATGAAGGCTTGCTCTTCGGCCAGCGCGTCGGCAAACACGTCGAGGAAGAGCGCGTCCTTGCCGGCGAAGTGCGAATACAGCGAAGCCTTGCGCATGCCCGCCTGCTCGGCGATGTCGCTGAGGGACGAGGCGTCGTAGCCATGTTCGGAAAAGTGCACGACGGCGACGGCACAGATGTTATCGGCCGAGGCCGAGCGTTTTTTCATCATTGGGGTGATAGTGGGTGAGGCGTCAGTGCGCTCCCAGGCTGGTGGCGTGGACCGGATGGACACGCGCAGTTGCCAGGGTCAGCCATGATACCAGCAGGCCGGCCACGGTCAAGAACAGCAGCCAGGGCAGCGGCCCCCATTCGGACAGGCTGGCCGCCAGGGGCGTCGCCAGGGACGACAAGGTCATCTGGATGGCGCCCAGCAGCGCGGCCGTGGAGCCGAGCGCGCGCAGTTGCGAGCCCATGGCCATGGCCATCAGCGCCGCTTCCGCGATGCCCAGGCCAAACAGGGCCACGAACATGCCTGGCACGACGGCGGCGATGCCCGCTCCCGCCCAGGCACCAAGCAGGGCCAGTCCCGCGCCGCCCAGCATGGCCATGCTGCCCGCCACGCTCAAGCGCGCCACGCCGCACTTCTCCACCAGGCGGCCGCTGGCCATGGCACCGAGCAGCACGGCCACGCCCGTAGCGCCGAAGACGAGGCCGAAGTTGCCGGCGGACAGGCCGAAATCGCGCTGGTACACGAGCGACGCGCCGCCGATATACGCAAACAGGAAAAAGAAGGTGGCGGACAGGGCCAACGCTGGCAGCAGGAAGGTGCGGTCCAGCGCAATGCGCGCATATGTGCGGTGCATGCCTTTTGGTGAAACACGGCGTGCGCGGGACAGGGTTTCCGGCAGGAACAACGCGCTATTGAGCAAGGTGACGCCGCCCAGCGCGGCCAGGGCCAGCATCACGGCGCGCCAGCCATACTGCGCGTCGAGCAAGCCGCCGACAGCGGGCGCCAGCACGGGCGCCAGGCCCACGATGGTCATCAACAAGGCAAACAGCTGCGCCGCCTGCACGCCATCGGCCACGTCGCGCACCATGCTCATCACCACGACCAGGGTCAGCGCCGCGCCCAGGCCTTGCAAGGTGCGCGCCAGCAGCAGGGTGCTCAGTTGATCCGCCTGCGAGGCCCATACGGCCGCAAGAATGTACACGGCGATGCCGGCCAGCAGTGGACGGCGCCGGCCCAGCATGTCCGTCAGCGGCCCGCATAGAAGCTGCCCGCCGCCCAGGGCCAGCAGGAAGACGGTCAGGCTCAGCTGCACATTCGCATACGAGGTGTGCAGCTCGCGCGCCATGGCCGGCATCGACGCCAGATACATGTCGATGCCAGCCGGGCCGAGCACGGCCACCAGGGCCAGGAAGCCGCCAGCCCAAGACTGGCGGCGGGAAGAGTGGTTTGCTGCTGCATTGCGCTTCCTTCGTTCGTTAAAAAACGGGGCATGGACGCCGCCGTGTTTTTTATTGTACACTTACTGCCTACCGGTAGGTAGCTTGTTCAATAAATGAAAAGGATGAGAACGATGAAAGAAGAAACAATGACGGGCGGGTTGCCGCTGATGGGGGAGACGGCATGACGGAAGTGGGAATCTCGCTCAGCGGCGTGGCTGTCGCGCTGCTGTTTGCCGCATGGAGTTCACACCGCGCCCGCTGCGAGCGGCGCGATGTCGTGTTGCTGACAACACTGGGCACCGTGCTGGGGCTGCCGGGTGCGGTCTTGCTGGCGTTGTAAAGCGGCGCATAAAAAAACGGCAGACCCTGCGGCCTGCCGTTCTGTGTTCCTCTTGCCCGGCTAGCCGGGCAAATGGCGTTTACTCTTCTTCATATGAACTGATCGGCGCGCAGCCGCAGAACAGGTTGCGGTCGCCGTACACGTTGTCGGCGCGGCCGACCGGTGGCCAGTATTTGCGCTGGCGCAGGGACGCGACGGGGTAGGCGGCGATTTCGCGGCTGTATTTGCGTTCCCAGTTGTCCGACATCAGCACCTGCGCCGTGTGCGGCGCGTTTTTCAGCGGGTTGTCGTCGTGGTCGAATTCACCGCTGGCGACCTTGGCGATTTCCGCGCGGATGGCGATCATGGCGTCGATGAAGCGGTCGATTTCCACTTTCGATTCGCTTTCCGTCGGCTCGATCATCAGGGTGCCCGGCACGGGGAAGCTCATGGTCGGCGCATGGAAACCGAAGTCCATCAGGCGCTTTGCTACGTCTTCGTTGCTGATGCCGGTGGCGTCCGTGATCGGGCGCAGGTCCAGGATGCACTCGTGCGCGACCAGGCCGTCATGGCCCGAGTACAGCACGGGGTAGTGCGGCGCCAGGCGGCGCGCGATGTAGTTCGCCGCCAGGATCGCCGTCTCGGTGGCGGCCGTCAAGCCTTCCGCGCCCATCATGGCGATGTACATCCACGAAATCGGCAGGATGCTGGCCGAGCCGAATGGCGCGGCGCTGACGGCGCCGATGCCGGCGACATCGCGCTGGTAGCCCGACGAACGCTGGTTCGGCAGGAATTTCGCCAGGTGGGCGCCCACGCCGATCGGGCCGACGCCTGGTCCGCCGCCGCCGTGCGGGATGCAGAAGGTCTTGTGCAGGTTCAGGTGGGACACGTCGCCGCCAAACGAGCCAGGAGCGGCCACGCCGACCAGCGCGTTCATGTTGGCGCCGTCGATGTAGACCTGGCCGCCGTGCGAGTGGATGATTTCGCACAGTTCCTGGATGCCTTCTTCAAACACGCCGTGGGTGGATGGGTAGGTGACCATCACGCAAGCCAGGTTGGCGCTGTGCTTTTCCGCTTTCGCCTTCAGGTCGGCCAGGTCCACGTTGCCGTTGGCGTCGCAGCTGGTGACGACCACCTGCATGCCGACCATATTGGCCGAGGCAGGGTTGGTGCCGTGCGCCGATGAGGGAATCAGGCAGATGTTGCGGTGGCCTTCGCCGCGCGACTCGTGATACGCCTTGATCACCAGCAGACCCGCGTATTCACCCTGCGAGCCGGCGTTCGGCTGCAGCGAGACGGCCGCGTAGCCCGTCAGCGCGCACAGCATCTCTTCCAGCTGCGCGATCATTTCGCGGTAACCGACCGTTTGCGCATCGGGCGCGAACGGGTGGATGTTCGAGAACTCGGGCCAGGTGACGGGAATCATTTCCGACGTCGCGTTCAGCTTCATGGTGCACGAGCCGAGCGGGATCATGGTGCGGTCCAGCGCCAGGTCCTTGTCTGCCAGGCTGCGCAGGTAGCGCAGCATTTCGTGTTCCGAGTGATAGCTGTTGAAGACGGGGTGGGTCAGGTAGGCGCTCTCGCGTGCCAGGTTCGCCGGCAGCGCGCTGGTGACGCCCGCTTCGACGGCGTCCAGGTCCGGGGCGGCAGGCGCGTTGGCCAGGCCGTGCGCGAACACCTTCCACAGCAGCGCGATATCGTCGCGCGTGGTGGTTTCATCGAGCGACACGCCCACGTGGGTATTGTCGATCTTGCGCAGGTTGACGCCGTGGTGCAAGGCCGTCGCGTGCAGTTGCGCCGCAGCGGGGACGTTGATGGTCAGGGTGTCGAAGTAGCTCGCGTTGACGACACCGTACCCCAGGGTTTTCAGGTTGGCGGCCAGCACGCCCGTGTAGCGGTGTACGCGCTGGGCGATCTGCAGCAGGCCGGCAGGGCCGTGGTAGACGGCGTACATCGAAGCCATCACGGCCAGCAGCACTTGCGCCGTGCAGATGTTGGACGTGGCTTTTTCGCGGCGGATATGCTGTTCGCGCGTTTGCAGGGCCAGACGGTAGGCCTTGTTGCCTTGTGCATCGACGGTCACGCCGACCAGGCGGCCCGACATATTGCGCTTGAATTCATCGCGTGTGGACAGATAGCCGGCGTGCGGGCCGCCGAAACCGAGCGGCACGCCGAAGCGCTGGCTGTTGCCGACGACGACGTCGGCGCCCCATTCGCCAGGAGGCGTCAGCATGGTCAGGGCCAGCAGGTCGGCTGCGACGATGACCATGGCGCCATTCGCATGCAGTTTTTCCACGCCGGCGCGGTAGTCGCGCACGACACCGTTGACGCCAGGGTATTGCAGCAGCACGCCGAAGCAGGCGTCCAGCGCTTCGATTTCAGCCGGGTCGAAGGTGCGCACCTCGATGCCGATCGGCTGGGCGCGCGTCTGCACCACTTCCAGCGTTTGCGGCAGCACGTCGTTGGCCACATACAGCACGTTCGACTTCGACTTGCCCACGCGCTGGATCAGGGTCATCGCTTCGGCGGCGGCCGTGCCTTCGTCCAGCATCGAGGCGTTCGAGATGCCCATGCCGGTCAGGTCGGTGATCACTTGCTGGAAGTTCAGGATCGCTTCCAGGCGGCCTTGCGAAATCTCGGGCTGGTAGGGCGTGTAGGCCGTGTACCAGGCCGGGTTTTCAAAGATGTTGCGCAGCACGACCCCAGGGGTAAACGTGTTGTAGTAGCCTTGGCCGATCAGGGATTTCAGCACCTGGTTCTTGCCGGCGATGGCTTTCAGGCGCGACAAGGCTTCCTGTTCCGGCATCGGCTGCGAGTACGCGCCCAGGGGCAGGGCGCCCTTGTTGCGGATGTTGGCCGGTACCAGGGCGTCGATCAGCGCGGCGCGCGATGGATAGCCGAGGGTCGCCAGCATGGCTTGCTGTTCGGTGGAAGAAGGGCCGATGTGGCGGGCGATGAAGGCATCGCGTGCTTCGAGTTGGGTCAGGCTGGTGCGGGTCATGATATAGAGGCCAAAAAAGACTGAAAAACCGGGAGGCGGCGCGCGGGCGCTGCTGGAAAAAAGCAAACGGGCCGCAAGCGCGGCCCGTGAGTCAAACGCGATTAGGCGCTGGTGGTGGCGCCATAGGCGGCTGCGTCGAGCAAGCCGTCCAGGGCCGACACGTCGGCTGGCTTGATCTTGAACAGCCAGTTGGCGTAGGCGTCGGCGTTGATCGATTCAGGCGCATTGACCACGTCGTCGTTGACGGCCACGACTTCGCCGGCGATCGGCGCGTAGATGTCGCTCGCTGCCTTGACCGATTCCACCACGGCGGCGTCGTCGCCGGCGCCGTAGGTGTTGCCCACGGTTGGCAGTTCGACGAAGACGATATCGCCCAGGGCGTCCTGCGCGTACTCGGTGATGCCGACGGTGATCGTGCCGTCGCCTTCAAGGCGTACCCATTCGTGGGAAGCGGTGTACTTCAGGTCTGCAGGAATGTTCATGTGTGGCTCCAGATGGTAAGTGTTCGTTATTGATTATGGTTGTACGGTCTTGCGGGCGGTTCTATAAATACGCTTACGCAGCCAGGATTTTACCGTTACGCACGAAAGGCAGCTTGACGACGGAAGCGGCCAGTTGCTTGCCGCGGATTTCCACGTGCACGGTGTCGCCTACGTTCACGCCGTTCGGCACGCGCGCCAGGGCAATCGCTTCCTGCATTGTCGGGCTGAAGGTGCCGCTGGTGATTTCGCCCGTGGCTTCGCTGCCGGCGATGATGACTTTTTGATGGGCGCGCAGCACGCCGCCTTTTTCGCGCAGGATCAGGCCCACGAATTGCGCATTCTGGCCTTTGGCCAGCAGGGCCGCCTTGCCGATGAAGTCACGCTCGCTGACCAGGTCGATGGTCCAGGCCAGGCCCGCATCGAGCGGGTTGACGGTTTCGTCCATGTCCTGGCCGTACAAATTCATGCCCGCTTCCAGGCGCAGGGTGTCGCGCGCGCCGAGGCCGGCCGGCTTGACGCCGGCAGCTGCCAGGGCGTTCCACAGCGCTTCCACCTGGGTGGCGGCCACGCCGATTTCAAAACCGTCTTCGCCCGTGTAGCCGGTGCGCGCCAGCATGACTTCGCCGAAGGCCGTGTCCTTGACGATGACGACGTTGAATGGCTTGATGGCTTCGGAGGCGGCTTGCGTTTCTGGCAGCACTTGCCATACCTTGGCGCGCGCGTTCGGGCCTTGCACGGCCACCAGGGCCATCGCGTCATTGCCGTCGCGGCGCTGGGTAATCGTCAGGCCGCTGTTGGTGTTGGTATTTTGCTGCTGCATCCAGGCCACGTCTTTTTCCGCCGTGCCCGCGTTGACGACGAGGCGGAACCAGTTTTCATTGAAGAAGTAGACGATCAGGTCATCGATGACGGTACCTTCGGCATTCAACATGCACGAGTACAGCGCCTTGCCCGACACTTGCAGCTTGTCGACGTTGTTGGCCAGCAAGCCGCGCAAAAAGGCGCGCACGTTCGGGCCTTCGATATCGACCACGCACATATGGGACACGTCGAACATGCCGGCGTCGCCGCGCACGGCGTTGTGCTCTTCGATTTGCGAGCCGTAGTTGACAGGCATGTCCCAGCCGCCGAAATCGACCATGCGGGCGCCGAGGGCACGGTGGGCGTTATTGAGTGGGGTCGCTTTGAGCGTCATTGAATCCTCGGGACGAAGGTAAAGGGGAAGTTAACAGAACACACGGAGCCAAACACGGCATTCCGGCGTGATCACTGACCCCCTGTCCTTTGTACCTGAGAGATTACGGGAGCTTGCCCCGTGCGCCCCTTCGGTGGGCCGCCGGCGTAAAGCCGCGGCCGCTCTCCAGAGTTGAGCTAAAGATGTCGCCAAAGCAACAGCTTCAGTCCGCCTGATCGGTCCTTTTGCCTGAGAGTTTTTGGGTAGTGCCCCTTCGGCGGCAACGCGGGGTTGCCCTCTCCCGATCAAGTGGGAGGAATATATGCCAGCAGGGTGTTTCTGTCAATCTGAATAGACGTTGCCAAATTGCTGCAAAAGCCGCAGTTTGCGGGGCTGCGAGGGCGCTTGGGGCCTGCGCAAGTGGGCGCCCCGCCGCGCGGGAATGCGCTATGATGAAGTTCTGGCTTTCTTGCGGGTGGCTGCCATGAACAATACGCAAAACGAGACACAAAACAACACCGAGCAGCACGGCTACTTTACTCTCTCGGGCGACGTCAACAGTGACATGGTGCGGCGCGTCTTCAATGCCGTGGCCGACATCACGGAAGACAAGCTCACCGCCGCGCACATTCTGATCCAGTCCAACGGCGGTTATGTCAGCGATGGCATCTGTCTGTACAACTTCCTCAGCAAGTTGCCGCTCGACATCATCACCTATAACGCGGGCGCCGTAGCCTCCATCGCCGTCACCCTGTTCCTGGCGGGACGGCACCGCCATGCCAGCGATACGGCCCGCTTCATGGTGCACAAGTCACATGCGACAGCCTCGCCCGGTTCCCGCCCCGACGCGCTCAGCATCATCGTCGAGGGCTTGCGCGCCGACGACATGCGTACCGAACGCATCCTGCGCGGCCATGTCAATCTGACGGAAGAGCAATGGCAGGTGCACGCGTATTCCGACCTGCACCTAACGGCCGACCAGGCGTTGGAAGTGGGTATGGTCGAGTCGATCCGCGATTTTGCGCCGCCCAAGGGCAAGCGCCTGACGAATATCTGAGGCCCGGGCGCTGGTCAGGCAGATGGTTTTGCATGGAAATTTTGTAATGGAATGTAATTCTTCGCTGCAGCACAGCAAAAGCCGCGCGGAACAGGGCTGAGTCGTGGCATAGTGCAAGCTGATGATGAAATAAGCGCATGCACGATGACTTGGTGGAATGGAATTTCTTTTGCGGCCGATATGTCCGTGATGGGGCCGGCGGGCGTGGCGATCGCCTTATGGCTGCTCGTGTCGCGCCAGTGGCGCCTGGTGCTCAGCTGGAGCCTGTGGTACGGCGGCGGCCTGGCCCTCGTGGTGCTGTCGAAGCTGGCCTTCATGAGCTGGGGCGTGGGCAGCAGCGTGCTCGATTTTACGGGTTTCAGCGGCCACGCCATGCGGGCAGGCGCCGTATTTCCCGTGCTGATGTATGTGCTGTTGCAGCGGGCCGCGCCGCGCTGGCGCCATGCCGGCGTGCTTGTCGGCGTGGCCTTTGCCGTGCTGGTGGCCATTTCGCGCGTGGTCGTGCATGCGCACAGCGTGTCGGAAGCCGTCAGCGGCTGCGTGCTGGGCCTGGCGCTGGCGCTGGGCTTCATGTGGAATGCCCGTGGCGCCGTCAATTTCGCCGTCAGCCATGCGCTGGCCCTGGCCAGCCTGGTGCTGATGGTAGTGCTCAGCTTCAAGGCGGAACCCATGCCGACCGAGCAGTGGCTGCAGAAACTGGCGCAGGTCCTGTCCGGTCATGAGCACGTTTTTTCCCGCGCAGACTGGAAACTGGCGCAGGATGGCCGTCCAGCCCGTTAAGATGGTACTGGCTGGCACTTGACGCTGCTGTTTTTTGGCCAGAAAAGCATCAGGAAATGGTATGATGAACCACTTTTCTGCGGTGAGTGGCCAGGCTGCCGTCGCAATGGTGTATCTGAACTGAATAGGAACCGGGTTCACCGATCTCAACCGCCAGCATAGGCCAGGAACTCTAAAACACGTGCGTCTCTCTTCCATCAAGTTGTCGGGATTTAAGTCTTTCGTCGATCCCACCAATTTCCAGGTGCCAGGCCAGCTCGTGGGCGTGGTCGGGCCGAATGGCTGCGGCAAGTCGAACATCATCGACGCCGTGCGCTGGGTGCTGGGCGAATCGAAAGCATCGGAATTGCGCGGCGAGTCGATGCAGGACGTCATTTTCAATGGCTCCACCCACCGCAAGCCGGCCGGGCGCGCTTCCGTGGAGCTGGTGTTCGATAATAACGATGGCAAGGCGTCCGGCCAGTGGGGCCAGTACGCCGAGATCGCCGTCAAGCGCACCCTGACGCGCGACGGCACCTCCACCTATTACATCAATGGCCAGCCCGTGCGCCGGCGCGACATTCAGGATATTTTCCTTGGCACGGGCCTTGGCCCGCGCGCCTACGCCATCATCGGCCAGGGCATGATTTCGCGCATCATCGAATCGCGTCCCGAAGAATTGCGCGTCTTCCTGGAAGAGGCGGCCGGTGTCTCCAAATACAAGGAACGCCGCCGCGAGACGGAAAACCGCCTGCAGGACACGCGCGAGAACTTGCTGCGCGTGGAAGACATCTTGCGCGAACTCAATGCCAACCTGGAAAAGCTGGAAGCGCAGGCGGCCGTGGCCACCCGTTTCCACGCCTTGCAGGCGGACCAGGAAGAAAAGCAGAAATTGCTGTGGCTGCTGCGCAAGAACGAGGCGCAAAACGAGCAGACGCGCTATTTCCGCGAAGTGGAACAGGCGCAGACGGACCTGGAAGAACAGACGGCCAAGCTGCGCAACGTGGAGCTGACGCTCGAGCAGATGCGCCAGGCGCACTTTGCCGTGGGCGACCGTTTGCATACGGCGCAGGGCCATTTGTACCAGACGAATGCGGAAATCGGCAGCCTGGAAGCGCAGATCAAGTTCGTCATCGAATCGCGCGCCCGCCTGCAGGCGCAGCTGGCGACCCTGACGGCCCAGCGCGACCAGTGGAACAGCCAAGGCAGCGAATACCAGGAACAGATCGAAGAGGCGGAATTCCACCTCGAGGAACTGGCCGCCAAGGTGGAACAATCCCAAATGATGGCCGAGCAGAAGGGCGAACAATTGCCCGAGCTGGACGCCGCCTGGCGCGCCGCGCAGAACAAGAGCACGGAATCGCGCGCCCGGATCATGCAGGCCCAGCAGCAGCTGGAACTGGAATCGGCGCACCAGCGCAACGCTTCGAACATCCTGGCCAGCCTGTTGACGCGCCGCGAGCGCCTGCAGCAGGAAAAGAACAGCCTCAGTTTGCCCGACAGCAGTCACCTGGAAAACCTGAAACTGCAGCTGGAAGAAAAGCAGCAAACCTTGGAAGAACAGGGTTTCTATCTGGAAGAAGCGCTGGAGCAGCAGCCCAAGCTGGAGCAGGAGCGGGCAGAAGCGCAAGCGCAGGTCAATGCCGAGACGGCCGCCAACGCCCAGCTGGAAGCGCGTCTTTCCGCTTTGAAACAATTGCAGGAACGCGTACAGACGCAAGGCAAGGTCCAGCCCTGGTTGAAAAAACACGAGCTCGACACCTTGCCGCGATTGTGGCAAAAGCTGCAGATTGAGGCGGGCTGGGAAGCGGCCATGGAATCGATCCTGCGCGAGCGCACGTCGGCCCTGCAACTGTCGAATATCGACTGGGCCAAGGCGTTCTTTGCCGACGCGCCGCCGGCCAAGCTGGCCCTGTACGCGCCATCGACCGTGGCGCCGCTGCCCCTGCCGGAAGTGGCTGGCCTCAAGCCCTTCCTGAACTTGTTGAAACTCAACGATCCGGGCTTGCGCGGCTTGCTGCAGGATTGGCTGTACAACGCCTATGCCGTGGAAGACGCGGCCGAAGCCCTGGCCGAACGCGCAAAATTGCCGCCGGGCGGCTATTTCGTCACGCGGCTTGGCCACGTGGTGACGGCCACCAGCGTGCGCTTCTATGCGGCCGATTCGGAGCAGGAAGGCATGCTGGGGCGCCAGCAGGAAATCGAAAATATCGGCAAACAGTTGCGCGCCCAGCAATTGCTGGCCGAAGAGGCGCGCGCCCGTTCCGTGCGGGCCGATGCAGCCGTGGGAGCCTTGACGCGCAACCTGTCGGACTTGCGCCTGCGCATGCAGCAGCTGACGTCGTCCGTGCATACTTTGCAGCTGGACGTGGTGAAACTGTCGGAAGTGGAAGCGCGCTTTAACCAGCGCAGCACGCAGATCGGCGCGGACCTGGCCGAAATCGCCGCGCAGGAAGCGGAGCAGATGCAGACCAAGCTGGAGTCGGAAGAAAAATTCGAACAGCTGGACATGGAACTGGGCAACCTGCAGGAAGCGCACGAAGACGGCCATACGGACTTCTTGCAGAAGGAACAGCGCCTGGCCGAAGCACGCGAAGCCCTGCGCGACCTGGAACGCGCCGCAAAGGATACGGAATACGCGGAAAAAGCCCACCGCGCGAAGATCGAGGAATTGCGCCGCAATATCGCCACGGCCAGCACGCAGGCGCAGCAAGTGACGGCCAGCCTGCAGGCGGGCGAACTGGAGCTGGCCAACCTGGAAAGCGGCGCGGCCGCCGACGGCTTGCAGGACTTGCTCGAGCGTCGCACCACGCAGGAGCGGGCGCTGGCCGATGCGCGCCACGAACTGGACCAGATCACGCAGCAGTTGCGCCTGTCCGAAGATGCGCGCACGCAATCGGAACGCAGCCTGCAGCCGCAGCGCGACAAGATCATGGAAATGCAGCTCAAGGAACAGGCCGCGCGCCTGAACCAGGAGCAATTCGCCCAGCAATTGCTGGAATCGGGCGCCGACGAGGCCGCCCTGACGGAAAAATTGCATCCGGACATGCGTCCTTCGTATCTGCAGGGCGAAGTCACGCGTTTGACGAATGCCATCACCTCCCTGGGCGCCGTCAACCTGGCTGCGCTGGACGAACTGGCGCAGGCATCCGAGCGCAAGAATTTCCTCGACGCCCAGAATGCCGACCTGACGGAAGCGATCAACACCCTGGAAGACGCGATCCACAAGATCGACAAGGAAACGCGCGACTTGCTGCAAGACACGTTCGACAAGGTCAACCATCACTTTTCCGAGCTGTTCCCGATTCTGTTCGGCGGCGGCCAGGCGAAACTGACCATGACGGGCGACGAGATTCTCGATTCCGGTGTACAAGTCATGGCGCAGCCTCCCGGCAAGAAAAATGCCACCATCCACCTGTTGTCCGGTGGAGAGAAGGCGCTGACCGCGACCGCATTGGTGTTTTCCATGTTCCGCCTGAATCCGGCGCCGTTTTGCCTGCTCGACGAAGTCGATGCACCGCTGGACGATTCGAACACGGAACGTTTCTGCCGCATGGTCAAGCGCATGTCCGACCAGACCCAATTCCTTTTCATTTCGCATAACAAGATTGCGATGGAAATGGCCCATCAATTGATCGGTGTGACGATGCAGGAGCAGGGCGTATCGCGCATCGTGGCGGTGGACATGGAGTCCGCCGCAAATTTTGCAACCGAGGCACAAGCAGCATGACAGACCTTCAAATTACCTTGTTCGGCGCCGGCGGCGTCTTTATCGTCGGCGTTTTTTCGTACAACAAATGGCAGGAATACAAGGCCAAGAAAAGCGTGGAACGGGCCTTTTCCACCGACCATGATGACGTGCTGATGCGCGAAGGCGACGCCCCCGCAGTAGAGGCCCAGGAGCCCGTGCTGCGCCAGGAACCGCGCTTCGATGCGGCGCCTGCCGCCAAGGCCGAACCGTCGTTCGGCGCGCCGCCAGCGGCCGTTGTGCCGGACGCGCCCGTGCACGCAGAACCGTCGCTCGGCGATGCCGGCGCGGAAGCCGCCGCCCCAGTTGTACCAGTGCAGCAAGAAGTCAGCGCCGCCAGCGAACAGGCGACCAGCCTGGTTGACCCGCTGATCGATTGCCTGCTGCCCCTGTCGCTGGAAGCGCCCGTGCGCGGCGACAAGATCCTGCCCGTGCTGCAAACCCTGCGCCTGGTGGGTAACAAGCCCGTCCACTTCATCGGTTTGCACGTGAATGGCGACTGGGAACCGATCACGCATGGCGGTGTCTATACCAAGATGCAGGGCGGGGTGCAGCTGGCCAGCCGCAGCACGGCCTTGAATGAACTCGAATACTCGGAACTGGTCACGCGCCTGCGCGGCGTCGCCGACGAGATCGGCGCCGAGCCGGAAGTGCCTGACATGATGGAAGTGATGGCCGAAGCGCGCAATCTGCACCGCTTCGTTGCCGGCCACGACGCCCAGCTGGGCGTGAACCTGCACACGAATGGCGCGCCATGGGCCATTTCCACCTTGCTGTTCGCCCTGGAAAAGCAGGGCTTCGACGTGCGTCCGGACGGCCGTTTCGTCATGCCGGACGGCGACGGCAGCTATCTGTTCTCGCTGTCGACAAATGTCACCCTGGCCGAGGAAACGACGCCGCGCCTGACTCTGCTGCTGGACGTGCCCTGCGTAGCGCCAGCGCGCGACGGTTTCGGCGCCATGGTCGCTTGCGCCAAGGCACTGGTGGGCCGCCTCGATGCGACCATCGTCGACGATTACAACCAGGCCTTGTCGGACGCGGCACTGGCCGAGATCGCCGGCCAGGTGCAAGAGTTTTACCAGGAAATGGACGCGGCCGACATCCCGGCCGGTTCCACCCGCGCCCTGCGTTTATTTAGCTGAAGAATCCCGCAACAATGACTGATCCGATCAACCAGGATGCCGCCCAGCGCGTCCTGGCACTCACTGCCGAACTCAATCGGCATCTGCACGCCTACCACGTGCTCGACAATCCCACCATCCCCGACGCCGAGTACGACAAGCTGTTTGTCGAACTGCAGGCGCTGGAAGGGGCCCATCCTGAGTTGCTTCAACCAGACTCGCCCACCTTGCGCGTGGGCGCGGCGCCGCTGCCGCAGTTCGAGCAAGTCACGCACACGGTGCCGATGCTGTCGCTGAACAATGGTTTCTCCGACGACGATATCGTCAACTTCGACCGCCGCGTGCGTGAAGGCCTGGGCCTCGATGCGCAGGACGTCGCGTATGCGGCCGAAGTGAAATTCGATGGCCTGGCCATCAACCTGCGCTATGAAAATGGCCTGTTCGTGCAGGCGGCCACGCGCGGCGACGGCGCCACGGGGGAAGACGTTACGGCGAATATCCGCACCATCGCTGGCATTCCTTTGCGCTTGCATGGCGACAAGATTCCGGCCGTGCTCGACGTGCGCGGTGAAGTGATGATGTTCAAGGCCGATTTTGCCCGTTTGAACGAACGCCAGCGCGAGGCGGGCCAGAAGGAATTCGCCAACCCGCGCAACGCGGCGGCCGGCAGCCTGCGCCAGCTCGATTCGCGCATCACGGCGCAGCGCAAGCTGCGTTTTTATGCGTACGGCATCGGCGCCCTCGATGGCGCCGCCATGCCGGTGTCGCATTCGGCCTTGCTGGACTGGTACGTAACCCTGGGCATACCCGTGTCCAGGGAGCGCAAGGTGGTGCAGGGCGCGCAGGGCTTGCTTGCATATTACGCCGATATCGGTGCGCGCCGCCCTACCTTGCCTTATGAAATCGACGGCGTGGTCTACAAGGTGAACGCGACGGAAGACCAGCAGGAGCTGGGCTTTGTCTCGCGCGCACCGCGTTTTGCGCTGGCGCACAAGTTCCCCGCCGAAGAGGCGTTGACGCAAGTGCTGGGCATCGATATCCAGGTGGGCCGCACGGGCGCCATGACGCCCGTGGCGCGCCTGGCGCCCGTTTCCGTGGGCGGCGTGACGGTCACCAACGCCACCTTGCACAATGAAGACGAAGTGCTGCGCAAGGATGTGCGCGTAGGCGATACCGTCGTCGTGCGCCGTGCCGGCGACGTGATTCCCGAAGTGCTGTCCGTGGTGCTGGAAAAGCGCCCGGAACCGGCGCCGCCGCCGTTCAAGATGCGCGAAACTTGCCCCGTGTGCGGCTCGCACGTGGTGCGCGAAGAGGGCGAGGCGATTGCGCGCTGCTCGGGTGGCCTGTTCTGCTCGGCGCAGCGCAAGGAAGCGTTCCGCCATTTCGCGGGCCGCCGCATGATGGATATCGAAGGCCTGGGAGAACGTTATATCGATACCCTGGTCGAACTGGAATACGTGCATGGCCTGGCTGACCTGTACAGCCTGACCCTGGATAAATTGCTGGAAATGAAAGTGCGCGCCGACGAGCGCGACGGTTCGACGCCAGAGACAGTGCAACAAGGCAAGATTCCCACCAAATGGGCGGAAAATCTGCTCGCCGGTATCGAAGCGAGCAAGCGTCCTCCGCTGGAACGTTTCCTGTTTGCGCTGGGCATCCGCCACGTGGGAGAGTCGACGGCCAAGACCCTGGCCGAGTGGCTGGGCAGCCTGGCGTATGTGCGCCGGGCGCCGGCGGCCTTGCTGCGCGTGCTGCCCGATATCGGCGGCACGGTGGCGGTGTCGATTGCCGATTTCTTTGCCGAAGAAAAGAACCAGCAGGCGCTGCAGGCTTTGCTAGACGCGGGTGTCACACCCCAGGGCGAACACGCGCCCAGCGCCAAGCTGCGCACGCAGCTCGAACAAACCAAGTTGCTGGCGGCCATCGGTATTCCGAAGCTGACGGAACCGCGCAGCAAGCAGCTGGTGGAGCGGGGCGTGACGCTGGCCAGCCTGGCGGCGCAGGGCGCCAGCTTCCACGCGGGCTTGCCCGCCGCCGTGGCCGAAGCGCTGGCGCAATGGCTGGCCGATGAGAGCAATGTCAAGCTGCTTGCTCAACTGGACGCCCTGCGCAATGAATTACTGTCACAATTGCCTGAAATGCCAACCGCTGGCGGCAAGCTGGACGGCAAGACCTTTGTATTGACGGGCACCTTGCCCAACATGAGCCGCGACGAGGCCGCGGAGCTGATCGAGGCGGCCGGCGGCAAGGTCAGCGGCTCCGTGTCGAAGAAGACGGGTTATGTCGTGGCCGGTTCGGACGCCGGCAGCAAGCTGGCCAAGGCCCAGGAATTGGGCGTGGCTATCCTCGACGAGGCTGGTTTGCTGGCCTTGCTCGCGCAAGACTAATCATTAAAATATTACAGAAGACCCATGAAAAAAATCAGAAAAGCAGTTTTTCCCGTCGCCGGCCTGGGCAGCCGTTTCTTGCCAGCGACCAAGGCGCAACCGAAGGAAATGTTGCCCATCGTCGACAAGCCGCTGATACAGTACGCGGTGGAAGAAGCCGTGGCGGCGGGTATCACGGAAATGATCTTCATCACAGGGCGCAACAAGCGCGCCATCGAAGACCATTTCGATACGGCCTACGAGCTGGAGTCGGAACTGGAAGCAGCTGGCAAGCGCCAGTTGCTCGACATGGTGCAAAACGTCATTCCCAAGCACATCAATTGCATTTACATACGCCAGTCGGCGCCGCTGGGCCTGGGGCATGCCGTGCTGTGCGCCCGTCCCGTGATCGGCGACGAGCCATTTGCCGTCTTGCTGGCCGACGATTTCATGGATGTGGAAGAGGGCGTGCGCCCCGTATTGGCGCAGATGACCGATGTCTTCCAGTACGAGAATTGCTCGCTGCTGGCGGTGCAGGATGTGCCGCGCGCGGAAACCAAGCAGTACGGTATCGTGTCGGCAAAAAATTATCAGCCCGACCTGGAACTGGTCTCGGCCATCGTAGAAAAGCCTGCGCCCGAAGAGGCGCCATCGACCCTGGCCGTGGTGGGCCGTTATGTGCTGACCAGCCGTATCTTTAATCACCTGGAAAATATCGGCACGGGCGCCGGCGGCGAAATTCAGTTGACGGACGGCATCGCCGCCCTAATGCGCGAAGAGCGCGTGCTGGCTTACCGCTACCAGGGGCAGCGTTATGATTGTGGCTCCAAGCTTGGTTACCTGAAGGCGACAACGGCAATGGGCATGAAACATCCGGAAACGGGTGCGGCCTTCCGTACTTACTTGCAAGAACTGCAATCGGTACTGGAAACAAAATGACGGTACGTGAAATCCTCAAGATGGGCGATCCGCGCCTGCTGCGCATGGCCGAACCCGTGCGTGAATTCGATACGCCCGAATTGCACGCCTTGATCGCCGACATGTTCGACACCATGCACGCGGCCAATGGCGCTGGCCTGGCGGCGCCGCAGATCGGCGTCAACCTGCAACTGGTGATCTACGGCTTCAAACAGAATCTGCGCTATCCCGACGCGCCGCAAGTGCCGGAAACCGTGCTGATCAATCCTGTGCTGACGCCTTTGTCGGAACGCAAGGAAGAGGGTTTCGAGGGTTGCCTGTCCGTGCCTGGCCTGCGCGGCAGCGTGCCGCGCTGGAGCGAGCTGCACTACGAAGGCGTGGATCAGTTCGGTCAGCCCATCAGCCGCGATTGCGATGGTTTCCATGCCAGGGTGGTACAGCATGAAGTCGACCATTTGCACGGCATTTTGTATCCGATGCGTATCGTCGATTTTACGCAGTTTGGCTATACGGAAGTTATGTTCCCCGATTTGGATCCGAACGACGACGACTGATCGGCGGCTGAGAAACGCCCATGCCTGCGTTGCATTGCCTCGCCGTACTATTCGTACTGTCTTCGGCAATGCGCCTTGCCCTGAACGTTTTTCAGGCGCCTCGTGGTTGTTACTGTCAAACAAAAATGGCCGCGCAGCATGAGCTGGGCGGCCATTTTTTATGTCTGAAGCAAACCAGGCGAACCTAGCGCACCTTGCGGCTGCTGCCCAGGTTATCGAGCAAGGCCTTCAGCTCATCTTGCATGGCATCCGTCAGGTTCAGGAAGCGGCAGCCGATCTGCACCTGTTCGCCCAGCAGGAAGGAGCGGAAGGTGCGCGACAGGCGGATTTCCAGGTCGGCGATCATGACCTTGTTTGGTCCCAGTTCCAAGCGCACGCGCGACAGTTTGCGCCCCACGTACAGGCCGACCGTGTCGCGCGGATGGGCGCGCATGCCGATGCCGCCGGCCGAGAAATCATACAGTTGCAATTCATACGGACGACCCTCGAGCACGAAGGCGGCCAGATAGTACACACCGAGCGGCGTTTCCAGTCGCGTCGATTCGCGCCGTTCCAGCACCAGGCAATGACTGGGGAAGTTGGTCAGGTAAACGTTCGGCCGCTCGGGATACGTTTGCCATTCGCCATTGATGGTAAATTGCAACTTGGCGCTTTGCACCCACGATACAAACGTGGCGCCACCAGGCGGCAGGGTCGCACCCTCATTGAGCTCCAGCACGAATTGCGGCAAGTCGTCGTCGACGGACAGAATGCGCGCCATGATGACGTCTTCGCCGCCTGCCGGGTAAATGGAAATGGCGTCGCCGTTGTCAGCCAGGCTGCACAGGGTTTCGCCGATATCCCACGGATCGCTCATATGGTGCGGCTTGGTGCCGGGGGCCATCGGCTCGGCCACGTCAGCCAGGCTGGGCGCGCCTTTGCGCAGGGGATTGGGAATAGGATCGTTCACGACAGCGTATCTCTTTTGTTCTGATGGGGAATAGTGTATAGGTTTAAAGCAATATTTACTAAGTAAATCACAATAATTGTTTTTATATCACTACATTCCTGTTGCTTATGTGACTAGGCAGGCCGCGCGGCATGCCAAATTGACGCCGCCGCTTAAAACTGTTCGTCCGCGCTCAGGTAGCGCCATTGCCCCGTTGGCAAGTCGCCCAGCTTGACCTTGCCGATGCGCACGCGTTTCAGCCCCAGCACTTTCAGACCGACGGCTTCGCACATGCGGCGGATCTGGCGTTTCTTGCCTTCGCGCAGGGTAAAGCTCAGCTGGTCTTCATTTTGCCAGCGCACCTTGGCCGGCAGCAAAGGCTTGCCGTCGAGCCACAGGCCGTGGTTGAGCTTTTTCAGTTCGCTGTCGGGCAGGGTGCCGCCCTTGGAGTAGCTCACGCGCACCAGGTATTCCTTGTCGATATCGGTATCGTGGCCGATCAGCTGCTTGGCCACGCGCCCATCCTGCGTCAGGACCAGCAAACCGACGGAATCGATGTCCAGGCGGCCGGCCGCCACCAGGCTGCGCAGCTGGGTCGGGTGGAATTGCTCCGGGCTGCGGTCTTCCGCCCAGCGGTTTTCCGCCTTGATCAGGGCTACGGCGGGCGTGTAGCCGTCTTCGGCCTGGCCGCTGACATAGCCGACAGGTTTGTTGATCAGCACGGTGACGCGCTTCGATTGCTCGGCCGCCGCCTGGCGTTCCACGGTGACTCTCTGGCTGGGGTAGACCTTGCTGCCCAGCTCGGACACCACCTTGCCATCCACGCGGACCCAGCCGCGCGCGATCCATTCATCGGCTTCGCGGCGGGAGCACAGGCCCAGTTCGGACATGCGTTTGGACAAGCGTAATAATTCTTCGGTCATGTTGTTTCAGTTTCAGTAAGGGTAGGGCGCTGCGCGGAAAGTCTACACTTTCAGCGCATCGAGTAAATCGGTTTCCAGCAATATCTGGTTGCGGGCATTGTTGAGCGCGGGGCCGTCGACGAGGAAGACGTCTTCGACCCGCTCGCCCAGGGTCATGATCTTGGCCGTGTGCAAGTTGATGCGGTACTTGGTCAGCACGTTGGCGATCGCATACAGCAGGCCCGTGCGGTCGTTGGCGGCCACCGACAGCAAATAGTATTGGCCCTTTTCATCGGGCCGCAAATCCACGGTCGGCTGGAATGGGAAGGTGCGCGACAGGCGCGACAGCCGCCCCTTGCCCGGCGGCGGCAGCGGCGCTTGTGACTGCAGCAGCTCGCCCAGCTCATGCTCGATCAGGCTGATGATGTCGCGGTAGCTCTTGGCGAAGTTCTGCTCCGTGACCAGGAAGGTGTCGAGCGCATAGCCATTTTTCGTCGTGTGGATCTTCGCGTCGAGGATGCTGAAATTCTTGCGGTCGAAATAGCTGCAGATGCGCGCGAACAGGTCGGGCTGGTCGGGAATGTACACGGCTACCTGCAAGCCTTCGCCGATGGGCGCCAGCCGGCATTTTACCACCGGCAACTTGCTGTCGAGCTTGTCATACAGCGAGCGCGTCTGCCAGGCGATGTCGGAGGCGTCGTGGCGCAGGAAATACGCCACGTCCAGCTGCTGCCACAGTTTCAGATGCGCGTCCGGCGGCAAGCCGTACAGGCGCAGGGTGGCCAGCGCTTCCTGCTGGCGATTTTTCAGCTCGCGGTCGGCCGTGTGCGGCTCGCCACCCAGCACGCGCAAGGTGATCTTGTACAAGTCTTCCAGCAGCTTGCCCTTCCAGGCATTCCATACTTTCGGGCTGGTGCCGCGGATGTCGGCCACCGTCAGCAGGTACAAACCCGTCAGGTGGCGCTCGTCCTTGACCACTTTCGCAAAGGCGGCAATGACGTCGGGATCGGACAGATCCTGCTTTTGCGCCACTTGCGACATGGTCAGGTGATTTTCCACCAAGAAAGCTACCAGTTCCGTGTCTTCTTCCGACAGGCCGTGGTCCTGGCAGAACTGGGTGGCGTCGGCCACGCCCAGCTTCGAATGGTCGCCGCCGCGGCCCTTGGCGATGTCGTGAAACAGGGCCGCCACATACAGCAGCCACGACTGCGAGAAATCAGCCATCAGCTGGCTGCAATACGGGTATTCGTGCGCGTGTTCGCTCATGGTGAAGCGGCGCATGTTGCGCACCACCATCAAAATGTGCTGGTCTACCGTGTACACATGGAACAGGTCGTGCTGCATCTGGCCCACGATGCGGCGGAAATTCGGCAGGTAGCGCCCCAGGATGCTCATCTCGTTCATGCGCCGCAGCGCATGGATGATGCCCACGGGAGCTTTCATGATGCGCAGGAACAGGGCGCGGTTGACGGGATCCTGGCGGAAGGCCGCGTCGATCTTGAAGCGTGCGTGCCACAGGGCCCGCGTGGCGCGCGAGGTCATGCCTTTCAGGGCAGGGCGCTCCGTCATCAGGACAAAAACTTCCAACATGGCCGACGGGTATTGTTCAAACGTATCGTCGGCGCTGATGTCGATCAGGCTGTTGACTTCATTGAAGCGTTCGTTGATGGGCAAAGCCACGTCATCTTGCGGAAACAATCGCGCTTCGATGTTTTGCAGCAAAATCGTATTGAGCTGGGTCACCGTCTTGGCGGCCCAGTAATAGCGCTGCATGAGGAATTCGCTGGCGCGGCGCATGTGCGGCCCGCTGCCCGTGGCTTGCAAGCCCAGCGATTCCGCGATCGCCGTCTGTACGTCGAACACGAGGCGGTCTTCGCGCCGTCCAGCATGCAGGTGCAGGCGCACACGGATATCCTTGAAGGCGCGCTCCTTTTCCATCAGCTGGCGCGCTTCCGTCAGGGTGATCAGGCCGCCCGTGGCCAGGGTGCGCCACGAGTTCGCCAAGCCGGCCGCCTTGGCCACCCACAGGATGACCTGCAAGTCGCGCAGGCCGCCCGGGCTTTCCTTGCAATTCGGTTCCAGGCTGAACGCCGTGTCTTCGTATTTCGCATGGCGCTGGCGCATTTCCGCCGTTTTTGCCTGGAAAAACGCCTGCGGGTCCATGGCCGCGTCGTAGCGCTGCTGCAATTGCGCGAACAAGTCCGCGTTGCCGCACACGAGGCGCGCCTCGAGCAAGCTCGTTTGCACGGTGATGTCGGCCTTCGATTCGACCAGGCATTCATCGACCGTGCGGATGCTGTGGCCGATTTCCAGGCCCAGGTCCCACAGCAGTTGTACCAGTTCTTCGAGTTTTTCCTGCGCGGCTGCATCGGGCGCCTGTTGCAGCAGGATCAGCAGGTCGACGTCGGAATACGGAAACAGTTCGCCGCGGCCATAGCCGCCCACGCCCACCAGCGCCGTGCCGGGCGGCAAGCCCGCTTCCTGCCAGGCGCGCGCCAGCACGCCGTCGACGCTGTGGCGCAGGCTGCGCAGCAGTTTTTCAGGCTTGCCGTCGGCCTGGAAGGCCGCAATGACGACCTGGCGGTCGGCTTTCAGTTGCTGCTTCAGCTGTTCCCGAACTTGCTTTTTCATCTGGGCCCTGGGTGGCGGTGGGTCGGGTGGGGGCGGGCTTGCTTAGTTACACTGATTTACACTGATCAGGCTTTATTGCCGATCAAGGCGGGCGGCGGCGGCATGCCGGGCGAGACGGTCAGTACTTCATAACCCGTTTCCGTCACCAGTACCGTGTGTTCCCATTGCGCCGACAGGCTGCGGTCCTTGGTTTTGATGGTCCAGCCATCGTTCATTTCGCGGATTTCGCGGCGGCCCGAGTTGATCATCGGTTCGACGGTGAAAATCATGCCCGCTTCCAGGCGTTCCAGGGTGCCAGGTTTGCCGTAATGCAGCACTTGCGGTTCTTCATGGAAGACCTTGCCGATGCCGTGGCCGCAGAATTCGCGCACCACGCTGTAGCCGGCTTTTTCCGCATGCTGCTGGATGGCGTGGCCGATATCGCCCAGGTGGGCGCCCGGCTTGATCTGGGCTATGCCCAGCCACATGCACTCATAGGTGATTTCCGACAGGCGTTTGGCCAGGATGGTGGGCGTGCCAACGAGGAACATGCGGCTGTTGTCGCCGTGGTAGCCATCCTTGATGACGGTGATGTCGAGGTTGACGGAGTCGCCGCTTTTGAGGACCTTATCGCCGGGAATGCCATGGCAGATGACGTCGTTGACGGAGGTGCAGATGGCTTTCGGGTAAGGCGTGTAGCCGGGCGGGCAATAGTTCAGCGGGGCAGGGATGGTGCCTTGTACGTTGACCATGTACTCGTGGCACAGACGGTCCAGTTCGCCCGTCGTGACGCCGACCTTGACGAAGGGGGTGATGTAGTCGAGCACTTCGGCGCCGAGTTTGCCGGCAACGCGCATGCCTTCGATGTCGGCGGCGGTATTGATACGGATGGTGGACATGGTGTAATTCGCAATCTGCAAGAATTCGGGTGAAAAGCACAGACGAATCTCAGTGTATGAAGAAAAGTCTGCAAATATGTCGAAATTATAAACGAGGCGCCCTGTATCCGCCGCCTTCATCCTATGGCTGGCAGGCGATTTTGCGGGAAAACCCATAGCGGATACGCATTGCACCAGTGTGGTGCAATGCTTGCTATCGCTGCGCGCGCGATTTGCGCCGTGGACTTGATGAAATGGGCATTTCGGTGTAGAATCCCGGGTTGCTTGAATTCTCTTTTAAGCAATGCAGTAAAACAGTGTCTTTAATTTATATAAACACGCGAATCCGGTCGACAAGGGTGCCTGTATGGTGACTGATCGGATTCCAGACCCAACCCTGGAGTTAATAATGTCCGTAACAATGCGCGAAATGCTGGAAGCCGGTGTCCACTTTGGTCACCAAACCCGTTTTTGAATCCAAAAATGGCACCGTTCATCTTCGGTCATCGCAACAAGATCCATATCATCAACCTGGAAAAAACCATGGCGATGTACCAGGACGCAATGAAGCACGTGCGTCAACTGGCTGCAAACCGTGGCACCATCCTGATGGTTGGCACCAAGCGTCAAGCTCGCGAAATCATCGCTGCTGAAGCACAACGCGCTGGCGTGCCTTTCGTTGATCAACGTTGGTTGGGCGGCATGCTGACCAACTTCAAAACGATCAAAACCTCGATCAAGCGTCTGAAGGACATGGAAGTGATGGTCGAAGACGGTTCGATCGAGAAGCTGTCGAAAAAAGAAGCGCTGATGTTCTCCCGCGAAATGATCAAGCTGCAAAAATCGATCGGCGGCATCAAGGACATGGGCGGCATTCCTGACGCAATCTTCGTTGTGGACGTCGGCTACCACAAAGGTGCGATCACCGAAGCAGCTAAACTGGGTATCCCGGTCATCGGCGTTGTCGATACCAACCACTCCCCAGAAGGCGTGAACTTCGTGATTCCAGGTAACGATGACTCCTCGAAAGCCATCATGTTGTACGCTCGCGGTGTTGCTGATGCAATCATCGAAGGCCGTGCAGCTGCCGGTAACGAAGTTGTTGAAATGGTTAAAGCAGCCGCTGGCGACGAATTCGTCGAAGTAAACGAACAGGCTTAATGGCCAGGCTATCGCAAGATAGCCGTTTGTAAGCTTACAGCAGTAAGGGAAAAGGGGTGGCAGCAGCTCCCCCTTTTTTAACAAAAAAACGATAGTGACCGCTGGCGAGGCATGCATGCCCGGCCGCGACTATCGACTCACCGAATCAGGAGAAACACATGGCAGCGATTACAGCAGCGATGGTAGGCGAATTGCGCGGCAAAACCGACGCACCAATGATGGAATGCAAAAAAGCACTGACCGAAGCCGACGGCGACATGGCTCGTGCGGAAGAGATCCTGCGCGTCAAACTGGGCGGCAAGGCATCGAAAGCATCGGCACGCATCACCGCTGAAGGCGTCGTGGCAACCTACATCGCCAACGGCGTAGGCGCCCTGGTCGAAGTAAACTCGGAAACCGACTTCGTTGCGAAAAACGACGATTTCCTGGCACTGGCCAACAACGCTGCCCGTCTGGTAGCAGAACACAACCCGGCTGATGTCGCTGCCCTGCTGGCCCTGCCACTCGATGGCAAGACCCTGGAAGAAGTGCGCGCTGCCCTGATCGGCAAAATCGGCGAAAACATGACCATCCGCCGCTTCCAGCGTTTCGAAACCAGCAACAAGCTGGCTTCGTACCTGCACGGTTCGCGCATTGGCGTGATCGTCGAATTCGACGGCGCCGATGAGCAAGTGGGTAAAGACGTGGCCATGCACATCGCTGCCATGAAGCCAGTGTCGCTGTCGTCGAACGAAGTTCCAGCGGAACTGATCGAAAAAGAGCGTTCGGTTGCTCAACTGAAAGCCGAAGAAGATGCAGCCAAAGCGGCCGCCGAAGGCAAGCCAGCGCAATCGCCGGAAATCCTGGCCAAGCGCCTGGAAGGTTCCGTGCAGAAGTTCCTGAAAGAAGTGTCCCTGCTGAACCAGGCTTTCGTGAAAAACGACAAGCTGTCGGTTGAGCAAATGCTGAAGGCGGCTAACACCAGCGTCAAAGGTTTCGCCATGTACGTAGTGGGCGAGGGCATCGAGAAGAAGCAAGACGACTTCGCAGCAGAAGTCGCAGCACAGATGGCTGCCTCCCAGGGAGCGTAAGTAAAGCGGGCCGAGAGGCCCGTTTTTTTGGCCCGCCCGCACCTGTCGTGCCGGGCGGCGGCATGGGCAGCCCCGCGCGCCTATCCGGCGCTGCAAGGCGCTGCGCCATGTCATACTCGAATAACCTCATTTATGGAGCCCCAGCTCATGTCAAAACCAGCCTACAAGCGCGTCCTCCTCAAGTTGTCCGGCGAAGCCCTGATGGGGGATGATCCCTACGGCATCAACCGCGCCACGATCGAGCGCATGGTGGCCGATGTGGCCGAGGTGGCGAAGTTGGGTGTGGAACTGGCAATCGTGATTGGCGGCGGCAATATCTTCCGCGGCGTCGCGCCCGGCGCGCAAGGCATGGACCGTGCCACCGCCGATTACATGGGCATGCTTGCCACGGTGATGAATGCACTGGCGCTGGCCGATGCCATGCGCCACGTCGGCATTACCGCGCGCGTCATGTCGGCCATCGGCATCGAACAAGTGGTCGAGCCGTACGTCCGCCCGAAAGCCCTGCAATACCTGGAAGAAGGTAAAGTGGTCGTCTTCGCCGCCGGCACCGGTAATCCGTTCTTCACCACTGACACGGCGGCCGCCCTGCGCGGTTCCGAGATCAGCGCCGAGATCGTCCTGAAGGCCACCAAGGTCGACGGCGTCTATACGGCCGATCCGAAGAAGGATCCGAACGCCACCCTGTTCCACACGATTACGTTCGACGACGCCATCGCCAAGCACCTGCAAGTGATGGACGCCACCGCATTCGCCCTGTGCCGCGACCAGAAACTGCCGATCAAGGTGTTTTCGATCACGAAACCAGGCGCCCTCATGCGCGTGATCATGGGCGACGACGAAGGCACCCTGGTTCACGTATAAGGGAAACGGAGCGCCGAGAAGCCATCAATGGCTGCGTTGCAGCACCTCGCCGTACATTCAGTACGGTCTTCGGCGCTGCGCCTTGCCCTGAACGGTTTTCGGCACTCCCGACTGCACGGGCTTGTTTCCTGAGTCCGGCAAAGTAGAATATTCATTATTATCAAGACAAGGAGTACAGTAATGTCCTTAGCTGACGTTAAAAAGAACACCCAGGAACGCATGACGAAGTCGCTGGAAACACTGCGGGCCGACCTGGCCAAAGTGCGTACCGGCCGCGCCCATACGGGTATCCTGGACCACGTGATGGTCGATTACTACGGTTCGCCGACGGCGCTGACCCAGGTCGCCAACGTGACTCTGATCGACGCGCGTACCATCGGTGTGCAGCCGTACGAAAAGAAGATGGCCAACACCATCGAAAAAGCCATCCGCGACGCCGACCTGGGCCTGAACCCATCGGCACAGGGCGACCTGATTCGCGTTCCGACGCCGCCGCTGACGGAAGAGCGCCGCAAGGAAATGGTCAAGCTGGTCAAGAGCGAAGCGGAAGACGCGAAGATTGCCGTACGTAACATTCGCCGCGATGCGAACGAGTCGCTGAAGAAGCTGGTCAAGGAAAAAGCCTGCTCCGAGGACGATGAGCGCCGCTCGTCGGAAGAAGTGCAGAAGCTGACGGACAAGTTTATTGCCGACATCGACAAGATGGTGATCGACAAAGAAAAAGAAGTGCTGACGGTCTAGTTTTCAGTTCTCTGACGCTGCCCGGGAAAGCATGGCTTTTCCGGGCAGTGCTATTTGGCGCATAATAGCTATCTTTTATTTTTGGTATTCGTGTTTTCATGATCTATTCGAGTTCGACAACGGCTGTACCTGAGGTGGGCACGGTGCCGCGCCATGTGGCAATCATTATGGATGGCAATGGCCGCTGGGCAACCAAGCGCTTCCTGCCCCGCGTGGCTGGCCACGTCAAGGGTGCTGACGCCGTGCGCGGCATCGTCGAGACTTGCCTCGAACGGGGCGTCGAATATCTGACCCTGTTTGCCTTCAGCTCGGAAAACTGGCGCCGCCCGGAAGAAGAGGTGTCGATGCTGATGCGCCTGTTCGTCACCATGCTGGAACGCGAAGTGGTCAAGATGCATGCCAACGACATCCGCCTGAAGGTGGTGGGCGACCTGTCGCGCTTTAATGGAGAGCTGCAAACCCTGATCGCCAGTGCGGAGCGCAAGACGGCTAACAACGCGCGCCTGACGGTGTCCATCTGCGCCAACTATGGCGGCCGCTGGGACATCATGCAGGCAGTCAACAAAATGACGGCTGAGGCGGCAGTCGATGGCCAGCCCGCGGCGCACGCTTACACGGAAGAGCAATTGGCCCCGCACCTGGCCATGGCCTACGCGCCCGAACCGGACCTGTTCATCCGCACGGGCGGCGAGCAGCGCATTTCCAATTTCCTGCTGTGGCAACTGGCGTACACTGAGCTGTTTTTTACCGAGACTTTCTGGCCCGACTTCAATGACGAGTGCCTCGACGCGGCAATCGCGTCTTACCAGCAGCGCGAACGGCGCTTTGGCCGTACCAGCGCGCAATTAACTGAAAAGACAAACTGATGCTGAAAACACGGATAATCACTGCCCTGGTCTTGTTGGCGGTCTTGCTGCCGGTTCTGTATCTGAATTATTTCCCCGCTTTCGCCGTGATCGCCACGGCGTTCTTCGGCGCCGCCATCTGGGAAAGCTTCCGCATTTTTAAAAATCGCCAGGCGCTCCTGATTGCCGCCATCTGGACTGCCGCCTTCGCTTATACGTTTTTTGTCGGTAACGGCATGGCGCAGCTCAATTTCTGGTTCGCCCTGTGCGTGGCCATCTGGCTGATCCGCTTCGTGCCTTCGCTGGCGACGGGCTTGCCGCCCACCGAAGGCCTGGGCAATACCTTGCTCAGCCTGGTGTACCCGGTGACCATCGTCGGCTGCTTCGTCGCCATCATCGCCCTGTTCCTGCACAGCCCTTTGTACCTGCTGTCCGTCATGGCCCTCGTGTGGATCGCCGATATCGGCGCCTATTTCTCGGGCAAGGCTTTCGGCAAGCGCAAGCTGGCGCCAAGTATTTCTCCCGGGAAATCCTGGGAAGGCGCCATCGGCGGCGGCATCGCCGTGCTGCTCATCGCCGCCATCACCATCGTGGCCGCGCCATCACTGCCGGTCTTGCAAGACACCTTTGCCGTGCAGCTGCAATTGCGCCGCGGCTGGCTGGTGGCCTTGCTGGTGCTGCTGCTGATCGTCGCCGCCAGCATTGTCGGTGACCTGTTCGAATCCCAATTGAAGCGCCGCGCCGGCATCAAGGACAGCAGCAATCTGCTGCCCGGCCATGGCGGCGTACTCGACCGTATCGACGCGTTGATCCCGGTCCTGCCATTTGCCGCCCTCGTGGCCAGCTGGCTTTAAGGAAACTCATGCAATACATCACCATCCTTGGCGCGACCGGTTCGATCGGCGTGTCCACCCTGGACGTGCTCGCGCGTCATCCGGAGCAGTACAGCGTGTATGCGCTGAGCGCGCACAGCCGTGTGGCCGAACTGGCCGCCCAGTGCCTGCAGTTCCGTCCCCAGCGCGCCGTCGTCGGCACGGCAGACGCCGCGCTTGAACTGACGCGCTTGCTGCGCGGGCAGGGCGTCGAGACCCAAGTCGAGTACGGTGTGGACGCCCTGTGCGCCATCGCCAGCGCGCCGCAGGTGACGGGTGTGATGGCGGCCATCGTCGGCGCGGCCGGCCTGGCGCCCACTCTGGCGGCTGCACGTGCTGGCAAGAAAGTATTGCTGGCGAACAAGGAAGCGCTGGTCATGTCCGGCCAACTGTTCATCGATGCCGTGCACGATAACGGCGCCGTGCTGCTGCCGATCGACAGCGAACACAATGCCATTTTCCAATGCATGCCGCACGCCCATGGCCGCGCGCCTGGCGCCGCGGGCGTGGCGAAAATCGTGCTGACGGCGTCAGGCGGCCCCTTCCTCACGCGCGACGTCGAGACGCTCGACACGGTCACGCCGGACCAGGCTTGCAAGCATCCGACCTGGGCCATGGGGCGCAAGATTTCCGTCGATTCGGCCACCATGATGAACAAGGGCCTGGAAGTGATCGAGGCACACTGGCTGTTCGGCGCGCCAGCGGAGCAGATCGAGGTGCTGATCCACCCGCAAAGCGTGATTCATTCGATGGTGTCGTATGTCGACGGCTCCGTGCTGGCCCAGCTGGGCAATCCGGATATGCGCACGCCGATCGCGCATGCGCTGGCCTATCCGCAGCGCATCGCTTCCGGCGTCGCGCAACTGGACCTGGCGCAAGTGGCTACCCTGCAGTTCGAGTGTCCCGATTTCCGCCGTTTCCCCTGCCTTGCTCTGGCCTTCGACGCCTTGCGCGCGGGCGGCACGGCGCCGGCCCTGCTGAACGCGGCCAATGAAGTGGCCGTGCAAGCCTTCCTCGACGAGCAGATCGGCTTCCGCCAGATCGACCGCGTCATCGCCCACGTGATCGAGACGGTGCCGCATGGCGCCGCTTCCAGCATCGAGGCCGTGATGGAGCAGGACCGCCTGGCCAGAGTGGCCGCGCAGGCGTACATCGCCCACAGGCTGGCCGCATGACCTTGATTACCACCTTGCTGGCGTTTATCGTCGCGCTGGGCTCGCTGATTACCTTGCACGAGCTGGGTCACTACCTGGTGGCCCGCTGGTGCGGCGTGAAAGTGCTGCGTTTCTCGATCGGTATGGGAAAAGTGGTGTATTCGCGCAAGTTTGGCAAGGACCAGACGGAATGGGCGATTTCCGCGCTGCCGCTGGGCGGCTATGTGAGCATGCTCGACAGCCGCGCACAAGACCTCAGTGATTTGCCGGAAAGCGAATTGCGGCGCGAATTCACGCGCCAGAGCGTGTGGCGCCGCATCGCCATCGTGGCCGCCGGCCCGCTGGCCAATTTCCTCGTCGCCATCGTGCTGTACGCGGGTCTATTCATGTACGGCATCGAAGAGCCGTCGAGCAAGCTCGGTCCAGTGGCCGAGCAGACGGCCGCCTATGCGGCCGGCCTGCGCAGCGGCGATACCGTTGAAACGGTGAATGGCAAGGCTGTGGCCAGCTGGTCCGAGCTGCGCTGGGAACTGATCCAGGCCACCCTCGACAAGCAGCCGGCCCGCATCGAAGTGCGCCGGCCCTACCGCGGCCAGCAGGAAGCGATCTTGCCGACGGCCAGCCTGACGGAAACGGACCTGGAAGGCGACGTGCTGGGCAAGCTGGGTCTGACCCTGGCCCGTTCCGCGCCCACCCTGATGGAAATCATGCCCGGTGGCGCCGCCGCGCGCGCCGGCCTGCAGAAAAACGACCAGATCCTGGCCATCGACGAACAGCCCGTGCACGACGTGGCGGCCGTCATCGCCACCCTGAGTCAGGCGCCGGGCCGGACCTTGCAATTGCAACTCTTGCGCCAGGGCCAAGACCTGACCCTGTCGATTACGCCGGAAGCCGTGCCGGGCGCCGGGGCAGAGGGAGCTGTAACAGTTGGTAAGATACAGGCAAAGCTGGGGCAGGTGCCGGATATGATCACCGTGGCCTCCGGACCGTTCTCTGCCGTGGGCAAGGCGTCCGCCAAGGTCTGGGATACCAGTGTCATGAGCCTGAAAATGCTGGGCAAGATGGTCACCGGCCAGGTCTCGCTGAAGAATGTGACGGGGCCCATTACCATCGCCGATTACGCGGGCCAGACGGCGCGCATCGGCCTGGTAAGCTACCTAAGCTTCATTGCCTTCATCAGTATCAGTCTTGGCGTGATGAATTTGCTACCCATTCCTGTTCTGGATGGCGGGCATTTGCTGTATTATTCGCTGGAAGTTTTGACCGGACGCCCCTTACCGGAGCGCGTAGGCGAGATTGCCCAGCGCCTGGGGATCGGTTTGTTGCTGACCTTGATGGTGCTTGCCGTCTTTAATGACGTATTGCGATTGCTGAATTAGGGCGGTGGTTGATGCCATTGCGTGAGTCGCACAAGCAATCTTTTGTGTATGTTGTCCATTGATTTACCCATTGAATAACCCCAATGAAATTACATTCTGCTCGTTTTGCCTTGCCTTCCTTTCGTCGCAGCCTGATCGGCGCCGCCGTCATGGCCTTCTGTTCCGGCCACGCGCTGGCCGTCCAGCCATTTACTGTCAAGGACATCCGGGTCGAAGGGATCCAGCGTACCGAAGCGGGCACCGTCTTTGCCTACCTGCCGGTGCGGGTCGGCGAAACGTTCTCCGACGAGAAGAGCGTTGCCGCCATCAAGGCCCTGTATGCGACGGGCATGTTCAAGGATGTGCGCCTGGAAGCTGATGGCGACGTGCTGGTGGTGCTGGTTGAGGAACGCCCGGCCATCGCGACCGTGCAATTTACGGGTACCAAGGAATTTGAAAAGGATGTGCTGGTCAAGGCATTGAAGGAAATCGGCGTGGGTGAAGCCAAGATTTTCGACAAGGCATCCGTTGACCGCGCGGAACAGGAACTCAAGCGCCAGTACCTGTCGCATGGCCTGTACGGCGTGAAGATCACCACCACCGTCACGCCGATCGAGCGCAACCGCGTCAACGTGGTGTTCGCCGTCGACGAGGGCGATGTGGCCCGCATCAAGCAGATCAACATCGTCGGCAACAAGGCTTTCACCGACAAAGAACTGCGCGAACAGCTGGCCCTGAACACGGGCGGCTGGTTCAGCTGGTACACCAAGGCCGATCAATATTCGAAGACCAAGCTGACGGGCGACATCGAGGCGCTCAAGTCCTACTACCTGGACCGCGGCTATATCGAGATGCAGGTCGACTCGACGCAAGTGTCGATCACGCCCGATAAAAAGACATTTACCTGACGATCAATATCACCGAAGGTGAAAAGTACAAGATCGCTGGCACCAAGTTCGAAGGCGAGATGTTTGGCCGCGAAGAAGAGCTGAAAGCCCTGAACCTGATGCGCGAAGGCGAAATCTATTCGGGCGCGCGTCTGACGGCGACGAACAAGCGCATCCAGGACCGCCTGGCGACGTTCGGCTATGCCTTTGCCAACGTCAACGCGAATCCGGAAATCAACCGTGAAAAGCATGAAGTCGGTTTCACCTTCTTCATCGATCCGGGCAAGCGCGTGTACGTGCGCCACATGAATATCGCCGGCAATACCACCACGCGCGATGAAGTCATCCGCCGTGAATTCCGCCAGTTTGAATCGTCTTGGTATGACAGCAACAAGATCAAGCTGTCGCGCGACCGTGTCGACCGCCTGGGCTACTTCAAGGACGTGACCATCGACACGCCGGAAGCGCAGGGAACGACCGACCAGGTCGACGTCAACGTGACGGTGGTGGAAAAACCAACGGGTAACTTCCTGATCGGCGGCGCCTTCTCGCAATCGGAGAAGTTCACCCTGTCGGCGTCGATTTCGCAGGCCAACTTTGCCGGTAGCGGCAACACGGTCGGCATTGAGCTCAATACCAGCCATTACAGCCGCACGATCGCGTTTTCGCAAACCAATCCGTACTACACGGACGACGGCATTTCGCGCAGCTTTGAAGTCTATCTGCGTACGACGGAACCGCCGGCGCTGAACATCGGCAGCTACAAGATCAAGCAAACCGGTGGCCGCGTCAGTTTCGGCGTGCCGTTCTCGGAAGTCGACACCGTCTTCTTCGGTATCGGTGCCGAGCGTTCGCGCATCGAGACCGACATCACCAGCCCGATCCGCTTCAAGCAGTACGTGATCGACAATGGCGGCCCGTCTGACGGTATCGGTTCGGCTACCACCAATTCCATCCCGCTGACGGCGGCATGGCAGCGCGATAGCCGCGACAGCGCCCTGACGCCATCGATCGGCCGCTACCAGCGCGTCAATCTGGAGGCTGACCTGATCGGCGACCAGAAGTACTTCCGTGCCATCTATGAGCACCAGTATTTCCGTCCGCTGTTCAGCAAGGTCACCCTGGCGCTGAAGGGCGAGATTGATTATGGCCACGGCATCGGCAAGCACGTGTATCCGGTCTTCAAGAACTTCTACGGCGGCGGCATCGGTTCGGTGCGCGGCTACCTGAGTTCCTCGCTGGGCGCGGTCGAACCGAGCACCAACGATGCCTTGGGCGGCGCTTCGCGCCTGATCGGTAACGCGGAACTGCAGATGCCATTCCCCGGTTCGGGCAATGACCGCAGCCTGCGCTGGTTCGGTTTCCTTGACGGCGGCCAGGTCTACCAGGAAGGTGAAAAAATGCGGATTTCGCAATTGCGCTATTCTGCTGGCTTGGGCATCAGCTGGATTTCACCGGTGGGCCCGCTCAAGCTGAGCTATGCCAAGCCGCTTAACGCCAAGCCGACGGATCGCCTGGAGCGCTTCCAGTTCCAGATGGGTACCGGTTTCTAACCGGCCATCTGAATCGGGACGACAGCTTTTACTTTTTGACCATGGAGTATCATGAATACCGCATCCGCCACCCTGCCCAAGTCCCTTGCCATGATTGCATTGTGCTGGAGTTCGCTGTTGCCGGTGCAGGCGCAGGCTCAGGATTCGAAGATCGCCTGGATCAGCAGCGAACGTATTTATAACGAATCGAAGCTGGCCAAAGCGGCCAGCGCCAAACTGGCCGAAGAGTTCCGCTCGCGTGAAAAAGCCGTGCAGGAATTGGCCAGCCGCTTCAAGGTCGCCAACGAAGCCCTGGAAAAGGACATGCCGACCCTGAGCGAGGCGGAGCGCGCCAAGCGCCAGCGCGAGTTTTTCGAGCTGGACAAGGAATTGCAGCGCCGCCAGCGCGAGTTCCGCGAAGACTTGAGCCAGCGCACGAACGAAGAGCGCAGCGCCATCGCGGAAAAAGCCAACACCATCATCCAGCAGATGGCGCATATCGAAGGATATGACATCGTGCTGCAGGAAGCCCTGTGGGCCAGCCCGCGCATCGACATTACCGACAAGGTCTTGAAGGCGCTGGACAAGTAACAGCAATAAAATAAGGGTTAAATAGATGGGCACTCGACTAGGAGATTTGGTCGAACGCTTCGGCGGGCAATTGGCGGGCGATCCCAACCTGGAAGTCACAGGCATCGCACCGCTGGCCGACGCCGGAGCTTCGCACATCAGCTTTCTCAGCAATAGCAAGTTCCGCGCGCAGGCCGCCCAGAGCGGCGCTGCGGCGCTGATCCTCACGCCAGCCGACGATGCGTTGATCGGCGACGACTACGCCGGCGCGCGCATCGTCACACCGAATCCCTATGTGTATTTCGCACGCGCGGCGCAGTATTTCGCCGCCCTGCATGAGATCAAGGCCCCGATCGGCATCCATCCGGGCGCCTTTGTCGACGCCAGCGCGCAAGTTGACGCCAGCGCCTCTGTCGGCGTGCATGCGGTGATCGAAGCGGGCGCCGTGATTGGCCCTGGCTGCGTGATCGGTGCCGGCTGCGTGGTGGGGCGCGACGCCGTCATCGGCGCGGGCACCCAGCTGTTCGCCAACGTGACATTCCACGCGCGCTGCGTGATCGGCCAGCGCGGCATCATCCATTCAGGCGCCGTGATCGGCACCGATGGATTCGGCTTCGCCAACGAAGGCGGCGTGTATATCAAGATTCCGCAGACGGGCAGGGTGGTGATCGGTGACGATGTCGATATCGGCGCCAACACCACCATCGACCGTGGCGCACTGGCCGACACCATCATTGAAGATGGCGTCAAGCTCGATAACCAGATCCAGATTGGCCATAACTGCCACATCGGCGCACACACGGCCATGGCCGGCTGTGTCGGGGTGGCCGGCAGCGCCATCATCGGCAAGTACTGTACCTTTGGCGGCGCCGCCATGGTGCTGGGTCACCTGACCATTGCCGACCGCGTCCACGTGGGCTCGGGCAGCATGGTCTCGCGGTCGATTCTCGAAGCGGGCCAGTACACGGGCTTTTATCCGCTGGCCAAGAACGCCGACTGGGAAAAGAGCGCCGCCATCGTGCGCAACCTGTCAAGCATGCGCGAGAAGATCCGCGCGCTTGAAAAAACAATTAAAACACTGACCACGCAAGACGAAAAATGACTACTGAAAAAAAGACCCTCGACATCCTCGCCATCAAATCGCTGCTGCCGCACCGTTACCCGCTGCTGCTGGTTGACCGCGTGCTGGACTGGGAAGCGAATAAAACCATCACCGCCATCAAGAACGTGACGGTCAATGAAGAGTTCTTCCAGGGGCATTTCCCGCACAAACCGGTCATGCCCGGCGTGCTGATGATCGAAGCGCTGGCGCAGACGGCGGCCTTGCTGTCGTTCCTGACGATGGGCGTGAAACCGGACGAAAATTCGGTGGTGTACTTTGTCGGCATCGACAATGCGCGCTTCAAGCGTCCTGTCGAACCGGGCGACCAGCTGAAGATGGATGTGGAAATCCTGCGCGTCTCGCGCGGCATCTGGAAATACAAGGCCGTCGGTACGGTCGACGGCAAGCTGGCGGTGGAAGCGGAACTGATGTGCACCATCCGCAGCGCGCAGGATGCGAGCCAGTCTGCGAGTCAGCCAGCGGGGCAGTGATGGCGGCCATCCACTCCACGGCAGTCATCGATCCGAAGGCCGAGCTCGATAGCTCGGTCGAAGTGGGCCCGTACACCATCATCGGTCCGCACGTGCGCATCGGCGCTGGCACCAAGGTGGGCCCGCACGTGGTCATTGACGGCCATACGACGATCGGCAGCGACAATCACCTGTTCCAGTTTTCCTCCATCGGCGCACAGCCGCAGGATAAAAAATGGGCGGGCGAGGCGACGCGTCTGGAAATCGGCGACCGTAACACCATTCGCGAATTTTGCACCTTCAACACGGGAACCGTGCAGGGTGGAGGCGTGACGCGCCTGGGCGACGACAACTGGATCTCGGCGTATGTGCACCTGGCGCACGACTGCCTGGTCGGCAACAACACGATCTTTTCGAACAACGCCCAACTGGCGGGCCACGTGGAGATCGGCGACTGGGTCATCATGAGCGGTTTCGCCAATGTGCACCAGTTCTGCAAGATCGGCGCGCATGCCTTTGTCGGCATGAGCACCAGCCTGACGCAGGACGTGCCGCCTTTCGTGCTCCTGAACGGCAATCCGGCGCAGGCGCATGGCGTCAATATCGAGGGCTTGAAACGCCGCGGCTTCACGCGCGAGCAGATCAACGGCATCCGCACCGCGTATAAACTCATCTATCGCTCCGGACTGACCCTGGAAGAATCCAAGGCAGCCCTGTTCGAAGAAGAAGCGGCATCGTCGCCCGAGGTGGCGCAACACATTCGCGCCATGCGTGAATTTTTGGGCGTCGCGTCGCGTGGCATCGTCCGCTGACCAGGCCAGCGGCCTGTCGGTCGCCAATGTCGCCATCGTCGCCGGCGAGGTGTCGGGCGACCTGCTTGCCAGCCGGCTGCTGTCAGACCTTGTGCCGCAGCTGCCCGGCGCCCGCTTTCACGGCATCGGCGGCGAGCACATGGCCAAGCAGGGTTTTGTTTCCGACTGGCCGCTCGACAAGCTGACCGTGCGCGGCCTGTTCGAGATCATTCCCCGCTACCGCGAGATCAAGGGCATCCAGAACGCGCTGCGCGACCAGTTGCTGGCCGAGCGTCCCGCCGTCTTCATCGGTGCCGACTACCCGGGTTTTAACCTGGGACTGGAGCAGCAGCTGAAGGAAGGCGGCATCCCCACCGTGCATTACATCGGGCCGCAGATCTGGGCCTGGCGCGGTGGCCGCATCAAGAAAATCATCAAGGCCGTCTCGCACATGCTGGTGATCTTCCCGTTCGAGGAAGAGATATACCGCAAGGCGGGCGTGCCCGTCACCTATGTCGGCCATCCGCTGGCCGAAATGATCCCCCTGCAGCCTGACGAAGCGGCCGCGCGCCGTGTCCTGGGCTTGCCGGAAGACGCGAATGTCGTGACCCTGATGCCGGGCAGCCGCATGGGCGAACTCAAATACAATGCGGTGGCGTTCGTGGCCGCCTGCAAATTGCTGCTGGCGCGCGACCGCTCGCTGCGCTTTGTCGCGCCTATGGCCGGCGAAAAGCAGCGCCAGTACTTCCTGCAGCTGATCCGTGAAGCGGGCTTGCAGGACGTCGAGATACTGCTCACCGATGGCGGCTCGCACACGGCCATCTGCGCCGCCGATGCGGTGCTGGTGGCGTCGGGCACGGCGTCGCTGGAAGTGGCGCTGTACAAGAAGCCCATGGTCATCGCCTACAAGATGATGCGCGCGTCGTGGGAAATCATGCGCCACATGGGCTATCAGCCGTGGATTGGTTTACCAAACATCCTGGCGCGCGACTACCTGGTGCCCGAGCTGCTGCAAAACGCGGCCAGCCCGGAGGCGCTGTCCGAGGCCATGTGGCAGCAGCTGAGCGACGTGCCGGGCCGTCTGCGCCTGGTGCAGCGCTTTGCGGACATGCACCACAGCCTGCTGCGCGACAGCGCGCGAGAGAGCGCCAACGCCGTCATGCAGGTCATTGCCGCCAACCGCAAGTAAATCCCGATCACCGCTACAACCGCAGTACCAACCAAAGATTCAACGTGAAAAATATCTATCCCGGCCTGTTTGACGACTTGCCATTCTCGCTCGATGAAATCATCTGCGGCGTCGACGAGGCAGGCCGCGGTCCGCTGGCAGGCCCCGTGTTCGCCGCCGCCGTGATTCTCGACCCGCAGCAGCCGATCGACGGCTTGCGCGATTCGAAAAAAACTCACCGAAGCCAAGCGCGACCTGCTGGCGCCGCAGATCAAGGCCAAGGCCCTGGCCTGGGCCATCGCCGAAGCGTCGGAAGAGGAAATCGACCGCCTGAACATTTTGCAGGCGTCGATGCTGGCCATGCGCCGCGCCGTCGAGGCTTTGGCCACCGTGCCGACCCTGGCCCTGATCGACGGCAATCGCTGCCCCGTGATGCCGATACGCGGCATGGCCATCATCGGCGGCGATGACAAGGTCGATTCGATTTCCGCCGCCTCGATCCTGGCCAAGACGGCGCGCGACGCGGCCCTGGTGCACCTGCATGCGGCGTATCCCGAGTACTGTTTCGACCAGCACAAGGGCTATGGCACCAAATTGCACCTGGAGCGCTTGCACTTGCACGGCGCCTCGCCCGTGCACCGCCGCTCGTTCGCGCCCGTGCGCAACGTGATCGCCCTGTTCGGTGGACAAGAGGTGGTGGCATGAAGACGATTACCTCGCGCGACAACGCGCAATACAAGGATTTGCTGAAACTGGCGGGCAGTTCGCAGGCGCGCCGCAAGTCGGGCCGTACCCTGCTCGACGGCGTGCATCTGTGCCAGTCCTACTTGCAGCTGCGCGGCATGCCGGAGCAGTGCATCGTCAGCGAAAGCGCCTTGCAGAACCCGGAAGTGGCGGACATCGTCGGCCAGCTGGAAAGCCAGCGCGCGCATGTACTGGGCTTGCCCGATGCGCTGTACCACGCGGTTAGCCAGGTCGAACACGGCGTGGGCGTGATGTTCCTCATCGAGATGCCGGAGCGGACCGTGACGCAGCCCCTGAGCGTGTCGGCCGTGCTGCTCGATAACCTGCAAGACCCGGGCAATGTGGGCTCCATTCTGCGCAGCGCGGCCGCCGCGGGCATCACGCAGGTGTACTGCAGCGCCGGCACGGCCTTCTGCTGGTCGCCGAAGGTGCTGCGCGCGGCGATGGGCGCGCACTTCGTGCTCGACATCTTTGAAAACGTCGACCTGGCGGCGCTTGTTTCCGGCGCCAAGGTGGCGACACTCGCCACCAGCGGCTACGCCACGAAGCAGCTGTACGACGTCGACCTGCGCCAGCCCGTCGCCTGGCTGTTCGGCCATGAAGGGCAGGGCGTGGCCGACGATCTGCTGTCGATGGCGACGCACCAGGTGGTCATTCCCCATCTGGGCCAGATCGAATCGCTGAACGTGGCCGCCTGCGCCGCCGTCTGTTTTTTCGAGCAGCTGCGCCAGGGCCAGTCCTGAAACTTTCCAACCAAAGCCCGCCATGCCGGATCATCCAGTTTTGCCTTTGCTCGCCGACGGCGCCGCACGTGACGAGGCCTGGTGGCGCCATGCCGCTGCCTTTTATCCCGCGCCGCCGGACGCCATCGTCAATCTCGAGCATGGCTATTTCGGCGCCATGGCTGCGCCCGTGCAAGCGGCCTTCGAGCAGGCCGTGCGCTACACGAATGAACAGCTGAGTCCTTTCGTGCGCGGCGAGTTCACGCGCACGCATGTGGATATCCTGCGCCAGCGCGTTGCCGCGCTGATCCAGGCCGAGCCGCACGAGATACTGCTGACCCGCAGCGGCACCGAGTCCATGCAGGTGCTGATCACGCAATACCACGGCCTGGCGCCCGGTGATACGGTGCTGTGGAGTAATCTCGACTATCCAGCCATGCGAACGGCCATGCGCTGGCTGGCACAGCGCCGTGGCGTCACCAGCACGCAAGTCACATTGCGCTTGCCCATCAGCGATGACGAGATCATCGCCAGTTACGCGCAAGCCATGCGCCAGGCCGTCAAGCCCAAATTGCTGCTGCTGTCGCAGGTGGCGCCAGCCAATGGCCAGCAACTGCCGGTGAAGGACATCATGGCGCTGGCGCGCGAACACGGCATCGACGTGCTGCTCGACAGTGCCCATGCGCTGGGGCAGGTCGACGTGGACGTACAGGCCATGGGCGTTGATTTCGCCGGTTTCAATCTGCACAAATGGCTGGGCGCGCCGGCCGGACTCGGTGTCGTGTATATCCGCGCATCGCAGTTGCACAAGATCGAGCCGCATTTTGGCGACGATGATTATCCGCTTGACGATATCCGCAGCCGTCTGCACATGGGCATGCCGCCAATCGCCGCCATCCTGGCTGCGCCCGCCGCGTTTGACTTTCATGAGCGCCTGGGCGGCACGCCGGCCAAGGCCGAACGCATGGCCTGGCTGCGCAATTACTGGGTCAGCCGCGCCGCGCAACTGCCCGGCGTGCGCCTGCTGTCGCCGCAGGACGCAAAGCACGGCACGGCGCTGGTGGCCTTTGCCGTCGATGGCATGGAGGCACGCGCGCTGCAGCTGGCCTTGCTGCAGCGCTTTGGCGTATTTACCGTGCAGCGCAATATCGGCGATACCGATATCGTGCGCGCCACGGTGGCCGTCACGACGCAGACCAGCGAACTTGATCAGCTGGTCGCCGCGCTGACGGTGCTTTCGAGAGAAACGAACACCTGACAAAACCGTAGCGAGCGGACACGCAGCAGGTTTGGTCAAGCGTTCTAGTACTCGCGGCGGTTCGGCTTAATCTCTTGCAAGATCGTCGTGGAGATCTCTTCGATCGACTTGGTGGTCGAGGAGAGCCAGCGGATACCTTCGCGTTTCATCATTTTTTCCGCTTCGTTGACCTCGTACCGGCAATTTTCGATGGCTGCATACTTGCTTCCAGCGCGTCTTTCGTTGCGTATTTCCGACAAACGTTCGGGCGTAATGCTTAATCCGAAAATTTTATTCTTAAATTCCAGCAGGGCCGATGGCAGCTTGTCGCGCTCGAAATCGTCGGGAATCAGCGGATAGTTGGCCGCCTTGATACCGTATTGCATGGCCAGATACAGGCTGGTCGGGGTCTTGCCAGAGCGCGAAACACCCACCAGAATGACATCGGCCGAGGACAGGTTCTTGTGCGACTGGCCATCGTCGTGCGCCAGCGAATAGTTGATCGCCTCGATGCGGTTCTTGTATTCCTCGCTGTCGACGATGTTGTGCGAGCGGCCGATGGTATGGGTCGACATCACGCCCAGTTCCTGCTCTAGCGGCGCGACAAAGGTCTGGATCAGGTCCATGTGCATGCCGCTGGACTTGCGGATCACGGCCGACAGGTCGTTCTTTACCAGGGTGGAGAAAATGATCGGGCGCTGTCCGTCGGTAGCGAAGGCTTCGTTGATCTTGCGCGCCGCCTCGTAGGCCTTGTCCATGGTGTCGATGAAGGGCAGGCGGATCTGGCGGAAGCGCAGATCGAACTGCGTCAGCACCGAGTGGCCGAACGTCTCGGCGGTGATACCGGTGCCGTCGGAAACGAAGAAGACGGTACGGGCCGCGGAGGGCAGAGGAGGGCGTGGTTCTTGTGTCATGGGTTTTCGGATCAAGATTGTGCGTCGTCAATTTGCGCCGCACAAGGTAAAATGGCTGCAACGGTATGATTGTGCTGCACGACGCCAAGAATAACAAGAAGACTGTCTGTGCGCCGCGCGTAAAGATTTCTATCATCAGTAAGGGTGTCATTATGACCAACGCAGTATCGCAACAGCAGGAAGACAAGGACGCGGTGTATGTTGCCTCGTTCGAGCATTTGCGCATGACGGATGTCGAATCCGTCGGCGGCAAGAACGCCTCCCTGGGCGAAATGATCAGCCAGCTGGCGGAAGCCGGCGTGCGCGTGCCCGGTGGCTTTGCCACCACGGCGCAGGCCTTCCGCGATTTCCTGTCGTATAGCGCCAATGGCGGCTTGCCGCTGGCCGAACGTATCGCCCAGCGCCTCGAAGGGCTGAACATCGATGACGTGCGCTCGCTGGCGCAAGCCGGTGCCGAGATTCGTCAGTGGATCGTGGAAACGCCATTCCAGCCACGCCTGGCCGCCGAAATCGACCAGTTCTACGCCAAGCTGGTGGCCGATTCCGATACCGAAATGTCGTTTGCCGTGCGCTCTTCGGCCACGGCGGAAGACTTGCCGGACGCGTCTTTTGCTGGTCAGCAAGAAACCTTCCTGAATGTGGTCGGCATCGACAACGTGCTCGACGCCATGAAACAGGTGTTCGCGTCGCTGTACAACGACCGCGCCATCTCGTACCGCGTGCACAAGGGCTTTACGCACGCTGAAGTGGCCTTGTCGGCAGGCGTGCAGCGCATGGTGCGTTCCGACCTGGGCGCGGCCGGCGTGATGTTCACCATCGATACCGAGTCGGGCTTCAAGGATGTGGTCTTCGTCACCTCCAGCTATGGCCTGGGCGAAACCGTGGTGCAGGGCGCCGTCAATCCCGACGAATTCTATGTGCACAAGCCGATGCTGGAAAAAGGCAAGTCGCCTGTGATTCGCCGCAATATCGGCTCGAAGCTGCTGAAGATGGAATTTACGAACGAAGCGAAAGCTGGCCGTTCCGTGAAAACCGTCGACGTGCCCGTCGAAATGCGCAACCGCTACTCGCTGAACGACAGCGAAGTGGTGGAACTAGCCAAATACGCCGTCATCATCGAGAACCACTACGGCCGTCCGATGGACATCGAATGGGGCAAGGATGGCCGTGACGGCAAGCTGTACATCCTGCAGGCGCGTCCTGAAACCGTCAAGTCGCAGCAAAAGGCGACCGACGTGCAAGAGCGCTTCAAGCTGAAAAGCACGGGCACCGTGCTGACGTCGGGCCGCGCCATCGGCCAGAAGATCGGCGCAGGCCCCGTGCGCGTGATTCACGACCCGGCCGACATGGAACGCGTGCAGCCAGGCGACGTGCTCGTTGCCGACATGACGGATCCGAACTGGGAACCGGTCATGAAGCGCGCTTCGGCCATCGTCACCAACCGTGGCGGCCGTACTTGCCACGCTGCGATTATTGCGCGTGAACTGGGCGTGCCTGCCGTCGTCGGCTGCGGCAACGCCACCGACGTGCTGAAAGACGGCACCTTTGTGACCGTGGTGTGCTCCGAAGGCGACGAAGGCAAGATCTACGACGGCTTGCTGGAAACGGAAGTATCGGAAGTATCGCGCGGCGAATTGCCGCAGCTCGACACCAAGATCATGCTCAACGTGGGCAACCCGCAACTGGCGTTCGACTTCCAGTCCGTGCCGAATGCGGGCGTGGGCCTGGCGCGTCTGGAATTCATCATCAATAACAATATTGGTGTGCATCCGCGCGCGATCCTGGAATACCCGAACATCGACGCCGACCTGAAAAAGGCCGTGGAATCGGTGGCACGTGGCCATGCATCGCCAAAAGCGTTCTACATCGACAAGCTGGCCGAAGGCATCGCCACCATCGCCGCCGCGTTCTGGCCGAAAAAAGTCATCGTGCGCCTGTCCGACTTCAAGTCGAACGAGTACAAGAAGCTGATCGGCGGTTCGCGCTACGAGCCGGACGAGGAAAACCCGATGCTGGGCTTCCGCGGCGCGGCGCGCTACCTGTCGGCCGACTTCTCCGAAGCGTTCAACATGGAATGCGAAGCGATGAAGCGCGTGCGCAACGACATGGGCCTGACGAACGTGGAAATCATGGTGCCATTCGTGCGCACCCTGGGCCAGGCCGAGAAAGTCATCGACCTGCTGGCGAAAAACGGCTTGAAGCGCGGCGAGAACGACCTGCGCGTCATCATGATGTGCGAAGTGCCGTCGAACGCCATCCTGGCCGACCAGTTCCTCGACCATTTCGACGGCTTCTCGATCGGTTCGAACGACCTGACCCAGCTGACCCTGGGCCTGGACCGCGATTCCGGCATGGAATTGCTGGCCGCCGACTTCGACGAGCGCGACCCTGCCGTGAAGGCGCTGCTGTCGCTGGCCATCAAGGCTTGCCTGGCACGCGGCAAGTACATCGGCATCTGCGGCCAGGGTCCTTCCGATCATCCGGACTTCGCCGTCTGGCTGATGGAGCAGGGCATCGAATCGATGTCCCTGAATCCGGACTCGGTGATTGATACCTGGCAAAAGCTCGCTGCGCTGAAAGCGTAAGCATCTGCCCTCTGAAAACCCGCTGCCGCTCACCCGGCAGCGGGTTTTTTACGCATGCCATGCGGCGCACGGCAGTATTCGATGGGCTTGCGCCAGATCAGCTAAAATGATTCTACCAATACATTGAAACGGGAGTTCTCATGGCAAGCAAGAAACCGAGCAAAGTGGCAAAGATCGACATCGGCATTTCCGAGGCGGACCGCGCGAAGATCGCGGAAGGCCTGTCCGGCCTGCTGGCCGACAGCTACACCTTGTACCTGATGACCCACAATTTTCACTGGAACGTCAAGGGGCCGATGTTCAACACCCTGCACCTGATGTTCATGACGCAATACACGGAGCAGTGGGCCGCGCTGGACCTGATCGCCGAGCGCATTCGCGCCCTCGGTTATCCGGCGCCTGGCACCTACAAGGAATTCGTCAAGCTGGCTTCGATCAAGGAAATCGACGGCGTGCCGCCGGCGCTGGACATGGTCAGCCACCTGGTGTCGGCACAGGAAGCGACCGCGCGCACGGCGCGCCGCTTGTTCCCGCTGCTGGAGAAAGCCAATGACCAGCCGACGGCCGACCTGATCACGCAGCGCCTGGATTTGCATGAAAAGACGGCGTGGATGTTGCGCAGCCTGCTGGAAGAGTAAAAGAGTAAATGCTTTTCCGCCGGCGCTAATTCGCCTCTGGCTATTGACGTCATCAGGAATTGCGTTAGACTGCTTGTATATAGGTGTTTGGCAAGAATAATATCAGGCAGTCATACGCATTAAACCCCGTCGCTTATATAGGCCGCGGGGTTTTTTATTTTCGGATACGCAAAGATGGAGGCATCATGGCTGAATGGGTAGGCTGGTTTGTGGCGGCTGGCGCGGTATTGATCCTGGAGCTGTTTACGGGCACGTTCTATTTGCTGATGATCGCCATCGGCATCAGTGCCGGAGGGCTGGTGGCGCTGGCCGGTGGCAACGGTGGCTGGCAAGCACTGACGGCCGCCATTGTCGGCGTCGTGGCCACCCTGTTATTGCGGCGCAGCCGTTTTGGCAAGGCGGCGCGGCGCGATGCGTCGCAGGATCCGAATGTGAATCTCGATATTGGCCAAAGCGTGGCGGTCGCGCATTGGGTCGATGGCGCGGCGCGCGTCATGTACCGCGGCGCCTTGTGGGATGTGGAGCTGATTCCCGGCAGCGATACGCAGGCCGGTCATTACACCATACGTGCCGTGCGTGGCAGTCGTTTGATCGTTGGATAACCTGGAGAGTAGATTATGGAAGTAAGCATCGGAAGCATGTCGCTGATCTTGTTATTGCTGGCACTGGTATTTGTCTTCAAGACAGTCAATGTGGTGCCGCAGCAGCATGCCTGGGTGGTGGAGCGCCTGGGCAAGTTCCATGCGGTATTGGGCCCTGGCCTGAATATTGTCGTGCCTTTTGTCGACCGCATTGCCTACAAGCACGTGCTTAAGGAAATTCCGCTCGACGTGCCGCCGCAGGTATGCATTACGCGCGACAATACGCAATTGCAGGTCGATGGCATTCTGTATTTTCAGATTACCGACGCCATGCGTGCTTCATATGGTTCATCGAATTATATTGCCGCCATTACGCAGCTGGCGCAAACGACCTTGCGTTCGGTAATCGGTAAAATGGAACTCGACAAGACATTTGAAGAACGCGACCATATCAATACGGCCATCGTGAATGCCATCGATGAATCGGCGGCGAATTGGGGTGTCAAGGTATTGCGCTATGAAATCAAGGATTTGACGCCACCCAAGGAAATCCTGCATGCGATGCAGGCACAGATTACGGCCGAGCGCGAAAAGCGCGCCCTGATTGCCGCTTCGGAAGGTCGCAAGCAGGAGCAGATCAATATCGCCAGCGGCGAGCGCGAAGCGAACATTGCCCGCTCGGAAGGCGAAAAGCAGGCATCGATCAACCGTGCCGAAGGTCAGGCTACAGCCATCGTCGCGCTGGCGCAGGCCAGCGCGGAAGCGCTGCGCCAGGTGGGCGCCGCCATTCGCGAGCCGGGTGGGGAGGATGCCGTCAACCTGAAAGTAGCCGAGCAGTATGTGGGCGCCTTCGCGCAATTGGCGAAAACAAATAACTCGATTATCGTGCCGGCCAATCTGGGTGATATGAGCGGTTTGATCGCCACGGCGATGCAGGTGGTGAAATCGCAGAAGCCGAAAGGCAGCGTGGCTATTCCCTGATTGTCTGGTGAATGGCAAACACATAGCAAGTTTGTCGTCAAAACTGCCCGCCGTATCGCGGGCAGTTTTCATTTGCGCTACTGGAATATGTGCTGGCAGCAGGACTCGAATATCTGCGCTTGAAGCAGTAACGCTGAAAATCTTTTCTTTATGCTATGCTGTGCGCACTTTCGGGATTATATGCTGTCGTGCGACGCTTATCGATTTGATTGAAGTAGAATCTGCTGCGCATGCATGGCTATGATTGCACCTTTATCTGCGCCGGATGCCTGGCTGGTGTTTGGGGGCGATGCATAATGGGCGATAGTATTGGTCCCATGTATATTTTGAATTGCTATTTATAATTACTATAAATTGCAATGAAACAAAAAATACTGCAAAATAAATACTGCCACTGGCGCTGTATTGAATCGCAGCCGCACATAGCAGGGATGCTGGCACAGGCAGTTCATGCGCGATGACCGTTACCCGTGATTGAAGGATTGCAGTGCTTGAAAGCCGGGAAGTAGGGTTTTTGGTAAAAGAATTGTAAAAAACAATCAAATCTCAAGAAAAATCACCTCAGCCGCGTTACAATTGGATAGAATTTAACTGTTCAGTTATATTTTTCAACTCACACAAGGAAATATCATGGATCTGTCCAGCTTATCCCTGTCCGAACTGCGCACCTTGCAGGACGACATCAAGAAGCAAATGAAGAAACGCGAACAGGACGATCTGTCCAAAGCACGCGAGCAAATCCTGGCAATCGCCCAGAGTGTGGGCGTTTCCGTAAAAGATCTGGTTGGTACGGGTATCCGCGCTAAAACCGGCACGGTCGCGGTACGCTATCGCAATCCGGATGATGCGACGCAGCAATGGACTGGCCGTGGCCGTCAACCGAAATGGGTCAAAGAGTGGACCGATTCGGGCAAGTCGCGTGATCTGCTGAAGGTGTGATCCTGAAGGTTTAAAAAACCGTTCATTCGGATGCTTGTCCTGTGGAGTGGTACAGGTGTAGTACAAGGCAGCATGCAAGCATCCGGAACTTTCCTGATTTATCGTCTTTGGCCAGGCAGGCAAAGCTGATTCATTCGTTTATCTCCACGGTATTTTCACCAATACCCGTCTTATTCCTGCCGTATCTCTTCCTTTCCCTGTTTTCATCCCGTCGCGCTGTGCTTTTCCGCTTGCCGCAGGCACCGGCAAAATAAAACCCGGCATATAGCCGGGCTTGAGGGTATCGGCGCAGCACGCTGCGCGTGGTGCCGGATCAGCGGCGGTGCGACTTCATTGCCGCCTGCACTTCACGCGCGCCGTCACGGTCGCGTTCCGCTGCCCGCTTGTCGTGCTGCTTCTTGCCCTTGGCCAGGCCGATTTCGCATTTCACGCGGCCGCCCTTGTAGTGCAGGTTGAGCGGCACCAGCGTATAGCCGGAGCGTTCCACCTTGCCGATCAGTTTATCCATTTCCGTACGGTGCAGCAGCAGCTTGCGCGTGCGCACGGCTTCCGGATGGATATGGGTGGAGGCGGTCGGCAGGGCGCTGATATGCGCGCCGAACAGGAAGAGTTCATCGCCGCGGACGACGACGTAGGCTTCCTTGATTTGTACACGGGCGTCGCGGATGGCTTTGACTTCCCAGCCTTCCAGCACGATGCCGGCTTCGTAGCGATCCTCGATAAAGTAGTCGTGGAAGGCTTTTCTGTTGTCTGCTATGGTCATGAGATGGTAAATGTGCGCGGGTCGGTTAAACTACTGTCTCGCGCAAGCGCGATAAAATCACTATATCCAACATCATAGCAAATGGTTCTTCAATGGCAGTAGTACATAAATCAGTTTTTCTCGGCTATAGCGCCGAACAAATGTTCGCGCTGGTGGCGGCAGTGGAGGATTATCCCAAATTTCTGCCCTGGTGCGGTGCGGTCGAGATACGCGAGCGGGGCGAGAACACGGTTGTCGCCAGCGTGGGCATACATTACCACGGCGTGCGCCAAAGCTTCACCACGTCCAACGAGAACGTGGCGCCGACTTCCATCAAGATGAAGCTGGTGGACGGTCCTTTCAAGACCCTCGACGGCGTGTGGACCTTCAAGGCCCTGCGCGAAGATGCGTGCAAGATCGAGCTGGACCTGCATTACGAGTTTTCCAGCCGCGTGCTCGAGCAGATCATCGGACCCGTCTTCGGCATGATCGCCAACAGCATGGTCGATTCCTTCTGCAAGCGCGCGGAGACTGTGTATGGCTGAGGCCAGCATTCACGTGCAAGTCTGTCACGCCTTGCCCGATAGCAGCTTTCTGCGTTCATTGAAGGTGCCTGCAGGCACCACCATCGAGCAGGCGGTGGCGCTGAGCGGCTTACTGCAGGAAATTCCCGGCATCGACCTTGTCATCAATATGGTCGGCATCTATGGCAAGAGGAAGCCGCTCGATACCGTATTGCATGAGCATGACCGGGTGGAAGTCTACCGTCCCTTGCAAGCGGACCCGAAAGAGGCGCGCCGGCGCCGTGCCGGCGGCAAGCCAGCGAAGGGCTGAGCGGGCAGGGCGGCGGCGTGGCGCTGCCTGGTACGCGCCATTTTTTGCTATTTTCAAATATCTTTTCTATGCTGCAAGGACGGAGGGCTCGTGCTGCTGTGGGAGGTGCGGCGCCTGCGTAAAGTTGCAGCGACGGCTGACGAGTTGGATCGTAGCCTGGGGCCGACTGGCGGTGGAGTGGGGATGATCCGTGATCGGGCCAGGCGGCGAGCCGCGCTAAGCAGCCTTGGCGATCTCCTTGAGGAACTCGACAAAGCTGTCCGCATGGCGCTCAAAACGCCATACCCCTGCGCCGTGCTCGGCCGTATAGACGGGCGCGTCGCCATTTTCAATTGCGGAGAGATCCAGGCAGTACGGATCGGCGCCCGCATCGGCAATCACCACATAGTGGGCTGGCCAGTCGGCGATGACTTCTTGGTCGACGGGATTGTAGGAGTACCCGTGCTGCGCCTTGATCAGCCCCGCCGCGCCATACAGATTCAGGCCCTGGAAATACCGCTTGCTGTCGATATACACGCGCAGCGGCGAATAGCGGGCCAGGAAGCGCTGGTATTGTTCAGGCAAGGTCCAGCGCTGGTCGATGGCTGCCAGGTCGGCATTATCCGCAATGACCAGCCAGTTCGACGGGCTGGCCAGGTCCTGGTCTTTCTTGCGCTCGGCCGCCAGCTTTTTCTCCAGTTTCGCAGCCGCTTTTTCCAGTGCCGTACGTGGATCGTCCAGCGACGCATGCGTGGCCGGTGGCGCAACTCCCGCGCCGTCCGGATAGCCGGCGCGCTGCCAGGCAAGCACATCATCGAGCTTCAGGCTCTCGGCTTTCCAGTAGTCGGGAACGGCTGGCAAGCCGGCGTCAAATGGCTGGCGGCTCAGCACGGCCAGGCTTTTCACGGCCTTGGACTTCACCACCAGGGGCAGGGTAGTAGAGTTGGCGAGTCCCACCACGGTCTCGTAAGCATCCTTGCCCTGGCTTTTCATTAGGCCATCGATGCCCCAGTAGGCAAGCTCCGGCATCGTGACGGCCCATGTAAAAAAGTCTTTCATCTCCTGCGGCTGCATTAGGCCCACGATGGAGTTGACCAGTGAGCTGCGCCAGTGCAGCAACTGGCCTTCGCGCGCATAAGCGCTCAGTATCTCTAGTACCGCCAGCCGGTCGGTTTCGCCGTGTTTCTTGATCAGTCGGTCCTTGAGCGTGGCAAACTTGCTGCCATCGGCTTCGTCGAATAGTTTGCGGTGCAGTGCTGCCAGTGGTGTGATCGCCATCGTGTTCCTGATTATTCTGTGTTGTTTGCTGATTTTACAAGCAAAGTGATTATTCAAAAGATAGTGTTTTAAAGTCAATATCATCTGCGTTCGATATGCATGCCTGCACAGAGACGTTGCAGTGATCTGATAGTGTAGGCAGATAGAACTGGTAGGATGATGGCTGCAAGTTTGTGCCTTATTGCCGTCCTTTGAAAAAGCCTTATCTTATTGTTGTCCTTCGGGGTTCGCTAGACGTTGCGGCACCGCAGTAAGCAGTCGGCGCGCTGCGCGAAATAGGCTCGAAAACGACGGCGAAACGAGGGCGAAACGAGGGCGAAATTTGGGCGAAAACGTAGACTTTTCCAGACATTTAGAGATGAACGAAACGGCATTCCTACTATGTCTACAGAGGTTTGTGAATGTTTAAGACATGAGGCAGGAATTTCTGTATAATCTGCTTTTGCGCCAATAGGAAATGCTATGCGTCTACTTCAAAAAGCACTCACATTCGATGACGTGCTGCTCGTCCCAGCCTACTCCAACGTTCTGCCCGCCGATACGTCCCTCAAAACTCGCCTGACCCGCAATATCACCCTGAATATCCCTTTGCTGTCCGCAGCCATGGATACGGTGACGGAAGCTCGCCTGGCGATCGCGATGGCCCAGGAAGGCGGCATCGGCATCATCCACAAGAATTTGAATCCGAAGGACCAGGCACGTGAAGTGGCCCGCGTAAAACGTTTCGAAGCTGGCGTGCTGCGTGATCCGATCACGATTCCACCAGAAATGAAAATCCGCGACGTGATCGCGCTGACGGAACAATACGGCATCAGCGGTTTCCCTGTCGTCAAGGGCAAGGAAGTCGTCGGCATCATCACCAACCGCGATTTGCGCTTTGAAAAGGAGCTCGACGCGGAAGCCTCCGCCAAGATGACCCCGCGCGAAAAACTCGTGGTCGTCAACGAAGATGCCGATACGGCCGAAGCCAAGCGCCTGATGAACAAGCATCGCCTCGAGCGCGTGCTGGTCGTCAACGACGCCTTCGAATTGCGCGGCCTGATCACCGTCAAGGATATCCAGAAGTCGACTTCCCACCCGTTCGCGTCGAAAGACAGCCAGGGCAAATTGCTGGTCGGCGCTGCCGTCGGCGTCGGCGCCAAGGATGAAGAGCGCATCGACCTGCTGGTCGCCGCCGGCGTCGACGTGCTGGTAGTCGACACGGCCCACGGCCACTCGCAAGGCATCCTCGACCGCGTACGCTGGATCAAGACCAAGTACCCGCAAGTGGAAGTGATTGGCGGCAACATCGCTACCGCCGCTGCTGCCAAGGCGCTGGTGGAATACGGCGCCGATGCGGTCAAGGTCGGCATCGGTCCCGGCTCGATCTGCACCACGCGTATCGTCGCCGGTGTGGGCGTGCCGCAAATCACGGCTATCTCGAATGTTGCTGAAGCACTGGAAGGCACGGGCGTGCCATGTATCGCCGACGGCGGTATCCGCTTCTCCGGTGATATTTCCAAAGCGCTGGCCGCTGGCGCCTCGACCGTCATGATGGGTTCCATGTTTGCCGGTACGGAAGAAGCACCGGGCGAAGTGATCCTGTACCAGGGCCGCAGCTACAAATCGTACCGCGGCATGGGTTCGCTGGGCGCGATGTCCGATGGTTCGGCTGACCGTTATTTCCAGGACGCCACCATGAAGGCCGACAAGTTCGTGCCTGAAGGTATCGAAGGCCGCGTTGCTTACAAGGGCAGTGTGCTGGCGATCATCTTCCAGCTGGTGGGCGGCGTGCGTCAATCGATGGGTTACTGCGGTTGCGCCACCATCGACGAGTTGCGCGAAAAAGCGGAATTTGTGGAAATCACCTCGGCCGGCATGCGTGAGTCGCATGTCCATGATGTGCAAATCACGAAAGAAGCGCCAAACTACCGCTCCGAGTAAGCGCAACAGGAAAAATTGCCCATGGCTGCGTTACAGTGCCTCGCCGTACTATTCGTACTGTCTTCGGCACTGCGCCTTGCCCTGAACAATTTTTTCCGCTGCGCTATAGCGACAGACCAGACCGGCGCCTAGTGCGCCGGTTTTGTAATGACCTCAGATAAAGTCCCCATCATGCATTCTAAAATCCTCATTCTCGATTTCGGTTCCCAAGTCACCCAGTTGATCGCCCGCCGCGTGCGCGATTCCGGCGTGTTTTCCGAAGTCTTCCCGTATGACGTCAGCGACGAATTCGTGCGCAACTATGGCGCCGCCGGCGTGATCCTGTCGGGCAGCCACAACTCCACGCTCGATGGCGACTCGCCGCGCGCGCCGCAAGCCGTGTTCGAGCTGGGCGTGCCCGTGCTGGGCATCTGCTACGGCATGCAAACCATGGCGGCCCAGCTGGGCGGCAAGGTTGAAAACGGCCTGGTACGCGAATTCGGCTACGCCGAAGTGCGCGCCCGTAGCCACACCAAGCTGCTCAACGGTATTGCCGACTTCGTCACCGACGAAGGCCACGGCATGCTGAAAGTGTGGATGAGCCATGGCGACAAAGTGCTGGAAATGCCGCCAGGCTTCAAGCTGATGGGCAACACCCCGAGCTGCCCGATCGCCGCCATGGCCGACGAAGAGCGCCAGTTCTACGGCGTGCAATTCCACCCGGAAGTGACGCACACGGTGCAGGGCAAGGCCATGATCGGCCGCTTCGTGCATGAAATCTGCGGCTGCAAGTCGGACTGGAACATGCCCGACTACATCAGCGAAGCGGTGGAAAAAATCCGCGCGCAAGTCGGTACCGACGACGTCATCCTGGGCCTGTCCGGCGGTGTCGATTCGTCCGTCGCGGCGGCCCTGATCCACCGCGCCATCGGCGACCAGCTGACCTGCGTCTTCGTCGACCACGGCCTGCTGCGCCTGGACGAAGGCAAGATGGTGATGGACATGTTCGCCAAGAACCTGGGCGTGAAAGTCATCCGCGTCGATGCGGAAGACCAGTTCATGGGCCACCTGGCCGGCGTTACCGACCCCGAGCAAAAGCGCAAGATCATCGGCCGCGAATTCGTCGAAGTCTTCCAGGTCGAGTCGGGCAAGCTGGTCAACGCCAAATGGCTGGCGCAAGGCACGATTTACCCGGACGTGATCGAATCGGCCGGCAAGGGCAAGAAAGGCCAGACCATCAAGAGCCACCACAACGTGGGCGGCTTGCCGGACACCATGAAGCTCAAGTTGCTCGAACCCTTGCGTGAACTGTTCAAGGATGAAGTGCGCAAACTTGGCGTGGCCCTGGGCTTGCCGCATGACATGGTCTACCGCCACCCATTCCCGGGCCCGGGCCTGGGCGTGCGCATCCTCGGCGAAGTCAAGAAAGACTACGCCGACCTGCTGCGCCGCGCCGACGCCATCTTCATCGAAGAACTGCGCAACACGCCGTACGAATTCGTTGCCGGCCAGGCCGTCGACCCGGACGCGCTGCCAGCGAACTGGTACGAAGCGACGAGCCAGGCTTTCGCCGTCTTCCTGCCCGTCAAATCGGTGGGCGTGATGGGTGATGGCCGCACCTACGAATACGTGGTGGCCCTGCGCGCCGTGCAAACGCAGGACTTCATGACGGCCCACTGGGCGCACTTGCCGCACAGCCTGCTGGGCAAGGTCTCCAACCGCATCATCAATGAAGTGCGCGGCATCAACCGCGTCGTCTACGATATCTCGGGCAAGCCGCCGGCGACCATCGAGTGGGAGTGAGTTTCCTGTGGAAACCTTGCATCTCGGAATGACTGAGTAAGCCAAAGCCCTGTTTTTACAGGGCTTTTTTTATGCCATCGGTGCCTGCTCCCATTGCCTGTTCTGCTGCCACAAGGAGGCGCAGTTTTTTACTAGTGGTAATTCGATAGTTAAGAGATAGTTACTAAAGCGGTAAAGTTCTCAAGAAATAAATATAGTTGCTATATGGAAATAGTTATTTTATAATTTCATTACATAAATAATTATTTAAGGCAACATATGCACCTGCGCTTGACGCCATGGTGCGGAGTATTTCTGTTTAGCGGCACTCTGTGTGCCGCCGTGTCCGCGCAGACCCGTCCCGAAATCGCGCCGCCCCTTCCCAATACGCCTGGCACCAGCCAGCGCGATGATGCCAGCCAAGAATTGATACGCCAGCAAGAACGTGAGCGCCTCCTGCGCCAGCAGCAGGAGCGCAATCCCGACGTGCGCCTGCTCGAGGCGCCCGCGGCCGTCTCCGCCAATCGCCTTCCTGAAGGCGAATCGCCGTGCTTTACCATTAGTCATCTCAAACTGCGGGGAGAGGACGCCGCGCAGTTCCAGTGGGCGCTGGCCGCCGCCGGGCGCGACGACCTGGGCGCGGCGGACTCTCCGCTAGGCCGCTGCCTGGGCACGCAAGCCATCAATGTACTGATGGGGCGGCTGCAAAACGCCATCATCGCGCGCGGCTACGTCACCACGCGCGTGCTGGCCGAACCACAAGATTTGAGCCGTGGCACCCTGGCCTTGACGCTGATACCGGGGCGTATCCGCCAGATCGGCTTTGCGCCCGGCACCAATCCCCGAGCCACCTGGTGGAATGCCGTGCCGGCGCGGCCGGGCGACTTGCTCAATGTGCGCGATACGGAACAGGCGCTGGAAAACTTCAAGCGCGTGCCGACGGCCGAGGCCGATATCCAGATCATGCCGGCCGAGGGCGGTAACGCGAAGCCGGGCGAGAGCGACCTGCAGATCCAGTGGAAGCAGGGTCTGCCGTTTCGCCTGGCGCTGGGCCTCGACGATGGCGGTTCGCGCTCGACGGGCAAGCTGCAGGGCAGCGTGACCCTGTCGTATGACCATTGGCTGACCCTGAACGACCTGTTTTACCTGAGTCTGAACCAGAACGTCGACGGCGACCACCACGGCCCGCGCGGCACGGCCGGCATGGTGGCGCATTATTCGATTCCCTACGCCTACTGGCTGCTGGCCTTCACGGTCAGCGACAGCCATTACCACCAGTCCGTGGCCGGCATCAACCAGGACTACAACTACAGCGGCGCCAGCCAGAATCGCGAAGTCAAACTGTCGCGCTTGGTCTACCGCGATGCGTCGCGCAAGACGACGGTTTCCCTGCGCGGCTGGCAGCGCGCCGCGCAAAACTTCATCGATGACACGGAAGTGGAAGTGCAGCGCCGCCGCATGGCAGGTTGGGAAATCGGTATCGGCCACCGTGAATTCCTGGGCAAAGCCATGCTTGACCTCAACCTGCAATACCGGCGCGGTACGGGCGCGATGGATGCGCTGGCCGCGCCCGAGGAAGTGTTTGGCGAAGGCACTTCGCGCATGCGTTTGCTGCTGGCCGATGCGGCCCTGTCGGCGCCGTTCATGCTGGCTGGCCAGGCGCTGCGTTATTCGGCCAGCTGGCGCATGCAGCACAACCGCACGCCGCTGGTGCCGCAGGACCGCTTCGCCATCGGCGGGCGCTACACGGTGCGCGGCTATGACGGTGAAAGCAGCCTGTCTGCCGAGCGGGGATGGCTGCTGCGCAACGAAGTCGGCGTGCCGCTGGGCAGCAGCGGACAGGAAGCGTATGCCGGTCTCGACCATGGTGAAGTGGCGGGACCATCCGCCGAATGGCTGATTGCGCGGCGCCTGACCGGCGGCTTCGTCGGTTTGCGCGGCCAGTGGCTGGGGGTGCAGTACGACGCTTTTGTCGGCTGGCCCATGCGCAAGCCGGAGCTCTTCCGCACGGCCAGCCATACGGCCGGTTTCAATTTGAACGCGAGCTATTAACCATATATTCGACACCATGAGTACCTCTTCTTTGGACATTATCGCCCCCGCCCTGGGCTTGCCTGGGCACAGCGAGGCAGAACTGTTTGGCGCGCTGGCATGGCTTTGCATGCATTCCAAGAATCATCGCGATTTGCCGCTAGCGTCGTTCAGTCAGACTTTATTGAATCCGATCAAACGGCAGCAGTTCATGCTGGCGTCGGCGTCGCTTGATGGCGTTCAGCAGCCGGTGGCTTACTTGGCCTGGGCAAATTTCGATGCCGATGCTGAAAGCCGCTATCTGGCAGACGGCAACCATACCTTGATGCGCCCGGAAGACTGGAATAGCGGCGACCGCATGTGGATTACGGAATGGGTTGCTCCATTTGGCCACACGGCATCGTTCGTACGCGAAGTCTCTACGCGCCTTTCCGAATCCTGCTACCGGTTTTTGTATCACAAGGGAGACGAGACGGGTTTGCAAGTAAAAACATCACGCGGCTGCGCGGTTTCCAAGGCGCAGGCGGCCAGCTGGTGGAGCGCCAGGCCCATGCATGCCGATTACGCCAAAACGACATCCATTTAAATATTTATAACACCTAGCGCAGCAAGTTTTGTTAGGTGTTCTCAAACGAGAAGAATCCATGAATAAGCACCTGTACCGCATCATATTCAATCAACGCCGTGGCCAATTGATGGTGGTGGGCGAGAATGCCACGTCGCAAGGCAAAGCTCCTGGCGGCGAAAGTGTCATGAACGACGGTGCAGGAGGAGGTGGCGCGGAATTGACGCTGGCGACGTTGCGGCCGGCCTGCCTTGCGGTGTTCAGTGCATTGGGTATGCTGCTTTTTGTGACCGGTGCGGCGCATGGTCAGGTCGTGGCGGATCGCAATGCCCCGGGAGGCCAGCGTCCGACCGTGCTGCAGACAGCAAATGGCATGCCGCAAGTGAATATCCAGACGCCCAGCGGGGCAGGCGTGTCGCGCAATACGTATAGCCAGTTCGACGTGCAGAGCAATGGCGTCATCCTGAATAACAGCCGTGGCAATACGCAAACCCAGACCGGTGGCTGGATACAAGGTAATCCATGGCTTGCCGGTGGCAGCGCGCGCGTCATCCTGAACGAAGTCAACTCTGCCAATCCGAGCCAGTTGCGTGGTTATGTCGAGGTGGCAGGGCAACGCGCAGAGGTCATCATCGCCAATCCTTCCGGGGTAGCGGTGGATGGCGGCGGCTTTATTAACGCCAGCCGCGTGACGTTGACGACTGGTTCTCCCATCGTCAATGGCGGCAATCTTGACGGCTATGTGGTGCAGCGGGGCGTGGTCACCGTCAGCGGCAGGGGGCTGGACACGTCACAAAGCGATTACACGGCCATTCTGGCGCGGGCGGTGCAAGTGAATGCTGGCATATGGGCCAACGATCTGCGGGTCGTCACGGGCGCGAACCGGATGGATGCAAATCATGCGGTCGAGGCTGCAGCATCCGGCGATGGCGCGACGCCTGCGTTTGCACTGGATGTCGCCCAGTTGGGCGGCATGTATGCTGGAAAAATTACACTGATAGGCACCGAGGCTGGTATCGGGACGCGTAACGCCGGAACCGTGGCCGCATCGGTGGGTAATGTGGTGCTGCATTCGGATGGTTGGATCAGCAACAGTGGATATATTCAGTCTGGTGCTGAAGGCGGCCAGGTACAGGCCCGCGCAGCGGGGAATCTGCAAAATGCCGGCACGATTTATGCTGCAGGCGATACCGGCATTTCAAGCGGCGGCGATATCAGCAACAGCGGCTTAATCGCTGCTGCTGGCAATACTGTGCTGTATGGGGGCGGCCGTGTTGATTCAGCCGCCGGTGCGGTCCTGGCTGCTGGCCTGAATGCTGACAATATGCTTCGTGCAACGGGCGATTTGACCGTCGAGGCAAATGCTGGTGCAGGTATCCATGGTATCGGCGCCGCAGGCGATACGGTGCGGATTGCGGGAACCGCAGTCGATCTCGCCGGGGCTAACCTGTCCGCCAGGCAGCTTTCTGCCATGGCAAGCCAGGGAGACCTGGATGCCCGCCACGCCGCGCTGGCCGCGCGCGACACGCTGGCGCTGCAGACCACACGTTTATTGCGTACCGATGGCGCGCAGGCAACGGGCAGAGAGGTAAGTATTGCTGCGCATGACATATCGAATGTGGGCGGCCAGATTTTGCAACTTGGCGAAGGCGACCTTGCGCTTCGTCTGCCTGGTCAACTCGATAATAGTGCTGGACGGATTGCCACCAATAGCCACAACCTGACTGTGGATGTGGCGGCGCTGGTCAATACAGACGGCAAGATCGAACATGCGGGCACGGGTACCCTCGCTATCCATGCCGCCTCGCTGGCAAACCAGCGCGGACAGATAACCGGCAATGGCGGCCTTGCGCTGGCGGCTGACGCAGTGGACCACCGCGAGGCGACAACGCTGGCCAGGCATCTGACTGTGCAAGCTGGTACGCTGGATAACCGCGGTGGCAGCCTCATTCAAACGGGAACCGAGCAAACAACGGTGCATGTTGCTCGGGGTCTGGATAATAGCGGCGGCAGGCTGGAAACCAACGGCAGCCTTGACCTGTCGGCGGCCAGTGTGCTGAGCGAGCATGGCCGCATTGCCGCAGCGCAGGCCGTCAACATGAACGTGGCCGGGGGCCTGAACAACACGAGCGGTGTGTTGGCTGCTGGCCTTTCCTTGACCTTGAATGCTGGCGACGTGAACAACGTGCGCGGCCAGATCCAGGCGGTATCCGGTGCGGCCAGCCTGGCTATCGGCAATTTGCAGAATACGGCCGGCAGCGTGTTTGCGGCGGGCGACCTGGCGATTGCGGCCGACAAGGTCGACAACAGCGGCAGCGTGTACGCAGGCGCGCATCAAACGCTCAAGGCGACGGGCGCCATTGTGAACACGGGCGTGATCGCGGCGCAGGGCCATACGACCATCCAGGCGGCTAGCCTGGACAGTTCGGCATCGAGCCTGCTGGGCGCGGGCGTGAAGGCCGATGGCGGCTTGCTGGCGACGGGCGATTTGCGCGTAACGACGGCACAGGGACTGCTGACCAAAGGACAAAACCTGGCGGCGGGCCAGCTGGCCCTGAACGGCGCGGCGCTGGACCTGACAGGTAGCCAGACGGGCGCGGCGAACATCGCATTGACGGCGACACAGGGCGATGTGCTGACGCGTCAGGCACTGGTGACGACGGCGGGTACCCTGGCGGTGACGGCGGGAGCACATGCGGGCCAGACCCTGGTCAATGAACTGGGGCAACTGAGCGCGGGCCAGCTTGACTTGCAACTGAGTAACCTGGACAACCGCCGCGGCACCGTGGTGCAGACGGGCGCCGGCGATACGCGCATCGTGTTGAGCACGCCGGCAGGCATATTGGACAACACCAGGGGCCGCATCGCCGTCAACAGCGCGAATGCGACCCTGGATGCCGGCAAGCTGATGAATACGGATGGCAAGCTCGAACATGCGGGCAACGGCACGCTGGCGCTCCACGCGGCAACGCTTGATGGCGAGCGCGGCAGCATCATCGGCAATGGCTTGGTGCGCATCGACGCGGGCGTCATGCGGCATGACCAGGCCAGCACGGTGGGGCAGCAAGTGACGCTGCAGGCCGATAGCCTGAGCAATCGTGGCGGCCATGTGCTGCAGACGGGCAATGCGGCGATGACGGTAGCCACGACAGGGCAGCTCGATAACAGCGGCGGCGAGATCGGCGGCAATGGCGGCGTGCAGGTGCGGGCCGGCGTGCTCGACAACAGCAAGGGCCGCATCACGTCCGCGGCTGCGGCATCTGTCGCCAGCAAGGGCGCTGTGAATAATACCGATGGCGTGCTGGCGGCGACCACCGACCTGCAGGTCGGCGGTGCCGCGCTGGACAATACGCGTGGTGTCTTGCAAGCGGGCACCGGCGCCTTGACGCTGGATGTGGCCAGCCTGCTGAACCAGCAGGGCACGCTGAGCGCGGGCACGGACCTGGCGGCCAAGGTCGGCGGGGATCTGAATAACTCAGGCCTGCTGTATGCGGGACGTGACCAGCAGTTGACCGTGGGCGGTGTGCTGAACAACACGGCTTCCATCGCCGCCGCCAATCACACCACGATCTCCGCTGGCGACGTCACCAGCAGCGGCTTGCTGGGTGCCGGTGTGAAAGCTGATGGCAGTCTGGGTACGGCAGGTAATCTGACCGTCAACGCCGATGGCGTGCTGCAAGCGAGTGGACAGAACCTTGCGGCGGGCAGTGCCGTCCTGACGGGCGCCAGCGTGAATCTGTCGGGCAGCCAGACAGCTGCGGCAAACATCGACATTACCGCGCGCAGCGGTGATGTGCTGACGAACAAGGCAGTGATTTCCGCCAGCAACGTGCTGGCCATCACGGCCAATGCAAACAACGCCCAGTCGCTGGTGAATAGCCAGGGCCAGCTGGTGGCAGGTCAGTTGCAGCTGAGCGTGGCGAATCTGGACAACGCCAGCGGCGACATCGTGCAGACGGGCACAGGCGATACCGTCATCACCACGGGCAAGCTGGACAACACGGCTGGCCGCATCGCCGTCAACAGCGCCAACCTGGCCCTGAACGCGACGCTGTTGACCAACATCAACGGCAAGCTGGAGCACGCCGGTGCCGGTATCCTCGCCATCAATGCGGGCCAGTTCAACAACCAGTTCGGCAAGATCACGGGCAACGGCAAACTTGACATCACGGCGGCGGCCTTCGACCACCGCAATGCCATCACAGTCGCTAAGCAACTGACCATTAATGCCGGCAGCCTGGACAACCGCGCCGGCAGCCTGGCGCAGACGGGTGCGGGCGTGATGTTGGTGACTGCCACCGGGCAGCTGGACAATACGGGCGGCAAGATCGAAGGCAATGGCGATGCGCTGGTCAAAGCAGCTACCTTGCTGAACAATACAGGCCGCATCGTGGCGGCGCAGGATGCCGAGTTGAATATCGGCAGCCTGGATAACACGGATGGCACGGTCGCGGCTGGCCGTCATCTGGCATTGACCGGTGGCGACATCGACAATACCAAAGGGCAATTGCAGGCTGTCGCTGGCGAGGCGACCTTGAAGGTTGGCAAGCTGAACAACACTGCCGGCAGCGTGTTTGCCGGCGCCAACCTGAATGCCACGCTGACCAGTCTGAATAATACCGGCAGCCTGTACGCGGCCGGAAATCAAACCCTGAACGCCAGCGGCGCCATCGTGAACACAGGCGTGATCGCGGCACAGGGCAACACCAGCCTGACAGCCAACAGCCTCGACAGCGGCGCAAGCAGCTTGATCGGCGCGGGCATGCAAGCCGATGGCAAGCTGGGCACGGTAGGCGACTTGACGATCAGTACCGCGCAAGCCCTGGCCGCGCACGGGCAGAACTTGGCAGCGGGCAGCGCCAATCTCACCGGTGCCAATGTGGACCTCTCCGGCAGCCAGACCAGTGCGACCAGCATTGACCTGACGGCAGCACAGGGCGACATCAGCACACAGAAAGCCGTGGTCAGCACGATCGGTGCCTTGACGATCCATGCGCAAGATATCTTGCGCAATACGGAAGGGCAACTCAGCGCCGGCCAACTTGATCTGCATGTGGGCAACCTGGACAATACCAAGGGCACATTGATACAGACGGGCACGGGCGACACCGTCATCCAGACGGGCAAGCTGGACAACAGCGCCGGGCGCATCGCCGTCAATAGCAATCACCTGACTCTGGGCGCGGCCACTTTGACGAATGCGGGCGGCAAGATTGAACATGCGGGCAGCGGCACCCCATGGCCATCACGGCGGCCAACTTGCAGGGCGCCGGCGGCAGCATCATCGGCAATGGCGCCGTCGATCTCAAGGCCGGTCTGTTTGAGCATGCCAACGCCACCACCACGGGCCGGTCCATGAGCGTGCAGGCTGACAGCCTGAGCAACCGGGGCGGCCATTTGCTGCAGACGGGCGCGGGCGGCATGACGGTCGCCGTCACAGGCGAGCTCGACAATACGAGTGGTGAAATCGCCGGCAATGGCGTGTTGTCGGTGCAGACCGGCAGCCTGGACAATACCAAGGGCAAGATCACCTCGGCAACGTCCGCCGACATCGTCAGCACTGGCGCGCTCGTCAATACCGACGGCGTGATCGCGGCGGCGACCGATTTGCACCTGGGCGGCGCCATCGACAATACGCGCGGCTTGTTGCAGGCAGGCACTGGCGCATTGAGCCTGGATGCGGCCGGTTTGCGTAATGCGCAGGGCACGCTCAGCGCGGGCACGGATATCACGGCCAAGGTCGTCGGCGACGTGCTCAACGCTGGCGTGCTGTATGCGGGGCGCGACCAGACCCTGGATATTGGTGGCTTGCTGAGCAATACAGGCTCGCTGGCTGCCCTGGGCAATACGACGATCACGGCAGGACAGCTCAGCGGTAATGGATTGCTGGCGGCAGGCATGCGCGCCGGTGGCAGCTTTGCCTCGGCTGGCGATCTGACGGTGAAAACGGGCGGTGTCTTGCAGGCTGGCGGCCAGAACATGGCGGCTGGCCAGCTGCAATTGACGGGCGCATCGGTCGACGTGTCCGGCAGCCAGATCAGTGCCGTCAACATCGGCTTGACGGCCTTGACGGGCAATGTGACGACCAGCAAGGCGATCGTGTCGACGAATGGCTTGCTGGCCATCACGGCGAATGCTGCCAACGGGCAGGCGCTGGTCAATCAGGGTGGCAGCCTGAGCGCTGGGCAAGTGTCCCTGCGCGTTGCCAACCTGGACAATACCAAGGGCACCTTAATCCAGACGGGCGCCGGCGACACGGTCATCGAAACGGGCAAGCTGGACAATACAGGCGGGCGCATTGCCGTCAACAGCGCCAACCTGCGCCTGCAGGCGGGCGACTTGATGAATGTGGATGGCAAGATCGAACATGCAGGTACGGGCACGCTGGCGATCCGCGCGACGAATTTGTACGGCCAACGTGGCCAGATCACGGGCAACGGCGCATTGGGCGTGGCGGCCGATTACATCGATCACCGCAATGCCAGCACGATTGCGCGCCAGGTGACGGTGACGAGCGGTGCCCTGGACAATCGTCAGGGCGAGATCATCCAGTTGGGCACCGACCTGGCGAGCATAGTCGCCACGCGCAGCCTGGACAACAGCGGCGGCAAGATCGAGGGCAATGGCGATGTGCAGGTCGAAACGGCGACCTTGCTCAATGACCACGGCCGTCTTGTTTCGGCACAGAATCTCGGTGTGAACGCCAGTACGGCTTTGAACAATACTGACGGAAATATTCTGGGTGGACGCAAGCTGACACTGCGCGGTGGCGCAGTGGATAATACGCGCGGCCAGATTCAGGCGCTCGATGGCAATGCGGAGCTGGCTATCGGCGACTTGAACAATACTGGCGGCAAGGTGTTTGCCAGTATCGACCTGAATACGGTCGCCGTCAACGTCGTCAACAGCGGCAGCCTGTATGCCGGTGCCAACCAGACTTTGCGTGCATCGGGCGATGTCAGCAATACTGGCACTATCCTGGCGCAAGGACACAACACGATCAATGCAGGCAGCCTGACCGGTTCCGCGTCGAGTTTGCTGGCTGCGGGCGTCAAGGCCGATGGCAGTTTGCTGGCTGCGGGCAATCTGAACGTGACGACGGCCCAGGCCTTGCGCGCGTCCGGTCAGAATCTGGCTGCGGGCAACATGGTTTTCAGCGGTGCTACGGTGGATGTGGCGGGCAGCCAGACCAGTGCGTCGAACATCGCGCTGAACGCGAGCGCGGGTGACGTCTCGACCAGCGGCGCCGTGGTAACGACCCCTGGCACACTTGAAGTCCATGCCGCCAATCAATATGGCCAGCGTTGGGAGAACGGTCGCGGCCAGGTCAGTGCAGGTCAATTGACAGTGCAAGTGGCGAACCTGGGTAATGTGCAGGGCAGCATCATCCAGACAGGCAGCGGCGCGATTTCGCTCAACCTTACTTCGCCTGGAGGCGTACTCGACAATACAAGCGGACGCATCGCCGTCAACAGTGTCAATATGACCCTGGGCGCTGGCGTGCTGGCGAATACGGACGGCAAGATCGAACATGCGGGTAGCGGGACACTGACGATGCATGCAGGCCAGATCAGCGGCCAGCGGGGCCAGATCACCTCGAATGGCAGTCTGGACATTACCGCTACGGCGCTTGATCACCGTAATGCCAGCACCATCGCACAGCAGGTAACGATCTCGTCCGGTACGCTCGATAATCGTCAAGGAAATATTACCCAGCTGGGCCTTGGACAGACCGCTATCGGCGCCAGCCAGAGCCTGGATAACCGCGGCGGCACTATCGCCAGCAATGGCAGTACCAGCATCGCTGCTTACTCGTTGAATAACCAGGGCGGCACGCTGCAGGCGGCTGGCAGCGGTAGCCTGGATATTCGCGGTGGTGGTACGCTGGATAATAGCAAGAGTGGTGTGATTGCAGCCGGCGGCAATTTCACGGCAGCGGTGGGGGAATTGCTGAACCAGGGCGGAAAAATGACCGCTGGCGGCACCCTCAATGCCAGCGTGGTTCAGGCGCTGCGCAATGAGGGCGGCTTGCTGGCCGCGACCGGCAACCTCGATCTGGCGGCAGGATCCCTCGACAATACCGGTGGCAAGGTTGCTACGGTAAAAGGTAACTTGAGTTTCGTCAGCGGTGGGGTCCTGACAAACGACAGCGGTACGCTGCAGGCCGCTGGCGACATCACGCTCCAGAGTACCGCACTGAGCAATACGGTCGCTGCCGGACAAGGCGCTGCCGGTACGATTGTCGGCAAGAATATTCGGATAGATACAGGACAATGGGCGCTGGACAACCATCTGGGCACCATCGCCGCCAGCCAGGCGCTGAGCGTGTATTCCGGCCCGCTGACGAATGACGGCGGTCTGTTGCAGTCTGGCGCCGGTCTGCGGATCGACACGCGCGGCCAAGTCCTCAGCAACGGTAGCGCAGGCGCCTATGCCGCGCGCAACCAGGGTAATGTCGGCGGCATCGTCAGCGGCGGCGATGCCGTCCTGTCGATAGGCAGCTGGAACAACACGGCAGGCTATTTCGGTGCGGCAGGGGCGATCAGCGGCACCACCGGTTTGATCAACAATGCGGGTGGGCAGATCGTGGGCCAATCCAGCCTGGCGTTGTCTGGCGCTGGCCTGGATAACCAGAATGGCCAGATACAGGTGGTGGGTAACCTGTCGTTCGCTACCCCCGGCGGTATCGACAACCGGAATGGATTGATACGCTCCGGCGCCACGGCCAGCCTGACGGCGGGCGCGATCGACAACAGCACGACGCAGGGCAGTAACCAGGGTATCGAGGCGATTAACGCCATCCTGACAACAGCCTCGCTGAGCAACCGGGCGGGAGCGCTGCGCACTGATGGCAATCTGGATATCGTCGGCTCAGGTGTTTTTGATAATACACAAGGTCTGGCCAGTGCCGGCAGGGCGCTGAGTGTGGCCGATCAGGCGGCAAACCGCAGCCTTGCCATCACAAATACGGGAGGGACGGTGATTGCCGGCGCGCTGGCCGATGTGCGCGCCGCCAGTCTGACGGGCGATGGACGCTTGTTGTCGCAGCTGGACATGAACCTGGATCTGAGCGGTGGCTATAGCCATGGCGCCGGCGCGGAGCTCGTCGCCAACCGCAACCTTGGCATCGCAACCGGTGGCGAATTCCTGAACATGGGCAAAGTGCGTGCGGGCGGCACATTGACCCTGCGTACCAATTCCAACATCGATAACACGGCCTACGGTGATATCAGCGCGACCATCACACGCCTCAGTGCCGGCGGTCTGCTGGTGAATCGGGGCGTCATCGACGGTGTCGCCACCGAGATTAATGCAAACATCATTCATAACATGGGCACCGGACGCATCTATGGCGACCAGCTCAGTATTGGTGCCGGGACCTTGAACAATGATGTGGAAAATGGCGTCGCTGCGACCATCGCCGCGCGCGACAGTTTGCATATTGGCGCACAAACCATCAATAACTTTGAACACGCGCTGATTTTCAGTGCCAATACCCTGTCTATCGGCGGTAATCTTGACGGAAATCGTCAGGCGAGCGGACGCGCGGCAGTATTGAACAACGCCAGCGCCACCATTGAAGCATTGGGCAGCCTGAGCTTGAATGCTGCCCAGGTCAATAATCTGAATCGGCATATTCAGGTGGAGATGTCCTCATCGACGAAACAGGAGTACGTGACCGAGTACCAGGGCGCCGGTTCAGCGAAACGTTATGTCGCGGGTACGCCGGGCGTGGCGACCTATGACGACGAATCGCTGCATTTGCGTACGCCAGATGGAAATTATGAAGTATGGACGCTGTACCAGACCACGCGCACCTCGCGTCAGAGCGAGATTGTCAGCTCTGACCCCGGGCGCATTATTGCCGGTGGGAATATCTCCATCAGTGCCGACCTGGTTGCCAACGAGGACAGCCATATTATCGCTGGCGGATTGCTGGATATGCATGGCAGCCGCATCAAGAATGGACAGACGCAGGGCCAGAAAATCACCAATGAAGCGGGAACAGCGACTTCATACTGGCGCGATTTCAAGAAAGGTCGGGATGAAACGGGAAAAAAATCAATCGCATATGCACCTGCGGAGAAAATTGAAAATATACCGTTGAACATTGCGCGGGAAGAGCAATTCGCTACGCCGCAGGGTAGTGGTATCAGCTTGTCCGGCGCCACGACCGGCGGCGTGAATGCATCCACCAGCGCGGCCGGCGCGGCCAGCGCGCAAGTGCAAAGCAAGGCCATTGTCAGCGTGCTGGCAGGCCTGGCCGGGGTTGACAATGCGGCTGGCCGCCAGGCCGGCGCGGCCAGTGGCGGCAGTGGCCCGAATGGAACAGCGCGGGCGGCGGGGGCCGGCCAGGGCGGCACTGTCGGCAACGTCTCCGGGAGCGCAGTCGATGCGGTTCAACAAGGCAATGGCCCGAATAATGCCTACCCGGGCGCCATTGCGCTTGGCACGGCGGCAACGGGCACCATAGCCCAAAACGTGAAGCATGTCGGCGGTACAGACTCAACTGCTGGCACGGATCGCATCGCTCAGGCCGGCCAGGGAGGATTCATTCGTGCGGTCTCAGGCGCGTTTGCCGCGACCGTGACAGGTTCGGATCAGCACGGCCAGGCCAGCCTGGCGCCGGATGGCAGCACCAGTATCGGCAATGCATCCGGCACCGCCGCGCAGGCTACGGGCCTGGGCAGCTTGCCTGGTCAGGCGCGCCTGGCAGGCATCGCGCAAGTGGCGCTCACGGACGCTTCCGGCCGCGCGCAGTTCGTGCGGACCAGCAGTCCGTCGACCTCCTTGCCCAATGCAAGCCTGTTTCGTACCTTGCCGTCGTTGTCGTCGCGTTACCTGGTCGAGACGGATCCGCGCTTTGCCAATTTCCGCGAGTGGACAGGCTCCGACTATCTGCTCAATCAGGTCAAGGTGGACCCGTCGGTGACGCAAAAACGCCTGGGCGACGGCTTTTACGAGCAAAAGTTGATCCGCGAACAGGTGGCGCAGTTGACGGGCCAGCGCTTTGTCGGCGAGTACACAAGCGACGAGCAGCAGTACCGTGCCTTGATGGACGCCGGCGTGGCATATGCCAAGAACTATGATCTGCATCCGGGCGTTGCCTTGACGGCAGAGCAAATGGCGGCGCTGACGAGCGATATTGTCTGGCTGGTCGAACGCGATGTGACGCTGCCTGATGGTTCGGTGCAGAAAGCGCTGGTACCGCAAATTTATCTGCGCCTGCGCGAAGGAGACCTGGACGGCAGCGGTGCATTGCTGGCTGGCAAGGACATCAATATCAATCTGTCGGGCGACCTGACCAACAGCGGCACGATTGCCGGGCGCAGCGTGGTCAAGCTGACGGCGGACAATGTGGAAAACATGGGTGGCCGCCTGCACGGCGACGCCGTCGCCGTGGCCGCCAGGAATGACCTGAACAATATTGGTGGCACGATCTCGGCCAACAGCGAGCTGGTGGCCACTGCCGGGCGCGACATCCATATTGCCAGCACCACGCAAAGTGCCAGTAGCAGCACTGGAGGCAACAGTTCCAGCCGTACGGATATCGACCGGGTGGCGGGGCTGTACGTGACCGGCGATGGCAGCAGTGGCGGCGGAACGCTGGTGGTGTCTGCCGGCCGCGACGTGAGCATGCTTGCCGGGGTCATCGGCAATGCCGGCAAGGATGGCCAGACCATCGTCAACGCCGGGCGCGACATCAACCTGGGCACCTTGACGACAGCGAGCAGCAACAGCCTGAGTTGGGATGCAAAAAACTACCGCAAGGACAGCAGCAGTACCGAGGTGGGTAGTCAGATCCAGGGTAGTGGCGGTATTGTGCTGCAGGCGGGCAACGATCTGATCGCGCGGGCGGCCGATGTGCAGGCAGGCGCGGGCCTGGCCGTGACGGCGGGCCATGACATCGTGCTGAGCGCCGGCGCGAACAAGGTCACTGTCGACGAGGGACATGAACAGACCAGCAAGGGCTTCCTGAACACCAAGACCATCACCACGCGCGACACGCTGGACCTGGGCACTTCTGCCGGCAGCGCCTTTGGCGGGGCCACGGTGGCGTTTGTTGCAGGCAATGACATCAAGCTGACCGGCGCGCAGATCCTCAGCGACGGCGCCGCCAGTTTGCTGGCGAAGAACGATATCAGCATCGCCGCGGCAAGCGAAACGAGCAAGGAACTGCATCACCGCAACGTCAAGGAGAGCGGTCTCATGAGTGGCGGCGGCTTTGGCTTCAGCTATGGCACGCGTACCACGACCACGGACCAGGAGCGTGACGCCGTCATCCAGAGCGGCCAGGCGCGCAGCACTGTGGGCTCGACCAGCGGCGCCCTGACCATCATTGCAGGCAAGGACCTGAAGATCGGCGGCAGCGATATCGTTGCTGCGACAGACCTGAACCTGGCTGGCACCAGCGTGAAAATTACGCCGGGGCAAGATAGTGACAAAGGCAAATTCGAAACCAAGACCACGCAGGACGGCTTTACCGTCGCCCTGGGCGGCAGCGTGGTGAGCGCCATCCAGACCCTGCAAACCATGAGTACGGCGGCCAGCACGGCGAAGAACAGCCGGGTGACGGCCATGGCTGCGGCGACCACGGCCATGGCCGCCAAGGACGCTGCCAAGGACATGATGAAGGAGGGCGGGCCGAGCATCAGCATCAGCCTGACGGCGGGCCATTCGGAAAGCCAGCAGACGCAAACGACGGCCAGCACCACGCATAGCGGCAGCGTATTGACGGGCAACAATATCAACATCTCGGCTACGGGTGGCGGCAAGGATAGCAATATCACTATCCAGGGCAGCGACCTGAACGCGAAGAACGATATCCGCCTGCATGCCGATAACAATGTCAACCTGCTGGCGGCGCAGGATACGGAAAGCCAGCACAGCAAGAGTTCGAGCATGAGCGCCGCAGCTGGCGTGGCGGCCAGCATCAGCAGCAAGGGAATGTCTGTCGGCTTCACGGCCAGCGTCAGCGGCAGCAAGGGCCATGAGGATGGCGACGGCACGACCCAGCTCAATACCCACGTGAATGCTGGCAACAAGCTGGTGATCAGCAGTGGCGGCGACACCAACATCAAGGGCGCCGTAGCCAGCGCCAACCAGGTAATTGCCGACATCAAGGGCAACCTGAACGTGGAAAGCCTGCAGGACACGGCCAAGTTCCGACAGCAAGAACCAGAGCATCTCCGTCAGCGGTACGGTCGGCTTTGGCGCCAGCGTCAGCGGCAGCTATAGCCAGAGCAATATGCACAACGACTATGCCAGCGTGCAGGAGCAGAGCGGCATCAAGGCGGGTGACGGCGGCTTCCAGATCAAGGTGGGCGGCAATACGGACTTGAAAGGCGCCATCATCAGTGCCACGGAGGCGGGCAAGCTGGACAGCCGCCTGATTACCTCGACTTTGACGCACAGCGATATTGCCAATCACGCGATATCGAAGGGTAGTAGTGTGGGTGTGTCGGGTGGTTTTTCGGTAGCTGGCAAGGCGGGCGAAGAGAATAAGAACTTGACCAATGTTGGAGGTGACGGCGGTATCACCAAAGGCCTGCCTGCCATTGTCGCACTCAGCGAGAACGCCAGCAGTACTACGCGTAGCGGTATCAGCGGCGGCACTCTCGTCATCACCGACGATGCCGCTCAGCGCGCAGCGACGGGCAAGGGGGCGGATGAATCTGTTGCGGGTGTGAACCGTGATGTGACGACTGGGGTAGATTCCAGTGGGAAGATTGGCAACAACTTTGACAAGGCTGCGCTGCAGGCGACCATGGATGTGACGGCGGCGTTTGCGGCCGCTGCTGCAGAGAAGCTGGGGACCTATGCTTCCGATAAGCTGAAAGAGGCGAAAGTATTGGCAGATCAAGCATATGGGCTCCGTGAAACCGATCCTGAAAGAAGCGCAGAGTTAATGCGCCAAAGTGATGATCTAACCAAGAATTGGAAAGAGGGTGGACTTGCGCGGGTCGCGTTGCACACGGCGATTGGCGGGCTTGCCGGAGGCACCAATGGCGCTTTGGGCGCGGGCGCAGCGGCGTTATCGACGGATAGCATCGCCAAGCAGCTGAAGCAACTGGATATGCCTGAAACGCTGCGTGATGCGTTGACGCTGGCGGCGGGCGCTGCGGTGGGCGCCGCCGCTGGTGGGGCGACGGGAGCGGCTACTGCGGCAAATGAGGTGGCGAATAACTATCTGACACATAAAGAGCGCACTCGTTTAAATGTTGCGAAAGCAGATTGTTACAGTACTAAAAATGAAGCAAGCTGCAATACTGCCTTGACTTTGCAAATTCAGGATGCTAAGTCAAATCAAATGCTTGAGTCCTTGTTAAACCAATGTGTCGGCTCCGATTGTCAAAAATTGTACGATTTTATAAAAAAGAAATTTCCGAGCTGGGTTGTCAGATCCCTCAAAAATGCGATGATAAAGAGAGATTGCAATCATATAGTTATCGTGCATTGGAACGGGCCCAGGGAATTGAGAAAATTTACCCGGAACTTTGGATCGCAGATGCGAAGGCGGTATATGAAATTGGATCTTTTGTCAAATCCGGCATAGGTGCAGTTAAAGCTGGTATGGTAAATGAAAGTCGAGTCACTTTGTCAGAGTTGCAGAATTTTACAAAAAGTGGAAAGTATCGAGAAATAGAAGGCGATTTACCTATTAATTCTAATGTCTATGAGGCTCCTCCCTTTGCTAATAATGGGTTAAGTAGCGAATTGGGAGCAGCAAAGTCTCCTTTTGTATTTGATGAGGCAGGGCAACTTGCACGAAATGGTAATCGTATAGTGCTCAATCAAGGTAATACGCCTACTTGTGCGCCGACGTCGTGCGGTATGATTCTTGATACACTTGGGCACCCGGTTGATTTGGCGGCACTAGTTGGACGTGCTAATGTCGGAACAAACGGGATGACAGCTGATCGAGTTGCTGTATTGCTTAGAAGTGAAGGTGTGGATGCAAGTTTCAAGACGCGAATGACAATCCAAGACCTTGCTGATGCGACGGCAGGTGGAAATCCTGCGATTGTTGCCGTTCGACAAGGAGGGGGAGGGCACGCAATTGTAGTTGATGGCGTGACTACTCGCCAAGGTGTTCAAGTCGTAGCAATTCGCGATCCTTGGGGGAGCAATTTTTTGAAAAAGTTGACGTTTTTAATAAGAGATTTTTGAAACAAGGTATTGTTATTAATGGGAAAAATAAATGAAAAATAGATTATTGACAATGAATTTATTGCTTGGTGATTTACATGCTATAAATGGATTGGATTTTATTGTGTGTGGGGTGCTGATTGCTGGTGAATCTTCATATATGGAAATTTCTGAAAATGAAAGAATATTTAAGATTATTATTGAGGATTCGACACTTATTGATAGGTTGTTGGATGAGGTTCCGTGTTATATGGGGGGGGAGGACCTGTATCGAGATGCAGCTAAAATTATGGCGACAATATCAGTAAAAGAGAATTCTGTTGTTGTAATTTCAAAAGTGAGTTCAGGAGTTCTTACACGAGACGATGATAATTTCTCTTTCTAAAGAAGTGATGAAAAAAGCCCTTTATGTTGGAAAAATTGACCCCTGTCCTTCGGGGCGCGCCAAAGGCGGCGTCTAAGGCAGCCTGCTGATCGAGTCGAAAGGCATACCAGGGCCGGGGTCAGATACCGGCATCCGTATACGATCTTAGGGGGGCGTTAGGGGGGCGGGTCTTAGGGGGCGTAGGGGGCCGTAGGGGGCCGGGGTCAGGTCCGGCATTCGTACACGATCTCAGCCTTGGCCCGATCTGCATAAGCGAACGAGGGGGCCGGGGTCAGGTCTGCCATTCAGACACGATCTCAACATTGATTAGTTATTTTGCTTCGATGAGTCTGTATGAGTCTGCCATTTGGTTCTCGGAATAATGTTTTACTCCGTGTCTGAATGACAGACCTGACTCTCATGCAGGAGGCCGGGGTCAGGTCCGCCATTCGTACACGATCTCAGCCTTGGCCGTCTCGATCTGCATAAGCGAAAAGCCAACGTCGTCTGTATGTCGGGAGCCGCTGCCGGCATGATTTGTGGTTGAGACATAAATCGATTGTGTCTACAAACTCGATTATGGACACTATTATTCTACCGCGGGCGGGATCAGGTCTGCCATTCAGACACGATCTCAACATATAAGCAGCAAGTTGTATTTTCTTAAATCCTCGACGGTAGCGGTGCATTGCTGGCCGGCAAGGACATCAATATCAATCTGTCGGGCGACCTGACCAACAGCGGCACGATTGCCGGGCGCAGCGTTGTCAAGCTGACGGCGGACAACGAGGCCGGGGTCAGGTCCGGCATTCGTACACGATCTCAGCCTTTGCCGTCTGAAGAGGGGCGGGGTCAGATACCGTCTTGAATGACAAGTCCTTTTGTCAAATAGCGCGCATCAAAGGGCCTGTCAGTGTGGATCACTCCATAGATCAGGGCGGGGGCCGGGGTCAGGGCCGGGGTCAGGTCTGCCATTCAGACACGATCTCAACATTGATTAGTTATTTTGCTTCGATGAGTGAGTCTGTATGAGTCTGCCATTTGGTTCTCGGAATAATGTTTTACTCCGTGTCTGAATGACAGACCTGACTCTCATTCCCTTCCTGACCCTCATTCCGCGTAGGTGCCCCTTGCTCCAGCTCAGCTATTGCCAGTGTAGGCATCGGTATGCATGGTTGAGGTCGTGTCTGAATGGCAGACCTGACCCCGACCTGTGTGTGACCCCCGACCTGTGTGACCCCGACCTGTGCGACCTGTGTGACCCCGACCTGTGACCCCGACCTGTGCTTGACCCCGACCTGTGCTATACCGTAGTAGATAAGGCTGCCCACGCCTCTTCGTCTGGCAACGCCCAAATCTTCAAGGTCGAGGGGAATCCATTAATCAAGGAAGTACAGTACAGTCCATCGACAGCCGACTTGGCACGTGCCGAACAATCGCAGCATATTGGTGAATACTATAAATTCACGTATCAAGATGGAAGTAAAGTGAAGGTAATTGATTCCCAGACATACAAGATGGGGGAGCCGGAAAATCGAATGCAATACGTCAATCAACAAGGGCAGTCGATCAAATATGATCCTGCGACTAGGACATGGAGGAAAAATTGATGAAATCTAAGTTAGATTGGTCTGTACCAATTTTGCCAGGCATTTCGATGATGGGACTAACGCTTGGCGTATCTCGGCAAGAGGTGTTGGATGCATTGCATTCACACAAAGTGGAGAATGGTGATATTCATGGCAGTATTGTCGTGCAATTTCCAAATTCACCAAAACTTGTTCTAGAGGAGAGCCCGGATGCAATTATTTTGCGCGACCCTGTAAGTTGGGCACCGGATTCGCCGACTCTGGATGAGTTGTTTGTGATGGGGTTTAAGGACGACGTCTTGGTTCACCTGATGACTTCGCTAGTCTATGGAGCGTCACTTGAGTACTACAAAGGTAGAATTTTTAATGAAGTTGGATTTGGAACGCCAGTATCTGAACTCGCGAAGCACTGCGAAATTGAATTCGATTCTGGTGACGAATTGTTCTACTTTAATGATCGGCAATGCATGGGACTAAGCATTGGTGGCTCATGCAGTTCGTTGGAAGACGATCCAGATCAAACAGTTTCATACATTCGCGTGTACGCACCGAAAGAATAGTTGTAGGGACGGGGCCGGGGTCAGGTCCGTTATTCGCACACGATCTCAGCCTTGGTCGTCTTGATCTGCGGCAGGTCGCGATTTACGGAGGCCGGGGTCAGGTCCGCCATTCGTACACGATCTCAGCCTTGGCCGTCTCGATCTGCATAAGCGAAAAGCCAACGTCGTCTGGGGCGCACAGGGGCGCAGGGGCGGGGTCAGGTACGGCATTCGTACACGATCTCAGCCTTGGTCGTCTCGATCTGCAGCAAGTTGCGCTTTACTAAATGCCGATACGGCTCGACCGACTGTCCTGCTCGAAACGTGAAAAGCTGCGGCGATGTGAGACATGGTAAAGGCGGTTGACAGATAAGCGCGTGCCATCGCCTCGTCTCTGTCGCTATAGCGCGCCCGAAACTGCTCTAATGACAGTGTGACAGCGCGGCGCTGCAACCTTGGCGTATCTTTGAGTGCATCAGAACGCTGTGATTGCTGATGTGCTGAAATGAAGGCGTCATCGCCTAGAAGAATCTGGTGGCAGGTGCGAGCGAGCGGACTCGCTTCTCTCATCCCAGCCGCGACAAACCGAGAGTAGTTGGCGATTGCCTCGTCGCGCGTGTCGCCGAACTGGCTTAGAAGCCAGTCGCATGCTAACCAACATGGAGGCGCTGCGTCGTCTAAAAAGTAGTGATGACTACTCCAGTGCCACTCGTCGGGGGATGTCACCATGTACGCTCGGACTGGATTCAAGACGATGTAGCGGGCCAATTCCAACAGATAGTTTTCTTTCTGCACCAGAATAGCTTTGTAGCGACCTTGCAATACGTGTCCAACAAGATTGTGGCGCCGATTGAAATGCTGGGTATATACGCCATTCAGTTGGCGCATGCCTTGCGATAGATTCGCCTCGACCGTTTCAACGAGTAGATGATAATGATTGCTCATCTGGCAAAAACTGTGTACGACAAAATGATACCGTTCACACACCAGCGCCAACACTCCTTGCCAGGCAATGCGGTCAGTATCATCCCGGTAAATTGTGCCGCGCCGGTCTCCGCGCGAAGTAACATGGTAGAGAGCACCGGCGAACTCAAGGCGTAGTGGTCGCGTCATGCGGTAGACGGTACCTGAGCTATGCGCATCGGTACTGAGATTACGCAGAGGTTTGTAGACTGTACATGGCTGAGGCGGTGTCGGAATGGCGGACCTGACCCCGCCTCGTGTGACCCCGCCTCGTGACCTGACCCCGCCTCGTGACCTTCGACGTGTTGAAGAGCCTGGCCCGTTCCATAATTTCCCAGAAACCATGAATACCGAAATTTTCAACGGAACAAAAACGACAATTAGCGATAAGTACACGCTTTATACAAAAGAAGGAACATTGAAGTTGCCGGGTGAGCCTATCTATGGACCGACTCAAATACGATTTGGAGATAAATTTAACAATCCAAGCGGTCAACGGAGGCCGGGTCAGGTCCGGCATTCGTACACGATCTCAGCCTTGGCCGTCTCGATCTGCATAAGCGAAAAGCCAGCGTCGTCTGTACGTCGGGAGCCGCTGCCGGCATGATTTGTGGTTGAGACATAAATCGATTGTGTCCACAAACTCGATTATGGACACTATTATTCTACCGGGGCCGGGGTCAGATACCGTCTTGATCAGTAGAAAGCTGCACTTTACCAAATGCCGATACGGCTCGACTGACTTTCTTGCTTGAAATGGCAGAATTGCCACCGTCTATCCATCTGTCAATATATTTTTCACATTCTGGTGTTGCTGGAGATTCATTGCGTGATTATACTTCAGGGGAAATTTTTCACGTTTGGAACTCAAAAGTGATATTGCATGAATTTTTCAAAAATTACAGGGTAGGCGACTTATGTTTATAGAGGCTATCGAATTTCCATTTCTTGCTCGTTTACAAAATGAATGGTTGGTGATCAGGGATGAACTTGTTGCATTAAGGGGAACTTGTTGGAAGGAGTGGCCTGAGAGGGATATTTATGACGGCGACTGGAAAGTATTTGGCCTGTATGTTTTTGGCGAGAAGAATCTGGAATTTTGTGATCTGTGTCCGCGTACAACCGAAATTATCGAGGAAATTCCTGGTATGGTGACTGCGGGTTTTTCATCAATGGCGGCTAATACTCATATAACGCCACATCGTGGCTATACGAACGATGTATTGCGCTGCCACTTGGGGTTGGTTACTCCAGAAAATTGTGCTTTGCGCGTTTCGAACCAGATCCGCACCTGGACACCTGGTTCCTGTTTTGTCTTTGATGACACTCAGGAACATGAAGCATGGAATCGGAGCAATGCTACGCGAATAGTGCTTTTGCTTGATTTTAAACGTGATGAAAGCACCGATATCATTTTCCCAGAGGAAGTATTCGCATATGGCCTGACTTAATCAGCCAGAATGGCAAGCCGCCTCGACCGTTTCAACTGGCCGGATCGCCAGGGGCAAGTCGGCCAGTTGTACACGATCTTAGCCTTGAGACGTGCGGTATGGCTTGTAGCTTGAGGCCAGTCGCAAAACTGCTGGCGAGATTTGCATCGGCTATGCCGTCTGTCCAAGGCTGATCAGTCGGGCTAGCGTCTCCTGCGCATTCATGCTCTTGGCCAGCTTGACGGCAGTCATGCCGCGGCTGTCCACGGCATCGATGCGGGCGCCGTGTTGTAGCAGCAAGTCAAGGATGGCCAGGCGGTTGAACATGGCGGCCATCATCAACGGTGTCTTGCCATCCGGGCTGGCGCCGTCCACTCTGGCGCCGTGCCGGAGCAGCAATTCGGCGATGTCCAGGTAACCCTTGTAGGCTACGCCGGCCAGCGGCGTCTGGCCCTGGTCGTTCGGGACGTTGGCGTCGGCGCCCGCTGCGAGCAGCAGACGTGACGTTTCCAGGTGGCCATGGTAGCTGGCCAGCATGATCAGGCTGTCGCCTTTTGCGTTGCGGAAGTTGACCGGTACGCCCTGGGCGATCATGGCGCCCAGTTGCTGCGTGTCGCCTTCGCGTACCAGGGCGAACAGGCCCTGGATGAATTCCAAGGTCTCGGCATCCATCGTTGGCGGGATTTTTCGTGCATCAGTGTTCATCGTGTTCTTTCCGCGAAGGTGGTCAATGCCTTTAGTCTACTATGCGGTCGGCGCAAACGCATTTTCCGCCAGGCCAGCGCGGCGCCGGTGACGGAGGACCGGTGTCAGGTCCGCCATTCGTATACGATCCTCATCCCTGTCGGCACAACAAGCATATATCTACTGCCGGCGCTCAGGACTGATGGAATGCTGACGAGTACGGTTTCTCTTGCGGGAGCAGGTGCCTGGCTTCCTCAAATTTCTCTTGAATAAGCAATGCATGAATGGCGTGGGCCAGTGGCGTCACGTCCTCTATCCTTGTAATCCATTTCTGTACATAAAGTTCAACGGCTTCTTTGCCGAGCCCAATCTGAATGGCTCTGTGTAGTTGTGGCCGCAACAGCAGATCCCGTTCCGGATCCCATTGAATACGCACGGGTGATGTTTCTTTTCTCACTGTCCATTCATCCTTGCTGATGGACGCATCTGCGTGGCTCAGGCAGCCGTGCTCCAGTGCCCATTCAAATCCTGATCTGCTGATATCGATCGCCAGAATACGTTTCTGCCCGACATCTTTGAATCCCCATCCAGCGCGATACATCATCCATAAGAAAGATGGCTTAATCCAGGTCATGCGTTCCATCTTAAATGGCGGCGAGGTGAATGTGCCATTCGCCAGGGCCGCCTCCGCGATCACATCGGAATAGGCTTGATAGACGCGTATGGTTGCTTCGTCGTAGGAAGCCCTGATCTGACGATGAGGGATTGCTGTTGCCATGTGACTATGATCTTGCATTTTTACCTCGTAGAAGCCGGGGTAAGCCCGGCAAGTTGAACAATGATGCCGGCAAGGCCTTTGTCCCCCTGTCGGTAGCTTGACACACCGCAGTTGCAGCCCATTCGTCTCCGCTTGACGGACCTTGTCACCAGTCACTGGGTGACGGCTACTTATTTTTCGTGAACTTGAAATCGGTGGCGAAATTTGAAATTGAACAGGATTAATGAATTGATGTTGAAGTATTGGCCCGTAAGTTTCAATTATATCGGTTCGGCTTCTCGGTGCTCTGCTTGAAAATGTCCATTATTAAACTATATTGGAAAATGCATGTGATTTTTATATCGGAACCGATTGTCAGTGCAGGGGCGTGGGAGGATGTTGGACTATTTCAAGATTAACTATTCCAATTCGGAAACTTAATACTCCCCAGAAATTCAAAAGGAGGGATGAGTCATGAGTGCGATGTTAGAAAAGAAATCCTTGGATAAGCCGGACGAAGTCCGCCCATTCAAGGATGGAGCAGGCCGGATGGCTGTCTTTACGCTTGGCGAACAGACCATGGGGCGCGGCGAATTTGAGCCTGGCTGGCGCTGGAGTCTGCACGTAAAACCGATTGCAGGAACCGATTCGTGCCAGGCAGCTCATACCGGCATGGTCCTTGAGGGACGGATGGTGGTAAGGATGAATGATGGCGCCGAAATGGAATATGGCCCGGGTGACGTCTTCTATATGCCACCGGGACACGACGCCTGGGTGGTTGGAAACCAGCGTTGTGTCCTGTTCGATGTCACCGGCGTCGCAAAGTATGCCAAACCGCAATAAGCGGGGCTAATGTATGCGCGAGACAGTCGCTTACGCGCCCGCCGTCAGCGCCTTTTGCCGCGAAGCCAGCGCCGCGCCGATGAAGAGGGCGATGGCCGAGGCGATCAAACCCCGTTCCAGGCCGGAGGGTCCGTCGGCGATCCAGCCGACCACGATGGGGCCGACGATCTGGCCCAGCGCGAATACCGTCGTGTAGGCGCTGATGCCGGCCGTCCAGGATTGCTGCGGCAGGTTATGCCGCACCAGGGCCGTGGTCGACGCCACTACCGACAGGAATACGGCGCCGAAGACCAGTCCGGAGAGGAATACGACGGGGACAAAGCTCGTCAGCGCGGGCAGGATGGTCACCACGCCCAGCACCCCACTTAATATCGCCAGCGATTCGCCGCCCCTGTAGCGGTCCAGCATGCGCGCCCAGATACGCGACGACGCCACCACCGCCAGGCCCAATAAAGTGTAGAACATGGTGATCAAGGTGGCGCTCATGCCTTGCTGCTTGAGCAAGGCGATGACGAAGGTCATGTAGCCGATGTAGCCGACGCCGAACATGAAGTAACCGGCCAGGCTGGGCAAGAAATCGCGCCAGGCAAAAGGCCGGGGCGTGTCGAGGGCGCGCGGCGCTTCGCCGATCGCTTTCGCCGGCAAGGCCATGATGGCGGTAGCGAGCAGACAGGCGATGCCGAGTGCCAGCCATGGCCACTGCCAGGCATGCGCGGCGCCGTGTTCCTGGGCAGACGTCAGCGCGGCCGGCACCAGCAGGGCCGACAATGCAATGCCGAAACCCGTGCCGCCGTAATACAGTCCGATGTAGAAGCCGGCGCGCTGGCTGTGCATGGAACCGAGCCGCGCCGCCAGCACGCCGCCGGCGATGAACATGAAGGCGCTGGCCACGCCCGCGCACACGCGCTGCAGGAACAGGGTGGTCGTGTCGCTGACCAAGCCCGACATCAGCATGAAGATGCTGGCCAGCACGGAACCGATGATCAGCAAGCGCCACACGCCCAGGCGGCGCATCAGGGCGGGCGTGGCCAGGGCGCCGAGAAAATAGCCGAGCGCATTGAACGTGTTCATGGCCCCGGCCAGCAGGTAGGACCAGCCCAGGTCGGCGCGCATGGGCGGCAGCAGCAAGCCGTAGGAAAAGCGCGACAGGCCGAGGGCGACGGCGGCACCCAGCGAGAGCGCCAGCGCCGTGGCCAGCGGATGGGCCGGGGAGTGATCGTGTGTCGGCATGGCCTTGGGACCCGTCTATGTGAAAAGCGTGGCGTTGGCGCCGGTGTTGCAAAAGCCGACGGGCGAGGTCTGTGAGGGACAGTGGCATAGGGCGCTGACTACACGCTTTTTTACTACCAAGTTAACGAATCGGACCTGGGAAGTCAAGCAGGGCCGCGCCTGTACAGGTCGGGCAATCATGCAATCCTTGCCATCGTTACTTTTGGAGAGAATTGTGAGACGTGCAATGCCATATAATTGCAATTAGGAAATTAACTTGCCAAAAATCAATTTCGCAGGTTGCTCCTGATCCTCCATATCATAAGGGCACTATGAACAAGAATAAACCCGGCGCGTTGTTGATTGCAGCGCTGATTGGCGCGGCGTTGGCTGGTTGCGCTTCCGAATCGTCGCAAGCCCTGGCTGTCCCCACGGTCGCCAGTGCAGCCCGTCCCTACGTTGGTCCACGCACCCTGATCGCTGTCGGCAAGTTCGACAACCGCTCGAACTTCATGCGTGGCATCTTTTCCGATGGCGTCGACCGCCTGGGCAGCCAGTCGAAAACAATCCTGATTGCGCACCTGCAGACGTCCAACCGTTTCAACGTGCTCGACCGCGACAACATGGCGGAGCTCAAGCAAGAAGCCGAGTTCAAGAAGCAGGGCCAGAATATCAAGGGCGCCGATTTCGTCGTCACGGGCGACGTGACCGAATTCGGCCGCAAGGAAGTGGGCGATAAGCAATTGTTCGGCATCATGGGCCGCGGCAAGACGCAAGTGGCATATGCCAAGGTCACCTTGAACGTCGTCAATATCGCCACCTCGGAAGTCGTGTACTCGGCGGGCGGCGCGGGCGAATACAGCCTGTCGAACCGTGAAGTGCTGGGCTTTGGCGGCACCGCCAGCTATGACGCCACCCTCAACGGCAAAGTCCTGGACCTGGCCATGCGCGAAGCGGTCGAGCGCCTGGTGGCTGGCGTCGAAGCGGGCGCACTGCGCAAACAATAAGGTATCCCATGAAAACAATGATGAACAAGGGCGCAGCCCTGCTGGCCCTGCTCGCCTGTGCGGCCCTGACCGGTTGCGCCACGCAATCGAAGACCCTGTACCAATGGGAAGGCTACCAGCCGCAAGTGTACGAATACCTGAAGGGCGAAAGTCCCGAGCAGCAGATCGCCGCCATGGAAAAAGACCTGCAGGTGATCGGTGCGAAGGGCAATCATGCGCCGCCGGGCTACCACGCCCACCTGGGCATGCTGTACTCGATCGCGGGCAAGCCGGAGCAGGTTGCCGCGCAGTTCGAAGACGAGAAAAAACTGTTCCCGGAATCGACGCCGTACATGGACTTCCTGTTGGGTAAATTGAAAAAAGGCGAGAAATTATGATGTCGCGCATGTTGAAAATGGCCCTGTGCCTGGGCCCCGCCATCTTCATGGTCGGTTGCGCCACCAAGCAGGCGGCATACGATTACACCGCCTTCAAGGCGGCCAAGCCCCGCTCGATCGTGGTCTTGCCACCGTTGAACAACTCGCCGGAAGTCAATGCCGGCAACAGCGTTTACGCGCAAGTGACCTATCCGCTGGCCGAAGCTGGCTACTACGTGCTGCCGGTGGCCGTGGTCGGTGAAACTTTCAAGCAGAACGGCTTGACGAACGCCGCCGATATTCACGGTGTCGATGCGAAAAAGCTCAACGAGATCTTTGGCGCCGATGCGGGCCTGTACGTGACGATCTCCAAGTACGGCACAACCTACGCCGTGATCGACAGCGTGACGGTGGTGTCGGTCGACGCCAAGCTGGTCGACCTGAAGACGGGCGCCTTGCTGTGGCAGGGCGCGGCCAGCGCGTCTAGCAACGAAGGCAATAACAGCGGTGGCGGCGGGCTGGTCGGCATGCTGGTGACGGCGGCAGTCAAGCAGATCATCAACACCAGCACCGATGCGAGCCATCCGCTGGCTGGCACGGCGAACGCGCGCATGCTGTCGGCCGGCGTGCCGAATGGCTTGCTGTACGGCCCACGTTCGGAGCGCTACCTGGCGCAGTAATCGTCTGGCTACACCCGTACAGGCCCTGCATTTTGTCAGGGCCTGTTGTTTATTGGCCAGCGCCAGACAAGCTGCATGGCATGTGTTGCAGCAGTGCGTGTCGGCGGCTGCAGAACCGCAGGATTAGGCTTGCTGCCGCGCCGGCATGCGCCGGCTCCAGAACGGCGCCGATGGCCAGCGCGTTTCCTGGCCGTAGCAGTACGCCAGGTGGCGTTCGTACGCCGCGCCGATGGCTGACAATTCCCCATTGTAGTGTTGGTAGGCCTGCAGCTCTCCCTGCAGCGTTCGGTCGGCGGCCTCGGCAGCAGCCAGGCCCGTGTACAGGGCGTTGAAGATGCCTTGCGACGACAGCGGGTCGAAGCTCAGGGCGGCGTCGCCGACGGCGAACCAGCCTGGGCCGGCGCCGGCGTCCAGGGTGGCCGTATGCGCGGGCGTGGCCAGGGCTTGTGTATTGGCTGTGTAGCCTTGCTGTTCCAGCAATTCCCGCGTGGCGGGCAGGCGGCGCGCCGCCGCTTCCAGCCAGCCGGCATCGCGCAATGCGTTGCTGTCGAGCAAGTCCGCATCCGTATGCAGGGCCAGCACGCGGCGCTGGCCGGGCAGGGGGCGCTGTACCACCAGCCGTATTCGCAGGCTTCAATGTGGGCAAAACCCCGCGTGGAGGGCGTGCGTTCATGTCCGTATTGCCATACTGAAACTAACCGGTCACTGCGCTGCTGCCGCGCCCCGATTCTGCGGGCCAGCCGGGCGCTGCGTCCCGTGGCGTCGATGACGATGCGCGCCGCCGCGTCGCAGGGGCCATGCTGCGTTTCCAGCCGTACTCTCCAGCCGCCGTCCTCTGGCGTGATGCCCGCGACACTGGCCGAGGCCAGCAAGGCGGCGCCGCGCCGGCGCGCCTCGTCGCGCAGCCACAGGTCGAAGGTGCCGCGCGCCAGATGCCAGCCGTGGCCATCTGGATCGCTGAGGAAGTGGTGTTCCGTCCAGGCGCCATTCCACCAGGCGCGGTTGCCGTGGTAGGGCGCATGGCCCTGCTGCAGGAAGGCGTCAAGCAAGTCCATGTCCTGCAGCAGGCGTGCGGCTGCCGGCGGCAGCGATTCGCCGATGCGTGCCAGCGGTGCGGCCAGCCGGTCGACCAGCAAGACCCGGTGGCGCCCCGCCAGGTTCCGGGGCCGCCGTGGCGCCGGCCGGACCGGCGCCGACGATGAGCACGTCGGCCTGCAGCACGGTCACAAACGGTGCCGTTGCAGATGGCGCGCTTTTTCCGTGCCTTCCAGATCGACGTCGACGAACTCGTCCGGTATGGCCGCCGCAGCACGCAGTTGGTGCTTGCCGGCTATCGGCTGCGGCAGGTTTTCCACCTGCAGGAATGTCGGGAAGCCGGTCACGTCGGTAGGCCCGGGGCGTACTTCCACCACGCCCACTTGCGCCAGGTCGGCGATCATGTTGTTGATCTGCTCTTCATAGCTGATGTTGCCCAGCGGACGTATCCACGCGGCGCGCCGGGCAAAGGCGGCCAGGCGGTCGTCGGTGGGGGCTTCGCGGTTCATCACCGTGTCGTAGGCAAGCTTGCTCATCACCTGGTTGGGCACACGCGCGGGCCAGAACGTAGGCACGTAGGGATCGTAGTCGGACTGGTAGCCGGAGCGGCAACTGGCCGTGTCCGTCTGCCATGGCACGGCCATCCAGCGCGTCACGCCACCGGCGATCTGCGCCGAGCAGGGGCTGCCGATATTGTCCGGCGTCAACACGGCGCCGTAGTCGGGCTCCACCCAGCCGGGCGGCCGGTGCACCAGGCGAAAGGGCGCGCTGTACATGCTGGCCTGGCGCATGGGCCAGGTCATTTCGCAGCCGGGGTGGAAAGCGTCGGCCAGGCAGAATTCCATCGCCGCGCGCAGCAGGGTGTCCGGTTGCTGCGCCAGGTCCACATCGGCCAGGCTTTGCGGTGGCGTCTTGCCGAGCGCGTAGTCGTCCGTGAATTCGCCGGCCGCCCATTGCTTGAGGAAGCGCAATTGCAGATTGCTCAGCGCGCAGTTCTGGCGCGGCGTGTCTGCCGGCGGAATGGCCATCGCGTCGCCATACAGCCACGGCCATGGCGATGGCGCCCAGGCGTCGCGCTCGAACTGGCGGAACTGGTTATAGATGACGTTGCGCCACTCCTTGCGGTTTTCGGACGGGCTGGCCAGGCGCGCCATCCATTCGTCGCGGCTGAACGGCGTGCTGCCATCCCAGCCGAAGGCGGCCGCGAAACCGGCATTGACCCATTGCAGGTTGGACAGGCGTTCGAAAATGGGGCGGATATCGTCCTGGAATGAGGGAACGGCAGGCGCGGCAAGTTTGCCTTCGGAAACAAACAAGTCGCGCATCAAGTCCCACATGGTGCGCACCGACTTTTGCTGCGGCGCGTAGTCGGGCGGCGCGACCACCACCCAGGCCACGTCGACGGGCAAGGCCTGGCCTTGGTAATACACCTTGGCGCAGACGGGGCCGTCGGCCGTGTCGTCATGCCAGCCTTCGTTGTTGGCAAAGGTGATGGCGCGCGCGCCATTCCACGAGGCCGACTTGCCATGGCCGCCCAGCACGATCAGTCGTCCCATGGCATCCGTGCGTAATTCGCCCAGGTAGACGGGCGTGCCCATGAAGCGGCCGCTGTCGAAGGCGACGGCAGGCTGTTCGCGGCCGCTGATCTTGCGCTCCCCCGGCGTGATGGACAATTGCGCGCGGTCGGTGACGGCCATGTTGCGCAGGAACGAGGGCTGGGTGACATTCGCTTCCGGGATATCGAGCGCGATCTGGAACTGGTACCACGCCGCCTTCGTGTTGGCCAGGGTGACGGACCACTCGATGTCGGCATTGCCGGCGTTCAATTCGGCCACCGCCACGCCGGCGGCATTCAGGCCGTAGATGCGAAAGCCGGCCGCCTGGCGCTTGATGGCCCCGGACGCATCGCGGTAATACCCGGCCGGCCGCGCCGCCGGTTCCGGCACCTCCGGCCCCAGAAAGTACTCGCTGGGGCTGTTGCCCACGCGGGCAATGCCGATGGGCGGATAAATCGCCGCCTTGACGATGACGGTATCTTGGGTGGAACTGGACATGGCATGCCTTTCCAGGTGGCGTGGAGGGAAGGAAAATATACCGTATAAAAAACGCGTCAAATGCGCACATAGTCACCGCATCGTGAATTCGTGCGATGGGCGCCGGACACATGCTGCGGCGGAAGCGCGCAGTGGCGCGCCAGGCGGCCAGCTTGTACTTTTTCTCGATTACAATGCCAGCCCATGGGCGCCGGCCAGCCGCCGTCCCTGCGCTGCATGCGCAGGGACACGCTGCCGCAGCAACTTACGAATCATGATCAGGGAGCAGGATGTCGAACGACTATGGGGCACAACTGGAAGCGATAAAAACAGGGTTTCCAGATTTTTGCCAGAAGTTAATGGGGCCTTGGTCGATTTTATCGGCAGCATAGGCATTGAGCCGGCCGCGGCCGTCCTGCAGCAGGCCGGGTAATATGTGGCGCACGTCGAGCTGGCGCTGCGCGCAATGGCAGTCGCAGATCCGGCGGACCGCCAATGGCTCATTGCGCGCGTCGGATATTTCGCTGGCGAGGTGCTGGTGCAACAGTATGGCGGCTGCTGGTATGTGAACGAGGTGGTCGGCTCGCGCTATTTTGCCCACTATGTCGTAGGGAAATTTGTAGGCATAGATAATGCGACCATGATGGTCGATCCCTTCGAGTTGGCGCAAGTGTATGTCGATACGCCGGCACCGCGCGCATTGATCCCTTTGCTGGCGGAAGTGCGCGCCGCCGTGGAGGCTTGAGCATGCGGGAATGTTTTGTCTCCAGGGGCAACTTGCGCAGGATGCTGGAAAGCCCGCCGGGCATGCATGGAACGCTGATCGATGGCGGCGGCCTGTTCCCGGGCACAGGCTTTCATTCGCATGCCGTTGGCACTGTGACGGCCGTACAGTATGAGGGTGGGATGGCCATGGGGGCATATAGTCCGCCATGCTTTGTGTTGCCAACCCATGGCTTCAGTATTGATATCTCCGGCTACACGGAAGACGATGTGGATGGCTACGAGCCGGGCGAACTGCAAAACAACCAGGGTCTCGCGTATGCGTGGGAGCGGTGTTTGCTGCGACTTTTCCGTCATGGGCAAACGTACCCGGGCGTCGCGTATGCGTTTGTGGGGCAGGTGTGCGTCAGTGCGTTTCTGTATGTCGATGGCTTTCAACGGGGCGAGTGCCGCTGGCGCAGGGACGGCGTGTTACGGCAGTTGTACTTGTATGGCGAGGTGGACGAGATGTACTCGTGGCATGCCGATGGCGCACTGGTCTTAGACGTCATCGCGCACCATGCCGTGTTTGCGGAAGTGGAAGAACTGATCTTGCCTTCGGCTGTGCTGAGGTACGCGAAGGTCCGTTCGCTGTTGCAAGAACTGCTGCGCTTGGCGTTGCTCGACTTTCAGCAGGGCGAGGGCGAGGACATGCCGGCCGTGCTGGCGTTGAAGCAAGCACGGCCCGGACTGCGCATCGTTGTCGAGCGCAGGCGCGGGGATAGCCCGCCCACCGAGACCATCATCGTGGAGTGACGGCAGCGGCCGGTGGAACATTTCCGGTAAAGTTGCATGAACTGCCAGGGGAGTTGAAGATGGATGACAGATTGAAAATAACGGCTACGGCGCTGCGCAAGATGGCCTCTGCGCAGGCGGCTGACTGCCTGATCATGCGATATTCAGTGGATTCGCCCGATTATTGGGAGGTGTTTCAGGTGTTGCCGCATGTGTCATGGAAGCGGGTGGATCAGATTCGCCTGGCGCAGCAGTATCTGCAGAAAATGCCCTTTTCCAGCGCAAAGCCATATGAAATTTTTGCCGCGTTCATGGCTTTCGATGCCTTGATCGGCATTTTGCACGCACAGCTTCCTGTCCATGAGAGCAAGCGCGATCTGCTGCTTTATTATCTGCAACCCGTGCTGGCGGCATCTGCCAGGACGGATGCGCAGCGCGAGCGTTTGCGGCTGTTTTTGGCTGACGTCAATTGTCCGGAGGAGGCTGCTTAGGCGTACTGGCACATTGGCAACCCTTGCCACCTGATGTGGATGGCTGCAGTAGCGGAGCCAGCGCCAAGCCGGCTTGCGTCAGCCAAGGTAAGATGTCGCTATTTTTCGTAATTGTGAGGGCTAGGGTGCGCGTGTTGCTGGTGGAAGACGATCCGATGATCGGGGAAAGCCTGGTCGAGGGCTTGCGCGGCGAGTGCTATGCCGTGGACTGGGTGCGCGATGGCCATGATGCGGAGCTGGCGCTGGCCGGTTTCGCCTACGATTTGATGCTGCTGGACCTGGGCTTGCCCGGCAAGGAGGGCATGGACGTGCTGCGCGCCATGCGTGCGCGGGGCGCCGAGCTGCCCGTGCTGATCATCACGGCGCGCGACGGCACGCCTGCCCGCGTGGAAGGGCTGGACAGCGGCGCCGACGATTACCTGGTCAAGCCGTTCGACCTCGACGAGCTGCTGGCGCGCATCCGCGCGCTGTTGCGCCGTCGGGTCAGCCGTTCGCGCTCCGTCATCGAGCATGGCGCGCTGATCCTGGACCTGGCCAGCCACGACGTCACGTTCGAGGGGGAGCTGATCAAGCTGCCGCCGCGCGAGTTTTCCGTGCTGCGCGCCTTGCTCGACGATCCGGGCAAGGTGGTGTCGAAGCGCCAGCTGAGCGAGAAGCTGTACGGCTGGGATTGCGAAGTGGAGAGCAATACCGTCGACGTGTACGTGTACCAACTGCGCAAGAAGCTGGGCGCGGACTGTATCCAGACCGTGCGCGGCGTGGGCTACAAGATGCGGCTGGCGCCATGCTGACCATCCGCCGCCAGTTGCTGCTCGGTTTGCTGGCAGCCACCTTGCTGTGCGTGCTCGGCGCCGGCATTTCGCTGTTCCGCTCGCTGCTGGAAGAAACCAATGAACTGGCCGATCTGCAGCTGCGCCAGCTGGCCGTGGCCTTGCCTGATGAGTTCGAGCCGCAGGCGGGCCTGGCCGCCGCCGCGCAAGATCCGGAAGAAGCGTTCGTGCTGCAGGCGTGGGACGAGGACGGGCAGCCATTGCCCGTCCTGCAGGGCCAGCCGGCATTGCCGCGCTATGCGCTGGCCGGCTTTGCCGATGTCGTGCTGCAGGGCGAGGACTGGCGCCTGTACGGCGAGACGCGGCGCGGCCGCTACGTGCAGGTGGCGCAGGCGCAGGCTGTGCGCGACCAGCTGGCCTGGCAGATGACCATGCGGGCCGGCGCACCCCTGCTGGTGTTCGCGCTGATCCTGGCGCTGCTGATCGTCGCCGTGGTAGGGCGCGCGCTGGCGCCGCTGCACCGGCTGGCCGAATCGGTGGCGGGCCGTTCGCCGGATGCCCTGACGCCGCTGGCGGCCGACGACATGCCGCCCGAACTGCGGCCCGTGGCGCTGGCGTTGAATAGCTTGATGGGGCAGTTCGAGGCGGCGTTGACGGCGCAGCGCACCTTTGTTGCCGATGCCGCGCATGAATTGCGTTCGCCCCTGACGGCGCTGAAACTGCAGTTGCAGGTGGCCGAGCGCGCCGGCAGCGAGGAAGAACGCCGCGTGGCGCTGGCGCGGCTGCATGAACGGCTGGACCGCAGCACGCATCTGGTGCGGCAACTGCTCAGCCTGGCGCGCCACGAAACGGCGCTGGCGGCCAGCCAGCTGCACACGGTGGACCTGGGCCAATTGCTGGAAGCGGCCGTGGCCGATCACAGCGCGCTGGCCGACAGCCGCGCGATCGACCTGGGCGTGGTCGATACGCTGCCAGCCAGGGTGCTGGTGCAGGCCGACCCCGACGGCTTGCAAGTGTTGCTGAATAACCTGATCGACAACGCCTTGCGCTACACGCAGCAGGGCGGCAGGGTCGACTTGCAGGCGGCGGTGGAAGAGGGCAGGCCCCTGCTGCGCGTGTCCGACAACGGCCCCGGCGTGCCGCATCAGCACCATGCGCGCCTGTTCGACCGCTTCTTCCGTCCCGACGGCAACGACGCCTGGGGCTGCGGCCTGGGCCTGTCCATCGTGCGCCACATCGCCGAGCACCACCAGGCCGATATTGCATTGGCCGAAGGTGAGGCGGGACGGGGCTTGCAAGTGACTGTGCGCTTTCCGCAAGCGGCCTGAACGGGCAAAAAAACGGATGCCGGTGAGGGCATCCGCTTTTCAATCACAGGCGAGGCGCTTACGCCAGCTCGGTGATGAACTGCTCGCGCGCAGGGCGCACTTTTTTCAGGTCCACCAGCCAGTCGCCTTCGTCGGCGCGGTAGCCCAGCGGCAGCATCACGACGGAACGCAGGCCTTTTTCGCGCAGGTTCAGGATTTCATCGACCTTGGCCGGATCAAAACCTTCCATTGGCGTCGAATCGACTTTTTCCTGCGCCGCGGCGATCAGGGCCGTGCCCACGCCGATATACGCCTGGCGTGCCGCGTGCTGGTAGTTGGTTTCCGCATCGCGCTGCGGATACGTGGCCAGGATCTGCTGGCGGTACGCTTCCCAGCCTTCATTCTTGAAGCCGCGCACGGTGTTGACCAGGTCAAACATCTTGTTGATGCGCTCGACCGTGTAATTGTCCCAAGCGGCAAATACCAGCAGGTGCGAAGCGTCCGTCACTTGCGACTGGTTCCACGCATGCGGCTTGATCTGTTCGCGCAGGGCCGGATTCGTCACGACGAAGACTTCGTAAGGATGCAGCCCGCTGGAACTGGCCGTCAGGCGCACGGCTTCCAGGATGCGCTCGACCTTGTCTTGCGGCACCGTTTTCGTCGGGTCCATCTTCTTGGTGGCGTAGCGCCACTGCAGTGTTTCGAGCAAATCGGACATGTAAATCCCTTTCATAATGAATAGTTCAGATTGGAAATGATAGCGGATTCGGGCATTTCAAGTGCGGCAGGTAAAAGAACCTTGTATAGCGCAGCCAGGCACTGTTGTCTACAGGCTAACCATGGCAAGCTCTACCTCTGGGTAGCGCGCGCCCTGCACGCAAGCGGGCGCGATGGCGGCACCGATGGCGGCCAGCTCGCTTTCGCTCAGCCTGATCTGCGCTGCGGCGACATTTTCTTCCAGGTGCGCGAGGCTGCGGGCGCCGGGGATCGGCACGATGCCGTCGCCTTGCGCCAGCAGCCAGGCCAGGGCCAGCCACTGCGCGGCCGTGGCGCCGCGCGCCGCCGCCAGACGTTGCAACTCGGCAACGAGATGCCCGTTGGCCGCCATCGCCTGCGGCTGGAAACGGGGCAGGCTGTGGCGGTAATCATCGGGCGCGAGTGCGGCGCTGGACGTAAGCTGGCCCGTCAGGAAGCCGCGGCCCAGCGGGCTGTAGGGCACGAAACCGATACCCAGGGCGCGGCAGGCGGGCAGCACTTCGGCTTCCACGTCGCGGCTCCACAGCGAGTATTCGGATTGCACCGCCGCAATCGGATGCACGGCGTGGGCGCGGCGCAGGGTGGCGGCTGACACTTCCGACAGCCCGAGGTGGCGCACCTTGCCGGCGCGCACCAGATCGGCCATGGCGCCCACCACGTCTTCGATGGGCACGGCGGGGTCCACGCGGTGCTGGTACAGCAAGTCGATGCACTCGATACCGAGCCTGGACAGCGACCCTTCCACGGCCCGGACGATGTGCTCGGGGCGGCTGTCGACGCCCGCCATGCGTTCCACGCCCTGGCCATGGGGCAAGATCTTGAAGCCGAACTTGGTGGCGATGTGGACCTTGCCGCGCAGCTGCTTCAGGGCGCGCCCCACCAGTTCCTCGTTGGCGTAGGGGCCGTAGACTTCCGCCGTATCGATCAGGGTCACGCCCAGTTCCACGGCGCGGTGCAGCACGCGCAGCGATGCCGCCTCGTCCGCGCCGCCGTAGGCAAAGCTCATGCCCATGCAGCCCAGGCCGATGGGAGCGACGCGCAAGCCGGACTTGCCCAGTGTTCTGTGTTCCATTGTCATTCCTCTCCAAAAAAAGATGCAAGGAGTATGGACGAAGCAACAGCATGCGATAAGATGGCTAATCCTGCATGCATTACTGAATATGGCTCATGAATGATGGCTGACCTGAATGAATTGACGGCCTTTGCCGCCGTTGCCCGCCTGCGCAGCTTTCGCAAGGCGGCCCTTGAGCGTGGTGTGTCCGCTTCCGCCCTCAGCCATGCGCTGCGCGCGCTGGAAGAGCGCCTGGGCGTGCGCCTGCTGAACCGCACCACGCGCAGCGTCACGCCGACCGAGGCGGGGCAGCAGCTGCTGGCGCGGCTGGCGCCGGCCATGCGCGAAATCGACGATGCCTTGCTGGACCTGAGCGTCTTGCAGGATGTGCCCGCAGGCAGGCTGCGCCTGAACGTGCCCCGTCCGGCCGCCCGGCTGCTGCTCGCACCCATGCTGGCAGGCTTCGTGGCGCGCTATCCGCGCGTGCAGGTGGAACTGGTCACCGATGACGGCATGATCGATATCGTGCGCGACGGTTTTGACGCGGGCATCCGCTTTGGCGAACACGTGGCGGCCGACATGATCGCCGTGCCGGTGGGCGCGCCGCAGCCGTTCGTGGTGGTGGCGTCGCCGGCCTACCTGGCTGCGCATGGCGCACCGGCCACGCCGCGCGCGCTGCTCGAGCATGCCTGCATAGGCCGGCGCTTTCCTAGCGGACGCCAGTATGCGTGGGAGTTCGAGCTGGAGGGGGAAGCCGTCAGCATCGCCGTCGGCGGGCCGCTGGTGTTTGACGACGACGAACTGATGCTGCGCGCGGCCCGCGATGGCGCGGGACTGGCGTATGTGTACGAGGCCGATGCGCGCGCCGATATCGCGGCGGGGCGCCTGGCGTGCGTGCTGGAGCGCTGCCTGCCGCCGCCGCCCCGTTACTTCCTGTACTACCCGAGCCGGCGGCAGATGCCGGCCGTCTTGCGGGCCTTTGTCGACATGCTGCGCGCGCCGCCGACGTAGTCAGCCGGCGGGCGGTAACGCGCCATGCTCGACCGGCCACTTCACCGTAAACAGGCTGCCGCCCGTCTTGCCACGCGTGCAGACGGCGCTGCCGCCATGCGCGCGCGCGATGGCTTCGACCACGGCCAGGCCCAGGCCGCTGCCCGCGTTCAGGTCGACCCTGGCGCTGTCGCCGCGGCGGAACGCTTCGAACACATGCGGCGCCAGTTCCTCCGAAATGCCGGGACCCGCATCCTCGACGCTCAGGTAGTACTGGCCGGCCTGCACGCGGGTGCGCACGCGCAGCAGGCCCGGATGGGCATAGCGGCGCGCGTTGTCGAGCAGGGCCAGCACGATTTGCCGGATGCGCGCCGCGTCGCAGCAGACGGGATGGTCGGACAGGTACAATCGCAGGGTAAAACCCGCCGCTTCCATTTCCTGCGCCAGCAGGCGGCCCACTTCCTCGATTTCCAGGGTCAGGTCCGTCCAGGCCATGCGCAGCTGCATGTGGCCGCTGTCGGCCAGGCTCAGGGTGCGCAAGTCCTCGATCAGGCGGCCCAGGTCCTCGACTTGCGCCAGCAGGCTGGAAAACGGCACTTCCTCGGGCTTGAAGACGCCATCGACGACGCCTTGCAAGGTGCCGCGCAGGATGGTCACGGGCGTGCGCAGTTCGTGCGCGATGGCCGCATTCCACGTCAGGCTTTCCTGCGCTCCCCGCTGCAGACGCTCGGCCATGCTGTTGAAGTCATCGACCAGCATGGCCGTCTCGCCCAAGGTGCGGTCACCCGCGAAGGCGCGCGCGGACAGGTCGCCATGCGCCACGCGGCGCACGCTGTCCATCACGGAATTGATCGGTTTGAGGATGCGCGCGGCCAGCTTGATGGCGAAGAAGGCGGCCAGGCCAAGGCCGAAGATGGTGATGGCAAGGATCCACAGCCACTCGACGGTGGTGGGCGACCAGTCGTCGGGCTCGGACAGCATGCCGGGGTCGATCTTGAAGGCGATGGCGAAAAAGGTCCAGGAACCGAGCCAGATGATCAGGATGCTGCATACCATCAGCACGGACATCGACAGGATGATCTGCCGGTTCAGGCCTGTGAAGCGCATCAGGCGTCGCTTTCCAGGCGGTAGCCCACGCCGCGCAGGCTGGCCGGCATGTTCATCACGCCCGCTTCTTCCAGCTTCTTGCGCAGCTTGCTGACATGGCTGTCCACCGTGCGTTCCATCGAGTTGCTCTCGGGCATGCACGACTCCAGCAATTCCAGGCGGCTGCAGACGCGCCGTGGCGTGCGCGCCAGATGGGCCAGCAGGCGGAACTCCGTCAAGGTCAGGCTCAAAGGCACGGGCGCGCCGTCGCGCAGCACGCTGGCCACATACGTTTCCTGGTCGATCTCGATGGCGCCGCAGCGCAGGCGCTGGCCGCCCACCGGGTGGTGGCGCACGCGCGAGCGGCGCAGCACGGCCGCCACGCGCGCCACCACTTCGGCCGGATTGAATGGCTTGATGATGTAGTCGTCGGCGCCCACGCGCAGGGCGGCCAGCTTGTCCGCATCCTGGTCGCGCGCCGTCAGCATGATGACGGGCGTCTCGCCGCGCCGCCGCACTTCGGCCAGCACGCCCCAGCCATCGACCTTGGGCATTTGCACGTCGAGCAGCAGCAGGTCGGGCGCCAGCGCCAGGTGCTGCTGCAGCGCCTCCTGGCCATCGTGCGCGAAGGCCGTGCGGTAGCCATCGCGCTCCAGGTAACCGGCGAGGATGCGGGCGATTTGCGGTTCATCTTCGGCGATCAGGACGAGGGCGGAAGGTGGCGTGGTGGCAAGGAAGGAAGGCTGGCTGGCGCTGTGATGATAGTTCATACAGGAGTCTAGCATTCTTCGCTTCCTCCATCGAATCTCCACATTTCTTTGACGGAACATCCACGCAAGCCTTTTATGCTGCGCTTATCTGTCGACCGGACCGCCGGTTGGGATCTGCCATAGAGAAAGACCATGCATCCGAGCCACCTCACCAAGAAAAACATGTTGATCGCCGCGGCACTGCTCAGCCTTGCCGCCTGTTCCAAACCCGCGCCGGAAGAAGCGGGGGCGCCGCCCGCCGCCGTCACTGTGTTCAAGCTGCAAGCGGCGCCCGTCGTCCTCAGCGATGAATTGCCGGGCCGCGTGGCGGCCTTCCGCACAGCCGACATCCGCCCGCAGGTGGGCGGTATCGTGCTGCGCCGCCAGTTCGAGCAGGGCGCCGAAGTGAAAGCGGGGCAGAAGCTGTTCCAGCTGAACCCTGCACCATTCCAGGCGGACGTCGATTCGGCCGCCGCCGCCCTGCAGCACGCGGTGGCCACGGCGAAGCGCGCCAGCAGCCAGGCCGACCGTTTGAAACCGCTGGTGGAAGCGGACGCTATCAGCCGCCAGGCGTATGACGATGCCGTGGCCCAGCGCGAGCAAGCCGTGGCCACCGTGGCGCAGGCGCGGGCCAGCCTGGCGCGCCGCCGCCTGGACCTGGCCTTTGCCAGCATCGAGGCGCCGATTGCCGGGCGCATCGGCTCTGAACTGGTGACGGAAGGCGCGCTCGTGGGCTTGGCCGACGCGGCGCCGATGGCGCGCATCCAGCAGATCGACAAAGTGTATGTCGACGTGCGCCAGCCGGCAGCCGCGCTGGCGGCGCTGCAAGCGTCAGGCAACGGAGGCGCGGACAAGCTGCCCGTGACCATCCTGGGCGCGGATGGCCAGCCGCATCCCGTCACGGGCCGCATCCTGTTCTCGGGCATCAGCGTCGATGCGGGCACGGGCGACGCCGTCGTCCGCGTGCTGGTCGACAATCCGCAGCGCCAGCTGCTGCCGGGCATGTTCGTGCGCGCCCGCATCGCCCGCGCCGTGCAGGCGAATGGCGTGCTCGTGCCGCAGCAAGCCGTCTTGCGCAGCAGCGATGGCCAGGCCCAGGCCTGGGTGCTCGATGGCAGGCACAAAGCCAGCTTGAAACCGATTGCCGTGGGCGACGTGGTCGAGCACCAGTATGTGGTCACCGGCGGCTTGAAGGCCGGCGACACCGTCGTCATCGAAGGCCAGGAACGCTTGCAGCCGGGCGCCACCGCCGCGCCGCAACCATGGAAGCCAGCCGTCGTGGCAACGGTGGCTGCCGCCAAGGCGCGTTGATGCACACTTTGAATACAATGAAAGCCTAACGACATGCCTCAATTTTTCATCAACCGCCCCGTCTTTGCGTGGGTGGTGGCGGTCTTCATCGTCCTGTTCGGACTGATCGCCATACCGCAATTGCCGATTGCGCGTTTTCCTTCCGTGGCGCCGCCCAGCGTCAGCATCAGCGCCAACTACCCTGGCGCTACGCCGCAAACCATGAACGATTCCGTGGTGGGCCTGATCGAACGCGAACTGTCGGGCGTCAAGCACTTGCTGTATTTCGAGTCGTCCACCGATACCTCGGGTTCGGCCTCGATCACCGTCACCTTCCAGCCGGGAACGAATCCGGAAATGGCGCAGGTGGACGTGCAAAACCGCCTGAAAGCCATCGAGCCGCGCCTGCCGCAAGCCGTGCGGCAAAATGGCTTGACGGTGGAGTCGGCGTCGTCCGGCTTCCTGATGATCGTCAGCCTGATTTCCGACAATGGCCAGCACGATGAAGTGGCGCTGGGCGACTACCTGGCGCGCAACGTGACGGAAGAACTGCGCCGCATTCCCGGCGTGGGCAAGGTGCAGCTGTTCGGCTCCGAGCGGGCCATGCGCATCTGGGTCGATCCGGCCAAGCTGGTGTCGTACAACATCGCCATGGGAGAGCTGACGGCCGCCATCGCGCAGCAAAATGCGCAAATCGCCCCGGGCCGCCTGGGCGATTCGCCCGCCGTGCACGGCCAGCGCGTCACCATCCCGCTGACGGTGCAGGGCCAACTGCAAACGCCGGCCGAATTTGCCGCCATCGTGCTGCGCGCGAATGCGGATGGCTCGAAAGTGACCATCGGCGACGTGGCGAAAGTGGCGCTGGGCGCGCAAAGCTTCAATTTCAGCATCCGCGAAAACGGGCAAGCCGCGTCTGGCGCCGCCATCATGCTGTCGCCGGGCGCCAACGCCGTGCAGACGGCCAGCGCCGTGCGCGCGCGCATGGCCGAACTGGCGCACACCATGCCGGCCGGGATCAAGTATTCGGTACCGTTCGACACGGCGCCGTTCGTGAAAATCTCGATCGAAAAGGTCATCGTCACCCTGCTCGAAGCGATGGTGCTGGTCTTCCTCGTCATGTACCTGTTCCTGCAAAAGATACGCTACACCCTGATTCCCGCCATCGTCGCACCGATTGCCCTGATGGGCACCTTCACGGTCATGCTGCTGGCCGGCTATTCCATCAACGTGCTGACCATGTTCGGCATGGTGCTGGCCATCGGCATCATCGTCGATGATGCCATCGTGGTGGTGGAAGCGGTGGAGCGCCTGATGGCCACCGAAGGCTTGTCGCCGAAGGAAGCGACGTCGAAAGCGATGCGCGAAATCACCGGGGCGGTAGTGGGCATCACGCTGGTCCTGACGGCCGTGTTCATCCCGATGGCCTTGGCCAGCGGTTCCGTGGGCGCCATCTACCGCCAGTTCACCCTGGCCATGGCCGTGTCGATTTTGTTCTCGGCCTTTTTGGCCCTCACCCTGACGCCGGCCCTGTGCGCCACCATGTTGAAGCCCATCGGTCCGCACGACCACGACAAGAAAGGCTTCTTCCTATGGTTCGACCGCCAGTTCGAGCGCATGACGGCCCGCTATGAAAAGGGCGTGGTGGCGATGCTGAAACGCGCCGGCCGTTCGATGGTGCTGTATGGCGCCATCGTCGCGGCGCTGGGCGTGGCCTTCATGCAGCTGCCGTCGGCCTTCTTGCCCGAGGAAGACCAGGGCTACTTCATCACCTCGATCCAGCTGCCGTCCGACGCCACCATGGAGCGCACGCTCGATGTCGTCAAGTTGTACGAGCAGCACGTGGCCACGCGGCCCGGCATCGAAGTGAATCAATCGATCCTCGGCTTCAGCTTTTCCGGCGCTGGGCCGAATGCGGGCCTGGCGTTCACCATGCTGAAGGACTGGAAGCTGCGCAACGGCGCCACGGCGCAGGAAGAAGTGGCGCTGGCGCAGGCCGCCATGTCGCAGGCGAAGGAGGGCGTGATCATGAGCCTGATGCCGCCCGCCATCGATGAACTAGGCAATTCGTCCGGCTTTTCCATGCGCCTGCAAGACCGCGCCAACCAGGGCATCGCAGCGTTGCAGGCGGCGCAGAACCAGTTGCTGGGCCTGGCTGCGCAAAGCAGCAAGGTGGCGGGCGCGTATCCGGACGGCTTGCCGCCCGGCGCCAGCGTGCGCCTCGATATCGACCGCACCAAGGCCGAAGCGCTGGGCGTGTCATTTACAGCCATTGCCGACATGCTGACGGCGGCCATGGGGTCGACCTACGTCAACGATTTTCCGAATGCGGGCCGCATGCAACAGGTGATCATCCAGGCCGATGCGCCGTCGCGCATGCAGCTCAAAGACGTGCTGGCCTTGCGCATCCGCAATAACGCAGGCGGCATGGTGGCCTTGGGCGAGCTGGTGCGCCCCGTGTGGAGCGAATCGCCGCTGCAACTGGTGCGCTACCAGGGTTATCCTGCGGCCCGCATTTCCGGCAGCGCGGCACCGGGCGTGTCGAGCGGCGACGCCATGCTGGAAATGGAACGGCTGGTGAAACAGCTGCCACCGGGCTTTGCGCTGGCGTGGACGGGGCAGTCGCTGCAAGAGAAGGAATCGGCGTCGCAAGCGCCCATGCTGATGGCGCTGTCGATGCTGGTGGTGTTCCTCGTGCTGGCGGCCCTGTATGAAAGCTGGTCGATTCCCGTCTCCGTCATGCTGGTGGTGCCGCTGGGTTTGCTGGGCGCCGTGCTGGCCGTGATGGTGCGCGGCATGCCGAACGATGTGTTCTTCAAGGTGGGCATGATCACGATTATTGGCCTGTCGGCGAAGAATGCCATTTTGATCGTCGAATATGCGCGCCAGCTGCAGGCGCAAGGCAAGGGACTGGTCGAGGCGACCGTGGAAGCGGCCCGCTTGCGTTTGCGCCCGATTCTGATGACGTCATTGGCCTTTGCGCTGGGTGTGGTGCCGCTGATGCTGGCCACGGGCGCCAGCGCCGAGACCCAGCATGCGATCGGCACGGGCGTATTCGGCGGCATGATCACCGCCACCGTGCTGGCCGTGTTTTTCGTGCCCGTGTTCTTTGTCGTGGTGCTGGGCGCCGTCGACAAGGCGGGCAGCTATTTCAAGAAACGCAATAATCACACTGCGGTTAAAGCGGTGGAAGGAGAGTTGTAATGCGTTTGATTTTTATCACGCCGCTGGCCGCACTGGCCTTGTCGGCCTGTTCCTTGACGCCGCCACTGGTCAAGCCGGCGGCGCCGATTCCCGCCAGTTACGAGGCGACGCCGTCAGTGGCCGCCGGCAGCGCCGCCGACCTGGGCTGGCGCCAGATGCTGCTCGATGCGAGGCTGCAGCGTCTGGTCGACATCGCACTGGAAAACAACCGCGACTTGCGCGTGGCGTCCCTCAACGTGGAAGCCGTGCGGGCCCAGTACCAGATCCAGGATGCGGGCCGCTATCCGTCCATCGGCGCGAATGCGGGCGGCGTGCGCCAGCGCGGCGCCGATGCGACTGTTCAAAACACGTTCACGGCCGGCATCGCCATGAGCGCGTTCGAGATCGACCTGTTCGGCCGTCTGCGTTCCCTGTCCGATGCCGCGTTTGCCCGCTACCTGGCTACGCAGCAGGGCCAGCGCGCCGCGCGCATGACACTGATCGGCGCTGTCGCCGATGCGTATCTGGAACAGCGGCTGGCTGAGGAACAGCTGGCGCTGGCCCGGCAAACCCTGGCCGACTGGCGCCATGCCCTGGTTTTGACACAGCGCCTGCACGGCGCGCAGCAGGGCAGTGGTCTGGACGTGGCGCAAGCGCAAGGGCAGGCGGCCACGGCGGAAGCGGATGTGCAGGCGCGGGAGCGGGCCAGCGCCTTGGCGCGCAACAACCTGGAATTGCTGCTGGGCGCGCCGCTGCCCGCCGACCTGCCGGCTGGCCGGCCGCTCGATGGCCAGCCCGTGCTGACGCAGTTGCCGCCTGGTTTGCCGTCGGACCTGCTGGCGCGCCGTCCCGACATCCTGCAAGCGGAATATGCATTGGTGGCGGCGAATGCGGAAATCGGCGCCGCCCGCGCCGCCTTCTTCCCGCGCCTGTCGCTGACGGCGTCGCTGGGCCTGGCCAGCCCGGAGCTCAGCGACCTGTTCCGCGGCAGCGCGCGCAGCTGGTCGTTCGCGCCGCAAGTGACGCAACCGCTGTTCCAGGGCGGCCAGTTGCGCGCGGAACTGCAACTGTCGCGCCTGCGCAAGGACGTGGCCGTGCTGCAATATGAGCAAGCGATTCAGACGGCTTTCCGCGAAGTGCGCGACGGCCTGGCGGGCGGCGCCACGTATGCGCAGCAGATTGATGCACAGCAGCGCGTGGTGGTGGCGGCGCAGCAGCGCCAGCGCCTGTCGCAGCTGCGCTACGATGCAGGCCAGGACAGTCGCCTGGAATTGCTCGACGCGCAGCGCCAGTCGTATGCGGCCCAGCAAACCTTGCTCGACGTGCGGCGCGACCAGTTCAAGTCGGCCGTGGCCCTGTACAAGGCGCTGGGGGAGGGCTGGTGGAGTAGCGATTACCGGCGCCTGGCCCGCGGCGCCAGTGCCAGCGACCACAATCCCTGCTCCGGGCGCAGGGCATAGGCAACCAGGGCGCCGTCGCCACTGGAGTCGGCCAGCACAGCCGCCAGGCCATGGGCCGGATTGCCGGACAAGGCGCGGAAGTCGAAGTCCGGCGTGGGCAGGAAGCGCCATCTTGGCTGGGCGCCAGCGTCCAGCATGCACAGGCGTCCCTCGCCGTACGCGATGTAGCCATCGCGGAAATTCCCCGTCATCATCTCGATGGCGACCGGTGGCGGCGGCAGTGCCGTCCAGGCGTCGCCCGCGTCGCTGTGCGCCAGTTTCGCAGCCACGCCGTCGCCCACCGCCAGCACGCCGTGCTGCCAGTCGCCGGCGATCAGCGTGGCCTTGCCGCGCAACGGCGGGGCGGCGCATGGCTCCCATTCACTCCGCCCACTGGTGTTGCCGGCGTTGCGGCCCAGCCGGTACAGGTCGTGGCCATCGGCGGTCAGCAGCAGGTAGCCGTCCTGGTGATCGCCGGCCAGACCCGCCATGCCCGTGCCGGCGGGCAGTGGGGCGACGTCCTTCCAGCGCGCGGACGGCTGGCCCAGCGTAGAGAGATAGCGGATGGCCGTGCCGTGGGCCACCGTGGTGAAGTGCGCACCGTCGCCAAGCAGGCAGGCAAACACCGCTTCGCCGGGCACGACGCCGGCGAACTTCGGTGAATCTTGCCATGCTGACGCTGTCTCGACCTGGCTCAGGCTGCGCACCGCGCCGTCGTCGCCCAGCAGTACGATACCGGTTCTGGGGCTGCCGGCGATGTGGATGTAGTTGCTCATGCGGGTTTCCTTGTGGAGTGGCTATCAGCCGGGTGTGCGTCTACCAAGTCACGTGCAGGGGCTGCCGCATCCACGGGTGCACGATGATGGCAAGCCCCCATGGCAGCTCGTCCACCAGTACATCAACCGCCTTGCGCCGGATAGTCAGTGACAATTGCCCATCGTCCCATTGCAGCCGGCCATCGCGCTGCAGGAATGTTTCGCGCAACGCTGTTGTCGAGGCATTGCCAATACTGGGCCAGTTGCCTATGACGGCGGCCAGCAGTTGATCTCCTGCTGCCTTTTCTTCATCGCGAAGATCAACGGGGGAGCCGGGAAACCGGGTTCCAGGCCGCACAGCAGCTTGTTGAGCACAAGTTCCGGCTCCGGCGCATTGGTCACGCCATCGCTCAGGTATTGCAGCAAGTGAACGGCGCGCGCGCCATCCTCTCCGCGCAGCTGCCGCGTGCCGTCTTCGTTGCTGGACAACAGGTTCAGCTGCGTGAATAGCCTCGGCAGGAATGGGTGGACCAGCACCAGGCCGGCGTTGGCGATGTAGCTGGGGGCAGGGGCGTGTGCAGCGTCGTTCATTGTCTATCCCGTATTGATTATCCTGTAAAAGCCCCGATCGGCCGGTTGCGCGCCAGGCTCCAGCCCGTCGTGTTTTGGGTAGCGGACTTGCCGTCCGCCTGCTGCGCGCTGTAGGTCCAGAGGATTTCCGTAAAGCTCAGCTTGAACTGTTCGGTCGGCATGTCGTCGGGATGGGTTTGCAGCTGGATTTCGCTGATCAGGGCGTCGCGCAGGGCGATGGTGATGATGTTGTTCGTCTTGTCGCCGGAATTGCGGACGATGTACAGTCTCGTTGGCTGGCCTTGTCCTGCGCCCTGCGACCTGGCCCCCAGGCACAGTTCGTACAACTTGACCGAGATTTGGTCGACATATTTGGTGCAGGTGAATTCGCTGATGACGGGTCGTCCCGACGTGCGCGCCGAGTTGCTGACGTCCGTCGTCACCTGCTGCTTCATGCCCTGATGCAGCGAAACCAGTTCGATGCACTGCTCCACATCCCGGAGCGAGCTGCCATCGCGCCAGACGGCGTCGATGCCGTTGTTTGCAGCGCCCGGCGCCTTGCCGAATACGAGTTCCGGGTCGCCTGGTTCCAGCAGGATCAAATCCATTTGCCCCTCCTTTTGTCAAGAAAACAGTATCCAGTTCCTAGAGCTGGCCGCGCAGCGGATGCGGCTTTGTCCAGCCCGCTTCGCCGTGGCTGTCGACAAAGCAGATTTTCAGCTGTGCCATGCCTTGCGAGGTGAAATACGCGAGCAGCGCGGCGCCCTGACGCGTGCGCGTGAGGCACCACAGGGCGTCGCCATGCGCGAGGCCCGGGCTGCCCACGCGGTGCACGAGCAGGTCGGCGCTGCCGCGGTCCACCAGGGCTACGCGCACGCGCGCCTCGCCCATCGTTGCTGTCTGATATACGGTTGTCACCAGCGCCTCCTTTTCACAAGTCGTGTTGCCGTGGGACTATACACCGAATTAGTTGCCTAAAGATAATGACAAAGCCGGCAGGCCCGATTATTTTTTTCGCTTGAATATAAAGGCTATGCATTAATTCAATAATTCCACTATCATTGAAGTGTTGGGTATTTAAGGCTGCGGGCATGGTGCCCGCGATGCCGCATCGAACGGAACCTCGCCGCATGCTGACCGCTTTCTTCATTTTCCTGGCCACCCTGACCCTCGTCATCTGGCAGCCACGCGGCCTGGGCATCGGCTGGAGCGCCGTCATCGGCGCTGGTGTCGCCTTGCTGGCCGGCGTGATCCACTGGGGCGACATCCCCGTCGTCTGGCATATCGTGTGGAACGCCACCGGCACCTTCGTCGCCGTGATCATCATCAGCCTGTTGCTGGACGCGGCCGGCTTCTTCGAATGGGCCGCGCTGCACGTGGCGCGGTGGGGCGGGGGCAGCGGTAGAAAACTGTTCGTGCTGCTGGTCTTGCTGGGCGCGCTGGTTTCCGCCGTGTTCGCCAATGACGGCGCCGCGCTGATCCTGACGCCCATCGTCATCGCCATGCTGCGGGCGCTGAAGTTTTCCGCCAGGGCCACCCTGGCCTACGTGATGGCGGCGGGCTTCATCGCCGACACGGCCAGCCTGCCGCTGGTGGTGTCGAACCTGGTGAATATCGTCTCTGCCGATTTCTTCAAGATCGGCTTTGCCGAGTACGCGTCCGTGATGGTGCCCGTCAACGTCGTCGCCGTGGCCGCCACCCTGGGTGTGCTGCTGCTCTTTTTCCGCCAGGATATCCCGTGCGACTACGATGCCTCGCAGCTGAAGCGCCCGGACGCCGCCATCCGCGACTTGGCTACCTTCCGCGCCGGCTGGCTGGTGCTGGCGCTGCTGTTGGTGGGATTTTTCTCGCAAGAAGCCCTGGGTGTGCCCATCAGTCTGATCGCCGCCGTGGGCGCCGCGTTGCTGTTGGGCGTGGCGGGCAAGGGCCACGTGATTTCCACGCGCCACGTGCTGCGCCATGCGCCGTGGCATATCGTCGTCTTTTCACTGGGCATGTATTTGGTCGTGTATGGCTTGCGCAATGCGGGCTTGACGGCTTACCTGACGGGCATGCTGAATCACTTTGCGCAGTATGGCGTGTGGGGCGCGGCCATGGGCACGGGCGTGCTGACGGCCTTGCTGTCGTCCGTGATGAACAACCTGCCGACGGTGCTGGTGGGCGCGCTGGCCATCGACCCGACGACGGCGCAGTGGGCCGTGCGCGAAGCGATGATCTATGCGAACGTCATCGGCAGCGACCTGGGGCCGAAGATCACGCCCATCGGCAGCCTGGCCACCTTGCTGTGGCTGCACGTGCTCGACAGCAAGAATATCCACATTTCCTGGGGCTACTATTTCCGCGTCGGCATCGTGCTGACCGTGCCCGTGCTGCTGCTGACCCTGGCGGCGCTGGCGCTGCGCCTGGGGTGACAGAGGTGGGAATATCGATCGCTAGACGACCGGTCAGATTTTTTGCTATACTGGCCGCATGAGCAAAAAATCCTCCGCTGACATGCGCCAGCACCTGATCGACATCGCCAAGGCACTGATGGCCGAGAAAGGCTATACGGCCGTGGGACTGGCGGAACTGGTGGCGGCGGCCGGCGTGCCGAAAGGTTCCTTTTACTATTATTTCAAGTCGAAGGAAGAGTTTGGGCAAACCTTGCTCGATGATTATTTCAGCACCTATCTGCAGACGGTCGATGCGTTGCTGGCGGGGCCTGGCAATGCCCGCGAGCGCCTGCTGGCCTATTTTGACTACTGGAGCGCGACCCAGGCAAGCAGCGCGCCGGAAGGCAAATGCCTGGTGGTCAAACTGGGCGCCGAAGTGTGCGACTTGTCCGTGGACATGGGCGCCGTGCTGCAGCGAGGCACGGGCGCCATCCTGGAACGCCTGACGCTGTGCGTGGAAGCGGGCCATCGCGACGGTTCCGTGGCGGCGACGACGCCGGCGCGCGTGCTGGCCGAATCCCTTTACCAGTTGTGGCTGGGCGCTTCCCTGATGGTCAAGGTCGCCAAGAGCGGCGGGCCGTTCGACGCTGCCATGTCGACCACACAACGGCTGCTGTCGTAGCCGTTTTTTTAATCATAAACTAGACGACCGGTCAGTTATTTCCGGTTTTTTCTCACTGAACATGAAAGCAATACGATGAGCGAACAGCATAAAAGCGATTTATTTTCCCCAGTCGATCTGGGCGCGCTGGCCTTGGCCAACCGCATTGTCATGGCGCCGCTCACGCGCAGCCGCATGGGCGACGATGGCGTGCCGCATGCCTTGCACGCCGAGTATTACGCCCAGCGCGCCAGCGCCGGCCTGATCATCAGCGAAGCGACGAATATTTCGCCCCAGGGACGCGGCTACGCAATGACGCCCGGCATCTGGTCGGACGAGCAGGTGGCGGGCTGGAAGCTGGTCACCGATGCCGTGCATGCGGCCGGCGGCAAGATCGTCTGCCAGCTGTGGCATGTGGGACGGTTTTCGCATGCCAGCCTGCAGCCCGATGGCGCCGCGCCAGTCGCGCCTTCCGCCATCCGGGCCGAGGGCAGCACCTACACCGCCAGCGGCATGCAGCCCGTGTCCATGCCACGCGCGCTGGAAACGCAGGAAATGCCCGGCATCGTCGCACAGTATGCGCATGCGGCCGAATGCGCGCTGCGCGCCGGCTTCGATGGCGTCGAGGTGCATTCGGCCAATAGCTACCTGCTCGACCAGTTCCTGCGCGATTCGACCAACCGACGCACGGATGCATATGGCGGCAGCATCGAAAACCGCGCGCGGCTGACCCTGGAAGTGACGCAAGCCGTGGTGAACGTCTGGGGCGCGTCGCGGGTCGGCATCCGCCTGTCTCCCGTCACGCCCGACGCGGGCAACACGCCCGTCGACAGCGGCGTGATGGCCACCTATGGCTACCTGATCGAACAGTTGAATCGCCATGGACTTGCCTACCTTCACTTCGTCGAGGGCGCCACGGCCACCTCGCGCGATGTGCCGGCAGGCGTCGACCTCGATGCGCTGCGTGCTTTGTTCAACGGCCCGTACATCGGCAACAACCATTACGACTTGCCACTGGCGCTGGCGCGCCGCGCAGAGGGCAAGGTCGATGCGGTGGCCTTCGGGCGTCCCTTCATCGCCAACCCGGACCTCGTGGCGCGACTGCGACATGGCGTGGCGCTGGCCGAGGCGCCGCGCGAGGCGTATTACGGCGGTGGCGCCAGCGGCTACACCGACTGGCCCGCAAGCCCGTACTGATTTCTTTTTTCACCCACCCAAGGAGCGCAACATGAACAACACCACTTATGTGCAGGATTACCAGGCGATTGTCGCCGTGCTGAATCAATACAATGCGGGCGGCGCGCAGGCCGACAGCAGCATCATGCGCCCGGCGTTCAGCAGCCAGGCCACCATTTTCGGCGTCGATGGTGAAGATAAGCTGACGGGCGGGCCCATCGAAGGCCTGTTCGAGATCATCGACAGCGCCTTCCGGCCATCGCCGCAGGCAAAGGCTGCCATCGTGCGCGTCGATATCGTGGGCACGGCGGCCAGCGCGCGCGTCGACACGGACGATATCTCGGGTTTCCGCTTTACCGACTTTTTCAATTTGCTCAAGGTGCAAGGCGAGTGGACCATCGTCAGCAAGATCTATCACACGCACGCAGGCGCCTGATGCGCTGCCTGGGCGCCCGATGCTGTATCGTGTGGCGTCCGGCATGCGGGGAGAAGGAATGAAACTGATATTGATAGGCGCCACCGGCCTGGTGGGCCGCGAAGTGCTGCGCCTGGCGCTGATGGACGCGCGCGTCAGCAGGGTTGTGGCGCCGGCGCGCAAGGCTTTTCCGGCGCATCCGAAACTGGAAGCGCCCATCGTCGACTTCGATCACTTGCCGGCGGACGCGCCCTGGTGGCAGGCGCACGCCCTCATCTGCACCCTGGGCACGACCATGAAGGTGGCGGGCACGCGGCAAGTATTTTCGCGCGTGGACCATGACTATCCGCTGGCTGCGGCGCGCCTGGCGCTGGCGGCCGGCACGCGCACGTATGCGCTCAATTCGGCCGCCGGCGCGAACGCGGCATCGCGCTTCTTCTACAACCGCGTCAAGGGCGAGCTGGAACGCGACCTGGAAGCGCTGGGCTTTGCGTCGCTCACGCACGTGCGACCGGGCCTGATCGGCGGCGAACGCGAGGAGGCGCGGGCGGGCGAGGGCGCCGCCCTGCGCATCCTGCGCGTGGTGGGCCCCGTGTTGCCGCGCCGCTGGCGCATCAATCCCGCAGCACGCATCGCCAGCACTTTGCTGGAAGCGGCGCTGGCCGGCGCGCCCGGGGTGCATGTGGTGACGTCGGAAAACCTGCTGTGAAGGGTGGCGCCGTATAATTTCCCTTCCTGTTTTTGAAAGGATAGCAATGCAGACAGTACGTCCATACCGGGCCGACGACCGCGAGGCCTGCCTGGCCCTTTTCGATGGCAATACGCCGCGCTTTTTCGACCCCTCGGAGCGCGCCGGCTTTGCCGCCTGGCTGGAAGCATCGACGCATCCGTATCTGGTCATCGAACGCGATGGGGACATCGTCGCCTGCGGCGGCCATGCGCTGGAGGCGGGCGGCACCGTCGCCAGCCTGTGCTGGGGCATGGTGGCGCAGGATCTGCATGGGCAGGGATTGGGCCGCGCGCTGACGCAGGCCCGCCTGGACGCCATCCGTGCCGTGCCGGGAGTCGCCAGCGTGAGCATGAATACCAGCCAGCATACGCAGCGTTTTTATGCGCGCTTCGGTTTTGAGACAGTCAAAGTGACGCCGGATGGCTTCGGGCCGGGCATCGACCAGTGGGATATGCTCCTGTCCCTGAAAAGCGAGGAGCCTGAACATGGTCATATCGCTCCCGTGCCGCTGGAAAAGGCGTATCGGCTGCTCAATCATGGCCCCTCGATCCTCGTCTCGGCGCGCCATGCCGGCGTCGACAACGTGATGGCCGCCGCCTGGGCCTGCGCGCTCGACTTCGCGCCACCGAAACTGACCGTGGTGCTGGACAAGGCCACGCGCACGCGCGCGCTGGTCGAGGGCAGCGGCACGTTTGTCATCCAGGTGCCGACGGCGGCGCAATTGCAGCTGACGCACGCCGTGGGCACGCACAGCCTCGATGCGCAGCCTGATAAGCTGGCGCGCGCGGGCGTGCAGCTGTTTCACATGGAAGGTGTTGATGTGCCGTTCGTCGCGGGATGCTCCGCCTGGCTGGCTTGCCGTTTGATCCCCGAGCCGCACAACCAGACCGCATATGACCTGTTCATCGGCGAAGTGGTGGGCGCCTGGGCCGACACGCGCGTGTTCCGCGACGGGCACTGGCATTTCGAAGAGGCCGATCCATCCTGGCGCAGCCTGCACTACATCGCAGGCGGGCGTTTCTATGCGATAGGTGAAGCGCTCGACGCGGATACCTAACTAATCGAGAGCGATGACCCGGTCGTTTGCGCCGGGCACGCAGCCGTCGGCGATCGGTTCCCAGCCCCGGTGCACCACCACCTGCTTGCCGTCGTGGCAGATTTCCACGCGCTCGCTGGCAGGCAGGCGCTGGCGCGCGAACGCTTCCAGGCTGGCCGGCAGGCTCACTTCCAGCTGCATCGTGCCAATGGCTTCGGGCGGGTGGTCATCCATGTGCACGAGGGGCACGAAGATCGAGCCGAGCATCAGCCAGCGCGCGCCCACGTCGACGGGGGCGGGCGCATACGGCGCGGCGCGCAACCAGTCCTGGGCGCGGGCGCGCAAGTCGCTGCCCGCGGCCAGTTCGCCCCAGGCGGCGGCTAGCAATTCCACCACCCACTGATTGCAATTCTGGTATTTCAAATTGAAAGCATACGCGTTGGCGCTGTAGCGGCCCGCCAGCAACTGCTGGACGCGCACGGGGTCGAGCAGGGCGCGGCGCAGGGGCGGCACGGTTTCCGCCGGCAATTTCACGAGAGAAATGTAGCCGAGCGATGGATTTTCCGTGCCCATGGCGAAACCGGCCGTGCCCTGGTCGAAGATGCGCGGGCGGCCTTCGTCGCAGGCGTAGTACAACTGGCGCGCGGACCAGCCATTGTCATTGTCGTGGCGCCAGGCCAGCGCGGCGTGCGAATAGCGGATGCCGAAGCGCGCCAGGTCCAGGCCGGAGCGGCTGATCAGCGCCACGCTGCCTTCGCTGGCGGCCAGTTCCTCGCGCACGACGGCGGCAAAGCGCAAGAGCCGGTCCTGTTCCGTGGCCGTGAGTTCCTGCGCGCGGTCGCAAAAGCGCGAGGAGGCGAGCGAGGTGCCCGCATGGGCCGCGCCAGCCAGGACGAGTGCGGCGCAGCCGGCCAGCAGCCGCGCGAGGTGCCGCAAAATCAAAGGCTGACGGGACGCGTGGCCATTTCGCCGTACCAGTCGTCGGCCAGCACGAGGAAGAAGGCGGCGCGCGTGTCGTTGCGCGAGAATTCAATGCCGTAGGCGCGGTTTTGCGCATGCACCACGTCGCCTTGCGCCAGTTGCTGCTTGTCGAGTGCCGCTTGCGGCAAGTCCAGCACCAGCGGCGTTGCCGTGGCGTCGGCCTGCATGGTCAGGCGCGTCATGCCGTTGCGGCCCGGTACGGCGGCCACGTCGATGATGCGGTATGGGCCATTGGCCACCTTGTTGTCGCGCGAGGAGCTGTTGCTCGAACCGTTGAGCGAATCGGAAATGCTGCCGCTCGACTGGGAACCGGCGCTGGAGGCCGAGGAAACGAAGCTGTCGGCGTTGGCGTTGCACGCCATGGTCAGAGCTGCGGCCAGGCCGAGCATGCGTAAGGAGGTAGTCAAGGCAGTTTTCCAGTGGACGTCAATGAAAGCGGACCGGGTCCATCCCGGCCTGCGCCATCATAGCAGATCAGCCATCAGCTGAGCAGTACCTCGATCAGGCCCTTCGCTTCGGCAGACGGCTGCGCGCGCAGCGCCTGCAGCACGGGGTCGTGCTCCAGGTAGGCTTGCAGCGGCGCGCTGACGGTGACGCTGGCCTGCGGCAGCGGCGAAGGGACGGGAGAGAGCGCCTTGGCCAGCAGCAGGGTGTCGCGCAAGCCTTCCGGCGGCAGCATGATGGTCGAGCCGGGCAAGGCATTGACGGCATCGGCGACGGGCAGCGGCACACCCAGCTGGCGCATCAGCGCGCGGCCGATCACTTCCAGGGTGGACGCCATCTGCGTTTCCAGCTGGGCGTACAGGCCCGGGGTTTTGTCGGCCTGGGCCAGCATATAAAAGCCGGCCACTTCATGCACGATGCCGGCGAACAGCGCCGTATCGGCATCCGTGTGCGTGACGGCGCCGGCCAGCGCATGCGCCAGCGCCGCCACATGCACGGTGTGCGCCCACAGCTGGGTGGCGCGGGCGCGCAAGGCTTCGTCGCGGAGGCCCGCGTTCAGCTGGCGGATCACGGCCGCCGTCGCCAGCGCATACAGGTTGCGGTGACCCAGCCGTTCGACGGCAGCGCGCACGCTGGTGATGGCTGGGGCCTGGCCTGATGCGAACAGGGCCGAATTGGCCAGCGCCACGGCGCGCGCCGACAAGGTCGGTTCGCACAGCAGTAGCCGGCTGATGTCGGCCGAGTGGCAATCCGGGTTGGCCAGTTCCTTTTGCAGGAGCAAGGCCGTATTGATGCTGGTGGGAAAGGCCAGGGTTTCAGTTTCGGCGCTGGCCAGAAGTTGCGCCAGGCTGCTGAGCGTGTTGACGTGCATGGATAGGGGAGCGAGAAGTAGCAATGCCCCCATATTATCAGGCAATCCGGCCCGCATGGCGTCCGCCAGCCTTTCCTGTGAGACAGACCGCGCATCGGCCTATTCATCAGCCCAGCTTATAGGCCCTAGTGGGTTTGCGCCGCTAATCAGCGCGGGCCAGCACTGTTAAGCTTGACTTGCGGGGACAGGCGAAGCCGGCTGCCCTGTGGCAAGCCCATTGTGGGGACCGAATTTACCGGCAAGAAAGGAAACCAGACATGCATCGATACGCCGCGGCACTCTTGCCGCTTTGCCTGCCCGCCGGAGCCGTTTCTGCCGGGGCCGGCGCCATTTCTGCGCCAGCAGCCGTCACCGTCACGCGCGCCGCCGCCATGCCCACCATCACCGGCGACGCCCGCTATTTCACGGGCGCGGTCGACGTCGACGCCATGTTCCAGCGGCCGTCTCCGGCCCGCGTGGGCGGCGCCATCGTCAGCTTTGCGCCCGGCGCCCGCACGGCTTGGCACACGCATCCGCTAGGCCAGACTCTCATCGTCACGCAAGGCCATGGCTGGGTGCAGCACTGGCAGGGCCCGCTGCAAGCGCTGGCCGTGGGCGATGTGGTGTGGATACCGCCCGGCGTCAAGCATTGGCATGGCGCCACGGCCACGTCCGCCATGCAGCATGTCGCCATTGCAGAGGCGCAAGATGGCACGGCGGTCAGCTGGCTGGAACACGTGACGCAGGACGTTTATCCCAACTGACGTGCCGTCAGCGTGGTTCGCCATGCGCCAGGATCTCGAGGAAAGCCGCCACGAGGCGGCTTTTTTCATCGGCCCGCGTGACGGCCACCAGCGTGGTGCTGGTGGCGATATCGTCCACCGGCAGGAAGACCACGTCGGTGCGGTTGTTTTCCGCGATCGAGCGGGCCACCAGGGTGGCGCCCAGGCCGGCGGCCACCAGCGACAGGGCTGTGTAGATTTCCACGGCTGAATACGCCACGGCCGGCTCGGCGCCCGCCGCTTTCAGCGCGGCCACGATCTGCTGGCCAAACGGGCTGATCGGGTCTTTCGGATACAGGATGAAGGGGATGTCGGCCAACTCGGCCGCGCGCAGCGACGCCCGTGCCGCCAGCGGATGGTGCAGGGGCAGGGCGGCCACCAGCGGGTCGTCCAGGGTGACCGCGTGGCACAGGTCGGGCGGCGCGGCGCACGGGCCGATGAAGCGCGACAGGCCGATATCGATGCGGCCCTGGCGCAGCTGCGCCGGCTGGTATTCGGACAGCGCCTCCACCAGGTCCAGCTGTACCTGCGGATAGGCGGCGCGAAACTGGCGGATCGCCCGCGGCAGCACGGAAAACGTGGCTGAGCGGGTAAACGCGATGCCCAGCCAGCCGTGGCTGCCCGTCGCCAGCCCCTTGGCCTCGTCGTCCAGGCGCGCCGCCTGCAGCAGCAGTTCCTTGGCGCGCGGATAGAAAAACCGGCCCAGCGGCGTCGGCTCCATGGGCCGGCGCGAACGGTCGAACAGCTCGCCTCCGAGGTGGGCTTCCAGCTGCCCCAGCTGCATGCTGATGGCCGTCGGCGCCACGTGCAGGCGCTCGGCGGCGTGCGCGGCGCTGCCCGCTTCCACCACTTCGCAAAAATACCGCAACTGTCTTAAGTTCATTTTTATTGATCCAAGAGTCAATAATCGATGTTTGATATTGAAAACACTTTATATGAAACTGAGCTCCACGACAACCAGGAGACGTTTCATGGAAGAGAGTTTATTCACGCAGGCGCGCGGCCTGAGTAGTGCGGAAGTCTCGGACGCGCTCGACTATTTCGGCTTGCCCGGCAGCGTCCCCGGCCTCGTCCCGGTGGCCGGACCGCGGCGCCTGTTCGGCCCCGCCTTCACCGTGCGCTTCGCGCCCGTCGACTGCGAGTCTCCCGGCACGGTGGGCGATTACCTCGACGATATTCCTGCGGGCGCCATTGCCGTGCTCGACAACGCCGGCCGCAGCGAATGCACCGTCTGGGGCGGCATCATGAGTCAGCTGGCGGCGCACCGGGGCGTGGCGGGCACCGTCATCGATGGCGTGTGCCGCGACACGGCCGAAGCCGATGCCGCCGCTTACCCCCTGTTTGCGCTGGGGCGTTTCATGCGTACCGGCAAGGACCGGGTGCAGGTGGATGCCGTTGGCGCGCCCGTCAGCCTGGCCGGCGTGCGCGTGGCGCCCGGCGACCTCGTCGTGGCCGACCAGGATGGCGTCGTCATCGTGCCAGCGGGCCGGGCGCACGCGGTGTTCGAGCGCGCCCTGGCCATGCAGGCGGTGGAATTGCGCATCGTCGCCGCCGCGCTGGACGGCATGTCCCTGCGCGACGCGCGGCGCCAGTTCGGCTATCACACCCTGCAGCGCAAGCCTGCGCACGCCGCCTGACGTCATCCTTTTCCCTAGCTAACTGAAAGTACACCATGGACCAGATTGTTTCCATCGAGACCTTGCACGCCCTGCGCCAGCTGGGCGCAGCCACCATCTACGAGGCGCAGGGCGCGAAAGGCGCGCTCGATAGCGGCATCAAGCCGATTGCGCCCGGCATGCGCCTGGCCGGGCCCGCGCTGACCGTCAACACGCGCCCGGCAGACAACCTGATGCTGCACTACGCCATGCTCAAGGCTCAACCCGGCGACGTGCTGGTGGTCGACGCCAAGGGATTCCTGGAAGCGGGCGTGTGGGGCGACGTGTTCACCGAGCAGGCGCAGCGGATCGGCCTGGCCGGCCTGGTGATTCACGGCGCCGTGCGCGACGCGGCCGCCATGACGCAGGCGGGCTTTCCCGTCTTTAGCCGGGGCTTGTCGATCAAGGGCACGGGCAAGCACCAGCCGGGGCGCCTCAACGTGACTGTCACCATCGGCGACGTTGGCATCGATCCCGGCGACATCATCGTCGGCGACCAGGATGGCGTGGTGGTGGTGCGGCGCCACGAGGTGGACGCGGTGCTGCTGAAAAGCCGCCAGCGCGAAGAGAAGGAAGCGCAATTCCGCCAGCAGATCCGAGACGGCGCCACGACCGTCGAGCTGCTGGGCCTGGAAGAGACGCTGCGCAGGCTGCAGTTGGGCTGATACGCGCATACCACTATAAAAACCAGGAGACACCCCATGCATGCCACCACCACTACCGCCGCAGCTGCGGCGCCCGCCGCACGTCGTCCCACGCGCTACCGCTGGGTCGTCGCGGCCCTGTTTTTCATCGTCTACACGATTGCCGCCGCCGACCGCGCCAACCTGGGCGTGGTCCTGCCCTTTTGCGCCGCGAGTTTGAAATGAGCAATACCGACGCGGGCGGCCTCGTCAGCCTGTTCCTCGTCGCCTATGCGCTGGCGCAACTGCCTTCCGCCTGGCTACTGTCGAAGTTCGGCGTGCGCAAGGTCTTCACCATTTCCATGGTCCTCACCTCGATTGCCACCGGCCTGACAGGGCTCGTCGGTTCCTTGCTGTCACTGAAACTGTGCCGCCTCGGCCTGGGCCTGGCCGAAGGGCCGCTGCCGATAGGCGTGACGACCACCATCAATCACTGGTTTCCCTCGCGCGAGAAGGGCACGGCGTCGGGCCTGTTCTTGTCTGCCGTCAAGTTCGGTCCCGTCATCACGCCTATCCTGGGCGCGGCCATCATTGCCGCCTGGGGCTGGCGCGAAGTGTTCATCTGGTTTTCGGTGCCGGGCGTGATCCTGGCCATCTTCTGGTACTTCCTGGTGACCAACAAGCCAGCCGAAAGCCGCTTCGTTAACGTCGAAGAATTGGCCATCATCGAGGAAAAGGCGCTCGATGGCAGCAGCACCGGCACGGCGGCCACGTCGCGGCCCATGCCCTGGCTCGACAAGCTGATACGCGTGCGTATGGTGCCGACCGTGACCACCAGCCGTGGCGTGTTTGCGTCTTGGAATATCCTCGGCTGCGCGCTCGGCTATTGCTGCCAACTGGGCATTTCCAGCGTGCTGCTGGCCTGGATACCCACGTACTTGCTGACGGTAAAGCAGTTTTCCATCATGAACATGGGCATGGTGGCGGCCGCGCCGTGGGTGGGCGCCGTCTTCGGCAATATCCTGGGCGGGGTGCTGGCCGACCGCGTGCTCGACAAGCGCCGCAAACCGGGCATGCTGATTTCCGCGCTGTCGACGGCTGTGATGATGTACTTGCTGATCCATGCGCCGGCCGACCCGCTGCAGTACGGCGCGCTGCTATTCCTGACGGGCGTGCTGCTGAGCATCGGTTTTTCCGCCTACATGGTGTATCCGATGCAATTCGTGTCTAAGGAAAAATTCCCCGTCGCCAATGCCGTCGTCAACATGGGCGGCCAGCTGGGCGGCGCGGCCACGCCGTGGATCGTCGGCATGTTATTAGACCATTATGGCTGGGATTATGTGTTCGGCTTCATGGCCGCCATTTCCTGCCTGACCTTCCTGGTGGTGCTGACGATCGCCGAACCGCTGAAACTGCGGCCGTCAGGGCAGCAGCAATGAATGCTGGCTGGCCGTGTGAAAATCGCGCCAGACGCGGTTGATGGTGCTGTCTTCGCGGGCCGCGTACAGGCCGCAGTAGGGATACAAGCCATCGACGGCGGCGCGGCACACGGCCACCAGGGCCAGCGAGCTCGTCTGCACGGCTTGCATGGCGTCGTCGTCGAGCGCCGCGCCGCCTGCCACCTGCGCCCAGCTGTCGTCCAGCACGGCGTAAAAACGGGCGCGGGCGGCAGTGTACCCATCTTTCTTGCCTTGCAGCATGGATACCACTTCCGGCACGTCCAGCAGGGGCAAGCCGGCGCGCGCATGGCGGCGGTGGCGCATGCATTCCTCGGCAAGCTGCATGAAATGCGCGGCCATGCCGGCCACGTTGGCAGCCAGGGTCACATAGGCCAGTGAATAGAAGGGGTAGTGGTATAGGGGGCTGTCGGCCGTCGCGGTGTCGGGACTGATCGTAAAGCCATGTTCCTTGCTGAGCCACTGGCGGTCGATGCGGTAGCTGTGCGAGGCGCTGGCGCGCATGCCGATGCTGTTCCACGAGGGCAGCAGCTGTACCAGCGCAGCGGGCACGAGGAAGGCGCGGATGCGCGGTTTTCCCTCTGCATCGAGCAGGGGCTGGCCATCGCGCTGCAGCCGGGCATTCAGGGTGAAGTGGGTGGCCATGGGCGTGCCACTGGCGTAGTCCCAGCTGCCCGTGATGCGGTAGCCGTCGCCTTCTTCCTCGGCGTAGCCCGTGGCCGCGCCGCTGCCGCCCAGGCAAACGCGCGGCGTGCCGATGATGCTGCGCGCCATGTCAGGCGCCAGAAAGCCCGCGAACCAGCCCGCGCCCGCGCACAGGGTCAGCACCCAGCCCATGCTGCCATCGACGGCGGCCACGGCTTCTTCCAGGCGCACCGCTTGCGGCAAGGGCAGCTCGGCGCCACCGGCGCTGTGCGGCGCCAGCATCGTCAGCCAGCCACGCCGGTGCAGCAAGGCTTGCTGGGCCGGATGCAAAAAGCGGGCGGCGTCGGCCGCCGGTGCGTGGCGCGCGATGCGGCGCGCGTCGCGCTCGGAAAGGATATCAAGGACAGCGTGCGGCATGGGCGGTATCCGGCAATGGCGAAGGCGGGCATTTTCGCACAGTGCGGCGTGCCGTGGGCACATGGTCCTGCGCCCTGGCGCCAGAAGCCCCTTCCGGACGGTTGGTGAGCGCGCTGGCGCCGGCTATCCTCCCCCTGTCAGGCGAAAAAGATGGATGTCTCCGACGCCGGGACAGCGCTGCCCTTTGCGTCATTTACTTTCCGATCTGTTTGCTGACCACATTTTCCTGCTGGTTCAGGGCGCGCTGGTCTGCCTTGGTGATATGGCCGTGATCGAGCTTGGCCATACTGCGCTCTTCGCGGCGGATGCTGCGGTCTTCGCGGTGCAGGGCGGCTGCCTGCCCTTTGGTGATTTCGCCTTCCTTGACTTCCTTGTGGATGCGCGCGTTTTGATGCGCCAGGCGGTTGTTCACCTGTTCGCGGCGCGGGTGGTTTTTCTGCCAAGTCGTTTCTGCGGCAAAGCTGCTGGCGGTAGCCGAGGCAAAAATCATCAGGATGATGGCGGACAGAGTGGTGGTTTTCATTGCAGTCTCCAGGTGGATGTCAGGGATGTGACACTGCTCAAACGCGCCGTCGGTGCCGCTGGTGCACAGGATATTTGTCTCAAGTGTAAGCAAATGTGGCTGGAACGGCGGTTTTGCCGCATCATGGAGCGGACCATTGCCACCCACCAGGAGCATCGCCATGAGCGCATCGGCTGCGACGCAAACGAACCGTTGGCAAGATGTCAGCGCCGGCCTGTCGATCGCCGGCCTGCTGCTGCCGGAAGCGGTGGCGTATGCCAGCATCGGCAACCTGGCGCCCCAGGCTGGCATCCTGGCCCTGTTCGCGGGCTTGCTGTGCTATGGCGTGCTGGGCACGAGCCGCTTTGCCATCGTATCGGCCACGTCGTCGTCGGCCGCCGTGCTGGCCGCAGCCATGGCTTCGATGCCGGGCGGCACCGCGGGGCACCGGCTCATGCTGATGGCGGGACTGGTGATGTTGACGGGGGTATTTTTCCTGCTGGCCTGGGTGGCCAGGCTGGGCAGCGTCACGCAATTCATCGCCAAGCCCGTGTTGCGGGGCTTTTCCTTCGGCCTGGCCATCGTGATCATCGTGAAACAGTTGCCCGGCGTGCTAGGCGTGCAGCCGCTGCAAGGCGACCTGCTGCATCTCGTGCCCGGCTTGCTGGCGCGGGCAGGGCAGTGGAACGGGCGCGGCGCGGGCCTGTGCGCGGCGGCGCTGCTGTTGCTGTTCCTGCTGCGGCGCAGGCAGCGCTGGCCCGCCGGACTGATCGTCATTGCGCTGGGGATCGCCGCAGGACAGTGGCTCGACTTGTCGCGCCACGGCGTGGCCCTGGTGGGCGCCATCGATGTCAGCCTGGCCATGCCTGTCTTGCCGCGCCTGACGCAGGAGGAATGGACGCGCCTGGTCGAGCTGGCGTTTGCGCTGGCGCTGATTCTGTATGCCGAATCGTATGGCGCCATCCGCAGTTTTGCCTTGAAGCATGGCGACCCCGTGGCGCCCGAGCGCGACTTGCTGGCACTGGGCGCGGCGAACGTGCTGGCGGGATTGCTGCAAGCCATGCCGGTGGGCGCCGGCTATTCGGCCACGTCAGCCAACGAGGCGGCCGGCGCCACCTCGCGCCTGTCGGGGCTGGTGGCCGCCGCCGTGGTGGGCGTCATCGTGCTGACCCTGCTGCCGCTGGTGGCGCTCACGCCCGTGCCCGTGCTGGCCGCCGTGGTTATCCACGCTGTCAGCCATACCCTGAACCCTGTTTCTTTGCAGCCCTATTTTGCCTGGCGCCGCGACCGCCTTCTGGTGCTGGCGGCGATTGCCGGCGTGCTGCTGTTCGGCGTCCTCGACGGCTTGCTGGTGGCCATCGCCATCAGTCTGCTGCTGATGCTGCGCCGCCTGTCGCAGCCGGGCATGTCCGTGCTGGGGCGGCTGGGCGACAGCCACGACTACGTCAAGCTGGCGCTGCATCGCGATGCCCGGCCGCAGCCGGAGCTGTTGATACTGCGCCTCGATGAACCCTTGTTCTTTGTCAATGCCGAGCGCAGCCTGCACCTGGCGCGTGCCATGCTGGAGGAGCGGGCCGGTCCGCTGCGCAAGGTGATCCTCAGCCTGGAAGAGTCGCCCGACCTCGATGGCAGTAGCGTCGAAGCCTTGCGCGACTTTGCCGCGTTCGTACGTCAGCAGGGGCTGGCCCTGGCCCTGGCGCGGTTGAAGGAGCCGGCATACGCCGTGCTGCAACTGGCGCTGCGCGACATGCTGGCCGGCACTCCGGCGCTGTTGCTCAGTGAATTGAGCGTGGCCGAGGCCGTGCGCCTGCTGGGCGGCGCCACGCCTGAAAAGTAGCGGCGACTATGCTACGCTGGCGGCCAGGCGATGCATTTTGGGAGACAGCATGACAAGCGCGAAACCGCAACTGGTCAAGGCAAGGCTGAACAAGCTGCTGCCTACGCAAATCACGGTCGGCATGGCCGAAGTGGCGTTCAAGCGCGCGCACTGGGCCAGCCTGGGCAGGAAGGCAAGGGCAGCGGCACTGGCCGATCACTGGTTTCCCAGTATCATCGGCCCGGAAGGACGTCACTACATCGTCGACCACCACCATTTCGGCCTGGCGCTGCACCAGGAGGGCGTGAAAACCGTCAGCCTGATGATACTCAAGGATTTGTCCTGGCTGGAGCCGCTGCACTTCTGGCATGTGATGGACCACCATCAATGGGTGCACCCCTATGACAGTGAAGGCTTGCGCCGCGATTTTTCCGCCATTCCCCGGCAGCTGAGCGGCTTGCACGACGATCCCTACCGCAGCCTGGCCGGCGAATTGCGCAGCGCAGGCGGCTACGCCAAGGATGTGACGCCCTTCAGCGAATTCCTGTGGGCCGATTTCTTGCGCAGCCGTATCGCGCCCGCCGGCCTGCAAAAGAATTTCCCCAAGGCACTGGCGCAAGCCATGAAACTGGCGCGCAGCCAGCAGGCGCGCTATCTGCCCGGCTGGAGCGGCGTCGTGCCGCCCGCCTGAGCCGCGTCTGCCGTTACAACAGGAAGGCGCTGCCGGCGGCCAGTATGCCGGCCGCCGCCGCGCCCACGGAACCCCACAGCAGCCAGCGGCGCCGCGTCAGCACGGTGATGGCGGCTAGCGCCACGGCGATCTGGATGAAGGTCAGGGCCATGGCCAGACGTTCGTGCGGGCGCAGCTTGGCTTCCGATTCCTCGCCCAGCTTGCGTGATTGCTCTTCCAGCTGGCGCGCGCCGGCTTGTACGACCTGTTTTTCCCTTTCCTGCCTGGCTTGCTCTGCCAGGTAGCGGGTGCGCACCTCGGGCACGCTGGCCAGTGCGGCCGTCGCTTCGGCGATATGGCTTTTCGTCGACTTCGCCTGGTACAAGGCCCACTGGTCGCTCGCCTGCGCCTGCTTGAGGATGCTCTCGTTCTTCAGGAACATGGCTTCGTTCTGCGCATTGCCGCTCTGGTAACTGATCAGGGCGCCGATGGTGGCGAGTATGGCCGTCATCAGGGCGATTTTTTGCGTCAGGCCATCGCGTTCCTTCTCCGTTGCTTCTTCCACGGCGTGTTCATGGGGACTGGGCACTTCGTATTCTTCTTCCATGGCGGACCTTTCGTGGAGGCAGCGTGAACGGGACGTGCAGCGCTCATACTACCTCATCTGACATGGGCAATTCCACCGTGCCCCATATTCGCCGGCCTACCAAGCAGGCCTGAAAAAACTGGACCCGATCTTTAAGCCGCCTGGCTTTCCGCCGCCAGCGCCGCCTTCACGCTGTCGCGCTGGCCCACTCTTGCGAGAAAGGCTTGCACATGCGCCAGCGCGGACAAATCCACGCCCAGGCCAGGCGCCCAGCCCGTGATGACGAACAGATAGGCGTCGGCGACCGTGAACGTGTCGCCCGTCAGGTAGGCATGGCCTTCCAGGCGGCTGTCCACCCACTTGTATTTCTTGCCCAGTTGCCCAATGAGCAAGGCCTTGGTGGCTGCGTCGATGCGGGGATCGAAAAGGGGACTGAACGATTTGTGCAGCTCCGACGTGATGTAGTTTTGCCATTCCAGCACCTTGTAGCGGGCAAAGCCACCCACCGGCGGCAGTAGATCTTGCCTGCCGGCCAGTTCGGCGATGTACTGGGCGATGATGGGGCCTTCGCTCAAGGTCGTGCCATCGTCGAGCGCCAGCAACGGCACCTGGCCTTTCGGGTTGAGTTCATAGTAATTGCCGCCTTCCTGCGTGCGGTGCTGGCGCAGGTCGACCTTGACCAGGGTGAACGGCGTGCCCGTTTCGCGCAGGACGATGTGCGGTGCCTGCGAGCAGGCGCCCGGCGAGTAGAAGAGTTTCATGGCGATCCTTGAACAGGTGGGGAAGATACCACTATAGTCCTGCACCGCCGCACGGTAAACGCGTGTTCGTGCGGTCACACTTTCTGCCCGGTGAAGGATTGCTCTGGCTCAAACCCGGGGATAGCGCAAGGTGTCGAGCAGCAAGGTAAACGCGGGCGAGGGGTGGCGCCGGCTCGGGTAGTACAGCTTGTAGCCCGCATACGTGGGGCACCAGTCGTCCAGCACGCGGATCAAACGGCCATCGGCCAGGTAGGGCAGGACGACGTCTTCCGCCATGCAGGCCACGCCCAGGCCATCGAGCGCCGAATGCAAGCGCATGGCCATGTTGTTGTAGATCATTTGCCCTTCCACCCGCACTTTCAGCTCCTGCCCATCCTTGGCAAATTCCCAGGCAAACAGGCCGCCCAGGGTGGGCAGGCGCATATTGATGCAGTTGTGCGCCATCAAGTCCTGCGGCGTGGCGGGCGGCGCCTGGCGGGCGAAGTAGGCGGGCGCGGCGACGACGGCCATGCGGAAATCGGGACCGATGGGCATGGCGATCATGTCCTTGGCCACTTGCTCGCCCAGGCGCACGCCCGCGTCGCAGCGCGCGGCCACGATGTCGGTCATGCCATTGTCGACGACGACTTCGATGTTGATGTCGGGATAGTCCGGCAGCAAGCGGGCGATGGCCGGCTGCAATACCGTCAGCGCCGAGTGTTCTCCCGCGCTGATGCGGATGTTGCCGGCCGGCTTGTCGCGCCGGGCGCTGAGCAGGGCCAGCTCCGCCTCGATCTCGTCGAAGCGGGGCGCCACCGTGCGCAGCAACTGTTCGCCCGCTTCCGTGGGCGAGACGCTGCGCGTGGTGCGCACCAGCAGGCGCAAGTCGAGCCGTTCTTCCAGCGCGCGCACCGTCTGGCTCAGCGCCGATTGCGACACGCCCAGCTTGGCTGCCGCCCTGGTAAAACTGCCTTCGCGGGCCACGGCCACGAAGGCGAGGATGTCGTTGAAGTTGGTTTGCGCCATGTTGTCACCTTTCAGTCATTCATCACGCTGCGTTATGCTGTTATTCTGCAAGCATCTCCCTGCCATGTGGCCGGACTATCGCCTGATGAAAACTTTTCTTTACTCACTACTGGGTTTTGTCCTTGCCAGCGTCATCGCATGGGGCACCCTGTTGCTGTGGGGCTGCCTGGTCTTGCAATTGCCTCCCGGCGACAGTTACTGGGATCGCACACCGTATGCGGCCGACATTTTCCTGGCTTGCTGGCTATGCCTTGCCATCGGGGCGGCTATGCTGGCGGCTCGGCTGGTCCGTTGATCCTGGCTCCGTGCAATTCATTAGTCTAGCTAATAAGTTCATGCAGACTTTAGCATCTATTCACGGTAATGCATACGTCTTACAGTGATGACATGAAAAATGTTCCCAATCCCGCTATCCCCGCCGCGCCGCACAAGGCGGCCATCCTCGCCATCATCCTTGTCAGCTATGTAATGATCGTGCTCGACACGTCCATCGTGCTGACGGGCTTGCCGAAAATCCACCAGGAGCTGGGCTTTACAGACACTGGCCTGGCGTGGGTGCAAAGCGCCTACACCCTGACCTTTGGCGGCTTGCTGCTGCTGGCCGCCCGTGCCGGCGATGCGTATGGCCGCCGCCGCCTGCTGCAGCTGGGCTTGGCGCTGTTCACCTTGGCCTCGTTGACTATCGGCCTGGCGCAGTCGCCGGCCATGCTGATTACCGCGCGCGCCACCCAGGGCGTGGGCGCGGCCATCCTGGCGCCATCGACCCTGGCCTTGCTGCAAACCACGTTTGCGGAGGGACGCGAACGCACGCGCGCCATCGCCCTGTACAGCGCCGTGGCCGGCATTGCCGCCAGCGTGGGCCTGGTGCTGGGCGGCGTGCTGGCCGAATGGCTGTCGTGGCGCGTGGGTTTCTTCATCAACCTGCCCATCGGCGCCGCCATGCTGGTGGCGGCGCGCCGCTACCTCGTCGAGAGTGAAACCACTCGTGGCCGCTTCGACGTGGCCGGCGCCGCCAGTTCCACCCTGGGCATGACGGCCCTCGTGTATGGTTTGATCCGCTCGGCCGGCGCCGGCTGGGGCGATGCCCTGACGCAAGCAACCCTGGCGGCGGGCCTGTTGCTGCTGGCCGCCTTCATCTTCATCGAGCGGGGCGCCGCGCAAGCCATCCTGCCGCTGCGCCTGTTTGCCGATGCGCAACGCAATGCGGCGTACGGGGCCAGGGTGCTGTTCATGGGGGCCATGATCGGCTTCTTCTTTTTCACCACGCAGTTCCTGCAAGTGGTGCTGCGCTATCCGCCCTCGCTGACGGGCCTGGCTTTCCTGCCCATGACCTTGGTCAACTTCGGCGTGGCCCTGTGCGTGCCGCGTTTGACGCGCCGCCTGGGCAATGCGCGCCTGCTGGCCATGGGCCTGGGATTGACCCTGCTGGGCATGGCATGGCTGAGCCGCGTCGACGCGGGCACGGCTTACTGGCTGGGTGTCGCCCTGCCCATGGTCCTGATCGGCGCGGGGCAGGGCATGGCACTGAGTCCGCTGACGGCGGCCTGCGTGGCCGGCGTGCCCGCGCAGGATGCGGGCGCCGCCTCGGGTGTCGTCAACGTGGCGCACCAGCTGGGCAGTTCGCTGGGCCTGGCGGCGCTGGTGGCCGTGGCCGGCGTGGGCGCGGGTCAACTGGCGGGCGTGCCGCTGCTGGCGCACCGCGTGACGGTTGCCTTGGGCAGCGCGAGCGCCATGCTGGCGCTGGCCTTGCTGCTGGTACTGTCATGCCGCCGCAGCGGCTGACCACTCGCGCAGCAATTGCCCGAACGCTACGGCCGCCGCCGTGCTGCTGGCGGCGCGCCAGACGAGCTGGAACTGGGCGGCGGGCAGGGCGGGCAAGCCATGCTGGCCATCGATAACTTCCATGCCCGCTTCCAGGTCGCCTTGCGGCAAGGCCGTGATCGCCAGCCCGGCCAGCACGGCGGCGCGCAAGCCCTGCTGGCTGGGCGAGGTGAACGCCACGCGCCAGTCGAGGCCGGCGCCGTCGAGGGCAGTGACGCCCACTTGCCGGTGCATGCAGGGCGCCGGTGAAAACGCCAGCGGCAGGGGCAACGTGCCGTCATGCCGGAAGTCGTGCGCCGCCGCCCAGACGAAGCGCGTGCGGCGCAGCACGGCCGCGCCATCTTGCCCATCGGCCAGGGCCATGACGACGGCCAGGTCCAGCGCATCGGCGGCGACCAGTTTCTGCAAGTCCAGATAGGTGCCCACCGTGACATCCAGGCGCACGGCGGGAAACAGGTGCGCGAACTGCGCCAGCAGGGCAGGCAGGCGCGCGCCCATGAAATTTTCCGGCACGCCAAAGCGCACGGCGCCCGCAATTGCGGAACGCTGGAAGCGCCGCGACAGCGCATCCTGCGCGGCCAGGATCTGCCGCGTGTGGCGCAGGAAATCCTCGCCATCTTCCGTCAGGCGCAGGCTGCGCGTCGTGCGCAGCAGCAGCGCGGCGCCCGCTTGCTCTTCCAGGCGGCGGATCTGGTGGCTGATGGCGGACTGGCTCAGGTGCAGCCGTTCGGCGGCGCGCGTAAAGCCGCCTGTGTCCGCTACGGCCACAAAGGCGCGCAGCAGGGCGGTATCGAAGTCCATGGGGTTCCCGTGATTCATGATGAAAATGAATGAATTGTACAAAATTTTATCATTTCCCTCATGAGTCGAGCTTTCCTAGAATGCTCACTCGCAGTGCGCCGGCACTATGCGCCCCTCGACCCCTCCACGACTACCGAAAGCAAGGCTTCGATGCACCTTACTAATTCGCAACAAAATGCACTGACCCTGGCCGCCGTGTGCCTGGCCTCACTCATGTTCGGGCTGGAAATTTCCAGCGTGCCCGTCATCTTGCCCACCCTGGAAACCGTGCTGCATGGCGATTTCAAGGACTTGCAATGGATCATGAATGCCTACACCCTGGCTTGCACCACCGTGCTGATGGCAACAGGCACACTGGCGGACCGCTATGGCCGCAAGCGCTTGTTGCTCGCCAGCCTGGCCCTGTTCGGCCTCAGTTCGCTGGCATGCGGCTGGGCCGGCAGTACCGGTGTGCTGATCGCCGCGCGCGCGCTGCAAGGCATGGCCGGCGGCGCCATGCTGATTTGCCAGGTGGCCGTGCTGTCGCAGCAGTTCCCGGCCGGCGCCGCGCGGGGCAGGGCGTTTGGCGCCTGGGGCATCGTGTTTGGCCTGGGCCTGGGCTTCGGCCCCATCATCGGCGCCGCCATCGTCGCGCTGTCAAACTGGCAATGGGTATTTCTCGTGCACGGCCCGCTGGCCGTCGTCGCGCTGCTGCTGGCCGGCCTGGGCGTGAGCGAATCGCGCGACCCGCAGCGGCGCAAGCTGGACGTGGCGGGCATCGCCACCCTGTCGCTGGCCGTGTTCAGCCTGGCGTGGTGCCTCACGCAGGGGCCGGCGCTGGGTTTCAATGATCCCCGCACGCTGGCCAGCCTGGCCGTGGCGCTGCTCAGCCTGATGCTGTTTGCCGTCATCGAACGCCGCCAGGCGGAGCCGATGATCGATTTCAGCGTATTTCGCATCCGCCGCTTCTCGGGCGCCTTGCTCGGTTCGGCGGGCATGAACTGCAGTTTCTGGCCGCTCATGATTTACCTGCCCCTGTACGTGCAACATGGCCTCGGCTACAGCAGCCTGGGCACGGGCCTGACCTTGCTGGCCTATACCTTGCCCACCTTGCTCGTGCCGCCCCCTGGCCGAGCGGCTGGCGCTGCGCTACCGGGCCGATGCGGTGATCCCTGCCGGCTTGCTGGCCATCGGCCTGGGGTTTTTGCTGATGCTGTGGGGCAGCCAAGCCGAAACTGCCAGCTGGCTGACCATCTTGCCCGGCTGCCTGCTGGCGGGCACGGGGCTGGGCTTGACGAACACGCCCGTCACCAACACGACGACGGGCGCAGTGCCCGGCGAACGGGCTGGCATGGCTTCCAGCATCGACATCAGCGCGCGCATGGTCAGCCTGTCCATCAATATCGCGCTGATGGGCTTTATCCTCGTCGAAGCCCTCCAGTCCGCCTTGCGGCCCCATCTGCCCGGCGGACTGGACGCGGCCACCCTGCGCGCCCTGGCGGAAGACTTATCTGCAGGCAAGGGCGCCGGCGCGCTGCCGGCCGGCGTGGCGAAGCTTGCGCTGGCACAAGGCTTTGGCGCCGTGATGCTGTACGGCGGCGTGGCCGCCTGCCTGTTCGCCGTGGCCAGCTGGCTGGTGTTTGGCGCTGGACGGACGCGGCAGGCAACCGGGCTGCCGGTGCGCTGAGATCAGTGGGGGCGGGGAGGCTATAATCTGGGCACGTTGGCAAGTGTTGTCCAACGTCACTACGAGGCCGCCCATGCATAAACTGATTTCCGAACTCACCCGTTTGTATCTGTTCGAGGAACAGCAGCATTATCTGGAGGCGGACGGCGGCGCCCAGCCAATGACGCCGGCCGTGCTGGCACACCATCTGGCGGGAGAGCAGACGGTAGCGGTGCAACTCGTGACCGATAGCGGCCTGACGCGGGCGCTGGTGCTGGAGTTTGGCGGCAAGGGTGGCGGTGAAGCGCACTGGAGCGCGCTGTGCGCGATTGCCAATGCCGTGCAGCACGAGCTGGACTTGCCGGCGCCCGCCGTCAGCATCTCGGGCACGGCGTTCCAATTATGGCTGTCCCTGGCCACGCCCGTGCCTGTCGCCCAGGCGCGCCAGTTCGTGCAGCTGCTGCGCTCGACCTTCTTACCCGCCTCGACCGACATCCTCGCCGTCGCGCCACCTGCTTACGTGGAACAGGTGACGCTGCCGCCCGCGTTGCAGCCGTCGGGCAAGTGGGCTGCCTTCATCCACCCCAGCATGGGCGCCGCCTTTGTCGATGAACCGGGCCTGGACATGCCACCGCCGCCAGCGGCCCAGCTGGGCTTCCTGGAAGGCTTGCGCAGCATCAACCCCGCCCAGTTCGCGCAGGCGCTGGCGAAGTTGCAAGGACATGCGGGCTTGGCTGATGCGGTGCCTGCTTCCGCTCCCGTCGCCGCCCCATTGCCAGTGCCAGTGTCCCAGTCAGTGACGCAGCCGGGACTGCTGCTGCAGGACGCCACCCTGGAAGACATCGTGCGCTGGCTGCATGCGCGCAACATCGAACCGACGTTCCGGCACCGGCTGCCGTAGGCGACGCGCCATGAAAAAAATCCTGCTCATTGCTGCGCTATTGCTGGCTGGTGGCGTTCCTGCCCCATCGCTTGCCGCCGACGCCGCGCCCGTGCTCACCATCGAAAACGCCTTTTCCCCCGATGGCGGGGCGGAAGCGCTGGTACTCAAGGTCATCGATAGCGCAGCGTCGACGATACGGCTGGCCGCCTATTCGTTCAGCTCGCCCCGTGTGGTCGAGGCCTTGCTGAACGCACGCCAGCGGGGCGTCGATGTCCAGGTGCTGGTCGATGCGCGGCGCAACGAACGCAAGAACAGTCGGGCCGCCTTGAACCGGCTCGTCGCTGCCGGCATCCCCACCCGCGTCATTTCCCGCTACGCGCTGCATCACGACAAGTACATCGTTGCCGATGGCGTGACCGTGCAGAATGGCAGCTTCAATTACACGGCCGATGCCGCTACCGCCAACAGCGAAAATGTGATCGTCGTGTGGCATGGCGCGCGCCTGGCGCAATCGTACCTGGCGCACTGGGAAAACCGCTGGGCCAGCGGCATCGACTATGCGCGCGCGCCGGCGACGGCGACGGCACCTGCACCGCTGCCGTAATCATTGCCCTGCGCGCGCAGCCAGTCGAACACTTGCCCGACGATGGCCGAACGGGGATGTTCGGCCACGCCCGATAGCCACCAGGTCGCGCCCGGCACCCTGGGATAAGCGGGCAAGATGTGCAGCAGGCCGCGCGCCAGGCTGGCATCGACCAGCAAGCGGGGCAGACAGGCGATGCCGCGCCCATCCAGGGTGGCGTCGAGCAACAGGCGCGCATCGTCGTAGATGGCCCGCTTGCGAAAGCGTGCCAGCGGCCCCAGGAACAGGGGCGCCGTGGCGTCGCCCGTCAGGCTTTCTTCCAGGCAAACCAGATCCGCGTGCAAATGATGCTCATCTTGCGGCACGCCGGCCAGCCGCGCAGCCAGCTCGCTGTTGGCCACTAATACCCATTCATCGTGCAGCAGGGGGATTTCCTGCAAGTCCGCTTGCAAAAGGGGGCGCTCGCTGATGGCGATGTCGACGTCGATTTCATCGACGAAGCGGGCGCTCTCGTCGACCGACAGCAGCAAGCACAGTTCGGGTAGCTGCGTTTCGAGTGCCCGCAGCCGGGGCTGTAGCCAGCCGTGCAGCAGGGGCGCCGGGCACACCAGCACCACGAGACCCGGATCGAGGTAGGTGGCGATGCGCCCCAGGCCGCTGCGCAGCACGGTCATCGAGCGCTGCACGCTGCGCAGCAGCACTTCACCCGCCACCGTCAGTTCCACGCCCCGTCCCGCGCGGCGGAACAGCGGCTGCTTGACCTGTTCTTCCAGCAGTTGCACCTGATGGCTGATGGCCGACTGCGTCACGTGCAGCTCGTCGGCCGCGCGCGAAAAAATTGCCGTGGCGGGCCGCCGCTTCGAAGCCCATTAATAGTTTCAGCGAAGGAATACGATGCTCTGACATATGAGAAAACCTAATTAATTAAGGTAAATCATATCATTTGTTTTCATATCTTGATCCATCCACAATGCCGTGCATGCCAATGCGTCCGCCACGCTGCGCGGTGCTGGCTCACTTCAAAGGATGAATTATGAACACACGTCGATATTTCTTGCGCCATTGCATGGTGGGTGGCAGCGCGCTGGCCATGGGCGGCATGTTGGCCGCTTGTGGCGGCGGTGCGCCGGAAACTGGCGCGATTACGCCAATGCCACCCGTCAACAGTGGCGGCGCGAATGGCGGCGTCAACCCTGCCGACGGCTGGCGCATGCCCGACGAGGCCGAAGCGCACAAGGCGACATGGATGGCGTATGGCGCGTCCAGCGCCGTCTGGACGCGCGCGCAAGTGCCGCAGGTGCAACTGGCGCTCGTGCGCATCGCCAACGCCATCGCCGCTTACGAGCCCGTCAACATGCTGGTGCGCCCGTTTGAACTGGCCAGCGCGCGGCAGTTGTTTGACGCGCGCGTCACTTTGATCCCCGCCGAGATGGATGATGTATGGATGCGCGACACGGGACCCGTCTTCGTGCGCAAGCCGAATGGCGAACGGGCCGGCGTGAAGTTCAACTTCAATGGCTGGGGCAACAAGCAGCAGTCCGGTAAGGATGGCCTGGTGGCCGACGTGGTCGCCGCCCAGGCCCAGGTGCCGCTGCTGGCCACGCGCCTGGTGCTGGAAGGGGGCGCGCTGGAAGTCGATGGCAAGGGCACGGCCATCATCACGGAAAGCTGCGTGCTGAACAGCAACCGCAATCCAGGCTGGAGCAAGGCCGATTGCGAAGCGGAACTGCAGCGTCTGCTGGGCATCCGCAAGGTGATCTGGCTGCCAGGCATCAAGAACAAGGACATCACGGATGCCCATACGGATTTCTATGCCCGCTTCGTGCGCCCCGGCGTGGTGGCGGCGCACCGCGAGATGGACCCGGAATCGTACGATTACGCGCTGACCCGCCGCCACCTGGAGATCTTGCGCGGCGCCACCGATGCCGATAATCAGCCGCTGCAGATCGTCGTTATCGATGGGCCTGAGAAAATTCGGCCTGGAAACAACCCGAACACCTTCGCCGCCGGCTACATCAATTACTATGCCACCAGCAGCGCCATTTTCCTGCCGGAATTTGGCGATGCGCAAGCGGACGCCAGCGCCAGGGCGCAGTATGCGCAGCTGTATCCGGGGCGCGCCGTGATCCAGATCAATATCGACCCCATCGCGGCCGGAGGCGGCGGCATCCATTGCACCACGCAACAGGAACTGGCATAAAGGAGAGCAGCATGCAACGACGACACTTTCTCTCCGGCGCCCTGGGCCTGGCGGCCGCCGCCGTGGGCTTGCCCGCCCTGGCGGCCGGCGCGGGCTGGCGCATGCCGGACGAAGGCGAGCGCCACGCCGCCACGTGGATGGCCTTTGGCGCGAATGACGAGGTGTGGGGCAAGCGCCTCAAGGCGGGCGCGCAAGCGAACCTGGCGCGCATCGCGCAAGCGATTGCCAGCGTCGAACCCGTGCACATGCTGGTCAACGAGGAAGACTACGACGTAGCCGCGCGGCTGTGCGGCAACAAGGTCAAGCTGCTGGTGCAGCCCATCGACGACCTGTGGATGCGCGACACGGGACCCGTCTTCGTCAAGAAGGCGGGCGGCGCGCTGGCGGGCGTGAATTTCAATTTCAATGGCTGGGGCGAAAAGCAGGACTATGACGACGATGCGCTGGTGGCCCCTTTCGTGGCCGGGCGCGCCGGCGTTGCCGTGCTGGAAAGCAGCCTGGTGCTGGAAGGGGGCGGCATCGAAGTCGATGGCCAGGGCACGGCCATCATCACGGAAAGCTGCGTGCTGAACGCCAACCGCAATCCTGGCGTCAGCAAGGCAAAGTGCGAGCAGGAATTGCACCGGCTGCTGGGCATCGACAAAGTCATCTGGCTTCCCGGTATTGCCGGCCAGGACATCACCGATGGCCACACGGACTTTTATGCCCGCTTCTGCGCCCCCGGCGTCGTCGCGGCCGGCTTTGAAAGCGACCCGTCCTCGCCGGAGCGCGCCGTCACCCAGCGCCACCTCGACATCCTGCGCACGGCCACGGACGCCCGCGGCCGTGCGCTGCAGGTGGTGGTCCTGCCTGGCCCAGGACAGGTACGCCCGCAATATGAAAACAAGGACTTTGCCGCCGGCTACATCAATTTTTATGTCTGCAACGGCGCCGTGCTGTGCCCGGAATTCGGCGATGCGGCAGCCGACCGCAACACCAAAGCCATGCTGCGCGAGCAATTCCCCGGGCGCGACATCGTGCAACTGAACATCGACGCCATCGCGGCTGGTGGTGGCGGCATCCATTGCACCACGCAGCAGCAGCCGGCGTGAGCGTGCCTGTCCAGCGAACGGCTCAAGCCGCCATTTCCTTCGCCAGCGTTGCCACCAGCTGCGCCGCTCCCATTTCCCGCGCCAGCGGCGCGCCCTGGCCGGCCCATAGTGCGGCAAATTCGCTGTCGCCGTGCTGGCTTGCTAGCGCGTTCAATTGTTTGGCGGCATCGTAGGCGACGGGATAGTCGGCCGGCGGCGGGCTGCCTGGCGCTTCGCCATGTTCGATCAAGCGGTTCACCATGCCGCGCGCCAGGCGGCCCGAGAGCACGCTGGTCAGGCGCGTGCTGGCGGCCCGTTCGCTTTGCAGCTTGGCGCGGTAGCCCGCATTGGCCGACGATTCCGGGCATAGCACGAACGCCGTGCCCAACTGGGCGGCCACGGCGCCCAGGTCCAGCGCGGCGCGGATGCCTGGGCCATCCATGATGCCGCCGGCGGCGATGAGGGGCAGGGTGGTGCGATTCGCCAGCAGACGCAGCAGCACCGACGTGCTGTGGCGCTCGTCCGGCGCTTGCGGGTCGAAGACGCCGCGATGTCCGCCCGCTTCCATTCCCTGCGCCACGATGGCGTCGACCCCCGCCTGTTCGATCAGGGCCGCTTCCCGCAGATTGGTGGCCGTGGCCATCGTGTAGATGCCGGCCTGGCGCAGGGCGGCGATCTTCTCCGTCGCCGGCAAGCCGAAATGGAAGCTGACGACGGCGGGGCGCTGTTCCAGCAACAGGGCGAATGCCGCGTCATTGCCGAGAAAACTTTGATATATCTCATCGAGCTTCACTGGCACGGCCGCGCCCAGCTCCGCAAACAGGGGCGCCAGATGGGCCAGCCAGGCGGCCTCGCGCCGCGCATCCCTCGCCGCCGGCGCATGGCAGAACACATTCACATTGAAGGGACGGTCCGTCAGCGCGCGCGTGTCTTCGATCACCTGGCGCGCCTGCGCCAGCGTGCCGGCGCCGATGGCCAGCGAACCGAGGCCGCCCGCATTCGAGACGGCGGCCGCAAGGCGCGGTGTGGAGACGCCCGCCATCGGCGCCTGGATGATGGGGAACTGCAAGCCGAGACGGTCGAGGAAGCGCTGGATTGAAGTCATGATGTTTCCTTCACGAAGTTGAGGGTGCCGTGTCGTACGCATATTCGTATTCGTATTTTGAGAATATAATAGCACAATCATTTCAAAGGAAAGAACGTTATGGAGATGGAGTCATTGACGATTTTTTGTGCCGTGGCCAGTGAACTGAGCGTCACCCAGGCCGCAGCGCGGCTGGGGCGCGCACCCTCCAGCGTCACCACGCGCATCCAGCAGCTGGAAGCCGATATCGGCGCCGAACTGTTCGTGCGCACGAACAAGCGCATGGCCCTGACGGCGGCGGGCGAGCGCTTTCTCGAGTATGCGCAACGTTTGCTGGCGCTGGCGGAAGAGGCCCGGCACGTCGTCACGGGCGGGCGCGAGGGGGGCACCTTGCGCGTCGGCAGCATGGAAAGCACGGCGGCCAGCCGCTTGCCGGCCCTGCTGGCAGCGTATCACGCCCGCTATCCGGCGACGCGGCTGGCGCTGAGCACGGGGCCGTCGCGCCCCCTGATCGAGCAAGTGCGCACGGGCTTGCTCGACTGCGCTTTTGTCGCCTTGCCGTCGTCGTTTGGCGGCGCCGCCGCCTTGGCGGAGCTGGGACTGGCATCAACCGCCGTGTGGCGCGAGGAACTGTGTTTGCTGCTGCCGGCCAGCGAAGCGCAGGCGCGCCGCGCCGTGGATGTGCGCACGCGCTCGCTGGCGGCGTTTCCGCAGGGCTGCACCTACCGCGGCATCGCCGAAGAGGTGCTGGGCGTGGCCGGCAGAACGCAGTGGAGCGTGCAGGAAATGAGTTCGTATCACACCATGATCGCCTGCGTGGCGGCCGGCGCCTGCGTGACCCTGCTGCCGGCCGGCGTGCTGGCGCTGTCCGATGCGCCGGCCACCTTGAAAATCCTGTCCGCAGGGCAAGCCGACACCTTGCTGGTCTGGCGCGCGGGATTCGACGTGCCCGCCTTTCAACACTTGCTGGCGCAGCTAGGCGAGGTGGCGCCGTGAGCGCGCCGGCCAGGCTGCGCGCGGCCATTGCCGCAGCGGCCATCCTCGCCATCGGCATGGGCTTCGGCCGCTTCGCCTTCACGGCGATCTACCCGCATATGCTCAGGGAAGGCGTCTTGAGCTTGCGCGATGGCAGCCTGGCCGCTTCGGCCAACTATGCGGGCTATTTGCTGGGCGCCATCCTGGCCATGCGCGCGCGGGCCCACAGCGCGCACCGGCTGTGCCTATGGTCGGTGGCTGGCACGGCGCTGTGCCTGGGCGTGCTGGCCTTGACTATGCCCGTCTGGCTCATCGTGACGGTGCGGGGTGTGGCGGGCGTCTTCAGCGCCCTGGCAATGGTGGCCGCGTCATTGTGGCTGCTGGAACAGCGCCGGCATGCGCGCGGCGCGCCGCTGCTGTATGCGGGCGTGGGCGCCGGCATCGCCGTGTCGGCCGAATTGCTGGTGCTGGCATCGCACCTGGGCTGGCACAGCGCCGGCATGTGGCTGCTGCTGGCCGGCGTCACCGTGCTGGCGGGGCTGGCGGCCGCGCCCGCCATTGCGGCCAGTGGCCAGGCGACCCTGGCCGCGCCGGCGCAAGCGGCGGCATCGGCGCTGGCGCCCGTGGCGCCCTGGCCGCTGGTGCTGATCTACGGGCTGGCAGGGCTGGGCTACATCGTCACGGCCACCTACTTGCCCGTGCTGGTGGGTGTGGCCTTGCCCGGCCTGAACTCTGCCCACGTATGGGCCGTGTTTGGCCTGGGCGCGGCGCCCTCGTGCTTCCTGTGGCACCGGCTGCACGAGCGCCTGGGCACGCGCCAGGCGCTGCGGCTGAACTTGCTGCTGCAGGCGCTGGGCGTGGCCTTGCCCGTGCTGGCGCCTTCGGCCACCGGCTATCTGCTCAGCGCCATCCTTGTCGGCGGCACGTTTGTCGGCACGGTGACCATCGCCATGCCGGCCGCGCAGCGGGCCGCCAGCAAGGCAGGCGCCAACATGATGGCCATCATGACGGTGGTGTATGGCGTGGGGCAGATCATCGGTCCCGTGCTGGCGGGCAGCCTGTATGCGCAGTCGCACAGTTTCAACAGCGCACTGTTGGCGGCGGCCGGCGCGCTGCTGCTGGCTATCGTTGTGAGCTTGCGGCTGTAGGCTGCCTACTTTAGAGACCGAATACGCCACGCATGAAGTCGCCCCGCAGCGCGTTGATCCTGGCGAAATCGCGCGTGTAGTACAGCTTGTTCGTCAGCAGCACCGCATAGCGGCCGCGCCGGGGGCTGAGCCATAGCGCGGTGCCGGTGAAGCCCAGATGGCACCAGACGTCGTCTTCCGGCGCTGTGCCCGCCGCCGGGTGCCAGAACAGGCCGCGCGACGGAGTCAGGGCGCCCGTCTGCACTGTCAGCGAGGCGCGCACCCAGTCGGAGTCAAACACATCGGCGTGCCGCTCCGCTTGCGGCGCCAGCATCGCCCGCAGGAAGCGCTGCAGGTCGGGCACGTTTGAAAACAGCCCGGAGATGCCGCACACGCCGCCCAGCAGCCGGGTCGAGAAATCATGCGTCACGCCGGAAAGGTGTGCGCCCGCCTGCTCGCAATACTCGGTCGGCGCGACCAGCTTGTCATGCGCAGCTGCCAGCGGGCCGAAGCCCGTGGCGGCCATGCCCAGCGGCTGCAAGACATGTTCTGCAAGGGCCTGGTCCAGGGGCAGGCCCAGCAGCCGCTCAATGACAAAGCCGAGGATCAGTGCCGCGCGGTCCGTGTATTCCACGGCCTGGCCCGGCGTGCCTTCCAGCGGTTCGCGCAGCACGCCGCGCACGATATCGTCGTACACCTCGCCATAGCTGGCGCGCAGGCGGGCGCGCAGCGGCAAGCCGGCCGTATGGGTGAGCAGCTGGAAAATGGTGATGGGCGCCAGCGCATGGCCCTGCGTGCCGGGCAGCACGTCGGCCAGCCGGCTGTCGAGGCGCAGGCGGTTCTGGCGTACCAGCCAGCCCGTCAGCGACCAGACGCTGATGATTTTGGTCAGCGAAGCGATGTCGAACAGGGTGTCGACTTGCATCGCGGCGCTGGTGGGCTCGGGCGTGAGCCTCCCGGCCGCGCCCGCCACGCTGTGGTGGACAGTGCCCATGGCCCAGGCCGCGCCTGGAAAAATCTGTTCCTGCACGCCGGCTTGCACCAGTTCTGCCAGTTGCCCTGTTATCTGCATGATGATTGTGCTGTTGTCGTCCTGTCATGGTCTGTCACGTCCACCTCCAGCCAGCGCGCCACCGATTGCGCCACCCATACGCCCTCGTCGAGCGGCAAGTCGTGGCCAGCATCGCGGTGGATCAGGCAATCCGCCTGCCAGGCGCGTGCCAGACGCTGCGAGCAGCGGTGGTCGACCAGTTGATCTTGCGCGCCTGCCATCACCAGCACGGGCATGACCGGGCGGATGAGGGGAGCGCGGTAGCGGGCGGCCGACAGCAACTGGCGCAGCGCATTGCGCCGGCTTACCGGGTATTGCTGTTGATATGCGCGCCAGTCGGCCAGCAGCGCGGGGTTGCCGCCAGCATGCCGGCGGCTCGTCAGGCGCAATATCAGCGCTTCCTGGCTGCCTGGGTCACCCAGCAGCAGCTGGCGCAGCAGGGCGCCGTAGTTCTGCCAGCGCAGGCGCCGGTAAAACGGATTGAACGGCCGCATGCTGGTGTTGAGCAGCACGCAGCGGGCGATTTCCTGCGGGTAGCGGCTCGCCCATTCCACGGCCACCATGCCGCCCAGCGACAGGGCCAGCAAGTGGTACGGTGCGGGGATGCCCCGCGCCAGCAATTCCTGGCGGCAGTCTTCCACCATGGCGGCCACGCGGGTGGCGCTGTCCTGCGCGTGGCGCGTGCCATTGCCGGGCAAGTCGGGCGTGACGATGCTGGCGCCGGGCAGGGCGCGCGCGAGGCTGGCGGGAAACTCGCCCCAGTGGCGCTGTTCGCGCATCAGGCCGCGCAATAAAATCCAGGTGTGTGCTGTCATGACTCGTACCATTGCATGAGCGCGCGCCGGCGCTGCGCCTTGCGCAGCAAGCCTTCCGGCATCCAGCGGCCGTGGCTGCTGGCGGCGCGCATGAGGAAATCGAACCAGACCAGATGCCGCCGCAGCACGCGCTGCAAGCGGTGCGCGGCCGTAGGGTTGAAGATGCTGACCCGATTGAACAGCTGGCGCGGGTTTTTCTTGACCCACAGCCACGAGCCCATTTCCAGGGTCAGCGGCAGGAACACGCGCCCGCTGTAGCTGGTGCCGTTCAGATATAGATAGTCCCACAGGTCGCCATGCGTGCGGTATTGCCGGCTTTGCGGCTCGAACACATAGTTGTGGTTGGGGTAGCTCTGGCTGAACAGCTCTTCCAGCGCGCCGATCTCGGCCAGGTGGGCTATCGGCACCTTGGTATGCGCATGGGGAAACCAGATGCGGTCGCGCAAGCCGAAGCCGGAATGGCAATCGAGGGCGATGCTGAACTGGCGCGACAGCAGTTCGCGCTCGACGAGGTCGCACACGGCCTGGCTTTCCGCCTCCATCGGCCCCTCGGCCGCGCCCCGGTACCAGGGCAGGCGGGCGCTGTAGCGCTGTCCGCCCAGCATGAACGGCACGCGCTCACGCGCGCTCAACGGTGCATTGCGCATCAGGTCCACACCCTGCGGATTGCAGCGCGTGGCTTGCCACATGCCGCCCGGATTGACCAGCGGCATGAACACGAGGCGCATGCTTTCCAGCTGTTGATGCAGGGTGGCATCCCAGCGCAGGCGCGCGATCAAGCTTTCCAGGAAAGACAGCAGTACTTGCGTGCCGATGCGTTCGAGGCCGTGGATGCCGCCAAAAAAGCCCAGCACGGGCACGTCGGGGCCGGGATTGCCCAGCGCAATCGTGTAGACGGGAAACTCGCGCCCATCCATGGCGATGCTGCAGGGCGCGGCCACTTCCAGGTGGCTGCCGCCCTCGTCGATGAGGCGTTTCAGCATGACCAGCTCGGGCAGATTCTTTTCGATCATCAGGCGTCTGAAAGGGAAAGTGACAGCCAGTGTAGCCGAAATAACTGCCGCGCCAGACGTCCCGCATGGCGAAATTTGCACACGGCGGCCATGTCACGAAGCCGTCATTTTTTGAGTGTAGGCTATTGCAGTTGATGCAAGAATTGTTACTTGGCAACGCCTTGTTTTCACGCAGTTCCACTCTCACACGATAGCGACTCGATAGCGATATGACAGGCAGCCCGGCATCCGTCCATGTGCTTGCGCTGGCGGGATACCTGGTACTGCTGGGTTTCCTGACCGCGGTGGGACCCGTGCGGGCGCAACCGGCCGACGGCCCCGTGCTGCAGTTCGACATCGCCTCGCAAAACCTCGGCGAGGCGCTCGACCTGTACAGCCGCCGCACGGGCATCGCCGTGCTGATGGACCAGCGCTACGCGCAGCGCCAGTCGGCCGCCGTGCGTGGTACGTATGCAGCGGGCGCGGCCCTGCAAGCCTTACTTGAGGGCACGGGCCTGCTATCGCGCCTGTCCGACGCGCAAGCCGTCATCGTGTATGCCCCGGCGGGTGCCGTAGCAACTGCTGCGGACTTGCCGCAGGCCGCCGTCGTGGCGGCCGCAGACATACCGGGCGCCACGCAGGGCGGCGGCGGCCATGCGGCCTATGTCAGCCGCTTGCAGCACGTGCTGCTGGGGCTGCTGTGCCGCGCGGCGCAGACGCGGCCCGGCGGCTACCGCCTGGCGCTGCAGCTGTATCTGAACCGCGCCGGCGTGGTGGACCGCGTGCACCTGCTCGACAGCACGGGCTTGCGCGCGCGCGACACGGCCATCGCGCGCCTGGTGCTGGGCATGCGCGTGGGCGCGGGACCGTCGCCGTCGATGCCGCAGCCCGTCTCCATCCTGCTGCTGCCGCAAGGGCCGGGCAGCGAAGTCGATTGCGCCCCGGACGCGCCGGCAAGGGCCGCGCCATGAGCATGCCCGACCTGCGCACCAAGCTGAAACGCCACCTCAGTTCGCGCTACGCCGTGCTGCGCTGGCGCCTCGAACGGGTGGTTGGCTGCAAGCACCATGCGGCCGATGCGCTGCAGGAAACCTGGCTGCGCCTCGAAGCGATGGTGGCGCCTGGCCCCGCCGCAGCGCCCGTCCACAATCCCGACGCCTATCTGCTGCGCATGGCGGCCAATATCGCCACCGATGCCTACCGCCGCGACCGCATCATCGTCACCGAGCGCGAACGCGAAGAGCTGATGCACATGGCCGACGAGGCTGGCGACGACATCAGCGACCCGGCGCGCATCGTCTCGGCGCGTCTCGACGTGCAGGCGCTCGACGTGGCCTTGGCGGGCCTGTCGCCGCGCCGCCGCGCCATCCTGACGGCGGCGCGCATCGACGGCATGCTCAATGCGGAAATCGCCGAGCGCTTCGGCATTTCCGTGGCGATGGTCAAGAAAGAATTGCAGGCCGCCATGCAACACTGTAAAACGTGCATGGCCGATGCCGATGCCGCCCAGCGCAGCGATGTGTCGGGCCGCCGTAAATATTGATGAATCTCATGACTGCTTCTGACCGCGATCCACGCGACACTTTCGATACTGCCGACAGCGATGCTGACATCGGCCAGCAAGCCGCTGCCTGGTGGGCGCGGCTGCGTTCCGATGATTTTACGCAGGCCGACGCCGCCGCCTTGCGCGCCTGGTGCGCGCGCAGCCCCGCGCATGCGCGCGCCTGGCGCGAGCTCAAACAAGTGTGGCAGGCCCTCGATCCTGCGCTGCAAGAAGCTGCGCCGCAGCGGGCGGCCGTGCTGGCGTTTCCGCCACGCCCCGGGCGGCGCGCCTTCCTCGGCGGCGCGCTGGCGGCCGGCGTGGCAATGCTGGCCTTGCGTCCACCACTGGGTGCCTGGCCGTCGCTGCAGGATTTGAGCGCCGACTACCGCACGGGCACGGGCGAGCAGCGGCAAGTGGCCCTGTCGCAGCAGATGACGGTGCAGATGAATACGCAGACGCGCATCAATGTACGGGCGCCGGAAGCCATCGAATTGCTGGACGGCGAGGCGGAAATCCTCGCCAGCGGCGCGCGCCAGCCCGTCACGGTGGTGGCGGGAGCGGGGCGCTTGCTGGCGCAGTCGGCCCGCTTCAATGTGCGCCACACGGACGACGCCGTTTGTGTCACCTGCCTGGCGGGCGCCGTGGAAGTACACTGGCAACAGCGCCGCCAGACCCTCGATGCGGGTCAGCAACTGGTGTATGACGAGCGGGGCGTGCAGGCGGCCACGGCCGCGCCGGAGGAGGCCAGCGCGTGGCGCACGGGCGCGCTGTCGTTTGTCGGCAAGCCGCTGGCCGATGTCGTCGATGAAATCAACCGCTACCGTCCGGGCCGGGTGGTGCTGCGCAATGCCGAGCTGGGCCGCCGCCTCGTGCGCATGCGTTTTTCCATCGGGCAAACTGATGGCGCGCTGGCGATGATACGCGACCTGTACGGCGCACAAATGACCAGCCTGCCAGGCGGCATCGTGCTGCTGAGTTGATCTGAATTGCAGCGCGTATCCGGCCACCCTGCAAAAATATTTTACAAAAGCATTATCCCTTCCGCCGCCCAGCTACGTCATGGAGGCATGGACGCTTGCGCTAGCGCCAGCTCCGTTCCCTTCTCTCTAGCCAGGAAACCATTGCCATGACCAAGCTTCACACTGCCCAGCGCCCAGTCCCAACCGTTGACACGGGCGCGCAGCGTACCTCCACGCTGGGCAGCCGCTTGCGGCTCACGCCGCTCGCTTACGCACTGACCACCATGCTGATGGCGGGCGCCTTTACCACGCCGGCGCGCGCCCAGCAGGCGTTCAGCGGCGGCTGGTTCGCGGCCAAGGGCGCGGCGCAAAATACGGCCGCCACCTCGGGCCGCTTGCCGAATGGCCAGCCGCTGCCGCTGGGCAGCCGTCCCGAGGGCCAACAACAGCAAGCGAACCAGCAGTTGCAGCGCTCGCTCAACAACCTGAACCTGACTGCGCGCGCCATCGCCGCGCAGCAAGCGGCCCAGGCGCAAGCGCGCCAGCAAGCCGCCGGCGGCGCCAGCGCGCCAAATGGCCTGGCACAGGGCGGCTTGCAGGTCGACACCAACAGCCTGACGGCCGGCTGGCTCAATGCCCAGGCGCCCGTGCAGACAGTAGCGAACGGCAAGACGGCCGTGGTGGTGCAGCAGACGGCGGACAAGGCCATCCTGAACTGGGAAACATTCAATGTGGGCAAGGACACGACCCTGACGTTCCAGCAGCAGAAGGACTGGGCCGTATTGAACCGGGTCAACGATCCGCAAGCGCGTCCCAGCCAAATCCAGGGGCAGATCAAGGCCGATGGCACGGTGCTGCTCGTCAACCGCAACGGCATTGTGTTTACCGGCACGAGCCAGGTCGATACGCGCAGCCTGGTAGCGGCTGCGGCCCGCATCAGCGACGCGCAATTCCAGAAGGACGGCATCTACAGCCCCGGCACGGCGGGCGGCACGACATTTGCCGATGCGGCCGGCAAGGTGCAGGTACAGGCCGGTGCGCGCATCGCCAGCAATGCACCGAAGGGCAGCACGGAGGGTGGCGGTTACGTAATGCTGCTGGGCAAGGAAGTCCACAATGCGGGCGAGATCAGCACGCCCAAGGGGCAGGCCCTGCTGGCCGCGGGCGACAGTTTCAACATTAAAAAGGGCGTGGGCACGGATGGCAATCCGCTGTCGACCACGCGCGGCAGCGAAGTCACGCCGCAGTTCGCGGCCGCCAGCACGGCGGGCAAGGTCGTCAACACGGGCCTGATCCAGGCGCGCGAAGGCGACATCACCCTGGCCGGGCGCGACGTGCGTCAGGAAGGCGTGCTGCTCGCATCCACCACGACGGCCACGCGCGGCACCATCCACCTGAATGCGCTGGGCAGCGACGCGGCAGTGACGTTGGGTCGCGGCGCCACCACGGCCATCCTGGTCGAGGACGACGGCAAGACGACGGCGCTCGACAGCCAGCGCGACGCCATGCGCGGCCCGGCCGTGGTGACGGACCAGAATATCTCTGTCGTGAACGACCGCCGCGACCAGTCGCGCATCGAGATCGGGAGCGCCGGCACGGTGGAATTTCTCGGCGATTCCCTGACCCTGGCCACGGGCGGCCAGATCGCCGTCAACGCAGCCAGCCGCAGCCTCGTGCGCGATGGGGCGCAGCTCGACGTCTCCGGCGCCGTCGGCGTCAAGGTGGCCATGGCGGCCAACAATATCGAGATCAATGTGCAGGGCAACGAGCAGCGCGATGCGCCCGTCAACCGCGACGGCAAGGCCTTGATCAACAACAATATCTGGGTCGACCGCCGCAAGCTGGTGTTCGTACCGAAGGGCACGAACGGCTACGACAGCGACCGCTGGTACACGGCCGGCGGCTTGCTGGAAGTGGCAGGCTACCTGGGCACGCAGGGCCATTCCGTCAGCGAATGGATGGCGCAGGGCGGCACGGTGAGCTTCGGCGGCAAGGATGTCGTGACGCAGCTTGGCTCCAGCATCAACCTGTCGGGCGGCACGCTCGACGTGCAGACGGGCGCGCTGCGCCAGACCTGGCTGAAAGGCGCGGACGGCAAGCTGTATGAAGCGGGCAGCGCGCCCGCCGACTTGCCGTACGCTGGCGTGTACAAGGGTTACGAGGAAGAACACGCGCGCTGGGGCAAGGATGCCAGCGCCTTCTACGCCAATCCCCTGATCGCCGCGCAAAAACGCCTGGAAAACGGCTACACGGTGGGCCGCGATGCGGGCAAGCTGGTGGTCGCTACCGCTTCGGCCGTGCTGGAAGGGGGATCGCGGGCGACGTCTTCCAGGGCGAGCGCCAGGCGCAGGCGCCGCAGGCGCTGCTCGACGGCTACCAGCAGTCGCAGCTGGCGGCCGCGCAGCGGGGGCAATTGATCGTTGGCCAGTATCAGCCGATGTTCGACAAGCGCACGGGCGTGCTGCAGCATGCGCTGTCGGCCGTCATGGACGAGGTGCGCCTGACGCGCGTGCAGGACGGCATCGCCGCCGGCCTGGCGGTGGCGGACGTTCTTGCTCCAGAGCGCCAGGGCAAGGTGCTGCTCGATACCAACTTGCTGAACGAACAACAGCTGGGCGCCATCCGCATCGCCGCGAAAGGATCGATCACGGTCGACAGTGCGCTGCAGGTGGCCGACGGCGGCAATATCATCTTGTTTGGCAAGGACGTCGCCATCAACGCCAACTTGCGCAGCCATGGCGGCAGCATCATGGCCGGCAATGTGCTGAACCAGATCGGTGCGCTGGGCATGCTCGATACCTTCGTCAATCCGGGCGCACCCCCGGGCAAACTGGTGCTGGCCGATGGCGTGAGCCTGGACACCAGCGGCTTGCTGGCCAATGTGCTGCGCGACCCGCTGGCCGCCGCCGGCCTGCCATATTTGAACGGCGGCAGCGTATCGTTGCGAACGTACGGCGACGTGCGCATCGGCAATGGCAGCCTGATCGACGTGAGCTCGGGCGCAGCCATCCTGCCGCAGGCGAAACAGCAGGGCGGCAAGGGCGGCAATGTGACCCTGGCCAGTTATGGGCCTAAGGCCGACCTGGTGCTGGGCGAGGGCGCGCAAGTGCGCGGTCATGGCGTGCAAGGCGGCGGCAAGCTGGAATTGCAGGCCAACAAGATCGCGATTGGCCAGCCTGGCCAAGCCGATACCGCACAGACAGCTACCCTGCAACTGGGTGCTGACTTCTTTGACAAGGGCTTTTCCAGCTATAGCCTGGTCGGCAAGCAGGGCTTGACGGTAGCGGACGGCACCCAGGTGGACGTGCGCATGCCCGTGCTGCGCGTGGTGGACAATGAAAGCCTGGCCCTGTGGATGCCGGAGCAATACACGGAAAACGCATTGAGGGGCACCTTGACGCAGCGCAAGGGCGCCAGCCTGGCCCTGCAGGCAGGCGATGTCCAGTCCGGCGCGGCCGACATGGCCATCGCTGAACTGGTGGTGGGCAAGAATGCCGTGCTGAATGTCGATGCGGGCCAGGCCATCAAGCTGTCCAGCGTGGGCCAGCTGACGGTGGACGGGCGCTTGAATGCCTGGGGTGGCAAGATCAGCATGGGTGGCGTGACCGTCGATATGCCTGTCTCCGAGGCGGTGGAGGCGGCCGGCCATGGCCGTTCCCTGTGGATCGGCGAGAACGCCGTGCTGGACGTCGCCGCGCGCGCCGTGACGGCCACCGATGCGCAGGGCCGGCGCTACGGCAAGGTGGCCGATGGCGGCAGCATCGTCGTCGGTGGCGAGATCAACCACGCACAGGGCAGCACATCCGCTGCCAGCCTGTTTGTCGTCGTGCGCGACGGCGCCGTGCTCGACGCTTCCGGCGCGCATGCCGTGCTGGACGTGAACGGCGCGGCGGTCGACGTGGCCAGCGCGGGCGGCAGCATCGCGCTGGCGTCGAACAATGGCTTGTACCTCGATGGCCAGCTGCGGGCCAGGGCCGGCGGCGCGGGTGCGGCGGGCGGCACCCTGTCCGTTGCCACGGGCTCGCCCGAATACCGCAAGGAGCTGGCGCAGGCCAAGGTGCTGCAGGGACGCCAACTGAAGTTGACGCAGCACCAGGTCGCCAGCGACCTGGCCGATGGCGTCAGTGCGCAGGATGGGGAGAAAACGCTGCAGTACGGCCATGGCCGCTTGTCCGTGGAGCAGGTGGAAGCGGGCGGGTTCGGCAACCTGGCCTTGCTGGGCGCGGCAAGCTTCGATGGCGACGTGTCGCTGACGCTGCAGCAAAGCTTCCAGCTGTACGGTGCGCCCATGCTGTCGCCTGGCAGCAAGCCCGGCGCGAAGGTCAGCATCGTGGCGCCGTATGTGCGCCTGGCCAGCATCAAGCCCGTTGGCCGCGATTTCTATACGACGCCAGGCAGCGCGGGAGAATCGCCGGTCGCCCGGAAAATCAGCATAGCGGGTGACCTGATCGACGTGCGCGGCATGGTCTCCATCCTGGCCGACGACGTGCGTCTGAGCAGCCGCGGCGACCTGCGTTTCCTGCTGTCCCCGCTTGGATGGGATGGCAATCAAGCGTCGACGGTGCTGTCCTCGCCGGGCGACATGAGCCTCAGTGCGGCCCAGCTGTATCCGGAAACGGGCGCCGGCGCCGCCGTGCGCGTCGGCTCTGGCTTGGTCGACGGAAAGTTCGGCTACGACCCTGCACGCAGCCTGCGCATCGCCCGCACGACAGACAGCGTGCCAGCCATGCCGTATTCCGCCTTCGGTTCGCTGGAACTGGAGGCTGCGCATATCGAGCAGGGCGGTGTGGTGCGCGCGCCGCTGGGCCGTCTGGCGATCGGCGCGGCCCGCTATAACAATGACAAGAGCCTGAGCGTGAATCTATTGCCCGGTAGCATCACTTCCGTCAGCGGCGCCGGCCTGGTCATGCCGTATGGCGGCACCGTCGATGGACAGGCCTGGAATGTGGATGGCAAGCCGGCCGCCCTCCTGGGCGTGGGCGGCTTCAGCGGGCAGGGCGGCCTGCTACGCGTCGGCGTGGAAATGGCCGGCGTGGCCGTGGACGTACAGCCTGGCGCGCTGCTCGACCTGTCCGGCGGCGGCGAACTGACGGGCGCCGGTTTCATCGCCGGTCGCGGTGGCTCCACCGACGCGCGCTACCATCCGCTGGTACAGGTGGGCGCGAACGGCGGTTTCGTGTTGCCTGGCCTGGCGACCAACCCTGTGTACGCCATCGTGCCGGGCGTGCAAACGCCGCAGGCGCCTGCGGGTGGCGAAAAGGGTGCTGCCGATGCGGCCGTGGGCCGGCAGGTGACGATAGGCAATGGCGTGCCGGGCCTGCCCGCCGGCACCTACACCCTGATGCCCTCGACCTATGCCTTGCTGCCGGGCGCCTTCCGCGTCGAATTGAACGGCCTGGCGGGCCAGGGCGGCGCAGGCACGCTGGCGCAGCAGTTGCGCAACGGTTCCTGGGCCGCGCCCGGCACCTTGTCGATTGCCGGCACCGATATCCGCGCGCCGCTGGCCAGCCAGCTGATACTCACGCCAGCCAAGGTCTTGCGCACGTATTCCCAATACAATGAAACGGGCTATGCCGCATTCGCCCTGGCCGATGCGCAGACGCGCGGCATTCCCCGGGCAATGCTGCCGTCCGATGCCAAGACGCTCAAGCTGACCCTGGCGCAAGATGGCGGTCTGGACACATTCCAGTTCCGCGGCATCGGCAAGTTCGCCGCAGCCGAAGGGGGCTATGGCGGCACCGTGATGCTGGGATCGAGCAATGTCTCCACTGGCGAGATTGAAATTCTCGCCGATGGCGCGCCGGCCACCAGCGGCGCCGGGCTGGTCAGCGTGCGCGCCTCCAGCCTGAACAATATCGGTGCGGCCCGCATTGTGGTGGGCAACATACCGTCGGTCGCATACGGGCAGGGCGGCAATTACGTGAACTTCGGCGTCAACTCCGCGCGTGCCATCTACCTGCGCGCGGGAGCCGTCCTGTCGGCGCCCGAGGTATTCCTGGTGGCCCAGGACCCAAGCAATGATATGCAGGGCGATGGCTTGATCGATATCGCGCCTGGCGCGGGTATCAACACCCTGGGACGCGGTAAGGCCGCGTATGACGCCAACGACGGCTTCATCTACAAGACCCGCGCGGACATGCACGTGCTGGCCGCGTCGAACGGCTTGCTCAATGCGGCGCCGGTCGGCGGTTCGGCGCGTGGCGGCATCCGCATCGGCGTGTGCGACGACGCTTGCGCCGGCACCAGTACAGCGAGCCTGTACTCGGAAGGCACCTTGCTGCTGTCAACCAACGGCAGTTTCCAGCTGGACGACTCGGCCCGCTACGGTACGCGCAACCTGAGCCTATCCGTGGGCGCCATCAACATGGGCAGCAGCGAAGCGCTGGCGGCGGCCCAGGCCAGCGGCACGCGTTCCAGCGGCCTGGCCCTGAACCAGGGCGTGCTGGACCGCCTGCTGCGCGGCGATACCAGCACGGGTGCGCCGGCGCTGCAGGCGCTGATGCTGAGCGCGGCGGACGGCGTCAATTTCTATGGCGACGTGATGCTCGATACCTACGACAAGAGCACGGGGAAATCCACCCTGGAGCGCCTGGTGCTGACCACGCCGGCCATGTATGGCCAGGGCGATGCCGGCACGGTGGCCACCATCCGCACGGCCAACCTGATCTGGGGCGGCGCCCTGTCGCCAGCTGGCAATATCATTGCGCACGGCGCCGGCACGGGCAGCGGCACCCTGAACCTGGAAGCGGAACGCATCGATTTCGGCTTCGGCCCGTTCACGCAACCGGCCGGCGTCGCCTCGTTCGACCGCCTGGCGCTGGGTTTTGCCAACGTCAACCTGAAAGCGTCGGGCCAGGTCACGGCCAACCACAAGGGCAGCCTGTCCGTCTACCAGGCGCAGGGCGCGTATGAGACGGGCAAGGGTGTCCAGTACAGCGGCGGCAATCTGAACATCAGCACGCCGCTGTTGACGGGTGACGCCGGTTCCGCGCACAGCTACACGGCGGGCGGCGCGCTGACGGTGGCGGCGCCAACCGGTGCAGCACCGGCGGCTCCCGTCAAGAACAACGACGGGCTGGGCGCCCAGCTGGCCTTGCATGGCGATAGCGTCAGCCTGGCGACGGCAGTGGTATTGCCTAGCGGCAAGCTCACCGTCAATGCGCAGCACGACATCACCGTGGCCGACGGCGCGCGCATCGACATGGCGGGCCGCAAGAGCACCTTTTTCGACGTGGATAAATACAGCTGGGGCGGCGACGTGACCCTGGACAGCCGCGCCGGCGATATCCGCCAGGCTGCGGGCAGCGTGATCGACCTGTCGGCCGAGAATAACCGCGCCGGCAGCCTGAAGGCCGTGGCCCTCGATGGCGCGGCCGGCATGGTGGATTTGCAAGGCAAGATACTCGGCGGCGCCAGCGGCAGCTACGACGCGGGCGGCACCGTGGTGCCGTACAAGAAGGGAAGCGTGGACGTGCGCGCGCAAACCCTGGGCGCGGGCGGCAACCTGGACAGCCAGTTCGCCTCGCTGAACAAGCGCTTGACGGACGGCGGCATGACGGGCGGGCGCAGCTTCCAGCTGAAACAGGGCGATCTGACGATAGGTAATGAGCTCAAGGCGGGCGAAGTGCAGGTATCCCTCGACAACGGCCGCCTGGCCGTGGCCGGTACCATCGACGCCAGTGGCGAGCGCGTGGGCAGCATCCGCCTGGCCGGCAAGCATGGGCTGACCTTGGCCGGCAATGCCGTGCTCGACGCGCATGGCACCGTCTTGCGCGTCGACAGCTATGGCAAGATCATCGAAAGCCCGAACCGGGCCATGGTGGAACTGAACTCGGGCGAGGGCGCATTGGACCTGGCCGGCGGCGCGCAGATCGACGTGCGCCACGGCACGGCGGCCGTGGCTGGCAAGGGCAAGGGCGAATATGACGGCGCCGCGCGCGGCACGGTGGAGTTGAGCGCGCCACGCCTGGGTAGCGGCGGTTCCCGCATGGACGTTGACGCCGCCACCTTTGGCGATATCGCCATTGCAGCCGGTGGCGGCTTGACCATTCGCGGCGCGAAATCCATCGCCGTCAACGCCATGCAGCGCTACGACGACGCAGCCTACGCCATGGTGCCGGGCGCCAATGGTCAGCCGGTGCAAGACCTGTCGGCCAGCGGCCGCCCGTATCAGGTGATCAATCAGGCGTATCTTGACAGCAAGCATGCGGACAGCACGGCCTTCATCGATGCGGCGCTGGCCAACACGAACTTGCGCAACGGCAAGCTGGCGGGCTTGAACACGGCTGCGTATGCCGATGCGCTGCACTTGCGCCCAGGCGTCGATATCGTCAGCAAGACGCCGGATGGCGACCTGGTGGTGCAGGGCGACCTGGACCTGTCGGGCATGCGCTACGCCAGCCTGAACCCGCGCTTCCAGCAGACGGGCGTGCGCGGTTCGGGCGAAGTGGGCAGCTTGCTGCTGCGCGCCGGCGGCGACTTGAGCATTTACGGCAGCATCAATGACGGCTTCGCGCCGCCGCCCGCCACCAACGATGACAAAGGCTGGGTATTGCTGCCGGGCCGCGACATCAATGGCAGCGACGTCATCGTGCCGGGCCAGGGCGTGACCGTGGCCGACGGCACGCTGTTCCCGGGCGGTATCGCGCTCAATTACGATTTGCCCCTCAAGGGCTTCAATCTGGGCGCGAATACCCGCCTGCCCGCGGCCGTGACCCTGGACCAGGCAGTGACCTTGCCAGCCGGCACGGTGCTGGCGGCCGCCGTGCGCGACAGCGCCGGCAACATCATCCATGCGGCCGGCAGCCTGCTGGCCACGGCGCAAACCTTGGACGCCGGCATGCGCCTCGACGCAGGCAGCGTGCTCAAGCAAACGGTGAAAGTGAGCGCCATGACCTGGCCCAAGGGCGTGCCGCTGCCTGGCGTGGCAGGCGAACGTTCCAGCTTCATGCTCAACGGCAACCTGGCGCTGGCCGTGGGCTCATTGATCCCGTCCGGCACCGACGTGAAGCTGATGGCCAATGTGGCGGCTATCCAGCTGCGCCCGGAAGTGGCGGGTAGTCAGCCAGGGCAAGCTGTGGGCCATCGCGCCCATGCTGGCCGAAGGCTCGCAAGCGTGGGGCATGCGCCTGGTGGCGGGCGCCGACCTCGATGCAGCCGACACACGCAGCGTGCAGGCGCATCCCGACCATGGCACCCTGCGCCTGGCCGACAGCCATTACGGCATGCACGGTATCCTGGTGCCGCCGAAGGGCGTGCAGTACTGGACCAAGGAAGCGCAGGAACTGGGCGAGCGGGAGGGCATCCCCGGCATCGTGGCGGGCGAACCCATCACCGAAGAATTCACCAGCCAGTTCGGCCAGACTGTCGAGGTATTTTGCGCCAACGACCCGAGCATGTGCGTGCTGAAGGTGGCATACGTGTGGACCAAGGCAGGCGCCGAAGAGTTTGCGGACCCAAGCGTGAAGGCGGGCGACCTGCTCGACCCCGTGGCATTAGGCTGGCCAACTTTATGCGAGGAATATCCCACCTGGTGCGGCACCTCCAGTCCCACGTTTGACTACAAGGCGTCCAGCTTGCGCTACAGCGTGCTGCGCACGGGTACGGGCGACCTGGACCTGGTCAGCGGCGGCGACTTGCGCATGGACAGCCTGTATGGCGTGTACACGGCCGGCATGTCGTCCACGGCGACGTTATCAGGCGACCCGTTCAACCAGGCACGGGCGCGCAATGCCGACGGCAAGGTATTGAACAATCCGGACGGCGAGCATGAACACCTGGTCGATGGCGGCACCGGCAGCATCTACCGCGCCTGGTACCCCGACCAGGGCGGCAATCTGCTGCTGAAGGTCGGCGGTGACCTGACCGGTTCGCTACTTGGCCGCAGTGCCGCGACCAATTTGCGCCCCGTCACCTCGGACGCTGGCTACGACAGCACGGCCGTGGGCAACTGGCTGTGGCGCCAGGGCAGCGGTGGTCTCGCCATCGGTGGCCTGGCACAGCCGGTGGCCTGGTGGGTCAATTTCGGCACCTATGTGGGCCGCAGCACCCTGGCCGACGACGTCCTGGGCTTTACGGGTTTCGGTACCCTGGGTGGCGGCAATCTGCGCGCCGACGTGGCGGGCGATGCCGGTGTGCTGGCATTGCAGCAGGGCAGCAGCTATGACGCGAATATCAATACCCGTTCGCAGGGCTTGCTGCTGGCCGTGGGCAGTACGGGCCGCGTGAATGCCGATGGCAGCATGCTGTTGACGGGCGGCGGCGACCTGGACCTGCGCGTGGGCGGCGCCATCAACCCGGCAGGCATGCCGAATGCTGGCCACATGAATGGCGCCCTGGTCGACTTGCGCGGCCACGCGGAAACGTCGGCCGCGCAACTCGGTAGTTTGGTGCTGCAATACGGTACACAAAGTACTGATCACGCGCCGAAAGAAACACGCGCCTACGATGCCTTCACGGCCACGCGTGCTACGCCACGGGGCGGCATGACCCTGGTGCCGGGCGACGCCACATTCAGTGTGGCGACCCTGGGCGACCAGGTGCTGCAGGATGTGGCCGATCCGGGCCGCGTACTGATGGTCAACCCGACCTCGGCGCTTGCGCCATCTGGAGAACTGGGTGTCGGCTACAGCTGGTTCAGCTTGTGGACGCCGCACACGGCGCTCGACCTGTTCTCCGCCGGCGGTAATCTGACGCCGTTGACGGGGCCGATCGGCACGGAAACCGACTTCGCCACCATTTACCCCTCCATTGTGCGCGTTGCTGCTGCGCATGGCAGCCTGTACTACGGCAAGACGATCGTGGACCGCAATGGCGCCGACAGCTATGCCGCACCTCTGCTGCTGGCGCCTTCGCCCTATGCCCAACTGCAATGGCTGGCCGGTGACTCCATCTATGCAGGCGGTTTTACCATCGGACAGTCCGGCGCGGCGGCGGACAGCATGGCGACGCCGTTCAAGCCAGCCTATATCGCGCGCACCCCCAACTCGTGGTCGACCGGCCCCCTGGCCAGTAATCTGTCCAGCACGGGGGCGCCGGCCACGGAAGACAAGTATCCGCTGTTCGCCTTCGGTCCCGATTCGGCCGCCGGCCTCGGCAACAGCGGCACGCAGGCGGCCCGCATCTATGCCGTCAAGGGCGACCTGGTCGGTGTCAACGTCGGCCGCATCGTCGAGTTCTACGACGCCAAGCACGCGGGCATCACCTGGTACGAGGGCGCGCAGCCTGTCTGGATGAAGGCGGGCCGCGACATCGTCAGCAGCGGCACGGCGCTGCTGGAAGGCGTCGCTGGCAGCGAGAACGGCATGATGTTCAACAACAGCAGCAACCTGTTCGTGCATAACAATGCGTATGACGTATCGGTCGTCTCGGCTGGACGCGATATCCTCAGCAGTTCCTTCAACGTGGCCGGCCCCGGCACGCTCGACATCAGCGCCGGGCGCAACATATTGATGCAGGACAAGGGCAGCGTCGTCAGTCTCGGCCCCATCGTGCAGGGCGACAAGCGTCCGGGCGCCGGCATCGCCATGCAGGCGGGCGTGGGCGCGGCAGGCCTCGATTACCTGCACTTCGTCAAGCCGTATCTCGACCCGGCTAACGTGGCGAAGACGGGCGTGCCGCTGGCCGAGCAGGCGGGCAAGGTGGTGAAATCGTACGACAGCGAATTGGCGACCTGGCTCGGCGAGCGCTACGGCTTCAAGGGCACGCCCACCGAAGCGCAGGCCTTTTATCTGGCCTTGCCCGAGCCGCAGCAGCGCGTGTTTGCCCGCGATGTGTATTTTGCGGAACTGAAGGCGGGCGGGCGCGAGTACAACGATGCTGACAGCTCGCGCTATGGCAGCTTTTTGCGTAGCCGCAACGCCATCGCGGGCCTGGCGCCGGCCGCCGACGCCAGCGGCAAGGCGCTTTCCTATACGGGCGACATCGTCATGTACCGTGGCACGTTTGGTCTCTACAACCCGGACTCGGGACGAAACGACCGCATCGTTCCCCGCAGCGGCTACGTGCACACCAACTTCGGCGGCGACATCCAGCTGCTGACGCCGGGCGGCAAGCAGGTGTTCGGCATCGAAGGCGAGGCGCCGCCGTCGACTTCGGGCGTCATCACCAAGGGCGGCGGCAATATCGACCTGTTCGCGAACGGCAGCATCCTGCTGGGCCAGAGCCGCATCATGACGACGTTTGGCGGCGATATCCTGGGCTGGTCGTCGCAGGGCGACATCAACGCGGGGCGCGGTTCGAAGTCGACCATCGTCTACACGCCGCCCAAGCGCGTGTATGACAACTGGGGCAACGTGACCCTGTCTTCCGACGTGCCGAGCACGGGCGCCGGTATCGCCACCCTGGCGCCGATTGCGGAAGTGCCGGCAGGCGACGTGGACTTGCTGGCCCCGCTGGGCACCATCGATGCGGGCGAGGCCGGCATCCGCGTCTCGGGCAACGTCAACCTGGCCGCGCTGAAGGTGATGAACGCGGCGAACATCCAGGTCAAGGGCGAAGCCAAGGGCATGCCGACGGTGGCGTCCGTCAACGTGGGCGCCATGACGAACGCCAGCGCGGCCGCCACGCAGGCGACGGCGGCGGCGCAGGACGTGGTGCAGCGCGAGCGCGCCGCTACCCGTTCGGCGCAGCCATCCGTGTTCACGGTGCGCGTGCTGGGCTTTGGCAGCGACGCGCCGCCCGACAGCGCGCAAGCCACCCCGGCCGATGGCGCGCGCATCGAGGCGGCCGATTACAACCCGCGCAGCGCCGTGCGCGTGCTGGGCCTGGGAGCATTGCCGGAATCGGCCACGCGCCAGCTGACGGCGCAAGAGCGCAGCAGGTTGTCGCCATGATGGCCCGCTTGGCCGAACCCTTGCCCTTGCGCGCGGCCGGTATGGCCTGGTACGGGCCTGCCATCCGGCCCCGCCTGCAGGCGGCCAACGATATGGCGCCGCTGGCGGCGCCAGGGCAGGACGCCAGGCTGCAGGTGGTGCTGGAAGGCAATTACGCGGCCCTGCACCGGCGTCTGGTGCGCCACCTGGGTTGCGCCGAGCTGGCCAGCGACAGCTTGCACGACGCCTGGCTGCGCCTGGGCGCGCTGGCGGCCGGGGATGGCGCGGCGCAGGCGCACAGCCCCGTCGCCTATGTGTTCCGCGTGGCTTGCAATGCGGCCATGGACAGCCTGCGCCGCAACCGCGCCTGGCTGTATGCGGACGAGGGCGATGGGGACGGCGCCGCTGGTATGGTTGATTTCCTCGCCGATACGGCGGCGGGGCCGGAACGCCTGGCCGAGCTGCAGGCCGACGTGCGCCGGCTGGCGCAGGCCGTCGACTTGCTGCCGCGGCGCCACCGGCAAGTGCTTGAAGCGCTGCGCGTGGATGAACTGACCCGCCAGGAGGTGGCCGAGCGGCACGACATGTCGCTGCGCAACGTCGATACGGCCCTGCGCCAGGCGCTCGACCATTGCGCGCGCCACACCGGTTATGCGGCGCAGGGAGGGGTCGGCACGACCCGGCGCAGCCTGAGGCTGAACGTTCGTTCGCGTACAGACGCGTAGGAATCCGGCCGTCAGACTGCTGCTTCGGGCCTGCATGCGCCCACCCAGCCAGTCCACAGCCAGGAGGAAGCGCGAGATGACAGAGTCTAATCACATCAATGCCGGCAGGCGCGGCTTGCTGATCGCCGGCGCGCTGTCGGCCACGGCGGCGGCCGTGCCCGGTGTGGCGGGGGCGGCGGAAGCGGTGAATACGGCCACCCAGGCCGGTTTTTCTCCGCCGCCCGTCCTCATGAAAATCAGCCTGGACGTCAATGGCCAGCGCCACAGCCTGGAACTCGACACGCGCACCACCTTGCTCGACGCCTTGCGCGAACACCTGCACCTGACGGGGACCAAAAAGGGCTGCGACCACGGCCAGTGCGGCGCCTGCACCGTCATGCTGGACGGTCAGCGCATCAATGCCTGCCTGAGCCTGGCCGTCATGCATGACGGCGCCAAGGTCACCACCATCGAGGGACTGGGCACGCCCGATAAACTGCACCCGATGCAAGCTGCCTTCATCGCGCATGACGGTTATCAATGCGGCTACTGTACCCCGGGGCAAATCTGCTCGGCCGTCGCCGCGCTGGCAGAGATCCGCCAGGGCATCCCCAGCCACGTCAGCACCGACTTGAATGCGCCGCCGCAAGCGACGCCGGAAGAATTGCGCGAGCGCATGAGCGGCAACATCTGCCGCTGCGGCGCCTACTCCAACATCATCGAGGCGATTTCCGAGGTGGCGGGGAGGCCGGCATGAGAGTGTTCAGCTACCAGAAGGCCGCCTCGCCGGCCGAAGCGGCGGCGGCCGCCTCGCACACGCCGGGTGCCCGCTTTATTGCCGGCGGCACGAATCTGCTCGATCTGATGAAACTGGACATCGAAACGCCCGCGCATCTGATCGACGTCAATGGCCTGGCGCTGGATAAAGTGGAAGCAACAAAGGATGGCGGCTTGCGCATCGGCGCCCTCGTGCGCAACACGGCGCTGGCGGCGCACCCCATGGTGCGCCGCGATTACGCCGTGCTGTCGCGCGCCTTGCTGGCCGGCGCCTCGGCGCAACTGCGCAACAAGGCGACGACGGCCGGCAACCTGCTGCAGCGCACGCGCTGCCCCTATTTCTATGATATGAACCAGGCTTGCAACAAGCGCGTGCCGGGCAGCGGCTGCTCGGCCATTGGCGGCTTCAGCCGGTCCCTGGCCATCCTGGGCGGCAGCGATGCCTGCATCGCCACGCATCCCAGCGACATGGCCGTGGCCATGCGCGTGCTCGACGCCGCCATCGACACGGTGCGGCCCGATGGCAGCAAGCGCACTATCCCCATCGCCGAATTTTACCGCTTGCCGGGCAACACGCCGCAGCTGGAAACGGCGCTGCAGCCGGGCGAACTGATCACCAGCGTGACCTTGCCCCGGCCCATCGGCGGCACGCACGTCTACCGCAAGGTGCGCGATCGCGCCTCGTACGCGTTCGCGCTGCTGTCCGTGGCGGCGATCATCTTGCCCAATGGTACGGGCCGGCTGGCCCTGGGCGGCGTCGCGCCGCAGCCGTGGAGAGTAGTTGCCGCCGAGCAGGCGATACCCGATGGCGCCGGCGCCGTGAGCGAACGCCTGCTGGCGGGCGCGCATCCCACCACCGACAACGCCTTCAAGGTGACCCTGGCGCAGCGCACGATGGCTGCCGTGATGGCTGAAGCACAAGCGAAGAAAGGCTAGGGCCATGAAATTCACGACACCTGCGACCACCAATCCCATCGACCAGCTGAAAGTCGTGGGCCGTCCCACGGACCGTATCGATGGCCCCCTGAAAACCACGGGCACGGCGCCGTACGCCTATGAACAAAACAAAGCCGCGCCGCACGCCGCCTATGGCCATGTCGTCGGCGCGGCGATTGCCAAAGGGCGCATCGCTTCGCTTGACACCAGCGCGGCGCGGCGCGCACCCGGCGTGCTGGCCGTGGTGACGGCGGAATCGGCGGGCAAGCTGGGCAAAGGCAAGATGAACACGGCAAACCTGCTCGGTGGCCCCGAGATCCAGCATTATCACCAGGCCATCGCGCTGGTGGTGGCGGAAACCTTCGAGCAAGCCCGCTCGGCCGCGCAATTGCTCGACGTGAAGTATGTCGAGCAGCGGGGCGCCTTCGACCTGGGCAAGGCCAAGGGTGGCGCGACCAAGCCGAAGGACGGCAAGCCCGACAGCAAGACGGGCAACTTCGCCGGCGCCTATGCCAATGCCTCCGTGCGCCTTGACGCCACCTACACGACGCCTGACCAGTCGCACGCCATGATGGAGCCGCACGCCTCGATTGCCGCCTGGGAGGGCGACAAGGTGACGGTCTGGACGGCGAACCAGATGGTGGACTGGGGCCGTGGCGACCTGGCCCGCACGCTTGGCATTGCGAAAGACAAGGTGCGCATCGTCTCGCCCTACATCGGCGGCGGTTTCGGCGGCAAGCTGTTCGTGCGCGCCGAAGCCTTGCTGGCGGCCCTGGGGGCGCGCGCGGCGCAGCGCCCCGTCAAGGTCGCCCTGACACGGCCCTTGATGTTCAACAACACGACGCACCGGCCCGCCACCATTCAGCGCCTGCGCCTCGGCGCCACGCGCGATGGCAAGATCACGGCCATCGGCCACGAATCGTGGTCCGGCGATTTGAAAGGCGGCGGGCCGGAAACGGCCGTGATGCAGACGCGGCTGCTGTACGCGGGACCGAATCGCATGACGGCCATGCGCCTGGCCGTGCTGGACTTGCCGGAGGGTAACGCCATGCGCGCGCCGGGCGAGGCACCGGGCCTGATGGCGCTGGAAATCGCCATGGACGAGATGGCGGAAAAACTAAAGATGGACCCCATCGTCTTTCGCATCCTGAACGACACCAAAGTGGACCCGGAAAAGCCCGGCCGCCCGTTTTCCCAGCGCCGCCTGATCGATTGCTTGCGCACGGGGGCCGTGGAGTTCGGCTGGAAGGAGCGGCAAGCGCAGCCGGGCATGCGGCGCGACGGCCGCTGGCTGGTCGGCATGGGCGTGGCGGCCGCCTTCCGCAACAACCTCGTCATGCAATCGGCCGCCCGCGTGCGCTTGGACGGCAACGGCATCGTGACCGTGGAAACGGACATGACGGACATCGGTACGGGCAGCTACACCATCATCGCCCAGACGGCGGCCGAAATGCTGGGCGTGACCTTGAACCGTGTCGTCGTGCGCCTGGGCGACTCGGATTTTCCCGTCTCGGCCGGTTCGGGCGGGCAGTGGGGCGGCAACAGCTCGACGGCCGGTGTCTACGCGGCTTGCGTGCGCCTGCGCCAGGCCGTTGCCGGCAAGCTCGGTTTCGATGAAAAGGAAGCGCGCTTTTCCGATGGACAAGTGAGTCAGGGCGAGCGCAGCGTGCCGCTCGCTGCCGCCGCCTACCATGGCGACGTCGTTGCGGAAGACCACATGGAATACGGCGACCTCGATAAAAAATTCCAGCAATCGACGTTTGGCGCCCATTTCGTGGAAGTGGGCGTGGACAGCGACACGGGCGAAGTGCGCGTGCGCCGCATGCTGGCTGTCTGCGCGGCCGGCCGCATCCTCAACCCGAAAGCGGCCCGCAGCCAGGTGATCGGCGCCATGACCATGGGCGTCGGCGCAGCCCTGATGGAAGAACTCGTAGTCGACCAGCGCCGCGGCTTCTTCGTCAACCACGACCTGGCCGGCTACGAAGTGCCCGTGCATGCCGACATCCCGCACCAGGACGTCATCTTCCTCGATGAAACGGACCCCATGTCCTCGCCCATGAAAGCCAAGGGCGTGGGCGAGCTGGGCATTTGCGGCGTGGCGGCGGCCATCGCGAATGCCGTGTACAACGCCACCGGTGTGCGCGTGCGCGACTATCCGGTGACCTTGGATAAGTTGCTGCCTAAATTGCAGGTGTCAGCGGACGTCGCTTAGGCAGCGCAGGCCATGTAGCCTTGCTGCCTGCAATGCTATTTTCCTGGATGGGGGAGGTATCTGCAAGACGCCAGCTGTTGCTGTTGCTGGTGGTGCAGGTGCAGCTTGTCGCCTTGAATATGCTCCAGGCTCCGCCAATGCGAATCAGTCATTCCTTTTTCAAATGGCGGCGCGAGCAGGGCGCCAAATTTTTCCATCATGTTGGCCAACGAATAAATGTTTTTTCCTTAGCTGTTTTATTCCCGCTTCATTAACTTATTTTAATTCTGGTATATTAATTTGTGTAAGTTTTTAAAAAATTAATATTAAAACATATTGATTTAAATATTAATTGTGTTATGATTATTTATATTAACATATAAGGAGATAAAATGAGAGATGGTGATATTTATTTTGAAGATGAAATTCATAATGCTGAACAAATAGCGATAAACGAGTTCGGAGAATATGAGCTATGGAACTTGCCGCCAACAATACATGCTTTCAGGTACATGGCTGAAGTATTGCTGAGTAGGCTGACGATGACGGATGTACCGGAAGACTACCTCCAGAATATGTTGCCATCTGACATTATCACGGTGTTGCGATGGGCGGACTTGAACAGGAAGCTTCCAGGAAAAGCGGCTGAGCGTCCCCTCAAAAAAATAAAAATATAAGAAAATTCTCCGCGTGCACGCTTCCTCAAGTCCCTTGGAGTCAGGGGGAGTTCATTTTGGCGGTATGAAAAGTAATGACGCAGGATAGTTGAATTTGCATGATATGTGCCAGTTTTTCTGGCACTGTTGTTGGGAGTGCCACAGCTGTTCAGTGACAACGCCACTGCACGCCGGTACAACAGCGACGCCACCAGCAATGGCCTGGCCGTGTACGCGAAGGGCCCGCTCAGCCTGTCGGGCCGCACGCATGAACTGGCGGTGGGGGCGAACGCCTGCCGCAGGCAGTCGGACGACGTCTTCAGTCCGTATTCTTTCATCAAGGTAGCCAATATCTCTACTTGCCGGCCCGCCTGGCGTTACAACGCACATGGTCTTTCCGCTATACTGGCCCCCCAATATTGCCGCCATTCGCTGAAAATCACCATGGACCTGAGTACCCACGCCGCCGTCGTCAATGGCGCAGCCTATCGCGATGGCAAGAAGATCGCGCACTTTGATATCGACAAGGTGGGCGACTTCCTCGGCGATCCTGATTGTTTCGTATGGATCGGCCTGGCCAGCCCCGATGTCAAGGCCATGCCGGCGCTGCAATCGGCTTTCGGCTTGCACGAACTGGCCGTCGAGGATGCACAGGGCGCGCACGAGCGGCCCAAGCTGGAAGAATACGGCGACACCCTGTTCATGGTGATGCACACGGCGACCCTGGACGGCGAGGCCATCGTCTACGGCGAAACCCACGTCTTTCTCGGCCCCCGCTTCATCATCACGGTGCGCCACGGCGCCTCGGCCGGCTATGCGAAGCTGCGTGAGCGCAAGGAAAGCGTGCCCGAGAAGCTGGCCAGCGGCCCTGGCTACGTACTGTATTCCATCATCGATTTCATCGTCGACCAGTACCAGCCCTGCATCGACCATTTGCAGGCCCGTTTCCAGCACCATGAACTGCAACTGTTCAAGCCCAGTTTGAGCGAGGACAAGCTGCAGGATTTCTACCAGCTCAAGACGGAACTGCTGAAGCTGGATGCGGCCGTCAACCCCCTGCATGACATTTGCACCCAGCTGATCCGTTTCCATGGCGATATCGTGCCCAAGGAAAACCGCATCTATTACCGCGACATTCTCGACCACGTCAAACGGGTCACGCACACGGCGGGGCAGATGCGCGAGCTGGTCAATTCAGCCATGCAGGTGGCGCTGGGGCAAATTTCGATCCGCCAGAACGAGGTGGTCAAGCGCCTGGCCGCCTGGGCCGCCATCCTGGCCGTGCCCACCATGGTCTTCAGCCTGTACGGCATGAACTTCGAATTCATGCCGGAACTGAAGTGGCGCGGCAGTTATCCGGCCGTCATCGTCGTCATCATCGCCGGCTGCTACTGGCTGCACCGGCGTCTGAAGCGCGAAGGCTGGCTGTAACCAGCAGGCTTACGCGCCAGCCACCGCGCCAGCCGCTTCCAGTATCAGCGCCGCCACTTCCACGGGACGCGAGGCCAGCGAGGCGTGGCTGGCGTTCAGCGTGATGACTTTTCGCGCTTGCAGGCGCGCTGCCATGCGCTCCTGGTTGACGGGGGAAATCATGCGGTCGGCAGTAGAAATCTGGTACCAGCTGGGTTTATGCTTCCAGGCCGGGTCGCTGACGGTGTCGCCGAAGGTACTGGCCAGCGGCGCTTTCTGCACCACGCCCAGCACGGCGCCTTCTTCCGCATCGAGGTCCTGGCAAAAGCTGTCATGGTATTGCTCGGGCTTGACCCACAGGTAGCCGTCGCTGTCGCCTTCCAGATTGGCCGCGCCCAGCGGCGGGTTTTCCTGCGTGATGCTGCCCGGGCTTTCGCCCGCGTCGGGCGCGAAGGCGGCGATGTACACGAGGCCCGCCACATTCGGCGCATTGCCGGCCACGCTGATGACGGCGCCGCCATAGGAATGTCCTACCAGCAACACCGGACCATCGACTTGCGCCACCATCTTGCGCGTGCGCTCGGCGTCGTCGGCCAGCGACGTCAAGGGCAGTTCGACGGCGCGGATGGCCGTGTGGCCCTGGCGCCGCAATTCGACAATGACGCGGCTCCAGTGGGCGGCGCCGCCCCAGAAACCGTGGACGAGGACAATGGTGGCTTGCTTGCTCATGCGGATACTCCTTGAGGTGACGGCGACGGAGGAAACCGCGCAGTTGCAAATGAATAACAGCGCGGCGGACAGGTGCGCATCCATTGTAGACCTTCCGGCGCCGGCGCCGCCGTTGCCTTGCTTTTTCCAGCGCATGGCTTCGATGGCGCCCGCCACGGCGACGCCTATGCGATGAAGAAATCGCTGTGGAAGCCGTTGCGGATGAGCAGATGGGTGCAGCCGGGCAGGGCGCTGGCCAGGTGCTCGCCATCTTTCAGGCGCAGCGGGGCCGAGCAGCAGGCGCCGGCGGGCATGCGCATGGGGTGAGCAATGGCTGAAGGCGGCGGCCGGTTCCGGCGTGTCACGAGGGTGTCACTTTTGCCGTGTAGCCTGCTGCTGTCGATGGACTATCCGTCGGCAACAGCCCCATTTCGAGAACAGGACGATAGCGTGATGACAGCAAGCCCGGCGTCGCTCAGTGTGCTGGCGCTGGCCGGATGCCTGCTGCTGGCCGGCTTCGCCGCGACAGGAACGGCGCACGCCGCGCCGCCGCTGTATGCGTTCCAGATTCCTGCCCAGCCGCTCGCCGACGCGCTCAGGGCGTATGGCCTGATCACGGGGATTTCCGTGCTGGCCCCCAGCGGCGCCCTGCGCCAGCGCTACAGCAGTGCCGTGCAAGGCAGTTTTCCGGCGCCGGAGGCGCTGCAACGCATGCTGTCGGGCACCGGCCTGCATGCGCGTTTTCCGGCGGCGAATGCCGCCATCATTCAACTGCCTTCCGGCGATACCCCGGCTACGCCGCCGCTGTCACCGGAAACCGGTGCCATCGCCCTGGACGCCATCGATGCCGTGCATGCGGACGGTGCCGATTATGGCGCTTATGTCAGCGGCGTGCAGGCGCAATTGCTGCGCGTCCTGTGCCGCTCGGCCTTGACACGCCCCGGCAGCTACCGTCTGGCGCTACGCTTGCGCATCGCCGCGTCGGGCAGCGTGGCGACGCTGAAACAGGCGGGCAGCACGGGACGCCCGGTGCGCGATGCCGTGATCTCGCGCAGCTTGCGTGCGCAGGTATTCGAGCCGCCGCCGCCGGCCATGCCGCAGCCGATCACCATTCTGCTGCGTCCGGATGACGCTGGCGGCGCCTGCCAGCCGGCGCCTGCTGAGGACCAGGCTGATGCCCGATAGCTTGCGCGCGCGCCTGCGCGGCGTGCTGGTGACGCGCTATGGCCAGCTGCGCCGCAAGCTTGAATACATCGTCGGCACCGGGGAGCGCGCGACCGATGCCCTGCAGGAGACCTGGCTGCGCCTGGAATCGATGTCCGGCAATACAGCCGTGCGCAATCCCGACGCCTACCTGCTGCAGATGGCGGTTAACGTCGCCACCGACCAGTACCGCCGCGAACACCGGAAATTGAACGATGCCGATATCGACGCCCTGTTCGACGTGGAAGATGAACTGGCCGATCCCGAACGCATCGTCGCGGCGCGCAGCGAGATCATCGCCCTCGAAGCGGCGCTGCGCCAGCTGACGCCGCGCCAGCGCGAGATCCTGCTGGCGGCGCATATCGATGGCCAGCTCAATCGCGAGATCGCCGCGCGCCTGGATATTTCGCTGAGCCTGGTGGAAAAAGAGTTGCGGCACGCCCTGCGACATTGCCAGCAATACGTGGGCGCGCCGGCCGACATGGCCGCCCGTGGCGGCCCGCGCCGCTTCTGATACGATTCTTCATCATGACCCAACACAGCAACGACAGCGACGGCGATATCGAGGAACAGGCGAGGCAATGGCTGGTGCGCCTGCGCTCGGGCCGGGCGAGCGAGGCCGATGCGCAGGCGTTCGCCCGCTGGCGCGCGCAAAGTCCCGGCCACGCCCGGGCGGCGCGGGAACTGGGGCAGCTGTGGCGCGGCCTGCGCATGGCGGCGCCCGCGGTGGCGCGCGAGCAGGCCATGCGCGCACCGTCGCGCGGCCGGCGCGCCTTCCTGGGCGGCGCGCTGGCCACGGGCGTGGCGCTGCTTGCCTTGCGTCCGCCGCTGGCCCTGTGGCCGTCCGTGGGCGAACTGGCCGCCGACTATCGCACGGGCACGGGCGAGCAGCGCCAGCTGGCACTGGCCGGCGGCGCACAAGTGCGCATGAATACGCAGACACGCCTGAACCTGCGCGGCGCGGATGACGCCACGTTCATCGAATTGCTGGCCGGTGAAGCGCAGATCGTGACGGGTGGCCGTGAGGCGTGTACCGTGCTGGCCGGCGGCGCGCGGCTGCAGGCGCGCGCCGCCAGTTTCAACGTGCGCTGCCTTCCGGATGGTGACGTGGAATTGAGCTGCCTGGAAGGCCGGGTCGAGGTCGACCACCCGCTGCAACGCACCACCTTGTCCGCGTCGCAGCAGTTGCGCTACGGCGCGGCCGTGCTGCGCCTGGCCGCGCCCGCCGATTCCCATGCCGTGCTGGCCTGGCGCCGTGGCCTGCTGCTTTTCAATGACACGCCGCTGGCGCAGGTGGTCGAGGAGCTCAACCGATACCGGCCCGGCAGGATCTTCCTGCAAAGCGAAGAGCTGGGCATGCGCCGCGTCCAGGCGCAGTTTTCCATCGATAAGCTCGATGTCGCCCTGGCACTGATCCGCGACCTGTACGGCGCCCGGCTCACCTACTTGCCTGGCAATCTGGTCTTGCTCAGCTAGGCCCTGTCACACGCGCGCATCAAGCGGGGCGTGGACCCACAGTATCACCTTCAACTATGGGCACGCTCCCGGCGTTGCCTTCAATCGTGATTCTGGAAAGCGGATGTGCGCGGGGTCGCGTCGCCATCGCAAGCCCGGGTACTTCGGCAGGTCATGGCTGGCCGGGTACGCTGCCAAAAAAAATAAATGCGGGTTAGGCGGGCACCATGCGTCCCAGTCATGAGCAGCGCATTTCCAGCGCGCCGTCCCTGACCAACCAGCACGTTCATTTTTCCAGGAAATCATTGCCATGACCATGTTTCACACTGCCCGGCGCAAGACCATGACACAGACGCTGCGCGTGCCCGCGCCGCAAGCGGCCATGCGGCTTACGCCACTCGCCTATGCCGTGGCCGTGCTGCTGGCGGCGGGTGGCACGGTGCAGCAGGCGCAGGCGCAGCAGGCGTTCAGCGGCGCCTGGTTTGCCGGCAAGGGCGCGACGCAGGCGACAGCGGTGCAAACGGGGCGGCAGCCCGGCGGCGTGCCGCTGGCCGGACGACCGGCGGCGCCCGGCCCGCAGACTGGCGAGCAGTTACAGCGTTCGCTCAACAACCTGAATCTGGCCGCGCGCGCCATCGCTGCGCAGCAGGCGGCGCAGGCACAGGCGCGCCAGGGTGCGGCCGGCGCGCCCGATGGTCTGGTGAGTGGGGGCCTGAAGATCGATGCCAACAGCCTGACGGCTGGCTGGCTCAACGCCCAGGCGCCCGTGCAGACGGTGCAGGGAGGCAAGACGACGGTGCTGGTGCGGCAGACGGCCGACAAGGCCATCCTGAACTGGGAAACGTTTAATGTCGGCAAGGATACGACCTTGTCCTTCCAGCAGCAGAAGGACTGGGCCGTGCTGAACCGGGTCAACGATCCGCTGGCGCGTCCCAGCCAGATCCAGGGCCGCATCGAGGGCGACGGCACGGTGCTGCTGGTCAACCGCAACGGTATCGTCTTCGATGGCGCCAGCCAGGTCGATACGCGCAACCTGGTGGCTGCCGCCGCCGGCATAGGTGACGCGCAGTTCCGCGAGCGCGGCATTTACAGCAATGGCAGCGCGCCATCGATCAGCGATGCACTGGGCAAGGTCGACGTGCTGCGCGGCGCGCGCCTCGCCACGCGCGCGCCCGCCAATTCCACCGAGGGGGGCGGTTATGTGCTGCTGGCTGGCGCCGAGGTGCATAACGGCGGCGAGATCCTGGCGCCGAAGGGACAGGCGCTGCTGGCCGCTGGCGACAGCTTCGTCATCCGCAAGGGCGTGGGCACGGATGGCAATGCGCTGTCCACCACGCGTGGCAATGAGGTTGTGCCCCGGTCCGGCGTGGCGGGTGCGACAGGCAAGGTTGCCAATTCGGGGCTGATCCAGGCGCGCGAAGGCGATGTGACCCTGGCCGGGCGCGAGGTGCGCCAGGATGGCGTGCTGCTGGCCAGCACCAGCGTCAATGCGCGCGGCACGGTGCACCTGCAGGCGCTGGGCGAGCAGGCCGCCGTGGTGTTGGGGCAGGGTGCCACGACAGCCGTCCTGATCGAGGAAGATGCGAGGAATACGGCGCTCGACAGTCAGCGCGACGGCTTGCGCGCCCCGGCCGTGGCCGGCGCCGAGTCCATGCAGTCGCTGGCAGACCGGCGCGACCAGTCGCGCATCGCCATCGACAGCGCCGGCACGGTGGATTTCCAGGGCGCGTCGCTGACGCTGGCCACAGGTGGGCAGATCAGCGTCAATGCGGCCGGCCGCAGCCTGGTGCGCGATGGTGCGCGGATCGACGTGGCGGGCGCGGCCGGGGTCAGGCTGGCCATGGAAAGCAACAATGTCAAGGTCAACGTGCAAGGCAACGAACAGCGCGACGCACCAGGCAACCGCGATGGCAAGGGGCTCAATAGCAGCGATATCTGGCTGGACAGGCGCAGCCTCGTCTTTGTTCCCAAGGGAACGAACGGCTATGACAGTGACCGCTGGTACACGGCGGGCGGCTTGCTGGAGGTGGGCGGCTACCTGGGCATGCAGGGACACTCGGTGGGAGAATGGATGGCGCAGGGCGGCACGCTCAGTTTTGGCGGCAAGGACGTTGTCACGCAGGCCGGTTCCAGCATCAACCTGTCGGGCGGCACCTTGCGGGTGGAAGGCGGCTCGATCCGCCAGACCTGGCTGAATGGGGCCGACGGGCGCCAGTACGAAGCATCGCGCGCGCCCGGCGACATGCTGTACACGGGCCTGTACCGGGGCTTTGAAGAGCTGCACGCGCGCTGGGGCGAGTCCGCTACGGCTTCCTACCGCAGTCCGCTGATCGCGCCGCTTCAGCGGCTGGAAAACGGTTATACGGTGGGGCGCGATGCCGGCCGGCTGGTGATCGGCACGCAGGCGGCCGTGCTGGAAGGACTGATCGACGCCAGCGCCATCCAGGGCCCGGGCCAGCAGCAGGCGGCGCAGGCCGGTGTCGATGGCTACCATCAGTCGCACAAGGCCGCCGCCACACGCGGCCAGCTGATCGTCGGCCGCTCCGTGCCCATGTTCGAAAAGAGCACGGGCCTGACGTACGACAGCCTGGGCGCCGTCATGCGCGACGTACAACTGGCCGGCGGCGCGGACGATATCGCCGCAGGCCTGGACCTGAGCACGCTGCTGCCAACGTCGCGCCAGGGTCGCCTTGTGCTCGATACGGCACGCCTGAACGGTTTCGAACTGGGCGCCATCCGCATTGCCGCCACGGACACGATCGCCGTCAATGGCGCCGTGCGGGTAGCCGACGGTGGCAACGTTACCCTGTACGGCAGCGCTGTGGCGGTGAATGCCGACATGACGGCGCACGCGGGCGGCATCCAGATCGGCAATATCCTGCGGCAGGCTGTCAACGGCCGCATCGAGGACAGCGTGCTGAAGGCACCGTCCGGCGGCAAGGCCGGCGTGCAGGTGGCCGGCGGCGTGACGCTGGACGCCAGCGGCTTGTGGAGCCAGTTCCTGCAGGAGGAAGAATCATTGTCTGGCGCCAAGCTGGCATACCGGCATGGCGGCAGTGTTTCCCTGCGCAGCAGCGGCGACGTGCTGCTGCGCCAGGACAGCCGCATCGACGTGCGCTCGGGCGCGGCGGAGCTGGCTGGCGGTGCGGTACGCGGCGGCAAGGGCGGCAACGTGACGCTGGAAACGCGCATGCAGGGTAGCGATCGCACGGCCAGCCTGGGTTTCGATGGCGCGCTGCTGGGCCAGGGCATGGAGGGCGGTGGCACGCTGCAGGTGCGCGCGGCGAAGGTGCTGATCGGCGGACCGGCGCAGGCAGCGGCCGACACGCTGCAGCTGGACAGCGGTTTTTTTGACAAGGGTTTTTCCCGCTACGATATCGGCGGCAACGGCGGCTTGACGGTGGCCGACGGCGCGCAGGTCGCCGTGACGATGCCGCTGCTGCGCGTGGTGGGGCCGGGGGTGGAATCGTGGTTGTCGCCCGTCTACCGCGAAGACGCGAGGAAGGGCGTGCTGACGCAGCGCCTTGGCGCCAGCTTGCGGCTGCAGGCCGGTGTGGCGGAGGTGTCGGGCGGCGCGGACATGGCCAGCGTCCAGGCGCGTATCGGCCGCGGCGCCATGCTGGAAGTCGATCCTGGCCAGTCGATCACGGTCGCCGGCATCGGTCAGATGACGCTCGATGGCCGCCTGAATGCCTGGGGCGGCAAGATCGTGCTGGAAGGCATGGCGGGCGATGTGCAGGCGGCCGAGGTGACCAACGGCGCCGGGCATGGCCGCTCGATCTGGATCGGCGACGGGGCCGTGCTGGACGTGGCGGCGCGCGCCGCCACGGCCGTCGATGCACGCGGCCAGCGCTATGGCCTGGTACGCGACGGCGGCAGCATCGTGGTGGGCGGCACGCTCGACCATGCCACGGGCAAGGCCGATGCGGCGCACCTGTTCGTGGCCGTGCGCGAAGGCGCGCTGCTTGACGCTTCCGGCACGCAGGCGCAGCTCGACGTGGCGGGCCTGGGTACAACGCAAGTGGCCAGCCGTGGCGGCAGCATCGCGCTGGCGTCGAACAACGGCCTGTACCTTGACGGCCAGATGAAAGCCGGCGCGGGCGGCGCCGGCGCGGCCGGCGGCACGCTCGCTCTGGCGCTGGAAACGCCGCAGTACCGCGATACAGCGGGCGCGCGCGTGCGCCAGGCGCGCGAATTCATGCTGCGCCAGCAGCCGGCCGGCGGCACGCTGGCCGGCACGCAGCCGGAACAGGCGGCCGCGCAGTTCGTGTATGGCCACGCGGCGCTGGCCGCCTCGCAGGTGGCCGCTGGCGGCTTCGGCAATCTGTCCATCCTCAGCAACGGCATACTTGGCTTCGATGGCGACCTGTCCCTGTCGCTGGGCCAGAGTCTGCATCTGTATGCGCCCACCCTGGTACTGGCCGACGGCGCGGCGGCGGCCACGCGCGTGCTGCTGGCGGCGCCGTACATGCGCCTGGCCGGCATCGGCGCCGTCGGCACGGGCGATGGCCAGATACGCCCCACTGTGACGGGTGGCGTGTCGGCGCAGCCGGCCGCAGGTACCTTGCGCCTGGAGGCAGGCCAGCTGCTCGACGTGCGCGACGTGCTGACGACGGGTGCGCATGGCGGCAAGGAGCGCGCGCAAGGACTGCCGAAGATGCTCGACCGGCGTGCCTTCGACAGCGTGGAACTGGCCAGCCAGGGCGACTTGCGCTTCCTGGGCGCCACCGTCAACGGCCAGAATACCGTCCTGAACACGCCGGCCGACCTGTCGCTGACGGCGGCCCGCATTTATCCGGCAACGGGCGCCAGCGCCATCGTGCGGGCCGGCTACCTGGGCGGGGGCAGCGATTATGCGCAGCAGCGCCTGCTGCGCATAGGCCGCGCCGGCACGGATGGCGCAGCGCCGCCGCTGCCGCCATCTTCCGCCTTCGGCGCGCTGACCCTGGGCGCCGCCGCGATCGAGCAGGGCGGCGTGTTGCTGGCGCCGCTGGGCAGCCTCGTGCTGGGCGCCAGTACGGGCGCCAGCATGTCGGACACGCGTTCCTTGCGCTTCCTGCCAGGCAGCGTGACGTCGGTCAGCGGCGCCGGCCTGATGCTGCCGTATGGCGGCACGGCCGATGGCGTCAGCTGGCGCTACGACGGCCAGGATGTCAGCCTGCTGGGCGCGGGTGGCACGTATGGCACGACGGCCAATCTGAAGGTGGGACTGGCGATGAAGAGCCGCGCGGTCGACGTGCAGCCGGGCGCCGTGCTCGATCTGTCGGGCGGCGGCCAGTTGCTGGGCGCCGCCTTCGTGGCCGGCCGCGGCGGCTCCACCGATGCGCGCTACCATCCGCTGGTGCAGACGCGGGCCAATGGCGGCTTTATCCTGCCTGAACTGGCCAGCAATCCCGTGTACGCGATCGTGCCGGGCGCGCAGGCGCCGGTGGCCCCCGCCGATGGCGAGCGCGGCGCCAGTGTGCCCGTGCCGGGCCAGCAGGTGACGATAGGCGCCGGCGTGCCTGGCTTGCCGGCCGGCAGCTACACCTTGCTGCCGTCGACCTACGCCTTGCTGCCGGGCGCCTTCCGCGTCGAGATCAATGGCCAGGCCGGCATCGCGCCGCTGGCGCCGAATGCCATGCGCAATGGTTCCTGGGCCGCCAGCGGCCGGCTGTCCGTGGCCGGCACGGGCATCGGCGACGCCCTGTCGCGACAGCTGATCGTGACGCCGGCCAGCGTGTTGCGCAGTTATTCGCTGTACCGGGAAACCAGCTATGCCGATTTTGTGCGCGCCGACGCGGCCAGGCTGGACGTGCCGCGCGCCATGCTGGAAGCGGATGCGCGGACCATGCTGGTCCAGTTGATGCCAGGCAATGGCGACGCCATCGATTTCCATTTTCAGGGCCAGGCCCGCTTTCAGCCCGCCGACAAGGGACATGGCGGCACGCTGGCCTTCCCGATGGACGGAGGGCATCTGGAAGTGCTGGCGACCGCTGGCCAGGCCGTCGCCGACATGGACACCGTATCGCTGCGCGCCGTTGACGTCAACGCGGTCGGCGCGGCGCGCCTGTCGCTGGGCAGCTTGCCCGTGGTGCGCTACGGCCAGGGCGGCAACTTGCTCGACTTCTCCAGTGGCGGGGCCGCCGGCGCCATCACCGTGCGTGACGGGGCGTCGCTGTCGGCAGCCGAAGTATTGCTCATCGCCAACTCAACAGTGGCAAAGCAGGGCGCCGGCATCAAGGTCGAGCAGGGTGCGGCCATCAGCACGCTGGGGCGCGGCAAGTCCGCCTTCGATGCCGACGACGGCTTCGTCTACCAGTCCGGCTACCGCGGCGTGCTGGCCGTTTCCAATGGCCGCCTGCAGATGCTGGCGCCGGAATACAATAGCGTGGGCACGCCGGCCAGCATCCGCATCGGCACGTGCGCGCAAGCCGCCTGCGCCAGTTCCACCACGCTGTACTCGGAAGGCTCGATCGCCTTTGCCACCAGCAGTGCCTTCGAGCTCGGCGACGCCGTGCGCTACGGCACACGCCATCTGACCCTGGCGGTCGGGGGTATCAACGTGGGCAGTGCGCAGGCGCTCGATGCGGCCGCCGCGCGCGGCGCCCCCTGCCGCCGGGGCTGACCTTGAACCAGGAGGTCCTGGACCGCCTGCTGCGCGGCGATGCCGGCACGGGTGCGCCGGCCTTGCAGACCTTGTCGCTGACGGCCGCCCAGTCGCTCAATTTCTATGGCGACACGACCCTGAGCACCATGGATGCCAGCGGCAAGTCGCTGCTGGACAAGTTGTCGCTGACGACGCCGGCCATGTATGGCGGCGGCAAGGCGGGCGAGGCGGCGCGCATCGTCACCGATACCCTCGTCTGGAATGGCGGCACGGCCGGCCCGGCAGCGCTGCCCGGCGCCGTGCTGGCAGGCGGCGCCGGCACGGGCAGCGGCACGCTGGACGTGCGTGCGCGCCGCATCGAGTTCGGCTATGGGCCCGACACGCGACCAGACCCGCTGGCGGAAGCCCAGCGCCTGATCCTGGGCTTCGCCGACGTCAGGCTCAATGCCAGCGAGCGCATCACGGCCAACCACAAGGGCAGCCTGGCCGTGCACCAGTCGCAGGGCGCCTATGCGACGGGCAAGGGCTACGCGTACGCAGGCGGTGACCTGTACCTGAACACGCCGCTGCTGACGGGACAAGCCGGTTCCGTCAACCGCATCACGGCAGGCGGGGCGCTCAATGTTGCGGGAGCGGGCGGCGCCAGGCCACCGGCGCTTGCCGGCAGCGACGCGCTGGGCGCGGAACTGCTGTTGGCGGGCAATAGCGTGACGCTGGATACGGCTGTGGTGTTGCCTAGCGGCAAACTGACCCTGGCCGCCACGGGTGACGTGCGCCTGCTTGACGGTGCGCAGCTGGACCTGGCGGGACGCAAGGTCAGCATCCACGATGCGGACAGGTACAGCTGGGGCGGCGAGGTCATACTGACCAGCCGCAGCGGCAATATCGCGCAGGCGGCCGCCGCCGGCATCGATGTATCGGCCCGCAACAATCAGGGCGGCAAGGTGCAAGCCATCGCCCTCGATGCGGCCGCAGGCAAGGTCGACCTGCTGGGCCGGCTGCTGGGCGGTGCCAGCGGCCGCTATGACGCGGGTGGCACCGTCTTGCCCTACAAGGGCGGCGCCGTGGATATCCGCGCGCAGGACGTGGGCGATTTCGCGGCCCTGAACCGGCGCCTGAATGACGGTAAGGTCGACGGCGAACGCAGTTTCCAGATCAAGCGGGGCGATTTGACCATCGGCGACGAGATCAGGGCGGGCAGCGTCAATGTTTCGCTCGATAATGGACGCCTGACGGTGGCGGGCACCATCGACGCCAGCGGTGAGCGCGTGGGCGCCATCCGCCTGGCGGGCAAGCATGGCGTGACGTTGGCCGGCACGGCCGTACTCGACGCGCATGGCAGCACGCTGCGCGTCGACAGCTATGGCAAGATCATCGACGCGCCGAACCGGGCGTTGATCGAAATCAATGCGGGCGATGGCGTGCTGGCCCTGGACAGCGGCGCGCGGCTTGATTTGCGCCACGGCACGGCCGCCGGCGGCGCGGGCAAGGGCCGGCATGACGGCCAGGCGCGCGGCACGCTGGACTTGCATGCGGCGCGCCTGGGCAGCGCCGGTGGCGCCAACGACGCCGACGCGGCCACGCACGGCGACATCGCCATCGCGGCCGGCGCAGGCCTGCGCATCGAAGGCGCGCGCGATATCGTGGTGCACGGCACGGCGCGCTACGGCGATGCGCCACAAGGCGTGCTCAAGGATGCCAGTGGCCAGGTCGTGCCGGGTCCGGACGGCTTGCCACAGGTGGACCTGGCGGCGGGCGGACGGCCGTACCAGTTCATCGACCAGGCTTACCTCGATAGCAAGCATGACGACAGCACCGCGTTCATGGCGGCGGCGCTGGCCAACGCCAATTTGCTGGGAAGCAAGCTGGCAGGCTTGCGGACGGCCGCGCATGCCGAGGCGCTGCATGTGCGGCCCGGCGTGGAAATCGTCACGCAGGGCGACCTGGTGGTCAGCGGCGACATCGACCTGTCCGCGCGCCGCTATGCGGGCCTGAACGCGAAAACGCCAAAAACCGCCGTGGTCGGCTCGGGAGAACCGGGCAGCCTGGTGTTGCGCGCGGGCGGCAATCTCGACATCTTTGGCAGCATCAACGACGGTTTTGCGCCGCCGCCCGCCACGCCGGACGACAAGGGCTGGGTGCTGACGCCGGGCCGCCAGGCCTACGGCGGCGACGTGGTGGTGCCGGGCCATGGCGTGGTGCTGGCCGAGGGAACGTTGTTTCCTGTCGGCAAGGTCTTGAATTATGCCCTGCCCATCCAGCCGGCGACGCTGGCCGTGGGCACCGTGCTGCCGGTGGCGGCCAGCCTGGCGGCGGCGCTGGAAGTGCCGGTCAATACGGTGCTGCGCGCGGACGTGCGCGACAGCGCCGGCCGCCTGCTGCATGCAGCAGGCACGCTGGTTGCGGGCCAGCCGCTGCTGCTGCCGAAAGGCACGCAGCTGGGCGCCGGTTCGCAGTTGCCCGGGACGGCCGCGCTGGAAGGCCTCACCTGGCCGGCCGGCGTGCCACTGCCTGGCCTGGCGCAGTTTGACAACTACCTCAAGCCGAACGGGGTCTTGCTGGCCGGTGCGCTGGCCTTGCGCGTCGGTGCGCTGATCCCCGCCGATACGAACGTCAAGCTGCCGGGCGGCGCCCTGAGCGTGCCGCTGCGCGCCATCACGGGCGGCGCGCAGGGCCGTAACTGGGCGGTGGCGCCCATGCTGCCGGAAGGCTCGCTGTCGTGGTCGATGCGGCTCGTGTCCGGCGCCGATACCAGCGCGGCTGACACGCGCAGCATCCGGCCCGTGCTGGCGGGCGACTTGCGGCTGGCAGACAGTCATTACGCGCTGTATGAAACGTATGACAGGAAAATAATCCCGGGCACGCCGGCGCGGCCGGGCGGTGCCTGGTTCTGGAATGCCTTCGGGGGCGAACTGGGGTACGAGCCAGGCACGCCGGTAACGCCAGATCTTGAAAGCTTGTGCGACGAGGGCGCCTGCGACCGCCACAACTATGCCTGGAGCGATAGCGCCAGCCTGTATGATCCCACCTGGCTGGCCGGCAAGCCGGTCCCGCTGGATGTGGAAGGATGGTGCGACGCGGAGATCTGCATCCCGCTGGGCAAGGCGATTCCCGGCACGCCGGACCGGGTGGAAATCGGCGCGCTGAAAAGCGTGACGCCTGCGACCCAGCATTTCAGCGTGCTGCGCACGGGGACGGGCGACCTGGATCTGATCGCGGCCGGCAACGTCAGTACCCTGTCGCCATATGGCATCTATACGGCGGGCACTTCCACCGCCAGCCTGGGCAATGCCGCCTACAATCAGGCGCGCGGGCGCGCAGGCGACGGCGCGACGGTGCTGGGCAGCGGTGGCGCCGCGTATGAATCCCTGGTCGATGGCGGCGCGGCCAGCCCCTATGCGGCCTGGTACCCCGACCATGGCGGCAATGTGCTGCTGCGCGCGGGCGGCAACCTGACGGGTGACATCGTCAGTGCGTTCGGCGTTGCGCGCCAGGAAGACCTGCGCAGGCAGGCGGCCAGCGCCAACGTGGGCAACTGGCTGTGGCGCCAGGGCACGGGCGGCACGGCCGGCGTCGACCCCATACCCGCCAGTTGGTGGATCAATTTTGGCACGTATATCAAGGAAGCCGGTGGCGCGAGCGTCTTGCAGCCCGACCAGCCGATTATCGACAAGCTGCCCATGCTGGTGGGCTTCACGGGCATGGGCACGCTGGGCGGCGGCAACCTGAGCGTCGATGTGGGCGGCCATGCGGGCATGCAGGCGCGGCGTGGCTCGGCCGATGGCGACCAGTCGCCGCGCAGCGAAGGACTGGTGCTGGCCGTGGCCGGCACGGGCCGGGTCGGCGCCGACGGCGGCATGCTGCTGACGGGCGGCGGCGACATGGACGTGCGCATCGGCGGCGACCTCAATCCCGGCCTGCAGGCCAGGGCGGCCGTCAACAACGGTTTTGGCATGCAGCTGGGCGCGGCGACGGATTACCAGAACCAGAACCTGAACCTGAACGGCGTATTGAGCAATCTGCGCGGCGCTCTGGCCCTGCAGACGGGCAGCCTGGGCGGCGTCGCCTTCAATTATGGCGGCATGCCGCAGCAGCACGACAGCAAGGAGCAACGCGCCTACGATCCCTACGGCGCCACGCTGGGCACGGCCACCGGCGGCGCGACGCTGATGCTGGGCGATGCGGCGGCGCGCGTGTCCACGCGGGGCGACCTGGTGCTGGCCGGCGCGGGCGACCCGGGCCGCGTGAAGACAGCCCATTCGTCCGCATTCACGGCCAATGGCAAGGGCTATGCGCAGGGCGGTTATGGCTGGTTTTCGCTGTGGACGGAGGGCACGGCAATCGACCTGTTCTCCGCCGGCGGCAGCCTGGCGCCGAGCGTGCAGCTGGGCGACGTCGATTCCGGCAGGACGCCGACCAGCCAGGGCAACCATGCCAATTCGGACGGGCGTTTCCTGTTCCCTTCGCAGCTGGGGGCGGTGGCTGCCAACGGCAGCATCTTCCTGGGCAAGTCGGCGCTGGGCGGGCAAGACTTCTACGCGCCAGGCTATTCCATGCTGCTGGCGCCATCGGCCAGCGGTCGGCTCGACCTGCTGGCAGGCGATTCGCTGTATGCCAGCGGCTATGCCGTGAGCCGCTCGGGCGCCGCCGCATCGAGCCTGCCCACGCCCGTTCATCCCGCCTTCGCCGGCTATGGGCAGCCGGCCACCTACGTGGCGGGCAATGGCGGCGTGGATGGCATCGTGTCGTCATTGGCGCGCTTTCCCCTGTTCGCGTTTGGCAGCCCCAGCGCCGCGCCGCTGGGCGACGCCGCCGGCACGCCGTCGCGCCTGTACGCGGGCAAGGGCGATATCGTCGGCTTGCGCAGCGGCGAAATCCTGGCGTTTGCCAACGGCCAGCGGGCCGGACAGACGTGGTACGAGGGTGCCGCGCCCGTATGGATGAGGGCCGGGCGCGATATTGTCAACTCCGGCACGCAGCCAGGCCAGCCGACGGCGCTGCCGAACACCATCGCCAATACCCGCGAGAACGTGTATGGCAATGGCGTCAGCACGGGCAACCTGTTCGTGCATGAGCGCGCCACGGACGTGTCCATCGTGGCGGCCGGCCGCGACATACTGCATAGCAGCTTCAACGTGGCCGGTCCCGGCACGCTGGAACTGACGGCGGGGCGCCATATCCGCATGGAAGAGCAGGGCGCGCTGGTCAGCCTGGGCGCCGTGCTTGCCGGCGATAAACGCCCCGGCGCTGGCATCGTGCTGCAGGCGGGGCTGGGCGAAGCCGGCGTCAATGGCGTCGATTTCGCCGCCTTCGCGCAGCGCTACCTGGACCCGGCCAACCTGGCCCAGCCTGGCGTGCCATTGGCACAACAGGCGGGCAAGGTCGCGAAGACCTATGCGCTGGAGCTGGCCGCCTGGCTGGCGGCGCGCGAGGGTTTCACCGGCACGCCGCAACAGGCGAGCACGCGCTTTGCCGCCTTGCCGCCCGAGCAGCAGCGAATCTTCGCGCGCCAGGTCTTCTTCGATGAATTGAAGGCGGGCGGGCGCGAGTACAACGATGCGCAAGGTCCGCGTTTCGGCAGCTACTTGCGCGGCCGCAATGCCATCGCGGCGCTGTTCCCCGCGCAGGATGCGCACGGCGCTCGCATCCGCTACCAGGGCGATATCAGCATGTATGGCCCGTCCGGCGTGAATACCCTGTTTGGCGGCGATATCAGCATGCTCGCGCCGGGCGGCAAGCAGGTATTCGGCACGGAGGGCCAGGCGCCCCTCGCGGTGCCGCGCCTGGTGCCCGGCGTGCTCACGCAGGGTGCGGGCGATATCGCGCTGTACGCCCAGGACAGCATGCTGCTGGGCCAAAGCCGCATCATGACGACTTTCGGCGGCGCCATCCTGGGCTGGTCGGCGCTGGGCGACATCAATGCGGGGCGCGGTTCGAAGTCGACCATCGTCTACACGCCGCCCAAGCGCGTGTATGACCAATGGGGCAATGTGACCCTGGCGTCCGACGTGCCGAGCACGGGCGCCGGCATCGCCACGCTGGCGCCGATTCCGGAAGTGCCGGCTGGCGATATCGACCTGATCGCTCCCCTGGGCACCATCGACGCGGGCGAGGCGGGCATCCGCGTCTCTGGCAATATCAACTTGGCGGCGCTGCAGGTGGTGAACGCGGCGAATATCCAGGTGCAGGGGAAATCGAGTGGCATGCCGGTGCTTGCTGCCGTGAACGTGGCCGCCCTGAGCAACGCCAGTGCGGCGGCGTCGCAGGCGACGGGCGCGGCGCAGGAAGCGCTGCAGCGCGAGCGGGCGGCGGCGCGCGGCAGCTTGCCATCGATCTTTTCCGTGCGCGTGCTGGGCTTTGGCGACGAACCGATCGAGGACGGCGACAAGCGTGGCAAGGCGGCCAGCTACCGGCCGGACAGCCCCGTCGCCATCCTGGGCCTCGGCGGAACGGGTGCCACTCAGCGCGCCCACCTGACGCGCCAGGAGCAGCAGGAGCTGGACCTGTGATGGCCAGCGTGGAAGCGTTGTCGCCGTGCCTGCAGGCGCACCTGGTCACGCACTACGTGCGCCTGCACCGGCGCCTGACGCGCTACCTGGGCTGCGCGTCGCTGGCCAGCGACAGCCTGCACGACGCCTGGCTGCGCCTGGAGGGCAAGCCGGCACCGCCCGCCTGCAGCATGGATGCCTACGTCTGCCGCGTGGCGTGTAACCTGGCCGTGGACCGGCTGCGCCAGGCGCGGCCCTGGCAATACGCGGACGGCGCCGAAGTGGTGCTGGAACAGTTGGCAGATGGCGCGGCGGGACCGGCCACGCTGGCCGAAGTGCGCTCCGAGCTGGCCGCCGTCGACCGGGCGGTGGCGTGCCTGCCGCGGCGCCATCGCCAGGTGCTGTTCGGCTTGCGGCTGGAGGACGCCACGCGCGACGAGGTGGCCGCGCGCCACGGCATTTCGCTACGCAATGTCGACACTTTGCTGCGTCAGGCGCTCGATCACTGCGCCGCGCAGACGGGACAAACCGTCATCGGCGGCATCAGTACGGCGCGCCGGCCTTTGCGGACGGCGCGGGCTGGTTTCAAGCCGGGAGCGCCATCGTTTGCTGTTATCTCATAACCATCATGGCACGCCCCCGTCTACAGCATGCGCTGGAAGACGCCGTCCTTGTCCAGCAGCAGATGCTTGAGGCCGGCAAGGGCGTGCAGGACGACCATGGCGGCCAGGGTCGGCGGCGCGCGCGTGGGCCGGGGCGTGCTGCGCGTGGTGTTCTGGAGCGCGCTGTCGATGGCGGCGGCATCGGGCATCGGTGCGCTGTTCGGCGCCACGGCAGCTTGACGCTGTCAGTGCGATACCAGCACCGGCAAGGTCATCTCCTGCAACACCGTGCGCGTGACGCCGCCCAGCAGCGCTTCGCGCAGGCGCATGTGGCCGTAGCAGCCCATCACGATCAGGTCGCAGCGCCGCTGTGCGGCCATGGCCAGCAGGGCCGCGCCCACATCCTGGCCCGGCGGCGTGTCGTGCTGCAGCACTTCGACGTTGACGCCGTGGCGCGCCAGGTACAGGGCCAGGTCGGCGCCCGGCTGCTCGCCATGCGCGGCCGGCTGGGCGTGTGAATTGACGACGGCAAGGCTGACCTGCCGCGCCCCTTGCAGCAGCGGCAGTGCATCGGTGATGGCGCGCAGCGCTTCGGCGCTGCCATTCCAGGCCAGCAGCGGATGCTGCGCGGTGCCCGCTGGCGTAGCGGAAGGCGCGTGCGGCACCATCAGCACGGGCCGGCCGCAATGGAGCATCAGGTATTCGGCCGTGCCGGCGATGACGCGCGACGGCGTATCCTGCGCGTCCGTCTGGCCGAGGATCAGCAAGTCGCAATAGCGCGCCTGCAGCAGCAGCGCGCCTTGCGCATCGTCGTCGACGAAGCGCGTTTCATAGGTGCCCAGGCCTTCTTCGCGGGCGATGCGCTCGAAGTCGTGCAAGGCTTCGCTGGCCTGGGTGCGCAGTACCTGCATCTGCGCCGGCGCAAACTGCAGCGCGTTGACGCCGCCGCCATACGCGTAGCGCGAGATGCCGCTCATGGCCGAACCGATCAGGTGGGCCCCTTCGGCGACGGCCAGGCGCATGGCCAGGCGGATGCGTTGGGTGCAATGGCGGGAATTGTCTACGTGGACCAGCAGGGTAGTGTAGGGCATGGCGTTTTCCTCGGTTGTCGGTTGTCAGGTCTGCAGCACGTAGCTGCCCGGCGCGTCGCCCAAGGCAGCGCCCATGGCCGGCGGCGCCACTTGCGCGCCCGCGCGTTCTTCCAGCCAGGCTTGCCAGGCGGGCCACCATGAGCCGTCATGGTGCGGCACGTCGCGCTGCCAGCTGTCGGCGTCGATATAGGGCGCGTCGTGGCGGTGCGTGGCCACCTGGTAGCTGCGGCGCGGCTGGCCCGGCGGCGAGACAACGCCCGCATTGTGGCCGCCCGAGGTGAGCAGGAAGGTGACGTCCGTGTCGGTCAGCAGCTGCAGTTTATACACGGAGCGCCATGGCGCCACGTGATCTGTCAGGGTGCCGACGGCAAAGATGGGCGCGTCGATGTCGGGCAGGGCGATGTGGCGGCCTGCCGTGCGGTAGCGGCCTTCGGCCAGGTCGTTGTGCAGGAACAGGCGGCGCAGGTATTCCGAATGCATGCGGCAGGGCATGCGCGTGGCGTCGCTGTTCCAGGCCATCAGGTCGCTGTCCTGCTCGTTTTCGCCCAGCAGGTAATGGCGCAGCTGGCGCGACCAGATCAGGTCGTTGGAACGCAGCAGCTGGAAGGCGCCCGCCATCTGCTTCGTATCGAGGTAGCCCTGCTTCCACATGGCCGCTTCCAGGAAGCTGACCTGGCTGTCGTCGATGAACAGCGACAGTTCACCCGGCTCCTTGAAATCGACTTGCGAGGCCAGCATGGTGAGGCTGGCCAGGCGCGCATCGCCGTCGCGCGCCATGCTTGCGGCGGCAATCGCCAGCAGGGTGCCGCCCAGGCAGTAGCCGGCCGCGTGCACCTGCGGCGCGCCCGTGATGCGGGCAACGGCGTCGAGCGCGTCCATCACGCCCAGCTGGCGGTAGTCTTCCAGCGACAGCTCGCGGTCTTCTTCCAGCGGGTTTTTCCAGGAAATCATGAATACCGTGTGGCCCTGGCCCACCAGGTAGCGCACCAGCGAATTGTGCGGCGACAGGTCGAGAATATAGAACTTCATGATCCAGGCTGGCACGAACAGCAGGGGCGTGGCATGCACCTTGGCTGTCGTGGGAGCGTACTGGATCAATTCGATCAAGTCATTGCGGTAGACCACCTTGCCCGGTGTGACGGCCACGTTCTCGCCCACCTTGAACGCTGCTTCGCCGGGCGCGCCAGCCCCCATGGCGGCGCGCTGCCAGTCGTCGGCCGCGTGAACCATGCCGCGCGCCAGGCTGGCGCCGCCGCTCTCGAGGGTGGCTTGCTGCACCACGGGATTGGTCAGCATGAAGTTCGACGGCGCCAGCATGTCGAGCCACTGGCGCACGGTGAACGTGACGACATCCTCGTGGTGCGGCGAGACGCCGCGCACGCCCGTGGTGGCGCGGTGCCACCACTGCTGCTGCAGCAAGAAGCCCTGGTAGATGAGGTTGTACGGCCAGCGCTGCCAGGCCGGGTCGTCGAAGCGCCGGTCCTGCGGCAGCGGTGCGATGCATGGCTGGTTCGCGCCAGCGCCCGGCATCGCCGATTGCATGGCGTACTGTTGCCAGCGGCCGATCTTCTTCCACGCTTCCTGCAGCAGGGTTTGCTGCTTCGATGGCGCCAGCGCCAGGTGGCTGAGCCAGTCGGCATAGGCATTGCCCAGCGCGGCTGGCGAAATGCCGCCCGTGAACTTGCCCAGCCAGGCGTTCAGCAGCAGATCCAGGGTGGCGCCTTCCGGCGCGCTTTCCGGATAGTCGGGCGCCGGAACGCCTTGCCAGGCGCTGCCCTGGCGCTCATGTTCAACTTGTTGCTCCGCATTGCTCGGCCGCGTCTTGCTCATCCAGGGCTCCTGTCATTTTGTTACAGGATAGCAAGAGCTTGTTTAAAAAATTATGATCTACATCAAGTTTGCTCAGATGCGTGCAGTGGGCAGGCAGCCTGCCTGGATGGCCGCGTCCGTTTGCTGCCTCCCGCCTCCGGTGAGCTGCGTCAGGTGTGGCCAGAAGCGCCGGCGGCCTGCGCTTCCTCGCAGATCCATGCCATGAATGCCTGCACGGCGGGGCGCGTGGCCGCGTCGGGCCGCGCCACCAGGTAGTAGGCAAAGCGCGCGGGCCAGGGCAAGTCCAGCACCTGCACCAGGCGTCCGGCGGCGATTTCCTCCTGCGCGTACAGCTGCGGCACCAGGGCCAGGCCCTGGCCCGCCTCGGCCGCGCGTATCAACAGAAAATCATCTTCGAAGGCCGAGCCACGCAGCGCCCGCGCCGCATTGGCACTGTCGTCCGGGGCGCCATGCGCGGCCAGCCACAGGGACCAGTCGGCACGGTCCGTATCGTGCAGCAGCGGGTAGCGCAGGCAATCGCCCGGCGTGGCGATGGGCGGCTGGCCCGCCATCAGGGCGGGGCTGGCAACGGGCACCAGCACGGGCGCCATCAGGCGCGTTACCTGCAGCCCTGGATAGTCGCCCAGGCCGTGGCGCAAGGCCACGTCGACGCGGTCGCGGCGCAGGTCAACCAGTGCGGATGTCGCTTCCACGCGCACCTCGATATGCGGATGGCGCTGGTTGAAGCGGCCCAGTCGCGGCACCAGCCACGCGGCGGCAAAGGTGGCGACCGTGCTGACGGTCAGCGTCTGGCGAGCGCCCATGTCTTCCAGCGCCTGGCTGGCGCCGGCGATCTGCGCGAAGGCGCCCAGCAGGGCGGGGTGGACCATGGCGCCCGCCTCGGTCAGGCGCAAGCCCTGGCGTTCGCGCGTAAACAGGGGCATGCCGACCCGTTCTTCCAGCAGGCGGATTTGCTGGCTGACGGCGCCCGACGTCACGTGCAGCGCTTCGGCGGCCGCCTTGATGCTGCCGCGCTGGCCCACTTCGACAAAGGCGCGCAGCGCCTGGAGCGGTAAAGGATGCTTCATAGATATAGTTTTTCTATAGTCATGAGCGAAAAATCATCGTTTCAGTTTCACTCTTAAAAAACGCATTATAGGGGAATGAGGCGCTCTTTTGACGTCGAGTAAAACTATATCGATAGGATCTCCATGTTACTTTCACACCGGCAACTTTGCCTGGTTTTGCTGTGCACCACGCAATTCGTTGCCTTGCTCGATTTTTCCATCACCATGATCCCCTTGCCGCAAATCCAGCACAGCCTGGGCTTTACGCCTGGCGGCCTGCAGTGGGTGATCAATGCGTATGGCGTGGCCATCGCCGGCTTCCTGGTGCTGGGCGGCTTTTCGCACAGCCCTGCCATGCTGGTGGCGACGTTCGCCTTGTGGGGAGCATCCATCCTGCCCGGCAAGGCCGCGCGCCAGGAGGCGGCGCCATGATGGAACTCTACACCGACAGCTCGCCCAACGGTTTCAAAGCCACCATTGCGCTGGCAGAACTGGGCTTGCCATACCGGCTGCGCCATGTGCGCATCGAACAGGGCGAGCACCGGCTGCCCGCCTTCCTGGCCCTCAATCCGCACGGGCGCATTCCCGTGCTGGTCGACCACGACACGGGCATCACCGTGTTCGAATCGGCCGCCATCCTGCTGTACCTGGCCGAGAAAACGGGACGGCTGCTGCCGGCGCAGCCGCAGCAGCGCTGGGCCGCCATCACCTGGCTGCAATTTCACGCGGCCAGCATGGGGCCGATGCTGGGCCAGCGCGTGCATTTCGAGATCGCGGACGCAGGCGCAAATGCGGGCGCCACGGCGCATTTTCGCCAGCTGTGCGCCGCGGCGCTGGCCACCATGGATGGCCGCCTGGCCGGCAACGCCTACCTGGCTGGCGACGATTATTCGGTGGCCGATATCGCCAGCTTTGGCTGGCTGCATATCGCGCAGCTGGTCGGCTTCGATTTTTCCGCCTGGCCCCACGTGGGCGCCTGGTACGCCCGCGTGGCGGCCCGCCCGGCCGTACAGCTGGGCATCTCCATTCCCGTGCCCGCCACAGGCGCCTGACCTACCTGAAGGAACAACATGACTATTGATACCAGCGGCGCGTCTTCGCACGCGTTTGCCAACCATGCCGGCTATCGCCGCATGTTCGCGCCCGGCGCGCTGACCCTCGGCATTTATCTGCCGCTGCGTTTTTACCAGGGCGACATGCAGGCGCTGGCCGGCCAGGCCGACCTGGTCGCCGCCATGGACCGGCAAGGCTTTGCCGCGGCCTGGGTGCGCGACATTCCCCTGTTCGATCCGCGCTTCGGTGATGCGGGCCAGCTGTTCGACCCGTGGACCTACCTGGCCTACCTGGCGGCGCGCACGGACTCGTTGGCCCTGGCCACGGGCAGTGCCATTTTCACGCTGCGCCATCCCATCGACCTGGCCAAGGCGGCCGCCAGCATCGACCAATTGTCGGGCGGGCGCCTGGTGCTGGGCACGGCCTCGGGCGACCGGGCCAGCGAATTTCCCGCGTATGGCGTGCCATACGCCACGCGCGGCGAACGCTATGCGCAGGCCGTGCACATGTTCCGCCAGCTGCTGCGGGCCGGCCCCGCGCATATCGCCGGCCCGCTGGGCAGCCTGGCAGGCCTCGAATTGCTGCCCAAGCCCGTGGCGGGCGCCATTCCCCTGGTCGTCACCAGTTCCTCGGGCCAGCCGCTGGAGTGGATAGGACGCCATGCCGATGGCTGGCTGACGTATCCGGAAGCGACGGATACGCCGGACGGGCCGCGCAGGCTGGCGGAAAAAAATCCGCGCCTGGCGCGCCTGCATACCGGATGGCGGCTTTCGCCCGCATATGTGCAATGAGTGGCTGGATCTGGTGGACGACCCCGATTACCCGCGCACGCCCGTGCGCAGCGGCTATGTGCTGCGCACGGGGCGCAAGGGATTGATCGACCTGCTCGGTGAATGGCGCGAAGCGGGCGTCAACCATGCGGCGCTGGGCATCCAGCATGGCCAGCGCCCGGCCGCGGAAGTGCTGCAGGAACTGGCCGAGGAGGTGCTGCCGCATTTTCCGTCACATGCGGCGCCGTCCCGGGATATTCTTCGCTGGTAGTGGCGCTAAAACGCCTGGCTGGCGGCGTAAATCAGCAAACCGGCCAAGCCACCCACGATGGTGCCGTTGATGCGGATGAATTGCAGGTCGCGCCCGATGGCCAGTTCGATGCGCTCGCTCATTTCGTCCTTGCTCCACAGGTCCAGGCGGCCGGCAATGAAGGCGCCCACTTCGCCCCGGTAGCGGCGCACCAGCGCGCCGCTACCGGCGACGATGGCGTCATTCAGCCATTCCCGCGCAGGCTTGTCCGTGTCCAGCACCTTGCCCGTGTTGCGCGCCAGGCTGGCGATGGCTTGCGCCAGCACGGGCTGGTCGGCGTGCAGGTCGGCCAGCAAGCGCGTGCCGATGTGGTGCCAGACGTCGCCCAGCATGGCTTGCACCGTATCGCTGGCGACCAGCTGCAACTGGTAGCGGCGCACAGTCTCTTGCCACTGCGGGTCGGCCTTCAGGTGCAAGGCGCTGTCGGCGATCCAGCCGGCGATGCGCTGGCGCAGCGGGTGCTGCGGGTCGACACGCACGGCGAGGGCAAACTTTTGCAGCGAGGCGATCATGCGCGGCTCGTACGCTTTCACGGCCTTTTTCACGAGCGCGTTCTCGATCTGGAAGGCGCCCAGCACGAAGTCGCCGATGGCGGCGTGGTGGTGCTCGTCGTCCAGGTAGGCGGCGCTGCGGTCGAGCAGGAAGTCCAGCAGTTCCTGCGGCTTGCCGTCGGCGATCAGCGCGTCGATGCAGTCGGCCGCCACGTCCGACAGATTCAGTTGGCCCAGGTAGCTGCTGGCCTGTACACGCAACAGGCGGCCCAGTTTGTCGTGGTCGGCCATCGCCAGCAGCTGTTTCACCACGCGGGCGCTGGCCATGCCCAGCTGCTGCGCGTGGACCTCGTCACTGAGCCAGGCGCCCAGGCGCGCGGCAGGGTCGGCCTGCACGATGCGCTCGGCGATGCCTTGCTCGGTAATGAAATGGTTTTCCACGAAGGTGCCCAGGCTGCGGCCGATGTCCGCCTTGCTGTTCGGGATGATGGCCGTATGCCACAGGGGAATGCCCAGCGGGTGGCGGAACAGGGCGACGACGGCGAACCAGTCGGCGATCGCGCCCACCATAGACGCTTCGGCGAACGCCTCCACATAGCCCCAGGCGGGGTGGCCGCCTCGTTGCGAACGGGCCACCGCGAAGACCAGCGCGGCCAGCAGCAGCAAGCCGGCGGCCAGCCACTGCATGTTGCGCAGGCGCGCGCGCTTGAGCTGGTCCGTGCTCTGGTCCAGCTGTGCGATGAGGTCGGGGGAAGGTTGCATGGATGGCGGCCTGCATTGGTTGCGAGACCGCCATCTTAACTGCGGCAGCGACAGGATATGTCGCTGTCGGGGACTTTTTACTGCGGTGGGTGCAGCAGCGAACGGCGGCGCGCGTAGCCGAAATAGATGATCAGGCCCAGCACGAGCCAGATGCTGAAGGCCATCCAGGTGACCCAGCTGAGGAAAGTCATCAGGCCCACGCACAGGATCACGGCCAGCGCCGGCACGTATGGCACGCCAGGGCAGCGGAAGGCGCGCGGCAGGTCGGGACGGCGCTTGCGCAGCACCACCACGGCGATCGACACCATGGTGAAGGCGGCCAAAGTACCAATGTTGATCAGCTCGGCGAGGATGTTGAGCGGGATCACGGCGGCGATCAGGCCAAACACGATGCCGACCAGCCAGGTGGCGAAGAACGGCGTGTGGAAGCGCGGGTGCACGGTCGACAGGCGCTTAGGCAGCAAGCCGTCGCGCGACATGGCGAAGATGATGCGCGTCTGGCCGAAGGCCATCACCAGGATCACGGTGGTCATGCCAAGGATGGCGCCCAGGTCGACGAAGCCGGCGATCCAGTTTTCGCCCGCATACTGCAGGGCGAGCGAGACGGGATGGTCGACGCCGAGGAATTTTTGATAGGGCACGATGCCCGTCATGATGGCCGAGACCACCACATACAGCACGGCGCACACGGCCAGCGAGCCGATAATGCCGATTGGCAAGTCGCGTGACGGCTTCTTGACTTCCTCGGCGGCCGAGGTGACGGCGTCAAAGCCGATGAAGGCGAAGAAGACGAGGGCGGCGGCGCTCAGCATGCCGTGGTAGCCGAACGGCATGTAGGGCTGCCAGTTGGCCGGCTGCACGTGGCGCGCGCCGAAGATGATGAACAGCAGCACCACGCCCACCTTGATGGCCACCATGATGTTGTTCAGGCGCGCCGATTCGCGCACGCCCCAGCCCAGCATGGCAGTCAGGGCCAGCATGATGACGAGGGCCGGCAGGTTGATGAAGGTCGTCACGCCGGGCAGGGCGCCCGGTGCGGCCGTCAGGGCCACGGGCAAGGCGATGCCAAAGCCCGACAGCAGCGACTGGAAATAGCCGGACCAGCCGACGGAGACGGCGGCCGCGGCCAGGCCGTATTCGAGCAGCAAGTCCCAGCCTATCATCCAGGCGGCCAGCTCGCCCAGGGTGGCATAGCTGTAGGTGTAGATGGAGCCGGCCACGGGCACGGTGGAGGCGAATTCCGCGTAGCACAGGGCGGCGAAGCAGCAGGCGACGGCCGCCACGACAAATGACAGCGACAAGGCGGGGCCGGCCGTCAGCGCGCCCGTGCCGGTGAGCACGAAAATGCCGGTGCCGACGATGGCGCCGATGCCCATGAGGACAAGGTCGAAGGGCCCCAGCACCTTGGCCAGACCTCCTGGCTTCTTGCTGTGGGCAATCATGTCATCCAAATTCTTGGTTCTAAATAAGCTCACTGTGTCTCCTGGTGGTTTTTGTCATGGCGCCATTGCCGCCTCGTGAGTAGCACGACGCAGCCAGATTCTAGCCCAGGCGGCCAGGATTCCAGAAGGAAAACTGTACAGTGTCGCGCGTGCCAGCCCTGTAAACTTGTCCAGCAGGCAAAAAAACAGCCCCGGTTGTGGGCCGGGGCTGGAAAGGAGACTACTACAAATGGTTACTTTGGCTTACTTTGAAAAGTGCGCCTCGATCTCTTCCAGGGTCTTGCCCTTCGTCTCTGGCAATAAAAACGCGGCCGCCAGGAAGTACAGCACGGTGCAGCCGGCGCCAAAGAAGAACAGCGTCGAATAGCCGTGCAAGCCCACCGTCGGCAGGAAGATGGCGGCGATCACCGTCGAGACGAACTGGTTGACCAGCAGGGCGATGCTCATGCCGTTCGAGCGGATACGGGTTGGCATCAGCTCGGACAAGGCCAGCCACACGCACACGCCCGGTCCCACGGCAAAGCTGGAAACGAACACGCAGATGGCAATCGCCACCAGCCAGCCATGCGTGGACGAGGGCACGGGACCCAGGCTGGCCTTCTCGATGCGCAGCGGCGCCTCGCGCCCGGCGGCCGGGTCGGCGAACGGGTTCAGGTGCAGCTTGCGGAAGAACACGCCGATCACGCTGTCGGCCTGCACGGCGTCTTCGCGGGCGATGGACACCTGGCGCAGCACGGGGTCATCGCTGCGCAAGCTTTTCACGTTCGTGAACGGGCCGTAGGCGTAGGCGATGGTCAGCTGCTGCGGCGTGCCGTCGGCCGCCGCGCCCAGGGCTGTCAAGGTGGCCGCATCGAGGCGCAAGGCCAGGCTGTCCGCTTGCACTTGCGCTGCGATGGCGGGGCGCACGTCGGCCAGGTGCGCTTCGGCGCCGCGGAACAGCAGGCCGGCCGCCAGCAGCGAGATGACGATGCCGCCCGTGCCCAGCATCAGCAGGAATTTGCGGCCCTTGCGGTCCACCAGCAGCACGGCCACCACCGTCATCACGGCATTGAGCACTTTCAACAGGACGTCAGCCATGTTGGCCGAGGCACCCGACAGGCCCGCCTGGTTGAGGATATTGACGACATAGGCGAGGATGGAATTGATGCCCGTCGCCTGCGTGCAGGCGAGGATCAGGCAAGCCAGCAGGAAGGGCAGCACGTAGCGGCGGCTCAGCAGCGGATCCCTGGCCTTGCCACTCGCCTTGGCCGCGTTCTCCGGCGTGTCTTGCATTTCGCGCAGTTCGATGTCAGCGGCAGCTGGCAATCGCGTGCGCAGCAGCGACTGGCGCGCCTGCGCGATGCGGCCCCGTTGCGCCAGCCAGCGCGGCGATTCGGCCAGCAGCAGGGCGCCGATGGTAAACACCAGGCCCGGCGTCAAACAGACCCAGAAGATGCTGCGCCAGGCGTGATCCTTGGCCGTGAAGATGGCGGCGATGCGGCCCGCTTCCGGCAAGGCTTGCGCCGCCTGCGTGGCCGTTTCCACCGTCTGCGCCTGCAACAGGCCGATCAGGGCGGCGGCCACCAGGCCGATGGTCAGCAGCAGCTGGAATAGAGCCGCGCCCCGTCCACGCTGTTGCGCGGGCAGGCATTCGGCCAGGTACAGGGGCACGACGACGCCGATCAAGCCGCCGCTGATGCCTTGCAACAAACGGCCCAGCAGCAGCGGCGTGTAGCCGTCGGCCAGGGCGATCAGCGGGATGCTGGCGCTGAACAGGGCGCCGGCCAGGAACATCACCCAGCGACGGCCCAGCAGGTCGGCCAGGGCGCCGGCGAACAGCGAGGAGAGGACTGAACCCAAGAGCACGGCGGCGACGATAAAGCTCAGCTGCTGGGCCGTCAGTTTCCAGGCCACGGAGGCCGTCGATTCCAGGTAGGGCAGGGCGCCGGCGATGATGCCGATGTCTATGCCGTACAGCAATCCCCCCATGCCGGCAATAAATAGCAGGTAGCGCATGGCCCACACGGGGGCCTTGTGTGACGTGTCGTGCATGAAAACTCCGGGACGGGGTTGAGGTTGGGGGCTGGGTCTAGCGGGTGGAAAGATCGATGGCCGCGCCTTCGACGAAGACGGACACTGGCTGTAGTGTGGAATCGAGGACGACGATGTCGGCCCAGGCGCCGGGCGCCAATCGGCCCCGTTCGGATTCGCCCAGGTAGTCGGCCGGGTACAGCGACAAGCGGTTCGAGGCGTCGGCCAGGTCCAGGCCCAGGTCGACGAAATTGCGCAGGGCCTGGTCCATGGTCAGCACGCTGCCAGCCAGCGAACCCGTGGCCAGGCGCACGCAGCCCAGGCATTTATACACGCGCTGCGTGCCCAGTCCATATTCGCCATCGGGCATGCCGGTGGCCGAGGTGGCGTCCGTCACGCCGTACAGGCGCGGGATGGCGCGCAGGGCTGCGCGCAGGGCGCCCTTGGCCACATGCTGCAGGTCGGGGATGATTTCCGCGTACTCGGCATGCGCCAGCGCCGCGCCCACCATGCCCGGGTCGTAATGGGTCATGCCCGTCATGCCGTTGTACAGGTGGGTAAAACCGGAGACGCCGGCTTTCAGCGCCGCCACGCCTTCGTCATACGTGCCGGCGCTGTGGCCGATCTGCACGCGGATGCCCATCGCCGCCAGTTGCGGGATCAGTTCCAGATGGCCGGGGATTTCCGGCGCCATGGTGAGCACCTTGATGGGGGCGATGGCGTGGAAGCGCTGCACCAGCGCCAGGCTGGCTTGCACCACGTCGGGCGGCTGCGCGCCCAGGCGGTGCAGGTTCAAGAACGGGCCTTCCAGGTGCACGCCCAGCATGCGCGCGCCGTTGGCGGGGCGCTCGGCGATGACGCCGGCCAGGCCTTGCAGGGCGCGCAGGATCGAGGGCTCTTTCGCCGTCAGGGTGGTGCCCAGCAGGGCCGTGGTGCCGTGGCGCGCATGCACCTGCGCCACGGTGGCGCCCGCGTTTGCGCCTTCCATGATGTCGACGCCGGCCGCGCCGTGCACGTGCAGGTCGATGAAGCCGGGCAGAATGGTCAGCGCGCTGTCGGCGGCAGGGTCTTCTTGTATCTGGACGATGCGCTGGTCAAAAGTGATGGTGCCCGTGATCCAGCCAGATGGGGTAAGGATTCTGCCGCTCAGCATGTGTTATTCCGCTATAAAAAGTTCGATGCCCAGCTTTTGCAGCCCTTCGCGGTACTCCTGGCTGATGCTGGCATCGGTGATGACGGTATCGACCCGGTCCAGCTGCACGATGCGGTGCAGGCTGACGCGGCCGAACTTGGAGGCGTCCGTGAGGACGATGATTTTCTTGGCCCGTTCCACCATCTTGTGGTTCAGGCTTGCTTCCGCTTCGTGGTGGGTGGTGACGCCAAATTGCAGGTCGAAGCCGTCCACGCCCAAAAACAGCTTGTCGAAGCTGTAGGCTTGCAAGCAGGTTTCCGCCTGGCTGCCCTGGATCGACAGCGACTGCTTGCGCAGCAGACCGCCCGTCAGGATCAGGTCCACGCCGGGTGCGTCGGCCAGTTCCCACGCGATATTGAGGCCATTCGTGGCCACCGTCACGCCCGTCGCGTCGCGCAAATGGCGCGCCAGCGAGATGGTGGTGGTGCCCGAGTCGATGATGATGTTATCGCCCGGCTCCACCAGCCGCGCCGCATAGGCGCCGATGCGTTCCTTTTGCTCGTGGTTGATGGCGTCCTTCTGGCGTATCGTGTGCTCGGGCGGGGGCGTGCGCGTCAGGGTCGCGCCGCCGTGGCTGCGCGTGGCCATGCCTTGCGCTTCCAGCGCATTCAAGTCGCTGCGGATGGTGACCGCGGACACGCCGAGCTTTTCCACCAAATCGGTTACTTGCACCGAGCCCTGCTGGGCAAGCATTTGGAGGATGGATTCACGGCGTTGGCTGGTATTTCGCATGGTGGCGGGCTCAGTAAAAAATGAAAATACCGAGCTTAACAGATTGCCGCTTCGGCAATGGCGGGGACTGCCGCATTGCGGTTGCAGGCGCGCGCATATTGCGCCAGCAAGCTGCCGATCTTGTGTTCGATCAATGCTGGCGCCTGCGCTTGCAGGCTGCCCTGCACCACGGCCAGGTACTGTTCCGGCAAATGCTGGCTCAACAGCGGCAGCGGTATCGCCACGGTGTCCAGGTTGGCCAGCAGTTTGCCGACGGCGGCCGCCACTTCCGGCTCGCCCCAGTAATAGCGGCAACGGTCGCTCAAGCCGTAGCGGCGCATCAATCGCTGCTCGTCCGGCGTGCCCAGGTAATGCTTGATCCAATTCTTTGGCTTGGCCACCATCACGTCGTCGAGCACCTGCATCAGTTGCGACGTGGCGTGCGCTGGCAGCAGTTCTTCCTCGATCTGGCACAACGCGAACAGCGCTTCGCGCAGGGCGAAGGTGGCGGCCGGGCCCACTTTCAGGATGGCGAAATGGTCGCGCACCATGGCGTGCAGGGCGGACTCGCGCTGGTAGTCGGTGGAATGGGCTTCGAACACGAGGCCCGGCTGCTCGGCGACAAAGGCCGACAGCTCGGTGGCGGCATCCGCGTCGTAGTGCTGGATGCTGCTCTGGTCGAAATCGACGCCCGGCTGCACCACCATGGCGATGACCCGGCGCCAGGCGCCATGCAATTCCTTGTCGAGGAAGGCGCGGCGGTGCACGTCGAGGGTGCGGCGTGCGGCGTGCGGGCTGGTCACGGCACCGGCCTGCGCCAGGGACGCTTCGCCGCCGGGAATCGGCACTTCCGTACCGATCACGTAGACGGGCGGCGCGAAGCCGGCGGCGGCCGCCGCCGCTTCGGCGACGATGCACAGGCGCGCCGAACGGGCGGCCACGGTTTCATCGTCGAGTTGCAAGGGGTCGTCAAAGCAGCGCATGCTGCAATCGAGGTGGATTTTATGGAAACCGGCCGACGCATACGCGGCGATCAGGGTCTCGGCGTGGTCCATGGCGGTGGCCGCATCGAGGTGCTGCCAGGCATTCGGGCCCAGATGGTCGCCGCCCAGCACCAGGCGGCTGGCGGGGAAACCCTGTTCGCGGGCCAGTGCCAGCATGGTATCGCGGAAAACAACCGGCGTCATGCCCGTGTAGCCGCCGAACTGGTCGACCTGGTTCGACGTCGCCTCGACCAGCAGCACGGTGTCGTACTCGCTGGCCACGCGCATGGCGGCGCGCAGTACGCTCGGGTGGCTGCAGCAGACGGCGTACAGTCCCACGCGCTCGCCGCGCCGGTGCGCCTTGATCACTTGCTGGATCGGGGACAAGGTAAAAGTCGGGTTTTCCGCTTGCTTCATCATGTTGACGCCTTTGTATGTTGTCGTATCAAAAGGGCCGCGCCGCGCGCGCCACCGGCGTCGCCAAAGCGGGGCGGCAGAATGGGCGGCACGTGCACGCCGGGGAACAGGTGGCGCTTAACCGCGGCCGGCAGCTTGTCGTACAGGTGCGGCAGCTTGGACAGGCCGCCGCCGAGCACGATGACGTGCGGGTCGTAGGCCAGTACCAGACCGGCCAGCGCGTGGCCCAGCACATCGAGGTGCACGGCCACCGTGCGCTGGGCCACGGCGTCACCCATGTTGGCGCGGGCCACGATGGCCAACGGCTCGGCGCCGTCGCCGCCAAAATGCGCGTGGATTTTGCGCATGGCGGGGCCGGAAACATAGCGTTCCAGGCAGCCCGCCTTGCCGCATGGGCAGGGATAGTCGGCCAGGCCATGCTGCGCCAGCAGGGTGGCGGGCAGGCTCCAGTGGCCCCATTCGCCGGCCACGCCGTTAAAGCCGCGCAGCAGCTGGCCGCCCACGCAATAGCCGCCGCCGGCGCCCGTGCCGAGAATGGCGCCGAACATGCTGGCGGCATTGTCGGCCGCGCCGCCTTGTGCTTCCGACAGGGCGAAACACTGGCAATCGTTGCCGATGGCGACAGGGCGCTGCAAGGCCTGCTGCAGGGTTTGCGCCACCAGGCGGCCGTTCAGGGCCGGTACATTGGAGCTCAGTTGCCGGCCGCTGGCGCTATCGATCACGCCTGGCAAGCCGATGCCGACAGGCGCCGTCGTGCCCAGGGCGGCGTCGCCGCGCGCCACCAGGTCGACGATGGCTTGCACGAAGGCGGCAAAATCGTCGCCCGGCGTGGCCACCCGTTCGCGGAACACTTCCGTCAGCGCGCCGTCGTGGTCGGCAAAGGCGACCAGCTCCATCTTGCTGCCGCCGATGTCGATGCCGTGGTAACCGGCTGTGTGATTAGAATTGGTCATGGCCATAGATGGTGACGCCTTGCACGACACGGTTGACGATGCCGCCGGCGAATGGATTGTCGGGGCGCAGTTGCAGCAGCGCGGACTGGTGCAGCGCATATTGCTGCGCCATCAGCAGCCACAGCGGGGCCAACCAGGCGTCGGGCCAGGCCGGGGCGTCGGCCGACAGGTCGCCGCCGATACCCACCGTCAGGCACGCCTGCGCCACGCTGTCGCGCTGCAGTTCTTTTAATAGATCGTTTTCGTACTGGCGTGCCAATGGCTTGCTGCTGCGCAGCAGGATCACCAGCGACTCCGTGGTGACGGCCGATTTCGGGCCGTGGCGGAAACCCAACGGGGTATTCGCCATCGCCATCACGCGGCCACCTGTCAATTCCAGGATCTTCAGGGCCGCTTCCTTGGCCAGCGCTTCCAGCGGACCGCTGCCCAGGTAGACGACGCGCTGCACGGGGGTTGATCCCAGGTCCGCCACAGGCGCCGACCAGTCGCGCAAGGCTTGTTCGCCCAGTTGCGCCAGCGTCTCCAGGCGGGTCAGGTCCGTGTCCTTGCCCAGCACCGACAGGGCCGCCAGCAGCATGCTGCTAAAGCTGCTGGTCATGGCGAAGCCGCGATCGCAGCTGCCTTCCGGCATCAGCAGGTTATAGGTATTGCTGTCGTTGGCGCCCTGGCGCGCCAGTTTGCCGTCCGCGTTGCAAGTGATGTTGAGGAAGCGTGCGCCGGGCACGACCTTGCGCAGCAATTCCACGGCGGCCAGGCTTTCCGGGCTGTCGCCGCTGCGGGCAAACGAGACGAGCAGGGTGGGCGCGTCCGCTTCCAGGTACAGCTCATGGTGCGTCAGCAGGGTGGTGGTGGCGATGGCGCGGATGTGCGCAGGCCAGGCCGCATTCAAGGTATCGACGACGATCTCGCCCACATAGGCCGAGCTGCCGGCGCCCGTCAGGATGACGCGTTGGCGGGGATCGGACAGCGCGCCGCCCAGGAAGGCGGCCAGGTTTGCGTGCTCATTGCGCAAGATGCCGGCCAGCGCGCGCCAGATGGCTGGCTGGTGGGCGATTTCCTCGGCCGTGTGCAGGCCGCCGATGTCGCGCCAGGTTTGAATGTCGCGCTGAAGAAGGGTAGTCATGGAGTGTCAGTAAAGTGTTTGTTGGAGAAAGCATAAATACTAAATTTCGAAAAGTCAAATACGAAAGTAAAACGAAAGTAAAATCTTTTCTGTCTTGCGAAATAATGTCGTTTTATTGGGTTCAAATCATGTTGCGGTGCCGCATGAAACTCAGTGCTGCTGCCGCTTGTCGCTGAAATGCGACGATAACGAAAGTATGTTTTGTGACATTTTGGTGAAACGTAAGAAAACCGCGCCAATTTTGGGCATTTTATTAATAAATTGGTGGTAAAACTTTCTTTTGATTGACGATATTTATTTTTCTTCTTAAAGTATTTCCATCACTTTGATTTTCTGAAAGCCGCCTGATGAAACCACTCCCGCTTCCCCGCCGCGCCCTTGCCGCCTGTGTCCTCGCCGCCCTTGCCACCCTGGCTGCGCCTGGCCTGCATGCCGCGACTATCGGCAATTTGCAGTCGCTCTCCGCCGTGCACGCTGCCGACGTGGCGAAGGGCGAGGCACTGGGCTGGGACCTGCGCAGCGATACGGGCATGCAGCTGCGTATCAGCCTGCCGCTGGCGGACGTGTTGCGTATCCAGGCGGGCGGCAAGGCCGGTTTGACGGGGCCGGGCGACAAGGCCGCGCCCATCGTCGTGGGCCAGCCGGCCGCGCAAGTGGCGTACGAACTCAGCGAGCAGGCCGACCATATCCTGATCAGTACCGAAGCCCTGAGCCTGCGCATCGACCGCAAACCCTTGCGCTTTACCTTGTACCGCAAGGGCGATGCTGTGCCGCTGTGGCGCGAGGTGCAGCCGCTGTCGCTCGACGACAAGCAGGGCGTGCAAGTGCTTTCCAGCCTGCCGGGCGAGCGTTACTTTGGCGGCGGCCAGCAGAATGGCCGCTTCGAATTCAAGGGCAAGCAGGTGCCCGTGTCGTATTCGGGCGGCTGGGAAGAGGGCGACCGCCCGAACCCCGCGCCATTCCTGATGAGTTCACGGGGCTGGGGCATGCTGCGCAATACCTGGGCCGATGGCAACTACGACTTGCGCGACAAGGAGCAGATCTCGCTGCAGCACGCGGAAGGCCGCTTCGATGCGTATTTCTTTGTCGGCAAGGACCTGCGCGACGTCGTCGCCCGCTACACGGACTTGACAGGCCGCGCGCGCATGCTGCCCCGCTGGGCGCTGGAATATGGCGACGCCGATTGCTACAACGATGGCGACAATGTGAAAAAGCCCGGCTCCGTGCCGAAGGGCTGGAGCGATGGCCCGACCGGCAAGACGCCGGACGTGGTGGAAACCGTGGCGCGCCAGTACCGCGAACACGACATGCCGGGTGGCTGGATCCTGCCCAACGATGGCTATGGCTGCGGCTACACGAATTTGCCTGAAACGGTGAAAGGCCTGGCAGGCTATGGCTTCCGCACTGGCCTGTGGACGGAAAACGGCGTCGACAAGATCGCCTGGGAAGTGGGCCAGGCGGGCAGCCGCGTGCAAAAGCTGGACGTGGCGTGGACGGGCAAGGGCTACCAGTTCGCCATGGACGCGAACAAGTCCGCCTACGACGGCATTCTGAACAACTCCGACAGCCGCCCCTTCCTGTGGACGGTGATGGGCTGGGCCGGCGTCCAGCGCTACGCCGTGGCGTGGACGGGCGACCAGAGCGCCAGCTGGGACTACATCCGCTGGCATATCCCGACCCTGATCGGCTCGGGCCTTTCCGGCCAGGCGTATGCATCAGGCGACGTGGACGCCATCTTCGGCGGCAGTCCGGAAACCTATATGCGCGATTTGCAGTGGAAGAGTTTTACGCCTGTCCTGATGGGCATGTCCGGCTGGGCCGCGGCCGAGCGCAAGCACCCGTGGTGGTTCGATGCGCCGTACCGCGACATCAACCGCCGCTATTTGAAACTCAAGATGCGACTGACGCCGTATATGAGTACGCTCGTGCGAGAAGCGGAGCAATCGGGCGCGCCGCTGGTGCGGGGGCTGATGTGGGATTACCCGCAAGACCCGGCCGCCTACACGGAAGCCTATAAATATCAATTCCTGCTGGGCCGCGACGTGCTGGTGGCGCCCGTCTACCGCAGCCAGGCCGTCAGCGGCGGCTGGCGCAAGGCCATCCACCTGCCGCAAGGCACGTGGTACGACTACTGGGATGGCCGCCAGGCCACGGCGGCCGCGAAAGGGCGCGACCTGGATATGCAGGTGACCCTGGACAAGCTGCCCGTGTTCGTGCGCGCCGGCGCCATCCTGCCCATGTACCCGGAAATGCTGTACGACGGCCAGAAGCCGAAGGATCAACTCACGCTGGATATCTATCCGCATGGCGACTCGGATTACACCCTGTATGAAGACGATGGCAACACGCGCCAGTACCAGGGCGGCGCCTTCAGCCAGCAAGTCATCCGCATGCGCCAAACGGGCGGCGATGTGCAGGTCGATATCGGCGCCGTCGATGGCAAGTACCAGGGCCAGGAAGCGCGCCGCGGCTATGCGCTGCGCATGCTGGCGGGCCAGGCACCGGCCGCCGTGCGCGCTGGCGAACGCCTGATCGCTGCATCCGGTGAGCGTGCCGCCTATGACAAGGCGGTCGAAGGCTGGTATTTCGACGCGGCAGACCGGCAAGGCACCCTGCACGTGAAAGTGGCGGCGCAGGAGATCCGCCAGCCCTTGATTCTGCGGGTCTCCGGCGCGCTGGCCGTGGCGAGGATCGATGCCGACTTCCCGGCAGCCCCCGTGCCGGGCCGCGCCTTGCCGGCCGACGCCATGCAGGTGGTGGCGCGTCCCTTTGAAGAAAGCGGCTATCCGCTGGAAAACGCCTTCGACGGCAAGCCCGAGACGTGGTTCCGCACCGTGCGCAGCCCGTCCGTGAAAAGCGGTCCGCACGAATGGGTGATCGGCTTTACGGAGCGGCGCCTGGTGGACGGCGTCGAACTGGCGCCGCGCAACGACCAGCACTGGAAGCACGGCCAGGTGCGCGACTACGAAATCTACATCGGCGACAACAATGGCGAGTGGGGCGCGCCGCTGCAGCGGGGCACCCTCAAGCTGCAGGAAGGCAAGCAGACGATCAACTTCCCCGCCACGGCCGGGCGCTTGCTGCGCTTCCGCGTGATGAGTACGCAAAATCCGGAAGGCGATGGTACGGCGTCCACCGACCCGATGGTCACAGCGGCGCAAGCGGGACCGGTGGCGCGCGCGTTTGACGCGGCGCTGGCGACCGACGTGGCGCCCGTTACCCTGTCCGAATTCCGCGTGCTCGAGCACCGCGTGGCCGAAGGCGAGGAGGTGCAGCGCTATCTGTCGGACCTGGCGCTGCCGAAGAATATCGCGAGAGACCGGCCAGCCGGCAAGGCGGCCGAGATGCGCATGAACGGGCTGTGGTTCCGCAAGGGCCTCGGCGTGGGACCGGCCAGCCGCATCGACTTGCAGCTGGCGGGCAACTGGAATCTGCTGCGCGCCGACCTGGGCGTGGACGATAGCTGCCGCAGCGCGGGCGGCTTGCAATTCCAGGTCTGGAGCGGTGAACGGCTGCTGTATGACAGCGGCCTGGTCACGGCTCCCGGGGTGGTCAAACCCGAAATCGACGTGCGCGGCCTGAGCCAGCTCAGTTTGCGTACCCTGGGCGCGCGCGGCGCCCACCCGGCCCAGGTCTGCGGTAACTGGGCCAACGCCGTGTTGACCGGTACGGAAGGCGCGACAGTCAAGCCGCGCTAGACACATCATCACTTCACTAAAAACGAGCCCCTCTTCGGACCGGGGAGGGGCTCTTGCAGCCTGACGAAAACAAATCACTTATAAAAAGGGAGATGGGAATGCACTTGAAAAAACTGATGGCCGCCATGGTGGCGGTAGGGTTGGCATCGACGGCGCTGGCGGCGGAGGAGGAGAAACTGGCACGCGTCGAAGTGACGGGCTCCAGCCTGAAGCGCATCAACGCTGAAACGGCGTCGCCCGTACAGGTGATCAACGCCAAGCAGATCGAAAACATGGGCGCGCTCACCTTGCTGCAAGTGCTGGACAACCTGCCAGCCGCCCGTCCGGCGCAGCAGGATTTCCGCTCCATGTTCACCGGGTCCGATGGCGGTTCGCAAGCGAACCTGCGCGGCCTCGGTGCGCAGGGTACGCTGGTACTGCTCAATGGCCGCCGCCTGTCGTTCTACGGCGCGCCGGCCGGCTTCCAGACCATGTTCGTCAACATCGACGCCATTCCCGCCGCCGCCATCGAGCGCATGGAAATCCTCACGGATGGCGCGTCGGCAGTGTATGGCTCCGATGCCGTGGCCGGCGTCATCAACGTGATCACCAAGAAGTCGTATCAAGGCCTGGAAGCGCGCGCCAATGGCGAGTTTTCGCCCAGCGTGAAAGCCTATGGCGAGCGCCAGGCCAGCGTGCTGTATGGCCTGGGCGACCTGGCCAGCGACGGCTACAACATCTACGGTTCCGTGAACGTCTACCAGCGCGACCGCATCGCGCTGGCTGATACCTACCGCAAACGTCCCTCGTATTTTTATGTAAACAATCCCAATTTCATTCCGAACATGCGCTTGGGCGTCGGCAGCGAACCGGGCGTGATGAATCCCGGGACCTTCTTTGTCTTCGACAAGGCCAACAACAATGCCCGCACCCAGCGCGCCGCGCCTGGCTGCAACACCAGCATCACCGAAGCGTCGGGCACGCGCTGCGTGTGGAATGCGCTGCCCAACCAGCTCGACACGGGGCCTACCTCGGAGCGCGCCACGGCATACCTGAGCGGCCGGCTGAAACTGGGCGGCGACATGGAAGCGTTCGCGGAAGGCGCTTTCACCCACATCAAGATGCGCGGCGAGAATGGCCCGTCCAGCTTCAATAGCGGCAGCACGAACAACTGGTTCGCGCGCAACACGGGCAATACCCTGAATACCTTCGCCACGCCTTTCCTGAGTCCGAACAACGTCTACCTGAAGGGCAAGCTCGATGCCGACATGGTGGCCAAGATGGGCGGCGCGGCTGGCTTGAACTACCTGTTGCAGGATGCGACGGGCCACTTCGGCCAGAAGAATGTCGATGAAAACTACCGCGCGCTGGTGGGCCTGCGCGGCAGCATCGGCGGCGGCTGGGATTTTGAAACGGCGCTCAGCGTGGCGGGCAGCCATTCCACGCTGTTCCAGACGGCGAATCTGAATATCAATGGCTTCAAGCAGGCGTTTGGGCCGTTTACGAAAGACCCTGTCAGCGGCCGCACGTATATCTCGGACAATCCCGCCTACAAGTTCGGCGAAATCAGCGACGCCAACGCGACGCTCCTGCGTGCCGCCTACCCGACCTTCGCCATCGAATCCTGGACCAAGCTGATGACGTGGGATGCGAAGCTGGAAGGTACCCTGTTCAAACTCGGTGAGCGCGAAGTGCGCGCCGCCGTGGGCACCAACATCATGCGCGAAAGCTTCCTCACGCCCGGCAACGCCGATGCGGCCAATGGCCTGATCACGCAGCAGGGCGGTTCCTGGTTCGATGGCCGGCGCACCATCGCCGCCGTGTTTGGCGAAGTGGTGGTGCCGCTCAGTGACACACTGGAAGTCAATGCGGCCGCGCGCCTGGACAAATATCCGCATTTCGCCGCCAACCTGGCGCCCAAGCTGGGCGTGATCTGGCGCGCGCGGCCCGACCTGATGCTGCGCGGGACGTATTCCGAAGGCTTCCGCGCGCCCAACCTGGCCGAAGCGGGGTCGGGCGGCGTCTTTGCGCAGGTAGGCGGCATCCGCGATACGGTGCGCTGCGATGAAACGAATGCCATGGCGCGTGCCTTGCTGAAGTCCAGGGTGGCGACGGATGCGGACCTGGGCAAGAGCCTGCTCAATTCGAATTGCTCGACGACGGTGGGCGGCCTGACGCCGCCGAACCAGAACCTGCGCCCGGAAAAAGCCAAGATTTCCACCGTGGGCCTGGTCCTGCAGCCAGCCAAGGACGTGAGCATCTCCATCGACTACTGGTTCATCAACCGCCGCGACGAAATCGTGCGCCAGGACTTCAACGAGCTGTTTACGGAACTGGTGGACAAGTATGGCCCGACCCTGGCCGGCACGTCGAGCGCCATCCGCAACGACCTGACGGATACGGACCGGGGCAATATGGCGGCGGTGGCTGCCATGTGCGCCAACCCCGCCAACGCGGGCGTGTGCGCGGGCGGCGTGCCGGGCTACTCGGTGGGCAACCTGGGCGGCTTGATCAACTCGTATTCGAACCGCGGCCGCACCCTGATGGACGGCGTGGACATCGATGCGCGCACGCGCTTTGCGCTCGGTGACTGGGGCAAGCTGAGTACCGGCATCGCCGCCACCATCAGCAAGCGCAACACCCACGACAGCGAAGACGGCAGCGACATCAAGGGCAACACCGTCGGCTACTATGATTCGCCGCGCTACCGCGCCACCGTGAATGCCGACTGGAGCTACCGCAACTTCGTCAGCAGCGTCTTCATCAACTACTCGGGCAAGACGCGCTGGGCCTACGGTCCCTGGGACAAGGACAACACGCCGGAAAACTGCACCGCCGCCTCGGTGGCGCTGCCGGCCGGCCAGTGCAAGGGTGCGCCGTCGTACACCACGGTCAACCTGGCCTTCAGCTGGAAGCCGATCAAGCACCTGGACGTGGGCCTGAACGTGAAAAACGCGTTCAACAAGCAGCCTTACTACGACCCGAACGGCTGGGAAGGCTACAACCATAGCCAGGACCTGTTCGGCCGCCAGTTTGCCCTCTCGGCCAGCTACAAGTTCTTTTAATGCATGACCTTGCCCCGGCCCGCCAGCCGGCATGGTGGCGGGCCGGGGTCTTGTCATTGAAAGAAAAGATAATGTTCCGAAATGCACAATACGAAAGATAAACGTAAGCGAAAGGCGACGACCCTGTCATCTTTCGCGTTTTTCTCGCCGGATTGTCGCGTGGATTGTGCCCTGCTGACCATCTCCTTGCATTCGCGTGTATCTGCCACGCCACGATAACGAAAGTTATCTGCCGCGCCACTGATTAAATCGAAAGATAAATCGCATTTATTTGCTCAATTGAACGATAAATTTGCGTTATAACTTTCTTTTTGTTGACGATGCTTATTTTTCTTTTTAAAGTAATCCCAAGAAAACGAAAATCAGCCGATACGGACTGATTTCCCGAAAGGTGCAACTGCCTGGCTGCACCGGCCGACGATCACCATAAAAATTGCATCCCCCCGACTCCGCCCTGGAACGGGGAGGGCGCGTATAACCCTCGATATAGACGGAGACACATCATGCATAGCACCCGACTCAAATTGCGCGACATCAGCCGCGCCGCCGCGATCGTGATCGCACTGGCGGCCGGCGTACCAGGCCAGGCCTGGGCACAGTCGAACGCCACCAGTACCATTTTCGGCGAAGTGAGCGCGCCGGTCGGCGCCACCGTGGTGCTGGAAAACCTGGCGACGGGCGTGCAGCGCAGCCTGACGCCCGATACGTCGGGCCGCTATGTGGCCAACTCCATGCCGCCAGGCCGCTATGCGGTGCGCGTGCTGCGTGCCGGTTCGGTCGAAGCGTCGCAGGAAGTCGAAGCCCTGATCGGCGCCGGTGCGGAAGCGAACTTCGGCCCTGTCAGCGCGGCCGGCCCCGTGGGCCAGGAGCAGACCGTCGTGGTGAAGGCGTCGCGCAATCCGATCGACGTCTCGAACACCAATAATGGCGTGATCTTCACGGCCAAGGAATTGAAAGCGCTGCCAGTCGGGAACGACGTCGCCTCCATCGTGCAGCTGACGCCGGGCGTGGCGCGCGGCACCAACAGCGTGTACGGCAATGCGCCGTCGATCGGCGGCTCGGGCCAGTCGGAAAACGCGTTCTACGTCAACGGTTTCCCCATCACCAACATCCTGACCCAAGTGGGCGCGTCGGAGCTGCCGTTCGGCGCGATCTCCAACCTGCAGGTGCTGTCGGGCGGCTACGGTTCGGAATTTGGCCGTTCCACGGGCGGCGTGATCAACATCACCACCAAGAGCGGCGGCAACAAGGTCGAATTCGGCGGCAAGGTCTCCATCATCCCCCGTTCGCTGAAAGGCGAGCCGGAAAACACCTATTACCCGAATACGGGCGCCAATCCCAAGACGGACGGCAATCTGCTGTACTGGAACCGCGACAATGGCAGCACAAGCAAGGTTGTCGGCCTGTACGGCAGCGGCCCCCTGATCAAGAACAAGCTGTTCGCCTTTGTGGCGCTGGAACAGACGCGCACCGACAGCCAGGCCGTTGCCGCCGCCGCCGACTCGGGCACGGCCCTGGCGCGCGGCTGGAGCACCAGCCAGAGCAAGGTGGACCGGATGATGGCCAAGCTGGACTACAACCTGACGGATGACCATCACTTCGAATACACCAAGCTGTATGACCGCACGAAGACGGACAGCCAGGCGTATGGCTACAGCTACGCCACGCATGCGAGCAATGGCGTACAGGCAGGCAAGGGCGAGACGACGGTCAACTGCTGCGGCTCATCGGCCGCGCCGGGCGCCAACATCGACATCTTCAAGTACACGGGCTACCTGACGGACAACCTGACCGTGACGGCCATGATGGGCGAATCGCGCACTTCGCACACCCGCACGCCGAATGGCTACGATCCGCTGCTGGCGCAAACGTCGTCGAATGCATCGACACAGGTGCCCGGCCTGGCGTACGCTAATCCGCAAACGGTGACGGGCACCCTGGTCGACCCGTCGTCGGAAGACCGCCAGAAAGCCAAGCGCCTGGATCTCGAATACAAGCTGGGCAAGCACTCGCTGCGCGGCGGTATCGACCGCATCGACGTGGAATCGAAGGTGGGCCTGAGCCTGGCGGGAGGCTACCGCTGGAGCTATCTGAAGGCGGACGATCCGAACCGCGCGATCAACGGCGCCTTTGAAACGCCGTACCAGGGCGGCGGCTACGGCAAGGATGGCTATTATGTCAGCAAGGACTTGAACGCCAACCTGGCGCGCCCCACCAGCGTGCAATCGGCGCAGTACATCCAGGATCACTACCAGGTCACGGAACGGGTGCTGCTGGACCTGGGGCTGCGCCGCGAACAGTTCACCAACTACAGCACCGATGGCGTGGCCTTCATTTCGCAGCGCAACATGATCGCCCCGCGCGTGGGCGCCACTTGGGACTACCTGGGCGACGGCACGCTGAAATTCTTCGCCAACGGCGGCCGTTACCACTTGCCGGTGCCATCGAATTTGTCGAGCAACATGGCCAGCCCCTTCCTGGCCACCAGCGAGATGTACACCTACACGGGCGTCGATCCCGTCACGGGCGCGCCAACGGGCCTGCATGCGATCAGCAAGCCATATTCGGCCAACAACGCGTACGGCCAGAGCCGCGATGCGCGCGAAGTGACGGCCGTCGGCCTGAAACCGCTGTCGCAGGATGAATTCTCTCTCGGTTTCGAACGCGCCCTGAGCAAGAAGTTGGTGGTGGGCGCCAGCGTCCTGTACCGCAAGCTGAACGACACCAACGACGACGTCTGCGACGCGCGTCCGCTGCAAGCCTGGGCCACGCGCAACAGCGTCGACACGAGCAACTGGGGCGGCTTCCAGTGCGCCATCATCAACCCGGGCCGCGACAATAGCCTGATGGTGGACTTCGACGATGGCAAGGGCTTGCGCCGCGTGGACATTTCGGCGGCCGAGTGGGGCAACCCGCTGCCATCGCGCACCTACCGCGCCTTGAACATGTTCGTCGAGCACCCGTACACGAACGGCTGGTACGGCAAGCTGACGTACACCTTGTCCGGCCTGAAGGGCAATATGGAAGGCCAGACGGACAGCATCGGCGGTGGCGACGTGGGCCTGACGGTCAGCGACGACCACAAGGAACTGATGTACAACGCCTATGGCTACCTGCCGGGCGACCACCGCCACGCCTTCAAGGCCTACGGTTTCATGCAGGTCATCCCGGACGTGATGGTGGGCGCCAACTTGTCGCTGACCTCGGGCGCGCCGCGCAACTGCATCGGCGCGCTGCCCGATAACCTGAAGTTCGAGAACGATTACGGCGATTCCTATTTCTACTGCAATGGCAAGCCGGCGCCGCGCGGCAGCCAGGGCCGCCTGCCGTGGCAAGCCCAACTGGACATGAATGTGGCCTATACTCCCAGCGCCGTGAAAGGCCTGAGCCTGAAAGTGGACGTCTTCAATGTGTTCAACAGCCAGACCGTGACCCGCTATAACGAGACGCGCGAAGACCATGGCGCCATCGCCCGCAACTACCTGCAGGTGGCTGGCCGCACGGCACCGCGTTCGGTACGTTTCACGGCGGAATACACCTATTAAACTGCAGCCGGCCTGCCGTATGGCGGGCCGGTGACGATTATTACCAATGGAGCGAGAAGAGACAATGACGACACAATTCAATCGACGCAATTTCCTGTCCGCCAGCGCCGCGCTGGCCGGTGGCGCCATGGCAGGCAGCACCTTGCTGCCTGGCGACGCTAACGCCGTACCTGCCGCCGGCCGCGACAAGGTCCGCCTGGGCTTGATCGGCACGGGCATGCGCGGCCAGGTCCTGCTGGCTGAATTGGTGCGCCGCGACGACGTGGAAGTGGTCGCCCTGTGCGATATCGAGCCGATCATGCTGAAACATGCGCTGGGCCAGGTGGCAAAAGCCGGCAAGCCGCGTCCGCGCACGTATGGCGAGGACCGCGACGAGAAAGCCTACAAGCGCATGCTGGACGCGGGCGGCCTCGATGGCGTGATCATCGCCACGCCGTGGGAATTCCACGCGCCCATGGCGATCGCCGCCATGCAGGCGAAAATCGCCGTCGGTTGCGAAGTGGTGGCCGGCATCACCCTGCAAGACCACTGGGACGTCCTGAATACCCAGCTGAAAACGGGCACGCCGTACATGTTGCTGGAAAATGTGTGCTACCGCCGCGACGTGATGGCCGCGCTGCAGATGGTGCGCGCGGGTCTGTTCGGCGAACTGCTGCACTTGCAGGGCGGCTACCAGCATGACTTGCGCGCCGTGAAATTCAACAGCGGCAATCCGGCCAAGCCGTATGGCGGCGGCGTGGAATTCGGCGAAAAAGGCTGGTCGGAAGCCCATTGGCGCACGCAGCACTCGGTCGAGCGCAATGGCGAACTGTATCCGAGCCACGGCATCGGCCCGTGCGCCATGTACACCAACATCAACCGCGGCAACCGTTTTACGCGCATCAACGCCTTCGCCACCAAGGCGCGCGGCTTGCATGACTACATCGTCAAGCAGCCGGGCGGCGCGCAGCACGCTAACGCCAAGGTGAAGTTCAAGCTGGGCGACGTGGTCACTACCACCCTGGCGTGCGAAAACGGCGAAACCATCATCCTGCAGCACGACACGAGCCTGCCGCGCCCGTATTCGCTGGGCTTCCGCGTGCAAGGCACGGACGGCCTGTGGATGGACCTGAACAATTCGATCCACATCGAAGGCGTTAGCAAGCCGCACCAGTGGGATGACTTCAAGGCCTACCAGGACAAGTATGAGCACCCCGTATGGCGCAAATATGCGGCGCAGGCCGAGGGCGCGGGCCACGGCGGCATGGACTTCTTCGTCATCCACGCCTTTGTCGAAGCCCTCAAGGCCAACGCGCCGATGCCGATCGATATCTACGATGCCGTGACGTGGAGCGCCATCACGCCGCTGTCCGAGCAGTCGATCGCCGCCAACTTCCAGACCCTGGACTTCCCGGACTTCACGGGCGGCCAATGGAAATCGCGCAAGCCGATCTTCGCCCTCGACGGCAAGTACTAAGCACCATTTACCCGCTACCGCGCCTGCCGCCGTAGCGGGTTTTTTCTATCCCAGGAGACGTTGATGAAACACAGAAGTTCATTACTCTACACAGTCCTTCCCGCCATGCCCTTGCTGCTGGCAGCCTGCGGCGGCGCCACCGCCACCAGCACCAGCACGGGCGGCACCGCCTTGCTGGCCGCCAGCGTGGCCGCACCGGTCACATCCGCCAGCGTGGAACTGGCTGGCAATGCCTTCATCACCAGCGGGCAGGAGGGCGCCGTCATCGGCGAACATGGCCTGGCGGGCTGGACCAATCCGGCTGCCGTCGCCAGCACGTATTTTCGCGTCGACGGGGCGGGTCCCGTCCAGGTGGCGCTCGACGCCAGCCTGGCCGATGGCGGCAACAGCACCATCCGCGTGAAGATCAACGGCACGCCGTTCGACGTCAAGCTGGCCGGCAAGGCCAGCAAGACCTATGCCGTCGGCACGGTCAATGTGCCGGCGGCCGGTTATGTGAAGGTGGACATGCAGGGACTGTCGCGCGTGAAGGGCACTTTTGGCGACGTCTCCGCGCTGAAGGTGAGTGCGAACGCGGCGCTCGCGTACGCCAACGACCCCGCCAATTACTACTGGTCGCGGCGCGGGCCGTCCGTGCACATGGGCTACACGGTGCCGGCCAATACCGAGTATTTTTATAACGAGATGACGATACCTAAGGGGCAGGATGCCATCGGCTCCTACTTCATGGCCAACGGCTTCGGCCAGGGTTACATGGGCATTCAGGTCAAGTCGCCCAGCGAGCGCTGGATATTGTTTTCCGTCTGGGACGCCGACAATGGCGCGAAGACGACCCTGGTCAGCAAGGGCGCCGGCGTGGTCGACAATGCATTTGGCGGCGAGGGCACGGGCGGGCAGACTTACCTTTCATATAACTGGGCGGCCGGCACCACCTACCGTTTCATCACGCGCGCGCGGCCCGATGGCAAGGGCGGCAGCGATTACTCGGCCTGGTTCTTCGCGCCCGAGACGGGCAAGTGGCGCTACATCGCCACCTGGAAGCGGCCGGCCATCAGCACGTACTTGACGGGCGTGCATTCCTTCCTCGAGAACTTCATCGATACCCTGGGCTACACGGAGCGCCGCGTCCAGTTTGGCAACCAGTGGGCAAGGAACGTTTCCGGCGCCTGGTCGGAAGTGACGGCAGGGCGCTTCACGGGCGACGCCACGGCTACCAACGCGCAGCGCATGGATTACGCGGGCGGCCTGGAAAACGGCAAGTTTTACCTGCAGAACGGCGGCTTTTTTGCCGCCTATGTGAAAACCGGCCAGAGCTTCACACGCCCGGCCACGGGCCAGGTGCCGGCCGTCGATGTGGCAGCCTTGCCGATGCAATAGGCGTCGGTCCTCAGCCCGGTCGCTTGCCCACCATCGCTTCGATGCCGCGATAGTAGGTGAGCGGCCGGCCTATCGTCACTCCCATCAATGCCGCCGCCTGGATGATGTCTGCCGTGTCGCGCCGGTACACCACCAGCGCATCCATTTCATCGGTGCCGTTGCCATCGATCTGTATCAGGTCGTAGCCGCCTTCGTCCACGGCGCGCTGCGCAAGTTCCGTGTCCAGCCACTCGAAATAGGGCAGCGCGCTACCGTCGCTGTCCTTGAGCATTTCGTACGGGAAGTCGGGGAATTCGTCGAACATGTCCTGTATCTGTTCGTGCAGTTCATCGAGCTTGTCGCTCGACGCCATATAGCCGCCCAGGTGCGAGAGGATCGCCACCGCGTAGGCTTGCGCATCGCTGTCGATCCATTCGTCGCGGGGTGCGGAGGGCGCATCGGTGATGGCGGTGACGGCCTCGTCGAGCTCCTCTCCTTCGAGGTCACCGCAGGTCAGCTTGGTCAGCAGTTCAGATAGCAGCATGTTTGCCTTTCAATGGTGGTGGCATGGCCGGGAAGGCCAGCGTGTGCATGATGTTGTAAATACTATCATTGCCGTGCAAGCTGGCGCGTTCTGCAGAACCGACCACGCGCCCGTCGCCGGTCGCTTGCGCCGCAGCACCGCATAGATATAGAATGCGAATCATTACTATTTGAGAGCCAGGGAGTATGCGACGTGTCGGCTGCCCAATCCGGCGTCCACCAGGAGGTGGGCAGCCTGTATCACGAACACCACCGGTGGCTGCAAGGCTGGCTCAGGCACAAGTTGGGCAACGCGTTTGACGCGGCCGACGTGGCGCACGACACCTTCATGCGCCTGCTCAATCGCGACGAGACCATCGCCGCGCGCGAGCCGCGTGCCTTTCTGACGACGGTGGCCAAGGGCGTGCTGGGCAATCTGTACCGCCGCCGCGACCTGGAGGCTGCCTACCTGGAAACCCTGGCCAGCCTGCCGGCGCAGCACGCGCCCGATCCCGAAGCACAGGCGATTTTGCTCGAAGCCCTGTTCGACATCGACCGCCGCCTCGATGGCCTGACGCCTGCCGTGCGCCGCGCCTTTCTGCTGTCGCAGCTCGATGGCATGCCGCAGGCGGCCATCGCGCTGGAACTGAATATCTCGCTGGCCACCGTGCAGCGCTACCTGGTCAAAGCCATGCACCAGTGTTTCTTTTTCCCGCCGGCGCGGTGATGGGCGCCCTCACGCCGGAAGCGGCCAGCTTGCAGGCGGTCGAATGGCTGGTGCGCCTGCAGGCCGGTGACGCGACGCCGGAAGTGGAGCAAGCCTGGCGCGCCTGGCGCGGCAGCGACCCGGAAAACGAGCAAGCCTGGCAGCATGTCGAAGGCTGCATGGCGCGCATGCGTGCCTTGCCCGCGCCGCTGGCGCACGGCACCCTGGCGCGCAAGCCCGCGCATGCGCAGGCCAATGCGGCGCGCCGGCAGTCACTCAAGTTGCTGGCGCTGCTGGCCGTGGGCGGCGGCGCCTGGATGGCGGGCGGCCCTGAGCAGGCGCGATTCTGGCTGGCCGATTACCGCACGGGCACCGGTGAGCTGCGCCATATCGCGCTGCAGGACGGCACGCGCATCGCCTTGAATACGGCCACCTCCATCGACGTGCGCGATGACGCAGGCCAGCGCCTGGTGACTGTATTGAGGGGCGAGATCATGGTCAGCACGGCACGCGATCCGGCAGGCAGGCCTTTTATTGTGCGAACGGCGCAGGGCCGCTTGCAGCCCGTGGGCACGCGCTTTGCCGTGCGCGCCGGCAGCGAAGTCACCCGCCTGGGCGTGTTTGCGGGTGCCGTCGATATGGTGCCGGAACAAGCGCCCGATGCGGTGCGCAGGCTGCAGGCGGGCGAACAAGTGACTTTCACGGCGGGCCGCATCGGCTCCGTCGAGTCCCTGCCTGCCGGCGCGGACGCCTGGACGGCCGGCGTGCTGGTGGCGCACGACATGCCGCTGGCCGATTTTGTCGGCGAGCTGGCGCGCTACCGCCGGGGGCGCCTGGCCTGCGATCCGGCCATCGCCCACCTGCGCGTGTCGGGCATCTACCCGCTGGCAGACACGACGCAAGTGCTCGACATGCTGACGCGCACCTTGCCCGTCGACGTGCGCCAGAGCACGCGCTTCTGGGTGACCGTGGTGCCGCATCGGAAGCATCCGTAATTATTTTCTGAAAAACTGAGGGGTTTTCGATTTTCGCGTGACATGGCAAGTGAACCCTTCATTCACTTTCAGGAAAACAGTCCGCATGCCCAGCACAACACCTATTTACGCCACTTCCACCGTATGCCGCCGCAGTGTAGCGGCGCTGGCCGTCAGCCAGGCCCTGTGGCTGCTCGCCGCCAGCGGTGCTTCGGCTGCCACACCCCCTTGCCCAGGCAGCCAATGCGGCGCGCATCGAACTGGCGATACCCGCCGGCACCCTGGAACAGGTGCTGGTGCGCTTTGGCCAGGAGACGGGCACCATGATTTCCTACCAGGCTGCCAGCCTGGCGGGCAAGCGCAGCGCCGGACTGACGGGCAGCTACAGCGTGCCTGCAGCGCTGGGCGCCATCGTCGCCGGCTCGGGCTTGCGCGCCGTGCCGCAGGAAAATGGCGGTTATGTGCTCGACGTGGCGGCGGCCGATGGCGGCCAGACCATGCCCGAGATGAAGGTCAGCGCCAGCGCCGAGGCGAACGGCGCGACGGAAGGCAGCGGCTCGTACACGACGCAGAGCATGCGTTCGGCCACGCGCCTGGGCCTGTCCGTGCGCGAGACGCCGCAAGCCGTCAGCGTGGTCACGCGCCAGCAGATGGATGACCAGAACCTGCAAACGGTGGAAGACGTGCTGCAAAATGCGGCCGGCGTGGCCATCAACCGCTACGATAGCGACCGTACCTCGTTCTTCGCGCGCGGTTTTTCCATCGCCAGCTACCAGTACGACGGCATCCCCACCACGGTCGATAATGCGTTCAGCGTGGGCGACAGCACCTTGGACATGACGGCCTACGACAGGGTCGAGATCGTGCGCGGCGCCACGGGTCTGCTCACTGGCGCCGGCGAGCCGTCGGCCACCATCAACCTGGTGCGCAAGCGCGCGTCGTCGAGGCAGCTGGCCGGGAGCGCCGCCCTGAGCCTGGGATCCTGGAACAATGCGCGCGCCAGCGCTGACGTCTCCACGCCGCTCGGCAGCGACGGCAAGGTGCGTGGCCGCTTCGTGGCCAGTTACCAGGACAGCGAATCGTATGTGAACCTGTATCACGGCAAGAAGGCCATGGCCTATGCCACCGTGGAAGCGGACCTGGCGCCCGGCAGCGTGCTGATCGCCGGCTATGAATACCAGGATAACCGTCCGCGCGGCGGCATGTATGGCGGCTTGCCGCTGTGGTATGCGGATGGCGAACGGGCCACCTTGTCCCGCTCCGCCACCACGGCGACCACCTGGAGCCGCTGGTTCAGCACCAGCCAGACGGCTTTCCTGCGCCTGGAGCAGGAGCTGGGCAAGGGCTGGAACCTGACGGCCATGCTGAATCACGGCTGGGGCAATTATTCGGCGGCCGAGCTCTTCGCCAATACCTGGCCGGACAAGGCCACGGGGCAGGGTGTGACGGGCTACTCCGGGTTTTACTCGGGCACGCGGCGCCAGGATAGCGTCGACGCCTATGTGCAGGGGCCGGTGCAACTGCTGGGGCGCACGCACGACCTGGCGTTCGGTGTCTCGGGCAGCAACCAGTTCTCCAGCAATCCGGGCCTGGCCGGCGGCAGCGTCGACTACGGCAATTTCCATCAATGGCAGGGCGTGACGCCGGAGCCGGACTGGAATGACCCGAATTTCTCGCGCTGGAAGCTGCTCGACACGGTGCAGCAGCGCGGCGTCTACGGCACGGCGCGCTTTTCGCTGGCCGATCCCTTGAAACTGATTGTCGGCGCGCGCTATAGCCGCTACAAGGCGGACCACGTCGATGAATGGGGCGGCAGTTACGCCTATGCCAAGCATGCCGTCACGCCTTACGCGGGGCTGGTATGGGATATCGATGGGCAGCATGCGCTGTACACCAGCTACAGCAAAATCTTCAAGCCGCAGGGCTACCAGGACCGGTTCGGCCGCTACCTCGATCCCGTACAGGGCAAGAATGTGGAAGCGGGCGTGAAGGGCGAGTATTTCGGCGGCAAACTCAATGCCGCGCTGGCCGTGTTCCGCATCGCGCAGGATGGCCTGGCGCAGGAAGACACGGGCCATGTTGTCGGCAACTCGCTGACGCAGGCGTATTACGCGGCAGCCGGCACCACCAGCAAGGGCGTGGAACTGGACGTCTCGGGCGAGCTGGCGCAGGGCTGGAATGTATCGGCCAGCGTGTCGCACGCGGCGGCCGAGGACAACGCGGGCGCGCGCTTGAACAGCTATGTGCCGCAAACCCTGGCGCGCGTGTTTTCTACATACCAGCTGCCTGGCGGCTGGCGCGCCATGTCGCTGGGCGGCGGCGTGAACTGGCAGAGCGGCGCCTACCGCGACGCCACGGGGCCGAACGGTGTCGAGCGCGTGGAGCAGGGCGGCTATGCCGTGGCCAGCCTGATGGCGAAGTACGCGCTGTCGCGCCAGCTGTCCCTGCAGGCGAACATCAACAATCTGTTCGACAAGCGGTACTACAGCCAGCTTGGCATGTACAACCAGGCGTACTGGGGGCGCCGCGCAACGCCAGCGTCACCCTGCGCTATATCTTTTGATGCATCAGAGCGGCCAGGCCTGTTTGGTGATGGCCACGGCGACGATGTAGGCGAATACCAGCGCGGCGCCCGCGAAGGCGGCGCCGCGCACGGCTGGCGTCTTGCCACGTTTGAGCGCGATGGTGCCCAGCACGATGTAGGCTACCAGCGCGCACAGCTTGGCGGCCAGCCAGGGCTGGCTGCCCGGCGACTGGCCGCTCCACACGGCCAGGGTGATGGCGCTGGCCAGCAGGGCCGTGTCGACCAGGTGCGGCAGGATTTTTACCCAGCGCTGCTGCAAGGCGGGCGAGGCGCGCAGCATCCAGGCGCCGCGCAAGAGGAAAAGAAAGCCGCTGGCGGCGGCGCAGCCCATGTGGAAATGTTTGAGGCTCAGATAATCCATGCGTGATGTGGTGGGTGTTGATTGACGGTGGCGCCAGCATAGCCGCCTTTGGCGCGCCGCGCCATACGTCGTCGGGAGGACGCGCAATCAGCGGCACCATTTCACGTACACCAGCTCCGGGTCTCCCTCCGGATGGCAACCTGGCAGTGCCCCTTGCCGACGGCGGTGCGCACGGCCTCGCCCCGGCTGGCGTGCGCCTGCGCGTACGCATCGCAGCCCAGCATGGCGTCCACATCGCCAGCTTGGGCCACGCGGGTGGTGACCGCGTCTGTTTCGTTTCTGGTCTCCATGCCGCTCCTTTTCTCCAGGCGCCGAGTGTGCCAAAAATAGCTGCGTTTGTAAAACACCCGCCATCCAGGCTAGGCCGACACCCCGCCATCTAGTCACTTTTGCCGATACGGCTATCCAGATTGCCTTTCCAGAATCACCCTGTGGCCGATAGTGCCTTTGCCCTCTGCCACGTAAGCTGGTCGGGACGGCTGGCCAGACGGCCAGTGCATTCATGGAGAAACATCGTGGCTACCCTAGATGGCACTAAGAACAACAGTAGTAACAAGGCAGTCGAACCCGGCATGCGGCGCAAGCAGTTTTCCGTGTTGGTCAGCAGTACCTTCGCGTTTACCATCTGCTTTGCAGTCTGGATGATGTTTGCCGTACTGGGCATCCCCATCAAGACCAGCCTGGGATTGACGGAAACGCAATTCGGCCTGCTGGCCGCCATGCCCGTGCTGACGGGTTCCCTCGTGCGCGTGCCCCTGGGCATCTGGACGGACAAATACGGCGGACGCCGCGTCTTCTTTGGCTGATGCTGGCCAGCGTGGTGCCGATCTACCTGATCTCCTACGCCACCGCCTATTGGCATTTCCTCGTGCTGGGCATGTTCGTGGGCCTGGCGGGCGGCTCGTTTTCCGTCGGCACGCCATACGTGGCGCGCTGGTATGAAAAGGAGCGCCGCGGCCTGGCGATGGGCATCTTCGGCGCCGGCAACTCCGGTTCCGCGCTGACCAAGTTCGTCGCGCCGGGCATCGTCGCCGCCTTCGGCTGGCAGATGCTGCCCAAGGTGTATGCGGTGGCCATGCTGGCCACGGCCATCATCTTCTGGCTGTTTTCGTACACGGACAAAGCGCACCTGGCGCCATCGGGCGAGAGCTTTTCGGCGCAAATGAAGGTGCTGAAGGATCCGCGCGTGTGGCGCTACTGCCAGTACTACTCGGTGGTGTTCGGCGGCTACGTGGCGCTGGCGCTGTGGATGACGAAGTACTACGTGGCCGAATACGGTTTTGATTTGAAGCACGCGGCGCTGCTGGCCGCCTGCTTCTCGCTGCCGGGCGGCGTGCTGCGCGCGTTTGGCGGCTGGATATCCGACAAATATGGCGCGGCGAAAGTCACCTGGGCCGTGATGTGGGTGTGCTGGGTGTGCTTCTTCCTGCTGTCGTATCCGCAAACGCAGATGGTGGTGGAAACCGTCACGGGACCGCTCGCCTTCCACATTGGCCTGTCGCCGCTGTGGTTCACCGTGCTGCTGTTCATCGTCGGCATCGCCATGGCTGTGGGCAAGGCGTCCGTCTTCAAGTTCATCGGCGATGATTTTTCCGACAATATCGGCGCCGTCTCGGGCGTGGTAGGCCTGGCCGGCGGCTTGGGCGGCTTCATCCTGCCCGTGATGTTCGGCGCCCTGGTGGACCTCACCGGCGTGCGTTCGAGCTCCTTCATGCTCTTGTACGGCACCGTTTGCGTTTCCCTCGTCTGGATGTATTTCTCGTTCAAGCCGCTGCGTGCGGCGGCTATCCCTCAACCTGCAGGAGTAACGCTGTGAGCAAACCAATGAGCCGCTACATGATCAATACGTGGGAGCCGGAAACCCCGAGCTTCTGGCAAAACACGGGCAAGGCCACGGCCGCGCGCAATCTGTGGATATCGATTCCCGCGCTGTTGCTGGCGTTCGCCGTTTGGATGGTGTGGAGCGTGGTGGTGGTCAACCTGCCCAACATCGGCTTCACCTACAGCAATAACCAGCTGTTCTGGCTGACGGCCTTGCCGGGCCTGTCCGGCGCCACCTTGCGCATCTTTTATTCGTTCATGGTGCCGATCTTCGGCGGCCGGCGCTGGACGGCCATTTCCACGGGTTCCTTGCTGATCCCGGCCATCGGCATCGGCCTGGCCGTGCAGGATGTGAACACGGGCTATCCGACCATGCTGATCCTGGCCCTGTTGTGCGGCTTCGGCGGCGGCAATTTTGCCTCATCGATGGCCAACATCAGCTTTTTTCTACCCGAAGGCGAGCAAGGGCTTTGCGCTGGGCATGAATGCGGGCCTGGGCAACCTGGGCGTGTCGGTGGTGCAGTTCATCGTGCCGCTGGTGATCACCTTCGCCGTCTTCGGCGCCTGGGGCGGCGATTCGCTCACCTGGGTCAAGAATGGCGTGAGCAAGGACATGTGGCTGCAAAACGCGGGCTTCATCTGGGTGCCGTTCATCGCGCTGTCCACATTGCTGGCCTGGTTCGGCATGAATGACCTGGCTTCGGCGAAGGCCTCGTTTTCCGAGCAGGCCGTGATCTTCAAGCGCAAGCACAACTGGCTCATGTGCTGGCTGTACACGGGCACCTTCGGCTCCTTCATCGGTTATTCGGCCGCCTTTCCGCTGCTGATCAAGATCCAGTTCCCCGACGTGAATCCGCTCGATTATGCCTTCCTCGGCCCCCTGGTCGGTGCGCTGGCGCGCGTGGCCGGCGGCGTGATTTCCGATAAATTGGGCGGCGCCCGCGTCACCCTGTGGTCCTTCCTCTTGATGATAGGCGCCGTGCTGGGCGTGCTGTACTTCATGCCGCAAGCCGGCGAAGGTGTGCACACTGCGGGCAGTTTCAATGGTTTCTTCTGGATGTTCATGCTGCTGTTCGCCGGCACGGGCATCGGCAATGCGTCGACCTTCCGCATGATCCCCGTGATCTTTTTGACGGAGCACCAGCGCGCGGCCGCCGGCAAGGGCAAGGCGGCGCAGGAGCAAGCCATCGTCGACGCCAACAAGGAAGGCGCGGCCGTCCTGGGCTTCACCTCGGCCGTGGCCGCGTATGGCGCCTTCTTCATCCCGAAAAGCTATGGCACTTCGATTGCGCTGACGGGCAGTCCCGACGCGGCCCTGTGGTGCTTCATCGGCTTTTATGTCAGCTGCATCGCGATCACCTGGTGGTGCTATGCCCGCAAGAACGCACCGATGCCTTGCTAAAGATGGAACGCCTGGCAGGTCTTGCTTGCCGGGCGCTGTATAAAGTATTCGAGGTAGTCATGGAAGAACTGGAAAAATTCGTCAACGGCTTCAGCCTGTTTCAGCAGCAGTATTTCAGCGAGCCGCAAACCTTGTACGACAGCTTGCGCGACGGGCAGCGGCCCTCGACCTTGCTGATCGGCTGCTGCGATTCGCGGGTCGACCCCATGCTGCTGACGGGCAGCGACCCGGGCGACATGTTCGTCGTGCGCAATATCGCCAACCTGGTGCCGCCGTGCACGCCCGACGCGCCGCCCGGCGTCAGTTCGGCCATCGAGTTCGCCGTCTGCAAGCTGGAAGTGGCCAGGGTCATCGTGCTCGGACATGCGCGTTGCGGCGGCATCCGCGCGCTGCTGGAACCGCAGCCGCGCGCGGAGGGCCAGGAAACGGACTTCGTGGGACAGTGGATGCGCATCGCCGAACCGGTGGCGCAGCGCGTGCGGCGCGAGCTGGCGCATCGCTCTTCGGAAGAACAGCACCACGCGTGCGAACTGGCCAGCATCCTGCAGTCGCTGGACAACCTGCTCACCTACCCATGGCTGAAGCGACGGGTGGAGCAGGGGGTGTTGAAATTGCACGGATGGTATTTCGATATCGACAGCGGGGCGCTGATGGCGTATTCGGCGCGCCAGCAGCAGTTTTTGCCCCTCGTCTGCCCGATAGAAAGGGCGCGCCACCTGCACGAGCGCCCTTGGCCGGATTCAGCTAAAACGTAATAAATCGCCGCTGCGGTCAAACGCCAGCAGGCTGTCGATGCGACCTTGCTCGATGGCCGTCACCATGGCGCGCAGGGGCGCCTCGCATTCCTGCGCCGCAGGTGGTTGGCCATCATGGCCCGCCAGTCCCGCCACGAAGACCACGTCCCAGTGCGTCTGCATCTGTTTCGACTCCTCCTTCAATGTCTCGAAGCTGTCCAGTTCCTCGGGCAGCTTGTCGGCGCACATCACGGGCGTGAGGGACTTGCCCTGGCCGCCAGGCTGGGCCTGCGCCTGGGTAAAGGTGAACAGCAGGCGTTGCGGCTGCTCCTGGTTGCGGGCGCTGCGCAGCAGGCTGGCGTAATCGGTAATCGACATGGTGCTCTTTCTCTGGGTTGAACGATGACGACAGGTATACCGCAGCGCCGCCTTGCCGCCCATAGGCAATAGTGACTATCCGTCTATGCATTCCTGGTGCCGGAAACCGACTTCTTGCCAATACCGCCGGGCACGGTGCATCGATAGACTGTTTGTATCGACGCTTGAGCCATCCTGCTTGCAGCGTTTTTTAAGACCTGGCGCCGCTGTCCGCGGCGCACTGTGGAGGTAGCATGAGTCACTTTCTGGACCGCCTGAAATTTTTTAGCAAGCCCGCCGAGCCGTTTTCAAACGGCCATGGCACCGTGGTCGATGAAGACCGCACCTGGGAAAACGCCTACCGCCAGCGCTGGCAGCACGACAAGATCGTGCGCTCCACGCATGGCGTGAACTGTACCGGCTCGTGCAGCTGGAAGGTGTATGTCAAGAATGGCCTGATCACCTGGGAAACCCAGCAAACCGATTATCCGCGCACGCGTCCCGACCTGCCCAACCACGAGCCGCGCGGCTGCCCGCGCGGCGCCAGCTATTCCTGGTACGTGTATTCGGCGCAGCGCGTGAAATACCCGATGGTGCGCGGCCGCCTGATGGAAATGTGGCGCGAAGCGCGCAAGACCATGGACCCCGTCACGGCCTGGGACTGGATCAGCCAGGATCCCGTGCGCTCGCAGCAGTACAAATCCATCCGTGGCCTGGGCGGTTTCGTGCGCGCCACGTGGGACGAATCGAATGAAATCATCGCCGCTGCGAATGCGCTGACGATCAAGAAATACGGCCCGGACCGCGTCGTCGGCTTTTCGCCGATTCCCGCCATGTCCATGGTCAGCTATGCTTCCGGCACGCGCTACCTGTCCCTGATCGGCGGCGTGGCCCTGAGTTTTTATGACTGGTACTGCGACTTGCCGCCGGCCAGCCCGCAAGTGTGGGGCGAACAGACGGACGTGCCGGAATCGGCCGACTGGTACAACTCGACCTATTTGATGGTGTGGGGCTCTAACGTGCCGATGACGCGCACGCCGGATGCCCATTTCTACACGGAAGTGCGCTACAAGGGCACGAAAACCGTGGCCATCTCGCCCGATTACGGCGAAATGGTGAAGTTCGGCGACATCTGGCTGGCCCCGAAGCAGGGCACGGATGCCGCACTGGCGCTGGCCATGGGCCACGTGATCCTCAAGGAATTCCACTCGGAAGGGCAGAGCGCCTATTTCCGCGACTATGCGCGCCAGTACACGGACTTCCCTATGCTGGTCCTGCTCAAGGAGCATAACGGTACCCTGGTGCCCGATTACTTCCTGCGCGCTTCGCACCTGGACAACAATCTCGACGAAACCAACAATCCGGAGTGGAAAACCCTCGTCATCGACGAAACCACGGGCGCCATCACGGCGCCGGCCGGCTCCATCGGCTTCCGCTGGGGCGAATCGGGCAAGTGGAACCTGGAGCAAAAAGCGGGTGGCAGCGGCGAACCTATCGTGCCGATGCTGTCCATGATCAACGACAGCGACGCCGTCACGGAAGTGGGTTTCGCCTACTTCGGCGGCAAGGATGCGTCCGACATGCTGCTGCGCAAGGTGCCGGTGAAAACCATCCACCTGGCCGACGGCACGACGGGCCTCGTCACCACCGTGTTTGACCTGACCCTGGCCAACTACGGCATTGACCGTGGCCTTGGCGGCGAAAACGTGGCCGAGAGCTATGACGACGACGTACCCTACACCCCGGCCTGGCAAGAGAAGCACACGGGCGTGAAACGCGCCGACGTCATCACGGTGGCGCGCCAGTTCGCGGAAAACGCGGACCAGACGCGCGGCAAGAGCATGGTCATCGTGGGCGCCGGCCTGAATCACTGGTATCACATGGACATGACGTACCGCGGCATCATCAACATGCTGATGATGTGCGGCTGTATCGGCCAGTCGGGCGGTGGCTGGGCACATTACGTGGGCCAGGAAAAACTGCGTCCGCAAACGGGCTGGACGCCTTTGGCTTTCGCCCAGGACTGGGTACGCCCGATGCGCCAGATGAACGGCACCTCGTTCTTCTATGCCCACACGAGCCAATGGCGCCATGAAAAGCTGGAAACGGGCGACATCGCCTCGCCATCGGCGGCCGGCGGCACGGGTGACTTGACCCTGCTTGACTACAACGCCAAGGCTGAACGCATGGGCTGGCTGCCATCGGCGCCGCAGCTGCAAACCAATCCGCTGGAAGTGGCCAAGGCCGCCAAGGCGGCAGGGCAGGCGCCGGCCGCGTATGCGCTCGACCAGATCAAGGCAGGCCAGCTTCAATTCTCCTGCGACGACCCGGACAACCCGGCCAACTTCCCGCGCAATATGTTTGTCTGGCGTTCGAACATCCTGGGCAGCTCGGGCAAGGGCCATGAGTACTTCCTGAAATACCTGCTCGGCACGCAGAATGGCCTGCTCAGCGATGAAGACGACTGCATCACGCCGAAACAGGTGAAAGTGCGTCCTGCCGCCGAAGGCAAGCTCGATCTGCTGGTGGTGCTGGACTTCCGCATGTCGACCACGTGCCTGTATGGCGACGTGGTGCTGCCGACGGCCACCTGGTACGAAAAAGATGACTTGAACACGTCGGACATGCATCCGTTCATCCACCCGCTGTCGGAAGCCGTGCAGCCCTTGTGGCAATCGAAGTCGGACTGGGAAATCTACAAGGGTATCGCCGAGAAGTTCTCGGAAATCGGCGGCGAACTGCTGGGCACCCAGCAAGACATCATCCTCACGCCGCTGATGCACGATACGCCTGGTGAGTTGGGCCAGCCTTTCGATCCCAAGGATTGGCGCGCAGGCGAATGCGACGCCATTCCCGGCAAGACCATGCCGAACATGACGGTGGTCGAGCGCAATTACCGCGACGTCTACAAGAAATTCACGTCGATCGGCCCGCTGCTGGAAACCATCGGCAACGGCGGCAAGGGTATTTCCTGGAAAACGGACCATGAAGTCGAGGTACTGCGCGGCATCAACCGCACGGTACTCGAAGATGGCGTCTCCAAAGGCCAGCCACGCCTCGATACGGCCATCGACGCGGCCGAGATGATCCTGTCGCTGGCACCGGAAACGAATGGTCACGTGGCCGTGAAAGCCTGGGCCGCGCTGTCCGCCATCACGGGACGCGAGCATACGCACCTGGCGCTGCCGCGCGAGCATGACAGCATCCGCTTTCGCGACGTGCAGGCGCAGCCGCGCAAGATCATTTCCTCGCCCACCTGGTCAGGCCTGGAAAGCGAAGAAGTCAGCTACACGGCCGGCTATACCAACGTGCATGAACTGATCCCATGGCGCACCCTGACGGGCCGCCAGCAGTTTTACCAGGATCACCTGTGGATGCGCGATTTTGGCGAAGGGCTGTGCGTGTACAAGCCGGCGATTAACACGAAGACGACGGAAGCGCTGCTGGGCACCAAGCCGAACGGCAACAAGGAGCTGGCGCTGAACTTTTTGACACCGCACCAGAAGTGGGGCATCCACTCCACGTATTCGGACAATCTGCGCATGCTGACCCTGTCGCGCGGCGGGCCGCACGTGTGGTTGTCGGAAACGGACGCGAAGACGGCTGGCATCGTCGACAACGACTGGATCGAGGTCTTCAACGTGAACGGCAGCCTGACGGCGCGCGCCATCGTCAGCCAGCGCATCCCGGCCGGCATGACGATGATGTACCACGCCCAGGAAAAGATCATCAACGTGCCTGGCGCGGAGATGACGGGCAAGCGGGGCGGCATCCATAACTCGGTGACGCGCGCCGTGCCCAAGCCGACGCACATGATCGGCGGCTACGCCCAGCTGGCCTACGGTTTCAATTACTACGGCACGGTGGGCTCCAACCGCGATGAATTCGTATTGGTGCGCAAGATGAACAAGGTTGACTGGCTCGAAGGCCCGTTGCAGGAAGAAGGAGCATAGTATGAAAATCAGAGCGCAAATCGGCATGGTGCTGAACCTGGACAAGTGCATCGGCTGCCACACCTGTTCCGTCACCTGCAAAAACGTGTGGACCAGCCGCGACGGCGTCGAGTACGCATGGTTCAACAACGTGGAAACCAAGCCAGGCATCGGCTATCCGAAGCAGTGGGAAAACCAGGACAAGTGGAATGGCGGCTGGCGCCGCACGGACGCGGGCAAGATCGAGCCGCGCCAGGGCAGCCGTCTGAAAATCCTGGCGAACATCTTCGCCAACCCGAACCTGCCCGCCATCGACGAGTACTACGAACCGTTCACCTACGACTACGAGCACCTGCAAAGCGCGCCGTTGTCGCAGACACCGCCGACGGCCCGTCCGATCTCCGTGCTGACGGGGAAGAAGATGGAGAAAATCGAATGGGGTCCGAACTGGGAAGATGACCTGGGCGGCGAATTTGCCCAGCGCAGCAAGGATCAGCTGTTCGACAACATGCAGAAGGAGATGTACGGCACGTTCGAAAACACCTTCATGATGTATTTGCCGCGCCTGTGCGAGCATTGCCTCAATCCCACGTGTGTGGCGTCTTGCCCGTCCGGCTCCGTGTACAAGCGCGAAGATGACGGCATCGTGCTGATCGACCAGGACAAATGCCGCGGCTGGCGCATGTGCATCTCCGGTTGCCCGTACAAGAAGATTTACTATAATTGGTCGTCCGGCAAGGCGGAGAAGTGCACCTTCTGCTTCCCCCGCATCGAAGCGGGCCAGCCTACCGTGTGCTCGGAAACGTGCGTCGGCCGCATCCGCTACCTGGGCGTGCTGCTGTACGACGCCGACAAGATCGAGGCCGCTGCCTCCGTGCCGCAAGAGCAGGACCTGTACCAGGCGCAGCTCGATCTGTTCCTCGACCCGCACGACCCGACCATCATCGCCGAGGCGCGTCGCCAGGGCATCCCCGACCTTTGGCTGGAAGCGGCCGTCAAGTCGCCCGTCTACAAGATGGCCGTCGAATGGAAAGTGGCGTTCCCGCTGCATCCAGAATACCGCACCTTGCCGATGGTGTGGTACGTGCCGCCGCTGTCGCCGATCCAGGCGGCCGCAGAGTCGGGCAAGCTGGGCGTGAACGGCATGCTGCCCGACACGCAAAGCCTGCGCATTCCCGTGCAGTACCTGGCCAATTTGCTGACGGCCGGCGACCAGCCGCCCATCGTCACGGCGCTGGACCGCATGCTGGCCATGCGTGCCTACATGCGCAGCAAGACCGTCGAGAAGGTGGAAAATCTCACGGTGCTCAAGCAAGTGGGCTTGAGCAAGGCGCAGGTGGAGGACATGTATCACATCATGGCCATCGCCAATTACGAAGATCGTTTCGTCATTCCCAGCAGCCACAAGGAAATGGCCGAGGACAGCTTCAACGAGAAGGGTTCGTGTGGTTTCAGCTTCGGCAACGGCTGCTCGGACGGCACCAGCGAACCGACCTTGTTCGGCAAGAAAAAACACGGTTCGGCCATCTTCATGCAGATGCCGAAGTCGCGCAAAACGGCGCCTGGCGCCTAAGGAACTGATATGACCAACTCGATGAACCATTATCACATTCTCTCGCGCCTGCTGCTGTATCCGGAGCCCGAGCTGATCGCGCACCTGCCGCAGCTCGATGCCGCGCTGGCAGCCATGCCGGAGCAGCACGCCTTGATGTACCCCTTGCTGCGGCCCTTGCTGGCGCATCTGGAAAGCAGCAGTCTGATCGACCTGCAGCAGCAGTACGTGGCCACCTTCGACCGCAATCCGTCGCACTCGCTGCACCTGTTCGAGCATATCCACGGCGAATCGCGCGACCGGGGCCAGGCCATGGTCGACCTGATGGAGGAATACAAGCGCCACGGCCTGCAGATGGTGGGCGACGACTTGCCCGACTTCGTGCCCCTGTTCCTGGAATTTCTGGCGCAGCTCGACGAGACGGCATCGGCGCCGTTGCTGGGCGACGCCGTCCACGTGCTGGCGCACGTTGGTCGCAAGCTGACGGCCAACGGCAGCCCGTACGCGCCCGTTTTCACGCTGCTCGAACGCCTGAGCCCCGTGGCAACAGAAATGCTGGCCGAACCGCCGGTGCGCGACATGGATGAAGCGCTGGAAACCTTCGGTCCCGGTGCGGACGGCGTCGAGCCGTTGCTGCGCCAAGCCCCAGGCGGCGTCCATCCCGTGCATTTTCACCCGCAGCCGCGGCGCGCCGCTTAATTGGCCGCCTGCGCCCGCATGAGGAGAGTACATCATGAGTAATTATTTGCATCAATTTGTGTATGGCATTTATCCATACATCGCGCTGGCCATCTTTTTCCTGGGTAGCCTGATCCGCTTCGACCGCGAGCAATACACGTGGAAGTCCGATTCCAGCCAGCTGCTGCACCGCGGCAGCCTGCGCCTGGGCAATATTCTGTTCCACATCGGCATCATCGGCCTGCTGTTCGGCCATGCGGCCGGCTTGCTGACCCCTGTCTGGGTGTGGGATACCTTAGGCGTGTCGCATAGCCTGAAGCAGGGCGTGGCCATGGCGGCGGGCGGCGTGATGGGCGGCCTGTGCCTGGTCGGCATCCTGATCCTGCTGGCGCGCCGCTTCGGCAATGAACGGCTGCGCGCCGTCACCACGGCCGGCGACAAGCTGGTGATGGTGTGGATTTTGCTGACATTGCTGCTGGGCCTGTCGTCGATCTTCGTCTCGGCTTCGCACATGGATGGCCACATGATGGTCTTGCTGATGAACTGGGCGCAGCACATCGTGACCTTCCGCGGCGACGCGGCCAGCTTCATCGTCGATGCGCCGCTGGTGTTCAAGCTGCACCTGTTCATGGGCATGTCGCTGTTCGTCATCTTCCCGTTCACCCGTCTGGTGCATGTGTGGAGCGGCTTTGGCGCCATCGGCTATCTGGGCCGCGCTTATCAGTTAGTTCGTCGCCGTTAAGAAAGGAGCTACGTCATGGGAATCTCCGTCAATGGCATCGATATCGACGATGCCGACATCGCGCAGGAATTGCCGCATCACGACAGTGCCGGCAATCCCTTGAAGCAGGCCGTGCATGAACTGGTGCTGCGCCGGCTGCTGCAGGGCGAGGCCGAACGCCTCGGCGTGCAGGGCGACAGTGTGGACGACCGCATCGAGGCGCTGTTTGCGCAGGAAGTGCGCGTGCCGCCCGCCGACGATGCGGCTTGCCGCACCTTTTATGCGCAGCGCCCGCAGCTGTTCCGCAGCGGGGCGCTGGTCGAGGCGCGCCACATCCTGTTCCAGGTGACGCCGGAAGCGCCCCTGGAGTTGCTGCGCACGACGGCGCAAGCCGTGCTCGACGCCCTTAAACTGGCGCCCGAACGCTTCGGCGAACTGGCGGCGCAGTATTCGAACTGCCCGTCGGGCGCCCTGGGGGAAATTTGGGCCAGCTGTCGCCGGGCCAGAGCGTGCCGGAATTCGACGCGCTGTTGTTCCGCCTGGAAGAGGGGGTGCTGGCCGGTCATTTGCTGGAAACGCGCTTCGGCTACCACATCGTGCAGGTGCTGCGCCGCGTCGAAGGCCAGGCCATTGCCTACGAAGCGGTGCAGGCGCAGATCGCCGACCGCCTGTCGCGCGCCGCGTGGCAGCGGGCCGTGCACCAGTATCTGCACTTGCTGGTGGGGCGCGCCGACATCGCCGGCATCGAGCTCGAAGGCACAGCCAGTCCGTTGGTTCAGTAGGCTGAAATGCGTAGTCCGGAAGGCGTAGGCCGCTAGGCCTTCTGGGGCACAGCCAGATCGTGTCCCAGCCTTTACAATCAAGGAAGAAACAGGAGTAGCGTCATGGGTAGCGTCAAGTTGCAGGACCGTTTTGGCCGTTCGATCGATTATGTGCGGCTGTCCGTCACCGACCGCTGCGATTTGCGCTGCAGTTATTGCATGCCCAAGGGCTTTCGCGGCTTTGAAGAGCCGAAGGACTGGCTGACGTTCGACGAGATCGAGCGCCTGCTGGGTATTTTTGTTCGCCTCGGCACGCGCCGCGTGCGCCTGACGGGCGGCGAGCCGCTGTTGCGGCGCAAGCTGCCCGAGCTGGCGCAGAAACTGTCTGCGCTGCCCGGCTTGCAGGATCTGTCGCTGTCGACCAACGCCACCCAATTGGGCAAGCACGCCGTGGCTCTGCGCGCGGCAGGTGTGGACCGCATCAATGTCAGCCTGGACTCGCTGGACCGCGCCTGCATGCAGCAGATCACGGGGCGCGACAGCCTGCAGCCCATTTTAGATGGCCTGATGGCAGGCAAGGCGGCCGGTTTCGACCCCATCAAGATCAATATGGTGGCCATGCGCGGCGTCAATGACGGCCAGATCGAGGCCATGGCCGCGTTTTGCATCGAGCAGCAGTTCATCCTGCGCCTGATCGAAGCCATGCCCATGGGCAGTACGGGCCGCAATGCCCGCTACATGCCGCTGGGCCCCGTGCGCGAACGCCTGGCGGCCCGTTTTGGCCTGGTGCCGCAGGCGCAGGAACTGGGCGGCGGACCGGCGCGCTACATGGCGACACCCGATGGACGGTCGAGCATCGGCTTCATCACGCCCATGTCGCAGCATTTCTGCGCCAGTTGCAACCGCGTGCGCCTGTCCGTCGATGGTACCCTGTATCTGTGCCTGGGCCAGGAAGAGAAATTCGCCTTTGGCCCCATGCTGCGCGGCGGTGCCACGGATGCGGAGATCGAAGCGGCGATCCGTGCTGCCATCGAACTCAAGCCGCAGCAGCACGATTTCAATACGCAGCCGGACAAGATCGTGCGCTTCATGGCGCAGACAGGCGGCTGAGGCAGTTTGTATTTACATTCAAGGGCGGTATGAAATTCAAGGCGATGTTTTCCTCCTGGCAGAAGCTCTCGACCAAGATCGTCGGCGCGCTGCTGCTCATGCTGGTGCTGGCCTTGAGTGCCATCGGCTGCACCCTGTTCCTGTCGTGGCAGCTGGAAGGCAGTTCGGCTGCCATCAACGAGACAGGCCGATTGCGCATGCAGACCTACCGCCTGACCCTGCTGCTTGCCAGCGACGCTGGCGAGCAGGCGCGCCAGCAAGTGCTGCTGATCGACGAGACCCTGGCCAAGATCGGCCACGGTGACCCGCAGCGCCCCTTGTTCCTGCCCCCCAGCACCGCCATCAAATCCGAATTCGAACGCATCGGCACCGCCTGGCGCGGCGCCTTGCGTCCGGCCGCCCTGGCCGCCGATTCCACCGTGCGCGCGCGCCAGTTCGAGCATGACGCCGATACCTTCGTCGGCCAGGTGGACCAGCTGGTGCGCCTGATCGAGCACGATAGCGAACAGCGCACCTTCTGGCTGCGCGCCTCGCAGCTGATCCTGGTCGGCATGGCCGTCATCGGCACGGTCAGCATGATTTACCTGATGTTCATGCTGATCATCGAACCCGTTACGCGGCTGCGTCTGGGCATGCAACGCATGAAGGAGCGCGATTTCAGCGTGCGCCTGGCAGTGGAAAGCAATGACGAATTCGGCCAGCTGGCCAGTGGCTTCAACCAGATGGCCGACCGCCTGCAGGCGCTGTACGGCAATCTGGAAGAGGGCGTGCGCAGCAAGACGGCCACCCTGGAATACCGCAACCGCGAACTGGCGCTGCTGTACGAAAGCGCCGCCTTCCTGCAGCGCCCGCAGCCCCTGGAAGACATCTGCGGCGGCTTCATGCAGCGCATCGTCGACTATTTCGAGGCCGACGGCTCCACCGTGCGCGTGCTCGATGCCGAGCGGGGCAACCTGCACATGGTGGTGCACCACGGCCTGTCCGAAGAACTGGTGGCGTCCGAGCATTGCCTGAAGGTGGGCGACTGCCTGTGCGGCACGGCCGTCGAGATGAAGGTGGCGAAGGTGCACGACATGCGCCGCATCGACAAGGCGCATGAGCTGCGCTGCCACCGCGAGGGTTTTGCCACCGTCTCCGTCTTCCATATCCACGCGCATGAACAGCACCTGGGCTTCTTCAACCTGCATTTCCGCCATGCGCGCGTGTTTTCCGCGCGCGAGCTGGCCTTGCTGGAAACCCTGGGCCAGCTGCTGGGCATCGCCCTGGAAAACCTGCGCCTGGCCGCGCGCGAGCGCGAAATGGCCATTTCCGAAGAGCGCAACCTGGTGGCGCAGGGCCTGCACGACAGCATCGCGCAAAGCCTCAATTTCCTCAACCTGCAAGTGCAGATGCTCGACGACTCCGTGCGCAACGCCCGTTTCGACGAGGTAGCGGGTATCGTGCCGGCCCTGCATGCGGGCGTGAAGGAAAGCTACGAGGACGTGCGCGAACTGCTGGCCAACTTCCGCAGTCGCCTGATGGAAGATGACCTGATCGGCTCCCTGCGCGCGGCGGTGGACAAATTCCGCCGCCAGACGGGCATCGACGCCGAGCTGCTGGCCGACGTCGACGGCGCGCCATTCCCCCGCGAACAGCAATTGCAGTTACTATTCATCGTGCAGGAAGCGCTGTCGAACATCCGCAAGCACGCCCAGGCCAGCCACGTCGAGGTGCGCCTCGCCGATCACCAGGACTTTACCTTGACGATCAGCGACAATGGCGTCGGCTTCGAGGCTTGCGCCGTGCTGGAAAAGGGCGACAGTCATGTCGGCATCCATATCATGCGCGAGCGCGCGCAGCGCATCGAGGCCACGTTCGACGTGCACGCCTGTCCCGGCGGCGGCACGACCGTCGAACTGCATCTGTCGCGCGAGCAGCGCCGCGCCGCCTAAGTAACCACCTGAAAGTACAAAAAAATGGAGACTCCCGATAAACCGATCACCGTCATGCTGGTGGACGACCATGCGCTGTTCCGCAGCGGCATACGCTCGCTGCTGCAGCGGCACACGGATTTTTCCGTCGTGGGCGAGGCTGCCGATGGCGTGGAAGGCATCAAGCGCGCCATCCAGCTGCAGCCCGCCGTGGTGCTGCTGGACCTGAACATGGCCGGCATGTCCGGCGTGGAAGCGCTGCAGCTGATGCAGCACGACTGTCCCGACACGGCCATCGTCATGCTGACCGTGTCCGAAGACGCCGAGGACCTGGCGACGGCCCTGCGCGCGGGCGCCTGCGGTTATCTGATCAAGAATATCGACGCCGACTACCTGGTGCGCGCCATCCGCCGCGCGGCCGCCGGTGAAGTCGTCATCGCCGAAGCCATGACGGGCAAGCTGGTGGCGCAGCTGCAGGCGGGCACGCGGCGCGAGGAACCCGTGTCGGAACTCGACAAGCTCACACCACGCGAAAAGGAAATCATCGACTGCCTGTCGCGCGGCGAGAGCAACAAGGGCATCGCCCGCACCCTCGACCTGGCGGAAAGCACGGTCAAGATCCATGTGCAGAACGTGCTGAAAAAACTCAACCTCACCAGCCGCGTGCAGGCGGCCGTGTATGCGGTCGAGCACCGCCAGGGCAAGTAGCCCGGTAAATGGGGTTTGGCCCGCCGGGTCGGACCCCATGCCCACTTCCATCTATTTCGCTAGTTCTTTTTGCCGATAGCCGTCTTTGTGCTTTTAAAGTAGTATATTGAATATATCTTTAAAGGCGAATCCATCATGGCCATCACTCCGATCAGCGAACCATCTCCTTCTGCTGCCGCCCCTGGCGCGGCGCCCTGGCATGCTGGCCACGCCGTCTGGCAACTGGGTTTCCGCCCGTTCTACCTGCTGGCGGCCGTGTTTGCGGCCATCAGCATTCCCCTGTGGCTGGCCAGCTATGCCGGCTTGCTGGTGGGCGGCCTGCACGTGGGGCTGGGCTGGCATATGCATGAAATGGTGTTCGGCTTCGCGCTGGCCGTCGTCGTGGGCTTCTTGTACACGGCGGGGCGCAACTGGACGGGCTTGCCCACGCCGCACGGCGCGCAGCTGATGGCGCTGGTGGCGCTGTGGCTGGCGGGGCGCGTGGCCATGCTGTGCGGCCCAGGACTCCTGTCGGCGCTGGTCGACTGGTTGTTCCTGCCGCTGGCCGCCTGGCCCCTGTACCTGGTGCTGCGCCGCTCGGGCAATACCCGCAACCTGTTCCTGGTTGGCTTGCTGGCCCTGCTGGCGCTGGCCAATGGCCTGTTCCACGCGGCCGTGCTGGGCTGGCTGCCGCTGTCGCTGTTTGTACCCGTGCAGGCGGCCATCTTCATCATCGTGCTGATCGAATCGGTGATCGGCGCGCGCGTGATCCCCATGTTTACCCGCAATGGCGCACCTGGCAGCACGCCGGTGGCCAGCCCGAAGCGCGCGCTGGTGGCTGTGGCCTGCATGGCGGCGGCTGCGATGGCGTGGCTGGCCGGCGCGCCAGCCTGGCTGACGGCGCCGCTGGCTTTTTGCGCTGCCGGCGTCTCGCTGACCAATCTGCTGGCTTGGCAGCCGCAGCGCACGGTGCGCGTGCCGCTGCTGTGGATATTGCACCTGTCGTATGCGTGGATAGGCATCGGCTTTGCACTGCTGGCGCTGGCCAGCCTGGGTCTGCTGCCGGCCAGCGCCGCGTTTCACGCGCTGACGGTGGGGTCGATGGCGGGCCTGATCATCGGCATGATGACGCGCACCACCCTGGGCCACACGGGCCGCCCACTGAAGGGCGGGCAGGCGGAAGCGGCGATGTACTGGCTGATCCAGCTGGGCGCGCTGGCACGCCTGCTGGCTGCCATCGGTCCCGCCTCGCTGACCATGCCGCTGCTGCTGGCAGCGGGCGCCTGCTGGTCGCTGGCCTTTGGCCTGTATGCGTGCGTGTATGCGCCATACCTGTGGCGCGCCAGGGTGGACGGCCGTGAAGGTTAGTCGCGCGTCAGAAAGGACGCCAGGCCAGCAGTTTTTTGATTTCCGGCGTCCAGTAAGACAGCGATTCGCCCACGACGAATAGCAGCAGCCCCAGCATCAAGGCTCTCAGCAGTAAATCCCTGCACCAGATCATGGCGTCTCCCAAATTTTCATATTGGCAAGTTTATCATTGGCATGCGCGGCCATGTTGAGTTTCTGACATGGCCGCCTGGCCGGGCGGCGGCGTCTGTGCCGTGAAGGCGGCGACGGCATCGATGGCGTGCGCCAGCGCCTGTTCCAGTGTGTCGAGCGCCGCGGCCGCATCGTCGCCGGTGTGCAGCAGCTGTTCGGCATGCTGGGCCGCATGCAGGGTGGCGGGCAGGGCCAGGCTGCCGGCCACGCCGGCCAGCTTGTGCGCCAGCGCGGCGGCATCGCCGCGCGCATTGGCCGCCAGCAATGCGCGCATGGCGCCGACCGTGTTGCTGTAGGTGTTGCCAAAGCGCGACAGGTTTTGGCGGTAGGGCACTTCATCGAGCCACTGCGCCATCCCTTGCGCCAGGTCGATCGCGGGCGCCGCACTGCTCGGCGGCACGGGCATCGTTCCTTCCGCCATGGCCGGCAGCCCTTGCGCGTGACGCCGGTGCACGCGCGCGATCAGGGCGATGGTCCGCGGCACGTCGAACGGTTTGCTGATGAAATGGTTCACGCCCGCTGCCAGTGCCGCCGTGCGCTGTGTCTGGAAGGCGCCGGCCGTCAGCGCCACCACGGGCAAGTCCTGAAACTGCGGCAACTGGCGCAGCGCGCGCGTCGCCTCCAGGCCATCCATGACGGGCATTTGCACATCCATCAGCACGAGGTCGACGTCGGCGGGGTGGGCCAGCAGCCAGTCCAGCGCTTGCTGGCCATCGCAGGCGAACGAGGGCACGGCCCCCTGGTCGAACAGGATATGCCTGACTACGTCGCGGTTGATCTCGCTGTCGTCGACCACCAGCACGCGCACGCCGGCCAGCTGGCGTTCTTCCAGCGGGACAAGGCTGGCATCCAGGCCGGCGGCCCTGGCGCGCTGCTGGCGCGCCTCCATCGTCGCGTTGTACAGGCTGGACGCGGTCACCGGTTCGTTGAGGATGGCATCGGCGGCACTGGCCGGGTCGGTGCGTCGCCGCGTTGCTGCTGTCGCTGGCGCGCCGCTGGCCGCCAGGATGATGACGGGGCAGTCCTGCGGCGGCAGGTGCTCGCGCAGCGCGCGCGCCGTGGCTACTCCGTCCAGGTCCGGCATGCGCGCGGCCAGCACCACGACGCCGGGCCGCGCGCCCTCGGCGCAGGCCAGCGCATAATCGCGTGCCGCCTGGCCGCCGGATACGGCATGTACGCTCCAGCCCAGGCCGCGCGCCACGGCACCTACCGCCTCGCGCGTATCGGCGTTGTCATCGGCTAGCAAGACATGCAGGCCCTGCATGTCGGGCGAGGAGAGGGCGCCGGCGGGCATCAGTTGTAGCGGCACCGTGAAACTGAATGCGCTGCCCTGGCCCAGGCCGCTTTTCAGCTGCAGGGTGCCGCCCATCAGGCGCACCAGCTGGCGGCAGATAGTCAGGCCCAGGCCCGTGCCGCCGAAGCGGCGCGTGGTGGAGCTGTCAGCCTGGGCGAAGGCGGAAAAGATCGTTTCCTGCACCGAGGGGGCGATGCCGATGCCCGTGTCGCGTACGCAAAAGCGCAGCACCACGGCGTCGCCGTCGCGGCTTTCCAGCGTGGTCAGCAGCTCGACCGTGCCCTGCGGCGTGAACTTGATGGCATTGCTGCCCAGGTTGACCAGCACCTGTTCCAGCCGCAGCGCGTCGCCCAGCACGTGGTCGATGCCATCGGGCAGTGGCCCGATCCGCACAGCGATGGGCTTGTCGTGCGCGGCAACGCCCATGCTGGCGGCAATCTTCTCGATCACCTCGGCCAGGCGGAACGGCGCCTGTTCGATGGTCATGTGGCCCGCCTCGATTTTCGAGACGTCCAGCACGTCGTTGATGATGCCCAGCAGGGACTGGCCGGCCGCGCGAATCCTGCGCGTCATCAGCAGTCCTTCTTCATCCAGGCGCCCCCGTTCCAGCAGCCAGGCCATGCCGAGGATGGCGTTGAGCGGCGAGCGGATTTCATGGCTCATGTTGGCGAGGAATTCCGCCTTGCTGCGGTTGGCCGCTTCGGCGCCATCGCGCGCCAGCAGCATGGCGGCCTCGGCCTGCTTTTGTGCGGAAATATCCTGGGCAAAGATCAAGGTGGCCGGTCCATCCTTGAGCATCACGCGCGTGCTGGTCTTGAGGGTGGGCACGGGCCGGCCCTGCTTGTCCAGGCCGACGGCTTCAAACATCTGTTCGCTGGCCGAATCGGCCTCGATCAGCGCTTCGATGCTTGCCAGCGCGACTTGCGAGGCGGACGTGAGCATGGCGCGCCAGGGCAGGCCGCTCAGGTCATCCTCGGGGGCATAGCCATGCAGGTGGCGGTAGCGCGGATTGGAATATACGAAGCGACCGTGGCGCAGGATGGCGATCGCCACGGGCGCATCTTCGATCAAGGTGCGAAAGCGTGTTTCGCTGTCGGACATGGCTTGCATGGCCTGGCGCTCCCTTTCCTGTTCCACCTGCCAGGCGGCATGTTGCCGGCGCCGCCGCTGGCTCCAGAACAGCAGGCTGGCGCAGGCCAGCGCCAGCATGGCAAAGCAGACGATGTAGCCCAGCGCCTGTTGCCGCAGCGGCGCGGCGATGGCCGCCTCTTCGCGGCTCAGGCCGATGATCAGGGCGCGGTCCATGTGCAGCGCGGCAGGGGCAATCGTCTCCATCGCCATGACGCGGGGAGCGCTGGAGGCGCCGGCACCGGCAATCTCGACGCCGCTCAGCACGCCCGCCTGAAAGCCGCTGTCGCGGAAGCGCCGCAGGAAGCTGCCGGGCAGGTCCACATTGCCGCCATTGGCGCTCCTGGCCGGATAGTTCAGGAATTGCCGGCCGTCGCCATGTACGACCACGGCCCAGACATCGGTGGCATACATGGCGGTGCGGAACTTGGCCGTGAAGTATTCGGGGTCGAAGGTGGCCACCACGACGCCGGCAAAGCGGCCTTGCCGGTCCTGCACCATGCGCGACGCCGTGATGACCAGATCCCGCTTGAAGGACAGGAAAGGCGCCGAGATATACAGCATGCGCGCATCCGGGGCGTCGCGCGCCGTCTGGAAGTAGCTGCGGCGCGAAAAATCCTGCTCCGACAGTTCCGGGATGCTGGTGGCGACCGCCTTGCCGCTGGCATCGATGACCAGCATGGTGCGCACGCCGGGCATGGCATCGACCAGCGCGGCCAGGCGCCGGGGCAGGGCGAGTCCGGCGTCGGGCGCGGCGCCGGCGGCAAGATAGTCGCGGATCACGCCGTCGAGCACCAGGTTGGTCGTCGCCAGGTCGACTTCGATATTTTTTGCCAGCAGCGCCGTCAGCACGCTGAGCCGTTCACGCTCGGCCGCATCGTGCCGCGACGCTTCTGCCAGGTGCGCGTAGGCGAGGGCGGCAGCCACGATCAGCAGCCCCAGGAGCAAAAACAGCCATTCGATCAAGCGCCTGCGCACTGCCGCCGCATCTGTGTGGTAAGTCATGAGGCGATGCTATACCCGATAGGCACGGAGAACAACCGCTTTGCGCAACTATGCATTTGATAGTGTGGTCAATTTGCCGCCAGGCGGCAGCCGCTGGCTAGCGCGCCAGCCAGTGCTCCACCATCGCGCGCAACTGGGCGGCCGTAAAGGGCTTGGGCAGATAATCGTCCATGCCGGCCGCCACGCAGCGCTGCCGGTCGTCCCCGGTGACGCCGGCCGTGAGGGCGATGACGGGCAGGCGCGGTGCGCCGCTGGCCGCTTCGCGGGCGCGCAGGGCCTGGCACGCCTGGTAGCCGTCCATGACTGGCATCATGCAATCCATCAGGACCAGGTCGTACTGCTGCGCGGCCAGGGCTTGCAGGCCCAGCGCGCCGTTCTCGGCCGTCTCGATGCAGTAGCCGCGGCCGCCCAGCTGCAGGCACACCAACTGGCGGTTCAGCGCCGTATCCTCGACCAGCAGGATGCGTGCGCCCGGCGCCGATTCGGATGACGGCGCTATCTCTGGCGCCGGCGGCTTGGCGACATGCGCCGCTTCCGCGCGCGTTTGCAGCGCCAGTGCCATGGCCGCGCCGCGCCCCTGGCGCCGCAGCAGGGCCAGGATCAGCGCGATGGCCCCGGCCAGCAGGAGCAGGCTGACCACGGCCGCGCCGCCCATGGTGCGCAACATGCGCCGCCAGCCCGCCAGGTAGGTATCGTCCGTTATGGTCACGTTGATGGCCAGCGGGTAGTCGCGCACCAGCCGTATGCCAGCCAGGCGGTCGGCCGCGCGCGGCGAGTCCACCTGCAGCACGCCATCGGTCTTGCCCTGTTCCAGCAGGCGGTAGGTGCTGCCCGTCAGGTCGCGCCGGCCCATCAAGGCGGGCACGGCCGGCCAGCGGGCTAGCAGCGTGTAGTCGCTGCGGTACAGGGAAAAGGCCGTGTGTTCGCCGATGCTGGTGCTCTGGAAGAATTTGCTGAAGAAGTCGCACGACAGGCCGACCAACACCACGCCCAGGAAGCGACCGTCCGGGCCGCTGATGCGCCGGCTGATATAGAAGGTCCAGACGCCATTGCCCTTGTTTTGCACGGGCGCGCTGACATGCATGCCGCCATCCGGGTGGCGCCGGTGATATTCGAAGTAATCGCGCTCGTCGACGCGGATGGGCGCCGCGGGAAAGGCGCGGCTGAAAGCCAGCACGGCCGCATCGCGGCCGACGATGGATACCACGTCCACTTGCGGCACGCCTTTGATCTTTGCAGCAGCCTCTGCTGCATGGCCGGGGTGCCGACGGCGGCGGTCAGCGCGGCCGCGTCCGCAGGGGCGGCGGCCTCGATGTCGTTGCTGACGCTGTCGAGCACCAGGCGGGCCACGGTAATGCTCTGCGCCGTGTTTTCCGCCAGCAGCAACGACAGCCTGGACAGGTCCTGTTTCCAGTCATCGACGGCTTCGCGGTGCAGCAGCACGCCGGAGGCGACGATGCTCAGCGTCAGCATGCCCACCAGCACCAGGCCCACGACGGCCGCCGTGGTGCGCGGCCGATAGCGGTGCACCAGGCGCAGGACGGCCTGGCGCGCGTTCATGCCTGCGCGCCCGTGTAGTCAAGCAGGCTGCGGCGTACCTCTTGCTCCACTTCGCCGACCAGCGCTGCCGTTTCCGCCAGCCAGCCCGATGCCGCCACGCCCTGGTGGCGCACCAGTTGCTCGAGTTCTGCCAGGTGCGCCACCAGGGCGCTGGCGCCCAGCAGGGCCACGCTGCCGCGCAAGGTGTGGCAGCTATGCACGATGGCTTGCGCCGCGCCGCCGCGCACGGCTTGCTCGACGCGCGCAAACATGGCCGGCGACGTGTCCAGGTAGGTCTGCGACAGGGCACGGAACATCTCCAGGTCGTGGCCGGTGGCCTGGAACAGCACGGCAGGATCGATGTGGCGATAGGCTGGCATGGCGGCTCCGTGGCGAAGGGGAGGAGCGGTGGCGCGCTAGGCGGCCAGGCTGTTGTGCCGCGCATGGCCGGCGCAGCAGGCGCGCAGATAGCCGCGCAGTTCGTCGTAATTGACGGGCTTGGCAAAAAACACCACGCCGGGCGGTACGCCGCCGCGCTCTTCCAGTGCCTCCGGCGTCAGGCTCGACAGCATGGCGATGTGCATGTCCGCCAGCAGCGGGTCGGCCAGGATGGTGCGGATCACCTCGTAGCCGTCGATGCCTTCCATGATGATGTCGGCCAGCAAGATGTCGGGCTGGTCGCGGGCGATTTCCATCAGCGCCTGGTAGCCGTTTTCGCAAAAGCGCAAAGTTGCCTGCAAGCCCCATGAGCCGATCTGCTTTTCATACAGCGCGCGTTCGATCGGATTGTCTTCGATGACCAGGATGGAGGCCGGGCGGCCCGATGGGGCGGCGCGGTGGGCCCGCGCCGCGCGCTGGTCCTGGCCTGGCTGGCCGGGATTGCCCTTGTAGGCCTCGACGGCCGCGAGGGGAATGCGCCGGTGGCCGCCCTTGGTCTTCCAGGCTTCGATCACGCCTGCCTCGACCAGTTGCTGCACCGATGTGACCGAGATGCCGAGGATTTCGGCGGCCTTTTGGGTAGTGCAAACGTCTGCAGTGTGCATGATGGGCTTTATGGTCGCGGATGAAGTTGAAAGGAATGATACGCAATCGCGCTCAAAAAATCAATTTCAACGAATTAGATGAATTCACTAAAAAACCCTGGTTTTTTCTGGGCCGGGCAGGTGCGCTATGTCGAGGTGGGCGCTCATGGCCGGCTCCCTACGCCGCTGCAGTCATCCGCCTGCGCCACGCCTGCCGTTTGCAGGGTAGTGACGGCTAGCGACAGGGCATCGAGCGTCATCAGCAGTTCCGCATGCAGGTGGCGCAACGCGCCGATATCGTTGGAAAAACCCGCATGCACGGCCTGGCGCGCCAGCGCCTGCAAGGGGAGCAGTCCCATGGACTGGCTACCGTCGAGAATTTCCTGCGCCAGCACGCGTGCCGGAGCGGCCCGCTCGCAGCGCAGCGCATGGGCGATGCCGGCCAGGCGTTCGCGCGTCTCGGCCACGAACAGGGCCAGAATCTCGCCCTGCAGGCGCCGGTCGTGGCCGAACATGGTGTCCAGGCGTGCCGCTTCGAATGGCAGCGTGTCCTGCGCTGCGGGCGCTGGTGGTGCGCTGTCGGCCACCTTGGCCGGCTGGGCCGCTTTGCGCGTTTGCAGCAACTGATGCAGATCGGGCGGTGTGGCGTTGGTGGCCGGCGTGTGATCGGCATGGCGCCAGCGGGTGCGGCGCCACAGCAGGGCGGCCAGCAGCAGCAACAGGCCCGCCAGGGCGAGTGCCGGGCGCATCAGCGAGAGGTCTTCGCAGCGCAGGAAGGGGTGACTGGCGAGGAAAGCGTTCATGGCAGTGCTCCAGTGCGGTCTAGGCTAGTGATCCTGCGTGATGGCGGGCTTAAAATACTTCCCAGTCGTCGGTGTCGGCGGCGTGCGTGGCGACCAGCTTGAGCCGTGCCGCCTTGTGCTGTGCGGGCCGCCGGGCGGCGGGCGGCGCTTGAGGCGGCGCTGTCCGCAGTGGCGCGCCGAGCTGTCCTTGCGCCAGCTTGAAGGCGCCCACCACGCCAGCCAGAATGCACGCCTGCTCCTGCAGCGATTGCGATGCCGCCGCCGCTTCTTCGACCAGGGCAGCATTCTGCTGGGTGACTTCATCCATCTGCGTGATGGCGCGGTTGATTTCCTCGATACCCGTGCTTTGCTCCACGCTGGCGGCCGAGATTTCGTTGACGATGTCGGTGACGCTGCGTACCGTGTCGACCACTTCCGTCATGGCCGCACCAGCCTGCCGGACCAGCTTGCCGCCTTGCGCCACCTGTTGCACGGAGTCGCTGATGAGTACCTTGATTTCCTTGGCGGCGGCCGCCGAACGGTGCGCCAGGTTGCGCACTTCGGTGGCGACGACGGCAAAGCCGCGCCCCTGTTCCCCGGCGCGCGCCGCTTCCACGGCCGCATTCAGGGCCAGGATATTCGTCTGGAAGGCGATGCCGTCGATGACGCCGATGATGTCGGCGATCTTGTTGGACGAGCTGTCGATCGCTTCCATGGTGCGTATCACGTCGCCCATCACCTGGCCGCCCCGCTGTGCCTTGTCCGAGGCGCTGACGGCCATTTTCTGGGCCTGGCGGGCGTTGTCCGAGTTTTGCCGCACGGTGGCCGTCAGTTCTTCCATGGCCGAGGCGGTTTCTTCCAGCGAGCCGGCCTGCTGCTCCGTGCGCGCCGACAGATCCAGGTTGCCCGCCGCGATCTCGCTCGAAGCCGTGCTGATGGTCTCCGTGCCGGCGCGCACGTCGGCCACGATGCGCACCAGGCTCTCGCTCATGTCCGCCAGGGCCGTCATCAGCTGGCCCACCTCGTCGTTCGACGTGGCGTGGACTTGCACGCTGAGGTCGCCCCCCGCGATAGTGCGGGCCACGCCGATGGCGCGGGCCAGCGAGGCGGCGATGCGCCGCGCCAGCAGCAGGCCCATGCCAGCCACCAGCGCCGTCACGGCCAGGGCCAGACCGCTGGAAACCCAGCGTGCGTTGGCAGCGGCGGCGGCGGCGTCGGCAGCGCCCCTGGCCGCCAAGCTTTCGTTGTAATGGTGGTGGGCGTCAAAGGCGTTGACCAGTTCCTTGATGATGGGCTGGTTCTGCATCAGCAAGTCGCGCGCCGCATCGAGTTCTCCCGCCTTCGACAGGGCCAGTACCTTGTCGCGCACGCCATCGTAGCGCTGCAGGACGGCGCGGTCCGCGGCCAGCAGGGCTTTGTCTTGCTCGTCGGAAAGGCTCTCTTTCTCATATTTGTCGAGCGCCTGGCCGACTGCCGCGCGCGCCTCTTTGATGCCACTCTCCAGGGCGTCGCGCCTGGCGGCATCCTTGCTGGCCATGTGCTGCCAGACGGCCGTGCGCATCTGCGCAAAGGGCACGAAAGCCTGGTTCAAGGTCAGCAGGCTGGGAACCGTGTTGACCGTGGCGTAGCTGGCTGCCGTGTACACGCGGTCCATTTCATAGATGCTGAAGCCTGCCAGGGCGGCCAGTCCCAGAACGACGGCAAGGATCAATGCGTACAGGCGTTTAGCGATGGTCATGATGGGCGCCGCTCCATGAAATGGATGGAAAATCGGGAAAACCGGTGTGCCAGGGTGCGTGATTTTCATTTTACGATAAAAATTTGTTTTATTCGATATATTTGTTTGTTATTTATTTTATTTAATTTTTTTAATCGGAATCGCCTGAGAGATGAGAGCGCACTGGCAGCGCGACGGGAGGGAAGGGCCTGTGGCGAAAAGCAACACCACGCAAATATTCCTTCTCGCGTGTGCCACGCTTTGCCAATTAGTGAAAAAATGAAACTTCTTGATCGCCATCAAATACGGTGCGCAGGCGCGTGCCGCCGACTGACTCTTGTAAAGGAGCATCATGACTGCCTCTGCCCGGCCTGGACCCTTGCTTGTCATCACTGCAGTCATCTTCATCTTGCTGGGCCTGGCGCTTGCCGGCGGCGGCGCCTGGCTCGTCAGCCTCGGCGGCTCCTGGTATTACGTCGTGGCCGGCGTCGGCATGCTCATCGCGGGCGCGCTTGTGTGGAAGGGGCGGCGCAGCGCCCAGCCTTTCCTTGCACTGCTGCTGTTTGCCACCCTGATCTGGTCCGTGATCGAAGTGAAATTCGACTGGTGGCAATTGCTGCCGCGCCTCGATATTTGGTTTGCCGCCGCCGTCTGGCTGCTGCTGCCGTTCATCGACCGCCGCCTCGATCCGCCATTGAGGGCCGGAGCGAAACCGCGCGACGCCGGCAAGAGCGCCCTGGCCGCCACCGTCGTGCTGACGGCCGCCGTGGGGGTGTTCTCGCTATTCCAGGATTACACCACCTTGCACGGCGAAGTACCGGCTGAAAACATGGCGGCCGCGCCGCAAGGCGATTTCGCGCCCGGCGTGGCGCCCAACGACTGGGCCGCGTATGGTCGCTCCGGCTATGGCGACCGCTATGCGCCGGCCGCGCAGATCACGCCGGCCAACGCTTCGCAGCTGAAACAGGCGTGGGTCTACAATACGGGCGACTTCAAGGGGCCGAACGACCCGGGCGAGATCGCCAACGAAGTCACGCCCCTGAAAGTGAACGGCATGCTGTACCTGTGCACGCCGCATAACATCGTCATCGCGCTGGACCCGGACACGGGCAAGGAAATCTGGCGCCACGATCCGAAGATCAACCGCGACGCGTCCAGCTACCAGCACATGATCTGCCGTGGCGTAGCCTACTGGGATGTGAACGCCGGCCGCGCCAAGGGCGACCCGGCACCCGAGGCGGCCGGCATGGAGTGCCCGCGCCGCATCTTCGCCCCCACCATGGATGCCACCCTGATCGCCGTGAATGCCGATACGGGCGAAGCCTGCAAGAGCTTTGGCGAAAATGGCGTGATCGGCCTGTACCACGGCATGGGCATGAAGAAGCGGGGCTTTTTGATGCCCACATCGCCGCCGGCCGTGGCGCAAAACGTGGTGGTGATGGCCGCCAGTGTGACCGACAACTTTTCCACCGAAGAGCCGTCGGGTGTGATCCGAGGCTACGATCCCGTCACCGGCAAGCTGATGTGGAACTGGGATGCCTCGAACCCGGACGACACGGCGCCGATTGCCGAGGGAAAAACCTACACCAACAATTCGCCCAATTCCTGGGGCGTGTCCAGCGTCGATGAAAAGCTGGGCATGGTGTACATCCCGATGGGCAATGAAACGCCTGACACCTGGGGCGGCAACCGCAATCCCCATGGCGAGAAATACAATAGCGCCATCGTCGCGCTGGACCTGGCGACGGGCAAGGTGCGTTGGGTCTACCAGACCGTGCACCACGATATCTGGGACATGGATATCGGCGGACAGCCCACCCTGGTTGACATCGACACGCCGAAAGGCAAGGTCCCGTCCGTGGTCGCCACGACCAAGCGGGGTGACATCTATGTGATCGACCGCCGCGATGGCAGCCTGGTCGTGCCGGCGCCGGAAAACCCCGTGCCGACCGCCAACGCCGCCCCTGGCGACCGTTTGTCGCCCACGCAGCCGTTCTCGGCCCTCACTTTCCTGCCCGAGAAACACATCAGCGAAACGGATATGTGGGGCACGACGCCGTTCGACCAGCTGGCGTGCCGCATCATCTTCCGCCAGCACCGCTACGAAGGGCCGTTCACGCCGCAAACCGTGGCCGAAGGCAAGATCAAGGGCGCCATCATCTCGCCGGGCCCGCTGGGCATCTTCGAGTGGGGTGGGGCGGCTGTCGATCCCGTGCGTCAGTTGCTGCTGGTTAATCCCGACTACATGGGCTTCCTGGAACGCCTGGTGCCGCGCGCGCAAGCGAACGCGAAGGGCGGCACGGGCACGGAAATGGGCTTGCAGCCACAGACAGGCGTGCCGTTTGCCGTGGAAATCAAGCCCTTCCTGTCGCCGCTGGGCTTCCCATGCCAGGCGCCGCCCTGGGGCTATATCGCCGCTGTCGATTTGCGCACGATGAAAAAAGTGTGGATGCACAAGAACGGCACCACGCGCGACAGCGCTCCCGTGCCCATCGCCTTGCCGCTGGGCGTGCCTAGCCTGGGCGGCATCAGCACCACGGGCGGTGGCGTGGCCTTCCTCAGCAGCACGCTCGACTACTACATCCGTGGCTACGACGTGCGCAACGGAAAAACCGTGTGGAAAGCCCGCCTGCCGGCCGGTGGCCAGGCTACGCCGATGAGCTATGTCTCCGACAAGACGGGCAAGCAATACGTGGTGGTGATGGCTGGCGGCCACGGTTCGCTGGGTACGAAGATGGGGGATAGTCTGGTGGCGTTTGCCTTGCCGGATGAGGCGGTGAAGGCGGCGGGGAAAGGGAAATAAGCAAGACCGGGGCGGCACCGTGTTTGACGGTGCCGCACATTTTATTGTTTTTCTAAAGTTAGCTTGTGTCGAAGTTGAATGAGATTTGAACTCTTTTCCTGCTAGTTTTGAAGTACCTTGTAAGTATCGTCAAAGCGTCCCAATATTTCACCTGACTTTACATCCACGAGCCACATTTGCCGTACGTGTACGAAAAGATAGTCATATTGACCTTTGAAAGCCGTCGGATCCGACAGCGACGGAGAATCTTCTCGGCTGTACTCTACAAAGTAAGGTGACTTGAGATCAGCAATAAAGACGACGCCGATATTGCGGACGAGTTTCCGGGCGCGTTCGGAAGAGATATCCGTCAGTGTTAATTTGATTTTGCGAGGATAATTCGCAGCCGTGGCTGGTATAGAAGCAATTAAATTATCAATTGCCAGTCCACGACCGTAGGCCACGCGTTTTGTGACCTTGATTGTGGCACCCCAGGCAGTCTTTGCAATGTAGCTACCCGTATCCCTGGCATTTGGCACTCCAATGGTCCATGGGGAAAGAGGGCGTCCATTGATAGGGTCTGAAAAAAATATTTGTGGGTCCAGCCTCACATGAAAAAGTGATTTCACGAGCATCAGCGTTGTACTTGTTATCGCAAAACGGCGAAATATTCTCGGTTTTATATTTGATGGCGATTGTTGCATCAAGTGGCAGGTTCCCGGGCAGTCTAAATGCCGCAAGCCTGGACTGAAATTGCTCGGTTGTTTCAAAATCGTCTTTATTTAGCTTCAGTTTTTTGATTGACTCGATCAAGACATCGAGACTATGCGTTTCACTAATGACGCTTTCTCGCCGTTCGATATCGAATGGCCCGGGGGCGGTTTTTGGCGCGGCGCATGCAGAGTTCACACTGCAACCGCTCACCACGAATGCGATTATTAAGGAAGAAATTTTTGGCATGAATTTATTATTGAATTTCGTACGTTGTCGTGGAGGTACGGTAGTCGCGGCTGAATTAATCAAATACCGTTAGCACTCCACTGGCCGCGAGAAGGTCGCAGCCATTCCCTTATTGCGCCGCCAAGCCCAGCTTCAGTCCCACCAGCTTGCCCGGCGCAGCCTCCGTTTTTTCCGGCGCGCCCGCGCTGACCCTGGCCGCCAGCGTGCCGTCCTGCTGCAGGGCCGCCACGATGGCCGCGCTGCGCTGGGTACCCAGCTTGCTCAATGCGTCGGCGGGCAGCGGCTGTTTGGCTTCCAGCTGCTCGCGCAAGCCTGTATAAAACGCGCCCGTGTCGGCCACTTGCGGCTCTCCCTCGATCAGCTTGCCCAGGCGCTGGAAGACGGGGATTTTTGCCACCGCCGGAGCGGAGGCGGCAGCTGATGCGGCCGCTGCCGCGGGACTGGCCGACTCCGCCGCCTTCTTCTGCTTGTCCAGCTCGGCCTTGCCGAAGCGTTCGCCGTACAGGTCGCGCAGGGCGCCCCGTATCTTGCGTTCGCCCAGGTTCAACGGTCCCGGTTCTTCTCCCGCTTCGAGCTTGATGTCAGCCTTGGCGGCGACGGCGCGGCGCACGGCCTGGGCGCGCAGGGCGGCCGCATCCGTGTCGCTGTACTGGCCCGGCACGGCCAGCTTCAGCTGTTCGCGCTTGGCCAGGATTTGCGCCACTTGCTTGAGCTTTTCCCGTTCGGGCGGCAGCAGCACGGCGCTGCCCGCATCGAAGTCGATGGATTCGAGCTTGTCGGCGCTGATGCCCAGCAAGTTGCCCAGCGCGCGGAACGGCGCCATGACAATTTTCGTCAGCACATTGCCCACGGCTTTCCAGATCAGGGCGCCATAGCTGAATTGCGGGTCGTTCATGTCGCCCGACACGGGCAAGCCGAGGTCGATGCGCCCGTCGCTATCCTTGAGGATGGCCAGCGCCAGTTCAAGCGGCAGTTTCAGGGCGTCCGGACTGTCGATGCGCTCGCCCAGGGTCAGCTTGTCGAGCACGATCTGGTTGGTGCCGTCGAGCTGGCGGTTGCGCACCTTGTATTGCAAGTCCAGCGAAATCTTGCCTTCGGCCACTTTGTAGCCGGCGAACTTCATCGTGTACGGCGAGGCGGAGACCATGTCGACGTTCTTGAAGACCACGTTCAAGTCCGTGTTGTCCGTCGGGGCGAACGGGTTCAGCTGGCCACGCACGCGGGCCAGGCCGAATTCGTCGATGCGGCCATCGAGTTCGATCTGGCTGCGCGCATCGCGCTTGGTCGACAGGCCCGTGACGACGCCATTGAGTTCATAAATCTTGGCGGCGAACTGGGGCCGCAAGCTGAGGTCGGCAAAGTCCAGCTTGGCGTTTTGCAGGCGCACGCGGCGCACGCGCACGGGGAAGGCGGCATCCGGTGCTGCAGTAGCGGCGGGCGCGCTGGCCCCCACTGGCGCTTGCGCCGGCTCAGGCTGTTTTACCAGCAAGCGCTGCGCGTTCAGGCTGCGGTCGTTTTCGATGATCAGCTGGGCATTCGGTTCCACCACGCGCAGCTCGGGGATGTCGACAAAATCGGGGCCCACGCTGGCTGTCAGCTTGTCGGCGCGCACGCTTTTCCACGAGGCGAAGCGTTTGCCATCCGTTTCATTGAGCACCAGGCCGGCGATTTCCACGCCGCCCTCATAGCGTACTTTTGGCGCTTTCGGCGCGCCGCCGCCCGTCGTCAGGCGGCCGCTGCCGGAGAGCGATCCGCTTGCCAGTTTCAGTTTCAGATGCTGCGCCAGCAAGGGTTGCACGGGCGCCAGGGTCAGCTGTTTCAAATTCAATTGCGCATCGACGGCGCCCGTGCCTGGCACGAACTTGCCATTGGCCGTGAGCAAGCCGCCTTCGCGCAAGCCCACGCCCAGCTCGAACGGCAGCGCCTGCTTCATATCGTTGCTGACGTTGTGCAGGGACAGGCGGGCATCTTGCAAGTTGCCCTTGATGCCAGTGCCCGCATCGTCGAAACGGGCGCCGAACTTGCTCAGTTCCACCTTGTCTACCGTGGTAGACCACGGCGCGGACGGTGCATCCTTGGCCGTGTCGGCCTTGCTGGAGGCAAACACGGGCAGCTTTTGCGCAATCGCAAATTCCCCCTGGCGGTTGCGCGCCAGGTCGATCTGCGCGCCGCTGGCCGTCACGGTGCCCAGGTGTACGGTATGCGCCGCCAGGTCGATCTTGCCGTCTGTAAATCCCAATTGGTCCAGCTTGAACGGGGTTTGCGCGCCCCGTTGCATGGCCAGATCGGCCAGCGCAAAACTGGCGCCGTCGAGAATAATGCTGGTTCCCGCCTGCGCCTGCTGCAAGGCCAGTTGCAGGTTCAGCTGCAGCTGCGTGGCGCTCAGCTGCAAAGCAGGCGAGACGGTTTCATCGATGGCGGACACGTCCACATTGGCCAAGGCCAGTTGTTTCACGTCCACCTTCCACTTGCCAGGCTTGGCTGGTGCAGCTGGCGATGCTGCAGGTGTGGGATTGCCCGGCAGCATCAGGTTCGCCACGTCGATCTCGCCCTTGCTATCGCGCCGCACGGCCACCTTGCCGCCGTACAGATTGACCTTATCCACCGTGGCGCTCTGGCGCGCCAGGTCCAGGTTCACGCCGGCAATGCCCAAGGTGTTCAACGATGTAAATGCGTCTCCTTTTCCGTCGCGCACCAGCGCCAAGTCGCGCAAGGCCAGGCCTGCGCCTTTGACCGTCGCTTCCAGCTTGCCGTCCGCATAGGAAAAGGCGTAGGGCAGGCGCGCCGACAGCTTGCCGCTCGTCACCGTGGCGCGCGTATAGGCTTTCAAATACGCGGCCAGACCGGGCAGGGAAGCGTCGTTCAGTATCAGTTCGCCTTCGCCACGAATCGGGCTGAGCGAGGCAGTACCGCGCCAGTGCAGCTTGCCGCCGCGCGCCGCGTCGGCGCTGAGGCTGTAGCTGCCGTTGGCGTCGGGCAGGGTGGAGATATTGTCGAGCGTGAAGTTGATCGGCGTGAAGTTGTCTGCATAGCCCGCCTTCTGGTCTTGCCAATCCACCTTGCCTTGTTCCAGCGCAAAGTGGGCGATGACGAGGCGCGGCATGTCGCCGTCGCTCTTTTCTGGGTGATTGCGTTGCCAGGTGGCCAGCACTTCGGCCAGGTTGAACTTGCCGTCCGGCGTGATGGTCAAATGCGTCTGTGGCGCCGTGATGCGGATTTCCGCCAGGCTCCAGGCGCGGCGCACGATGGATTTCCATTCCAATTGCACGGCCAGGGCGCCAATCGACAGCAGCGGCGCACCGCTCTTGCCATCTGCGCCGGCCGTTTCCTTGAAAGCGATCTGGTCCGCTTCCAGGCGCAAGGTAAACGGGTTGAAGCGCACGTCGGCGATGCTGGCTTGACGCGCGAGTTCTTTCTCGGCAAATTTGGGTAGCTGATTTTTGATGACGTAGGGCACCAGCCAGAAGCCGGCCGCGCTGTAGGCGGCCAGGGCGCAGCCTGTGCCAACGGCCCAGCGCTGCCAGCGTTTCCAGCGAAATGTTTTCGTCTGCACGCTTTTTTTGTCGATTGTGTTCACGAAACTGACCTTTTAGTATCTTGTTGGGCGGCACATCCTGCGCGCCGTGACTGTCAGTATGCCTCTTTGCGGCCTCGTCTGCAAAATCCAAACGTGTTCAAGTGATAACAGGCGCCGCGGTGACCTTGTTTCTTCTATAAAACTCACAAAAACTCACCCTTATTTGATAATGATTCTCATTATCGGTATCATGGCCGCAACCGTAAGTTCCCATTTGTACCTCTTTTTCATTGAAAGCCCGATGTCATGCCTGTCGTCTCTCCCCGCACCCGCTTACTTCCAGTCGCCGCAGCCCTGTCGCTGGCCTTCGCTTTCCACGCCGCGCTGGCGGCCAATGGGGCCAGCGGCCAGGACGACCTGACGGCTGGCGATGCGAAAGTCATGCAAGCCGTGCAGGTGACGGGCGCGCGCGCGCAAGGGCTGGTGCCTGTCACCACGGAGGCGGGCAGTTTTCGTGGCGCCAACATCATGGACGTGCCATCGACCGTTAACGTGATCACGCGTGAATTGCTGGAGCAGCAAGCCGTGTCCGGTCTGTACGACGCCGTGCGCAATACGGCGGGCGTGACGCGCCAGCAAAACGGCGGCGAAACGTGGGACCAATTGGTGATACGCGGCATCGCCGTGGAAAACCGCACGAATTACCGTCTCAATGGCTCCATGCCCATCATGAACTTCTCGCAAGTGCCCATGGAAAACAAGGAGCGGGTGGAAGTGCTGAAGGGCGCTTCGGCCCTGTACTACGGTTTTACCTCGCCGGCCGGCGTCGTCAACTTCGTCACCAAGCGGGCCGGCAGCAAGCCCGTCACCAGCATGGGCTTGAGCCTCGACGATCGCGGCAGTGCTGTGGCGAACGTCGATGTGGGCCGCCGTTTTGGCGCGCAGCAGGAATTCGGCGTGCGCGTGAACGCGGCCGGCGGCACCCTGGGTTCCTACCTGGACAATGTAGGCAATGGCAACCGCAGTTTCCTGTCCACGGCGCTCGACTGGCGCGTGACAAACCGATTGTTGCTGAAGGCGGACCTGGAATACGAACGCCGCAAGGTGACGGAGCAGGCGGGCGTGGCCTTGCCGGCCGCCGTGAAAGGCGTGATCAACTTGCCGCGCGCCGTCGATCCGCGCAAGCTGATCGGCCCCGACTGGTCGGCGTTCGAAGCGCAGACGAAAAACGCGCAATTGCGCGCCGACTACGCCATCACGGATGGCTGGGCCCTGACGGTGGAAGCGGGCCACTCGGAAACGGCGCGCGACCGGCGCCTGGCAATCTTTCGTTTGAACAACGCGGCCGCGCTGGCCACAGGCGCGGGCCGCATCACGGGCAATATCCAGCACAGCGTGACGGCGTCGGACTTGCTGCGCGCGGAACTGGCCGGCAATTTCACTACGGGTTTCATCGCCCATGAACTGACCCTGGGCGCTTCGCGCACGGACAAGTCGCAAGATCCTATTTATCAGAGCAACTATACGATTGCGTCGCAAAACCTGTATAACCCCGTGCCCGTGACGAATGTCGTGTTCAGCCCCAAGCCGACTTCGCCCACGACGGCCGCGCTGGACACGCGCGACACGGGCCTGTATGCGCTTGACCGCATGGTCTTCAGCCCGCAATGGCAAAGCGTCATCGGCGTGCGCCGCAGCAGCTACCGGAGCGACCAGGGCGCCAGCCACTACGACGTCAGCAAGACCACGCCGATGGCGTCATTGATCTACAAGGCCACGCCCGAGCTGTCGTTTTACGCATCCACGGCGCGGGGACTGGAAGAGGGCGAAACGGGCCCGACAGGCACGGCCAACCAGGGCGTCAAGATGGCGCCTGGCGTGAGCAAACAGAAAGAGCTGGGCGCGCGCTGGCTGATGCCGGGTGGCACCTTGGTCTCCGCCGCATTGTTCGACATCACGCGCCCTGGCTATTACACGAATGCCAGCAATGTGTTCACCTCGGATGGCGAACAGCGCTACCGCGGCCTGGAACTGTCGACCCAGGGCAAGCTGACGCGCCAGCTGTCGTGGCAGACGTCGGCCCAGTTCCTTGACCCCAAGTTTGCGCACATCAACGCCGATTACAACGGCAAGGCGCCGGAAAATGCCTCCAGGCGCACGGCCAGCGCCTTCCTCGCCTACGCGTTTGACTCCGTGCCGGGCCTGTCCGTCAACGGCGGCGCGTACTACTACAGCGCCCGCCCTGTCAACGACCTGAACCAGGCCTTCCTCGGTGGCGTGAGCCTGTTCAGTGCGGGCGCCCGCTATGCGAGCCGGGTGATGGATAAGGCCGTCGTGTGGCAGCTGAACGTGGAAAACGCGGCAGACAAGCGCTATTGGGCTGGCGCCGGCACGCGTCTGGCGTCCGGTGCGCCGCGCGCCGTCAAGCTGTCGATGAAGGTGGATTTGTAAGGAAGGTTTGACCTGCGCCCTGTGCGCACGGTGCTTGCCCTGATACAATGTTGCCATGTTCATCAGCAAAGGCAAGGCCAGCATCGTCCTGTGGATCGCGTGTATCGCCATCTTCCTGGCCACGCTCGCCCCTACGGTGTCGCGCGCGCTGACGGTCGCCAGCGGCATGGCCGTGCCCAGCCTGGAAATCTGCTCGGTGGCGGGCGGCATGACCATGCTGCCCGCAACACTCTCCACGGACGCGCCCGATACTTCGAAGGGCAGCATGCGCATGGGCGATTGCCCGTGCTGCAGCATGCATGCGGCCACGCTGGATATTCCCCCAACGGCCCTCGTGCTCGCTTCCGGAGAAATCCTCACGGGCTTGCTGCCCCTGCTGTTCTACCAATCCGCCACGCACCTGTTCGCCTGGACACCCGTCCAGCCTCGTGGCCCGCCTGCCGCTTTCTGATCTGTCCCTTTCCCTGAACTGCCTTGCGCCGCGCGTGTCGTGCGCTTGCGTCTGTTCGTCTTACCTATACAGATTCTGAAAGCAGCACCATGAAACATTTCCCTTTATTGATTTCCCTCGCCATCGTCGTACCGGCCGTGGCGCAAACGCGTACTGAAGCAGACACCACTGTTTTACCCGAGATGAAAGTCATCGTCGCGGGCGTCAAGGACGGTTACCGGCCCGCCGCCGACACGGCGCTGATGCTCAGCAGCACGCCCGGCTACAGCGTGGCGGCCGGTGGCGGCGTGTCCGGCTTGCCAGTCGTGAATGGTTTCGCCGACGACCGGCTGAAAATCCGCATCGACGGCATGGAGCTGACATCGGCCTGCGCCAATCACATGAATGCGCCCTTGTCCTATATCGACCCGCAGCAGGTGCAGCGCATCCGCCTGATCGCGGGCGTGACACAAGTCAGCGCCGGCGGCGACAGCATCGGCGGGACCATCGAGGTGCAGTCAAACGCGCCCGTGTTCGCCCAGTCTGGCGCACCGCTGTTGACGCAAGGCAGTTTTGCCGTCTCGGGACGCAGCGTCAACAACAGCGTGGCGACCAGCGTGAACGCCTCGGCAGCCAGCGACACCTTGAGCGTCGGCTACAGCGGCGCCTATACGCGCGGCCACAGCTATGAAGATGGTCACGGCAACACCGTGTTGGGCAGCATGTTTGAGAGCATCAACCAGGCCATCGTGCTGGCGGCGAAAGGCCAGGGCCAGCAACTGACCCTGCGCGCCGGCGTGCAGCACATCCCATACCAGGGGTTCCCGAACCAGTACATGGACATGACGGATAACCATGGCCAGTTCGCCAACCTGGCCTACCAGGGCACATTTGCCTGGGGCGTGTTTGACGCGCGCGCCTACTGGCAGCAGACGGACCATGAAATGGGCTTTTTCACACCCGAGCGCACGGGCACGATGCCGATGATCACGCACGGGCGCAACACGGGCTATGCGCTGATGGCCAGCTTGCCGACCGCTGCGGGCGAGTTGCGCCTGGGCCAGGAGTGGCACGGCTTCCGCCTCGACGATTACTGGCCGGCCGTGCCCGGTTCCATGATGATGGGGCCGCGTACCTATCTGAACATCAATGATGGCAAGCGCGACCGCACCGTGCTGTTTGGCGAGCTGGAAACGCGCCACGATGCGCGCTGGACCAGCGTGCTGGGCTTGCGCGCAGAATCCGTGCGCATGGACACGGGCGAGGTGCAATCGTATGGCACCAACATGATGAACATGCCGGACGTGATGGCCGCCCGGGCCTTCAATGCGCGCAGCCGCAGCCAGCGCGACACGAATATCGATGCCTCGGCGCAAGCGACGTTTGTGCCGGACGCTGCCAGCAGCTATGAATTCGCGCTGGCGCGCAAGGTGCGCTCGCCGAACCTGTACGAGCGCTACTCGTGGGGCCGCGGCTCGATGGCGATGACCATGACCAACTGGTTTGGCGACGGCAACGGCTATGTGGGCGATATCGACCTCAAGCCCGAGACGGCTTACACGGCGGCCTTCACGGCCGACTGGCATGGCGGCGGCGAGGAGGGCTGGTTCGTGCGCGTCAATCCCTATTACAGCAAGGTCGACAATTACATCGATGTCGATGTGCTGGCGTCTTTCCACCCATACATGAAAATGGGTGCAAACGGCAACTTGCTGCGCTTTGCCAACCACGACGCCAAGCTGTACGGCGCCAACCTGACGTGGCAGCTACCGCTGGCCAGCAGCGCGCGCTGGGGCCGCTTCATGGCGGCGGGCAATGCCGCTTACACGCGGGGCAAGCGCGGCGATGGTGGCGACCTGTACCGCATGATGCCGTTCAACGCCTTGCTGGCCGTCGAGCACAAGCTGGGCGCCTGGAGCAGCCGCATCGAAACGAAGATCGTTGCCCGCAAGGACAAGGTCGACGCGCGCCGCTTCGAACCGGAAACGGGCGGCTATGCCCTCGTCAACCTGCGCAGCAGTGTGGCGCTGAGCAAGATGGCCAGCCTGAGTGCCGGCGTGAGCAACCTGTTCAACCGCGCGTATGCGGACCCGCTCGGTGGCGTGTACCTGTCGGGCCTGAAGGCAAATGGCGGCGCGCTGCAAGCCTTGCCGGCCGAAGGCAGGTCGATTGATCTGGGACTGCAGCTGACATTCTAAAATGGAAATAACGCGCCTTCGTCCTGGTCGTAAAAAGGGCGAAGGTGCGTCTTATTGGAAATATCGATAACAAATATCGGCCGTGCAGTTATGATTTGGCCTTTAATGTAAAGTTATCGGCCATTCAGAATGATGAAAAACGTTTCCTGTTTTATCTTTGCCACGGTTTTTAGTATCGTGGCGCATGCGCAAACGCCAGAACCCTGGTCGATTCCGGACCCCATGGCATTAATCGAAGCATCGAATACCCTTTGCGCCGCACAGGTGAAGTCGGCCTTGGCCGCAGGGGAACTGCGGCAGCAGGGACGCAGCAAGGCGGAAGTATTGGCGCTGCTGCCGGATAGCCCGAAAGGCATGACATTGCGCGTGGTCAGTGCCATGCGCGAGAACGTTGAAGATGCCTTTGATTTACCGGAGCTGTCGACACAGTCACAGTTTGCCTATCGCGCCGAGGCCTGCTTTGGCGAAACGTTGGGCGGTAAAAGGGCGCCACGCCTTGCGAGCCTGCGGCCGCAGGTGGAGAAGTGTCAACAGCTACACGGCTCTGAAAAGAGTGATGCACTGTTCAAATGCGTCGAGGCGGTAGTGCGTAGCGCCAGGCAGTGATGGCGAATTGGTGGCGCTGGACGAGGTGCTGGCGCGTCAGCGCCGCCATTAAAAAAAGAGTTCGCCCTGTCGTTATCGAAGCCATCACGGAAACCAGTGGCTGGATGAGGGTCATTCAGGTTGAGCGAGGTATTCGGGTTTGGTATGACGTTGGCGCCGTGCCGTTGAAACCGTAAGCAGATTGATATTGCTCTTAGTTAATATTGGATGGACGGGGGCCAATCGGCCAATAGCAGCCGAATTACCGTCGTCTTGCGTCACCAGTTCATGCCATCGGAAACCTGTGAAATATAAGAAATTACTTGGCGAGGATGCGTCCGCCGTCGTTCTGTCCATTACCGTTGTCGCGTATGTGGCATCCTTGTTTTTAACGGCAATGGTGGATTCCCACGAAGTCTGGCTGGGCGTGGGCGTGTTATTGCTCGGCTGGCTAGGACCGTTGACTGGCAGTTTTGCCTGGTTTGCCAATCCGCTGCTTATTTTTGCCATGTACTTCTCGAAAGAGAAGCCAGGTGCCGCAAAGGTGGCCGCCTTTTTTGGCTTTGCGCTGGCCCTGACATCCTTTGGCATTAAAATTATTCCCAGTGATGATAGTTCCCACACGGTGCTGGGATTCGGTGCCGGATGCTATCTTTGGCTGGCCTGCTTTCCAGCCGTGTTCATCGCATCGTTCTTAAGCAGCAGAAACCCCAGGGCCCTTGCTCCTGGCGAATAGCCTTGTTTTCTCTGTTGTAGCATAACAGGTGACCTCCCGTCACCCATTGGCTGATCAACCATCCTTTGCCAGCGGCGCCCGGATGCGGTCTAATCATGGCTTGTTCCTTCACGAGGTTGCCATGCTGCCCACTTCCGCCATCGCCGCGCTGCGCGAAAAATTTCCTTTGATTACAGAACTGATGGCCTTGCAGCCCTTGAGCTGGTTCAATCCCGGCATCGCGCCTGCGGCCGAGGCCTTGAACGACGTTGGCTTGACGGCGGAGGACGTGGCGGACGCCAGCGCGCGCCTGGCGCGTTTTGCGCCTTACCTGGCCAAGGCGTTTCCGGAAACGCAGGCCAGCGGCGGCATCATCGAGTCGCCCGTCGTGCCGCTGCCTGCCATGCAGGCGGCGCTGGGCGTGACGAGCGGTCAGCTGTGGCTCAAGCAGGATAGCCATTTGCCCATTTCCGGCTCCATCAAGGCACGCGGCGGCATTTATGAAGTGCTGAAGCACGCGGAAATGCTGGCGCTGGACGCCGGTTTACTGAAGGCGGGCGATGATTACAGCCTGCTGGCCAGCGACGCCGTGCGGGCCTTCTTTGGCCAGTATGCGATCGCCGTCGGTTCCACAGGCAATCTGGGCTTGTCGATCGGCATCATGAGCGCGCGCCTGGGCTTTCGTGCCACCGTGCACATGTCGGCCGATGCGCGCCAGTGGAAGAAGGATAAATTGCGCAGCCATGGCGTCACCGTCGTCGAGTATGCGACCGACTACAGCGTGGCCGTGGAAGCGGGGCGCAAGCAAGCGGAGGGCGACCCGACCTGCCACTTCGTCGACGATGAAAACTCGCACGATCTGTTTCTCGGCTACGCGGTGGCGGGGCAGCGCCTGAAAGCCCAGTTTGCCGCACACGGTGCTGCGGTGGATGCCGAGCACCCCTTGTTTGTGTACTTGCCGTGCGGCGTGGGCGGCGGCCCCGGCGGCGTGGCCTTTGGCTTGAAGCTGGCGTTTGGCGATGCCGTTCACTGCGTCTTCGTCGAACCGACCCACTCGCCGTGCATGCTGCTGGGTGTGTACACGGGCTTGCACGATGGGATCAGCGTGCAGGAGATCGGCATCGACAACCTCACGGCCGCCGATGGCCTGGCCGTGGGACGCCCGTCCGGTTTCGTCGGACGCGCCATGCAGCGGCTGATCGACGGCTACGCCACCGTCACGGATGAAGAACTGTACCGCTTGCTGGCGACGCTTGAGCAAACGCAAGGCTTGCGCCTGGAACCGTCCGCCGTGGCCGGTTTCGCGGGCATAGCACCTGTGCTGGCCGCGCCGCAATATCAGCAGCGCCTGGAAACGGCCACGCACCTGGTGTGGGGCACGGGCGGCAGCATGGTGCCGCAAGAGGAAATGGCCGCCTATGTGGCCCGTGGCCGCGCATTGCTGGCGGCCGGAGCCGCCTGATGCCGGCGGTCGCGCCGCTCGGCGCCACGCTGACGGCCAGCCAGTTCGCCAACCTGCACACGTTTCTGGTGGCGGCGCGCCACGCCAGCTTTGCGCTGGCGGCGCAGGAACTGGCGCTCACGCCCAGCGCCGTCAGCCACCGCATCGCCCGCCTGGAAGTGAGCCTGGGCTTGCGCCTGTTCGAACGATTGACGCGGCAAGTAAAACTGACGCAAGACGGCGAACGCATCTTTTCCGCCTTGCAAATTGGCTGGGATGGCTTGCATGCGGCGCTGGCCGGCGGCGACGCGCTCACTGGCAGCATCACCGTGCATGCGCGCCCCTCGGTGGCGCAATGCTGGCTGGTGCCACGCCTGGCAGGGTTCGCTGCGCAATATCCGGCATTGTCGATTGACTTGCGCGTGGGCAATGATAGCGTGGACTTTCGCGCGGGCCAGGTCGACCTGGCCTTGCAATATGGCGACGGCAGTTTCCCCGGCCTCGTATCGCGCAAGCTGATGGACGAATGGCTGGCGCCCGTGTGCAGCCCCGCGTATGCACGCGACCACGGCTTGCAAGATGCGCCACAACAGCTGTCCGGCGCGACGGTGCTGCACGACACCCTGGCCTGGCCCGCCTGCGCGCCCGATGCCGAGTGGCGCCTGTGGCTGGACGCGCAAGCGTCAGAGGTGCACTTGCCCACGCGCAGCCTGCGTTTCGACCGCGCCGACCTGTGCGCGCAGGCGGCCATCCACCACGCGGGCGTGGCCATGGGCCGGCGCCAGCTGGTGCAGCCGTGGCTGGCCAGCGGCCAGCTGGTCTTGCCGTTTGGCGGTTTTACCTTGGCCAGCCCGCAGGCGTATTACCTCGTGCATGCCGTGCGGACACTGCCGGCGAGAGTGCAGGCGCTGCTGGACTGGCTGATGGGGCAGGCACTTGATACACTGCCCCCCTCATTGTAAACGCGCACGAAAGAATTCCCATGCAGCCATCCCCATCAATCCCGACCGCGCCAGCGGAATTGCGCGCCACTGCGCTCGCTTGCCTGCTGGAACCGGACCCGGCAACCAAGGTAGCGATGGTGGCCGCCATGGCCGAGGCGCCACTCGCGCTCGATGCGCAATCGCCGCTGGCGCCGACCGGCGCCGTGCCGGGTCGTCCCGAGCGCCCGGAACTGGTGCCGCCGCGCCTGGTGGGGCGGCGCTCGATGATCACGCCGGAAGGGCGCGCCATGCTGGTGCACGCGCTCGCGCACATCGAGTTCAATGCGATGAACCTGGCGCTGGACGCCCTGTGGCGCTTCCCGGACTTGCCCTTTGACTACTACACGGACTGGCTGCGCGTGGCGAAAGAGGAAGCCACGCACTTCGCCATGCTGCAGGCGCATCTGCAGGTGCTCGGCCACACCTATGGCGACTTCCCCGGCCACGATAGCCTGTGGGAAATGGTCGACAAGACGCGTGGCGACGTGCTGGCGCGCATGGCGCTGGTGCCGCGCACCCTGGAAGCGCGGGGTCTGGACGCGATTCCGCCACTGCGCGCCAAGCTGGCGCAGGCGGGAGACCTGGCCGCCGCCGCCATCCTGGACATCATCCTGCGCGATGAAGTGGGGCATGTGGAAATCGGCAACCGCTGGTATGGCTACCTGTGCCAGCAGCGGGGCCTGGAGTTGCGCGCCACCTATGCCGAGCTGGCCCTACGCTACGAAGCGCCCACCCTGCGTGGCCCGTTCAACCTGGAAGCGCGGCGCCGGGCCGGCTTTTCGGAGCTGGAATTGTCCGACTTGCCTGCCTGAATCTGTTGCGGCGTCACGGATGGGCCGTGATGCTGATGTGCCAGTGGCTCAGGTGTCCCGTTTCGATGTGCACTTTGATCGGCTTGATCCAGCTCCCCGCGCCGGGAATCTTGTCGGCCGGCGCGGCGGAAAAGCGCCCGTCGACGAGGGCCAGCTTGATGAAGCTGGGGCCGATGTAGATGACGCGCGTGCTGGCTGGCGCCGCCTCCTGTGCCAGCATGGCCCGGTTCGCCGCGATCCACGCCAGCAGGGCTGCCAGTTTCGGCTTTTGCGCGGGGTTGGCCACCACTTCCGCCTTCGCGTCGGTGATCAGCTGGTGGATGGCGGCGCCATCGTTCTGGCCGCCCAGCGCATCCGAGTAGCCGCCCGCGCCGTCGGCGTAGCGCAAGTCGATCTGCTGGCCGTCGCTGTGGCCGCTGTGGCCGAGGATGGAGCGGCCCGCCGCCGTCTGCGTTACGTGCTGGCCGCTGATGTCGTCGAAACGGTAAGCCTTGCCCGCCAGCCAGGCGATGGCCAGGCGCGTGGCCCACGAATCGCCGCCCGCATCGCGCGTGCCGTAGCGCCGCGCCGCCAGCGCCGCCTCGTTGTTGGCCAGATACAGGGGAATGTAGGCCGTGTCGCCCTTGAACTCCACTTGTCCCCCTTCGGCCGGGTCGGAGCTGGCATCGGCATTGTCGACCCGGCCCTTCAGACGCACTGTGACGACGGCCTTCTTGTCGAGCTTGGCGCCGGCAAAGGCGGGCAGTACCAGGCTGGGAAATTTTACTGTGCCAGCAGTCTTGGTATTGGTCTGGGTCAATAAATTCTCCATGCTGAAGGCGGGATTGCCGCCGCCGGCGGAAATGCCGATATTGACTTCCGTAATCGTCGCCGCCGCCGGCGTGTAGTGCAATTCCAGCGGCAAGGTGTGGGTGGCCGTGCCCGTTCCTTGCGAGACGGACACATACGGACCCGCCAAATTGCCCGTCAGCTTGATCGGCTGCAGAACGGGATAGGTGGCCTTGTTGGGTGAGAGGAATTTTGCCTGCGTCACCTTCAAACCCTTGCACGCGAGACTCAGTTCCACCGTCGTCACGGTGGGCAGGGCGTTGTCGCCGATATTCGTGGCGCTGACATTACCGCCCAGGCTCAAAGCCGCCTCCCTGGTTTGCCTGCTGACGTCGACGCACTCCGTCCTGACGATGGTGCCCTGCGTGTAATGCGTCTGGTTGACGGCGCCCGTGGCGGCCAGGTTGACCCCGGGCAGGCCCGTCACGGCGTACGACCAGGTATCGTTGTACTGGCTTTGCGCCGTCGTGTAGACGGGATACTCGGCCGTGCTGACGGTGATCTTCACGCCCACGTTTTTCGTGCCCTTGGGCACCGTGAAGGCGACGGGCGAGGTGATGGTCTGGTTTTGCGCGGCCGCCGTGGCCGTGAAGGTCTTGCTGTCCCCGTCATCTCGCGGCGTGATGTCGCCCGCCGCACGGGGGCTGGCGGGCACTTCGCGCGCGGGCGGCCCGGCGCCATCCTGCGTGACGCTGCCTGCCACATAGCTCTGTGCCGTGGCGCGCTGGGCCAGGCCGGGCTCGTACGGATAGACGATGCCGACGCTGACGGTGCTGCTGTTGTCGAAGACGACGGCGCTGACGCTGACCACGTTCGGGTGGACGAGGTCGTTCAAGGTCAGTTGGTAGGTGTCGGGCAGCACGCCATCGAAATGAAAGGCGCCCGTGGCGTCGACCATGGCCACGTGGCGCTGGTGGTTGTTGTAGCCGGCCAATAACATCTTCTTGCCGGCCAGCCCCGTGGCATTGCCGCCTGCCGGCGTGCGCAGCTGGCCTTGCAGCACGATGCCGGACTTGATGACGATCAAGGCATAGCTGGCCGTGAATTCGCCATCCTGTGAGACGAAATTGAGGTTCAGGTCGTAGCTGCCGTTGGGCAAGGATGCCAGCAGTCGCTGCATGGACGTGGCGCTGATGCTGAAGGTGCCGCTGGCCGCATCGAAGACCCAATAGCGCTTGAGGCTGACGGCCACGCCGTCCGGCATGGACAGCAGGCCGTCGCTGTCGTCCTGCAGGGCCAGTGACGGCGCGCCCACCAGGCGGAACGCCATCCCGCCCGGCTGCAGGCGGTTGTTCGGTCCCAGGCCCGTGATGGCCAGCACGGGCGACGTTGCGGGCAGGCTGCCGTCGTCGTCCGGCTCCACATGGGTTTCCACGGCCGTGGGCAGGTCCGGCTGGATCAGCACCTTCAGGGTGGTGACCTTGTTGCCCTTGCTGAGAGAAAACTGCGCGTGCTGGTACACGCCCGTGTCGCCGGGCGTGGAAAAGCGCAGGCTGCCGTCCTGCAGCAGCACGTCCGTGACGGCGCCGCTGGCCTTGACGCTGTCGGCGCCGTCCGTCAAACCCAGCGCGGCCAGCGACAGCGTGACTACTTGCGCGGGCAGCACGGGGTCGAGCTCGATGCTGGCGTTGGCGCTGAAGGTCCACGCCAGGGCCGCGCTCTGGAAGGCGATGCTGCGCTCGATGCGCAGGGTGATGGTGTCATCGGGCGTGACGGTGGCGCCCGCGTCGATGCTGCCGGCCAGCACCTCGCCATCGATGATGGTGCTGCCTTCGGGCGCGGCGGCCAGCACGGCTTGCACATTGCTGGCCGCCGCGCTGCTGTTGTTGCGGATATGCACGCGGTAAGTGTAGTCCCAGGCCGTGCGGCTGACGCGCTGCTCGACCACTTTTTCCAGTTGCGTCACTTCGAAGTCACCGGCGGCCTGGACGGCGGTCGCGGCGGCCAGCATGATTTTCGGCGCGGGCGGTTGCGTAGGATCGCTGGGCCCGCCGCAGGCACACAGGCCCAGCGCCAGGCCCGTGGCCAGCGCGGCGCCCGCAAGCTGCCGGCGCCGCAGGCAGGCGATGGCCAGTACGCCGGCCAGCAGCAGCCAGGGCGTGGACGGCAGGGCGACGGCGGCCGGCTGCGTGCTGCCCGTCTCGAGTTCGATGAAGGAGACGGGGTCGAGGATGGAAAATGGCTGGGCGCCGGGGCTGCCCGCGCCCAGGTAATCGAAGGTGACGGAAAAGCCCGTGGCCGTGGCGCCAGGGACGATGCCGCCGGCCAGCGCCAGCGCGTCGAGGTAGCCGTTGGCGGGAATGGCCACGTCGGGCTGCACCAGCAGCACGTCCCAGCCTTGTACCGTGGAGATATTGTGCAGTTTGGCGTACTGGCCCACGCTGAAGAACAAGGTGAATTCGGCGATGGGCACGGTCAGCGCGGTATTGGTGACGGTATAGTCGTAGCGCCACTGCGTGCCGCCCAGCGCTGTCGCCGTGTAGCCGATGCTGGTGGCGTGCGCGGCGGACATCATGCACAGCATGAGGCCCAGCAGCGATAGCAGCGTTTGTGTGATATGCCGTTGGATCTGCTTCATGCTCGCTCCCCCGTGCGGGCCGCCGCGCGGTCCTGGCAGAGGGCCAAGCAGGAAGCGTTCCTGAAAATTTATCGCTTGTAAAACAAGGACTTGAGCTTGGCACCGTGGTCGCGGCCAGGCGCACTGTCAAATGCGCTGACAGTCTTGCCCTGGCGCCTGGCCATGCCGTCCGTGCGGCTGGGGAATTATTTTATCAATCAATGAATTTAATTGCTTTTAATTCTTTAATATATATGTTTTAAAGTGACAAAGCGTGACAATAAATTAAAAAATACGGTTCATACTGACGTTGCTGCAAAACAGCTCCGCTAATATATTTTGCTGCCAGCCCGATATATTAACGTCGATAACCTAATTGGAGATATAGCATGACTGCATATGTAATCCAAAGCTTGCAAAATACGAATCTTTGCATTGGCGTCAATAGCGTGGCGGCAGGTTCTCCCGTGACCTTGCAAGTTCTTTCCGGCATCGGCGGCACGAATTCGCAATGGAATATGGACCCGAACTCCGGCTACATCACCCTGGCGTCGAATCCCAGCCTGTGCCTCGATGTGCAAGGCTACGATGGCCAGCAGGGCCAGGTGATCGTTGCCACGATGACACTGGGTCGTACCAGCCAGTTGTGGAATTGGGTGGGCCGCGCGCCCAATATCTCGAACGTGCAGTACCCGCAAATGGTGCTGGACAACGCCAACAACAACGCCAACCCCGGCAATGCCATCCTCGTATGGCCATACAACGGCGGACAGAACCAGAAATGGAGCTGCCTTGCCGTGCCTGCCCTGAAGGCCATGCTGGAAGCGGCGTAAGCATCCGGCGGGGAACGGTACTCCACTAGCGCCAGCGCCTTTGTTCCGCGCCGCTGGCGCTGGCTGTCTGCGGACATACCGGTGCCGTCATAGTGGTAAATAGATGGCCGTGCCTGTTTTAAATGGGCGGCACTAATTCCTGACGTGTTAGGTGTAGGTTGGCACGCAATTGGATTGTGTCGTGCCATTTGCATTGTTTATCGTGATTCGAATGCTTATATTTTTTTTATGGGGGGATTTAAAATAAAGAATCTTTTGTTTTTATTTTATATGTTGCCGATATTTTATATTGGCGGGAATATCCATGTCCGTCAATTTCAGATAATCGCAGCATACCTGTTTTATTTTAAAATAGGTAAATAACTGCTAGCTAAGGCATGGCTGACTCTGTCAGCGCTGTCCTACCCGTTTTGCGGGAGATGTCCGATTGTATGCCTGGTGGAAACACGCGATGATGATGTCAACGCTGCAACAACCCACCAATGGAGTATGCAATGCACAAGCCTGCCACACCCAGCGGACTGAACAAGCCATTCCTGCTGATTTGCCTGTTTTACATTTTCGACCCTCGCGGCAACGTTCGTGCAGACGGACGACGCGGACCAGGCCGATACGGCCCCGTCAGCCGTGGCGCGCGAAGCGGGGCATGGCGTCTTGCCCGCCTGCAGCACCGACGCCCTCAAACTGTCCGCCCAGTGCCAACCCCAGCCGGCGCGCCAGGCTTGACCGCACCCTGCAGGCGCTGTTGCAGCAAGGCCAGTACAGCCGCTTCTTCCGGCGCCAGCGCCGGCAAGTCCTCCTGCAACTGCTGCTGCGCCCGGGCGCGCATGCCTTCCAATAAACTGCCATCCAGATACGATTCCAGCACGGCCGGGTGCACATAGCACTTGCGGCAGATCGTCGGCGTGTTGCCCAGCTTCTTTGCCACCGATTCGATCGCCTGCACGATGTTTTTCTTGGCTTGCGCCTCGGAATCGACCTGTTCGAACGCCTGCAGCGCCAGCGCGGCCAGCAAGGTGCCGGACCAGGTGCGAAAATCCTTTGCCGTGTAGTCTTCTCCCGTCACCTCGCGCAGGTAATCGTTGACGTCGCCCGAATCGACGCCATGGCGCGCACCATCCTCGTCGACATATTGAAACAGTTCCTGCCCCGGCAGTTCGCGCATGCGCTGCAGCACCCTGGCCAGGCGCCGGTCGCTGAGGCGGATATCGTGGCGCACGCCGCTCTTGCCCTTGAAGTTAAAGGCCACGGCGCTGCCGTCGACCTGCACGTGGCGCGTGCGTAGGGTGGTCAGGCCGAACGACTTGTTCGTGCGCGCATATTCCTCGTTGCCGATGCGCATCATCGTCAATTCCAGCAGGTGCACGATGGTGGCCAGTACTTTTTCACGCGGCAAACCCGGCAACTGCATGCCGCGCGCGACGGCGGCGCGGATGGCGGGCAGGGCGTTGCCAAAGCTGAGCATGCGTTCATATTTCACTTCGTCGCGCACCTGGCGCCAGCGCGCATGGTAGCGGTACTGCTTGCGGCCCCGCGCGTCGCGTCCCGTCGCCTGCAGGTGGCCGTTGGCGTGCGGGCAGATCCACACGTTCGTCCAGGCCGGGGGAATGGCCAGTGCTTTGAGGCGCGTCAAGGTGGCGGCATCGCGCAGGAACTGGCCGTCCGTGTCCCGGTAGCGGAACTTGCCGGGCTTGCCCAGGCGGATGATGCCGCTCTGGTGGTCGCCCGTGTAGCGCAGGCCGGCGGCGCGGGCCGTGGTGGTGGCAGATATTTCCATGACGCTAGCTTACCTTGCACGCCTCGCACCCGGCGCGCCGTTATGCTAAGGTGCGCATTCGTAACGCCGTGCGCGGCAGACAGGAGCAGCAGATGTTTGGCAGAAAAAAGAATCTGGAAGAAGACCACGCCCCCAGGCCGACAAGCAGTATGAAAAGAAATACACGGAAGACAGCTTCTGGGACAAGGTCGTCAAGTTCGCCAGGACGGCGGGGCGCGAGGTCATCGAGAAAGCCCTGTGGCTGTACTACGCGGCGCAGCAGCCGAATACCCCGCTGTGGGCCAAGACGGCCATTTATGGCGCGCTCGGCTATTTCATTTCGCCCATCGATGCGATTCCCGACATCACGCCTGTGGTCGGCTATGCGGATGACCTGGCCGTGCTGGCGGCGGCTGTCGCCACGGTCGCCACCTACATCACGGCCGACGTCAAGGAACGTGCCGCCGACAAACTGCGCGGCTGGTTCGGCGCCTAAGCGCCAGGCGCAGGCTGGCCCTTGACCGCATTGCGGTAGCGGGCCCTGGCCTCGGCCTTCTTCACCGCCTCGTTGGCGATGTTCTGGGCCTTGATGCGGGCTTTTTCACTCTTGCTGCGCTGCTGCGCCACGTCCTTGTTGCCGATGCGGTTCGTCATGCTGGTCTCCTCGTTGAGTGTCAAGTTTGACCAGCACAGCGTACGCTCTTGCCCGGGCGCCACCGTGCGCCCGCTCACACAAGCTGCATGCCTACCTGGCTGGCGCGCCGCTGCCCCCATGAGCCAGCAGGCGCAGCACGACTTCTTTCTGGAATGAACGAAACTCCTTGTCCGCGCTGATGTTGGCGAAGGCCAGCACGGCGGTCTTGCTGGCGCGGTCGACGCAGACGACAGACGCAGCGCCCGGATCGCCGCCGCTGTGCGTGGCCAGCGGCTTGCCATCGACGTCGCGCAGCAGCCAGACCAGGGCCTGGCGCACGGACGAGTCGGCGGGTACGACGGCGGCCACTTGCGGGGCGAAAAACAATTGTAGGGTGGCATCTTGCAGGTAGCGGTGGCCGTCGACCCGGCCGCCATTGCTGAAAATGGCCAGGAAACGGGCAAAGTCATGCGCGGAGCTGCGCAGCAGGCCGGCGGGCCAGTCCGGATAGCCGACGGGCGGCAGCACTTGCAGGCCCGCTTCCTTGTGCGCATACGGCTGGGCGACGACGGCGCGCCGCGGCAAGCCGGCCAGGTTCCACGCCGTGTTGTCCATGCCCAGCGGTTCGAACAGGTGCTCGTGCGCGTAGGCGTCGAGGCCATCGGGGTTCAAACGGCCCACCAGATAGCCGAGCAGGGCGATGCCGACATTGCTGTAGCGCCATTCCGTGCCGGGTCGGGCCGCAAACGATACATCCGCGTCGTACCAGGCGCCGCCGCGCGACAGGTAGCCCTTGACGAAGTCGCGCAGGGGCAGTCGCGGGTCGCCCTGCACGGCAAACGCCGTCGTCTTTTCGTACACGGCGTCGGAAATGCCCGAGGTGTGGCTGAGCAAATGACGAAAGGTGATGGGCACGTCGGGAAACTTCGGGTGCATGAGCGGGAAGTCCAGATAGGCCGCCACCTTGTCGTCGAGCTGGAAGGCGCCCTGTTCCAGCAGCATCATGACGGCCGTGGCCGTGACGAGCTTGCTGACGGAGGCGATATGAAACGCCGTGCTGGCATCGGCTTTCTTGCCGGCCTGGATATCGGCCCAGCCATAGCCGCGCGCGAAAATGGTTTGCTCGCCGCGCACCACGGCCACGCTCATGCCCGGCGTTTCTGTGCGGGCCAGGCCATCGCGCATGAAGCCGTCAAATTCCGTTTCCCACGCCAGCCTGGCCGGATCGGTGGCGCAGCCCGCTTGCAGCAGGGCCAGTGAGACGCCCAGTCCCAGCACGCTTCTTCGTTTCATTGATTCTCTCTTTTGCCATTTTTAATTATCTTAACAATATTTCCGCCCGGCATAGGGGCAATTGACAAAACATTGCTGTGCGGCAATGACAATCGGGGATTGCCGGCGCCTATTCGCGCCAGTAGCGTTCCAGCAGGGGCTTGACCGTCAGCCCGTGCGCGACGATGGACAGGATGACGACGACCAAGGTGATGTCGGCCAGTTCGCGCGCCAGGCTGTGCGGCAAGCCATGCGCGATGGCATAGCTGAGGTAGTACAGCGAGCCGATGCCGCGCACGCCGAACCAGGCGGCCAGTCCCCGCAGACGCACGCTGGTTCCCGAGGCCAGCAAGCCGAGCATCACGCTGGCCGGGCGCGCCACCAGCAGCAGGAACAGCGCCACGCTCCACGCCTGCCAGCTCCAGGCGGCGGCCGTGACGGTGCCGCCCAGCAATAGCACCAGGGTCAGTTCCGACAGGCGCTCCAGATGTTCCTTGAAGACGAGAGATTCGCCGCTGACGGTCAGCGGCACCTCGCTGTCGTGCGGCTTGGCGGCGGACACGGCATGGGTTTCTTCTGCCTGCAGCAAGCCTTGCCGGTCTTCGGGCGCGCCGGCCAGCCGCAGTTCCGTCTGGCGCAAGGCCACGCCGGCAAAGAACACGGCCAGAAAGCCCCAGGCGTGCAGCCAGGTGGCCACGCCATACACGAGGGCGATCAGGCCCAGGGCCGCCAGGTCGTCCAGCATGGCGTGTTTTGGCTCCTTGGCGCGCACCTGCCAGCCCAGCCAGGCCAGCAGCGCGCCGCCGGCCGCACCCATGGCAATGGCGGCCCCGCTGGCCCACAGCAAGTCGCGCCACAGCCAGGTGGCGCCATGCGGCCCCAGCTCATGCAAGCCCAGCAAGCCCAGGCCCAGCATGACGAAAGGAAAGCCGCTGCCATCGTTCATGCCCGCCTCGCTGGTCAAGATGAAGCGCAATTGCTCGCTGTCGCCCGCATGGCGCAGCTGCACGTCGGTGGCCAGCACGGGGTCGGTGGGAGCGAGGATGGCGCCCAGCAGCACGCCCGCGCCCAAGGGCAGGCCCAGCACCAGGCATGAGAATGCCGCCACCAGGGCCACGGAAATGGCCATCGACAGCCAGGCCAGGCGCAGCGAGGGCAGCCAGCGCGCCAGGCTGAAGGGCACGGGCATCTTGACGCCGGCGGAAAACAGGGAGATGAGGACGGCAATTTCCGTCAGGGTTTCCAGCAGCGGCGCCTGCTGCAGCAGGTCGAACGCAAACAGGCCGAGGAACATGGGCCCCAGCAGCAGGCCCACGCCCAGGTAAGCCATGGCCGAAGTCCATGGCAGTCGCGCGATGCCGGCGGCACCCAGGCCGCGCGCCAGCATCAGGCAGCCGATCAGGATGAACCAGGCGGTGGTGCTCATGCGAACCATTGTAGCGGCGCATGGGCACGGGCAGCGCGCCGCAGGGTTTTTTAAGCCTTGTGCAGCAACACCGTATCGTTCTGCGCCTGCATCTCGCGCAATTCGATGGGGTCGTGCGTGGAGCGCAAGCGGGGCAGGCTGTGCGGGTAGTGGGCGGTGATGAAGGCCAGCATCTGCTCGCGCACGAGGCAGCGCAATTCGAAGGCCGTGCCCGAATCTTTCGCGCTGATCAGAAAGCGCACGCGCACGGCCCGCTCGTTCGAATCCGTCGCTTGCACCGTGCAGACCCGGCCATCCCATTGGGTGGCGGACTCGCAGATGCGCGTCAGTTCCGTGCGCAGGGGTTCGAGCGGGATGCTGAAGTCCAGCCACAGAAAGACCGTGCCCAGGATGTCCGAGGAGGTATGCGTCCAGTTCTCGAACGGATTTTCGATGAACCACTGCAGCGGCACGATCAAACGCCGTTCATCCCACACGCGCACGACCACATACGTGCCCTTGATTTCCTCGACCGTACCCCATTCGCCGTTGACGATCAGCACATCGTCGATGCGGATGGGTTGAGAAAACGCAATTTGCAGCCCTGCAATGAAATTGCCGAGCACGGGGCGGGCGGCGATACCGGCCACCAGGCCCGCCACGCCGGCCGAAGCGAGCAGGCTGGCGCCGATCTGCCGCGCGCCGGGCAAGGTCAGCAGCACGAAGGATAGGCCCAGCAGGACGACGATGGCGTGCGCGCTGCGCGTCAGCACGCGGGCCTGGGTGATCCGGCGCCGCGCGCGCAGATTGTCGGCCGCGTCGACGGGATTGATCTGGGAAATCGTGATGCTGAGCGACTCGATGCATTGCATGGCCAGCCAGGTCAGCGCGATGATCAGCGCCACGCTGGCCAGGTGCGACATGGCCACCAGTGCCGGCGTGTCGTCGGGCGCGCTGGCCAGCACCATGCGCAGGCCGAAGACGATCATGCACAGCTGGCTGGCGCGGAAGGCCACGCGCGCGACGTTGCTGGCAAGCGGGTGGCCATAGGCCAGTTTTTTCAGCAAGCCGATGCCGGCCCGGTGCACGACCATGGCGACCAGAGTGACGAGCAGGGCGGAAACGAGGATGGTCAGCGCCGAGCGCAGCGGGCCTCCCATCAGCGAGTGAAACGTGCTGAGATCCATAGGCGAAAACTCCTTGAGATTGGTGAGATGGATATCGGAAGCGGCTATTTTACGGGCAGATGACGTCGCGGGGGCGTGCGTTGCCGAACGGATAAGAGCTGCATCAAGGTGGATACTGGACGAAATTGCTGCGCTGCGCCATGCCACGTTGCCGTTTCACTACGGAAAGCAGACGCGCGTCGCCGCATGGAAAACATAGCCATACTTGCCATGCTTTTTGTTTTTGCAAAGGAAAACGATGATAGTACGATCACTCCGAATGTCCTTGCGCTTCATCCTGCCACTGGCCCTGGTGCTGGGACTGTTTGCTTATATCGTGGTACCCCTGCTCGACAATATCACCCTGCGCTGGTATGTGCGCGACCTCGACAGCCGGGCAGAATTACTCGCTGGAACCCTCCGGCCCTCGCTCACCGAATACCTGCCCGCGCAGGACGCCACCCGCATCGGCGAACTGTTCCAGGGCGCCACGCGCGACGAACGCCTGATCGCCATCGGCTTTTGTGATAACGCGGGCCACCTGGTCTATCAGTCCGCGCAATACCCCGCTTCCATCGGCTGCTGGAGCACGCCTCCCACGGGCGGCCTGTACAAATCCCTGGCGCAATTGCCGCAAGGGCAAGTCCACATCAGCGAAACGCCCGTCATGCAGGATGCATCCCAGCTGGGCCGCCTGGTGCTGGTGCAGGACATGAGCTTTGTCGAGCGCCGCAATACGGATACCAAGCGTTTTATCTTTGCCTTCCTGGCCGTGCTGGCCGTGCTGATTTCCCTGATGACCGTGTTCGTGGCGCACTTGAGCTGGCGCGGCTGGCTGTCGGCCGTGAAGGATATTTTACGGGGCGAGTTGCTGACGAAAAGTAATGGCGCAGTGGCCACCGCCACGGCGCCCGCCGCCGCGCCCGCGCCGCCGCCAGAAATGCAGCCCTTGATCGGCGACTTGCGCGAATTGCTGCAGGAATACCATCTGGAACGCCAGGGAGATAACGGCTGGTCATCCGACTGGACTCCGGACAAGCTGCGCGCCTTGCTGGAAGCGGACTTGCAGGGCGACCAGGTGCTGGTGGTGTCGAACCGCGAACCGTATATTCACACCAAAACGGACGCAGGCATCACGGTGCAGCGCCCCGCCAGCGGCCTGGTGACGGCCGTGGAAGCCGTGATGCGCGCCTGTTCCGGGACGTGGATTGCGCATGGCGCCGGTTCCGCCGACCGCGAAACGGTCGACAAGCTCGACCACGTGCCCGTGCCGCCCGACAATCCCAGCTATACCTTGCGCCGCGTGTGGCTGACGGAAGAGGAAGAGCAGGGATACTATTATGGCTTCGCCAATGAGGGCATGTGGCCGCTGTGCCATATCGCCCACGTGCGCCCCGTGTTCCGCTCGTCCGACTGGGAGCAGTATGTGAAGGTCAACCGCCGCTTTGCCGACGCCGTGATTGCCGAGGCGAAAACGGACAACCCCGTCGTGCTGGTGCAGGATTACCACTTCGCCTTGCTGCCGCGCATGGTGCGCGAAGCGTTGCCGAAAGCGACGATTATTACCTTCTGGCATATCCCTTGGCCGAATTCGGAATCGTTCGGCATTTGCCCTTGGCGCGAAGAAATCCTCGATGGCTTGCTGGGCAGCACGATTCTTGGTTTCCACACGCCGTTCCACCGCAAGAATTTCCTCGAAACGGTGGACCGCTACCTGGAAACCCGCATCGAACCGGAAGCGTCGACCATTTCCTACGGTGGCGAGATGACGCAGGTCGAGGATTACCCGATTTCCATCGCCTGGCCGGAAGACAATCCGGCGCAACCCGACGTGGCCACGTGCCGCGCGCAAATCCGCGCCGAACTGGGCGTGTCGCAAGACCACTTGCTGGGCATCGGCGTGGACCGCCTCGATTACACGAAAGGCATCGTCGAACGCTTCCAGGCTGTCGAGCGCATGCTGGAACAGCAGCCTGGCATGGTGGGCAATTTTACCTTCGTGCAAATCGCCGCCCCGAGCCGCGCTTCGCTCGATGAATATCAAAGTTTCGATGCGCGCGTGCGCAAGATGGTCGAGCGCATCAATCGCCGCTTCGGCGGCGGCGATTACGTGCCCATCCTGCTGAAGGCCGAACATCATGGCCAGGACGACTTGCAGCGCTATTTCCGCGCTTCCGAGGTATGCATGGTGACGAGCTTGCATGACGGCATGAATCTGGTGGCCAAGGAATTCATCGCCGCGCGCGATGACGAGCTGGGCGTGCTGGTGCTGTCGCAATTCACGGGCGCCGCGCGCGAGCTGCACGAAGCGCTGATCATCAACCCGTATCACATCGAGCAGGGCGCCGACGCCCTCTACCGCGCCCTCGTGATGCCGCCCGTGGAGCAGCGCGAGCGCATGAAGAGCATGCGGGCCAGAGTCAAACATTTCAATGTGTACCGCTGGGCCGGGCGCATGCTGCTGGACGCGGCCCGTTTGCGCCAGCGCGACAAGGTGATGACCAAGATCGACGCCCACAGCCGCATCAAGCGGCGCAAGGGGATCTGATGGCCGATATCCCTGACGATAGCGCAGTCTTGTTGCAGCTGCTGAGCATGCCCGGCAGCGCTGTCTTCCTCGACTTCGACGGCACCCTGGTCGACCTGGCGCCCACGCCCGATGGCGTGCGCCTGGAAGCGGGCGTGGTCGAAGCGCTGGCGCTGCTGGCCGAGCGCCACGGCGGCGCGCTGGCCCTCATTTCCGGGCGTCCCATGGCGCAGATCGATGCCATGCTGGCGCCCTTGACCCTGCCGGTGGCCGGCGTGCACGGCGTGGAGCGGCGCGGCGCCGATGGCGCGCTGCATGTGGCGGCCACGCCTGACGTCTCGCCCGTGCTGGCGCGCGCCCTGGCGCTGGCCGCTGTCCACCCCGGCTTGCTGGTGGAACAGAAGCGGGGCGCCGTGGCCCTGCATTACCGCCTGGTACCCGAACTCGGGCAACTATGCGTGCAGGAAATGACGGCAGCCGTGCAAGCGTGCCCGGGGGTATTGCTGTTGCATGGCAAAATGGTCCTGGAAGCCAAGCCGGCCGCCACGGACAAGGGCGGCGCCATCGCCGCCTTCATGGCCGAGGCGCCATTCGCCGGCCGCCGGCCCGTGTTCGCGGGCGACGATACCACCGATGAGGCTGGCTTTGCCTTTGTACAACAAGTTGGCGGGCAGGGCGTAAAGGTGGGCAGCGGCCCCAGCGCCGCCACCCTGCGCCTGGCCAGCCCGGGCGCCTTGCGCGCCGCGCTGCTGGCCGCCTCCGTATCCCCAGAAGGAGTAGATGATGACGAGTTCCCAAGAACAAGCGTATGACACGCCCAGCGGCGCCGCCGCCTCGCTGGCCGCTTCCGCCACCGCCGCAGCCAGCGCGTCGGCACCTGCCACCCCCATCCAGGCTAGCCTCAACTGCGGCGTGGTGGGCAATTGCGCCTTCAGCGCCTTGATCGACCAGGCGGGGCAAGTCGTCTGGTCTTGCCTGCCCCGTTTCGATGGCGATCCTGTCTTCAACACTTTATTGGACGATACGCAGAACGGCAGCGTGTGGGCCATCGACATTGAAAACTATGCGCGCAGCGAGCAATTCTACGAGCCGAACACGGCCGTACTGCGCACGCGTTTGTACGACACGGAAGGGCGCGGCGTGGAAATCACGGATTTCGCGCCCCGATTCCTCAGCCGCGACCGCATGTTCCGCCCGCTGATGCTGATCCGCCGCGTGCGCCCGCTCGATCACGCCGTGCGCATCCGGGTGCGCCTGCGCCCCCGCTACGACTGGGGCAAGCTGGCGCCGCAGATCACGCAGGGCAGCCACCACATCCGCTATGTGGGACCGGAGCAGACCTTGCGCCTGAACACGGATGTGTCGCTCAACTATGTGCTGAGCGAAACGTATTTCGTGCTGGGCGGCACCGCCAACTTCCTCCTGGGCCCCGATGAAACCCTGGCCGGCGGCATCGACGAGACGGCCCGCATCTTCGAAAAGGAAACCATCAATTATTGGCGCACCTACACGCGCCGGCTGGCCGTGCCGCTGGAATGGCAGGACGTGGTCATCCGCGCCGCCATCACATTAAAGCTGTCTTTATATGAAGACACGGGCGCCATCATCGCCGCCATGACCACCAGTATCCCGGAAGCGCCGGGCAGCAGCCGTAACTGGGATTACCGTTACTGCTGGCTGCGCGACGCCTTCTTTGTCGTGCGCGCCCTGAACAGCCTGTCCGAAGTGGGCACGATGGAAGAGTATTTGCGCTGGCTGACGAATATCGTGGCCCGCTCGAAAGGTGGCCACATTCAGCCCCTGTACGGCATCGGCCTGGAAGAGCAGTTGCCGGAATCGATGCTCGACCACTTGCCTGGCTACCGGGGCAACGGCCCCGTGCGCGTTGGCAACCAGGCGCAGGAACATTTCCAGCACGATGTGTACGGCAACATCGTCCTTGGTGCGGCGCAAGCTTTCCTTGACCACCGTTTGTTCCACCGGGCCGGCAAGGCTGAGTTTGCCGCGCTGGAAGCCGTGGGCGACCAGGCATTCCGGTTGCATGCGGAGCCGGACGCGGGCATGTGGGAGCTGCGCACGCGGGCCAGGGTCCACACCTCATCGATGCTGATGAGCTGGGCCGCCTGCGACCGCCTGGCGAAAGTGGCCCATAAGCTGGGCTTGCCGGATCGGGCCGACCACTGGAACAGCCGCGCCGTGCTGATCCGCGAACGCCTGCTGCGCGAAGCGTGGAGCGAGGAGCGCCAGGCCTTCGCCGAAAGCTTGGGCGGGCGCGACCTGGACGCCTCCGTCCTGCTGATGGCGGAAGTCAACTTCATCGACCCCATGGACCCGCGTTTCATCGCGACGGTCGACGCGCTGGAAGCGTCGCTGTGCGACGGCCCCTACATGCGCCGCTACGAAGCGCCCGACGACTTCGGCAAGCCCGAGACCGCCTTCAACATCTGCACCTTCTGGCGCATCGACGCCCTGGCGCGCATCGGCAGGAAAGACGAGGCGCGCAAGATCTTCGAAACGATGTTAATGGCGCGCAACCACCTGGGCCTGCTGTCGGAAGACACGCATCCGGTGACGGGCGAAATGTGGGGCAATTTCCCGCAGACTTACTCGATGGTGGGCTTGATTAACTGCGCGGTCAGGTTGTCGGCACCGTGGGATAGTGCGGTATGAGCATGTAACTTCCCTGCGGGCCCTGAGCTCCCCTGCGCTGCATGCAGAAGCGAAAATGCAAGGTCCCGCAAGGGCAACTGCACGATAAGGCGCCCATGGAAAGCTTCTCCTCACTTTGGACCATGGTGCGGCCAAGGTACAGACGGTGCGTGGACCACACCTGCGGAAACAGTTCACCAGATTGCAGGCGGACGCTAGTCTGCCTCAACGCAGTTGCGGCCATTCTGTTTGGCGCGGTAGGCAGCGGTATCGGCGCGCTTTAGTACGGCATCCCCCAACTCTCCGTCGCGCCAGGCGGCTACGCCAAAGCTGGCCGTCACCGTGCCGACCTCGGGCATGGAGAATGCCGCCAGTTTCTCGCATAGGACGCGGGCCAACTGCATGGCGCTTTCCGCACTGGTTTGTGGACATAAAATCACCAGTTCCTCGCCGCCGATGCGGCAGAGAATATCGGTAACGCGTAGCCGCTGGGCAATACAGTTGCAACTTTGCTTAAGAACGACATCACCTATATCGTGGCCCCATTGATCATTGATACTTTTGAATTTATCCAGATCGAACAGGATCAGCGAGAAAGGCTGTCCGTAGCGCTTGGCCATATCCACCAGGCCGTGCAGGCACTGCATGCAGTGGCGACGGTTGTAAACCCCGGTCAGTTCGTCAGTCAAGGCTTGGCGTCGCAACAAGGCTTCAGTGTTCTTGATTTCAGTGATGTCGATACAAGATCCGTACCAAACGAAGGAGCCGTCTGGCTGCCGCTCCGCGTAAGACTCACCTCGAAGCCAGCGGATGCCGCGCTCCGGCAGTGCCACGCGGAAGTCGGCTTGCCATTGCAAGCCACGTTGCATGGATTCGGCTGTCGCAGCGCTGAGGATCGCCATGTCCTCGGGCAGGACCCGTTTGAACAGTGGACTGGAAGCATACGATTTGTTGATGACATCGGAAGGCTCCAATTCAAACAGCCGCTGTATGCCCTCGCTGCAATAAGAAAAATAACCGTCCTCCCCAATAGCCATATGATATTGGTAGAGCATGTTCGGTATACGCTGGGTCAGCAATTTCAAGAAGCGCTTCCGCTCTTGCAAGTCCTGCAGCATAAGCTGGCGCTCGGTCTGATCCACGATGATGAGCAAATGCTCCAGCTGATGTTTGCTTGCATCCATGGCGGTGGCATGGCGTAACTCTCCCACGAAGGCATCACCATTTTTCCGTATGAAATCGCGTTCCAGTGGCACTTCATCATGATGAATGGCAGTGAGTCTTGCTTCTAGTTGCCCCGCTGGCAGCAATTCAGCGACACTGTCCAGACCTTGCGCTTCCAGCTCCGTGTAGCCAAAAATGGCTTGCGCACCGACGCTGAACGTCAGAATTTTCCCCTGTGAATCTGTCACGATTACCGCCACCTGGCTAGCTGCCGCCAGCAAGCTTGCGGTGCGCATCGCCACCTTGCTGACCGCCGCTTCGCGGGCAAGTAAGGCCTCAACCTGCGTCGACTGGTTTAGGCGCAGGTTGCGGTAAGCCAGTAAAGTGAACCACGCTACGCCAAGCAAAACCAATGACAGCTCCAGACGCAGGTGCGTCCACACATAGTTGAATTGCTCAGACAGTGCCAGTGACATCACAGCAAGTAGCAAGGGAATAATGGCTAGGCAGGCGTTGCGCTTACTGCGGAAAATTGAATTCATTGCTGTCCGCTTTCTCGTCATATCTAGCTATTTATTATGCACTGCTACGTCCTTGAAGGTAAGGTGCAGGCCTGTTTTTGCAACAAGGCATGACGCTTCAGTATGTCTGACGAAACCTGTTCTAGCGAAACAAAGGGTCCTGAACGCGTCACTGCTGTTTTCCGGTGTTGCCATATAGCCGGCATTCCGCCGCCAGCGCCAGCAAATTCGGATCGCGCTCGCGGCTGCTCAGCATCAGCAGGGTGATTTGCTGGTGCGAGCCGTAGCGCGCGTCCAGGGGCAGCAGTTCGATGCGCGAGCTGAAGGCGCGTACCCTGCCGGGCAGCAGGCTGTAGCCGATGCCGCCGCTGACCAGGTTGATCAGCGAGAAGATGTCGCCCACGCGCATGGCCGTGTCGGGCACGAAGCCCGCCAGTTCGAATGCATGGTTGAAGCTTTGCGAGGTGATGAATCCTTCGTTAAGCGTGACGAACTTGTCATCGCGCAGCTGCTGCAAGTCCACCGAGGCCGCGCCCGCATACGGCGAGCCGAGCGGGGCGGCCAGGTAGACGTCGTCCTGGAACAGCGGCACCGCCACCAGACCGGCATGGTGTTCGTTTTCCTGCACGCCGACGATGATGGCGTCCAGGCGGCCATCAGCCAGGCTTTGCAGCAGTTCGCGATTCGATCCCAGGGTCAGGTCAATGTCGAGACCGGGCCGGCGCAGTTTCAGGGCGATCACCAGTTGCGGGATGCAGTGCAGGGTCAAGGAATACAGCGAACCGATTTTCAAGCGCACGGGGTTGATGCCGGACATTTCGCGCACCTTGCGCACGCCTTCTTCGCACTCGGCCAGCACGCGCCGCGCCGATTCGGCAAAAGTGTAGGCCGCATGCAGCGGGATCAGGCTGCGTCCCTCGCGCTTGAACAGGGGACAGCGCAAGCCATCTTCCAGCGAGTGCAGGGCGCGGTGCACGCTGACCGTGCTCTGGCCCAGCGCATCGGCCACCCGCGCCAGATTGTTCAATTCCATAAAGCTGAGAAAAACTTCCAGCTTTTTCAGGGTGATTTCTTCGTTGATGGCCATGGCCAGCCTCTTTCAAGGGAGTTCATTAACTTCAGAGTAATGAACATGGTAGCAGCTTGATTGTCGCGGTTCTGTTTTCGCTTTATCGTCAGGCTTCGATAGCTTACTTCGGAGGCAAGATGTCAACCGCCACAGCAGCGCCAGCGCAGCGGCAAAAACAGTGGGACACGCGGCGCACCGAGAAACGCCGCCGCCTGGAAGCCGTGCGCCAGTACGCGAGCGGCCCCGTGCTGCAACAGGGCGACATGGTCGCCGTGCTCGAAGCCTTGCTCGCGCCGGGCGATCGCGTTGTTCTTGAAGGCAATAACCAGAAGCAGGCCGATTTCCTCGCCCGCATGCTGACCCAGGTCAATCCCGACAAGATCCACCATCTGCACCTGATCATGCCCAGCGTCAGCCTGCCCGAGCACCTCGACCTGTTCGAACGGGGCATCGCCCGCAAGCTCGACTTTTCCTTTGCCGGCACGCAAAGCCTGCGCATCGCCCAGTTCCTGCAGGATGGCTTGCTGGAAGTGGGCGCCATCCATACGTATATCGAACTGTATGCGCGCCTGTTCGTCGACCTCACGCCAAACGTCGTCATGGTGGCCGGCTACATGGCCGACCGCCAGGGCAATCTGTACACGGGTCCCAGCACGGAAGACACGCCCACCTTGGTGGAATCGGCCGCCTTCCGCGACGGCATCGTCATCGCCCAGGTGAACCAGATCGTCGACGATGTCAGCGACTTGCCCAGGGTCGACGTGCCAGGTTCGTGGATCGATTTCGTCGTGCAGTCGGACAAACCGTTTTTCATCGAGCCCCTGTTTACCCGCGACCCGCGCGTCATTAAACCTGTGCACGTGCTGATGGCCATGATGGCGATCCGCGGCGTGTATGAAAAACACCAGGTGCAGTCGCTCAATCACGGCATTGGCTTCAACACGGCCGCCATCGAGCTGATCTTGCCCACGTATGGCGAGCAGCTGGGCTTGAAGGGCAAGATTTGCCGCAACTGGGTGCTCAATCCCCATCCCACTCTGATACCGGCCATCGAGACGGGCTGGGTCGAGAGCGTGCATTGCTTCGGCGCGGAACTGGGCATGGAAGGCTATGCGGCCGCGCGGCCCGACGTGTTTTTCACGGGCCGGGACGGCTCGATGCGCTCGAACCGCGCCCTGTGCCAGCTGGCCGGCCAGTACGCGGTCGACCTGTTCATCGGCGCGACTTTGCAGATGGATGGCCTGGGCAACTCGTCAACCGTGACGAATGGCCGCCTGGCCGGCTTCGGCGGCGCGCCCAACATGGGCCACGATCCGCACGGACGGCGCCACCCGACACCCGCTTGGCTGGACCTGATCGAGACGGACGACCCGCTGGCGCGCGGCAAAAAGCTGGTGGTGCAGATGGTCGAGACCTTCCAGGATGGCGGCCAGCCCACCATCGTCGAATCGCTCGATGCCGTGGCCGTGGGCCAGGCCAGCGGCATGCCGCTGGCGCCCGTGATGATCTATGGCGATGACGTCACGCACGTGCTGACGGAGGAGGGCATTGCCTACCTGTACAAGGCCCGCTCGCTCGACGAGCGCAAGGCCATGCTGGCGGCGGTCGCCGGCGTGACGCCCATCGGCCTGCGCCACGACCCGAAGACCACGGCCAAATTGCGCACCGACGGCCTGATCGCGCTGCCCGAGGATATCGGCGTGCAGCGCGGCGAGGCGAACCGCTCGCTGCTGGCGGCGAAAAGCATCGCCGACCTGGTCGAATGGTCCGACGGCCTGTATCAACCCCCCGCCAAATTCAGGAGCTGGTAATGAGCACAATGATGACGACAATGATGATGACGACAGTGCCGGTGCGGGAGCGCGCCGCCGCGCTGGCGCGGCAGGTGCTGCAGGCGCTGCTTGATGAAGTGACCCTGACGCCGAAACCGGGCCTGGTCGATTTGCGCAGCCGTGGCGCCCATACAGATTTGAACTGGGCCCTGATGTGCCATTCGGCCTGCGTGCTGCAACCGGTGTTTGCCGCCATGGCGCAAGCGGGTTCGGAAAGCGACGATGACGATGGCCTGCGCCAGCGCATTGGCGCCATCGGCCGCGATGGCGAGGCGCTGATGCTGGCAGCTTCGGGTGGCGTGAACACGCACCGGGGCGCCATCTGGGCGCTGGGCCTGCTGGTGACGGCGGCGGCGCAGCAGGGGCGCGCGCGGCGCGTCGCTGGCGCCAAAGGCCGTGGCGGCGCGGGCCGGTGCGCTGGCCCGTTTGCCTGATCGCAGTGCGTCAGGCGAGACGGGCAACAAGGGCGAGCTGGCCTGCCGCCAGTATCGGGTCGAGGGCGCCCGCGGCCAGGCCCGCGCGGGTTTTCCCCTGGTGACGGGCGCCGGATTGCCGGCTTTGCACGCCTCGCGGGCGCGCGGTGACAACGAAACGACGGCGCGCCTGAACGCCTTGCTGGCGATTATCAGCCAGCTGGACGATACCTGCGTGCTGTCGCGCGGCGGCGACACGGCATTGCTGGCGTTGCAGGCGGGTGCGGCGCGGGTGCTGGCGGCCGGCGGCGCGGCCACTGCCGCCGGGTCGCAGGCGCTGCTGGCGCTGGAAGCGGTGGCGCTGGCGCGGGGCGTGTCGCCGGGCGGCGCGGCGGACCTGCTGGCGGCCACCTTGTTCCTGGATCGATTGACAGAAGGAGAAGCGCATGGAGACGCGTGACTATACATTCCCGGCCGGGCAGCCGGCGGCAGGGCGCGCCCTGGCCGGCGTGGTGGGCTCCGGCGACCTGGAAGTGCTGCTGCAGCCAGGCGACGATGGCGTGACCCGCATCGTTGTCAATACCTCCGTCGACGGCAAGGGCGCCGTGTGGGATGCGCTCCTGCAGCGCGTATTCGGCGGCGAACCGCTGCCGGCGGCGCGCATCGCCATCAACGACTGCGGCGCCACGCCGGGCGTGGTGCGCATGCGCATCGAGCAAGCCTATGAAGAATTGCAAGCGGGGAGGACGGCATGAGCACATTGAAGGAATTACTCGAGCGCGACAGCTTCATCGAGCGCGGTGCCCGCAGCCGGGCGCGTGCCTTGCTGGACTCTGGCAGCATGCGCGAACTGCTCGACCCGTTCTGCGGCATCGCTTCCCCCTGGCTGCCGCGGCAGGGCGTCACAGCCCAGGCCGACGATGGCGTGGTGGTAGCCAAGGGCTTGTTCGACGGCCAGCCGGCCGTGGTGCTGGCCATCGAGGGCGCCTACCAGGGCGGCAGCATGGGTGAGGTTGGGGGCGCGAAAATCGCCGGCGCGCTGGAACTGGCGGCGCGCGACAACCGCCAGGGCGTGCCGACGCGGGCCGTGATCCTGTTCGAGACGGGCGGCGTGCGCCTGCAGGAAGCCAACCTGGGCCTCGCTGCCATTGCCGACATCCATGCCGCCATCGTCGACCTGCGCCGCTACCAGCCCGTCATCGGCATTACGGCCGGCACGGTCGGCTGCTACGGCGGCATGTCGATCGCGGCTGGCCTGTGCAGCTATCTGGTCGTCACGCGCGAGGCGCGCCTGGGTCTCAACGGACCGGCCGTGATCGAGCAGGAGGCGGGCGTGGACGAATTCGACTCGCGCAACAAGCCCTTCATCTGGAGCCTGACGGGCGGCGAGCAGCGCTTTCACAGCGGCCTGGCCGACGCCTATGTGGCGGATGACACGGCGCAGATGCGCGCCACCGTGGCCGAATTGTTCGCCCGCGGCGTGCCGCAGCAGCACCGCAGCAGCCAGGCTGACGTCTTCCTTGCCCGCCTGGCGGAAGTGGACGCCGGCCCGCAAGCTACGCCAGGCGACGTGCGCGCCGTCTACAGCAAAGGAGTCGCAGCATGAACGCCATCACCGATACGAGCCGCGGCGCCACCTGGCTCGCGGCCCTGACGCACAATGCCGCGCCGCTGGACGGCTATCCGCCTTCCGTGCGCGTGGTGGACGCACCGCTGGCAGGCGAAGCTGCGCGCTACCTTGCCGTGCTGCCCGACCCGGACAACCGTTTTACCCGTGCGCGCACGGGTGAAATCGGCCTGATTGAGGCGTGGCAGCTGGCGCGCGCCGTGCAGCAGGTAGTTGTTGAGGACCGCGAGTTGGCGTTAAAACGGCCCATCGTCGCCGTCATCGACGTGGCCAGCCAGGCGTATGGCCGGCGCGAAGAAGCCTACGGCATCCACCAGGCGCTGGCCGGCGCGGCAGGAGCATATGCCGAAGCGCGCCTGGCCGGCCATCCCGTGATCGGGCTGATCGTCGGCAAGGCCATGTCGGGCGCTTTTCTTGCGCACGGCTACCAGGCCAACCGCCTGATCGCCCTGGACGATCCGCAAGTGATGGTGCATGCCATGGGCAAGGCCTCGGCCGCGCGCATCACCCTGCGCACCGTCGCAGCGCTCGAAGCGCTGGCCGAGACCATCGCGCCAATGGCCTATGACATCCGCAACTACGCCACCCTGGGGCTGCTGTGGCAAACCTTGCAGGTGGCGCAGCCGGACGCGCCGTCGGCGCAGGACATGGTCGCCGTCGACGCCTGCCTGCGGGCGGCGCTGGCCGACATCCGCGCCGACCCGCTGCCGGACCTGTCCAGCCGCCTGGGCGCGCCGCACCGCCAGGCCTCGGCCAAGGTCAGGGAGGTGCTAGGGCAGCAATGGTAGGTGCAACACAAGAGAAGACATCAAGTCATTCCATTCCTATAGAGGAGACATATCATGATCATTTACGGAACCGCATTGCTGGCCCTGTGCCATTTGCTTGGCATCTTCCTGGGCGACTTGCTCGGGCAATTGATGGGTGTCAAGACCAACGTGGGTGGCGTGGGCATCGCCATGCTGCTGCTGATTTGCGCCCGGCTCTACATGCAGCGCCGCGCCTGGCTGCCGCAGATGACGGAACGGGGCGTTGAATACTGGGGGGCCATGTATATTCCCGTGGTGGTGGCGATGGCGGCGCAGCAGGACGTGGTCGCGGCGCTGCGCGGCGGCCCGGTGGCCGTGCTGGCGGCCATCGGTTCCGTGCTGGTCTGCGGCGCCGTGATTTCTCTGATTAACAGGATGGAAAGCCCGGCCGCCATCGCCGCCGCCGAAGCTGAGTCGATTCTGGTCAAGGAGCACCGTCATGCTTGAAATCTTTGAAAAAGCCGCCATCCACAATGGCCTGGTGACGGCATTCGCCTTTGTCGGCCTGATCATGCTGCTGTCGGTGGCGCTGTCGAAGTACCTGACCCTGGGCCGCGTGCACGGCTCGGCCATTGCCATCGTGATTGGCCTGGGGCTCGCTTACTGGGGCGGCGTGCATAGCGGCGGCCACAAGGGCCTGGCCGATTTGTCGCTGTTCGGCGGCATCGGCCTGATGGGCGGCGCCATGCTGCGCGACTTCGCCATCGTCGCCACCGCCTTCGAGGTGCAGGCGACCGAGGCGCGCAAGGCCGGCTTGATTGGCGTCGTGGCGCTGATGCTGGGCGTGGTGCTGCCGTTCCTCGTGGGCGCCGGCGTCGCCTATGCGTTTGGTTATTCAGATGCCGTGAGCATGACCACCATCGGCGCCGGCGCCGTCACCTACATCGTCGGCCCCGTCACGGGGGCGGCCATCGGCGCCAGCTCGGACGTCATGGCCCTCAGCATCGCGGCGGGCTTGATCAAGGCCATCCTGGTGATGGTGGGCACGCCCGCCGCGGCGCGCTTCCTGCGCCTGAAAACGCCGCGTTCGGCAATGGTGTTCGGCGGCCTGGCCGGCACCGTCAGCGGCGTGTCGGCCGGACTGGCCGCCACTGACCGCAAGCTGGTGCCGTATGGCGCGTTGGTGGCCACGTTTCATACGGGCCTGGGATGTCTGCTGGGACCATCCTTGCTGTTCTTTGCCGTCAAGGCGGTGGTGGCCTGATGGAAGCCTGGCGCGCGCATGATTTGCTGTGGGCGTCCGGCTTGCCGGAGGACGCATCCTTGCCCGCCTGGCTGGACGCGGCATGGCTGCAGGCGGCGCCGCTGGTGGTGCGGCGCGCCAGCTGTGCGCCCGGACGCATTTCCGTGGGCTTGCGCGGCATGCTGCGCAGCGAGCGGCATGCGTGCGAAGTGGAGGCCTCCGCCGTGCTGCGCCGGGTGACGCCGGAAATGCTGGCGCGGATGCCGATGCCTAGTTTTTCCTGCGCTGCGCTCGATGCGCTGCGGCAGGTGGCGCCCTTGCTCGACGCCACGGGCTGGGTCTGGGGACCTACGGGCGGCGTGGGGTTCGCCCTGGCCAGCGGCTTGCCCGTGCTGCGCGCCGACAGCGACCTCGATCTCGTGCTGCGCCTCTCCGCGCCGCCGGACGCAGCCCAGGCCGAGGCCCTGTGCGCCATCGCGGCGAGCGTCACGGCGTGCCGGCTGGACCTGCAGATCGACACGGGCCTTGGCGGTTTTGCCTACGCCGAGTGGGCGGCGGGCCGGGGCAGGGTCTTGCTGAAGACGGACCAGGGGCCCGTGCTGACGGCCACGCCATGGGAGCGTGCATGAGCGTGTTATTTTCCTTTCCGGGCCAGGGCGCCCAATATCCGGGCATGCTGCATGCGCTGCCGGACGATCCGGCGGTAAGGGCGGCCCTGGCCGAAGCGGCGGGCGTGCTGGGCCACGATCCTTTGGCGCTGGACACGGCTTGCGCGCTGGCGTCGACACGGGCCGTGCAACTGTGCTTGCTGATTGCCGGCGTGGCCATGGCGCGTTCCCTGTCCGCGCGCGGCGCGACACCCGACATGGTGGCCGGCTTTTCCATCGGCGAGTATGCGGCGGCCGTCGTGGCGGGCGCGCTCGATTACGCGGATGCCGTGCGCCTGGTGGCGCGGCGCGGAGCGCTGATGGAGCAGGCGTATCCCACCGGCTACGGCATGGCGGCCATCATCGGCCTTGAGCTGGCGCAACTCGAATCGTTGCTGGCTCAGGTGCACGGCGCCGCCACGCCTGTGTATATCGCCAACCTGAACGCGCCGCGCCAGATCGCCATTGCCGGCAGCGAACCCGCCCTGCAAGCCGTCATGGCGCTGGCCCTGGCGCATGGCGCCAGCAAGGCCAAGCGCCTGGCCGTCAGCGTGCCGTCGCACTGTCCGCTGCTGGAAGGCGCCGCGACCGACATGGCCGCCGCCTTCGATGGCGTGCTTGTGCGCCGCCCGTCGCTCGTTTACCTGAGCAGCAGCGCGGCGCGCGCGATGTTCGATCCGGCCCGCATCCGCGACAGCCTGGCCGCCAACATGGCGCAGCGCGTGCAGTGGACTAGCACCATACGCCTGGCGTGGGAGCGGGGCGCCCGGCTGGCGCTGGAAATGCCGCCGGGTAGCGTGCTGACGCGGCTGACGGCGCCTGACTTCACGGATGGCGTAGCCGTCTGCTGCGACGGCAACCGGGGCGACAGCCTGCTGGCGCTGGTGCAGCGCGAGCAGAATAGGGATACGGACAGGGCTTGACGCCAGGCAATATGGCGCAGCGCTTTCCGGTGGAATCGGCGCACCCACATCCTTCGGAGCCGCCATGCCACTGTCCCGTCCAGCCGCTGCAGCCTTGCTCGCATTTGCCCTGTTCTGCAGGACCGCGCAGGCGCAATTGCCCGTCCTTGATGCCGCCACACGGGGGGCAGTTGATCGATACCCTTCGCCAGCAGCTCAATGACTATTATGTGTTTTCTGAGGTGGCCGCCAGGATTGATGCGGCACTGCGGGCCAAGTATTACGGCCAGCACAAGCCCGTCTACGTGCTGACAGGAGCCCGTACTTTCTCCGGCGTGGAAGAATTCAGCTACAAGCTGCAACAGCTCAAGCGCGCGACCCTGGTGGGCGAGACAACGGGCGGCGGCGCCAATCCCGGCCGCATGCGTGAACTGGGTTCGCATTTCGCCGCCTTCATCCCGAACGGGCGCGCCATCAATCCGATTAGCAAGAGCAATTGGGAAGGCAGTGGCGTGACGCCTGATATCGGCGTGCCGGCCAGCGAGGCGCTGGAAAAGGCCCATCAACTGGCGCTGGAGCGATTGGCGGCGGCGCGCGTCGATCCCCGGCTTGGGAAAAACTCGGTGAATTGAAGTCCTAGTGTGACGCGGCGGTGCTATGCACGGGCGTCCACTGCCTTCAATTTATGCGCCTGCAGCCGGCGCGAACGGCGCTTTCTTTCCCAGATGACGATGCCAGTGATGGACAGCATGGCGACCATGATGCCCATGAAAGACATCAAAATGCGTCCCGGCAGGCCGAGGATGCGGCCCGAGTGCAGGGGGAATTGCAGTTGCACGAAGACGTCGGCTGCCGTGCCTTCCCACGGTTTGTGCTGGCCGATGATGCTGCCGTCCATGCCGTCGACGTACAGGTTCGACAGGCCCATGCCGGCCGCGCCGAATTCGTCGGCCGGGTCGAAGAACGAGACGTTGTAGAACGAATAATTGCCGCCATAATAAATGCCGCCGATGGGCGCCGTGATGCCGCGCTGCACGGCTTGCTTCTTGGCGATCTCCACGGCCTGCTCGAAGCCGATCACGGGCGTGATGTAGGTGCCGTAGGGCGCCGGCGTTTGCGTTTCGTACGGTCCCGGCGTGGTGGTGGAAACGAGCGACATGACGGGATAAAACACTTCGCGGTACAGGTTCAGCGAGAACGACGTAAACGCGACGACGATAATGATGCTCCACACCCACAGGCCGCCCGCGCGGTGCAAATCGAAATTGAGCTTGTAGCCGCCGGCCGCCCAGCGGATCACCCAAGACGGTTTCCAGCGTTGCCACCAGTTGGCGGCGTCGCGGTGGCGCGGCGCGTCAGCCCGTTCACGCAAATGGCGCGGCGTCGTCAGATAGAACGCCACCATGCTGTCGAGCAGCCAGATCAGGGCAACCGTGCCCATCAGCCAGTAACCCCAGCGGTCCGTGCCCCAGAAAGCGGGCACGTGCAGGCTGTAGTGCAAGTGGCGCAAGAACGGCATCAGGCTGCGGCGCGACAGGGAAATGGCTGTCGAATCGCGCGTGCCCGTGATGTGCGCCGTGACGGGGTCGATGTAGACGGTGTTGTAGTCGAGTACGAACGGTTTGTTCGTGGCCGGATCGGTCAATGGGCGTACCATGAACGCGGCCGCATGGCCTTCTTCCAGGCCCAGGGTCATGTAATTGACTTCCACGCGCGGGTCGGCGGCCGCTACCTTGTGCGCCAGCGCAAATGGTTGCTGCAGTGGGCCACGGCCCGGCGTGTCCATGATGTCGGCGTTGAGCCATTCGTCCAGTTCGTGGTCCCACGAGGTGATGGCGCCCGTGAGTCCCGCAACGATGAGGAAGAGGGCGATGGTCAGGCCGGCCCAGCGGTGTATGACAGTCCAGAAAGCGCGCATGCGGTACAAACCTTCAACATAAAACCGGCTTGTAGCCGCCAGCAGGCGCCATGGCGGCGCACAGGGAAAGCCAGGCACAGGCCTGGTATTTTGATAATGGGAATCGTTCTCATTATCTGCCGTGGCGTGGCGTTTGTCCAGTGCCAATGGTGTTAGCCAGGGTCAAATCGCGCATGCTAAGATACTAGCAAGATGCTAACTTGCATTCCATGTGGAAACATTCAGGGCGAAACAGGTATGCGTATAGAAGATTGTAACAATGTCCGCGTCAGCGAACGCAGCGGTGCGCCGCAGGCCGGCGCGGCAGCAACCATGGTGTTCATGCACGGCTTTGGCTGTGATCAAACCATGTGGCGCTATCTGGAGCCGCTGTTTCGTCCGCATTACCGCACGGTACTGTTCGACCTGGTCGGCAGCGGCGCGTCGGACCTGAGCGCCTATGATTTTGATCGCTATGCGCGGCTCGACGCGCATGGCGCCGATTTGCGCCAGGTCATCCACGCCATCGGCGGCGGCCCCGTGATTTGCGTGGGCCATTCCGTCAGCGCCATGAGCGCCTTGCTGGCCACGATCGCCGAGCCGGAGCTGTTCGCCGCGCAAGTCATGCTGGCGCCGTCGCCGTGCTATGTCGACGATGCGGCCGCCGGCTACCGGGGCGGCTTCAGCCGTGCCGATATCGATGACCTGCTCAGCGCCATGGACAGCAATTACCTGGGCTGGTCTGCCAGCATGGCGCCTGCCATCATGGGCGCGCCCGGGCAGCCAGCGCTGGGAGTAGACTTGACGCACAGTTTTTGCCGCACGGACCCCGACATCGCCCGGCATTTCGCGCAAACCACGTTTCTGTCCGACCACCGCGCCATCTTGCCGCATAACAGCACGCCGGCCCTGATCGTGCAATGCAGCGACGACTTCATCGCGCCGCCGTCCGTGGGGGAATACTTGCGCGAGAGGCTGCCGCACAGCAGCCTGCACGTGGTCGAGAATGTGGGCCATTGCCCGCACATGAGCGTGCCCGACGCCAGCTACCGTGCCATCCGTCGCTTTCTTGACGGCTTGCACCTGTAATGCGCGAGACGATGCCTTCCTTGCCTGATACCAGTACCTTGTTCCAGCACGCGGCCTGTGGCTTGCTGCTGTGCACGGCCGACGGCACCATCGTGCAGGCGAACGCCACCTTTGCGGCTGGCTCGGCTATGGCGCCGGGGAATTGATCGGCAACAAGAAATTGCAGGACTTGCTGACCATCGGCGGGCGCGTGTTTCACCAGACGCATTGGCTGCCCCTGATGCAGGTGCAGGGCAGCGTGTCGGAAATCTTGCTCGACATGCGCCAGCGCCAGGGGCTATCCATCCCCATGCTGTTCAATGCCGTGCGCCGCGTGCATGACGGCGTGCGCTATGACGAAATCGCCGCCTTTGTCGCCAGCGACCGGCGCAAATATGAACAGCAGCTGCAGCTGGCGCGCAAGGAGGCTGGCGAGCTCAACGAACAGCTGGCGGCCGCCGACCGGCGCAAGGACGAGTTCCTGGCGACCCTGGCGCACGAGTTGCGCAATCCGCTGGCGCCGATCCGCAATGTGCTGGAAGTGCTGCGTCTGGCACAGCTGGACGACCCGCAGCTGCGCTGGGCCCGCGACGTGCTGGGCCGCCAAGTGGGCCATATGACGCATCTGGTCGACGATTTGATGGAAGTGTCGCGCATCACGCAGGGCCGTCTGGAATTGCGCCGCGCCAGCGTGGAGCTGGCGCCCGTGGTGGAAGCGGCTCTGCACAGCGTGGCGGAGCTGGCCGCGCAATCCGGCCACAAGGTGCACGTGGAGCAATGGCCGCAGCCCGTCTGGCTCGACGCCGACGCCACGCGCCTGGGGCAGATGATCGCCAACCTGCTGACCAACGCCGTCAAGTACACGCCGGCCGATGGCGTCATCGGGCTGGAAGTGGCTTGCACGGAAAACGAAGTGCACATTAGCGTGCGCGATTCGGGCATCGGCATCGCGCCCGAGCACCTGGACAAGGTGTTCGACCTGTTTTCGCAGCTGGAGCCAGCCCTGTCGCGGGCCCAGGGCGGTCTGGGCATCGGCCTGTCGCTGGTGCGCGGCCTGGCCGAATTGCATGGTGGCAGCATCAGCGCGCGCAGCGATGGCGTGGGGCAGGGCAGCACCTTCGAGCTGCGCCTGCCGCTGCCCGCCGTGCCGCTGGAACCGCCCGTGCCCGTGGACCGCCGCCTGCTGGCCGGCACGCGCGAGGGCAAGGTGCTGGTCATCGATGACAGCGCCGACGCCGCCGAAAGCCTGGCGCTGGCGCTCGACATCCTCGGCTACGACGTGCGCACGGCCTGCGATGGCGCGGCCGGCATCGCGGCGGCGCAAAGTTTCATGCCGCAAGTGATTCTGCTCGACATCGGCTTGCCGCACATGAACGGCTACGACGTGGCAAGACTGTTGCGCAGCCAGCCCTGCGGCCAGCACGCCATCCTCGTGGCCGTCACGGGCTGGGGCCAGGACAAGGACCGCAAGATGGCGTCCGACGCGGGGTTTGACTTGCACTTGACCAAGCCCGTGGATTTTTATGAGCTCGATGCGGTGTTGCAGAAGATGCTGCAGGCGGGGTGAGCGATACATGCAGCATAAACAGCAATTGTTCCAGAGCGTGATACAGGAAAAATGGGATCTGCTTGATTTGTCGGATGGCGCCCGCACGCTTCACGATGCCTTGCTCGATTATGAAGGCGATGGCGTGTATGCCGACCTGCTCCTTCCGTGGTTGCACGATAATCCGCGTGCGTTGGCCTGGCTGCGTTCATTTGCGGAAAGGCAAGGAAACCCTGTTCCTCCGGCGAGCAAAGAGGAATTGTGGGCACTGCACGCGTTCAGCCGCATATGCCAGATGTTAGTCTTGCCCTTGCAACAGGGGCGCGGCCATGGGGAAGGCTGGGACGGACCGCCGCTGTCGCTCGCTGAGTATGAAGCTTTTGTCGAGGCACTGGGGATGACGGTGCTGCGGCCGGCGCAATTTTCGCCTTTTTATCACGAGATAGTCGAACTCAAGCTTGCTGAGGCTGCGCATGCGGGTGCCCTGATCATGGCGTGGCGATGGCCGTGCGTCATGCTCGGCAACATGCTGTTTTCGCGTGGCGGCGTGGATGTTTGCGCTGGCAAGACAATGTTCAAGCCTGGTATCGCCGATGCATCGACGCTGTACTGGGCTGACCGCCGCAAGGGACGCCCTGTCAACGACCTGTCGCATGGATGGGGCGGCAATTCGCAATGGCGCACGTCTTTCCGCCGCGACTATGTCGTGGACGACATGCGATTTTACAATGTCGATGGCAAGAACGATTTGACGGCAACGCCGGCAGACGCAGGGTACTCTCCGGCGCTGACCTCGGCGGAAAGAGTTGAGTTGCTGACGCAGCGATGCCTGGTCAGCTGCACGAAGGCGCACGATGATCTGTGGCCCTATGACGATTGCTGGCGCGAATCTGTGGACAACGACGGCTTGCCGGGGAGATGGTCGCGCTGGCTGTCATCCGTGCGCGACAGTGGGAAGCGGGCAAAAAAGGTTAAGACATAGTTGCGGGATGCAACTGGAGTAGGCGCGGTGATGGTATGGCCCTCATCGGTAGTGGATGGAAAGACATGGAACAACTGACAGCACTTGAAATCGCCGTTTTCCAGCTCCGCATGGACTTTGCCGCGGCGGACCGCTGCGTGGACTGGGCCGTGGAGCGTTTGCGCCTGGACCAGGAAGGCGACGACCTGGAGGTCGTGCTGCTGGCCAGCGCCCGTGGCCGCGATGAGGTGCTGCCGCTGGCCGACGTGATCATCGCGCGCTACCGGGGCGCGCAGCGCCTGGGGGACCAATTTCTCGCCGGCAAATACATCGTCGAGTTGCACGCAGCTTACCTGGCGGGCCGGGAAAGCGTGTCGTCGCTCGATGCCATCTTTACCCGTTTGTATCCGGCGCTCGATTATCCCGACTGGCTGGTCATGCTGAGCCGCAATTGTGAGTATGCGACGGATGTGCCGAATTTCGAGCAGCCGTTCGAGGAGGAATTCAACTACATTGCGACCCTATGGGCGCAGGCGGAGAGTCTGGCCGCATTCGAACGTGCATACAGCCGACAGACTTCCAATGGCCATGACATCAAGTAAGGTGCGTATGATTGACCTTCAATTCCGCCAACGGCTGCTCTTTCGTTCGTCTTGCCTGCGTGCATCTCTGCAGCCAAATGTATATGCATTAACATATAATTTACGCAACTATTTTTACCAGGATAACCGTGCAACATAAAACGATAGGTTTAATCGGCGGCATCGGCTGGGCTTCCACCCTGGAGTACTACCGCTTGCTCAATGAAATGCTGGTAGCGCGCATCGGGCCGGCGCATAGCGCGCGTATCATGCTGATCAGCATGGATCAGGCCGATTTCGTCGCGCACGCGGCGCAGCCCGATTCGCATGCCATCGAGCAATTTCTGATCGGCGAAGGGCAGCGCCTGCAAGGCATGGGCGCGGATTTTTTTTTGCTGTGCGCGAATGGCGCGCACCGTTTCGCGCCGGCCGTCGTGCCGCGGATCGGCTTACCTTTTATCAGCATCGTCGAGGAAACGGCGAAACGGGTGCAGCAGTCGGGCCTGCGCAAGGTCGGTTTGCTGGGCGTCAAACAGACGATGGCGGGCGGCTTTTATCACCGGGCACTGGAACAGTGCGGCATCGCGACGGTGACGCCCGAGGCGGCCGACCAGGAAATCCTCCACGAGATTATCTACACGGAACTGGTGCAGAATATCTTTACCGACGCCAGCCGGAAGATATTCCTGGGCATCATAGAGAAGCTACGGCTGCAAGGCGTGCAGGGCGTGATTTTGGGTTGCACGGAGATACCGCTGCTGGTCCAGCAGGGCGATGTCGACTTGCCGCTATTTAATACCACGGAGATTCACTGCGAGGCGGCGGTGGCGTTTGCCATCGAAGACTAGCCGCTCGCACATGAGCGGCCGCCTGAGCAGGCCGTCGCTCGCTGACACCATCAAGCCGGCTGGGCACCGCCCAGATTGCGGCTGCGGTTTTCCACCAGCACGGAAATACCAAGCACGACGATGCCGCCGCAAGCCAGCATGGCGCCGACCCAGCCCGTCGAGCGCAAACCCATGCCCATGGCGATGGCGATGCCGCCGGCCCAGGCGCCCAGGGCGTTGGCGATGTTGAAGGCGGAATGGTTGAGAGCGGCAGCCACGGTTTGCGCGTCGCCGGCCACGTCCATCAAACGGGTCTGCACGGCCGGGGCGACGGCGATGCCGGCGCCGATGGCGAACAGGTTGATCGCCGTCAGCCAGACATTGCTGCTGGTATAGGTAAAGGCGGCCAGGGCGGCCACGTTCCACAGCAGCACGCCAAAGATGGTCCACAGGCGCGAGCGGTCGGCCAGCCAGCCGCCGATCAGATTACCCACCGTCATGCCGACACCGATAATGGCCAGCAAGATCGAGATGACCAGCGGCGAGACTTTCGTGATTTCCAGCAAGGTTGGCGTGATGAAGGTGTAGACGGCGAACATGCCGCCGAAGCCAATCGCCACCATCAGCAGGGTCAGCCACACTTGCAGGCGGCGGAACACGCCCAGTTCGCGGCGCGGGCTCGAATCGCCGGCAGCGACCATGGGCACGAAGATGCGCACCATCAGCATGGTCAGCAAGCCCAGTGCGGCGACGAGCAAGAAGGCCGAGCGCCAGCCCAGGGTCTGGCCGATATACGTGGCCAGCGGCACGCCGAAGATATTCGCCACGGTCAGGCCCATGAGGACGCGGGCGACAGCTTGTCCCCGTTTGTCCGGTTCGGCCAGCGCGGCCGCTACCAGCGCTGCCACGCCAAAGTAGGCGCCGTGCGGGATGCCGGCGACGAAGCGGGCCACCACCAGCAAGCCGTAGTTGGGGGCGATGGCGCTGAGCAAGTTGCCGCCAGCGAACATCAGCATCAAACAGATCAGCATCAAACGGCGCGGCATGCGCGCCAGGAAGATCGTGATCAGCGGGGCACCGATGACCACGCCCAGCGCGTAGGCGCTGATCATGTGGCTCATCTGCGGCAAGGTCGTGCCCAGGTCGTCGGCCACCACGGGCAAGATGCTCATGGAGGCGAATTCGCCCGTGCCGATGGCGAGGCCGCCGATGGCCAGGGCCAGGTCGGCATAGCCAGCGCCAAAAGGCGCGGTGACGCGCGGAATCAGGGGATCTACGGAGGCGTGCATGTTCTTGTTAGTTGGGTAAAGAATGACAGGGTGGAGAGGCGCGCTGTGGCCCGGCCGGAAGTGGCCAGGTGCCACCAGAGTCGACGGCTGGCCGGTATTTTCGGGCTATAGGAACTGCCCAAGGACAACATTGTAAAAGATTCGGGCGAGCTCTGCTGGGCGATGGCTAAAATCTGCTGCACCGCACACATCAACGATGTGCTCTTGTTGTTAACGATAACACGGAATGTGCGCGATTCCGTCACGGGGCGGGCGAAGAAAAGCTGGCTGTGGCGGAAATGGTCGTCGTCGCGTGTTACTTTGCCAATGATTGCTGCAGCGCTTCCAGGCCCGCTAGCGTGGCGGCGATGTCGATGGAAGCAGTCGTGTGTACCATTTCGGACGGCTGGCGCCGGGAATCACGGCAGCCACGGCAGGATTGGCCAGCGAGAATTGCAGGGCGGCGGCCTTCACGCTGACGCCATGGCGCGCGGCAATCGCCTTGATGTTTTCGACTTTTGCAATGATCTCGGTGAGTCTTGCTGGTATTCGAAGTGCGCGCCGCCGGCCAGGATGCCCGAACTGTAGGGACCGCCCACGACGATGTCAACGTTTTGCTTTGCCGCGGCAGGCATCAGGCGCTGCAGTGCCCGTTCATGGTCGAGCAGGGTTTAGCGGCCGGCCAGCAAGAAGGCATCCGGCTGGGCATGGCCATGATCCAGCACAGCCTGCGCCAGCACGCGCCGGCCGGCATCGTCGTGCGCGCATTGCCGTGGTTCACTTACCGCACGCCCTTGTGGCTGGCCTGGCACAAGGTGAATCTGCGTCCGCTGGCGGGGATTTTCCGCGAAACGTTGTTGGCGCAGCCGCCTAGATTTTTTTGGCGCGCTTCAAGTGCAAGGGCAGCCACCACCACATGCAAATAATGAGCGCACCCATCAGCACGCAGGCGACGATGCCGGCGATATGGCCGAACACTTCCGACATCACTAAATTGGTGCCTAGGATGAATGCCAGCGCCAGCGAAAAGGCGCCGCACATCATGATGCGGTCGGCCACGCGCTTGAAACGTTCGCGGTCTTGCAGGGGGCGCATCACGCGGTGCTGGATGGCTGGCGCGCTGAGCAGCACCAGGCTCATCATGGAAAGAAAAAACGTCAGCAGGAAGACGATCTTTTCCGCTTGGACGATCTTCGCGAAGCCGCCGTTGAAGGGCAGGATGATGAGGAAGGCCGTCAGCATCTGCGCGCCCGGTAGCAGGATGCGCAATTCGCTGAGCAGGTCGGACAAATCGCCTTCGTCGCCTGGCTGGTCATCTTCATCCTGGTGTTGCGCGTCTGGCATGGAACCGTCCTCGTGGTGGTGATGGGACAAGTCTACGCACAAGCGAGCAGGCCGACTGTGGGCGGGCGCACTTTCAGAAGCATTGCGTGATGCGTAGACGCAAGCGCCACAGGGGAGTCGAAACGATGGGCGTGGCGCTGTGCGAGGCGTCATGGCCGCAATGGCCGCAACTGTGGCGCCGGTGCGGCGCCAGCGCGAAGCTGTCCAGGTCCAGATGCGGGTGGCCGCAGCGGGCGCAGTCGCTGCAGCCCAGCGGCGCGCCGGCCTGCAAGGCGGCGGCGAACGCCTGCGCGGCCGGTGGCGTGATATTCAGTTGCACTATGTCGGGAGGAAACATACCGGGCAGGGCGCGGCAGTCGATGGCCAGCGCGGCCGCGTCGCGCACCAGCAGGGCGCCACCGTCATCGGCCCTGGCGCGCAGTTGCAGCAAGCCGTCCGGGCCCAGGCGCAAGGTGGTGGCGTGAAACTGGCTGGGGTCGAACAGCGCCGGATACAGCACATAGCCCATGGGGCTGGCGTGCTGGCGGCAACGCATCTGCCGCGTCGCCTGCCAGCCGGCCAGGTCGGCCTGCGTGCCCCAGTAGCACTGATGCGTGCGGCACCAGTGGCGTGCCGCACCATTGCGAAACTTTCCAGCGCGCAGCAGATCACAGAGGACGATGGCGTCTGTTCCCGCGCCGGCGCGAAAGTGGCCCGTGATGTGGGGCGTGGTGACGGCAAGATGGCCCGTACTTGCATGCAAGGGCCAGCAGATGCCGGGCAGGGTCAGCGGCGTGGTCAATGGCGCCCCCGCGCAGCTATCGGCTTGCAAGCCAATAGCCTGGCGGAATGAAAAAACCCGCCGACTGGGGCGGGCTGTGCTGACGGGAATGCCAGGGGCATGGCCCGGTCTATTCTTCCGTATCGGCCAGGGTAACGATGGCGCGCGCCCACTTCGAGTATTTCAGGTTCGCCAGGTCGCGCACGGTCTTGATATTGAATGCCTGCTTGAGCAGTTCCGCATCCTTCTCGCTTACGCCTTGCAGCGCATCGACGGGTGCATCAGCGATTTCCTTGAACGTTTTTTTCTCGTAAGCCTTGTCTACCGCTTTATTGATGTTCATGTGTTGAAACTCCTCAGTAAATAGGAAAATTAATTCTACACGTTTTTGTGAACCATCAATTTACGCTTGCAAGTTGTGCTGAACTAAATATGATGGAGGTGGGCGGCTCGACATTGAGTCTCTCTGTGCGTTCGTCTTGAAATTGTAATTATGGCACTGTTATTATTCATAGTATAATGATTTCCATGGCGGAGAATAGTCTGCGTCATGCCGGACGCCGCAGTTACGCGGCACGAATCGATAGCGTTCAGGAGAATACGATGAGTTTGCTAGATCAACTTGCAGGACAGGCGATGAGCGCTTTGGGCAACAAGGGTGCGGACGGGGAAGCCCAGTCGGGATTGATGGCCAGTGTAATGGACCTGGTCAACCAGCATGGCGGCTTGCCCGGCCTGCTGCAGAAATTCCAAGAAAGTGGCCTGGGCGATCAGGTGGCCAGCTGGATCGGCACCGGCGCCAATGCGCCCGTCTCCGGCGACCAGATCAAGGATGCGCTGGGCGCCGACACGATCACCCAGATCGCGGAAAAAGCGGGCGTCGCCCCGGACGCGGCCTCGGGCGGCCTGGCAGCTCTGCTGCCACAGCTGATCGACAAGCTGACCCCGAACGGTCAAGTGCCAGAAGGCAATGACCTGGTCAGCCAGGGTTTGAATATGCTCAAGGGCAAGATTTTCGGTTGATACAGCCGATGCAACAACAAAAAACCTCGCAGCGATGCGAGGTTTTTTGTTGCGCGGGATTTTTGTATTTTGTATGAGAGGAGGGAACGTCTGAAAAACGCCCAGGGCTAGGCGCCGCCCCGAAGACAGTACGCGAGTACGGCGAAGGACAAGAGTAACCCCGGCAACAACGCCATGGGCGTTTTCTCAGGCGTTCTAAGCGGCTGCCATCATGCCGAAACGCTGAGGCTCGGCAGTCAGCCGCGCCGTGCTCCCCTCGACCAGATACGAGCAATAGCGGCGTCGCTCGGCGATGCCGCCGCGCCGCTCCATCAGTTCGCCCAGCATGGCGACGGCGTCGGTGGCCATCTTTTGCACGGGCTGGCGCAGGGTGGTGATGTCGTAGCTGAGCCAGCCGGAGGCTTCCAGCGCGTCGAAACCGGCCACCGACATTTGCAGCGGCACCTGGATGCCCATCTGGTGGCGCGCCGTGTCCAGGCAGCCGATGGCCATGATGTCGTTGCCGCAAATGACGGCGTCCGGCACACGGCCCAGGCGGTCGATGACCTTGCGCAAACCGCGTCCGCCGCTGGCGTAATCGTAGTTGCCGCTGACGACGATGGGCGCGGGCAAGCCCAGGGTCAGCAAGCGGTCCAGCATGCCGGCCTTGCGTTCCTGCGCGACGGCCGAGTCGCCGGGGCCATCGATGATGGCGAACTGGCGGTGGCCCGCTTCGGCCAGGCGCGAGACGAGGAGGCGCGCTGCTTCGGCCTGGTCGCACAGCACGGCATGCACGGCGTGCTCGCGCGGGCTGCGGTTGAACAGCACCAGCGGCACGTCGCGCCGGCCGAATTCTGCCATCTGCTCGTCTGACAGACAGGCGGCCACGACGGCGCCATCGACCTGGTATTGCCACACATCGCTCAAGACCTTGCCGATGTCCGCTTCGCGCTCCAGGGTAAAACAATAAGAGGCGCTTGCCCTGGCGGGCGATTTGCTGGCTCAGGTCGGATAGCACTTGCGGATAGTAGAGATTGGCCAGGTTGGAAATGATGACTGCCACCAGGTTCGAGCGTCGCGTGATCAGGCTGCGCGCAGCCGCGTTGGGGATGTAGTCGAGGTTGATGGCCGCCTGCATGACCTTGGCATGGGTGGCGGGTGAGATGCTGGCGCCCGGCTTGAAGCAGCGCGACACGGCCGATTGCGACACGCCGGCCAGCAGGGCCACGTCATACGAGGTCACGCGCCGTGCGGTACCGGGGATTGGGCGGGTGGTGCTGGGTGTCCGGGCGACAGTATTCTTTTTTCGCATATAGGTCTGGCAAGCAAGCTGTCTCAAAGTATTCCTGCAGGCCCGGCCACTTGTGGCGGCAGGGAGGGCAGAACGAGCATAGCGCAAAAGATTGCCGTGTGGCAAGACTGTTTTCTTGTTCATGTTGCAAAAAATATGACTGAATGGCAATTGGTATGCTTGCTCCTCAATCGGGACTGTCAAAGGGGCCGCTGGCATAGGGGCTCAGGCATCCTGGCGGGTCCACGCGGCGGGCGCTGAAATCGCTGGCCAAGGTGGGCAATGGAAAATCCGCCGTGGCGCTCGTTTCCGTGCCGCTGACGGTGCCGCACACAGTCAAGGCGACATGCGCCCAGGAACCGACATTGCGCGGATAGCTGACGGTTAGGGGGATGCAGCTTTTGCACGCGGCGGGTACTTGATGCAAAGCAAGCTTATGCTGCTGACTCCGTCGAACCGGTTTTGCTGGTGCAATGGCCTGCCTTCTGATAACATAACGCCCCTTTATTCAGGGAAGGGTCGACATGGCCAATGCTTGCGGCGTCGATTTCGGCACGTCAAATTCCACGGTAGGCTGGGCACGTTCCGGGCAGAGCACCATGCTCGGCCTGGAAGATGGCAAGACGACCTTACCGTCCGTTGTCTTCTTCAATGCGGAAGATGAGGAAGTCAGTTTTGGCCGCGCGGCGTTGGCCGGCTATCTGGCCGGTTACGAGGGGCGTTTGATGCGCTCGCTGAAAAGCTTGCTGGGCACGAGCCTTATCGATGGCCAGACGGAAGTGGGCGGCCGCGCGCTGCCATTCCGCATGTTGCTGGCGCAATTCATTGGCGAAGTGAAACGCCGCGCCGAGCAGTCCGCCGGCCGCGAATTCTCGTCCGCCGTGTTCGGCCGTCCCGTCTTCTTTATCGATGACAATGCGCAAGCGGACCAGCTGGCGCAAGATACGCTGGCCGAAGTGGCCCGCTCCGTCGGCTTCAAGGATGTTGCCTTCCAGTTCGAGCCGATTGCCGCCGCGTTCGACTACGAGTCGCAGATCGACAAGGAAGAGCTGGTACTGATCGCCGACATCGGCGGCGGTACTTCCGACTTTTCGCTGGTGCGGCTGTCGCCGGAACGGGCGAAAAAAACCGAGCGGCGCGAAGATATCCTCGCCACCGGCGGTGTGCACATCGGCGGCACGGACTTCGATAAATACCTGAGCCTGTCTTCCGTCATGCCTTTGCTCGGCTACGGCAGCCGTCTGCATAACAATAGCGAAGTGCCGTCCAGCTATTATTTCAACCTGGCTACCTGGCATACGATCAACCTGGCGTACACCAAGAAGATCTGGGTGCAGCTGGCCGATGTGTGCCGCGATGCGCGTGAGCAAGACAAGATGGGCCGTCTGCAAAAGCTGATCGACGAGCGCGCCGGCCACTGGCTGGCCATGAAAGTGGAAGAGGGCAAGATTGCCCTGTCCGACGCGGCCGAAGTGCAGCTGGAGCTGGACCGCCTGTCGCCCGCGCAAAGCCTGTTGCTCAAACGTACGCAATTCGATGAGGCGATCGGCCACCTGTGCGGTTCCGTGGAAGAAACCGTGCTGCGCCTGCTGCGCGACGCGGGCGTGGCGCCGGACGCCGTCGATACCGTGTTCTTCACGGGCGGCTCCAGCGGCGTGCGCCTGCTGCGCGAAAAGATCGCAGCCCTGGTGCCTGCCGCGCGCAAGGTTGAAGGCGACTTGTTCGGCAGTATCGGCGCCGGACTCGCGCTGGACGCCGTACGTAAATTTGGTTGATAATCATCACCCATTGCCGCACCCACGAAAGAACGCCCCATGAATGTGTTTGACAAACCGATCGTCATGATCGACTTCGAGACGACCGGTTTATCTCCTGACATGGGCGACCGCATCACGGAAGTGGCGGCGTTGCGCATCGAGGGCGGGCAGATCACGGACCGCTATGTGACGCTGATCAACTGCAATGCGCGCATCCCCTCGTTCATCACGGGCTTGACGGGCATCACGCAGGCCATGGTCGACAAGGCGCCGCCCGTGGCCGAAGTGGTGCCGCAACTGCTCGACTTCATCGGCGGCGACGCCCTGTCGGCGCACAATGCCAGCTTCGATGAAAAATTCCTGCGCGCGGAAAGCGCCAGGCTGAACCTGACGCCAGCGCATCAGTCGCTCGTGTGTTCCTTGAAACTGTCGCGCCGCGTGTTTCCCGGCATGGCCAGCTACAAGCTGGGCTTGCTGTCGAGCCAACTGGGCATCGCCTTCAAGAGCGCGGCCCACAGGGCCGAGTCCGATGCGGAAGTGGCAGCGCAAGTGCTGATCCATATCGGCCGCCACTTGCGCAGCAGCTATGGCATCGCCGATGTCGACGCCGACCTGCTGGTGTCGCTGAACAAGCTTGCCGCCGCCAAGGTGCCGCAATTCCTGCAAAAGCATCCGTCACGCCGCTGATCGCCGTCTCCTCTCGAAGCGGGCTCATCAAAACGATATAATTTTGTTATTTCGTTTGAGCCTGCTCAAGTCCTTTCCCCGCATCGAATTTAAAATTTAAGCAACACACGATTTCGTCGCCCTGGTCCGCCGTTTTGCGCGTGCTGCCGGCAAGCGCAATGTGGATGGGGGCGCACATGGACAAGCACCACACTGCCAGAGATAGCCACCAGGCGTATATCTGGTTCCGCACGGCTGCCGAGCAGGGCAATGCCTACGCCCAGTTCAACCTGGGCTTGATGTACAAAAAGGGCGAAGGCGTGGCGCAGGACGATGCGCGCGCCTTTGTCTGGCTGCGCCTGGCCGCGCTGCAACGGCTGGCTTTCGCGCAGAATCACTTGGGTGCCATGTATTACCACGGCCGCGGCGTGGCGCAGAGCGACGAGGACGCCGTGCTGTGGTTTCGTCGCGCGGCCGCCCAGGGGGATGCATCGGCCCAGCAAAACCTGGGGCAGATGTACCGCAAGGGGCGGGGCGTGCTGCAGAGCGACGAGCTGGCCCTGGTGTGGTTTTACCGCGCCTCGGAACAGGGCGTGGCCAGCGCGCAATCGCTGCTGGGCGAAGCCTATGCGCAAGGGCTGGGGGCGAAAAAGAACGATGCGCTGGCCCTGGCCTGGTTCCGCAAGGCAGCCTTGCAGGGCGATGCGCAGGCGCAGCTGAACCTGGGACTCGTCTACAAGCGGGGTCAGGGCGTGGCGCAAAGCGATGCGCAGGCGCTGGCCTGGTTCCGCCAGGCCGCCGCCCAGGGCATGGCCGTGGCGCAGCGGCAACTCGGCGTGGCGTATGCGGAAGGCCTGGGCGTGGCGCCCGACCAGTTGCGCGCCTATGCCTGGCTGCAGCGGGCGGCCGAGCAGGATGACGCCGACGCTCAGTTCAACCTGGGCTTGATGCTGGCGCGTGGCCAGGGCGTGGACAAGGACGAGGCGCGCGCCGTCGTCTGGTACCGGCGTGCCGCCCTGCAAGGCCATTGCATGGCGCAATACAATCTGGGTGGCATGTTTGCGGGCGGGCGCGGCGTCGCCCGCGACTTGCACCAGGCGCTGGACTGGTATGCCAGGGCGGCGGCCCAGGGCGCGTCGAATGCGCAGTTCAACCTGGGCGTGATGTATGCCAATGGCCAGGGCGTGGAGCGCGACGAAGTGTGCGCCGTGCGCTGGTACCGCACGGCGGCCGAGCAGGGCGATGCCAGCGCGCAGAACAACCTGGGCGTCATGTATGCGAACGGCCATGGCGTGCTGCAAGACGATGGCCTGGCGGTGCAATGGTATGCGCGCGCTGCCGGCCAGGGCCATGCGCTGGCGCAGTACAACCTGGGCGGCATGCACAACAGCGGGCGCGGCGTGGAAAAAAATCCCGTCTGTGGCTATATGTGGCTGGCGCTGGCGGCAGAGGGCGGCGATAGCGGCGCGGCCAGGGCCCTGGAAGCGGCTGCCGCCAGGCTGGAGCCGGTACAGCTGCAAGAGGCGCAGCAGCGCATGCGGCAATGGCATCAGGTGCGCTCCCCGCTGCGGCCGCTGCGGCCGCAGCGCGACTGAAGCGCCGGCCTCGTGCGGGCGCGCACGCGCGCTGCATGCGATAATTGCCGAAGGGCATGTCGCGCCGCAAGGAGGCCATGCGCAATGAGGCAAGGCGTGCATGCGGCGCGGGTTTTTGGCACAGTGAAAGGTGGAACATGGTAAGGCAGGCAGGCGAGGATGCATCCGAGCAAAAAGTCATCGACGACATCGCCACGCATGGCTGGCATGGCGTCCATATCAGTGCTGATGAGGAAGGTCCAGCTTATGCCTTCACGATAGGTGCTTGCCACAGCTTCGGCCAGCCTGAATTTCTCATCATGGGCTTGCCGCGATACATGGCCCACCAGATACTCGACGTGGCGCTGGACGCCGCGCGCAGCGGCGCCGTCCCGGATTTCACGGCCACCACGGACGTCTTGCTGGAAGGCCATCCTTGCGCCTTCGTGCGCGTGCCCGTCGAGCAATACCGCAACTATGTCGGCTATGCGCGCTGGTATTACCAGGGCGATGATTTTACGCTGTACCAGATCGTCTGGCCGTCGCGCGATGGCCATTTCCCGTGGGATGCCGGGGCCAGCGCACAGTACGTGGAGAGCCAGCCCCTGCTGGGACCGGCGCCGCTGGCGGCATGACGGCAGACACCTCCGTCAGAATTGTTACCGGCACGGCAACCCTGTGCGTGTTCGACCCGGCCCTCTTGCGTCACAAGCTGGACGATGACTGCGACTGGTGGAGCATCCCCAGTGAGGAACTGGCGGCCGTGAATGCGGGCCAGGTGGCATTTTTCAACGTGGGCGGCGACGGTGCGTATGACCTGGTAGTGCACGATGAACTTGCCGAGCCGCATGTGGTCGTGCATCTGGCTATCGTCTCGGGCCGCGTCTTCATCGGCGCGGGGGAAGACGTCACGGGCGGCGGTCTGGAACCGGACACGGCATACGGCGGCCTGTTCGTGGACGTGCCCGCAGGCAGCTACCGCGTGATGGCGCGCCGCGATGGCGAGTTGATCAGCCTGGCATTCGTGCCCGATACGCGCAGCAGCAATGCGTTTGATGACCTCGTGCGCATCTGATTCCGTTCAGCCTATTGCCATAGCCCTTGGCTACGCATCCAGGCGCGCCACGCCCGCGCCTTGCCGCCGGTCCAGGAACAGACTGTTGCCGTGGATTTTCTTCGCCTGCTTCTTCGCTTCGGCCGCCTGCGTGGCAATTTGATGGTGCGTGTAGTACTGGTGCGCCTCGACCTTGATGACGCCCAGCGACAGGCTGATCAACGAGTAAAACACTTTCTTGCCTTGCCGGTCTTCGCTGATGTAGCCGCCCCGTTCGCAGTCGCCCGTGCTGTAGTAGGCGAGGATGGCGGCCGCGAAGTCGTCCAGCATGGCCTGGCAGCGCGTTTCCCAGTCTTCGCTCTGGAATAAAATCATGAAATCGTCGCCGCCGATGTGGCCGATGAAGTCGCGGTTCGGGTCGCAATGGCTGCTGAGGATTTCTCCCGTCAGCTGGATCACGTCGTCGCCCTTGCGGTAGCCATACACATCGTTGAAGGGCTTGAAGTGGTCGAGGTCGCAATAGCAGACCCAGAAGCGGGCAGCGCTGTGCAGCAGGCGGTCGATATGTTCGTTGATGGGCACGTTGCCGGGCAGTTGCGTGAGCGGATTGGCGTAACGGGCCGCGTTGATCTGCATCTGCGTGATTTCCCGCATCAGGTCGTGTCCCGTGCCCATGCCCAGATAGCGGCCTTGTTCGGTGATGATGAAGCCATTGAACAGGTGGTGGGCATCCGACTGCACCATGGTGTAGCTGAGTTCCTGCAAGCTCGTCTCGTGGTCGGCGATCAGGGGCGTGGCATCCATGAACAGGCTGCACGATTTCTTGCCATACAGTTCGCGCTGGTAGGGGCGGGCGAAGTGGTCGATCATTTCGAAGCGGCTGATCAGGCCCAGCGGTACCCCGTCGTCGACGACGGGAATGATCATCAGCTTCGGGTCTTTCAGGAAGATGTCGTACACCTCGTTATTATTGAGTTGCGGCGAGACGGCCGCCACGCGGTGCAGCAGCTTGCGGATGCTGGCGCCGTTCTTTTCCAGGCTGCTGCGCTGCGGATACACGGCCACGCCGTTGCGCCCCAGTGCCTGCACCACTTCGGCCGGCAGGGCGCGCGCCGGCACGGCATTGGGCCGGCCCAGGTGATAGCCTTGTCCGAAGGCCACGCCCAGATCGCGCAAGACCAGCAATTCCGTCTGCGCCTCGATGCCTTCGGCGATCACCAGGGTGCCGGATTTCTCCGCGATTTCCTGGATCGAGCGCACGAACTGCAGTTTCACGGGGTCGTTATTGATGCCCTGGATGAAATGCATGTCGATTTTCACGTATTCCGGGCGCAGTTCCGACCACAGACGCAGGCTGGAAAAGCCTTCACCCAGGTCGTCGATGGCGATCTGGAAACCCATGTTGCGGTAATGCAGTACCGCTTCGCGCATCAGTTCGTAATCGTAGGTGGGCTGGTTTTCCGTCAGCTCGATGATGACACGGTCAGGGTTGATGCCGATATGTTCGATGTATTCCAGCGTTTCGCCATGCCGCGCATTGCGCAGCAGCAGGCATTCGGGGCTGACGTTGAGGAACAGTTTTCCTGGCAGCTGCAGTTCGGCAAAGCGTTCGAGCACCACTTGCCGGCACAGGTGCTCCACTTCCAGGGTCAGGTCATGCGCGCGCGCCACCTTGAACAGATTCATCGGTGCGTGCAGGGGGCTGTCTGACGGCCCCCGTATCAAGCCTTCGTAGCCGATGATATCGCCGCTGTGCATCTGGATGATGGGCTGGAACAGCGCGCTGAGCTTGCGGCCCGCCAGGATATCGTGCAAGGCATCCGTCCCTTCGATGGTCATGGGGGGCGAGGGCGGCTTCAGGTAAGCCACATTCGATGGCATGGCGCCGGGCGGCGCGGCGGTGGCGGAAGGGAGGGCGAGAGTGTGCATAGGCGTACGTGGCGGCACGGCCTCTGGACGGGCCATGAACATGTTGCCGATAGTAAAGAAGATTTATGACGGCATGATGAAACGACTTTGCTTTTGATAATATTTCTTGTATGAACGTCAGTTTGCCGATTCCGGTGAAAGCGAGATTTATCATGGTCATTCATGTAAATTGTCCAAACAAAAGACGGCAAATCCATCGGATAACTGTGCTTTAAAAGTGGCAATCCGCGCTATGATTTCTCGTGGCGAAAGTCAACATGGGCAGCCGTGCTTGAGCGGCCTGCTTTCCTCGACATCCAACAATGAGACAAACAACCCATGCAATTACGTAGTGCAACCCTCATATTCAGCTTGCTGGCCGCTTTCGGTGGCAATGCCATGGCACAGTCCGCACCAGCATGCCCGGCAGGCGACGGCGCTCCCGTGACGTATCCGCTCAGCAAAAAAGTCGACCAGCAAGACAGCTATTTCGGCACCACCATCGCGGATCCGTACCGCTGGCTGGAAGACGCCAACAGCGCCGAAACGGGCGAGTGGGTCACGGCGCAAAACAAGCTGACGCAGTCGTACCTGGGCACCATTCCCGAGCGCGCCGCGATCAAGCAGCGCCTGACCAAGCTGTGGAATTATGAGCGTTTCTCTACGCCAACGAAGCAGGGTGGCCGCTACTTCTACAGCCGCAACGACGGCTTGCAGAACCAGGCCGTGCTGTACACGGTGAAAAAACTGACGGACGAGCCACGTCTGCTGCTTGATCCGAACACGCTGTCCACGGATGGCACGATAGCGCTGGCCGGCACCTCGATCAGCCCGAACGGCAAGTACCTGGCGTACGCCACCTCCGCCTCCGGTTCCGACTGGAACGAGTGGAAGGTGCGCGACATCGAATCGGGCAAGGATTTGACGGACCACATCAAGTGGGCCAAGTTCTCCGGCGCGTCGTGGACCAAGGACAACACTGGTTTCTTCTACAGCCGCTATGATGCGCCGAACGAAGCAACCAAGCTGGCCGATATCAATTACTTCCAGAAATTGTATTTCCACAAAATCGGCACCCCGCAAAGCGACGACGTGCTGGTCTTCGACCGGCCCGATCAGAAAGAATGGGCGTTTGGCGGCAGCACCGTCAGCGACGACGGCAATTATTTGATCATCACGGCCACGCAAGGCACGGAACGCAAGAACCGCGTTTTTTATAAGGACTTGCGCCAGAAGGACGCCAAGGTCGTCGGCTTGCTGGAAGCGTTCGACGCTTCCTACTCCTTCATCGACAATGACGGCCCCGTGTTCTTCTTCAAGACGGACAACCAGGCGCCAAAATCGCGCGTGATCGCCATCGACACGCGTAAAACCTGCGCCTGCCGACTGGAAGGAAATCGTGCCGCAAAGCGCGGAAACCCTGGTCGCCGTCAACCTGATCAACAACCAGCTGGTGCTCGACTACCTGAAAGATGCGCAAACGCAAATCAAGATCGTCGACCTGAACGGCAAACTGGTGCGTGAAGTGGCCTTGCCGGGCATCGGTTCGGCCGGTGGTTTCGCGGGCAAGCGTGGCGACACGGAAACGTTCTACTCGTTTACCAGTTTTACGACGCCAGCGACCATCTACCGCTACGACATGAAATCGGGCAAGAGCACGGTATATCGCCAGCCGAAGGTCGATTTCGATCCGAACGCCTTTGAAACGCGCCAGCAATTCTTCACCAGCCGCGACGGCACCAAGGTGCCGATGTTCATCGTCTCGAAAAAAGGCATGAAGCTGGACGGCACGAACCCGACCTACCTGTACGGCTATGGCGGCTTCAATATTTCGCTCACGCCAAGCTTCTCCGTGGCCAATCTTGCCTGGGTGGAAATGGGCGGCGTCTATGTGATGGCCAACCTGCGCGGCGGCGGCGAATACGGCGAAGCCTGGCACCAGGCTGGTACCAAACTGAACAAGCAAAACGTGTTCGACGATTTTATTGGCGCGGCGCAGTGGCTGGTGGACAACAAGGTCACCTCGCCATCGAAACTGGCGATCGGCGGCGGCAGCAATGGCGGCCTGCTGGTGGGCGCGGCCATGACGCAGCGTCCCGATCTGTTCGCGGCGGCCATCCCGCAAGTGGGCGTGCTCGACATGTTGCGCTTCCACAAGTTCACCGTGGGCTGGGGCTGGGTGCCTGACTATGGTTCGTCGGACGATGCCGAGCAGTTCAAGGCGCTGGTGAAATACTCGCCGCTGCATAACCTGAAGGCGGGCGGCTGCTATCCGGCCACCATGATCACGACGGCCGACCACGATGACCGCGTCGTGCCTGCCCACAGCTTCAAGTTCGCCGCCGCTGCTCAGGCAGCGCAAGGCGGCGCGGCGCCCGTACTGATCCGCATCGACAGCAAGGCTGGCCATGGCGCCGGCAAGCCGACGACCAAGCAGATCGAAGAAGTGGCGGATCGCTGGGGCTTCCTCAGCCGTTCGCTGAAGATGACGCCGGTAGTGGCGGAGCCGGCCAAGGTGGCGGCACAGTAATCAAGCAGTTGCTGTAAGGTGAAAAGCGCGGGCGCAGTTGGCCCGCGCTTTTTTACGTCCGATGCAAAGGCGCGATGCGCGCCAGCACGCCGTTTTCAAACGTGTTCTGAAACGGCAAATCCTTGCGCTGCGCATAACCGATATAGCAGTCGCACTTGAAGCGCGGGCAGGGGCGTTCCTGCAGCAGGTCGGTCAGCTCGTCCGCGTACAGATTCCCCAGCCGCTCGGGCACGAAATGGCAGCGCGTCAGTTCACCATCGTCATCGACAGACAGCGACGCTTCGCCCGCCAGGCACGGCTTGCCGCGCGAGGGCGACGGACGGCGGTTTTGCGCAAACCACGGGTCGACGGCGTCGAGCCAGGCCAGGTCTTCCACGCTGTAGTAGCCAGGGCCACGGCGGTCGTAGGCGTTCAGCCACAGGTAGATGTGCGCCGGCAGGGCCGCGCGCAGGGCGCGGATGGCCTCCAGGTGCTCGGTCATGGCGACGCCGCCGACGGAATAGCGCACGCCCATGGCGTCCAGGCGCGCGCAGCGTTCGAGAAAACGGGCCAGTGTCGTCTGGTCCGGGTGGTAGGTGCACCACAGGCCGATTTTTTCCAGGCCTGGCATGTCACGTAACCAGTTCAAGGGGCCGGACAGATTCGTCTGCAGCGCCACCTGGCGCACGTGCGGCAAGGCAGCCAGGGTTTGCATGGCTGTGCGATAGTGGCGCCGTACCAACGCTTCGCCCCAGGGCGTAAACAGGATGCCGATGGGACGCGTTTGGCGTGCTACCCAGCTGGTGAAGCGCGCCACTTCGCGTGCATCGCGGGCCAGCGCGGCGCGGCTGTCGCGCTTTTTGGCAAACGGGCAGTAGCCGCAGGCGTAATTGCAGCTCGCTAGCGTGCCCCGGTACAGCAAGGACAGCGTTTGTTGCGGCGCTGTCAGCACGCCTGGCCGCCTTCGGCCATAAGCGCGCGCACCGTATCGGATGCCAGCCACGGACCGACGGTGTCGGCGTAGCTGTAGCCTCGGTCATTCAGGCGCAGCAGCGGGCCATCCTCTTGCACCAGAGCCAAGGAGTGCAATTCGGCCAGCTGCGGCAAGTCTTCTTCGCAGCGGCTGCCAAAGCGCGCCGTGTAGGCGTCGCGGTCCAGGCCCGGTTCGGTCAGCAGCGATTGGATCACGTAGCGGCGACGCTGTTCTGCATCGTCAAGCACATAGCCATGTTCGGCCTGCGCGAAGCGCGCCTCGTCCAGCGACAGATACTGTTCGATGATGTTGATGGTGTCCGTGCGCGCCACCGCGTACTCGCTCGAATAATGGAGGTTGGCCGTGTAGGAGCGCGCGCCCGCGCCCAGTCCCACCATGCCATCGTTCTGGCAGCAGTACGAGGGACCGATTTGTTCCGGCGCATGGGGCGCGCGGAACATGCGCATCGAGACCTGCTCGTAGCCTTGCGCGCGCAAATGGTCGCGCGCCGCCGCGTACAGGGTCAAACGGCTGTCGCCATCGCGCGCCAGCATGATGGGGTTGAGCGACTCCGCGCCCTGGCGGCGCGCCACCTTGCCGAGACCCGTCTGTTCGCGCACGTAGAGCGGATACAGGTAGATTTCCTCGGGCGCGAAGGCCAGCGCGCTGTCGATGGAGGCCAGCAGGCTGGCGACGGTTTGCCCGGCGATGCCGTAGATCAGGTCCAGGTTCAGGGTGGGAAAGCCCGCTGCGCGTATCAGACCGATGGCGTGATGGACGGTGGCGTTTTGCTGCGGACGGGCCAGCGCGCGCATTTCGCCGGCGGCAAAGCTCTGGATGCCCAGGCTGACCCGGTCGATGCCGTGCGCGCGACAGACGGCAAGCCGCTCGAACGTGATGGTTTCGGGAGACGCTTCGATGCCGGCCGGCGTGTGCTGCAGGTCGATGCCGAGGACGTCGCGCGCGCCGCACAGTAATGTGTCCAGCTGCGCCGGCGACAGGTAGGTGGGCGTGCCACCGCCCAGCGCGAAGCGGGCAAAGCGCCGTTCGCCCAGCGCGCCGGCCAGGGCGCGCATCTGCACCAGTACCTGCTGCACATAGCGTTCGACCATGTCCGCACTGGGACGGGCCATGGCGAACAGGTTGCAAAAGCCGCAGCGCATCTCGCAAAACGGGATGTGGATGTAGGCGAAGAGGGCGGAGCGGTCCTGCCGCGCCCACAGGGGCGCCAGGGGCGCCGCCTGCTGCAAGGCGCGGTAGGCCGCCTTGTGCGGATACGAGTAGGAATACGCCTGGTAGGGCGTGTGGCGCATGCGCTGCGCCAGGGTGGCAGCTTGTTCGGCTGGGTTCACGATGGGGACTCCTGGGAATTTGTGTCTGTATCGGGGGCGATGAAGAAGTGCGCATATGGCACGTTCCACACGCTGTCGTGGGCCACCCTGTGGCCCCGGTAGCCGTCTTCGCCATATGCGCTGCCGTGGTCCGAGCAGACGATGGCAAACGTGGGCGCGCGCGCGGCGCAGGCGGCAAACAATGGCGCCAGCGCGCCATCCACGTAGCGCAGGGCCGCCGCATGGCTGTCCAGGTTGTCGGCGCGGCAGCCGGGCAGGTAGGCGCGGTTCGGCGTATGCAGGGCGGCCACGTTGATGAACAAAAAGGTGCGCTGCACGCCGTCCGCCAGGCGGGCTATGGCCAGCGCCACCTGCTTTTGCGTCGAGTGGCGGCTGGCCACGCCCATGCCGGCGCTCCAGTGGCTTTCCTGGAACAGCGACGGCAGCACCGTGCCCAGCGCGGTCTGTTTATTAAAGAAACCCACGCCGCCGATGCAGATGGTGCGGTAGCCGCGTGCGGCCAGTGCGGCGGGAAGGTCCGCTTCCTCGAACGCAAACGTGTGCGGCGATGTCGTTTCGCTGCCCGCAAAAGCGCTGGCGAACAGGCGCGGATGGCGTCCCGGCGCGGCCGGCGTGGGCAAAAAGCCCGCGAAGAAGGCTTGGTGCGCCGCATACGTGAACGTGGCGGGCGAGTGGCGCCGTTCCCAGCCGCCCGGCGGCAGGAAGCGCCCCAACACGGGCAATTCACCCGCCTCATACAGCGCTTGCGCCACGTCGTAGCGCAGGGTGTCGAGCGTGAGGAAGACGAGGTCGTGGCTGCCGACGATGGCGTGAATGTCGGGGATGGCCGGTGCGTCTTTAAACATGTGTCAGTTGCGCTGCGTAAGTGTCCGCGCCTTGCCATAACAAGCCGGGCAGCAGGTCGCCGAAGGCATTTGCTTCCAGCACATGGGCCTGGCCCTGGCGTACCACGAGGTCGTAGCCCGTCACGTGGCTGAAGGGGAAGGCGCGCGCGGCCTGGGCGCTTGTTGCTTCCAGCGCCGCCAGGTCGGCTTCGCTCAAAAGGCCGGCCGCGTCGCCGCGCCGGTTGTCGAGGTGCAGGTTCGTCATCATGTGCTGTCCGATACGCGCCACCCGGTGCGCGGGCTGGCCCGCCAGGGTCACGACGCGCAGATCGTAATGGCTGTCGCCGCAGCGCGGCTTGTTCAGCCACGCTTCCGCGTACAGTTCCTGGGCGGCCAGCGCGTCGACGAGGGCGGCGATGTCGTGCTGCGTCTCGTAGCGCGTCATGTGCTTGACGTTGAATAAACGTGTCTGGCCATCCACCCGCGACAAGTTGGCCGAGGTGGTGGCTTGCTGCCGGCCCGCCCGGTTGCGCCGGTAGGCGACGACGCCGGACGCGGACGAGCCGTAGCGCGGTTTCAGGTACACGCGGTCGAGGTCATGCTGGTGCAGCAGCGACTGCAGGTGCCCGTAGCTCTCCACGGGGCCCAGCAAGTCGGGTATGGGCACGCCGTGCGCCGCCAAATGGCGCTGGCAGGCCAGCTTGTCCGTCATGAGACTGATCTCGCCCGGTGCATTGAATACGCGCGCCTGCGGCAGCTCGGCCAGTTGCGTCGTCAGGGACGCCATGGCAGCTGTAAAACCGGCAAACCAGGTATCCATGGCCAGCAGCTCGCCATGTGCGGGCGCCGCGACTGGCGGACGGTCCTGCAGCCGGCAGCCCGCCTGCAATAACAGAAAATGGGCGGCAGGATCGTCGCCGGGCGGTTCGATCTTGAACAGGCAGGGTTGGCGCAATGCCTCCTCCAGTAGCGCCGGTTGCGCCAGCCAGTCGCGCCACTCCAGCACTTGCGCAGGCGGCAGGCGCAGTTGCGCGCGCGCCACCTGCATCAGGCGCACGCGCTTGCTGCCGGCGGTGGCCAGCAAAAGCATCCTTATTTATTCGCCGACGGCGACATAGCGATAGACTTCGTCGTCGTCGTCGTCGTCGTCTTCCTGCGGATCATCGAGCCTGATCGGGAAGGGCAGGGCGTTGAGTTTTTCCTGGTTCGCTTCCGAGATATAGTGATGCGACAGGTCCATGCGCTTCAGATTGCCCAATTGCGTGCCGTGCAGTAGTGCTTCGGCGCCGATGTCGCCCAGGGTGCCCAGCGACAGATCCAGGGTCTCGACCGTGGCCAGCAGCGGCTCGTTAGCTAGCCAGACGGCCAGCTCGTCGGCGATCTGCGCATCGCGCAGGCCCAGGTAATGCAGGGTTGGCGTGGCCAGTTGCGCCAGTACCTGCTGGTACAGCGCCACGTCGCCCGAGAAGCCGTAGTCGTCCGTGCCTAGCCACAGTTCCAGGTATTCCAGCTTGGGCATGCTCGACTGGGCCAACGCCTGCGCGATCTTCTGATCGAGGCCACCGGACTCGATGGTGAACTTGCGCAGGTTCTGGTGCGCGAACGGTTCGATGATCAATTCATTGCCGCCACGGATGCGCAGTTCTTCCAGCTGCGGGAAAGCGTCCAGCAGCGGCTTGTAGCTGCCTTGCACGATCCACGAGATTTCGCATTCCTCGTACGTCATGTCGCCGATGAACAGGGCGCGCAAGTTGGGCAACTGCGGCGCGTGGCTGGCCAGCGCGGCGATCACCTCGTCAGCGCCCGCCTCGTAGGGGTCGCCCCACATGCCGATGATCAGCGCCTCAAGCGCATTCTTGTCAGTTTTTTCCAGGAAGCCGGCGATCAAGTCCGGCATCTTGCGCTTGTCGTCATACTCGAGCGAGAGGCGGTAGACGATATCCTGCCCGGATTGCAGCGCAATATCAGGATCGTACTGGACGACCTTTTTTGGTGGAAGAGGGTGGTGCTTTCGGAAATCGTCATTGCTAAGGCTCCATGAAAGACAGTGAAAATCTTGTCTATTCCAAAATCTTAGCATGGGTGAAAGAGCTTATTGCACACCGCTGAAAAGCAACTATCTATGGATGACCACCAGTAAAGCTTTTCCTTCAGTTTTTCCCAGATTGCGGATGGTATGCGGCTGGTCCGCCGGATAGCGTGCCGTGCCGCCATTCTTGACCTTTTTCTTCGCTGTACCCACTTCCAGCTCCAGGTTGCCATGGATCACCGTCAAATGCTCGGTGGTGCCAGGGTCGTGCGGCTGCGACGCCAGTTCGCCGCCCGGCGCCAGGGTCACTTCATACCATTCGTACTTGCCAGCCAGTTCCATCGGCCCCAGGATGCGCAGCACGTAGCCCGCGTGGTCGCCGGGCAGGGTGGGGGTTTCGTGGGCATCCGTGATGCGGATGGTTTCCACGGCTTTTTCCGCGCTGGAGAGCAATTCGCCGATCTGCACGCCCAGGGCGTTGGCCAGGCGCCACGTGATGGCGATGGTGGGATTGGCTTTTTCGCGCTCGATTTGCGACAACATGGACTTCGAGACGCCCGCGATGCGCGACAAATCTTCCAGTGTCAGGCCGCGGGCGAGGCGCAGCCGTTGCAGGGTGGCACCCACTTCAGGGGGAGAATTGGTCGAAACGCTGGTTTTCATCGGCAGGTGGCTTGCAAAGTTCAAAATGCTTGGGTAATATCCACTATATTGAATTTCAGTTCGAAATAGTGGATTTTTAGGAAAAACACGGAAACGTGTAGACTTCAAACAGCGCTTCACGGTACAGCATACTGCGCGCACCGGTCAAGCGGCCGCTCCCCTATGGCGGCTGAGGTCATCCGGATACCACACATACAACAGGGACACACAAGGATCATCATGAGCGAGCAAGCGAAGAACACCTTTTTCAGCGGTCTGCAACAGAATCTCGATCAACTGCGCGAACAGGGCTTGTACAAGCCCGAGCGCGTGATCGCCTCGCGCCAGGGCGCCGAAGTGGTGTGCGACGATGGCCGTACCCTGATCAATATGTGTGCGAACAACTACCTTGGCCTGTCAGGCGACCTGCAGACGCAGGAAGCGTCCATTGCCGCTACGGAAAAGTATGGCTACGGCCTGTCGTCCGTGCGCTTCATTTGCGGCACGCAAACCGTACATAAAGAACTGGAACAGGCGATTTCCGCGTTCCTGGGTACCGAGGACACGATTTTGTATGCGGCCGCATTCGACGCCAACGGCGGCGTGTTCGAGCCCCTGTTCGATGAAAACGACGCCATCATCTCCGACGCGCTGAACCACGCTTCCATCATCGACGGCATCCGCCTGTGCAAGGCAGGCCGCTACCGCTACGCCCACAACGACATGGCCGACCTGGAAGTGCAGCTGAAAGCGGCGATTGCCGCCGGCAAGCGCCATAAAGTCATCGTCACGGACGGCGTGTTCTCGATGGATGGCACGATTGCGCAGCTCGACAAAATCTGCGACCTGGCCGACCAATACGGCGCGCTGGTGATGATCGACGAATGCCACGCTTCAGGCTTCATGGGCGCGACGGGCCGCGGCACGCACGAACACCACAATGTGATGGGCCGCATCGACATCATCACGGGCACCCTGGGCAAGGCTCTGGGCGGCGCCATGGGCGGCTTTACCTCGGCGCGCAAGGAAGTCATCGACACCCTGCGCCAGAAATCGCGCCCGTATCTGTTCTCGAACACCCTGGCGCCATCGATCGCCGGCGCTTCGCTGTCGGTACTGGAACGCCTGGCCAAGTCGACGGAACTGCGCGACCGCCTGCATGACAACACGGCTTTCTTCCGCAGCGAGATCGAGCGCATCGGCTTCACCATCAAGCCGGGCACCCATCCTGTCGTGCCGGTGATGCTGTTCGACGCTCCCGTGGCGCAGAAATTCGCCGCCCGCCTGTATGAGCTGGGCGTGCTGGTGACGGGTTTCTTCTACCCGGTCGTGCCGATGGGCCAGGCCCGTGTCCGCGTGCAGCTGTCGGCTGCGCACACGCGTGAACAGCTGGTGAAAGTGCTGGCCGCCTTCGAGCAGGCAGGCAAGGAACTCGGTCTGCTGACCACTACCACTACTAATTAACAAGAATTCAGGAAAATAGCATGGAACGCATCTTAGTCATTGGCGCAAACGGCCAAATCGGTAGTGAACTGGTGGGCGCGCTCGCGCTGCAGCACGGCGCGGACAACGTCATCGCCAGCGACATCGGCACGAATAATCTGTACCAGGCCAAGCGCTATGCCCAGCTCAATGTGCTGGACAAGGACGGCCTGGCGACCGTCATCGCTGACGAGAACATCACCCAGGTGTACCAGCTGGCGGCGATGCTGTCGGCCACGGGCGAGGCGGCTCCGCTGAAGGCATGGAGCCTGAACATGGACGGCTTGCTCAATATCCTGGAACTGGCGCGCGAGCGGGGCGAAGCAGGTAAGCCTTTGCGCATCTTCTGGCCATCGTCGATCGCCGCCTTTGGCCCGAACACGCCGCAAGTGAACACGCCGCAAATGACGGTGATGGACCCGACGTCGATGTACGGCATCAGCAAGCTGGCCGGCGAGCGCCTGTGCGAATACTATTTCAACAAGTATGGCGTGGACGTGCGCAGCATCCGCTACCCGGGCATCATCAGCTACAAGTCGCCTCCGGGCGGCGGCACCACCGATTACGCGATCGCCATCTTCCATGCGGCCTTGCGCGGCGAGCGCTATGACTGCTTCCTCGATGCGAACACCACCTTGCCGATGATTTACATGCCCGACGCGATCCGCGCCACCATCGAACTGATGGACGCGCCGGCAGCATCGATCAAGATCCGTTCTTCGTACAATGTGGCGGGCGTGTCGTTCAACCCCGAGCAACTGGCGAAAGCCATCGTGCACATGGTGCCGGACTTCAAGATCAGCTACAAGCCGGACAGCCGCCAGGCCATCGCCGACAGCTGGCCGCAAAGTCTGGACGACAGCAAGGCCAGCGCCGATTGGGGCTGGAAGGCGCAGATCGGCGTCGAGCAGATGGTCACGGACATGCTGGCCAATGTCGACGTGGGCCACGCCGCCAAGGCAGCCTGAACGCGCACGATCACCATATAAATAACTACAACACAAGTAAAGAGACACTACATGGACATGAGCGTATTTGACCTGTTTAAAATCGGCATCGGGCCGTCGAGTTCCCATACAGTGGGACCGATGGTGGCGGCGCGGCGTTTTCTGGTCGAATACGGTCCGCTGGACCAAGTAGTGGGCGTCGAGGCGGCCCTGTATGGCTCGCTGGCGCTGACGGGCGTGGGCCATGCCACGGACAAGGCCGTCATTCTGGGTTTGATGGGCGAAACGCCGCAGGACGTGGCGCCCGATGCAGTCGACAGCAAGCTGGCCGCCATCGAGACGGCCGGTGAAATCGCGCTGCTGGGCACGCACGTCGTGCCGTTTACGGCTGCCACGGGTTTGATCTGGAACAAGAGCGAGTCGCTGCCCGAGCACCCGAACGGCATGCGCTTCACCCTGAAACTGGCGGACGGCAGCCGTGTCGACAAAGTGTATTACTCGATAGGCGGCGGTTTTATCCGCGAAGCGGGCGAAGCCCAGGCGGAAGCGGCCGTGGAGTCGGCCGCCAGCGCAAGAGTCGTCTTCCCCTTCGACACCATGGAGCAGTTGCTGGCGCATGGCGTGGAAAGCGGCCTGTCGATCCCTGAAATGCTGCGCGCGAACGAGTGCGTCAAGCGCAGCGAGACAGAACTCAATGAAGGCCTGGACCGCATCTGGCACGTCATGCGCGACTGCATCGCGCACGGCCTGGAAACGACGGGCAACCTGCCGGGCGGCTTGAACGTGAAGCGCCGCGCCGCGAAATTATGGCGTTTGGCGCAGGAGGCGAAGGCGTCCGACAACCGCGCCAACGACTTGCCGCACGACGCTGTGCACCTGGTCAGCCTGTACGCGATGGCCGTCAACGAGGAAAACGCGGCCGGCGGGCGCGTGGTGACGGCGCCGACCAACGGCGCCGCCGGCATCATCCCGGCCGTGCTGCGCTACTATGCGCAGGATTGCCGCCCCAGCGACCCGGTCGGCGGCGTGCGCCGCTTCATGCTGACGGCGGCCGCCATCGGCATGCTGTGCAAGCGCAATGCCTCGATTTCGGGCGCCGAAGTGGGGTGCCAGGGCGAAGTGGGCGTGGCGTGCGCCATGGCGGCGGCCGGCCTCGTGGCCGCGCTGGGCGGCACGAATGAACAGATCGAGAACGCAGCTGAAATCGGCATCGAACACCACCTGGGCATGACGTGCGACCCCATCGGCGGCCTGGTGCAGATCCCCTGCATCGAGCGCAATGGCATGGGCGCCGTGAAAGCGATTACGGCCGCCTCGCTGGCGCTGAAGGGCGATGGCACGCATTTCGTCAGCCTCGACGAAGTCATCGAAACCATGCGCCAGACGGGCGCGGACATGCAGGACAAGTACAAGGAAACGTCTCTGGGCGGGCTGGCCGTGCACGTGATCACCGTCAACCACGCCGCTTGCTAAGTGCCGGGGTCAGACCCGCCGGGTCTGACCCCAGATTTCCGCTGCGTCTTATTGCACCCTCACTCCTCCTCAAACAGCTGCTCCAGCCTTCGTGGATAATTATTCAGGAAATCGCGCGTCACGGCGTAGTGTTCCGTGTCTTCATACGCCACTTCGTGGATGCCGCCGCCCGTAAACATCAGGATTTTCGCGTTCGGGTAGGCCAGCAGTATCGGCGAGTGGGTGGCGATGATCAGCTGGGAGTCGTCCTGCACCAGCTGGTGGATCACCGACAGGGCCGCCATCTGGCGGCTCGGCGACAGCGCCGCCTCGGGCTCGTCCAGCAGATACAAGCCTTTTCCCCGCAGCTTGTTGATCAAGGTCGCCATGAACGCTTCGCCGTGCGATTGCGCGTGCAGCGACTTGCCGCCGTAGCTGCCCAGGTATTCGGGCATGTCGTCCATGTAGGTGGCGACGTTGAAAAAGCTCTCGGCGCGCAAAAAATAACTGTCATCGGGCTTCTTGTAGCTTTTGCTCAAACGCAAGTGTGCGTGCAAGCCCGACTCCTCATCTGACGGCAGGGCGATGCGCACATTGCGCGTGCCGCCATCCTTGCCAAAGCCCAGCGCCACGGCCAGCGCTTCGAGCATGGTCGACTTGCCGCTGCCATTTTCGCCCACGAAAAATGTTACATCGCGGTGGAAGTCCATGTGCACGAAGTCGCGGATGGCGGGGATGGTGAACGGATAGTGGTCCAGATCGACGGCAACGTCGGGGCGCAGCGCGGCGCTTTGCAAATACGGTTTTTTACTGATCGGCATGGCCGGTTTTCGACTCCATCAATAGTCATGGCAGGAACATTCAGCACAGTGTGGCGCAAATCGGCGGCGCACGCCAGTGCTTACACCGGCCATGTTCACCTGGCTTGATCTCAGCCATTATGGCTGGATTGATAACATTCAAGCTCTCCAATTGTCACATCTTGATCTGGCTGGCGCCACGCGATTCGCCTTGGACGGCGGCTGGCACTATAATATCCGCTGCCATTCATGATCAACCGCTCTCAGCTCAATTGGACTCTTCAAATCTATGCATTACGTGTCTACCCGCGCTGATAAAGCGCCATTGCAGTCGCAACAGTCATCTTTGCAGCAATTCTCCGATATCCTCCTGGGCGGCCTGGCCCCCGATGGCGGACTGTATCTCCCTGAACACTACCCGCAAGTCACTGGTGCCGAGCTCAATGCCTGGCGCACATTGTCGTATGCCGACCTGGCATTCGAAATCCTGAAGAAGTTCGCCACCGATATCCCGGCCGCGGACCTGAAGGCACTGACGGCGAAAACCTATACCAAGGCAGTCTACAAGAACGCCCGCGCCGGCGAAAATGCGGCCGACATCACGCCGCTGCGCGTGCTCGAAGAAAACGTCGTCAAGGGCGGCCAGACCACTCTGATGCTGCAGGCGCTGTCGAACGGTCCGACCCTGGCCTTCAAGGACATGGCCATGCAGTTGCTGGGCAACCTGTTCGAATACACGCTCACCAAGCACAACGCGGAACTCAATATCTTCGGCGCCACGTCCGGCGACACGGGCAGCGCGGCCGAATACGCGATGCGCGGCAAGAAGGCCATCCGCGTCTTCATGCTGTCGCCGCACAAGAAAATGAGCGCCTTCCAGACGGCGCAGATGTTCAGCCTGCAAGACCCGAACATCTACAACATCGCCGTCGAAGGCGTGTTCGACGATTGCCAGGATATGGTCAAGGCCGTGTCGAACGACTTGCCGTTCAAGGCGAAACAGAAAATCGGCACCGTCAACTCCATCAATTGGGCGCGTGTCGTGGCGCAAGTCGTGTACTACTTCCGCGGTTACTTGGCGGCCACCACCAGCAACGAACAGAAAGTGTCGTTCACGGTGCCGTCGGGCAACTTCGGCAATATCTGCGCCGGCCATATCGCCCGCATGATGGGGCTGCCGATCTCAAAACTGGTGGCGGCCACGAATGAAAACGACGTGCTCGACGAATTCTTCCGCACGGGCGTCTACCGCGTGCGCAAGTCCGCCGAGACCTACCATACGAGCAGCCCGTCGATGGACATCTCGAAAGCGTCGAATTTCGAGCGCTTCGTCTACGATCTGGTGGGCCGCGACAGCGAGCGCGTGCGCGCCCTGTTCACGAAAGTGGAAACCCACGGCGGCTTCGACTTGTCCGGCAAGCCTGGCAGCGATGGCGACGAATTCAAGCAAGTCGCCAAGTATGGCTTCAAGTCGGGCAAGTCCACGCACCAGGACCGCGTCGACACCATCCGCGACGTGGCCGACGATTACGGCATCACCATCGACACGCACACGGCCGACGGCATCAAGGTGGCGCGCGAGCACCTGGAACCCAACGTGCCGATGATTGTGCTGGAAACGGCGCTGGCGGCCAAGTTCAACGAAACCATCCTCGAAGCGCTGGGCGTGGACGCTGAACGGCCAAGTGGCTTCGAGAACATCGAAGACTTGCCGCAAAAGTTTGTCGTGATGGATGCGGACGTGGAAAAAATGAAGGCGTATATCGCCGCTAACACGGGACTGTGATGACAGACGCCAGCACTGTACGCAAGCCTATGCTGTCGGTGGCCGAGGCGCAAGCCTTCATGCTGGACGCGGCGCGCCCTGTGACCGAAGTGGAACTGGTCGACACCATGCGCGCCAACGGCCGCGTGCTGGCCATCGCGCAAACGTCGACCCTGAACGTGCCCGAGCGCGACAACACGCAGATGGATGGCTATTGCGTGCGCGCGCAGGATTGCGCCAGCGGCGCGGCCAGTTTGCCCGTGTCGCAGCGTATCGCGGCCGGCCACGTAGGCCAGCCCTTGCAGCCGGGGACGGCGGCGCGCATCTTTACGGGCGCCCTGATCCCGGACGGCGCCGATTGCGTCGTGATGCAGGAGCAGTGCACGGTGGCCGATGGCGTGGTGACGGTCAATCACGTGCCGAAAGCAGGGGAATGGGTACGCCGCCAGGGCGAGGATATCCGCGCGGGCGGCGAGATACTGGGCGTGGGCCGGCGCCTGCGCAGCCAGGAAATGGGCCTGGCCGCCTCGGTAGGCCTGGCGCAAGTACCGGTGCTGCGCAAGCTGCGCGTGGCCGTGTTTTTCACGGGTGACGAGCTGGCCATGCCCGGTGAACCTCTGGCGCCGGGCGCCGTCTACAACTCGAACCGTTTTACCTTGCGCGGCTTGCTGGAAAACCTCGGCTGCGACATCACGGATTTGGGCATCGTGCCCGACAGCCTGGAAGCGACAAAAGCCGTGCTGCGCCAGGCGGCCCAGGGCAATGATTTGATCATCACTTCGGGCGGCGTGTCCGTGGGTGAGGAAGACCATATCAAGCCTGCCGTGGAAGCGGAAGGGCGGCTGAACATGTGGCAGATCGCCGTCAAACCGGGCAAACCGCTGGCCTTCGGTGAAGTGCAGCATGCGTTCTTTGTCGGCTTGCCCGGCAATCCCGTGTCGAGCTTTGTCACTTTTTTACTGTTCGTGCGCCCGTTCATTTTGCGCCTGCAGGGCGTGGCGGGGAATCTGGCGCCACGCAGTTACAAGCTGCCGGCCGCGTTTGAACGCCTGAAGGCGGACAAGCGCAACGAGTTCTTGCGCGCCAAGGTCAATGACGAGGGTGAACTGGAACTGTTCGCCAACCAGAGTTCAGGCGTGCTGACGTCCACCGTGTGGGGCGATGGCTTGATCGACTGCCCGCCGGGGTTGTCGATTGCGCGCGGCGACATGCTGCGTTTTATCCCGTTTAACGAATTGCTGTACTAAGGAAGTATCGATGAAGATCAATCTGCGTTTTTTCGCCAGCGTGCGCGAGCTGGTGGGCACGTCCCAGGAAGTGTTGGAAGTGGCCGAGCCGCGACTGACGGTGGGCGAGGTACGAAATCTGCTGATCGCCCGCGGCGGCAACTGGGAATACGCGCTGGCGCAAGGCCGCGCGCTGCGCATGGCGCATAACCAGGTGATGTGCGATGCCGATATCGTGATAGGCGAAGGTGACGAGGTGGCGTTCTTCCCGCCCGTGACGGGCGGCTGAGAATGCCCACTTGAGAAAATGGCCGCTGAAGCGGCCATTTTTTATTGACGACTTGGTTTTTGGCTTGTCCCCGCTGCACGTCGCGCAGGCGATGGCTTTCTTGTAGCGCCAGTATTTCGAGCCGATGAAGATGGCCGATGCCACCAGCGACCAGGCCAGCGCGCTGAGGATATCTGCCTGGCTGGTGGTGCCCTTGCTGTACTCGACCACTGTCAGGATGATGAATAAAATCGAACTGGCCAGCAAATAGCGGGAAATCCAGAATCCTGCGCCCATGTGTTTCTCCTCTCGTGTCTTGTCGTCAAGTGATATGAAACTGCCGATCGTTGCAGCATGCCTGGCGCAGTATGCCTCATTTTTGGGCGCGATCGCCATCGGCGGGCCATATCCGGGCCAATCTCGACTAAAATGCCGGGGTTTTCACCGTCTTTCCAGCTTGCCATGACCAACTCCAGTTCCCCTCCGTTTCACATCGCCGTCATCGGCGGCGGTCCCGCCGGCCTGATGGCCGCCCAGGCGGCCGCCGAGCAGGGGGCCAAGGTGGAATTGTTCGACGCCATGCCTTCCGTCGGCCGCAAATTCCTGCTGGCGGGGCGCGGTGGCATGAACATCACGCACGCGGAAGGCTACCAGGCTTTCGTCTCGCGCTACGCCAGGCAGGCGCACAGGGTAAAACCGGCGCTGGACCAGTTTGGCCCGCAGAAGGTGCGCGACTGGGTGCACGGCCTGGGCGTGGAGACCTTTGTCGGCTCGTCGAACCGCGTCTTCCCGACTGACATGAAGGCCGCGCCCTTGCTGCGCGCCTGGCTGCACCGCTTGCGCGAAGCGGGCGTGCAATTCCACATGCGCTACCGCTGGACGGGCTGGCGCGATGGCCAGCTGGCCTTTGCCACGCCGGACGGCGAACGCCTGTGCGCATTCGACGCCGTGATCCTGGCCTTGGGCGGCGGCAGCTGGGCGCGGCTGGGATCGGACGGCGCCTGGGTGCCGCTGCTGCAAGGGCAGGGCGTGGCCGTGGCAGCGCTGGCGCCGGCCAATTGCGGCTTCGATGTGGACTGGAGCGAGCATTTCAGCAGCCGCCATGCGGGCGAACCGCTGGCGACCGTGGCCATCACGGCGCGCGACATCGACGGCTGCATGATCAAACGTCAGGGGCAGTTTGTCATCACGGCGGGCGGCGTCGAGGGCAGCCTGATTTATGCGCTGTCGGCCGCGCTGCGCGAGCAGATCGCGGTTGAGGGCCACACCACCATCTGGCTCGACCTGGCGCCTGACCATAGTCATGAACGCGTGTTCGAGGAAGTCACGCGTCCCCGTGGTGCCCGTTCCATGTCCAGCCATTTGCAAAGCCGGCTGGGCATCAAGGGCGTGAAATCGGGCTTGCTGCGCGAATGCCTGGGCGCGGCCGACTTTGCCGACGAAGCCAAGCTGGCTGCTGCCATCAAGCTGCTGCCCGTCACCTTGCAGCGCCCGCGCCCCATCGATGAAGCCATCAGCAGCGCCGGCGGCGTGGCCTTCGACGGCATCGACGGCAGCATGCTGCGCGCGATGCCGGGCGTGTTTGTCGCTGGTGAAATGCTGGACTGGGAAGCGCCGACGGGCGGCTACCTGCTGACGGCCTGCCTGGCGCAAGGCAAGGCGGCCGGCGAGCAGGCGGTCAGTTGGCTGGAAGAGAAAGTTAATGCCAGATAATATCGCCTGATCCGCTCTTCTGCGCATCGCGCTGGCGCGGGTTGCCGTGGACGTGGATGTCGCCGCTGCCGCGCAGGGTCAGGTTGGCGGCGTCGCGCACGAAGACGGTGCTCTGGCCCGAGCCTTGCAGGCTGACGCTGGCCTTGTCGGCGGCCAGGTGCTCGGCATCGATGTCGCCCGAACCGCTGAGGTCGGCGCGCAGGAATTTCGTGTTGCCGCTGGCGGCGATGCGCCCGGAGCCCACCATTTCCAGCACCACGCTGTCGCTGTTGCCGCCATTGATGTCGAGGTCGCCGCTGCCGTTGACGGTGGCTTGCACCTGCTTGTAGCGTCCCGTGAAGCTGACGTCGCCCGAACCCGTCAATTCCAGGATAAAACTGTCGCCGGAAAAGCCCGTGATCTTGCTGTCGCCATTGCCGTGCACTTCCATGCGCACGAGCGCTGGCAGCACCAGTTCTACCTGCAGGGGCTGGCGATGGTGGAACAGCATGCCTTTCGGGCCGATATGCAAGGTCGTGCCATCTTGCGTCGTGTCGACGTTTGACAGCAAACGCTGTTCGCCGCTGACCTTCAGCGATGGCGTGGCGCCACGGCGCAGCACCAGGTCGATGGGGCCGGCCAGGTCGATGCTGGTGATATTGGCGGAAATCGGGCGCGTTTCGCTGCGCACGGCACGGCCTGCAGCGCTGCTGGGATTGCTGATCCCCTTGGCGCGCAGCGCCGCATACGACATGGCGATCAGGACCAGTGCCAGCAGGAGCATGGACAGGCCAACTTTGAGCAAGCGTTTCATGGCAGCCTTTCTAGTGACCTTTGAGCAGGGAGACATTCATGGCAACGTAGCGCTTGATGCCGATCAAGGTATAGCGCGTTACGACCAGACTGAGCAGGAAGATGGCGATGCCGCCGAGCAGCATGCCCACGCCGAAGATGGTTTGCGTGGTGCGCGCGTCGCGGTCCATGTCGGTGGAGATGCGGATGCCGCCACCGGCCAGCGCTTCGGCCCGCTCCATCACGCGCGACGACGCGCCCGGTGTCTCGGACTCAGCCTTGACGGGGCTGGGCAGGTGATCGACTTCGATGCCCGTGTCGCCGATGGTGATGCGCGTTTCGCGCCGCTCGCCGCCCTCATCGTCCTGGACGAAGATGTGGCGAAACGGGCCATCGAGCACCAATTCGTTGGCGCCGGACAAGCCGCTGGCCGTGATGGCGATGCCGGCCAGGTAAAAGCTCAGGCCGACGGCATACAGGGCGGCCAGCAGGGCCGCGTAGACGGCGGCAGGGACGACCATGAACAGGTTGAAGATGGTCAGGCCCACCAGCGAGACGAGCAGGCGCAGCAGGTTGACGGGGGTTTTCTTCTGTTCGAAAGCCTGGCGGTGGGTACTGCTGCGCAAGGTCAGGGCGATTTTTTTCGGGTCGCCCAGATCGTCGGCGATCTCGTGCTCGCTGCGGCCGGCCGCGGCGCCTTCGATGAAGGTCTGTTCGTAATAATCGAGAGTCTTGGCCACCAAGTCCGGTGGCAAGCCTGCCAGCGCACGCCGCAGAGAGTCGAGATAATCTTGCTTGTTCATCATATTCTTCCTGTCCGCCGCTTCAGCCCATTGCCGGCAGCAGCATGCTTGCCTGGCTCAGCAGCAATGGCGCTTGTGGCGCTTGCTGTACCTGAACGACGATCAAGGTGGCCAGCACCACACAAGCCAGCAAGGCCAGGGCTTTCAAGCTGTTTTTCAAGTGCAAGGTGGTGTGCATGGTATTCCCCGTGGCATGGCCGTTGTCGATGATCAGACTGTACCCAAGCGCACGCGAGTGCACCAGCGCGGTGCGACAGAATGCAATTTCGCGGGGGCGAGTGACACCAGGGGAGGATGCACCGTCAAGTCTACTTTGCCACCTTGCCCGTGGTGACGGCCTTTGCCGCCGCCACGCCGCTGCGCACGGCCGCCTCGATGGTGGCCGGATAGTCTTGTGTCCGATCCTCATTGGCCGTGTAGTCGCCGGCCAGCAGCAAGCCCGGTACGCCGCTGGCGTTGCCGGGGCGCCGTAGTTCCGGCGTGCAGGCAAACGTGGCGCGCTTTTCCGTGATCAGCTGGGTCCAGACGGGCTGCGCCAGTTCCGGACGCTGCAACACCTGCGCCAGCTGCGCCGCGATGGCTTGGGCCAGCGGCCCATGGCCTTGCTCGGCGGCAGGACCGGAGGCGCTGATGACGACGGCCAGCAAGCCCGCCTGGTTGCTGTCGAGCTGGCCCCGGTCGAAGACGAACTGGCCCCAGTGCTGCTGCTCCGGTGCATCGACGAGGGCGTACAAGGGCAAGTCCAGGCGCACCGAGGCGTCGTATTGCAGATAGCAGGTGCTGATGGCTTCCGGCGTGAAAGCTTGCATGCAGTTAATGACGTCATCGAGGCGCGGATCCTGCAAGCCTTGCAGCAGGTTGGCGGCCTGCACGGACGAGGTGGCCACAATCACGCCATCAAAGCTTTCCCCGTCATCGAGTTGCCAGCGGCCATCGGGCAGGGCGCGTAAGGCGGCAACCTTGGCGCCCGTGCGTACTTCGCCGCCATGCTGCGCCAGGTAGCGGCTTGCCGCGTCGGGCAGCAGGCTGCTCAGATCCCTTTTCGGGATCAGCATGTCGGATGCGCGGCGGCGGCTCGCGCCCAGGCTGTCGCGCAGCACGTTGATGAAGACGCGCGCCGAGGCGCGCTCGGGTGGGGTATTCAGCGCTGCCAGACACAGCGGATACCACATCAGCCGATTCAAGCGGTCCGTCTGGTCGAAGCGCTGCAGCAGTTCGCTGACCGTGCAATCGTTGTACAGTTGCCAGCCCATCCACCGCATGGCGGTGGAAAAGCGCATCAGGGCCAGCTTGTCTGTGCGCAATAATCCCTTGGCGCGCAGCAGGGCCCATGCCAGGTGCAGCGGCGCGGGCAGGCGGGGCGCGATGAAATCCATGCCGTCCGGGCCGGCCGGATAGCGCATCTGCAGGGGCAGGTTAAGGATCAGTTCGCCGGGATCTTGCCCTGCCAGCTTCATCAGGCGCAAGGTTTCCGTGTACGCGCCCAGTAAGATATGCTGGCCGTTGTCGAGCACGGTACTTTCGCGTTCGACCCGGCGCGCGCGCCCGCCCAGAGTGCGCGCCGCCTCGAACACGGTTACCGAGTGACCGGTGCGCGCCAGTTCCATGGCCGCCGCGCAGCCAGCCCAGCCGGCGCCGATGATGGCGTAGCGTTGCTTCACGTTACTCTCAGCCACGAACCCAGGTCTTCCAGGCCAGCCACAGTTTGCGGATCGGCGTGAGCGAAATGCGTTGTTTCAGCACGTGGTAGCCGTCGCGCTCGACTTCATTGAGCAGGGTGCGGTAGATGGCGGCCATGATCAGACCCGGGCGCTGGGCGCGGCGATCCTCGGCTGGCAAGAGCGCAAAGGCTTCGTCGTAGGCCTTTTGCGCGCGCGCCACCTGGAAACGCATGAGGTTTTCAAAGTTTTCGCTGTGACGCGCGTTCAGCAGGTCGGCTGCCGTCACATTGAATTGCTGCAATTCGCTGATCGGCAGGTAGATGCGCCCCTTGCGCGCATCTTCGCCCACATCGCGGATGATGTTGGTCAGCTGGAAGGCATGGCCCAGTTTTTCCGCGTACAGCAGGGTTTCCGGGCGGGTCGCGCCGAAGATGCTGGCCGACAAGATGCCCACCACGCTGGCCACATGCCAGCAATAGCGGCTCATGGCCTGGTAGTCGAGGTAACGGGTCTGGTTCAAGTCCATTTCCATGCCGTCGATGATGGCCTGCAAATGCTTTTCTTCCAGTTTATATATGGCCAGATGCGGTTCCAGCGCGCGCATCACGGGATGCGTGGGAATGCCCTCGTACATGGCCTTGACTTCCTTGCGCCACCAGACCAGCTTGGTGCGTGCCACGGCTTCGTCCGTGCAGTCATCGACCGTGTCATCGACTTCGCGGCAGAAGGCGTACAGGGCCGTGATGGCCTTGCGGCGCTCGGCGGGCAGGAACAGGAAGCTGTAGTAGAAGCTGGAGCCGCTCTGGGCGGCCTTTTGTTGGCAGTATTCGTCGGGAGACATAGTCAAAAGAGCAAGGGTTACAGATCGAAGCCGCTATTCTATCGTCTTACAGAGTGGGCGACGGGGGAAAAGCCGTTTTTACTTGTGTCTCTTGATGCAAGCTTTTGCGCGACATGCGCAGGGCGCGCCAGAAAATGATCAGCCAGTCGCGTTTCTCCAGCTTGGGCCGGCGCCGGAATACGTCGTAATTGACGGCTTCGATGGCTTCGAGGATGCGCAAACCCCCTTGTACCACCAGACGCAGTTCCCAGCCGATGCGTCCGCGCAGGCGCAGGGCCAGCGGCGCGCCGGACAGCATCAGGGCGCGCGTGCGGGCCACTTCAAAGCGCATCAGGGCGCTCCACTTGCCGTGCGCCTCGGGCCGCTCGAAGGCGGCGGCGGAGACGGCAAAGCGGCTCAGGTCGTCCATCGGCAGGTAGATGCGCTCTTTTTGCTGGTCGATGGCGACGTCTTGCAAGAAATTAATTAGTTGCAAAGCTGAACATATCGCATCGGAATCGCGTACATTCTGTTCATCGGCCGCGCCATACAGGTGCAGCATCAGCAGCCCCACGGGGTTGGCGGAACGGGCGCAGTAGTCGAGCACGTCTTCGTAGCTGGCGTAGCGCGTCGTTTCCACATCCTGCTTGAAGGCCGACAGCAGATCGTAAAACGGCTTCAGCGGCAACTGGTGTTTGGCGATGACGGCGGCCAGGCGTTCGAACATGGCGGCGTTCTCGCCGGCATGGCCTTCCTGGCGGGCGATGCGGCCCAGCGCCCCTTCATAGGCGTGCAGGGAGGCCAGGCGTTCAGCCGGCGTGGCGTCGCCTTCATCGGCCAGGTCGTCCGCGCTGCGGGCGAAGGCATAGATGGCTTCGACGGCGGGCACCAGGCGGCGCGGCAGTAAAAATGATGCAACAGGAAAATTTTCGTAATGGTCTACAGGCATGAACACACTTCTCTAGTCTTGCAGTTTTGCCCGGCACCCCACAATGCTGGAATGTGGCCGGACGTTGTACGTCTCAAGATTAATGACGCATAAGTCACTAAAAACTTTTACGCACGATTATAATTAATAACCAGAAAGTCATTAGGGGAAATTTGCTTCCCGCCATGACCAAGCTGATATTGTCACAAATTTAAGGATATCGCGTGCGAAAAAGTTTGGCTTGGCCCAAAGGGCAAGCAAAAAGTTTCTCCGCATAAAAATATTACAGCCCGCATAGTAAAGGAAAATACCTTGTTTGCCCTGAAAACCCCGCGCCGCGAGACCGGCGCATCCGCACTTCCTTCCCTGCGGCTGATTGCCGCCGCTACCCTGGCGCTGACCCTGGCGGCCTGTTCCAAGCCTGCCGTCAAAGTGGAAGACGTGCGTCCCGTGCGCGCGATCGTGTTGTCTAGCAGTAATGTTGACGTGAGTGCCGAGCTGGCGGGCGAGGTCGTGCCCCGTGTCGTATCGCAGCTGGGCTTCCGCGTGGGCGGCAAGATCGTGGCGCGCAAGGTGGACGTGGGTGCCAGCGTCAAGAAGGGGCAAGTGTTGATGCAGCTCGATCCTGTCGACTTGCAACTGTCGCAGGCACAGGCCAAGGCGTCGCTGGTCAGCGCGGAAACGAGCCGCGACCTGGCGCGCGCGGAATTGAAGCGCTACCAGGACTTGCGCGAGAAAAATTTCGTCAGCCAGGCCGTGCTCGATGGCAAGGATGCCACCTACAAGGCGGCGCAGGCGAACGTGGAAGCGGCCCAGGCCCTGTACCGGGGCCAGGCGAACCAGTCCGGCTACGCCAGCTTGCTGGCTGACGTCGATGGCGTCGTCACGCGCATCGAGGCCGAAGTGGGGCAGGTGGTGGCGCCAGGGGCGCCCGTGGTGCAGGTGGCCAAGAGCGGCGAGAAGGAAGTCGTGATCGGCATTCCTGAAGACAAGGTTGAAACCTTGCGCGGTGTCAAGGACGTGGTCGTGCGCCTGTGGGCCGACCCGAAACAGGGCTTGCCGGGCAAGATACGCGAAGTCTCGCCCGTGGCCGATGCCGCCACGCGCACCTATATCGCCAAGGTCAGCATCCCGGACGCGCCGCAGGCACGCCTGGGCATGACGGCCGTGGTGCAGTTCGCCTCGCAAACGGCCACGCCGCAGATCAAGGTACCGTTGACGGCCCTGTTCAATGAAAAGTCGCAAAGCTCCGTGTGGGTGGTGGAAAAACGGCGCCGTGAAGCTCGTGCCGGTGACGGTGGGTGGCGTGGCGGGCAATGAGTTGCTGCTGAGCTCGGGCGTGAAAGCGGGGCAGACGGTGGTCACTGCCGGCGTCAACCTGCTCAAGCCTGGCCAGAAAGTATCCCTCCTCGGTGCCGGACTGGCCAGCAAGCCTGATGTCGCCGCTGCCGCAGTCAGCGTGGGTGCGGCCAAATGAAGGGCGGTTTCAATCTGTCGCGCTGGGCCCTCGAACACATCCCGCTGACGCGCTACCTGATGGCCGTGCTGCTGATCGGCGGCATGCTCAGCTATGCCAGCCTGGGCCAGGATGAAGATCCCCCGTTTACCTTCCGCGCCATGGTCTTGCAAGCGTACTGGCCCGGTGCCACGGCGCTGCAGATGGCCGAGCAGGTGACGGACAAGCTGGAAAAGAAGCTGCAGGAAACGCCCTACATCAATGAAATCACCAGTTATTCGAAGCCTGGTGAAACATTGATCTTGCTGGAGCTGCGCGAATCGGCGCCGCCCAAGGAAACGGCTGCCGCCTGGTACCAGGTGCGCAAGAAGATCGGCGACATCAAGGGCACCTTGCCGGCTGGCGTGGTGGGCCCGTTCTTCAATGACGAGTTCGGCGACACCTATGGCTCCATCTTCGCCCTGTCTGGCGACGGTTTCACCTACGCGGAAATGAAGGATTACGCGGACAAGGTGCGCCAGGAGCTGCTGGCCGTGGGGCAGGTGTCGAAGGTGGAGCTGTTCGGCGTGCAAGACGAAAAAGTCAATATCATCTTTTCGCACAAGAAATTCGCCCAATTGGGCATTCCTTTTGACGCCATCGTGCAGCAATTGTCCGAGCAAAACAGCATCAACGCCACGGGCGTGCTGGTGACGCCCACGGATAACCTGCAAGTGCGCGTGACGGGCGCCATGGTGACCGTCAAGGACCTGGAAAACCTGGAGCTGCGCGCCAACGGCACCACCTTCCGCCTCGGCGACTTTGCCACCGTGAAACGTGAATTTGTCGATCCGCCCAAGGACAAGATGCGTTTCAATGGCAAGGAAGTGATCGGCCTGGGCGTGTCGATGGAAAAGGGCGGCAACATCATCGACATGGGCAAGGCCCTGCAGGCGACGGTCACGCGCATGAAGAGCGAATTGCCGGTCGGCATAGAGCTGCAGCGCGTGTCGAACCAGCCCGAAGCCGTGTCCGCCTCCGTGGGCGAATTCGTGCATACCCTGATCGAAGCCATCTTGATCGTGCTGGCCGTCAGCTTTGTCGCGCTGGGCTTGCACACGAAACCGCTGCGCATCGACGTGCGGCCGGGTCTGGTGGTGGCGCTGACCATTCCGCTGGTGCTGGCCGTCACCTTCCTGTTCATGCGCCTGCTCGACATCGACCTGCACAAGATTTCGCTCGGTGCCCTGATCATCGCGCTGGGCTTGCTGGTCGATGACGCCATCATTGCCGTCGAGATGATGGTGCGCAAGATGGAAGAGGGCATGTCCCGCTTCGACGCGGCCACGTTCGCCTACACATCGACGGCCATGCCCATGCTGACGGGTACCCTGATCACGGTGGCGGGCTTCTTGCCCATCGGCCTGGCCAAGTCGGCCGCCGGCGAATACACGTTCTCTTTGTTCTCCGTCAATGCGCTGGCCCTGATCATTTCGTGGGTGGTGGCTGTCGTCTTCACGCCCTACATCGGCTACGTCTTGCTGAAGGTCAAGCCGCATGCGCACAACGACCATGAATTGTTCGACACGCCAAACTTCCGCCGCTTCCGCCGCGCCGTCACATGGTGCGTGGAGTGGCGCAAGACGACGATCGCCGCCACCCTGGCCATCTTTGCGCTGGGCATTTACGGCTTTAACTTTATCGAAAAGCAATTCTTTCCCGATTCCAGCCGTCCTGAATTGATGGTGGAGCTGTGGTCGCCCGAAGGCACGACCTTTGCCGCGAACGAGAAGCAGGTGAAGAAATTCGAGGCGTTCGTCAGCAAACTCGACGGCGTGGAAAGCGTCACCAGCTACGTGGGAACGGGTAGCCCCCGTTTCTACCTGCCGCTGGACCAGATATTCCCGCAGACCAATGTGTCGCAAGTGGTGGTCTTGCCGAAGAGCCTGGCCGACCGCGAACGCTTGCGCCAGCAAATCGTCGACGTGTTCAAGAAGGATTTCCCGGAAGTGCGGGGCCGGGTGAAACTGTTGCCGAACGGGCCGCCCGTGCCGTATCCCGTGCAATTCCGTGTCACTGGGCCGGAAGTGGCGGGTGTACGCGCCATCGCCGACCAGGTCAAGGACATCATGCGCGCCAATCCGAACACCCTGGGCGTCAACGACAACTGGAATGAATCGGTGAAAGTTCTGCGTCTGGACCTGGACCAGGACAAGATGCGCGCGCTGGGCGTCACCTCGAAAACGGTGATGCAGGCGGCCAATACGATACTTTCGGGCACCGTCATCGGCCAGTTCCGCGAAGACAACAAGCTGATCGATATCCAGGTGCGTCAGCCGCTGGAAGAGCGGGCGACGATTTCCGTGTTGAATGACACGAATATTCCGACGGCAACGGGCAAGTCCGTGCCCATCTCGCAGCTGGCCCGCGCGCACTTCGTGTGGGAGCCGGGTGTTGTATGGCGTGACAAGCGTGAATGGGCCATTACCGTGCAATCGGACGTGGTCGATGGCATCCAGGGCGCCACCGTGTCGACGCAGCTGGCGCCGCAGCTCGACGCCTTGCGGACCAAGTTGCCGGCCGGCTATCGCATCACCGTGAAAGGCGTGGCGGCCGACAGCGGCGAAGCGGAAGCGTCGATCGCGGCGAATTTGCCGCTGGCTATCTTCATCATCTTCACCTTGCTGATGCTGCAGTTGCATAGCTTCTCGCGTTCGCTGCTGGTGTTCCTGACGGGACCGCTGGGCGTGGCGGGCGCCGCCTTTGCCTTGCTGCTGCTGCACCGTCCGCTGGGCTTCGTGGCCAACCTGGGCGTCATCGCGCTGTTCGGCATGATCATCCGCAATTCGGTGATCCTCGTCGACCAGATCGAGCAAGATATCAAGGATGGTTCGGCGCCATGGGATGCCATCATCGACTCGGCCGTGCGCCGTTGCCGCCCCATCGTGCTGACGGCGGCAGCCGCAGCGCTGGCCATGATCCCCTTGTCGCGCTCCGTGTTCTGGGGCCCGATGGCGGTCGCCATCATGGGTGGATTGATCCTCGCGACGGCCTTGACCCTGCTGTTCCTGCCGGCCCTGTATGCGGCCTGGTTCCGGGTCAAGAAGCCGGAGCCGGTGACGGCAAAACAAGGCTAGGAGCCAGCGCCAAGGCGCAGTCATAAAAAAGGCGGCATTCCTCTGGGAAATCCAGTAGAATGCCGCCTTTGCTTTACCGAGGGCTTGCTCGTTTAGTCCACGGTAGCCAGATCGCTCCCGAGTTGTTAAAATCAGCAACGGCGGGTGTGTAGCCTGCGGCAAGTAGTACAAAATGCGGATGTGGTGGAATTGGTAGACACGCTGGTCTTAGAAGCCAGTGCTTCGGCTTGGGAGTTCGAGTCTCCCCATCCGCACCAATCCGGGTTGTTCCAGCCCGGACGTGCAGCACCATCAAGTTGTTCTTCAGCCTCGTTGCAGGCATCTTTCTTGTTTTTACGTTGTCTTCCCTGTATTTCCGTCATTCGGGATGTCTTTGTTTGTGCTATTTTTCGCCAGAGATCGGGCGACCGGGCAGGGCCCGGGCGGAGATTTGCCTGGAAAATGGCCAAATTGAGGTAAATCAAAGGTTTTTTGCCCGAAAACTTCGCCAAGAGCGCATTTCTTTGTTTCGGACGGGGCGACAGTTCGCATATACTAATGAACGAAGCAGGCTGGAAAGCCTGTCTCTGGCGAAATAAAGAATGCCGGGGCAAGAGTAAAGACAGGGCCATCCAGGCTGTAGCGATTCGTTCGCCGCCGCTGGTATCCTCTGTGGCCGGGCTGCAAAGCCAGCCACTTTCCCGAAGTCCTTTGTTATAATGCCACGCTTTACCGAATGATGGCCGGCCTTGCATTTACTTAGAAGCAAGGCTGGACGCTCGGAGCCCTGTCGCAGTACCGGAAGCGGCGGATTGTTTGGTGCCTGGTGCGGGTTTTCCCTCAGCCGGGTAGACCAGGTCCATTGTCCTGCTTTCAGTGCTTTTACAGATGAATATGCGAGCGAGTGAAGCTGGACCCATGTCTTGCCGCCAGTGATGGCGCAAGGGGTCAGGTCTTCTTTTCTCGCACCAACAGTGTTTATTTTTTGGACGATTTTTTACATGGCAACTGCAGTCGAAACCTTGGGCAAACTCGAACGTCGTATCACGATCTCCTTCCCGCTGACGGACGTCCGCACGGAAGTTGAGAAGCGCCTGAAAGTGCAAGCCCGTACGGCTAAGGCACCGGGCTTCCGTCCGGGCAAAGTGCCGTTGAAAATGGTCGCAGCACAATACGGCTACCAAATTGAATCCGAAGTGCTGAACGACAAAGTCGGCCGCGCATTCAACGACGCCGCCAACGAAAACAATCTGCGCGTGGCCGGTTTCCCGAACATCGTGCCGAAAGAAGAAGCAGCCGAAGGCCAGCTGGCTTTCGATGCAACCTTCGAAGTGTATCCGGAAGTCGCCATCGGCGACCTGACCGCCGTTGAAATCGAAACCGTGCAAGCCGACGTGTCGGAAGCCGAAATCGACAAGACCATCGACATTCTGCGCAAGCAGCGCGTGCACTTCCACACCAAGGGCGAAGCTGGCGAACACGGCGACGGCGGTGAGCCGATCGCTGCCAACGGCGACCGCGTGACCGTCGACTTCGTCGGCTCTATCGACGGCGTTGAATTCCCAGGCGGCAAAGCTGAAGGCTACGCTTTCGTGCTGGGCGAAGGCCGCATGCTGCCAGAATTCGAAGCAGCAACCCTGGGCCTGAAAGTGGGCGAAGCTAAGACTTTCCCATTGTCGTTCCCAGAGGACTACCATGGCAAAGACGTCGCCGGTAAAACCGCCTCGTTCACCATCACCCTGCAAAAGCTGGAATGGGCGCACCTGCCGGAAGTCGATGCTGAATTCGCAAAGTCCTTGGGCGTTGCCGATGGCGACCTGGCCAAAATGCGCGAAGACATCAAAGTCAACCTGCAACGCGAAGTTGCTGGCCGCGTGAAAGCACGCAACAAGGAATCCGTCATGGACGCGCTGATCAAAGTTGCTGAGCTGGAAGTGCCAAAAACGCTGATCGCTCAAGATTCCGAGCGCCTGGCCGAAATGACCCGTCAAGACATGGCGCAGCGCGGCATGAACGTAAAGGACGTGCCTTTCCCAGCAGAACTGTTCGCAGAAAAAGCCGAGCGTCGCGTACGCCTGGGCCTGATTCTGTCGCAACTGGTGGGCGACAACAATCTGCAGGCAACGCCTGAGCAAGTAAAAGCGCAAATCGAAGATTTCGCTCAAAGCTACGAAGATCCACGTGAAGTGCTGAAGTACTACTACAGCGACCGTCGTCGTCTGGGTGAGATCGAAGCCCTTGTATTGGAAGAAAACGTCGTCACTTACGTGTTGGGCCTGTCGAAAGTCACGACGAAAGCAGTTGCTTTCGACGAACTGATGGGAAGCAACGCACAAGCGTAAACCAGTTGGTATCCGGGTGCCGGCTCTTGCCGCAAGGTAGTGGCGGCATCCCCTAACTGCTTCACAAGGAAATGAAATGACAGGTATGAACCGTAATCCAGCGCTGGACACAGAGATGCTCGGCCTGGTGCCGATGGTGGTGGAACAAAGCGGTCGCGGCGAGCGCTCGTATGATATTTACTCGCGCCTGCTGAAGGAACGCTTGATTTTCATGGTCGGCCCGGTCAATGACCAGATGGCCAACCTGGTTGTCGCCCAGCTGCTGTTCCTGGAAAGCGAAAATCCGGAAAAGGAAATCTCGCTCTACATCAACTCGCCAGGTGGTTCGGTCTCGGCCGGCATGGCCATCTACGACACCATGCAGTTCATCAAGCCGGACGTCTCGACCCTGTGCACGGGCATGGCCGCTTCGATGGGTGCTTTCCTGCTGGCCGCTGGCGCCAAGGGCAAGCGTTTCTCGCTGCCGAACTCGCGCATCATGATTCACCAGCCGTCCGGTGGTTCGCAAGGCATGGCGTCCGATATCGAGATCCAGGCGAAGGAAATCCTTTACCTGCGCACCCGCTTGAACGGCATCATGGCCGAGCGCACGGGCCAGTCGATCGAACAGATCGCCAAGGACACCGACCGCGACCGTTTCATGTCCGCCGACGAGGCCGTTGAGTATGGTTTGATCGACAAAGTGTTGACCAGCCGCGCTTGATGAGCCCCTACCGGTATCGCTAAGTACGTAAGTTAACGCCCGGGCGCTCAAACGTTCGGGCGTTTCGCTTTTATTTCGGGTAGCATGGAGCTTGTGCACGTTGTTGACTTGCGCCATGGGTAGCGGCCTTTGCGGGCAACTACCGCACTCCGGCTTGCGATTTTGCAATATTGTTAATGCAGTTCCAACCAAAATGCCTTATGTCAGACAAAAAATCCTCTAGCGGCGAAAAATTACTGTATTGCTCGTTCTGCGGCAAAAGCCAGCACGAGGTGAAGAAACTCATCGCCGGCCCGTCCGTCTTCATTTGCGACGAGTGCATCGACCTATGCAACGACATCATCCGTGATGAAACGTCGAGCATCGAGACGGTGACCGGTACCAAATCCGACCTGCCGACGCCGCAAGAAATTGCCGCCTTGCTCGATCAGTACGTGATCGGCCAGCAGACTGCCAAGCGCATCCTGTCGGTGGCGGTGTACAACCATTACAAGCGCCTCAAGCACCTGGGCAAGAAAGACGACATCGAACTGGCCAAGAGCAACATCTTGCTGGTCGGTCCTACCGGCTCGGGCAAGACCCTGCTGGCACAGACCCTGGCGCGCATGCTCAACGTGCCGTTCGTGATCGCCGACGCCACCACCCTGACCGAAGCCGGTTACGTGGGTGAGGACGTGGAAAACATCATCCAGAAGCTGCTGCAAAGCTGCAACTATGACGTCGAGAAAGCCCAGCGCGGCATCGTCTACATTGATGAGATCGACAAGATTTCGCGCAAGTCCGACAATCCGTCCATCACGCGCGACGTGTCGGGCGAGGGCGTGCAGCAAGCCTTGCTGAAACTCATCGAAGGCACGATGGCTTCCGTGCCGCCACAAGGCGGCCGCAAGCATCCGAACCAGGATTTCGTGCAGATCGACACGACCAACATCATGTTCATCTGCGGCGGCGCCTTTGACGGTCTGTCGAAAGTGATCGCCAACCGTTCCGAAAAGAGCGGCATCGGCTTCTCGGCCACGGTGCGCAGCAAGTCGCAAAGCTCGGCCAGCGAACTGATGCTGCAAGCGGAACCGGAAGATCTGGTCAAGTTCGGCCTGATCCCGGAACTGGTCGGCCGTCTGCCTGTCATCGCCACCCTGGCGGAATTGACGGAAGAGGCGCTGATCCAGATCCTGGTCGAGCCGAAGAATGCGCTGATCAAGCAGTATTCGAAGCTGCTCGAGATGGAAGGCGCGGAACTGGAGATTCGTCCGGCCGCCCTGCATGCGATCGCCAAGAAGGCGCTGGCGCGCAAGACCGGCGCCCGTGGCCTGCGCTCCATCCTGGAACATGCTTTGCTGGACGTCATGTACGAACTGCCGAGCGAACAAAATGTGGTGAAGGTCGTCATCGACGAAAATACCATCACCAGCGGCGCCAAACCTTTGTTGATTTATCAAGAGACTGCCAAGGCCTCCGGAGAAAATTGAAAACTGCCGAGACAAATGCATAAAAAGGGTTTTGATTCCTTAATGCATGGCAGTACAATTTAAATCAATGAGTGCAGGCTTCAATCGTAAAGCCACTCGCGGCGCTTAGCTGCGCGTGGCTTTTTTACTGTTAAAACTGCATTTGTTACAGTCATGCGGGTGTGTTTTGCGAAATAGACTTTATGTTTGTTTCACAGAATTATTTATTCTCGCCGGTCTTGTGTTTTGGCAGCGAGCGCCAACATCGTAAACACGCTTTCTATAAGGTACGCCATGACAACTTCCAAATTAACTGAGCAAACTCAACTGCCGTTATTGCCGTTGCGGGATGTCGTCGTTTTCCCGCATATGGTGATACCGCTGTTCGTTGGCCGTCCAAAGTCGATCAAGGCGCTGGAAGCTGCGATGGAGCAGGGCAAGAGCATTATGCTTGCCGCTCAAAAAGCAGCCGCGAAGGACGAGCCGTCTCCTTCGGATATCTATGAAATTGGCTGCGTTGCCAATATTCTGCAAATGCTGAAGCTGCCCGATGGCACCGTCAAGGTGCTGGTCGAAGGCGCGCAGCGTGCCCGTATCAACCACATCAGCGATGCGCCGACGCACTTCATCGCCGACCTGACGCCGCTCGAGTCCGAGCCGGGCGACGAGTCGGAAGTCGAAGCCATGCGCCGCGCGATCGTGCAGCAGTTCGATCAGTACGTCAAACTGAACAAAAAGATTCCACCAGAAATCCTCGCCTCGCTGTCGGGCATCGACGATGCCGGCCGCCTGGCCGACACGGTGGCCGCGCATCTGCCCCTGAAGCTTGAGCAAAAACAAGTCATCCTGGAAATTTTCAGCGTGGCCAAGCGTCTCGAGCACCTGCTGGGTCAGCTCGAAGGCGAGCTCGACATCCTGCAGGTGGAAAAGCGCATCCGCGGTCGCGTCAAGCGCCAGATGGAAAAATCGCAGCGCGAGTACTACCTGAACGAGCAAGTCAAGGCGATCCAGAAAGAATTGGGCGAGGGCGAAGATGGTGCCGACCTCGACGAGCTGGAGAAAAAAGTCGCTTCGGCCAAGATGCCGAAGGAAGCGCTCGACAAGGCTACCAACGAGTTGAAAAAGCTCAAGCTGATGTCGCCGATGTCGGCCGAAGCCACCGTCGTGCGCAACTACATCGATACCCTGGTCAACTTGCCTTGGAAAAAGAAATCCAAGGTCAATAACGACCTGGCGAATGCGGAAAAAGTGCTCGAGGGCGACCACTACGGCCTCGACAAGGTCAAGGAACGCATCCTGGAATACCTCGCGGTGCAACAGCGCGTCGACAAGCTGAAAGCGCCTATCCTGTGCTTCGTCGGTCCTCCGGGCGTGGGTAAAACCTCGCTGGGCCAGTCCATCGCCCGCGCGACGAACCGCAAGTTCGTGCGCATGGCCCTGGGCGGCGTGCGCGACGAAGCCGAGATCCGCGGCCACCGCCGCACCTACATCGGCTCGATGCCGGGCAAGATATTGCAATCGCTGTCGAAAGTCGGCGTGCGCAATCCTTTGTTCCTGCTCGATGAAGTCGACAAGATGGGTGCCGATTTCCGTGGCGACCCTTCGTCGGCCTTGCTGGAAGTGCTCGATCCGGAACAGAACCACACGTTCTCCGATCATTACATCGAAGTCGATTTCGACTTGTCCGACGTGATGTTCGTGGCCACGTCGAACTCGTACAACATTCCGCCAGCCTTGCTTGACCGCATGGAAGTGATCCGTTTGTCCGGTTACACGGAAGACGAAAAGACCAGCATCGCGCAGCGTTATTTGCTGCCGAAGCAGATCAAGAACAATGGCTTGAAGGAAGAGGAAATCTCGGTGGCCGAGTCGGCTTTGCGCGACATCATCCGCTACTACACGCGGGAAGCCGGTGTGCGTTCGCTTGAGCGTGAAGTGTCGAAGATCTGCCGCAAGGTGGTCAAGATGCTGCTGCTCAAGAAATCCGACAAGAAAGTCATCGTCAACTCGAAGAACCTGGATAAATTCCTCGGCGTGCGCCGCTATGATTTCGGTGTCGCAGAGAAAGAAAACCAGGTGGGCCAGGTGGTCGGTCTGGCATGGACGGAAGTGGGCGGCGATCTGCTGACCATCGAAGCCGTGTCGATGCCGGGCAAGGGCGGCATCATCCGCACGGGTACCCTGGGCGACGTCATGAAAGAGTCGATCGAGGCAGCCCGCACGGTGGTGCGCAGCCGGGCACAGCGCCTGGGCATCAAGGCGGACGTGTTCGAGAAGAGCGACATCCACATCCACGTGCCGGAAGGCGCGACACCGAAGGACGGTCCTTCGGCTGGCGCAGCGATGACGGTGGCGATGGTATCGGTCTTCACGGGCATCCCCGTGCGCGCCGACGTGGCGATGACGGGCGAGATTACCTTGCGCGGCGAAGTATTGCCGATCGGCGGCCTGAAAGAAAAGCTGCTGGCGGCCCATCGCGGCGGTATCAAGACGGTCCTGATTCCAGAGCAAAATGTGAAAGACTTGGCCGACATTCCGGACAACGTCAAGAACAAACTGGAGATCGTGCCGGTGCGCTGGATCGACAAAGTGCTGGAAATCGCCCTCGAACGCATGCCTGAAGCGTTGGCGGATGTCGCTGCGGTGGAGGCTGTCACGGCCGCCGCGGCCAAGCCTGACGCGGCCGGCGAGGTAGTAAAACACTAACGTTTTACCCCTGTTTTCCCCAAACAAGCGCTTTTAGAGCGCTTGTTTTATATTGAAACGTGAATTGCGCCCCCAAAGCGCTTGACACATATACAGTGTGGCTTGTTTAATACGCCTGCACATTTTTTTCGCCGGACAGCTGTGGTGCCAAAAGTGCCGCAACGATACGGTAAACGTTTTATACCTTTGTAATTGGGGATGCTAGTGAACAAGACTGAATTGATCGACCACATTGCTGAAAAAGCTGACATTTCCAAAGCCGCCGCTGCGCGCGCACTCGACGCTGTTATCGGCGGCGTGACGGAAACTTTGAAAAACAACGACAGCGTGACGCTGGTTGGTTTTGGCACTTTCTCGGTCAGCGAACGCGCTGAGCGTACCGGCCGCAATCCGCGTACGAAAGAAGCGATCACGATCGAAGCTGCAAAAGTTCCAAAATTTAAAGCTGGTAAAGCTTTGAAGGATGCTGTAAACTAACGGACTTCGGTGAGGTGACAATCACCGGAAACATTTGGCGGCGCTTTCGGGTGCCGCGATTTCAGGGTTGAAGTTCTACGAATCGCAACCCTGGATACAAATGCAAGCAGTACTGTGTATTTTTCGGAGTGGTAGTTCAGTTGGTTAGAATGCCGGCCTGTCACGTCGGAGGTCGCGGGTTCGAGTCCCGTCCGCTCCGCCAAAAAAATACGCTCTTAAGGAGTGGTAGTTCAGTTGGTTAGAATACCGGCCTGTCACGTCGGGGGTCGCGGGTTCGAGTCCCGTCCGCTCCGCCAGAATATAGAAGCCCGCGCTGCTGAATAAGTAGCGCGGGTTTTTCTTTTTCAGCGCCAGATTATCTCGGTGTGTCTGCTTTTAAAATCCCATCCTGCCGTTTTGAATAAAAATGCCTGCGTTTAAATCCGCTTTAAGCTGCATCGGGTTAAATGTTCGAGCTTGGCGCCTTGTCGTCCATGCGGCGCCAGGGCAGGGCGCGCGCCCTGATTTACTCTTGCTATAGCGCTATGGGCATTGTAGAATCAGGAGATAATGGCTTGGGCGTCAGAATCCTGCTTTAGTTCCAGCGCCAAGTTGTTGAATCTAAAGGGGAAGTGGACATCTGTCCCGTCCATTCCGCCGAAGAAATCAAGGCGAACGCATGTTCGCCTTTTTTTTATAGTGATCCACTCATCCCGAATTGGCTGACCATGTTTGAATTTATTCGTACCCATCGACGCTTGATGCAGTTTCTCCTGATGCTGGTCATCGTCCCGTCTTTTGCACTGGTCGGTATCAGCGGCTACCAAAGCTTCGGCGACGGCGCGAACACCATCGCCAAGGTCGGCGACCAGGTCGTTACGCAGCAGCAATATGAAGAAGCGCAACGCCAGCAGATCGACCGCTATCGCCAGATGATGGGCGAGCAGTTCGACCAGAAAATGTTTGACACACCGGAAGCGCGCCAGAGCATCCTCGACAACCTGATCGCCGAGCGCGCCGTGGCCGCCGAAGTGGGCCGTAGCCACCTGGTCATCAGCGATGCCGTGCTGCAAAAGGAAGTGCTGGAAATCCCAGGCTTGACCTTGCCGGACGGTAAATTCGACCTGGAACGCTACAAGGCCATGCTGGCCGCCCAAGGCATGACGCCGCAGATGTACGATGCGCGCCGCCGCAGCGACATGGCCCTGCAGCAACTGGCCGGCGCTGTGCAAGGCACCGCCTTCGCGCCGAGCAGCGTCTCCAAGCGCCTGTCCGACATCACCTCGGAAGAGCGTGAAGTGCAGGAACTGCTGTTGCCGATCGCCCAGTACGTGCCGGAAGTCAAAGTGACGGATGCCATGATCAAGGCTTTCTATGACAAGAACGGCAAGTTCTTTGAAATCCCGGAACAAGCCAAGATCGAATACGTCGTACTGGACGACAGCGCTGCCGGCGAGCAAGTCGACGTCAGCGACGCCGACGTGACCGGCTACTACGCGAAGAACCAGAAAGCCTACACGACGGAAGAAGCGCGCCAGGCCAGCCACATCCTCGTAGCCGTCAAGAAAGACGCTTCGGCCGCCGACAAGGCAGCTGCCAAGGCCAAGGCCGAAGCCATCCTGGCTGACGTGCGCAAGACGCCTGCCAGCTTTGCCGCCGTGGCGAAAGCCAAGTCGGAAGATCCGGCATCCGCAGAGCAGGGCGGCGACCTGGGCGTGATTGGCAAGGATGGCTTGCCTGCGCCGTTGCTCAATGCCGTAGCGAAACTCAAGCAGGGCGAAATCAGCGATGTCGTCGCTTCCGATTTCGGCTTCCACATCCTGACGGTCACCTCGCTCAAGCCACAGCACGTGCGTGCGCTGGATGAAGTGCGCGGCGAAATCACGGCCGACCTGCGCAAGCAATTTGCTGCCAAGAAGTATTCGGAAATGGCTGAAACGTTCACCAACACAGTCTACGAGCAATCGGACAGCCTGAAGCCGGTGGCCGACAAGCTGAAACTGAAAGTGGAAACCGTCGCCAATCTGTCGCGCACGCCGTCGCCAGCATTGGGCAAGGCGCCATTCAACAACGCCAAGTTCCTGGCGGCCATCTTCTCGAACGATTCGCTGAAAGACAAGCGCAATACGGAAGCCGTGACTGTTGCGCCGAACGTGCTGATCGCCGGTCGCGTGGTGGAATTCAAGCCAGCAACGAAGCGTCCGCTGGCCGAAGTCGAAGCGATGATCCGTCAGCGCGTGACCCTGGAAGAAGCGGAAAAGCTGGCCAAGAAAGCGGGCGAGACCAAGCTGGCCGCATTGAAAGCCTCGGGTGACGCAACTGGTTTCGGCGCCGCGCAATGGGTGTCGCGCAGCAAGCTTGACGGCATCAACCGTGCCGCCATCGCGCAAGTCATGAAAGCGGACACGAGCAAGCTGCCAGCCTATGTGGGCGTGGACCTGCCAGCCCTGGGCTACGGCATCTACCGCATCGCCAAGGTGCAGCAGCCAGCGGAGGTGGACGCAGCGCGCCGCCAGCAAGAGAAAGACCAGATCAGCGGCATCCTGGCACAACAGGAAATGTTCGATTACGTCGAGTACCTGAAAGCCAAGGCCAAGGTAAAGATCGTCAAGCCGATCACCGCCCCAGCCGCCGCAGCGCCAGCACCGTAAGATTTAGTTTCCACGCATAAAAATAGCCGCTCTCGAGCGGCTATTTTTTTGTCTGCAGAATGTGCTGGCTTGGCGCAGGCTTACCTGGCTTTCAGCAATGGCGCCAGTTGCGGCCAGATGTTTTTCAGGATGGTCGGATGGGCCTGCGCATTCGGGTGCATGCGGTCGGCCTGAAACAGCTGTGGCTGGTCGGCGATGCCTTCGAACATGAAGGGCACCAGCGGCGCCTTCCATTCCTTGGCCAGCTTGCCGTACACGCCAAAAAACTGCTCGCCATAGGCGCGGCCATAGTTGGGCGGCATGCGCATGCCCACCAGCACCACCTGCGCGCCCGTTTTCCTGGCCGCCTCGCCCATGGCGCGCAGGTTTGCTTCGGCGGCCGCCACGGGCAAGCCGCGCAAGCCGTCGTTGGCGCCCAGTTCGATCAGCACGACGTCGGGCTGGTGCTTGGCCAGCAGGGCGGGCAGGCGCGCGCGGCCGCCGCTGGTGGTTTCGCCGCTGATGCTGGCGTTGACGATGCGCGTGTCGTTCTTTTGGGCTTGCAGCCGCTGTTCCAGCAGCGCCACCCAGCCCGTACCCCGTGCCAGCCCATACTCGGCCGAGAGGCTGTCACCGAGCACCAGCAGCGTTTTTGGTGCAGAATAGGCGTTCGCCATGCCGGATACCAGTAGCAGGGCTGCCGCAGGAAGCAAGGACAGCGTGCGCCGCCGCATGCGGCTGCTGCCCTTGACACTTATTTGTTCACGAAATTTTTTAAGATAGATCAGCATGCCCGAATTCCCTAAAGCGACTTCCACCAGTTTTCTTCCGTCAGAAGCAGCGGCTCAGCGGCCCGCCGCACCCAACAGCCAAAATGCCCAGCCGGCCATCGAAGTGGTCCAGCTGGCCAAGCGCGTACCCGATGCCGATGGTGAGCTGACCATCCTGCATCAAGTCGATTTTACCGTGCAAACGGCGGAGACGCTGGCCATCGTCGGCGCCTCCGGTTCCGGCAAGTCCACCTTGCTGGGCTTGCTGGCCGGCCTGGACACGCCCAGCGAGGGCAAGGTCATCCTCGATGGCACCGATATCTTCGCCCTCGATGAGGACGGCCGCGCCGGCTTTCGCAAGGAAAAGCTCGGTTTCGTGTTCCAGTCCTTCCAGCTGCTGGCCCACCTGACGGCGCTGGAAAACGTCAGGCTGCCACTGGAATTGCGCGGCGACCCTGACGCGAAAGAGAAGGCGCAAGCCATGCTGGGCAGAGTGAACCTGGGCAGCCGTCTGAAACACTATCCAAAATACCTGTCCGGCGGCGAGCAGCAGCGCGTGGCCCTGGCGCGTGCCTTCGTCACGGAGCCGCCGCTGCTGTTTGCCGACGAGCCGACGGGCAGCCTCGATGCGGCCACGGGCGAAGCCGTGATCCAGCTGATGTTCGAGCTGAACCGCGAACGTGGCTCGACCCTGGTGCTGGTAACCCACGACAGTTCGATCGCGGCCCGCTGCGGGCGCACGATTACCATTTCGGCTGGACGCTTGATCTAGCGCAATGATGATGCCGACAAGGCATTGATCAGCTTGCGGATCGCCGGGATCAATTCCCCGGCCGTCAGGCCGATCGGGCCGCTGCCTGCCGCCACCAGCGCATCGGCCGCTGCGCCATGCAGCCAGACTGCGCCAAGCGCCGCTTCCCATTCCGGCCAGCCCTGCGCCAGCAGGCTGCCGCACAGGCCGGACAGCACGTCGCCCGTGCCAGCCGTCGCCAGCGCGGGACCGCCCGTGTTGTTGACCACCACGGTGCCATCCTGCGCGGCGATCACCGTACCTGAACCTTTCAAGACGACGATGACGCCCAGTTGCGCCGCCAGCTGGCGCGCCGCGCCCAGGCGGTCGGCCTGCACCTCGGCCACCGTCATGTCGAGCAGGCGCGCCGCTTCCAGCGGATGCGGCGTCAATATCGTCGCCCCCGCACCCGTGCGCACGGCCAGCGCCGATTGCAGCTCCGGCTCGGCCGCCATCAGGTTCAGGGCATCGGCGTCCAGCAGCAGAGGACTGTCGCTGTCGATGGCACGCTGCAGCAATTCCACCGTGCCGGCCTTGTCACCGAGGCCGGGGCCGGCCACCAGCGCGGCAAAGTGCAGTCCCGAGAAATCGACGTCCCTGGCGTGCCGGCACATCAGTTCCGGCTGGCCGCTGTCGAAGGCGGGCGGTGCGTCGGGAAAGGCGATGTAGACTCTTCCCGCGCCCGCATGCAGGGCCGTGCGCGCCGCCAGGATAGGCGCGCCAGCCATGCCCTGTGCGCCGCCGATGACGGCCACGCTGCCGTAGCTGCCCTTGTGCGTGTTTTGCCGGCGCGGCTGCAACTGGCGGGCGAACAGGTGCAGGCCGCCCAGCTGGGCCCTGGCGGGCGGCAGCAGGGATGGGGCGATGACCAGCGCGGCCACTTCCACTTCCCCCGCGTAGTCGCGGCCATTCGCCGTGTGCAGGCCCGGCTTGTCGCCGATGAAGGTGAGCGTATGCGTGGCGCGGATGGCGACGCCGTCGATGGCGCCCGTATCGGCGTGCAGGCCGCTGGGTACGTCGAGCGCCAGCACGGGGCATGCGAGGTTGTTGACCAGCTGCGCCACTTCGCGGCATTCGCCGTCGAGCGGGCGCGATGCGCCGATGCCGAACAGGCCATCGATGACGAGGTGCCATGGCGCCGCGCCCACTGCGGCCGACGCCATGGAGGTCGTCGCGTCCATGAAGCGCGAGGTGCTGTTGCGCGCGCGGCTCAGCGCCTGTTCGCGCTCGGGCGACGTGGCTTGCGCCTCGGGCGCCAGCCAGACGAGCACCTCGGTGCCGCTGCCGGCCAGGTGCGCAGCCGCTTCCAGCGCGTCGCCGCCGTTGTCGCCGGGGCCGGCCAATACCAATACGCGCCGGTGGCCCGCGCTGTCGCCATCTTCCTGGGCGTGCAGCAGCTTCAGGGCGGCACTGGCGGCGGCCTGGCCCGCGCGCTGCATCAGCAGCCCTTGCGGCAGGTCGCGCATGGCCGCTTGTTCGATGGCGCGCAGTTCGGCGATGGCGTACAGCGGTGTTGCAGAGTCGATCAGGGGCATGGAGCGTGTTCCGTTAGTCAGCATGTCTTCAACATAAGGCCGAAGCGGGCGAAAGGCAAGGCGCGCACGCCTGAAACGCGCCCCTGTTTGGCGGCTACAATAGCCATCTCACATAAGTACGGGGGCAGGACGATGGACTGGCAATTCTGGATCGACCGGGGCGGCACCTTTACGGACATCGTGGCGCGCCGTCCTGACGGCAGCCTGGCCACGCACAAGCTGCTGTCGGAGAACCCGGGCCAGTATCGCGATGCGGCGCTGGCCGGCATGCGCCAGCTGATGGGACTTGTGCCTGGCGCGCCGCTGCCCGTCGAACTGGTGGGCGCCATCAAGATGGGGACGACGGTCGCGACCAATGCGCTGCTCGAGCGCAAGGGCGAGCCGACCGTGCTGGCGATCACGCGCGGTTTTCGCGACGCCTTGCGCATCGCCTACCAGAACCGCCCGCAGCTGTTCGCGCGCCAGATCATCTTGCCCGAACTGCTGTACGGCGACGTGATCGAGATCGATGAACGAGTGGGCGCCCATGGTGACGTCGTGAGCCCGCTCGATGAAGCCGCCGCGCGCGCCGCGCTGGAACAGGCCTATGCGCGCGGCGTGCGCGCCATCGCGATCGTGCTGATGCACGGCTACCGCTACCATGCGCACGAGGCGCGGGTGGCGCAGCTGGCGCGCGAGGCCGGTTTTACGCAGGTGTCCGTGTCGCACGAAGTGAGCCCCATGATGAAACTGGTGGCGCGCGGCGACACCACGGTGGTCGACGCCTATCTGTCGCCGATTTTGCGCCGCTACGTCGACCAGCTGGCGGCCGAGCTGCCTGGCGTGCACCTGCAATTCATGCAGTCGAACGGCGGCTTGACGGATGCGCGTGCCTTCCAGGGCAAGGACAGCATTTTGTCCGGCCCCGCCGGCGGCATCGTCGGCATGGTGCGCGCCAGCGCGCTGGCCGGTTTCGATAAAGTCATCGGCTTCGACATGGGCGGCACCTCGACGGACGTGTCGCATTACGCGGGCGAATTCGAGCGCGTGTTCGAGACGCAGATCGTCGGCGTGCGTATGCGCGCGCCCATGATGAGTCTCCACACGGTGGCCGCGGGCGGCGGCTCCATCCTGCACTTCGACGGCGCCCGCTACAAGGTGGGGCCGGACAGCGCGGGCGCCAACCCTGGTCCCGCCAGCTACCGGCGCGGTGGTCCGCTGGCTGTCACCGACTGCAATGTCATGCTGGGCAAACTGCAGCCCGCCTTCTTTCCCCGCGTTTTCGGGCCCGACGCCAACGAAGCGCTGGACGCAGCCACGGTGCGCGCCCAGTTCGCGGCGCTGGCGCGTACCGTGAACTCCACCCCGGAAGAAGTGGCCGAAGGCTATATCGCCATCGCCGTGGGCAATATGGCCAACGCCATCAAGCAGATTTCCGTGCAGCGCGGTCATGACGTTACCGAATATACGCTCACCAGCTTTGGCGGCGCGGGCGGCCAGCACGCCTGCCTGGTGGCCGATGCGCTGGGCATGCGCACGGTGTTCATCCACAGCCTGGCGGGCGTGATGTCGGCCTACGGCATGGGACTGGCCGACCAGAGCGCCATGCGCGAACAGGCCATCGAGGCGGCACTGGGCGTGAATCTGGCGCGCGATTTCGCGGCGCTGGGCGAGCTGGCGCGGGGCGACTTGCTGCGCCAGGGCGTGCAAGGGGAACGCATCGCGCTGGTGTCGCGCGTGCACCTGCGCTATGAGGGCACGGATTCGGCCCTCGTCGTGCTGTTCGATACGGTAGCGAGCATGCAGGCGCAGTTTGAGGCAGCGTATAAAAAACGCTTTTCCTTTTTGATGCCGGCGCGCGCCTTGATCGTCGAAGCCATTTCCGTGGAAGCCATCGGCGCGTCCGATGCGCCGCAAGTGGCCGTGCCGGCCTATGCGGCACGTGCGGGCGCGCTGGCGCCCATGCAGACGGTGGCCATGTACTGCGCCGGTGCGTGGCGCGACAGCGGCTTGTATGGGGCGGACAGCCTGCGACCCGGCGATACGATAGACGGCCCGGCCATCGTCAGCGACGCCAATGCCACCACCGTCATCGAACCGGGCTGGCGCGCTGACGTCACGGCGCATGGCCATTTGATCTTGCGCAGGGTCGCTGCCTTGCCCGCACGGCGCGCCATTGGGACGAATGCCGATCCCGTGATGCTGGAAATTTTCAACAACCTGTTCATGTCGATTGCCGAGCAGATGGGCCTGCGGCTGCAAAATACGGCCCATTCCGTCAACATCAAGGAGAGGCTCGACTTCAGCTGCGCCATCTTCGACGCGCAAGGCCACTTGATCGCGAATGCGCCGCACATGCCCGTGCACCTGGGCTCCATGGGCGAGAGCATCCGCACCGTCATGACGCGCAATGCGGGCGCCATGCGGCCGGGCGACGTCTTTATGCTGAACGACCCGTACCACGGCGGCACGCACTTGCCCGACGTGACGGTGATCTCGCCTGTGTTTGACGAAGCGGGCGACGCCATCCTGTTCTATGTCGGCTCGCGCGGCCACCATGCGGACATTGGCGGCACCACGCCCGGCTCCATGCCGCCCGACTCCACGCGCATCGAGGAAGAGGGCGTGTTGATCGACAATTTCAAGCTGGTCGACGGCGCCACGGGCGTGATGCGCGAAGACGAGACCCTGGCCCTGCTGGCGGGCGCCAGCTGGCCGGCCCGCAACCCCCGGCAAAACCTGGCGGACCTGCGCGCCCAGGTGGCGGCCAACCAGAAGGGGGCCGAAGAATTGCACAAGATGGTCGCGCATTTCGGCTTGCTTGTGGTGCAAGCGTACATGGGCCACGTACAGGACAACGCGGAGGAAGCCGTGCGCAGGGTCATCACGACCCTGAAGGATGGCAGTTATGCGCTGGACCTGGACAACGGCGCGCGCATCCAGGTGGCGATCAAGGTCGACGTGGCCGAGCGCAGCGCCACCATCGACTTTACGGGAACCTCAAGCCAGCTGCCGAACAATTTCAACGCGCCGTCCGCCGTCTGCATGGCGGCCGTGCTGTACGTATTCCGCACTTTGGTCGACGACGAGATCCCGCTGAACGCGGGCTGCCTGAAGCCCTTGAGCGTGATCATTCCAACCGGCTCCATGCTCAACCCGCAGTACCCGGCCTCCGTCGTGTCGGGCAATGTGGAAACCTCGACCTGCATCACCAACGCCCTGTATGGTGCGCTGGGAGCCATGGCCGCCTCGCAGGGGACGATGAACAATTTCACGTTTGGCAGCGCCAAGTACCAATACTACGAGACGATATCGGGCGGCTCGGGCGCTGGTCCCGGTTTCGACGGCACGGACGTGGTGCAGACGAACATGACCAATTCGCGCCTGACGGATCCGGAAATCCTCGAGTGGCGCTTTCCCGTGCGCCTGGACAGCTACAGCATCCGCGCAGGTTCGGGCGGGGCGGGGCGCTGGCACGGCGGCAATGGCGGCGTGCGCCGGGTGCGCTTTCTCGAGCCGATGACGGCGGCGATTTTGTCGAACAACCGCATCCATCCTCCTTTCGGCATGGATGGCGGCGCGCCGGGCGCGCTGGGGCGCAATTACGTGGAGCGGGTGGACGGCACGGTGGAGCACCTGGCGCATATCGGCAAGACCGACATGCAAGCAGGCGACGTCTTCGTCATCGAAACGCCGGGCGGCGGCGGTTACGGCAAGACGGAATAGGCGGTGCCGGCGCTGGCACTTGCGCCGCTCAGCTGCGCGCGCACCTGGCCCACGTCGCGCATGGGCGCGCGGCCGAACTGACGGCTGTATTCGCGACTGAACTGCGATTCGCTGGCGTAGCCGACCCGGTAGCCGGCCGTGCCCGCGTCGATTTGCTCGACCAGCATCAAGCGCCGCGCTTCCTGCAGTCGCAGCAGCTTCTGGTACTGCATCGGCGTCATGGCGGTAATCGCCTTGAAGTGGTGGTGCAGCGAGGACATGCTCATGTTCGCCATGCCGGCCAGGTGCTCGATGCGCAGCGGCTCGCAATAATTGTGCTTGATCCAGTCGATGGCTTGCCCCACCTGGTGCGACTGGCTGCTGGCCAGCGCCATGTGGCGCAGGCGCGCGCCGACGGGGCCATTGAGCAGGCGATAGGTCAGCTCGCGGCGGATCAAGGGCGCCAGCGTGGCGATTTCCTCCGGTTTGTCGAGCAGGCGCACGAGGCGCAGCATGGCGTCGAGCAGCTCGGCCGACACGTCGCTGACGGAAATGCCGCGCGTGGCGGGCAGGATTTTCTGCTGCGCCGCGCTTACGCCGTTACTTTCGCTATCGAGCAGCGCCGCCACGTCGGCGATGTCGATGCCCAGCACCACGCACAGGTGCGGCTTGTCCACGCTCGCTTCCACCACGCGCACCTGCACCGGCAAGTCGACGGAGGTCAGCAGATATTGCATGCGGCTGTAATGGAAGGTTTCACTGCCCAGGGTGACGTCTTTCGCACCCTGCGCGATGATGGCCACGCTGGGGCGCGCCGCATGGAACAGGGACTCGGTGACCGACGACTGGCGGTGGAATGTCAGGTTGCCGATGGCGGTCGTGTAGTCGCCCGTGCGCGGCGCGTGGCGGCTGATCAGGGCGGCGATTTCGTCTTGCGGAGTGAGTGGTGTGGACATGGAGGTCAGTATGCGTGAGGCGAGGAAGGGCAGGGGGTTGATCTTACGCAGATTTGGAGGATCGTGCAAAGGTCTTGCAGGATCGCGGTAACGGCGGGCCGGCTTCTCGGGCACACTTGTGCAATCGCATGCACTGCACGCGCCTCTTCGACTCTCTCGTTCCTAACACTACCCAAGGAGTTTTCATGACCACCATCGCCAAAGGCTACGCCGCTCTGGGCCCCACCTCCGCACTGCAACCGTTCACGTTCGAGCGCCGCGCCCCGCGCGAAGACGACGTGGCCATCTCGATCAAATACTGTGGCGTGTGCCATTCCGACATCCACCAGGCGCGCGATGAATGGGGCGGCGCCGCCTTCCCGATGGTGCCCGGCCATGAAATCGCCGGCGTCGTCACGGCCGTCGGCGCCAACGTCAGCAAGTTCAAGGTGGGCGACCACGTGGGCGTGGGCTGCTTCGTCGATTCCTGCACCACCTGCAAGACGCGCAACGTGGACCTGGAACAGTACATGCCAGGCCTGATCCAGACCTATAACGGCCTGGAAGCGGACGGCAAGACGGCCACGCAGGGCGGTTACTCGGACAGCATCGTCGTCAAGGAAGGCTATGTGCTGTCGATTCCCGACAATCTGCCGCTGGACGCCGCCGCACCGCTGCTGTGCGCCGGCATCACCCTGTATTCGCCGCTGAACCACTGGAAGGCCGGCCCTGGCAAGCAAGTCGCCATCCTGGGCATGGGTGGCCTGGGACACATGGGCGTCAAGATCGCCCACGCCATGGGCGCCGAAGTGACGGTGCTGAGCCAGACTTTGTCGAAGCGCGAAGACGGCCTGCGTCTGGGCGCCAAGCATTACTACGCCACCAACGACGCGGAAACGTTCAGCAAACTGGCCGGCACCTTCGACCTGATCATCTGCACTGTGGGCGCGGCTATCGACTGGAACCAGTACATCAACCTGCTGAAAGTCGATGGCAGCATGGTCATCGTCGGCATCCCTGAAGGCGCCGTGCCGCCAATCAGCGCCTTCGGCCTGGTGGGCGCGCGTCGCAGCCTATCCGGCTCCATGATCGGCTCGATCAAGGAAACCCAGGAAATGCTGGATTTCTGCGGCAAGCACAATATTGTGTCGGACATCGAGATCATCCGCATCCAGGATATCAATGAGGCGTTTGAGCGCGTGGTCAAGAGCGATGTACGTTACCGCTTCGTCATCGACATGGCCTCTCTGTAACACCCGAGAAAACGCCCAGGGCGTTGTTGCTCCGCCTCGCCGTACTATTCGTACTGTCTTCGGCGGGGCGCCTAGCCCTGGGCGTTTTTCGGGCGTTCCAGAAGCGCTAGCAGAAAAGCCAAGACCAGATTCTTAGATTCGGTTCGCCATCTCATCCATCCCATCCCCGCAAAAAATCAAGCTCCGACATCACTTTCTTTACTTGAGTCAAGAATCGGCATAAAATGAAACCGTACAGTACAGTTTCACTACGTAGATTCAAAAAATCAGCCATCCCCGGCGTATTTGCCTGGGCAGGGGGGGCGTCATGGATAAAAAATGGACACTTCAGTAAATAAAGGAGCGCCGGTGATCCCGGCGGTCTTCAGGGGCAAGCGGCTTGCCCTGACGGTTTTCGGCATGTTTCTTGGATTTACCGGCCTGGCCCTGACGGCGGGCGGCATTGAACTGATTACCCTCGGCGGTTCCTGGTATTACCTGCTAGCCGGACTCGGCTTGCTCTTGGCCGGCGTGCTGTACTTGCGCCGCAAGCCGCTGGCGAGCAGCATCATCGCCGCGCTGGTCATCGCCACCGTGGCCTGGGCCGTGTGGGAAATCGGTTTTGCTTTCTGGCCCATGGTGCCGCGCCTGGCGCCATTCCTCGTCATCGGTCTGGTGGCCGCCTTGCTGCATCCTTGGCTGGCAGGCCGTGGTCACGCCGGCCAGTCGCGCGCTTTCGCCGCCCTGTTCGCCGTCGTGCTGGTAGCCGGCTTCGCTGCCATGTTCAAGCCGCACGGCGTGACGGACGCCACTGCGCAGCCGCAGCAGGATGCGGTGACGGCCATCAACGACGGCAGCGCCAACTGGGCGCATTACGGTTTTGGGCCGAAGGGCACGCGCTTCGCGCCGTACACGCAGATCGACAAGCAGAATGTCGACAAGCTGCAAGTGGCGTGGACCTACCGCTCGGGCGAGCTGGCCGAAGGCGCGTCCGAATCGCAAAACACGCCGCTGCAGATCGGCGACACCATCTATACGTGCACGCCGACGAGCAAGGTCATCGCGCTGGATGCGGACACGGGCAAGGAGCGCTGGATGTTCGATCCCAAGCCGGCCAACACCAGGACGTGGAACCGCTGCCGCGGCGTCGGCTATTACGAGCCGGCCAAGGTGGATAGGCCGTTCCGTTTTGAGGGCATGCAGGCGGCCAGCGCGCCGGTGCCGGGCGCGTGCGCCAGGCGCATCGTGCAAGTGACTATGGATGCGCGCCTGATTGAGATCGACGCGCAGACGGGCAAGCAGTGCGAGGGCTTCGGCGACAAGGGTTCCGTCGACCTCACCGTCGGCCTGGGCAAGGTGAAAATGAACGTGCCGTACTACGCCTACACGTCCGCGCCCACGGTGGCGCGCAACCTGATCATCCTCGGTGGCTGGGTGTTCGACGGCCGCTCCACCGATGAACCATCGGGCGTCGTGCGCGCCTATAGCGCCGACACGGGTGAACTGGTGTGGGCCTGGGACCTGGGCAATCCGGCCATCACCAGGTTGCCGCCGGAAGGGCAGACCTACACGCGCAGCACGCCGAACATGTGGTCGACGCCTGCGTTCGACGATGCACTGGGCCTGGTCTACCTGCCCACGGGGAACGAGCAGCCGGACTTCTGGGGCGGCAAGCGTCCGCCTCTGACGGAAAAATATGCGTCGGCCATCGTCGCCCTCGACATGGCCACGGGCCGCGAGCGCTGGACGTATCAAACCGTTCACCACGATATCTGGGACTACGACGTGGCCGCGCAGCCGGCCCTGTACGACGTCCCGGACGGCAAGGGCGGCACGATCCCCGCGCTGGTGCAGCTGACCAAGCGGGGCCAGATATTCATGCTGGACCGCCGCACGGGGAAACCGATCGCGGACGTGGTGGAAAAACCCGTGCCGCAGGAGCATGCGGCCGGCGACTGGGTGTCCAAGACACAGCCATACTCCACCGGCATGCCGGCCCTCGGTGCGGAAACGCTGACGGAGCGCGACATGTGGGGCGCCACCTTCTTCGACCAGCTGGCCTGCCGCATCAGCTTCCGCAAGCTCAATTACCAGGGCGAGTTCACGGCGCCAAGCACCAAGGAAACGCTGATCTACCCGGGCTACTACGGCGGCTTCAACTGGGGTGGCGCGGCCGTCGATGAAAGCAATGGCTATATGTTCGTCAACGATATCCGCATGCCGCAAGTGGTCAAGCTGGTGCCGCGCGAGACGGTGGACGTGGCCAAGCTGACGGCTGGCCACGGTGTGGGCAGCACTTATCCGATGGATGGCACGCCGTTCGTCATCGACCACAAGGCCTTCAATTCTCCGTTGGGCATACCCTGCCAAAGTCCGCCGTGGGGCGTGTTTGCCGCCATCGACCTCAAGACGCGCACGAAAGTGTGGGAGCGTCCGGCCGGCACGGTGCAGGACGCCGTCATCAACGGCGTGCGCGCGCGGCTGCCCATCCCGCTGGGCATGCCCACCCTCGGTGGCGGCGTGAGCACGGCGTCGGGCCTGGTGTTTTATGCGGGCACGCAGGATTATTATCTGCGCGCCATGGAGATCGCCACGGGCCGTGAAGTGTGGAAAGCGCGCATGCCCGTCGGTTCGCAAGGCACGCCGATGACGTATGTGTCGCCCAAGTCGGGCCGTCAGTACGTCGTGGTGGTGGCGGGCGGCGCCCGCCAGAGCCCGGATCGGGGAGATTACGTGATAGCATACGCGCTTCCCAAGACACAGTAAGAGTCAGCTTCATGCCCCAGTTGCGCACCGTTCCAGCTTCCCCCAGTACCCGAAGCGAGGAGCGGCGCCGCAAGCTGCTGGTGGCGGCGGCGGACCTCTTTCTTGCCTCCGGCTACGACGGCGTCAGCATGGACGCCATCGTGGCCGAGGCGGGCGGCTCGAAAGCCACCGCCTACCGCTATTTCGGCAGCAAGCAGGAGCTGCTGGTGGCCGTGGTCGAATACCTGTGCGCCGATTTCATCATCGACCTGCGCCGGCTCGATACCTCACAAGCGGGCCTGGAACAGGGTTTGCAGCTGATCCTTGATGAACTGGTGGCCGTCGTCACCAGCCCCCGCCACGTGGATTTCTACCGCCTCGTCGTCACGGGCGCGGCTACCGTGCCGGCCGTGGGACTGGCCTGGTACGAGCACGGCCCGCAAGTGTGGCATGCGCTGATCCTGCGTCTGCTGGAGCAGCAGCGCACCCAGGGCCGCATCGCTCCTGATACCTCCTTGTCCAACCTGCCGCAAATCCTGTTCGACGCCGTCTTCTCGCACCTGACCACGCGTACCGTCATGCTGGGGCAGGGCGGCGATGCTGCCACGTTCCGGCCCTTGATTGCGGAGCTGATCGAACTGGTGGTGGCGCGGGTGGAGCGTAGCTCGGATTAGTCCCGGAAGGGTTGCATTCCGGCTGGCGTGATCTCGCGAATCGCATACACGGATACGCTGCCAGTTGCGAATGCCTTGGCCGGCGTGAAGCGATGCCGCAGCTAGCGGCGGCACGCGCGAGCCGTGATGAGTTCCAATATGCCGGCAATTCGCGCCATACATGCAGGCCGTCTGCCGCGCCGCTGTACCGTCCCGCCAGAATATCCCGAGCCATCCGGTTTCCATCTTGCATTGTTTGCAACTGGGACATTTCGTCTCAATGTATGGAAATTGTTTTAAAGTAGTATGCATCAAAGCGTGCAGCAACACCAACCTTGAACAGACGCTGCTGAAGCAGTGTTTTGAGGTAGCGCTCCCCACGATAGATAGTGTCAAGTAATAGACTGGAAATACGCAAAATGATGGATTGGACCCCTATAGTCTTCGTTACGTTCAAGGCTCTCGTGCTCGGCACGGGCATGTTCTTCGCCATCAAGTGGCATTACGATCAAGGGAAGAAGGATAAGGATAAGGCGAAGCAGAATCGCGCGGTGCTGCGCGCGAGCGGCAAGGTGGTCGCAGGCTTCGTGCTTTTGCTCATGGCCCTGGGGATCGTCACCTTCTTTGTTGTCAGGATGGTCGGTTTGGATATGACCCTCCCCTGATGGCAAAGAACAGTCTGCCGATATCCAGTGATGCGGCAGCCATTCCCCGATGCGGCTCGGGCAGCATCGGCAGGCGGGTCAGAACTCGCTTTGGCCCATAGTCATCGCTGCGGGGCGATGCATCGGCAAGCCATCAGCTTACGGCAAGAGTCAGCTAGCAATACCATACTTGTGCTGCGTGGCCGCATACTGCTGCTTGAGCGACTCCAGCTGCGGATGCTTGGGATCGATCTTGCGGATCACTTGCATCTGGTGCTGTGCCTGTTCGGCCAGCGGGGCTTCCCAGCCCAGCATGTTGAGCTGGCGCAAAATGGCCTCGACGGAGGCGAACAGCACGGGCAGGTTGCCTGGCGTTTTGCGCAGGGCCTGACGCAGCACGAAGACGGCCCCCTTGAGCTCGCCGCTTTCCGACTTGCTGGCCGCATCCTGCATCAGTTCCTGCACCTGGTTGCTGATCTGCTGGCCCATGCCTTGCGCCAGGTCATGGCGTCCGGCCTTTTCAAATACATCGACGGCCGCTTCCATCGTCACTTCGCTGTCGGCTTCGTTGACGAGTTTCATCATGACGTCGGACGCGGCCTGTTCCAGATTGTTTTTCAGACAGCTTTGCACGAGGCCCACTTTCAGCTGCGTCGACAGGCCCCGCGCCGTGTCCAGGGCAGCGGCGGCCAGTTGCAGTTCGCTGGCGGCGGCGATGTCGTTGCCCGACAATTCATGCAGCATGGCGGCCGAGATGGCGCGGCACGCTTCCACGTTGGCGCCGCCCCGCAGGGAGCGTTCCATGTCGCGCAGCACGCCGCTCGCTTGCGGCGCATCGCCTTTCTTGACCAGCGTTTTGACCAGGTTGACGTGGTCTTCCGGATCGCGGAATTCAGAGTACTTCGCTTTGGTGATCACCTGCTTGTAGGCCCGCTCGGCCGCGCCGATATCGCCCGTGTCAAACGCGATACCGCCCAGGTGGCGCAAGCGGCGTACCATGTGCGGCGAAATGGCCACCGCGTCTTCGAGGATTTTCTTCGCCTGCAGTTGCTGGCCCATGGCTTCATGGTTTTGCGCCAGCAGGTCGTAGGCGGCCATGAAGCGCGGATAGGTTTCCACCAGTTCCAGCAGCGAATCCTGCGCTTCCTCGTGGCGCTGCTGTTCGAACAGGGTGCGCGCCAAGCCCAGATGGGCCCAGGCCATGGGCCGCGTGGCCAGCATGTCGGCGTACAGCTGTTCCGCTTCCTTCCATTCGTCCAGGGCAATGTGCAGTTCGGCACGCAGGCGGGTGAAATCGGCCGCCAGGCGCGGGTGCTGCAGTTCGGCCGTGTGGCAGCTTTTCACGGCTTCGCGCAAGTCACCCTTGTCGATCAGTTGATACGTGGGCAGGAAAATGGCGCGCCGTTCGATGGCGCGCGCGATGCGTCCGCTCAGCACGTCGACGGTGAACGGTTTCAGGATGTAGTCGGACGGGATCAGTTCGGCCGCGCTGATCACCTTGCTGTGGATGGCTTCGGAGGTCAGCATGATGAAGATCGTCCACAGCCCGATCAGCTTGTGGTGGCGCAGGTCTTCCAGCAATTGCTGGCCGTCCTGGCCGTCCGTGCCGCTACCAAGATCGTATTCGCACAGGATGATGTCGAACGGTTTCTTCGTCAGCAGGCGGATAGCCGTGCCGGAATTGACGGCATATTCCACCTTGGTAATGGCGGCCTGGTTCAGCATATTGTGCAGATTGCCCCGCATGCTGGGGTTCGGGTCGACGATCAGGACAGATAAGTCGCTAGTTTCTGGCATGGTTCAGCTCTCGTTCATCTGTTCGGTCATTTGCGGGAACTCTTCTTATATGTCGCTGTTTGGCAGTATTGTTTTTTATCAGCATACTGCAAAGCCGGGCGACACTGCCAGCAAAATGCATGCAATCAGGCAAGCTGCGCGAGGGCAGGCGTGTCCGGCACCGTCCAGCGTTGTATTTCATGACACGCACGCCCCGTGCAACGGCGCTGGGGCCTGTTTTTCCGGCAATTCCTTGACTAGCGTGATAGTATTCTAAAATGCAACACTTATTGCATGTCGCGCCATGTCGCGGCCAAGCATGCGCAAGGCTTTACCGGGCGCTTTATCCCTCTCTGGTGTCGATACCCGTCATGCGCGTACCTGATCTGTCTACCTTGCAGCGCGTTGCCGTTCCCCTCGCATTTGGCGGCAACAGCGAACAGCAGCATACCTATTTCGCGGAATTGCACCGGGTCGGCATGGTCACGCAGCTGCTGGGTATCATCGCCTACAGCTTGACCTGGCTGCTGATGCCCGATCCCTATCATCCGAACCTGGCGCACGCCGTGCTGGCGCTGCTGGGCATGTTGACGAGCCTGGTCGTGCGCTACCGCTGCACCACCTTGCCCGTGCTGACCATTACCGGCGCCTGCGCCGTGCTGGCCCTGACTTTCGGCTTGCGCACCATGGCCGACGCCGTGCAGCACGCCAGCTTCTGGGTCTTGCCCGTGGGCGTCTTCATGACCCTGGCCATCGCCTCCATCTTCAATGGCGGCCTCAGCTACCTCGCCGTGGTGGCGGGCGTGTGGTGGAATGTGGGCCACGGCCTGTACCCGGTGAACGCGGGCTTGCCCGACCAATCCTGGGCGCCGCTGATGATCGCCGTCAGCGTGCTGTTCGGGCTGGCGCTGAATGTCAGTTTCAGCTTATTGCGTTTGCGCAACTATCACTCCAAAGTGGAATTGACGCGGCTGGCCTTCCAGGACGGCCTGACGGGCTTGAACAACCGCCGCATGTTCACGCAGCGCGCCCAGCAGATGCATGGCGCGCTCCACGGGGGCGTGCTGCATTTCCTGATGATCGACATCGACGATTTCAAGATCATCAACGACCAGCAGGGCCATGATGCGGGCGATGAGGTGCTCGTGCGCACGGCCGCCATCATCGCCGACAAGGCGCAAGGCCATTTGTGCGGGCGCCTGGGCGGCGAAGAGTTCGGCGTCGTCTACGCGGGCGACCGCGAGGCCGTGCGCGCCTTTGCCGGCACCCTCGTCGAGGCCGTCAGCCAGGCTTTCCATGCCGCGCAGTTCGTGTCGATCAGCGTGGGCGTCGCCGAGCTGGACCGGGACAAGGAGCTGGGCCACAGCTACCGGCTGGCCGACGAGGCGCTGTACCTGGCCAAGCGCCAGGGCAAGAACCGCTATGTGATCGCCTGATGGTCGCCTGAGGGTGTTGTTGCAGTGTCAAAAACTGCCGCTTTGCGGGGCAAAAGGGTGGCAAAGCCCCAAGTTCCGGTCATAAGGCAGGGGTAAAACGGGTATAATGCGCGCAAAGGAAATTTGCCGTACGAAAGATATTGTCATACCTACCTTTAACCCGCAGCCACGCTGCATCAACCACCTTCCAATCATGTTGATACTGCCGGGTTCCAATGCCCTGTCCCATTTCCGTAGCCACCGTCTGTTAAGCCAACTGCAAGCCGTCTCGCCTGCGATTGTTGCCGTACAAGCACGCTATGTCCATTTCATCGATGCCAGCGCGCCTCTCACCAACGACGACAGCACGCGCCTTGGCGCCTTGCTGACGTACGGCGAGCCAGCCCACGCTGACAATACGGAAGGCGCTGCCGAAGAATTCTTCGTCATCCCCCGTTTCGGCACGATTTCGCCGTGGGCTTCGAAAGCCACCGACATCGCGCACAACTGCGGCATGGCGCACATCAAGCGCGTCGAACGCGGCATCGCTTTCCGCATCAACCTGAAATCGGGCATCCTGGGCAGCGCCATTGGCGCCGGCAAATTGACGGACGAGCAGGTGCAAGCTGTGGCCGACCTGCTGCATGACCGCATGACGGAATCCGTGCTGCGCAGCGCCGACGACGCCAAGGACCTGTTCCGCACCCTGGAAGCGCGTCCGCTGGAATCGATCGACTTGCTGGGGCAGGGCAAGCGTGCCCTGGAAACGGCGAACACGGAACTGGGCCTGGCGATGTCGGAAGACGAAATCGACTACCTGGACGCCGCCTTCACCAAGGCCGGCCGCAACCCGACGGACGTGGAACTGATGATGTTCGCGCAGGCGAACAGCGAGCATTGCCGCCACAAGATCTTCAACGCCGACTGGACCATCGACGGCGTGGCGCAGCCCAAGTCGCTGTTCGGCATGATCAAGAACACGCATGAATTGCAGCCGAAGGGCACCGTCGTCGCCTACAGCGACAATTCCTCGATCATGGAAGGCGCGACCGTGTCGCGCTTCTACCCGCGCGGTGCAAACCACGAATACGCGGCATCGACGGAACTGACGCACACCCTGATGAAGGTGGAAACGCATAACCACCCGACGGCGATTTCTCCGTTCCCTGGCGCCTCCACGGGCGCGGGCGGCGAGATCCGCGACGAAGGCGCAACGGGTCGCGGCGCCAAGCCAAAGGCTGGTTTGACGGGTTTCACCGTATCGAACTTGTCGCTGCCGGACGCCGTGCGCAGCTGGGAAACGGCCGCTTCCGTGACGGCGCCGCTGGCTGGCCGCACTGACGCTGACCAATACGGCAAACCGGAGCGCATCGCTTCGCCGCTGCAGATCATGATCGAAGGCCCATTGGGCGGCGCCGCGTTCTCGAACGAATTCGGCCGTCCGGTACTGGGCGGCTATTTCCGTACGTATGAACAGAACGTGGGTGCAGACAAAGACGCCGTATTCGGCTACCACAAGCCGATCATGATCGCTGGCGGCATCGGCAATATCTCGGCGCAGCACACGCACAAGAACGACATCCCCGTCGGCAGCCTGCTGGTGCAGCTGGGTGGCCCGGGCATGCGCATCGGCATGGGCGGCAGCGCTGCCTCGTCGATGACCACCGGCAGCAACACGGCCGACCTGGACTTCGATTCCGTCCAGCGCGGCAATCCGGAAATGGAACGCCGCGCCCAGGAAGTCATCAACGCCTGCTGGCAAATGGGCGCCGACAATCCGATCATCTCCATCCACGATGTGGGTGCGGGCGGCTTGTCGAACGCTTTCCCGGAAATCACCAACGACGCCAAGCGCGGCGCGATTTTCGACCTGCGCAAGATCCCGCTGGAAGAATCGGGCATGGCGCCGAAGGAAATCTGGAGCAATGAGTCGCAGGAACGCTACGTCCTGGCCATCGCGCCGGAAAGCCTGCCCCTGTTCAAAGCCATGTGCGAACGCGAACGCTGTTTGTTCGCCGCCGTGGGCGTGGCCACCGAAGAGCGCCAGCTGAAACTGATCGACCCGGAACTGGGCAACGAGCCAGTCGACATGCCGATGGACGTCTTGCTGGGCAAGCCGCCTAAGATGCAGCGCGACGTGGTCCACGTTGCCAACGATTTCCCGGCGATTGACCTGACGGGCATGGACCTGGTGGACGTGGCGCAAAAAGTGCTGCTGCTGCCGACCGTGGCCGACAAATCCTTCCTGATCACCATCGGCGACCGCAGCGTGGGCGGCATGACCGTGCGCGACCAGATGGTGGGACCATGGCAAGTGCCGGTGGCCGATTGCGCCGTCACCACCATGAGCTTTGAAGGTTATCTGGGCGAAGCGATGGCCATGGGCGAACGCACGCCGCTGGCCGTCATCGACGCCGCCGCCTCGGGCCGCATGGCCGTGGGCGAAGCCGTCACCAACATCGCCGCCGCTGCGATTGCCGACATCTCCGACATCAAGCTGTCCGCCAACTGGATGGCCGCCTGCGGCCAGCCTGGCCAGGACGCAGCCCTGTACGACACGGTAAAAGCCGTCGGCATGGACCTGTGCCCGGCGCTGGGCATCAGCATCCCCGTCGGCAAGGATTCGCTGTCGATGCGCACGACGTGGAAAGACGACAGCACGGGCGCGGCCAAATCCGTCACCTCGCCGGTGTCGCTGATCGTGTCCTCGTTCGCGCCAGTGCTTGATGTGCGCAAGTCGCTCACGCCGCAGCTGAAAACGGACAAGGGCGACACGTCCCTGATCTTGATCGACCTGGGCCGCGGCAAGAACCGCCTGGGCGCTTCCGCCCTGGCGCAAGTCATGGGCCAGTTGGGCAATGAGACGCCGGACGTGGACAGCGCGGAAGACTTGAAAGGCTTCTTCGCCACCATCCAGAAATTGAACAGCGACGACAAGCTGCTGGCCTACCATGACCGTTCGGACGGCGGCCTGTACGCCACCCTGACGGAAATGGCCTTCGCCGGCCACACGGGCATGTCCGTCAACCTGGACATGCTGACCATGGAAGGCGAACACTCGAGCGACTGGGGCGATGCCAAGAACTGGACAGGCCAGGTAGCGGAACGCCGCAACGAATTGACCCTGCGCGCCTTGTTCAGCGAAGAGCTGGGCGCCGTCATCCAGGTGCGCGCGGAAGAAAAGTCGCTCGTCATGGACGTGCTGCGCACCTTCAACCTGGGCGCCTGCAGCCATATCATCGGCAAATTGAACGACCGCGACGTCATCGAATTCACGCGCGACGCCAAGCTGATTTACACCCAGCCGCGCGCGGCTCTGCACCGCCTGTGGAGTGAAACGAGCTGGCGTATCGCCCGCCTGCGCGACAATCCAGCCTGCGCGGACGCCGAATACGACCGTTTGCTGGACGTGCAAGACCCGGGTATGTCGCCTATCGTCACCTTCGACCAGAACGACAACATCGCCGCGCCATTCATCGCCACCGGCGTGCGTCCGCGTGTCGCCATCCTGCGCGAGCAGGGCGTCAACTCGCATATCGAGACGGCTTACGTGATGCACCAGGCAGGCTTCACGGCTGTCGACGTGCACATGAGCGACCTGATTGCGGGCAGAGTCAAACTGGACGACTTCCAGGGCGTCATCGCCGTGGGCGGCTTCTCGTACGGCGACGTGTTGGGCGCGGGCGAAGGCTGGGCGAAAACGATTCTGTTCAACGCCAGCCTGGCGGAACAGTTCGCGCGCTTCTTCAACCGCACGGACAGCTTCGGCCTGGGTATCTGCAACGGCTGCCAGATGATGAGCAATTTGAAATCCATCATCCCTGGCGCCCACGCCTGGCCTAAATTCACGCGCAACAAGTCGGAGAAATTCGAAGGCCGCTTTGCCATGGTCGAAGTGATGGATTCCCCATCGATCTTCTTCAATGGCATGGCCGGCACCCAAGCCGGCATCGCCATCGCCCACGGCGAAGGCTACGCCGACTTCTCGCAAACGGGCGACATTACCCAGGTCACCAAAGCCATGCGCTTCGTCGACAACAAGGGCGCCGCCACCGAAGCGTATCCGTACAACCCGAACGGCTCGCCGGAAGGCATCACCTCCGTCACGACGCCAGACGGCCGCTTCACCGTGCTGATGCCGCACGCGGAGCGCGTGTTCCGCAGTGTTCAACAGTCCTACCACCCTGAAGCATGGGGCGAGGATTCGCCGTGGATGCGCATGTTCAGGAATGCGCGGAAGTTTGTGGGGTAATTCAGAGCTGTTTGCGGCGCGGCGTCTTGGCTCAAGGCGCTGCTGCTGGAGTAGGAATGAGAAAGCCGCTGTCGGGAGACAGCGGCTTTTTTGTTCTTTATGGTCCTTGAAGTATGCTTTTAAAATAATTGAGAGTTAATAGTACGATTGTTTTTATAAATTTATTTTATTTTTATACTTTCTGTGTGAGTATATTATAATTTTAATTTATTAAGAGACTCGTTATTTTTGGTAGTGCAGTTTTTACACTTGATAAATGATTTTTTATTGCTTCCATAAAATCAACATATGCGTCAGTGAATTTTTTTGTGCCATATGTTTTTTCCATGCAATCTATGGTGGAGTTAATTTTCTGTAGTTTTATGGGGTCTTGTATTTTTATGATGACTGTACGTATGCTTTTGAAAGCATCAACTGCTATAGGATTTGTTTCAGATATTATTTTTAGTGAATTTAGCTCATCTTTATAAGCAACCATTGGGGTGTATAGGCGATGAAACGCAATCCCAATTGCTCCTGAAAATAATACTAAATTTGGTCTATTGTAGCCACTTTGAATTACATGTTCTGTTGCGATCCCTGGATAAGGATCGATATAATATATATTCTTGATTCCTAATTGATACGCCTTCTTCGCGCAAAGTTCACACGGACTCGCTGTGGTAAAGAGAAAACCATCTTTTATACCTCTTCCACCGTACTTTGATATTTGCAAAAATGCATTTTCCTCAGCGTGAAGGGCTCGTGTGTGAACTTGGTTATCTTTTCCTTTGAAGGAGTTGAATTCAGATTTGAAGCAAAATGAAATATTCCTTCCTGATTTTATTTCTATGTATTTTTCAGTATTTTTTGAAAAGTGCGCGATATAATCTGAGTTCGTCTTTTCATATTCGCTATATGCTATTTGATCACGGCCATTGATCATATCAAAGCGATTTCTAAGAAGGCATGGAACTTGTCCGTATGGAGTGTCATTCCAACCGACTGCTTGAATAGAAAAACTACTATCTGTTATTACTGCGCCAACTTGTCTTGAAATGCAACCGGAATGTAGTTTTGCAGTATAAGCAACTTGCATGCCTCGTTCCAATGCAGTTGGGGTAATGCATCCTGGACGTTTCATTAAAGTAATAAATCTGATTATTTGATTTGCGAGATATTTAAACTCAGATACTTTATTTTTTTCGGTTGGGTTGCTTACATAGATGTCAGACCTTTGAAGGCAAGCTTGAATATCCTGCACGGAAAAGGAAGTATTTTCATTAATGTCCCTGCTTTTATATTCCTGCTCATCTATTAGTTTAATGTCACTTTCTGAGTATTTTAATTTTCGCAGTCTATCTTTTCTGTCGCTATCAGAGCAGGATACTGCAACTAAGAAAAATGCTGCGTATCTTTCTTGGAAGAAAATTGCTTCTAGGGGACTTCTAATGGCATCGATTACGATTTGAGTTTTTTCTTTTTTTTTCTTTGTCTTCATTTCTTATCTTTTTTATAATTTCGTTGATTTTTTTTGCTAAGGTGAAAAATTTCCCATCAATTAGTTTCGAATTTGTTGGATCTCCCGACATGCGGACATTTTTCCCGATTAATTGATATATTTTTACAAAAGCATTGTCGCCAATTTCTTTTTTATTTCCTTGCATATTTTAGGAAGTTCCTTTGTGTAGAAGTAAGATGCGCCGATTTTTGTTCTTGTTGCATTTATTTCTTTTGTGTTTATTGATGCTAGAATATTTACTAGATATGCAGTTGATTCTTTTTTAGTATTTTTAGTCCAGCGATGTATTTTCTAATATCGCTGCTTTTCTTTTGGGAGAATAAAAGGGTCAATACTGAGCTGGCTTGAATTAAATGAAATGGATGCCATGTTGCTTCAAAATTTGTGAGGATTATTTTTGATTTTCTGTCTTCGTTTGAAGTGGGGTTTTCATCATTAATTAGAGAGTGGTTTATTTCGCTCTTTTCTGATTGTAATATTTCGGCTACGGTTGAGCATCCGCTGCCGGTTCTCCCTGTTAGTCCCAATATCATAAAGTCATCTTCTTCTCCGTAAAGAATTGATATGGAGGATTTTAAATAATTATTCATATATTTATGTATTAAATTTTTGTTGGTGTAAAATATCTTCGCATGAGTAAATGTGTTGACCTTATATATTATTCGCCACCCCCACAATCACCACCGCCGACGGCACCAATAACAACTGCGCAATCAGCGTCCCCGCCAATCTGCTTCCGACCAGCCACACCACCGCGCGCCGGAATTGCGATTCTTCGATCTTGCCTTCGATGACGTCATCCGTCATGCCCGACATGTGCGGGTCGATGAAGACGGCCATCATGATGGTGGCGCCGCCGTTGATGATCGATGAAAGCGTGCTGGAGGTGACGCGCACGCTGGGGTCCAGCACGCCGGCGTACAGCGCCGCGAAGACGCCTACCGTCCACAGGGCTGTGGCGATGACGTTCATGGCCGTCATGGAGACGGAGACGCCGGATTTTTCGCGCAGGCCCGTGACGTTGGCGGGCTTGGGCAGGCTGGCGGAGGTCTTCAGGTAGGACAAGCCGCCTTTGAAGACGGCGTGCAACAGCAGTTTGGGCACGGAGCGGTGCACCTGGAAGTGTTCGACGGCGCGGCAGAAGGCGCGCTGGAAGGTGGGGATCAGTATCGCGCCGAGAATGGTCGCCAGGCTGGCGGAGAATAGCAGCCAGCGGAAGTCTATCAATAGCGTGCTGGCGGCGACGTGCTGGTCGATGCCTGTTTCCACCCGCTTGGCGAGGAATGGTCCCAGGAAAGAGTTCGAAGTGCGCGACAGCAGCATCAAAATGCTGAACAGGGCCAGCGATACGGCGATGCGCCGCGTGCGGATGCCGGCGATGCGCACGGAGTAGGCGAGGGTGCCGATGATGTGGATGATGAACGTCAGTGCGCAAATCAACAGCAATTGCTTGTCCATCACAACCTTGCAGTAAAGAAAATGTCATTCCATGCTGCCATGAAGTTACTTATTTTTCAACTGCAAATTATTTAACGTTGCGTGTTGCTCAATTGGCGTGGCGTTGCAGTCGTTTTTGAGAGCAAAGCATGGCGATTGGCAAAGGCGGCGCACATACTTGTTTGTGCCTTGCTTGTGTTTCAAGCTTGCACCCTCAACTACCGCACATGGCGGCGTGTCTTGCCGCACTGATCAATGACCAACCCGGAGGTACACCATGAGTTTCGATTCCTTTTTGTCCAAGCTGAAGTCCAAGGCAAGCGAGTTGAAAACCGAGGCCTTGAAGTACAAGAACAAGGATTTTCTGAACGCCGCGATGGCCGGCTCGGCCTTGATCGCCATGGCGGACGGCAGTGTTAGTGCGGAAGAGAAGCAGAAGATGGTGAAGTTCATTGAAAGCAATGATGCGCTGTCCGTATTTACCACCACGGACGTGATCAAGGCTTTCCAGGAATATGTCGGGCAGCTGGAGTTCGACAAGGATATCGGCGAAGCCAAGGCGTATCAGGCGCTGGGCAAGATGAAGTCGAATGTGGAGGCGTCGCGCTTGCTGGTGCGCATGATTATCGCCGTCGCTTCGTCGGACGGCAATTTCGATGCCAACGAGCAGCGCGTGGCCAGCAAGATCGCGCGCGAGCTGGGCTTGACTCCTGCGGAGTTCGAGCTGCAGTAACTGCCTAGCCAGCCGACCCGGCTGGCTAGCTTAATCCTTGTCCCACCACGGCGGCGTGCCCGACGACCAGGGGCACGCCATTTCCACTTCGTTAATCCTGTAGCGGATCTCGATCACCTGGCCGGGGCTGAAGGGACCGCGTTTCCAGTCGCCGGAATCAAAGACGTAGCCTTTGCCCTTGATGCAAAGACTGGTCGGATTGTTGCCGATGGGGCCGGTCGAGTGCAGGGTGACGCGCACTTCGCCGTTGGCGTCCAGCGGGGCGTCGCCGCCCATGAAGAGTGGATCCGAGCCGATGTCGCAGACACGGGTGCTGCCTATCTTGCTGCAGTACTTGATATACGTTTGCTGGCGCGCCTGGGCCAGGTAATTGTCATGCCGCATCGGCTTGCCGTCGTCATAGGTAAAGCGCAGGATGACTTGCGTGGGCTCGCTGGCAGGATGGCGCGTGGTGCTGGTGCAGGCGGCACTGACCAGGGCCAGCAAGGGCCAGGCCAGCAGGCGCAAGCCGCGCCGCAGCACGGTGAATATCGGATTACTGTCAGGTGTCTGCATTGCGCTCCATGGGCCGTTGCCATTCGTTCAAGGAATTTGGCGGCGATAATAGCATGCAATGGCAGCGCGAGACACCCTGGAACCGCGCTACGGTGTAGCGCTATTCATTTCTTGCAGGACTTTTTTACACGGCAGGTCGTGCCCCGCGCCGGGCCTGCCGCGCCAGCCAGCCGCCTCAACGCGAAGCCAGGCCGATGTTTTGCACGCGAGAGGGCACGATGTCGCCACCCGACAGTTTCTGCGACGGCACCACCATCACCAGTTCGCCATCCACGCTGCCGTCATCATTGTGGTCGATACGTACCTTCAACTGGCGGTCCAGCGCGACGAAGGCGTTGTGGTCGGTGGCGACGATGCGGTGCTCTTCCTGCTTGCCGATACGCGCATACTTGACAGCGCCAGCGAGGCGCAGTTCCAGGATGTCGCCATTCGACAGATCATAGGTGCCGACGAATTTCTTGAAATCCTGGCGCATCATGTAGCGCGGGTGTTCCGGCACATCGATGCGCAGCGAGTTGCCCGGCACGGTGACAGTGTGCTCCGGCGGCAGGGTTTGCGCGGTGGCTGCCGTATTGGCGGCAGCGAGGCACACGAGCGTGCTCAAGATGATGGTTTTCATGTTGTTGTCCTCGTTGGTTGATGGCCTCTGGCGCATGATGCGGGCGGGCGTGAGGCAGCAACCAGTCTAGGTGCGGATTTGGCGATGCGCATCCTTCATTCGATGGAGAAAGACCTTGATATTTTGCGTGGCGCGCCATTGCATGGCTGTGGTATATGCAGCGCCGACTGCCAGCGGGACCATGCTACCGCGCACAGTGATTCATTTCCTGCAGCACCTTTTTGCACAGCTCGCCGTACCCTACGCCCGTGCCCCGTTTGTGCGCGGCCAGGTCATATCTGGCGCTGACGTCCTTCCATTCCACGCTGCCGGGGAGGGGGCGCAGGGCGTCGTCGAGGTCCATTTCGAAGTGGATGAAGTGGCCATCGGCGCTCAGCAGTTTGCCATACACGGCGGGCTTGCCGGGGTAGGCCAGTTGCAGCTCGAGCATGAGGGCCGCACCCAGCGCCACGCCATGGCTGGCTGCGCACTGGCGCAAGGCATCGGGCAAGGGGCGGGCGCGCCACCAGGCCGCCGTCTGCTTGATGGCGGCCTGGGTCAGCGCATTTTGCTGTTGGACCGAATACTGTTTGCTCATGGCTGTCACCCATGTCGAATGTGGCTTGCCGCCTTAGCGCGATGCCAGGCTCATGCTTTGTATGTGGGCCGGCACGATCTCGCCGCTGGCCAGTTTTTCGGCTGGTACGCGCATCAGCACTTCGCCGCCCACGCTGCCATCATCGCGCAAGTCGATGCGCATCGCCAGCTGTTGGTCGAGCGCCACGAAGCTGTCGCTGCCGGTGGCGATGATGCGGTGCTCTTCCTGGTTATCGATGCGCGCATACATCATGGCGCCGATGCTGCCCGCATTGCGCAGGTAGAGTACTTGCCCGTTCGACAGTTCATAGCCACCGCGGAACGGGGAAAACGTTTCTGCACTCATGAAATGTTTGTGTGTCGGTAGTTCGATCGTCTGCAAGCGCCCGCCTGGAATGACGACGGTCTGGCTGTCGGGGAGCGTTTGCGCATTTGCCAGCAGGGCGCAGACGCCCATGGTGCCGGCCAAGATCCATGTTTTCATTTTCCAGCCCATCCTTGAATTTGGCGCCGTCCGCTGCCGGCGCGGCGATGTTGATGTGGGTGCCAGGGAAATCGAACCGGCTTGTCCGCGTGCGTTGTGAATGACACTGGCAAGGCGTGGACAACCGGTGTTGCCAGTGTAGGCAATCAATATGCACCGTGCATCATCCGATCGGATGACACGCCTCAGGCATCGAGTACGGCCAAGTGCGCCGTTGCGCCGTGGATCAGCGCGATCAGCTCGCCCTGGCGACGCGTATCCGTCTTTAAATAGGTGTGGTGCAGATGCGTCTTGACGGTGTTGACGCTGATGCCGCCCTGCGCGGCGATTTCTTCGATGGTGGCCCCTTGCGCCAGCGCCTTGCCTACTTGCGCTTCGGCTTGCGTCAAGTCAAACAACTGGCGCAGGGCAGGGACCGATGTGCTCGCTTGCGTGGGGTCACGCGCGATCAGCAGCGCGCATGGAGGCTGGCAATCGGCAAGCGGGGTGACGGTCAGGGCCAGCGGCGCTTGCTGCTTGCGCGCCAGGCGCAGCGACTGGCATTGCGCTGCGCCGTCGGCGCTGGCGATCACCAGGCGCACGGCGCGCACCAGGGCAGGTGGGGCGGCGTGTTCCAGTTGCGCCGCATGCAGGGCGTGGCCGGCGGGGGTGGCGAAGCGCAGTCCGAGGTTGGCGTCGAGCACCAGCACGGTGACTCCCATGGCGTCGAGCGCCGCCAGCGCGCAGTGGCTGGCCAGCTGCGCCTCGCGCAGGCGCTGCTGCAGGCACAGCGCGCGTTGCAGATGCGGCAAAAGTTGCTGCCATTGCTGGCCGCTCAAGCCAGCGCTGTCGAGCTGCGGCCAGTCGCCTGCGCCGCAGGCCGAGTCGTACATGGCGCCGATCAGTTTGCCAACATCCGTCGTGGTACTCATGCTTGCCCCCATTTCCTCCACACATCAGTGTGCCGCGGGCTTACAGGTGCGGAACTGGATAAGGGCAGGGTGGCGCAGCGATCCGCCCTACCTTTGTGAGGAAGGGGATGGTCGCTGCCATCTGGCCTGGGCATCTTTCAAGATAGTACAAACACGGGACCACCGCAATGCGGTACTGCCGATGCAATCGTGCTCCTGGATTAAAAATTCCCCGATACAATAAAAAATTGTCAAAAATATAAACTCCAGGCATGGGACAGGGGTCGCATGTCATTCACTGAGCGAAAGTCTTTATGCCACCATGCAAGCATTATCCGATGACGCTCCCGGCGCTGGCCCTGTGCGTGGCGCTGGCGTTTATTGGCAGCAACGCCATGGCGCAGGCTGCCGACAAGGCGGCGCCACAAGCCTCCAGCGGAGCGCGGCATGTCAAAGTCAAACCCGCCGATACCACCAAGCTGGTCAGCCATCTGCGGCGCGTGATCACCGATGAAACGAATGACACGCCGCCGCGCATACTCAATGCGTTCGTTGCCACATACCAGCAGCGTGCGCTCGATGCGGGAATCGATGACCTCGACCGGCAGACGCAATATGTGCTGCTGGCGCTCTACACGTCGGGCAAGGCGATGGAACAGCCGCAGTTCGTGGCCCTGATGAAAAATCCGCCGGCCTCGCTGGACGCCTTTTACGACGCCTTGCACGCCTTGCCGAACACCGTCTGGGAGGCGGGGCCTCCGTTGTGGGATGCGCATGCGGCGAAATAGGAAGCTGTTGAGGCCCGACAAAAATGCAGAATTGACGGTGTCATTCATTTGTAATTGCTGAGGGAGTCCCATGGTAAATAATCTTTTTTCGATGAAACCGCTGCTGGTCGGTTTCTTGTGGCTTTTCATGGCCGTGTCACATGCCGCAGAGGGCAAGGATGGCCAGGAACGCAAAGAGTTGACAGTGAATCTAAGCGCCTACAACCATACCGATCACGGGGTTGGTAGCTATGAAGTGACCTTGCAGAATGGCGCCAGTGCGGGAGCGGGCTACCTGGACGCTGGTCAGGGTGGCGGCGGACATACTTGTTGCCTTTCCATTCCCCGCGTGTGGCAAGCGGGCATGACGGCAACCATCGTCATGCATACCATCAAGAATGGCAAGGACATCCGCGTGGAACAAACCGTGCCAGTGCCGAAGTATGCGGCTGGCGATGCGGGAATGTTCATCGTGCATTTTCTGCGCAATGGCAAATACAAGGTGTTCGTCACCCGATACCTGCTCGGCCATCGAAAATACCCGCTGTCAGGGAAAGAGGCACAATTGGAGCGGGGCGTTCCAATTGAAATTATCTGGGGATGAAGGCGCTGAGTGGCAGAGGTTTCAGGCACATGAAATTCCCTGTAATAACTGGCTTGATTGAGGACTAAATGATTTTTTTCTCGAAAAGTAAATATGCCGCCTGTTTCGTGTGCATGGTCTTGTCGCTTTTGAATGCCGGATGTACGAGGCATGAAAGGCAAATCAGCGTGAGCCTGACGGCCTACAACCATGGCGAGCATGGCGTCGGCAGTTATACCGTGACACTGGCCGATGGCTCGTCGGCGGAGGCCGGTTATCTTGCTCCCGGCAACGGTGGTGGGGGAGACACTTGCTGCCTTTCGATACCGGCGGCATAGAAGCCGGGGATGCAGGCGGCCATCGTCATGCATACGGTAAAAAACGGCAAGGATATCCGCGTGGAGCAAACCGTGGCGGTTCCCCCGTATGCTCCCGCCGATGCTAGCCGCTTCGTCGTGCATTTTCTTCACGATGGGGGCTACAAAGTCTTCGTGACCAAATACTCGCTGGGGCATCGAAAATATCCGCTTTCCGGCAAGGAGGCGGAGCTGGAGCCGGGCGTGCCCTTGGAAATCATCTGGGAATAGTGCTGCTATCTTGCTGCTGTACGTCGCGCAGCGTCGGCTATCAGGCTTTGCAAGAGCATGCGCGATTTCGCGTCCGTGACGCGGACATCATCTATCCGCGAGAGGAACTCGCCTGGATCAAATTTTTTGATTAATTTGCAATAATCTTCTGTTTCTCGCGGACAGAATTCAAGTTCCAACAACGCAACGGTTTTCGCTATCAAGCCACGCCGTTATACTTCGGAAAGTAGCTCGACACCTTGCTTTAACGCCCTGGCGAAACCACTCTTGATGAGTTTTTCAAAGGGCATGCCAGGATCTTCTGTGATGACCCGACATGCGATGCGCACGGCAGTAGCGTTACCGTTGTGGCTTGCCAGCACCACCTGCTTGCACACCTGCGACAGACGCAGACCTGGATGCGCGATTGGCGGCCCAGAATCGAACTGGTCCAGCTTTTCTCCAAGGAATTCCTCAAGCTCTTCCAGGCTCGCGATCAGTATCATCATCAAGTTGACTGACTATAACGGCAGGCCAGGGGCGGCCGGTACTGCAGCGGTCTTGCGCCGTATTACAACCGTACCAGCGATCTTGTCGTGCCATCCCTGCTTGCGCGCGTCCCTGGCGATCCAAAGGAATCCCAGGTAAAACGGTAGCGCTGGCAGGTAAGCACTGAGACAACGTTTGACACACTGGCCAGCAGAAGGTTTGCCGCCCGTCCGCGCATCGACAATGATCGCGCCGATGGCCATCTTGCCAGGCGTTGTAGACAGGGTAATCCAAAACGCCAGTTGAATCAGTGGCGGCATGACACATGAAATCATGAAGTGGGCCGGGCCACGGAAAAAGGAATCGGTCAAAAAGTAGCTTTCGCCATATATGGCTATCAACATCGGTATTATGATAATCAGCAAGAGCAAGGTGTCGATCAACGTCGCGCCAACGCGCGGCCAAAAGCCCACATAGTCCATTTCAGAATTCTGTTGCATTATTTTTTCCAAAACGTCAGTAAATGAGTGGCCGCCAGAGTCGGGGCAGAATGGCGCAGTGTACGATCTTGTTGCTTTCTTTGCAAGCCAGGGGTTTTGTCAGGTGTTTGATACCGCATGGTGAAATTCGAAGCAATCGAACACATGGAAAACATATCCATAGGGTAAGCTTCGGGCCTAAGCTATTTCGCAACTCTATCAAAATTACATGAACGCCATAATGATTCCCGACGTCGCCCTGGTCGACAATACCGAACAACGCACGCCGCTGGTGCTGGTGCTTGACTGCTCCGGCAGCATGGATGGCGAACCCGTCTCGCTGCTGAACGAAGGCCTGGCCTTGCTGGAACAGGAACTCAAGTCCGATGTGATCGCCGCCAAGCGTGTGCGCATCCTCGTGATTCAATATGGCGCCCACGATGAAGCCGTGGTGGCCAGCAACTGGTGCGATGCCATGGATTTCACGGCGCCCCGTCTGGAAGCGAACGGCACCACGCCCACCGGCGCGGCCGTCGAGCTGGCCTTGGCCGAAATCGAGCAGGAAAAGCAGCGTTTCCGCCAGGCGGGCGTGGCATATACGCGGCCATGGCTGTTCCTGATGTCGGACGGCGAGCCGACAGACCGCTGGCAGCAGGGCGCCGAACAGGCGCGCGCGGCCGAGCAGGCCAATAAAGTGGCGATCTTCCCCATCGCCGTGGGCGATCACGCAAATATCGATACCCTGGGGCAGTTTTCCAGCCGTGGCGAGCGGGGCGTGAAGCAGCTGAAGGGCTTGCAGTTCCGCGAACTGTTCCTGTGGCTGAGCGCCAGCATGCAAGTAGTGTCGCAATCGCGTCCCGGTGCGCAGGCGCAGCTGGCCTCGACGGACGGCTGGTCTGTCGTGAATACGTGAAAGCCCGCTGATCCATGGCGATAGTAAACAAGCATTGGCGCGTGTTTGGCGCGTCCGTCACGGGCAAGGCGCACCTGGATAAGGATATCCCTTGCCAGGATGCGCACGCGCACGCCGTTGTGGGCGACGTCCTGGTGGCCATCGTCTGCGATGGTGCCGGTTCGGCCCGTCTCAGCGAACAGGGCGCGCAGTTTGTTGCCGCGCACACCGTGCAGGCGCTGGCCGGGCGGCTGGAGCAGGGCGCCACCGTGCAGGATTTAGTGGACGGCGCGCTGGCGGGCACCCTGGCGCAGATTCGCGCCGCGCTGGACGACATCGCCCGCGCCGCCAACGCCACCCTGGACGACTATGCCAGCACCGTGGTGGGCGTGGTCATGGGCAGCGACAGCGGTTTCTTTTTCCACCTGGGCGATGGCCTGGGCGTGGCGCAACTGGGCGATGGGGGCGAGCTCATCTCGCTGCCTGCCAACGGCGAATACGCCAACGAAACCTATTTCATCAGCGGCGAGCGCTGGCGCGAACAGCTGCGCCTGCTTGCGATTCCGCAAGCTGTGCGCGGCGTCGTGCTGATGTCCGATGGTTGCATGCCCTTTGCCATGAGCAAGAACAATGCGGCCCTTTACGCGCCATTCATGGATGCCGTGCAAGGCTATCTGCGCACGGTCGAGAACGTGGAACTGGGTAATGCTGCGCTGGCGTCCACCCTGGCCGACCCGCGCACGCACCAGATCACGGGCGACGACAAGACCCTGCTGCTGGCTTTGCGCGCATGAGCAAGAAGCAAGGTGTGACACCCGGGCTGAGTCCGGGTGGAAAAATTTGGCTGGATAAAGTTCGTAGTTTGGTCCTGGGAAAACTCGTCAAGAGCGGCGGCGCGGGCAGCGTGTACCTGTTGCCCGGTGCGCCCGCGCAGGTAGCCAAGCTGTACCATCCGCACCTGGACCGGGCCGCCAACCGGCGTAAGCTCGAAGCGATGCTGGAACTGTCGCCCGAGCTGCCCGATCAATTGGAAAACGGCAAGCGCTACGTACAGATCGCCTGGCCGCAAGCGGCCGTGTTCGACGGCCAGGGCGGCTTTGCCGGTTTCGTCATGCCCTTGCTGGACATGGCGCAAACGGCCGAGCTGGAACAGATCATGCAGGAGCGGCAAGCGCGCGCGGCAGACCTGCCCACGGGACTCGGTCCCAAGCTGACCCTGGCCGCCAACCTGGCCGCCGTCATCGATGCGCTGCACCAGCAGCAGCATTACGTGGTCGACTTAAAACCCGTGAATCTGCGCTTTTACCGCGACTCGCTGTACATCGCCATGCTCGATTGCGACGGTTTCAGCATCCAGGGCCATGCGGAGCGTTTTCCTGCCGAGCAATTCACGGCCGACTACCTTGCGCCGGAATTCCAGCGCAAGGGCATGCCGGCGGGCACGGAAATGGCGCAAGACCGCTTTGCCCTGGCCGTCGTCATCTTCCAGTTGCTCAACTTTGGCATCCACCCGTACAGCGGGCGGCCCGGCAATGCGCAGGTGGCGACCGATATTCCCGGGCGCATCCGCGACGGCTGCTATGCGTATGGTGTCAAACGCCACAAGCAGTTGGCGCCGAACGCCACCAGCGGCCATGCGCTGATGCCGCCCGAACTGCGCGCCATGTTCGACCGCGCCTTTTCGCCTTCACCGAAGCCCCAGCGGCCATCGGCGGCCGACTGGGCGCTGTTGCTGCGCGGCTATGCCCAGCGCAGCGGCGGCAAGTTGCTCATTTGCACCGTGAATCCCGAGCACCAGCATTTTGCGGGCCAGGGTTGCGCGGCCTGTGCGCGCGACAAGGTCATCAGCGCGGCCGCGCAGGCCTCCGTGCAGGCACAGCAGACGCAACTGCAGCAACAATCGCTGCCGCAGCAGCGCAGTGCGCGCCGCACGGCCCCGGGGCAGGCGCCGGCGCCGGTCACCATCCCAATGGCGGGCAACACGGGCGGTGGTATCACCGGCAAGGGCTGGGCCGTGGTGGTAGTGCTGATCGTGCTGTTCCTGATCGGCTTTACGGCCTGGACTTCGTCGCCAGACGAAGTCAATAACAAGGCCAGCCTGCAGGCGCAAGCCGATCAGGCGGCTGGCCTGGAAGTATTTAGCTGGCGCCAGCGCAAGACGACCGGTTTCCAGCAGTCGGACGCGCGCGAGGCCGTGCACAGCCTGTCGCAAGCGGTCAGCAAGGGCGACGACGACGCCGTCACGCGCGGCTTGCAATTGCTATACCGGGCGGGAGAGGACAAGTCGTCGCGCTACGAGGGTGACAAGGTGCGCGCCCGGCTGCGTACCACCTTGATGGAAGGCCTGGGCGCGATGCCCGGCTACGCCCCCGAATTGGCGAAAACCTATCTTGACCAGTTGCAAGCCAACCCGCGCGACCACCTGGCAGCGGCGGCCATGGGCCGCATGCACCTGAGTTTGAATGAACCGCAGGCGGCGCGCCAGTATTTCGAGCAAGCCGTTTGGGCGCGCCCGACCGATGGCGTGGCCTGGCTGGGCATCGCGGCCACGGCGCTGCTGCGCGGCGGCGACGAGCAAGATGCCGTCAACATGGTGGCGCTGGCACAACTGACGTCTTATCGTTACGCGGTGGAGAACGCCATGCCGACGGAACCGGGCGAGCCGGCCGACAATGGCGTCGCCGCCACGGCGCAGCGCATGGACCGGGCCGCCAAGGTGCTGCGCCTGGCTCAGGGGGCGCCTACCAGAAGCGCTGGGACAAGGCGCTGACCGATGGCGCGCTGCTGGCAGCCAGGCTCAAGGCCATGCCGCCCTTGCGCGACCAGGTCGGTGGCGTGCAGCGCGAGACGATGACGACGGTTGAATATGGCGTGCTTGACGAAAAGCATGCAACGGGTGAAAACCGCCTGACTCTGACCATTGCCGCCGACGGCACTCTCAGCTATGCGGCGGCCGAGTTGCCGATGGAGCCGATGCTCAACAAGGTGCTGCTCGACAGCGTGAAGCGCTGGACCTACTTGCCGGCCGTGCAGCACGGTCAATTGCGGGATGCCAAGGTGGTGGTGCTGGTGCGCTACCGCAACGGCCGGGTCAGCTTTGTGCCGGCCGGTGTGGCCGCCACGACGGAAAATTAAAGGAATACCATGAAAATCAAGACGATATGCGCCGTGTTGGGCGCCTCCTTGCTGTGCCCAGGCATGGCGCAGGCGGAAATCGTGCAGCGCCAGGTGTTGACAAACATGGCCAGCGAACGCGATAGCGAAGGCGGCGATGTGTTCACTATCGCGGGCACGACGGCCTGCGGCGGCAAGCAGATACGCATGGATGCCCGCTCGGTCAAGCTGGACGAGGCGCCTTACGATGCGCTGAAAGCCGATCTGGCCCGGCACATCCGCGCCAGGACACCCATGCTCGTCACCCTGAAAAAATGCCCGGAGGATGCGAGCGTGCCCATCGTGCGCCAGATCACCGCCTGCACCCCCGCCACCTGCGCCGATGGCCGGGCGCGGCTGTACCTACACGAACGTTTCTTTCCCATCGAGCAGGAAAAGGCACCGAATGTACTGCTGTTGCCCTTGCCAAAAGGCAAGCTGCCGGGCACGTGGAAGGTTGACGTTTACAGCGTGGCGGGCCACAAGCTGCGCCTGTCCGGCCATGTCAACAAGGCCGATTATGCATCCGGTGAGCTGGTGGGCGGCTATGTCTCGTATTACCCCGACGGCAAGATCGAGAAACAGGTGGCGCAGGACGGGCAGGGCTGGCAGGATGGCGTCACCAGCCTTTATCGTGCGGACGGCAGCCTGGAATCGCGTGGCAACTGGCGTCATGGCTTGCCGGAAGGCACGCACCAGCAATATCACGCCACGGGCAAGCTGCGCGAGGCAAGCGTGTACCGCGACGGCAAGCGCGTGGACGGTCCCGTGCAGACGTTTGACGAAAATGGCAAGTTGAGCACCAGTTATGTGCTGCGCGATGGACGCATGGAAGGCGAACTGCTCGCGTATTTTCCCGATGGAAAAGTGTCGAACCGCACGCAAGTGAGCAAGGGCAAGTTCAATGGCAGCACCACGGATTACTATCCCGATGGCACCATACACAGCAGCATGACGCAGCGCAACGATCTGCCGGTCGGGGAAGCACTGGAGTTTTATCCGGATGGCAAGGTGCAAACCCGCCAGCAGTACGGCGATGACGGTGGATTGCTGAGCGTCCAGCGCTACAGCCCTCAAGGCGTGCTGGTGCTGGAAAGACGGTGGGATGCGAAATTGCGCGAGCAGGGCACGTCGCGCTCGTGGTACGAGAACGGCAAGCCTGAGCAATCCATCGAGTACGTGAACGACCGGCGCGAGGGATTGAGCCGCAGCTGGCGCGAGGATGGCAGCTTGAAGAGCGAATGCCAGTATGTGGCCGGCAAGGCCCAGGGCGCATGTGGCGACGCGCCGCCAGCGCCGGAATTGTTGCGCAAGGAGCAGGCATGGCGCGCACTTTGAAACATCTGTTTGGCGCCATGCTGCTGTTGCCGGCGCTGGCCCACGCCGAGATCGTGCAGCGGCAAGTGATCATTGCGATTACGGCCGCGCCCGGCAGCGGCGATGTGTTGACCGTGGACGAGGATACCGGCTGCGGCGGCCGGCAGTTGCGCATGGATGCCGCGTCGGTCGGGCTGAGCGAGGAACAGTATGGTGTCATGAAGGCCAAGCTGGCCAACATGATACGTGACAGGAACCCCTTGCTCGTGCGCCTGCGTGCCTGCCCGGCGCCAGACCGCACCGGCGTCGATGCCATTCCCGTCATCCACATGTTGCGCGGCTGCGATGAGCACTGTGCCGACGGCAAGGCCCGTCTTTACCTGAACCACAACCTGTCGCGCGGCGAGGTGATGGAACAGGCGCGCTATGCGCTGCTCCTGCCGCTGCCGCCCGGCAAGATGCCTGGCACCTGGCAAGTCGAGATCTATCATGTGCGGGAAGGCGAACCGAGGCGGCTGACGGGCCAAGTCAACGCTCCCGATTACCTGCGCGGCAAGCTGGTGGGCAACTACAGCATGTATTACCCGCATGGATCGCTGGAAATGCAGGTGGCGCGCGATGGACGCAGCTTGCAGGAGGGTGTGCAGACCCTGTATTACCCGGACGGCAAAGTTTCCATGCGTAGCACGTGGCGCAATGGCATGCAGGAGGGGGAGGAACAGACTTATCACCAGAATGGCAAGCAGATCGAGTCGCGCACCTACCGCAACGGCGCACGCGCTGATGGTGTGGTGGAAACGTTCGACAAGGACGGCAAACTGAAAACGCGCACGACCCAGGTCAAGGGCCAGACGGAGGGCGAGCTGCTGCTGTTCTATCCGGACGGCAGCGTGGAAAGCCGCAGCCAGCATGACAACGGCATCATGACGGGACCGAGCACCGGATATTTCCCGGATGGCAAGGTGCAGCGCACTGCCAACTACGTTGATGGCAAGCCTGTCGGTGAAAGCGTCGAATATTATCCGGACGGTAAAGTCGCCAGCAAGCGCACGCACAGCGGCCACTTTGTCTTGCGCAGCGAACAGCGCTTCAGCCGGGCCGGCGTATTGATCGTGCACAAGCTGTGGAACGCGGGCGGGCGCGAAGAGGGCGCATTGCGTTCCTGGTATGCGAATGGCAAGCCGAGGCAACTGATCGAATATATGGATGGAGAGCGCCAGGGCTGGACGCGCCATTGGCGTGAAGATGGCAGCATGGAAAGCGAGTGCCGCTACGTGGCGGACGCGCCGCAGGGGGCGTGTACGGGGGAATCTGCAAAGATGTCGTACACGGAGGATGGCATCGAAGTCGAGATGCCGGAACCGTGATGCGGGAAAGTCGTTGCCGTGCGATTATTGATGCGCAGCCAGCCGTTTTGCGGGGCATGTACCGGTACTGGCGATGACACTGGATGGTGTCCAGAGTTCATCCAGTCCCAGCAGGACGAGTATAGGCATCTTCATTGCTGCCGATTACTTGCTTTGTATGCAAATACTTGAAGCCACCTCAAATTCCATACTTGTTCTGAACAGCGGCCTCAAGCTCAGCCTGCGCCAAGCCTCCTTGCTGCCAAAAATAGAAAAAATACTCCAATGTTTCTGCAGGGGCGCCAATATCCATAGGATGCAAGACGCATATGGCAGTTCTTATTTTTAAAACGTCTGGCTCGTCCGATTGGTCTCGCCCTTCAATTGCTCGCCATAGGCGTACACGCTCCCCAATGACTTCCTCAGCCGTGGCCTCACCAGTGATGAATCGATACGCCACAGCTGCTGCTGACTTGGCAACCTCAGGCAATTGTGAAGTCACACTTCCAATAGCCTCAATCATGAATTGCTGAGCTAAAAATTGTTCTGCAGGGTCATCCAAGTCCACCGCAGATGCAATGGCATCAAAAAGTCTATTATTCAACATTTGCATTCAGTTTCGGTGATTGCTCGATGCCTATATCGGGGCCGCTTCTGGCTGATAGCGGCATACCGTAATGACTCATCGCACAATGTGCCTGCTTTCAGAATCTGGAGGCGGTTGGTTTGTCGTCTACCTATGCGGCGGCGTCAGCACGCTGGCGATTGCCTTGGGTAACGTTTCCGGATAATCGCGGCTGAAGTGCAAGCCGCGGCTTTCGCGGCGGGACAGGGCGCTGTTGACGATCATCGAGGCCACGTCGACCAGATTGCGTAGTTCCAGTAAGTCGTGCGTGATGCGGAAGTTGCGGTAGTACTCGTCGATCTCTTCCTTCAGCAGGGCGATGCGGTGCTGGGCCCGTTCTAATCGTTTCGTCGTGCGCACGATGCCCACGTAATTCCACATGAAGCGGCGTAGCTCGTCCCAATTGTGGGAAATCACCACTTCCTCATCCGCATCGGTGACGCGGCTTTCATCCCAGTCGGGCAGATACGGCGTACCCAGCTTTTCCTTGCTTTCGATATCCTGCGCGCAGGCGCGGCCGATGACGATGCACTCCAGCAAGGAGTTCGACGCCAGGCGGTTCGCGCCATGCAGACCCGTGCAAGCCGTCTCGCCGACCGCATACAAGCCCGGCAAGTCGGCGCGGCCCGACAGGTCCGTGACGACGCCGCCACATGTGTAGTGGGCGGCGGGCACGATGGGGATAGGCTGCTTGGTGATGTCGATGCCCAGTTCCAAACAGCGCGCGTAGATGGTCGGGAAGTGTTCGATGAGGAATGCGGCCGGCTTGTGGCTGATGTCCAGATGCACGTAGTCGAGGCCACGCTTCTTGATCTCGAAGTCGATGGCGCGCGCCACCACATCGCGTGGCGCCAGTTCGGCCCGCTCATCGTGGGCCAGCATGAAGCGCGTGCCGGCTGCCGCGCCCGCTTCGGGCGGCAGTTTCAGCAAGCCGCCTTCGCCACGGATGGCTTCGGTGATCAAAAACGATTTCGCGTAAGGGTGGTACAGGCATGTCGGGTGGAACTGGATGAATTCCATGTTCGACACGCGGCAGCCGGCGCGCCAGGCCATGGCGATGCCGTCGCCGCTGGCCGTGTCCGGGTTGGTGGTATATAAATACACCTTGCCGGCGCCGCCCGTGGCCAGCACGGTGTGCTCGGCGGCAAAGGTGTGCACCTTGCCCGTTTGCTCATCCTGCACGTACAGGCCGTGGCAATGGGGCTGGGCGTTGCGCTGCGTGGGCTTCATGCCCAGCTTGTCGGAGGTGATCAGGTCGATCGCGCAATGGTGTTCGAACAGGCTGATGTTCGGGTGGGCGCGCACCTTTTCTTCCAGCGTCACTTGCACGGCGTGCCCGGTGGCGTCGGCAGCGTGGATGATGCGGCGCTGGCTGTGTCCGCCTTCGCGGGTCAGGTGAAAACCCAGCTCGGCCGTGGCGTCGCGTGTAAACGGCACGCCTTGCTCGATCAGCCATTCGATGGCTTCGCGGCCGTGCTCGACGATGTAGCGCGTGGCGCTCTCGTCGCACAGGCCGCCGCCCGCGATCAGGGTGTCTTCGATGTGCTGCTGGTGGCTGTCGCCCGAGTCCAGCACGGCCGCGATCCCGCCTTGCGCCCAGTTGCTGGCGCCATCGAGCAGCGCGCGTTTGGAAATGATCGCGACAGTGCGCGTCTCAGCTAAATGCAGTGCAACCGATAAACCCGCCAGGCCACTGCCGACAATCGCTACATCAAATTTCATGACATTTATCTCTTTTAGGGGAAGCATACTATATGTCATTTCCCCTCATTCGGTAATGTGTTGAGATAAATTCTACTAGCGAAAGATTGCTGGGGCCGTAGCTTGTGGCGCATCAATATCCTGCTGGAACAGTTCGCCATGATGGCAAGACCGGCAGCAAGCCGCCTTGTGCGCGGCGTGCTGCCTTTGCCGCAGGAGGCCCCATGATCCGCATCTTCAGCCATTACGTCTCGAAAACAGCGTTTATCCTGCTGTTGCTGGAAATTATGATCCTGCTGCTGTCGGCCACCCTGACATCCTTGCTGTGGCTGGCAGATGGCAGCCGTCTGGTGCGAGTGAGCGAGGTCTACCTGTCTTCCTCGATCTTTGCCCTGGTCATCGTTTTCAGTATGAGCGCGTTGGGCATGTACCAGCACCGCTCGCGCGAAGACATCCGCAACACCCTGTTGCGCATCTTGCCGTCGTTCGCGCTGGGTTTTGCCGTGCTGAGTGTGTTGATTCGTTTCGTCCCTTCCTTGCATTTCGGGCGCGGCAGCGTGCTGATCTTCAGCCTGAGCGCCATCGGTGTGTTGCTGGCGCGCCTCGTGGTGTTCAAATCCTCGCAATCGGCGCTGATGGAAGGCCGGCTGATCCTGGTGGGCGGCGGGGCGCTGGCGCGCGAATGCATGGACCTGGCGGCCAGCAAGATCGGTTTCCACCAGTTCACGGTGGTTGGCTGCATCGATGTGGCTGGCGAGCAATGCTGCGTGCCGGCCTCTGCCTTGCTGCCGGCCGAACCGTCGCTGCTGGCCATGGCCCAGCGCCATGCCGCGCATGAGATCGTCGTGTCCGTCAGCGACCGGCGCAATAGCGCGTTTCCCGCCAAGCAACTGCTGGAATGCGCGCTTGGTGGCGTGAGGGTCATCGATGCGGCGACGTTTTTCGAACGCGAAGCGTGCCAGATCCGCATCGATTCCTTGCAGCCCAGCTATCTGATCTATGGCGGCGGCTTCGACCAGAGTTTTTTCCGCGCCGCTTCGAAGCGCCTGTTCGACCTGGCCGCCAGCGGCGTCATTTGCCTCGCCGCATTGCCCGTGATGCTGGTGACGGCCCTGTGCATCCGCCTGGAAGACGGCGGCCCCGTGTTTTACCAGCAAGAGCGGGTGGGGCGCGACGGTTTGCCCTTCAATGTGCTGAAATTTCGCAGCATGCGTTGCGACGCCGAGCGCGATGGCAAGCCCATCTGGGCGCTGGACAACGATGCGCGCATCACGCGCGTGGGCAAACTGATCCGCAAGCTGCGCATCGACGAGTTGCCGCAGATGCTCAATGTGTTTCGCGGCGAGATGAGTTTCGTGGGGCCGCGCCCCGGAGCGCGCGTATTTTGTCGAGCAATTGAAACAGCAGGTGCCGTACTACAACATTCGTCACAGCATCAAGCCAGGCATCACGGGCCTGGCGCAGGTGCGTTATCAATATGGCGCCTCCGTCGACGATGCTGTGAAAAAACTGCAATACGATCTGTATTATGTGAAAAACAATAGCTTGTTTCTTGACTTGCTGATCTTGCTCGACACGGTGCAGGTGGTGCTGTTTGGCAAGGGCAGCCGATGATACGGGCGCAGTCGGACTGGCTGGCGGCGGCCGACGCGGCGGCCCTCAGCCACGGCCTGGCGTCGCTGGCCTTCTTCGTGCTGGCGCTGCTACTCATCAGCAACTGGCGCGCGCGGCAAAACGTGCGCGCCTTGCTGGTGGCTTGCCTGGCGACGGGCGGCTGGGCCACGGGCACGGTGGTGCTGGTGCTGCTGGGCCAGCGCATCGCGCTGGCCGGCGATGCGCTCGAGTTGCTGCGCACCCTGGCCTGGCTGGTGTTCCTGTTGCTGCTGATCGAACCGTCGCGGCCCCGCTTGCGTCTCGTGCTGGCCGGCATCGCCCTCACGGCGCTGGCGCCCTGGCTATTCTCGATGGCCTCATCCTGGCTGGCGCTGCCTTTGCCGGCGCGTTTCATCGCCAGTGTGTGCCGTTTGCTGCTGGCCGTGCTGGGCATGTTGCTGGTGGAACAGTGGTACCGCAACACGCCGCCCCTGAAGCGCTGGGGCATCAAGTTTGCGTGCCTGGGCGTGGGTGGCCTGTTCGCCTACGATTTTTACCTGTACAGCGACGCCTTGCTGTTTCGCACGATTAACGATGACATCTGGGCCGCGCGCGGCATCGTCGACGCGCTGTGCGCGCCGCTGTTGGCCGTCTCGGCCGCGCGCAATCCGGGCTGGGCGCTGGGCTTGTCCGTCTCACGACAGATGCTGTACCGCTCGGCCGCCTTGCTGGGTTCGGCCATCTACCTGCTGGCCATGGCGGCCAGCGCCTACTATTTGCGCTATTTCGGCGGTACCTGGGGTTCCCTGATGCAGATGGCTTACCTGGGCGGCGCAGCCTTGCTGCTGGTGGGCGTGCTGTTTTCCGGCAGCTTGCGGGCCAAGCTCAAGGTGACGATCAATAAACATTTTTACAATGCCATCTTCGATTACCGCGAAGAATGGCTGCGTTTTACGCGGGCCTTGTCGGAAGACGGGCCGGCGCTGGGCGAACGCACGATACAGGCCATGGCGCAACTGGTGGAAAGCCGCGCCGGCGCGTTGTGGATCTTGCGTGAACAGGGGCAGTTTGCCCCGGCCGCCAGCTGGAATTGGCCGCCGAGCACGTGGAGCGAGCCGGCGTCTGGTCCCCTGTGCCAGTTCCTGGAGGCAAGACTATGGGTGATCGACGTTCCGGACTGCCAGCAAAACCCGCGCCAATACGGCGGCTTGCACTTGCCCCCCGCGCTGCTGGCCCTGCCCGATGTGTGGCTGCTGGTGCCCCTGATGCTGCATGGCCAGCTGTTCGCTTTTGTCGCGCTGGCGCGGCCCCGCACGCGTATCGGCCTGAACTGGGAAATCCTCGACGTGCTGAAAATTGCCGGCAGCCAGGCCGCCAGCTACCTGGCGCACCGCGAATCGCTCGATACCCTGACGGTGGCGCGTCAGTTCGACTCGTTCAACCGCATGTCCACTTTCATCGTGCACGACTTGAAAAACCTCGTGTTCCAGCTGTCCCTGCTATTGAGCAATGCGCAAAAGCACCGCGCCAATCCCGCCTTCCAGGAAGACATGCTGGGCACGCTGGACCATTCCGTGCAGAAAATGAAGACCTTGCTGCAAAAGCTAGCGCGCGGCGAGGCGCCGGAAGCGTCGGCGCCGCTGCTGCTTGATGGCTTGCTGCGCCAGGCCGTGGCGGCCAAGGCCACCCTGGCGCCGGCGCCGTGCCTGGAAATCGTCGATGGCGAGTTGACGGTGCTGGCCAACCGCGCGCGCCTGGAGCGCGTGCTGGGCCACTTGATCCAGAACGCCATCGAGGCGACGGCCAGCGATGGCAAGGTGGCCGTGCGGCTGCGGCGTGTACAGCACACGGCCATCGTTGAGCTCGACGATACGGGGCAGGGCATGAGCGAACAGTTCATCCGCGAACGCTTGTTCAAACCGTTCGACACAACCAAGACGGCGGGCATGGGCATTGGCGTGTTCGAAAGCCGCGAATACCTGCGCGAAGTGGGCGGCAGCCTGGAAGTGCACAGCGAGCCGCAAGTGGGCACGACGTTTCGCGTGATCCTGCCGCTGCACGCGGCATAGCAAAGGAGTGCCATGGGCAAACAAAAACTGCTGGTCATCGAAGACGATCCCGGCCTGCAAAAGCAGTTGCACTGGAGTTTTGACGGCTACGAGGTCTTGCTGGCGGGCGAACGCGAGGCGGCGCTGGCGCTGGTGCGGCGCCACCAGCCGGCCGTCGTGACGATGGACCTGGGCTTGCCACCCGATCCGGACGGCGCCACGGAAGGCCTGGCCACCCTGCAGCAAATCCTCGCGCTGGCGCCAGACACGAAAGTCATCATCCTCTCGGGTAACCAGGAGCGGGCACATGCCTTGAAAGCCATTGCGCTGGGCGCCTATGATTTCCATCAGAAACCATTCGATGCCGACATGCTGGGCCTGGTCATCGCCCGCGCGTTCTATTTGCACGCGATGCAGCAGGAAAACCGCCGCATGCTGCAGACGCAGGCGGACTCGCCTCTGGCGGGTATCATCAGCCGCGACCCGGGCATGCTCAAACTGTGCCGCAGCGTGGAAAAAGTGGCGCCCTCGTCGGCCAGCGTGATGCTGCTTGGCGATTCGGGGAGCGGCAAGGAACTGATTGCGCGGGGCTTGCATGCGCTGTCCAGTCGCCACGCCCAGCGTTTCGTTGCCATCAATTGCGCGGCCATCCCCGACAACTTGCTGGAAAGCGAGTTGTTCGGCTATGAGCGGGGGCGTTTACGGGCGCGGCGCGGCAAACTCTGGGCAAGATTGAACTGGCCCACGGCGGCACCTTCTTTCTCGATGAAATCGGCGACATGCCGATGGCGCTGCAGGCGAAATTGCTGCGCTTCCTGCAGGAGCGAGTTATCGAAAGGGTCGGTGGACGCGCCGAGATCGCCGTCGACGTGCGCATCGTCTGCGCCACGCATCAGGATTTAAAAGTGCTGGCGGGGCAGGGACGTTTCCGCGAAGACCTGTTTTATCGCCTCAGCGAAATCGTCTTGCGCATCCCCCCGCTGCGCGAGCGGGCCGGCGATTGCACCTTGCTGGCGCAGCACTTCAAGAACAAGTTCTGCGCCAGCGAAGGCCGGAGCCACCTGCATTTCAGCGCCGGCGCGCTGCAACTGATCGAAAGCTATGGCTGGCCCGGCAATGTGCGGGAGGTGGAAAATTGCATCAGGCGGGCCGTCATCATGTGCGACGGGCCGCAGATCGCTGCCGACGACCTGGGCCTGTCCGTCAGCGCCAACGTAGCGGCCCAGGATGAACCGCTGAACCTGCGCCAGGCCCGCGAAGGGGCCGAATACAAGGTCATGGTGCGCTCGCTGGCGCGGGCCGACGGCAATATCGCCAAGGCGGCCGAGCTGCTGGGCGTGAGCCGGCCCACCTTGTACGACCTGATGGGACATCACGGCATCAAGTAACCGCGAGATACTGATATGAATTGAATATCAAGTTTGTGTAAGGCGTCGCACATACGCTGGCGCCGCTATGGCGCATCCTTGTTTCATCTACAACAAGGAGGCGCCATGAATGCGATCAGTTTATTAATGCAGGACCACAAGGCCGTCAAAGCCTTGTTTGCCCAATATGAAGGCTTGAGCGACCGCTCATTCGCCACCAAGAAAAAACTGGCCGACCAGATATGCCAGGAATTGACCGTGCACACGCAGCTGGAAGAGGAAATCTTCTACCCGGCCGTGCGCCGGCCCATCCACGATGGCGACTTGATGGATGAAGCCCTCGTTGAGCACGCGAGCGCCAAGGAACTCATCGCGCAGCTCGAAGCGATGGATCCCGCCGACGACCTGTACGACGCCAAGGTCAAGGTGCTGTCCGAGCAGATCGAACACCACGTCAAGGAAGAAGAGGGCGACATGTTTCCCAAAGTGCGCCATACGGCCGTCGACCTCGACGCGCTGGGCCGGGAAATGGCCGCGCGCAAGGAACAGCTGACGGGCGTGGCCGCCTGACCGGTTTAAAAAATCAACAACCAAGGGAGTATTCCATGCAAGCTACACAATTGTCCGTATCGGACCTGAACAATCCGGGCGTGTCCTGGGGCGCTGTGCTGGCGGGCGCCGCCGCTGCGGCCGCCTTGTCCTTCATCCTGCTGATCCTCGGCGTGGGCCTGGGCCTGTCGTCCGTGTCGCCGTGGTCGTTCAACGCCGCGGCCATCGGTGTGTCGACGATCGCCTGGCTGGCTTTTATGCAACTGGCCGCCTCCGGCATCGGCGGCTACATGGCAGGCCGTCTGCGCGTGAAATGGAGTTCCATCCACACGGATGAAGTGCACTTCCGCGATACGGCGCACGGCTTGTTGGCCTGGGCCGTAGCGACCCTGATCACCGTGGCCGTACTGGCCGGCGGCACGCGCGCCGTGCTGAGCGGCGCCATCGATGCGGGCAGCGGCGTGGCGGCGGTAGTTGGCCCGGCTGCAGCGGCAGGTGCCGGGGCTGCCGGCGCCAAGGCGGGCGAGGGCGGCAGCAGCGCCAATCCGCTCGACTATTTCTCGGACATGCTGCTGCGCGCCGCGCCGGCTCCGGCAGCACCCTCGGCCAATGTCAGCGTCGCCGACCAGCGCGTGGAAATCGGCAAGATCTTCGCCACGGGTCTGTCCGCGGGCAGCCTGGCCGCCGATGACCGCGCCTACCTGGGCCAGGTCGTGGCCAGCCGCACGGGCTTGACGCAGGCTGAAGCGGAAGCGCGAGTCGACGCCGTCTACGCTCGCGCCGCCAAGGCCGCCGCCGATGCCAAGGCGCATGCCCAGCAAGCTGCCGAAGCGGCCCGCAAGGCCGGTGCCCACACTGCGCTGTGGATGTTCGTCGCCTTGCTGCTGGGCGCTTTCGTGGCCAGCCTGGCGGCAACGTTTGGCGGCCGCCAGCGCGACCACGAGCGCGTGCTGCGCCACGTGACCATTTAAATCATCCATTTCAATCTAGGAGAGTGCCATGCGTTCCATCCTCTTGCTGCTGCTGGGCATTCCATTGCCCATCGTCATACTGATCGCCCTGTTCGTACATTAACAAGGCAAACATGAGAACCGGCGCCCGCTACAAGTTGGGCGCCGGTTTTTGCGTGAAAGCGGCCGCATGTGTAAGATGGCGCCATCTTTCCACCGAGACTATCCATGAATGTGACCGCTTTCCGTCCCTTGCTGAAAACCGCCGCCATCGCTGCATTTGCCTGCACGGTGCTGGCCTCGTGTTCCACCCTGATCGGCCCGCGCGACGTGAATGTGTCGCTAAGCAAGATGCAGCAAGGCCTGGAGCGCCGCTTTCCTATCGATAAACGGGTGCTGTCCGTGCTGGACGTCAAGCTGACCCATCCGCAGCTGTCGCTGCAGCCCGAGCGCGAAAGAGTCGCCCTCAGCGTGGACGCCAGCGTTCTGCCGCCTTTCATCCGCCAGAGCTGGCGCGGTAGCCTGGCCATGTCGGGCCGCCTGGTGCTCGACGCCCAGCGCAACGCCGTCTACCTGAGCGAAGCGAGCGTGGACAAGGTGACCATCGACGGCATGGATGAAGCCCAGCAGCGCCAGTTCGCCAAGGTCGCCAGTCTGGTTGCCGACCAGCTCATGCATGAAACGCCGATCTACACCTTCAAGCCCGACGAACTGCGCTATGCGGGCGTGCAATTCGTACCGACGCAGATCAGGACCACCGGGAATGGGCTGACGGTGACGTTCGAGCCGGTGAAGTAAAGACAGGCTCTGTCATCGCCAAATAGAGAAAAAATCGTGCAATTCCCTTGCTCCTGACTGGCATTTGTTGTGCTATAGTAACATTTAATTATATAGTAACATTTACTTATCTTGGGGCAGGCGATGATGAACATGAGCACGGCAGGAATTGGGCATGGGGCGCTGTCTGCCGCGGAAGGCAGCAAGGTATCATCGGACAAGACGCCGGCCCTGGCAGCGCCAGCCGGCGCCGGCGCCGTGGCGGACGATGTCGTGATCTCGACCCTTGCCGGGCGCCTGGCTAAGGCTTCGACGGCCACCAGCGCCGCCATCCGGGGCTTCGATCATGCGGCGCTGGGTCGGTGGGTGAATGACAATACCTCCGACATCCTGTATCCGCTGGACGCCGAACACAAGGCGGCGGCCGCCAAGCAGGTGCCGCAACCGAATGACGCGGCATCGGCAAAGTCGGCCGCCGCCGCGACGGCGTTCGTCGACAACAAGGGCCCCAATCCATTTGCCGGGCTGTCGCGCGAGCAATTGTCTGCCATCTCGAACGATGACAGCGGGACATTCACCATCAATGAGCGGCGCGCCGCCTTTATGCAGGCATATCGTGAGGAAGAAGCTTGGCGCAGCCAGGTCGTGGCGCAAGCCATGCATGAATACAATACTACCGGCAAGACGACCAACTTCTTCAAATCTGTGCTGGCGCATTACAATGCATTGCCGCAGCTGGAACAATCGCAATATCCCGCCAATTATGTGAGCGACCTGGAAGACAAGATCAAGCTCGATTTTAATTATTTCAATCATGCGGCCGGCAATGGCGGGCCAACGCCGGGTTCGCTTGCAGACATGCTGAAAAATCAGGATAAAAAAGGCCTGGACCTGTTTGACCTTCTGATCCGCTGATCACTGGAATTGTTCAACCGTCATTGTTGCCCCGCAGGCTGGCCGACTATAATCCAGCCTCTCATGCCTGGACACAGCATGTTCACCAACATGAAGTCAAAACAATTAAAGGAATCTTCGTGAAACGTTCACTCATCAGCGCCGCCTGCTGCGCCTTGCTCGCCTTATCCTCGCCGTCGCTGTACGCCCAGCCGGCGCCTGTATCGGGCATCGACCTGAAAACCCTGGACCCGGCCATCAGCCCCAAGGATGATTTCTACGGCTACGTCAACGGCGTCTGGACCCGCAATACGGAAATCCCGGCCGACAAATCCGTCTGGGGCACGTATATCGAATTGCGTGAAATCGCGCAGGGCCAGTTGCGCGGCCTGATCGATGCCACCGTCAAGCATCCTGGCAAGCCCGGTAGCGAAGCGCACAAGATCGCCGACCTGTACACGAGCTTCATGAACGACAAGGCGCGCAATGCGGCCGGTTTCAAGCCCCTGCGCGCCGAACTGGCCCGCGTCGTCGCCGTCAAAGACAAGAAAGACTTGCCGGCGCTCTTCGCTTACTTGCAAGGCAATGGCATCGCCACGCCGTTTTCAGCCTATGTGGCGCCCGATGCGCAAGACCCCGAGCGTTACACGGTCAACATCAGCCAGTCCGGCCTGGGCTTGCCTGACCGCGATTACTACCTGAAGGAGGACGACGCCAAGCTGCAAGCCGTGCGCGCCAAATACCTCAAGCATATCGAAACCATGCTGGCCATGAGCGGCGACCAGGCCGCTGCCGCACACGCGGCGCAAATTCTCGATGTCGAAACGCGCTTGGCGGTCGTGCAGTGGACGCGCGTGCAGATGCGCGACCCCGTCAAGTCCTACAACCGCGTCGATTTCGACAAATTCGCGGCACTGGCGCCGGCCTTCGACTGGAACGCCTACTTTACCGCCGCCGGCCTGGCGCCGAAGGCAGCGTCGGGCGTGGTGCGCCAGCCCAGCTTCATCACAGGTTTTTCCGAAACCTTGGCTGCCGTGCCGCTGGAATCCTGGAAGAGCTATCTGAACTGGCGCATCATCGAAAGCTATGCCTCTTACCTGGACAGCGCCAGCGTCAAGGAGCGTTTCGCCTTCGACGGCACGGTGCTGCGCGGCGTGCCGCAAAGCGAACCGCAGTGGCAATTGGCGCTGCGCTTCACGGACGGCGCCATCAGCGATGCCATCGGCAAGCGCTACGTGGAAATGTATCTGCCGCCGGAAACCCGGCCCCGCGTGATGGCCATGTTCGACAATTTCGTCGCCTCGTTCAAGGATGGCATCGAGCAGCTCGACTGGATGGGTCCGGAAACCAAGAAGGAAGCCCAGCTCAAGCTGGCAGCCTTGAAGCCGAAGATCGCTTATCCCGATACCTGGCGCGACTACAGCAGCATGCAGACGCGGCCGAACGACTTGATCGCCAATGTGCGCGCCTCGCGCGTGTGGAGCCGCCAGCAAAACCTGGCCAAGCTGGGCAAACCTGTGGACCGCGACGAATGGTCGATGACGCCGCAAACCGTCAACGCCAGTTACAGCCCGGCCCTCAACGCGATCACGATTCCGGCCGCCATCCTGCAGCCGCCATTCTTCAATGTGAAAGCGGAAGATGCCGTCAATTACGGTTTGCTGGGCATCACTTTCGGCCATGAAATCAGCCATGCCTTCGACGATTCCGGCAGTCAATATGATGCCAAGGGCCGCTTGCGCAACTGGTGGACGGCAGAAGACCGCACGGCCTTCAAGGCGCTGGCCGCCGGTCTCGTCAAGCAATACGGCGCCTACAGTCCCGTGCCTGGCTACCACATTAATGGCGAACTGACCCTGGGCGAAAACATCGGTGACAATTCCGGCCTGTCGATCACCTACAAGGCTTACCAGCGTTCCTTGAACGGCAAGCCGTCACCCGTGCTCGACGGCCTGACGGGCGAACAGCGCCTGTACATCGGCTTTGCGCAGAAATGGCGCGCGAAATTGCGTCCCGAAGCGGCCATCGCGCAGATCAAGAGCGACCCGCATTCGCCGGGCGAATTCCGCGCCAAAGGTACGGTGAAGAACCAGCCCGGTTTCTACGAAGCGTTCGGCATCAAGCCGGGCGACCCGATGTATTTGCCGCCCGAGCAGCGCGTGATCATGTGGTAAGGGCAACCACGCCGGGGACTATTCCTTGGCGTGGTTGAGCGTGTACCTGGGCAGTTCGAGCGTCAGGTCTTGGTGGCTCACTCTTGCCTGGCACGACAGGCGCGAGTGGGGCTGCAAGCCCCAGGCCTGGTCGAGCATGTCTTCTTCATTGTCGCCCAGTGCATTGAGCGTATCGAAACCCTGCACCACGACCACGTGGCAGGTGGAACAGGCGCCGACCTGGCCGCAGGCGTGTTCCATGTCTATCTGATTGAGCAGCAATGCGTCGCAAATGCTCATGTTTTCCGGCGCGTCAAACACGGCGCCTTCGGGGGCCAGTTCGGGATGGGGTAACACTGTGATTGTTGGCATACGATAATCTCCTTGAGTATCGCTACCTTGAACCTTCCTGCCTGGATAAGGTCAAGCGCAATGTTGCGCCTGACGGGGATTTCCTGCCCTTACATCTTCGATGCCGGATGTTCCGCGAGCGGGACAAATTGGCCGGTAGACTCGTCGAGCGCATCGAGCGAGCCATTTTCGATGTCATATACCCAGCCATGCAGGGTCAGGCGTTTTTGCGTGATGGCCAGGGCTACCGAGGGGTGAGTCCGGATGTTGTTGAGTTGCGCCACGACATTGGCGCGTACCATGCCATCGATGCGCTCCTGTTCCGTGGCGTGCTCGATGGATTCATTGATCATGCGCGCCGCATCCGAGTGCCGCAGCCAGTTCTTGACTGCCGGCATGTGATCGAGGCAGGTGCAGGTGGCGATGGCTTTCATCGCGCCGCAATCGGAATGGCCGCAAATGACGATGTCCGTCACATTCAGGGCCGCGACGGCAAATTCGACGGACGCGCTCACGCCCCCGGGTTCCGGGCCAAACGAAGGCACGATGTTGCCCGCGTTGCGGATCACGAACAGTTCGCCAGGTTCGCGCTGCGTCACCAGTTCCGGCACCATCCGGCTGTCGGAGCAAGAAATGAACAAGGCCTTGGGCGTCTGTCCCGTGGCCAGTGTCTTGAACAACTCTCGGCGTTCAGGGAAGACTTCTTTTTGGAAACGTAGAAATCCGGCAATGATGTCGCGCATAAATAAAAGAAAAGAGTGGTGTGAGCCGGTATTATCGCCGATCTTGGCGCGGCTGGCTTGCCGGCTGGCCGGTTTAGGGGACCACAATGCAACGCTCGATATGCTCGAGCAATTGCAGGAACACGCGTTTATCCGCCACGTGATTCATCGTGTCGCTCGTAAAGACGTCGCTGGCGGCAGCCGCCACGGCACTGCGGGCCTGCGTACAGGCGGCATGCAGTTGCGCGCGGTCAAGCTCAAGCAGGGCCGTATCGATGGTTTCGTGCGTGAAATCGAAGGCATCCATGCCGCAACAGCCGGCGACGCAATGGGTTTCCAGGCGGCAGAGCAGCGGCCATAGTCCCTCCAGGTGCTCGTCGATGCCGACGGCTTGCGCATAGCGCTCCCCGATATCGATGTACTCGATCCATACGCCTTCGGCGATCTGGATATCGTATTGATGGTCGCGTTCCGTCATTTTTCCTTTCCCCCATGCGCAGTGACTGTCTGATAGAGGCGCCATCGTACCGCAAGCGCCACGGCAGTTGGCACACCATGCGGCAAAGCATGAAAAAAACCGCCCGAAGGCGGTTTTCTGTGTGCACGGCGTTGCCGCTTACTTCTTGTCAGGCAAGGCGTATGCCAGCACGTAGTCGCCTCGGTCCGGCGACTGGCGCGCGCCGCCGGCGCTGACGACGATGTATTGCTTGCCCGTTTTCGGCGAGACATACGTCATCGGGCCGGACTGGCTGCCCACGGGCAGCCGCTGTTTCCAGATTTCCTTGCCGGTGGCGCTGTCAAAGGCGCGCAGGTAGAAATCCTGCGTGCCGGCAAAGAACAGCAAGCCGGACTGCGTCGACATCGACGCGCCCAGGGTAGGCATGCCGATGGGAATCGGCATTTTCATGCGGATGCCCATCGGACCCGTATCCTGCACGGTGCCAACCGGTACCTGCCACACGAGCTTGCGGGTTTTCAGGTCGATGGCCGACATGGTGCCGAACGGCGGCTTCTGGCAGGGAATGCCCGCTTTCGACAGGAAACGTTCGCGCATGGCGCCGAACGGCGTGCCTTCCTGCGGCACGACGCCCATCTCGATGCCGCTGGCACCCTTCGGAATGGCGGCGCGCGGGATCATGTAGTTGGCCAGGCCCAAACGCATGTCGTTGACAAACATGTAGTTGGTGGTCGGGTCGACGGAAACGCTGCCCCAGTTCATGCCGCCCAGCGAGCCGGGAAATTGCAGCGAACGGTCGAGGCCTGGCGGCGTGTAGACGCCTTCGTGGCGCATGCCCTTGAATTCGATGCGGCACAGTAACTGGTCAAACACGGTGCCGCCCCACATGTCGGACTCGTGCAAGGTGGCGTTGCCGATCGACGGCATGCCGACGGAGAACGGCTGCGTCGGTGAATAGCGCTCGCCAGGCACGTTGCCTTGCGGTACCGCACGCTCTTCCACGGCCGCGATGGGCTGGCCAGTCACGCGGTTGATGAGGAAGATTTCGCCTTGTTTCGTCACTTGCGCCAGCGCGGGCAGGGTGCCGCCCTTGCCGTCGGGAATGTCATACAGCAGCGGCTGGGCCGGCAAGTCGAAGTCCCACAGGTCGTGGTGGGTGGTCTGGAAAGTCCAGCGTACCTTGCCCGTTTTCGCGTTGACGGCAACGATGGACGAGCTGTACTTGTCGTCCAGAGCCGTGCGCGTGCCGCCGAAAAAGTCGGGCGTGGCATTGCCGGTCGGCAGGTAGATGGTGTCCAGTTGGGCGTCGTACGACATGGCCGACCAGACGTTCGGCGTGCCGCGCGTGTAGGTCTGGCCTTCCGGCGGCAATTTCGTGATGGCAGGGTTGCCCGGATCCCAGGCCCACACCAGTTCGCCGCTGCGCACGTCAAACGCGCGCACCACGCCCGGCGGCTCGCCGGTGGAGAAATTGTCGGCCACACGGCCGCCGACGACGACCAGATCGCCCGCGATCAGCGGCGTCGATGTTTGCTGGTAGTAGCCGGGCTTGACTTCGCCCATGCCCACCTTCAAGTCGACAATGCCACGCTCGCCAAAATCGGCGCAAGGCTCACCCGTTGCCGCGTCGAGCGCGATCAGGCGCGCATCGATGGTCGGCAGCAAGATGCGCTTGCGGCAGGCGGCCGGGGCGGCAACGTTGGCGGCGCTGGCCGGCAGCGGCTGCGCGGCGGCGGTTTCATGGTAGCCCAGGCCGCGGCAGCGCTGCCAGTTTGGCGCGGCGCCTTTCGGGTCATATTTCCAGCGCTGGGCGCCCGTATCGACGTCCAGCGCCACGACCTTGCCGTAGGCCGTGCAGACGTACAGGGTGTCGCCCACTTGCAGCGGCGTGTTCTGGTCTTCCGCTCCGGAACCATTGCTTTGCGGGATGTCGCCCGTGTGCGCCGTCCAGGCCAGCTTCAGCTGGCCGACGTTGCCCTTGTTGATCTGGTCCAGGGCGGCGAAGCGGTTGCCTGCCGTGGTGTTACCCCAGTGCAGCCAGTTTTTCTGCTGCGCGCCAGGGGCGACCGGCGTCACGCCTGCCACGACATCGGCTTCGATGACGGACTTGGGCAAGAAGAAATTGACGCCCGTGATGGCCAGGCAGATCGCGATCAGCCCCGCCAGCGCGAAGGCGCTTTTGCCCGCCGGCACACCGGTTGCGCGGCGCAGGCCGGGATAGGCGAGGGCGACGAGCAGGGCCAGCACGCCAAAGACGAACAGGCGCGACACCAGCGGCCAGAAGTTCCAGCCCGCGTCTATGGGTGCCCAGATCAGGGCAACGATAAAGGCGGCACCGAACAGCAGGGCGCCGGCCGGCTTGCTGCGCCAGACGAGTATGCCAGAGACGAACGTGGCGATGCCCATCGGCAGGTAAAACCAGCTGCCGCCCAGGTACGCCAGGTACGCTCCGCCGATGGCGAGGAATAGGCCGGACAAGATGAGCAGCACGGCTGGCAGGTAGCGCAGCGGCGAGGGCTGTTTGACTCCGCGTTGCGGGTGTAGATGAACTGGAAGGGTTCACGATGATTCCTTTTATTGTTGACCGGGCGGCCAGGCGCCGCCCGGTGATGCTGAATGACCAAGACTCGGTTCCCCCGTTTGGGCGAGGGCGAACGCACGCCCGCTGGCGGGATGCTCAGCCCGAGTTTGGCGTGGTGGACTTGCTGTCGAGATTGGCGATGATGCGGCTGAGCATGTCCAGCAAGGCGTGCTCTTCCTCGGCGCTGAAACCGGCGAGGGCTTCCCGGTTGCTGGCATGAATCGCTTCCTTGATCAGGGGCGATTGCTGTAATGCGGCCGGGGTAAGGCCGAACAGGCTGCTGCGTCCATCGCTGGGATCGGGTTGGCGGCTGACCAGACCGTCACGTTCCATGCGCGCCAGGGTAGCCGCCATGGTCGGCTGCTCGACGGCAGCGGCAACGGTCAGTGCTTTCTGCGTCTGCTGCGCGCCATTTGCCAGTTCGTAAAACACGGGTAACTGGCCCGGCGCCATGGCGATCAGCTTGAGCTTGCGCTCGATGATCCTGGCAAACAGGCGTGCAGCCCGGCTGGTCATGTGGCCTGCGGACTGCTCTTTCTGGAAGTTGATCACGAACATCCCCGGTGAAAACAATATAGCATGCTATCATGATTTTGATGAGTATAGCTGGCTATGTATTTTTCCAGGTGTCCGGAAACGCAAAAACCGCCCGAAGGCGGTTTTTTACGTGGCAATGAACGTTGCAGGCGTCTAGATAAAGTAGATCAGCGCGATCACGCCCACGACCAGCGCCACGCGGGTGAGCTGGTACGCCGTCTTGTTCCACGCCTTGAAGCGGCGGCGGTACTGGCCCATGGTCCAGGAAATCTGGAACAGTTTGCTCACGCCGCCCACCTGGTCGCCCAGTTCGTTGGGCGAGGCGGCGGCCGTCATCAGGGTGCGGCCCAGCCAGCGGTTCAAGCCTTGCGCCCAGCGGTAGCGCATCGGGCGTTCGATGTCGCAGAACAGGATGATGCGGTCGCTGTCGGCATCGTTGCGTGCCCAGTGGATATACGTTTCATCGAACATCACGGCCTGGCCGTCGCGCCAGCTGTGGCGTTCGCCATCGACGTCGATGAAGCAGCGGTCGTCGTTTGGCGTCTGCAAGCCCAGGTGGTAGCGCAGGGAGCCGGCGAATGGGTCGCGGTGCGGGTTGAGCTTGCCGCCTTGTGGCAATTCCGCGAACATGGCTGCCTTGATCGAGGGAATCGATTGCAGCAAGGCATAGGTTTGCGGGCACATCTGCTGCGCCGACGGGTGATTCGCGTCATACCATTTCAGGTAGAAACGCTTCCAGCCATACTTGAAGAAGGAATTGAAGCCCACGTCATTGTTCTTTTCAGCCGCCTTGATCTTTTTCATTTCCTGCATGCGCAGCGCTTCATCGCGGATGATTTGCCAGTTCTGCTGCAGCGGCGCCAATTCCGGAAATTGATCGACGGAAAGATAGGGCGTGGCCGGCACCTTGGAAAAGGTGTGCATGAACAGGTTCAGCGGCGCCATGAACGAGGAGTGATCGAAGATCTGACGGCGAAACGGCAGGCGCACCTTGCCACGAAAATGAATATGTAAAACAGAAAACACAAATATGCCCAGCAAGGCCCACTTCATATACAACCTCGTTTTTTAAGAATGGGGCAATTATAACCAGTTAATGCCACCGCCACCCCGTGCCACGGTGAAGGAAAGATGAAGCGGCGCGCGCTGGCGCTCTGTCCTACAATAGCGCTACTCCACACTTATCCGAGGTAACAATGGAAATCTGGCACGCACCGCTCGACCTGGCCACCCTCAACGCCGCCAGCGAGGGCACGGCCATGCGCCACCTGGGCATCGAATTCACGGCCTTCGGCCCCGACTGGATCGAGGCGACCATGCCTGTCGACCACCGCACCATGCAACCGTTCAAGCTGCTGCATGGCGGCGCGTCCGTGCTGCTGGCCGAAACCCTGGGCAGCATGGCCGCGAATGCCTGCCTCGATTCCAGCCGTCATGTGAGCGTGGGCCAGGAAATCAATGCCAACCACCTGCGCGGCGTGCGCGGCGGCCATGTGACGGGGCGCGCGACGCCCATCCACCGGGGCCGTACCAGCCAGGTCTGGGAAATCCGCATCACCGGCGACGACGGCAAGTTGTGCTGCATCTCGCGCATTACCATGGCCGTCATCGACGCCCCGGGCGCGGGCTGATACGGCGCCCCTTGACTTGCATCAAAGCATTAAAAGCGAGCGCGTGAAATCATAAATAACGCTGTTCGCTTATAATCCAGTGTGCTGTTGTAATCGCGCGAGGTTTCTCCCCGCGCGATTATATTGCCCGAAATTAGAAGCTGACTGCCCAAAAAACGCCAGTTAGAGACCCATCCTGCGCCATGCAGGAAAGGCAACACGACGGCGAGCAGATCGCTGGTTCCAAGTAACCAGCAACAATCAACTTTAGACAGGGCAATAACAACAATGATGTCATTCAATCGTTTGACGATAGGCGCGCGCCTGAGCGCAGGCTTCGGGCTGCTGGTTTTACTCATGCTGGTGCTGGCGGCTTTCGCACTGCTGCGCATCGGCGCCATCTCCGGCGCCATGGGCGCGCAAGAAAAAGTTCAACTGGAAAAACTCGAACCGCTGTACGTGGCGCGCGAAGCGCTCGACCAGACGGGCCTGGCCGCCCGCAACGCGTATATCTTCCATGACCAGGCCGCCGCCGAAAAAGAGCTGGCCATCCTCGACAGCCAGAAAGCGCTGTACCTGGAAGCGCTGGACCGACTGGCGCCAAAGTTCGCCGGCGATGCGCAATTCGAGAAAGTCAGCAGGGGCCTGAAAACCATGGCGCAGGAATTGCAGCGTCCGCGCCAGTTCCGCGCCACGGGCCAAATGGAGCAGTACGGCACCTTCCTCGTCGAAGAGTGCAGCCCCCTGCGGCGCCAGATCGTCGCCGATATCGACGCCGTCCTGAAAAACGTGCAGCGCGAATCGGAGCAGGCCAGCGTGGCCGCGCGCGCCATCTACGGCCAGTCGCTGCGCTGGATCGGCGTGCTGGCCGCGCTCAGCGTGCTCATTTGCATTGCGGTGGCCACCGTCATCACGCGCGGCCTGCTGCGCCAGCTGGGTGGCGAACCGGCGTATGCGGCCACGATTGCCGGGCGCATCGCGCTGGGCGAGCTGGCCATCGACGTGCAGACGCGCCACGGCGACGACAGCAGCTTGCTGTTTGCGATCAAGACCATGCGCGACAACCTGGCCGCCATCGTCGGCAAGGTGCGTCACGGAACGGAAAGCATCGCCACGGCCTCGACCGAGATCGCTTCCGGCAACCGCGACCTGTCGCAGCGCACGGAGCAGCAGGCCGGCTCGCTAGAAGAGGTCGCCTCATCGATGGAAGAACTCATTTCCACCGTGCGTCAGAATGCGGACAACGCCCAGCAGGCGAACCGCCTGGCGCGTGAAGCGTCCGAGGTGTCGGAGCAGGGCGGCAAGGCGGTGGCCGAAGTGGTGCACACCATGGGCCTCATCAATGCCTCGTCGAACAAGATCGTCGACATCATCGGCGTCATCGACAGCATCGCCTTCCAGACGAATATCCTGGCCTTGAATGCGGCAGTGGAAGCGGCGCGCGCGGGTGAACAGGGACGCGGTTTCGCCGTTGTCGCCACCGAGGTGCGCAGCCTGGCGCAGCGCTCCGCGGCCGCCGCGCGCGAAATCAAGGCCTTGATCGACGATTCCGTCAGCAAGGTGGGCACGGGCACGGTGCTCGTCGAGCAGGCGGGCGCCACCATGCATGACGTGGTGGCCGGCATCGGCAGGGTGACGGGCATCATGGCCGAGATCAGCCACGCCACGCAGGAGCAGGGCGCCGGCATCGAGCAAGTCAACCGTGCCATCGTCGACATGGACCGCGTCACCCAGCAAAACGCGGCCCTGGTCGAGCAGGCTGCGGCCGCCGCGCACGAACTGCAGCAGCAGGCGGCGCAGCTGGAACAGGAAGTGGGTATCTTCAAGCTGGCTCCGCCGGCCAACGCTCCCTTGCGCCTGGCGGCCTGACGCTGGACGCGCTGCAGCGCAGCGCGGTGCGCCACCAGCCATGCGCCAATAGTCCTATTACGCGCTACAATGAAAGTTGGATCACCGCCAGGACTACTCATGCAAGTGCGCAGCAGCCATGATCTATCCAGCCCGGACGACGACAAACCGGCGCCGCCCGTGCTGCAGTTGGCCCTTGCCGGCCTCGGCTGGGGTTTACTCACCTGCATGCTGTGCTTTGCCATCCTGTTCCTCACCAAATGGCTGTTGCCGCCCGAATACTGGGGCGCGCATACAGGCTTGACCAAGTTCAAGCGCGAAATGTCGCTGCCCCTGCTGGTGTTCTGGGTCGTCATCTATTCTCCCATTCTTGAAACCTTCCTGGGACAGCTGCTGCCGCTGGAAATCCTCAGGCGCCTGGGCGCCAGCCGCCAGCTGAGCATCTTCATCGGCGCCATCCTGTGGGCCATCGTGCATTTCATCAGCGGCGGCTTGCTGCACGCCATCGTCGCGCTCGGTTCGGGCGCCATGTTCAGCTTTGTCTACCTGCGCTACCGCGCGCCCGGCGTAGCGGTTGCCTACGCGACAACGACATTTTCCCGCGCTTGCAATAACATCGCCATCCTCATTGCCGTTTTTTACGGCCTCGACGCCTGAGTCCCTTCCTTTCTGAGCAAATACGGCACCAGCGCCGCCAGCGCCACGGCCAGACCCGCCAAGCCGTTCAGTAGCTGGCGGAAGGCGGCGTCATAGCTGGCGCGCAGCAGCGCTTCCTGGCCGCCCAACAGCTGTGTTGCTTGCTGGATATTACCGAGCGCGGCGCGGCTGGCGGCCGCCAGCACGGGCAGATCGGCGGGCAGTTGCCGCGCCAGCCCCGTGCCGATCAGGCTGGCCAGTACGGCGCCCGCCAGGGCCAGCGCCACCCCATCAGCGCTGATGCGCACGGTATTGAAGATGCCCGTCGCCATGCCGGCCCGCTCTGTCTCCACCACGCTCAAGGCCATGCCATCCATCAAGCCCCACGGCAAGCCGATGCCCGCGCCGATCAGCAGCAGGGGATCGGCCAGCGTCGCGGCGGTGCCATGGCCCAGCATCTGCGCCAGCCAGGCCAGGCCCGCCGCGGCCAGCAGCAATCCCGCCGCGCACAGGGTACCCACGTTGACCCGGCGCGACAGCAGCGCCGCCAGCATGGGCACGAGCAACAGCGGCGCGGCCAGGGCGATCATCAGGCGGCCCGCCGCCAGCGCGGACATGTTATCGATGCCGATGAAGCGCCCCGGCAGCATGACGATGAGCACGATGAACAGGAAGGCGGGCGAGGCGGCCAGCACTTGCACGGCGATAAAGCGACGCTGACGGAACAGCGATAAATCCAGCAGGGGCTGCGCCGTCCTGCGCTCGATCGCGCCAAAGGCGAGGAACAGCAGCAAGGACGAGGCGATGGACAGCAGCACGACCCCGCTGTGCCAGCCGTGTTCGGGCGCCAGCAGCATGCCCAGGGTCAACAGGCCCAGCGCGGCGCTGAAGCTGAGGGCGCCGGTCCAGTCCAGCCGCCGTTTGCCGCGCGGCGGATCGGCCGGCACGCTGACCCATACCAGCAGCATGCCGATGACACCCAGCGCGGCCGTGGCGTAAAAGATGGCGGGCCAGCGGGCCAGTGCCAGCATGGCACCGGCCGCCAGCGGGCCAAAGGCCAGGCCCAGGCCGAAGGTCGTGCCCAGCACGCTCATCACCCGGTTGCGGGCCGCGCCGTGGAACAGGGGCGCCAGCGACGACATGGCGGCAGCGAACGCGGCCGCACCACCGAGGCCCTGCACGAAGCGCAGCGCAGCGATCCATGCCACCGAGGGCGCGATGGCAATGGCCAGGGTCGCCACGCAAAACAGCGTCAGCCCCGCGAGCCAGACCCTGCGTCGTCCCAGCACGTCCGTCAGGCTGCCGGCCACCATCATGGCGCTGCCATAGCTGAGGATATACGCATTGATGACCCAGTTCAGGGCGGCGGCGCTGCCGTGCAATTCGGCGCCGAGGGCGGGCAGCGCCACGGCCGGGCCCGTGAAACACAGGGGTATCAGCAAACCCGAGAGGCAGGCGGCCAGCACTTGCAGGGAGAGTGAAAGACGTGAAGTGGTAGGCATGGGTGTCAGGTCTGAAAGAAAGAGGGGCGAGTATGGCGCGCCCGTCATTGAAGAAAAATGGGCTAAACTGATCAACATATCGGACACTAATGTCTTGAATGGAGTGCAAATGGATAGCTTGGGTGGCATCGCCATGTTCGTGCAGGTGGCCGACAGCGGCAGTTTTTCGGCTACGGGCAGGCTGCTGGGTCTGTCATCATCGGCCGTGGGCAAGAGCGTGGCGCGCATGGAGACGCGGCTTGGCGCGCGCCTGTTCCAGCGCAGCACGCGGCATCTGGCGCTGACGGCGGAAGGGGAAAAGTTCTTGCAGCGCTGCAAGCGCATCCTGGCGGAGGTAGAAGCGGCCGAGCGGGAATTGAGCGAGGCCAGCAGCGGACCCAGCGGCCGCCTGCGCCTCAGCCTGCCACGCTACAGCGGCCTGTTCGAGCCTGCCATCGGCGCGTTCATGCAAGCGTATCCCGCCATCGAACTCGATCTCGATTTCTCTGACGCCATGGTCAATATCGTCAGTGACGGCTTTGACGCGGCCGTGCGCACGGGCGAGTTGGTTGACTCGGGCTTGATGCGGCGCAAACTATGCAGGTTCCGCCGCCTGCTGGTAGCGTCGCCAGCCTACCTGGCGCGCCATGGCCGGCCTGCCGATGGGGCCGGACTGCTGCGGCACGCGCGCCTGGACTACCGCTTTCCCGCCACGGGCCGCCTGGAAAAGTGGCCGCTGTTGGACGAGGCTGCCCAGTCGGCGTCCGGCATGGTCTGCAACAGCGTGGAAATGCGCGTCTTCCTGGCCGTGCAAGGGCAAGGCATCGCCTACCTGCCAGCCTTTGCTGTGCAGCGTGAGCTGGCGGCGGGGCAACTGGTTTCGCTGCTGGACGAGCATACGCAGGCGCTCACGGCATTCTGGCTGCTGTGGCCGGCCAGCCGCCACCTGCCGCCGCGTCTGCGCGTGTTCATCGATTTCCTGGTGGCGCAGTTACAGGATCAAACTTTTGGAGGCTAGTCTTGAGCGATGACCATATCCTTGCCGGCCTGCAGCGTCACGTGGCCGGCGCCACCGTCAGTCACGACCATCCGTTTCCCGTGCCGCCGCTGCCGCCGCAAGAGCCGCTGACGGCGTCCCTGCGCGATGACTGGGTGCGGCCCCTGTACATGGGCTTGCACCAGCCCCAGGCGCGCGCATGCGTGGCCCGGCTGGCGCAGGCCGACGACACCGTCATCGCCCGCCTGCTGGGGCAATTCGACTGGCGCAGCTGCACGGCGGGCGCCTATCTGGCCGCATTGATGCATCGTCCCGGCTTCACGGACCAGCTGGGCGGCCTGCTGCTGGCCAGTGAAGTCTGCTACGCGGGCAGCGCGTATTGCCTCGCGCTGGCCGCCTTCGACACGCCCGCCAGCCGCGATTATCTGCACCGTTATCTTGAGCATTATTTGCGCCAGCCGCAGCTGCATTTTGAACAGGCGCAGGCGATGGCGGCCATACTGTATCTGGATGACAAGAACGGTACTGCCGAGGCCACCCGCCACGCACCAGCCTGGGCCGATTTTGCGGCGAGCCGGCCGGGCCTGACGCTGGCCGATGCCTGCGCTGTGTTTGCCAAGGACATGGCCGCATTGCGCGCCATGGTTGTGCAAAGATGACTATATTGGTGGCTGTCCTTCCCGCGCGGGAAGGTGTTCCTATTGCGGACTAGGGAGACATCATGCATAGCGTACAAAAGATTACCCCATGTTTATGGTTCAACGGCAAGGCGGAGGCGGCTGCCCGTTTTTATACGGAAATATTTCCCAATTCGAAGATTGGCCAGATCCTGCGCTATGGCGAGGAGGGCAAGGAAATCCACGGCCAGGAGCCTGGCAGCGTGCTGACGGTGGCCTTCGAGCTGGATGGTCAGACGTTCACGGGCTTGAACGGCGGCCCCCTGTTCCAGTTTTCCGAAGCGATTTCGTTCCAGGTCAACTGCGAAACCCAGGATGAGGTTGACCATTACTGGAATTTGCTGTCCGAAGGCGGGCCGCCGGAAGCGCAGCAATGCAGCTGGCTCAAGGACCAGTTCGGCGTGTCCTGGCAAATCGTGCCCACCCTCATGATCAAGCTGCTGACCGACCCCGATCCCGTCAAGGCCCAGCGCGTGATGAAAGCCATGATGGGCATGAAAAAGATCGACATCGAAGAGATCAAGCGGGCGTACGCCGGTTAGTGCGGCCCGCCGGGCGGGGAAGGGCGGCCGCACGCCAGCGGGCCGCCCTGTCCAAGAGGGCCGGCATTTGTTATAGTCCCAGCCATCTTACCATCCGCCTACAGCCCCTGCCATGACCTCAAGCACCAGCAGCACCATCGCGCCCCGCACCTTCGGCACGCCCCTGTCTTCCACCGCAATCAAAGTCATGCTGCTGGGTTCCGGTGAACTGGGCAAGGAAGTGATCATTTCGCTGCAGCGCCTGGGCGTGGAAGTGATTGCCGTCGACCGCTATCCAAACGCGCCGGGCCATCCGGTGGCGCACCGCTCGCACGTGATCGACATGAGCGACGGCGTGGCGCTGGCCGCCCTGATAGCCCTGGAAAAGCCGGACTTGATCGTGCCGGAAATCGAAGCCATCGCCACCGATACCCTGGCGGCGCTGGAAGCGGCCGGGCAAATCACGTGCATCCCGAACGCGCGCGCGGCCGTGCTGACGATGAACCGCGAAGGCATCCGCACCCTGGCGGCCGAAACGCTCGGCGTGGCGACGTCACCGTACCGCTTCGCAAGCAGCCTGCAGGAGTTGCAGGCCGCTTGCCAGGAGATCGGTTTTCCGTGCGTAGTGAAACCCGTGATGTCGTCGTCGGGCAAGGGCCAGTCCAAATTGGATAGCGCCGCTGACGTGGAAACGGCGTGGGCGTATGCGGCCAGCGGCAGCCGTGTCGATACGGGCCGGGTCATCGTCGAAGGCTTCATCGACTTCGATTACGAAATCACCTTGCTGACGGTGCGTGCCGTCGGCGCTTCGGGGCAGATCGAAACGCAGTTCTGCGAGCCAATCGGCCACTTGCAGGTGCACGGCGACTACGTGGAATCGTGGCAGCCGGCCCGCATGGCGCCGCTGGCCCTCGAGCGTTCGCGTGAGATCGCCCGCAAGGTGACGGACAACCTGGGCGGCCTGGGCCTGTTTGGCGTGGAGCTGTTCGTCAAGGACGATATGGTGTGGTTCTCGGAAGTGAGCCCCCGTCCGCACGACACGGGCATGGTCACCATGGCCAGCCAGGTGCAGAGCGAATTCGAGCTGCACGCGAAAGCCATCCTCGGTTTGCCCGTCAACGTGGCGCTGCGTTTGCCCGGCGCCTCGGCCGTCATCTACGGCCAACTGGAAGCTAAAGGCATCGCCTTCGAAGGCGTGGCCGACGCCTTGAGCGTGCCGGGCGCGGACTTGCGTTTGTTCGGCAAGCCGGAATCGTTCGCCCGCCGCCGCATGGGCGTGGCGCTGGCCACGGCCGACGATATCGACACGGCCCGCGCGCGCGCCGTGCTGGCCGCGTCCAAAGTCAAGCCGGTCGTCCGCTGATGGCGGACCCCAGCCTGCCGCTGGCCGACGCCGGCGGCGACGAGATCAAGCGCAAGCTGCGTGGCCACATCGCGCGGCGCAACCTGGCCGGCGCCGCCAACGACTGCAAGTGGAACGAACTGCTGGCCTTCATGCGCGGGCAGCCCGACTGGGCGCCGTCGTACCGTTACGGTTCCGTCACCGGCTATGTCTCGCGCTGGGATACGGAATGGGATTACCACCCGCCGTTTCCCTTCCTGGGCGTGGAATGGTTCGACATCAGCCTGTACTCGGAAGAACACGTGGGCATGCTGCTGCCGAAAAAAATCATCGACCACGGCGTGTGGATCGTGCCCGAACTGGAACGCATCGGCTTCGATTTCGAAGTGCGGGACCGGGTGGCGCGCATATGGGGCTATCTGCCTCGCAACTATCACGATTTTCCACCCGCCGACTAATTCAAAGAGTATTCTCATGCCTGAAAACGCTATCCCCCAAGTACCGCAACCTGACGACGCCGTCGTCGGCAAGGAAGCGGGCGCGCAGATGCTGGCCACGGCCTGCGCCGCGCGCGACGCTTTTTATGCCACCCTGGGCGTCATGGACGCCGACGTGCTGGTGCCGCTGGTCAATCCTGCCTTCATGGGCGGCCCTCGCTGGCCATCGTTGCGCCAGGCCTGGCGCGTGATCCGCCGTGCCGACTCCATTCTGATCGCCAGCGATGGCTTGAGCGATCCGTTCGAGGATGACGACGACGTTTTTGTCCCGCGTGGCCATCTGCTGGAAGTGTGCATCGAGGCGCCGCTGTCCGCCTTCGACGGCCAGGAAGTGGCGCATTCCTGGCTCTTCGACCTGATCTACCAGGTCAGCCAGAACGTGGCCGATCATGGCTCCATCGATTTGCTGGTGCAGCGCCACGGCAGCGTCTCGATGGTGCTGGATTTGCAGCATGCGCCGGAGGGACTGGAGGACGAAAACGAACAGGTGGGCGTGCTGCTGGCCGAGGGGGCAAACACCATCCCGCCATCCTTCGCCACGCCGTATGGCGAAGTGATGCTGCTCACCGCCACTGTGCTGCAGCCGGCCGAACTGGCGCACATCAGCGAGGCCGAAGACAAGGCGCAATCGCGGCGCGACCTGGCCGCCGCGCTGGCTGCTTCGCCGACGGGGCATTTGAGTGTGCCCAAGCGGCCGGCCGTCATTCCCCGCTAGGCTTTTCCACTGGCGGCACGGCCGGTGCTTCCTCTGTGGCGGCCGCCCTTTCAACAGTAACAGCATCGGCGACGGGCGCCGGCGGCGGCTCGCGCCACTTGCCCGCTGCTTTCAGCTTGTTCTTCAGCCCCGGCAGGGGAAAGCCCAGCGCATAGGCTTTTTGCGCGTGCGCGCTGGCCTTCTCGTATTCTTTTTTCTTTGCATACATCAGGCCCAGGTTGTACTGGATGGTGGCCTGGTCGGGCGCCAGGCGGCCGGCCGCATCTAGTTGTTCCAGCGCCATCGCATCCTGGCCCGTGGCCAGCAAATAATTGCCATACACCATGCGCGCCGTCACGTCGTGCGGCGCGAAGGCGATCGCCCGTTCGAAGTAGCAACTGACCGTGTAGCGGGCGCCTGCCGGCTGCGCGCTTTTCAGGCGCAAGCCCAGCTTGGCCATCGAGGCCAGCGCCCGGTGGTGATTCGGAAAGTGTTCCAGCGTGTAGCTGATGTCGCCACCCAGGCTGCCCGTCATGCCTTGCGTGAGCGTTTCCACGGCGCGCGAAAAATGGAATTTCTCGACCACGGACAGGCCGGAGCGGTCTTCCGCGCTCGTGTAGTCGCCGCCCGGCGTGTGTTTGACGTAGGGCGGGCACTCGGCGGCGCCGGCGCTGGCGCAGCAGGCGGCGAGGGCGCAGGCAAACAAGGGATGCTTCATGGTGGGCTCCTGTGGCTGACCTGGTCCAGCAAATCGGCCAGGGCGTTGCTGCGGGCTTGCCGCGATTGCAGGGCGATGACGGCGGGGCTGGCCAGCGGTGCGCGGCCCTGGCGCGCCAGTTCCAGGAAGCGCAGCAGCGCGCGCGCGCAGTCGCCGCTCGAGGCCAGCTGGCCGATGGTGTCGATGCCGCAGTGGCGCAGCTTGGCCGCGCTGTCGCCCGCCAGGTCGGTCAGCGCGAGGATGGGCCGGCGGCAGCGCAGGTATTCATACAGCTTGGCGGGAATCTGCGCGTTGCAGTTGGCCGCCTGCAGCAGCAGCAAGCCATCGGCGGCCAGCATTTCCTGCAGCGCCGCGCCGTGCGGCTGCAAAGGTTCCAGGCTCACCAGGTCCAGAATGCCGTATTTCGCCAGCAATCCCGCTAGCCACGCATCGTGGCCCGTGGCGCGCAGCACCAGCTGGAAATTGCGCGCATGCAGCACGCCGTCGTGGCGCAGCCGGGCCAGGGCCTCGAACAGCGGCTGCGGATCGCGCTCGGACGGGTAGATCACGCCGCTGTGCAGCAGCAGAAAGCGGCTGCGGTGGCCGCGCGGTCCGTCCAGCGGCGCGGCGCCCCCGTCATCGTCATGGCCATTCTCGATCAGGCGGAAATGCTCGCGCGGCAGCTGCGCCAGGCGCCGCTGGTGCGCCGCGATGGCGCCCGGCGTGGTGCAGACGATGGCCGCGCTGCGCGCCGCTATGCGCTGTTCGATCCAGGCATGCATGCGCTGCAAACGCGCTTCGGGCGGATACGGCGCCAGCGGATCGCTGTCGTCCAGCATGGGGTCGCGCTGGTCGGCGATCCACGGCAGGCCGCTGAGTTTTTGCAAGGTCATCGCGATCAGGTGCGCCGTGGCGATCGGGTACGTCGACCAGAGGGCGTCGGGGCGATACTCGCGGATCATGCGCAGGCCGGCCGGCACGGCGCTCAGCCACCAGGAACTCCAGCGGTCGGGCAGCGCCAGGCAGCGCGGATAGCGCCCGGCGATGGCCAGGTGGCGCGCCGCGTCCAGCGCCAGGGTGCGCCGCACGGTGGCTTGCGCGCCGATCTGCGCCAGCTGCGAGTCGCCCCGCTGCGCATACGCGAGGGCGCTGGGGCTGAGCACGAGCGGCTGCCAGCCGCAGTCGGGCAAATGGCGCGCAAAGCCCAGGGTGCGCAGGATGCCGCTGCCCCCTGCAGCGGCGGAAAATGGTAGGCGATCATCAACACCCGTTTTGGTCGGGCCGCGTTCGGTCGGGCCGCGTTCGGCGTGAACGCTACCATGACTGCAGCCACCGTGCGCACAGCTGTTCGACTTCGGCGCGCCAGGCGGCGCTGGCGAAGGTGTGGTTGGCGCCGTCGACCTGCGCCTGCGTCCATTGCGCGCGGGCGGTCACGGTGCGCCAGGCAGGATCGCCATCGAGCAGGGCTTGCCACTCGCGCGCGCCCAGGTCGTCGCCGCTGAGGACCAGCAAGACCTTGCCCTGGAATTGCGTCAGCGCCCGCAGCAGGGCCGGCGCGGGCGCGTCGCCGTCCTGCGTTGCCTGCGCCTGCACCTGCGTGGCGGCCGCCACCTGCCGCAGCGAGGCCAGGCTGGCGCCCAGCTGCAGTCCGCCGCTTGCCAGCTTGCGCCAGAAACCACCTTGCAGCAGGCGTGGCAGATAATAATGGCGCAAGGTGGCGCGCGCCAGGCCGGCGCTGCTGCGCACCCACGGGTTGAGCAGGACCAGCGCGCCGATGCGCGCGTCGTTTGGCGCATGGCAGGCGGCCGCCGTGGCGCCGTCGCACAAGCCCCACAGCGCCACTTCGCGCAGCGCTGGCACGGCGTCGAAGAATTGCGCCAGCGCGCCGGCGATGTCGGGACCGGCGGCGCGGTAATCGCGCGCGCTGCCCTCGCTGTCACCCATGCCGCGCAAGTCGAAACGCAGCACGGGCAAGCCGCGCGCGGCCAGGGCGCGAGCCAGCAGGACGAACTGCCGGTGGCTGCCCACCCTGTACTGCGGCCCGCCCGTGATGATCAAGACGCCGCGCGGGCTTGGTGCGTCGGGCAGGCTGAGGATGCCGACCATGCGCGCCTGCGACTCATCGTCTTCAGCTGCACTGCGAAAGCGCAGGGCCAGTTCGCGCACGGCGGGCGCCGCGAGGTGCTGCTGACTGTTGTCGCGCTTCATGGCGACGTCCTTTCCTCATCGAGCCAGTCGCGACACAGGGCACGCGTGGCGTCCAGCAGTTGCGGACACTCGAGCAGCTCGCCGCTATGCCAGAACGGGCCATCGCCAAAGCTGGCCACGTGCACAGGGGCGCCGTGTTCACGCCATTGCCGCGCCAGTGGCGGCAAGGGTGCGGCTGCCTGTTCCGGCCCCTGGTAATCGAGCCAGTAGACGGGCACCGCCGGCAGCAGCGCGGAGCCGCTGACGCCCTCGATGGCCTGCGCCAGCTCGGGCGCCAGCCGGTAGCCGGCCACCTCCACAGCTGCACCCTGCGCCAGTGCGGCGCGCGCCTGGCCGGGGGCTTCCTGCGTGCCGCCGGCCAGCATGCTTGTTGCCAGGCGCAGGCGCAGGAAGCGGTCGATGCTGCGCCGTCCATCGAGTTCCGGTTGCCACAGCAGCAAACGTGCCAGGGGCAGCGGCGCGCGGTTGGCGAAATCCAGGGCCAGCAGGGCGCCCAGGCGTAAGCCCCACATGGTCAGCGGGCCATCGACCCGCTGCGCCAGCCACGCGCAAGCCAGGTGCAGGTCGTTGTGCCAGATGTCCCAGCGCGCCTCGCTGAAGTCGCCGCTGCTGTCGCCGCAGCCAAACAGGTCGATCTGCAGCACGCTGTAGCCGGCTGCGGCAAAGGCGCGTGCCTGTGCGGCGGCCACGTGGCGGCTTTTATTCAGTTCTTCCGCGAACGGATGCACGTAGAGGATGCCGCCGCGCGCGCTGCGGCCCGGCGGCGGCAGGTGCAGCAGGCAGTAGCGCTGGCCGCCGCTGGCGGGCAGGAAGAAGGGCAGCAGCGGCAAGGCGTCGAGGGAGGCGCAGTTCATGGTCGCAGCTTTGCAAACACGAAATCGTGCAGGGTGCCCACGGTGGCGAAGTGGCGCGCATGGATGTCGTCGTCGGCGACAAAGATGCCGAAATGGTCTTCCAGCGCGGCGATCACGCCGATCACGGCCATCGAGTCGAGTTCAGGCACGCTGCCCAGCAGCGGCGTGTGGGCTTCCAGCACGCGGCCGTTCAAGCCCAGCGTGGCGTCGAGGATGTGTTTTACTGCTTCAAGATGCGGCATGTCAGCTCCAGGGAAGGGTAGTGGGGCAGGCGGCTGGTATCGAAGGCCAGGCAGGCGATATCGTCCGGGCGGCGCGACAGGTGCAGATAGGGCGGCAGGCTGGCGGCCATCCATTGCCAGCGCCCGCAGCGAATAAAAGTGGCCGTGCCCAGCGCGTGCGTGCCAAGGCGCGCATGGGCGCCCAGCGATGCGCGGTTGAAGCGCGAGATGCGGCTGCACGACCAGCGCACGCCCTGCGCATAGAGTACAGCGTTGGCTTCTTCCCACAGGCGGGCGAAGACCAGGCCGCCGCGCTGGTCGGGATGCACCCACACGTCCAGGTCCCACGACGATTGCTTCGACGCCAGCGCATAGCGGGCGCGCACCTCGTCTTCCTGGCAGCCATGGCGCAGCAGCCAGATCCAGCCAAGCATGCCTGACTTGTTCCGCGCCACCAGGCATTGCGCGCCTTGCCGGTAGCGTTCGCGCAGCGCGCCGGGCCGGCGCTCGGGACCGGGCGGCAAGTCCGCCTCCGCCAGGCAGGGTGTGACGGCAATCGACTGGCCGCGCCCGCGGCACAGCGAACCGGGCGCCACGGCTTGCGCCACGAATTGATAGCGGTGCAGCGCGCAGCGCCCGCCCGGCACCATCGCCAGCAGCCGCGCCAGGGCCAGCCAGGCGCTGTCGCGCCAGCCCAGCTGGCGAAGGCTGGCGGCAAGCCGGTGCAGGCGGGGGAAATGGATGAAATGGGCGAAGCTGGCCATGGCGGTCAAGGATGGGGCGGCTTTGCAGCCAACGCTGTCCATTAGAGCGCAGCGGCCAGCGGCGGTCTTGCGCCGGCTCAAGCTGTGTTGCTGAAACTGTTAATTGATCAAAATCAAGACCGCTGTTGCCGTTTGTCTGAATCATAGGGGGAATGCATGGCAATCATGGCAACCCGGGGACGAAACGATGGCGACACTGATACACGATCTGATCTTTGAAACGGCACAGCGCGCCCCCAGGCGCCTGCCTTGTCATGGCAGGGCGAACAGTTGAGCTATTGCGCGCTGGCGCAGTCCGTGTGCGAGGCAGCCAGCACCTTGCTGACCCTGGGCTTGCAGCGTGGCGCGCGCGTGGCCGTGTACCTGGAAAAACGCCCGGAAAACGTCAGTGCCATGTTTGGTGCTGCGGCCGCCGGCGGCGTGTTCGTGCCCGTCAATCCGCTGCTCAGGCCGGACCAGGTGGCGTACATCCTGGCCGATTGCAACGTGGCCATCCTCGTTACGTCGCGCGAGCGCCTGGCGCAACTGGGCCCCGCGCTGGCCGCCTGCCCGGACTTGCAGACGGTGCTGCTGACGGGCGAAGGGGATGTGGACGCGAGCCTGGGCAAGGTGCGTTTGTTGCCGTGGAACGCCATGCCCGCCGCTGGCGCGCCCGCACCCCTGTGGCACGCGGCGATCGACACGGACATGGCTGCCATCTTGTATACCTCCGGGCAGCACGGGGCGGCCGAAAGGCGTGGTGCTGTCGCACAGGAACATGCTGGCGGGCGCGCTCAGCGTGTCGGGCTACCTGCGCAACACGCCGCAAGACCGGATTCTGTGCGTCTTGCCGCTCAGCTTTGATTATGGCTTGAGCCAGCTGACGACGGCGTTTGCCAGCGGCGCCTGCGCCGTGCTGATGAATTATCTGCTGCTGCGCGATATCGTCGAAGCCGTCGAGCAGGAAGCCATCACGGGCCTGGCCGCCGTGCCGCCGCTGTGGGTGCAGCTTTCGCAGCTGAGTTGGCCCTTGTCCACGCCTTTGCGCTACATCACCAATTCGGGCGGCGTGATGCAGCGAGCCACCCTCGACCGGCTGCGCCAGTTGCTGCCGCGCACGCAGGTTTATCTGATGTATGGCTTGACGGAAGCGTTCCGCTCCACCTATCTGGCGCCGGAACAGCTGGAACGGCGCCCGGATTCCATCGGGCAGGCGATCCCCAACGCGGAAGTGCTGGTGCTGCGTCCGGACGGCAGCATGTGTGACGCCGATGAGCCGGGCGAGCTGGTGCACCGTGGCGCGCTCGTGGCGCTCGGTTACTGGAACGATGCGGCGCGCACGGCCGAGCGCTTCAAGCCACTGCCGCCGCAGGCAAGCGGCCTGGTGCTGCCGGAACTGGCCGTCTGGTCGGGCGACACGGTGCGCCGCGATGCGGACGGCTATCTGTATTTCGTGGGGCGCAGCGATGACATGATCAAGACGTCCGGCTACCGGGTCAGCCCGGCCGAGGTGGAGGAAGTCGCGTATGCGAGCGGGCTGGTGGGCGAGGCCGCCGCGCTGGGCCTGCCTCATGCCGTGCTGGGCCAGGCCATTGCCTTGCTCGTCACGCCTGCGCCTGGCGTGGAATTAGTGCGCGACAGCGTGCTGGCCGCCTGCCGCGCGCGCCTGCCCAGCTATATGGTGCCGCAGTGGGTGGAGATCCGCGACGGCGTGCTGCCGCGCAATCCGAACGGCAAGATCGACCGTCCCTTGCTGGCCAGGGAACTGGCGCGCGCGTATGCGGTCAAATCAGGAGATGCGGCATGAAGGACTTGATCCGCTCGAACAGCACGGAATTGCCGTCGCACCCACCTCTACGCCAGTTCGTCGTGGAAAACGACATGCTGCAAGTTGGCGGCGTGCCCTTGCGCCAACTGGCGCAGAGGGTGGGCAGCACGCCATTTTACGCGTATGAACGGGCGCACATCACGCGCCGCATGGCCGAACTGCGCGCCGCCTTGCCCGCTGGCGTGCACGTGCATTACGCCATGAAGGCCAACCCGATGCCGGCCGTGGTGCAGTGGCTGGCGGGCCTGGTCGATGGCATCGACGTGGCGTCGGGCGGCGAACTGGCCACCGCACTCGATACGCCCATGGCGCCGGAACGCATCAGTTTTGCGGGGCCGGGCAAGAGCGATGGCGAACTGGCGCGGGCCGTGGCCGCTGGCGTGCTGGTCAACGTGGAATCCGGCGCCCAGCTGGAACGGTTGGCGCTGGCCAGTGAACGGCTGGGCGTGATGGCCAGAGTGGCCGTGCGCGTGAATCCCGATTTCGCCTTGCGCCGCACGGGAATGCGCATGGGCGGCGGCGCGCAGCCGTTTGGCGTCGATGCGGCCCTGGTGCCGGCGCTGCTGGGCCGCATCGGCCAGCTGGGGCTGGATTTTCACGGTTTTCACCTGTATGCGGGCTCGCAAAGCCTGTCGGCGACGGCCCTGGCCGAAGCGCAGGCGCTCAGCGTGCAGCTGGCCCTTCAATTGGCCGACAGCGCGCCGTCGCCCATGCGCACCTTGAATATCGGCGGCGGCTTTGGTGTGCCGTATTTTCCTGGCGACCAGGCACTCGACTTGGCGCCCGTAGCGGAAGGCTTGCAGCGGCAGCTCGCCATCCTGGCCCAAGCGGCGCCCGGCGCGCGCCTGAACCTGGAACTGGGCCGCTATCTGGTGGCCGAGGCGGGCGTGTATGTGTGCAAGGTGCTCGAACGCAAGGTGTCGCATGGGCAAGTATTTCTAGTGACGGATGGCGGCTTGCACCATCACTTGGCGGCCTCGGGCAATTTCGGCCAGCTGATCCGCAAGAATTACCCGGTCGCCATCGGCAACCGCCTGCAAGGCGGCGCGCGCGAGGTGGCGTCCGTCGTGGGGCCGTTGTGCACGCCGCTGGACTTGCTGGCCGATCAGATGGAGATGGCGCGTGCCGAGGAGGGCGACCTGGTGGCGGTGTTCCAGTCGGGCGCGTATGGCTTGACGGCCAGCCCGACGGCCTTTCTTGGCCATCCGCTGCCGGCCGAGGTGCTCGTATGAGCGGCCTGTGCGGTTGGCTGGCGGCGCCTGGCGGAGCGGCGGGCGGGACCTCCGGCCTTGCCGCCGCGCAGAGCGTCACTGCAGCCGATAGCGCCGCGCAGACCGCGCTGGCAAGCATGGCCGCGCCCTTGTCGCGTTTCGATAGCGCGCCCCTGGCCGCCAGCTTGAGCGACGTGGGCGGCGTGGCCGTGGCCGCCATCGACGGCAGCCGCCATGTATATCAGCAGGATGGCTTGCAAGTGGCCATCTGGGGCCGGCCCATGCTCGACGGTTCGGCCGACGATGTGGCGTGCCGCCTCGCTTCCCTGTGGCTGAGCCGGGGCGTGGCCGCCTGCGCCAGCCTGTCCGGGCCATTCTCTTTGGCCATCCTCGACGCCTTTTCCGGCTCGGCCCTGCTGGCCGTGGACCGCGCCGGCATGCATCCGCTCAGCTATGCGAGCAATGCGCAAGGCCTGTTCTTTGCCTCCTCAATGGATGCCATGCTGGCCCATCCGTCCGTGCGGGGCGCGCTCGATCCGCAAGCACTGTATCACTACCTGTTCTTCCACATGGTACCTGGCCCGGCCACCGCTTACCTGGGCCAGCAGCGCTTGCTGCCCGGCGAATACCTGCATGTGCGGGGCGGCAAGCAATGCAAGGGCCGCTACTGGCAGCTGACCTTCCAGGAGCCGGCGGTGGCGCGCACGCGGGCGACCTTTGCCAGCAACAAGCAGGAATTCCTGCGTTTGCTGCGCCAGGCCGTGGAAAGCAGCCTGGGGGCGGATGGCGCGGACACGGGCGCGTTTCTCAGCGGCGGCACGGACAGTTCCACCCTGGCCGCCATCATGGGCCAGGTGACAGGCCGGCCCGCGCGCACGTATTCCATCGGCTTTGATGCGCCTGGCTACGACGAAATGGCGTATGCGCGCCTGGCCGCCAGCCATGCGGGCAGCATCCACCACGAGCGCTACGTGACACCAAACGACGTGCTGGCCGCGATTCCCGCCATGGCGGCCATTTTCGACCAGCCTTTCGGCAATGCGTCGGCCATTCCCGCCTTTTATTGCGCGCAGATGGCGCGCGAGGATGGCGTGAAGCGCCTCCTGGGCGGCGACGGCGGCGATGAATTATTTGGCGGCAATGAGCGCTATGCGCACCAGGCCTTGCTGTCGCAGTACGAGCGCTTGCCCGTCATGTTGCGCCAGGCCGTCATCGAGCCGCTGCTCTTCCGCCAGCAAAGGGGCAAGCCGTGGCGGCTGGGCGACAAGGCACGCCGCTACATCGAGCAAGCGAGCTTGCCGCTGCCGGCCCGCCTCGAAAGCTACAATCTGCTGCTGCGCCATGGCCACCGCACGGTGCTGGAAGCGGGTTTCATCGATACCATAGCCCCCGGCATGGCGCCCGGCTGCGTGAATGGCGCGTATTGGGAACGACAAGGCCAGGGCTTGAGCCAGATCAATGAGTTGCTGGCGCTGGACATGCGCTTTACCCTGGCCGACAACGACCTGTTCAAAGTGCGCAAGGCCTGTGAGCTGGCCGGCGTGGAAGCGGCGTTTCCCTTCCTGCACGACGCGATGGTGGCGTTTGCTGCGCGCCTGGCGCCGCGGGACAAGCTCGACGGCAGGCAATTGCGGCCCTTCTTCAAGCGGGCGCTGGCGGACATTCTGCCGCCGGCCATCGTGCGCAAGAAAAAGCATGGCTTCGGCTTGCCCTTCGGCCAGTGGTTGCACAGCCACGCGCCGCTGCGCGAATTTGCGTTTGACAATCTGACGCAGCTGCGCGGGCGCGGCATCGTGCGGCCTGCCTTCATCGACGATCTGCAAGGGCGCTTGCTGGCGGAACATCCGGCCTATCACGGCACCATGGTGTGGCTGCTGCTGATGCTGGAACAGTGGCTCAGCCAGCATCCGGGCGCGCTGGGTGCGCTTGCCGGCGGTTTTGCCGCATGCGCCACAGAAACGCCAGGCGTCCTCGATCCCACGGCGTAAAGCGGGGCAGTTGCAGCAGGTCGAGTCCCGCGCCGGGGCGCGCCACGCCCCAGTCCGTCGCCACGGCCGCCTTGAATCCCAGGCTGTTGACCATTGCCACGTGCGGCGCGCCATAGTCGCGCCCGGCCTTGCCGTTCGGGTAAGCGAACAGGGTGACGGGCGTCTGTATCAGCGCTTCCAGCTGGCGCTTGCCGTTGGCGATGTCCAGCCGCGCGACGTGGTCCGGCAAGGTGGACAAAATTGGATGGCTGGCCGTGTGCGCGCCCAGCGCCATGCCGGCCGCATGTAACTGGCGCAGTTGCGCCGTGCTCAGCATGGCTGGCGGGCTCGCAACCGCGCCCGCCTGGCGGCGGATCTGCATGGCCAGTTGCTGGCGCCGGGCGAACGGCAGGTATTTGAGCTGGCCCAGCAAGGTGGCGATGGCCGCCTGCCGCTGCGCCAGGCTGGCGATTGGGAAGGTCCCCAGCTCGTGTTCGCGCAAGTCCAGCACGGGAGCGGACGCCTGGCGCACGGCGTCGATCACCGTGTCGTTCCACATCTGCCCGCCATCCAGGTAGCCCGTGGCGATAAAAAACGTGGCGTGCAAGCCGTGGCGCTGCAGCAGCGGCAGGGCCACTTGCGCATTGTCCGCGTAGCCGTCGTCAAAGGTGATGCAGGCGGCGCGCGGCGGCAGGCAGCCATCCTGCAGCCGCTGCACGGCGTCGCCCAGCGGCAGCGGCGTATAGAAACGTTTCAAGAGGCGCAACTGTCGCTCGAACAGGGCCGCATCGACTTCGCCGGGAAACAGGGGGTCTGGCCGCGCCAGCACGCGGTGGTAAATCAAGATGGACAAGGTGGCCGTCATGGCTGCTCCGCGATGGCGGCCCGGGGCCTGGCCTGACGCGATGTAGAGGTGGGGGTGAGGGTGGGGGCCTGCTGCTCGACAATGATGCGCGTGGCGATCAGGGCGGCCATCAGGTAATACGGCATGTCGAAGTACAGCAGGCTGAGGAAGGCGCCGCCCACGGCAAAGCCGATCAAGCTGGCCTGGCTCATGGTGGCCAGGCCGTGCGCCCAGCGCAGTTCCGGCTTGCTCCGCGTGCGGCGGATGATGGCGGCCGCCGAGCGCCAGGTGGCGATGCCCAGCGCCAGGTAAATCAGCAAGCCGACAAAGCCGTGTTCGCCCAGCGCCTGGAAATAAATGCTGTGCGCCGCATGCACATCCATCGGGTTCGGCGCGTAGCGGGCAAAGATGGCGGCGTCGGAAACGTCGAAACCGCCGCCAGGAAAACGGTCGCGCGCCAGGTTCCACGCCATGCGCCAGGCATTCACGCGGCCCATGGCGGAAACATCGTCCTGATACGTGTTGATGGTGTCCATGCGCTCGGCCCAGCGCTCGGGCATAAAGGCCAGCAGCAGCGGCGCGACCGCACCGAGCAGCGCGCCCAGCACCAACTTGCGGTCGCTTTTCAGCCACATGAACAGGCCCATGGCGGCAATGGCCAGCAGCCCGCCGCGCGAATACGAGCCCAGCGCGGCCAAGGCCGACAGCAGCATCGCCGCGGACAAGCCATGGCGCACCCAGCGCTTGTCCGTGTTTTGCTGCAAATAATACATGAGGGGGATGGTGATGATCAGGGCCAGGGCCAGGGAATTGTTATCCCCAATAAACGTATCTTCCGGCCCCCAGACCCGCTCCGTGCCGCCGCTGCGGATGGTGAAGATGCCGCCTTTCACGCCGTAATAGCCGATCGAACCCACCAGCACCCACACGAGGCGCACGATGTCGCGCCGCGTGCGTATCACCATCATGATGACAAAGCTCATCAGCATGATCTTCATGACCTTGTTCCACTGCACCCACGACGATTCCGGCAGCAGGGCGAACGGGGCCGTGACATTCATCCACATGACAAGCAGCAGCAGCAGCACGCTGACGGGCGTGAGCGGCAAGCTTTTCGGCTCGCGCGTCATGAGCAGGCTGAGCATGGTGGCGATGGCGATGATGAAGGCGAACGGCAAGTGGGTGGCAAAGCCCCAGGCTTGCGTGTGCGGGTTCATCACGCTGACCCAGACCCACATCAGGCCGCCGATGGCTGGCGACTTCAGGATGAAGGGCAGCGAACCCAGGATGATGATGGTAATCAGTATGTCGCGCATGAAGGGGACGCTCCTGGTTTTTGCCCGGCTTGGCAAGGTCTTGATGCCTGTCAACGGGCTGGCGGGCAGGCTCAGTACACTGGCTCAACACTGTCCAGCACGTTGTTGAGTCTTTACATCGTTTTGTTATGGTAAGACCAAGGAGGCATGTCCTTGTTGACCGTTCTCATGGCGACCTACAATGGCGCCGGCACCTTGCCCCAGGTATTGCGCGCCTACATGGGACTGCGTGCGCCCGTGGGCGGCTGGCGGCTGCTCATCGCCGACAATGGCAGCACGGATGCCACCGCCCAGGTGATCGCCGCCTTCCGCGGCCGCTTGCCCTTGAGTTCCGTCTACGTGGCGCGGCGCGGCCGCAGCCCCGCCCTGAACGGGGCCGTCGAACATGCCTTGCGCCAGGGAGGCGACGGCAGCGAACTGTTCGTGTTTGGCGACGACGATGCCATGCCGGCATCCGACTGGCTGTGCCGCTTGCAGGACAGCGCGCGCAGCCACCCCGGTTACGCCCTGTTCGGCGGCGCCATCGTGCCCGCCTGGCGCGAACAACCGGCCCACTGGCTGCTGCGCCTGACCCCCGTTGGCTTGACGTGGGGCATCACCAGCCCCGATTTGCGCGACGCCCCCATCTATCCGGGCTTAGTCTGGGGCGCCAACATGGCGATTCGCCGCCGCATCTTCGAGGCGGGCGCCCGCTATGACGAAAGCATCGGCCCGCAGGGGGCCAATTACGCCATGGGCAGCGAAACCCGGCTCAACCTGGAGATGCATGCGGCCGGCAATCCGTCCTGGTTCTGTCCGCAAGCCAGAGTGGCGCACATCATCCGCGTCCCGCAAGTGCAGCGCACCTGGATACTGCGCCGCGCCATGCTGTTTGGGCGGGGCCAGTGCCGGCTGGCGACCTTTGCGCCCAGCGTGGAGTTTCTCGGTGTGCCCCGCTGGATGCTGGGGAGATATGTGCGCGACTCCCTCGGCGCCGTGCGGGCCTGGCTGCGGCGCGACCACGCCGACCTGTTCCTGCGCCAGTGGGAACGGGCCTGGCTGCGCGGTTTCTTCCATGAAGCGTGGCGGGGACGGCGCAAACGCCTGCCGCGCATCGTCATCAGCAGTTATTCGGGCGAGCTGGGCGGCATGGAGCTGCGCATGGCGCAAGAGGCCAAAATGCTGGGCGCGAACGGCTATGACAGCGTGCTGGCGCTGCGACGCTTTCCCGGTTTTAGCCTATGGGTGCAAGGCTTGCGCGCGCAGCATCTGCAAGTGCGCGTCTATGAACCGCCCTTGTTTCTCGAACACTGGGCCTGGCGCCGCTGGAATTGGCTGCGCGCCAGGCTGACGGGCGCTTGGCGGCTGCGGCGGCTGCGGCCAGACCTCGTCCACGTGGCGTTTTGCTGGACCAGTTATGGTGCTTCCATCCTGTGGCTGGCCCGGCAATGCCGTTTGCCGGCCGTGATCAGCGTGCACAATGCGTTTCCTCTGGAGCCGTTCAGCGACTGGCAGCGGCCCCGCTTGCAGGAAGCGTTTCTCAGCGTCAAAGGCGTGTATGCCGTGTCGGCCTCGTCCATGCGGCATTTCCTCGACCTGTACCGCGACATGCTGGCGCCGGAAACGCGGCTGGCCGTCATTCCCAACGGCGTCGATACGGACACATTTATCGTCTCGCCCGAACGGAAAGTGCAGGCACGGCGGCAACTCGGGCTGCCGCCGGACTCTCTGGTACTGGGGGCCGTGGCGAGACTCTCCGCGCAAAAGCGTCCGCAAGCGCTGCTGGCCCTGTTTGCCCGCCTGGCGCCGCAGTTTCCCCAGTTATATCTGGTGCTGGTGGGCACGGGGCCTCTGGAAGCCACGCTGCGGCTGCAGGCGCAACAGACGGGTTTGCAGGGCCGCGTGGTGTTTGCCGGTTTCCAGCAGCGCGTCGAACTGCTGATGCCGGCCTTCGACCTGCATGTGCTGCTGAGTAAAAACGAAGGCTTCGGCATCGCTACCATCGAAGCCATGGCTTGCGGCGTGCCGGCCGTGGGCACGGATGTGCCGGGCACCCACGATATCTTGCACGACAGCGCAGGCGGCATGCTGCTGCCGCTCGACGACGAGCACGCTGCCTGCGCGGCCGTGGCGCAGCTCTTGGCCGATGCGCCCCGGCGCGCGCGCATGGGACAGCTGGCCCGCGAGGAAACCGTGCAGCGCTATTCGATGCCGCGCCTGGAGCGCCAGTTGCGTCAGTTCTATGCCGGCCTCGTGTAGGCGCGGGCGGCCCGCATGAGCGCCACCCGCCATTCGTTCTTCTTTTCGTTTGCCGAAAAATACACGGTGCTGCTGCTGGGCATCGTCGCGACCATGGTGCTGTCGCGCCTGCTTACGCCGGCCGAAGTGGGCGTGTATTCGCTGGGTGCCGTGCTGGTGGCGCTGGCGCAAGTGGTGCGCGATTTTGGCGTGGGGCAATATCTGATCCAGGAAAAGCAGCTCGATGCCGTGAAATTGCGCGCCGCGCTGGCCACCAGCCTGCTCGTCGCCTGGCTGCTGGCGGGCCTGGTGCTGCTGGCCAGCGCGCCGCTCGCGCATTTCTATGGCGAGCCACGGCTGACCCTGGTGCTGCGCCTGCTGGCGATCAATTTCCTCCTGATCCCGTTCAGCGCCTTGACCTTGCCGATGCTGCGCCGGCAGCTGCGCTTTCGCGCCATCTACGCCATCAACGCGGCCAATAGCGTGGTCAACCTGCTGGTGGCCGTGCTGCTGGCGCTGCATGGCTACAGTTATATGAGCATGGTATGGGCGGCGCTGGCCGGTTCCTGCGCGTCACTGCTGGTAAGCCTGCTGGTGCGGCCGGGCGAACTGCCGTGGCTGCCGGGGCGGCGCGGCATGGGCGCCATCGCCCGTTTTGGCGCGTATGCGACGGGTGGCGGTCTCGTCGACGAGGCGGGCGTGGCGGCGCCGGACCTCATCATCGGCAAGCTGATCGGCATTGAAAGCCTGGCCCTGTTCGGCAAGGCGCAAAGCGTGCTGAATATTTTTAACCAGGCCATCACCAGCGCCATCTCGCCCGTGGTGTTTCCCCTGTTCGCGGCCCGCGCGCGGGAAGGGGGAGGCCAGGGCGGACAGGGCGGGGCGGAGCTCGTGTATCTGCGCACGATCAGCTACATGACGGCGCTGGCCTGGCCGTTTTTTCTCTTCCTCGCCTGCATGGCTTTGCCCCTGGTCAAGGTGTTGTATGGCACGCAATGGCTGGACTGTGTGCCCTTGATCCGCATCATGTGCCTGTCCTCGGCCGTGTATAGCATGTTCAGCATGGCCCGCTACCTGTTCGTGGCGACGGGCCAGTTGCATGCGCAGGTACGGCTCGATGCGTGGGCCGGCAGCTTGAAAGTGGCGCTGCTGCTGGCTGCGGCGCCGTTCGGTCTGGTGGCGGTGGCCTGGGCCGTGGTGCTCAGCAGCGTGCTGCGCAGCTGGCTGAACTACGGCAGCCTGCGCCGTTTGAGCGCACTGGACTGGCGCATCCTGGCGCGGGCCTTGCGCAAGAGTCTGCTGCTCTGCGGCTTCAGTGGCGTCGCGCCCGTCGCTTCACTGCTGTGGCTGCCCATCGATACGCCGGCGCTGCTGGCGCTGACGGGTACTGCGCTGACCACCTTGCTGTGCTGGCTGGCCGGTCTGTTCCTGTTGAGGCATGAACTCGCGGGCGAATTTTTGTTATTGCAACGCAAGCTGGCTGGCCGCTGGCTGGCAGTCAAATCACCGCACTGAGCCTTTGGTATCGGCGCGAACGCACGAAAGGATGACCATGCGTGTCGGTATCTTGTCCTACCCGATGCTGTTCCAGCGCGACGGCGGCTTGCAGATCCAGGTGCGCGAAACCATTGCCGCGCTGAACCGGCTGCCCCAGCAGGCGGCGCGCGCCCTGGAAGTGCAGCTGGTCGACGCCAACCATGAGCGGCTGGCCGATTTCGACGTGCTGCATGTATTTTCGGCGAGCAATGGCACTTACCGCATCATGGAAATGGCCAGCGAGCAAGGCGTGCCCGTGGTGCTGTCGCCGCTGCTGTCGCCGGGCTGGGGCCGCGCCAGCGCCTGGCGCGCGCGGCTGGCCGACCGCCTGGCAGGGCGCCTGACGGAATGGATGGTGCAAACGAGCTATGCGCAAACGCGGCGCGCCTTGCAGCTGGCCGACGTGGTGATCGCCTTGGGCGAGGCTGAGCGCGACGCCATCGTGCACGGTTTCGGCATGCGGGCCGACGCCATCCGCGTCTTGCCGAATGGGATCAACCCGCATTTCTTCACGGCCAATGGCGATTTATTCCTTCGCGAGACGGGTATCGCCGGGCCGTTCGTGCTGATGACGGGCAGCATTTCGCCGTATAAAAACCAGCTGGGACTGGCGCAGGCGCTGGCGGGCGCCGGCTTGCCCCTGGTGCTGATCGGCGCCGCGCCGCGCGAACAGCAAGCATATCTGCAGCAATTGCTGGACTTGCCGCACGTCAGCTGGCTGGGCGCGCTCGACCACGCCGACCCGCTGCTGGCCAGCGCCTACCATGCGGCGGCCGTGGCGGCCTTGCCCAGCCAGGGCGAAGTGTTTCCCTTGAGCGTGCTCGAAGCGCTGGCGGCCGGCACGCCCGTCGTCATGACGGCGCAAAGCGCGCTGGACTTGCCCGACTCCGCGTTCGCGCTGCGCAAGGTGGCCTGGAACGACGGCGCCGCGCAGCGCCAGGCCATCCTTGAACTGCTGGCGCTGCAGCCCGAACGCTGCCGTGTGCAAGCCCTGGTGGAACGCTTTACATGGGAACGGGTGGCGGCGCAGATTGCCGATTGTTACTACCAGCTGCAGTCCTTGCCTGCCAGAAGGCAGCATGCTGTTTAATTCCTTCGCCTTCCTGTTTGCCTATCTGCCCATCGTGCTGGCCGGCTATTTTCTGCTGGACCGCTGGGCCTCCGTCGCCGGCGCCACTACCAGCTGGCGCCGTCTGGCGCCCGCCACTTGGCTGGCCGGCGCCTCGCTGTTTTTCTATACCTGGTGGGACGTGCGTTACCTGCCGCTGCTGCTGGCGTCGATCTGCGTTAATTACGGCGCCGGGCGGCTGATCGGCGCCAGCGCGGGCGCGGCCCGCAAGCGCGCACTGCTGGCGGCCCTGGCGCTGAACCTGGGTTTGCTCGCCTACTACAAATATGCGAATTTCTTCATTGACAGCGTGAACGCCGTCGCCATCGCTGCCGGTGCCGATACTGCCAGCCTGCCGTGGCACGGCCTCGACATCATCCTGCCGATCGGCATCTCGTTTTTCACCTTTACGCAGATCGCCTTCCTCGTCGATTGCTACCGGGGCGAGGTGCGCGAATACCGTTTCATTCATTACGTGCTGTTCGTCAGCTATTTCCCCCACCTGATCGCCGGCCCCGTGCTGCACCACCGCGACATGATGCCGCAGTTCGCCGACCCGGCCAACGCCCACCCGCGCGCCGCCAATTTCGCCATCGGCCTGTCGATTTTTACGATTGGCCTGGCAAAAAGGTGCTGATCGCCGACAACCTGTCGCCGCTGGCCATCCCCGTCTTCGCGGCCGGCGCCGAGCCGACGCTGATCGAGGCCTGGATCGGCGTGCTGGCCTACACCTTCCAGCTGTATTTCGACTTTTCCGGCTATTCCGACATGGCCATCGGCCTGTCGCGCCTGTTCGGCGTGAAATTGCCGCTGAATTTCAATTCACCATACAAGGCGGCCAATATCGCCGACTTCTGGCGCCGCTGGCACATGACCTTGTCGCGTTTCCTGCGCGACTATTTATATATTCCCCTGGGTGGCAGCCGCCGTGGCGAGGCCATGCGCTACCGCAACCTGCTGCTGACCATGCTGCTGGGCGGCCTGTGGCATGGCGCCGGCTGGACCTTTGTCATCTGGGGTGGCTTGCACGGCATGTACCTGGTGCTGCAGCAGGCGTGGCAGCGCGCGTTCGGCTCGATCCAGGCGCGCTGGTGGCCAAGCGTACTGACCTTTCTTGCCGTCATGCTGGCCTGGATATTCTTCCGCGCGCCCGACGTGGCCACGGCCTGGGACATCACGGGCGCGCTGGTGGGCGCGAACGGCGTGAGTTTGCCGCGCGGCCTGGTAAGTCACGCGGCCAGCCTGGCGCAGTGGGGCTGGCAGCCCGCCTTCGACGGCATCCGCTGGATCGAACTGGCCGGTCCCGGCTTACCCACGCTGTTGGCGGCGATGCTGCTGGCTTTCAAGGCGCCAAATACGCAAGAAATATTCTTTCTCTACGAACCCGCCATTGAAAGAATATTTCAACCCGCAGGGCGTTGGGCCTTCAGCTGGCGCCCCACGTCCCGCTGGAGCCTGGGCTTTGCCGCGCTGTTCGTCGCCTGCATCTTCGGCATGAACCGGGTCACCGAATTTCTTTACTTCCAGTTCTGACCATGGACACTTCCGGCCGCCGCTACCTCATCTGCTTCTTCGCCTGCGTCTTCCTGGTGCTCGGCTCCGTCTCGTTCATGAATTACCAGGTCGATCCCTACCTGCTGCACCAGTGGGACAGCCCCTTGCTGCAGCGCCCGCGCCAGCTGAATGAAAAGCTGGGCGCCTGGGCCAAGACCTATGCCGTGGCGCGCTACCGGCCGGCCATCATCTACATCGGCAATTCGCGCACGGAAATGGGCTTGCCGACGGGCGTGCGCGCCCTGTTCGACGGCAAGAGCGTGTTCAACAGCGCGGTGTCCGGCGCCTCGATCGGCGACGCCATCCGCCTGGCCGAGCATGCGGCCAGGGTCAGCCGCGTCGAGACCATGGTGTGGGGCATCGACGCGCCCACATTTTCCCTGAACATGGGGGCGGCGCGCGTGGAAGACAGCCTGACGGGCGCCGAGCACGGCTTTTTCGCCCGGCGCGCCCTGGTCAACCTGAAGCGCGGCCTGACCCTGGATATGACGGAGGACAGCGTGCGCATCCTTACCGGCAATGCCGGCGATGTCTGCCGCTCCAACCTGGCCTTGTATGGGCAGCGCGACGAGACTTGCACCCTCAAGGGCATGCGGCACTGGCTCGTAACAAAGGACGCCATTCCCGTGCGCCTGCAGGAATTCAGCGATGGCCTGGGGCCGACGCCGCCCTCGACACCAGCGCTTGACGCCAGCATCGGCAAGCTGTGCCGGGGTGGCATGCGTCTGCGCCTGTACATCAACCCCACGCACGCGCTGACGATGTACGCGCTGCACTGGCGCGGCAAGTGGGATGCCATGCAGGCCTGGCAGCGCGGCCTGGTGCGGATCGTCGAGCGCCACCGCCAGCGCGGCTGCGACGTGCGCCTGTATGATTTTTCCGGTTTTAACAGCATCACGACCGAAGCGACCCCGCTCGTCAGCGGCAAGCCCGACATGCATTATTACTGGGAAGTGTCGCATTACCGGGACAATGTGGGCCGTTTGATCCTGGCGCGCCTGTTCGGCGGCGACACGCCGCCGCCGGCCGATTTCGGCGTGGAGCTGGCGCAGGCCAACATCGACGCCCACCAGGCCGCCACGCGCGCCGCGCGCGACCGCTATCGCGTGGAACACGCGCGCGAGGCAGCCTATGCGCAGCGGGTGCTGGACGGGCCGCTGATCCGGCGATGATGTAAGCCGCCGCATACGCCATTTCTCTACTTCCAGTGCTGACCATGGATACCATTGCCCGTCGCTACCTCGCCATCTTCTTCGCCTGCGTGCTGGCCGCGCTGGCCCTCGTTTCCGCCGTCAATTACCACGTCGACCCGTATCTGCTGCACCAGTGGGACAGCCCGCTGCTGCAGCGATTGCGGCCGACGACCGAAAAACTCAGCGTGTGGGGCAAGACGTATGCCGTGGCGCGCTACCGGCCCGCCGTCGTGTATATCGGCAATTCGCGCACGGAAATGGGCTTGCCGACGGGTGTGCGCGCCTTGTTCGATGGCAAGAGCGTGTTCAACAGCGCGGTGTCCGGCGCCTCGATCGGCGAGGCCATCCGCCTGGCAGAGCACGCGGCCAGGGTCAGCCATGTCGACACCATGGTGTGGGGCATCGATGCCCCCTCGTTCTCGCTGGAACTGGGCTCGGCCGGCGTGGAGCCGGGCCTGACGGCCGCCGGCCCCGCGTTTTTCGCGCGCCGTGCCTTGCTCAATATCAAGCGCGGCCTGACTGTCGACATGACGCGCGACACCTGGCGCATCCTCAGCGGCAGCTATGACGGCGTGTGCCTGTCCAGCCTGGCCTTGCACGGTCAGCGCGACGAGTCCTGCCTTACCAGCCGCAACCGTACCTGGACCGGCACGGCGCGCTCCTTCACGCCGCGCCTGCAGGAATTTGGCGACGGCCTGGGGCCGACGGCGCCCGCGCTGCAAGCCTTCGATGCCAGTGTCGGCAAACTGTGCCGGGGCGGCACGCGCTTGCGCCTGTACATCAATCCCACGCACGCGCTCACGCTCGACGCCCTGTACTGGCGCGGCAAATGGGGCGCTATGGAAGCATGGCAGCGGGACTTGGCGCGGCTGGCCGGGCGCTACCGGCGCCAGGGTTGCGACGTGCGCCTGTATGATTTTTCCGGCTTCAACAGCATCACCAGCGAGGCGATTCCGCAAGTGACGGGCGCGCGCGCGATGCGCTATTACTGGGAAGCGTCGCACTACCGCGACAATGTGGGGCGCTTCATTTTGGCGCGCCTGTTCGGTGGCCCCGTGCCGGTGCCGGCGGACTTCGGCGTGGAGTTGACGGAAAACGGCATCGCGGCCCACCACGCGGCCGTGCGCGCCGCGCGCGAACGCTATCACGCGCAGCACGCGGAGGAAACGGCCTATCTGCGCCACGTGCTGACCTTGCCGCGCGAACCCGAATAGGAGGCTATCGGTGCCAGGAGTACAGCGTGGGACAGGGCGCTTGCGCTATGATGATGTTTTGCCATCCAGCAAGTTCCAGGACTCCCCCATGAAAATCGCCTTCTTTGCCAGCCAGCCCTACGACCGCCGTTTCTTCGATGAAGCCTTGCCGTCCCAGCCCGACGCCGCCGGCATCGAACTGGTCTATCACAGCGCCTTGCTGAGCCAGGAAACCGTGGTGCTGGCGCAAGGCGCACAGGCCGTCTGCGTCTTCGTCAACGACGTGCTCGACGCGCCAGTGCTGGAGTCGCTGCACGGCTACGGCGTGCGCGCCATCCTGCTGCGCTGCGCCGGCTACAACAACCTCGACCTGGAAGCGGCCAAGCGCCTGGGCCTGTTCGTCGCCCGCGTGCCCGCCTACTCGCCGGAAGCCGTGGCCGAATACACTTTGGCCCTCGTGCAAACCCTGAACCGCCACACGCACCGCGCGTATGCCCGCGTGCGCGAAGGCAATTTCTCGCTCGACGGCTTGCTGGGCGCCACCTTGCACGGCAAGACGGTGGGCATCGTCGGCACGGGCAAGATCGGCCTGGCCACGGCGCGCATTTTCAAGGGCTTCGGCTGCACGGTGCTGGGCCACGACCCGTATCCGGCGCCTGCGTTCGCAGAGCTGGGCACGATGGTGGAGCTGCCGCAGCTGCTGGCCGAATCCGACATCGTTTCCCTGCATTGCCCCTTGATGGACAGCACGCGCCACATGATCAGCGAAGCAACCTTGCCGCTGATGAAGAAGGGCGCCATGCTGGTGAACACCTCGCGCGGCGGCCTGATCGACACGGGCGCCGTCATCGAGGCGCTCAAATCGCGCCAGCTGGGTTCGCTTGCCATCGACGTGTATGAGCAAGAAAGCAATCTGTTCTTCCAGGACCGCTCGTCCGACATCATCGATGACGACATCTTCCAGCGTTTGATGACGTTCCCCAACGTGCTGGTGACGGGCCACCAGGGTTTCTTTACCATCGAAGCGCTGCGCGAGATCGCCGCCATCACGTATCACAACCTGGCGTGTTTCCTGCAGGGCAAAGTGTGCGAAAACAGCGTACTAAGCAGCTGACGCCGGTTTTTTAGGCTTGGGCGGCGGCTTGGGTTTCGGCAGCGGCAAGGCATCCGCCGTGCGCCGCGCCAGCTGGCCCAGCCAGTCGCGCTCATCCCACAGCCCGCCATCGATGAGGAAATACGGCTTGGCTTGCGGGTAGGGCGGCGCTTCCTGCAGCGTGCCTTGTGCGCTGATCCAGGCGCGGCCCGCGTCCGTCGGCTTGATGAAGAGCTGGTCGTCGGCGACGATGGCGAACATCTTGCCGTCGCAATACAGGCCATACTCGCCAAACATTTTTTTCGCGCTGACGCTGCCCGCGCCCGCCATCTGGTCGAGCAAAAAATCCACCGTGCCTTGCTGTGATGCCATGTCGTCCTCCGTTTGAAAGAACAGTGTAGCGCACTGGCCAGGATTCGCCGGCAAGGCTACACTACGGCCATTGATTTTTTCGCATGACGTATTTTCCCATGACACCCGAGCATATTATTCACCGCGGCATCCGCATCGCCACCCTGGCCGCCGGCCAGTCCGTCGAGACCCATTGCGCACCCGGCCACACGGCCATCCGCGAACAGGCAGACGGCTGGTGGCTGTATTTTGTCGACGAGGATGGCACCGTCGACGGCTACGACAGCCCGTTCGCCAGCTACGCCGAAGCGCTGTGGGCGGCCAAGGCCGCAGCCGAGTTCAGCGCCCAATGAAGGCCAGTCCCTGGGCTTTCCTGGGCTTGCCGCAAGCCCCCGTGCCGGAAGCGGAAAGCGCGGACTACGGCGCTTGCCGCGCCGAACTGCACGGCAAGCGCCTGGTCTTGCGCGTGGCGAAAACCACGCCGACGAAAACCGGCCAGTTCGTCACCGTCTGGAAGCGCCCCCATCCTGATGCCGACATCGCCCCGCTGGACGAAGCGGACCCCGTCGATATCGTCATCATCGCTGTCAGCGACGGCGTGCAGCACGGCTTTTTCATTTTTCGCGCAGCGTGCTGCTGGAACGGGGCGTGATGTCGCGCGCCAGCCAGGGCGGCAAGCGCGCGCTGCGCGTGTATCCGCCGTGGTGCGCGCCCGAATCTGTCCAGGCCTTGCGCACGCAGCGCTGGCAGGCGGGGTGTTTTGTGGCGGCGGGGGATCAGCCAAGGCTGGATCAGATGTTCAGGGAGTAATTATTCCCTTTTGCCTTTGAATTTATCTGGGCTTTACGCCAGTAGCAGACTGTCCAGCAGGTACGTTCCACACATAAATTAATGAAACCATAGCAAATGACGAGTCGAAATCGGCTCTCGGCCCCTGGAGTCTGTCCGGGCGGGGCAGCCTGTATCGCCGCTGTAGCAGTCGTTCGACTGATACAGCATGTGCTTGTACGAAGCGCCTTGTGCCTTGTCCCTGCCGTGCCGCGCTTTTAGACTGGGGGCTTCTCCACGCTGCGACTGCATACCATGACCGAACTCCTACCCCTGATGAGCTATTGTTTTGTAATGTCCGCCACGCCCGGGCCGAACAACGTCATGCTGGCCACCACCGGCGCCAATTTTGGCTATCGCGGTGCGCTGCCGGTTATCCTCGGCATCCAGGTTGGCATCTTTGTGCAGACCATGCTCATGTGCGTGGGGCTGGGCAGCTTGTTCGTCGCATACCCGATGGTGCAGCAGGTACTGCGGATCGCGGGCGCGCTGTACCTGATGTTTTTGGCCTGGAAGCTTGCGGGCGCCTCGGTGGCGGGAACCAGCGCACCGAAGGCCGTGTCGTTTGCGCAGGCGGCGCTGTTTCAGGCGCTGAATCCCAAAAGCTGGCTCAAGGCAATCACCATGGCGTCGGTCTTCATGCCTTCGCAGAGCAATATGCTCGCCAGCGCGCTGTTTGTGTCCGTGATCGGCACCGTGGTGGGCATGCCGTGCAACGCCATGTGGGCGCTGTTCGGCGTCTCGATCCGCAGTGTGCTGAAAGCGCCCCGCAACCAGCGCATATTCAATTTGGCGATGGGTGCCATCCTGCTGGTCCTCGCCGTGACGTTTTTACGCTAGACTTCCATCCATGTTCGCCATTGACCGCTCCTCACCCATCGCCCTGTTCAAGCAAATCGAGGCAGCATTGCGTCAGCAGATCGCGCAACGCGTCCTGCCTGGCGGGACCAGGTTGCCGTCGATCCGCCAGCTCGCCACGCAGCTCGCGGTGAGCACCAACACCGTGGTGGTGGCGTATGACAGGTTGGTTGCCGCAGGCGTCATCGATACGCACGGCACGGCGGGCTTCTTCGTCTGCGCACCAACTGACGCCAGCCGCGCCATTCCCGACGAGGTGGCGCTGGAAGCGGGCCAGGAGCAAGAGCCGGTTTGGCTAAGCCAGCAAGTGAACGACCAGCGGCCGGGCGTGCTGCTGGCCAGCAGCGGCGCCTTGCCGCCCACTTGGCTGCAGGACGCGCTGCCGGCGGCCGCCGTGCAACGTGGCCTGGCGCGTAGCGCGGCCGGTATGGCCTCGCGCTGTCCGCCGCAAGGGCTGGCCGAACTGCGGGAGCAGATCGCGCTGCTGTTGCGCGGCATCGGCATCGCTGCGGACGCCAGCCACATCCTCACCACTTTCGGCGGCACCCATGCAATCGATCTGATCTGCCGCACGTTTCTGCAGCCCGGCGATACGGTGCTGGTGGAAGACCCCGGATACTTCCTGATGTTCGGCAGGCTGCGCCAGGACGGCGTGCGCCTGGTACCCATCAAGCGCCGTCCCGATGGCCTCGACCTGGACGAACTGGAAGCCGCCTGCCGCGTGCACCGTCCGCGCCTGCTGTTCATGCAGACGGCTTTGCACAATCCCACCGGGTGGAGCAGCAGCGCCACCAATCTGCACAAGGTGCTGATCATGGCGCAGCAGTATGGCTTTCTGATCGCCGAAGACGATGTGCACGGCCATTTCCAGCCGGGCCACAGCATGCGGCTGGCATCGCTGTCCGGACTGGACGGCGTGATCTATTACTCCAGCCTGTGCAAGGCGCTGAGTCCGGCCCTGCGCATGGGCTATCTGGCCGCGGCGCCCGCCCTGCTCAAGCTGCTGATGCGAACCAAGATCCACGCCATCATGACTTTGCCTGCGCTGAATGAATACGTTCTGCTGGAAGTGCTCAAGGCCGGCAACCTGCGCAAGCACCTGGAGCGGCTGCAACGCAAGATCATGCTGGCGCGCAACGCCAGCACGCGGCAATTGAGCGCGGCCGGCGTGCTGTTCGAACAGCCCGGCGACGCAGGAATTTTCCTGTGGGGCAGCATGCCCGAAGGACTGGATGTGGACTTGCTGGTGCAGGACGCCTACCGCAACAAGATCCTGATGATGCGCGGCGCTGCGTTCTCGGCCAACGACACTCCCGACCAGCACATCCGCTTTAACGTCGCCTTCAGCCAGCATCCCCGCGTGAGCGCCTACCTTGAAGAACGCCTGCGCGCGGTGGCTGGCGCACGCTCAAGCCTGGCCCGCGCCAGCGGCGCCGCCAGCATCGAGGGCAAGTCCTGAGTATTGGCTGCGCCCGCCTTCCTTTGCACTTCATCGTGACAGCGCAAAGCATTCCGTCCGAGGCGGCTCACCTATGCATTACCACTGACAAACAAGGTGATGCACATGAGTTCCGTTACCGTAGATCAACACACCGAAGGAAGAAAGTCATTCGAAAAATCAATGAAGGCGCTTGAAAGCCAGCTTATCAACGCCGGAGCTGATGCCGCCGTCGGCTCAAAAATTCGGCTGGCTTATTCGCGCGGAATCAAGGCAATGGCGCAGAAGCTGGAAAATAGCGCTCAAACAGGAAAAGAATAGGGCGAATTTCCGCTATGGGTCGACAACGGCCGTACCAAGCCATGGTGCGAGCATTAAAACGGCAGCGCGATTCCAGCGATGAATCGCGGCCAGCCGGCCTCGCGGTAAGCTAATTGTGGGCAGCCTGCCTACGCCACCTCGCTCACCACATAGCGGTACTTCCCCGACGCCTCCGCCGCAATCTCGTCGACTTCGTCGATGGCGATGTCCACTTGCGCGCCCAGCCTGGCCTGGAAGCCGGTGACGATGGCGGCGCGGGTGGGTTCGTCCAGGCGCGGCAGGCAGACCAGCAGCACGCGTGTGCGCAGCAGGCTTTCCTGGATGATCTTGAAGCTGCGCACTTGCGGCAGTTCGCGCACGATGTAGACGAGGGCCAGGCCGTGCATGACGGTGCCGTCCACGGCCGTGAGGAAATCCGTGCTGCGCCCTTCGATTTTTTGCAGCAGGGGCAGGCCGCGGCCGCAGGCGCACGGTTGCGTGCCCAGCGCGCCGACGTCGCCCGTGGCGTAGCGGATGAACGGGTAGTCCTGTGTGGCCAAATGGGTGACGACGATTTCACCCGTGGCCCCTGGCGGCAGCGGCCGGCCCTGGGCATCGACAATTTCCACGATGAGGTCTTCGGCCGTGATGTGCATGCCGCCTTCCGGGCATTCGTGGGCGATGAAGCCTGCGTCCCGCCCGCCGTAGCCGTTGGCCACGGGGCAGCCGAAGGCGGCGGCGATCTGCGCGCGCTGCTCGTCGTACAGGCGTTCGGCCGTGACGAACGCCACTTTCACGCCCAGGCCGTCGAGCGGCAGGTCGCGCGCGCTGGCGTGGCTGGCGATGCGGCACAGGGCCGACGGGTAGCCGAACAGCATGCGCGGACGCCAGCGGCGCAATTGCCGCACGTAGCCGTCGAGGTGCGCGGGCGACATGGCAAACGCGGGCATCAGGGTGGTGCGCAGCAGCGCGTCGCGCAGGCGGCGCACGCGGTCTTGCGCGTGCAGCTCGATGGGCGAACCCCACAGCACGGCTTCGCGGTCGCCGATATCGACGCCCCACCAGCGCGTGGCGCGCCACTTGGCGGCGATGTCGTGGCTGATCCTGCGCCGGCCCAGGAAAAACTGCAGCGGCTCGCCGCTGGAGCCGCCCGTGGCGAACGGGCGCAAGCCCACGGCGCGCGCGGACTTGAAACTGTCGCGCGCACTCGCAATATCTCGCTTGCGCAGCAGCGGCAAACGGGACAAATCGGCCAGTTGCCGCACCTGTTCCGGGTCGAAACCGCTGCGGGCGAACAGCGCGCGGTAATGCGGCACGTGATCGGCCGCATGGCGCAGCAGCGCGCGCAGGCGCGCCAGCTGCCACTCCTGCAGCTGCTCGGCGCTCCACCATTGCGAACGTTCCAGCCGGCGCAGCAGGCGCGCGCTGTGGTGGCCCTTGAGCCATTCATGCAGGGGAAACATCCAGCGTGCCACGCAGCGCGTGTAGGCGCCCGGGCGCGGCGCGGCGCGGATGCGGCGGTAGTGCGCGGCCAGCCTGGGCGCGATGCCGGGCCAGCCGAAGGCGGCGGCGTGCGCCAGGCCCGCGTCGACCAGCGCCTGCGCGCGCGGCGGGTCGCGCAGCAGCGCCACGATGGCGTACGCCATGGCGGCCGGATCGCCGGGCGGCACCAGCAGGGCCGTCACGCCGTCCTGCAGCAGGGCGGGGATGCCACCCACATTGGTGCTGACGACAGGCACGCCGCAGGCCAGCGCTTCGAGCACGGAATTGGGCATGTTGTCGGCCAGGCTGGGGTTGAGGACGATATCGCTGGCCTGGTACAGCGCCGGCATGGCGGCGTTGTCGACGGGGCCGGCGAAGCGCACGGCGTCCTTCACGCCGAGGGACTTGGCCAGGCGCGCCAGCGCCGCGCGCTGCGGCCCGCCGCCGGCCAGCACCAGGAGCGCCTTGGGAAAAGCTTCCTGCACGAGGGCGAAGGCGCGCACGGCGCTGGCGTTGTCGTACAGGCTTTCCAGGTGGCGCGCCACGAGGATGCACGGCCCCTTTGGCGACGCGGCGCGCGGCGTCGCCGGCGTAAAGCGCTGCAGGTCCACCACGTTCGGCACGATGTGGGTCGTATGGCCATATTGCTCGAAGATGCCGGCCAGGTAGGCCGAAGGCACGACGATGGCGCTGGCGCGGCGCAGGCTGAACGCCACCAGGCGCGGCGAGCGGGCCAAAAAGGCGGCCGCTTCGCCGCCCCGGTAATTGAGCAGGGCCGGTTTGCCTTTCAGGCTGGCGATCCACAGCGCGGGCGCGGCCTGCAAATGCCAGGACCAGCCGGAATTGGCCATGATGTGGAACAGGTCGACCGTATTGGCCGTGCGCCACAGGCGCCACAGGTGCACGGGAAGGCGTAGCGCGGCGCGCAGGTAGCGGATGCGCGCCAGCCACGGGGGCAGCTGCGGGCCGTTGACGGCCAGCAGCTGCACTTGCGCGCCGTCCTCGCGCAGCAGCCGCGCCAGTTGCTGCGTTTGATTCGCCATGCCGCCGGCCGGCGGCGGCAACGGACCGACCAGCGCGATGCGCAGGCCCGTGAAGATCATGGCATGACTCCGACGGCACCCGCCGCCACGCGCGCATACACGGGCGCGTAGCGGCCCACGCTGGCGCCCCAGCTGCGCTCCGTCTCGACGAAAGTGCGCGCCTGGCGCCGCAGCGCCGGCCAGCTGGCGGGCGCCAGCAGCAGCTTCAATACAGTCTGCGCCAGGGCCTCGGCGTCGCCGGCGCGAAACAGCATGCCAGTCTTGCCATGTTCGATCAGCTCGCGGTGGCCGCCCACGTCGGACGCCACCACGAGACGGCCCTGGGCCATCGCTTCGAGCGGTTTCAAGGGCGTTACCAGCTCCGTCAGGCGCATGGGCAGGCGCGGATACACGCAGATGTCGACCAGCCGATAATAAGCGGCCACCTGCGCATGCGGCACTCTGCCCGCGAAGACGACGGCGTGTTCAACGTCCAATTGCGCCGCCAGCGCGCGCAGCGCCGTTTCCTGTGGACCGCCGCCGGCCAGCAGCAGCCGCAGCGCCGGCTGCGCCGCCAGCAGGCGCGGCATGGCGCGCAGCAGCAGGGCCAGCCCTTCGTAGGCATAAAACGAGCCGATGAAGCCGATAACCAGGTGGCCATGCAAGCCCAGTTTGTGCGCCAGCCACAGGTCTTCGGGCGCCGTGATGCTGAAGGCCCCGGCATCGACGGCGTTCGGAATCACGGTGATTTTATGCGCAGGCACGCCGCGCGCGCGCAGCTCGCGCCGCAAGCCGTCGCAAATGGTGGTGACGGCGTCGGCGCGGCGCAGCGCGTAGGTTTCCAGCGCCCGCGTGAGCCGGTAGCGCAGGCCGCCGGGCCGGCTGCTGCCATGGTCGGCGGCCGCGTCTTCCCAGAAGGCGCGCACTTCATACACGACGGGAATGCCCAGCGCGCGGCCCGCGTTGAGGGCAGCGATGGCGTTCAGGGCGGGCGAATGCGCATGCAGGATGTCGGGCCTGGTTTGCCGTGCCAGCTTGCGCAGGCGCACGGCCAGGCCGATGATGACGGCCACTTGCCGCAGCACGGGCAGGCGCGCCCACCAGCGTGCATCGGGCGCCGTGCGGTAGAAATGCCAGCCGTCGACCAGCTGCTGCGCGCCATCGGACGGTCCCTGCTTGGCACTGGTGAGCTGCATGGTGTGCCAGCCCAGCGCGCGCTGCTGCCGCAAGATGGCCAGCGTGCGGAAGGTGTAGCCGCTGTGCAGGGGCAGCGAGTGGTCGAGGATGTGCAGGATGCGCATGGCTTCACTCCATTGCCATGGCCGGTACCGGCACCGGCGCAGGGTGGCCATCGACGGGTAGCACCTGGCGCAGAAACGCTTCGAACATCAGCAGCGACCATAGTGGCGCGCTGTAGTCGCGCCGGCCGCTCGCATGTTGATCGAGCAGCAGGCGCACGTAATCCATGTCGAACAGGCCGCACTGCGCCAGGGTGGGTCCCAGCAGCCGCTGTTGCAGGCGCTGGCGCAGCGGCCCGCGCAGCCAGTCGGCCAAAGGCACGGAAAATCCCATCTTCTGGCGGTACAGCAGGGTGTCGGGCAGCAGCGGGCGCAGGGCTTTTTTCAGCAGGTATTTTCCTTCGCCGCGCCGCAGCTTGAATTGCGGCGGCAGGCCCGACATCCATGCCACCAGTTCATGGTCGAGCAGGGGCGAGCGCACTTCCAGCGCATGCGCCATGCTGGCGCGGTCCACCTTGGTGAGGATGTCGCCGGGCAGGTAGGTTTTCAAGTCCAGGTACTGCACCTGCGACAGCGGGTCTTGCGCGGGACTGGCCAGCGCGTGGCGGCGCAACACTTCCACGGCGCGGTAGCCGTGCAGGCTGCGGCGCAGCTCTGGGCTGAACAGGCGCGCGCGCATGGCGTCGCCCAGCAGGCTGACGCCGTGAAAATACGCGTCCGTCGTGTCGCGCGCCAGGCCTTCGAAGGTAGTCTTGGCGCGCAGGAAGCGGGGCGCCCAGTCGGCCTTCGGGTACAGCCGGCCCAGGGTGCCGAACAGCGATTGGCGCAAGCCGGCCGGCAGCAGCGGGTCCATCGCCTTGCGCACTTTTTCCTCGCGCGTGTGCAGGCGGTAGCGCCGGTAGCCGGCCAGGCTTTCATCGCCGCCGTCGCCCGACAGGGCTACCGTCACGCGCTGGCGCGCCAGTTGGCAGACGCGGTAGGTGGGCATGGCGGAACTGTCGGCGAACGGTTCGTCGTACAGCTTGGCCAGCAGGTCGATCAGCTCGAAATCGTCCTGCTCCACCTGGCGCGCGTGGTGCGCCGTGGCGTAGCGGCGCGCCACCAGGTCGGCGTAGCGGGCCTCGTTGTATGCCGGGTCGCCGAACGAGATGGAACAGGTGTTGACGGGCGTGGCGCTCGCCCCCGCCATCAGCGCCACCACGGCGCTGGAATCGACGCCACCCGACAGGAAGGCACCGAGCGGCACTTCGGCCACCATGCGGATGCGCACCGCTTCGCGCAGGCGCGCCAGCAGTTCGTCGGCCGCCTGCGCCTCGCTGGCGGGTGGATTCGGCGTGAACGGAATATCCCAGTACGATTGCGGCGCGGGCAGCGGCTGGCCCGCGCGAATGGAGAGGGTATGCCCGGGCGGCAGCTTGCGCGCGTGCTGGAAGATGCTGCGCGGCTCGGGCACGTAGCCGTACGCGAAATACTCTTCCACCGCCAGCGGATCGAGCGCGCGCGGCATGGCCGGATGCGCGAGCAGGGATTTCAGTTCGGAGCCGAACAGCAGGGTGCCGTCCTGCGCCTCGCCGTAATACAGCGGTTTCACGCCCAGGCGGTCGCGCGCCAGGAACAGCAGATGGCGGCGGCGGTCCCACAGGGCGAAGGCGAACATGCCGCGCAGGCGCTGCACGCATTGCTCCCCCATTGTTCCCAGGCGTGGACGATGACTTCCGTGTCGCTGCTGGTGCGGAAGGTGTGGCCGAACTGGCGCAGTTCGGCCATCAGGCTGCGATAGTTATAGATTTCGCCATTGAAGACGATGGCGATGCTGCGGTCGGCGTTGAACAGCGGCTGCTGGCCGCTGGCCAGGTCGATCACGGACAGGCGCCGGTGCGCCAGGCCCAGTCCCGGCTCGCGGTGCAATCCTCCTTCGTCCGGCCCCCGGTGGCGCAGGCTGTGGTTCATGCGCGCCAGCAGCTGCACGTCGATGTCGCGCTGGCCCTGCAAATCAAAGATGCCGCTGATGCCGCACATGGGAGGCCTTTCAGGGAGTGGTAGACAGGGGGGATGGCTGGCGCGCGCCGGTCAGGCGGTCGTACACGGCCAGGTAGGCGCCGGCCATGGCGGGCAGGCTGTGTTCGGCCAGCACCTGGCGCCGCCCGCGCGCGCCGTGGCGCGGGCCCAGTTCGGGCATGCTGTAGTAGTCGAGCATGGCGTCGGCCAGCATCTCGGGCGAATCAGGCGGCACCAGGGTGCCGCTCCAGCCAGACTGCACCAGTTCCCCATTGCCGCCCACCTGCGTGGCGACGATGGGCAGCCCCGTCGCCATCGCTTCGAGGATGGTGTTCGAGCTGCCTTCGGCCAGGGACGGCAGCACGAACAGGTCCATGGCGCGCAGCAGTTGCGCCACGTCATCGCGCGCGCCGGGCAGCCAGGCAAGATGGGCCACGCCGGCCTGCTGCAACAGATCCAGGCAGGCCTGGCGGCACGGCCCGTCGCCGACGATGATCAGGCGCAGGCGCGCGCGGGCGCCCGGTTGCGCCAGCAACAGCAGGAAGGCGTGCACCAGCGAGGCATGGTCCTTGACGGCCGCCATGCGGCCCACGCTGCCGATGACGAAGGCGCCATTGCACAGGAAACCGGGCGGTCCCACGGCGGCCGGCGGACCCAGGCGCGGATGAAATTGCACGCTGTCGACGCCATTGCCGATGTGCGACACCTGCGTGGGCGCCGCGCCGATGGCATCGACCAGCCATCGTCCCAGGTCGGCGCTGACGGCAATGAAGTGCTGCACCAGCGGCAACATGCATTTGCGCAGCAACCGGTATTTGCGGCGGGTGCCATGCAAGTCGCTCATGTCGCGCCCGTGTTCGCCATGCACGCGCAAGCGCACGCCGGCCAGGCAGGCCAGCAGCTGCGCTTCGAGGCAGCCCAGGTTGCGCGTGTGCACGAGTGCAGGACGCAGCTGTTTCAGTACGCGGTACAGGTGCAGGTAGTGGCGCCAGTCCTTGCCATCGCGCTTGTCCAGGCTGATGATATCGACACCTGGGGTGGTCAGGCGCTGGCGAAACGCGGTGGCATTCTTCATGCAGACGATGGCGTGCCGGTAGCGCTCCGGCGGCAAATGGTTGATCAGGTTAATCAAGCCGTTTTCCAGCCCGCCCACGTCGAGTTGGTGGATCACGTGCACGATCAGGGGGCGGTGCTGGCCGCATGAGTGCCACCAGTATCGAGGTCAAGGGCCATGCGGCAGCTCCTGCAAGCGTTGTTCGATGAGGGGCAGTGCCACCTGCAAGAACGCTTGCAGGTGCGCGCGCGGTGGCGGCGCCAGCTCGTCGTAGGCGGCAAAGACGATGAGGTCGGCGCCGTCCTGTCGCCTGCCCAGCAGCTTGGCTTGCGCCAGCAGCAGTTTCACCAGCACGGGCCTGGCCGTGACGATGCCCCCTGGCGGTACACACGCCACACCAGCAGGCGTTCGCCGCCGTAAGCCAGCACGCTTTCGCGTACGCCCAAGGCGCCGCTTGCCAGGCTGACGTGCTGCATGCGCTGCGCCAAAGGCATCCAGCGCGCGCCATAGGGCAAGGATAGATGCGTCAGCAGTTCGGCATCGCGCGCCTGGCGCGCATACCAGTGCAGTTGCAGCCCCACCGGCGCGCCATCGCCGTCCTGGCGCGCATACGTGGCGGCAAACAGCGCGGGCGCGCCCGCATACGGCGCCTGCCACGCGGGTACCGCAGCGTGCAGCCGCCGCCAGGCGGGTGGATCAGGCAAGGTCAGCACGGTCGCAGGCAGTATGGCGCCGTCGTCGCGGTGGCTGGCCAGGGCCAGCGCCGGCCACAGCGCCACCAGCAGCAGGCAGCCGACGCTGGCGTGCACGACGGCGCGCGGGCTGGCCGCGCCGGCGCCAAGGCGCACGGACACGGTGGGCAGGGTGGGCGGTAAGGCGGCGCGCGCCAGCGGCAATTCGCGCCAGCGCGCGGCAATCCAGAACAGCAGCAGCGCCACCAGGCCGAAGAACAGCCAGCCATAGATCAGGTGGTCGACGCCCACGGCCAGGCGCATGTTGCTCAGGTGGCCCAGCATCACGATCAGGTAGGCGCGCACGCCATTGGCGAGGATGGGCACCAGCAGCGCGGCGGCCATGACGGCCAGGCGCCGGCGCGTACTGTGAAAGTTGACGTGGGCGTACAGGGCGCCCAGGGCCAGCGCGGCGATCAGGTAGCGCAAGCCGCTGCAGGCCTCGACCACCGACCAGTTCCCGGTGGGCAGCGAAAAATGGCTGCCATCGCGAAACACGGGCACGCCTGTCCATTGCAGCGCGGTGACCGTGAAGGCGGCCGTGAAGTCGATCAGGGGATCGAGGAAGACTTCGCCAAAGGGCACGGCGAGAAACAGGTAGGCCAGTGGAAAAGCCAGCAGGCGCACGGCTGGCCAGCCGAGGATGGCCAGCACGCAGGCGGGCAGCATGGCCGTGGCCGCATATTGTTCCACCACAGGCACGTTGGCAGCGTCGGCCAGCAGCCAGGCCAGGCCCAGCGCGCCCAGCAGCAGCAAGCCCTGCCGCGACGGCTTGGGTGCCAGCGCGGCCAGGCGGCTACGCTGGCGCCAGGCCAGCCAGCAGCTGATGGGTACGATCAGGAAACCATGCGCGAACGTCTGCGAGCGGGCCCACAGTTCCAGCATCGACCAGAAAGTGGCGTGGTACAACAGCACGACGGCGGCCAGGGACAGCAGCAAGGCCATCAGTGCTTGTTGCTGGCCATGCCCGTGCCCGTGTGGCCAGACGGCCGTATCCGGCAAGTGGGCCACCTGCTCGAGCTGCAAGCTCATGTGGATATCTCCGGCACGGGGAGCACAGGCGCGGCGGCGCCGCTGACAGCCGCATCGGTAGGCAGGCCCAGCATGGCGCCCAGGCCGCGCAGATTGCGCTCCCAGTCGTAATCCTGCAAGACCAGCTGGCGCGCCGCCGCCGCCATGGCCGCGCCGCTCCCTTCGGCCGCGTCGCCCTGGGCATTGCGCAGCACGCGCGCGGCATGGTGGATGAATTCGGCATCGTCGCGCGCCAGCAGCAGTTCCAGGCCCGGCTGGGCGGCGATGCCTTCCAGCGCCTGCGGCGTGGCCAGCACGATCTTGCCCATCGCCATCGCTTCAAGCACCTTGTTTTGCACGCCGCGGGCGATGCGCAGGGGCGCCACGGCCAGCGCAGCGCCGGCCAGGTAAGGCCGGATGTCGGGCACCTTGCCCGTCACCACCACGCCGGCCACGCGCGCCAGCGCCGCCACGGCGGGTACGGGCGCGCTGCCGACGATATAGAACTGCAACTGGGGAAACTGGCGCCGCAGGGCGGGCCAGACGTGGCGCACGAACCATTGCACGGCGTCGATGTTCGGCCAGTAATCCATGGCGCCGGTAAAACACCAGCGTCTGCACGCCGGGTGGATACACGCCGGGCTGGGCCGGCATGGGCGTGAAATACGCCGAGTCGACGCCGTTATTGAAGTGTCCCGTCTTGCGCCGCGCCATCGGCGCGCACTGGCGGAACAGGGCCGCTTCGGCCGGCGAGACGAAGCTGGCGGCCGTGAACTGCTGGGCGATATGGCGCTCGTACTGCAGCAGCAACTGCGCTTCGCGCCGGTATAGTTGTGACATGGGCCAGGGCTTGCTGTCACCGTACTGGCGCCATTTGTCGGAATCGACATCGACGAAATCGATCACGCGGTGCAGGGCGCGGCCCGCGCTGCCGTCGATGTATTGCGCCATGGGTCCGGAAAAGGCCAGCGCGTGGCGCACCTTGCCGCCGGACAGCAGGCCGTCGACCCATTGCAGCAGGCGCGCATCGCGGTAGTACTGCACGCTCATGGCTTGGCGCGACAGCAGCGCCTGCATGGCGCGCCAGCGGGCTGTGCCGCGCTGCAAGTCGATGTAGCGCGTACTGGCGCACAGGGCGGCCACGGTTTTCGCGTGCTGCCAGTCGTCGTCATCGTCGATGAAGCAGCCGAGGTGCACGCGGAAATGCCGGCTCAGGTATTGCAGCATGTGCCACGAGCGTATCTTGTCGCCCTTGTTGGGCGGATACGGCAGGCGGTGGGCGAGGAAGAGCAGTTCGCGCATAGTGTGTCCCCTTGCTTAGCCCAATTGCCGCACGAGGTGCGGCCCCAGCAGGTTGGCCAGCGGCAGCGGCAGGCGGCGCCAGGCGCGGATGAACAGCGCGTACTTCGGATTCAGGGGATTGACTTCCGGCAAGGCCCTGGCGCGCACCAGTTTGTAGGCATACGGCAGCGGCTGCGCAATAAAACCCCAGTTCTTCTTGAAGTCGTATGCCCCGGTACCCAGCTTGCTGCGGCCGAAATCGAACTGGCGGCAGCCGCGCGCGCTGGCGCGGCGCATCGCTTCCCAGTACATGAAGTCGTTGGCGCCCGTGCTGCGCGCCAGCGGCGTGCCGCCACCGTAATATGGCAGCACTTCATCGCGGAAATAGAACAGCAGCACGCTGGCTTGCGCCTGCCGGCCGTGATACACGGTGAGGATGTCGCAAGCGTCACCAAAAACCGTGCGCAGCAGGGCAAAATGGCGGCGCGCGAAGACGGGCGTGCCCAACCGGTGCACGCTGGCCGCGTAAATCGGAAAGAAACGTTCGAGGTCATGCTCGATGGCGCTGTGCAGGCCGCCCGCCATGGCCTTGCGCACGACTGCGCGCTGCTTGCGGGGTATCGCCAGCAGATTCTGTTCCGCATCCGGATGCAGAGAGCGGCGGAAGGTCGCGTACAGGGGTTTGTGCAGCCAAGACGCGTCCGGGCTGAGTTGCGTATTTTCTGGCACCTCGCGCCAGCGGTATTCCAGGTGTCCCACGCCGAGGCGCCGCGCCAGCGCCTGTGCGGCACTGTCGAGGGCCTGGCGCACGGCCGCGCTGCCGCCGGCGATGCCGCCGTACACGCAAAAGGGCAGCGAGACGAGCGAGGAGCCGAACAAGCGGCTGCGTAGATGGGCCAGCGGCAGCACGCCGGCGATGCGCCCATCCTGTTCCGCGTACAGGAAATGGCTGTCATGGTGAAAACCTTGCTGCATGATGGTTTGCCAGCCGGCACGGTGAAAGAAGGTTGCTTCCGGGCACGTTTCGACAAAGGCATCCCAGCGCGCATGCTCGTGCCCTTGCAGGGAGCGCACGGCGATGGAGGCGCGGGATGGTGCCGGGTCGAACGGAAGGCTGGCCTCGTGCATCATGTGCTTTCCAGAAAAATACGGTCCATGCGGTCCCAGGAAAAATCGCGCGTCAGGCGCGCCAGCCGCGCCTCCATGCGCCCCAGGTTCAGGTAGTGGCGAAAGCGCGTCTTCGCGCTCAAGCCAAGCGGGCGCGGCTGGCCGGGATCGAGTTCCCAAGGATGAAAATAGAATATGCCAGCTTGCCCGTCGCGCGAATTGATGCGTCGCAAAAGCCAGCGCGACAGTGCATACGGCATCAATCGAAAATAGCCGCCGCCACCGGCCGGCAGGTTACGCCCGCGCAGGCGCACGGTGCTGACGGGCAGTTCCAGCATGCCGTGCGGCCCGCGCGGGCGCCAGGCGAAGCGGGGAGCGTCCGGCATGCCGTAATGGTCATGGCGGATCGGGTAGATGCTGGAACTGTAGCGGTAGCCCGCTTCCTGCAGCACGTCGAAGGCCCACAGATTGGCCGCGCCGATGGAAAAGCTGGGCGCCCGGTAGCCGCGCACGGCCAGCCCCGTCACTTGCTCGAGGATGGTCTTGCTGTGGCGCACATCGTCGGCAAACTGCGCGGCTGACTGATCGCAGGCGCGCAGGTGCGCATAGCCGTGGCTGGCCACTTCGTGTCCGGCGTCCGCCACGCGGCGCAGCATGGCCGGATAGCGCTCGGCGATCCAGCCCAGGGTAAAAAAGGTGGCGTGGATGCGCCGCGCCTCCAGCAGCAGCAGGATGCGCTCGATATTCGCTTCGACCCGGCATTCCAGGCGCGGCCAGTCGGCACGCGCGAAGTGCGGCGCAAAGGCGGACACCTGGAAATAGTCTTCCACGTCGATGGTCAGCGCATTGCGCAATATCAAAGATGAAGGCGGCGACGTCATGGCGTGCCCCGGTGCGCCGCCAGCCAGGGCGCGATGACGGCGGCGATGCGCGTGGCCGCGTGGCCATCCCACAGGGGCGGAAGGCGGCCCCGCTTGCCGCCCGTGTCCAGGATGGCGCGCGCCAGCGCCAGGATGGCGGCCGGCTGTGTGCCGGCCAGGGTATTTGTGCCATCGCTGACAGTGACAGGCCGCTCCGTATTGGCGCGCAGGGTCAGGCAGGGCACGCCCAGGGCCGTGCTTTCTTCCTGGATGCCGCCCGAATCCGTCAGCACCAGGCGCGCGCCCTGCATCAGGCCCAGCATTTCCAGGTAGCCCAGCGGCGGCAGGCAGACGATGGCATGCCGTGCCAGCAGCGGTTCCAGGCCCGCCAGGCGCAAGCCGGCCCGGGTGCGCGGGTGGATGGGAAACAGCAGCGGCAGTTGTGCTGACAACTGCCCCAGCGCTTGCAGCAGCGCTTCCAGTTGTTCCCCGTCATCCACGTTCGAGGGACGGTGCAGGGTCAACAAGCCATACGCGGGCGGGCAGGCGTGGCCGTGGGCGCGCAGGGTGGCGGCGGGCTTTATTGCGCGCGGCAGTTGCTGCCGCAGGCTGTCGATCATGACATTGCCCGTGAAATGGATGCGTTCGGGGGCGATGCCTTCGCGCAGCAGGTTGGCGCGCGCGCCGTCCTCGCTGGTCAGCAGCAGGTCGGACAACTGGTCTGTCAGCACGCGGTTGATTTCCTCTGGCATGCGCCGGTCGCCGCTGCGCAAGCCCGCCTCGACATGGATCACGGGGATGGCCCGCTTGGCCGCCACCAGCGCGCAAGCCAGGGTGGAATTGACGTCGCCCACCACCAGCACGGCGTCGGGCGCCAGCGGCGGCTGCGCGTCGAGCACGGCGTCGAAGCGGCGCATGATCTCGGCCGTCTGCTGCGCGTGATTGCCGGAGCCGACGTCGAGGCAGATATCGGGCCGGCGCATGTCCAGGTCGGCAAACAGTTGTTCGTTCATGGCCGTATCGTAATGTTGCCCTGTATGCAACAATGTCACGCGCACGGCGCTCGCCTGGCGCGCCAGGGCGGCGAGGATGGGCGCCATCTTCATCAGGTTGGGGCGCGCGGCCACCACGCACAGCAGATGCGCCGGCGCGGCGGACGGGAGAGAGGGTTCGGACATGCTGCGGCCTCCTTAGAATTGCATGGTGAGCGTGGCGCTGACGCCGTTTTCGCGGTAGTCTCCGCCGCGGTTGCTGGCGTGCCGCGTATGCCGCACGTCGATGCTGGCCGTCATGTTCGGCTGCAGGATGCGGGTGTAGCCAGCCGTCAAGGTGATGTTGTTGTCGCGCCGGGGCGCGCTCAGCGAGCGCACGCTGGCATAGCCGGCATTGACGTTCATGCTGGTGCGCGAACTGGCTTGCCAGCTCCAGCCCAGGTTGCCGCCGATCTGGCGCGTGCGGTCTTCGCTGCCGAACTCCACGCCAGGCAACAGGCCGCTATCGATGCCGCTGGCCGTTTGCGCCGTACGGTCGACGGCTGTGACACCAACGATCATCGTGCTTTTCGCCGTGGCGCGCGCCATCGTCAGCTTCAGCTGCTTTTGCAGGAAATAGCGGTGGCTGAAGTAGTTGATGGCGCCCCCGTTCCGGCCCCAGGCTGTTGGCGTAGCGCAGGAAGGCATCGATGCGCAAGCGCCGGTCGCGCGCATTGGGAAAGATGCCGCGCCACAATTGATCGAGCAGCCGGCCCGCGTCGCGGTCGCCCAGGCGTGAAAACTGCGTGGGCATGGTGGTGATATTTTCGCTGTAATTGAGTTGCCAGTTGGTATGGCGCTGCAGGAAAGTGGCATCCAGGCTATAAGTGGTGCCAAAAAAGCGCTTGCCCGTGCTGAAGGCCACGCTGGTGCGCGGCGACGGCGTCCACACGCCGCCCAGCGACCAGAAGCGGCCCGCCGGCGCCTTGCCGGTGGACGACAGATAGCCTTCCTTTTCCGTGCCGCCGCTGGCCGTGGCCGCCCATTTGCTGTTGAGCGGATAGCGCAGGCCCACGCTGCTGCGCTGCATGCGCACGGGGGCCAGCTTGCTGTCCTGGGTGCGACGCACGTCGTGGCTGGCGTTCCAGGTCCAGCCGTTGCCGCGCGGCTCGCCGCTAAGCAGTAATTCCATTTCATCGCTGTGCACGGACAGCAGTGCGCCGCCGCTGTCGACCGTGTTGCGCGTGTAGCGCAGCTCGGCCGTGGCCAGACCGCGGAAACGGTGGCGCAGGTAGGGGCTGATGCCGGTGGTGCGCACGGTGCTGACATTGTCCGTGTCGGGCAGCTCGGCTATCAGTTGCGGGCCGAACGGCGAGATATTGCGCCGGCTCACGCTGGCGTCCGCATCGACGAAGAACCAGTCCTTCACCAGCTCGGCGTCGGCCGAGGCGTGCAGATCGTGGTTATCCGTATCGGCACGTTGGCCCGAGAGGTATTTGTGCCAGCTGTAATCGAGGTGCACGCGCAGGCGGGGGCCCGTGCCGATGAGGGCGATGGCGGGCGCGATTTCCGTGATGAAGTCCGATTGCGCCTGGCCGGGCGGCGCACGCAAGGCATTGTCCGTATAGCTTATACGCTGGCGCAGCGATGGTTTCACCAGCCAGTCGACCGCGCCGGCCGGCATGGGCAGCAGCAGGGAAAGCAATGGCAGCAGCGGCAGCGGCCCCCGGCGGCTAATCGTAATGGCCATAGCCGTAGTAGTCGTTACCGGGGAACGATTTGGTCTTGTTATAGATCAAATGAATGTGTTCGCACGATTCGATCTGGCGCAGCGCTTCCTTGACGGCGTGCTGGGTCGTCGTTTCGGCCTCGACTACCATCACTACTTGTCCCATCTGCCCCACCAGCGCGTGCGCCTCGCTGGTGATCAAGAGGGGCGGCGAATCGAAGACGACGACGCGGTCGCTGTAGCGGCTGGCGATTTCAGCCAGCAGGCGGCTCATGGCCCGGCTGGCCAGCAATTCCGTCGCGTGCTTGTTGCTGCGCCCGGCGGGCAGGATGCTCAGGTTGGCCACGTTGGTTTTCAGGATCACGTCCCCCATGGCCAGTTGCGGGTCGAGCAGCACGTCCATCAGGCCCGGCTCGGACGGCAGGCCCAGCACTTTCAGCACGGACGGGCGCGCCACGTCGGCATCGACCAGCAGCACCGTGATATCCATTTCCATGGCGATGCTCATGGCCAGGTTGACGGCGCAGTAGGTCTTGCCTTCGCCCGGCATGGCGCTGGTGACGACGATCAGGTTGCCGTGGCGGATGGCCTCGGCGCCGCTGGCGCGCGCCTGGCGCAGCAGCGGGCGCTTGATGATGCGGAAATCCTCGGCCACCGAGCTGCGCCCGCCATCGTGCGTGAGCATGCCTTGCTCCGCCAGCCGGGCCAGGTTCAGGGGGCGGTACCGGGGCGACTGGGCCGCGGCCGCGCCATGCGTGCCATCCGTGCCATAGGGCACGCTGGCCTCGGCTACGCCCAGAATGGTGGGTTCCTGCATGCCGCTGTTCTTGCTGCTCATCGTCGCTCCCGTGGCGTGGTCTAGAATTTCAGCAGCGCGGCCGTCATGACCCCGCCGTACAGCACGAACAGGCTGCCCAGGCAGGCGCCGAAGCCATAGCGGGCGCGGCGGCGGCGCACCTGCTGCAGCGCCGTCCAGTTCATCGATACCGTGCCCAGCACGTTCAAGCCCGTGGCGTCGCGCAGTTCTGCGGGGCTGAGGAAGGTGGGGCGCACCTGGCTGATCAGAAGGGCCGTAGCGACGCCGGCCACCAGGGCCGCGCCCAGCGCCGCGCTGAACAGCAGCGGGCGGTTCGGGCCGACGGGCGCATATTGCACCGTGGGCGGGTCGATGATCTTGAAGGCCATCATTTCGGTGGTGGAACTGAGTTCACCCGACAGCTTGCCGCTTCGCGCCGGCCGATCAGCTTTTCATAGTTTTCCTTGTTGATGATGTAGTCGCGGTTGAGCTGCGCCAACTGCGATTCCACTTCGGGCACGGCATTGCTCTGCGCCAGCAGGCGCTCATTGCGCGCGTTGTATTCCTGCACGCGGGCCTTGATGGCCGCCACCTTCGCGTCCGCTTCCGTCAGCGCCACCTTCAGCTGCTGCAGCATGGGGCTGTAGTTCTTGCCCGGGTCGCCGGCCGCCGTTTTCAGCTTGCTTTCCTCGATCTTGCGTTCTTCCAGCTGGGCCACCAGGCGCTTCGAGGAGATGATGTCAGGATGCAATTCCGTAAATTGCATGCGCAAGCTGTCCAGGTTCTTGTTGAGCGAAGCGATGCGTTCGTCGAGTTCGGGATTCGTGATGGCCGCCGCGTTCGGTTCCAAATCGAGCACGGGCTCGTCGCCCTCGATCTGGCTCAGGATGGCCTTGCGCGCTTGTTCCGCCTCGACCAGTTCCAGCTTGGCATTGTTCAGGCTATCGGACGACATCAGCAGCTGGCTGCCATAGTCGATGCCCTGGCGCGGCAGCAGCAGATTGTTGCGGATCTTGAATTCCTTCACCAGGTTTTCCGCCGCGCTCAGCTTGTCCTCGTAATTCCTGATTTGCTCGTCGATGAATTGCACCGCCTTCTGCGAATCCCCTTTCTTGCCCTGGAAGCTGCCTTCGACAAAGATGGTCAGCAGGCTTTGCACGACGTCGCGCACCAGCTTCGGGTCGCGTCCGCTGTAGCTGATGGTGTAGATGTCATAGGCGTTGGTGCCGGTGATCTTGATGCGGCTCATCAGTTCATCCAGCCGGGCCTCGTGCTCGCGCACGGTCTTCGTGTCCAGGTCGAGGTCGACCATGCGCATGACGCGCTCCACATTCGGGCGGCTGAGCAGGGTGCGGCTCATGATGGCCACCTGCTGTTCCGTGTTCGGTACGCTGGTCATGCCGGCCATCAGCGGCTTGAGGATGGTTTGCGTATCGACAAACACGCGTGCCGACGTCTGGAAATCGTCTGGCAGGGTGATCACCCTGATGAAGCCGACGATGCCCACCAGCCACGCCACCATGACCGCATGCCAGCGGTATTTCCAGATGCCTTTCAGGCTGGAAAGCAGTTGCTGTATCAATTGCTCCATGTCGCTTCCTTCAGGTGACGGTGCGGTGCTGCACGGTAGATGGGTTCGCGGCGCGGACAACGGCGGTATCTCGCAAGAAATGCTTGCCTGTTGGGTAAGCAAAGTATAGGGCGGCTGTGAGGCAAGATTTCCCAAGATGATTGCTTCTTGATACGCCTCAAGGTTCACTTGCCGGGTTTTAATAATCATAGGAGGTTCGCGGCCCAGGTTGGTTCTGCGGGGCCGGCCATGGACGCGCCATCGACTCGAAGAGGCTCCGCATGAATCCGTTTCGCCGTGCATTTGTCTGTAACGCGCTGGGCCTGGCCTTTGCTGGCAGCCTGCTGGGCGCCTGCCGCACGTCCCCTCCGCTGGCACCGGCCGACGACAGCGCGCCCATGCACGACTACCTGATCGGACCGGGTGACTCCGTCAACATCATCGTCTGGCGCAACCCGGAAGTGTCGCTGACGGTGGCCGTGCGGCCGGACGGCAAGATCACCACGCCACTGGTCGAGGATTTGGCCGCTAGCGGCAAGACTTCGACCCAGCTGGCGCGCGACATCGAGCAAGCCTTGAGCAAGTTCATCCAGCAGCCCGTGGTGACGGTCATCGTCACCAATTTCTCGGGGCCGTATGGCGAGCAGATCCGGGTGATCGGCGAGGCAGCCAAGCCGCAGGCGCTGCCGTACCGGCTGGGCATGTCGCTGATGGACGTGCTCATCGCCGTGGGCGGCATCACCGATTTTGCGGCCGGCAACAAGGCCAGCATCATCCGCATGCGCGAAGGCAACCAGCAGCAGTTGCGCGTCCGGCTCGACGATTTATTGAAAGAAGGCGATATTTCCGCCAATGTCATGATGCGGCCGGGTGACGTGCTGCTGATACCGGAGAGCTTCTTTTAGAAGCGATCTCAACAATATCAAAACAGCACTTATATTTGTCTTTTTATACTTTTCGGCAAATTTCAGCGTGTAAATTTGCGACTGAATAGCATATTTCTTCTGTTTTTTTTGCCGGGTGTGGGAACTTCTTCAGTTTTTCTCTTGTCACAAGGCATTGGCTTCAGTCCGTCTCGACGGCTGCCGATGAACGTGAGGACAAGATGAGCTTTCAAGATGAACCCATTATTTCCTTCGACACGCCAGGTACCCTCAGTGACCTGGTGGTGGGCGAGGGGCAGATCGATCCTGCCATGGAGCATGAGCTGGACCTGCAGCGCTTTCATATCCGCATGGCCAATTCGCGTGGCCGGCGCGAAGCGGCCAGTTTGCTGATCCGCAAGATGTACGGCTGGCGCGGCTATGCCGTCGATCCCGGCAGCGCGCATGCCCTGAATAAAATCACCCTGTTTGCGGAAACGGCGGGCAGCACCGTCGGCACCATGACCCTGTGCCTGGATAATGATGAGACGGGCTTGCCTGCCGATGAAAACTTCCGCGACAAGCTCGACGTGCTGCGGGAAGAGGGCCGGCGCCTGTGCGAACCGTCGCGCCTGGCCATCGACAAGGGCGTGAGCAAGCGCGTGTTTGCGGCGCTGATTCATATTTCTTATATTTATGCCCACAATATTCACGAATTTACGGATTACGTGATCGAAGTCAATCCGCGTCACGTGGTGTTTTACAAGCGCATGCTGGGTTTCAAGGACTTCGGCGGCGAGCGCGAGTGCACGCGTGTGGGGGCGCCGGCCGTGCTGCTGCGGCTGGACCTCGATTACATGGGGGCCCAGATCCGCAAGTACGGCGGCATGATGGAACAGCATGGGGGTGAACGATCGTTTTACCCCTTTTTTTTTCCAACATGGGATGAGCCTGGCATTACCGACCGGCTGCGGCAGGGGCGCAACTGACTCATTTATTTTTCAGCAAGATCGTCTGCATGTGGCTGCCCGGAATCGCATAGGTGATGCCGCTCGGTGCGCTGACGGCCGCCTCTTTCAAGCCTTTGACGTACACCATGTTGACGATGCCGTAGACGAGACCGGTCTCGGGATCGAACAGGGGACTGCCGCTGCTGCCAGGATACGCCGTCGCGTCCAGCTGGAACACGGTGTATGGCGCCTTTTGCAATTGCGCCAGGCGCCGCACGTCGAGGCGCTGTGCGTTTTCGCTGGGCATGACCACCGGCGTCAGCGATGACACCGTGGCGCGGTGCGTGACGTGGTGTAAACCCAGCAAGGTGCCCAGCGGAAACCCCGTAAAAGCCATGGCCTGGCCTTCGCGCACCGTGGCCGAGTCGCCCAGCGCCAGGGCGGGCAGGGGGCGCCCGTCAGGCGTAGCAAGGCCAGGTCGTGTTCCGTGTCCAGCGTCTGGACTTTGGCGGGGCGAAATTGCGCCGTCTCGCCCTGGCCCGTGAGTATGCCGATGACTTCGTTCGGATTGGCGTCGAGCAGTTTCTGGATCACATGGGCGCAGGTCAGCACGCTCAAGCCGTCGCCCGCGACGAAGCCCGTGCCGATGAAATTCATCGGCGGCGTGCGCGTCTTTTGCAGGCTGCCCACGCCGACGATGGACGGTTTCACGCGCGCGATGGTTTGCGCCAGCGGCGCGTCGGCGCGGCACGATGTGCTGGCCAGGAGCAAGGCAAGGCAGGACAGCAGGGCGGAGGATAATGTCAACGCTTTCATGGCGGCGCACTTTCAAGGGAAGGAGGTCGCGGGGGCTGCAGCAGCGCGCACAGCAGCATCAGATAGCACAGCAGGGCGACGCGCGGCACGTCGAGCAGGCTGTCGAACAGGCCGACGACGAGAAAACCCAGCAGGGCGGCGGCGCACGCCAGCGCGGCTGGGTCGCCCCGCGCGGCGCGGCGCAGCAGGCGCTGGCCGGCCACCGCCAGCAGAGCCAGCATGGACAGTGCGCCGCACCAGCCCGTTTCGACCAGCAGCTGCAGCGCCATGCTCTTGATATGCCACGGCAAGTGATGATGGTCGCTGCTGAAAAACCAGTAATTGTTGGCCTGCGTAAAGCCCCCGTTGGCGATCAGTTCCTCGCCATCGGGGGCGAGCAGGCTCAGATTGTCAAGTTCGAGCACGGACGAGGTGGCCGTGCCGCTGGCCGCCAGTTCCAGCTGCACGGGCGGACGCAGCAGCCAGCTGCCTGCGCCCAGCCAGGCGCTGTCGAACGGTACTTCATAATGTTGCCACGTGCTGGCCTGGGTGCCAGGCGGCGCAGGGCGCAGGCGCAGAGGGACATTCACGCAGTTTTGTGCATATAGTAATTGTCGCTGGCACAGGCGCACCAGCAGCACGGGCATGGGGCCGCTTCTACGCGCGTCGAGCGCCAGGGTGTAGCGCGTGGCGGGTTGCACGGGCAGGCGTTGCAGTAGCCGCAGCAGTTCGCCATAGCCGGCGCTGTAGCCGGGACTGGCCAGACGCACATACCGGTTACCCGGCTTGCCCGGGCTTTCCCCTTCTTCGGCATACGCGATGCTGGCCGGCACCTCGCGCTGGGGATTGTGCCAGTAATAGGTGGCGGGAAAACTGCCGATCCCCTGGCCGAACAGGCGATTGGCCGGGTCGGACGGCTGCATGGCCAGCACCTGCCGCCAATGGCGCAAGCGGCCTTGCATATCGAAGGCCGTGGTGGCGAAGCGTTCGGTGGCGTAATAGCTGGCCGAGACGGGGATGGCCAGCAGCAACAGGATACCGGCCGCGCCCGCCATGCTCAGGCTGGCCCGGTCCAGCTGCCATAGCGGCGGGCGCAAGCGTCCGTTGCACAGCATCAGCATGGCCAGCAGCACGACCAGGCCGGCCGGCAGCAGTGCCGGTGGTCCCGCCCAGTGCCAGCCGATCCAGGCGAGGTTGCATGCCAGCATGGTCCACGCCATCATCGCCAGGCCCAGCCTGGCCGGTCCTTTGTCGGCGCTGCCGCCCGGCCACAGGGGGCTGGGCAGCAGCACGGCCGCCAGCAGCACGGCGGCCAGCAGGAACAGGAAATATGGGCCTTTCAGCCAGCCGGCCGTCTGGTGGCCGGCAGGTTCCGGCCACCAGGCAGCCAGCAAGCCCTGCAGGCACAGTGCGCACAGCAGGCTGGCCGGCGCCAGGCGCCACGGCAAGGGCCGCGCGGCCAGCACGAAGCTGGCCGCGAGCAGGACGACGGCGGCGAGCAAGCCCCGGTAGCCGGCCAGGCTGAACATGTACTCTGAGCAGGCTGGTGCCCAGGCCGGCCAGCAGCAGCCCTAGCGAGAGTTTGCGCACGGGTGGCTGGCCGGGCGGGCGTTGTGCCGGGCTGGGCACTGCCCGTAAGACTTGCCAAAAGGCCAGCAGCATGGCCGCAGCCAGGGCCGCGTACAAGCCCCGTGAAAAGGTGGTAAACGCGGCGTGCAGGGCCAGGGACAGCAGCAGCAAGGCCAGCGCCGCCTGCCAGCGGCTGCGCGCGCGCGCCAGCCACAGGCCCGCGAAGGGCAAGCTCAGGGCCAGGTAGCCGTCCAGCGCGGCGCCGCCCGTGTGCATGGCGGAAAAACGGCGCCGTGATGCGGTAGTCGCTGGACAGGTTCAGCAGGCCGGGAAACACGGCCCGTTCCCATAGCGCAAACAGGGACACCATGGCCAGCCCGGTCAGCATGCCCGGCAACGCGTAGCGGCGCAAGGCGGGAGTATCCGCGTCGCGCAGCAGCAGCGGCAGCAGCAGCATGCTCCAGGCCCAGGCCTTGCCCAGCCGCAAGCTGTTGTAGGGACTCAGGTAATTATCCCAGGCATTCAGGTCTAGGGGCGCCAGTGGCAGGACGCCGCGCAGCAGCGCCGCCAGCCAGGCCAGGCTGCACAGCAGCAAACAGGCGCGGGCGGCGGGCGAGAGCCGCGCCGCTGCCGGCTGGGCAGGTCTTCCCAGGCGCCAGTAACCGCAGGCCACCGTCAGCAACAGCAGGACGTCGATTTCTTCGAGGAAGAACCAGCCCGTCCATGGCGCCAGGTCCAGCACGGGCAGCAGGGCAGGCACGCAGAACAGCCAGCAGGCGGGACGCCAGCACAGCAGCAAGAAATACGCGGGCAGCAGGGTGGCGAACAGCAGGCCGGGCCAGCCGTGGCCCAGCGGATACTGGCTCAGGGCCAGCGCGCAGGCCGCGCCCGCCAACAGGGCCAAAGGCCGCGCCGCCAGGCCGGCCATGGCTGTTTGCACAGCCATGGCCTACAACTGGGTCAGCAAGGCCTGCGCTGCGGCCCGCTGCGGAAAGTCCTGATTGGCGGCCAGCAGTTGTTCCAGTTGCTTGCGCGCGCCGCCCTTGTCGCCCGACTTTGCCAGCGCAGCGCCCAGGTGGTACTGCACTTCGGGCGACTGCGGCGCCAGTCCCGCAGCCTTGCGCAGCAGGGCCGTGGCGCGCTTGACGTCGCCTTGCTCCAGGACGATCCAGCCCAGAGTGTCGAGCACGGCGGGATTGTCGGGGGCCAGCTTGAGCGCCTGCTCGGCCGTGGCCAGCGCGCGCGAATCTTTTTCTTGCTGATACGCCCAGGCCAGGTCGTTCAACGCCACCACGTTGCCCGCATCCTTGGCGACGACATACTGGAAGTGCTCGATGGCGGCGCGGTATTGCTTTGCTGCCAGCCGGGTGCTCGCCAGGTAAGTGCGCGTCGGCAAGTCTTCCGGATGCTCTTTCAGCCAAGTGGCCATGCGCGCATCGGCCTCGCGTTCCTGCCCCGATGCCTTCAAGGCGCGGTACAGCTGCACCTGCAAAGGGCCGATGGGGCTGATCCCGAAGGCGTGCTGGTACAGCTTGACGGCTTGCTGCGGCAGCTTTTGCTCCATCAGCACGTCGCCCTCGAGCTTGTAGCCAGCCGCCAGCTTGGGCTGCTGTTCCTGCACTTGCCGCGCCACGGCCAGCGCCTCGCGCTGGCGGTTCAGGTTCAGCAGCAGGGCCACTTCCACCACGCGCGCTTCGAGCAGGGCCGGGTCAAGCGCTTGCGCCCGCTTGACGGCTTGCAGCGCATCATGATGCTCGCCCAGCGCCAGGTGCAGGCTGGCGATGCGCATCTGCAAGGGCGCGGACGCGGTTTGCAGGCTGGCCAGCTTGGTGTAGCTGTCGAGCGCGGCCGGCGCCTGTCCGGCGCTGTACTCCACCTGGGCACGCAGGGCCAGCGCATCGGCGTCGCCCGGATGGCCCGTCTGCAGGGTGCGCGCCAGCTCCAGCGCCTTGTCGGGTGCGCCCGTCTTCAGGTAAAAGTTACTCAGCAGCAGAGCTGGCGCGACGGCGTCGGGATTGTCGCGGTTGGCCCGCTCGAGCCAGCGCCGCGCCTCATCCGTCTTGCCCTCCGAAGCGGCCAGCTTGGCCAGCGCCGCGCACAGGTCGGCATTTTTCGGCGCCTTCGCCAGCGCCCGCTCGAAGCGTTGCTTCGCCTGCTCCGGTTTTTTCTCGGCCAGGTCGATCTGCGCCAGGTTGTTCAGGGCCGGTAAATAGACGGGGTCCATGCTCAGGGCCTGCTCGAAGCTGGCGCGCGCGGCCGGCAAGTCGCGCAAGGCCAGGTAGACGCCGCCTTTCAGGTTCAACAGCAAGGGATTCGTGCCTTTCTGCTGTTGCTCCATCATCTTGACGCTGGCCAGGGCCTTGTCGTTCTGCTTGTCGCGCAGCAAGGTCATCACCAGCATGGTGCCCGCTTGCGGCGTGCTCTTGTCGAGCATGCTGGCGCGTTCCAGTTCATTGATGGCGCGGCTGTTCTCGCCCATGCCCAGGCGGCTGATCCCCAGTGCCGCGTGCAACCTGGCCGTATCCGGCGCCAGGGTGCTCGCCTGTTCGAAATACCTTGTTGCCTTGTCGTACTGGCGCGCGCGCAAGTGGGCTTCGCCAGCCAGCGACAGCAATTCCACGTCTTCGGGAAAGGCGGCCAGCATGGGTTGCAGCAAGTCGATGGCCGCGTCGGTCTTGTTGCGCATCAATTCGATCGAGGCCATCATCTTGACGGCATACAGATGCCGGGGATACACGGCCAGGAAGCGCCGCAGGTAGTTTTCCGCCTGGGGCGGCGAGCCGAGCGCCAGTTGCACGGCGCCGGCCAGCAGGATGGACGGCATGTGGTCGGGCGCCGCCTTGAGCACCAGTTGCAGGGCTTGCAAGGCCGCCTTGTTCTTGCCCTGGCGAAAATCGAGCAGCGCCTGGGCTTGCAGCAAGCCCAGACTGTTGGGCGCCGTCTTGCGCGCCGTGGCCAGCTGCGCGCCCGCTTCCAGGTAGCGCTTTTCCACGATATCGAGGTTGGCCAGGTCGATGTGCGCCTGGGTATTGTCCGGCTTGATTTTGAGGATATGCATGTAGGCGAGCCGCGCCGCGCCGTTCTTGCCTTGCAGGCGTAGCAGGTCGCCCTGCAGGCGCAAGGCGTCGAGGTTGGCGGGTGCGCTTTTCAAGGCTTGCGCCAGCAGCAGTTCGGCCGCCGCTACCTGTTGCCCGAGCGCCGCCAGGCGTGCCAGGCCCAGCAAGGCCTCGACCTGATCAGGATGGGCTTCGAGCAGGCGCGCGTACAGGGCGCGCGCCTCGTCCTGGCGGCCCAGGGCCAGCATGGCGTCGCCGCGCAGGGCCAGCACGCTGGCGGGCAGCGCCGCATCGTCGGCGATCTCGGCCAGCACCTTGTCGAACTGGCCCAGCATCAGCCAAGCTTTGCCCAGCAGTGGCATCACTTGCTGTGGCGCCAGGCCCAGCGACTTTGCCCTGCGCAATTCTTTTTCGGCCGACAGCGCTTCGCCCGTGTCGATATAGATGCTGCCCAGCAGCAAGCGCGCGGCGGCATTGTCCGGCTCTTTTTGCAGCAGGTTCTTCAACTGGATGATGGCGGCCCGCGCCTCGCCTTTCTGGCGGTATTGCTGCGCGTCGGCCAGCAGGGTCTCGCTGCTCTGCGTGCCGTGGCACGCCGTCAGCAGGGGCAGCAGCAGGGTGCAGCACAGTGCGGCGGCCGGCAGGCCAGGGAAAGGGCGGGGCAGGGAACGGGCCATGGAAGTCTCCGGTAGCGGCGTGCATAAGGGATCGGCATGGCCTAGCTTAAAAAGATGGCCGCCGGTCTTCTTGATTGCGCTCAACAAGCCGCCGATTGTCCGCCCGCCTGCCGGCCGCCATCCCGTGTTTCTTGTTCCCGCTCAAGAGTGGCCGTTTCGGCAACCGTAGAATTTCCCGGACGGCGATGCTCAGGCCGCAACCCTTCGGAGCAATGTATATGGACAGCAAGGTGCTTAGCAATGTGAATAGCAAAGCGGGCGTGGTGGCGGTGGTAGGACTCGGTTATGTGGGCTTGCAACTGGCCGTGGCGTTTGGCATGCGCCAGCGCACGATCGGCTTTGACTTGTCGGTACGCAAGGTGGAAAGCTACCGGCGCCACATCGACCCGACGGGCGAAGTCAGCCATGAACAGTTGCTGGCGGCGCAAGGGTTGAGCGTGGGCTGCGACCCGGCCGAGCTGCAACTGGCCGATTTCATCGTCGTTGCCGTGCCCACGCCCGTCGACAGCGCGCACAATCCCGATTTCTCGGCCCTGGCCGGCGCCAGCGCGGCCGTCGGCCGGCACATGCGGCGCGGCGCCGTCGTCATCTACGAATCGACCGTGTATCCGGGCGCCACCGAAGAAATCTGCATCCCCATCCTGGAACAGCACTCTGGCCTGCGCTGGAAGGAAGACTTTCACGTGGGCTTTTCGCCCGAGCGCATCAACCCCGGCGACAAGGACCACACCCTGCACAGTATCCGCAAGGTGGTCTCGGGCGACGACGCGGCCACCCTGGACAAGGTGGCGGCCCTGTACGAAGGCGTGGTCGAGGCCGGCGTGCACCGGGCGTCGAGCATCAAGGTGGCCGAAGCGGCCAAGGTGATCGAAAACACACAGCGCGACCTGAACATCGCGCTGATGAACGAGCTGGCCATCATCTTCGACCGCATCGGCATCGACACCCTGGAAGTGCTGCAGGCGGCCGGCACGAAATGGAATTTCCTGCCATTCCGGCCCGGGCTGGTGGGTGGGCACTGCATCGGCGTCGACCCCTATTATCTGACGCACAAGGCGGAAATGCTGGGCTACCACCCGCACGTGATCCTGGCCGGGCGGCGCATCAATGACGGCATGGCCAAGTTCGTGGCGGAAAAGACCATCAAGGAAATGGTGCGGGCAGGTTTCAAATTGAAAGGGTCGCACGTGAACGTACTGGGCCTGACCTTCAAGGAAAATTGCCCGGACCTGCGCAACTCGAAAGTGGTCGACATGATCCTCGAACTGCAATCGTACGGCGTGCAGGTGCACGTGCACGATCCCGTCGCCGATGGCCGCGAAGCGCTGGAAGAATACGGTTTATCGCTGGAAAGCTGGGAACAGCTGCCGCGGGCCGAGGCTATCATCAGCGCCGTCTCGCACCAGGCCCTGCTGGCCCGCCCGCTGGCAGACTTCCAGGCCAAGGTGCTGGAAAACGGCTGCTTCATCGATATCAAATCGCATTTCGACCCCCGTCCGCTGGAGGATGGCGGCTTGCACGTGTGGCGGCTGTGATGGCGGCCGAAGACGGCAAGGCGAGCGTGGCTACGGGGCTGGATGGCGCGCTGACGGGCTTGAGCGCGAACGACAGCGCCTATGGGCAAGCCTGCGCGCAGCTGGTGCAAACGCCGCGGCGCTGGCTGGTGACAGGCGTGGCCGGCTTCATCGGTTCACACCTGCTGGAAACCTTGCTGCAATTGGGACAGGAAGTGCGCGGCCTGGACAATTTTCTGACGGGCCACCGGCAAAACCTGGAACTGGTGCGCGCCAGCGTGGGCGAACAGGCGTGGCGGCGCTTCACCTTCATCGAAGGCGATATCCGCGACCCGCAAGCGTGCGCACGCGCCTGCGGTGCTCCGGTACAGACCGCCAGGGCCGGCGACGGTGAGGCAGGCGGTGAGACAAATGCGGCCTATGGTGGCAGCGGCAGCAGCTTGGCCGAGCGCGGCCGTGCCGATCCGGGTGGCCCCGTCGCCGTCGATTACGTGCTGCACCAGGCGGCGCTCGGTTCCGTCTCGCGTTCGCTGGAAGACCCGCTGCTGTGCCACGCCGTCAATGTCAGCGGCTTCCTGAATATGCTGGCCGCCGCCCGCGAGGCAGGCGTGCAGCGCTTCGTGTATGCGGCCTCCAGCGCTACATATGGCGACCATCCGGCCTTGCCGAAAGTGGAACAGCACATCGGCGCGCCCCTGTCGCCGTATGCCCTGAGTAAATATGTCAATGAACTGTATGCGCAGGTCTACGCGCGCTGCTACGCCTTGCAGACGGTGGGGCTGCGCTATTTCAATGTCTTCGGTCCGCGCCAGGACCCGCTGGGCGCCTACGCGGCCGTCATTCCCCGCTGGATCGCCGCCATGCTGGACAACCAGGCCGTGCACATCCATGGCGACGGCGCCACCAGCCGCGACTTTTGCTTTGTGCACAATGCCGTGCAAGCCAATATCCTGGCCGCCACCGGTACCGACCCGGCGGCCGTGAACCAGGTCTACAACGTGGCCCTCAACGCCCGCACCAGCCTGACGCAGCTGCACACCACCATGCAGCAGATGCTGCTGGCCGTGCGCCCGCAACACGTGCCGCAGGCGCCGCAGTACGGCGAGTTTCGCGCCGGCGACGTGCGCCATTCGCAGGCGGACATCGCCAAGGCGGCCCGCTTGCTGGGCTATGTCCCCACACACGACCTGGCGCAAGGCTTGCGGCAAACCATCGCCTGGTACGTGCAGCAAGCAAGCCACGCCTGATGGGTGTCCCGCTGTCCGCGGCCCGGCAACCGGCACCTGCCGCCTGGCGGCCGCCTGCCTAGTAGTTGCGCGAGGCAGGCCAGCGATAGTCATCGGTTCGCGCCCGCCATCTAGCGTTGCGTGGGCGCCGCTGTCGGCGTTGTTGACGCTGTCGGCTCGGGCGGCTCGGGTACACCATCGGTCTTGCTGCTGAGAATCCGGGGCGTGCCGCGGAAATCGGTCGTATGCAGGGTGACGGGGCGGCGCCAGACGCGGGCGATATACGCCAGCACCTGTTCGGCCCGCTCCAGGTCGAGTCCGCGTCCATCGCGCTGGTGATCATGGCGCAGCACCAGGCTGCCGTCGTCGTTGAGCAGCGTGGCGGCGATGCACGGCGCGCCATAGTTGTATTTGGGCGCCAGGATGGCTTCGTGGATGGCGCGCAAGTCGCGGCTGGCCAGGCGCGTTTCACCGTCGCGGCGGCTTTCATGCACGAACAGGCCCAGGCGGTCAGCCAGTTCGGCGTCCAGATAGTTGCGAATAAAACTGCAGTCATCGTCGTCGCGGCAAATCTGGCGCGCCCGTGCCAGTCCTTCGCGATCGATGATGTGTTCCCATATGCAAAAACCCAGGTGATACGGGTTGACGGCCAGCGCCTGCTGGTGCTCGGCCGCGTAAGGACGCACCACGTCCGAATGTGACTTGATGGCGGACAGATACAGGGCCGGCGGCAGGAAGTCGGCTTCGCGCAGCAGCCGTGCATGCCAGTACGAGGCCCAGCCTTCGTTCATGATCTGGCAGGCGAACACGGGATAGAAGTAAAACGACTCTTCGCGTACAGCCAGGAAAATGTCGCGCTCCCAATCGGCCAGCTCCGGCCCATGTTGCGCGATGAACCACAGCAAGTCGTACTCGGGCTGCGGCGGCACAAGCGGGCGCTGCGCCAGGCGTGCCCGCGCCGCGTCGTGCGCCGCCAGCACGGCAGCTTCGCCCGGCAAGCGCCGGTAGCGCTGCGCAAAAGGATCGTCCGCGCTGGTTCCGTCGTGCGTGTCCGCCGCAGCAGATGGCCCCAATACGGCGGCATAGGCCGGGCGGTGCAGCTCGGCGTGGATGTCCACGTGCTGCTCCAGCGCCAGTGCCGCATCGAGCACAGCTTCCACCTGCTCCTGCCCGTGTCGCCGCAGCGCTATTTCCAGACGCTGCGCCCGCGCCGCGCTTTGTTCCAGGATGCGCTGGCCCGCCATGGCGCCGAAACGGAGGAACAGCGCATTGCGGCTGGCAAAATCGGCGTGGCCCAACACGTGGGCTGTGACGAGGGTGTTTTCCGCCACGGAATTGCGCTCTGCCATGTAGGCATGGCAAGGGTCGCCGGGAAACATGACTTCGAACATATGCGAGTTGCCCATCTTTTGATGCACCAGCTGTTGAATGTAGCGCACGCCGAACGACCAGTGACGCATGCGCACGGGCAAGCCATAGATGGCGATCTCGGCCATGAAACTGTCCGGCACCAGTTCGAACTCGACGGCGGAAAATTCCAGGCCCAGTTCCCGCGCCAGCGCGTTGATGCGCGCCGCGTAGCCGTCCAGGCTGGCTGTGTTTGCCGTGTCTGCCGTGTCGCCGTGGGGCTGTGCGTCATGCAGCGTCATGCTGTTTCTTCCGTATCGGCCGCCTCGTGCTGAAAAAAAGGTACGGATGGCCGCCCAGATATCGTCACTTCTGCTCAGGATGCTGCTGTGCAAGGGCAAGCCCCTTCGTTCCAGCTCGGCGCACAAGCCGTGCATTTCCGTTTCCAGGCCGCGTGTCACGCCGGGCAAGGTTTCCACATAGCCCATATAGTTGAGCAAGGCGGCCAGTTCACACAGGGCCAGGCTGGCCGCTCTCCGGTCTTCGCTGAAATTCTCGCCATCGGAGGCATAGAATAAATAGGCGTTGTAGCGCTGCGGCGCATAGTGTTGCTGCAGCAGCTCCCGGCTCAGGCGAAAGGCGGTGGAGGCCATGGTGCCGCCCATGCCATTGACCTGGAAGAACTCGGCTTCGGAAAATTCCCAGGCCCGCGTCGTATGGGCGATGAAGCGTGTTTCCACGCGCGCATACCTGCGGCGCAAGCCTTGCAAGACAAAGAAAAAGAAGGATTTGGCCAGCTTGCGCTCGGCCTGCGCCATGCTGGCCGACACGTCCAGCACGAAAAACACGACGGCATTCGTGCTGGGACGGCGCTGTGGCAGTACCTGGCGGTAACGCAAGTCATCATTGGTAAAGGGCACGGGCTGCGCTTGCAGGGCGCGCCGCTTGATCGCTTCCTTGACGGTGCGCCGCCGGTCCAGGCGCGAACGGGCGCCATGCCGGTCCAGGCCGCTACGCACGAGCCGTGTCTCGTCGATGGCGCCTAGGTGGCGCGGCTTCAGGTGCGGCAGCTCGAACGCATCCCACAGCCAGTCGAGAATATCGTCGATGGGAAACTCCAGCAGCAGGCGCACCGCTCCCTCGCCATCGCCGCCATCGCCTTGTGTGCCGGCCCCGCCCGTGACGGCGGTGCCCGCCACGCGCAGGAGATCGCCGGGCTTGCCATCACCCTGGCCCGCGCCCACGCTGTAGCGCGCGGGCGCCAGGCGGAAACGCGCATGCTCGAGCAGGCGCATGGGCACTTGCACCGTGCGCTGCTGCGGCCCGCCGATCAGGTCAGGCGTGGCGATCAGCTCGGGCAAGTGCGCCTGCACGGCGTCGCGCACTTTCTGGTTGTGGCGCAGCCAGTCGCGCGCGCCGCGCGAGAACAGCGCGTACCAGGGCTGGGCCAGGGCCGGCGCGGCGCCCGCTTGCGACGCCGCCGCGCCGGCGGAATTTACCGTGCTTGCCGTGGCTGCCGCAGCTGCGGGGCCGCCCCGTACCGGAGGATCATGCTGATTGCCGCTGCCTGGCGAGGTCGTGGCGGCCATGGTTATTCCTGCGCCAGCAAGGTGGTCACGTAGTTGAGCGCTTCGCGCGCGCTATGGGCATCATAGCCATAGTCGTCGACCAGACGCTGCTCGACGGCGGAGATCCTGGCCCGCACGTCGTCATCGGGGCGCTTGGCCGAGCTGACCAGGCGCAGCACGTCGCGCCGCTGCTCGAACAGATATTGCTGGATGGCGTCGTGCAGTTGCGCATGGCTGCCCAGACCAAACGCCTCGCCCCGCTTGAAGGCGCTCATGGCTTTGCGCACCACTTCTTGTCGGAACGATTGCTTGCCCGAATCGCTGATGTGGATTTTTTCTTCCACGGCGCGCAAGAAGCGCTCGTCGGGGCGGCGCTCTTCGCTGGTGATGGGATCGCGGATATGGCGGTTGTCGAGCATGGCTTCGACTTCATCGAGATATTTGTTCAGCAAGTCTTGTGCTTCTTGCTCGAATGAAACGAATAAAGCCTTGTGCACGTCGGCCTTGACCCAGCGGTTATAGAAATCCTTGCGTGTGAGCACCAGGTAATCGACCCACTTGCGCTTGCGCCGCGGTTCGATGCGCGCATCGCTTTCGATGCCGTCCTTCAGGGCCAGCAGCACGTCCATGGTGGACAGGCTGTTGCGCTGGGCGGAAATGATGGCGTGCGACAGGGCATTGATGACGAAACGGGGCGACACGCCCGACAGGCCTTCGTCGGGTGCCTTGTCGCGCTCGCGCATGCGGCGGATGTCGGCAGGCTGCAAGTCGTCCACGTCTTCGTTGGCGTAGATGCGCAGTTTCTTGACCAGCTCGGCTTCCTTGTCGTCGCCTTCGGGCAAGCGGCTGAGGATGGCAAACACGGCCGCCGCATGCAGCACGTGCGGATCGAGGTGCACATTGCGGAAGGCCGGTGCGGCAGCCAGGATCAACTTGCGGTAAATGCGCGCTTCTTCGCGGTAATTGAGCGTATACGGCACTTGCACGATGACCATGCGGTCGAGCAGCGCCTCGTTTTCGCTTTCTTGCAGGAATTTGCGAAATTCGGCCAGATTCGTGTGTGCGAGGATGGCTACATCGAGGTAAATCAGGGGAAAGCGCGATACCTTGACATTCTTTTCCTGCGTCAGTGTCAGCAGTAAGTAGAGAAATTCCCGTTTGACCTTGAGGATCTCGATCATTTCCAACATGCCGCGGCTGGCCGCATACACGGCGCCGGACCATGACCAGGCGCGCGGGTCGCCTTCGTCGCCGTATTGCGCCACTTTCGACAGGTCGACGGAGCCCACCAGGTCGGCCAGGTCGGCCGTGCTGGGATCGTGCGGCGCATACGTGCCGATGCCGCAGCGGCCCGCCTCGGACAGGTGGATGCGCTCGACGGGCATGCGCAGGAAGTCGCCCGCATACTGTTCTTCCAGGCGGGCGCGGCAATGGGGGCACAGTTCGCCATGCAGCTCGGCCTCATAGCTGGCGCGAAAGTCGGCGCGCATGCTGTGCGGCACCAGATGCAGCGGCGATTCATGCACGGGACAGCCGGCGATGCCGTACAGCGCGCCTTCGCTGCTGCGGCTATATTCTTCCAACCCCCGCTTGAGCAGGATCACCATCGTCGACTTGCCGCCCGACGGCGGGCCCAGCAACAGCAACATGCGCCGGCCCACTTCGGAGCCGGCGGCCGCCGCCTTGAAGTAGGCGGCAACCCGGTCGATCGCGTCGTCGATGCCGAACAGCTCGTCGTCGAACAGGCGGCAGCGGAAACGTCCGGCGTCGTCGGTCTGGCCGTTCCAGCGCATCATGTCCCACAGGTATTGGTGGGCGCTGCGCGTCAGCAGGGCGGCGCGGCCGGGCAGGATCTGCTCGATGAAGTCGGCAAAACTGCCGCCCCAGGGACTGATGCGATGTTTTGCCGCCCAGGCCGCCATGCCGTGCACAAAGTCGGCATGCTGGCCTGCGCCACCTGCATCTGTGGCGCGGTGGCCTGCTTGCTCGTCCGCAGGCGCGTCGTCGTGGCGTGTCATACCAGGGCTCGTCATCGTTTCCCCATCCATACCATTGCTGGCGTTGCTGCCGTGGAGCAGGCCCAGTCCCAGCCTGTCGGCCAAGTATACGGCGCAGCCTCTGTCCGCACGCCTGATCTCGCTCAACCTTGAAGAGGGAACTATTTTTATCCTCGCTGGGCCCGGATGGGCAGGGCAGCCAGGCGCCTGCGCGGTTCAATCCAGATCAATACCGGCGCGCGCGACCCGTCCACACTGGTACTTTGCAGCGACCCACGAGGAGAACGTGATGATAGGCAACGAGAATGGTTTCAGCGCCCCGCCTGGCAGCAGCGGCAGGGGGCAAAATGCGGACGATGAAGAGGCCGTCGGCCAATTTTCCGTCCCCGGCGAAGAAGACAATACGATCGAGAGCGCATCCGTCTCGGACGTGCCCGACGCCCTGAGCGGCGTCAGCATGGAATTGCTGGAAATCAAGCGCAGCATCGAAGACGGCATGCGCCAGTCCATTTCCCAGGCGGGCGGCGTGCGCGCGGCCGATGCCTTCAGCGACGGCGGCAATATCCAGGGCGTGTCCATCGGCCTGGGCGAGGGCGCCAGCGACAGCTCGTCCGGCGAACCGGGCTTGCCGGCCCTGACCTTGTACGTGGCCGAGCCCACCTCCGTCGACCGCGCCAAGGCCGCCATCGTGGGGGCCATGGGCGTGCGCGCCGTGGCCAGCGACAGAGTGCCCGTCAATATCGTCGTCACGGGCGTGATCGATGCGCAACCGCACCGTTTCCGCTTGCGCCCGGCGCCGGGCGGCGTGTCGGTCGGGCATTTCCGCATCACGGCCGGCACCATCGGCTGCCTGGCCGTGGGGCGCAGCGCGCCGCGCAACAGCCGCTTGATGATACTTAGCAATAATCATGTGCTGGCCAATTCCAATGGCGGCGTGTTCAATGACTGCATCGTGCAGCCGGGCCCCATCGACGGCGGCCGCTGCCCGCAAGACCAGGTGGCCGTGCTCGAGCGTTTCGTGCCCATCAATTTCAGCGGCGGCGTCAATTTTGTCGATTGCGCGACCGGCTGGGCCTGGCCAGACCGCGTGCGTCCCGAACTGGTCTACCTGAGCGGCGGCGTGCCGGCGTACTTCCGCATCAGCAATGCGCTGGTGGCGCCCGCGCTGGGCATGATGGTTGGCAAATCCGGTCGCACGACGCAGTTGACGCAGGGCCGCATCACAGGCCTGGGTGCCACCATCAACGTCAATTACGGCGGCGGCAGGATCGCGCTATTCCAGGACCAAATCGCCATCACGGGCGTGAGCGGGGCATTCAGCGCGGGCGGCGATTCCGGCTCGTCCATCTGGACCTGGAACCAGCAGCGCAATCCCGTCGGCCTGCTGTTTGCCGGCGGCGGCAACATTACCTTTGCGAATCAGATGCGGCGGGTGGTGGTGGCGCTCGACATCAATTTGTACACCTGAGCTCGCTGCCAGGACTTGCTGAGGCGGCGTCGCGCCGCCTTGCCTAACGCTGTTTTTTGCACGATGATGATCTTGGGCAGCGGCCACGCATGGTGTGGGCCCGCGAAGGGTGCTACAAGGCCGGATGGGCGGGTGTATGATGGAATGCATCAGGAGGGTGTGTCATGTCAAACAGTAAATTCGCACAATCGCCATATGCCGTCTTCGAAGACGCCGCCATGCCGTATTTGCCGGATGAGACCGCTGGACAGGGCATGGGGCAGTACACCCCTGCCGCGCCCCAGGGCCGCCTGGAAGCGGCCAGGCGGCGCAACGAGCGGGCGCTGATGGCCATCGATGGCGTGGAAGGCGTCAGCCTGGGGCACACGGCCGTGGGCAAGGAAGCGCTCGTCGTGTACTTGCGCGACTCGTCCGTCAAGCGGCGCGTGCCGCTGCAGGTCGATGGCTATCCAGTGGAGACGAGCATCACGGGCCAGATCGATATCCAGCGCTGCTAGGCAAGCGGGCTGGGCGGTCGGGCCATCGCCGCAGAGTGCTGCGGAGGAAGGCATATTGCCAGGCCTTCCTCGTCTTTTATCAGCCTGCCTTATTTGCTCAGGCGGCCGATCGCTTCGGCCACGCCCGCGCCATAGGCCGGGTCGCACAGGGTGCAGTTGCCGATGTGGCGTTGCTTGACTTGTTCCGAGGCGCCCGAGATGGCGCGCGCCGTGTTGTCGAACAAGGCTTGCTGCTGTGCCGCGGTCATCAGGCGGAACAGGGCGCGCGGCTGCGAATAGTAATCCTCGTCGACCCGGTGGTTCCAGTGGTCTGCCGCGCCTTCGATGCTCAAGGGCGGCTCGCGGAAGTCGGGCTGCTCGGCCCACTCCTGCTCGCTGTTCGGTTCATAGCCCAAGGTGCCGCCCTGGTTGCCGTCGACCCGCATCTGGCCGTCGCGGTGATAACTGTGGAACGGGCATTTCGGCGCGTTGACAGGGATATGGCTGTGGTTGACGCCGAGGCGGTAGCGCTGCGCGTCGCCATACGAGAACAACCGGCCCTGCAGCATCTTGTCCGGCGAAAAGCTGATGCCGGGTACCACGTTGGCCGGATTGAAGGCCGCCTGTTCCACTTCGGCGAAGTGATTGTCGGCATTGCGGTTCAGTTCCAGCACGCCCACTTCGATCAGCGGGTAGTCGCCGTGCGGCCACACTTTCGACAGGTCGAAGGGGTTGAGGTGATACGTGCCTGCCTCTTTTTCCGGCATGATCTGCACGTACAGGGTCCAGCGGGGGAAATCCTTGTTCTCGATGCTCTCATACAGGTCGCGGTGCGAACTTTCGCGGTCCTTGCCGACCAACGCCTCGGCTTCCGCATCCGTCAGGTTTTGAATCCCTTGCTGGGTTTTAAACGTGAACTTGACCCAGAAACGCTCGTTTTGCGCATTCAGGAAGCTGAAGGTGTGGCTGCCGAAGCCATGCATGTGGCGGAAGCTACGCGGCAAGCCCCGGTCGCTCATCACCACCGTTACCTGGTGCAAGGCTTCGGGCAGCGAGGTCCAGAAATCCCAGTTGCTGTTGGCGCTGCGCAAGCCCGTGCGCGGATCGCGCTTGATCGCGTGGTTCAAATCGGGAAATTTCAATGGGTCGCGCATGAAAAAACACGGGCGTATTGTTGCCGACCAAGTCCCAGTTGCCTTCTTCCGTGTAGAACTTCAGGGCGAAGCCGCGGATATCGCGTTCCGCGTCCGCCGCGCCCCGTTCGCCGGCCACCGTGGAAAAGCGCGCGAACATCGGCGTTTTCTTGCCCACTTCGCCAAAGATTTTCGCCCGCGTGTAGCGCGTGATGTCGTGTGTGACGGTAAACGTGCCGTGCGCGCCGGAACCCTTGGCGTGCATGCGGCGTTCGGGAATGACTTCGCGGTCGAAGTGGGCCAGCTTTTCCAGGAACCAGACATCTTGCAGCAGGGCGGGGCCGCGAGGGCCGGCCGTCTGGATGTTTTGGTTGTCGACTACAGGCGCGCCAAAGGCGGTGGTCAGCTTTTTCATTGGACTCTTTCTTTCATGGCTAGGCAGAGCAATGGACGCACCGGCGCTACTCAAACACTGGCTGGGTTGAATGAACACTCACCGGGGCTGGTCCAGAGTAAAATTTCTAAAATGCAAATCAGTGTAAACCTTTTCCTGCAGGACAGCATGCCACGCCGCCTGCGCAAGCTCAGGCGGTGCGCTTGCATCATAACTGCTGAGTCACTGCCGGCCTCACACGCTTGCAAGTTGCAAGTATATAAAGGCCGGCTTAGCTCACGCCACTGGCCTTTTGTCCAGGTGTTAAAACCCAGTTTTTAAAACTTGTTCCAGTTATTGTGCCGGTGCTCCGTCGCTTCCTTCATCAGGTGACCGGCGCGCAGCGCGTCGTCCGCCTGCACCGTCATGGCCAGTTCCTGGATGGCGGGCGGATATTCGTGGTGGGCCGCTTCTTCCAGCAATTCGCGGCCCTTGGCCAGGTCGCGCGGCACGCCGCGGCCTTCGCGGTAGGCGTTGTACAGCAAGAACATGGCGTGTGGATTACCCAGCTCGCTCGACTTGGCCAGCCAGCGCGCCGCTTCATGCTGATCTTTCGGCACGCCTTCGCCATTCGCCGCCAGCAAGCCCAGCATCAAAGCCGCCTTCGCATGGCCTTGCTGCGCCGCTTGCCGGTACCACAGCCAGGCTTGCCCGGGCGTGGCCGCGCGCAGCATCTGGCCCAGTTCGAAGGCCGCTTCCGTGTCGCCGGCGCGGGCCGCCTGTTCGAACAGGGCCAGGGCCTCGGCGCGGCGCTCGGGCCGGGGCTGGTAAATCAGCGCCAGTTCGCGCTCGGCGACGGGCATGTCCTTGCTGGCCCAGCTGCGCACACGCCGCTCGGCCTGGTGGTCGCCCGCCTGGCGCGCGTGCATGGCGACGGCTTCGATTTCCGCCGCCGTGGGCGGTGGCGACGACTGGCAGGCGGCCAGGACAGTCGCCAGCACGACGGCGGGGAGGGAAAGTGCGTGTTTCATCTGGATCACCTTTCATCAAAACAGGCCGGAACCACCGCAGTCCCGGCCCATGGACCTTATTTGCTCAGGTCGATGCGGTACTTGGCGAAACCGCTGGCATCGAGACCGCCTTCGGCCACCACGTTGGCGATGCCGCTGCCTTGCGCCAAGGCCAGATGGCCCGGCGCCGAACGCAGGATCACGGGACCGGCCGTGGCCGTCTTGACGAAGCTCCAGCTGCGCGCGCTGCCATTCGCCGCCAGGGTCACCTTGCCGCCCTTGGTGCTCAGCGACGCCAGGTAGTTGCTGACCACGGCCTGGTTCGCATCAGGTGACTTGATGATGGTCTTGCTGCCATCGATGCCGGGCACGGCGCCACCGCCACCGGCGCGATAGTCATTGGTGGCGACGATGAAGTCATCGCCATCGGCGACGGGTGCACCCTTGTACGTGAGGTTGACGATGCGGCTGCCCGGCTCTTTTGTCACGTCGATCTGGTACGTCAGCGCATTGTTTTCCGCATAGAACACGTCATAGTTATAGATCGTGCCATACGACGGCACCAGGTCTTGCTCGGCGCTACTGGCCGGGTCGATCTGTTTGAATTGCTTGGCCGACGTTTCCAGCCACGCTTTCAAGTCCGAACCCTTGATCTTCACGGCTTGCAGGTTGTTATTGCTATACAAATACAAGTCGCCTGGATTGCGTACTTGCAAGCCGATTGGCGCGGCCGGTGTCGCGCCCGCGGCCACGTCCGTGAAGTCGGACGGCCCGTTGCGGCCCGCCTTGAACGGCGCGCTGCAGGAAATGACGGGGATATTCTTGTAGCTGGACAAGGTGGCATCCGTGCTGGTGGCGATGAAGTTCTTCACATAGTCGAGCTGCGCCTGGTTCACCAGCTGGATGGCGCTCACGTCGCCCACCAGCGCGAAGTAGGCGGACATCTCGAAATCCGTGCTGATGCCCAGCGGCTGCTTGGCGTAGGCGATGGTGGCCGCGTGTTCGGTAGCCACCAGCGGCGCGATGGCCGGATCGGCTTTCACGAGGGTCTTGCCATCCGTGTACTTGAAGCCGCGCGATTCCACCGTTGTCTTGGCCGGCTGCACTACCCATTTACCGCCCTGGTACACCATTGTCAGCTTGATGATGCCCAGACGGCGGCCCCAGCTCTGCGCCATGACGGTCGGCACGCCGTTCACGAAGCCGTTGACGGCGTCGATCTTGGCGCTGGCCGGGAAGGCGGCAAACGAGGCGTCCAGCGCTGCCGCGCCGTCTTCCTTGCCTTTCGGGAAGATCAAGTGCGAATGGCCGATCATCAGCGCGTCGATGCCCGTGCTGGTCAGGTGATAGCTGCCGTTTTCCATCTTCGGGCTGTAGGCGCTCGTGTCCAGGCCGCCATGCGACAGGGCCACGACGAGGTCGGCGCCCTTGTTGCGCAATTCCGGCACGTACTGTTTCGCCGCTTCCTGCACGCCCGTCACGCTGACTTTGCCAGCGAGCACTTTCTGATCCCATTCGAGGATTTGCGGCGGCACAAAGCTCAGCACGCCAACATTGATCTTCACGGTCAGCTTGCTGCCATCGGGCGCCGTGGCCGCGAAATCGCGTGGCAGCAGGGTGTAGGGCTGGAAAATCGGCTTGCCGCTGGACACGCCGACGACATTGCTCAGCACGGAAGGGAAGGCGGGCGCGCCGCACGTGCCCGTCGGCTTGGCCACGCCGGGAATGCCGAAATCCGTATTGGTGATCTGGCTCAGGTAGGGCAAGCCATAGTTGAATTCGTGGTTGCCCATGCCGCCTGCATCGTATTTCAGCGCGTTCATGGCCTTGTGCACGGCCAGGGTGCCGGAGCACGGCACGGGCGCGGCTACGGCTTGCAAATCGGCCAGCAGGGTGCCCTGGATGACGTCGCCATCGTCGAGCAAGACGTTGTTCGGATTTTCCGCACGCGCCGCCTGGATCAGGGTCGACGTGCGCTCCAGGCCCAGACTCGTGTCTTCAGCCAGCGCGTAATAGTTATAGCTGAGGACGTTCGAGTGGATATCGGTGGTTTCCAGCAAGGCAACGGTGACCGTCGTGCCTTCGGGAATGGCCGGCGCCGCCGGGGTATTCGAACTGCCGTTGCAACCGACGAGACCCACACTTGCCAGCGCCGCCAGCATGACCCAATTTGTTTTCATTACCGCCCTCGGAAAGATTCAAAGGACGCGACTGTAACGCCGCCATATGACGCGGCGATGACAGCCGTGCAAGGCGCATGGATGCACGCTGCCGCGCGATGGCGCGACTGTCTGTCAATACGCCGGCAGTTTTTTCAGCACTTCATTGCTAAAGTAAGGCTCGTCTTCTACCCAGAAAATATAGTCCAGGCCCAGGTAATTGCGGGCAAAATCGAGCAAATCTTCGACTGAATTTTTTTGCCTGGTACGGGGATTGATTTGGCGTAGGTTGCCGTCCTGTACGGCCATGCCCTTGACCAGGTTCGCAGGGTAGTTCTTGATAAAGCCGTAACTCTGGCCCATATGGCTTTTTCGATACGGCATCAGGTCAGGACCGCCCACGCCCATATGCAGCGTTTGCGCTTGCGCAAACAGGCTGCGCATATAGCCCTTGTCGTTCCACGGCAGCCATTCACCGGGCAGAAAGTTTAAATACACCATGGTGGTGGTGTGGGGAAAAGCAGCGGCCAGTACCTGCATGTTTTCCTTGATGGCATCCACATATTTTTGCGGCTTGAAATCATCGGGGAAAGTAGTATTGCCTTTGCTATCCTCAACGCCAATGTCGATCGAACTTTCGCTGAAATTAATGCCCTCGATTTTCCCGTCAAATTCCTTGCCCAGCGCCTGGATCAAGCGTTGATAACGCTCGCGTACCGGCGCTTCCCACATTTTTGGCGACCAGCCATATTCATCATCCGTCACCGCTTTGTTCGGGTCGCGTTCTGGGGCGGAAAGCATGCTTTGCTTGATGATGCCGCCTTGGTAGCGAGGATCACTGAGCAAATAGGCCGGCACATTATGGCGTGGCGTGAAGGATTTTTCCTGCAGTTGTATCCACAGCTTTTTGCCGATTGAATCGAGATAGGCGATGTCGTGGCGGATCGCCGAAAAATCATAACGGTCCTGTTCCGGCTCCAGGCTGCGCCATGTGTACACGATTTGCGCGCCGCTGAAACGGGGATCGCTTAAGGCCTTATCCGAGGTGATGTTTTCCCCGTTCAGTTCGCGGTGATTGAAGTAAAGATAGTGCTTGATCGGCTTTTTTATGTCTGACGCAATGGCACTGCCCATCATCAAAACAAGTAAGGCAAGAAGCGTTGTGGAGCTGCGTAAGAACATCGTTTCCTTGGTGATTGTGAAAATTTAAACGTCGAGCCACCATGCGCTTGTGTCGATGGCATGAGCGGTAAAGTTCCACTGTAGCACGTCGGGCACGTCATGGCCTGGCATGGCAGCGAGGTGGCGCACGGCTCTCTTTTCAAAGCGGCAGGCAAAGATCTACGCACAAATGCAAGTTGATTGCATTATAATTCTAAAACGCAATTCATTTGCATTGGCGAGAGAATCGCCAACCCAGTAACTCAGCCAGCCGAAGGAATTCCCATGCCCCAGCACAAACTCCCCGTCACCGTCCTGTCCGGCTTTCTCGGCGCAGGCAAGACGACCTTGCTCAACCACATACTGCGCAACCGAGAAGGCAAGCGCGTTGCCGTCATCGTCAACGACATGAGCGAAGTCAATATCGATGCCTCGCTCGTCAAAGATAGCGCCGAGGCGGCGGGCGCGGCCCTGTCGCGCACGGAAGAGAGACTGGTGGAAATGTCGAACGGCTGCATCTGCTGCACCCTGCGCGACGATTTATTGCTGGAAGTGCGGCGCCTGGCCGCCGAAGACCGCTTCGACTACCTGCTGATCGAATCGACGGGCGTGGGCGAGCCGATGCCCGTGGCGGCCACCTTCGACTTCGAAGACGAGCACGGCGACAGCCTGAACGACGTGGCGCGCATCGACTGCATGGTTACCGTCGTCGACTGCGCCAACTTGCTGAACGATTTTCATAGCGAAGACAGCCTGGAGCAGCGCGGCGAGATCGCGGGCGAGGGCGACGACCGCCAACTGGCCAACTTGTTGACGGAACAGATCGAGTTTGCCAATGTCATCGTCCTCAACAAGGTCGACATGGTCGATGCGGCCGAGCGCCTGCGGGTGCTGGCCATATTAAAAGCCCTGAATCCCGGCGCGCGCATTATCCAAACCAACCAGTCCGTCGTGCCGCTCGACGCCATTCTCGGCACGAACTTGTTCGAGCTGGAGCAGGCAGCCAGTATGCCGGGCTGGGCCCAGGAATTGGCCGGTGTGCACACGCCGGAAACGGAAACCTACGGCATCAGCAGCTTTGTCTACCGGGCGAAGGAGCCATTCCACGCGCAGCGCCTGCATGACTATATTGCGCAGCCGATACCGGGCGTGGTGCGCAGCAAGGGCTATTTCTGGCTGGCCAGCCGCCCCGAATGGGTGGCCAGCCTGTCCGGCGCGGGCAAGCTGATGAATATCGAACCCGTGGGTCTGTGGTGGGCGTCCGTGCCCAGGGAGCGCTGGCCCACGGATGCGGCCTCGCTGGCGGAAGTAAAAGCGGGCTGGAGCGAAACGTATGGTGATCGCTACCAGGAGCTTGTCTTTATCGGGCAGGACATGGACCAGGCCGCTATCGAGGCGGGCTTAAAGAAATGTCAACTCAATTGCACGGAAACGCGCCAGGGCATGGCCGCCTGGCGCAAGCTGCCTGACCCGTTTCCCCAATGGCAGCGGATGGAAGAACTCGAAGATTAACCATCGATAGGAAAGAAATATGACAGAAGTGATCCCCGTCACCATCATCACGGGTTTTCTCGGCAGCGGGAAAACCACCTTGCTCAAGCGCATATTGCAGGGCGATCACGGCGTGCGCATCGCCGTGATCGAAAATGAATTCGCCGCCGAAAGCATCGACCATGGCTTGCTGGTGCAAGATAGCGACGAGCAGATCGTGGAAATGAACAATGGCTGCATCTGCTGCAGCGTGCGCGGCGACCTGATCCGCATCCTGGGCGAGCTGCACACCAGGCGCGAAGCGGGAAGCATCGCGTTCGATCACGTGATCATCGAGACGACGGGCCTGGCCGCGCCTGGCCCCGTGGCGCAAACCTTTTTGCGGAGCCGTCAATCAGCGAGTGCTACATGCTGGACGCGATATTGACGGTGGTGGACGCGCGCCATGCGCAGCAGCAATTGACGGCACACAGGGAAGCGCAGGAGCAGGTGGGCTTTGCCGACCGCATCCTGTTGTCGAAGACGGATCTGGTCAGCAAGGACGAGCTGGCCGCGCTGCGCCAGCGTTTGATCGCCATCAACGGCCGCGCCAGCATACAAAAAGTCCGCTTTGGCAATGTGCCGCTGCGCGACATTTTGAACATACGTGGCTTCAACCTGAACGCCATCGTCGAGCTGGAGCCGGATTTTCTGGGGGAACTGGGCCACCGCCATGGCGACGGCGTGCAATCGTTCGTCTACCACCAGTCCCAGCCCCTCGATTTGCTGCAGGTGGAAAACTTTCTCGATGCCGTGGTGCAGTTGTTTGGCACCCAGTTGATGCGCTACAAGGGCATTTTGTACGTGGCCGACTTGCCATGCCGCGCCGTATTCCAGGGCGTGCACATGCTGATGGGCTCGGAACTGGGCGCGCCGTGGCGCGACGGTGAAACGCGCGCCAGCAAGATGATCTTTATCGGTCGCGACTTGCCGCAGCAGATGCTGACGCGGGGCCTGGATCGCTGCGTGGCCAGTCCAGCCCCGGTGGCCGCATGAGCGTGGAAGCGGGCTTGCCCGCCCTGGCGCTGATTTTCCTGCTCGGCATGCGGCATGGGCTGGAGCCCGACCACCTGGCAGCCGTCGATGGCCTGACCTTGCGCAGCCAGTCCGCCTCGCCGCGCTGGGCGCCGTGGATGGGCGCATTGTTTGCACTGGGCCGTGGCGTCACCGTGCTGGCCATCGTGGCCGTGGCGGCGCTGGCATCACGGCAATTTACGCCATCGCCAAAGCTGTTCTGCTGGCTGGCATGGTTTCCCATGGCCTTGCTGCTGTTGATCGCCGCCCTGAATGCGCGCAGCTTGCTAGTCTTGCGCCGCGTGCGTGCCTGAGACGGGGGCGTGGGTATAATGGAAAAAAACAGCCGAATTCCACCATGCCCGCACCTGATATCGTCATCCGCCTGCTGACGCCAGCAGACACCGCCGCCTTTTGCGCGCTGCGCCTGCGCGCCATCCTTGACTCGCCCAGTTCGTTTTCCTCGTCGCGCGAGGATGAACTGGCGCGCACGCCGGAAGAACACGCGCAGCGCATTGCCGGCGGCGCCATGCAGCGCGGTTTTGGCGCCTTCGATGGCGCGCGCCTGGTCGGCTTTGCCGGTTTGCGGCGCGAACCCTTGCGGCAACTGTGGCACAAGGCCTTGCTATGGGGCGTGTTCGTCGATGTAACGCAGCGGGGCAAGGGCGTGGCGCGGCGTCTCGTGAAGGCCTGCATCGAACAGGCCGAACACGATCCCGCCGTCATCCAAGTGCACTTGAGCGTGAATGCAGAAAACAATGCCGCACGGCAACTGTATGAATCGCTGGGATTTATCGCCTATGGCACGGAACCGCGCTCGATGCGCGTGGGCGACTTGTTTTATGACGAGCATCACCTGGCTTTATTGATCAGGTAATGCTGCCGGCACCGCTTACTTGCAGCGGGGGCACACGCCCTTGATCAGGTAATCGACTTCGCCGCCGCTGAAGCCTTCCGGCAAGAGCACGGGCGGCGGCAACTTGACTTCATTGAAGCAGGTGACGTTCGCGCATTTGGTGCATTGGAAGTGCGCGTGCTCGTGCGCCTGGTGGCCGGCGCCGGCGCTGAAGCGCCACACCTGGTCGGCACCCGCTATGCGGTGCACCAGTTCATTTTCCGTCAGCCATTCCAGCACCCGGTACAGGGTGACGGAATCGATATCGCTGTCCTGCGACAGCGCTTGCTGGATTTCGTGGTGGGTCAGCGAACGGCTTTGCGCCATTAAAAAGTCGAGCACCTTCACGCGTGTCTTGGTGACGCGGGCGTTGGTGTTGCGGATCAGCGATTCGGCTTGCGGTGTAGAAGATGATGTCAACATGATAGGCCTGCTTGCGGGGGATCGGCTGGCGGCGTCATCGCCGTGCCCGTTGCCACCCTCTGGGCCGTATCTTAGCATGCGTGCCGCACCGGATGGAACGGCGTCATGGTTTGAACGTCCAATAGCGGCCGGCGACCGTATCGACGGGGTCGAGAAAACGCTGGTCCGCGCGCGCATGGTTGCGTATCAAATAAAACATGTCGGACAGGGCCGAGCGCTTTTCCGCAAAATACGTATGTTTCATGAAGCTCGTGTCGACCCCGGTGGCGTCGATGGTTTCCACGCCCGCCACGATCAGCATGCTGGCGCCGCTGTCGCCCGCGCGCGGATAACCATGCACGGCTTTCGAGGCGGCCAGGGCCAGGTCTTGCGAAGAGGCATACAAGGTGACGGGGTTGCGCGCGCCGGCCAGTTTCGGCGCGATATCGTGCTTGAAGATGGCGGCGTCGATATCGGGCGCGGACAGGATGATTTCCGTGATCTTTTGCGCCAGCTGCGGCTGCGCGGCCAGCAGCTCGGCCACGGCCCGCGCCAGGCCCCGGTTGCCCATGCTGTGTCCCACCAGGTACACTTGCGCCGCCTCCGTGTTGGCGAGAAAGTCGGCCAGGAAGGCCGTGAGGTGGGGCGTGCTCCACTCGATATTGTTTTCATCGATGGTGTAGGCGGCCAGGTCGCCGCGCGACGGCCAGCTGTAAAACACGGACGCGCCGTCGAAGCCCAGGTCGTAGGCCATCTGTCCCGTGCGCCGCGCCGCATCCTCGAAACTTACGTGATAGCCATGCACAAAGACAAACGCGCTCTTGCCGGCCGAGGCGCGGATCTGGGCCGTTAATGCGGCAAAGAACAGCTCGCGGTCTTGCACCTCGGCGGACAGCAGCAGCACGTGCTTGGCCGGGTCGTCGCGAAATTCCAGGCGCCACAGCGATGGCGATTCCAGCTGGCCCATGCGGTGGTCGCGGGGGATGCTGATGTCGCAACTGCCATAGCTGAGCGGGCCATCGCCGCCGCCATTGCCACCCGTGATACTGCGTTCGCCGCTGAAGCGCTGGGCCGGCGGCTTGCCCACGTCGCGCTGGCGGTCCGTGGCGAAATACACCTTGACGACCGCATAATTGGATACGACGGCGCTTTTATCGGCCGGGGAGGGCGCGGCTTGCACTTCGGGTAACTGGGGAAAAGGCCGCTGTACCGCATCGAGCAAGCCTTGCGCGGCAAACAGGGTTTCCATGTCATCGGGCACTTTCGCGCTGGACAGGGCGGCCGACAGGGCCAGTTGCAGCTGGCTATCGTCAGGCTCGGCTTCCAGCGCGGCGATGGCGGCCAGGATGGCGGCGGCGCTGTCGAACTTGGCGATGGCCTGCTTGAGCCTTTGAAAATGGCTGGCGATGACTTTGGGCGCGTGGCCGGGCGCGCCATGCCCGATGGCCGCCACGACAGCGGAAGTAATCAAGTCCATGCGCCACCTGCCTTTCAGGTCAATCTGGATTAAATGTCAACCCATATTGCCATAAAAGCACGCGCAAAGCGACTTGTCCAGTGGCCCGCGCAGCGGGCCTGTCAACGGTCAATGCTGCTTGTCGTCGCTGAACTGCTGCGCCAGCGATTGCAAGGGCGCCACGGTCAGGCCGCCGCGGCTCACGTGGTCGGGGATGGCCACGCGCACGGGCTTGCTGTGCATATTGCTTGAGGACAGCACGTTCGTGGTGGTTTCCGGCGCCGCATTCCACACGGGATCGACGATGCCTTCAAACACATGTTTTAATTGTTCGCCCCAGGTGTCGCGGATCATGCGGAAATACTGGTTCTTTTCATCGATGGTGACGAAGCGCGTGACGGCCAGGCTGCCCGTCTCGTAGACGAGCAAATCGAGCGGCAAGCCGACGGAAATGTTCGAGCGCAAGGTCGAATCCATGGAAATGAGCGCGCACTTGGCCGCTTCATCCAGGCGCGTAAACGGGTTGATGACCCTGTCGATGATGGGCTTGCCATATTTCGCTTCGCCGATCTGGAAATACGTGTTTTCATCGTGCGATTCGATGAAATTGCCGGCCGAATATACCTGGAACAGCCGGCAGCGCTCGGCGCCTATCTGGCCGCCCAGAATGATGCTGACATTGAAATCGATGCCGCAGTCGGCCAGGGCCTTCGCTTCGCGCAGGTGCACGGTGCGCACGGCTTCGCCCACGATGCGCGCCGCGTCGTACATGCTGGCCACGTTCCAGATGCTGCGGCCATCCGCATCGACGTGTTCGGAAACGATCTGGCGGATCGCCTGCGAGATCGACAAGTTGCCGGCCGTCATCAGGACCAGCATGCGGTCGCCCGGGTTTTCGAACACGCTCATCTTGCGGAAGGTGCCCACCTGGTCCACGCCGGCGTTGGTGCGGGAGTCGGACAGGAAGACCAGGCCTTCGTTGAGGCGCATGCCTATGCAATAAGTCATCGTTGTAAATCAAGTCAAAAGGGGTAGCATTCTACACCAGCCGGGCCGTGCCACCTGCTGGCAAGGCCCGGCCAGCCTCATTCCTGCCAGTTATACGGGCACGATCTGGACATCGACTCTCAAGGTTTCCGTGCCACCCCCTGGCGCACGCCGCGTACCGGGGCCGCCGAATCGTAGTCGCGGCCGATGGCCAGGCGGCAATACGCATCCGTCATCAGCCGCGCATGGGTGACGTCGATGCTGACCCAGCCCGCGAAATCCGTATCCTCGGCCCAGGCATCGACCCAGGCATGGCTGGCCGCGTGGCCCGTCGTGCCCGGATCGATATAGCCGGAGACATAGCGGGCCGGGATGCCCCAGGCGTGGCAGCAAGCCAGGAACAGATGTGCATGGTCCTGGCACACGCCGCGCCCCAGGGCCAGCGCATCGCCGGCCGTGGTGGTAACCATGGTAGCGCCGCTTTCATACGCCACCTTGCCGACGATGTGCTCGGCCAGGCGCAGCAGTGCCCGGTGCCTGCCGTGACCCTACGGTCCGGCAGGCTTGCGGCCGCCAACTCCAGAATGGCGGGATTGGCCTGCGTCAGTGGCGTGGGCATGGTAAACAACAGCGGCGACAAGGTATCGATCAGATTCAGCCGTCCCTTGTGCGGATAAATGGTTTCCACCACGCCATGCGCCACCAGGCTCAGGGAGTGATGGCTGCCGTTAATCGTCAGCATGTGCGACAGATTGCCGTAGGCATCCGTGTAGGCGTGGCACCGGCCCGGCGTGGTGATTTGCCAGGAAAGCGCCCGCTGCTGCGGCTCGATACGCGGCGTCAGGTGCAGCTGCTGGATGGTGTAGGCCAGCGGCGCACTGTAGGCGTAATGGGTTTCGTGGCGGATAGTGAGCTGCATCAGGCCGCCAAGGGAACGAGGAAGTCGCGGCTGACCCGGTTGCCCAGGTCGTAGATGTTTTCCAGAAATTCCGTCAATGTATGGTGCAAGCCAGCCTTCATGATGTCGTCGATATGGCCAAATTTCAGCTCCGCGTGCAATTTGCCAGCAAACCGCTCCGTATCGGCGGAGACATCGTTGCGGATATGTTTCAGGTTTTCCACCACGTCATCCATGCAGGCCAGCAAGGAACGCGGCATGTCGCCGCGCAGCATCAGCAATTCCGCCACCCGCGCCGGGGTGATCACGTCGCGGTAGACCTTGCGGTAAATTTCGAAGCCGGAAACGGAGCGCAGCAGCGCCGCCCAGTAGTAGAAATCGCGTTGGGTGATGTCTTTCGACGTGTCGCGCGCGCCGTGGAACTTCACGTCGAGGATGCGCGCCGTGTTGTCGGCCCGCTCGAGGAAGGTGCCCAGGCGAATGAAGTGAATCGCCTCATCCTTGAGCATGGTGCCCAACGTCACGCCGCGCGACAGATGCGAGCGGTACTTGACCCACTCGAAGAACTGGCTGGGGTCCGTTTCCAGCAAATTGCTCTTCAGGCGTTTCTGCATGTCGAGCCAGGTGGCGTTCTGGATTTCCCACACTTCCGTCGTCAGGGTACCGCGCACGGCACGGGCGTTTTCGCGCGCGCCCGTCAGGCAGGCGAGGATGGACGACGGATTGTTCGGGTCGCGCACCATGAAGTCGAGCACGTCGCGCGTATGAAAACGGCCATATTTATGGTCGTATGCGCTTTGCAGCTCGGAAATGCCCAGGGTGGCGCGCCAGCCCTGTTCCGCGTCTTGCTCGGACTGGGGCAGCATCGACGTTTGCATGTTGACGTCCAACATGCGCGCCGTATTTTCCGCCCGCTCCGTGTAGCGGGCCATCCAGAACAAATGATCGGCAGTGCGGCTCAGCATGTTTTCTCTCCTGCAAAAGCGGATGTGGCTTCCAGTACCCAGGTATCCTTGGTGCCGCCCCCTTGCGAGGAATTGACCACCAGCGAGCCTTCACCCAGCGCCACGCGGGTCAGGCCGCCGGGCACCATGGAAATCGTCTTGCCGGACAGCACGAACGGGCGCAGATCGATATGGCGCGGCGCGATGCCAGCCTCGACATACGTGGGGCAGGCGGACAGGGCGAGGGTGGGCTGGGCGATGTAGCCGCCCGGATTGGCCAGCAGGCGCTGGCGGAAATCCTCGATCTGCGCCAGGCTGGACGCCGGCCCCACCAGCATGCCATAGCCGCCCGCGCCATGCACTTCCTTGACGACCAGTTTCGCCAGGTTCGCCAGCACGTAGGACAGGTCGGCCGGCTTGCGGCACTGATAGGTGGGTACGTTGTTGAGTATCGGTTCCTGCGACAGGTAAAACTTGATCATGTCGGGCACGAAGGGGTAGATCGACTTGTCGTCGGCCACGCCCGTGCCGATGGCGTTCGCCAAAGTCACCCGGCCCGCGCGGTACACGGACAGCAGGCCCGGCACGCCCAGCGAGGAGTCGGAGCGGAACGCCAGCGGGTCGAGGAAATCGTCGTCGACCCGGCGGTAGATCACGTCGACTCTCTTCGGTCCCCGCGTGGTGCGCATGTACACGGAATTGTCGTTGACAAACAAATCCTTGCCTTCGACCAGTTCCACGCCCATTTGCTGGGCCAGGAAGGCATGTTCGAAGTAGGCGGAGTTGTACATGCCGGGCGTCATGACGACGACAGTCGGGTCATCCACGCCCATCGGGGCGACGGAGCGCAGGTTGTCGAGCAGCATGTCCGGGTAATGGTCGACGGGGGCGATGCGGTTGCGGGCGAACAGCTCCGGGAACAGCCGCATCATCATCTTGCGGTCTTCCAGCATGTAAGACACGCCGGACGGCACCCGCAAGTTGTCTTCCAGCACATAGAACTCGCCCTGGCCCGCACGCACGATATCGACGCCGGCGATGTGGGCATAAATGTCGGAGGCGACGGCAATGCCCTGCATTTCCGGGCGGTATTGCGCGTTCTTGTAGATTTGCTCGGCGGGAATGATGCCCGCCTTGATGATGTTTTGCTCATGATAAATATCATGGATGAACATGTTCAAGGCTTGCACGCGCTGCACCAGGCCCGTCTGCATCTGCGCCCATTCGGCGGCAGGGATGATGCGCGGGATGGTGTCGAACGGTATCAACCGTTCCGTGCCGGCATCGTCGCCGTAGACGGCGAACGTGATGCCGACCCGGCGGAACGTCAGGTCGGCTTCGGCCCGCTTGCGGGCGATGGTCTCGGGGGATTGCTGCGCCAGCCAATTGTCAAATTCACGATAGTGTTCACGTACCTTGCTGTCCGTACCCACTTCATCCGCAGTCATTTCATTGAAAAAATTTGCCATGTTGTGATTCCCCTTGAGCCGTGTCTATGTATAGCTCAGCAGGAAACGTGCCAACGGGGCGGGCGCGGGAAGGTGCAAATATGACCACTTTTGTGGCGTTGCGCCGCCACTCGCACCAATTCGGTGCGCTAGGTGTCACTCTTGGGGACGTCAGCGGGCTGGACGAAGGGACGGCAATCGACGGGCACGTCGAAGATGAAGCTGGTGCCCGTTTCGGGTGCGCTGTCGACGGCGATGCTGCCGCCGTGGCTTTCGGCCACGTTCTGCACGAAGGGCAGGCCGATGCCCCAGCCTGGCGCGGGGTTGTCGTTCTCGCGGCGCAGGTAGTCGAAGATGCGTTTGGCCTGTTCCGGCGCGATGGCGGGGCCGCCATTGTGGACGGTGACGATCAGGCGTTCGTGGACCGCTTCCACATGCACGCTGATGGGCGTGTCGTCGCCATACTTGAGTGCATTGCCGAGCAGGTTTTCCAGCGCGCGCCGCAGCGAATTCTCGCACCACCAGCCGACGACGGCTTGCCCGCTGACCTGGCATTTGTCCGGCTGCTGCAGGTTGACCTGGCTGGCCACGGCATGCACCAGGGGCAGCACATCGAACTGGCTCAGGGCCAGCGGCATTTGCTGGCCCTGGTGGTAGCTGAGGCCATCGAGCAATTCCTCGATCATGCTGTCGAGTCGCTTGCTGTGCTCGGCAATCTTGTGCGCCAGCAATACCACCCGTTCCGGGTCCGCTAGCCTGAGCAGCAGCTGGGCGCTGGTGCTGATCACGGCCAGGGGATTGCGCATGTCGTGCGACAGGCCGGCTGCGATGCGGCGCCGGAAGCCTTCGTGCATGCTGGTAAATTCGCGTATCGATTCGCGGATGCCCACGTCGATCGATGCGTTGATCACTTGCCAATCCTTGCCGCGCAAGCTGATGCCGGACTCATGCGCGACGGCGGCGAAGCAGTCGCGAAAAAATCTGGTATTCCTGGATCACTTGTTCCGGGCCGTAATTGGTCATGCGCGCCCGTTCGTTGCCATGTACGGCGGGAACGTTGCTGTTGCTGGTGGCGTTTTCGCGCGGGTGGCCCGGGGTCAGCGCCTCGGCCAGGTTATCAAAAAAGGCCGGCAAGGTATTGGTGAGTATGGGTGTCAGCAACTCGTCCGCGCCTTGTACGCTGGCGCGCACGCGCTGTTCCCAGACGCTGAGGACGGCGTCGCGCATGGCAAAGAGGCGCTGCGCGCGCTGCAGTGGATGGCGCGCGCCTGCCTGGCGATCCGCCTGATGATTCGTGGTAATACTCACCTGAACTCCCTGACAGGAATGGCTATGCTTTCAATAGTATGCGCCTAATCCACCGCCAGGGAAACGCCTTATTGTCCAGTATCGGCCTGTAAAAGGGCCGCATGCAGACGGGAAAGCGAGGCTGACCAATCGGCCAGCGAAAAGTTTTGCGGATCGTCATGACCGTTCGCAAATCCCGTATCGAGCACGGCGTGGAAGGCGGGGATCAGCCACGTGCCCTTGCGCACGCTGGCGGCGATATACAGCAGCGCCAGGCGCTCGTATTGCGCGGGCGTAAAGCCGGGATCGGGCGCCAGGCCATCGTTGCCCTTGCCGCCGCCGGGCACGGAGTGGCGCGGCTGCACCAGTTCCACGTGCAGGAACAGGCCCGTCAGCGAAGGCTTGTCCTTTTCCAGCTTGCTGGCGTAGCCGGGCGTGCCAAAGTCGCGCACGGCCAGTGAATCGCCGAGGCGGTTCACGTACACATGGCCTTTCGGGCCGCCGCCCAGCGCCGGATTGCGCAAGGTAAAGTCGTTGAAATCCCAGCTGGCGTCGTTGATATGGCCGGGAATGGTTTCTAACAAGAAATTCGGGTAGCTGGTGTCATGGATGACGAAATAGCGGGCCATGGGCGCGGCCAGCCGGCCCACGGCGCGCGACAGGGGAGCGTCGACGGCGCCGCCCACGTCCGCTTCGACTATGCCTTGCTCGGCCAGCCAGGCGCGCAGGCGGGCCGGGGCGATGCCCGTGCACTGGCCGATGCGGGCGCCAAGAAAGTCCGGCAGCGGCGCACTGTCGCCCAGGCGCGCATACAGTTTCACAGGGCGCAGCAAGCACGTGGCTTGCGCCCGCGCATCGCCCTTGAAACCGCTTTTCCAGGCGGCATACGGGCAGGCGGCTTGCTTCTGGGCAGCGGCCGGCAGGGATAGGCTGAGCAAGAGCAGCAGGGCAGGGAGTCGTTTCATGCGGGCATTGTCGCCGAAGCGCGCCTTGCGGCACAGGCGCGCACGCGAAAAAAAAGCTGCCCCGTTCATGGGACAGCTTTGGCGCAGGCTGGCGGAGGCTGAGTTAGAACGCCACGCTGCCTGACAGGACGAAGGTGCGCGGCGCGGCCAGCACGAGGCTGCCGGCGTCGAACGAGGAGACAGCCGATGCCCAGTAGCTGCGGTCGGCTACGTTGTCGATGCGCGCCCGCAAGGTCACGTCACGGCCCGCCACCTGCGTCAGGTAGCGCGCGCCGATATCGACGCGGGTCCAGGATGGCAACTGTTTGCTGTTGGCCAGATCCGCATACTGTGTCGAGGTGTAGATGGTACGGGCGTTCAGCGACAGGCCAGGCGCGCCGGGGACATCCCATTCGCCGCCCACGCTGAGCTGTGTTTTTGGCGCGCCGATGGCATCCTTGCCATTGTTGGCCGGTTTGTCCGTCTTGCGCTGTTCCGTATCGAGCCAGGTCAGGCCGCCCAGCAGGCGCACCCCTGCCATTGGCGTACCGAAGAGTGACAGTTCCAGGCCCTGGTTGCGCTGTTCGCCCGACAGGGTAGCGCGCGAGCCGACCACGGCCGGCAAAGGCTTGGCCGTGGAAAACAAGGCGGCGCTCATGCCCAGCCTGCCACCGTCGTACTTGACGCCGATTTCCTTCTGCTTCGACTTGTATGGCGAGAATACCTCGCCCTTGTTGCTCAACGGCAGGTCGTTCTTGCCATTAAAGTAGGTACCGCTGGCAATGGGTCCCTTGACCAGCGCCTCGATGTAGTTGGCGTACAGCGACACGTTCTTGCTGGCCTTGTAGACGATGCCGGCCACGGGCGTGGTGGCGCTCTTGTCATAGCTGGAGTACTGCACGGCCGTGCCGTAGGCATACGCCGCGTCGCGGATCTGCTGGCGGCGCAGGCCCACGGTCAGCAGCAGCTTGTCGTCGAGGAAGGCCATGGTATCGGCCACGGCGTAGCTGCTGAGGATGGTTTTCTGGGTGAGGCGCGGGTCGCTCATCACGCCGCCCGAGTTCGCGGGCAGGGTGGGTGGCATGGCCACGTCCAGCGGATGGTAGATATTCGTCGGCAAGCCCGCGTAGTCACTGATCGCGTACGCATTTTTTGCTTCATTCCAGTGACCGGACCAGCTGGCCACCACGGTGTGCCGGACGGTGCCCGTGCGGATCTTGCCCCGGATGCCCAGTTCACCCGTGCGGATTTCCTGCTTGCGCGCATTATCGAAGCGGTACACGCTGGCATCGCCATTGAGTGAGCTCAACGTCGGTTGGGCCAGGCTGTTCGACTCCTTCGTCGAACGGCTGCCAAACGCGGCCCAGGCCACCACATCCTTGGCAAGGTCCACTTCGGCGCGCGCCGTGCCGAACACATCGTGTTCCTTCGAATAGCTCCACGGTTGTGCAAAGTTCTTCGATGCATCGGGTGCGCCTGGCAAGGCCGTCAGGCTGCCGGTACTGATGGAAGGGCGCGGCGCCGCCAAGTCGAAATTCTGGTAGCCGGCATCGGCCGACAGGCGGTAGCCGCGGCCACGATAGTCGAGGCCCACCGAGAACATGCCCACGTCGTGGTCTTCGCGCTTGATGCTGGTCTCGCCCTGGCGTTTGGCGGCATTCACGCGCACGCCAAATTCCTGGTTCTCGCCAAAGCGGCGCGCCACGTCGATGGCCGCATAGGCATGGCCGCCCGATTCCACGCCCAGCGTCAATTCCGTCAGCGGTGTGTTGCCGGCACGCTTGGGCATCAGGTTGATGGCGCCGCCGATGCCGCTGCCGCCCGGTGCCGCGCCATTCAGGAAGGCGCTAGCGCCGCGGAACACTTCCACGCGCTCGAGCAGTTCCGGCGATACATATTGACGGGGCAACACGCCGTACAGGCCGTTATACGCCACGTCGTCGGAATCGAGGGCGAAACCGCGTATCACATACACTTCCTGAAAATTACCATAGCCGCGCGACATGCGCACGGCCGGATCGCTTTGCAGCAAGTCCCCCACGCTGCGCGCTTGCTGGTCAGCAATGAATTGTTGCGTGTAACTGGTGCTGCCGAATGGCGAGTCCATCATGTCCACGGCGCCGAGGATGCCCATGCGTCCGCCGCGCGCCACCTGGCCACCCGCATAGGCTTTGGACAAGCCTTCCGCCGAGGCATCTGCCGAGGCATTCACGACCACCGTGGGCATGGTTTGCGCGTCGCCGGCCGGTGTCGCAGCAGTGGTTTGGGCGTGGGCGGCGGCGCTGGCCAGCAGGAAGGCGGCCAGGGCGAACGGGGTAGGGGCTAGGCGGAAGGTACGCATGATGTTATCTGGATATTAATGAGAATGATTATCATTATATTCCAGCGCGGCGCGGGGTGTGAGAAAGTGTGAGAATGCCGTAAAAAAAGTCGCCATTTGTACAACACTTGGCAGCCAGGCACTGGAATCTGGTGGAAAAAGGTGCGCCACACGATACCTTGTGGATTTATTAATGCTCGTTGCTCAGTTTCGCTAAAATGGGCCATCGCGCCCGGCGCCTACAGGAAACCGCATGCCATTGCACCGCCATCGACAGTCTGCTTCCATGCGCATGCGCATACGGAGCGGCTTGAGCCTGAAAGGCGCGGCCGTCGCGCTGATCCTGGCCATGCACGCGCTGGGTCTGTATTTCCTGCTCTTGCCGGCGCGGCAGCTCAAGCAATATACGGAAGTGGCTTTCATGACCTTGCTGCCGCCCCGGCCAACGCCGCAGGCGCCGCCGATGGCCTTGCCGATGCCGATGCCGGCTCCCATGCCGCGCGCACGGGCTACTGCGCCGCCCGCCGTCCCTGACATGTCTGCCGTGACGGCACAAACCATTACCGTCCCCGCCGAAGAATTGCCCGAAGCGCCTGCCACCGCGCCGTCTGGCGCAGACTTGCGCACGCGGGCCCGGCTAGCTGCCGGTGCCGCCGACAAGGCCCTGCGTGGCGAACTGAAGCAAGACAAGCCATGGCTGGCCGCAGCCGACCTCAAGAGCGAAAGCACTTTCCAGAAGCTGGTCGCCTCCGCCTGGCGCGGCGGCTCCGTCATCCGCGTGGAAGAATACCTGACGGCCGATGGCCGGCCCGCCACGCGCGTCGTCAGCGCCGGCGGCGCCACGTGCTTTGGGCTGGCCGAGAATCCTGGCTCTGGCGCCGACCCGTCCAGGACGGGCGGCAAGGTGAAACGCGTGCCTTGCCCAGGCTAAATGCCGTGTCGATGGCAGGGTTTTGACGGCGATTCCGGAGCAGTCACCCCCGGCCTGGCATCAAATATGCTAAGTTGCGTCTGCAAATCTTGCCGACACCAACCCGGACGCCCATGCCACCCGAACTCCTCATCCTCGCTCCCAGTCCTTCGGCTGCCGTCAACGCGCAGCTGGAGCAGCAATATACCTGCCACCACGCCTGGCAAGTGCCGGCGGACGAGCGCCACGCCTGGCTGGCCCAGCGCGCGCCGGCCATCCGCGCCGTCGTCACGACGGGCGCGCTGGGCTTGAACGCCACAGACATGGCCTTGCTGCCCGCGCTGGAAATCGTCGCCGTCAATGGCGTCGGTCTCGACGGCGTGGCGCTCGACCTGGCGCGCGAGCGCGGCATCGCCGTCACCACCACGCCGAACGTGCTGACGGACGACGTGGCCGACGTGGCGCTGGCCTTGCTGCTGGCCAGTGCGCGGCATATCGTGACACTCGACCGCTTCGTGCGCGATGGCGGCTGGGAACGTCGTGATGCCATCGCCCCCGCGTCCAGCCTGCGCGGCAAGACGGCCGGCATCTTCGGCTTCGGCCAGATCGGGCGAGCCATCGCGCTGCGCCTGGCCGTTTTCGGCGTCCAGGTCCGCTACTTCCAGCCGCGCGCCATTGCCGGCACTAGCGTGCCGCGCGCGGAATCCCTGCTGGCCCTGGCGCAGGAAAGCGATTACCTGATCGTCTGTGCGCCGGGCACGCCAGCCACGCGCAAGATCATCGACCGCAACGTGCTCGATGCGCTGGGCCCACAAGGCACCCTGATCAATATCGCCCGTGGCGCCCTCATCGACGAAGACGCCCTGATCGCCGCCTTGCAGGATGGCCACCTGGGCGCGGCCGGGCTCGACGTGTTTGCGGACGAACCGCGCGTGCCGGCCGCCTTGCGCGCCTTGCCGAACGTGGTGCTGACGCCGCATGTGGGCAGCCTGACCGTGGAGACGCGCCATGCGATGGGGCAACTGGTGGTGGATAATCTGGCCGCGCACTTCGCCGGCTTGCCCCTGCTCACGCCAGTAAAGACCTAGCCGCCCGCCACGTACACCGTATCGTTTTTGGCGCCAGCGAAATGCATTAACATCATGTAGTGGCATTTCTACATGGATCAAGGAGCGGCTATGCATACGATAATGGTGATGGGCGCAGGTTTTGCGCTGCTGGCACTTTGCCTGTTGCTGGGGTGGAGTAAGGGCGCGATGGCGCACGCGGCATTGGCTTTCATTCCCTTGTGGCTGCTGGGCGCCGGCATCAACATGGCAGTGGGCGTGCTCGTGGCCGGCTATTCCATCGCCGAGGAACTACCGATTTTTGCAGTAATTTTTGCCGTGCCAGCCTTGCTGGCCGGTTTTTTGTGGTGGCGTTTACAACGCGCCTGAGCCGCCAGCCCATGGGCAGCACCGCCAGCACGGCCAGGATTGACGATGAAAGAGTATTTATGGAATTGACAAAATCGCTGTTGCGCACGCGCGGCGGGCAGGACAGCGGCAAGGTGGGCATGATCGAGCTGTTCTTCGACCTGGTGTTCGTGTTTGCCGTTACGCAACTGTCGCACGGCTTGCTGGCCCACCTGAGCGCCATGGGCTGGCTGCAGACGGGCCTGCTGCTGATGGCCGTCTGGTGGGTATGGATTTTCACGTCGTGGATCACCAACTGGCTCGACCCCGAGCGCATTCCCGTGCGCATCAGCCTGTTTGCGCTGATGCTGGGCGGCCTGATCATGTCGGCCTCGATTCCCGAAGCGTTCGGCACGCGCGGCCTGGGCTTTGCGGGCGCCTACGTGGCCATGCAAGTGGGCCGGCCCCTGTTTGCCTGGTGGGCCGTGCGCCATGAAGCGCTGGCGCGCCGCCGCAATTTCCAGCGCATCGCCCTGTGGGCCGTGCTGTCCGGCATCTTCTGGATCGCCGGCGGCCTCGCGTCGCCCGAGCAGCGCATCTTTTGGTGGGGCGCGGCCCTGCTGATCGACCTGGCGGGCCCCTGGATGCAGTTCGGCATGCCTGGCCTGGGCCGCTCGACGATCGCCGACTGGGATGTCGATGGCGGCCACATGGCCGAACGCTGCGGCCTGTTCGTCATCATCGCCCTCGGTGAATCCTTGCTGGTGACGGGCGCCACGTTCGCGGGGCTGGAATGGACGGCTGGCAACTGGCTGGGTTTCTTGTCGGCACTGGCCGGCAGCATCGCCATGTGGTGGATTTACTTTGATACGGGCGCCGAAGCGGGTCATCACCGCATCGCCCACTCGAAGGACCCGGGCCGCATCGCCCGCAAGGCCTACACGTATATCCACGTGCTGATCGTGGGCGGCGTGATCGTCAGTGCCGTGGCCGATGAGCTGGCCCTCGTGCACCCGGACGAGGCGAGCTTCGCCGGCATCAGCGCCTTGCTGGGCGGCCCGATCCTGTATCTGCTGGGCAATGCGCTATTCAAATGGGTCAGCAACGACCGCGCCACGCCGCCGTTGTCGCATCTGCTGGGCATCTTGATCATCCTGGCGTTGATCCCGATGGCCTACGGCCGCTTGTATTCGCCGTTGACGCTGGCCTGCATCACCAGCTGCGTGCTGGTATTGGTGGCCGTGTGGGAACATATGGCGCTGCGCCGACCGCCGCCGGAGATTGATCTCTGATGCCTGCGTGACCTTATCCGGGCGGCGTGATGCCGTCCGGATCGCTGCGCGTGTCGAGTTGCAGTTGCAAAAACGCCAGGTCCAGCCAGGCGCCGAACTTGGTGCCCACCTGCCGCATCAATCCCACTTCCTCGAAGCCCAGCTGCTTGTGCAGGGCGATCGAGGCGGCATTGCCCGCTTCAATGCCCGCCACCATCACGTGCTTGCCCAGACCGCGGGCGCGCACGATCAGTTCCCCCATCAAGGCCTTGCCGACGCCCGCGCCGCGGCTATCGGCGCGCACATACACGGAATGCTCGACCGTATGGCGGAAGCCCTCGAACGGGCGCCAGTCGCCAAACGAGGCGTAGCCGGCCACATTCTGCTGCGCATCGATGGCCACCAGCACCGGATAGCCGGCCCGTTCCCGGTCGGCCAGCCAGGCGGCGCGGTTGGCCGCATCGACCGTCCGTTCATTCCAGATGGCCAGGGTATGGCTGACGGCATCGTTGTAGATGGCCGTAATTGCCTCGATGTCGCCCGCATGGGCGTCGCGTATCTGCATATTGCTCTCCTTGCCAAGCGTCTACTATAATGGACAAATCATAGATTGCCACCCGCCACTTGTCCAATAAAATCCGAATGGAAGCCGATACATGTCCACTAAACCAGACGAATTGAACCAGCGCATCGGCGCCAGGGTGCGGTTCGAGCGGGAAAACCTGGGCTGGTCGCTGACGGACCTGGCGGCCCGTTCTGGCGTATCGCGCGCGATGGTGCACAAGGTGGAGCGGGGTGACTGCAGCCCCACGGCCAACTTGCTGGCCCGCCTGTCGGGCGCCTTCGACCTGAGCATGTCCGAACTGATCGCCCGCGCCGAGACGCGCGCCGGGCGCTTGCTGCGCCAGGCAGACCAGCCCGTGTGGATCGACCCGCAGAGCGGCTATGTGCGGCGGCACGTGTCGCCCGCATCCGACATGCCGCTCGACCTCGTGCATATTACCTTGCCGCCGGGTGCCGTGGTGGCCATGCCGGCCGCCGCCTACGTATCGCGGCGACAACTGATCTGGTCACTCAGCGGCAGCCTCGTCTTTATCGAAGGCGATACCCGCCACGTGCTGGACGCGGGCGATTGCCTGGAGCTGGGGCCGCCGGCCGACTGCGTGTTCAGGAATGAAACGGCCACCGCTTGCACCTACGCCGTGGCCGTACTGAAAAGCACCTGAGCGGCCGAATCACCGGGCTTGACTCAGGCCAGCGCCGCCGCGCGCAGCTGGGCGATGAAGGCGCGCGCGGCGGGCGCCTGTTCGTGGCGGCGGAAGGCCACGGCGATTTCCGAGCTGATCTGCGGTGCTTCCAGCTCACGGAACACCACACCGGGCAATTGCACGCTGGCCATCACGGAGTGGGGCACGATGGCGCAGCCCACGCCCAGCGACACTTCCGTCAGCACGGCCACCAGACTGCCCGGGCGCGACACCACCTGCGCCGCAAAGCTGCCGCGCCGGCTCACTTTCAGGGTTCCCAATTCCTGTTCCGGCACGATGAACGCCTGCTGCGCCAGCGCGGCCGCTCCCGCCACATCAAGCAAGGCCAACGGGCTGTCCGCCTGCACGGCCAGCACGAAGCGGTCACGCAGCAAGACCACGCTGTCTATGCCATCCGGCAAGTGCAGGGGCGGGCGCACGAAGGCCAGATCCACCCGTCCCTGGTCCAGCAAGCCGGGCAGGGCATCCATCGCCTGTTCGCGCGCACCGATATGGATGCCGGGGTGGCTGGCGCGAAAGCGGGCAAACTGGTCTTGCAGCACGCCGGAATAGGCGGCCGAGGCCACGTAGCCGATTTCGAGCCGTCCCAGCTCGCCCCGCCCCGCGCGCCGCGCCACTTCCTGCGCCTGCGCCAGTTGCTCCAGCGCCCGCGCCGCTTCCAGCACGAACAGCTCGCCGGCCGCCGTCAGGGCCACGGCGCGTTTGCTGCGCTGGAACAAACGCGTGCCCAGCAACTGTTCCGTTTCCTGCACCTGCTTGGTCAGCGCGGGCGGCGAAATGCCGAGTTCCGCGGCCGCCCGCGCGAAGTGCAGGCTGTGCGCCACGGCCAGCACGCAGCGGAAATGCCGCAGTTCCATGTCTTTGACTATATTCACCATGAGTAAATTATAAGGCGATCATCTTATAACAGGAAATAATACAAGCCTGCTTACAATCGAGGCATGAAAAATACCAACTGGACCTTATATACGTGCTCGGGCGTGTGTGCCCTGATCATGCTCGACACCAACGTGGTGGCCGTCTCCTTGCCGTCTATCGCCCGCTCGCTCAATGCCAGCTTCGTCGACGTGGAATGGGTGGTCAGCGCCTACATGCTGGCGTTCGCCTCGTTTTTGCTGCCGGCTGGCAGCATCGCCGACCGCCTGGGGCGGCGCAGGGTCATGCTGTTTGGCCTGGCCGTGTTCGCGCTGGCGTCCCTGCTGTGTGGCCTGGCGTGGACGCCGTTCGTGCTCAACGTGGCGCGCGCCATCAAGGGCCTGGGCGCGGCGCTGCTGCTGACCTCCGCGCTGGCCGTCATTGGCCACACCTTTCATGCGGAAAAGGAGAGGGCGCGCGCCTGGTCCGTGTGGGGCGCGGCCATGGGCGTGGCCATGACAGTGGCGCCCCTCTTGGGCGGCCTGATCACGAGCGCCATCAACTGGCGTTGGATTTTCTATCTGAACCTACCCGTCGTCGCCATACTGATGCTGCTGGTACGCAAGCATGTGGAAGAATCGAAGGATGCATCCAACGCCAGTTTCGACCCGTTTGGGGCGCTGCTGTTTTCCGCCGGCCTGTTCTGCATCATCTGGGGCTTGATCGACGCCAGCGTGGCGGGCTGGGCCAGCCCCGCCACCGTGCTGCGCTTCCTGGCGGGCGGGGCGCTGCTGGTGGTGTTCGTGATGGTGGAACGGCGCCAGCGCGCGCCCATGGTCGATCTGTCCCTGTTTGGCCGGCGCGTGTTCGTCGGCGCCGTGCTGGGCATGTTCGGCTACGCCATCGCCGCGCAAGTGATGATGACGTTTTTACCCCTGTATTTGCAGAATGCCTTCGGCTTTTCCGCCGTGCTGGCCGGCTGCGCCATGCTGCCGTTTGCCGTGGCCATGGTGGTGCTGTCCCGGCTGGCGCCGCGCGCCATGCGCCATCTGGACGACCGCGACATCCTCGTGACGGGGCTGTTGATCGTTGCCGCGGGCAACGTCGCCACGGCGCTGGCCGCCGCCAGCCTGCAATACGGCCTGGTGGCGGCCGGCATGGTCGTCACGGGTGCGGGCGCCGGATTGCTGAACGGCACGACGCAAAAGGCCATCCTTGCCTGCATCCCCCGCGAACGCACGGGCATGGGGTCCGGCATCAGCACCACCACGCGCTTTGTCGGCATCGTGCTGGCCGTGGGCGCTCTGGGCGCCGTGTTGGCCATGCGCACGGCGGCCTCCTTCGACAAGCTGGCGTGGCTGCACGGCTTGAAGGCGTCGCCCGAGATGATAGGGCGCATCGTGGCCGGCAACGCGGCCGAGGCCTTCGGCCAGCTGCCGCCCGCCATGCAGGCAGTGGCGCAGGAAGCGGCGCGCCACGCCTTCATCGACGGCTTTGCCAGCGTGCTCTACCTGGCTGGCGGACTGGCGGCCGTGGTGGCGGCGCTGGTGTTTGTGCTGGCAAGGCCGGTGCAAAAAGTGGGGAAAGTGTAACTGTTCAGCAATATTCAAGTACACGGCCTCTGCTTGTAATATGATGCCATCGAGCAATACATGGCAATCATATAACTACCACAGGTAATCGCATGCGCAGAAAACGCATTATTGTTACGAGCGTGCTGGTCGCAGTCATCGGCGTGGCCGCTCCCCTGAGCCTGGCCTTCTACCTGTCATCCGTGCGCGCCGAGCAGGGCGAGCAAGAACGCCTGCGGCTGCTGGCAGGCTACGCGCTCGAGCGCGCCCACCGTTCGATCGCCTCGGCCAGCATTGCTCTGCGCAGCGCCGATGCCCTGGACCTGGCGCCGTGCTCGGAAGCGCATATCCAGCAACTGCGCCGCATCACCATCACCACGCGCAGCATCGACGATATCGGCTATGTGGAAAATGGCTTGCTCAAATGCACGTCGACCGGACTCGAGGACGAGCGCATTGCCATCACGCCCGCCGACTTCACCATGGATAATGGCATGGGCATCGATTTCAACCTGCGCCCCGTCGTCAGCGGCGGCAAGCGCATGGTGGGACTGACTTACCGCGCCTATAAAGTGCTGATCGATCCCGTGCGCTTTTCCGACGTCATCGTCGACAGCGATATCCAGATGGCCGTGGCCATCGGCAAGGAAGGCGTGCTCGACACCTTGCACCATCCGGACCCCGCGCAAGTGCAAGCCTTGCTTGCCGGCACACCCACCGCGGGCGACATCACGCACGACGGCAGCATCCATGCGATGCTGTACCGCGATGGTTTGACGGCCGTCATGATCGAGCCACGCAGCAAGCTGAACGACAGGCTGCGGCGCGAACAGTTGCTGCTCTTGCCGCTGGGCCTGCTAATGGCCGCCTTCATCGTCGGCATCGTCGTGTGGCTGTCGCGCCGCCGCCTGTCCCTGATGGGCGAACTGAAGATAGCCATCGAGCGGCGCGAATTCTTTGTCCATTATCAACCCATCATCGCGCTCGACACGGGCGTGTGCGTGGGCGCCGAGGCGCTGATACGCTGGCGCCGTCCCGACGGCAGCATGATACGGCCCGACCTGTTCATTCCCGTGGCCGAGGAAGGCGAGCTGATTCTGCCCATCACCGACCAGGTCATCTATTGCGTCATCGCCGACATGCGCGCCGCGCTGCTGGCCGACCGCGAACTGCACATCGCCATCAACCTGTGCGCCAGCGATATTGAGACGGGCAGGGTGCTCGACGTGCTCGAGCGGGCCCTGGCCGGCACCGGCATCGAGGCGCAGCAGATCTGGCTGGAAGCAACGGAGCGGGGCTTCATCAACGTGGAAGCGGCCCGCGCCACCATCGAAAAGGCAAGAGCGCGCGGCCACGCCGTGGCCATCGACGACTTCGGCACGGGCTATTCCAGCCTGTCGAGCCTGCAGAACCTGCCGCTCGACGCCCTGAAAATCGACAAATCCTTCGTCGACACCATCGGCACGGACGCCGCCACCAGCAGCGTCACGCCGCACATCATCGCCATGGCCCGCACCTTGAACATGCTGATCGTGGCCGAAGGCATAGAAACGCAGCAACAAGCCGATTATTTACTGGAACGCAAAGTCGAATTCGGCCAGGGCTGGCTGTTTGCGAAAGCGCTGCCTGCCGCAGAATTCCTCGCTTTTTACCGGGCGCGCCGCGCGCCATCGACGTAATGAAACAACCACGCTTTCCCTATCCTTTGCAGCCGCTGCGCGTACCGGGCGGCTGGCACATCACCGTCAATACCCTGTTCGAGGTGGACCCCGGCCCGGACACCATGCAATGGTTCAGCAGCGCGCTGCTGCTGTGGGGTAGCTGCCGCGACACCGGTTACTGCTTCAATTCGCACTTCGAGCCGGAAGACGATCCCGCCGGCGAATTCGTGCTGGAGATGGGCAAGGTGGACTACGACCGCCACGGCAAGATCGTCCAGGGCAGCGACGCCTTCCTGGGCGAATTTCGCACGCGCAGCAAGGCGGAGTTTGTCGAGCGGGTCGAGCAATTCATGCAAGACCCGGCAGCTTGAGTTTTACTGTTTGCGCGGCAAGACCACGTCCTGCCCGCCTTGCTTGAGCACTGCGCTGATTATTTTGCCAGCCGCATCGCGTGTAAACGCCAGTTCCGCGTCGATGGCGCGGAAGAAAAACTGGTCTTTCGCGCTGGCAAACAGGGGCGCTGATCCGACACCCGTTCCGGCCGCTTCCAGCCCTTGCTTGCCCAACGACACCGTCAATATAAACTTCTCGCCTGGGGAATGCTCGAGCACATATTCGGCCACGTACTCAGCTAAGGTTGCGCGCGGTACTTCGATGGCGGCTTGCGGCTTTTTCAAAGGGGGCAAGGGCGTGCCGGGCAGCAGGGCGGACAAGCCCAGGGCATCGACATCGCGCGCCGTGTTCGTCAGCACCATCACGCCCCGCTTGCCGTCCGTGGTAAACGCCGCATAACTGGCGTAGCCGCCCGTTTGGCCGCTGTGCCAGGCGTAGTTGCGTCCCTGTTTCTGCTCCAGCAGCCAGGCCAGGCCGATTTTCGTGTCGCTGTCCGGCGCCAGCGGCCGCTGCGGCTTGATCGCCAGCGCATACGGGCGCAGCGGCTTGAACATGTACGCTTGCAGGTAGGAAATCATGTCGCGCGCGCTGGAATACACGCCGCCGGCCGGCGCCACCACATTCAAATCCCAGGCCGGCGTCGGTTCGCCCGACAGCACATGGCCGGGCGCCAGGCGCGCCAGCATGCCATGCGTGGGTTTGTTCGACGTGGAACGCATGCCCAGCGGCACGGCGATGCGCTTTTGCAGCAACGCTTCATAGCTGCTGCCGGCCTGTGCGGCCAGGGCCGTGCCCAGCACGGCGTAGCCGATGTTCGAGTAGTCAAATTCCGTGCCCGGAGCGCGGGGCAGATGGTAGGCGGCGAGAAACTGCCGCTGTTTTGCTGCCGTGTAATCGGCATACGGATTGGCCGGGTCTTTCGGCGCGAAGTTGTCGGGCAGGCGCGGCAGCGAAGAATAATGCGTGGCCAGGTCGAGCAGACTGATCGTTTTTCCGTCAAAGGCGGGCACCGTATAACCCGGCAATAATGTCGCTACGGGCTCGTCGAGTTTCACCTTGCCTTCGACAATAGCATCGGCCAGCAGCAAGGCCGTCATGGTCTTGGTGACGGAGCCGATCTGATAGACGGTGTCGGCGCCCGGCTTGGCGCTCTTGCCTGCATGCACGCTGCCAAAGCCGTACACGGCGCTGTCCTTGCCGTCGATTACGGCGATGACGATGCTGGCGTGCATGCCCGTGCGCGTGAGTTCTTCCGCGCGCTGACGCACGGCGTCGTCCAGCACGGGTGCGGCCAGTGCAGCGGTGCCGGCGAGGCAAAGGGGGAGGAGGGCGAAAGTGGGTGTCATGGGAGCCTTGTCCAGGGTGGGTCGAAGGCACGCCAGCGCCAGACTAAGGTGGCTGGCATGCCTAGGGAAGGATACGGCCCCAACATGAAGGTTGCCTGAGTTTTATGCTTGTCAGTATGGCAAGTCTGCGCTTGCTCAATTTTCAGTCATCGGCGCTTCCAGCAAGCCCGCCAGCTGCGCCCGCATGTCGGCGGACATGCATTGCAGCAATTCGCCGCGCCGGCGCGCATCGGCCCGTTTCTTTGACGGCACGTCGGCCAGGTCTGGCGCCCGGTAAGGTGTGCAGGGCAGGTGATAATTGCCGTCACGCATGCGCAAGGCATGCAATTCCTGCCATGCCAGGTCGTAATCGGCGGCGATATGGCGCCGGCGCCGCGCATTCAGGGCGATGCGGTTGTCATTGCTGATCAAAAACAAGTTATTACAGGCAAAAAAATCACCGAAATCGCGCAGGGCCGTCACCATCAGGTTTTTCGGGCGGCAACCGTGCAGCGCCCGCGTGGCTTCCTTGACGGCCAGCTTGCCCGCCTCGGAGCGCAAGCCTTGCAGCGCGCCCAGCTGCAAGGACACGCCATCGGCGCGCGGCAGGAACAGGAAGCTGGCCAGGTAGAAGGCTTGGCCGTCGCGCGTCAGGCGCAGGCACAATTCGCCTTCGCGGTAGCTGTCGTGGATGGCCGTCAGCTGCAAGCGGTACGGCGCCCCATCCTTGCCTTCGAACGCGGCCAGTACGACGGGTTGGCGCGCGGCGCGCTCGACCAGGGCACGCGCTCCGGCCTGCCACAGGAAACGGTAATGCCCTTCCAGCAAGGCCAGGCGATCCGTACAGCCCAGCTGGCGCGAGGCGTATGGCCGGTAAATCTTGAAGCGCAGGCAAGGATGCAGCTGCGCCAGGGAATGCAAGCCGGGCATGCTGCCCAGGAAGGCTTGCCAGCGCGTGCGCTGGCGGGGAAAGAAGAGGGCCCCCAGCGCCGCTTTCAGACGGTGTCCGCTGGCGGGGTGCGGCAGGGCGGCGCCGTGGCGCAGGGGTAAAGCGATGTCGTTCATGATTCAGCCAGAAAAGGGCAGGCGCTGCACAATGAGAGCCTTGCCAATATGAATGCTACGTGGGCCAGGTGAAGTTCATATTAAGAAGCTGCGTCCATGCACATTTAGAGGGTGGCAACTAAACATTTGCCTTTTAGTCATACTGACGCTTATTCTCCCTGCTAGCCAACCCGATAACTGATACCTTTCATGTAGCACCGCCAATTGCTTGTCCTTACCATGCGCGTTGCCGCGCTGGTCGCCAGCATGGCCGATATGACTCAGTGAGGCAGACGGACAGAGGTAGACCTGGATAAGCGATCACCGCCATGAAAACGCAGAGTCAGGCCACAGTCCGGGGACGGCGCGGCGTTCAAGGCGCTGATACGCGCTGCCGTGGCCGCAAATACGTCACCCAAACCGAAGCGAACGAACAAGTGAGACATTATCTGTATATCTGGCACGACCCGGCCGAGCGCATGCTGGTCGCTTCCGGCATCGAATTCAAGGATGTCATCCCCGCGCTGCTGGACGCGGACGGCATCGTGCTGCGCAAGGGCAGCGCCGGGACGGCCAGCAAGCCTGCCGTCTACCAGGTGCTGGTCCGGCAGCAACTGGCCGCCCTGGCACATGAGGATATGTATGCCTGGGGCAGTCATGCCTGGGCCGATTGGCAGGAGGATGGTGAGGGCAAGCCGCCCGCATCCCTTGATGCGGACGTGGCCGCGATGCTCGACCACCGTGGCGCACTCGGGCCGCTTCCCGCCTTGCGCAGCCGCTTCCTCGCCTTTGCCCACGACGACGGCTGGTACCTGAAGCTGTTGTATGCGGCATGGGACGACGTGGCGGCGCTGCTCGCCGGCGCCGTCCCGCCAACCTTGGGCGCGCTCGATATGGATGCATTGCAACAGGGAGGCGACGGCTACTGGCTGCAAAACGGCACGATCGATGTGGAGCTGAAAACCTACGATATCGACAGCGTGCTGAACCGTCGCCTGTAGCTAATGAGCAGCACACCAGCCATGAGCCTGATTCGTCCCTACACCAGCGCGGACACGGCGTCCTGCACCGCCATCCTGGCCCTGGCCGGGCGCGACGCCTTCGGCCCTGTCGCCGACAGCGCCGCGTTCACGGCGGCGACGCAGGGCGAAGATGTCTTCGTTGCCGAACGCTGCGGCATCGTCGTCGGCTTTGCCGCCGTGCACACGGGCGACGCCCCCGACTACTTCCTGCACCACCTGTACGTGCACCCGGCGCACAGCGGACTGGGCATCGGCGCGCAACTGCTGGCGGCCGTGGTGGCGCGCTTCGGTCCCCATCTGAGCCTGAAGACGCAGCTCAGCAATACGGGCGCGCGGCGCTTTTATGCGCGCGCGGGCTGGGTCGAAGAGGCGACGGACTGCGGCGTGGACGCCATCGGTGCGTGGATAAGAGTGCGCTACCGTGCCAGGCAGGGACAGTGAAACTGCTGGGCATACTCGTCCCCGTCGGCCGTCATCGGGCAGGCAAAATAATGGGGCGAGCCCTGAAAGCTGACCAGGCCCGTCCCTGGACCATCATATAGATCCCAGACCATGTAGACGGGTTCAAACATCGCGCTTCTGCTTGCTATCCATGAGCAGGGCCAGTCTGGCCGCCATGCCTGCATTGTCGCGCAGCAAGCCGTCGCGTTCCTGTGCCAGCGTTTCCGACTTTTGCTGCGACGCTTGCGCGTTTTCCGCCAGCATGTCGAGCTGCCGGTCTTGCGCGGCCAGCGCCACCTTGGCGTCGTTCAGCGCCAGCAGGGCCGTATCGAGCTTGGCCAGCAAGGCGTCGGCGGACGCGGCCGCCTGCAAATATTGAAATTCGAACTGGTCGCGTTCGGGACGCACGGTGGCCAGCGCTTCGCGGTCGGCGGCCGCTGCGCCGGATAAGCGCGTTTGCTCCGCCTGCAGCTGTGCCAGGCGCATGTCTTGTTGCACCAAGGTCGCTTGCTGGCCTTGCAAACGCTGCTGCAGCTGCGCGTTATCCTGTTCCAGCCGGCTGATCCGTTGCTGCGCCTGCGCGCGCTCTTCGCTGCGCTGGGTAGCGGCCGCTTCCTGGTAATGGTCGAACTGCGAGCGCACCTGCGCCAACTGGCGGTTCAGGGCGGCGATTTCCTCGCCGCGGTCGGCCAGGCGCTGTGTCAGGCCCGCGTTATCGCTGTGCAAGGTGGCCAGGGTGACGGCGCGGAAATGGTGCTCTTCTTTCAGTTGCGCCAGCGCATGCTGGGTGGCGCGCAATTCCTGGGTGAGGGCGGCGCGCACCTCCGTCAGCTTGAGGCGTTCCGCTTCCGTCTTTTTCAGCTTTTCCAGCGCCGCGTCGAGTTCGGCGCGGTTTTGCTGCATGCCAGTTTCCAGCTGCTGCGCCACGTCTCGCTGCTGCTTGTCGTACACGCCGCGCATCGCTTCCATCAGCTCGGCCGGCAAGCCCGCCTCCGTTTTCACGGCTCCCGCGCCCTGGAACTCTTCCTTCCAGCGCTTGAGCAGGGGCGCGATGGTGCTCTTGCTACCTGTGCTGCCCAGCGCTTCGCGCACACTGTCGACCGTGGGATTGCGCCCATCGGCAGCGACGATTTGGGCTGCTTTCATAACATCAGAGTACAAAATGCCGGTGCGGGCCATAAAACCACCTATGAACGAAATTTAGTAACGTATTACATGATACGTAATATGGCTTAATATTACGATATAAATTTTATGATTTTTAAAAAATATAAAGCGCTATAAGATCGCTTATCGCGTGCTATGAGGGTGATTTGCATGCTATTCTGTGTATCTCACAGTACAAAAACGCGATTTCGCCACCGCCATGCCCGATTTGCCCCTCTCGAAACGCCGTATTGCCCCTTCGAAAAACGCCACCATCGCTGCGATCCGGTTACACGGCGCCCTGATCGATGCGGAGCTGGCCGCGCGCCACCAGGCTTTTCTCGCCGCCGCCACCTCGGACAACACGCGCCGCACCTACCGTTCCGCCATCCGCCACTTCCAGGTATGGGGCGGGGCGCTGCCCGCCGACGAGTCCACCGTCATCCGCTATCTGATGGCGTATGCGGACAGCCTGAACGTCCGCACGCTGGCCCTGCGCCTGACGGCCCTGTCGCAATGGCATGTGTACCAGGGCTTCGCCGACCCGGCGTCCACGCCCACCGTGCGCAAGACCCTGGCCGGCATCGCCCGCCTGCACGGCAAGCCGAAGAAGAAGGCCAAGGCCTTGCCATTGGAAGACCTGGAGTTGATCGTCGCCAAGCTGGCCGCGCTGGGCAGCGTCAAGGCCTTGCGCGACAGCGCCTTGCTGCAACTGGGCTTTTTTGGCGGTTTTCGGCGCAGCGAACTGGTGGGATTGACCTTGGAAGACGTGAGCTGGGAGCCGCAGGGCATGGTGATCACCTTGCCCCGCTCGAAAACGGATCAGTTGGGGGAGGGCATCGTCAAGGCGATTCCGTTTGGCGACGGCGTCTGCTGTCCGGCCACGGCCCTGCGCGCCTGGCTGGCCGCGGCGCATATCCGCACGGGGCCGCTCTTGCGCACCGTCAATCAGTGGGGCCATGTGAGTGTGAAAGCGTTACACGCGAGCAGCATCAACACGATACTCGAAGGCTGCGCCAGGCTGGCTCAGCTCGATTACGTGCCGGAATTGTCGAGCCACAGCCTGCGCCGCGGCATGGCCACCAGCGCCCACCGGGCGGGCGCCGATTTCCAGGCCATCAAGCGCCAGGGCGGCTGGCGTCACGACGGCACGGTGCACGGCTATATAGAAGAGGCGGGGCGTTTCGAGGAAAATGCGGCTGGCAGCCTGTTAAAGGCAAAGAAGAAGGCGGCGGGCTGAGGGCGCCCGATAACACCTTGCGGCCTAGCTCCAATGCGCGAGTAAATGGCGCGCCTGATGAAGGTCTGCTCGCCGCACATGACGGAGGCGCAGTCTGCGAAATCGGCGTAGCCATTCAAGGGTTCGTTTGACACCCCATCATGGCATCAGTATGGCAGCGAACAGGACTGCTCATACCTTGGCTTTGTGCATCTGCTTTCGCCCCAAAGCGGACGTCGTCGACATCAAGCTCAGCGATGTCAAGTCATATCCATACATCATTCAGGGCCGTTTTCTCCCCACCCTCGTGCCCCGTATTCAAAATGCCTCGTGGTTCGATCATCATCAATTTAGCTTCGCCCTGTGCAGCAGTTCTATGCTCCACGCCACGTGGCACCACGTATAACTCACCCGCATTCACATGGACGCAGCCTTCTGGCAAATCGATACGCAAAATACCTTCCAGCACAAGAAACGCTTCGTCGGTCTCCGGGTGAGAGTGCCATATGAATTCGCCTTCGATCCGCACAACCTTAATTTGGTAGTCGTTCAGTTCCGCGACAACTCTAGGACTCCACTGCTGTTCGATAAGCGAAGCTTTTTGCGCCAGGTTTACGGGGAGCGATGCGTGTTGGTGACGGGTCTCAGACATGATAAATCCTCAGTAGTTGAAGTTATCATGGTATCGAACTGGGAACCGCTGGTCTTGTACGATCCTGCAAGTTAGCGTGCGGCACGCAAGCGTTCCAACCAACGTACAGGAGATACGCCGTAGCAGCGCTTGAAGTGGCGGGTCATGTGGCTTTGATCGTGGAAGCCAGCAGCAAGGGTAGCATCAACCAGTTTGAATCCGTCTAGGACTAGCCTGCGGAAGCGGTCCAAGCGCCGTTGGGTCACGAAGCGGTAGGGGCTAGTGCCGTAGAGAGCCCTGAAATCTCGTGACAGGCTCCAGCGTTCACGCCCACTGGCATGTTCGAGCATCTCCAGGGTAATGTTCAGGTGCAGATGTTCCATGATGAACGCCCTAGCACGTTCGGCTGAGCGGTAATCCAGGTGTTTACGGCCAACGTGCTTGCCCCCGACGGCACGCAAAGCCATTGCTAGGTCATAGAGAGCATCTTGTTCTTCCAGCATTTCCAATGGTTTATCCACCGCCTGCACAAAGGCTTCGCTGGCATGGTACAGGCGTGGATCGTTCGAGACCCCACCTGTTATAAAGGGCAAAGGTTGCCCACCCAGAATGTTCTGAATTAATGCAGGGTCAACGTAAGCCATGCGGTAGCGAAAGCCTGACTCGGTACCAGCCATTCCGTCATGCAGTTCGTCAGGGTGAAGCACGAGCGTGTTGCCTGGCACGCCATGGCACAGCGATCCTTTGTAGTGAAAGCTCTGCACGCCAGCAAGAGTGCGACCAATCGAGTAGGTGTCGTGGCGGTGCGGGTCGTAGCCATGGCTGCCGAACCACGCTTCGATACGTTCCACGCTGCCGGGTTGAATGCTTCTGATGACCCAGTCGGTGACAGGCTGGTTTTGTTTTCTGTCCATAGTGCTTTTCCAGTACAGGCTATCAGTTGCGAGACGACTCCGGGGATTTACAATTACCTAGATTCCAATGCACGCTTTTGGCCGACTACTGTCGTTGGCAGGTTCCGCCCCTTAACTGTCACTCACGAACAGCATTGACGACGCCTGCTGGTTGAACTTGCATTCCTCAATCAGCATGGTTATGTATCAGGGTACGTACACCATGTACACAGTCATGACGTAGCCGTCGCTAATCTCTGATATGCGAACTTGCAGTACGAGATCACTGCTGCCTTCTTCTGCCGTCCATAGATCAATAAGGGCATCCCAGCGATCCCCCATCCAGATGCACACTGACGTATTCCAGGATTCCTTGGGAAGCTGAATCAGCGTCGCTCCATAGTTTTTGATGTGCCTCTCGATTTGCGCAGCGGTCTCTTCTGACACTGGAGCGACCCCAGGCACGCCATCGCTCAGACAGTAGTCATGGAGCACGAATGCATTAACGATTTGTCTTAGCACCGGGCGCCAGGCTGAAGGGATTGGTCCTTCATCCTCGGTATCTTTTATGATCGGAACTCCACTTCGCTCGTTGAGTATCTTCATTCCCCAATCCCTGAAAACGAAAAACTATTCAGCTCGCTGAGCGGCTGCTTTTGGCCGATTGACGACCGCACCTCAGTTTTTTATACCAGAGAATGCGCCACATTCAGTGCATCGCCCGAGCGAATAATTGTCGCATACTCACCATCTAGATTAGCAAGCGCCATCGCGTGAACCTCGTCGGCAGAACGCGCTACCCCGTTGAAATCGGTTTTCGCATATGCATACGTACCGTCTGATACAACGAAGGTTTTGAAGCCTAGATTGCCTGCGGTCCGCGCTGTACTCTCCACGGAATTATTGGTGCTTACTCCGACGATGACGATACTTGATTCTCCGCGCGCATGAAGCCAGCGGTCAAGACCGGTATTGATGAAGGCATCCGGCACATTCTTCTCGACCACATGCTCATGCGCCAATGGCGACAACTTCGGTTGAAACTCTACACCAGGTTGGCCGGGCCAAAACGGCGAACCGGGCGTTCTAGAGATGTGGCGAACGTGAACCACTGGCGCTTTTCGAAGCCGCCAATCCCTCAGAAGCCTAGCAATCGTGTCCTCTGCTTGGTGATTATTCCGAACCTCAGCTTTAGGCCAGGTCATTCCAACTTGCATGTCAATGATTAAAAGGGTCGTCATATAAATTGTAGGATTTTTTGGAGCGAGTTGACTGGCCGCTATTGGCCTATTGTGTTGAAAAACGCAGGTACGTTGACGTTTAGATAGAACGAATGAGGCAGGTGTGCTGCTGGCCACGGTCGGCCCAGCATCGGCCATGTGCAGGACCTCACCGGGCGGCGGCATAGAGCGCGTCAACATCCCCGCCTCGGATCAGGTCGAGGTGCCGGCCAATCCATTCTGCTGGGCGATTCCACCAGGCGATTTCCAATAGCCGTTGCACAGTAGCGGAATCGAAGCGCTCCCGGACGACACGTCCCGGATTGCCGCCTACGATGGCGTAGGGGGAATGTCGGCGGTGACAACCGAGCGCGCGGCGATGATAGCGCCATCGCCGATCCGTACCCCAGGCATGATGAGCGTGTCGTAGCCGATCCAAACGTCGTTGCCGATAATCGTATCGCCCTTATATGGCAATTCGCCCTCGATTGGGCGTGCAGTTTCCCAGCCATTGCCAAAAATGAAGAAGGGATAGCTTGAAATCCCGTTCATTTGATGGTTGGCGCCGTTCATGATGAACTTCACCCCACGCGCGAGAGCGCAGAATTTGCCGATTCTTAGGTGATCGCCGATGAACGGGAAATGGTACAGGACGTTGTCTTCAAACTGGCTTACGCCGTCGGGATCGTCGTAATAGGTGTAATCGCCGATTTCAATGTTGGGACGGGTGATAATATTCTTTAGAAAACAGATTTGCCGGAACCCAGGCATCGGGTATGTGGTGTTTGGATCAGGACCTTCCATGCTCTCTCCGTTTTAATACTCCGGGTGAAGTACGCTACAGCCCTCCCGGAGTCACATTAGCTCATGCACTTCACAGGGTGCTCGACAGTCCGCTCCTGGCCGGCTACAGCCAGTTCATGAATTAACAGGGATCAGAAGTTTTAAGCTGGATTTCTCCGAAAGTCATAAAGACCAATGCGGTGCCATCTGGGCCACGATATACGCCATTGGCGTTCCCTAAGCGGTTCGCTACTGCCGCAAAGGCCCAGGCGTCGTCTTCGGAGCACTGTACTGTCCGTGTAGTGAAGGCCGTTATTTTATTTTCATCGCCCCACGCCTGCACGAGTTGTGCGTGGTGACGTAAATTTTCGGGAACCGACGGATGATCCCATCCCCAAAGGAACGTCCCATCCGACCTGTTATAGGTGCCAACGACCTGAATCGACGCGCTCGCGACTATACCGTTTTTAAAATGCAATGTGATCGTACCGTCATCCAGATCAGCAGACCAACGGTCCTCCTCCCCTAGGTGCCAGGTAGTTGCATGAGCTGAAGTCTGCTGCATCAAGCCGTGTTTCGCGGCCTCAATGAATTCCATCGCTGTGCGATCCGTTGCTACTGCAGGTGTCTTTAGTGCAGACATGCCGAAAGCGGCAAGTATTTTCTGAAACATTAGTGCATCGCTTTAGGTAAAAGGGGAAAAACGCTACCATCAAGCTCCAGGTAGCGACAAAATATTTTTGCTAAGGAGAATGTCCGTTTTTGGCCGATAGCGGACGGCTGGGGTGCATCATTGTATGGCGCTGTTATTCCTTTGGCAAGCAAGAGACAAACAAGTGGTCTTGTGAGGGGGGCTAAGATAACGGCTTGTTGAAGTGGATGCGTTCCTTTGCCTGGTCGCCGAAGTGCTCGACGGCGCGTATGTAATAGCCATTGCGGATCAGCAAGCGCAGCATGGAAGGATAGCGGTTCATCGATTTCACCGTGATGGCCGCAAAACGGTGTGTACTGGCCCAGGCTTCCTGGCTGTCCAGCAACTGCTGTGCCAGCCCCGTCTTGCGGTGCGCGGGCAGCACGCCGCCGAGCCAGCTATAGAAGGAGCCATCCTCGGAGGCATATCCCAGCTTGAAACCGACGGGCTGGCCGTCCGCTTCCGCGATCAGGATCAGCGCGCCGGCAGGCAGCCGGTCCTGTAACTGTGCCAGGCTGCGCCGCTGGTCGAATTCGGGAATCGCCTGCAGCACCTGCCAGGCTTCCTCGATGGTGCCGTGCCGAATCATGCAGCCGCCTGCTCCCGGGGGCGGATGATCATGCAGGTGGCCGTTGCGTGCGCATATACTTTACCGGCCTCGTCGCGGATCGTGCCTTCCGAAATGACCAGGTTGCGGCCCGCATTGATGACTTTGCCTTCCGCATAGACCGTCACGTTGAAGGGCAGGGGACGGCACATCTTGATGTTCAGGTCGGTCGTGCCATAGCTTTCGCCGGCCGGCAAGACCGTGTGCGTGGCGCAACCCGTGACCGTGTCGAGCACGGTGGCGGCGAAACCACCATGCACGCCGCCCATGGGATTGGTATGCGTTTCATTCGCCATCGCCGTGAAGATGACTCTGCCGTGCTCGACCGTGTGGGCATCCATGGGCATGGTCTTGGAAATGCCGGGCCGGGGAAACAGGCCTTGCGCGAAAGCTTGCATCAGTTGCAAGCCGGTCATGTCTTTCGGGTGCATGGGTAACTCCTGTGGTAGTGATGTGGGGATGAGTCAGACGTCTTGCTGGAAACGCAGGCGCGAAGCGTGCAGCAGGAAGCGGGCGACGACGGCCAGTTCTTCTTCGCTGAAACCTTGCTTCAGTTGTTCATTCAGGCTGTCGAGCAGGGGCAGGGCGGCGGCCAATACCTCGCCGCCCTTGGGCGACATGTGCAGGGTGCCGGCGCGTGCGTCGAGCGCCGACTGGCCGCGCACGATCAGGCCGTTCTCTTCCATGCGCGCCACCAGACCCGTGACGGCCGAGTTTTTCAATTGCAGCGCCCGCCCCAGATCCTTTAATTGGCAACCTTCCTCGCCCTTCAGGGCAAACAGGGCGACCACTTGCGTGCCGGAAAAGCCCAATTCGCTGGTGAACACGGCATCGGCCGAGCGAAACAGGTTCTGCCGCGCCAGGTTGAGCAGATTGAACAGGCGCGGCGAACGCTCGCCCAGCGGGCAGGCGGCTGCGGTATCGGGACGGTCGGGCTGGGGGGAGGTATTGGTACGCATGCGAAGTATACTACTACGTATGCGTAATAAATCAAGCGGATATTATTAGTCGCGTTGGTGGCGTCCCACGTAGCGGGCGCGGGGACGGATCATGGCCGCACTGGCGGCTTGCTCGGCCGCGTGCGCGATCCAGCCGGCTGAACGGGCCAGCGCAAACACGCTCATGCCCGCGCCCTCGGGCCAGCCGAACGCCAGCTCCATGGCGGCCAGCGCAAGGTCCGCGTTCGGCTTGGCGTCCAGCAATTCTCCTGCCATGGCGCAGACGGCCAGGATGGCGCCCAGCTGCGGGGGCTCGTTCGACAGCGCTGCCAAACGGTCCATCAAATAGGCAGCGCGCGGGTCACCGTGCGGATACAGCGGATGGCCGAAGCCGGAGAATTCCGGCGCGATGGTCGTGTAATAAGCGCCGATGGCGGCTCTGGCGTCTGGCGCTGCCAGCGCCTGCGTCAACATGCGCCGGGCCGCCGCGCTGCCGCCGCCGTGCTTGTCGCCGGACAAGGCCGCCAACCCGGCGCCCAGTGCGGCAGGCAGGCTGGCGCCCGTCGACGCGACGCAGCGCACGGCAAAGGTCGACGCATTCAATTCATGGTCGGCCAGCAACACCAGCGCCGCGCGCAGCAATTCAGCCTGCTCCGCGTCGGCTTGCCATGCCTGGGCCAGCTGCCCGTGCAGGGGCTGGGCAGACGGCGCCGTCTGCAGAAGGGCGGCGGCGAGGATGCGGATCACGGCCGGGCCGGATTGCAGCATGGTTGCGGGCATAGTCGCAGGTTTGCACGCCAGCATGGCCATGGCAAGCATGGCGCGCGCCAGCGGCGTCGCGTCCGGCGCGCCGGCCAGCCCTTGCGGCAGGGCAGGAGGATCTTGCTGAAAATAATCGCTTGCGCCATCGTCCCACAGCAGACTGGCGGCCGCTTCCAGGGTCGCGTGCTGCGCCAGCGCCGTGGCATCGCAGCCCCGGTACAGCAGTCGGCCATCGAGAATGTGGGAAATCTGCGTCTCCAGCACGGGCAAGCCCCAGTGCATGGCGGCCACGGCCGCCTGGCCGCCCCGCTTGGCGTCACTTTTGCGCGCCGCCAGGCGCAGCACGTCTTCCTGCGGATAGCGCTTGCGGCGCGACGCTCCATTGCTGACGGAGGCCAGCAGGCCCCGGCTCACATAGGAGTACAGGGTGGGCAGGCTGACGCCCAAGAGGCGCGCCGCGTCAAGAGCGGACAGATCGTTGTTCATGGCCGCCATTGTAGCGTTTGTCACTTTATATTGATTAATGGAATCAAGATTGACGGGCCGGGTGGCGCGTCACTAGACTGATGCCTTTCCAGGAGTATCCATGAGCACATACGCAATCCGCACCCTGCGCCGGGACGACGCCGCGCCACTGCTGGCCTTCGAGCAAGCCAACCGGACCTGGTTCGAGCGCCATATCGACCGGCGCCCGGACGATTTTTACAGTGTTGACGGCATCCGGGCGCACGTCTCGCAATTCCTGGACGAGCACGCACAGGGACGCATGCACCCCTGCGTCATCGTGGACGAGCACGGACAATTGATCGGACGCGCCAACCTCAAGGATATAGACGGGCAGGCGCAAACGGCCGAAGTCGGCTACCGCATTGGCGAGCAACAAGCGGGCAAGGGCCTGGCCACGGCCGCGCTGCGCCACCTGATTGACCTGGCGCAAGACGAATGGCAGCTTCAACGCCTGTGCGCCTACGCCATCGATGGCAATGCGGCGTCGATCCGCGTGCTGGAACGCTGCGGTTTCGTGCAGGGAACGGCCGTGCCCGATATCGCCACCGTGGCGGGAATCATCGTCGATGGCCATGCCTATGCGTTGAATTTGCGGGCGGCTGGCGTGACGGCGCTTCCCGTCGACAACAAGGTCGTAGTATATGATTAATGAAAAACCGCAACGCATCGTCGTTATCGGCGCCGGCATCGTGGGTGCGTCGCTCGCGTATCACCTGGCCAGCAAAGGCGCGCAAGTCACCATGGTCGAGGCGCAAGGTGTCGCGTCCGGCGTGACGGGCACCTCTTTTGCCTGGATTAACACGTCCTGCACGGGGCCTGACCCCATTGCGGCACTGCGCGGCGGCGCCATCGCTGCCTACCGCCAACTGGAAACGCAGGTGCCCGGCTTGACGGTGCGCTGGCATGGCGCCTTGTCGTATGGCACGCCGGATGGGCGCGTGTCGCCCGCGTCCATATTGATAGACCGCTCGCGCATCGCCCAGCTTGAACCACATCTGCGGCAGCCGCCGGAACAAGCGCTGTACGAGCCAGAGCAGGGCGCCATCGACGCCGTTGCCGCCACGCATGCCTTGCTGGCAGCGGCGCAGGCGCTCGGCGCAACAGTCCGCACGCACACGCCCGCGCTGGGCTTTGCGGTCCAGGATGCGCGGGTGACTGGCGTGGAAACGGCCGCTGGCGTCATCGAGGCGGACGTGATCGTCCTTGCGGCAGGCACAGGCACTGCTGCGCTGGCGGAGATGCTGGGCGCCAGCCTGCCGATCCACGCCTCGCCCGCGATCTTTATGCGCTACAAGGCGCAGCCTGGGCTGGTGCATGGCATCATTTCCAACCAATCCATGGAAGTGCGGCAAAACGCGGATGGAACACTGCTGGCGGCGGAAGACTACGTGGATGAGGCGCCGGAAAATCAGCCTGCCGCCATGGCTCGGCGCGCGGCCAGTGCGATCCGCAATGAACTGGAAGGAGCCGACGCCATCGCGCTGGAACTGGCCTGTGTCGGCCTGCGTCCCATGCCCTTTGACGGCGTGCCCATCATCGGCTATTTGCCGCAGGTGCAAGGTGCGTACGTGTGCGCCATGCATCCGGGCGTGGTGTTGGCGGCCATCGTGGGCCAGCTGGCCAGCGAGGAAATCGTCGATGGGCAGCCAGCGTCAGCCCTGGAGGCTTGCCGGCCCGCGCGTTTCCAGGCGTGATTATGCCGCGCTGATTTCTACGGCACAGGCACTACAAACACGGGCAAGACGAACCGTGCTTGCTCCTGCTCATCGCCTTCCTCCGACGGTGCCTGCATAAAATGCGCGTTGCGCCAGTCTCCGTTCACCACCCGGTCGACGATCAGCGCCAGATCCTGCGTTTCGCGCAGCTCGCGGCGAAACGGCAGGCGGCCATGCGAGCGCGACACCAGGCTGAAGCGCAACTGGCGGCATTGCGCATCATGCCAGCAATAGAACAGCATATCCTCGCCTTTGAGTGCGCTGCTGCGGGCCGCAATCACGTGGCCGATAAATTCAACGATATCCGCCGCATGAATCTGCGGCGTTTCCTCGTCCGTGGGCGAAAAGCTCCACATATTAGTCATCGCTTCGTGATTGATGTTATCGGGATCAATTTCCACGGCATCGTCTTTCGCCATGGAGAACCAGCTGCTTACGACAGTTGAGTGCATTATGTAAAGCTTTCAGTACTTATTAATATTTGTTTAATTTGTTTATTGACACATCACCGGCTTGATTATGCCGACGCATCCATTCATCCGCGACTTCGCCCATGGTTTTGGCGTCGCCATTGCGTATCCAGGCCATGAAATCACGGTCAAGCTTGAATTCGGGACTGCACTGGTCAAACAGGAAACGCCTGACGTTTTGCGTGTTCCGGTAATTGGCATCAACGACTGTGTGCCGGGTGATGATGCCACCGTGCCAATCGAAATCCATGCTGTATTCCTTCACTCTGTGATATCGGTATCGCCATATAGTGTAATTTAATGCCGCCAGTTCCGGTTGTGAGTGAGATGGTATTACATGCAGCTTGCATCTTTTCTCTATACCTTTATGCCAATATTTTAATGATGACCATCATACGGCCTTTGCCACGCCATCAAAATGCAGGTACCAGCTTTCCTTCATTAAATTACTCGAATAGCCGCAGTACGCCTTAGCCCCTCGGCCCATCCAGTAGCAATTCCGCCAGCCTGGTCGTCAGCCACAAACTCGTCTCACTCAGCTTCTTGCCGTGGATAGACAGCCGCCGCACAGGCAAGCGTGACAGCGCCAGCGCAGGGCAGGGGACTTCCTGCAGATAGCCCTTGTAATTGTCGTAGTTGGCGATATTCAGGGGCAAAATGGCCCAGCCCAGCTCATCCGCGACCATCTCCGCGATGCTGTAAAAGCTGTCGGAAAACCAGACGGCGGGGCTGAAGGCGTGTTCACGGTTGAGCTCGGAATCCATGATCAGTTGGCGGTAGCGGGTCAGCTCGTTGCGGCTCACTTCCTGGCCGTGCGCCATCGGATGGCCTTTCGCCACGAACACGCCTTGCGCCACGCTGCCGATGTGCTGCTGTTCCAGCACGGGGGAGATGGGGCCACGGTCGAAGTGGAAGGCCACGTCGGCCTGCTGCTGCTCCACGTACTGCGCCACTTCCGACGCCGTGGCGTTGAGCATCACCAGTTCCAGCGCCGGGTAGCGCGCCGCCAACTCCTTCACCAGGGTACTGATGGCCAGGTAGGGCAGGGCTTCGTCCAGCGCCAGGGTCAGCTGCGCTTCGGGCGCTTCGCTCAGCAATTGAGCGCGCAGCTGCAAGCGCTCGGCCTGGCGCAGCAGTTCGCACGCTTCCAGGTGCATCACCTTGCCTGCTTCCGTCAGCACGGCGCTGCGGCGCGAACGGTCGAATAGTTCTACGCCGAATTCCGCTTCCAGCAGCCCGATCGAGGTACTGACCACCGATTGGGCGCGTCCCAGGCGGCGCGCCGCGCCCGAGAAAGAACCGGCCGCGACAGCCGCCTCAAAGTAGCGCATTTGCTCCAAAGTCCATTGCATGGCATCCACCTATCTGTTTTACAGATGGATTTTAACTTGAATGCCATTCAGGGGCGACATAAAATGCATTTACATTTTCAATAACACGAGATCCGCCATGAAAAACGCTCAAGCCCATACCCCCGCCATCAGCTTCAGCTGGTGTCACGACGCCACCGCCGAAGATACGCTGTGCAAGTTATATCTTGATAACGTCAGCGTCGACTATATCTCCCATTCGGAGCTGCAGGGCGAGCGCGCCGATGCGCCCGGCAACTGGCGCGCGGACTTGCCTGAGGTGATCCGCGGCGAAATTCGCGCCGCCCTGTCGCATGACTGGGCGCATGGCGATTCGACCCTGCTGGCCGTCGCCACGTCAGGCGAGAGCATCGTCGGCATGGCCCTTGTTTCCATCGATACGCGCCAGCGCGCCTCGAAATCGTTCGCCGCGCTGGACGACCTGGTCTTGCTGCCCTCCGTACGCGGCAGCGGCATCGGCAGTCAGTTGGTGGAGTGGGTTGCCGACGAGCTGCGCAGCCACGGCATCGCCCGTTTGTTCCTCGAATGCGGCGCACACAACCTGACGGCGCAGAAATTCTTCCAGGGTCGGGGCTTCAAGCAAGTGTCCGTCGTCATGCTGCGCGAACTCGATGTGCCAGCGGTAAGCGCTGCTGTGGATGACAAGGATGGCGACCGTGGCTGACGCCCGCCGCCCCCGACAAGGCCAGGCCCGTGGCAGCCTGGAACGTAAATATTTGCGCAGCACCAAATTCATCCAAACCGATAGTTGTTAAATAATACATGAGTTGTTTATGCATCCAATGAAAAAATGGCTGACGCTGGCCATCGTCTCCAGCGCCCTGTTCCTGATCGTGGTCGACATGACCGTGCTCTACACCGCCTTACCCGCGCTGACGCGCGACTTGCAGGCAACTTCCTCGCAAAAACTGTGGATCATCAACGTGTACGCGCTGGTCGTCTCCGGTCTGCTGCCCGGCCTCGGCACCCTCGGTGACCGTCTCAGCCACAAACCCGTTTTCCTTGCCGGCCTCGCCGTGTTTGGCATCGCCTCGCTGTGCGCCGCGTTTTCGCCCGCAGCAGAATGGCTGATCTTTGCCCGCGTGCTGCTGGCCATCGGCGCCGCGCTGATGATGCCGGCCACCTTGTCCATCATCCGCCTGACCTTTACGGATAACCGCGAGCGCTCGTTCGCCATCGGCGTGTGGGCGGCGATTGCCTCCGGTGGCGCCGCATTTGGCCCCGTGCTCGGTGGTTTGTTGATGGAACACTACTGGTGGGGTTCCGTCTTCCTGATCAACGTGCCCATCGTGCTGCTGACCCTGGTGCTGGCCACCGTCGTCCTGCCGAAACGGGCCGGTAACCGCGACAAGCCGTGGGACTTGGCGGGCTCTTTGCAAATCATGATGGGTCTGCTTGGTGGCGTGTATGCGATCAAGGAGCTGGGCAAGTCGCAACCGTCGTATGCGCTGGCCGCCGCGTCGTTCGCCGTGGGCGCCTTCTTCATGTTGAAGTTCATACGCCGCCAGAAACGGCAAGCCAAGCCGCTGATCGACTTCGCTCTGTTCCGCGAACTGCCGTTTTCCAGCGCCGTGGCCGCCGCCATGGTGGCCTCTGCCGCCCTGATCGGCATGGAACTGGCGCTGAGCCAGCACATGCAGCTGGTGCGTGAATTGTCGCCGCTGGAAGCGGGCTTGTTGCTGCTGCCGCTGCCGCTGGCGTCCGTATTTGCGGGGCCGCTGACGGGATTCATGCTGCCGCGCGCCGACAAGGCCAAGGTATTGTGGGGTTCGCTGTTGCTGTCAGGTATCGGCATGGCTTCGTATTTGCTGCTGCATGACGCCGCCGTCTCGGCGCAAGTGGCCAGCCTGGTGATCCTGGGCCTGGGCCTGGGCGCCGTCATGACGGCCGCGTCCAGCGCCGTGATGCTGAACGTGGCTCCGCAGCAAGCCGGCATGGCCGCCTCGATCGAGGAAGTGTCGTACGAACTGGGCGCCGTGATCGGCGTGACGGTGCTGGGCACCATCCTGTCGGCCGTCTACAGCGCCACGCTGGTGATTCCGGAAAGCGCGGGCCTGTTGCCGAATGCCCACGACACCCTCGATGCGGCGCTGCTGGCCGCCGAGCAATTGCCGGCCGAACTGGGCCTGCAAGTGTCGGAACTGGCGCGCTCTGCCTTTGACAAGGCGTTTATTGTCGTGCTGGCCACGGCTTCCGCCATCCTGATGGCGGCCGCGGCCACCATCCGCCACCTGCATCTGCGCGCCCGCCGCATGGCCTGATCAGTGAGGGCGGTGCGGCTAGTCCGTGACGATGATTTTCCCACTCATCTCCTCATGGCCGCTGCCGCAAAAATTGTCACATAAAAAGGGATATTCGCCGGCCTTGTCGGGCGTCAGCCGCACTTGCGTGAGCTGGCCCGGCAGCAGGTCGGCGCGGATTTTCATGTCCGGTATGAAAAAACCATGGATGAAATCGATGGCGCTGAACGCCAGCACGACCACTTCATCCTTCTTCAGGATGATTTCGTTCGGCGTGTAGACGAATTTCTTCGCCTGGATGTTGATGACTCTTTCCTTTGTGGCAACTTCCTTTATTCCCTGGGCATCGATGGCGGCTACCGTCAGCAGCGCCCCGAATCCACAGGCCAACCTTGCACATAGCTGTCTTCTGGCGCGGTCCATGGTTCAAGTCCTTGTGACGGGAAATTCCGTGAGCTTGTATTCCTGATTCCCGGATACCGCTTCCACCTCGCGAAAACCGAGTCCCTTGTTCGGCATGGCGGGGTCCCACGGCAGGGGAGTGCGCTTTTCTTGCGAGCCGGGCGCAGGCAAGGGAAAAATCAGCGACTTGGCGGCGTGGTGCGCTATCTGGCCCGTCATGTGGTGATGTTCCTGGTGAATATGGCCATAGAACACCGTCACATTGCTGTAAGGCATTAACAGGGCAATCGCCTTGTCGCCGTCGCGCGTGGCCCAGTCCCACTTGGGGACCAGGTCGAACAGGGGGCGGTGGGTGAAGACGACGATGCGCGCGTCTTTTGCCTGTTTGTCCAGGTCGCTCTTCAGCCATTCCAGCTGGCTGTCGCCGATGCGCGCGCCGGGGTCGGAAACGTTATCGAGGGCGATGAAATGCACGCCCTTGTGCTCGAACGTGTAATTGGACGGTCCGAAGTTTTCCTTGAAGGCGGCGCCGTTGTCGAGCGAAGCGTCATGCTCGCCGGGAATGAAACGCACGCTTTTCACCTGCAGTCCCGCCGCAATGTCCTTGAACTCGGCCATGCGCTGGCGGCGCTCCTTCGGGTCGTCCGTCGTATGGGTCAGGTCCCCCGTAAAGATGATGAAATCGGGCGGCACTTCCAGCGCATTCACGGTGGCGACGGCCTTCCGGAAAGTGTTGAGCGCATCGGGATTGGCGGCGCCGCTAAAGCCCCAGTGCACGTCGGACAACTGGACGAAGTAAAAGTCGTCGTACCCGGGGCCAGCCTTGTCTGCCGCCGCTTGCGCATGTCCGTAGAGTCCGGAAATGAACACGGCGCCGCCGCCGATGGCGGTCAGTTTCATGAAGCTTCTGCGGTCCATCATGATTTTCTCCTTGATATGCCTGGCATGGCCAGCAGGCGGTGGCGGAATAGTCTCTATTTGGCAGCGGGGGGCGGCTGCTGCAAATACGCGATCAAGTCGGCGCGGTCCTGCGCGGACGGCACCATATAGCCCATTTTCTGGCCAGGAATCAGTTTTTCCGGATTCGTCAGCCACTTGTCCAGCGTTCTCTCGCTCCACACGACGTCGGACGCCTTCACGGCTGGCGAATAGCTGTAGTCGGCGACCCTGCCGGCTTTCCTGCCAAATACGCCCTTGTGCGCGGGGCCGACGCCGTTGTAGTCGATCGAGTGGCAGGACATGCACATGGTTTTGTAGAGCACCTGGCCGCGGATGGCGTCGCCGCCGGCGGTGGCGGCGCCGTTGGAAGCCATCAGCAGGGCCGCGGCCAGGCCAGAGATGAAGTACGGATATTGCATGTCGAAATCCTTTCGATTTGCGGCCTTCTGGCATCCGTTCGATGCAATCGAGGCCTACAAATGCTATAACTCCAAAGGCAGTGAAAATATTCCCGTCTATGCAGGTTTATTTTTTGACGATCGGCTGCACTCGCGCATGCCTTTGAAAAGGGCTAAAAAGTCCCGGTATCGGGAATAAATGGCAGGCAAAGCGAGTCTTACGAGTAGAGACGGTAGACAGGCGGATAGGTGTTGATTTGAATGACATCGAGAAAACCAGGTTCTTTGAAAAAATTGCCATGCCTCATCTGGACTCTGCCTACAACTTGGCACGATGGCTCACGCGCAATGATCAGGATGCCCAGGATCTGGTGCAGACGGCGTTCCTGCGGGCCTACCGCTTCATGGATGGCTATCATGGCGATGGTGATGACAACGGCGCGCGCGCCTGGCTGCTGACGATCGTGCGCAACACCTATTACACGTCCCTGCGCGACAGCCGCCCGCAACACGATGACATCGGCTTTGACGAGGAAATTCACGGCCAGGATGATGACAGATGCGGCATGCCGCGCGATGGTGTCGGCGCCAACCCTGAAGACCTATTGGCGGCGCATGATGTAAAGGACGCCATCAATCATGGATTGGAAGCACTGCCGCGACACTTCAGGGAAGTGCTGGTACTGAAAGAGATCGACGATTTGTCCTACAAGGAGATCGCGGAAATCGTCGGCATCCCGATCGGCACGGTGATGTCGCGCCTGGCACGGGGACGCAAGCTGCTGTTTGACTACCTGAAACAACATACCGATGAGAAATGAAATGGAGTGCAAGGAATCACGCGACAGGATGTCGGCGTATGCCGATGGCGAGCTCGATGCGCGGACGGCACAGCAATTGACGCAGCATCTGGCCCATTGCCCGGACTGCGCAAGGGCCTGCGAGCAGCTGCATGCCTTGCGCGCAGCGGTGAGAAAGCATGGCATGCGCCACGCCGCGCCAACTGCCCTGCAGCAGCGCCTGCACCAGGCGCTGCTGAACGAGGTGACGGAGGTGAAGGAAACCCCGCGTGGCCGGAAATGGGCGCAACTGCCTTGGGCTTGGATCAATTTTGGGATGGCAAGCGCCAGCACGGCGGCCTTGGCCGTCACGCTGTCCCTGTATCTGTCCGTTCCCTCCGAAACGGAACGGCTCGACCAGGAAATCGTTGCCAGTCATTTCCGTTCGCTGATGCCCGATCACCTGGCCGATGTGGCGTCGTCCGACCAGCATACCGTCAAGCCATGGTTCAGTGGCAAGCTTGATTTTTCACCGCCCGTGTTTGACCTGGCGCAAGCAGGCTTCCCATTGATCGGCGGGCGCGTCGACTATATCAAGGAGCGTCCCGTCGCCGCTCTCGCGTATCGCCGGCATCAGCATGTGTTGAACCTGTATGTCTGGCCTGAGCAGGCAAAAGGCGATGCGCCGCCGCGCTTCAGCACGCGGCAAGGCTATCAGCTGATACGCTGGAGCCGCTCCGGCATGCATTATCAGCTCATCTCGGACCTTAACGTTGCGGAACTGCTGGAATTTGAGCGTCTGTTTACAGCACAGATCGACAAGGACACGCTACCGTAACTGCGAAGCAGCCGCGCGATCTAATGGAGCAGCGGCGCCACCTTGTCGCGCAGAATCGTCCATTGGGCGTCGAGCACGGCCTGATGGGGGTCGTGTCCGGCGCGTTTCACCAAGGTAAAATTCTTGGCCGGCGCCGTGATGCTGTCGAAGTAACGGCGCCCGATGGTGGGCGAGGTCAGCAGGTCCGCTTCGCCCATGATGAAAAACACGGGTAATTTAAAGTGCGTGCCCAGCGCGGGCAGGTTAACCGTCGAAAACATGCCGTCGCCGCGCATGCCGATGAACTGGATGTAGGAGTAGTCGTCGGCAGCCTCCGCATCAGCCATGGCTTGCGGCGTGGCGTAGAACGGCGCCGGTTGCCACCAGTGCTTGGGCGGCGCATCCGTTACCAGTCCTTCATATTTGCGGTCGAAGCGGCGCAAGATGCCGAAATTGTGCGGATCGCGCCATGGCGGGGGACCGAGCGCCGTCAGCTTGTCCACAGTGGGCGCATCCTTCGCTGCTTGCGCCAGCGCAAGCACCTCCCGGTACATGCCGGTCTCGTTGTCCCGCGCATTGACCACCTGCGCCGTGCCGATGTACGCGTGGAACAGCTCCGGCTGCGCCTTGGCCATGTGCACGCCCAGAATCGATCCCCAGGAACTGCCCATCAAGATGACTTTCTGCTGGCCCAGATGCTGCTCGATATAGCGGGCCACGGCGATACCGTCGTCGCGCATCTGCGTCACCGTCAAGGGCACATCTTCCGTTGGGCGCTGTTTCGCATACGTCATGCCCGTGCCGCGCTGGTCCCACTGGACCAGCGTGTAGTGGCGTTCCCAGCCCGCATAAATGGCATCCGCATACGGACTCAACGCGTTGCCGGGGCCGCCATGGATGAACAGGATCACGGGATTGCCGCAGGCGGCGTCCGTGATTGTGATCCATTGCTCGATGCCATTGATGGGCACATAGCCTTGCTCGCGAATGGGCTGTGCGGGCGAGGTGCAGATGCTGCCGGCGATGGCGGCAGGTTCGGCATGCAAGCCAGCGCTTAGCAACAGCATAGCCAGAAGGGGGTATCGTGGCAGAAATGGCATCGGCAACCTTGGCGGCGGTGGAGATCAAGCGCCAAAGTAGCGTTTTTTACAGTAATTGTCCAGATGGAAATATTTCTGCGTGGGACTATACTTGCTTATTGTTACGCAGCAAGCGCAAACCGTTCGCCACCACCAGCAGGCTGGCGCCCACATCCGCAAATACGGCCATCCACAAGGTCGCCGTGCCGGCCAGGGCCAGGCCGAAGAAGACGGCCTTGATGCCGATGGCAAAGCTGATGTTTTGCACGAGAATGCTGCGCGTGCGCTGGCTCAGACTGATGAATTCGGGCAATTTCCCCAGCTCATCATCCATCAGGGCCACGTCCGCCGTTTCAATGGCCGTGTCGCTGCCGGCCGCGCCCATGGCAAAGCCGATGTCCGCTTGCGCCAGGGCCGGGGCGTCGTTGACGCCATCGCCCAGCATGGCGACCACGCCAAACTGCTGCTGCAAGGCCTTGATTTCATCGAGCTTGTTTTCCGGCAACAATTCCGCCTTGACCAGGCTGACGCCCACTTCGGCGCCGATACGCTGCGCCGTCAGCAAATTGTCTCCCGTCAGCATCACGGTGGTGACGCCCAGGGCATTCAATTTGGCGATGGCAGACGCCGCCGTGGGGCGCAGCACGTCGGCCACGGCGATCACGCCCAGCGCACCGGCTGGCGTGGCCAGCACCATGGCCGTGTAGGCTTGCTCTTCCAGCCGCGCCAGGATGGCTTGCAATTCCGGCGTCACGACCTTCAATTCCGTCATCAGGCGCGCATTGCCCAGAAAATACGTCTGGCCGGCGATCGTGCCTTGCACGCCGCGGCCGTGCAGGGCGGCAAACTGGCTGACGGGCAAGTGGCTGCCGGCGGGCGGTCCCGCCTTGACGATGGCGGCGGCCAGCGGGTGGGCCGAGTTGGCGTCCAGGCTGGCGGCCAACAGCAGGATGGCGTTGCGGTTGCTGCCTTCCATTGCGACCACGTCCGTCACGGCCGGTTTGCCCATGGTCAGGGTGCCTGTCTTGTCGACGGCGATAGCCTTGATCCGATAACCCGTTTCCAGGAATTGCCCGCCTTTTACCAGGATGCCGCGGCGCGCGGCCGCCGTCAGGCCGCTGACCACGGTAACAGGCGTGGAAATGACGAGCGCGCATGGGCAGGCGATCACCAGCATCACCAGCGCTTTATAGACCCAGGGCATGAAGGGCTGGCCCAGCAGCAGTGGCGGCAGCACGGCCACGAGGATGGCGAACACGACCACGGCCGGCGTGTAGTAGCGGGCGAAGTTATCGACAAAGCGCTGCGTCGGCGCCTGTTTTCCCTGGGTTTCCTCGATCACCTTGAGGATTTTCGCCAGGGTGCTGTTGCCGCTGTTGGCCGTCACGGTGACGTCGAGCAAGCCCCGTTCATTGATGGTGCCCGCATACACGACGTCGCCCACGGCCTTGTCCACCGGCATGCTTTCACCCGTGATCGGCGCCTGGTTGACGGACGATGCGCCGTTTTGCACGATGCCGTCGAGCGCGATGCGCTCGCCCGGTTTCACGCGCATCAGGGTACCGATGGCCACCGTGGCAACGTTCACCTGGCTCCAGACACCGCTGGCGTCGGCGACCGTCGCCGTGTCGGGCGCCAGTTGCATCAGGCTGTGCACGGCGTTGCGCGCGCGGTTCAGGGACAGGCCTTCGATCAGTTCCGCAATCGCGAACAGGAAGATGACCATGGCCGCTTCCGGCCACTGGCCGATGGCGATGGCGCCAAACACCGCCAGGCTCATCAGGAAATTGATGTTCAGGGTGAACGTTTTCAGGGCAATCCAGCCCTTTTTCAAAGTCGGCCAGCCGCCCGTGGCGATCGACAGCAGGGCCAGGGCGATGACGAGGGGCGAACTGTCTTCATGCGTGGTCCACGCCAGCGCTTCGGCGCCGGCAGCGGCCAGGCCGGACACGAGCAGCAAGCCTTTTTGCAAGCTGCTGAGGCTGCCTTCGTTCGGATCGCGCGCGACGACGGCGTCCGCCTGCATGGGAATCGCTTGCATGCCGATGCCGTGCAGCGCCGCTTCCACCGTGCCCAGCGACGGCAGGGTGTGGTGCACATCGAGTACCCGGTTCATCAGGTTGAAATCGAGACCCACCACGCCAGCCATATTGGCCAGCTTGTTGCGGATCAGCCGTTCTTCCGTGGGGCAATCCATGTTGGCGATACGGTATTTGGCCGTGTTCGCGCCGGCGATGGGTGTGCTGGGCAGCGCTGGGCCAGATGGTGCGGCAGGCGTGGCCGAGCACGCATGCTGGCTGGAACAGCAACTGGCTGCCTTGAGCGCAGCGGCCGGGGCTGCTTCGTGCGCATGCTTGTGATCGTGATCATGCTGATGGTCATGCTTATGATCGTGGCCCTGCGCGTGGTTATGGCTATCGTGCGGCATCGCATCATCCTTCTGGATTGGTGTATGCTTCCATTAGAAACCCTGTAGCGACTACAGGGTCAAGCGGAATTTGCACGAAAGAATGAAAAGGGGATGCCATGCGTATCGGAGAACTGGCCAAACGGACAGATTGTGATGTGGAAACCGTGCGTTACTATGAAAAAGCGGGCTTGCTGCAGGAACCGGGCCGCAACAGTGCCGGCTACCGCGAATACCGCGAAGAACACCAGGAACGGCTGCAATTCATCCGCCATTGCCGTTCCCTGCAGATCGGTTTGACGGATATCCGCGCCTTGCTGGAATTTAAGAACAACCCGGCCGAAGGCTGCCAGAGCGTCAATGAACTGCTCGACCACCATATCCTGCGCATTGCCGAGCAAATGGCCAACCTGCAAACCTTGCAGCAGCAACTGGTGACTTTGCGCCACCAGTGCGACCAGCCGCAGCCGTCACAGGACTGCGCGATTTTACAAAACTTGTCCGAGGCGGCCAGCGGCCACGACTGCGCCTGCCATACCGAACTCCATTGAACCGATTGCTGCATGCTGAAACTGATACCTGGAAGTACTTTACTCACCTTGTCCCTGTTGTCGCCGCTGGCCCATGCCGCCGATGCTCCTGCCGCCGCCCATTACCTGACCCTGTACGCCGTGCCCGGCGTGCCGCAAGACGATGACCCGTATACCTGGAGCACGGTCGGCGGCAAGCAGCTGACGAAAGGCGTGACCAAGGCCGACGGCCGCGCCTATCTCAAGGGAGAGGAGGGCGAAGAGTCGTATGTACTGGAAACGCTCAGCATGCGCTGGACCTTCCTTGTGCCGGCTCGCTGCTGGCAGGAAACGCCTGCCGCCTTCCAGTCATGCCTGAAACTCAAGCAAAGCGCCAGCCTATACAATATCGAACAGGATGCGGCGAAACTGGCCAGAGAGAAAGATCAACAGGCCAAGGCGGCGGCCTATGTACTGGCGGCCAAGGCCAACGATGATGCGCTGGCCTGGCTGGGCAAATTGCCGCAGGAGTGGTCCATGCAGGAACACGCCAAGCGTCTGCTGTCTATCGGCGACAAGATCCAGCGGCATATCGCCAGCGGCTTGCGGCAAGGCGGCCCCGATGTACGCCAGTTCGTTTGCAAGGCGCCCACGGCCTACGGCGCATTGCCGCAGCAGCAAGCCGTGCTGGCCTATCAGCTGCAGCCGCTGCCCGTGCTGCGCGCCGGTGCCGTCTGGGACCAGCTGCTTGCGGCTGCCGCACAGGGCAACTGGATGGCGCGCCTAGAAGTGTATTACGCGCTGGCGGAACGCAAGGTGAGCGAACTGAGCTATGTGGAGCAGGCGCGCTTGGTGCAATTGATGGAATGGCTGCACCAACGCGAAATCGCCGGCCTGTACAGCTTTTTCACTGCCCCTACCATCGGCGATGGCGCCACGCAAGACCGCGTGGCACGCCTGGCCGCCATGCAGGGCAGCGTTACCGACCAAAGCGTCGTGGGGACGCTGCTGCAGGACGAGGACGATCCGGCGCTGAAGGCGGCAGGCAAGCGCATGCTCGACTGCGCGGCAGCGGCCATGCAGGCACCGCGCTAACGCGGCGCAGGGGCTGGCCGCCATCGCCCAGGCGGAAGGCATAGCTCAAGCGGCTACCAGTCCGCCGGGTCTTCCGCCGCCGCGCGGGCCAGGTCATCGTGCCAGTCCTGCTGCGCCAAGTGATAGATATCGGCAAAGAAGGCGCGCGGGTCGGCCATGTCATCCCACCGGGCGGGCAGGGCGTAAGTACTCTCGGGATTATGTTCGAGGATGGCCTGGAAGTCATAATCAGGGTCTTGCAGCGCCTGCGCCAACACGGCCACCAAAGCATGGCGGTGGCGGTAGCTGAGCTCCTTGTACTGCGACGTGATGTCGCGGCGTATCAGTGCCGCGCGCTGGCTGGCATCATTCATGTCCCAGGTGTCCAACTCCACGCCCAGGGTGTGTTCGCGGTCATACACATCGAAGGGGCCGAGGAAATGGTAAAGCGTGGGCTCATACGGCACGTCCACCCAGGGGCCGCGCAGGCCTGTGGGCTTAGCTTTCGGCATCATGGCTGGCTTACGCGCACTCGGGCAAGGTCCAGCCTTCATAGCCCATGTCGGTCGGGTAGATGGCGCGGTTCTGGCCCCAGCGGGCATGGTCGAGGATGCCGTCTTCATGCATGTCCAGCACCCATTCCGTGCTTTCCAGCAAGGTGCCATCCTTGTGGTACACGCGGAAGAAGGTGGACGTGCTCAGCGCGCGCACGATGTTCTGCGGCACGCCATTGCCATAGTGCGGCACATAGGTCTTGATCACGCACGTGCCCTGGTCGTTCCACTGCTGGGTATACACGGTGGCATTGCGCGCCGCGCTCACCTTGATGAAGAGCCAGCCTGCCAGCACGATGGCAAACAGGACGGCGGCGGCGATCAGGCCGGTTTTCTTGAGTAGCTGCATGAGGTCATGGCATGGCCGAAAACGAAGTTGCTGCATTGTATGTCAAGAGCAGAAATACTTGCCGTACAGCATGTACGTCGAGTATTTAGCTGCGTATTGCAGTCTATTTCGCCAATGCCGCCTGCAAGGCGTTCGCCATGTCCAGATGATGCTGCAACGCTGGCAAGGTCTTCTTGGCGAAGGCCTTGATGTCGGGGTCGCTGGCCTTCTGGCCGGCATCCGTAAACAGTTTCACGGCCTCTTTGTGCGCGGCTACGCCGATGCTGGCCGCATATTCCTTGTCGAATTGCTGGCCTTCCAGGCGGCCCAGCTTGTCGATCTGCGCCTGGTGCTTCGTGCCGGGCTGGTCGCTGACCTTGATCTGCTTGCTGCTGGCTAGCTGTTTCAATTCCTCGGCCACTTTCGTGTGGTCCGTGACCATGGCGTCAGCGAATTTCTTTACCTCGGGATTGCTGCTCTTGCTTTGCGCCACTTTGCTGGCGGCAATTTCCGTACTGCCCGCGTCAGCGGCCTTGCTGAGAAATTGCTTGTCGTACGCGCCCGGCGCGGCGGCGGCGATACTGCTGATGGCGATGCCGCTCAGCAGCGCCACGGCGGCGCCGATAGCCACACTCTTCAGCGAGGGGGTACGGGAACTGGTGGTGGAGATACGCATGGAATTCCTTTCGGGTATGGTTTTTTCTACAGGCTGATGGCAATGTTAAGCCCGCAGCCAGCGCACACCCATAGGACACGTACGATGATTCCCGTAGGACTAGTCCTGTTCGTTAGGGCACAGTTCCACTTGTTTTAGAGCAAACAAGGCGGTGATGCCGGCATCCCGGCGCCAGGCAGGCATGCCGATATCTAGCCACTGAGCCATCGCCTCCAGGTGGGCTGGTTCCGAAACGCTGTGTTCGAGTTCGTCGAGCACCGTGTCGCGGTCGATATACAAGCTGTCCAGCCAGGCGTCGAACGATGGCGCCAGTTCCAGCATGCCGTGGGCGCGCTTGCCCGTCCAATCCGGCAACTCCTGCACATAGGCCAGCACCCGACCGCCGCCTTCCTCCGTCAGATCCAGGTAAACCATGGAATTGCCGCCATCGCGGGCAAATGGCAAGATGCGCACCGGCATGTCCGTATGCTGGCGCGCCGCGCGGATTTCGCCAACCAACGTTTCATCGCAGAAATCGCCTTCCTCGGCGCTGAAGAAAGTATTGAAGCCCATTTTTTCCACACCGCCATTGCCGTCCGGTACATCGCAGGTGTAGTCGAACCAGGCGCCGTTGGCCACTTGCAGGAAAGCCAGGAAGGCCGGCGGCAAGGGCGCTTCCAGCAAGGTTTCGATGGCGGCGATCTGCTGCGCCGTGGGGGCTGGCTTGGCGCCCTCGATTGCCAGGTGACGGTACTGCGTGTAATGGTTGCTCATTGATTGTCCTTGTCTTTATCCTTGTATATGTGCACTGGCGCCACATCGTCGCAGCCCGTCTCCACCTTGGCCAGCGCATCGACGAGGCCCGCGCGCAGCACGGCCATCGAGCGGGCCTTTTCGTCGATCTGGGCAATTTTCGTTTCCAGCATGACCCGCTTGGTGGCCGCATCGAGGGCATTTTCCTGCCAGACGGCAATGACTTCGGCGATTTCCTTCAGCGTAAAACCCAGCGCCTTGGCGTGACCGATCAGCTCGATGCGCCGCAAGGCTTGCGCCGAGTATTCCTTGTAATTATTCGTCATGCCCGGTTGCGGCGCTTCGTCCAACAAGCCCTGACGCTCGTAAAAACGCACCGTGTCCTTGCTGACGCCCGTCAGGCGGGTGATTTCTCCGATGCGCATCGATTCCTCTTGACCGTGGACTAAAGACTACAGTTTTACAGTGGATTTCTCTTCACTACGATTCAATTGCCATGACCGCCTTCAATTACTCCAAGCAGACCGTGCTGATCACGGGCGCCTCGTCCGGCATTGGCCGCGTCTTTGCAGAAACCCTGGCCGCACGCGGCGCCCATTTGCTGCTGCTGGCCCGCTCCGGCGCCGTGCTCGACAGCCTGGCCAAGGAACTTTCCCAGCGCCACGGTATTCGCGCGCACGCGCTGGTGGCCGACTTGAGCCTGCCCGGCGCGGCCACCCACGCCCATGCGCAAGCCTGCGCGCTGGGCATGCCGCCCGACGTGCTGATCAATAACGCGGGTTTCGCCACGCATGGCCGCTTCGAAAGCATCAATCTTGCGCGCCAGGCGGCCGAAGTGACCGTCAATTGCACGGCGCTCATGGAACTCACGCACTGCGTCTTGCCGCACATGCTGGCCCTGGGGCGGGGCGCCATCATCAACGTGGCGTCCACGGCGGCCCTGCAGCCCGATCCCTACATGGCGATTTACGGCGCCAGCAAGGCTTTCGTGCTGTCGTTTTCGGAAGCGCTGTGGGCGGAAAACCGCAGCCGGGGCGTGCGCGTGCTGGCCCTGTGCCCTGGCGCCACGGACACGGCCTTCTTTGACGTGGTGGCCGCGCCCGAAGCGGCCGTGGGCCAGCGCATGGCGCCGCAGACCGTGGTCGACGAAGCGCTGCGCGCCCTGGACCGGGGCCGCAGCAGCCATGTGGCGGGCCGGCCCAACCGGATGCTGGCCTGGCTGCCGCGCTTGCTGCCCCGTCAAACCGTGCTGGGCATCGTGGAAGGCATGCTCAAGCCGAAAACGGCCTAGGCTTCAGAACGCCATGGTGGCGAACATGGCCAGCACGGCCGTCGCCATGACGATGGTGGACAGCCAGCCCAGCGCCCGCAGGCGGCGCGAAATGGTCAAGGTTCCCATGATGGCGGGGCGCGACGCCATCACCATCATCAGAGCCATGATGGGCACGGAAATAACGCCATTGATGACGGCGCTCCAGTACAGCGCCTTGATGGGGTCGAGCGGCGTGAAGCACAGGGCCGCGCCCAGCACGGTGGAGGCGGCGATGATGCCGTAGAATTTCTTGGCAGCCTTGGGCGCCAGCTCCAGGCTGTTTTTCCAGTGGAAGGCGCCGGCCATGGCGTAGGCGGCCGAGCCGGCCAGCACGGGAATGGCCAGCAAGCCCGTGCCGATGATGCCCAGGCTGAACAGGGCGAAGGCGAACTCGCCAGCGATGGGGCGCAGGGCGGACGCGGCCTGCGCCGACGTGTCGATATGCGTGATGCCTTGCGCGCCCAGGGTCACGGCCGTAGTCAGCATGATGAAAAACGCCACCAGGTTGGAAAAGCCCATGCCGATGGCCGTGTCCATCTTGATGCGCTGGAATTGCCGTGGCGCCTGCTCGGGCGTGCGGCGCAAGGCTTGCGCGCTGGAATCGGCCTGCAAGTCTTCCACTTCCTGCGATGCTTGCCAGAAGAATAAGTAAGGGCTGATCGTCGTGCCGAACACGGCCACGATCATGGTCACCGTAGCGGCCGACCAGGCCAACTGGGGCCAGACGGTGCGCAGCGCCACTTCGCCCCAGGGAATATGCACGGTCAGCACGGTGGCCACATAGGCCAGCAAGCCCAGGGTCAGCCATTTCAGGATGCGCACGTACTTTTGATAGGGAATGAATACTTGCAGCAGCAGGGACAGCAGGCCGAAACCGACGGCGTACAAATGGGTAGGGCCGCCGATGATCAGGGTCAATGCATCGCCCATGGCGGCCACGTCGGCGGCAATATTGATGACATTGGCCAGCAGCAACAAGCCTACGATGGCGTACAACAGGGAACGGGGATAGTGACGGCGGATATTCGTCGCCAACCCATGACCGCTGACCCGGCCAATCTTGGCGCTGATGACCTGGATGCCTAGCATCAGGGGAAACGTCAGGCAGACGGTCCACAGCATGCCGAAGCCGAACTGGGCGCCGGCCTGCGAATACGTGGCGATGCCGCTGGGGTCGTCGTCGGCCGCGCCCGTGATCAGGCCGGGGCCCAGCTTGCCCAGCCAGGTGTCGGAGGGGTCCGCCTGCTGGCGGACGGCGTCAGCGCGGGCGCTGTCGGTGTGCATGCGTGGCTCCTGTGTGGTGGAGCGAGCAGCGTATCACAGGCGGGCGGCGTCCAGCTGCCTATCGTTTGCCAGCGCCCCCGGAGCGGCGCGTGTCAGTAGCGCGCATCCTTGGGCTTGCCGCCCTTCGGCCAATCCTTCACCTTGTCGGGGAAGTCCGGGCGCGGCATGTGGGTAGAATATTCGGCCACGTCGACGGCATCCTGGTCGGACAGGTTACCTTGCCCCAGCGGGAATTTCTGGCCGTGGCCCATCACCATGTTCGCCTTGACGAAGCCGGCCGCCGTGTAAGTGCGGGCCATGCCGGCGCCGATATTGAACGAGCGCTCGCCCCACAGCGGCGGGAAGGCCACTACGCCGTTGGCGCCCTTGATGCCCTCGCCATTCGCGCCATGGCAGACGGCGCATTGCTCGGCATACACTTTTTTGCCATGCACGGGATCGGGAAGCAGATTGCGATCGATCTTGGCCACGCCGCGTCCCGGCACCTTGTCGTTCGCTTGCGTGGCGCCCTTCATCCAGTCGATATAGGCGACCATCGCTTGCAGGTCGGGGCCGTCCACGGGCAGCGGCTTGCCGTGCATGGAGCGGCGGAAGCAGCCGTTGATGCGCTCGCCCAAGCTGATGACTTTGCCGGCGCGCGGCGCTTCCGACGGGAAGAAGGCGGCAATGCCGAGGAAGGGCGAACCGTTCGCCACCGTGCCGCCATTCAGGTGGCAGCTGCTGCAATTGAGGTCGTTGCCCACGTTTTGCGGCAGGCGCGCGCGCGTTTCCGTCATCAGCTGCATGCCGTGGATCAATTGACTGGCATTCGGATCGGCCGTCAGGGCCGCGAAGCGGGGCGTGACAAAGCCGCCCGCGTCCGGCGCCTTGAGCTTGAGCTCCTTGCGCACTTTGGCGATCTGCGCAGGCATGACGGGCGCGCCGTGATTGCCCCACTTGCCGCGCACAAAGGTGAGGATTTCCGCCAGTTCCGTGTCCGACAGGCGGTCATACGCAGGCATGCCGAAGGAACGGGGCGAGTGCAGCGTGACGGCCGACTGCCAGCCCGTTAGCGCGATATGGATGACGGAGGTGGCATCTTTCGACTGCACCGAGTCGTTTTGCGCCAGCGGCGGGAAGATGTTTTCCACGCCACGGCCATCGCGGCGGTGGCAGGTGGCGCAAAACTGCAGGTAGCCGAGGCCGCCGCGCGTGTTGTACAGGGCGTCGTTGCTGGCTACCGCGACGGCCGCGGTTTTCTTCGGCTGCGCGGCCGCCCCGTCCCTGGCCGGCAAGCCGTGCAGGTAATGGGCCAGCGCGTCGAGGTCGCCATCCGTGAAGTACTGCGTGCTATGGGTGATGACTTCCGTCATGCTGCCGGCCGCCGTGCCGAAACTGTTGCGGCCAGTCTTGAGCAATTGCACGATGTCGCCCGGTGTCCACAGATTGCGCAAGTTCACCGCATGCCAGCCGTCGAAGGTGAAGCCGGATAAGTAGAGCTTGCCGCTGCCGCCATCCTGGCCCATGGCTTTTTCCTGGAAGGCCACGCCGCGCGGCGTGTGGCAGGAGCCGCAATGACCGAGCCCTTGGGCGAGATAGCTGCCCCGGTTCCACATGGCCGACTTGGCACTGTCGGGCTTGAACGACGCGTCGTCGAGGAAGACGGCATTCCACAGCGACAAACCCCAGCGCATGCTGAACGGCCATTTCATGTCCGTTTCGCGGTTTTGCTGCGCCACGGGCACCACACCGCGCTGCAGGTAGGCGTACAGCGCCTGCATGTCGTCGGGCGTGATCTTCGCGTAGGAAGGGTAGGGCATGGCCGGATACAGATTGTGCCCATCGGCCGCCACGCCCTTGCGCATGGCGCGGTCGAATTGCGCGAAGGTGTACGTGCCCAGGCCCGTCTTCGTATCGGGCGTGATATTCGTGCTGTAGATGGTGCCGAATGGCGTTTTCAGTTCCAGGCCGCCGGCCATGGCGGCGCCGTTCGGGCTGGTGTGGCAGGCCACGCAGTCGCCCAGGCGGGCGACATATTCGCCGCGCTTGATCAGCTCGGCCGAGGCCGTGGGCTTGGCGGACGTCGCGGCAGGCGCGGCCCAGGCACTGGCGCAGCAGGCCAGCATACCCAGGAGCAACAGCATTGCCGTGAGCCAGGTAGTTCTCGGAAAGAAAGAAGTGTGGGAGCGGTGCGACCCGCGAAGCAGGCTGGAAATGGCGTTCATGGTGACCCTTTATTATTATGCGCAAGCATACGCATACGTCACCACGGCGAAAATTGGGAGTTTCTTTCGATTAACTAGGTAATCTTCCCTAGTGTTTTAGCCTGGAAAATCGTGTAAGGCCGCTTATAAGCTGGCCATGATGCGTTCGCGCAACCAGCGGTGTGCCGGGTCCAGGTGCATGCGCTCGTGCCAGACCATGGCCATCTCGTAATCCGGCAGGCTGACGGGCGGCTCCCACGTGCGCAGCGCGCCCAGGGCGTTTTTCAGCAGGCGCGATGGCAGCAGGGCCACCATGTCGGAGGCGGCCAGCAAGGGCGGGGCAATGAGGAAATGCGGCACGGACAGCACCACCTTGCGCGTTCGGCCCAGCTGATCCAGCGCCGTATCGACGTTGCTGCGGAAGCCGCCGCCGTTGGGCGAGACAACGATGAATTCCAGCGCGCAGAATTGATCGAGGTCGGGCGGCGCCTGCAGCAGCGGGTGGTCGTGGCGGCCCGCCAGCACGTAGTGTTCGGTGAACAAGGTGCGGTGGCGCAAGCCAGGCGGTGCTTCTTCCTGCGCCAGGAAACCCAGGTCGACCTGGCCGCTTTCCAGCTCTTGCGCCATGCGCGCCGGCACGGCTTCGAACACGGCCATGCGCGACAGGGGCGCCTGCTCGCGCAGGGCGGGCAGCATGGGCAGCAAGATCGCATATTCGGTGGCGTCGGCCGCCGCCAGGTTCCAGCGCACCTCGGCCGTGGCCGGGTCGAACGCCTGTTCTGGCTGCAAGACCTGCTCCAGCTGGGCCAGCACGGCTTGCAAGGGCGCGAACAGGGTCAGCGCCCGGGCTGTGGGCAGCATGCCGCGCGGACCGGGCAAGAGCAGCGGGTCGTCGAAGGCCGCGCGCAACTTGCCCAGTTGCACGCTGACGGAAGGCTGGCTCAGGTGCAGCCGCGCGGCCGCTCGCGTGACGTTACGTTCAATCAACAGCGCGTTCAGGGTCAGCAGCAGATTCAAGTCCAGCTTGTGTAAATCCAGCTTATGAAAATTGTTCATGGCTATACCTTGTATATCAACTATTCATTTCCACTATGATAGCGCAAGCCCTACAGTAGTTCCTGTGATATCCACTCCTCATCTATTACAGGAACTACACGATGCAACTCCATGAATATACTAGCTTTGATGGCATTGGACTGGCTCAGCTGCTGCGTGAAGGCAGCGTCTCGGCCGCTGAATTGCACGATGCCGCCGTGCGCGCCTGCGCCGCGGTCAATCCGCAGCTCAACGCCGTGGTCGAGCTGTGGCCGGCGGATTTGACTGCCATCGACAGCACAGTCAGCACTGCGGCATTCGCCGGCGTGCCCTTCCTGATCAAGGACGTGGCCGTGACGATGGCGGGCCAGCGCAGCGAAGCGGGCAGCCGCCTGGGCGCCGGCAATGTCGCGGCGCTAGATTCTCATCTGATGACGCAGTTCCGCCGGGCGGGACTGGTAACGTTTGGCCGCACGAGCACGCCCGAAATGGCCTTTGCCACCACCACGGAACCGGTCCTGTACGGCGCCACGCGCAATCCCTGGAACGTCGGCTTGAGCGCGGGCGGCTCCAGCGGCGGCGCGGCGGCGGCCGTGGCCGCCGGCATCGTGCCCCTGGCCCATGCGACCGATGCTGCAGGCTCCATCCGCGTGCCGGCCGCCTCGACGGGCCTGTTCGGCTTGAAACCGAGCCGGGGGCGAGTGTCGAACGGTCCCGCCATGGACGAAATCTTCAGCGGCCTGGGCGTGCAGCTGGGCGTGAGCCGCACCGTGCGCGACAGCGCCGCCTTGCTCGATTGCGTGCAGGCAATACTGCCGGGCGAGCCGTATGTGACTAGTGCACCGGGCCACAGTTGGTTGTCGCAAGTGGACGTGGCGCCGGGCAAGCTGCGCATCGGCGTGCAGCGCGCCGCCAGCAATGGCACCCATCCCGTGGCTGCCGTGGATAACGCCCTGGACGCCACCGTGCGCCAGCTGGAAAGCCTGGGCCACCACGTGGAAGAAGTGCAAGCCGAGCTGGGCGTGTCATGGGAAGAGTTCGTGCACGCCAACGCCAGCATCTGGTGCGCCAACCTGGTGCCATGGATAGACGCCCTGGCGCTGGAAAGCGGGCGCGCCGTGTCGCTCGAGACACTGGAAGCGGCGACCCTGGCCTGCTACCGCCATGGGCAGATGGTCTCCGCCGTCGATTTCGTGGCCGCCCTCGACGTGCGCAACACGGTCACGCGCCATGCCGGCGCCGTGTTCGGCCAGTACGACGTCTTGCTGACGCCCACCATGCCTGACTTGCCATGGCTGCTGGGACGCTATGGCAAGGACGAGGAAAAACTCGACGGTTTTGGCTGGACGGCGCGCCTGTTCGAGCATTCGCCCTACACGCCGCTGGCGAACGTGGCGGGCTTGCCGGCCATGTCCGTGCCACTGGCCATGTCGGAAGAAGGCTTGCCGATCGGCATGCAGTTCATGGCTGGCTACGCCAGGGATGGCGTGCTGCTACGCCTGGCAGGGCAGCTGGAACGGGCGGCGCCATGGGGACAACGGCGGCCGCCCGTGTGGGCAGCTAATTAAGAAGGACGATTACAGGGCGGCGAGGCGGGCGGCACCCCGGCTTTGCAGGCGAAAGCGGGCTTTTTCCCACAACCGGTCGTGGAAGGGCAGGACGATCACGTTGCAGATCGGCTCGACCACGGCCAGCAAGCCGCCAAAAGCCATGGAACCCGTGGCCCAGTACATGACGCCGAAGGCCACGCCCATGTGCAGAGTCGTCTGACTGAGTTTTTCCCCGGCCAGGGCGGCAAACCCCAGGCGGCTGGCCGCGTAGCGGCGGCGGATCGCGTGCCAAGCTTTTTCGTGCCATGGCAGCAGGGCCACGTTGATGATCGGTTCGATGATTGCGGCCAAGCCACCGAGCGCCAGGGACCCTGTCAGCAAATAGGCGAGGCCGAAGGCGATCGACATATGCGTGCAGACCTGGCTGAATGTTTTGATGGCTGTGAACAAGGGATGCTCCTTTCTGTTGAATTCGCTTATCCTTGATTTAGATAGTAACGATTCTCATTTACAAAAGGAAGTAAAATATTTCAACTGAACCCATAGATTGCATCTATGGATTGAGAAATATCAATTGCCCATGCATCCCGCCGCAGCCATCGCCCGTCAGCGTATCGCCGTCGCCTGCGACCAGACGGCTTGCCAGCGTCCATCGCGCCGCTCATAGCTATCGATATGCCAGTAGCGCGAGCGGGGCACGGCCTGGCCGCCGAAATTGACTTCAAGCTGGGCCTGATAGCGCAGGACAGCCGCATCGCCATGCAGGCGTACGGCGATATCGCCCGGTTCCCAGCTCAGATAGCGCATGTGGCCTGCCGCGATCGCGCCCAGATATTCTTCCCGGGACAGCATGCTGCCGATGGGCGTGACCAGCTGAAAATCATCGGCGTGCAAGCTGCGCGCCACTGCCAGGTCGCCGTCGACCAGCGCGCGCAGGCGGCTGCGCTCGATGTCGCGCAATTGTTCCTGCATGAGCGTCTGGTGGCCAGGGTCCTGTGCTTCCATGATTCCCTCCTTCCGAAGATAAAATTGACACTTTGACGTAATTTGTCCAAAAGCCATGTTGACACTATATATTCAAAGTGTCAACATGCCAGCATGTCACTCCACACCCTGAAAACCCAGCGGATACTCGATGCGGCCCTGGCCGTGTTTTGCCGCTACGGCTACCGCAAAACGTCCATGCTCGACATCGCGCAGGCGGCCGATATGTCGCGCGCCGCGCTGTACCTGCACTTCAAGAACAAGGAAGACGTGTTCCGCACCGGCTCTGAACGGGCGCATGCCACCGTCATGGCGCAAGTGACAGCGGCGCTAGCCGAACCCGGCCCCGTCTTCACGCGCATCGAAACGGCGCTGCTGGCATTCCAGCAGGGCTTGATGGCGGAAATTTCGTCCAGCGCGCATGGACAGGAACTGTTCGATGCCAACATGACCCTGGCCGCCGACATCACCTTGAACGCGCGGGCAACCCTGGTGGCGTCAACGGCCGGCGCACTGGAGCAAGCCGAAGCGGCGGGCGATATCGCGCTGCGCCGGGTGGACGCGAGTGCCGCGCAAGTGGCAGGCCTGCTGGTGGCCACCATGGATGGCATCAAGCACACGCAAGGGGGAGGGGAAGCGTTGCGCCAGGGCATAGCACTGCACATGCGCTTGCTGGGAGCGGCGCTGCTGCGCATGTGAGCGGCAAAGCTCGCATGCGCAGTGGGGCAAAGGCTGTTACGGCAAGGTTTTCAGCACATTCTTCGTCGGCACGGAGAAATTATAGCTGTCGTGACGGTCCCAGTTGATCGACCACGTCATCACACCGCGGAAGTCCGGATACGCCTGTAGCGGCTTGATGGTGCCGCAATTGAGCAGGCGCGTCAGGCAATTGAGGGCATTGCTGACGTCGGCGTTGGTGGTAAAACCCGAGCCGGCCGAGCTGCGCCCCGATGGCACGCCAAAGCCCACCTGGTCCGGACGCAGGCCGGCGAAGGTGTTGCCGCCATAATTGAACCCTTCGATCAGCATGCGCGCTGTGGCCACCAGCTGGTCGGCCGAGCCTGCCTTGATGGCGCCCGTGGCGTACGGCGTGTAGATGTCGCCATTGTTGTAGTACTGCGGATGCAGCACCGTCAGCTCGCTGCGCAAGGCATTGATGATGGGAATATAGGCGCCCCAGATGCTGCCATAGCTCGTGTATCCCCCTTCCACATACACCCATTCCGGCGCCATCGACAGGTAAAAGCTGCTGCCGACCTTGGTTTTCAGGTTCTTCACGGCGATCGGCAGGTAGGTCTGGATGGCCGCCCCTTGCGCCACGCCATTTTCCAGATCCAGGTCGATGCCGTCGAAGCCATATTTCGTGATGATGGCATACAGGCTGTTGGTGAAATTGGTGGCTTCGGCCGTGTTGCCGACGGAAACAGAACCGTTTTGGCCACCCAGCGACAGGATGACCTTCTTGCCCTTGGCGCGCTTGGCGGCCACGTCGGCGATGAATTGTGCTTCCGTGCCCGCGCCCGGATCGATGGTCAGGCTGACATTGCCGCCGCCCGCGTTGTCGCCGAACGAGACGACGATCACATCCCAGTCATCGCTGACCTGGCTGATCGGATACGTGGCGCCGCTGGGGTTGGTGAAATTGTGCCAGTAGCCGATCAGCGCGTGCTTTGCCAGGCCGGTCGGTGTAGGAGTTGGTGTCGGTGTAGGAGTTGGAGTTGGAGTCGGTGTCGGGGTAGGCGTTGGAGTTGGCGTCGGTGTCGGGGTAGGAGTCGGCGTAGGTGTTGGGGTAGGCGTGGGTGTCGGGGTAGGCGTAGGAGTCGGTGTGCCACAGTCTCCCACTGCCGTCCAGGGCTGGCCGCTGCCGGCGCCGCCGCTGCTGGTCGACGGGTTATTGCCTTGCGTCCACCAGTTGGCCGTGTAATTGACGTTGTTGTAGCTGACCTTGCCGCCGCCGTTGTAGGCGGTGCCGCTGCTCCACGGCGTAAAACAGGCGACAGCTTCCGTTGAAGCGGCCAGCAACTGGTTCGCGCCCCCGCTGGATCCGTCGCCGCTGCCACCGCCGCAGGCGGCCAAAGTGCCGCCGAAGAGGGTAAGGATGAGGGTATTCATGACTGTCCGGTTCACTTGCATCTCCTTGTGTATTTTTTTCATGGCCGGGCGGCTGGACACCGTCCGATTTTTCAGAGTGCAAGCATTGCAGGTGGTAGTCAACTGGTTTTATTCTTTGCGCAAGATCACAATACCAGTTGTGGCATTACCCCAGAAGGTGGGCGATGCGGGCCATACCAGTGCCTGTTTTCCAGTGCGCTGGTATGGTGTCCGGAATGGTGCCGGGAGCAGGGTGGGGAAGGGAGGAGGACGCTAGGCAAGGTCTTGCCGCGGCTACGGCGCTGTTTCCTTGCGCAAATCGGCATACGGCACGCGCGAACCATCAATTCCGCGGACTTGAAAGCCTTGCCCGTCCACGCCACGGTTGGCATGTCAACGAGCACCAGCTTGCCTGCCAGACTGGCATCGGGCCGGGCACCTGGCGCCAGGTAAGCCGGGAGCTGACAGGTTCAAAGCGCAGTTGTTTGACACCGGCGCGCGCCAGGCGTTCATGCAAAGCGTCGATATACGCTTCATGCCGGGGCGATCCCGTGGCGCGCAGGCGGCGTTCGTCCAGGTCGTACTGCCAATCATTTACCACGAGATAAGGCGCTGGGACGGCACGTATCACCGGGCGATGTTTTTTTCCAGCGCGACGTGTTCCTTTCCTTACAGAAAGCCTGTAACTTCCTGCATGGCAGCGTGCCATGACAAAAGCGAGCTGGACCAATCAATGCTGCGGCAAACGATGCCCGGTCACGACTTGGTCTATGCCACTCTGGCGGGCGACGACATGGAAGACCAGGCCAACAGCATCATCGCCGCCATGCGCGCCTTCGGTGTCGAGCGCTTGGTTTTCGTGCTGTCGATGGGCATTTAGGATGATGTTCCCGGCAAATTCGGTGAATGGAACAATGCCAGGCTGGCGGAACACCTGAAACTATTCCGCCGCGCCGCCGACGCCATCGAAGAGTTGGGCCTCGCATACACCATCGTGCGCCCAGCCTAGATGACGGACGAAGACGAAGTCGACTACGAACTGACGACGCGCCAAGCGCCATTCAAAGGCACCGTGGTGTCTCGCAGGAGCGTGGCAAACCTGATCGCCAGCATCATCGAAACGCCAGGCTTGCACGTGCACGCCAACCTGGGCGTAAACAAACCAAACACGGACGGGGACAAGCCGTATTTCATGCAGCTAGTTCAAGCGAGGGCGCGCAACAATGGTAGCTGCGCGCAGAGGGCGAAAATCGCATTTACGAGTGGGGATTTGTCAAAATAGAAGTTTTCTCAAATACATCCATAACTTCGCATAATTTATATTATGTCAAATGGCTAAAAGAGTGCAGAATCAAAGTAGTACATGCAGTTCCTCGAAAAAGTCTAGCTTTTTACGAAATTATGTAAAACGCCAAATCCCCCTCTATTCCCCGCTTTGCAGCCCTAGTTCGCCGGGCATTATATCCGAATGAAAAAGACAACAACCCGCCGCAAGCCGAAGCCGCCAGCAGCTTATTTTTCTTACGAGTTACGCCAGCCAGCAATTGACCTGTTCGGCGAAGTCGCCGTGATCGAGGACGATCTATACGACTGGGTGGCCTCCGTGGCACCGCTACACCTCAGCCCCCGCGCCTTCGCCAACTACGTGCGCGGCTACGACGTGGCCGCCAAGGTGCGCCACGCCAAGCTGCACGGTATGTTTGAAGCCATCAAGGAACACCCTGTACGCCCATGGCATGCGCGCCTGGCCATGCACGCTATCATGTAAAAGGCCCGCTTTCTGCTGGCCTCTGCCATCTACTTTTTTACAGCGGTCGATTACAGCACTTGCAGCGCTCACGCTTATTGTTCCTCGCCTCCAACCGGAAGCCCCATACGGCTATGAGGAGGAAGATGACTATCAGAGCGATGCCTACTGCGATATCGGTTTGGTATGAGGTCATTTAATTCTCAACAATATCAGAAAGAAATTTTATTCTATCAAGTAAACGGTTTATCACGTTACACTTGTAACAAGGCCCGCAATCTGCGGGCCTTTTCTATTTCTTCTTTCGCTTGCGGAATTGTCCGTTTGCCTTGCGCGGCGGCGTGCGGCGGCCCATTATGCGGCCTCCAGCGCTTCGACGCGGGATTCGATGCGCGCAGCCCAGCGCATGGCGCCCCAGCCCTGCAACAGCAGGCCCGACGACGAAATACACAGGAACAGGTCTACGGCGCTCATTTCGCCACCGGGCCTTTCTCAGCGATCACGCCAGCCAGCGCACCCGCCATTGCCGTAGCGCCATCGACCACGATATGGTATTGCGGCGGTACGATCAGCTTTGCCAGCTGGAATAGCGCCGCGAAGCCCGCCCAGGTGGACGGCTCTTTCAGTCGATTCATGCATTTCCCCTTGTTTTAATAAAGTTGGCGGCCGCTCGTGTCTTTCACCGTTATCGACTGTGCGGCCACCCAGTCACGGATTTTCGGGAAGCGGCTCAACACATACGCCGCGATCAGGATGCCGCCCAGGACGATGATCGCCTCGCGCGCCACTTCCGGCCCCGTAGGGATAATTTTTGTCAGGTTCATCACAGCTGCCGATCAAACATAGAGGTAGACCGGCGCGGCTCCGTGTCAGCTGGCATCCACGACACGGCGGGCCAGAAATTGGCCGCACGCATGAACGCTGGCAGGCCGCATTTGCCCATGGATGACCACACGCCATTTGCATCCATGTAAGAGCGGCACTCGCCCGTATCCGTCAGCGTCTCGCTTGTCGTGGGGATGCCGATTGCCGTGCTCACACCGTCAAGAATGCCCGTCGCCACGCCACCAGCCGCGTCAACGATTGCTCCCCCCACAGCCGCACCCGCAGCCCCCGCCGCTCCCTTTTTTTTTACCAGATAGATCACCGCGGCCACCGCCGCAATGATCGCCGCCAGCTTCACCGCTTCCATGTTGCCCATTATTGCCACCACTCGCCGGAGAGCGTCGGGAACAGACCGTTAATCAGGTCTGGCGTTTCGCCGTAGCTGACGCTATCCGTCACGCCGTCGCCGTAGGCATACGGGAACAGGTCGCCCAGTTGTTCGCCCACGGGCTTGCCGTCGCTCGTCACCGTCTGGTTCAGCCAGTTTTTCATGAGGAACGCCTGGCTACCGTCCTTGTTCTGCGCTTCTTTCAGGAACTTCCACGCGCCGCCGATCACCGCATTCCAGCGCTGATCCTGCACGTTATTGGTTTGCACCTGGCCACCCTTCGGGGCCGTCGTCGTCGGCGCCGCCTTGACCCGCTTCATGTACAGGGCGGCGCCGACGACCAGCGCGGCCACCAGTACGATATCTCGATTGCTCATGCGACCGCGCCCCCAGCATTTACGTAATTGTTGACGAAAGCGGCCAGCTTTACTTCACCCTGGCCGTAACCGGCGCCTGGCAGCGATGCCCATACTTTGCTTACCTTGCTGACTGCAGCGGCCACACGGCCAGCACGCACATCCGACGTTGCGCCTTTATCACCGATCAGCCACAGCGCTGCCGCATCCTGACTTTCTGGCGAGAAATCACTCAAGCCCAGCTTGCCGCGCACGCGCAGCCAAGTCGGCTTGTTTATCTGGAAGGCGCCCGCTGCCGTCGATACGCAGCCCGGACCGAATCCGGCATTCGCGCACATCTTGTCGGTCAGCTTCACGCCGCCCCAGCCCAGCAAGGCCGGGTGGTCGGCAAAGCTGCCGAACGTCGCCCCGCCGAAGAGGATCGAGTAGCCGTTACTGGCGCTCGTTCCCTCCCCTACCCTGATGGCGGCCAGGAATGCCCGCTCGTTTGCTTGTGCCGTCATTTCATCTACCTCGCTAAAATATTCACTGCCGGCGTCCAGCGCCTGATTTCCAAGATCTTCCAGATCGGCGCTGTTCGCGCTTTCCCCGTCCGCGCCATCGTCCAGCAGGTACAGCAGCAGCAACGCCGCCCCGCCTGCAATGACGAGCGTCATAACGGGGCGCATCAGGCGCCTATCGTTTCTTCAAAATATTCGAACGCCACCGCAATGTCTGCATTCAGCGCGCTCAAGTTGACCAGCAATCCGGACAAAGGGGGCAACAGCACCGGTTCCGTAAACTTGTAAGGGACATTGTTGGACAGATTGGTGATGACGCCGCCTACAGGGACAGCCACGTGCGCATCCTGGCGCAGTTGCGCCACACTGGCCCCGCCGCCGTATTTTTTGTTCGTCGGCTGCGTTGCTGACATGTTCAGCAACTGCGTTCCACTCACGTACACAGCGCCCTGCTGGGCCGATGCGGAAGAAAACGCCAATTGGCCGACGATAATGATTTTCGTTGTTGAGCCGTTCCAAATCTGAATTGCCCCCATCTGCCCAGCTACTGCTGCCTGATAGGCGCTTGCCCCGAAAGCGATACCGGCCAGCGTCCGCGTGCGCCCACCGTCCACAACGTCCACGGTTCCGGTAATGCGGTCGTCATGAAAATCGAAGTCGCCAGCGATCAGCACGCCCGCGTTTTGTGCGCCGCTCCGGTCCTGCACCGTCAGGCTGTCGTAATTTAAGCTCCATACGCCTTGCCCTGGCAGCAGATCAACGTAGCCACCGTTCGATGCGCGCACGCGAATAGGGCCAGTACCACTGCGATACTTGAAGAATTTCCCCTTCACGTCCAGATTCAGGGCGCCGCCTGGCGGTAAATTGAAGTCGTATTGCATGCTATGCCTTCGCCAGAACAGGAGCCATAACCAGCAGGCCAGCAACGACCAGCACGCCGATGATGACTTGCTTTTGTGAGTCGGATGTACCCTTTGCATCGGCGTACGCGCCCTGCAACTGGCCCATGGCCGCCGACTGCGCCGATTGCGCCTTGTCGTAAGCGGTGGTCAGGTTTTTTTGCGAGTTTTCCACGAAGCCCAGCGACTTATCGAACAGGTTTTCATAGGTTTTCTGCGAGTCCTTCGCGCCGCTGGTCACTGCCGTCATCGACTGGTCAAACAGATCTGCATACCGCGTCATGGCGCTGTCTGCCGTCTTCGCCACGGCCCCGGATGCGGTCGTGAACAGGCTATCGCCGTAGTCCAGCGCCTTCCCGGTGTTTGCCGTGCTGCCTGTGATGGCGGCCTTGCCCATATCGAGCGCCCCAGCGATGGCGCCGCCGTCCAGCGTGTTGGTCACGATGGAGCGGCTATCCGTCACTGCCGACGACGTTTGCGTCGTTTGCTTCTTGTCGCCACCGATACGGCAGATCGGACCGTACAGTACCTTGTGTCGAAATTCACGAATATTCATAATTTTTTTCCGCATGATTTTTGCCGCCTCGCCATATCCGGCGCCTTGCAGCTTGCGCACGAGTCCTGCCCGCTTCGTGTAGATCACCACCGCGTCACAGCCCGCGCCGAACACACGCTCAATTTCCGGCAGCACTTCGCCCACCAAGTCACGCCCGCGCACCAGCTGGTGCGCCACGCGTATGACCAGTTCGCGGCCGTGTTCCTGCTGCACCTGCTCAACCACCACAACTACTATTGGCGTGCCGTCCGGATCGAGCGCGGCGTACATGGTTCCGCCATTGATAAAGTCGTCGGCCCCGCACAGGGCCGACGACCAATCCCACTTAGCAACCCCGACCATGCGCGCCACTATCTGGCGCGCCTCATCCATCGGGACGGGGCAGAAGTTCATCGCTTCGTCCACAGGTAAATGCCGACGCAGATCGCGCCCAGCACCAGGGGATTACTCAGCATGCTCATCAGGTTGCCCAGTTCGGAGCGCGACTGTGAATTGGTGGCCGAGCCGCTGCCGGTGTTGACGACCCAGCCCGACCCGTCATATCCGAAGCTGGAACTGGTGGAACTGGTCTGGTTCGTCTTGTCGTCCAGCGCCTTGGTGGCCACGCCAGCGGCGGCGCCAAACGCCGCTGAGTACGGATCGGATACAGGCATGCCCGCCATTATTTCGACGCCACGAAGATGACCGCGCCGACCAACAACAGCAGGAACAGCGGGTTCATTTGCGGCGTGCTGGTGACGCGGGTAGGCATGTTCGGCTGGCCCAGCACGTAGACGTTGCCGAATTCGTCCTGCCCGTAGGTCTGGCCGCTGTTGTACAGGGTTTGACCGCCGCCAAGCTGGCGATCCACCCACGTATCAAGGGCGAAACCGGCGCGAGCGGCAAGCCACGCGCTTGTGCTTTCATCCATGACGCCCCCTTAGAAAACGCTCAACGGTTCCAGCACTTCGACTTCAATGACGATGGTTTCGCCGGCCGAGAACGTGCCGAGGATTTCCATGGTCTGCGCGTCACGGGTATTCAGTGCCTGGCTTTGATTGTCATCGGTGATGAAATCCATCATGTACAGGCCAGCTTGCGGCACCTTGCGGTATTCCTGCTGCTGGTAGTCGTTCAAGACCTTGATGTTTTCCTCGACCACGACGCCGTTTTTTCTTGATCAACAAGCCGGTCATGTTGGCCGAGAAGATGGCGATCCGCTTGTAGATCGAGCCGCCCTCAGCCACAGCGAAGTGCGGCACGGCCAGCGAGAACTGGCCCGAGCCGCCGATTGTCTGGTTCGAACTGTGCACGCGGGCGATCAGGCCACGGGTAGACGACTGCGCCGCATCGACCTGGGGCCGGTCAACTTCCGCCCAGCCTTGCAGCGTCGGCGCCGTGGCGCCCGCAATGGTCACTTCTAGCTTCAGACTGGTCACGCCCATGGTCGTATCGAGCGAGCCCAGCGACTGGCCGAGTTCGGTCTTGCTGCGGATTTCGCTGAAGTCCAGCACCAGGAAGCCCGCATTGGCCGTGATGCCACGGTACTGCATGCAGGTATCGCGGCGGGAGCCGGACGTGTCGTAAATGATTTTGCCGTTCGCCTTCAGCTGGATACTGGTCAGCATGGCTTTCGTCAGCGCCGTACCGCCAAGCTGCAGGGCGATGCGCTCAATGGTCGTGCCCAGCAGTGACGACAGATCGAGTGTGGCGACGCCGTTGTTGACGACGTTATTGAAGGGGAGGCATTTCAAGCGTAAGCCCATGGCGCGCCCCTTAGATCACGTCTTTGAGGATAGGCGTGCGCTTGGCGAGGATCACGCCAGCAACGCCCAGGGCAGCAGCTTTAGCCAGCTGGTTTGGCACGAATTTGTACACCCCGTACAGGATGCCCAGCGCCATCGCCAGCTTGGTCATTTCGGATTGAGTCATGATTTCCTCAGAAAATTGGTAAAAAAATGAGAACTGTTGTTCGCAGTCCTCATAGTGTTTTTTTCCATTTCCAAAGGCAAAAAACGGGCCTTAGGCGGTCGCCTTAGGCACCTGTCAAAACTTCACAAATCCACGAACATTTTCTTTCGTTCGCACGTTTCTGTGGATATATTCCAACGGTTTAAGGGACTGGATTTCAGCTATCGACACTTGCAGCGCCTTTGCCATCACTTTCTGGTCGTCTTCGTAGTTCAGGAAGCCGCAATGGATTTCCGTGCAGTTCGACCAGAAAGCTTTGTCCACCTGGGCGGGCCGCTGGCTGGCGCCGATCAGCCTCAGGCCCTTGTGACGCCCGATGCTGGTCGCCATCTTCCAGCCTGCCGGCGCGTGCGTGGCCTTGGTCACGAACGCCAGTTCTTCTACCAGCAGCCTAAGGTTGCCAGCCTCAACGGCAGCACGGCAGAAGGCGTCAAACTGCTTTGCCCGCAACTTGTCTTCATAGGACGGCGTGAATGCCAGGCGGAACGCCTTTGCGCCCATGCCGCGTATCGTGTCCGACAGGCGGTCGCTTGACGTGCCCACCAGAGGCGCATACTCGCGCATGTAGTCCCACACGACCAGGCGCTTATCCACCGGGTCGCGCAGGGCATAATTCTTGATGTACACGCCCTTCCCCGACCCGGTGGCGCCGATCACGGCGATGACGCTTGCGTCATTCGATTGGTCTGTCTTCATCGCCTTAGGCCACCGTTTCAACGGGCAGCGCGTGGGGCTGTTCCTGCTGCCTTAGGCCATCGTCCTTAGGCGCGCGCGCCGCGATGTCGGACTTGATCGCCTTCACCGTGGCGTAGGCAATCGGGCCGCACACCATCAGGGCGCCGATTTCTGCCTTGTACGCCGTGCCCCACTCAGCCAGGTTGATACCGTACTTTTCCAGCACGGGCGCCAGCGAACCGGCCACCGCCTGGCGGGCGGGCGGCGTGTATACGTCCAGCAGGGACGGGAAGAAATTGCCCAGCACCGGCAGCGCCAGTTCCATAATCATTCCAAGCTGCGCTTCCGTCTGGCTGACCTGGTCGACCATCAGCGCATCCTGCTGCGCGGCCAGCACCGCTTCGGGCGCCTGCGCTGCCGCCTCGTCGTCCAGCGCTTCCGCGCCAGCGGCCATTGCCTCAAGCGCGCTCATTACAGGCCTCCCAGTGTGAAACCACCGGCCTTAGGCGGCGTTTTCTGTGGCGCGATGACCTCAGGCGCAGGGACAGGCGCTGGCGCGGCCTCAGGCGCCCGCTGTGGCAGCAGTGCCAGCCACTTGCGGGCCACACCGCTGTGCGCTTCGGCAAAACAGGACGCTTCACAGTCGGCGTCCTGGCATTTGTAACTGAGCTTCCCGGTGCTGGATTTAAAGACCGCAACCGGGTCGCCACAGTGGGGGCAAGGCATCTTGCCGAGGTTTTGTTTAGCGGTCGCCATGGTTAGAACAGGCCTTTGATGGAATTGATTTCGAAGGACTCGATAACGCCGTCATCGAATTTCAGGTTGTAGTCCGTGCCGTCCATGCCGATATAGCTGCCGACTTGGCCGTGGCGCTCGAGCGTTTCATCAACGACCTGCACCGATTGATATTGAGTGAATTGCATCATTTCGTCACTTTCATAAGTTCTTGCCAATTAAGATGAATTGCCAGTTTGCGAAAAAACTCTTTCGCCGGGCCTGGCAAGAAAAACCCGTACTGCCTGTACAGCGCGACGGCCTCGCGCTCGATTTTTTGATCTTTTTCCCACTCGCCGTCCTCGATATTCGTCACCATTGATCCTTTTTTTTCCTGTTTCTTATAAAAGCGCGGGTATGCGGCCTCATGCCTGCCGCAAGCGCTCAGCGCCCGCGCCTGAGACTCAATGCCTGCCGCCCTCTCCTCCGGGCTAGTCATGAATTCCTGATAATCTGGGTGGTCAAATACGTCAAAGTCCGCATTGCCCCACCATGCGGAATCGTCTGGTGGCTCTACCGGAAGCGGCCCCGGCGCGTCCTGTTCCCACTTCACGTCCCTGGCGGGCGTACAGTTATTGACAGGACTCCAAGGACGGCACACGGCCACGTCAAAAGCCACCCCCGAGCGGCGCCAGGTGTAGCGGGTCGATGCGTAATTCACGGCTGGCATGCTCTTGCAGTGCATCCCTGTCGGGCAATCCCTGTCCTGCATGCCGTAGCGGCCCGCCACGATGCGCAATTCGGTAGTGACGGCTATACGGTAATGCCTGCCCACGTTGACGCCGCCTTGCGCCCGGATATAGGCCGCCCAGCTACATTTCTGCTGTCCGGCTATCTCGCCCGTTTCCTCGTCCACCAAATCGACGCGGTTGCAGGACAGCCAGGCCGCACGGACGTGTTCAGGCGCGTCAACGATGACGGCCTCGTCTACGCGGCGGAACTCGCGGTATCCGGTAACTGGTGGCTGGCCGAACGCCTGGAATTGGCGGATACCCCACACGCCCGCCCAGGCATCAACGCGCATTTCCTTGGTGATAATGTCGCGCCCATTCTTGTCTTCCTTGATTTCGCCGTCGCCGATGTTCTTGCCGATGTACTTCATCATGTAGGCGGCGGCGCTGCCTTCATTCGGATCCATTTCTGTGAAGGTGACGCGGCGCTCTTGCGCGCCTGGCTCGTTTCCGTCTTCCAGTAGCGCGTAGTGGCACAGATTTTTCTTGAACGGCTCTATGTCTTCCTTCGGCATGAACACGACCATGTGCCAGTGCGTGCAGCCGTCGTGATGCGGCTCAGCGACACGAAAGCCATACGGGGATAGGCCGTCGTGCCCGTTCTTCGTCCGCGTCAACGCCCACACGTCACGCAGGTATTGCTGCGTCTCGCGTGGCGTGGCGCCGTTATATCGGGGGTTCGGCGTATCGGTCTTTTCCAGCACGGCATGGTAGGCAGATGGCGCCGTCAGCGTGACGAACAGGCCGACGTGCCCCATCTCAATGGCTATTTCGTCCACGCCGTCCATGCGCAGCATCAGTTCGCCCCGGCGTAGCACCGGGTTCGACGTGCTCTTGCTGGCCAGCTCGTCCAGGGCGAATTTCTGGCCCGTTTCGACGTTTTCCAGTGTGGTGTTTTCCAGCACCTTTTTATTGCGGCGGCGCTGCCCTACCCTGCTTTTCGCTGTCTCGTCGCTGACGTACTTGCCCTTGCGGCCCGACACGAAGCCCAGGCGCATTGCGGCATGTTCCCTAGCGCGGCCATGCACCGTGCGCAGGTTACGGCGCCACCAGACGGCATCCATGTAGCGCAGCACGGCCTGGCGGTCATCCTTGATCTTCGCCGGCTCCATGTCGTACATGCGGACGATCAGTTCCACGGACTGGCGCATGGCGGCGGCCTCGTGCACTTCCAGGGCGACATTCATGCACTCGGACGCGCACCGCTCAGCCAGCATGCACAACTGGGCTTCCGTGCTGTCCAGCGGCAGCGGGCAGGCCGTCACCTCGTCCAGCATGGCCGACAGGCGCTTGTAGCTCTCAGGCATGGCGCCCACGGCGCCAGCTTGCGCCGCATTCAGTTCCCGGTAGGCAGGGATACCCCAGCGCAGGGGCAAGCCCTTGACGCTACGGATACCGTTTTCTTGCTGAATGGTCGGCATCAGTGCAGCACCGTCGTGGTGCTCGTCGTCACGTCGCTATCGTTCATGCACGACTCAGCCACGGACAGGTGCGTCATCATCGAGCGCAACGCGGCAGTGATGCGGGCGCGCTCGATGCGAGTGAAGGCCGTCAATTCGTCATTGGCGCGGGCGTCTGGCATATCAGCGAAGGCCAGCACCAGGCGGCGCACCGGATGCGGCAGCAGCAGCCAGATAGTGATGCGCGCCTCTTTCCGGCTGTTTTTTGACGACGTGGCGGCGGCTGGCATTATCGTTTCCTCAGCAATTGCGTGCGGATCAGGTGCGCGATGACGGTGCTTTGTTTTTTGCCCTTCGACGTGAGCCAGGTCATGAACTCAGCGTGAAGCGTTTCCGGTAACTGGACAGTCATGGGCACAATGCCATTACGCGCCATGTAGGCGCGCTGGCGGGCGGCAGGGTCGGCATGGAGAGCCGGACGCCCCCGCTTTTTCGTCACCGCTGGCGGTTTGATGCCGGGCAATTCAAGCGTTTGCGTGTCATTCGCCGTTCTCATTTCGGGCTTTCCAGAAAGAGCAAGGCGGCGTCCAGGCGATCCAGGCGCCCCAGTCCCTTCATATCCCCGAAAGCGCCGTCCACTATGAGTCTGCGCATAGTGTGCAACTCGTCTAACACCGTAATCAGCATTGCGCCCTCAAGCGCGCCGCGGGTGTCTTCTCTGGTCAGGATGTTGACGGCAGACAAGGCGCCGAGCGCCTCATTGTTGACGGCCATTTCTTTTTGCAGATAGTCCATGAATTCAAATGGAATCGGGGGTGGTCCGCCGATGGTCCTGCGCAAATCGCGCATGACGGTCATTACCGCGCTGATGGTGGCCATCCAGGCGTCTTTCGACATGTTTATTGTGTAATTTTGTGTAACTGACATTTTGCCTCCTCAGGCTGATTTTTCTCCTCGGGCGAAAGTGCCGGGCGGGCGGCGGGGCCGCTAGTTGCCTGAGGAGGGACGGAAGAATCCGCCCGACAGACGCAATGTATATCGAGGCATCGTCATATGTCAATGCCTCGATATATCAAAGCATTGAAACTTGCACAGTTCACGGCTTTGACATATGGTTCGTCTTGTGTGCTTCGACAAGCGCACCTAGCCCTGAGGAGAGCCAGCATGAATACCTTTGAATATCTTGACGCCGTCAAGAGGAAGCTTGGCATTGATAGCGATTACGCTGTCGCCAAGGCGCTGAAAATCCGCCCATCCACGATCAGCGGATACCGCTCACGCGATGGTCAAATGGATGATGAAATCGCTACCAAGGTGGCCGAACTGCTGGGCATGCACCCTGGCCTGGTGATCCTTGATATGCACCGCGAACGTGCGAAGACGCCAGCAGAGCAAACTATCTGGCAGGAGATTTTTGAGGGTTTTCACGTACTGTTGCTACACGCTAAATCGGGCCGGAGTCTTGCACTCCCCCGGTAACAACAGTTTATTTTTTAGCCATAAAAGACGTTGTATTTATATTATGTAAAATTCTGGAGGGAGGAGTTCTAGTTACTCCGACGACAGCATTCTATGTACTTTGGGGGTTTAGGCAGAAAAAGATCAACTTGCTGTCGCGCGTTGATTCCAGGCTACTTCCTGCATTGGCCCACTGATCCGTTGCTGCTATTCGGCGCCACCGGTTGGCAGCACTGAAGCTGCAAATGGATGTAAAATATTTTGTACATTCATAGAACGGCAGATCATGAACCTCTACGAAGTCGGCAAAGCAGTCCGCATCCGTCGCCTGGCGCTTGGGTTGACGCAACTACGCCTGGCGCGGCTGGCTGGTCTATCGCGCCAGACGGTACAGCAACTGGAGGCTGGAACTATTGCCGACTTGAGTTTTGGACGCGTGGTGAATCTGCTGGGGGTGCTTGGACTCAGTTTTGCCCCACCGACGATCAAGGCCAGGGAGAAAAAACGCGGTTTGTGGATGGCAGCAAAAAAACGCAAGCGTCAGTTACAGGAGCGAGCTTCCCATAGACCAACTGCAACAAGCCTTGGCTACCGGACAAGTGCCGACCAACCATCAATCGCAGTTAATGCACTTCCTGGACGAAACTCCCCTGCAGGTGGTGGTGATGGCGGTCGAGGAAACCGCACATCTGGAAGCCGTCCCGCCAGCGCGCATTTGGGCGTGCATCACTCAGCTGGATCGTCAATTAGGCAGTGTACGCAGCAATCTCTGGCGATAAACATCATCCCAGTGCCCCCTCCCTGATTACCTGAACTCTGCTACTACTCACCAAAACTTGTGCGCGCTTCGGAAAGACTGAGAATAATCCAGTCCGATAACTTCCCGTTTGCGTCTCTTGGCAATTGCGCACCAAACGAAAACGATTTCGGACGCTGCGCACTGGCGAGCTTGTTCTGGATCCAGCCATCGAGTCTTAGCCGCAGCTGTTCAGCCGTCACGTCCGCGCGGGGCACGATAAATGCCTTTAACCGGTTTCCTTCGTCGCTGCGCATCAAGCGCACGGCGGCATCGAGCACATCAGGATGGCGCTTCAGGCATGCAGCGATGCTAAGCGGAAATACATTGACACCGCCCACCTGTACCGCTTCGTCGATTCGTCCCACAGGCAGGAAGCTGTTGCCATCAATCCAATCGAGGTGGTCTGGTGCGCTGGAACGCTGCTGCGTCCCGTCGCCGAGTGAACGCACTAGCATTGTATTGTCGAGTGAATCGCGCTGCCAATACGGAAAACACTGGAACGGCTGTCCCGCGCTTTGGCGCCACCCTACGCCGGCCGTTTCCGAGCTGCCATAGACTTGTAGCAGTGCTGCCAAGCCAGTCGATGCCCAGGCATTGGCCAGTTCATCCGGACACGGTGCCGTTGACGTCACACCAATGACGTCGGGTCCGATCGCCGGTGCCAGCCGCAAGGCTGCACGCCAGAAATCGGGATGAGCGACGATCAAGTCGCTCGCGCGCAGCTCATGCGCCAGCAATCCTGGGGCGCTGCCCCTCAAGTCAATGACTGGAACGGGATGCGGCTCTAATGCGCGCGGCAACAGCACGGAAAATAGAAAACCGTAAATATGGTGACTTGGTACGGCGCACAAAATCCGCTGCCGCGCCCCGACCAGCTGTGCCAATTGGCGGGTTTCCTGCCAGAGCGCGTCGCTACGATGCGTGCATGGCTTGGCAGGGCCGCTGCTACCGGATGTACGAAAAGTCATTGCATCTGAAAATCGATGCAAACCTTGCTGCGCGATGTAGACCCAATCGTCCACGCGCCGGCGCTCGAGCAAGTCGTCCGCGACGCCAGACTGATGCAAATGCAGCGCTTCAGAAAACGCGGTAGCCAAAGACAGTAATTCGAGCGAATCTGCGCCAAGGTCCAATCCGATGTCGGTATCGGCGGTCCAATGGCGGCTTGCCGCTGGCATGCTGCCGGGGCGAAGATGGGCCAGTTCGGCGGCGATGAAATCACATGCGAAACGACGCATAAACTGTTGGTCTTCCCACCACGCCGTGACGTTGCGGTCGCTACTTGGCTTCATGCCGCTCCGGTCCGTAAGCAAGATAGTTCACTCCCGTTTGGCAGCACTCGCAACGCGATTGCGCCCGCCATGTTTGGCATCGAACAGCGCTTTATCGGCGCGCTCGAGCAAATCATCGAAACTTGTGACCGTGTCATCCATCGTACTCACGCCAATACTCACGGTATATCTGATGTCGGTTCCATCGACGTTTGTACATGCCGCCTCCACCCTCTTGCGCAGACGTTCCGCCATCGCCACCGCTCCCGCGAGATCGGTTGACGGCAACAGGGCGGCGAACTCTTCACCGCCGATCCGCGCCACGGTATCGATGTCGCGTGCCGATCCCTGGAGTTCACTTGCAATCTGGCGCAGGACCTGGTCGCCCGCCGCATGTCCGAATGTATCGTTGACTCTCTTGAAGTAATCTGCGTCGATGATGATCAGCGAGAGCGGACGCGGGTGGCGATGCCAGCGTTTCAGCTCGACTTCGGCGGCCTCGAATAGTGCGCGCCGGTTCGACAAGCCTGTCAGGTAATCGTTGAACATGGTACGGACATGTTCGCCAACATTTTTTTCTGATCGCTGATGTCGCGCAAAATCAGGGCGAAGCCCCGTGCCTTATGATTGAACAGTGCGGTGCCGGTTTTGAAATCTTCAATTTCCTCAATCGGGACGATCATGCTGCTACACCAGAAGCGGTCGCCATCGGCCTTGATCCGCCATCCTTCAGTAAGGCTCCAGCCACCCTCCTCGGCTTCGCTGAGCAGATCGGACATTCTGTCCGTCGATATACTATCGACCGGATAAAAGATTGAAAAAGGCTGTCCGGTTATCTCTTCGGCGCAGAACCGGGTGATGCGGGCAATTCCTGGATTCCATTCTTCGATAAAACCATTTTCATCGAGCGGTATCAACGCATAATCAGTAATTCCCATGGTAATTGCATTCAACCACGCGGCACTGTACTTGAGTTGCTGCTCCTGCGCCACTTGTCGAGTCAGGTCGCTAAGCACGGCCATCAGGCGCTGGTCGTCAAGTTTGATCAGGCTGATGCCCAGTACGCGGGCATCTAGTTTTCCCCGAATTCCGGATGTTAACTGCGCCCTGAACCATTCACAAACCGTCCCTCTCGCTTGTGGAAATTCGGACACCATCAGGCGCAACTCTGGCGCTACGGATTCCAGCACGTCGAATAAATTGGATAGGCCGCCGTCCTTCGACAGCGGCATTAACAGTTGCGCCGACAAGGGATTGATAAATTGCACGTCGCCAGTTAAGGTCGTCTGGATCAGGCCAACCGGCGCCAGATAGAGAAATTGTAACAATGCTTCATGCTCCGCAACCAAATCCGGCGACGGAAAAAGTGCATTCATGGCACGCGCTTGACGAGTATGAAGCGCATCGGTCCGGCAACTGTCGACAGAAGACGCAATGACACTCGGATCGGACGCATGCGCAAGGTAAGGACATAATCAATGGTGTCATCAAGGTCAGTGCCAAGCTCACGCGCATCTTCAAAGCGTTGGGCGACCATGAAATTGTTCATGCACGGCGTAACGTCCGTGAATAAGGGGCAGCCCAGCACGTTCTTGGGAGACAAACCAGAGATTGCTGATTCGAATGTGTTATAACGGCGCACCACGCCTTCGCCGTCAAATCCTATCACGCCAAATGTAAGTTCATCCAGTCTCGCATCGGTCGACAGCATCAGAACGTCGATCAGTCCGAGTTGGTCAAAATGTATTAGGTTGATGTCCGGCATAGCGTCGCTCTAGTATGTTCGTTTGAAAGCAAGCGGTACGACAAAGGAGATAACTCAAAGGCCAGCAGGCAATCCTGCGATTCCCACTTTTCAACGGTAACACATTCAGTAAGCATTGACCGCCGTCCCGACCCTACGACAAAAAAAAACCGAATACCAACCACAATGCGATTGGAACTGGTGTCGTCGACGCCGCCGCAGCGCAAGCAGGCCAACCGTCAGCGATCACGTCTTCTTGCCCATCGGGATGATGCCATCGCAGGACTGGCCGCCCTCGCCTCCGCCTTCAATCACTTCCTCACAAGAGCCTTATCGCACTGGAGGCAGCTCATGGCGTGCGTTGAGTGCAGGCACCTTTGAAAACGCTTCGGCGATGAAATCCATGAAGACGACGGCGCGCGTCGGTAGCAGCCTGTTTGCAACATAGATGATTTGCACCGGGACCGGAGGGGCGGTGTGTTGCGTCAGCAGCAACTGCAAATTACCGTTCTTCAGCCCTTCCTCGAAAAGCCATTCCGGTCCATGCCCGATCCCTAGTCCCGCATTGACCGATTCGCGTACGGCCTCGGGCGAGTTGACCCGGAGCCTGCCCGATACCGGAACTTCGGTATCCCGGAAGCGCCATGTGGCACCTGAAGACAGCAAGGTGTAGATCACGCAATCGTGTCCGCGCAGATCATCGGGCGTGACGGGGACGCCGCGTTTGGCGAGATAGCCCTTGCTGGCCACGAATACGCGCTCGAACAAACCGATACGTCGCGCGCGCAGTGCGCTGTCGTCCAAATGGCCGATCCGAATCGCCAGTTCAGCGCCCTCATCGACCAGGCTCACGTAGCGATCATTGATCTGGAGATCCAGCGACAACCCTGGATAGCATTCCAGGAATGCAGGGACATGCGGCAACACGAATGCATGGGCCAGTGCAGTTGGGCAGGCGACGCGCAGCAATCCGGATGGATCGACGTTCTCCCTGAAGGACGATTCCGACTCATCCACGGCGTCAAGGATGCGCCGCACTTCCGCATAGTAGCGTTCCCCCTCTGGCGTGAGGGCAAGCTTGCGCGTTGACCTGTGCAGCAGTCGCGTTTGTAGATGCTCTTCCAGTGCCGCCACATAGCGGCTGACGTTCGGCTGCCCCAGGCCCAAGTCGCGGCCGGCTGCGGAAAAGCTGCCAGTCTCCACCGCACGCGCGAAGCATGTCATCACAAGAAATCGGTCCAATTTATCCCTTCATTCATGCAATAGAAGCATGAAACATATGCAAAGATACGATCTTATCGAATTTCAAGCATGAGCGCATAGTTCTCCTCACGGTAAGTCAGCCAACCTTGGCTGACCATGAATCATCGACAGGAAAACTTTTATGTCCCGCTTACAAGGCAAACGTACACTCATCACCGGCGGCACCAGCGGCATCGGCCTCGAAACAGCCAAGCAGTTCCTCGCCGAAGGCGCACGCGTCATCGTCACCGGCGTCAATCCGGATTCCATTGCGAAGGCCAAGGCAGAGCTTGGCGCCGAGGTCCTGGTGCTGCGCGCCGACTCAGCCAACGTGGCCGCCCAGAAGGAGCTGGCGCAAGCCGTTCAGGCTCACTATGGTCAGCTCGATATCGCCTTTCTCAACGCCGGCGTATCTGTTTGGGCACCGATCGAACAGTGGACGGAAGAGATGTTTGATCGGTCGTTCGACATCAACATCAAGGGCCCCTACTTCCTGATCCAGGCGCTGCTGCCTGTCTTCGCGAACCCCGCATCGGTGGTGCTCAATACATCGGTCAGCGCGCACGTCGGCGCGACGAATTCGTCGGTATATGCCGCAACCAAGGCCGCATTTCTGAACATGGCGAAGACGCTTTCGAGCGAAATGCTCGGACGCGGCATTCGCGTCAACGCCGTCAGTCCTGGCCCGGTTGAAACGCCGCTGTACGACAAGCTCGGCATTCCCCCGCCTACCGCGACCAGGTCAACAAGGACATTACCGCAACCATTCCGTTTGGCCGCTTCGGCACGCCAGAGGAAGTGGCCAAGGCGGTGCTGTACCTCGCTTCCGACGAGTCCCGATGGACTGTCGGCTCCGAAATCATCGTTGACGGCGGCCGCACGCTTAACGGCTGATTGCCGACGACACCCTCGGCAGGATTTCTCGCAGCCACACGAGTAAATTATCCGCGATGCGCCCGCTCCACATGCGTGGAGTGGGCTTCATTTCCACAGCCTCCCATTTCATTCAAGACCCAGCTTTTTTCTCAGGCTGGAATCGACTGGGCCGGCGGGCATGAAACGGCGTAGTTTACTCAAAAGTGCTGCCTCTCCGGATGGCATGCGGCGCATGCGCCAGGCGCCCAGCGCCGCCTCGACGATGGTGCTGGCCACCAGGGCCGGTCCTGGCGCGCTCTCAATACTTGCAGCCACGGTGTTCGCAACAGCGTTGCATTCGTGATCATAGCCGTTGATGACCATTTTGACCCGCGGCGAGTTGACCTCCAGATTGGTCCTGGTGTAGTGCGGAGCGACCAATGTGACGCGAATGCCAAACTGGCGCACCTCATGATCCAGCGTTTCTGACAACCCCTCCACCGCATGCTTGGAGGCAGAATACAGTCCCATGTACGGCGCAGGGAGAAAGCCCAGTACCGAGCTGACGTTGACGATCCTGCCGTGACCCTGCTGACGCATGTGCGGCAGCACCGCTTGACTGTACGCAATATACCAAGTACGTTGGTGTCCAAGAGTGCTGCGGCTTCGCTGGCTGAGGTTTCCTCAATCGCGCCAAACATATTCATTCCCGCATTGTTAACCAGCACATCCACACGGCCGGTCTGAGCGATGACTAGTGCAATTCCAGCCTGAACGGATGCGCTGTCGCGCACGTCCATCTGAAGCAACTCAACGCCGGCCAGGGGCGCTGCATCGACGACGCTGCGCACGGTGCCAAACACCCTGCAGCCGCGCTTGGCGAACTGTTCCGCAGCAGCACGCCCGATGCCCGACGACACCCCGGTAACAACGACAACAATAGACTTCGACATGGCAAATCCTTTTGAGACAAATGGTGAAGAACGGCAGATCAGTTCGCTTGGACCTTGCTTGTCGGGACAATCTTGAACCAAATGGCGTACATGGCTGGCAGAAACACCAGTGTGAGTACCGTGCCCGCAAAAGTGCCGCCGATGAGCGTGTAAGCGAGCGTCCCCCAGAAAACGGAATGGGTCAGCGGGATAAAGGCCAGGATGGCTGCCAGTGCGGTCAGGATTACGGGACGGGAACGCTGCACGGTTGCCTCGACCACCGCGCGGAAGGGATCCAATCCAGCCTGCTCGTTATGGTGGATCTGGCCGATCAGGATCAGCGTGTTGCGCATCAGAATGCCAGACAGTGCAATGAGCCCGACCAGTGCATTGATACCGAACGGTTGCTGGAACACGATGAGTGTCGGCACCACGCCGATCAGCCCCAAGGGGCTGGTCAGAAACACCATGACCATCGCCGAAATCGAACGCACCTGGAAAATGAGGATAAGCAGCGTGATCGCCAGCATGATAGGGAAAAGCGGCAGCATGGCGGTCGTCGCCTTGCCCGATTCCTCGATGGAGCCGGCTTGTTCGATCCGGTAGCCGCCCGGCAGCTTGTCGATGATCGGCTGAAGCTGTTTTGTAATAGCAGCGGACACGTCCGGGGGCTGCAAACCATCGGCAATGTCACCGCGCACGGTGATGGTCGGCATCCGGTCACGTCGGCGGATGATCGGTTCCTCAGCGCGCACGTCGACCTTGCCTACTTGCGATAGCGGAATACGTTGCCCGCTCGCGCCTGTCAGCGTAAAGTCCACGAGTTTGGCCGGGTCAAAACGGTTGTCGCCGGAGGATCGGGCCACTACTTGCACCGTGCGGATATCTTCACGCACAGAAGTCAATGGCACGCCGCTCAGCAGGAATTGCAGTTGCTGTGCCACAGCACTGGAGGTCAAGCCAAGGGCTTGCAGGCGATCCTGCTGCAAGGTGAAGTGCAGTGCAGGCGTCCGCGTCCCCCAGTCATTATTGACCGTGCGCATCATCGGACTGACTTCCATGGCGCGCTGCACATCCGCCGCAATGTTGCGTAACTTGTCAGGATCCGGGCCTGATATCCGGTAGGCGACCGGGAACGGTGAATAGGGACCAAATACCAACTGAGTGACACGCACCCGCGCTTCCGGCGCGAGACCTGCGGCAATCACCACGCGCAGCCGCTGCTTCAAGGCGTCACGCTCGTCCTGACTATCGGTACGGACGACGATCTTTGCAAACGACGGATCAGGCATCTCGGGCCCCATGGCCAGATAGAAGCGCGGCGCGCCCTGGCCGATATAGGCAGTGACGATCTTTGCTTCCGCCTGTTTGGCCAGCCATGCTTCGACCTTCGCCGCGGCGGCGCTGGTCTGTACGATCGACGTGCCATAAGGCATCTGCACCTCGACCAGGACTTCGGGGCGGTCCGAGATGGGGAAGAACTGCTTCTTGACTACCGCCATACCCAGTACGGCCATGGTGAACAGGCCCACCACTGTCGCTGCCACCAGCCATTTGCGCGTGATGACGCGCTTGAGCAACTGACGGAAGCGGTTATAACGCGGAGTGTCGTAGAGCGCGTCGTGGCCACCTTCGACCCGTTTCAGCTCGGGCAGCAGTTTGACGCCAAGGTAGGGCGTAAATACCACCGCGACGACCCACGATGCAATCAGGGCAATACCCACGATCCAGAACATATTGCTGGTGTATTCGCCCGCAGTCGAACGCGCAAAACCATTCGGCATGAAGCCGACCGCCGTGACCAGCGTGCCCGAAAGCATCGGCGCAGCAGTATGGCTCCACGCATAGGCCGAGGCTGCGATGCGACTGTAGCCCTCCTCCATCTTCACCACCATCATTTCAATGGCAATAATGGCATCGTCAACCAGCAGGCCCAGCCCCAGGATCAAGGAACCCAGCGTAATGCGGTCGAAATTCTTGCCGGTAGCGGCCATCACGATGAAAACGACAGCCAAAGTCAGCGGCACGGCCGCAGCAACCACGATGCCCACTCGCCAGCCCATGCTGACGAAGCACACCACCATGACCACCAGCAACGCGGCAAAGAACTTCATCATGAACTCATCGACCGATGAGCCGATGTTGACGGCCTGGTCGGTGACCTTGCTCAAGCCCATTCCCAGCGGCAACTCTGCATTGATCGCGCCGACTTCACTCTCCAGCGCCTTGCCAAGGTCGAGTCCATTCCAACCATCGCGCATGACGATGCCAAGCAGCAAAGCGGGTTCTCCACCGTTGCGTATCATGAATGTTGCAGGGTCTTCGTAACCGCGCTTGATCGTGGCGATATCCGACAGTTTCAGGGTGCGCCCCTGCGCCACGACGGGCATGTCGCGGATTTTCTGCAATTCATCGAGAGCACCGTCCAGGCGTATGAACACTTGCGGCCCCTTGGTTTCCACGGAGCCGGCCGGCGTGAGGACATTCTGACTATTCAGCGCCGCAAAGACTTCCTGCGGACTGACACCCAACGTTGCCAGGCGTGCATGCGAAAACTCGACATAGATACGCTCGGACTGCTCACCGACGATGTTGACCTTTTTGACGCCCTGGACGTGCAACAGACGTTGCCGCAACGTCTCCGCGTCGCGTACCAGCAAGCGTTGCGCTTCGCCCTTGGCCTTCAGCGCGAACAAGGCAAAAGTGACGTCCGCGTATTCGTCGTTGACCATCGGTCCGATCACGCCTGGCGGCAGGTTGCCCGCCTCATCACCGACTTTCTTGCGCGCCTGATAGAACTGCTCCTGCACTTCCGCCGGCGGTGTGCTGTCCAGCAGCGTCAGTGTCGTGAAGGCCAGGCCTGGCCTGGTGTAAGTCTCGCTACGGTCGTACCAGCGCAACTCCTGCAAGCGCTTCTCGATTTTTTCAGCGACCTGATCTTGCATCTCTTGTGCCGTAGCGCCTGGCCAGGCGCTAACAATCGTCATGACTTTGACGGTGAAGGCAGGATCTTCCGCTCGGCCCAACTTGAAAAAGGAAACAATTCCGGCCAATGAGATCAGGCAAATCAGGAACAGGGTGACGGAGCGCTCGCGCACGGCAAGCGCCGACAGATTGAAACGGCCGGTGCTCATGGGCGCGCTCCTGCCGTCGTGGCCGACTGATCGGCTACACGTACCTGCTCGCCTTCGTGCAGCAGGTGCGTGCCAAGCGCAACAATCCTGTCCCCTTGCTTGAGCTGTGCTGCAATCCCCGCCTCGTTGTCACCCAGGCTGCGGACCGTTACCGGCCGCCAGCTCACCTTTGCGGGCTGCCCCTGGACAAGCCAGACTCCCGGCCCTTTCCCCGCATCGTACAGTGCGCTGATTGGCACGGACATGCCGCCTTGTCTGGCGGACTGCGCGTCCAATATTTGTATGGTGACGGTGGCGCCCAAGGGCGTATTGTCAAGCTCGCCGTCCAGCACATAGCGTGCCTCGAAAGTACGGGTTTGCCGGTCCGCGGCATCCGATAACTGCCTCAATTTCGCCGGAACGGCAGCGCCCTCCTTGCCAAACAACGTGGCTAGCGCTGCCGAGCCGACCGCAGGACGCAAGGTTTCCGGCAACTGGATGAGCGCTTCGCGGCGCCCCGTATGGGCCACGCGCACCACAGCCTGCCCAGCGGCCACGACTTGGCCGGATTCGGCCAATGTTTCCATGACAAGACCGTCGGCGTCCGCCAGCAGTTCGGTGTAACGGCTGGCGTTACGGGCCACTTCGGCCTGCGCTTCGGCAGCATTGAGTTGAGCCTGGGCCGCCGCTGCGGCCGCCGCGACCTGGTCATAACTGGAAGCCGAGATCGCGCCAGTTCCGCGCAAATCGCGATAGCGCGCCTCGTCCTGCGCCGTTTGCTGTGCCCTGGCGCGTGCAGCAGCCACCGCCTCCTGCTGGGCGTGTGCGGCAAGCCGCAGGTCCACGGGGTCGATGCGCATCAGCACCTGTCCACGCTTTACGGACTGTCCGGTATCCACGAGGCGCTCCAGCACCTTGCCGGCGACCCGGAAACTCAGATCACTTTGCACTCGGGCAGCAATGACACCGGTGAATGCACGGGACGCAGCCGTCGCATCGCGGACGGTTGCCACCCGCACGAGCGGGGCTTCGTTACGTGGATCAGATTGCTTCTTTTCGCCACAGGCGATCAAGGCCAATGGCAATACAGAAATGACAACAGAGAAAGCGAGTCGACGGCGCAGCATAGAAATCCCGTAAAAAACTAAACAGGATTTCATTTTGATACCAGTGACCAATTAAGTCAATGGTCACCTATTAAAGTCTGACTATCTTGACAAGCTTCGCAGTACCAGGCTGGATAATTGAACAGGTGCATCTTCGGCATGGTCCAAGCTGTACTGCAAAAGCAAGGGATTGAGATAAGGTCGCATGACCAGGTAAATCGCATTCACCGCCTCGTCGAGCGGGGTCTTCCGTTCAAAATCCTCCGCTTCGCGTCCTTGGCGTATCACTTCCTGCAGCATGTGCTGGATGCGAACCTCGTAAGCCCGCACCGATTGCCAGCGCTCAATAGCGGCCGAGGCAGCAATATCGTATAGCTTGCGATCATCGAAGAACAGCCGTTGGCTGGACTCAACGATCGCTTTGAACATCCGCCGCAGCTTCTCGGGTGCACGTTCAACGCTGTCAACGGCCGCCCTGACGTCGGTTTCAATTTCGCTCAGGCAATTTGCGCAGATCAGCTCTCCGATGGCCTGTTTGGATTCGAAGAACTTGTAGATGTATGCCTTGGAAAAACCGATGGACTTGGCAAGATCTGACACCGTCGTTTTTTCGTAGCCGTAGAGGCGAAAGTGCGCAGTCGCGGCGGAAATGATCTGGTCCCGCACTTCATGGTCGACGGGGCCTCGGGCAGAACCCGGAATGGTGGTTGCTTTAATCATGGCCGATAGCTTACCCCTAGTTGTAGATTTGCACAAATAGTGACTATATCGTGATATAGTCACTAAAAATACTTTCTCTTTCTCTGACGTGGAAGGTCACATGTTATTCAAACGTACCCTCATTATGTGCGCCGTCGCCGGTGTTTCTACAGCTTGTACTGTCGGACCTGATTACAATCGGCCAGAAACGCATCTGCCAGAACGATACCTGGGCCAAGCGGCAGTTGAGCAAAGGAATGCCAATGCCGGCGCCGATTTCTCCACGTGGTGGGAGGGTTTCGGTGATCCCCAGCTCAACCACCTGGTCACGCTTGCATTGGCGCAAAATCTGGATCTGGCGCAAGCATCTGCGCGCGCGACCCAGGCGCGGGCAGGACTCGGGGCAGCTAATGCCGCACTCCTTCCCTCTGGCGCCGTCAATGCTCAGGCGGCACGCGCCTACTCATCGGTAGAAACCCCGCTAGGGCAGGTTCTCAACGCACAGCCGAATTTTGATCGTTACGGCAACGCTTACGAGGCCAGCCTCGGCGTCGGATGGGAGCTCGACATATTTGGTGGCTTGCGTCGCGAACGGGAAGCCGCACTTGCCGAATATCAGGCTTCGACAGCCGGAGTGGCAGCAACCCGCTTGACGGTAGCGGCGCAGACTGCCGATATTTACATCAGCATGCGCGGACTGCAAACCCGTCTGGATATCGCACGCAGCCAGGTCAGGACGCAACAAGAACTGTTGGCGACGATTAATCTGCTGTATGGGAAGGGCCTGGCGGCAGAACTTCAAGTGCGACAGGCCGAGGGCGCGCTGGCTCAAGTGAAGGCTGCGGTGCCGGCGCTCGAAGCAGGTTTGGAGGCCGCCATGAATGCAATGGATGTGATGTTGGGCACGCCGCCTGGCACGCACAGAGAAGAACTGGCAACGGTGCGCCCTCTTCCGGCGGCTCCGCAGATTGCGCCAGCAGGATCCCCCGGCGATTTGCTCCGCCGCCGTCCTGATCTGATCGTGGCGGAACGCCGCCTTGCTGCGTCGAACGCACGTATCGGCATCGCGGTCTCCGAATATTATCCGAAGCTGTCCTTGAGTGGACTGATTGGTAGCGCGACCTCGCTTTCCAGTGGCCATCTTTTCACTGGTGGCGCCAGCCAGAGCGCCGCAGTGCTGGGATTGCGCTGGCGGCTGTTCGACTTCGGTCGCATCAATGCACAGATTGCTCAGGCCAAGGGCCAGGAAGCCGAGGCCTTGGCGGCTTACCGGCTTGCCGCCTTGCGTGCCACCGAAGACGTCGAAAACGCGATGTCAAACTTAGTGAAGCGCGAAGATCAGGCTGGAATACTGGCACACGGCGTCGACTCGCTCAGGCTGGCGAGAAAATCCTCGTTTGCCGCTTACCAGAAAGGCGTTGTCAGCCTGATCGAAGTTCTTCAGGCCGACGACAAGCTGCTACAGGCCTCTGACATGCGGACACAGGCCCAAACCGAATCCACGCGCGCGGCGGTGGCGCTTTTCAAGGCGCTCGGTGGCGGCGGGCAACTTCAAGATGCCGAAGCGGTTGTAAGTCGATAGGCTGAATCGCCACGAGATAACTGAACAAGATTGTTGTTGCACCAGGTCTGCAGGCCGTCGGTGCAATGTAAATCGAGGTCAGCTATTTTTTCTACAACATATTGCACAATATATTGTATGATCGGGGCTCACCGAGGGGGAGTCTTAGAATGCGCTATCACTTATGTCTGCTTCAAACGCTGTCGGCCTTGTCCATCGTGTGCGCATCGGGCGCTTTTGCCGAGGCGCCGGGCATCTCACGAGACGAAAAGGGTGCGATCATCGCCTCCCTCGATAGCACCTTGAACGCGAACTACGCGTTTCCTGACATCGCGCGAAAAATTGCGCCGGTGCTTCAGGAGCGCCTGAAAAAGGGAGATTATGACTCGGCGACCACGAAGGCCGAGTTTGCGAGCAAGCTGACCGACGATCTCATCAAAGTCAGCGGCGACCTGCATTTCTTCGTGGGTGCCGACGCAAAATGGATCGCGGAATTCAAGGCGAAGGCCACCCCGGCGCTCAAGACCAAGATACGGAAAGAAGAATTGAGCACGCTGGAAGAGAGCAATTTCGGTTTCGATGAGGTCGCTCGCCTGACGGGAAATATCGGCTATATACGCTTCAGCTATTTTGCCGATCCGGAACTTGCCTATGATACCGCGGCGTCCGTTATGCGCTTCGTCGGCAATACGGATGCCCTTATCATCGATTTGCGCTATAACAATGGCGGACATCTGGAAATGGCGCAATTTCTAGCGAGCTATTTCTTCTCCAGCGAGAAAGATCAGCTGCTCTTCGACTACTATTACAATGAGGATGGCAAGCGTATCCAGCGCGGGCAATGGGTGCTGCCTGGCCTGCCGGGCAAGCGCATGGTGGACAAGCCGGTCTATATCCTGACCGGCTCCACGTCGTTCTCCTCCGCAGAATGGTTTTCCTATGCGCTGAAGAAGCTCGGGCGAGCGACACTGATCGGAGAGCGGACCGCCGGCGGTGCGCATCCGGTTGCACGCAAGCCGATCAACGACGATTTTTTCGTGCAAGTGCCGATCGGCCAGATCCAGGATCCCGTGGACCATGGCGATTTCGAAGGAACCGGCGTGCAACCCGATATCCCTAGCCCCTCTATTCGCGCGCTGCCTCTGGCGCACAAGCTGGCGCTTGAAAATCTGGCGAAGACCGATGACGCCAGGCGAAGCGAATTTGCCTGGCTGCTGCCGAGCTTGACAGCAGCCATCGAGCGCCCGCGCGTCGATGCGGGGATGCTGACGAAAGCCGCCGGAAAATATGAAGGCCGCCAGCTCATCCTGGACAATGGCACGCTCTACTATATCTGGCGTGACCGGTTTCGGGTCGCGCTTGAGCCGATCGGTCCCGATCTGTTCGCGGTGGAAGGCGTGTCCGATTTTCGATACCGCTTGAACGCTTTGCGCGGAAAAGTGACGGCGCTGGAACGCGTGAACAAGGACGGCAGCATCCAGAGGTACAAGCGCCTTGACTAAGGGAACACCTCACCCGGCCGCGATCGATGACACCGTGTTTCTCGGCCGCGCTGTCGAGCGGCTGAGCGTCCTGATCGCTGAGCAATCCAAGACGGTCTTCGATACGATGGGGATCGTTATCCCCGTTCGTTCGTGTTCGCTGATGACTGTTCTTGCCACGCTCGGCACGGCCTCCGCCTCGGATCTGGCGCGCGAACTCGGACATTCGCACCAGCTGGTCATGCAAAAGATACCCAAGCTGCTCCGTCTGGGCCTCATACAGTATCAGAACGATGACAATGATGGCCGGCGACGGCTATTTAAGCCCACTGAGGAAGGCTTGTCGCAGCTTGCGAAATTCGAGCAGTGCACGGTGCTGATTCGGGCGGCCTATGCCGGCTTGTTTGCCGAGGTGGGCGACGTCAGGCAATTCGTGGACCGGGCCGCCGATGCGCTCAACGAGAGACCGCTGGACAAACGCATCAATGCCCCGGTCTGACTATGTCCCGTAGAAGGCTGCCGGCGTACGGATATACCTGGCATCCTCACCGTCGTGCCGGTACTCATTGATGTAGATCAATCAATTTTCCTACTGTGTGCAGCAGAATATGAGCATGCGCAAGGCTCTGTCGAATAGACCATGGCAGAGCGCTTGACTGGCGCAACAATCCACACTACGTGCCTTGTCCCCAGCCCTGCGCTCGCGCCTGCGCCCTGCACCACGCATGACCAACTTCATAAGGAATAACATGATACCCACTACCATGAAAGCCGCAGTTGTCGAGCAACTGGGCCAGCCGCTGGTGCTGCGCGAGGTTCCCGTACCGGTGCCCGGTCCCGGACAGATCCTCGTCAAGACGGAAGCTTGCGGCGTTTGTCACACGGACTTGCATGCGGCGCGCGGGGATTGGCCCGTCAAGCCGTCACCGCCGTTCATTCCCGGCCACGAAGGCATCGGCCTGGTGGTGGCCGTGGGCACGGGCGTGACCGAGGTGCAGCTGGGCGACCGGGTCGGCGTGCCCTGGCTCTACTCGGCGTGCGGCCATTGCGAACATTGCCTGGCAGCCTGGGAAACCGTCTGCGCCGAGGCGCAGTTTGGCGGCTACACCAAGAATGGCGGCTTTGCCGAGTACATCCTGGCCGACCCGCGCTACGTCGCCCATATTCCGGCGGGACTGTCGGCCGTGCAAGCGGCGCCCATCATCTGCGCCGGCGTAACGAGCTACAAGGGCATCAAGGAAACGGGGGCGCGGCCGGGCCAGTGGCTGGCCGTGTCCGGCATCGGCGGACTGGGCCACCTGGCTATCGAATATGCGCTGGCGATGGGCTTGCGCGTGGCGGCCGTCGATATCGATGAAGGCAAGCTGGAGCACGCGCGCGCCCTGGGCGCCGAAGTGACCATCAATGCCCGCCAGGGCGACCCCGTTGCGGCTTTGCGCGAAGCGACGGGCGGCGGCGCCCACGGCGTGCTGATCACGGCGCCGTCGATCGACGCCTTCCAGCAAGGCGTGGCGATGACGCGCAAGCGCGGCACGTGCGTGCTCGTGGGCTTGCCGCCAGGCGACTTCCCGACGCCACTGTTCGATGTGGTCGCCAATTGCGTGACGATACGCGGCTCCTTCGTCGGCACGCGCCAGGACATGGCCGAGGCGCTCGCCTTCGCCGCCACTGGCAAGGTCAAAGCCGGCATCGAATTGCAGCCGCTGTCGGCCATCAATGAAATTTTCAGCCGGCTGGAGCAAGGCAAGGTTGCCTCGCGCGTGGTGCTCGATTTCAGCCGCAATTGAGTCGCAACTGAGTGGCACGCTGGCTGGCGGCTGCAAGGTGTGTCCTGGTGCGCGACGGCACGGGAATGATGTTGCTATGATGGCATATCATAAAGGACACAAAGAGGACACACCAATGAAAATCTTGCTCTTTCGCCTGCTGGCCTGCGCCGCCCTCGCCTGGCCGTTTCAGGCCAGCGCGGCCGACGAGGCTGCGCCTACACTGCCCGGACACTATTATCTGCAAGGCGTCATGGAAGTGGGCTCCGAACTGCTGCTGAAAAAGGACGGCAAGTTCGAATGGATGCTCAGTTATGGCAATACCGACGAGCAAGCCAGCGGCGAGTGGCGCGTTGCCGGCGACATGGTGACCCTGGTGGCGGGCAACGGCGGCAAGGAGCCGCAGTTTCGCGTATTCGAGGAATCGGAAATGCGCATCCAGAAACCCGCCGAAGCGGGAGCGTGGGTGGCCATCGTCGGTTTCCCCCAGCTGGGGCCGATGGCCGGCGTGGAAGTGAAGTTCGAAGCGCAAAGCGGCAAGACGGCCACGGCCGTCAGCGTGGCGAACGGCGACGCCATCGTCCGCATGCCGGCGTCGGAACGCTGGGTGCGCGCCGGCTTGCGCCGCCAGGGCTCGAAGGCCGACTATCAATGGCTGGCCGTCCCACCCGAGCGCGCACAGGAACGCCTCGCCGCATTCGCCGTCACCGACCGCCAGTGGCTGCAAGGCCAGGCCTTCCAGAAGCTGGACTTGCGCGTCGTCAAGGGTGGCCTGAAAGTGGACGATGCGGACAATGGCTTGGCCAGGGGTCTGTACGCCAAACCGGCATCGAAGCAATAGTCTTCATTCCCCCTCGTTCCACTCTCCAGGCACGTTGCCCTGGTCAAGAATACTGACCGGGGCCGTACGCGCACGCCCGTGCGCCGTTGACACCCCGCACGGTCTGTCCTATAGTCGCCGGGTTAACGACAAATGAGAATGAGAATCATGTTCAGTTCTATCAAGAAATGGCTCGTATGCTATCCGCTCGTGGCCGCCAGCCTGTTGCTGGCCGGAGGCGCACAAGCGCAAGTGGCCGACCAGGACGCCGGCGCCAAGCAGTTGTGGCAATTGATTGATTACGTTGCCGTCGATTACAGCGGCGCCGTCGAGCACGGCAAAGTGGTCAGCGAGGCGGAATACGCGGAAATGCTCGACTTCACGGACAACGCGACGACGCAGATCGCCGCCCTGCCCGCCCACGCTTCGAAAGCGGCCATTGCCGCCGCCATCGCCGACTTGCGCGCGGCCGTCGTCGCCAAGGCGGATGGTGTGGAAGTCAAGCGCCTGGCGCACCATGCGAACGGCTTGCTGATTGCCGCCTACCCGATTCCCGTGGCGCCGAAAGTGCTGCCCAACCTGGCGCGCGGCGCGGCCCTGTATGCGGCCCAGTGCGCTTCTTGCCACGGCGTGGCCGGCGGCGGCGATGGTCCGCTGGCGGCCAGCCTGGAACCGAAACCGATCGCCTTCACGGACGGTGAACGGGCGCAGTCGCGCAGTCTGATGGCGCTGTACCAGGTCATTTCGCAAGGCGTGGCCGGCACGTCGATGGCCAGTTTCGGCCAGTTGTCCGAAAACGAACGCTGGGACCTGGCTTTCTATATTGGCGGCATGTCGCACGATGCGGCGGCAAGCGCGCGCGGCGAAAAGCTGTGGCAGGACGATCCACGGGCCAAGAAGCTGTACGCGGACCTGGCTGCCGTGACGACCCTGACGCAGGAAGCGGCTGCCGCCAAGCTGGGCGCGGAAGAGGCGCAAGCGCTGACGGCGTACTTGCGCAGCAACCCTGGCATGGCCGAGGCGCACAAGCCGGCCGGCCTGGCCCTGTCGCGTCTGCGCCTGGCGGAAAGCCTTGCCGCCATGCACGCTGGCGACCGCGTGGGCGCCACGCGCCTAGGCCTGTCGGCCTACCTGGACGGCTTCGAGCCGATCGAGCCGATGGTCGGCGCGCGCAACAAATCGCTGCTATTGGCGGTGGAAAACGCCATGCTGGCTTACCGTTCCGCCGTTGCCAAGGGCACGGTGGCCGATGCCGATGCGGCGGGCGAAAAGCTGCAGCAACTGTTTACCCACGTGGAAGCGGAACTGGGCGACGCCAAGGCCGAGCCGATGACGACCTTTATCGGCGCCCTGACCATCTTGCTGCGCGAAGGCGTGGAAGCGCTGCTGATCGTGATCGGCATCATCGCCTTCCTGCGCAAGGCCAAGCGCAACGATGTGCTGCCCTACGTGCATGCTGGCTGGGCCAGCGCGCTGGTGGCAGGCGGCCTGACGTGGGTGGCGGCAACGTATCTGGTGACCATCAGTGGCGCCAGCCGCGAAGTGAGCGAGGGTCTTGGTTCCGTGTTTGCGGCCCTGGTCCTGCTCAGCGTGGGCTTGTGGATGCACCAGAAGAGCAGCGCCGGGCGCTGGCAGGAATACCTGCACGAGAAACTCACGGCGGCGATGAGCCGGCGCTCCGCCTGGGGACTGTTCGCCCTGGCTTTCATCGCCGTCTACCGCGAAGTCTTTGAAACCGTGCTGTTCTATTCCGCCCTGGCGGCGGACGGCAATGGCGGCGCCCTGCTGGGCGGCTTCCTGGTGGCCATCGTGCTGCTGGTCGTGATTGCCTGGGCCTTGCTGCGCACCAGCGCGCGCATGCCGATCGGCAAATTCTTCTCGCTGACCTCCGCCTTCGTGGCCGTGCTGGCCGTCATCCTGATGGGCAAAGGCGTGGCCGCGCTGCAAGAAGCGGGCTGGGTCGGCGTTACCCCCGTCGATTTCATGCGCATTGATCTTCTGGGCATCCTGCCGACCCTGGAAACCTTGCTGGCGCAAGCGGCCATCCTGGCCATCATCGTCGCCGGCTATGGCTGGAACCGCGTGTCCGCAGGCAAGCGCAAGCTGGCCTGAGCTTGACACTCGCCCCTTGAAACGCGCCCGCATGGGCGTTTCTCCCCAATGGCAGCAGGCAGCCATTGGGGATGGCGGACTCAGTTAAGTGCTCTTGCTATGCACCCTCACCCCTGCCAGCCAGGTTTCCTCCACTACGATGTCGCGGATCTTGCGCACGGTCTCGTCCAGCGGATCTTGCGCAAGAATTACCAGATCAGCCCGCTTGCCAGCTTCCAGCGAGCCGACCAGATGATCCATGTGGCAGTGCCAGGCGGCATCGAGCGTGACGGCACGCAATGCCGCTATCCGGCTGAGCCGCTCTTCCTGATTCAGTACCTCTTTCCCTGGCGCACCTTCCATGGTGCGGAACACCGCCTGCTCCATCATGCGCAAGGGGCCCAGTGGCGAGACGAAATGGTCCGAGTGCAAGCTGATGTGCATACCCGCTTGCAATGCCGAGTGGCAGCGGTCCAGCAACTGGGCCCGCTCCTGGCCAAAGATGGTGCTTTGGAAGGTGTACCCCCAATAGCCAACGTGGCCGATGAGAAAACTGGGGTTCAATTGCAGTTCCGCCATCTTGCTGATTGCATTATCATTCAACAGCGATGCGTGCTCGACCCGCAGGCGTAGCTGGCGTCGTCTCCGGGCTTCCTCTTCGCTGAGGCCGCCTTGCCGTGGCGTCAATACCTGCGCATAGCTGTCCAGCACATATTCCACCGCCTTGTCGCCGTTGGCGTGGACCAGCACCGGCCAGCCGTGCGCCACCGCCTTGTCCAGCATGCGGGTAAAACAGGGACGTCTCGGGGTAATTGCTCAAGCCCGTGTCCGGCACATCAGGAACGGAATGTTCATGCGAGCAGGCATACGGCTCGTTCTGGTAGCCGGTCAGGCCCTGGTTGGAGCCATCCGCGATCAGCTTGATCGCCTTGATGCTGAAACGCTGGTCGCCGTGGCTGTCCAGGTCCGGCTTGTAGCGCTTCAGCCAGTTGTCCAGTGCTTTCTCTTCGGGTTTGGTAAAACAGTGCGGCGCCGATGCGCACGGGACCGACGTGGGCCGCCAGCTTGAGCAGGCCGATTTCCACCTGCGCCTGCTCGGTGGCGCCCAGGCCGGCATCGAATACGGTGGTAAAGCCCATGGCGGAGGCGTTGTCCAGTACCTGCTTCAGGCAAGCGACAAATTCCAGCAGCTTGGGCTGCGGCGCGACCAGCAGCGCCTCGGCGATTTTAATCTCGGTCAGCACGCCGGAAGGATTGTCCTCGATGCCAGCCGCCTTCAACGCAGCGGTATTGAGATAGGCAAGGTGGCCGGAGGAGTTCATCAGCAGGATGGGCACCGTGCTGCTCAGCGGGTCCAGCTGGCTGGCGGTGATGTCCTCCCATGGCTGCATCAGCGAGGGATCGACGCCGAAGCCCAGCAGCCAAGGCTTGCCCTTCTTGTCTTTTGGCAGCTTCTCCGGCTGTGCCAGCGCGCTAACAATCTGCTGGCTGATGCTCCGGAAACTGTATTCCAGATTCAACTCCTGTTGCCGGGGTGCCTGCTGGAAGGGCGTGAGCGACAGCCAGCTCTTGTACAGCGCACTGGGCAGGACGTGCATGTGGGCTTCGACGAAGCCAGGCAGCAAGGTGCGACCATCCAGGTCCGTCTCGTCCGGATGGTGCGCTTGCATGGCCTGGCGCACCTCGTGCAGCGTGCCCGTGGCAATGATGGTGCCGCCGGCGATACCCAATGCCGCCACCTGCTCGCTGCCGCCGGTGGCCAGGGTATGAATGACACCGTTGTGGAAGATCACGGCTTGCGGCGCCAGTTTTCCGGAGTGTGGGACGTATGCTTGTTGAAACGCCGCATCCAGTTCACCGCTGAGTGCGGTTTCCGTCAACAGACCGGTAGTCAGCGTAGGCAGGTGAGGCAGGTTGCAGCAGGCGCAACCGAGGTGGTCATGGCTCATGCAGATTCCTATCAAAGTGAATGATTGACGATGAATGAATTCATCCTTTATTCAAGACCTCATATACTCGACAACAGAATATCGGCAGAGCGATCGGCATGGATGGGTTCGCTTGTCGCCAATAACTGCCTCGGCAGCATAGCGACTTGCCATGCAAAAAGACTCAAACATTGTCACGTCAATGTAAATGACGGTAATTGATTGTTTTAGGTCAAACAATATTCACTCTGTTCGGAAAAGTGCGCGCGGACCTCACTACGGCGCGTCGCGCGCATCCACGTAGGCCCAGGCTTGCATGCCCGACGCCAGGGTCACGCGCTCGCGCCGGTAGGCCGCCACCTCGTAGCCGTCCGCCTGGCGCAATTCCTCGGCCGAGACGGCCAGCACGGCGCCCGGCACGCCATCCGTCGCTTCGCCGCGCGAGGCGATCGGATGATGCGTCTTGCCGCTGGTCGCCACCACTTGCGCATCCTCGATGGCCAGCAGCGCCAGGCGGTAGCCGGGCAACTGGTCGGGCCGGCTGTCGAGCAGCCGCCCGAAGGTGGCCAGTTGCACATCCGCCTGCTGCAAGGTGCCGTAGGAAAACAGGTGTTCCGTCGTTGCCGCTGGAATAGTGGCCATTTTTGCTCCTGGTCGATTGTCGATAAAGTGCATCGTAGCGCCGTTCGCGCCAGGATGCGAACAACTTGCCGCAGCACTTGTCGCTACAGGTCCTGTGCCATTTTGAAAATTGCTATATGATGGTCGTCATATTTTAAATCCAAAGCTGTCAACCACTGAAGGAACTGCCATGAAAAACAAGAAGATTGCCCTGATCACCGGCGCCTCGTCCGGCATCGGCGCGGCCACGGCCCAGCGCCTGGCGCAAGCGGGCTACACGGTGTACGGCACCAGCCGCCGCGGCGACCAAGCTGCCGGGCTCGGCCATGCGATGCTGGCGCTCGACGTCACCAGCGATGCTTCTGTCGCTGCGGCCGTGGCCGAGGTGATGCAGCGCGAAGGCCGCATCGACCTGCTGGTGAATAACGCCGGTTTCGGCGTGGCGCCGGCGGGCGCCGAGGAAAGCAGCGTGGCGCAGGCGCAAGCCATCTTCGACACGAATTTCTATGGCGTGCTGCGCATGACCTTGGCCGTGCTGCCGCACATGCGGGCCCAGGGCGGCGGGCGCATTCTCAATATCGGTTCCGTCGTGGGCTTCCTGCCCATGCCCTACGGCGCGCTGTACTCCGCCACCAAGCACGCCATTGAGGGCTACACTGAATCACTCGACCATGAAGTGCGCGGCTGGGGCATCCGCGCCAGCGTCATCGAGCCGGCCTATACGAAAACCACGTTCGAAGCCAATCTGCTGGCGCCTGACACGCCGCTGTCCGCCTACCGGCAAGTCAGCGCGGCCGTCACGCGCCGGCTGCAAGCGCTGATGGCCGGCGCCGATGACCCTGGCGTCGTGGCCGATACCATATTGGCGGCGGCGCAGGCACGCCAGCCGAAACTGCGCTACGCGGCCGGGCCGTTGGCGGCGCGCTTGCGCCTGATGCGCCGTTTCATGCCCGCCGCGCTGATGGACGCCGGTTTGCGCAAGGACCTGCGCCTGGCCTGAACGCCAGCATTTTTCCAGTCTTCAGAGAGAACATCATGCAAGCATTGCAACTCAAACAATATGGCGGCCTCGATCATGTCGCGTTTGCCGAACTGCCCCGCCCCGCGCCCGGACCCGGCGAACTGCTGGTGCAGGTGCGCGCCGTGGGCTTGAACCCCATCGACAACCTGATTCCCAAGGGCGACTTCAAGCCGATATTGAAACTGCGCTTGCCGGCCACCTTGGGCAGCGACTTGGCCGGCGTCGTCGTGGCCGTGGGCGACGCCGTCACGCGCTTCAAAGTGGGCGACGCCGTGTATGCCAGTATTTTCGACACACCACACGGCAGCCTGGCCGAATTTGCCGTCGTGCCCGAACAGGCGGCCGCCCTCAAGCCCGCCAACCTCGATTTCGTGCAGGCGGCCTCGATTCCCATGGTCGGCCTGACGGCATGGCAAGCCATGCACGAGCGCATGCAGCTCCAGCCTGGCCAGAAAGTGTTCATTCCAGCCGGTTCCGGCGGCATCGGCACGTTTGCCATCCAGCTGGCCAGGCACCTGGGCGCCCGCGTGGGCACCACCACCAGCACGGCGAATGTGGAACTGGTGCGCGGCCTCGGCGCCGATGAAGTCATCGACTACAAGAAACAGCCGTTCGAGGAGGTGCTGCGCGATTACGACGCCGTGCTGGGCACGGTGCGCGGCGACGGGCTGGAAAAGGCCTTGCGCGTCGTCAAGCCTGGCAGCCAGGTCGTCTCGCTGGTCGGTCCGCCAGACGCCGCTTTCGCCCGCGCGCGCGGCATGAACGTGGTGCTGAAGCTGGTGTTTGGTTTGCTCAGCCGCAAAATCATCGGCCTGGCGCGGCGGCGCGGCGCCCGCTATGCCTTCCACTTCGTGCGTCCCGACGGCAGCCAGCTGGCGCAGATCGCCGGCCTGCTCGAAGCGGGAACCATCCGTCCCGTCATCGACCAGGTATTTACTTTTGCCGAAGCGAAACAGGCGCTGGCCTACCTGGCGCAGGGACGCGCGCGGGGCAAGGTGGTGGTGCGGATGCCCGTTGCCTGAGTGGCCTTTGGATTGCTTTCGGCACTGTGACTATGTGTGAGTTTTGCGTTGGTAATTTCCTCCATACTCATTGTCAACCCCGTGCCTGTTGATATCGGTCAACCTCAATAAAGGTAGCTCATGCGCTTTCCCCCGGAATGCTGCTGGCTCGCTATCGCCCTCGTAGCCGGGATCGGCCACGCCGCCGAACCGGGCGTCACCGATACGCAAGTCCGGCTCGGCATGGTCAATGCGCAAACGGGGGCGGCCTCGGGGCTGGGGCGGGCCATGCTCGACGGCGCGACGGCTGTTTTCCAGGAAGCGAACCAGCGCGGCGGCATCCATGGCCGCAGCATCGAGCTGGTGGTCGCCGACGATGGCTACGATCCGGACCGCGCCATCAGCGAAACGCTCAGGCTGCTCGAGGAAAAACAGGTGTTCGCCCTGTTCGGCAACGTGGGCACGCCCACCACCAACGCCGTCATACCGATCGTCCAGGAAATGAAGGTGCCGCTGGTGGGCGCGTTTTACGGGCGCGATGACCTTGCGCCGCCCCGTGGTGCATGAAATCATCAACTTCCGCGCCAGTTATGACGATGAGTCCGATGCCCTGGTGCAGTATTTCGCCAGCCGCGGCGTCAAGCGCTTTGGCGTCCTGTACCAGGACGACGGTTTCGGCAATGCCGTGCTCGACGGCACCGTGCGCGCCCTGCAACGGCGCGGCATGGAGCTCGTTGCCAAGGGTTCCTTTCAGCGCGGCACCACGGCCATCAAGGCGGGATTGGCGGCCCTGATCGGGCATGACTTGCAAGCGGTGGTCATGGCCGGCCCCTACACCCCGGTGGCCGCGTTCGTGCGCGAAGCCAGCAAGGCCGGGCTGAAGGCGGCCCTGGCAACGGTATCCTTTGTCGGCACGGACAGCCTGCTGCAACTGCTGGGCACGGAAGGCAACAAGCTCGTCATTTCGCAAGTGGTGCCCCTGCCGGACGACCATACGCTGCCCATCGCCGCCGACTGCGCCGCGCTGCTGGCCAGGCATGTGCCGGCGGCCAGGCTCTCTTTTGTGAGTTTCGAAGGCTGCATCTCGGCCACCCTGATGTTGGCGGCGCTGCGCCGCACGGGCGTCGACCTCACGCGCGAGCGCCTGATCCAGAGCTTCGAAACGTTCGACCGGCTCGATCTCGGCGGCTTGCGGTTGACGCTGCGACCAAGCGAGCACCAGGCGTCGACGGCCGTCTTCCTGACCCGTATCGTGGACGGCAGGATCGTTCCGGTGGACCCCGGGCCTGGCGCGAAGTGATGCACGCCCCCTGCCCACCAGCCGCTTTCCCCTGGAGCCTGGCATGAAAATCAGGTCCAAGCTGATCATCAGTACCACCGTCCTGCTGGCGGGCGTGGTGGCCATGGCGGCGGCCAGCCTGCTGCTGGTAAAAGGCATTGAAACCCATGTGCACGGCTTGACCGACCGGACCGTGCCGCTTTACACGGACGTGTTGCGCCTGCGCTATACCGTGCAGGATATGGCATCGGATTTTTTCGAGCTGGGCAAGGCGGAAGACCTGGCGCAGCTGGAGCAGGCGTCAAACGAGATCGTCGACAATATCAAGACCGCCGAGAGCATCGGCAATGATTTGCGCCGCCATGGCGAGTCGCAGCCGCCCCGCTATCACGCGGCCTTCGAACAGGAATTCCAGCGCATGCGCGTCGCCGTGCGCAAACGCCTGGAAAACGAGGCCTACTACAAGGCGCAGGCGACGGAGATACGCCAGGTGCTGGCGCAGATCAAGGCCGCCGCCAAAAGCGCGCGCGGCAAGATCCGCCTGGTCGACAGCCAGGCCCAGGCCACGGCAGCCGAGGTGCAGCTGCAAAGCCAGCGCCTGAACCAGAACGCCCGCTACCTGACCGAGCTGCGCAAGAGCATCTTCGACATGCAGCTTTCACTGGCCGAAACGGAGGCCGTGAAGAGTCGTTTTCGGATTGCCCCCGTGCGCGATCGGCTGACCGCGGCAGCCGCGCGCCTGGCGGGAAGCAGCGAGCGCGACATCAGCCCGGCCCAGCAAGCGTTGCGGGCGACACTGCTCGCCACGGCGCGCCAGATGCTTGCGCCAGCCATCGGGTTGGTGGCCCTGCGCGCCGGGCTGCTGGCCGAGGGCGGCGCCAGCGCGGCGCAGCAAGCCCAATATGCTGCCCTCAAGGAACAAACCAGCGCCGCCCTGGCCACGGCCCACCTGCGCCTGGCCGAGGAGCTCGATCCCATCGAACTGCAGCTGGCGATGGGACGCGACCGGATGGCGGAAGCTGGCCGCTACATGCGCACCTCGGCCCGCATCGAGGATGCCAGCGGCGACATCAACCTTGCCGTCGATGCCATCAGCATCGATGTGGGCGAAGTCATGCTTGCCACGGCCGCCGGCGACGTCACGCACCTGGGCCACGATATCGCGCAGCGCATCAGCGCCCTGCACCGCGACATGGGCACCATGCAGACCTTGCTGCAAAGCATAGGCACAGCGTGCGCTTGCTGGCCGAAACGAGGACCGTCAATACTTACCTGGACGCGGTGGCGCGGTCGGGACAGCGGCTGGTGCAAGCCAAGGGCAGCGTGCTGGACAGCCAGAAGGCGCTGGACGAGGTCAGCGACCATGTGCGCGCCTTCGAGCGCGAACAGGCCGCCTACTCCGCGCAGCAGGTGGCGCGCATCACCGGGCAGCAGCAGGACGCGGTGACCGAGGTGCGCGATGGCGTGCGGCATGCCTTCGTGCTGATCCTCGGCATCGCGCTGGTCCTGCTGCTGGCCTGCGTGACCATCACGGGACTGATCAGCGCCTCCATCGCCAGGCCGCTGGCGCGCCTGTCCCACGCCATCGCCCATATCCGTGGCGGCAAGGCGCTGTCGGTGCGCGTGCCGCAGCATGGCAGCGATGAACTGGGACAATTGATCATGGGATTTAACGGCATGCTCGAACACGTCGAACAGCGCGACCTGGCGCTCAAGCAGGCCAAGGCCGAGGCCGACGCAGCCAACCGCGCCAAGTCGGAATTCCTGGCCAAGATGAGCCATGAAATCCGCACGCCGATGAATGGCGTGCTGGGCATGACGGAATTGCTGCAGCGGACGGAACTGAGTCCCAAACAGCAGCGTTTCGTGCACACCGTGCACCGTTCCGGCGAAAGCCTGCTGAGCATCATCGACGACATCCTCGATTTTTCCAAGATCGAAGCGGGCAAGCTGGTGCTCGAACATATTGCTTTCGACCTGCGCCAGGTGATCGACGATGTCGTGGCGCTGTTTGCCGACGGCATCCAGCGCAAGGCCATCGAATTTACCTGCCGCATCGCGCCCGCCGTGCCGCAGCACGTGCGCGGCGACCCCGTGCGCCTGCGCCAGATACTCACCAACCTGCTCAATAACGCCACCAAGTTCACGGAACGGGGCGAAATTTCCGTCGATGTCAGCTGCCCCGCTGCCGGCCAGCTGTGCCTGGAAGTGAGCGACACGGGCATTGGCATGGCGCCCGAAGCGGCGGCGGCCGTCTTCCAGCCCTTCCGCCAGGCCGACAGCACCACCTCGCGCAAATATGGCGGCACGGGTCTGGGCCTGGCCATCATCAAGCAACTGGCGGAAATGATGGGCGGCAACATTGTGCTGAAATCCGTGGCGGGACAGGGTTCCAGCTTCGCCGTGACCGTCGTCGTGGGCAAGGTGGCGCCCGAGGACGCGCCGCCGGCGCCGGCGCCGCGCGTATCGCTGGGCGCCTTGAGCGTGCTGATCGTGGATGACAATGCCACCAACCGCAACATCCTGCTGCAGCACGCAATCGAGTGGCAGATGGCCACGGCCAGCGCCGCGGACGGCGCGGAAGCGCTGGGCCTGCTGCAAGGCGCGCTGCGCAGCGGACGCCCGTTTGACCTGGCGATCATCGACCTGCGCATGCCCGTCATGGATGGCGCCGAGCTGGTGCGGGAGATCAAGGCCGACGTCGGCATGGCGGCGCTGAAAATCATCATGCTCAGTTCGCTGGATGCTTCGGCCGAGCTGCGCCAGGTGACGGCGCTGGGGGTGGAATACTGCCTGACCAAGCCCGTCCGGGCGCTGGAGTTGCGCCACTGCATCGAAGCCATTGGCGGCTTCGGCACCCTGGCGCCAACGATGCATGCCATGCCTGCCCTGGCCGCCCCACCGGATAGCATAGCCGCAGTCGCAGCTCAGGCGCCGCTGCGCATGCTGCTGGTGGAAGACAACGCGATCAACCAGGAAATCGCGCTGGCCATGCTGGAAGATACCGGCTACGAGGCCACGCCGGCCGACAACGGGCGGCGCGCGCTGGCCCTGTGGGAACGGCACCCCTTCGATGTGATCCTGATGGATTGCCAGATGCCGGAAATGGACGGCTTCGAAACGACCCGGCATGTGCGCCGCATGGAAGTCCAGCAAGGCCGTGGCCGCACGCCCATCATTGCCCTGACGGCCAATGCCATCCTGGGCGACCGCGAACTATGCCTGGATGCGGGCATGGACGATTACCTCGCCAAGCCGTACACGCGCGCCGCCCTGCTAGCGGTGCTGGCCCGCTGGCGCCCGTCGCCCGTCGCGCAGACATCGGCAGTGACGGCGGAGGCGGCCCCGACGGCGGCTTCCGGCGCCATCCTCGACGCCGCCGCCCTGCAAAACCTGCGCGCCATGCGCCGTCCCGGCCGTCCCGACGTGCTGGGCCGCATCATCGACCTGTTCTACAGCGACGCCCCGCGCCTGCTGGGGCAGCTGGAAGTGGCCGCCGGGGCCAGCGATGCCGCAGCCCTGCAACTGGCGGCGCATACGCTCAAGTCGAGCTGCGCCAACGTGGGTGCGCTGGGCTTGTCGGCCACCTGCCGTGAAATCGAACAATATGCGCGCGGCAACGATGTCGGCAGCGCGCTGAAGCATATCCGCGGCATCCAGCAAGAACTCGACCGTGTCCTCGCCGCCCTGGCCATTGAGAAGGAAGCCATATGAATACCGCACTCCCCCGCAAGCACTGATCCTGGTGGTCGATGACGACACCATGACGCGCATTCTGGTGACGGAAGCACTGGAGCCGGAAGGTTTCCGCATCGAGGAAGCGGCCAGCGGCCCGGAAGCGCTGGCCGCCTTCCAGCGCGGCGTGCCCGACCTGATCCTGCTCGACGTCGCCATGCCCGGCATGAGCGGCTTCGAATGCTGCGCCCAGCTGCGCCGGCTGCCAGGCGGCGCGCATGTGCCCATCGTTGTCCTGACCGGCAACGACGACGATGACTCCATCAAGCAGGCGCTGGAAGCGGGCGCCAGCGATTTCATCTCCAAGCCCATGCAGTGGCGCTTGCTGGCGCACCGGCTGCGCTACCTGCTGCGGGCCAGCAGTGCGCTAACCGAGTTGAGCCGTATCCAGGAAAGCCTCAGTCACGCGCAGGCGCTGGCCCGCCTCGGCAACTGGGAATACCGGATCGCCGACGGCGACGGCTACTGGTCGCCGGAACTGTTGCGCATCCTGGGCCTGGACGCCGATTCCGGCCCCACCAGCTTCGACCGCCTGCTGCAGTGCCTGCCGGAAGCGCAGCGGCCTTTGCTGCTCGATGCCTTCATGGAACTGCATGCCAGCGGCACCGGCTACAGCCTGGAACACAAGGTGCTGCGGCCGGATGGCGGCGAATGCATCGTCTTTCACCAGGCCGAGTGCGTGCGCGAAGGCCATCAGGTGCTGCTCACGCGCGGTACCGTGCAGGACATCACGGAACGCAAGCTGCAGGAATTGCGCATCGAGTACCTGGCCAACCACGATGCGCTGACGGATCTGCCCAACCGCCAGTTGCTGAACGACCGCATCGGCCAGGCCATCGCCCATGCCCACCGTACCCGTTTGCACTTGGCCACCCTGATGCTGGACCTCGATCGTTTCAAGTTCGTCAACGACAGCTATGGCCACCCGGTGGGCGATGCGCTGCTGCAGGAGGTGGCCCGCCGGCTGAAGCTGGCGGTACGCGCCGGAGACACCGTGGCCCGTCAGGGCGGCGACGAGTTCGTCATCCTGCTGACGGACCTGCCCGATATCGAGACGGCCGAGCACATCGTGAAAAAGTGCTGGCGGTGTTCGCCGATCCCTTCCAGCTGGGCGAACATACCCTGCACGTCAGCACCAGTATCGGCGCCAGCGTGTTTCCCTTCGATGGCGACAGCGGCGACTTGCTGCTGAAAACGGCCGATGCGGCCCTCTACAGCGCCAAGGACAAGGGGCGTAACGGTTATCAGTTCTACAACCACAAGATGGGTGTGCTGGTCGAAGAGCGGGCCGAAATCGAACACGCGCTGCACCAGGCGTTGGCGCTGGACGAGCTGGAATTGCACTACCAGCCCAAGGTCGACCTCAGCAGCGGGAAAATCTATGGCATGGAAGCGCTGCTGCGCTGGCGTCGGCCCGGCATCGGGCTGGTGCCGCCGGACCGCTTCATTCCCCTGGCCGAGGAAACGGGCATGATCGTGCCCATCGGCGAATGGGTGCTGCGCACGGCTTGCGCGCAACTTGGCGTCTGGCATGCCTACGGTTTTGCGCACCTGACGATGGCGGTCAACGTGTCAGCGCGCCAGTTCCGCCAGGTCGACATGCCGGAACTGGTGCGCGAAGTGCTGGCCGCCAGCGGCCTGCCGGCCCACTGCCTGGAACTGGAGCTGACGGAAAGCGTGCTGATGCAAAACCGGGAGCACGTGGTGGGGGCGCTGGAACAGTTGAAGGAAATCGGCGTTACGTTGTCGCTGGACGACTTCGGCACCGGCTATTCCAGCCTGTCCTATCTCAAGCAATTCCCCATCGACGTCGTCAAGATCGATCAATCGTTCATCCGCGACGTGACCGACAGCGTGGATGGCGCTTCGCTGACCAGGTCCATCATCGCCATGGCCAAGTCGCTGCACATGACCACGGTGGCCGAGGGCGTGGAAACGGAAGGCCAGCTGGGGTTTCTTAATACCAACCACTGCGACGCCATGCAAGGCTATTACTTCAGCCGCCCGCTACCCGGTGCCGAGATGGACCTGCTATTGCATGCAGGTACCCATTTGCCGCCCGAGAACTGCCATGCGGAAGCACTGCAACGCGTGCTGCTGCTGGTGGACGACGAAGAGCATATCCTGTCCTCCCTGCGCCGCTCGCTGCGCAAGGAGGGCTACCAGATACTCAGCACCAGCAAGCCGCAGGAAGCGCTGGAACTGGTGGCGGCCCATGCGGTGGGCGTGATACTCACGGATGCGCGCATGCCTGGCATGTCCGGCAACGAACTATTGCACCGCATCAAGGGTTTGTACCCCGAGATCGTGCGCGTGATGTTGTCCGGCTATCCCGAACTGCATTCGGTCACGGCGGCCATCAACGAAGGTTCAGTCTACAAGTTCATTACCAAGCCCTGGGACGAAACCCTGCTGAAAGAGCACTTGCTCGAAGCCTTCCTGCGCTTCGAATCGGGCGTGCAGCGGCCGCCGCAGGGGCCCCATACCGTCGAGATCCGCAACCGTGCCGCTTAGGCGTGCCACCAGGAGCCATCATGCAGGAGCAACTGTTCTTCGAGGGCCTGCGCGCCCTGGCCGAAGCCGCCTTTCCCAAGCATTGCGCCTGCTGCGGACGCGTTTTCGCTACGGCGGACGAGTTCATACAGCAGACGCAGGCGCTGCGCCAGAATGTCTCCGGACTGAAACAAAGCTTCGATGACAACAACGTGGCCATCGTGGAGGTCTACCGCAATTGCCTGTGCGGCTCGACCCTGATGGATTTCTTTTCGGACCGGCGCGGCACGTCGGAGGCTTATCAGCAGCGTCGCCTCCTGTTTGAACGCCTATTGCCCCTGCTGCAAGAAAAAGGCATGGAACGGGCCGCGGCGCGCGAATATCTGCTGCATGTCGTGCGCGGCCAGTTGCCGTGACGAAGCCCGCCCACGGTTGCGGGACGCCGCCACCTCTTACCAGTAGCCGAGCACCTTCCACCACGTCGTACCGACGACGGCAAAGATCAGCAGTTCCACCACGCACATGATGAAGCCGACACGCCACCAGTTACCCATCGTCACGAAGCCGCTACCGAAAATGATGGGCGAGGTACCTGTGGCGTAGTGGGTCAGGGTCATCATGATGGCCGAGCCAGCCGTCATCATCAGCATGAACGGCACGTGGTATTCGGCCGGGATCAGGTGCAGGCCCACCGTCAGGAAGGCCAGCAGCATGGCGCTGATGTGGGCCGTCGTGCTGGCAAAGAAGTAATGCGAGAAAACAAACACCAGCACCAGGACGGCGGCAATCGGCAGCCAGTCCATGCCGCTGGCGACGATGGCGGCCTTCATGCCAGCCGAGAACCAGGCGATCACGCCCGTCTTGTTCAATTGCTCGGCCATCATCACCAGCGCGCCGAACCATACGAGGGTGTCCCAGGCGCTCTTCTCCGACAGCACGTCGTCCCAGTCGATGGTGCCGGTAATGATCAGCACGAACAAGCCGACAAAGGCGACCACCGTCGCATCGAGCGAAAACGCGGGGCCGAACAGCATGGCGGGCACGTTAGCCCACAGCAAGAGCAGCAAGGCGAAGGTGCCCAGCATGACTTTTTCCGACGGCGACAGCGGGCCCATGCTTTTCAATTCCGCCTTGGCGTAGGTAACGGCGTCGGGCGTGGCTTTCAGTTCCGGCGGTGACAGCCAGTAGATGATCAAAGGCATGACCAGCAGGCAGACCAGGCCCGGCAGCAGCATGCACAGCGCCCAGGTGGTCCACGTCAGGTGGAAACTCTGGCCGCTGGCCTTGGCCACGAAGTCGACCACCAGCGGATTGGGCGCCGTGGCCGTCAGGAACATGGCCGACGTGATGGGGTTGGCGTGGTAATTGACGAGGGCAAGATAGGTGCCCACCTTCTTTTCCGTGCCCTTGGCCGGGTCCGAATCGAAGGCATTGGCGATCGATTTCATGACGGGGTGGACGATGCCGCCGCCGCGTGCCGTGTTACTGGGCGTAAAGGGCGCCAGCACCAGTTCGCAGATGGCCAGGCCATAGCCGATGCCCATGGTGCGCTTGCCTAGCAGCGAGATGAACAGCAGCCCGATACGGCTGCCCAGCCCCGTCTTTTTCAGGCCGCGCGAAATCAGGATCGCCACGACGATCAGCCAGATCAGGGGATTGGAAAAACTGCTGAGCGCATCCGTGATGGCGCCCTTGGATGAGGTCGACGTCACTTGCGACAAGGACACGATAACGATGGCCATCATGGCCATCACGCCGATCGGCATGACTTTCAGGATGATCGCCAGGATGGTGGTGAGGAAAATCGCCACCAGGCCCCAGGCCTTGGGCGTCAAGCCATCCGGTGCCGGCAGCAATAGCATGCTCACCAGCAAGGCCGTGCAGATCAGGGCGGGAACGAGGCGGAATGGGACGGCTTCCTTGAAATGCAGGAACATGTCGCGCACTGTTTTATACATCTATATTACCTTTCGCTGTGGGTCAGGCATCGTGGCGGTCGGAATCGTGCACGCAGATTCATGGGCTGAAAGGCACAAGAAGCGAGCCCGCAAGATGACTGATGCCCAACAATTCTGTTCGGCAATATCATACACGCAAGACTTCCCTGTCCCCGCCCCGTTGCTGCGTTCGACACCCACTATCTGCATAATCGTTGACCGACAAGCGACATATGTCGCATTATGTCCCCATAAGTCGCAAGACATGATGACAAGGAAACACATTGAAAACCCGCAACCACCATATTGACGCCTTGCGCGGCGCGGCCATCCTGTGCGTGCTGCTGCTGCACTTCGCCCTCGCCTACGGCCTGAAGAACAGCCCGCTCAACATCCTGCCCTCCTGGCTGCTGCGCGCCGCCTACCAGGGCAATTACGGCGTGACCATGTTTTTCGTCATTTCCGGCTACCTGATCACCTCGACTTCGCTGCACCGCTGGGGCGACCTAGCGCGCATCGATCTGGCGGCGTTCTATCTTTACCGCATCGCCCGCCTGCTGCCAGCGCTGCTGCTGGCCCTGTCCATCATCGTGCTGCTGGGCGTGCTGGACGTGCCCTACTTTGCCAACTCGGACGGCGGCAAGGATTTGCCCGCCAGCTATTTCCTCATCGCCATCGCCTCCGTGCTGACTTTCTGGCATAACGTGCTGATGCAAAGCGCCGGCTATTTTAATTACTGCCTGAACGTGTACTGGTCCTTATCTGTCGAGGAAATGTTTTATTTGCTGCTGCCGCTGTCGTGCCGCATCCTGCGCCGGCGCCACTGGATCATGCTGCTGTGCGGCGCCGCCATCGTCGCAGGCCCCGTCTACCGCAGCCTGCACGTCGATAACGAGATTTACTTCATGTACGGCTATATTGCCTGCTTCGACGCCATCGCCATCGGTTGCCTGACGGCCCTGCTGACACAACATTGGCAAGCTGGCGCGCGTACCGGTCAACTCTTGCGCTGGGCAGCGGGCCTGGCCCTGGCGGCCTTGTACGTGCGCGGCATCGGTGGCCATGAAGTCTTCGGCTTCAGTGCGATCGCGCTGGCCAGCGCCGCCTTCATCGTGGGCGCCACGCCGGGCCAGGCGGCCAACCAGACCCGCCCCGGACCGCTGCAATGGCTGGGACGCCATAGTTATGAGCTGTACTTGTTCCATATCATCGTGCTGGCCGCCATGCGCAACGTGGTCGACAAGACGGGCCTGGGCTACGCCGAGCGCCTGCCGTGGCTGGCGCTCTTCCTGGCTGCGACGGCGCTGGCGGCCGCCCTCGTCGCCCGCTACGTGTCCGAACCGGCCAATGCCGCCATCCGTCAGCGCTGGCGGCGCGCTGCAACGGCCGCGCCTGCACGCGCGGGCGGCAGCCCTGGAGCTGCGCCCTGAAAAGTGAGCCAGGTCAAGAGTCCGCATGTCGCCTGCGCGTTTCACGGTGGTTTTCAGCCCAAACTTGCCAACGGCACTATAATGTTGGCACCGCGTGCGGCAGCATTGGCGGCGATAGACGGTAACAATTTCATGTGGAGGCCGGTACAATAGCGTCTGGGCCTACACAGGGTTTCACTTTTGCCAGCAGTTGCCAGCAACTAACCATTTTTTTGACCAGCCAACAAACACTATGAGTTCGATGAATGAAGAGCGCGTATTAAGCGTGCACCACTGGACGGATACCCTGTTCTCCTTTACCACTACGCGCGACCCGTCGCTGCGTTTCTCGAATGGCCACTTCACCATGATCGGCCTGCGCGTCGACGGCAAGCCCTTGCTGCGTGCCTACAGTATCGCCAGCGCCAATTACGAAGACCACCTGGAATTTTTCAGCATCAAGGTACCGGGCGGTCCCTTGACGTCGCGTTTGCAACATTTGCAAGTGGGCGACACCGTCATCGTCGGCCGCAAGCCGACGGGCACCCTGGTGTCCGACTACCTGCTGCCAGGCAAGCGCCTGTACATGCTGTCGACGGGCACCGGCCTGGCGCCTTTCCTCAGCATCGTGCGCGATCCGGACATCTATGAGCGTTTCGACCAGCTGATCCTCGTGCATGGCGTGCGCCAGGTCGATGAACTGGCTTACCACGACTTGCTGGAAGAGCATCTGCCGAAGCATGAATTCCTGGGCGAAATGGTCAGCGACAAGCTGCGCTACTACCCGACCGTGACGCGCGAAGACTTCCGCAACATGGGCCGTATCACCGAACTGATCGAGAACGGCAAGCTGGCCGAAGATCTGGGCGTGCCGGCACTCAATCCTGCCGAAGACCGCGTCATGATCTGCGGCAGCTCGGACATGCTGCGCGACCTGAAAGAAATGCTGGAAGCGCGTGGCTTCAAGGAAGGCAATACCTCGACGCCTGGCGACTTCGTTGTCGAGCGCGCGTTCGCCGAGAAGTAATCCGCAACGCTCCAGGGGCCCGGCCCCGCCGCTTCCTGCGGCGGCGCCGGGCCTTTTTCGTTGGCGCTTCAGCGGCCCAGCGGCGCACCGCGCTGGTACTGCAAGCCATTCATGAAGCGCCGTACGGGCGTAAAGGCACTGCTGAGGATATCGTCCTGCGCCGCGTAGTAGCGCGTTTCAATCTTCAGCAAGCCCAGCACGGTCGCATCGAGCTTGTCCGTCTGATATGGCCGGCTTTCCAGCGCGGCGCGCGCGGCCGCCGATTGTGGCGCTTGCTGGTTGTTCCAGATCAGCATGGGGATTTCATAACCGCTCTTGTCCGAGGCGGAATGGCCCGCATGATTGCGGCTGTAGCCCACTTCCTGACCATGGTCGGAAACGAACAGCAGCGAAGCGGCGTGGTCGGTCTTGGCCTTTTCCGCCATGCCGATCAGGGTGCCCAGCACGTAATCGCCATAGCGGATGGCGTTGTCGTACTCGTCGCGCTGGTTGCGTATCCAGCTTGACCTGCCCTGGTTTTCCATCTGCGCGCTGACGGCGTCGTGGGCCCGGTCGAAATGCGCAAAGCGGCTGGGATAGCGCATATCGTAGCTGGGATGCGCGCCCAGCAAGTGCACGACGATGAGCTTTTTCGGCGCCGCGTCGCGCAGCGCATGGGCGAACGGCTGGAACAGGTTGCCATCGAAATTGTTTTCGCCGCGCCCGGTGCCGTAGTTGATGAAGTCGCTTTCATCGGCTTGACCCGCCAGCAGCCCGATCCAGCCATCGTTGCGCGTCTGGTTCGAGACCCAGAACGTCTTGTAGCCGGCGGCCTCGGCCAGCATCAGCACATTCGGCTTGACCATCCACGCGTCCGGGTTGCCGATATCGGCGGGCGTCAACATCGTCATCATCGATTCCACCGTGCTGGCGGCCGGCGAAATCACGTCATTGAACACCAGCAGCTTGGCCCGCATGGCGTCGAGCTGGGGCGTGGTGGCGCGCGCATAGCCGTACAGCGACATCGAGGCGCGGTTGGTGCTCTCGCCGATCACGAGGATAACGGTGCGAGCATCCTCGCCCGCATAGCGCACGTTCCAGTCGCGCGGCGCGGCCATGGCCGCCGTCAGCGCATGCTGCATCGATTGCATGGCTTCCAGTTGCGCGCTGTACTGCTGGTAACGCAGCGGCCAGAACAGGGCCGGATTTTCGCGCCGCATGGTGGTGTTGACGTGCAGCAGCGCGAGAAAGATGGCCATGCTGACGGCAAAGCATTTTTGCGGCAGGCCCGGCGCCGCAACGTCGCGCGCCGCCTGCCAGCGCTGCAGTTGGCGGTCGGCCAGCAGCACCGCCGCCGTCACCAGCAGGAAGCAGCCGGCCGCTTGCGCCAGGGCGACGATGTTGTGCAGGAAAAAACTCGCCCGTTTCCGCTTGATCTGTCGCAAACATGGCCTGTAAAACTGCATTGGGATTCGGCCGCATGCCAAAATAACCACGCAAAAACCCTTTGATGGCGGCGTCGAGATAAAACACGGGCACGACGACGCGCATCAGGACGGAGATCGCGCTGGCGCTGCAGCGCCAGGCGTGCAGCACGCCGCCCCCACCCAGCAGGAAAGCCGCCAGCAAGACGCTCAATTTCAGGCATTCGTTCGCGCTTAATTGATCGAAGAGGAAGAAAAGCAGCAGGCCAGCAATGCTGAACAGGACACGGCAAAACAGAATCAGCATGGAGGTGATGGATAGTAGATATTGAACAGGGACAGGCATGCGCAGACAAGCCCGCGATTGTAGCGCAGCCTGTTGCAACTTGTACCATCATTTCTCGTGCGCTCCTGACAGAAATTGTCAGTGCTTTTTATTATGCTTTCGGCACCAGCAGGCTAGCCAGCCTGTACTATTGATATCTCCACCTGCGACAGGACTTTTCATGACACGTGCCATCACCATTTTGACCGAGAACTTTGCCGATTGGGAAACCGCCCTGATCAATTCCACGGCGCGCCTGTACTATGGCTTTTACACAGAGTTCGCCACGCCGGGCGGCTTGCCCGTCACCTCGTCCGGGGGCATGCTGGTCACGCCGCAACTGGCGCTGGAAGAGATTGTGCTCGAGGAACTCGATTTGCTGATGGTATGCGGCGGCAGTCACTGGCAAAGCGGCAAGGCGCCCGATCTGAGTCCGTTGCTGCGCGCCGCCCGTGACAAGGGCGTGGTGCTGGCCGGCATTTGCGACGGCACGCGCGTACTGGCGCAGGCGGGCGTGCTCGACACCGTGCGCCACACGTCCAATTCCGCCGACAACCTGACAGAGACCGGCTATGCGGGCGCCGCCCTGTACCAGGATGTGCCGTGGGCCGTGGCCGACCAGCGCATCGTCACGGCGCCCGGCACGGCGCCCGTCAGCTTCACAAAGGAAGTCTTGCGCGCCCTGGGCATCGATGATGAAAATCTGGCGGCCTACCTGGCCATGCACGGTGCCGAGCACGGCAAGACGGCTCGCTAGTCGGCGTCCAGCACGCGCAGGCGCGCCACGGCATGCGTGTTGGCCGGGTCGAGCTCGAGCGAACGGCGGTAATGCGTGATGGCCAGCGCCTTGGCGCCATCCGCCTCGTACGCTTCGGCCAGGCTGTCGTGGCCGTTCGCCCCTTGCGGGTACAGCTGCACGCCTAGCTGGAAGACGGCGACCGCCTGTTTCGGCTGCTGCCGGCCCAGCAGGCGGTAACCCCAGGCATTCAAGTCGTTTTCTGTGGGGTCGGGCAGTCCATGCTGGCGCCGGATGACCGCCAGTTTCTTGTCCAGCCCGTCAAAGCCTGTGCTGGCAGCGTTGTTGCGCAGCAGGTGCGCGGCATACGCGCCGCCACGCTGCTGGCGCAGGGCGGGAATGTAAAAGCCGGCGACGGTGTCGATCAGCTGTTCCGGCTGGCCGCCGGCCAGGTTACTCAGGATAATGACGGCCAGGCCATCGTTCGGATACACATAAAAGGCTGAGCGGGCGCCGCCGATGCCGGCCACGGCGCGGTGGCCATCGCGGCCGATGGTGGGCCAGCCCAGCGCCCAGGTCGCCGGCTTGCCGTCCTTCAAGCTGGTCGGCTGCCACAGCCGTTCCACACTGGCGCTCGCCAGCAGGCGCCCCGACTGTAGCGCGATGAGCCAGTTCGCCAGCTCGCCCGCATTGCTGTTGATGCCTGCCCCGGCGCGCATGAACACAGGAAAGTCTTCGTTCACGTTACGGTAGCCCTTGCCGCCCCTGTCCAGCATGTAGGAGCTGGCCTTGTTGGCGACCACGTCCTTCGCGTCGCCAAAGCCGCTGTGCGGCATACCCGCCACGTCAAACTGCTGGCGCTGGACGAAAGAGACAAAGGGCTGGCCGCTTTGCCGCTCGATCAATTGCGCCAGCAACACGTAATTGGTCTGGTTATAGCGGTAGCGCTCGCCAGGCTGGGCTTCCACGGGCAGCGCCTGCACGGCTTGCCACGCCGCGTCGGCGTCGTCCGGCTGCGGGCCCACCAGCTTGCCGCTGCGCTGATCCAGCACATCGGGCAAGCCCGAGGTATGGTTGAGCAATTGCGTCACCGTCACGGCTTGCCAGGCCGATGGCAGCCCCGTCAGGTATTGGCCGATCGGCGCCGCCAGGTCGATCTTGCCCTGCTGCACCAGCTGCATCACGGCCACTCCCGCAAATGCTTTCGTTGCCGAATTGATGGAAAACAGGCTGGCGTCCGTCACCGGTACCTGGTATTGCAGGCTGGCCAGGCCGAAGTTGCGCTTCAGCACAACCTTGCCACCTTGGATCACCACCAGTTGCAGCCCTGGAATCTGGCGCTCCTGCATTTCGCCAAGCACGAAGGCGGCAATATCCTGTTCCGTGCGCAGTGTCTGGGACTGGGTGGCGGGGGCGGCGGCCACGACGCCGACGGGAACGGCGGCAAGCGCCATGACGAGCAGGACAGACAGAAGGCGTGAGTTCAAGATACGGCTTTCGGCGGAAGAAAACGGAACCGCAGCATCCCATACCTATTTATCAACGTCAACGACAATCTTGCCAGCTAGAAAGTTACTCTTCCAGCCACACGTCTTCATACCCTTCCCGGTCGAGGATGAACTTGGCGCCGCTGGGCAAAGCCAGGTAATCGACCACCTGTGGCAGCATCTCGTGCAGGTGGTCGGCATGCAGGGGCTGGTAAAAACCGCTGGCGTCGTCGTGCTCGCCGCAGTGGATGAACCAGCTGATGGTGCCGTTTTCCGGCAGCACGATGCGCGTGCCATAAATGGGCGACTGCGCCAGGCTGCCAATGGCCAGGGCCACCATGGGCTCGGGCGCTTGCGCCGGCAAACCGAATTTGTCGCAGGTGCGCTGCTGTGTTTCGCTGATTGGTGTGGTCATGCTGTTTTCAGGATCCGAGGTAGTGGTAATGGAGGCGCAGCGCGCCATCGTGGCCAGACATTTCCAGGTGCAAGATCGCTTCTCCCGGCTTGCCATCGGCCAGCAGCTGGCATTCCAGGCCCAGCGGTCCGGCGTCGGTGGCATACATGTCGATGGCGGGACGGCCGCCTTTGCCCGGCACAAAGGCTCGCGCCAGCGGCGCCAGGGACAGCGCCTGCTTCGCCTCAAAATAGCTGTCGAGCATCTCGACGATCTCCTCGGCCACGGCTGGCGGCAGGGCCCAGTCGCGTTGCAACGCAACAGGATCGCGCCGATCCAGCGTCTGCACGAAGGCCGCGGCCTGCGCGTATGCCAGTTGCCGCAGGCTATCTGTGATGGCCATTTCCATAGAGTCACTCCTGCCTTATCCATTCAACAGGCGCCATTATAGTGCGTGGCTGTGGGCATAGTCGATCCGTTTGCCCACAATAATCAAGCGACTTGCCGCCCATTTAAATCGGCGCCCTTTATTTATCGCACTGCAATAATATAATCGGCCAGCGTGATATTTCGTGAGTATTGCACGAAGATAATCGGAAATATGATTGATTTTCAAGTTGACGCCTATTTATTCCGGCGCTAAGATCGAATGGCCATATACCATGGCATACAGCGCAAGCAGTACTTAACCATCACAAGAGGATAGTACAATGCAAAAACAGAACCATCCAAAATTGTTCGCGTTTAAACTGGCTGAAAAACAGGCGGCGCCCGCCACCGCCTGGAAAGTGCGCGACGGCGTCGCCGTGGCCGGCTGCACCGCGGTGGAGGCTGAGCAATATCGCGATTCCTCGCGCTTCCAGCCAAACGACCGCGGCCAGTATTGCTGATCCTCGGCATGCCATCACCCCCGCCCGGCGTGGGGGGTCATATATTCCCTTATATTCAAACTGGCGCTGGCGCCAATTCCGGTGCGGCTTTTCTGCGCGTAATGAATTGCGCCACGTATAATGCTACACACTCACCTTTCAATTGGATTCCATTTTTTAAAAGTAGTTATCGGCAAAAATCGGAACGCAACCATTAATAGAGGATCTCATGCATAAGCAAAAAGAAACCAAGCTGTTCGCATTCAAACTGGCGGAAAAGAAGGAAGAAGAAAAGCCAGCCCGTCCTGCACCCTGGAAGGTACGCGACGGTGTCGCCGTGGCCGGCTGCACGGCTGTCGACAGCGAGGAGCAATACCGCTATTCGCGTATCGGCTCGAGTGACGGCGGCGAGTTCTGCTGATACTTGCGCCAGCTGAAAGCCTTGCCACGACAAGGCTTTTTCATCTTCCTTTACCGCAGGCCCCGAAATGCACAAAAAGGTCTTGATTATCAGCCATAGCGGCGATCTGCACGTCGACCTGGTCGCATCCATCCTCGCCGCCCGCGGCCATGCTCCCTTCCGTATCGACCTCGACGCCTTTCCCCGCGATTACCAGCTGTGCCAGCGCCTGCAGGACGGCCGCGCCAGCGCGCGCTTGCGCCACTTGCCCGATGGCGACTGGCTTGACTTGCAGCAAGTGGGCGCCGTCTGGATACGCAAGGCGGCCGACTATGCCTACGCCAGCGCCGAGCTGACACTGCAGGAACGCGCCTACGCTCAGCTGGAAACGGAGCAAGCCATCTTCAGCGTGCTGTACGGGCTCGATTGCTACTGGCTCAGCCATCCGCTGGCCCTGCGCGGCGCACAATGGAAAGGCGAACAGCTTGCGCGGGCCGCGCGCATGGGCTTTCGCGTACCCGCCACCGTGATCACCAACGTGCCCGACGACGTGCGCGCTTTCCGCGCGGGCGTCAAAGGTCCCATCATTTTCAAGAGCATGTCCACGCCCAGCCTGGCCGCCGAAGCCGTCGACGACGTTGACAGGGTCAGCGCCGGCATCGGCATCGGCACCACCATCGTCGACGATGCCATGCTCGACAGCCTGGATGCCGTCAGCGAACTGAGCTGCCAGTTCCAGGAATATATCGCCAAGCAATACGAACTGCGGATTACCGTAATCGGCAAGCAACTGTTTGCCGCGCGCCTGTATTCCCAGGACGATGCGCGCACGGCCATCGATTCGCGCGACATGTCGGCCCCCATCCGCTATGAGGCGTGCACCTTGCCGGACGACATACGCCAGCGCTGCCTCGATTTTGTGCACAGCTATGGCCTCGAGTATGGCGCGCTGGACCTCATCGTCACGCCGCAGGGCGAGTATGTTTTCCTCGAAAACAATCCTGTTGGTCAATTTTTATATGTGCAACAACTGGTGCCCGCCTTGCCCCTGCTGGAAAGCGTGGCCGCAACCCTGATCGAAGGAGCCGTATGCCGCAGCCAGACCTGAACCTGCTGCCGTCGCAGCTGCGCGAACTGGAACAGGTACGAGACAGCCGGGCCATCGTCCTGGCCGCCTCCCACCTGGACATGGAACTGCTGCCGGCCCTGTACGAGCTGTGCCAGGGCATCGGGCCCGTGGCGCGTCTCGACGTGGTGCTGCACGGACGCGGCGGCATCGTCAATGCGGCGCGCCGCATCGCCCTTCTGCTGCGCCAGCATGCGCGCCACCTGAGCTTTATCGTGCCCTTCCACTGCCAGTCGGCCGCCACCTTGCTGGCCCTGGGCGCGGATGAAATCATCGCCGGCGACCTGGCCTTGTTCTCGCCCATCGACCCGCAGCTCGATGGCGTCGACGGCGGCGCCTTTTCCAGCCTCGACATCAAGGTTTTCGGCGACATGGCGCAGCAGTGGTTCGGCGTAGATGCCAGCGAAGCGCGCCAACAATCGTTGTCCCTGTTGTGCGGCAGCATCTTTCCCCCTTCCCTAACGGCCTTTTACCGCACCACCCTGGAACTGGCGCAGATCGGCGAGGAATTGCTGGCCTGGCAGTTGCCCGAGGCCACACCCGAGGCGCGGCGCGCCATCGTCGCGCAACTGGTGACCGGGTATCACTCGCATAACTATGCCTTGACGCGCGAAGAGCTGGCCCAGCTGGGCTTGCACATGGCGCGCGATGCCCACGCCGAACGGCTGGGCTGGGCCATCTCGACGCAATTACAGGCGAGCATAGGTGGCGCCCTGCGCAGCGCGCCCGACGAAGCGTGGAACGATGCCCTGCTGGCGTCGCGCGACGGCGTGCAACTGCGGCGCCAGCGTCCGGGCGGCTTCGCGCCCCTGTGGAGCAGGCAAGTGGCGCCCGCATGCTGACGCCCCTTCTGTCCGCGCTATTGGCCGATATCGCGCGCTGCAGCATCGCCTTGCTGCTGCTGGCGGCCAGCGTGGGCAAGCTGCGCAGTTATGCCGCCTTCCGCGACAATCTGGCTACCTCGTTCGGCGCGGCGCCCGCCGCCGCCAGCGTGGCCGCGCCCGCCCTGGTGGCGGCAGAGCTGCTGCTGGCCTGCTGGCTGCTGGCCGGCGGCACGCGTCTGCCGATGTTGCTGTCGCTATTGCTGCTGAGCACGCTCACCGCCATCCTGATCTACCGTTACTTCACGCACAGCGTGGTGCGCTGCAGTTGTTTTGGCGAAGCAGCGCGTCCCGTCTCGCGCTACGACTTGCTGCGCAATGTGCTGGTAGTCGGCATCAACGGCGCCTACTTTGCGCTGGCGCAAGACAAGGCCGTGCCCATCGCCACCACTGTATTGGCCGCCGGCCTGGCGGCCATCGTCTGCGTGGCCACGATTTCCCTGCACGAGATCGCCACTTTGGCAAAGGCCGACTGATGGATTCCACGATCTTGCAACTGGTGCTGGCGGCGCTGGCGTTTGCCCTTGCCGGCAATATCTGGCTCAGCCTGGCCGTGCTGCGCGCCAGCCGCCGCGAACGCACCGCGCCCACGGCGCTGGTGCCGGGCCAGCCCTTGCCTGCCGTGCAAGCCCGTCCCTTGGCTGGCGGCGCGCGTTTTCAACCGGGCGCGGGCGGCCAGGCGACCGTGCTGCTGTTCCTAGCCAGCCGCTGCCCGAAATGCGAGGAAAAGCTGGCCGGCATCGAACGGCTGCTGCCGCTGGCGCGGGAAGCCGGCCTGGCCCTGTGGCTGCTCAGCGAAGAGCCGGCCCGCCGGCTGCGCGCCTTTTTGCCCGGCAACAGCCTGCGGGCCGTCACGGCGCGGCTTGCGCTGCGCGACTATCGGCGCGTAAATCCGCTGATGAGCTCGCCCTCCTATGTATTCGTCAGTCACCTGGGCACAGTGGAAGCGGCCGGCCTGATCGGCGACGAAGACTGGCTGGCCCTCGTCGGACAACTGGCTGACGATACGGCAGAGGAGCGCGCCGCATGAGGCATATACACTTCGGCCCGCATTTTGAACGCCTGCGCCTGCTGTATCCCGTGCGCTGGCGCATTGCCGCCGGCTTGCTGTGCATGGCCCTCACCGTGGGTGCGCAGCTGGCCTTCCCGCAAGCCATCGCGTATTTCATCGACAACGTGGCGGCACTGACGCGGCGCGGCGTCACGCCTGGCATGGTCGCCGCCATGCTGGTCTTCAGCCTGTTGTATGCGCTGGCCTCGGCCGCGCGCTTCTACCTGCTGCAGTCAAGCGGCCACATGATCGTCATGGGCGTGCGCCGGCGCCTGTTCGACGTGGTGATCAACCAGCCCATCACCTTCTTCGACAAACATCACGGCGGCGAACTGAACAGCCGGCTCACATCCGACGTATCGGCCTTGCATGAAAGCCTGACCATCGGCGCGGCCAATGCCCTGCGCTCGCTGTGCGTCTTTGTGGGTGGCATCGCCATGCTGCTGCATTTGTCACCGATGCTGAGCCTGCCCCTGGCCCTGTTCATTCCCATCAGCCTGTATCTGGGTAAGTTATCAGGCAGCAATTACCGGCAGCGCGCGCGGGCCATTTCAGCCAGCCTGGCCGCCAGCGGCAAGGTGGCGCAGGAATACTTTGCCCATGCGCGCCTGGTGCAAGCGTTCAACCAGCAAGGCGGCGCCATGGCCCGCTACGCGCAAGCCATGAGAGAACTGCTGGGCGTATCGCTGGCCGGCACGCGGCTGCTGGCAGTGTTCCAGGGTGCGCAGGGTTTGCTTGCCTTCGTGGCCCTGCTGACCACGCTGTGCTTCGGCGCCCATTTGATCGGCCAGGGCAGCCTGAGCGTGGGCGAGCTGACGGCCTTCGTCATCTATGCCAGCATGGTGACGGACACGGCCGGCTCCATCAGCGAATTCTGGAACACCTGGATGCGCACCATGGGCTCGACCGACCGCATCTTCGAGATTCTGCGCAGCCACCGTGCCGTGTCCGAGGCGGCGCCGCAACCGCCACTGGCCGGCCATATCGCGCTGCGCGAGCTGCGCTTTTCGTATCCCGAGCGCACGCAGGTCACGGCACTCGACGGCGTCAGTCTGGCCATACGTGCGGGCGAAAAAAATCGCCCTGGTCGGCGCTTCGGGTGCGGGCAAGTCCACCATCGCCAGCCTCGTGCTGGGCCATTACCAGCCTGACGCGGGCAGCCTGCAGTTCGACGGCATCGATGCGCGCGTGCTCGGTGTGGCGCAGCTGCGCCGCCAAATGGCCGTGGTGGAACAGGAACCGGCCCTGTTTTCCGGCAGCATCGGCGACAATATCGGCTTTGCCGTGCCGGACCGGCAAGTGACGCGCGAAGAGATGGTCGCGGCGGCGCGCCTGGCGCACGCCCACGACTTCATTGCGGCCTTTCCTGACGGCTACGAGACCCTGGTGGGCGAACGGGGCGTGCAATTGTCCGGTGGACAGAAGCAGCGCATCGCGATTGCCCGCGCCATTCTGCGCGCGCCGAAAATCCTCATCCTGGATGAAGCCACCAGCGCCCTCGACGCCGCCAGCGAACAGCAGGTGCAGCGCGCCCTCGATACGCTGATGCAAGGACGCACCACCATCATCATCGCCCACCGCTTCTCCACCATCGTGAAAGCGGACCGCATCATCGTCATGGACCAGGGCAGGATTTGCCAGCAAGGCACGCACGCCGAGCTGCTGCGCGCTGGCGGCCAGTATGCGCGGCTGATGCAGCAGCAGTTGTCGCAATTCCAGCAGTTGCATGACAGTACGGCAACCCTGTAAAGTAGGCCACGATGAAAAAAACCTACCATGGCAGTTGCCACTGCGGCAGTGTGCGTTTCGCGGCCGAGATCGACCTGGCGGCCCCCAGCCTGCGCTGCAACTGCTCGTATTGCCTGAAAATCCGTTGCTGGGCCAGCCAAGTGCCGCCCACGGCCTTCCGCCTGCTGGCCGGTGAAGCGGCCTTGAGCGAATACCGCTTCGGCGTGGGCCGCGAGCGGCACTATTTTTGCCGCCACTGTGGCGTGCGCCCGTTTTGCCGCGGCGATTCTGCGCGCAGCGGCCCGTTTGTCGGCATCGGCGTCAACTGCCTCGACGATGCCTCGGTGGCCGAACTGGCCCGGGTGCCCGTTACCTTTGTCGATGGCTGGCATGACGAGTGGAACACGCCGCCGCAGGAAACGCGGCATCTGTAGAGGCAGAAGCAAGGCCGGGACGGGAAATACGGCTGCGCCATGTCGCAGGCGCCCAGATAAGCTTGCGCTCCCCGTTGTCTGGATCGGCATTTTGGGTGATAATTACGCCCATGAACGATACCACCACCTTACCCCCATTGCCCGATCGCCTGTCGATCGACCCTAGCAGCCCTTACCACGTTGCAGCCGTGTTCGAGAATGACGTCGGCATCCGCTTCAACGACAAGGAACGTCTTGACGTAGAAGAATATTGCATCAGCGAACGCTGGATCAAGGTCGCTTCCACCAAGTCCCTCGACCGCCGCGGCCGTCCGCTGCAGATCAAGCTGAAGGGCAAAGTCGAAGCGTTTTACCGCTAAGCAACACATGCAGTTGTCATCGAGGCCGATTTTCATCGGCCTTTTTACGTCTGCAGGTATTACTCTGTCGCCATTGCCGCTCAAGCCGCCGGCGGCGGCTGGAAGGCGCAAAAACCCGGCGACTGGTCGCGGCTGTCGCACACTTTCAGGCAGCCTTTATTATCCTTGAACGTGGCGATAACCTTGATGGGGAAGCCATATTTTGGCGTGGTGGCCAGGAAGGCGGACGGGCAGCTTTGCTCGTTGCTGAAACGGAAAGTGATTTCTTCGCGGCGGCCCTTGCGTTCAAAGCTCAGCATGAAGGTTTCATTGCTGTTCCACTGCGCCTTGCCCGGCACGCGGAAGCGGTAGCGCGGGCTGCCCGGCTGCTGGCCATCGAGTTTCTGGCCGAAGACGCGGCTGCTGGCCGTGGCTGTCTCGACCTTGGCAACCGGATACACGACGGCAAACATGTAAGTGCCTGCAAAACCCTGGTCGAAACCAAGGCCCTTCTGGTAAAACGGCACGACGATATGCGGCGCGCCCGTGTATTCCACGGTATTGCGGGCCGTCACGCGCGACGTCAGCTTGTCATCGGGCACTTGCCCGAAGACCACGTCCAGTTCCAGCAACGCTTGTTGCTTGTCGATATCTTGCGCCAGATAATCCTTGGGGAACATTTCGCCGTGCACGCAGCCGGCCAGCAAGGAGGCGGCGAAGCAGCCGGCGATAAGTTTAGGGTTTGTCATGGCTGTTTTCCTTCTGGCGGCGTTGAACTGAGGCCCAGCCCCGTCACTTGCCAGCCATTCTTGCCTTGTTTCCATTGAAATTGCTGGCCGAACCAGGCCAGTTCCAGCTCGCGCCGGATGCGGTTCGAATCCGTGCGGCCCTGGCGCGCCTTGATGGCGGCGCCCGCCTGTTCGGAAGCGGCCTCCGACAAGGGCTTCAGCCACCGTTGATAGGTGTCGGGCGGTAAGGCCAGGACGCCGGCCACGCCGTCGTCACGCGTGGCAACGATAATCTGCAGCTTGGTCAGCTTCCTGGCGAGATAGGCGCCGCGCCGGCCGTCGGGCGAGACGGAGACCAGCATGGCGGGCGCGTAATCGCCGGTAACGGTGTCCTGCACGTCAAACCACAACAGTTCGCCTGTGCCCGTATCGAGCGCGCGGCCGTCGCGGGCGAACAGCAGTATTTCGCTGCGGCCCGGCTGCGGCACGCCCCATTCGGGGTCGCGTTCCGTGCGCACCATGTTGTCGCGCTGCATGGGACTGAGGGGGCGCATCAGCGGCTCGCCATTCTGCACGCCGATGAGTATCGTGCCCTGGCCCGTATAGCCCTTGGTAAAGGCCAGCAGCATAGGCTGGCCTTCGCGCGTGGCCTTGAGGGGCCGCACTTCCACCACTTCGCGCGCGCCGCCAGGCCAGTAGCCGTGCTGGCGGAAAGACAAAGTGACGAGCGGGTCGAAGCGGTCATGCGTGACGACGAAGTCGCCGTACTGTTTGCTCACCGGCACATACGGCGCTTGCGCCTGCGCGGCGGGCAAGATGGCGACAGCAAGGCTGGCGGCAGCCGCCAGGCGGCGCAGGGGAAAAGAAAGGGACAGCATGGCATCCTGTAAAGGTCGCACTGGGCGAAGGATTAGCATCATAGACGATTCGTCGTCAGCAACACTGTCCGGTAGGAAACATCAATGGCGCTGGATTTCGATCAACTCGATCTCGAACAGCTTGGGCCACAGTTTGCCCGTGACAAACAAGCGCTTGCCGCGCGCATCCCAGGCGATGCCGTTGAGCACGGCGTCCGGGTTGGCCGTGCCCCGCTGGCCCGGTGGCAGCAAGCCCGTCAAGTCGATCCAGCCGACAACTTTACCGCTGGCAGGGTCGATGCGGGCGATCACGTCCGCTCCCCACACATTGGCAAACAGTTCCCCGTCGACCATTTCCAGTTCGTTCAGGCGTTCGATGGGGCGGCCTTCCGCCTTCACTTCGAAGCGGCGGATCTCGGCCAGGGTTTTCGGATTGAGCACGCGGATGGCGGAGGTGCCGTCGCTCATGTAGACGAATTGACTGTCGCTGGCCAAGCCCCAGCCTTCGCCCTGGTAGCTGAATTTGCGCTTGAGTTTAAAGGTTTTCTGGTCGAAGACATAACCTGTCTGCGACATCCACGTCAGGCCAAGGATTTCATCACCCACGTCCGTGATGCCTTCGCCAAACACTGTTTTATCGAGCATGCTTTTCTGCAGCACCTTGCCTGTCGTCAATTCCACCTTGCGCAGCGAAGACTGGCCGTTCTGGCCCGTGCTTTCATACAGATGGCCATCCTTGAACAGCAAGCCCTGGGTAAACGCCTGGGGGTCGTGCGGATAGGCATTCTTGACGAAATAGCCATACACGGGAATGGCGGCCTGGGCGTAGCCCATTTCGCTCATCAGGCCCACGGTGCATAGCAATCCCAGCAGCAGCGAGCCTGCCGTGCGTTTCAGTCTGGCTTTACCTGTGTTCTTCATATTCTTGGCGGTGGTTGGCGAGCGCCTATTGTAATCGCCCTGGCTGCGCCATGCGCGCCCTGACAAGCTCCAGCCAGGCGCGCGCGGCGAAAGACAGCCGTCCGCCGCGGCGCCAGGCCAGCATCAAATTCCACTCCACGGGCGGGCCGGCCAGGGGAATGACGGCAAACTGCGCTGGCTCCAGGGTGTCGCAATACATCTTCGGCAGCAGGCAGATGCCCACGCCCAGTCTCACCAGCGAGGCAATGAAATCCCACTGGCCGCTGCGTCCCGTGATGCGCGGGGCGAATCCGGCCCGTTGGCAGGCGTCCAGCACGATGTCATTCAGGGCGAAGGCGGCGCCGTAGAAAATGAAGGGACTGTCGGCGAGCTGGGCCAGGGCCACGGAAGAGCGTCCCTGCCACGGCGAGCCGGGTGCAGCCAGCAGGCACAGAGGCGAACGCACGAGAGGCAGCGCCTCGAAATCCTGCCAGGTGGCCGCATTGCCCGGATAGTCGAGCATGGTGCCCAGTTCCACCGTGCCCGTGCGCAAGTCGCGCTCGATGGCTTGCGTGCCGCTCTCGTACATTTTCAGCTCGATGCCCGGATAGCGCTGGTGGTATTCGGCCAGCCACGGTGCCAGGGTGGAATGCGTCTGCGGCGACACGCCGACCCGTAGCTCGCCCCGTTCCAGATGTTGCAGGTCGCGCAATTCCACCTTCAGTTCCGCGTGCAGGGCCAGCAGCTCATGCGCGCGCGACAGCACCACCTTGCCCGCGTCCGTCAGGGTAAAACGCTTGCCAGCGCGATCCAGCAAGGCCAGGTCCAGCGACTGTTCCAGTTGCGCAATCATCTTGCTGACGGTGGGCTGCGTCACGTGCAACTTGCTGGCCGCGCGCGTAAAACTGTTTTGCTCGACCACTTCGACGAAGTAGCGCAAGGAGCGGATATCCATGATGCATTCCAATATCGAATGATAATCATGAGTTTAAGTCATTTTATCTTTTGATGTGGGGTCACTACAATGAAAACTTCCCCCAGCCGTTTGAAAGCCCGCCGTGAAAGCCCCAGCCCTGCAACACCGTGTCTCCACACCCCTGATGCATGCCTCCGCCTGGCGCCGGCCCGCGCATACCGTGTGGCAGGTTGGCGTGCTGATCGCCGCATGGTGGCTTGCCGACGAGGCCGCTTCCGCCCTGCACTTGCCGTTTTCCGGCGGCGTGGTGGGCCTGTTCGTGCTGGTGGCCCTGCTGCTGGCAGGCTGGGTGCGGCCTGCGGCCATCGAACTGGGCGCGAACTGGCTGCTGGCCAACATGCTGTTGTTCTTCATTCCGCTGGTCGTATCCGTGGTGCAATTTACACAATTATTGAAGTCGCAAGGTCTGATGCTGTTCGTGAATATCGGCCTGGGCTTTGCCAGCGTGATGCTGGCCACGGCGTTGACGGTGGAATGGGTGTGCCGCTATGAGCGCAAGCTGCGCCTGCAAAAACTGCTGCGCCAGCGCGCAGCCAGGGCGCAAGCATGAGCACCCTGCTCCTGTCGCTGCTGTTTTTGCTGCTGACCCTGGTCCTGTTCTACGCCAACCAGGCCGTGCACCGCCGCCATCCGCATTTTTTGCTGACGCCCGCCATCTGCACCTCGGCGATATTGATCGTCATCGTGCAGGCGACCTCGACGCCGTTCGCCACGTATTTCGGCGAGACGCGCTGGCTGCCGTGGCTGCTGGGCCCCGCCACCATCGCCTTCGCCCTGCCCATCTTCCAGGAGCGCAGGCTGATCCGCAAACACTGGCTGGCCCTGTCGCTGGGCAGCTGCGCCGGCATCGTGGCATCGGTTGCCGCCACCCTGCTGCTGGACCGCTTGCTGGGCGTGCATGGCGATATGGCGCGCAGCCTGCTGGCCCGTTCCGTGTCGACGCCGTTCGCGCTGGAAGCGTCGCGCCACATGGGCGGCTCGGCCCAGCTGACGGGCATCTTCGTCGTCATGACGGGCTTGTTCGGCTTGATGCTCGGCAAACCGCTGCTGAAACTGCTGCCCTTGCGCATGCGCATCGCCCGTGGCGCCCCGTATGGCGCGGCGGCCCACGGCTTTGGCTTGTCCGTGGCGCGCCGTGTCGGTACGGAAGAAGGCGCCGTTGCCAGCCTGACGATGATTTTCTCGGGCGTCGTGACGGTGCTGCTGGCGCCTTTGCTGGGACATCTGCTGGGCTAAACCGCCACGCCAGCGGCGTTTATCGGGGATAATACGTCTTTCCCCTTTCCAGGCAGCCGCGCCACGATGAAATACCCTGCAGTTCTGCCTTTCAGCGATCTCTTACACCGCCTGGACGAATTCGATGCCGTCATCGATGTGCGCAGCCCGTCCGAATTCGCGGAAGACCATTTGCCGGGCGCCATCAACCTGCCCGTGCTGGACGACGAGCAGCGCGTGCGCGTCGGTACGCTGTACAAGCAGACGAGCGCCTTCGAAGCGAAGAAGCTGGGTGCGGCGCTGATCGCCAAGAACATTGCGCGGCATATCGAAGAGGGTTTTCTCGGCCACCCGCAGCATTGGAAGCCGCTGGTCTACTGCTGGCGCGGCGGCAACCGCAGCGGCGCCATGGCGCACATCCTGGCGCGCATCGGCTGGCCCGTCACGCAACTCGAGGGCGGCTACAAGGATTACCGGCGCCACGTGAACGCCGAACTGGCCACCCTGCCCGAACGCTTCGACTTCATCAACGTGCTGTGCGGTCCCACGGGCAGCGGCAAGAGCCGTTTGTTGCAGGTGCTCGACAGGCAAGGCGCGCAAGTGATCGACCTGGAAGAGATGGCGGCCCACCGCGGCTCCGTGCTGGGCGGATTGCCGGACGCGGACCAGCCCTCGCAAAAAGCGTTTGAAAGCGCGCTGTGGCAGCAACTGCGCCGTTTCGACCCGCAACTGCCCGTCTTCATAGAATCGGAAAGCAAGAAAGTGGGCCGTTTGCGCGTGCCCGACGCACTGATGGAAAAGATGCGCGCGGCCGATTGCACCGACGTGCGCCTGGACATCGGGGAACGCGTGCAATTGCTGATGCAAGACTATGTGCATTTCGTCGGCGATCCGGCACGCCTCAATGCGCAACTGGCCCTGTTGACGCAGCTGCATGGCAAGGAGAAAATTGCCCACTGGCAGCAACTGGCCACGTCTGGCCGCATGGCCGAGCTGGTGGAAGCGTTGCTGGTCCAGCATTACGACCCCGTCTACCGGCAATCGATCGCCCGCAACTTCATCCGCTACGCCCAGGCGACGCCGCTGGTCTTGCCCGACATTTCAGAACATGCCTTTGAGCAAGCCGCGCGCGCATTATGTGCTATCGTCGGCGAACCCCGTACCGCCACCGCCGCGTAAGCGCTGGCGCAGCTTTTAATGACTTCTTGAGCAGGATGACGACCATGTCCGATAGCGCAGCAACACCCAATACACCCATCCGATTGACCGAATTTGCCCATGGCGGCGGCTGCGGCTGCAAAATTGCGCCGGGCGTGCTGGCCGACATTCTAAAGGGCAGCGGCGGTTTTCCCCTGCCGAAGGAATTGCTGGTCGGCATAGAAACCTCGGATGACGCGGCCGTCTACCAGCTCAACGACGAGCAGGCGCTGATCGCCACGACGGACTTCTTCATGCCCATCGTCGACGACCCGTTCGACTTTGGCCGCATCGCCGCCACCAATGCCATTTCCGACGTGTACGCCATGGGCGGCACGCCCATCATGGCCCTGGCCCTGGTCGGCATGCCGATCAACAAGCTGCCGGTGGAAACCATCGGCCTCATCTTGAAGGGTGGCGAAACCATCTGCGCCCAGGCCGGCATCCCCATCGCGGGCGGCCACACCATCGATTCCGTCGAACCGATCTATGGCCTGGTCGTGCTGGGCCTGGTGCACCCGTCGCAAGTGAAACGCAACGCGGGCGCGCGCGCCGGCGATAAACTGGTATTGGGCAAGCCGATCGGCGTGGGCATTTTATCGGCCGCGCTAAAGAAAAATGCGCTGGATGCGGATGGCTACGCCTCGCTGATAGCCAACACCACCAAATTGAATACCCCGGGCAAGAAACTGGCCCTGCTGGACGGCGTGCATGCGCTGACGGATGTGACGGGCTTCGGCTTGCTGGGTCACACCCTGGAACTGGCGCGCGGCGCCAAGCTGCAGGCGCGCATCGCCATGAATTCCGTGCCGCTGCTGCCGCAAGTGCAGCAACTGGCGCAGAATGGCAACATCACGGGCGCTTCCGGCCGCAACTGGCAGGGCTATGGCGCGCAAGTCGTGCTGGACGACAGTTTAAGCGCCATCGACAAGGCGATCCTGACGGACCCGCAAACGGCTGGCCCCCTGCTGGTGGCCTGTGCGCCGGAAGCTGTCGAACAAGTGCTGGCGATTTTCCGTGCCGAAGGCTTTGGCGACGCTGTCGTCATCGGCGAGATGCAGGAAGGCAGTACCGGGGTTTCCGTATATTAATGAACAATTTTTTAAAGGTAGTCCCATGACCATGTTCTCCAACTCATTCAACAAGTTCCCCGCCATCCTGGCTACCGTCGCCGCCACCCTGGCCATCCACAGCGGCCTGGCGCAGGCGCAGCAAGTGTTGCGCGTGTCCGCCATTCCCGACGAAGCGCCGACGGAATTGCAGCGCAAGTTCAAGCCGCTGGGCAGCTACCTGGAGAAAAAGCTGGGCATGAAGGTGGAATTTACGCCCGTCACCGATTACGCGGCCTCCGTGGAAGGCTTGATCAATCACAAGCTCGACATGGTCTGGTTCGGCGGTTTTACTTTCGTGCAAGCGAACGTGCGCAGCGGCGGCAAGATCGTGCCGCTGGTGCAGCGCGAGGAAGACACGAAATTCCGCTCCGTGTTCGTCACCACCAGCAAGGACATCAATCAATTGTCTGACCTGAAGGGCAAGAACTTCACGTTCGGCTCGGAATCGTCGACCTCGGGCCATTTGATGCCACGCTACTACTTGCTGGCCGCCAAGATCAACCCGGATACCGACATGAAGCGCATCGCGTTTTCCGGCGCACATGACGCCACCGTGGCGGCAGTGGCCGGCGGCAAGGTCGATGCGGGCACCTTGAACATTTCCGTATGGGAAAAACTGGTCGAAGCGAAAAAAGTCGATCCAAGCAAGGTGCGCGTGTTCTACACGACGCCCGGCTACTACGATTACAACTGGAGCGTGCGCGCCGACATGAATCCTGTCGTGCGCAAGAAGCTGACGGACGCCTTCCTGGCGCTGGACCCATCCACGCCGGAAGGCAAGGAAATCCTCGAGTTGCAGCGCGCCACGAAGTTTATCCCCACCAAGGCCGAGAATTACAAGGATATCGAAGCGGCCGCGCGCGATGCGAAGCTGTTGAAGTAACTGCTGAAACCGGTCGGATGACGTCCTGCGGACGCATCCGACACACTCCCCCACACCGAAACATCGCATGACATTCCAACTTCACAAGGTCAGCGTCCACCACGCGGGCGCCGCCGGCAATGCGCTGGCCCTGCGCGACCTGGACCTGGACGTGGCCCAGGGTGAACAGATCGCCCTGATCGGCCCTTCCGGCGCCGGCAAGACCAGCCTGCTGCACACGCTGGCGTGCGCGCTGCGTCCCGAGTCCGGCACCTTGGACATCCTGGGCGCTTCGCCCTGGCAAGTCGGCAGCGCCGGGCGCCACGCCTTGCGCGCGCGCCTGTTCCTGGCGCCGCAAACGCCGCCCTTGCCGCCGCGCCAGCGGGTCGTCAACGCCGTGCTGGCAGGCCGCTTGCCGCAATGGAGCTTGTGGACGGCCATCCGTTCGCTGCTGGCGCCCGTCGATCCGCGCGCCGCGTGGGAAGCCCTGGGTAAATTCAACCTGCAGGACAAGCTGTATGCGAGAGTCGACCGCCTGTCCGGCGGCGAACGCCAGCGCTGCGGCATGGCCCGCGCACTTGTGTCGAATGCCGAGGTCTTCCTCGTTGACGAGCCCTTGTCCGCGCTCGACCCCACACTGGCCTTGCAGACGATCAATGTGCTGCAGGCCGAAGCGACGGCGCGCAACGCCACCCTGATCTGCAGCCTGCACCAGGTGGACATCGCCCGCGCCTGTTTTACGCGCATCGTCGCCCTGCGCGACGGCCAGGTCGTCTTCGACTTGCCCAGCAGCGAGGTCAGCGACGCCATGATAGAGAAGCTGTACCGCAACCAGGCCGATCCGGCGCCCGCATTCGAGCCTGTGGACGTCGATCTCAACGCGGCGAGGCCCCGTTGCTGAAGGTCTCCACCCTGCCGCGCGATCCCGCCTGGCGCGGGCGCCTGACCACCGCTGCCGTCGTGCTGCTCGTGCTGTGGCCGATGCTGGTGCAAGCCGAGTTCAAGCCGTGGATTTTATGGGATGCGCAAAGCCTGGCGGCCACCTGGCAATTCCTTGCCAGCTTCGTGCCGCCCGCCCACTCCCTGGAATTCCTGCAACTGGTGGCCATTTCCAGCTGGGAAACCATTGCCATGGCCACGGCCGGCATGGCGCTGGCCATGCTGGGCGCCATCCCCCTGACTCTGCTGGTGACGGAGCGCCTGTCGATTTCGCGCATCGGCAGCGGCAAAGTATCGCCGCTGGCCGCCGTCCTGCGCCATGCCGTGCGCTCACTGCTCGTGCTGCTGCGCAGCGTGCCGGAACTGGTCTGGGCCTTGTTACTGGTACGCATCGTGGGACTGGGACCGACGGCGGGCGTGATCGCCATCGCGCTGACCTATTGCGGCATGCTGGGCAAGGTGTATGCGGAAATCCTCGAATCGTCGGACGCTTCCACCTGCAACGCCCTGCTTCACAACGGCAGCGGCAGATTAAAAGCCCTGCTGTACGGTGCCTTGCCCGAATCGGCCGCCGAGCTGGTGTCGTACACGATTTACCGCTGGGAATGCGCGATCCGCGGCTCCGTCGTCATGGGTTTTGTCGGCGCGGGCGGCCTGGGCCAACGCATGGATGAATCGATGAAGATGATGGCGGGCAGTGAACTAGCCACCATGCTGATGGTGTTCGTGCTGCTGGTGGCGGGCGCCGACGCCGTTTCCGCCATGCTGCGCCGGAGGCTGGCATGAAGACGGAACCGATGTTGCCCGCCCTGCCCGTCCCGGCTCCCGTGCGCTGGTCGACGTGGGCCTTGCTGGCCGGCTTAGTGCTGCTGGTCATCGCCAGCTTCGCCACCCTCTCCCTGAAATGGGGTGAATTCTTCAGTACCGACGCCGTGCGCACCAGCGCCGATTTCCTGCACGGCTTCGCCCCGCCGGAGCTGGCCAGCCCCTTCCTCATGAAAGTCGGCGTCGCCACGTTCGAGACGCTGGCCATGTCGGCCATCGGCACGGTCATCGCCGCACTTTTGGGTGCGCTGCTGGCCCTGCCCGCCAGCGGCCGTTTCGGCAACCTGGCGCGCAACGCTACGCGCGCCATCCTGAACGTGCTGCGCTCGATCCCGGAACTGGTGTGGGCCTCGATTTTGCTGATCGCCGCCGGCCTGGGCCCGTTCGCGGGGACCCTGGCGCTGGCCCTGCACACGGTAGGCGTGCTGGGCCGATTGTTTGCCGATGCCTTCGAAAATTGCCCGCCCTTGCCGGCCGCCACCTTGCGCATCAATGGCGCGCGCCCCGCCGTGGCCTTCCTGTACGCGACCTTGCCACAATGCAGCCCGCAAATGATGTCCTACACCCTGTACCGCTGGGAAAACAATATCCGCGCCGCCGCCATCCTCGGCGTCGTCGGTGCGGGCGGCCTGGGGCAGATGCTGAAATATCACTTGTCGCTGTTCCAGATGCAGAACGCCGCCACCGTCATCGTCGCCATGCTGCTGATGGTGGCCGCCGTCGATGGCCTCAGCTACCTGCTGCGCCGCGCCATGACGCGCTGATTCATTTCACTTTTTATAAGGAATGCCCATGTCAGGCTGGTGGACCATAATCTCGACGCAAACGCCGGAACAGCTGGCCGATATGACGAAAGTCAACAAGGAAGCCTTCCTGGCCAGCTGGGAAGCGGGCCTGTTCGGCGCGGACTGGATCGCGCAATTGTGCACACAAGGCAAGGCGACCCAGCTGACCTTCAACGGTTTTCCCAACCGCTACACTGCCTCGGCGGACATCATCGCACCCCTGCTGCTGGCGGGCATTGCCGAAGCGCAGGATGGCGAATTTCCACAGGACCGGCTGACGGGCTGGCCCGGCTGCATTACCGTGCATACGGAACGCATTGCCGCCTGCCTGCCCGGGCAACTGCTGACGATCGAAGTGTGGGACCAGTCATGACAACTCAGCGTAGCAAGGTTCCCTTGCAGATAGAACACCTCGCCTGGTTCAGCCAGCACCTGGGCGGGCGCTTCCGCACGGCGGGATTGCGCATTCAATTCCATGATAACCAGGAAGCTGGCATCCATTGGAAGGTGGCGTGTCCCGAGGAATACCAGGCCGCTATCCTGCAAGGTTTGCACGAGGGCATGAACGACGCTTTTCCGCAGTATCTGGCAAGCAGCGGCGTGTGGATCACGGAAGTGCTGGTCGACAACGTCAGCTCCTCGCCAGATACCTTTTACCGCGCGAGCTTGCTGGTGGTAGCACAGGCCAAGGCGCTACTGGAACTGTCAAGGCGCGCATACAACACGGCCTGAGCAAAATTGCAGGAACGGCGGCAAACAAGGCAGCGTCCCTGTTAATATTGCCAAATACTTCAATGACTGGCGCCACCCCATGGAGAGCTGCCACGCCATTCAAGCATGATGGACGTATTTTCCTGCACCGCAGGCCACCCTTGCATAGGCTGTCAACACCATGAAGAAACTGCTGCTGGGCACCCTCGCCGCCTGCTGTGCGCTGCACGCCAGCGCCGCCCCCGTCGAAGACTTTATCGGCACATGGAAACTGGAACGCACCACCGCCCCGAATTATGTCGTCATCAAGCAGGAAGGCGAGCGGCTCGTGGCGCTGCGCTACGCACGCAATGTCCTCACCAACAAGATCACCGAGCGGCGCTTTCCTGCCAGCTATGCAGACGGCGATGTCACCATCGCTACGGACGGGACGGTCATCGAGGCGCGCAGCGTGAACGGTGTGGCGACCGTCACGATGCTGGCTGAAGCGTACAAAAAGACTTCGTCCTCCACGGCCGCGCCGACCAGTTAAGGACGCCCACAGATTTGAAGAACACTATCATCCGCCCCGCCAGCGCCGCCGACTGGCCAGCCCTGAAATCCACGCGCCTGGCTGCCCTGCTCGACGCCCCGACCGCCTTTGGCGCCAGCCACGCCAGCGCGGCCCGTTTTTCCGATGCAGACTGGCAACAGCGCGCCATCAGCACGCCCCAGCGCACGTTTTTCCTTGCCTTTGACGGCGACAAACCCATAGGCCTTGCCGCGCAAGTGGTGGCCGCCGATGGTGTATGCCACCTGATCGCCATGTGGGTAGCGCAGCAATACCGGGGCATGGCCGTGGCGCAGGAGCTGGTCGAGGCCGTCAAACAGCGCGCCGTCGACAATGGACACGCGCGGCTGGTGCTCGACGTGGCGCCGGAGAATGCGCGCGCGGCCGCGTTTTACCAGAAACAGGGCTTTGTCTTTTTACCGGAATGGGAAGCGCTGGAAAGCCATCCGCATATCCAGGTGCAGAAGATGGAGTGGCGTCCCGCCTGCGATGAATGCATTGCCGAGGGTTCACGACGGATGCCCGGTTGACATTGAAACAGGCGCCCTGGTCTCGGTTATGCAGGCGCTTCCTGCCTACAACGCATCTGTGCGCTGGATTGTCGGGTCTGCTTGCAACAGACGATGTGCTAAGGATGTGGAGCATGGCCGAACTCCTGGAAAGAACGCAAACCTTGGCTGGCGGCGCGAGCCACTGCAATTTCCGTTTCTCCCGGCAGTGAACCTGGCCGGCAATGGAACGCAGGCGGCCTGTTCAGTCATCACTTCTACAAACTGCAAGGATGCACCGCGATGCGACGATCGATTTCGACACTCCTGCTATTAATGACTGCCCTTGCCGGCAAGGCGACGGCTGGCAATATTCCAGATATCGTACTTGAATACGCCCATGCTTTCGCTCAAACACAGGCAGCGGATAAGCAATTGCCCACGTCCCCCACTTTGCCAGCCGAATACGCGCAGTGGTTCTTTCAAGGTTTGATCCATCCAGCGGGCGGGATCGTGACGCAATCGGCGATCATGCGCGATGCCTACACGAATGGTCAACGCTATTGGCGCGATCATCCGTCCGAACGGGCCAATATCATGGCAGGCTATGGCTACCTTGCCATCGAGCGCGAAGGCACTTGGTCGCGGAGCTTTGAAAAGAGCGTTTTCCAAGCGGCCCATGTTGACGCTGACGCCGGCGCATGGTGGCTTGACTCCTTCGGCGGCGTTGCATGGAAGGACGTCGGCCTGGTGGCGCCCAATTCAATATATGAGCAGCCACGGGTACGGATTGTCGGTTATCTCAGCCCCAAAGGTCATTATGGCCATTTGGGCGCCTATGAACATGAAGTCCTGGTCACCTCGGGCGTCGCCGTGAAAGCCACAGATCATTGATGACGACGCTGCAAAACTGCGATTTCAAGCACTTCATTCATCCCAATTGACACTCTGTCTTAAAAACCGCCTGGCGTTTCTGTTTCTTTTTACACTTATGCCAAGCTGAGTTTGACAAGCAATTACTTGAGATTAATGAACAGGATGAATATGCGTGCAATAGCTGGTCTTCTGCTGTGTTTATACGGCGCTGCGGTACAGGCCCAGGCGGACATGGCGCAAGCCGTGGAGCAAGCCGGGCGGGATGCGGCAGCGTCAGTCAATGTGAAGGGCATCCGGGATCCGGACTGGAAGCCCTACAGTGCCATGCTCAAGGGCGTCAAACGGTTTGAGGAAAAACATGCGCTGGCGCCAGGCGCCGAGTTGCGGTTCATCCTGGGAACCGCGCCGTCCCGATGTCGACATGCACGCCATCGCGCTCCGACTTGAAAGTGACGAGGCAGGTACGGCGATACCGCTGGGGGAGCGCAATATCTTCACCCTGCCCGTCGAGCAGGGCCCGCTGTATGAGAAGGCCGAACTGACCGTGAACCGCAAGGCGGGGTCGGTCAGGTGGATTCCCTACGTCAGGAGCACGGCGACCAGCGACACCCTCCGCCGCCTGGGCGACCTGCGGCTGGCGTGCGAAGTGCATTGGGCCATCGACAAGGACACCTTGCCTTTCGCCATGCGCACGGCGATGAGCGCAATGGGCGGGCCGTGCAATTTCGTGTCGCAAAAGGGAACCTACAGCTTTTCCGAAGCGCGGCGCATCACGGCTGCGACGATCAGCTTTAACGGCAAGAGCGCCCCCGTGCCCTTCAGCGGCTCGTCGTTCACGCCACCGTTACGGGAACAGGACTGGAGCGACGACAGCGTGCTGGAACTGACGTTCGAAAACGATTAGACCGCGCTGGGGCTATCGCAGTGCCTACTTCACCCGCTGCTTCTCCAGCTTGCGGGCCAGGGTGCGCCGGTGCATGCCCAGCCTTCTTGCCGTTTCCGAGATATTGAAATCCGTCTCGGCTAGCATTTCGTGGATGCGCTCCCATTCCAGGGTCTTGATATTGGTCGCGCGGTTGGTCAATTCGATGTCGGCGTTGCCGGCCACGTGGCCGAAGGCCGCTTCGATGTCGTCCGTGTTCGACGGTTTCGCCAGGTACTGGCAGGCGCCCAGCTTGATGGCTTCGACCGCCGTGCCGATGCTGGCGTAGCCCGTCAGCACGACGATCAGCATTTCCGGGTCGTGCTGGTGCAGCATCTGCACGCAAGCCAGGCCCGAGGTATTGCCATTGAGTTTCAGATCGACGACGGCGTAGTCGGGGCAATGCTGTTCCAGCAAGGCGCTCGCTTCGTCGAAATTGGTGGCCAGGATGACCTGGTAGCCGCGCCGCTCGAACGAGCGGCCCAGGGTGCGGGCAAACGCGGCGTCGTCTTCCACGATCAGTAACAGACGGTCATCCTGCATTTTGGTCGCTTTCTCTTTCCAGTTTGATGGCCGCCAGCGGCAAGGCCAGGTGCACCACCGCCCCGCCCTGCACCCTGTTGCGCGCCGTCACCGTACCGCCCAGGGTACGCGCAACATTCACCACCAGGAACAGACCCAGACCGCCACCGGGTTTACCCTTGCTGCTTTGATACGGCTTGCCCAGGTGCGTCAGCATCGACGGCTCGAAGCCGGGGCCCGCATCGGTAATGACCAGGTGCAAGGCATCCGCTTCGCGCGTCGCTTCGAAGCGCAGCCAGTCGGGCGACGCTTCCAGCGCATTGTCGAGCACATTGCAGATGGTTTGTTTCAGGGTCGAATCGAAGACGACGGGCACGTCGTGCTCGATACGGTTATCGTACTCGAAATCCTGGATCGGCCGGCTGGTGCGCCACTCGTCAACCAGGTCGTTGAGGAAGGTATTGATCGTCGTTTTTACGGACGATTCGCCGCGCGCCTCGCCCGCCGACAGCAGGATGCCGCTGACGATGCTCTTGCAGCGCTGCAACTGGGCCTGCATTTCCGTGATTTCTTCCAGCAATTCGCTGTTCTTGCTCAGTTCCGGCATGCGGCGCCAGTCGCCGAGGATGACGGACAGGGTCGCCAGCGGCGTGCCCAGCTCGTGCGCGGCGCCCGAAGCCAGCAAGCCCATGCGGATGATGTGCTCTTCTTCCGCCGCGCGCTGGCGCAAGTCGGCCACTTTGGCGTCGCCGGCGCGCTGGTTGCGGTTGATGCGCGTGATGAATACCACCAGCAAGGCGGCGTTCAGGATGAAACAGATCAGCAAGCCTTGCACGTAGAGGCTGGAAAACCCCCGCTCGGGGTCGATCGGCAGGATCAAGGGGCCGGGCAGCAAGGCCAGGCCGGCCAGGCACAGGCTGGTGATGGCCACCATGATCCAGGTCGACCACACTTCCAGCAGCACGGCGCTGAGGATGACTTGTAACAGATACAGAAAGGCGAACGGGTTGCTGATGCCGCCGCTCAGGTAGAGCTGGGCCGTCAGCACGGTGACGTCGACCAGCAGAGCGAGGAACAGGGCCGTGTTCGAGACGGGCTGGCGTTCGTGCCAGCGCAAGAGGCTGGCCAGGTTGAATGCGATGAGGCAGGACAGCACTTCGAGCATGTAGGGCACGGGCAAGGCGATGCCCAGTCCCACGCCCACGCCGAAGATCGTGCTGATCTGGCCGATCACGGCCAGCCAGCGCAACTGGATCAGCAGCTTCATGTTCTGGTGGCCGGCCGGATGTTCCATCTCGGCCGCCACCGCACCGCGCTCTAGTACTTCGCGGTTGGGCAGGATCTCAATCCTGCCCGACATGGTCGCTTTCCTGGTGCTGGGCGCCACGGGCGCGGCGGCGCTTGTCCTCGCGCACGATCCACCAGCTGATGCCGGCCACCATCAAGGCCAGCGCAAACCACGTCAAGGCGTACACGAGGTGGTTGTTGTGGAAGGAAATCACGGTCAGTCCGCCGACGGGCGCGTCACTGGCCGTTTCCGACTTTTCCTTCGCATCGACAAAATACGGCGCCACCTTGGTCAGCATGTGCGAGGCGCCGATGGCGGCCACGTCGCGCGAATACCAGTGCTGCGTGGCAGGACTATTTTCGCGCAGGAAACCGCCGCCCGTCTCGCTGATGCGCAGCAAGCCGTCGACATGCACGATGCCGGCCGGGGTGCTGGCGGCGATGCTTTCGCGTTTCGGCACGAAGCCGCGGTTGACCAGCACGGTGCTGCCATCGGCCAGGCGCAATGGCGTCACTAACCAATAGCCGCTGCCCAGTGCCGTCGTTGCTTGCACCAGGGTATTGAAAATGGGGAGATACGTACCGGAGAGTCGCACATGGCGGTATTCATCCGTTTGTGGCGTGATACTGGCCCAGGCTGCGGGTCCAGGTGCGTCCGTTGCGGGCGCATGTACGCGTTGTTCGACGCGCTCGATCAGGTCAAGCTTCCAGAACAGGCGCTTGACTTGCCAGGTGCCCAGGGCACAGAAACCGGCAAAAACGATCCCCGCCAGCAAGGCTAATGCAATTTTTGAATAATGCACAGCCATGCCGCGTGGGCCTGGCGCGGCATCTTGCGATGCGGCGCCAGGGGCGCGCCCGGTGTTGCTTGGGCGCGTATTACTCATCATGGAGCCGTTTTCGTATGCATGTACTCAGGCATCAGATCCGGCATCATGTTGTGGTTCATGTGGTACATGACCCACAGGGAACCGGCCATGGCAATACCCACGATCATGATCGTGAAGATCAGCGCCATCATGTTCCAGCCGCCTTCGGACTTGGTGTTCATGTGCAGGAAGTACACCATGTGCACTACTACTTGAACAGCCGCGAACGCCAGCAGGACCAGGCCCATGGTGCCCGAGTTGGTGATGGCTTTCGTCATCACCAGCCAGAAAGGAATGGCCGTCAGGATCACCGACAGGATGAAGCCGATGGCGTAGCTTTTCAGGCTGCCATGATCGTGATGGTCATGGTGGTGGCTATCGCCGTGTGTGTGGTGGTCGCTCATGGCAGCACTCCCATCAGGTAGACAAAGGTGAAGACGCCGATCCAAATGACGTCCAGGAAGTGCCAGAACAAGGACAGGCACATCATGCGACGGCCGTTTTCCGGGGTCAGGCCATGCTTGTTCAACTGGAACATCAAGGTCACGAGCCAGATCACGCCGAACGTCACGTGCAAGCCGTGGGTACCGACCAGGGCGAAGAACGACGACAGGAACGCGCTGCGTTGCGGGCCGGCGCCTTCGTGGATCAGATGAATGAATTCATACATTTCCAGCGACAGGAAGGCCAGGCCGAACAGGCCCATGATGCCCAGCCAGACCAGGGTGCTGCGCAATTGCTTGCGCTGCATGGCCAGCATGGCGAAGCCGTAGGTGATCGACGACAGCAGCAGCATGGCCGTGTTGACTGCCACCAGCGGCAGGTCGAACAGCGCGGCGCCCGTCGGGCCGTCCGCGTAGTTGCGGCCCACCACGGCGTACGTGGCGAACAGACAGGCGAAGATCAGGCAATCGCTCATCAGGTAGAGCCAGAAACCCAGCAAGCTGCCGTTTTCCGGGTGGTGCTCGCGCACAAAGTAGCTGCGCGTGCTTGGTGCGGCGCCAGCGGCGCCGGTGTTATGGGCGATGGTATCAGACATGGCTGCTCAGCAATTTAGTGTAAGCGTCTTCGGTACGGACCACTTCTTCCGCAGGAATGTAGTAATCGCGCTTGTAGTTAAAGGTATGGACGATGATGGTGACCATCATGATCACGAAGCCTATGCTGGCGACGAGCCACATTTGCCAGATCAGGCCAAAACCGACCAGTGCGGAGAGTGCGGCGATCACGAAACCAGCCCAGGTGTTCTTCGGCATGTGGATCTTCGTGAAACCGGACGTCGGACGCTGGTAACCGTGTTTCTTCATGTCAGTCCATGCATCGAGTTCGTGCACTTGTGGCGTGAAGGCGAAATTATAGTCTGGCGGAGGCGACGACGTCGACCATTCCAAGGTACGGCCACCCCATGGGTCACCGGTCACGTCGCGCAGGGCGTGACGGTTGCGGTAGCTGACGAAGAACTGGATCAGCATGGAAGCGATACCCAGTGCGATCGAGACGGCGCCAAACCAGGCGATGATGGTCCAGATTTGCAGCGATGGATCTTCAAAGTGGTTGACACGACGGGTCACGCCCATCAGGCCCAGCACGTACAGCGGCATGAAGGCCAGGTAGAAGCCGACGAACCAGAACCAGAACGAGCACTTGCCCCAGAAAGAGTCGAGCTTGTAGCCGAAGGCTTTCGGGTACCAGTAGTTGATCGCAGCGAACACACCGAACACCACGCCGCCGATAATCACGTTATGGAAGTGGGCAATCAGGAACAGGCTGTTATGCAAGACAAAGTCAGCTGGTGGGACGGCCAGCAGCACGCCGGTCATGCCGCCGATGGTGAAGGTGACCATGAAGCCGATCGTCCACAGCATAGGCAGTTCAAAACGGATACGGCCGCGGTACATGGTAAACAGCCAGTTGAAGATCTTCGCGCCCGTCGGGATCGAAATGATCATCGTCGTGATGCCGAAGAACGAGTTGACGCTGGCGCCCGAACCCATGGTGAAGAAGTGATGCAGCCATACCAGGTACGACAGGATCATGATCACGCAGGTGGCGTACACCATCGAGGCGTAGCCGAACAAACGCTTGCTGCTGAACGTGGCAACGACTTCCGAGAACACGCCGAACAGTGGCAGGATCAGGATGTAGACCTCTGGGTGACCCCAGATCCAGATCAGGTTGACGTACATCATGGCGTTGCCGCCCAGTTCCGTCGTGAAGAAGTTAAAGCCGGCAACGCGGTCCAGCGACAGCATGGCCAATACAGCCGTCAGTACCGGGAAAGCGGCGACGATCAGGATGTTGGTGCACAGTGCGGTCCAGGTGAAGACTGGCATTTTCATCCAGGTCATGCCGGGCGCGCGCATCTTGACGATGGTGGCGATCAGGTTGACACCGGACAATAGCGTCCCGACCCCGGCAATCTGCAAGGACCAGATGTAATAGTCTACCCCCACGTCCGGACTGCCGACGATGCCCGACAGCGGTGGATACGCCAGCCAGCCCGTGCGGGCGAATTCGCCGACGAACAGCGAAGCCATGACCAGGGCGGCGCCCATGGTGGTCATCCAGAAGCTGAAGTTGTTGAGGAAAGGGAAAGCCACGTCGCGCGCACCGATTTGCAGCGGCACCACGTAGTTCATCAGACCCGTCACGAAAGGCATCGCCACGAAGAAGATCATGATCACGCCGTGGGCGGTGAAGATCTGGTCGTAGTGATGCGGTGGCAGGAAGCCGGCATTGTCGCCAAAGGCGATCGCCTGCTGGGTACGCATCATGAGCGCGTCGGCAAAGCCGCGCAGCAGCATGACCAGGCCCAGGATCATGTACATGATACCGATTTTTTTATGGTCGATACTGGTGATCCAGTCGCGCCACAGGGTACCCCAGACGCGGAAATACGTCAGTGCCGCAACGAGTGCGATACCGCCCAGGGCGACCATTGCAAAGGTCGCCAGCAGGATAGGTTCGTGAAATGGAATTGCATCCCAAGTCAGACGGCCGAATATAAGCTTCGTCAGATCAATATGGTCTAGCATTGTTACTCTCAGAGAAAAAAAGGGAGGCGCCAGGCAAGCGGCGCCAGTATCTGCAGCGCAATGCGCTGCGGGATTCATGCAGTTGTTACTTGGCTTGAACGCCCTTTTCAACCACTGCATCGCTAGCGACTACTGCCGTTACGGCCGCTACCGGGCTATTTGCCATCGTCAATTTGTATGGCTCGACCGGCGTCACGCACAGGGCGTCGGAAACGATGGTGCGGTTCAGAATTGCCTTGTACAGATCGTTAGGTACCGCGCTGTAGCGGCGCACCGGGTCGCGTTCGCTAGGCTGGGCCAGCGACAGGTAGTCGTCGCGGTTCAGCGCGCCGCCACCGGCACGTGCCGATTCCACCCACTTGTCGAAGTCCGCATCATTGACACCGTGGAACTTGAAGCGCATGCCCGAGAAACCGGCACCGCTGTAGTTCGCGGAGAAGCCCTTGTAGACACCAGGCTTGTTGATGACGGCATTCAACTGCGTTTCCATGCCCGGCATGGCGTAGATCTGACCTGCCAGTGCGGGGATGAAGAACGAGTTCATGACGGACGAGGCGGTGATCTTGAAGCGGATCGGACGATCGACGGGCGCGTACAGTTCATTCACGGAAGCGATGCCTTGCTCTGGGTAGATGAACAACCATTTCCAGTCCAGCGCCACGACTTCGACGATCATCGGCTTGTGGCTGGCAGGAATCGGACGGTTGGCGTCGATACGGCTCAGCGGACGATAAGGATCGAGGGTGTGGGTGCTGATCCAGGTCAACAGGCCCAGCACGATGATGATCAACAGGGGCGCGCCCCAGATGATCAGCTCGAGACGAGTCGAGTGGTCCCAGTCCGGCTCGTATTTGGCCGCGGTATTGTTTTTTCTATAGCGCCATGCGAAAAGCAGGGTCAGGGCGATTACCGGAACGATAATCAGCAGCATCAGCAATGTCGAGATGACAATCAGATTGCCTTGCTGAATTGCGATGTCACCGGACGGATTCAGTACCACCGTATTGCATCCAGCCAACAATGCGAGAGGTAAAAGAAACAGTCCGCGACGAACTTTTAATGAAAACATACAGGAAAGTCCAGTACAGGGGATGAAGATATGGTACTGTATTCTCACTGGAGCGCGTTGGCAATTGGACGTTTTGTCCTACCCCTTGCTCGGATTTTCACTGGGTACGTGCGGAGTTTTCCTACGACTACCTGATGAGTAGTCCTACTCCGGGCGTGAGACACCCGGGGTATGTTACGCGTTGGCCGAACTCGAAACTATATTGGAGACGATCATCATGTCCAGCACGCGCATACACAGCGGGGATGTACCCGCCGACTTTTCCCCCATTCCCTGCGCGACGCAAGCGGGGCCGGTACGGTCGAATCGCATATCGACCCTGGTGAGATCGCCGTCGGCGTGATCATCGGCCGCGCTTCCGAATACTTTGACTTCTTTGTCTACGCCATCGCCTCGGTGCTGGTGTTTCCGCGTGTCTTCTTCCCGTTTGAAGAACGCCTGGAGGGCACATTGTATGCCTTCCTGATATTTTCGTTTGCCTTCATCGCCCGTCCGTTCGGCACCGTGATCTTCATGGAGATCCAGCGCCGCATGGGGCGCAGCGCCAAGCTGACGATCGCCCTCTTCCTGCTGGGCGTGTCGACGGCCGGCATCGCCTTCCTGCCGACCTATTCGCACCTGGGCTTTGCCGCCATCATCTGGCTGTCCGTGCTGCGCATCGGCCAGGGCGTGGCGCTGGGCGGATCGTGGGATGGCTTGCCATCGCTGCTGGCCCTGAACGCGCCGGAAAACAAGCGCGGCTGGTACGCCATGCTGGGCCAGCTGGGCGCGCCCGCCGGCTTCCTGATCGCCGCCGGCCTGTTCTGGTTCATGCTGACCACCCTGACGGATGAAGACTTCCTCGACTGGGGCTGGCGCTATCCTTTCTATGTCGCCTTCGCCATCAACGTGGTAGCCCTGTTTGCCCGTTTGCGCCTCGTATCGACGAATGAATATGCGCGCCTGCTGGACGAACGCGAACTGCAGCCCGTGAGCGTGTTTGAAATGAGCCGCGGCCAGGGCCGCAACGTGCTGATCGGCGCCCTCGCCGCGCTGGCCAGCTACGCCCTGTTCCACCTGGTCACCGTGTTTCCGCTGTCGTGGATTTCCGTCTACCAGACGCGTTCCGCTTCCGACTTCCTGCAAGTGCAGATGGTGGGCGCCGTGCTGGCCGCCGTCGGCGTGGTGATTTCCGGCTTGCTGGCCGATAAATTCGGCCGCCGCACCACCCTGGGCGTGCTGGCCGTGCTGATCGCCATCTTCAGCGCCTTCGTGCCTACCCTGATGGGCGGCGGCAATACGGGCCAGGACGTCTTCATCCTCGTCGGCTTCAGCCTGCTGGGCCTGTCCTACGGCCAGGCAGCCGGCGCCGTGACGGCCAACTTCCCTGCCCGCTTCCGCTACACGGGTGCAGCCCTGACGTCCGACCTGGCCTGGCTGGTGGGTGCCGGCTTCGCCCCGCTCGTAGCGCTGGGCCTGTCGGCCAACTTCGGTCTCGCCTATGTCAGCTTCTACCTGCTGTCGGGCGCCGTCGCTTCGCTGGCCGCCCTGAGCCTGAACCGGGCGCTGGAAATTCGCGACTGACATATATAGTCAGCGCAGCACGCGCAGTACTAAAAAACGCCGGCACCGTCCGGCGTTTTTTTATGCATGGCAGCCACGCAACCTCATCTGTGCGCTGCCCCGCATTGCACGGCCTTACAAGTCGGAAATTTATCGCAAGGCTGTTATGCTAGCGCACACTTTGCTTGACCACCAGAAAACTTGCATTTCAATTAAAATTGACTTTTCGCGATAGCCTTACACGGACATGATGAATACCAAGACCCCGATCGACTCCTTCAGCTTTCGCCGCATTCTCGCCCGCAACGTCACCTTGCCGCTGGTCATCGGGGTCGTCACGGCCCTCGTGTTTGTCGGCCTGATCGCCTACCTGCTCTCGGCCCTGCGCTCGGTCGAGCATTCCGAACGGGTGATCGGCAATGCGAATGAAGTCATGAAGTTGTCGGTCGACCTGGAAACGGGCATGCGCGGCTACTTGCTGACGGGCGACGAGACATTTTTGGCGCCGTACAAATCGGGCAAGGCGAAGATCTCTGTGGAAATGACTACCCTGCTGGAACTGGTGTCCGACAGTCCCATCCAGACGGACCGTTTGCGCCGCATCCGCGCCCTGCAAAACCAGTGGATGGCCTATGCGGAAAGCGTGATCGCCCAACGCCGCAGCAACCAGGAATTCCTCGCCCGCGTGCGTCAAGGCGAAGGCAAGCTGGAATTTGACGAAATCCGCCGCGAATTTCTCACCTTTCTGTCCATGGAACAGCGGCTGCGCCAGGAACGGGCCGATACGGCCGAGAGCCGCACCATGCTGGCCGTGGTGGTGTTCCTGGTCCTGAGCCTGGGATTGTCGGGCCTGCTAGCCTACCTTGGACGGCGTGAACTGCTGCGCCTGTCCGATATCTACAACGATGCGCTTGAACAACGCGGCAAGGATAACGAGGTGTTGCAGGAACAAGCATGGCTGCGCACGGGGCAGACGGAACTTGCAGCCCACACGAGCGGCCAGCTGGGCTTGTCGCAGCTGGGACGGCACATACTCGATTTCCTCGCCCATCGCCTTGACGTGGCCGTCGCCACCCTGTACGTCGTCGACGATGATGGCAGCCTGCGCCGCACGGCCGTGTACGGCTTCAACGATCAGGGAGTGAAGGATAAGCAAGTCTTCAAACTGGGCGAAGGTTTGGTGGGCGAGACGGCGCGCGAAAAACGCCTCAAGCATGTGCAGCAAGTGCCCGAGAATTACCTGACCGTGACGTCGAGCCTGGGCCGCGGCGCGCCGCTGGAACTGGTCTTGACACCCGTCAACAACGAAGGCGTCGTCAACGGCGTCATCGAACTGGGCTTTACGCATCCCGTCAACGCGCGCGCCAAGGAATGGCTGAACCTGATTGCCGGCAACGTCGGCACCTCGCTGGAAGCGGCCCTGTACCGCCAGCGCCTGCAAAATGTGCTGGAAGAAACCCAGCAACTGAATGAAGAGCTGGAAGTGCAGCAGGAAGAACTGCGCACGGCCAATGAAGAGCTGGGCGAGCAGTCGCGCGTGCTGGAACAGTCGCAAGCCCACCTGGAAGAGCAAAAGGCGGCATTGGAGCAGTCGAACGAGCAACTGGCTGTGCAAGCGTTGTCGCTGGACCAGAAGAACATGGCCATCGTCCAGGCACACGCCCAGCTGGAAGCCCGTGCCGAAGAGCTGCAGCGGGCCAGCCGCTACAAATCCGAATTCCTGGCGAACATGTCGCACGAGCTGCGCACGCCACTGAACAGCTCGCTCATCCTGTCGAAACTGCTGTCGGATAACAGCGGCGGCAACCTGACGCCGGAGCAAGTGACGTTTGCGCAAACCATTTATTCGGCCGGCAATGATTTATTGACCCTCATCAACGACATCCTCGACATTTCCAAGGTCGAGGCAGGCAAGCTGGAATTGACGCCGGAAGCCGTGCCCTTCGAGGAGCTGCTCAGCAGCATGAAAATGCTGTTTGGCGCCCAGGCCCAGCAAAAGAAACTCGTTTTTGACGTCAAAGTGGCGCCTGATGCGCCGCCGTCGCTGGTCAGCGACCGCCAGCGCCTGGAGCAAATCCTGAAAAACCTGCTGTCGAACGCCATCAAGTTTACCGATGCGGGTACGGTGTCCCTGCACGTGAGCACCGCTGTGGACGGCCAGGTGCGCTTCCAGGTGCAGGATTCGGGCATCGGCATTGCCGACGACCAGCAGCAAAAGGTTTTCGACGCCTTCCACCAGGCCGACGGCACCACCAGCCGCCGCTATGGGGGCACGGGCCTGGGCCTGTCGATTTCGCGCGACCTGGCAGCCTTGTTGGGCGGCAGCATCGAGTTGGCCAGCACGCCAGGCCAGGGCAGCACGTTTACCTTGATGCTGCCTGCCGTCATGCCGGAACGCGCGGTGGAAGCGGCGGCGACGCCGGCCGCCGCGCCGCAAGCGCCCGCAGCCGCCGCCGTACCCAAGGCGGCACCCGCCGCCAAACCCGTGCCACTGCCCACTTTCCAGGATGACAGAAATAGCGTGCCGGCTGTCAAGACCGGCCAGCGGTCCGTGCTGGTAATCGAGGATGAACCGTCGTTTGCCGGCATCTTGTTCGACCTCGCGCATGAAATGCAATACCGCTGCCTGGTGGCGCATGGCGCCGACGAAGGTTTGCGCCTGGCGGAAGAGTTCCTGCCCGACGCCATCCTGCTCGACATGGGCTTGCCGGATCGCCCCGGCTTGCTGGTCTTGCAGCAGCTCAAGGAAAACCCGCTGACGCGCCACATTCCCGTGCACATCGTGTCAGGTAATGACCAGATACAGGAAGCCATGCAGCTGGGCGCCATCGGCTACGCCACCAAGCCGCGCACGCGCGAGCAGCTGAAGGAAGTGTTCCGCAAGCTCGAATCGAAATTCACGCAAAAGATGAAACGCATCCTGCTGGTCGAGGATGACGAACGCCAGCGCGAAAGCGTGGTCCACCTGATCAGCGACGACGACGTGGAAATCACGGCCGTGGCGCTGGGCGAGCAGGCGCTGGAATTGCTGAAAACGCAGATTTTCGACTGCATGATCATCGACTTGAAGCTGCCCGATATCCAGGGCAACGAGTTGCTCGAACGCATGGAACATGAAGAGCTGTGTTCGTTCCCGCCTGTCATCGTCTACACGGGCCGCAACCTGAGCCGCGAGGAAGAAGCTGACCTGATGAAGTATTCGCGTTCCATCATCATCAAGGGCGCCCGCTCGCCCGAACGCCTGCTCGACGAAGTCACCTTATTCCTGCACAAGGTGGAGTCGGAGCTGTCGAGCGAGCGCCAGGGCATGCTGCAGCAGGTGCGCAGCCGCGAACGCGTATTTGAAGGGCGCAAGATTTTGCTGGTGGACGACGATGTGCGCAATATCTTTGCCCTGACGAATGCGCTGGAACAGAAAGGCGTGGTGGTGGAAATCGGCCGCAACGGCTTCGAAGCCATCAGCAAGCTCAACAGCATTGACGATATCGACCTGGTGTTGATGGATGTCATGATGCCTGGCATGGATGGCCTGGAAGCGACGCGTCTGATCCGCGCCGATGGGCGCTACAACAAGCTACCCATCATCGCCATTACCGCCAAGGCCATGAAGAATGACCAGGAAGAATGCCTGCAGGCGGGCGCGTCCGATTACCTGGCCAAACCGATCGACCTCGACCGTTTGTATTCGCTGCTGCGCGTGTGGATGCCGAAGATGGAACGCATGTGATGTCCCTGCGCTATACGGACGCGCAACTGCATGCGCTGATGGACGCGATCTATCAGCGCTACAGCTATGATTTTCGCGACTATTCCCTGCCCTCGCAGCGGCGCCGCCTGAATCAGGCGCTCGAGCGCTTCCACTGCGCCGACTTGCCCGCCTTGCAGCAACTGGTGCTGGACGACGCAGCCGCCTTTGGCAAGCTGCTGCAGATTTTGACCGTGCCGGTCACGCAAATGTTCCGCGATCCGGCGTTTTTTCTCGTCTTGCGCGAACAGGTGGTGCCCGTGCTGAAAAACCTATCCGTCGCCGACGATCTGGGTGGCCGGCTGCTGCACGGGAGAAGAAGCGCTGTCGCTGGCCATCGTGCTGCACGAGGAAGGCTTGCTCGAGCGCAGCACGATTTACGCCACCGACATCAATCCGCAAGCGCTGGCCACGGCCGCGCGCGGCGTGTATCCGCTGCACCGCATGGCCGACTACAGCGACAACTACCTGGCTGCGGGCGGCCTGGGCCAGCTGGCCGAATACTACACGGTCGAGCATGCCACCGCGCATTTCCAGCAACGCCTGCTCGACAGTATCAACTTTGCCGACCACAGTCTGTCCACGGACAGCGTCTTTATTGAAACGCAATTGATTTTCTGCCGTAACGTCCTGATTTACTTCAATAAAACCTTGCAGGAACGGGCCCTGGGCCTGTTCCACGACTCGCTGTGCCACCGGGGCTTCCTGGGACTGGGCAGCAAGGAAAGTACGCATTTCACCCGCTTTGCCGCCGACTTCGAGCCATTGCCGGGTCCCGAAAAGCTCTACCGCAAGCGTGCAACGTCGCACGCCGCCTCCCACTACGCTGGACGGCATGGCCATGCCAGGAATGAAACATGATGAATGAAACAAGCACTAAACTATTGATCGTCGACGACTTGCCGGAAAACTTGCGCGCGCTCAATGCGCTGATACGTGAGAGCGACCGCAGCGTCTACCAGGCATCCTCGGGCGAAGAAGCGCTGGCCCTGCTGCTGGAACACGATTTCGCGCTGGCCATCCTCGATGTGCAAATGCCGGAAATGGATGGATTTGAGCTGGCGCAATTGATGCGCGGCACGGAAAAAACGCGCCATATTCCCATCGTCTTCGTCACGGCGGCTGGCAAGGAAATGAATTTTGCCTTCCAGGGCTATGAAAGCGGCGCCGTCGACTTCCTGCACAAGCCGCTCGACATCAATGCCGTGCAGAGCAAGGTCAACGTCTTTGTCGCCCTGCACCAGCAGCGCAGCGAAACGCGGCGCCAGGTGCAGGCGCTGGAGCACAGCCGCCAGCAGCAGGAAGCACTGCTGAAGGAATTGCGCGCCACCCAGGCTGAACTGCAGCGCTCGCTTCGCCTGCGCGACGAATTCATGTCGATGGTGGCGCATGAACTGCGCACGCCCTTGAACACATTGTTCCTGGAAACGCAGATGCGCACTGTCAACCTGGAACGGGGCAACCTGGCCGCCTTCGAGCCGGAAAAGCTGGGCAAGATGGTGGCGCGCGACGGGCGGCAAATCCGCAGCATGGTGCGCCTGATCGACGACATGCTCGACGTGTCGCGCATCACCAGCGGCAAGCTGTCGATCCGCCGCGAAGCCGTCGACCTGACCAGCCTGGTGCGCCGGGTGGCTGACGACCTGGGCCCGTATGCGGCCACGACGGGCAGCGTGCTGGAAGTGATGGCCTTCGAACCCATCCAGGGTTTCTGGGATGCCTTCCGCGTCGAGCAGATCGTTGTCAACCTGATCAGCAATGCCGTGCGCTACGGCCAGGGCCAGCCCGTGGAAATCAGCCTGGCGCACACACAGAACAGCGCCGTCATCGAAGTGCGCGACCATGGCATCGGCATCAATGCGCGCGACCAGGAACGCATTTTCGACGCCTTCGAGCGCGTCATGTACCAGGACCGCACGGGCGGCCTGGGCCTGGGCCTGTTCATTACCAAGCAACTGGTCGATGCGCATGGCGGCGCCATCACCCTGCAAAGCCAGCCCGGCAATGGCGCCCTGTTCAGCGTCACCCTGCCGCTGGCCGGTAGCTGAGGCCGCATGAGCAGCACTCCTGCCAACAGCAGCCAGGCCGGCGCCAGCGGCGTGGCCTTTCTGCTGCACTTGGAACGCCGGCTGCGCCTGCTGCAAGACACGGGCGATATCCTTTCATTGTCGGCGCAGCTGCTGGGACAGCGTCTGGGCGCCCAGCAAGTGGCCTGTTTCGATATCGACCAGACCCTGCAATGCCCCACCCTCCAGCATGCGTGGAGCGATGGCCTGGCGCCCGGCGCCGCCGGCGAGTATTTCCACGGTGATTATGCCGCCCGCCTGGCCGATACGCTGGCCGCCGGTCAGGCGCTCGCTGTCAGCGATGTGGCGAGCGACCCGCGCACGGCGATGCCGGCCGCACTGGCCACGTTTGCGCGCCTGGGTATCCGTGCCTTCCTGAACATTCCCATCGCCAAGGAGGGCCGGCTGGCGGCCCTGTTCGTCGTGCACAGCAGCGCGGCGCGCCTGTGGCATGCGGACGAAATCGAACTGGCCGTGCAAGTGTCGGAGCGGGTCTGGTCGACCATCTTGCGGGCCCAGGCGGAATCGCGCCTGCGCACGCTCAGTGCCAGTATGGAAACGCAGGTGGCCGAACGCACGCGCGAATTTGGCCGCACCTGGAACGTCAGCCCGGATTTGCTGGGCGTGCTCAACCTCGACGGCTATTTCGAGCACTCGAACCCGGCCTGGCAAGCCACCCTGGGCTGGTCGGCGGAGGAAATCCGCACGACGAAATTTTTTGAACTGATCCATCCGGACGACTTGCCGCGCACCTATGCGGCCTGGGACGCGGCCAACCAGGGCCAGCCGGCGCTGCGATTCGAAAACCGCTACCGCCACAAGCTGGGCGGTTGGCACTGGCTGTCGTGGGTGGCCGTGCCCGAGGGCGAGAAGGTATATTGCAGCGCACGCGACATCACCGTGGAAAAGAAGCTGGAAGCGGACCTGGCCGCGCGCAACAGCGAGCGCGAGCGGCTGTGGCGCAGCGCACAGGACCTGATGGTGGCCATCGATGCCGAAGGCTGCTTTGCCGCCGTCAACCCGGCCGCGAGCACCATCCTGGGCTGGCTGCCCGAGGAAATGCTGGGCCGCAGCCTCTTCGACTTCGTGCTGCCCGAGGATGCCTCCGCCACGCGCCTGGCGCTGACGCAAGTGACGCAGGAGGCCATGCCCAGCTTTGAAAACCGCTACCGGCACCGCGATGGCGGCCACCGCTGGCTGTCGTGGGTGGCGGCGCCCGAAGGTGACCTGGTGTTTGCCACCGGGCGCCACGTCACCCTGGAAAAAGAGGCGCAAGCCACCATGCGCAGCATGCAGGAATCGTTGCGCCACAGCGAAATGGCCCTGCTGCAATCGCAAAAACTCGAAGCGCTGGGCAAGCTGACGGGCGGCGTGGCCCATGATTTCAATAACGTCCTGCAAATTATCTCCGGCAATTTGCAATTGCTGCAGCTGCGCCTGGACGACGACCCGCAGGCCGCCAAGCGCATCGCCAGCGCCTCGGCCGCCGTGGAACGGGGCGCCAAGCTGGCGGCCCAGCTGCTGGCCTTTGCGCGGCGCCAGCCCTTGAAACCGCTGGTGACGGACCTGGCGCAACTGCTGCGCGCGACGGAAGAGCTGCTGCGACGCGCCACCGGCGAAACCATCGAAACGCGTTTTCTGCTGGCCGACGACTGCTGGCGCGCCCTGGTCGACCCGCATCAGCTGGAAAACGTCGTCCTCAACCTGGCCATCAACGCGCGCGACGCCATGGATGGCCAGGGCCAGCTGACCATCGAACTGAGCAACAGCGTGCTGGGCAGCGACTATGCGACGCGCCATGCGGACGTGGCGCCCGGCGACTACGTGCAGCTGGCCGTCTCGGACACGGGCACGGGCATTCCTGCCGACTTGCTGGACAAGATTTTCGAACCGTTCTTCACGACCAAAGGCGAAGGCACGGGCCTGGGACTGTCCATGGCGTATGGCTTCCTGCGCCAGAGCGGCGGCCACCTGACGGTGGACAGCCTGCACGGCCATGGCAGCACCTTCCGCATCTACCTGCCGCGCTCACTCGAAGCGGAAACGGAACTGCCGCTGCAGCTGAGCGGCCCGGTGCTGGGCGGCAAGGAAACCATCCTCGTCGTGGAAGACGACATGCAGGTACAGACGACGGTGGTCGACATGCTGCGCGGCCTCGGCTATGGCGTGCTGCGCGCCAGCGATGGCGAAAGCGCGCTGGCCGTCATCGGCAGCGGCGCCCCCATCGACCTGCTGTTTACCGATGTGGTCATGCCGGGCAAGGTGGCCAGCACGGAACTGGCGCGCCAGGCCCGCGTGCTGCTGCCGCAGCTGACAGTGTTGTTTACGTCGGGCTACACGCAGGACGCCATCATGCAGGGCGGCCGCCTGGAGCCGGGCGTGGAATTATTAAGCAAACCCTACCGGCGCGAAGACTTGGCGCGGCGCATCCGCCACCTGCTGGCCAACGGCCGCCACGTGACGGCCCTGCACCAGTACCGCGCGCAACTGGCGCCGCAGCCGTCCGTGCCGCCACTACCGGGGGTGCGGCCGGGTATGCGTCACATCTTGCTGGTGGAAGACAATGCGGACGCCCGCGCCATGACGAGCGAACTGCTGGCCATGCTGGGACACACGGTACTGGCCGTGGGCACGGCCGAGGAAGCCTTGCCCTTGCTGGGCACGCCGGGACTGGAACTGCTGCTGACCGACATCAGCCTGCCGCAGATGTCGGGCGTCGAGCTGGCCGAGCTGGCGGCCCGCGGGCAGCCGCAGCTGGAAGTAGTGTTTTCCACCGGCCATGCACTGGCCAATTCCGGCGTGCTGGACCCGCAGGCGCGCTTCCTCGTGAAACCATTTACCGTCGAGCAACTGCAACTAGCCTTGCAGGCTCCAGCCCGGTAAGCTAGTAAACGTCGAGCCGGCGCGCCTTCAGTGCGCCTGCCAGCTCGTCGAGGCCAAAGGGTTTGCGCAGGAAGCGCGCGCTGGCGTCCTGCATCAGGCTGGCGCCCCAGTCGTGCCCGGAAGCAAACACCACGTCCAGCTGCGGCCAGTGCGCGCGCGCATGGCGCGCCAGTTCCAGGCCGGACATGGTGGGCAGGCTGATGTCCGTCACCAGCACGTCCAGGCCCGGCATCGCCAGCAGCGGCAAGGCTTCCTCGGCGCTGGCCACCCCGTGCACGGTGTGCCCCAGTATATTCAGCATCTCGGTCGTCATTTCGCGCGCATCGTCATTGTCTTCCACCAGCAGGATGCGCCGCCCGGACGGGTCGGGCGCGCCCACCAGGCGGCGGTCGGCCAGCACGTGGCGGATGCGCCGCGCCAGGTCTTCGCGCTGGTAGGGTTTGCTCAACAGCTCCACGCCGGGGTCCAGCCGCCCGCCCTGCATGATGGCGTTGTGCGTGTAGCCGGAGGTAAACAATACGGCCAGTTCCGGCAGCAGCAGCCGGGCCTGCCGCGCCATCTCCTTGCTGCTGACGGGCCCCGGCATGACCACGTCCGTAAACAACAGGTCGATGGCCACGCCCGTACCCAGCAGGGCCAGGGCCGAGGCGCCATCGTCCGCATGCAGCACGTCATAGCCAAGGCCGCGCAGCATGTCGACCACCGTATGTTGCACGGGGGCATCGTCTTCCACCACGAGGATGGTCTCGCTGCCGCCCAGCACGGGGCCCGTCAGGCCCGGTGGCGGCTCCGCCAGCTTTTCCAGCGAACGGGGCAAGTAAATCTTGAACGTCGTGCCGGCGCCCGGCGCGCTGTGCACCTTGATGTGGCCCGCGCTCTGGCGGATGAAGCCGTAGGCCATGGAAAGCCCCAGCCCCGTGCCCTCGCCCTCGCGCTTGGTGGTGAAGAACGGCTCGAAGATCTGGTCGATCACGTCGCGCTCCATGCCATGGCCCGTGTCGGTGATGGTCAGCAGCACGTATTGCCCTTCCAGCACGTCGGCATGCAGGCTGGCGTAGGCGGCATCGAGGGTGACGTTGCTCAAGGTAAAAGTGAGGCGCCCGCCCTTGTCCATCGCATCGCGCGCGTTGATGGCCATGTTCAGCAGCACGTTTTCCATCTGGTTCGGGTCGACAAGGGTATGCCACAAGCCTTCGCTGATGAAGGTTTCCTCGGAAATAGCTTCGCCCAGGGCGCGGCGGATCAGCTCATGCATGCGGCGCAGCAAACGCCCCAGGTCCGTCACCAGCGGCCGCAAAGGCTGACGCCGCGCAAAGGCCAGCAGTTGCGAGGACAGCTTGGCGCCCCGTTCGACGGCCGAGGCCGCCGAAGCGAGGCGCCTGGCCGCCTGCGGATTGTCGGCCACGGTCAGCTTCAGCAACTGCAAATTGCCCGAGATAATTTGCAGGACGTTATTGAAGTCGTGGGCCACGCCGCCCGTCAGCTTGCCGATCGATTCCAGCTTTTGCGCCTGCAATAAAGCTTGCTCGCTGCGCACCAGCGCCAGCCGCGCCTCTTTTTCGTCCGTGACGTCGCGGCCGATGGCATGGATCAGCTTTTGCGCCGGCACGGCCGTCCAGGAAATCCAGCGGTAGCCGCCATCGCGGCGCCGGTAGCGGTTTTCCATGCGCAAGGTGGGCGCGCCGTGGGCCAGGCACGACAAGTCCTTCAAGGCCGCCATGCGGTCGTCGGGATGAACGAGGCTGATGAAATCCATGCCCAGTGACTCGATTTCGGGGCGGTCGAGGATCTTGCTCCAGGCGGGATTGACGGCGATGATCATGCCGGCCAGGTCCGCCACCAGCATAATATCGGTGGACAGCCGCCACATGCGGTCGCGGTCGGCCGTACGGTTGGCCATTTCCACTTCCAGCGAGGAATTCAGGTAAGCCATCTTTTCCAGCACGTTCTTCTGTTCCTGCACGTCCGTATTCGTACCTACCCAGCGCAGCACCTTTCCCGCCTCGTCGAACAGGGGCAAGGCGCGCGCCAGGAACCAGCGGTAGGCGCCGTCGCTGGCGCGGCGCATGCGGAACTCGTGTTCGTAGGCGCTGGCGGTGGTGACGGCCCGTTCCCAGCTTTTCTGCGAGGCCTGCACGTCGTCCGGATGCACGCAGTGGCGGAAACCGCTGGACACCAGCGACTTCATCGATTGCCCCGTGTATTCGCAGACCTGCTCGTTGACCCAGTAGGTGGCGCCGCTGCCATGCGCCAGCCAGGCCTGGTTGGGCATGGTGGAAGCGAGCGAACGGAACTGCGCCTCGCTGTCGAGCAAGGCGTTGCGCGCCTGCCAGTGTTCATCGATATCCTCGCACGAGCCATACCATTTCGCGGGCTGGCCGCGCTCGTCTTGCCGGCAATACGCGCGCGAATGCACCCAGCGGTACTGGCCGTCCTGCCGGCGCACGCGCATTTCCTGGTCGAAAGGCTGGCCGCTGCCCACCGCTTCGCTCCAGGCCGCCAAGGAAATGGGGCACATCCTCGGGGTGGATGGCTTCCAGCCAGTTGGTGCCCAGGCCGCTGCCGCCCGTCCATTCGCGCCAGCGCTGCGCCACATAATCGAGCTTGCCTTCGACATCGGCCGTCCACAGCACTTGGGTGTTCAGTTCTATGGCGTAATGAAAGTGTTCGCGGCTGTCGTGCAATGCCTGTTCCAGCTGGCCCCGCTCAATGACATGCGCGGCCACGCGCGCGGCCAGCGCCAGCAGTTCGATCTCGGGTTGCGTAGGATGGCACGGCGCCTGGAAAAACAGACCCAGCACGCCCAGGATATGCCCCTTGGCGCCGAAGACGGGAGCGACCCAGCAGGCGCGGTAACCGTGCAGCATGGCTTCCTTGCGTCCCGCGCTCCAGTGCACGTCGCGCGTGATGTCGCCGCAGTACACGGGCGCGCCGGAAAAGGCGGCCGTGCCGAACGGAGAGGGCTGGTCGCCGCCGTGGCGCAGGGCCAGGCACAGGTCTTGTGGCAGGCTGGGCGCAGACAAGCCGCAAAAGCGGTCGGCTTCGTCAATGAGCAGCAGGCAGGCATGCGCGCCGCCCTCGGCCAGGTCTTGCAGCGCCAGCAACAAGTGTTCCAGTGCATGTGCCAGGTCGGCGCCTGCCGCGATGCTGCCCAGCGCACTATGCTCGGCGTCCAGCAAGGAAAGAATGTTGTTTGCGTGCACCGTGTCGATAAGGGGAAAACTGATGCCCGAATATACCATGGGCCACCCCTCTTGCAGGAGGAAAACAGCGCAGTGCTTGATCTCTGCCTCCACGCGGCCCTATGCTAAAGTATTGCTCTCTTCTCAAGCGAATCCCAGTATGCCTACCTCCTTGCCGTCCACCCTGATTGCCACCGCCCTGCTCGCCTCCATTCAAGGCGCCGTCGCCGCCCCCATGAGTCTGGACGACTACCTGGCCCTGAACGGTCCGCCGCCCATGGCGCTGATCGCCTATGGCCCCGCACCGTCGCAATACGCGCAGCTGTTCCGACCCGAAGGCAGCGGACCGTTCCCCGTCGTCGTGCTCGTGCATGGCGGCTGCTGGACGGTGGCCTTCGGCGGCATCAAGCAGATGCGCAACGTGGCCGGCGCCCTCGTTGCGCAAGGCATCGCCGTGTGGAATGTCGAGTACCGCCGGGTCGACGAGGAAGGTGGCGGCTATCCGGGCACCTACGAAGACATGCATGCGGCGCTGGACAGCCTGCAGCAGCACGCAGACCAGTACCAGCTCGACACGGGCCGCATCGTGGCCATGGGCCACTCGGCCGGCGGCCAGCTGGTGCAATGGATCGCCGGCCGGGAAAAACTGCCAAAGACCAGTCCCCTGTACCGCGACAAGTTCCTGCCGGTGAACAATATCCTCAGCTTGGGCGGCCTGGCCGACCTGCGCCATGAAAAGGAGTTGATCAAGACCAGCTGCGAGCGCGACATCGCACAACTGGCAGGCAGCGCCAGCACCGAGCGCCCCGACATCTACAGCGACACCAACGCGGCAGATCTGATCCCCAACGGCAGCCGCACCGTGCTGGCCACGGGAGAACTGGACACCATCTCCCCGCCCCGAGTCGCGCACGATTACGCGGCGAAAGCAGTGAAGGCCGGCGACCATGCGGAAGTGCTGATTTTGCCTGGGGCCAGCCACTATGACGAGATTGCGGCCACGTCGAATGCGTGGGGGATGATTTTGCCCGTGATTAGGCAGTTGCTGGGGATGGACGCGCAACGATGACAGTGCTGCCTGTAGCAGGCGACATGACAAAGGTAGCGTTCAAGGCCCGCACGTGGGCGGATTTCGCTTGCTTGATGAACTCGACCTGGCGCGACACTGGAATTCCAGTGACTTTCCGCATGGCAGTTACCCCCTCATGTGTGAGCGGGAGGCTGGTGTGCGCACGAGGCCACGCCAGTGGTCCGTAGCAGCGGTCTGTATGCGGACAGCAGCTATCCGCATACAGGATACATTGGTTGCGTTGTCGAACACGAACGAATGGAGGCGGCAGGCCGCAAAGCCCCTTGGTTTTATAATCTCTGGGCCCGCGGGCTCAGCAACAAGTTAGGTTGCGACATGGAGTATCCGTTTTCACGCTTGATAATTGCGGCTAGTTTGGCTTGTTTAGTCATGGCCATGGCCGCTATTCAACAAATGCGCCTTGGTCGCCCCATCGGTAAATTAAAATACTTTCTGCTTAAATTAGCGGTGTTAGTCTGGTTAGTGAGTGGACTATTTGTCGGAACACTCTACAGTCACGGAGTCGATTTGGCGTGGTACATTTTTGGTGTCGCCGTGAGTTTAGCCGGATGTGTCGTCGCAGGCATTGTGGTGTTTGCTTGGCAGGTTTTCACAAAGCGCAAGCACGACAGTTAATATACCTTATGCGGTTGCATCAACGAATTTAGTTGCCGATCGATATCTGCTTCCGGCCACAAGCGGACGTTCAATTAATCAGTTGATGTAACCGCCTTTCGATTATGGGCTAGTTAATTCAGGAACCTTTGCAAATGTTCGCTCTCCATGAAGCAATTGAACAAATGGACATTAAGGCTGCGACATCTTTGCTTGAGCAAGGCGCGAACGTTAATGCCAGAGACCCAGAGGTAGGGATGGCGACCGCATTACACATTGCAGTAGACATTGAGTGCGAGGACGCCTGTCGGCGATCTGATAGCGGTGACGCTGACGCCTCACCAGTTCCCGCCCTGACGAAACTGCTTCTTGATTTCTGCGCTGATCCGTCCGTACCTGACGCTGGGGGCAAGACTCCCCGTGACTGGGCAGCCGAACGAAACCATTTTCGAGCGATGACGCTGTTCGACTCCCAACGGTAAAGTTGCCATACGTTCGTCATCGCGGACCGCTGTTTTGGGGCGGAACCTGGCAATGACGGCAACCGGCCAGAAGCGGACCTTGATATTTTTGGAGTATGCAGGTGAGGCAATATTTAAGGCTGATGCGTCGACAGACTCCACATTCCGAGGGCGGACGCGACGCATTGTTAAAGTTACTGAAGGACGTACCTGGAGTATCGGAAATTGAATTCAAGGGAATGCATCCTAAAGGTGGACATAGGGTTCTTTTGACTGTCGATGAAGAGTCCTTGGATGACTTCATTGACCTTCTCGAAAGGAGTGACTGGATGTCCGTGTTGTGACGGCGTTGGGCCGTGTTCGGCCACAAGCGGTCATTGGAAAGCACTTTTCCGCTAACCCAGCCAATATTACAGAGGTACTTGATTAAAGATGTACTTGAAAAAAAATCAGAAAATGATATGCGTGGCGCTAGGTGCGATGCTGCTGTGGCCAGTAGTGGCGCAGGCCGATATTATTCAGCGACACGTGTTTACGGCTATTTCTAACGAGAAAGATAGCAAAGGCGCCGATGTGCTGACCGTGGCGGAATCTACAGCCTGCGGCGGCAATCAGCTGCGCATAAAAGAGGGGATGCTGGAAAACAAAGATGAGTATGCGAGTCTCAGACCCGCACTCGCCGAGCGCATCCGTGACAAGACAGCAATGGTCGTGACCTTGTTTGGCTGCCCTGTCGGGAAAGCCGGCGAGGAGGCCATTCCGTTTGCGCGCATGATGACCGACTGTGGTCCGGACTCCTGTCCCGACGGCAAGGCGCGCCTCTACCTGGACGAACAGCTGATGCCGCAGGTCAAGCATCGCTCGCCTTATGTGCTGGTGCTGCCCTTGCCAAAAGCGGCGTTGCCCGGCACTTGGAAGGTGGAGATTTTCGATACCATAAAGAGCGATCTGGTGCGAATCTCCGGACAGACCAATGCAGCCGATTTTGTTTCTGGCAAGATGGTGGGCGGTTACCGCTATTATGATCGAGATGGCAATATCAAATCGCAGGTAGAGCTAGATGAGCATGGCCGCGAACACGGCGTAGCAACTACGTATTTTAGTGATGGCAAGCTGGAGTCGCGGGGGCAATGGCGCGATGGCCAGCCCGTGGGTGTGCAAAATAGTTACCATCTCAACGGTAAGGTAAGCATTCGTCAGGTTTACAGTGATAAGGGCGTGCTGCTGAGTACCCAGCAGTTCAACAAGCAAGGTGTGCTGGTGTATTCAAATGGTCAGAAGTCGAAAAAATGAACTGATGCGGTATGCCAGGCTCCCAAAGTATGTAGATAGACGTAGCAGCGATGCACGACGTCGTGGGATTCCGGTTCGTTTTAAAGGTGGAGAGGTTGGCTGAAATTGGCCAGGAGCAACCATTTAATCTTAAACTGACCATGTTGGAAATACCGAAGCTAATAGAGCCCGTCTTTCGAGAAGCAGGCTGGAAGGGGCCGAAGAGGCTAGCCCCGCTAGGCAAGACGCCAGCGTCTGCCTATGCCATCGCCAGTCAAATAGTTGATGAGTTCGGAGGGTTGACTGTAGGCACATGTGGCTTAGGAACAGAAATCGCATCGAGCGATGTGCGCTTCTACGAGCGTCTTCGTTGCGGTTTGTTTCAAGCTTGGGCAGAACAAATTGGTGAGGTTGTCGCATTTGCCTCGGCCCATCATGACCACATGATCTTGTCAGTCGGCATTGATGGGACTTATTATGTATTTACCGATCCTGACGGCCAGCTATGCCAAGGCCCACAGAATTTCGGAGAGCTAATGCGTCGTTTGCTTTGGGGCTATTCGTACGGTTCCACAATTTCAAAAGACGCGTACCAGTTCTAAGTCACCGTCCGCAATGGGGCGGTACCTGCCAACGATGGAAACCGGCCAGAAGCGGACATTTAAATACTACTGCGGCACCGCAGCCATGGTGGAACTTTTCTTAAAATTTTTCGCCCAACACTTTGTTCCAGCGAACACCGCAAGGAACAGCTGAACCAACCGGGAGGCTGACAATGAAGCTCATCCAGCACGAACTCATCCAAGTCTTGGAAACTGGCGCAATACCTCCCACCTTGGCGGCGCGTCTTCGAAACCCTGCTGACCGATTGGCGATGTATGGATTCATCGTTGATCGAAAACCCCAGCAATTCCGGCAATTGTTGCTTCGTCTCTACGATGAAGAGATTGCATTCCGGAATGCGCTGTGGGACGGAACTGTGAAGGACAATGGGGCGTTTTCCGAATGTATCTACCACTGCGCATTTCTGCTTTACTGCTGCGCAGAGCCAAGCGATACGGTGAATATATGGAGGGCGCAGTACCTTAATCAGGACATTGGTGAGCTAGATGGGTGGTATTTCATCGGCGCGGGGCTTAATGAGACTTTGTCGTACCTCGAACGTACTAATGACCAAACGTCGGCAGCCATCGCCGAATATATCGAGAATTGGTCACCTTACATTTCGCCTGCCTCGCTTTCTGAATGGCAGCAAGGTCGCCGAAAGTGGATTCTTGATGATGTTAGCTGCTTGGACTGATTATTTTGTCAGCTCGCCGCCCAAAGCGTGAGCGCGGCTAAATTTACAGGCTGAATGATCGCTTAGAAGCTTCCTGAACTTCCGGTTTGGGGCGAAAGCAGACCTTCCTCAACCGCAAACTGCCAACGATAGCAAGAACACCCCGCGCCCCAAACCCAGGCTCCCCGGGCCCAGCGAGCCTGAAAAATGGCCAGGGCAAGGCGCGCGGGCGAAGACAGTACGCATGTACGGCGAGCCCAAGCAACGCAGCCATGGGCATTTTCTCTGCCCCGCGACTCCGGCCCGCTATTCTTAAATATTACTGAACACGCGCCAGGTACTGTGCCAGCTGGGCGAAAGTAGCCTTGAACCCTGCGTCATCGACTCATGCCCTTCCAGGAAAGTCTCATGCTGCTCATCCGTCGCCTTGTGCGGCGTCGACCGCAAGGTCATCGTCGTCTTGCCATTTTCTTCGGTGAGGGTCATGGTATTGAACGATTCCAGCGGCCAGGTGGCGCTGACGGGGGTGCTGCACGGGGTTGCCCTGTTTGTCGGCAAACGACAGGATGGAGACGATCTTTTCCGGCGCTTCGATCTGCTGGTAAGTGAACTTGCCCCACATCTCGTAGCCATTGTCGGCGCGCATGCCGTAGTGGAAGATGCCGCCGGGCTGCAAGTCCAGCGCCAGCACGCTCAATTCGAAGCCTACGGGGCCCCACCACTGGGCCAGGCGTTCCGGCTCTACCCACGATTGGAACACCAGCTCGCGCGGCGCGTCGAAAGTTTGCGTAATGACAAAGTCGCTGCTGTCGCGGTGCTGGCCGTCCTGCTTCTGTTCTGCGTTGGTCATGGCGGTCTCCTGAGGGTGATGGACTGGCACTAATGTACCAGCGGTGCCGATAAACGGGAAGGCCTGTACGCCTGTCAAACCGGCATGCTAGAATATTAGTTAGACACCTAACCATTAGACGACGTACCTTATGATTTCTATCGAAGAGCGCTTTTCCGCTGCGCTCCACAAGACGGCGCGCGGCTGGCGCCATGCCATCGACCGGCGCCTGAAGGACCTGGACCTGGGGCAGGCGAGCTGGATGGCCATCGCCATGATCGCCAAGTCGCCGCAGCCGCCTTCGCAAAGCGAGCTGGCGCATCAGCTGGGCGTGGAAAACCCCACCATGGTGTCGATGCTGGACCGGCTCGTGAAATCGGGCTTCGTGCAGCGCCAGCCATCGGAAACGGACCGCAGGGTCAAACTGGTGGTGCTGACCGAAGCGGGCATGCAGGTATATGACACGGTGCGCAAGGAAGCGGACAGCTTTCGCAAGGAACTGTTGCAGGGCATAGCTCCCGATCAGCTGCGGGCCGCCACCGAACTGCTGGAAGCGTTGCAGGCGGCCACGGAGAAATCCGCATGAGTTCGGCCACAGCCAGCGCCACACCGGCGCTGCCCGCTTCACAGGACCCCACACTGAACCGGCGCATGATCACGATTTCCATCATGCTCGCCACCATCATCCAGGCGCTCGACGGCACCATCGCCAACGTCGCCCTGCCCCACATGCAAGGCAGCCTGTCCGCCTCGCAAGACCAGATCACCTGGGTACTGACCTCGTTCATCGTCGCCGCCGCCATCGCCACGCCCCTGACGGGCTGGCTGTGCGACCGCTACGGCCAGAAAAACACCTTTCTGGTGTCGGTTGCCGGCTTTACGCTCGCTTCCGTCCTGTGCGGCCTGTCCGGCACCCTGTCCGAGATCGTTGCCGCCCGTTTGCTGCAAGGCGTGTTCGGCGCGGCGCTGGTGCCGCTGTCGCAGGCGGTGCTGCTCGACATCAACCCGCGCGAGAAACACGGCTCGGCCATGGCCATCTGGGGCATGGGCGTGATGATCGGCCCCATCCTGGGACCGACCCTGGGCGGCTGGCTGACGGACAGCTACAGCTGGCGCTGGGTCTTCTTCATCAACATCCCCATCGGCGCCATGGCCTTCTACGGCATCTGGCGCTATATCCGCAAGGATGCACCGAAGGGCCGCATGACCTTCGACATGTTCGGCTTTGCGACGCTCAGCCTGTCCATCGGCGCGCTGCAGATGCTGCTGGACCGGGGCGAACAGAACGACTGGTTTTCCTCGACGGAAACGTGGATCGAAGCCATCGTGCTGGCCATGAGCTTGTGCTACTTCATTGCCCACACGGCCTTGCGCCCGGCCGGCAAGTCTTTCCTCGACTACCGGCTGTTGAAAAACTCGAACTATGTGAGTGGCTTGCTGTTCATCTTCATCGTCGGCATGGTGCTGTTTGCCACGCGTGCGCTGACGCCATCGATGCTGCAAGGCTTGATGAATTACCCAGCGGCCATCGCCGGCCTGGTGACGGCGCCCAGCGGCCTGGGCACGATGCTGGCCATGTTGATCGTCGGCAAGCTGACGGGAAAGATCGATACGCGCATCCTGCTAGGCGTGGGCTTTTCGATTACCGCATTCTCGCTTTGGCAGATGGCCAATTTCACCTTGGACCTGGTGCCCAAGACCGTGGTGTGGAACGGCATCATCCAGGGCATCGGCCTGGGCCTCGTGTTCGTACCCCTGAGCGCGGCCACCTTTGCCACGCTATCGCCCGAGATGCGGGCGGAAGGCACGGCGATTTACAGCCTGGTGCGCAATATCGGCAGCAGCATCGGCATCGCCCTCGTGCAAACCTTGTTGGTGCGCAATACGCAGATCGCCCATGCGTCCCTGACGGAACACATCACTATCGCCAATCCGGCCCTGCATGACCCCGCCATCGCCAGCGTCTACAACTTAGGTACAGCTTCCGGCATGGCTGCGCTGAATGGCGAAATCACGCGGCAGGCGTCGATGATCGCCTACCTCGACGACTTCTGGCTGATGATGTGGCTGACCATCCTCGTGCTGCCACTCTTGCTCCTGATCAAACCACCGAAGAAAAATGCGCCTGTCGTGGTCGACCACGCGGCCATGGAATAACCCTCATGCACACATCGATGAAACTCTCCCTGAGCGTATTGGCACTCGGCGTGACGCTGGCCCTGACCGGCTGCGCCAGCATCCCACCCGACACGCAACAGTTGCCGCAGCAAGACCTGGCACCGTCCAATGGCACCGTCCAATTGGCGGCCGACATCCATCTGGCCAGCGAGGGCTGGCCCGCCGCCCAGTGGTGGCGGCAGTTCCAGGACGCTCAGCTGGACCAGCTGATCGAGCAAGCCCTGTCCGCCAGCCCCGGCCTGAACGTGGTGAATGCCCGCATCGGCTCGGCCCTGTCCGCGTTTGACGCACAGCATGCGGAGCGCGGCCCCAGGATAGATGCGAGCGCGAATGCCAGCCGCCAGCGCTATTCGGGCAATGGACTGATGCCCGCCCCCATCGGCGGCAATTACTACAACGAGGTCACCGTGGGCGTGCAAGCCCATTACGACCTGGACTGGTGGGGAAAGCACAAGGCGCAGATCGCTGCCAGCCTGGGCGAAGTCAACGCCCGCCGCGCCGAATACGCGATGGCGGAACAGATGCTGGCGGCCGAGATCGCCCGCCACTACTTCAGCATGCAAAACGGCTGGGCCCGCATGGACAACCTGCATGCGCTGGTCAAGTTGCAGCAGCAACTGGTGCTGGACAAGGAAAAGCGCATCGCCAACGGCCTCGGCGTCAGCGACGACCACTTGTCCGCGCAAACGCGCCTGAGCCTGCTGCAGCAACAAATTGCCCTGCTGGAAACGCAAATCGTCACGGAACGGGAAGCCTTGCGCGCCCTGCTCGGCGCCGACGGCACGGCGCTGGCCAGCTTGCAGCCGAAACAGGCGCAGCCGCTGCCGCATGCACTGCCAGGCAAGCTGGGCATGGAATTGCTGGCGCGCCGGCCCGACTTGCAGGCGGCCCGCTGGCGGGTGCAGGCGGCCATGAGCAAGATCGAGGCGGCGCAGGCGTCGTTCTACCCCGATATCGACCTGGGCGCTTCGTTCGGCCTCGATGCCATAAAGCTGGGCAAGCTGCTGCAGTCGGGCAGCCGCACCCTGTTCCTCGGACCGGCCCTGTCGCTGCCCCTGTTCGACAGCGGCCGCCTGCAGGCGCAGCTCGGTGGTGCGCGCAGCGAACGCAATGAGTTGATCGCCGACTATAACCAGAACGTCTTCAATGTCGTGCGCGACGTGGCGCAGGCGGGCGCCACGGTGCAAGGGGTGGAAAACCAGCTGCGCCTGCAGCAGGAAAACCTGCGCGCCAGCGAGGCGCAGCTGCGCAACGCGAATGCGCGGCTCAAGCAAGGTCTGGCCGACCGCGCCACGCAACTGAACGCGGAAATGACCGTGCGCGGCCAGGTGGACCTGGGCATGCAGCTGCAAAACCAGCGCCAGAACGCGGAAATCAACCTGACCGTGGCGCTGGGCGGCGGCTACCGGGGCAGCAGCGACTTTGCCAGCACGGCCAGCATCAGCAAACAATAACAATCGATTACGGAACACATCATGAGCAGCGATACCACAGCAATGACCACCCAAACCGAACAGCCGGGCAAGCGCAAGGCCGTCCTCATCGCCATCACGGCCGCCTTTGTCGTGGCTGGCGCCGCCTGGGGCGCGTATTACCAGCTGGTGCTGGCCAAAGAGGAAGTCACGGACAACGCCTATGTGGGTGGCAACCTCGTTACCCTGTCGGCGCAAGTGACGGGCAATGTCGATGAAATCCGCGCCGACGAGACGCAAATGGTGAAAGCGGGTGCGCCCCTGATCACGCTGAACGGCATCGATGCGAACCTTGCCCTGAGTCAGGCGCAAGCGCGGCTGGGCAACGTTGTGCGCCAGGAGCGCGAGCGCTATGCGAACGTGGCGCAATACGACGCCGTCATCGAGCAGCGCCGCCTGGCACTGGCCACGGCCCAGGGCAACCTGGCGCGCCGCGCGCCGCTGGCGCTGGATCACACGATTTCTGGCGAAGACCTGGCCCATGCGAAACAGGCCGTCGATGACGCGAAAGCGGCCTTGACGGTGGCGCAACGCCAGGCCGAGTCGGCAAAATCGGGCGTGGCCGGCGTGCACCTGGCCAGCCATCCGGCCGTCTTGTCCGCCCGGGGCGATGTGCTGCAGGCATGGCTGGCCGTGCGCCGCAATGCCGTGGTCGCGCCCGTGTCCGGCTATGTGGCCAAGCGCAGCGTGCAGCTGGGCACGCACGTGACGCCGGGCACGCCCTTGATGTCCATCGTGCCGCTGGACCAGTTATGGGTCGATGCGAACTTCAAGGAATCCGAATTGCGCAATATCCGCGTGGGCCAGGCGGCGACCATCGAAACGGATTTGTATGGCAGCAAGGTGGTGTATCACGGCAAGGTGTTGGGCATGTCGGCTGGCACGGGCAGCGCGTTTTCCCTGTTGCCGGCGCAAAACGCGACGGGCAACTGGATCAAGGTGGTGCAGCGCGTGCCCGTGCGCATCACGCTCGATGCCAGGGAGCTGGCCGCCCATCCGCTGCGCATCGGCCTGTCCACCACGGTGACGGTCGATACCAGCCATGGTGAAGGGGCGACCCTGGACCAGCCGATGGTGGCGTCCACCGTCTACACGACCAGGGCGCTGAGCCAGCCCGTGGATGAGGCGGAGAAGATGGCCGATGCGATCATTGCGCAAAACTCGACAAACTGACGCCTACTTCGCCTTCCCCGCCGCCGCCACCTGATCCAATATATGCTTGGGCACGGCCGCATAGTGCTTGAATTCCATCGTGTAGGTGGCGCGGCCCTGGGTCAGCGAACGCAAGGTGGTGGAATAGCCGAACATCTCGGCCAGCGGCACCAGGGCCTTGACGATGCGCCCCGCGCCGCCGGGGATGTCGTCGACGCCCTGCACCATGCCGCGCCGGGCCGTCAGGTCGCCCATGACGTTGCCCATGAACTCTTCCGGCGTTTCCGCCTCCACCTGCATCATCGGTTCCAGCAACACGGGATGGGCCTTGCGCATGCCATCCTTGAAGGCGATGGAGCCGGCCATGCGGAAGGCATTTTCGTTCGAATCGACGTCGTGGTAGGAGCCGAACGTCAGGGTGGCCTTCACATCGACGACCGGGTAGCCGGCCAGCACGCCCGACTTCAAGGTTTCGGTGATGCCCTTGTCGACGGCGGGAATGAATTCGCGCGGCACCACGCCGCCCTTGATGGCGTCAACGAACTGGTAGCCCGTGCCCGGCTCTTGCGGTTCGAGTTTGAGCACCACGTGGCCGTACTGGCCCCGTCCGCCTGACTGCTTGACGAACTTGCCCTCGATATCCTCCACCGTGCGCGTGATGGTTTCGCGATACGCCACCTGCGGCTTGCCCACGTTCGCTTCCACGCCGAATTCGCGCCGCATGCGGTCCACTAAAATCTCCAGGTGCAATTCGCCCATGCCCGACATGATGGTCTGGCCAGACTCTTCATCCGTATGCACCTTGAACGACGGGTCTTCCTGCGCCAGGCGGTTCAGGGCGATGCCCATCTTTTCCTGGTCCGCCTTGGTCTTTGGTTCGACTGCCTGGGAAATCACAGGTTCCGGGAAAATCATCTTTTCCAGCACGATGATGTGATCGATGGCGCACAGGGTGTCGCCCGTGGTCACGGCTTTCAGACCCACGGCGGCGGCGATGTCGCCTGCATACACTTCCTTGATTTCCTTGCGCTCGTTCGCATGCATCTGCAGGATGCGCCCCAGCCGCTCGCGCGCGCTCTTGGTGGGGTTGTAGACCATGTCGCCCGAATTGACCACGCCCGAATACACGCGGAAGAAGGTCAGTTGCCCCACGAACGGGTCCGTCATGATCTTGAAGGCGAGCGCGGCAAAGTGCTCCTCGTCCGTCGGATGGCGCTCCACCTCGTTGTCGTGCTCGTCATGGCCCATGATGGGCGGCACCTCCATGGGCGACGGCAGGTATTCGATGACGGCGTCCAGCATGGCCTGCACGCCCTTGTTCTTGAAGGCGCTGCCGCACAGCATGGGCACGATTTCATTGCGGATGGTGCGCGCGCGCAAGGCCTGTTTCAGCTCCGCTTCCGTAAACGTGTCGCCATTCAGGTAGCGTTCCGTCATCTCGGTGGTCGCTTCGGCCGCGTGTTCGACCAGGTGCTCGTGCCACTCCTGCGCCTGCGGCAGCAAGCTGGCGGGAATCTCGCCATAGCTGAACTGCACGCCCTGGCTGGCGTCATCCCAGGTAATGGCGCGCATTTTCAGGAGGTCGATCACGCCCGTAAAATGCTCCTCGGCGCCGATGGGCAGCTGGATGGGGACGGCCACGCCTTTCAGGCGGTCGGCAATCTGCTTGCGCACGCGCAGGAAATCCGCCCCCACCCGGTCCATCTTGTTGATGAAGGCGATGCGCGGCACATGGTATTTGTTGGCCTGGCGCCAGACGGTTTCCGATTGCGGCTGCACGCCGCCGACGGCGTCGTAGACCATCACGGCGCCGTCGAGCACGCGCATCGAACGCTCGACTTCAATCGTGAAATCCACGTGGCCGGGCGTGTCGATGATGTTGATGCGGTGTTCGGGGAAGTTGCCCGCCATGCCTTTCCAGAAGGCCGTGGTGGCGGCCGAGGTAATGGTGATGCCCCGTTCCTGCTCCTGCTCCATCCAGTCCATGGTGGCGGCGCCATTGTGCACTTCGCCGATCTTGTGATTGACCCCCGTATAAAACAGGATGCGCTCGGTGGTGGTGGTCTTGCCGGCGTCGATATGGGCGCTGATGCCGATGTTGCGGTAGCGCTCGATAGGTGTTTTGCGGGTCATCACAATCTCCATGGCTAGCCCCGGCACCCGGTTTTCCAGTGTAGCAGACATCGATTTGGGCGGCACGGCAGCGGGCCGTTTACCACCCGTACAACACTGGCGTTCACGCGCACGTCAGGCGCACGGAAGCTATCTGCGGATTCGGCTATACTTCCCAGACTTTAATTTTTGAACTTTAATTAAACAAAGATTAATAAAAATCAAAACGCATGGCATCCTGCCATGCAAGGCGACGCCGCCGGCATGCCAGCCCAGGTGCGCACCGAACGACATGCCACACTCAGCCTATGACTATACAACTAAGAAAAATAATCCTTTCCTCCCTGCTGGCGTCGCCAGCGCTGGCCATGGCCGGTGAACTGGAACAGCAAATGCAGCGTTGCGCCGTGCTTGGTGACGCCAGCGCCCGACTGGGCTGCTTCGACACCCTGGCCAAGGCGGCGGAAAAGGCCACCATCGCGGCCGGCGGCGACCCCGCCACTGCAGCCGTCACACTGGCTGCAGCCGCCGAAGCCGCTCCCCTCACCCCAGTCAGTCCGCCAGGCGTGGCCACGCCGGACGCAGTCAATGCCGCCATTCCCGCCATCGCGCAGGCTGGCGCGGCGCCACCGGAAGCGCCAATTTCGCGCACGCAGCAATCCTGGGAGCTCAACAACGCTTCGAAGCGTGGCCTGTTCAACTTCCGCCCGCACCGCGACACCTATCTGTTGCTGGCGAATTACAGCGATGCGTCCAACGACGAACCGTTCCAGGATTTCACGCCCGGCGGCATCAAGAGCCAGCATGTGGAGTTGACCTTCCAGCTGAGCTTCAAGATGAAGCTGCTGGAAGACATCGCCGGCACGCCCATCGATATGTGGTTCGGCTACACGCAGCAAAGTTTCTGGCAGGCGTATAACCGCAAGGCATCGAGCCCGTTCCGCGAAACGAACTACCAGCCGGAGCTGATGCTGATCTTGCCGATCAACAAAAATTTCGCGGGCGTGGAAGTCAATTACCTGAACTTGGGCCTGGTGCACCAGTCGAATGGGCAGACGTCGACCCTGTCGCGCAGCTGGAACCGCGTGTATGCCGAGTTGGGCATGGAAAAAGACAACTTGGCCGTCACGACGCGCGTCTGGCACCGCCTCGACAATAGCAAGACCGACAATGACAATATCGACATCACCGATTACATGGGACATGGCGACTTGCGCGTGAGCTACCGCAACAAGGGGCATGAATACGCGGTGACCGCCCGCCGCAATTTCAGCAAGAAGCATGGCTCCATGCAGGCAAGCTGGGCTTTCCCATTGAAGGCCAACCTGAAAGGCTATCTGCAACTGTTCTCCGGCTATGGCCAGAGCTTGATCGACTACAACTATTCGCAGAAATCGATCGGCGCCGGTTTCATGGTCGACCTGTAAGCGGCACAGTGACAGAAACAAAAATGGCGCCGAGGGCGCCATTTTTTATGGGGAATATTTAGTTTAGCGCCGGCCGCCGCCCAACACACGGGCCGGCAGCATGACGATGGCGCGCAGCAATTCGAACACGCCTTCCACGCCGATGCCGATCAAGCGCAATGGCAGCAACAGCAGCCAGGCCAGCGGATACAGCACGAGGGCCAGCAGGGCCAGGGGCCAGCACACCAGCAAGAGCAGCAACCACAGCACGAATCCCAGCATCGCGTTCCCCTCAAATGAAATGTGCGGAGCAAGCCGTGCTTGCCCCGCTACCGTGACAGCACTATATAAAAGCGCCGCGACGGCAGCAACGGCCATGCGATGAACGGCACAATGGGGGGATGGACTGGGTAAAAACGGGGATCAACGGTAGTTGGCAAGCAGCTTATTGGCCGACGCAAATCACTTTCGTGATGTACTCGTGCGCGTTCGGCTTCTTGTTGGCGGCCCATTTGATGGCCTGATTGGCCTCTTCGATGGTCAGGATGGTGGCCTTTTCCTTCGACTTGATGAAGGACACGCCTTCAAACACGCCTTCCTTGCTGCGCATTACCTTGGCAAAAACGGGAGGCCTGGTCTCGCCATCGCTGATTTTGTTCTGTTGCACGAGGTAACGCTGATCGATCTGTTCCATGATAGTAAAGCTGTCCAGTGGGTAAAAGACGAAATATACCCTGAATGGACAAACGCCGCAGGACGAAATCGCTGCGGCGTTGCCTTGGCATTAACGATGCTTATGCGTAGACGGCGGTCTGTACCACTGGTTGCAGGTTGACGTCATAGATCACCTGCGCGCGGATCGACGCTTCCAGCGAAGGGATCGAGCCGCCGGCGCGGTACTGGAAGCTCACTTGCAGCACATCGCCCGCCTTCACGGCCACCGGCGCGGCCAGCGGCAAGCACATGTAGTGGTTCAGCCAGTCGATGGTGGTCGAGCGCTCGGGCACCACGGCCAGGATGTTCTTGGTGACGAAACGCAAGGCGTTCAGGGTGCCGCTGCGCTCGACGACAAACTTGCCGTCAAAGCCGAACATACTGTCCGTCGGCTGGCTGAAGTCGATGATGCTGTACACGGACGGCGGCGCCAGTTCCTGCACGCCAGGATGAATGGCCGTGGTTTCCTGGAATTGCACGATGGGCGCATAAAAACCCTCGAAATCGTATTCCTGCTGCATCGGCTGCACAGCCATGATGACCGCTTCGGGCAGGAAGATGGGCAATGGGCCGCCAAAACGGGCCAGGTAGCGGCGCTTGAACGATTCGATCACTTCCACCTGCTTTTCGCGCAGCATGCCAACATGGATCATTTCGCAGATGACCACATCGACAGGCTCGGGCGGCAGGTATTCAAAGGCGTCCGCATGGACGACTTCGACTTTTTCACCGTTGGGATTGAGCGCCAGCATCTTGCGCGCTTCCTTGACCATGTCCGGGTTGAACTCCACGCACCAGACCTTGTCGGCGCGCGCGGCCGCAAACCAAGACAGCACGCCCGTGCCGCCGCCCAGCTCCAGCACCTTCATGCCGGGTTTTACCGCGTAATCGATCGCCGACTTGAACCCGTGCATGCGGTTCTGGTCCATCAGCATATTGTGATGGTAATGGACGGGGATAAATTGCCCCAGGTAACAACTCTCGATTTCTCGTTCATTCAGCATGTCTGTCCTCTTGGAGTCTGGCTCCGATGGCCGATCGGTTTTGTCATTCCAGAAAGCAGTGATATCGCACGGGCTGCGCGAGGGGCGGCGACAATACAGCCGGCGCCTGACGGTGATGTGATGACCCATGCGAGGTATCTCCTGATTAATGCGACACGATCATTATCGTTAATCGGCAAGGAGAACAAAGGGCTGAGGTGAGAGGCAATTCCATGCCAGTTTCAGCGCTGGCATGGAAAGTATTACTAAAGATGCATTACTTGCATGTACTTATTTACGTGCGGCGCGCGCCTTCTGTGCCGCTTCGATGATGGCGACCACGCCGGGCTTGTCGCCCGCCTGGGCGAACTGCACGGCCGTCCAGCCATGGTCGCTTTTCAGGCTCGCGTCAGCGCCCCAGGATAGCAGCAGCTTGACGGCGCCTTCCTGCCCTTCACGGGCGGCAAACATCAGCGGCGTGATGTTGGCAGGCGCGCGCGCATCGACCACAGCGTCCAGGTCCAGTAAAACCTTCATGATGGGCAAGTCGCCCGCCGAGGCCGCATAGTGCAACGCCGTCCAGCCGCTCTGGTTGACCTTGGCGCCCTTGGCCAGCAAGGCTTGCACGGCGTCCTGCTTGTGCTTGTAGGCCGCCATCATCAGCGCCGTATTGCCATTGGCCGAACGGGCTTCCAGGTCGATGCCGGGAGAGTCGAGCAGCAGCTTGAATACCTTGTCAGCATCGTCGCGCAAGGCCAGCACGAGGGGAATGTCGCCCCGCTGCGCGTCAGGCTGGTTCGGATTCATGCCCTCCGCCAGCATGCTGCGCACGCCGCTGACATTATTGACGGACACGGCGCGGAAGAAGGCGTCCGGTTCCGGCGCCGCCTGGCTGGCCGTCGCGCAGCACAGCAGCATCGCAGCAGCGAGTTTTTTCATCATGTCGGACCTTAAGAAGTTATGGCAACTGATTGAATAACTTGAAGAAATTGTCCGTCGTCTGGCGCGCCACCTGCTCCAGGGGGATGCCTTTCAGGGTCGACAGGTATTCCGCCACGTGGGCCACATAGCCGGGCTCGTTCATGCGGCCGCGGAAGGGCACGGGCGCCAGGTACGGCGAATCCGTCTCGATGAGGATGCGCTCGAGCGGCACTTCCAAGGCTACGGCCTGCAAGTCTTTCGCGCTCTTGAACGTGACGATGCCGGAAAAGGAAATATAGAAACCCATGTCGATGGCGGCGCGCGCCACTTCCAGCGATTCGGTAAAACAATGCATGACGCCGGCCACGCCGCCGTCCGACACGCCGGCGCCCTCTTCGCGCATGATGCGTATGGTGTCTTCGCTGGCCGCTCTTGTGTGAATAATCAAGGGCTTACGGGTGATTCTTGAAGCTTTGATGTGTGTTCGGAAACGCTCGCGCTGCCACTCAAGGTCGCCCGTCAGGCGGAAATAGTCGAGGCCCGTCTCGCCGATGGCGATGATCTTCGGGTGATCGGCCAGGCGCACCAGGTCTTCCACTGACGGCTCAGGCGTATCCTCGTAATCGGGATGCACGCCGACGGAGGCGAAGATGTGCGGATACTGCTCGGCCAGGGCCAGCACCTGTGGAAAGTCCGGCAAGTCGACGGACACGCACAAGGCGTGGGTCACCTTGTTCTCGGCCATCTTGGCGAGGATCTCGGGCATGCGAGCAGCCAGCTCGGGGAAATTGATATGGCAATGGGAATCGATATACATAAGGCGGGATTGTACCGGAGGGAGCGAAATCTGGCAGGGGGAAGGAGCAAATCCGTCCTGCCGCTAACTACTCCCACGCTACTCCCGCGCGGTTCGCCTACTGCCCGTGCGGCGGCTGCCACAGCTCCACCTTGTTGCCCTCGGGATCGATGACCCAGCCGAACTGGCCATACTCGGAGTCGGGCGCCTTTTCCAGCACGTTGCAGCCCTCGTCGCGCAGGGCTTGCAGCAGCGCGTCGAGGTCGTCGACCCGGTAGTTGATCATGAACGCGGCCTTGCCGGGTGCGAATTGCTCGTTGTCATTGGCCGCGACGGACCAGATGGTGGTGCCGCCAGTGGGCTTGCCATCGGCGTCCGTCCAGGTGAAGGCGGCTCCGCCCCACGGCTGCACGTCCAGGCCCAGGTGGCGCTGGTACCATGCGCGCAGCGCGACGGGGTCTTGTGCGTGGAAAAAGATGCCGCCGATGCCAGTGACTCGTTTCATGCACGCCTCCGTTGTTGTCCAGTGCCTTGACTGTAACACCCTGCCCCGGACATGGCAAACAGCGCGGAGAGCCTACGCCAACGCGCTTGACCAGGATAAGAAAGACACGCCAAGAATACAATAATTAAGATTAACTTTTCAATGCAATCATTTGATTTTATTGGCAACTTGAGGCGTAATCGAGCAGCATGTCTTCCAGGAACAGCTTGGGCGACAAGGGGTGTTCGGCAATCGCCCGGCGTTCGTTCGCGGCCTTGATGGCGGCCATCAAACGGCTCACGTTGATGCGCCCGGCCAGCGCTTCCAGCTCGCGCCGATGGCGCGGGTAGTAGCGGATGGTGCCGGACAATTTGACGGAAAACACGTCATACAGCCAGCGCTGGAGCGATGCCACCAGTGGCGCCAGCGGCGCCTTCTGCAGCTTGTCTGCCGCTTTCAGGGCCGCTTCCACGCCCGGGTTGGCCAGCACCTGCAGCAATTGTTCCGTTTCTTCACGGCCGCCCGATTCGGCCTGGGCCAGCGCGGCCAGCGGCGCGCCGCCCTGCTCGCGCAGCCAGCTGTCCGCATCGTTCAAGCCTTGATGCTTGAGCCAGGTCAACGCCTGCTCATGGCTGGGCATCGGCAAGGCAAACTTCCTGCAGCGCGACAGGATCGTCGGCAGCAAGCGATCCAGGCTGTTCGAGGCCAGCAGGAACAAGGTGCCCGGCGGCGGCTCTTCCAGGGTCTTCAGCAAGGCGTTCGACGCGGGCGTGTTCAGCGCCTCGGCCGGGTACAGCACCACCACGCGCAAGCCTTGGCGGTGCGTGGAAATGTTCATGAAGTCGGCCAGGTTGCGGATTTGCTCGATCTTGATGTCTTTCGACGGCGTCTTGGTCTTGGCGCTTTTCTTCGCGCCTTCGCCCTCTTCGCCGTCGTCGGCCACCTCGTCTTCCAGCGCTTCCGGACGGACCCTGCGGTAATCGGGATGGTTGCCCTGGCTAAACCAGCCGCACGAGGCGCAGGCGCCGCAGGCATGGCCGTCGGCGCGCACGTCTTCGCACAGCAAGGCCTGCGCAAAATGCTCGATGTAGTCGGCCTTGCCGATGCCTTGCGCGCCATGGAACAAAATGGCGTGCGGCATGCGCGGGCGCAGGGCTTGCAACTGCTGCCAGGCGTCCTGTTGCCACGGATAGAGAGGACTGTTCATTTTATTCCTTGTCAATCAGTGGCTTGCAATACTTTTCTCAAGCAATACATCAAGCAGTTTTGCCAGCTGTACCTGGATATCAGCGATGCTTTGCGTGGAATCGATGATGCGGAAACGTCCGGGGAACTGCGCCGCGCGGCGCAGGTACTCGTTGCGCGTGGCGGCAAAGAAGTCCGATCGCTCCTGCTCGAACTTGTCGAGCGCACGCGTGGCGTCCAGGCGGGCACGGGCCACGGCCAGCGGCACGTCGAACAGGAATGTCAAGTCCGGCTGCAAGTGCGGGTGCACCCACGCTTCCAGCGCTTCCATCTTGCCCAAGTCCATGCCACGCCCGCCGCCCTGATAGGCGAAGCTGGCATCGCTGAAGCGGTCGGAAATGACCCATTCGCCACGTTCGAGCGAGGGCGCGATGACTTGTGCGATGTGTTCGCGGCGGCTGGCGAACATCAATAAGGCTTCCGTTTCCAGGTGCATTTTTTCATGCAGCAGCAGTTCGCGCAGCTTTTCGCCCAGGCTGGTGCCGCCCGGTTCGCGCGACGACACGAGGCTTACGCCCCGCTGCTGCAGGTAGTCGGTGACAAAGCCGATATGCGTCGACTTGCCCGCGCCATCGATGCCTTCGAAGGTGATGAAGCGGGGTTGATAGTGTTGTGTCATGAAACTCTTAATCTTGTAATGATATTAACGCTGATACTGATTCACGGCGCGGTTATGGTCGGGCAAGTTGGCCGAGAACTGGCTGGTGCCGTCGCCACGTGCGACGAAATACAGCGCCTGCGTGCGGGCTGGCGCCAGCGCCGCCGTCAGCGATTGCGCGCCAGCCAGGGCGATCGGTGTGGGCGGCAAGCCGCCGCGCGTGTAGGTATTGTACGGGGTGTCCGCTTCCAGGTCGCGTTTGCGGATCTTGCCCTGGTAGTTGTCGCCCATGCCATAGATCACGGTCGGGTCCGTCTGCAGCAGCATGCCTGTTTTCAAGCGGTTGACGAACACGCCGGCGATCATGGCGCGCTCGGACTTTTGCCCCGTTTCCTTTTCCACGATGGAAGCCATGATCAGCGCCTCGTACGGATTTTTATACGGCAAGGCCGGATCGCGCTTGAACCACGCCTCCGACAGGCGGCCTATCATGGCCGTGTGCGCCTGCTTGAAGATCTGCATTTCGCTGGCGCCCTTGGCGAACAGATACGTATCCGGGAAGAACAAGCCTTCCGGCAACATGTATTCCGGGCTGATCTTCGCCATCAGCTCCTTGTCGGACAGGCCCGCCGTATCGTGCTTGAGGCCCGGGTGGTTGGCCATCGCGGCGCGCATCTGCTTGAAAGTCCAGCCTTCGATGATGGTCAGCGACTCTTGCGCGAATTCACCGCGCGCCAGCTGCGTGATCAGGCGCTGCGGCGTGGTGCCCGGTTTCAACTCGTAGGAACCGGCCTTGATCTTCGAGGTCTTGCCTTCGATGCGCGCCAGCATGTTGAACAGGATGGGCACGATGGGCACGCCCGCGTCCGCGATCTGCTGGCCGGCCGCATGCGCGCCGCTGCCCGGCGCGATCGTAAACGGAATCGCTTCGCCTTCCGTGGTGATGGGCTGCTGCGCCCAGTACACAAAGGTACCGCCGACGCCGATGGCGGCGATGACTGAACTGACTACAAGTTTTTTAAAGAAAGCCATTGTTCCGATTCTTGTGATGCGGATGCTGATGGCCAACGTCCGCTTGTTATGATCGTTCATTTGTGAAGCAAGTGCGCGCAAAGCGGCGCCAACACTGGCAATCTTGCCGCTGCCGACGCAATCTGCGCGACATCACTATAATGAACCCGTAATGATAATGCTTAATCGCTGATCTAATGGAAATTATGAATAACTGGAATCAATTTTTAACTGCACAAGGCGCCCGTCCTGCTGCCATCGATGGCGCGCCTGACAGCACCGCCCCCATCGCCGCCGCCCCTATTCACGATTTCGGCCAGTCCTTGACAGTGTCCCAGCTGCAAGAAGGTTTTGTCGCGGCCATCACAGACCAGGGCTTGATCGGCTTGAACGGCGACGAGGCAGCCAGTTTCCTGCATGGCCAGCTGACCAACGATGTGGAACACCTGAGCCAGGAGCAAGTGCGCCTGGCCGGTTACTGCACGCCGAAGGGCCGGCTGCTGGCCAGTTTTCTGATGTGGCGCAACGCCACCACCATTTATCTGCAATTGCCGCGCGCCATACAGCCGGCCATCCAGAAGCGCTTGCAGATGTTCGTGCTGCGCGCCAAGGCCAAGCTGCACGACGCGTCTTTTGATGAAGCCAACCAGGTCATCCTGGGCCTCGGCGGCCAAAGGGCCAGCGCGGCCCTGTCCGGACTGTTTTCCACTCTGCCCGCCACGCCGTTCAGCAAAATTGAGCATGCGCTGGGCACCCTGCTGCGCGTGGCCGATGCGTTTGGCAGCGCCCGCTATGAATGGCTGACCTCCGCCGCCACGGCGCGCGACGTGTGGCCGCAGCTGGCCGGCACTCTCGCCAAGGGCGGGATGGATGCCTGGCGCCTGTCGGAAATCCATGCGGGCATCCCGCAGATCACGGCCGCCACGCAAGAGCAATTCGTGCCGCAAATGGTCAATTTTGAATTGCTGGGCGGCGTCAATTTCAAGAAAGGCTGCTACCCGGGCCAGGAAATCGTCGCGCGCAGCCAGTACCTGGGCAAGCTCAAGCGCCGCACCACCCTCGTCAGCATCGATGACGCGTCGGCAGTGGCCGGTGGCGAACTGTTCGCCGTCAGCGACCCGGAGCAGCCTTGCGGCATGGTCGTCAACGCGGCGCCCAACGGCAGCGGCGGTATCGACGCCCTCGTTGAAATGAAGTTGGGGGCGATAACAGAAGGTTCAAGCGCAGCCGGCGCCGTGCGCTACGGTTCGGCCCAGGGCGCTCACGTGCAGTTCCTGCCCATGCCTTACGTGCTCGACGCACTCGACTTGTGAGAATGCCATGAAAGATTTGTACATTTACTATCAAGTGAAGGAAGAGCACGCCCAAGCGCTGGAAGCGCGCGTGCGTGCCATGCAAGCGAAACTGGCGGCCGCCTCGGGCGTGGCGCCGCAACTCAAGCGCCGCCCGGAAGTGAAGGATGGCTTGCAGACGTGGATGGAAATCTATCCCGTCGTCGGCGAAGGTTTTGCCGAACTATTGGCCACGGCCGCCGACGAGGCGGGCTTGCTGGCCCTGACGGCAGGCGCGCGCCATACGGAAGTGTTCATGGATTTGCCTCCATGTGCCTGATCGTTTTTGCCTGGAAAGTCAATCCGCACATCCCGCTGATTGCCGCCGCCAACCGCGACGAATTCTATGAACGCGCCAGCGCCCCTGCCGGCGCCTGGCCCGAGCATCCGCAAGTGTATGCGGGCCGCGACCTGCAGGCAGGCGGCAGCTGGATGGGCATCACCCAGGCCGGCAGCGGCAGCTCGCGCTTTGCCGCCATCACGAATATCCGCAGCCCGCAAGACCGCAACCCGGACGCCCCCTCGCGCGGCGCCCTGGTGGCGGACTACCTGGCCGGCAATATGTCGGCACAAGACTATATCGCGCAAATCCGCCCCGGATGCAAAGCCTACAACGGTTTTAATCTGGTGCTGGGCGATGCGCAAACGCTGATCTGGTTTTCCAACCGGGGCGATGGCGATGCGCGCAATGGCCAGCCCCTGGAACCGGGCATCTACGGCTTGTCGAACGCCCTGCTGGATGCGCCGTGGCCAAAGGTCTTGAAGACCAAGGCGCAGTTCGCCAGCCTGCTGTGCCAGGGCGCGCCCGATGAAGCGTATTTCGACATGCTGGCCGACACCACGCGCGCGCCCGACTTCCGCTTGCCGGACACGGGCGTACCGCTCGACCTCGAACGTGTGCTCTCCGCCGTCTGCATCGAAACCCCGGGCTACGGCACGCGCACTTCCACCGTCGTGAAACTGTTCCCGGACTCCCCCGGCGAATTGCATGAGCTGGTAATTCAGTAATTCTTGCGGGGCCGGCACCGTCCGGCTCCGCCCTGTTTTCCGCATCCCTTCGCTCCTGCGCAGCTTCCTTGTCTTGGCAAAATATCGTTCGCGCAAAAAAAAGAAAGCGCTTGCGCAAGCGCTTTCTTTTGTTTACGATAGATTCAAACGCGGCGACACAGCCGTACCCAATCGCAGCACACAATAATAAAAAAAACCTCAGGAGACACCATGGCCACCATGGAAGATGTAGCGCGGGCGGCGGACGTATCGCTGTCGACCGTTTCCCACGTACTCAACGGCACCCGCAAGGTCAGCCCGAAAACCATCGCCGCAGTCAACGCGGCCATGCAGCAGATCGGCTATGTGCCGAACATGCTGGCCCGCGCCCTGGCCGGGTCCTCGTCGGGCACCATCGGCGTGGCCATTTCCGCTTTCACCAATCATTACTTCAGCGAAACCGTACGCGCCGTCGAGGCGGCCTGCACGCGCCATGGCTTAATGATGCTGTTTTCCGATACGCATGATGATCCCGAGCAGGAATTGAAAGTGGTGCAGAACTTGCACCAGCGGCGGGTCGACGGCATCGTGCTGGCGCCGTCCGGCGATCCCCACAACCGCGCCCTCGACTATTTGAGCAGCAACAAGATCGCGTCCGTGCTGGTCGACCGCATGTCGCCACAACCGTTCGATCAGGTGGGCGTGGAAAACATCGAAGCGACGGCCCAGCTGGTCAGCCATCTGATCGCGGCCCACGGCCACCGCCGCATCGGTTTCATCGCGGGCGCGCCCGGCCTGTCCACGACGGACGAGCGTATCGCAGGCTACCGCCTGGCCTTACAGCGCGCCAATATCGCCTTCGATGCGGACCTGCTGCGTTCGGGCGACTCCAACCTGGAACGCAGCGGCGCGGCCACGCGCGAATTGCTGGCCCTGCCCGCCGCACAGCGTCCCACGGCCATCGTTGCCGGCAATAACCTGATGACCATCGGCACCATGCATGCCTTGCGTGACGCCCACATTGCGGTACCGCAAGGCGTAGCCCTGGCCGGCTTCGATGATTTCGACTGGGCCGATTACTTCAGCCCGCGCCTGACCGTGATGGCGCAGCCGCTCGAAGAGCTGGGCGCCATGGCTGTCGACCTCCTGATCGACCGCATCGCCAATCCGGGCCGCGCCCAGCATGTGCAGCGCTTGTCGCCGACCCTGCGCGTACGCAACTCCTGCGGCTGTCCCTGACCTTTTACTGTAAAACAATATGCATCCAGCAATTTCCCTCGGTATCGATCTCGGTACCTCCGAACTGAAAACCGTGCTGATGGACAGCGGGGGCCATGTGCGCGGCCAGGCTTCCGTGCGCCTGGACGTCAGCCGCCCGCAGCCGGGCTGGTCCGAACAAGCGCCGCAAGACTGGTGGGCCGCCTGCGTCAACGCGCTGGGCCAGCTGCGCGCCGGCTGGCCGCAGGACTATGCGCAGATCGCCTGCATCGGCCTGTCGGGCCAGATGCATGGCGCCGTGCTGCTCGACGCCAACGATAGCGTGATCCGTCCCGCCATCCTGTGGAACGATGCGCGCGCCGAAGCCGAAGCGGCCACCCTGGCGCGCGACTATCCCGCGTATGCGGACGTGACGGGCAGCCTGCCCATGGCGGGATTAACGGCGCCGAAACTGCTGTGGCTGCAAACGCATGAGCCTGACGCTTTCGCCGCCATCGCCTGCCTGCTGTCGCCGAAAGACTATCTGCGCCTGCGCTTGACAGGGATCAAACTCACGGACATGTCCGACGCGGCCGGCACCCTGTGGCTGGACGAGGCTAAGCGCACCTGGTACGTCCCCATGCTGGCCGCCTGCGGCTTGAGGCAGGAACAAATGCCGGCGCTGGCCGAAGGCGATGCCGCCACGGGCACCGTGCTGGCCGCCATCGCGGATAAACTGGGTTTGCCGGCGGACGTGGTGGTTGCGGGTGGCGGCGGCGACAATCCAGTCTCGGCCGTGGGCATCGGCGCCGTCAACGGCGGCGACAGTTTTATCTCACTGGGCACCAGCGCCGCCATCGTTTCCGTCACCGAAGCACCGCTAGGCAATCCGGCTGGCGGCGTGCACAGCTTTTGTCACGCCCTGCCCGGGCGCTGGTATGCCATGGGCGCGATCCTGTCGGGCGCCAGCTGCTTACGCTGGGCCACGAGCGTGCTGGGCCAGCCCGACGAGGCAGCCTTGCTGGCGCTGGTGGAAGCGGGCTTGCCGCTCGATGCCCCCATCGCACCATCCGCGCCCCTGTTCCTGCCCTACCTGTCGGGCGAGCGCACGCCGCATAACGATCCGCAAGTACTCGGCGCCTTTTTGCAATTGGGCCACGACAGCACGCCGGCGCAGCTCGGCTATGCCGTGCTCGAAGGCGTGGCCTTTGCCTTGCGCGACGCCATGGCGGCCGTCACCTCGACCGGTGCAGTGGTGCCCCACTGCATGCTGGTGGGCGGCGGCGCGCGCAGCCAGTACTGGGCGCAATTGCTGGCCAATGTGCTGGGACGCGAAATGCGCACCCTGCACAACAGCGAACTGTCGGCCAGCCTGGGCGCTGCCAAGCTGGGCTTTGCCGCCATCGGCGACACCATCCTGCTCACGCAGGGCTTGCCCATCAAGAACACTTTCCTGCCCGATGCCGCGCACAGCGCAGCCTTGAGCATCCGTTACGGTCGCTACCGTAGCCTGTTTCCCGCCGTGCAAGCCTTGCACCAACTTAGTGATAAGGAATAGTAATGAATCAGCTGCAACAATTGAAACAACACAGCACCGTCGTCGCCGACACGGGCGACTTCTTGCAACTGGCCCGTTTCGCGCCGCAAGACGCCACCACCAATCCGTCGCTGATTTTGAAGGCCGTGCTGCAGCCCGATTACGCGCCCTTGCTGGAAAGCACCGTCGCCGCGCACAAGAACGCTGCGCTGGACGATATCGTCGACCAGGTGCTGGTGCGCTTCGGCCTGGAAATTTTGAAGGTCGTGCCGGGCCGCGTGTCGACGGAAGTCGATGCCCGTTTGAGCTTTGACCGCGACGCCACCGTCGCCCGCGGACGCCGCCTGATCGCCCTGTACGAGCAAGCTGGCGTCAGCCGCGAGCGCGTGCTGATCAAGGTCGCCGCCACCTGGGAAGGCATCCAGGCAGCGCGCGAACTGGAAAAAGATGGCATCTTTTGTAACTTGACCCTGCTGTTTGCATTTTGCCAGGCCGTCGCCTGCGCCGATGCGAAAGTACGCCTGATTTCGCCGTTCGTGGGCCGCATCTACGACTGGCACAAGAAGTCGCTGGGCGCGGCATGGGACGAAGCGGCGCGCAGCCTGTCCAACGATCCAGGTGTACAGTCGGTTACGCGCATCTTCAATTACTACAAACAACACGGCATCGCCACCCAAGTGATGGGCGCCAGCTTCCGCAACGTGGGGCAGATCACGGCCCTGTCCGGCTGCGACTTGCTGACCATCAGCCCGGACCTGCTGGCCAAGCTGGAAGCGGCCGATGCGCCGTTCGAGCGCGCCCTGGGCGGCGATTTGGGCGCGGCGCAGCCGGCCATCACATATGACGAGGCGGCCTTCCGCTACGCCCTGAACGACGATGCGATGGCCACCGAAAAGCTGGCCGAAGGCATCCGCGGCTTTGCCGTCGATGCGGGCAAGCTGGACGCCATGATCGAGAAATTACGTAGTCACTAAGTTTTTACCCGTAGCACCGTTTGTTTTTCACAATAAAAACCCTTGGAGATCCTCATGAAAAAAGTCATTACCGCCTCCCTGCTGCTGTCCGTCGCCTGCGGCGCTTTCGCCGCTGACAAACCGCTGAAATCCATCGGCGTCAGCGTGGGCGACCTGGCCAACCCGTTCTTCGTGGCCATTGGCCGCGGCGCGGAAGAAAGCGCGAAAAAGCTGGGCGGCCCTGGCGTGAAAGTCACCACCGTTTCCAGCAAGTATGACCTGAACACCCAGGTGGACCAGATCGAGAACTTCATCGCCAATAAAACCGATATCATCATCCTGAACGCCGTCGATTCCAAGGGCATCGCGCCTGCCATCAAGAAAGCGCGCAATGCGGGGGTGGTCGTGATCGCTGTCGACGTGGGCGCCGTGGGCGCCTCGGCGACCGTCATGTCCGACAACACCATGGCTGGCGACGTTTCGTGCGCCTACCTGGCCAAGCAAATCGGCGGCAAGGGCAATGTGGTGATCCTGAACGGCCCGCCGGTCACGTCCGTGATCGACCGCGTCAATGGCTGCAAGAAAACCCTGGCCGCGTTCAAGGATATCAAGATCCTGTCCGACAACCAGAACGCGGGCGGCAGCCGTGACGGCGGCATGACCGTGATGTCGAACTTGCTGACGGCCCATCCGAAGATCGACGGCGTATTCGCCATCAATGATCCGACGGGCATCGGCGCCGAACTGGCGATCAAGCAATCGAAGCGCACGGACGTGAAACTGATCACGGCAGTCGATGGCGCGCCCGATGGCCAGAACGCCCTGAAAAACAAGGCCGGCCTGTTTGCCGCCACCTCGGCGCAAAACCCGTACCGCATGGCCACCGACGCCGTGCAGATGGGCTACGACATCATGAACGGCCGCACGCCGAAACAGACCATGGTGCTGTTGCCGACCCCGGCCATCACCAAGGAAAACGTCGCTACCTACACGGGCTGGGTAAAGAACTGATCTGCCTGACCTGAACCACGTGGCGCCGCCGGCCAGTTGGCAGGCGGCGCCAGTTTCACAAGCAAGGAAGGACAGTCATGAGCGACGATATTATTTTTGAAATGCGCGGCATCGAGAAGCGCTTTGGCGCCACGCGCGCGCTGCGCGGCGTGCACCTGACGGTGCGCAGCGGCGAAATCCATGCCGTGATGGGCGAAAACGGCGCCGGCAAGAGCACCCTGATGAAAATCCTGTCGGGTGTGTACACACCGGACGCGGGCGAAATCATCCTCGACGGTAAACCGATTCGTATCCGCAACCCGGGCGAGGCACGCGCGCTGGGCATCAACCTGATTTACCAGGAACTGAGCGTGGCCAAGAACATGACGGTGGCGCAAAACGTCTTCATGGGCAGCGAGCCGCAAGGACCGTTCTGGACCGTCAAGGGCGGCGAAATGCGTGCACGCACGAACGCCATCCTGGCCGACCTCGGTTCCCGTTTCGACGCCGACACCATGGTCTCGACCTTGTCGATCGCCGAGCAGCAGCAGGTGGAAATCGCCCGCGCCCTCGTGCATGAAAGCCGCATCCTGATCATGGACGAGCCCACTGCCGCCCTGTCCGACCGGGAAACCGAACAATTGTTCCGCATCATCGAAGAACAGCGCGACAAGGGCCTGGCCGTGCTGTACATCAGCCACCGCATGGCCGAGGTGGAACGCCTGGCGCGCCGCATCACGGTGCTGCGCGACGGCGCCTATGTGGGCGAACTGGGCAAGGACGAACTGGATCAAAAGAAAGTCGTGCAAATGATGGTGGGCCGCCCCGCCGACGACTTTTATGCGCACCAGCGGCGCACCACGCGGGGCGCCGAGCGCTTGCGCGTGGAAAGCGTGGGCGGCGGCAAGGTCAAGCCCGCCTCGTTCGCCCTGCATGCGGGCGAAGTGACGGGCCTGGCTGGCCTCGTCGGCGCGGGCCGCACGGAACTGGCGCGTTTGATCTTTGGCGCCGACAAGAAGCAATCGGGGCAAGTGTGGCTCGATGGCCAGGAAGTGCACATCCAGCGGCCGCTGGCGGCGATCCGCCACGGCATCGGCTACCTGCCGGAAGACCGCAAGAGCCTGGGCTTGTTCATGCAGCTGTCGGCCATGGAAAACATGTCGATGAATATCCTGTCCAAGCATTCCACGGCGGGCGTGGTCAACCGTGGCGCCCTGACGCAGCTCACGCGCGAGGCCATCAGCAACCTCAACGTGAAAGTGTCGGGACCGGAAGGCATCGTCGGCGGACTCTCCGGCGGCAACCAGCAGAAAGTGTTGCTGGCGCGCTGGTTGGCCATCGCGCCGAAAGTGCTGATCCTCGATGAACCGACGCGGGGCGTGGACGTGGGCGCGAAGAGCGAAATTTACAAGATCATCCACCAGCTGGCGGATGCGGGCACCGCCGTGCTGTGCATTTCCAGCGAACTGGCCGAGCTGGTCGGCATCTGCGACCGCGTGATGGTGATGTGCGAAGGACGCCTGACGGGCGAAGTGACGGGCGACGATATCACGCAGGAAAACATCCTTGCCTACGCCACCCAGCTGGAAGCGGCGTAAGAATACGCATTAGAATAATCACTCAGGAGATTGACCATGACAACGAGTACCACCAGCGGCGCCGCGCGCGCCGGCGAACCCTTCAATGCCTCGAACCTGATGCGCCGCCTGGGCATGCTGCCCGTGCTGGTCGTGCTGTACCTGGCCATGTATGGCCTGACCGTGTATTTCTCGGCCGACGGCACGTCCACGTTCATGACCAGCAACAACACCATGAACATCTTCCGCCAGGTATCGATCAATATCGTGCTGGCGTCGGGCATGACCTTCGTCATTTTGACCAGCGGCATCGATTTGTCCGTCGGTTCCGTGCTGGCCGTGTCAGCCGTGGCAGGCATGCTGATGTCGCTGTCGGCGCAGTTTGCCGGCTTCTCGATTCCCACCTTCCTCATCGTCGGCCTGCTGCTGGGCGCGCTGAATGGCGTGCTGGTGGCCCTCGTCGGCCTGAACCCGTTCGTCGTGACTTTGGGCACCATGACGGCCCTGCGCGGCGCCGCCTATCTGCTGGCCGACGGCACCAGCGTACTGAACACGGAAATCCCGAGCTTCGAATGGATGGGCAACGGCAGCTTCCTGGCCGTGCCCTGGCTGATCTGGCTGGCGGCGGCCGTCGTCGTGCTGACGTGGTTTATTTTGCGCAAGACCACCCTGGGTCTGCATATCTACGCCGTCGGCGGCAATATCCAGGCGGCGCGCTTGACGGGTATCAAAGTCGGCCTCGTACTGATGTTTGTCTACACGATCAGCGGCCTGTTCGCTGGCCTGGGCGGCGCCATGTCGGCCAGCCGGCTGTATGCGGCCAACGGCAACTGGGGCACGGGCTATGAGCTGGACGCCATCGCGGCCGTCGTGCTGGGCGGCACCAGCCTGATGGGTGGCGTGGGCTCCGTCTGGGGCACCGTCATCGGCGCCCTGATCATCGGCGTGATGAACAATGGCTTGACGATTTTGGGACTGTCGTCTTTCTGGCAGTATGTGGCGAAAGGTGTCGTAATCGTGCTGGCGGTGATTCTGGATAAATGGCGCCAGTCGCACGCTCAGAATTGAAATCCGGGGTCAGACCCTCAATACCGCTAACGCAAAGCTCTGCGCCAACGTTAGCTGGGGTCTGACCCCAGCAGTTAAAACTGCAAGCGCATTTCCACATGCGCGATCCCCGCCTCTTCAAACACTTCCCCCTGCTGCACGAAACCGTGGCGCGCATAGAATGGCGCGGCCACGGTTTGCGCGTTCAGCACCACCGCTGCATCGCCCCGTTCACGGGCTTTCTCCATCAGCAAAGTCAAAATGGCGCCGCCCACGCCCGTGCCCCTGCCCGGCTGGCGCACGGCCATGCGGCCGATGTGGCCGTCTGGCAATAGCCGACCCGTGCCGATGGCGTTGCCCGCGTCGTCATAGGCAACGGCGTGCAGGCAGACGGCGTCCATGTCGTCGAGTTCGATTTCGGCCGGCACTTTCTGTTCATCGACGAAAACTTCAAAACGGATGGCGGTGGCGTCAAGGCCCAGGGTGGCCCAGTCGCCGAGGCGGATGGTGTGCTTGGTCATGGTATGCGGTAATAAAGAGACGGGCCGCAATTGTCGCACGGCCCGCCTTGAGGAAGGAAGATCAGCCCAGCTTCACCAATTGCTTGCCGAAGTTACGCCCTTTCAGCAGGCCAATGAAGGCCTCCGGCGCGCTGGCCAGGCCGTCGGCGACGGATTCGCGGAATTTCAGCTTGCCCGTCGCTACCAACGTACCCAGTTCTGCCAGACCTTGCGGCCAGAATTCCGGCTGCTCCGAAACGATGAAGCCGCGCACGGTGAGGCGGTTGGTAAGGATCAGGCGCGCATTGTCGAGCGGCGTCGGTTCGCCGTTGTAGCCGGCGATCCAGCCGCACACGGCCACGCGGCCAAACGCGTTGGTGCGCGCCAGGGCCGCATCGAAGACGACGCCGCCCACATTTTCAAAGATGGCGTCGATGCCGTCCGGCGTGGCCGCCGCCAAGTCGGCTTCCAGATTGCCCGCCTTGTAGTCGACGCAGGCATCGAAACCCAGTTCCTTGACGACGTACGCGCACTTGTCGGCGCCGCCGGCAATGCCGACCACGCGACAACCTTTCAATTTCGCCAACTGCCCCACCACGCTGCCCACAGCGCCGCTGGCCGCCGACACGACCACTGTTTCGCCCGCTTTCGGCGCCATGATCTGGTTCAAGCCATACCAGGCCGTCATGCCCGGCATGCCGACGGAACCCAGGTAGGCCGAGGCAGGGATGTGCGTCGTATCGACCTTGCGCAGCATGGTGCCGTCCGATACAGCCACTTCCGTCCAGCCCAAAGTCCCCACGACGGTGTCGCCCACGGCGAACTTCGGATGCTTCGATTCCAGCACCACGCCCACCGTGCCACCTATCATGGTCTCATCGAGCGCCTGCGGCGCCGCATAGCTTTTATTCGCGCTCATGCGTCCGCGCATGTACGGGTCGAGCGACAGGTACTGGTTGCGCACCAGCAGCTGGCCCTCCGTGATGGCGGGAATATCGTTAGTTTCCAGACGAAAATGTGCCGGCTGGACTTCCTCATTGGAGGCAGGGCGCGAGGCGAGGACGATGCGTTGGTAGGTGCTCATGATGCTCCTGTCAAGAAAGTTGATGGCGAAGATTGATAGCTAACATGCTCAATCACGACACCGCACAAAACCGTAGCGAGCGGAAGGCAGAGGTGGTCGAGAAGCGCAACCGTACTCTAGTACGGTGAGCATCGCAGGCCGCCTATGCCGACGCGCAGTAGGTTTGGTTCGGTGTCACTACACTTCATAATCCATGCACTGTCGCGCTTCCCGCACTGCGCCAAAGAAAGGTTTGATTTTCACGTGCTCGGGGTGGTTCTGGTAGGCGTCGAGCGCTTCGCGGCTGGCGAACTCGCTGTACAGCACGATGTCGTAGGTCGCTTCCAGGCCAGGCTGGGCCACGGCTGCCTCGAATTTCAGGATGCCAGGCACCAGGTCCGAGCAGGAGTCGAGCAGGGCTTTCAATTTCAAGGCGTTCGTGGCGCGGTCGGCGCCTTCGGCGTGGTCTAACAGTTTCCAGAAAACGATGTGCTTGATCATGATGGCAGGCTGGTTGTTTATAAATGAAGCATTACTGTAACCGCTATCGGCGCGCTCTGCAGAAAGTGGCCATGGAAAGAAAACGGGCGGCACTCTGGCCGCCCGTACACCGGCTGTCAAGCAACCATTACAGCACTTCGAACAGGCCTGCCGCGCCCTGCCCGCCGCCGATGCACATGGTCACCACCACGTATTTGACGCCACGGCGCTTGCCTTCGATCAAGGCGTGGCCCGTCAGGCGCGCGCCCGACACGCCGTACGGGTGGCCGACGGCAATCGCCCCGCCGTTCACGTTCAGGCGGTCCATGGGGATGCCCAGGGTGTCGGCGCAATACAGCACTTGCACGGCGAACGCTTCATTGAGTTCCCACAGGCCGATGTCGGCTACCGTCAAGCCTGCTTTTTTCAGCAGTTTCGGAATCGCGTAGACGGGGCCGATGCCCATTTCATCGGGTTCGCAGCCGGCCACGGCGAAACCGCGGAAGATGCCCAGCGGCTGCAAGCCTTTCGCTTCGGCCACTTTCGCGTTCATGACGATGGCCATCGCCGCGCCATCGGAAAACTGGCTGGCGTTGCCGGCGCTGATGACGCCGCCAGGAATGGCCGGGCGGATCTTCGCCACGCCATCGTAGGTCGTGTCGGCACGGATGCCTTCGTCGGCGGAAATCGTCACTTCGCGCGACACCAGCATGCCGCTGGCCTTGTCGGCCACGCCCATGATGGTGGTCATCGGCACGATTTCCGCGTCGAACAGGCCTGCGGCCAGGGCCGCGGCGGCACGCTGCTGGCTTTGCGCGCCGTAAGCATCCTGGCGTTCACGCGAAATCTGGTAGCGCTTGGCCACGGTTTCGGCCGTCTGCAGCATGGGCCAGTACACTTCTGGCTTGTGCTGCTGCAGCCAGACGTCGCGGACCATGTGCGTATTCATTTCATTTTGCACGCAGGAAATCGATTCCACGCCGCCCGCCGCATAGATATCGCCTTCGCCGGCGATGATGCGCTGCGCCGCCAGGGCAATCGCTTGCAGACCCGACGAACAGAAACGGTTGACGGTCATGCCGGCCGTGGTGACGGGGCAGCCGCCGCGCAAGGCCACCTGGCGCGCGATATTGCCGCCCGTGGCGCCTTCGGGAAAGGCGCAGCCGACCAGCACGTCTTCCACTTCCTCCGCCTCGATGCGCGCGCGCTCGACGGCGGCCGCCAGCACATGGCCGCCCAGGGTGGCGCCATGCGTCATGTTGAACGCGCCCTTCCAGGACTTGGCCAGGCCCGTGCGGGCGGTCGATACGATGACGGCTTCATTCATGCTGTGTCTCCTTGTGGGAATATTATGGGGTGGGTATCTGCGGAATTAGAATAGCACATTTAAGTACGGTCGTTCGCAAAGTTCGGGCGACTGCCAATTTGTAAGCTTGGCGTAAGTTTCAAGCAAGCATGACGTAAGGTTCGGAGAACACACTCGCCTCCAAGCTGTTGCAAGAATGGTCAAAAAGACCGCGGCAACAGTTCACTATAAAACATAGGGAGACAAACCATGGCATCACCATCCGGCTCTGCCGACGTACGGAAAATTTCCACCAAAGGAACGCCGATTACGCCAGAGGAACGCAAGGTCATCTTTGCGTCATCCTTGGGCACCGTCTTTGAATGGTACGATTTTTACCTGTACGGTTCGCTGGCATCGATCATCGCCAAGCAATTCTTCATCGGCGACCCCACCACCACCTTCATCTTCGCGCTGCTGGCCTTTGCCGCCGGCTTCATCGTGCGTCCGTTCGGCGCGCTGGTCTTCGGCCGCCTGGGCGACATGATCGGCCGCAAGTACACCTTCCTGATCACCATCCTGATCATGGGCGGCTCCACCTTCATCGTCGGCTTGCTGCCGGGCCATGCCTCCATCGGCATCGCCGCACCGATCATCCTCGTCATCCTGCGCATCCTGCAAGGCCTGGCGCTGGGCGGCGAGTACGGCGGCGCAGCCACCTATGTGGCCGAGCACGCGCCTGAAGGCAAGCGCGGCGCGTTCACGGCGTGGATACAAACGACGGCAACCTTGGGCTTCTTCCTGTCGCTGATGGTCATCCTGGGCACCCGCCTGGCGACCGGCGAGAAGGATTTCGAGGCGTGGGGCTGGCGCATCCCGTTCCTGGTTTCCGTCATCCTGCTGGGTATTTCCGTGTGGATCCGCCTGGCCATGAATGAATCGCCTGCATTTTCCAAGATGAAGGCCGAGGGAAAAACCTCGAAAGCCCCGTTGACGGAAGCATTCGGACAGTGGAAAAACCTGAAGATCGTCATTCTGGCACTGATCGGCCTGACCGCCGGCCAGGCCGTCGTGTGGTACACGGGCCAGTTCTACGCCCTGTTCTTCATGATCCAGACCCTGAAAGTGGACCTGGCAACGGCCAACGTGCTCGTCGCCATCGCCCTGCTGCTGGCCACACCGTTCTTCCTGTTCTTCGGCAGCCTGTCCGACCGCATCGGCCGCAAGTACATCATCCTCGGCGGCTGTCTGATCGCCGCGGCGACCTATTTCCCGATCTTCAACGGCCTGACCCACTTCGCAAATCCCCAGCTGGAAGCGGCACTGAAGAACTCGCCAGTGGTGGTGGTGGCAGATCCCGCATCGTGCCACTTCCAGTTCAACCTGACGGGCCAGAAGAAGTTCCCATCGTCGTGCGACATCGCCACGGCTTTCCTGTCGAACAGCTCGGTGAACTACACGAAGGAAGATGCACCGGCCGGCAGCGTGGCAAAAGTGCGCATAGGCGCCAAGGAATTGACCTCGTTTAACGCCGTCATGACGGCCGACGGCTTGAATTTCGATGCGGACAGCAAAGCCAAGGAAGCCGCGTTCAAGAAAGAAATCGGCGCCGGCATCAAGGAAGCGGGCTACCCGGCCAAAGCGGACCCTGACCAGATCAACAAGCCGATGGTGGTCTTGCTGCTGTTCATCCTAGTACTGTACGTGACCATGGTATATGGCCCGATCGCCGCGATGCTGGTGGAAATGTTCCCGACCCGTATCCGTTACACCTCGATGTCCCTGCCCTACCATATCGGTAACGGCTGGTTCGGCGGCTTGCTGCCGACCACGGCCTTCGCGCTGGTGGCTTTCAAGGGCGATATCTATTACGGCCTGTGGTATCCGATCGTCATCGCCCTGGCGACTGTCGTGATCGGCACCCTGTTCGTCAAAGAAACCAAGGATAACAATATCTACGCCGACGATTAACCTGAGGCAAGCCCCGGCCGCAAGGCCGGGGTCCGCAAAAAAAAACGCCGCTGACTGGTCAGCGGCGTTTGTTTTTTTATGCAGCGTATGCGGCGTATGCGGCGGCGAACTTACTTGTCGCTCTTGCTCTTTTTCAACTGGTCGCGCTGCTGCACGTATTCCTGGTAGCTGGTCTGGTTGCGCTTGCGGCATGCATTGCGGTCGTCAAAATTATTGAGGCTGTTGCAATACTCGCCGATCTTGTCCCGGTTCGCGTCATACAGTACTTCGCAGCCGGTCATGGCCAGCAAGAAGGGAACGATCAGATATTTCATTGCTACTCTCATGGATAGGAACGGGATTGCGCGAAAAAACACCAGATTGCCCGCTGGATAAGCGGGCAGCTTTATCTTAACGCGATCTTGACGGAAAGTACAAGCGCTCGGTATTACTGAATGGAAAGGATTCGCCTGCGTGCGCACCTCACTGCATGCTATGGTGGAAGTTTCCCTCACCGGACTCGTTCCCAGGCATGACTACCATTGCCCCCGCTCCTTGCGCCCCATTGCAGCCCCATTTCGACGCCTTGCTGCAGGACGTTTGCGCCAGCCTGGCTACGCAAGCCGGTCACTTGCTGGACAGCATATACCTGTATGGCAGCGTCGCACGTGGCGACGCCATGCCGGGCGTATCCGACCTCGACCTGACCCTGGTGCTGCGCCATCCGCCCACGCAGCAGCAGGCCGAAGCGCTGGAAGCGCTGCGCCTGGCCTTACAGGCGCGCCACCGGGAAGTACTGAAAATCGATTTCGATATCGGCCACCGGGCACAGGTGCTGGCGCCGGAGCACCTGTACAGCTGGGGCTATTGGCTCAAGCACCAGTGCCGCTGCCTGTGGGGCGATGACCTGGCGCTGCACTTTGCGCCGTTCGCGCCCTCGCGCGCCATCGCCCTGGCCGTGAATGGCGACTTTGCCCGTGTTCTGGACGCGTATGCGCAGCGCCTCGATGACGAGCGCGACCCTGCCGCCATCGTCCGCCTGCACGCGAAGCGTCGCGCAAGCTGATCCGTTCCTGCAACATCCTGCGCCAGGATGGCGATCCTTGCTGGCCTACCAGCCTGGACGAGCATGCAGCGCTGTTGTTGCGGCACTATCCCGCCATGCAGGCGCCAATGGCCTATTTCCTTGCCCAGGCCAGGCCAGGCCCGGCGCCGCGCCAGCCAGCGGTTTTACGCCAGCACTGCGCCAGTTCACGCAGTGGCTGGTGCAGCAACATTCGAGCTAAACGCCCGCCTCCTCGTTCAACAACGGATTGCCGGCCGCAAACGCCGCCAGGTGCTCGAGCAATACGCGCACGCGGGCCGGCAGATAGCGCCGCTGCGTCCACACGGCATACACGTGGCGCGGCTGCGGCATCCAGTCGGGCAGGACGCGCACCAGGCTGCCACTGGCCACTTCGTCGCGGCATTGCAGCAGCGGACACAGCAGGATACCGATGCCCGCATCAGCCATTTCCACGGCCAGGCGCATCTCGTTGACGCGCAGGCGCGCCTGCGGTTCGATCACCATTTCGGCGCCGTCTCCGGGCCGCCGCAAGCGCCAGGAGCGCAGCGGCTCGGCCACGATCAGCTCGTGCCGCGCCAGTTCCTGCAAGTCGCGCGGCACGCCGGCGCGCGCCAGGTAGGCGGGCGCGGCCACCATCACCAGCGCGGCGCTGCCCAGCCGGCGCTGCATCAGCGAAGAATCGTCGAGCGCGCCCACGCGGATGGCCAGATCGGCGCCGCTGCCCACCAGGTCTTGCAGCAGGTTCGACAGCTCCAGCTCCAGGCGGATGTCCGGGTACTTCTGCATGAAGCTGACCCAGGCCGGCGTCAGCAAGCCGCTGGCGAAATTGACGGGCGCCAGCACGCGGATGCTGCCCGAGACGGCCGACAGGCTGGCGTCGAGCTGCTGCGTCGCTTGCCGCAGGGCGTGTACCAAGGGACGGCATTGCTCGTAGTATTGCCAGCCTTCGGCCGTTGGCTGCAGGCGGCGCGCGCTGCGGTTGAGCAAGCGGTAACCGAGCTGGCTTTCCAGCTTTTGCAGCCGGCGCGTGACGGTGGCGGCGGGCAAGTCTTCCTTGACGGCCGCCGCATGCAGGCTGCCCGCCTCCACGATGGCGACAAATAGGGCTAAATCGTCGAGCATGATTGCATTTTCGGAATTTGAAATTAAAAATATGGCTCTAGTATAGATTGCTGCAATTCGTTACGCTGCCCTTTCCTTATAATTTTGAAAGTGCCCCATGTCCGAAGCCCTGCGTTTGCGCTGCGTATTTGCCTTCCTGATGTCGCTGCTGATGACCCTGCTGATGAGCGCCTGGGTCACCTGGCTCAATATCGGTCTGCAAGCGGACTTCCTGCCCCGCTGGCGCCATGCGTTCTTTGCCGCCTGGCCCGTGGCCTTCTGCGCCGTCATGCTGTTCGCGCCCCGCGTGCAATTGTTCACCCGCAGTATCGTGGCCCGGCTCGCGCGCCCGGCACCAAGCTGCCCCGTCTGCTCGCCCGCTGCGTCCGCAGGAGCGCCAGCGGCACCCTGCTCGTGCGCCAGCCGTCCTTAACCGGCAGTCGCCCACCGGCAGTATCACTCGGTCACTGCCGCCCACGGACGCCCTGATCCGGGCTATGCTATGGCCGTCCTTGTTTTTACAGCGGAGTGCCCATGCTCGATCACGTTTCCCTCACCGTCAGCGACCTGGAACGCGCCGAGCGCTTCTACGACGCCATCTTCGCCGCACTCGGCGTGCCCAAGGTGGGCAGCGACCATGCCCACGCGTGGATAGGCTATGGCGAGCGCAGCGATGCGGAACATCCCGAGCGCAGCTATTTTTCCGTGCGCCTGGGTCCCGCGCCCGACGACGCGCCGCGCCGCCATTGCTGCTTCAAGGCCCCCTCGCGCGCAGCCGTGGAAGCGTTCTGGCATGCGGGGCTGGCGCATGGCGGCATCGACCTGGGCGCGCCCGGCCTGCGCCACTATCACGCCAGCTATTACGCGGCCTTTTTGTTCGATCCGGACGGCAACCGCATCGAAGCCGTCTGCCATCGCGCCGACGCCGGCTGACAGGACGGGAAATCCGCCTCTGTTCGGCATTTCCACTTCGAGACGATTTGCCTATAATGGCTGGCACGCCATACCAGTCCCCGGTCCCTGCACCAAGAAGGAGATTCATGCATCATCTATTCGTCGGCCGCCCCGCGCGCACCATGCTCCTCTCCAGCGCCGGCTTGCTGCTGGCAGGCTGTTTTTCTGGCTGCTCTCTGTTACCGTCCTCGCCGGCCACGCCAGGCGTACCGGCCACGGCCGCCCTGCCCGACGCCAGCATCGCCTACACTCTGAGCGGCCAGGGCGGCATGCCCGTGGTCTTCCAGTCGGCCATGGGCGACGGCAAGGATGTGTGGGCCAAGGTGGTGCCCGAGGTGGCCAAACAGCACCGCGTGCTCGTGTACGACCGTCCTGGCTACGGCGACAGCAAAAAAACCACCACGCCGCGCGATCCCTGCACCATTGCCGCCCAGCAGCGTGCCCTGCTGGCGCAAGCGGGCTTGAAGCCGCCGTATGTGCTGGTGGGCCATGGCCTGGGCGGGCTGTACCAGTATGTATATGCCAAGCTGTACCCGCAAGACGTGGCTGGCCTGGTCTTGCTCGATCCCACGCACCCGCAGCAATGGAGCCGCATGCAGACGGACGCGTCCACCTACGCCATGCTCGTGAAAACCCGGCGTAAACTCATGTTCAACAGTACCGAATCGGCCGAATTCGATGCCCAGACGCAGTGCCTGCAGCATGTCGACATGAGCAGCCCGCTGCGCGTGCCCGCCATGCTGCTGGTGCGCGACAAGTTCGGCATCGAGGAAATGGGTTCGTTTGAAAACGTGGTGCGGGCCCAGGAAAAGGATTGGCAGCGCCTGTCCGGCGCACCAGCCATCGAGCGCATCACGGGCGCCGGCTATTACATCCAGAAAGACAACCCCGTCATCGTCAACGAGGCGGTCAAGATGCTGGCGAAGAAGAAATAAAAAAGGGCAGAGAAATCTGCCCTTTTTCATTCAGCGCGCCTGCATCAGCTATTGAATCCCTTGCCTTCGCCCGCCAGTTTCACCAGCAGCGGCGCCGGCGTCCACGCTTCGCCGTGGCGGCCTTTGGCGTAACCGGCAATCGTGTCGAGCACGTTCGGCAAGCCGACCGTGTCCGCGTAGAACATCGGGCCGCCGCGGAACAGGGGGAAGCCGTAGCCCGTCAAGTACACCATGTCGATGTCCGAGGCGCGCAGGGCGATGCCCTCTTCGAGGATGCGCGCGCCTTCATTGACCAGCGCGTACACGAGCCGTTCGACGATTTCCTGGTCGCTGATCTTGCGCCGTGCCACGCCGATGTCGGCGGAATGCTGGACTATCATGGCGTTGACCTGTTCCGACGGATACGCCTTGCGGTCGCCCGCCTTGTAGTCATACCAGCCGGCGCCCGTCTTCTGGCCGTAGCGCCCCAGTTCGCACAGCAGGTCGGCCGTCTTCGAATACGTCACTTCCGGTTTTTCCACATAGCGGCGCTTGCGGATGGCCCAGCCGATGTCGTTGCCGGCCAGGTCTCCCATGCGGAACGGGCCCATGGCGAAACCGAATTTCTCGACCGCCTTGTCGACCTGTTCCGGCAGACAGCCTTCTTCCAGCAGAAAGCCGGCTTGCCGGCTGTATTGCTCGATCATGCGGTTGCCGATGAAACCGTCGCACACGCCCGAGACGACGCCCGTCTTCTTCAGCTTTTTCGACAGCGCCAGCGCCGTCGCCAGCACATCCTTGCCAGTCTTCGCGCCACGGACGATTTCCAGCAGCTTCATGACGTTTGCGGGACTGAAAAAATGCGTGCCGATCACGTCTTGCGGACGTTGGGTGAACGCGGCGATCTTGTCCAAGTCCAGAGTGGACGTGTTCGACGCGAGGATGGCGCCCGGCTTCATGACGGCATCGAGCTGCTTGAAGACGGTCTCCTTCACGCCCAGCTCTTCGAAGACGGCTTCGATGACGATGTCGGCTTGCGCGATATCCGCATAGGCTAAGGTGCCACTCACCAGGGCGATGCGCTGCTCGGCCTTCTCTTGCGTCAGTTTGCCCTTCTTCACCGTGTTCTCGTAATTCTTGCGGATGGTGGCCAGGCCCTTGTCCAGCGCTTCCTGCTTCGTTTCCAGCAAGGTGACGGGGATGCCCGCGTTGGCGAAGTTCATGGCGATGCCGCCGCCCATGGTGCCGGCGCCGACGATCGCCGCCTTGGCGATCGTACGCACGGGGGTGTCGGACGGCACATCGGGCACCTTGCTGGCTACGCGCTCGGCAAAGAAGGCGTGGCGCAAGGCTTTCGATTCGGGCGACTGCACCAGTTGCATGAACAGTTCGCGCTCGTACTTCAAGCCATCGTCGAATTTCATCGTCACGGCGGCCGCCACGGCATCGACGCATTTCAGCGGTGCGGGGAACGGGCCGGACATGGTTTTCACCGTATTGCGCGAAAATTGCAAAAACGCTTCGTGGTTCGGGTAATCGACCTTGCGCTCGCGCACTTTCGGCAGCGGGCGCACGTCGGCCACTTTCGTGGCGAAGGCCACGGCGGAGGTCAGCAAGTCGGCGCCGGGTGCGATGACTTCATCGAACAGGGCCGTGCCGGCCAGTTTTTCGGACGCCACGGGCGTGCCGGAGACGATCATGTTGAGGGCCATTTCCAGGCCCAGCACCCGCGGCAGGCGCTGCGTGCCGCCCGCGCCCGGCAAGATGCCGAGCTTAACTTCAGGCAAGGCCATCTGCGCGCCCGGCGCGGCCACGCGGTAGTTGCAGCCCAGCGCCAGCTCCAGGCCGCCGCCCATGCAGACGCTGTGGATGGCCGCCACCACCGGCTTGGTCGACTGTTCGACGACGTTAATCAGGGTGTGCAGGGTCGGTTCCGTGAGCGCCTTGGGCGAATTGAATTCCTTGATATCGGCGCCGCCCGAAAAGGCCTTGCCGGCGCCCGTGATGACGATGGCTTTGACGGCCTCGTCCGCCAGCGCCTGGCGGATGCCGGCCACGGCAGCCGTGCGCGTCGCCAGACCCAGGCCATTCACGGGTGGGTTATTCAGGGTAATGACGGCAACGGCGCCGTTCACTTGATATTCAGCACTCATGTCTCTTCCTTATAGGTTTATTGACTTTTGCTTAGCGATGAGGTGGTTGCAAGGGATGAAGCTTCACTATACCGCATAAAAAGAACGCTCGTATTATTTTTGTGGCTAATGTCATGGCCTACGTGGCTGCCAGCATGGTACGCCATGGTACAACATCGTTTGCGGAAAGATTCTGCTGCAAGCAGCACGTTCCAGTAGAAGCTATCACTTGGATATTCATTTAAATAATAAAAATACAATAATAATAACGTCGTTTTATTATCTAAAAGAATGGGTTTGTTATATGCCAGCATGGGTCAATTGCGACAATTTTTACATTATTTATTCCCGCCCCTTGTTTTTCGCCAGATGCTGGGGAATAATAAAATTGTTGATAAAAATCAATACTCTACAATTTATCCACTATAAGGCGAACCGCAGGGCAAACACTGGCGGCTGTTGATTGCGCACATTCTCACCGATTATCACCAGATGTCGACCCATGCAATAACATTCCTGCCTTATATGGATAGCAGAAAAAAATAATAAAGCGGCCTGATCTCTCCCATTCCTCTTCTCACACAGAAAGAAATACTATGGACGCAGCCAGCCATGTCAGCCACTCCCAGGATCTGGACTTACAAGCGATAAATACTGCATTGAACCGTGTCCAGGCCGTCATCGAATTCGAACTCGACGGCACCATCCTGCATGCGAATGACAATTTCCTGCACGTCCTCGGCTATGCCCTGGCCGATGTGCAAGGCAAGCACCATGCCATCTTCTGCGACCCCGAGTATGTGAAAACGGCGGAATACGCCAACTTCTGGACCAAGCTGGGACGCGGCGAATTCGACCAGGGCGAATACAAGCGCCGCGCCAAAGATGGTCGCGAAGTGTGGATCAACGCGTCCTACAACCCCATCCTCGACGCGGATGGCAAGCCATATAAAGTCATCAAATTTGCCACCGACATCACGGCCAGCAAGCGCCGCAATGCCGATTACGAAGGCAAGATCGACGCCATCAGCAAGGCCCAGGCCGTGATCGAATTCCGCCTCGACGGCACCATCCTCGACGCCAACGAAAATTTCCTCAAGTCCGTCGGCTACTCGCTCGACGAAATCAAGGGCAAGCACCATCGCATGTTTTGCCTGGCCGAGTACGCCAACAGCGACGACTATGCGCAGTTCTGGCACAAGCTGGGGCAAGGCCAGTTCGAAGCGGGCGAATACAAGCGCGTCACCAAGGATGGCCGCGAAATCTGGCTCAACGCCACCTACAATCCCATTTTCGATGCGGAAGGCCGGCCCTTCAAGGTGGTCAAATTCGCCAGCGACGTCACGGCCCTGAAAAAGCGCAACGCCGAATACGAAGGCAAGGTCAGCGCCATCGGCAAGGCGCAGGCCGTAATCGAATTCGACATGCAGGGTAATGTGCTGGACGCGAACGACAATTTCCTCGCCGTCATGGATTACGACTTGAGCGACATTCAGGGCGAGCACCACCGCACCTTCTGCGAGCCCGAATATGCCAGCAGCGCCGAGTACAAGAAATTCTGGCAAAAGCTCAACCGCGGCGAATTTGACGCGGGCCGCTACAAGCGTCTGGGCAACCATGGCAAGGTGGTGTGGATACAGGCCACCTACAACCCCATCCTGGACCTGAACGGCAAGCCGTATAAAGTAGTCAAGTTCGCCATCGACATCACGGACCAGGTGAACCTGGAAAACAGCATCCAGTCCAAGGCCGCCAACGACAGCCGCAAGGTCAATGCCTTGCTCGACTCGGTGGCGCGCGCGGCGCAAGGCGACCTGACGTGCAATATCGTGCCCGAGGGCGACGAGCCGATCGACCTGCTGGCGGGCGGCATCAGCAAGATGATCGTCGACTTGCGCGGCGTGATCGGCAATGTGGTGTCGGCCGCCAACGGCTTTGCCGACGCCTCGCACGCGATCGCCGAGCGGGCCACGGGCGTGGCTGTGGGCACGCAGGCGCTGGGCGCCACGGTGGAAGAAATGAACGCTTCGATCGACGGCCTGACGTTCTCCATCAATTCCATCGCGGAAAACACCTCGAACGCCGACTTCCTGGCGAAAGCCACGCAGCAGGAAGCGGAAGCGGGCGCGCGCGCCGTCGCCAAGTCGATCGAGGCGATGGACTTGATCAACCGCTCGTCGGAAGACATCGGCGAGATCGTCAAGGTCATCAGCGAAATCGCCAACCAGACGAATATGCTGGCCTTTAATGCGGCCATCGAGGCGGCGCGCGCGGGCGAACACGGCCTGGGTTTCTCCGTCGTCGCCGACGAAGTGCGCAAGCTGGCCGAGCGTTCCTCGCAAGCGACCAAGGAAATCTCCAAGCTGATCAACGAGTCCGTCAAGCGCGTTTCGACGGGCAGCGAGATTTCGCGCCAGGCCAGCGACGCCTTCGACAAGATCGTCTCGGGCGTGGCGAAGACCACGCTGGCCATCTCGGATATCTCAAAGGCGGCCAATGAACAGCTGCTGACGGCGCGCGAAGTCTCCACGGCGATCCAGTACATCGCCGAGGAAACGGAAAAGTCGGCCGCCAACTGCGACAGCATCGCCCGTTCGACGGATGGCTTGAACGAGCGCGCGGGCAGCCTGAACCAGACTGTCTCCGGCTTCGTGGTATAGGCCATGAGCCACGCGGCCACCTTGACGCCCGAAGTGCTGACGACCCTGATCGCGCTGGTGCGCGAGCATACGGGCATCGCCATGACGGCGCGCAAGAGCGTCTTGCTGGAACGGCGTTTGCAGCCTCGGCTGCAGGCGCTGTCCCTGCCCAGCTACCAGGCTTACCTGGAACGGGTGGCCAGCGACCGCGACGAGGTGGCCCATTTCATCGACCTGGTGACCACCAACGACACCCTGTTCTTCCGCACGCCATCGATCTGGGATTACTTCCGCGACCGCTACCTGCCCGCCTGGACTCGCGCCCATCCGGATGGCTGCCTGGAAATCTGGTCTGCGGCGGCCGCCAGCGGCGAAGAGCTGTATTCGATCGCCATGCTGTGCGAGCAATTCAAGCTGCAAGTGCCCGCTTTCCACTACCAGATCCTGGCCAGCGATATTTCGCAGCAAATCCTGGGCGCGGCGCGGGCCGGCCAATACAGCGGCCGCTCCGTCGAGCGCATCCGATTGTCGCACCCGGACTTGCTGCGCAAATATTTCACACCCTCGCCGTATGGCGTCAAGGTCAACGAAGAGCTGCGGCAACACGTCAGTTTTGCGCAGCACAATCTGCTCGATGCGCTACGCCCTGCCCGGCAGTTCGACCTGGTGTTCTTGCGCAATGTGCTGATTTATTTCGACGCCGAGCACCAGGAAACCGTGCTGCGCCAGGCGCGCCTGAGCCTCAAGGATGAAGGCAGGCTGATCCTGGGCGAGTCGGAAACCATCGCGCGCCTCGGTACCGGCTATCAATTCGAGTTTCCCATGATTTATAAGGCAGGCACGGCATGAGCATCACCCTACTCAACGAACACGACGCGCCCTTGCACCATGTTGGCATGGGGCAACTTTGCGTGGGTACGCATGGCGAGCAGCTGCAAGCTTTGCTCGGCTCCTGCATCGGCATCGGCTTCATCTGGAAGAATGGCCCCTGCTGTGGCCTGGCCCACTGTTTGCTACCCGAAGCGCCCGGCGCCGACACTGCCCTTGGCGCCCCTAATGCACGCTATGTGAGCCAGGCCGTGCCCTCGCTGCTGCGTTTGATGGGCGTGCGCCAGGCCGATTACGCCGACATCGAAGTGGTGCTGGCGGGCGGCGCCAGCATGTTTGGCCCGCGCAATGGGCGCCTGCAAGTGGGCCGGCAAAACGTGGAAGCGGCGCAAAAATACCTGGACCAGTGCGGCTTGCACGTGAGCTTTTGCGCGCTGGGCGGCCGCCACGGGCGCCAGTTGCTGATCGATTGCGCGCGGCACAGCTATGCCGTCACCGATGTGGTGGCGCAACCCGAACTGATACCACACAAGGAAGGCGCATATGGCTATGCATGAAGAGCGCGACACGGGCACCGAACTGTTCGGCTCCTTCCATCTGGGCGTCGATGAATTCGCCTTGCCCGCCAGTTGCATCCGCGAAGTGGTCAACTATCCCGTTAAAGTCACCGCCCTGCCCCTGTCGCCGGCGTATCTGGAAGGCATGTTCACCTTGCGCGGCAGCGTCATTCCGGTGGTCAACCTGGGCCGCCTGTTCCGCGCCGATGCGCCGCGCGCCGTGCCCACGGACAAGATCGCCATCCTCGACTTCCAGCAAGTGCTGATCGGCATCGTCTTCCAGGATACGGGCGAAATCCTGCGCGTGCCCGCCAGCGCGCGCAGCGCCCTGCAATATGCGGCCGGTGACAGCCACGCCGTCATCGCCGGCACGATCTTGCTCGATGGCGGCGCGCGCCTGCTGCAAGTACTCGACCCGCACGCCCTGCTGCGCATCGAAAACGTGCCCCATGTACTGGCCCTGCAGGCGACGGGCGCCAAACTGAGCACGGCCCGTTACCATGCGCAAAGCGAACGTCGGCAGTGCGTCAGCTTCCATGCGGCCGGCGCCACGTTTGCCTTCGAAATGCTGGCCATCCAGGAAATCATCCGGGTGCCCGAACTGCACAGTTCCCTGCTGAATAGCGAACTATGCCTGGGGCGCATGCATTTTCGCGGCAGCCAGGTGGCCGTCATCGACTTCGGCGCCCTGCTGCAGGCGGCCGGATCCGGCAAGACGGCGACCAGCGACCAGCGCATCATCGTCGTGCGCCTCGATGACACGACCGTAGGCTTCCTCGTTGACTCCGTCGACAGCATCGTGCATTTCTTTGGCGACGAGGTGCTGCCGATTCCCCTGCTGAGCAAGGCGCGCGCCGCCATGTTTGCCGGCTGCATCACGAAAGAGGGCCTGGGCGACATCATTTTTCTCGACCATAAGGGCATCCTGTCGCAGGCCGAAATAGTCGAGATGCGCGACGGCCACGCGCGTCTGTACCCGGCCGATACGGAAACAGCCACCGCCGCCACGCGCAAGGCGCAGCGCCGCGTCTACATCACTTTTACCGTGGAAACCCGCTTCGCCGTGGAAATCGGGCAGGTGCGCGAAATCATCGATTTCAGCGCCGCCATCACCACGCCACCGGGCATGCCGGCCTGCATGCGTGGCATGCTGAATTTACGCCAGCAAATGATCAGCATCATCGACTTGCGCCAGCTGTACGCCATGCCGGCCCTGCCAGACGCCAGCGCGGGCAAGATTTTGATCGTGGAACGGGGCGCCGAGCGCTACGGCTTCCTCGTCGACCATGTCGACAACATCATGACCATCTCCGACAGCCAGCGCTTTGCGGCGCCGCAAATCATCCGCACGGGCGAGCATGACGACTTGCGCAGCGAAATGGATGAAATGATCGATATCGGCACGGAGGCGCAGCGCCAGACCCTGTCCGTCTTCCAGTGCGATCATCTGCTGGAAAAGCTGGGGTCGGCGCTGCCGCAGGCCGCGTAAAGCGGCGTAGCGCTACATGCCGGGCAAGCGGTGGCCCTTGAACTGCTCGCGCAGCTTGTTCTTCTGGATCTTGCCCGTCGCGCCCATGGGCAAGGCGTCGATGAACAGCACGTCGTCGGGCGTCCACCACTTGGCGATCTTGCCCTCGAAGAATTGCAGCAAGGCGTCGCGCGTGACCGTCATGCCGGGACGCAACACCACCACCAGCACGGGCCGTTCATCCCATTTCGGGTGGAACACGCCGATGCAGGCCGCCTGCTGCACGGCCGGGTGCGCCATGGCCAGATTTTCCAGGTCGATGGTGCCGATCCACTCGCCGCCCGACTTGATCACGTCCTTGCTGCGGTCCGTGATCTGCATGTAGCCGTCCGCATCGATGGTGGCCACGTCGCCAGTGGGGAACCAGCCATCCTGCAATACCTCACCGCCCTCGTTCTTGTAGTACGAAGAAATGATCCACGGTCCTTTTACCAGCAAATGGCCGTAAGCGACGCCATCCCACGGCAATTCCTTGCCGTCATCGTCGACGATCTTCATGTCCACGCCATAAATGGCATGGCCCTGCTTTTGCAGGATCTTGCGCTGCTCGTCCTTCGGCAAGTCCAGGTGCTTGGTCTGCAAGCCGCCGGCCGTGCCCAGCGGCGACATTTCCGTCATGCCCCACGCGTGGATGACTTCGATGTCGAACTTGTCGATCAGGGTATCCATCATGGCGGGCGGGCACGCCGCGCCGCCGATCACCGTGCGGCGGAAGGTGGAAAATTTCAAGTCATTCTGCAAGGCATGGTTCAGCAGGCCCAGCCAGACGGTGGGCACGCCGGCCGAGAACGTCACTTTTTCCGATTCGAACAATTCGTACAGCGACTTGCCGTCCAGCGCCGCGCCGGGAAATACCATGCGCGCGCCGGACAGGGGCACGGAATACGGCAAGCCCCACGCATTCACGTGGAACATGGGCACGACGGGCAGCACGGTATCGGAAGCGCGCACGTTCAGCGCGCTGGGCATGGCCGAGGCATAGGCATGCAGCACGGTCGAGCGATGCGAATACAGGGCGCCCTTGGGGTTGCCCGTCGTGCCCGAGGTGTAGCACAGGGTCGCGGCCGCATTTTCATCGAACAAGGGCCATGCGTAATCGTCGGAATGCGTGGCGATCAAGTCTTCATAGCACAGCAGGTCGGGGATGGTGCTGCTGGCGGGCATGCGCTCGCGGTCGCACATCAGCACGAAGTGGCGCACGCAGGTGCAGTCGGCGGCGATTTTCTCCACTACGGGCAGGAAGGTTAAATCAAACAGTAAAACCTGGTCTTCCGCGTGATTCGAGATGTAGGCGATCTGGTCGGGAAACAAACGCGGATTGATGGTGTGCAGCACGGCGCCCGAGCCGGACACGGCATAGTAGGCTTCCAGGTGGCGGTAACCATTCCAGGCCAGCGTGGCGACCCGGTCGCCCATGCCCACCCCCAAGCCATGCAAGGCGTTCGCCAGGCGCCGCGCGCGCTGGTGGCAATCGCGGTAGGTATAGCGGTGCATATCGCCTTCCACACGCCGCGAAATGATTTCGCTGCCCCCATAATGACGCGCTGCAAACTCGATAATGCTGGAAATCAGCAGGGGCTGATTCATCATCTGGCCCATCACTGGACTCAAGGGGAATGCCGACATCGTGTCTCCTGGTTTGGATACTCGGTTATTGTTGGAATTTACAGACTTTCCTTAGTTTCGTACGGTCGTGCGGAAATCGTCAACGCATTTCGATATTGCATTGCAGCATGGAATTTTTGATTCCGTTTTTTGCCGCCCGGACATCCGCCACGCGCCGTGGCGCTGTGCGGTAAAATCCCATTCCAGGCTGGCGCACCTTGCCGCTACATCTTATTTGAATGGAATTGCCATCACCGCTCATACCTTACCACTGGATAACGCCTTTGCGGCCCTGCCGCCCGCGTTCTATACGCGCTTGATGCCCACGCCCCTGCCCGCCCCGTATTTCGTGGCCGCCAGCGCGCCGGCCGCAAGCCTGGTTGGCCTCGATGCCGCGCGCCTGGCGCAAGCCGATTATGTGGCGCTGCTAAGCGGCAATACGGTGGCCGAGCGTTCGATTCCCCTGTCGGCCGTATATTCAGGCCACCAGTTCGGCGTCTGGGCCGGCCAGCTGGGCGATGGCCGCGCCATCCTGCTCGGTGATATCGCCACCGAGCATGGTCCGATGGAATTGCAGCTGAAAGGCGCCGGCGCCACGCCGTATTCGCGCATGGGCGACGGTCGCGCCGTGCTGCGCTCGTCCATCCGCGAATTCCTCTGCTCGGAAGCCATGGCGGCGCTGGGTATTCCTACCTCGCGCGCGCTGTCCATCATGGGTTCGCAGCAAGGCATCATGCGTGAAACAGTCGAGACTGCGGCCGTCGTGACGCGCATGGCGCCCACGTTTGTCCGCTTCGGCTCGTTCGAACATTGGTTTTACCGCAAGAAGCCGGACGAGCTGAAAATCCTCGCCGATTACGTCATCGACGGTTTTTATCCCCATTTGCGCGCCGCATCAAATCCATATCAAGCCTTGCTGGCCGAAGTGTGCGTGCGCACGGCGCACATGATTGCGCAGTGGCAAGCCGTGGGCTTCATGCATGGCGTGATGAACACGGACAATATGTCGATTTTGGGCCTGACCCTCGATTACGGCCCCTTCGGCTTCATGGAAGCGTTCGATGCCGAGCACATCTGCAACCATACGGACCAGCAGGGCCGCTATTCCTATGCCAACCAGCCGCAAGTGGGTCACTGGAACTGCTATGCGCTGGGCCAGGCCCTGCTGCCCCTGATCGGCGAAGTGGCCGAGGCGCAGGCGGCGCTGGACACTTACCAGCCCGCCTTTGCAGACAAGATGAATGCCTTGCTGCGCGCCAAGCTGGGCTTGCAGACCAGCCAGGATGACGATACGGCGCTGTTCGACAGCATGTTTGCGCTGATGCAAGCCAATCATGTGGATTTCACCAACTTTTTCCGTGCCCTGGCGACGCTGCAGGTGGCCGCGCCGGAGCGCGACACCACGCTGCGTGACATGTTCATCGACCGCCCCGCCTTCGATACGTGGGCAGAAACCTATCGTGCCCGCCTGCGGCAGGAGTACAGTGTCGATGCCGAGCGGCAAGCGGCCATGAACCAGGTCAACCCGAAATACGTGCTGCGCAACTACCTGGCGCAAGTAGCCATCGAAAAAGCCCAGCAGCAGGACTACACGGAAGTGGCGAAATTGCTGGAAGTTTTGCAAAAGCCATTTGACGAACAGCCCGAACACCAGCACTATGCGGCCCTGCCGCCCGACTGGGCCAGCCACCTTGAAGTCAGTTGCTCATCCTGAGGAGTCATTATGACCACCAATAAAGTCAAAAAAACCGACGCCGAATGGCGCGCCAAGCTCGACTCGATGCAATACGAAGTCACGCGCCATGCGGCCACGGAACGGGCCTTCACGGGCAAGTTCTGGGACCACCATGAACATGGCATTTACACCTGCGTCTGCTGCAACACGCCCTTGTTCGCCTCGGATACCAAGTTCGATTCCGGCTGCGGCTGGCCCAGCTATTTCCAGGCCCTAGATCCGGCCAATGTAACGGAGATCGTCGACCGCAGCCACGGCATGGTGCGCACGGAAATCGTCTGCGCCGTCTGCGACGCCCACCTGGGCCACGTCTTCCCGGACGGCCCGCCGCCAACCGGCTTGCGCTATTGCATCAATTCAGCCTCCTTGCGCTTCGATCCGCAGCCTTGATGCCGGCAATGGCTTGGGCGTTGCTCCTAAGCCATTCCTAAGATGATACTAATAAGACCCGTGTAAAGTCTCGCCATGAAATTTCTATTTGACCTCTTCCCCCTGATCGCCTTCTTCGCCGCATTTAAACTGGGCGGCATGTATGAAGCGGCCACGCACGATTTCGTGCAGCAATATTTGTCCGGCTTCGTATCAGGCGGCCTGATCAAGGCCGACCAGGCGCCGTGGATACTCGCCACCCTCGTCGGCATCGTCGCCACTGCCTGCCAGGTCAGCTATCTGCTGCTGCGCGGACGCAAGGTCGACGGCATGCTGTGGCTGTCGCTGTTCATCTTTGTCGTGTTCGGCGGCGCCAGCATTTACCTGCATGACGATTTCTTCCTGAAATGGAAGCCGACCCTGATCTACTGGCTGTCCGGCCTGGCCCTCCTGATCGCCCACCTGGGTTTCAAGAAAAACCTGATCCGCAAGACCATGGAAGCGCAAGTGCAATTGCCTGACGCCGTCTGGAACCAGTTGCTGGCCGCGTGGATCATTTTCTTTGGCGCCATCGGTGCGCTGAACCTGTTCGTCGCCTTCGTGCTGTACAAGGGCGACATGGCTGCCTGGGTCAGTTTCAAGGCGTTTGGCGCGACGGGCATCTTCTTTGCCTTTATCGTGGCGCAAACCCTGTTCCTGGCCAAACATATCAAGGAAGACGCATGATGCATACCACCACCGAGAATACTTCGCCGGAAACGCGGATGCAGCGTATTCGTACCCGCCTGGAAACAGCACTTTCCCCTCTGGAATGCCTGCTGGAAGACGACTCGGCGCGCCACCGGGGCCATGCGGGCGCCGCGTCGGGCGGAGGCCATTACAATCTGCGGATTATTTCTAGTCAATTTGAAGGCCTCAGGCTCGTCATGCGCCATCGACTGGTGTATGATTCCGTGCACGATATGATGCATAATGAGATACATGCATTGGCGATTGTGGCATTGGCGCCGTCCGAGGTAGCATAAGGATGGCGTTTTTGGCGTACCCGCATCACTCGGGTATGCCATTGCACCTGGCGCCATGTCTGGATTTCTTTCCATGCGTTTTTTACGAAACTTTCCCTAACAGGATTTAATAATGACTTTTAAGCCAGCCCGCTTGCTGATCGCACTACTCGCCGTTGTCGCGGTACCTGTTTTTGCGCAAAATGTTGCCGTTGTTAATGGCAAGCCTATCCCATCGTCGCGCGTTGATGCAGTCGTCAAGCAAGTCGTCGCCCAAGGCCAGCAACCGGATTCGCCGCAATTGCGCGAAATGATCAAGAAGGACTTGATCGGCCGTGAAGTGCTGATGCAAGAAGCGGAAAACAAAGGTTTCGGTAAAGATGCAGCCGTCAAGCAGCAAATCGAGAACGCACGCCAGGCCATCGTCATCAACGCCCTGGTCGGCGACTACCTGAAAAAGAACCCTGTCAACGACGCTGAGATCAAGGCTGAATACGACCGCTTCGTAGCTCAGACCGGCGACAAGGAATACCACGTGCGCCACATCCTGGTAGCTACCGAAGCCGAAGCGAAAGACATTATCGCCAAGCTGAAAGGCGGCGCCAAGTTCGAAGACCTGGCCAAGCAATCGAAAGATGCCGGCTCGGCCGACAACGGCGGCGACCTGGACTGGGCAGCACCATCGTCCTTCCCGAAAGTGTTCTCCGACGCCTTCGTGAAACTGCAAAAAGGCCAAGTCACCGACACCCCGGTGCAAACGCCTAACGGTTTCCACGTGATCAAGCTGGACGACACCCGCGCGGCAAAACTGCCAACCCTGGAAGAAGTCAAGCCACAGATCGCCGAAGCGCTGCAGCAAAAGAAATTGCAAGCGTATCAGGAAGAAATGATCAAAAAAGCGAAAGTTCAGTAAGAACTGACCTCCCCGGCGCCCCTTTCGGCGCCGGTCGTGTATTCTGCGCCTGAACGCGAACTGCACGGCAGTCGCGATCTCTTGTATCAGTTTTTGTAAATTTATTAGGAATGAACATGATTTTGAAGCCAGCCCGCCTGATCTTAGCCCTGGTCGCCGTTGTCGCGATCCCTGCGTTCGCGCAAAACGTGGCCACCGTGAATGGCAAGGCCATCCCATCGTCGCGCGTCGACCAAGTCGTCAAGCAAGTCGTCGCCCAAGGCAAACAAGCTGACTCGCCGCAACTGCGCGAAGCCATCAAAAAAGACCTGATCGGCCGCGAAGTGCTGATCCAGGAAGCCGACAAGCAAGGCTACGGCACGCGTCCGGAAGTCAAGTCGCAAATCGACAATGCCCGTCAAAGCATCATCATCAACGCCCTGCTGGCCGACTACGTCAAGAAAAACCCCGTCAAGGACGCTGAAATCAAGGCCGAGTACGACAAGTTCAAGGCGCAAGCCGGCGACAAGGAATACCATGCACGCCACATCCTGGTAGCCACCGAAGCGGAAGCGAAAGACATCATCGCCAAACTGAAAGGCGGCGCCAAATTCGAAGAATTGGCGAAAGTATCGAAAGACGGTTCCGCAGCCAATGGCGGCGACCTGGACTGGGCTAGCCCAGCTTCCTACGTGAAGCCATTCTCCGACGCCATGGTCGCCCTGAAACCAGGCCAGGTCACGCAAACGCCAGTGCAATCGCAATTCGGCTTCCACGTGATCAAGCTGGAAGAAACCCGTCCGACGAAGCTGCCGGCACTGGAAGAAGTCAAGGGTCAAGTGGCCGAGTCGCTGCAACAGAAGAAACTCGCCGCCTACCGCGACGAACTGATGAAAAAGGCCAAGATTCAATAATATTGGATAGCCATGAAAAAGCGCTCCCTGGGGGCGCTTTTTTTACGCCTGAAAAAAGCGAGCTGCGATGGGTCTACATGCAGAACTGAAGGCCGCGCTGGAAACGGCCGCCGATCCCAGCCGCGCCGCGCCCATGCAAGCCTATATGCGCGACCAGTTCGTGTTCCTGGGCGTGGCAGCGCCGCAGCGGCGCCTGGCCACCAAGACCTTGCTGGCGGGCTTGAAGGGCATCGATCCCGTAACGCTGCTGGAACACGCACAACTGCTGTGGCAACAGCCGGAACGCGAGTACCAGCATGTGGCGCTCGACATGCTGGTCCTGCACCGGCGGCAACTACTACTGGAGCACATCCCTGCCCTGCTGGCACTGGCGCGCCAGCGCGCCTGGTGGGACAGCGTCGACGGCATGGCAGGCATCGTCGGCGAGGTGTTGCAAGCGGAACAGCAGCGCGGCGGCGACGGCCATGCGCATATGGATGGCGCCTTGCGCCATGAGGACTTCTGGCTGCGCCGCATCGCCATGCTGCACCAGTTGGGCTGGCGCGGCCACACGGATGCCGCCTGGCTATTTGACGCGGCCCTGGCGCTGGCGCATGAAGACGAGTTTTTCATCCGCAAGGCCATCGGCTGGGCCTTGCGCGATTACGCGCGCCACGCGCCCGACGCCGTGACGGCGTTTGCCAACGTGCACCGCCAGCAACTATCGCCACTCAGCTACCGCGAAGCGCTGAAGCACCAGCCACCTTGAACGCCTGCCCACCGAGCAATCGCAGCGCCGCATTGATGCGCGGTGCGGCATCCCAGGCCGGCACGGGCGCCAGCAAGCCCAGCGCCATCTGCCGCAGCGGCTCGGCGATCACCATGGCCAGCAGCAAGCCGGCCATTTCGTGCCCATCGTGCCCATCGTGCAGCAGCAGATGGCCGCGCGCCGCCTGACGCTGCAGCCACTCGGCCAGCAAGGCCGTGCCCCGCTCGATGCCGTTGCGCTGATACACGGCAAGTAAATCCATTCGAGCGGGAAACTCCGTGCACAGCAGGCGGAACAGGCCCACGGCGTCCGCCGTCAGCACGCGCGCCGCCATCGCCTGCAAGATCTCCTTCAATAAGGGCAGTACTTCGCCAGACGCGGCCGCATCGTGCGCCATGGCCGGCAGGAAGGCATCCGTCCAGCCGCGCACCACCAGGGCCACCAGTTCTTCGCGGTTCGCAGCATATTGATACAGCGACTTTTTTGCCATGCCCGCGTGGCGCGCCACCGCTTCCATGGTCGTGGCCGCATAGCCTTCGTGCAGCAGCAGCCAGGTGGCCGCCTGCACGGCCGCCTCGCGCGCCTCCTCGGGTGGACGCGCCGGACGGCCCCGCCCACGCAAAGCCTTGCTCTCTTCTTCCTGCATGCCGACTCCAAGCTTGATCGATGGGCAATTTTACACTGAAACATATTTAGGAAACGTTATATGTTTCTTTAATATATAATTGACGCACCCTAACACAGGAGAACGACATGACGAAGCATATTGAATTCCCATGGAACATCACCAACACGGGCGACTTGCTCGACCCATTTCCCCTGCACCTGGAAACGGGTATCACGCGCCTGGATAATGGCTGCCTGCTGGTGGCGGCGCGCACGGAGCTGCACGGCTGCAGCGGGCGCATGCTGGACTGGTGGTTTACGTTTTTCGAGACGACGCAGCACATCAAGTGGTGGCACCCGCACGATCACGTGGCCCATCACGGCTGGAACAGCGCGTGGAAAAAGGGAGAGAGTTATTACGGCGCCTCGATCGAGGCGGTGGAATCCCTGGGCGACATTCCGCCCGTAAAAGCCAAGCTGAAGTTCCATGATCCGAAAGACGTGTTTGATCAGGCGCAACTGCAACAGGCCAGGGACAGCGGCGCCCTGTCGGCCGCCATCTGCGCGCGCATCGGCTTCGGCGAGCACGTGCAACTGGACCCGCAAGGCGACCCGCTCGATGGCGAAATGCTGCACTTGACGCGCGACACACCCACGGGCTGCGTGCTGCGCAGCCGCTTCCTGCTGGGCCGCAATAGCATGGACCCCGTGCGCGACGTGCCCGACGTACTGGGCCTGAACCTGCTGCGCCATTGCTACAGCGAATTTACCTATCTGTCGCGCTTCCTGCCGTCGCTGTACTACGGCGAACACGCCAACGGGGAAAAGGCGCCGTTGCCCTGGTAAGCCGGCGGCTCACAGCCGCTTGTGCATGCGCGCCAGCGGCAGCTTGATGTCACCGGGCAAGTCCAGATGAAACTCTTCGGTCACGGCAAAGCCGCTGGCCAGGTACAGCGGCACGCCAGGCAAGGTGGCGGCCAGTTCCAGCGCACTGAAACCGGCGGCCAGCGCCTGGCGTTCGCAATGGCGCATCAGCATGCTGCCCAGGCCCTGGCGGGCCGCGGCGGGTTCCACAAAGAAGGCACGGATGCGCCCCGGCTGGCTGGCCGGATCGAGCAGCGGGTCCGGCCCGCTCTTGGCGCGGTCCGCGCCATACAGGGTGGCGCGCTGGCTCCAGCCGCCGCAGGCCAGCATGGCGCCAGCGCGTTCGATCACGAAATACGTCCGGTCGGCAACGAGCTGCGTATCGACGCCGAACACGTGGCGCGTCACGGCTGCGGCTTGCTCGGGTGTATAAAACCCCGCGCTCAGCGCCACGCCAGAACGGGCGATCAGCGCATTCATGGCAGGTACGTCGGCAGGCAGCGCCACGCGCAAGCTGGTCAAGGCGCCAAAGCTGAACCAGGCACGTGCGATGCGGCCCTGCGCCACCTCATACGTCGCCACCAGTTCCTGTGCCGACACGCCATCGTCCGTGTCGCCATGGACGATTTCATGGTCGATCACCAGCTTGCCGCAGGCGATGCGGTTGAGCAACTGCGCCCGCGGTTTGCTGGCCGCGAAACGGGCCGTGAAACGGGGGGCGATTTGCGCGCTGCCCGTGGCCAGCAAGGTATCGGGATGCTGGAATTGCTGTGCGTCATCCGCATAGATGGCCAGCATGGCCGACACGTCGTGTGCGTTATAAGCGTCAAGTTGGGCCTGGACCAGCGTTGCGGGTGAAATGCGTGTATCGTTGGCAAGCGCCATGCGTGCACCTGTTGTGGAATGGTTGGAAAGTTGCAAAGCGTAACACTGTCGCTCCTGTCGCGGCGCGGTTTGCTGCGATAATTATAAGATTCGTCCCAAGAGGCATCTTGAGGCGTCACCAATCAATCGCAAATCGCAGCAGGAGTAGATATTATGAAATGGGATGGCAATCGCGAAAGCGACAATGTGGAAGACCGCCGTGGTGAAGACGGTGGTGGGGGCGGCGGGGGGGCGGCTTTGGTTTTGGCGGCCGCTCGATCGGCATCGGCACCATCGTCATCGCCCTCGTCGGCTCGTATGTGCTGGGCGTCAATCCCTTGACCTTGCTGAATCTGCTCAGCGGCGGTGGTGGCCAGGTCAGCACCCAGCAAAGCCAGGCACCGGCGCACCAGCCGCCCGAATCGGACGAGATGGCGCGCTTCGTCAAAACCGTGCTGGCCGATACGGAAGATACGTGGGGCGCCCTGTTCAAGGCCGAAGGCGGCAGCTATGTGAAACCCAAGCTGGTGCTGTTTTCCGGCAGCACGCCGACGGCCTGCGGCACGGGCCAGAGCGCCAGCGGCCCCTTCTACTGCCCCGGCGACCAGAAAGTCTATCTGGACCTCGATTTCTTCAATCTGATGCAGCAGCGCTTCAAGGTCTCGGGCGAATTTGCCGAGGCGTATGTGATCGCCCATGAGGTGGGCCACCACGTACAAAACCTGCTGGGCTTGTCCGAGAAGGTAGACAAGGCGCGCCGCACGCAATCGGAACGCCAGGCCAATGCCATGTCCGTGCGCCTGGAATTGCAGGCTGACTGCTTTGCCGGCGTGTGGGCGTATCACGCGAACCAGGATCGCAAGATCCTCGAACAGGGCGACGTGGAAGCGGCCCTGAAGGCGGCCACGGCCATCGGCGACGATGCGCTGCAGCGCCAGTCACAAGGCCATGTCGTGCCCGATTCGTTTACGCACGGCACTTCGGAACAACGCGTGCGCTGGTTCAGCAAGGGCATCGAGAGCGGCCAGATTTCCCAGTGCAACACGTTTGAAGCGCGCCAGCTGTAACTATACATGCCGCCTCGCAAGGCGGCATGTGCATATTCAGGGCACGCTGACGTCGTAGCGCTTGCCCAGTCTTTTCAGTTCGCCGCTGTCGATCAGGCCATTCAACTCCTGGTCGAACTGCAGGCGCAGCTTGTCGAAGGTGGGCGAGCGGGGGAAAGCGAAATAACCGTTTTGTATGTCGATGACTTTGGGTAAAGGTTTCACCTGGCGGCCATAGCCGAGACGGGCAATCACGGGGTCGGTATTGCGGCGGTTGCTGACGAACACGTCGACGTGATTGTGCACTAGCATCTTCAAGCCATTTTCCACATTGTTGGCCACGCTGACCTGCAAGCCGGGCCGCACACGCTCCCAGTCCGCGCCATAGGCCCAGCCATTGAGCAGCACCACCCTGCGGTTCTTCAGTACCGCATAGTCGCCATCCCAGCCGAAGCTGGCGTCCTGGCGCGCATAAAAGACCATCTGGTCCTGGTAAAACGGCTTGTCGGAAAACGCCATGCTGGCGATACGCTCGGGCGTCTTGTAGGGGCCGATCAGGATATCGGCCTGGCCCTGCACCAGCATGGCTTGCGCGCGGGCCCATGGCACCATGCGAAAACGCACGGTATGACCCGTGCGCGCTGCCATCAGGCGCAGCAGGTCCGCGCCCAGGCCAGCATACTCACCGCTATCCTGGTATTCGAAGACGCGCTCGAACTGCGCGCCCACGGCCAGCAGCTCGCGCGCCTGCACTGGCACGGCGAATGCTGGCCACAGCAGCGCCAAGGCCAGCAGGCGCCGCCCTGCCCTGTTCATCAGCCGACGATGCGCAAGGAGTAATCAGTAGCCCGCACATCCTTGGTCAGGCTGCCGATCGAGATGCGGTCCACACCCGTTTCGGCAATGGCGCGCACGGTGTCGACATTGATGCCGCCCGACGCTTCCAGCAAGGCGCGGCCATTCGTCAAGGCCACGGCTTCGCGCATCATGTCGTTGCTGAAGTTATCGAGCAAGACGGAGACGGCGCCCGCGTTCAGCGCTTCCTGCAATTGCGCCAGGGTTTCCACCTCGATCTGCACGGGCACGCCCGCGTCGAGGTTACGCGCATTTTCCAGGGCCTGGCTGACGCCGCCCGCGGCCGCGATATGGTTTTCCTTGATCAGGATGCCATCGTACAGGGCCAGGCGCTGGTTCTTGCCACCGCCGACGCGCACCGCATACTTTTGCGCCAGGCGCAGGCCAGGCAGGGTCTTGCGCGTGTCGAGGATGGACGCCTTGGTGCCGGCGACCACATCGACGTACTGGCGCGTGGCCGTGGCCACGGCCGACAGCAGTTGCAGGAAATTGAGGGCGCTGCGCTCGGCCGTGAGCAAGGCGCGCGCGGGCGCCTGGATCGTGCAAACGACGCTGTCGGCCGTCATCATGTCGGCTTCGGCGTAATGCCAAGCGATATCGATGCTGCGGTCCAGGCTTTTCATGATGCCTTCGAACCACGGCGCGCCGCACAGCACGGCCGCTTCGCGCACGATGACTCTGGCCGTGACGATATGGTCGGGCGGCACCAGCTCGCCCGTCAGGTCGCACTGGCCCACGTCTTCCAGCAAGGCGGCCAGCAAATTGCCTTCGAACGCGCGCGCCAGGGCCGGATCGAAGGGAGCGAAAGAATTAACGAGGGTACTCATGCTGGACCGATTCCTTGGAACAATGTGGTTTCTTTTGCCAGGTCCGCACCTGGCTTGAGGCCCGCCTTCTTGGCGGCGGCGAAGTCGAGCATGCGATTGATCGAGCGCACAGCCAGCTGGCCGACGGCAGGATCGACGTGGATTTCGTTGTGCATGTTTTCCAGCGTTTCCGCCAGGTTCAGCAAGCCATTCATGGCCATCCACGGGCAATGCGCGCAACTCTTGCACGTGGCGCTGTTGCCAGCCGTGGGCGCTTCGATGAAGCGCTTGCCCGGTGCGGCCGCGCGCATCTTGTGCAGGATGCCGTTGTCGGTGGCGACGATGAAGGTATCCGTATCCATGGTTTGCGCTGCGGCAATCATTTGCGACGTCGAACCGACCATGTCAGCCAGCGCCACCACGTTCGCGGGCGACTCCGGATGCACGAGCACCTTGGCTTGCGGATACTCTTCCTTGAGCAGATCGAGTTCGATGCCCTTGAATTCGTCGTGCACCAGGCAGCTACCCTGCCACAGCAGCATGTCGGCGCCCGTTTCCTTCTGGATATACGAACCCAGGTGTTTATCGGGCGCCCAGAGGATTTTCTTGCCCTGCGCATGCAGGTGGGCGACGATGTCGAGGCCAATCGACGACGTCACCATCCAGTCGGCGCGCGCTTTGACGGCCGCGCTGGTGTTGGCGTAGACCACCACCGTGCGATCCGGATGGGCATCGCAGAAGGCCGTGAATTCGTCCACCGGGCAACCGAGATCGAGCGAACAGGTCGCGTCGAGGTCCGGCATCAGCACGGTTTTCTCGGGACTGAGGATCTTGGCCGTTTCGCCCATGAAACGCACGCCTGCCACGACCAGGGTCTTGGCCGGATGGTCGCGCCCGAAGCGGGCCATTTCCAGGGAATCGGAGACGCAGCCGCCCGTGGCTTCGGCCAGGTCTTGCAGGTCGGCATCAACGTAGTAGTGGGCAACGAGCACGGCTTCGCGCTCGATCAGCAGGCGCTTGATGCGCGTGATCAGTTCGGCTTTTTCAGCCGGGGAAGGCGTCGCTGGCGTGCGTGCCCAGGCGTGGGCAGTGCAGCTGGCTCCGTCTTGTGGATGTTCATACTCGACGGATTTGATGGCTAAAGTTTGCATGGCTGTGTCAAACAAAAACGGGATAGACCGGCACGAACGCAATAAAGCAAGTGCGCCGGAACGAAAAAACCGCGGCGCGTCGGTGTGGTGCTGCCGGATGCGCGACTGGCGCCTCATCCGGCATATTGCCTTAGATATTAATCAATACCCTGGCTCTTCAAATAGTCTTCGTAGTTGCCGCGGTAATCGACCACTTCATCTTCCTTGATCTCGATGATGCGATTGGCCAGCGAAGACACGAATTCGCGGTCATGCGAGACGAACATCAGGGTGCCCGCGTACTTTTCCAGCGCGATGTTCAAGGATTCGATCGATTCCATGTCCATGTGGTTGGTCGGCTCATCGAGCATCAGCACGTTGTGGCGGCCCAGCATCAGCTTGCCGTACATCATGCGGCCTTTTTCACCGCCGGACAGCACCTTGACAGCCTTTTTCACATCGTCACCGCCGAACAGCAAGCGGCCCAGGATGGATCGCACGGCCTGGTCGTCGTCGCCCTCTTTCGTCCACTGGCCGATCCAGTCGGTCAGGTTCGTGTCCTTGGCGAAATCTTCCGTCGGGTCTTGCGGCATGTAGCCCACGTTGGCGTTTTCCGCCCACTTCACGCGGCCTTGATCAGGCTGCAGGCCCGCGATGTCGCCCGCGATGCAACGCAGCATGGTGGTCTTGCCGGCGCCGTTGGCGCCGATGATGGCGATGCGTTCGCCCGCCTCGACCATGATGCTGAAATTCTTGAACAACTGGCGGTCAAAACCTTTCGAGATGTTCTCGACTTCCACGGCCAGGCGGTGCAATTTCTTTTCGCCGTCGAAACGCACGAACGGATAGGCACGCGACGATGGCTTGATGTCGTCGACCTTGATCTTTTCGATCTGCTTGGCGCGCGACGTGGCCTGGCGGGCCTTGGATTTGTTCGCGGCGAAGCGGCGCACGAATTCCTGCAGCTCGGCAACCTTGTCTTTCGCTTTCGCGTTGTTGGCCAGCTGCTGGTTGCGCGCCTGGGTCGAAGCGAACATGTATTCGTCGTAGTTGCCTGGATAAATCTTCAGGGTACCGTAGTCCATATCGGCTACGTGGGTGCAGACCTGGTTCAGGAAGTGGCGATCATGGGAAATGATGATCATGGTGGAATTGCGCTCGTTGAGCACGTCTTCCAGCCAGCGAATCGTGTTGATATCGAGGTTATTCGTCGGCTCGTCGAGCAGCAGGATGTCCGGGTTCGAGAACAGCGCCTGCGCCAGCAGCACGCGCAGCTTCCAGCCTGGCGAGACATTGCTCATCGGACCTTGATGCAGCTCGATGGCGACACCGGCGCCCAGCAGCAGTTCGCCGGCGCGCGATTCGGCCGTGTAGCCGTCGTATTCGGAGACTTTGCCTTCCAGATCGGCTGCCTGCATGTAGTCGTCATCCGTTGCTTCCGGATTCGCGTAGATCGCGTCGCGTTGCTGGATGGCGGCCCACATTTCCGTGTGGCCCATCATGACCACGTCGAGGACGCGCATGTCTTCAAACGCAAATTGGTCCTGGCGCAGCTTGCCCAGGCGCTCGTTGGTATCGAGCATGACATTGCCGCCCGACGGATCCAGGTCGCCGCCCAGGATCTTCATGAACGTCGACTTGCCGCAGCCGTTCGCGCCGATCAAACCATAGCGGTTGCCGTCGCCGAACTTGACGGAGATATTCTCAAACAATGGCTTGGCGCCAAACTGCATCGTAATGTTAGCTGTAGATAGCATGTGATATTGGGTCTTTATTCAGTTAAAACAGCTAGTTAAGTACTTTTCTCCCATTATACAGCACCCACCCTCATCACTCTATACTGGCCAAGGGCAGCGCACTTCGCGCGACGGAGAAAACAGGATGAGAATAATGGCAAGAAAATATTATTGCTGTATCGCCATTTAGCAGCTACGCTGCGCTGACACCGTTTTTCTTCTCATCACCGTATAGGTCTCACTTGAAAAAAATCACTATCGCCGCGGCCGTAGCCGTCATTGCCGTCGCTGTCACCGCCTATGCTTCGCCGTATTACGCCTTGCACCAGATCAAGGCTGCGCTGGCCGAACGCAATGCCGAAGCCTTGGCCGCACATGTGGACTTCCCAGCCTTGCGCACCAGCGTCAAGACGCAGCTGGAAGCCAGCATGGCCCGCAGCATCGAAGCGACAGCCGGCAGCGGCAACCCGCTGGCCGCCCTGGGGGAGTCGATCGCCAGCGCCATGCTGGGCAAGATGGTCGACACCATGGTCTCGCCTGCCGGCGTCGTCGCGCTGGTCAACAAGAGCGCCGTCAGCCCGCAAGCAGATGCGAATACGGATGCGCCCGCCGATGGCGCGCAGAAGAAGGCCAACTATTCGGCAGGCTATGCCGGCGTAAACACCTTCATTGTGCGGGCGAAGGATGGCAATGCGCAGGAAGGCGCGCTGGTCCTGCTTCGCCATGGCGTGTGGGGCTGGAAACTGAGTTCGATCGAGATTGCGTCGGCGATGGCTGGCCGCTAGGGGCGAGCGAGCGGCAGCCTGTCGGGGCTGCCTTGCCCTCCCCGCCCGCCGTTAAAAGGTCATCGGCACCCGGACCGAAATGGAAACGTCCGGGGTGTCGCGCGTCAGACCGGCGCCCACCGACACGTTCAAGCTCCGGTCCTTGCTAAGGCGATACGAAAACCCCATCAGCAAGGTGCCAAGCTGCGTGCGCACGGAACCGGGCACGGTCACGCCATTTTGACGCGTGCGTCCAACGCTGCTGTGATCGTAGCCCAGGCTGAGCGACGCCTTTTCATTCAGCGCCAGGCCGATGCCGAAATTCACGCCGAAAATTTTCCCAGGCTCGATGGTGCCCAGAGGTTCGCGTACGCCATTGAGCACCAGGCGGCTGACATCGGTGCGCTTGAAGCTGTGCAGGTAGCTGATGCTGCCAAAGAATACGGCCGGATCAGAGGGAAACAGCCAGGTCAGGCTGGGCTGCAGGGAATAGAAACCGGAGCCGGTGGGCAAGTCCATCGGCAAGCCCGTACCAGTCACATTCTCGCCCACGCAGCGTTGCGTACAGTCGGTGACAACCTCGAACGGATCGCGTCCGGTGCGCGACTTGAAGCGCAGGCCGGCCACGTAGTATGGCTTATCGGTGCCGCCATTGTTCAGTTGGTAACGGGCGGCCACCTCGATATCGCCCAAGGCGCGCCCGCTGGTGTCGAAAACCCGCTCTACGGCCGTGCCCGTAAACAGTTCGCGGCTGACGGTGGCATCAGAACGATAGACATAGGGCACCTTGGCTTCGACTTCAAGACGGTTGCTCAAGCCGGTACGCACGGCCAGGGCGGCCGTGAAGGTATTGCGCTTGACTTCGCGCACATCGATCAAACCGATCAACAATGCGGGAATAATGGTGTAACCGACCAGGGCGACCCTATTGCTGGACGAGTAACCGAATTGCATCGACGGTTCCAGCACATATTTCCCCTTGGCCGTCAGCACGCCTGGCTGCTCGAACAGCGGCGCCACCTCAGGCGGCCGGATGGGGGGCTGGGAGCTTGCCCCACCGGCTGGGGCGTCGATGGCGGCGGCGTCTCCGGAGCGGACACGGTGTCCTGAGCCTCGGCCAGCGACAGATATGCCCCCCGCAAACCCGTGCCCCGCTGCCTGGCCAGGAGGTTATTGTCGAGAGGCGCAGCGCCCTGCAGCACCTCAATGCGGTGCTGCTGCTCTTGCATCGATGCACGCAGCAGTTCCAGCTGCTGCCGCTGTTCGGCCAGTTGCGCCTTCAGGCTTGCCAACTGCGCCACCAGATCATCCTGGCCGGTGCCGGGCGATTGCTGGGCCTGAACAGCCGTACACAGCAGCAACGCCGACACACCCACCGTACCGAATCGCAATAAGTAAAGATGCCGCATAGTCTCTCCCGATGACAAGCCCTGCCTGTCAGTAGCCGGCCCTGGCAACACCACCGCAAAGGCCCGGCGCTACTGCACGATACCGCCCGGGGAATCCAGGCGGCTTGCTGAAAACCCTATTTGGGACCTGCCACCGTGCTTAGCGCATTTTGCAAGGTGTCCTGAAAGTTCGCCAACTTCAGCAATGCAAGACTGTTCACGCTGCTATTGACGATCGTCTGGGTGCGCAAGACCTGGTCATTCAAGCTGTTCTGGATCACGGTGCCGGCCATCGTTTGCGCCATCGGGCCTGGTGAAAATACGTTGCCGGCGCCATTTTGCAAGACATTCATCGACGTGATTGCCGTACGCGCCAGGCTCGCTTCCTCGACGCTCAGGTGCGCCACATCGGCAATCGTGAACGCCACGCTGGAAACCACGTTGCCATTGATGCTGACCAGGCGCTCGATTCCCAAAGACAGGCTCAAGCCACCTGGCATGTCGAAGCCGCCCCGTGCCTGCTCCAGCGTTTCATCGCTGACCGCCGTCCATCCCGCTTCGGGCAGTGCGGCGTAAGCATTCTGCGCGGCAACAAGCAGGCACGCCAGGCTGGCAGCCATCCACCGCTCTTTCTTGTGCATACATCCTCCAGCGCGGCGTTTGCCCGCCATTAAAAATTCCCACCATCATTCTTCGGCATGGTGATCTGATCGAGGCCGCTGCGGCTGATCGCCATCCCCAGTGGCGCTTGCGGCGCCGCGCGCCAGTCATCGACATCATTGAAGCGGGCCTCCTGCATTGCCACCTCAGCCGCCGCCGGGCCCGGTGTGGCCGGCGTCGCGCGTCCATGGATCACAAACAGCAAACGGCCCTGCCAGATCGCCTCGAAACCGGCGCGCGGCATGGCCCGCGTGCCGCCGGCCGGATCACCGATCAACACGCGGCTCTGGTTCAGCCCCTTGACCACGACAAAATGCCGGTAGCCTTTCTCGGCCACCAGCACGATGGCGGGAAAGCCCGCCTCGACTAACTTATCCAGCGGCAACTGAAACCCATCGGCCAGAAAGCCTCGGGTCCCAAGGAAACGCTTAATATCGAGCAAGGAAAATCCTTCGCGGCGGATCTTTTGCTGATCACCTTGCTGGTACATTTGCTCAAAAACAAACTCCTCCGTCACAGGATCGGCGTAATGATGGGTCAGCAGGGTGGCCACCGCGGCGGAACCACAACTGAAGTCGTATTGCTGATGCAAGGTGCGCTGGAAACGCGCCTCGCGCATGCTGATAACTGGCACATCAAAGCGCGCGCTGCCGAAGGCGCCGATATCGGCCGCGCCAGCGCTTGGGGATGCCAGCCCGCCAAGTAAAGGCAGGCACAGCATGAGCAGCGAGAATGTGCTGGATATCGTCATGCCTAGCGCAACTGCAAATTGATGATGGTGGCGTTCTGGATCAACACATTGGCGCCCGAGTTCTGAATGACGATCGGGATGCCGGAGGCGTTGGCAAACGCGGCGCCATCGATGGTGTTGGCCCCCGTGCTGATGTAGCTGGCCGAGTTACCAGTGACAAAGCCACTCAGGCGCGCTTCATTGGTAACGGTATCGGTGCCGCCACGCGCCTGATCCAGCGCGTATTCGCCAGCGGGCCGGCCAAGGCTCCCGGCAAAAGTTCTATCCGCCGTCAACGGCATCAGCGCCGTCAGCGAAGTGTTCGTCAGAGCAACAATCTGTAGACTCAACTCTGGCCCGGCAAGCAAGGGCAGCGCCCTTGCTTCCTGTGCAGCCATGGCGCCTGTGGAAAGACAGACCAGGCTGGCACAGCATATCGAATGAAAAAAAAGGCGCATGCTCATCCCCTTGTTCATGACTTGCGATGCTCCGCCGCGGCATTGCCGCGGCGGAGCCTGACACCAAGCAAGCGCTAGCTTAGTGTCCCACTGCCAGATTGGCCTGCACCGTCACACTTTGCTGTATCAGCGAAGAAATACCGCTGTTCTGGCTGATGACCAGCAAGCCGGCCGCCGACTGCGCGGTACCGGTCATGGTATTGGACATGTCGAAAGCGCCTGCATTGACAGCCACCGTACCGCCAGCACCACCGGTGCCGCCAGCGCCCGCACCGCCAGTTGCCGCGCCGGCAGTGTTCGTGCCACCGCTACCGCCAGCGCCAGCGGTATTGCCGCCGCCACCGGCACCGCCAGCGCCGCCAGCACCGGCATTGGCGCTGCCGTTCGAAGGCGAACCGTTTGTTGCGCTGCCATTGCTGGAACTGCCGCCAGCCGCACCGGCGCCACCCGTGTTTTGCGCCAGCCCGCTGCTGCCGCCACTGCCGCCCGCCGCACCAGCGGCGCCGCTGCCGCCAGTGCTGGTACCACCCGCGCCAGCACCACCGGCACCACCGGCACCACCAGTTGCCGCGGCCCCGGCGCCACCGGTACTCGTCAATGCAGCGCCAGCACCACCGGCACCTGAGCCACTTCCACCGCCTGCGGCACCTGCACCAGCTGTATTGGTGCCACCGGCACCACCGGCACCGCCCGTCCCAGTACCACCGGTGGAAGTGGAGACGCCACCACCCGCATTTCTGGCGTGGCTGTTGGCACTGCCGCTACCGCCATCGCCGCCAGCGGCGCTACGGCTGTAGCCACCGTCGCCACCTGCACCGCCGATGGATTGGCCGCTATCGCCGCCGTTGCCGCCTGACGTGCGGCCAGTATCGCCGCCAGCGCCGCCCGTGGCACTGCCTGCCAAGCCACCCCTGCCGCCGTTGCCGCCATAGATATCACCACCGGCCGCACCGCGGCCACCTGCGCCGCCTGCTCCGCCAGCACCGGCGTCCCCGCTACTGGCATTCTTGGCCAGTCCGCCTGCGCCACCTGCACCGGCCGTGCTGTCGCCCACGACCGCTGCGCCATTGATGGCACTGCCATTCCTGGCGTTTCCACCGCTCGCACCCGCGGCGCCTGCGCCACCGGTGGCATCGCCACCCGAGCCGCCCTTGCCAAAGGCGCTGCCGCCCAGTGCACTGCCGCCGATGCCACCCTTGCCTGTGCCACCGTTGGTATTGCCACTATTGGTAGCGTAATTGCCGATGTTACTGACCTGGTTGCCCGACACCGCGCCACTCAGGGTGCTCGCTGCCGTTGCCGTCGAAGTATTGAAGGCATTTGCCGCGCTACTGGTGCTGGTGCCGCCATTGTTTGCTGCGGATGCACCCAGCGCACTGGCATTCGCGTTGCCGCTGCTATTGTTTTGCCCTGTGCTCTTGTCGTTATTCTGGTCCGAGTTATTATCTTGCGTAGCGGTGGAATGCCCGTTCGCCCCGGGCCCGGCGCCAGACAGTGTCGTGGTGTTGCTCGCCGTCTGGGTATTGACACCCGTGACATCATCGACCCTGGTCGAGCCATTGTTCTGGGCATGGACGCTGAAGCTAAAGGCCAGCGTGATCGCTGCCGCTATGAGAGTTTTTTTCATTGCAGTTCCTCTTTAAAAGTTAATCAGGATGCTGGCACCAGACTGACTCGTCGGGTCCATAGCTTCACAGCAAATTTGGTGCCAGCGATAAAGCACTGAGCCAAGCCATTGAATTACAACGCCTTATTCGATGAGCTTCGGCTTACAGGGCATTCCCCTAGGAAACTTGGCAAACAAAAAACGAAAAACTGTCACAGCTGTGCGCCACCCACTTTTCAGAACCGCCTTGAAAAAACAGAAATATCCATTCAAAATCAAGAACTTGCAGAACATCATGCCCGTCCTGCGACTGTATCAATCATGTTACACCGTTTTCGCTACGGCTATCCACACGCAGGACAAAAAACGTCCGCTGAGGCGTCAGGTTCAACATTCGATATTGAGCTTTTTGATCATCCGGTACAGCGTCATGCGAGACACGCCCAGATCGCGTGCGGCCTTGCTGACATTGCTGCCGGCACTGGCCAGGCATGCCTGCACGGCGTCACGGTCCGAGCGCAAGCGAATACTGCCGAGTGCGACATCGGCGCCTGGCGCGTCCGCAACGGACAAGCCCAGGTCTTGCGGCATGATCGCCCGGCCTTCCGCCATCACCATGGCGCGTCGCACCCGGTTGATCAATTCGCGCACATTGCCCGGCCAGGCATAATTGCAAATCGCCTCGACGGCAGCGTTGCTGAAGCCTTTGACCATCGGCGCCCGCTCCGCCACATAGGTGGCAAAAAAATGATTTGCCAGCAACATCAAGTCTTCCTTCCTGTCGCGCAAAGGAGGGACATCGAGCGCCAGCACGTTGAGCCGGTAGTACAAATCCTCGCGAAATTTCCCCTGCTGCACTGCCTCCAGCAAATTGACATGCGAAGCAGCAATGACGCGCGCGTCAACAGCAGTGCTCTGCGTGGCGCCGACACGGTAAATCGTTTTTTCCTGCAGAAAGCGCAGCAAATTGGTTTGCAGGGGGAGCGGCAAGTCGCCTATCTCGTCAAGAAATATCGTGCCTCCGGCCGCTGACTCGATCAAGCCCCGCTTGTCGCGCGTGGCTCCCGTGAAGGCGCCCCGTTCATGGCCAAACAGCTCCGATTGCGCCAGGCCGGCCGGAATGGCGCCGCAGTTGATGGGCACGAAGGGACCTGCCGCCCGCGCGGAATGGACATGTATGGCTTGCGCTGCCAGTTCCTTGCCACTGCCCGACTCGCCCCAGATCAGCACCGGCGCGCTGGCAGCAGCGACCTTGATTATTTGGCGCCGCAAACGGCCAATGGCGACGCCATTGCCCTTGAGCGCCATATCAGCCTGTTCCAGCGCGCACAGAGGCGTGTCCGGCATCTCTCGCAAAGTGGCGTAGCCGTAGGCATGGCCCAGGGTATGCCGCAGCCGCAGCATGTCGACAGGCAAAGTGTGGTAATCATGGCAATGGTCGCGGACCAGGCGCCGGCATGCGGCCGCCTGCAAGGCAGGTGGTGGAAAAATGCCCACCCATTGCATCTCCCAATGATGATGCAAGAAACTGTCGATTTCTCCCATCCCATCGAACGAAGAAATCAGTACCCCAACCGGAAAGGTCTGCGTGCGTAGCGCACGTGTCGCAGCCGCCAGGCCTGTCACGGTACAGACTTGCCAGCCTTCCCACGCCACAGCAAACTGCTGCACGCCTGCCCCATGCAGCAAACCATTGCCACTCAAATCAATACACAATAACTGTCGTTTCAACATCCAGCCTCCAAAGGGACTGTGATCGTCAGAAAACTTCGCGCCACCGCGTCCCGCAAGAAGAAGCTCCCTGCAGGGCAGCCAGATAAGCTGTCGCACTCATGCAAACCTATCTTGCTTTTCAGAAACCCACATGGCGCGATCAGCAAAATAAAAAACAGGCAGCTTGCACAGTCAACTATCCGCAACGAATGGCATCCTTAAGAATCAATGACTCAAGATAAGGACCGGCAAAGAGACGCACACGATGGAACAGCTCTCTGGCAGGGTAGCGAGATTTGTGTATATCTGTGACAATCTTATTGATGTATATCACTGTGATGCTAAAAAATACTTTTCTTTTTTAGCGATTATATATTTTTTACCACAGTGCATTTTCCATAGACGTCAAATCAGCACAAATAATTTCAATTTAGAAATTCCAACGTCTCCATACCAATATACACTGCCGTTTTCCAGAGATGGTGTTTGCGCGCCTCCACGATATCCCATGCTGACAAAACATGTTTTTACGCTGGCCATCACCGCATGCCTCGCCAACACGGGTCTGGCTGCCGGCCGCCTTGAGCAAGCCGAGCGCAGCCACTCCGTCGCCTCGCGCATGCAGGCGGAAACGTCGAAGGCCGCCGATCCCGACGCCCCCGCGCCGCTGCCCGTGCCCAGCGACATCTCGCTGGCCGAGCTGGAGCGCCGCCTGGCATTGGGCCAGGCGCAGGCCGCTGAAAAACACCATACGAGCGCGCTCGATCCGGCCACGCTGACGGCTCTGGCGCGGCAGATGGATTGCCAGGATATCGCTGGCGTGCAGCCGTTCGGCTTCCCGCTGGATCAGACGCATCCCACCGTCCTGAGCGGCGCCCACCTGCTGGCCCGCTGCCCGGAGCGGGCTTACGTGACGATCACGGCAATGTCGATGGCGGGCAAGACGGGCAAGCGCGCGACCATATCGGCGCAATCGTTCAATCAGCGCGTCGATGGCAGGCCCGCGCGGCGCCTGTATTACAAGGCGCCCAACGGCCGCCAGAAGGAAACGCTGACCATCATCGACGGCAGTTATGTATATGCGCTCGAGTACTGGTCGCTTGATGATGGCAAGCAGCCCGGCATCGCGGGAGAACGGCGGCTGGAAAAAGTATCTTCGTTGCCCCCCGCCCAGCCTCGCGGCGGCGCGCACGATGTGCTGGCATGGCCGGAAATGAGATAAGCAATGAATTCCAACAAGATCATCAGGACAGCAAGAAATGCCGTCGCCATCACTAGCATCGTGCTGGGGACAGCGGACTTATATGCTTTTTTGATCGCGTCCCTATGCCGCAAGTTCTTTGACATGACGTCAGGCACGGCTCTTACGTGGATCGGTGGCCCGCTGTTTGTTGTGTTTGGTATTCTGGGGGCTATATTTTTGCCAGACAGCTTGCGCAAGGCAAACATCATCGACTAGCGGCGGCAAGTATGCCGCCGCTAGTGGCAAGGCCCGCTTACATGCCCAGGGACTTGAGCAGGTCGGCGTTGTCGTCGTCTTCCGGTTCCGCTGCAGGCGCCGGGGCGGCATCCCGTTCGCGGTTCGCGTATTCCGTATCCATCAGCGAATCGGCATCGACTTCGCGCGAATCGAAATCATGCAACTTGATGAACTCGGTACGGTCGATCGCCAGTTCCAGATAGAAAATATTGTTCTTTTCCGTGTAGAAAGTAACGCGGCGCATTTCCGGGCGGTCCAGCGGCGTGTCGACGCTGAGCATCACCTGCTTGTTCAGCACCAGCATCTTCGGCTGGCTCTGGGTGATATTCGTTTGCAGCTCGCGCCGTACCTTGCCCGTGAAGTCGCCCACGATCTGGTTCATCAGCTCGCCCATGATGTTCGACACTTCGTCCGACGTGTAAAAACTGGCCAGCTCCGACTTCGGCATACCCATGTGCAACATGTAGCGCTCGTAGATTTCCATCGCCGTATCGGCGGCAAAATTGAGCACCACCAGGCCCGTGAAACCACCATCGAACATCACGAAGCAACCGATGTCCGGCTTCAGGCCGGTCTTGGTGATGCGCTGCACCATGCCTGAATAATTGACTTTACTTTGCGTTGCAACGTTGAGCACCCGAACCACCGAGTTGCACAAACTCATCAACAAATCTTCTGTACCGTACACAACATCCTTTTCTGCATCCATGAGCAACCTCTCCTACTATTTTAAAGATGACAGCACTGTTCCCTGCCCACCGCGAGCCGAAACATGACCGTTTCGCTCAGCAAGCGGACGACTTCACCTTTGCATGTCTGACCTTGCCTGGCAGCGCGCACCGCGTTGCCGCCGGCACGAACCGCCCTCTTACCTTTTTCTGTATAGAAATAAGTATCAGATGCGCAGAATACCCAGATGTAACATTTCCGTCCAGCCATACCTGCATTTACTTGACGATCTGTGCGGAAATACCATATCTGGCCTGGGCACGGACGGCGGCACAGGAAATAGTAACTAAAAATCAAGTGCGCGCAAGACCACATTGCTGACCAGCAGATCACGGCTCAGATAAGCGAAGGCGCGCTGGCCGATGCGCAGGCGGTGCGTGTCGAAGATGGCCAGCAAATCGCCACCCTGCCCCTGATTCAGGCTGTGCAAGGCCGTCACGGTGATGCGGCAGGTCTTTTCCGCCCCGAAGACGGTCAAATGGAAGCGGATGGCGTCGCCCGCCGCTTCGAGCGCGATGCTGTCGCGCAGGATGTCATAGGGCATGGATGGGGCTCCCCTTATGTGGCGAACGTGAGCGCAGGATCGTCATGCCGGGGCAAGTCGATGATGAAGACACTGCCATGGCCAGGCACGCTTTCCATGCTCAAGATACCGCCATTCGCCTCCACGCTGCGCCGGGCGATCGACAGGCCTAGTCCAGGGCCCGTCTTGCTGGCGCCGCCTTGCGTAAAGGGCAGAAACAGGTCATCTGCTGCCTCCGGCGACAGGCCGGCGCCGTTGTCCTCCACTTCAATCCTGGCCCGCTCGCCGTTCCCATACGCGCGCACCACCACCGTGCCATGCGGCGCGCCAAACTTGAAGGCATTCTGCAGCAGGTTCCCCACGGCGGAGAGCAGCAAATCCTGGTCCGCGTGGAGCTGCAACAAGGGATCGACCTCGTCCACGACCAGGGTGCAACGCATCAAGTTCGCTTCCAGGCTGGCCGAATGGCTCAGTTCACTGATGAAGTTGCTCAGGAAGAAAACCGAACGCTGCAAGGTCAAGCCCGCCTCCACCCGCACGTCCACCAACGAGCGGTCGATCAGGGTGCGCAAACCCACGAGGCTGCGGTCGAGCACGGCTCCAGGTGCGCCTGCCACACCCATGCCGCCTTGCTTGAGCGCGGCGACGGCCAGGCCGGCCGTTCCCAGGTGATTGCGCAGTTCATGGGCCAAGTAGCCGATGCGCTGGCTCAGTGCCAATGCCTGTTCATTGGCAATCAGCACGTCGCGCCGCTGGGTAAATTCCGATACGGCTTCGGCAATGCCGTTGTCGAGGCAACGGTTCAGCGTCCTGAATTCCTCGACGGCAAATTCCTCGTCCAGCTCCACGGCCAGATCGCTGACAGCCTGGCACAGATCGCCATAATCGTGCACTACCTGGCTCACGGAATAGCCAAGCGCCAGCAATTGCCCGCCGTGGGTGGTGGCGCTGTTGGCCAGTTCCGATGTGCCCTGCGCACTGCCGTCGGCGGGACCGGAAATGGCCAGGCTTTGCGCCAGCTTGCCGGCCTCTTCCGCCTTCAGGGTGCGGATCAGCTGCTCCAGAAAGATGGGAATGCCTTCTCTTAACTGTATTTCGGTCGGAAAACGCAGGGGTCGCTTGGCGACTTTGTCACGGCAACGGCGCTCCAGCTCGGCGCGATTTTCCGCTAGGAATAAATGCATCATGACGTTTTCAGCAATCTCAATGATTAAGAATACGCAAGCCTAGCGCGACGACCAGTCAAACTCCGTCTGTTACCGTACGTAGCTGATGGCGCCTGCAGCGCACGCATCGGCCATCCACTGTGCTATTGTCATCATGTACTTAATCAAGCAGGTGTCAAGCATGCAAAACATTGTTACCAGCGTCTCGTTCCGCTACATCGATCCGCACCACAAGGAACCGGGCCCGACCCGGGAATTCGTCAATCAGAACATCCTGCTGCCGCCGGGCGCCCATCTGCCGCGCATGGGCGAAGCCGTTGAGCTCATGCACTGGGACTTGAACCGCGACATGAAATCCGGCGTGTATGCAGTCCTGTTTGTCCACACGCGCATCGCCTTGTTTGATGGCAATGACACACCTTCCGGCTGGCACACCACGATCACCGTGGGACCGCAGTCCGACGAAATCGACGCGCGCTTCCTCTCCGCCCCCTCCTGACGCTCGTGCGGCCCTTGTTGCGGCCAGGCTTGAGCACCTAAAATAGTGCTTTATATTAAACATGACCGTAACGGCAAGCGGTGGCGCTGTCACGTGCAATGCAGGGAAGATGCGATATACATGAGTACACTTATAGAACTGGCAACACAGGAAATGACGGCGGCCATCCACGCCTGGTTCGATGAGCGCCAGCAGCGCACGGCCCCGGAGCAGTCCGCCAATCGCCCCCTTTGCAAGCAGGCGTCTTCAATGACTTCCTGCTCGACTACAAGCCGGGCCGCACCACCGCCGACGATCTCGACCTGGGTTTCGATGACGACGACGCGCGCCCCAGAACGCCGGCGCGCCTGGACGATGCGCAAGTGCGCGAGCTGATCGCGCCGCAGCTGACGGCGCTGGTGCAGGCCCGCCTGGCGCCGCTGGTGGACACGCCGATGATCGACTACCGCTTCGCCTTCCGCGGCAAGTTCCAGACGGCGCAGGGCAAGCTGCACCTGACCTTGCTGGAATACGTCAACGACGGCAAGCGCCAGGCCTTGCTGGAAAACATCCATGCCTACATCGGGCAAACGCTCACGCAGGGCAGCGAGCCAACGCTACCGCAGGAAACGTTCTTCCTGGCACGCCACCTGCTCGACAAACAGCTGTTTCCGCAACCTGACGTGGCATGGATCATCGCCCAGTATGACCGCATCCAGGCCTTGAACAAGGCACGCCCGGACACGCTGGCTGAGCACCGCTACCATATTATCCGCGCCATCACCGTATGGGCGGAAAATGTCTTCCTGCCGCAATACTATGACCGCGCGCTATCGAGCTACCGCGCCACGGAATACACCTTGAAAATGGGCGCGGCGCCCGATACGCAAGGGCTGCAGCCGATCGACCTGCTGCTGTATGGCGCCGTGATGATATTGCGCCACGAACCGAGCTACGCCAAATCAAAGGGCCTGAAATTCCTGGAAATCGCGCGCGAACTGGGCAGCGAACGGGCCGTGCGCATGCTCAAGGAAGGCAGCGGCAGCTTCCCCGATGGCGACATCCACCTGAAAAATGCGCTGCTGGAATGCCGCGCCAACGATGTGTTTGCCACCATCAGCATCACGATTGCCCGGGAAGAGGAAGGCGCATATGCGCAGGCGCTGGCATTCATCACGCATTTGCTACAAAACGGCTTCCCAAAAAGCTACCAGATCAAGCTCAAGTCCAAGGTGAAGGAATATCTTCCATTGAAAGGCCTGGCCAAGTCCGACACGCACCGCTTCTTTGCCAACGCCGTCGCCTATGCGTCCCTGCAGCCGCAACTGGAAGCGTATGCGCGCGCGGCCATCGAAGAATTCGAGTTCTATGCCGACACGGAAGGCGAAAAGAATTGCATGCCCGGCAGCTATGCCACGTTTGGCCTGGGCTTGCTCGACTCTCGCTATTTCCCGCTGGTGCAGCACTACATGGCCAACGTCGACGAAGAGCACCAGTCCGTGCAGGATCAGTTCACGGCCGCCTTCGCCGAAAAACATGGCGTGACGAGCGAGTCCACTCCCGTGCTGGCGGCGTGCCTGCGCGCGTGCACGGATAACGCAAAGGTCAGGATCCAGGGAGAACTGGAGGATGTAGAGAAACTGGAACTGTTCTACCAGCAATTGCAAGGGCTGGAAGGCTATCTGGTGGAGCACATGCTGTATCCGGTCTGGGGCAAACTGGAAAAACTGGCAGCCCTGGCACGCAAGGCGGAAGGCCGGCGCAAGGAGCTGCTGCTGGCCTTGCTGGCAGCGGCAAGCAAGGCGGACGCCTAAAGTGCGCAACATTATGAGTTTCACCATATATAATGCGCGCGCCAGAATTGCCGCTAGGCATCTTTTGGCGCCTGACATCGAATCGTGGAGAAAATACATGCATCAAACACAAGAAACCTCACGCACATCCCTGCTGGCAGCCACCTTTGCAGCTGCCGTGGCGCTGGCCCAGCCCGCTATCGCCACTGAGACAGCCGTGGAGCTGGCGCCGGCCGACGTGGCCAACCTGTACATCAAGACCATCATCAACCAGGATGAAGCCAGCGTCGCCAAGCTCAACGCCTACCTGCGCCCCACGCGTCTGGCGGGCCACCAGAGCGCCGAATATGCGTCGTACAGCGGCCTGAAGGAAGCGGACGCCAAGTTCCCAACGGAAACTGGCAAGCTGATCGCCGACCTGTTCCCGGCCGCCATGCAAGCGGCAGTGAAGCCGGCCGCCGAACTGCTGGCAGCGAATGTCATCGCCGCCAAGAATGGCGCCGTGTGCCAAGCCACCAAAGCGGACCCCGTGACGGTGGAAAACGGCATGCAGACGGCCGCCGTCAGCTTCGAATGCCAGGTCGTCAAAGTGCCAGTGGCATGGGCGGCTGCAGCCCAGCAACTGGCAAAGAGCGGCTGCAAGGTCGAGCAATGCACGGCCGGCCTGAAAAAGATCGCCGCAACCTACACCAGCTCGCCGAAGCAGACCTGGCGCGCCGTATTTCCCGTCAGCCGTGAAAAGAACTCGGAAGCCTGGCGCAACGATTTCGCGCGCGAAACCTTTGATGAAATCTGGGAATACCTGTAATCCTTCACTCATCTATAAACTGCCGGTGGATAAACCCAAACTGACACCAGTCGCCCAGCCAGCAGGCCTGGCCCTGCTGCGCCTGCTCGACCCCGACCATGTGGAAGGCGCGCTGGTCAAGCAAGTGCTGGCGCAGGACTTGGCCAGCCTGCACGGCAAGCAGTTGCTGGCACTGCTGCGCCGGCTGCGTGCGGCGCAATCCAACGAGCACGATTATGCAGGCGCCAGCCCGGCGCAGGCCGAGCAGCAGTTCGGCGCCGCCATCGCCGCCGTCAAGGCGGAGCTGGCCACGCGCCCCCACATTCGCAACAAGCAGGAAGCCAAGGCGCTGCGCCAGGCGGCGGCAAAGAAGCGTTAAGCGAGGCGCAAGCCGGCTGGCAGCAAGGCCAGCCGTGCGCGCAAGCACGCCGGCCCCCTCCTATAATCGAACGCTTACTTGATTCCGCTACTGAAAGCCCCCATGCCCACACGATTTTCCCGCCGCGGCTTCGCCTTACTTGTTTTCTCCGCTCTGGCCACCATGCAGGCGGCCCATGCCCAGTCGCAACCGACAGGCCCCATCGATGCGCGCGCCGTGTGGCAGGAGCGCTCGCTGTCGGCCTGCCGCAGCGAAGAGTCGCCCACCGCCCCCGACGTCTGCATGCTGCGCACCATGCAGCGCGTCGGCGCGCGTCCGCAAGCCATCGCCGCCGCCATGATGCTGGTCAAGGCAAACAAGGCGGGCTTCATCTCCGCCTGGCGCCCGCTGGGCAAGGCAGCCCTGGCCACCGTCACCTATCCATTCCGCGCCAACACGAATGAAGGCACCATCCTGATCGGCAGCGATGGCGCGGCCATCGACGTCGATGAGGACTCCGTGCGCGAGGAAGACCGCGCCACACCGGCCTGGCGCGCCTTTGCCGCCGCCCATCCAGACTCTGTCCCGTTTGCGCCCGCCGACTTCGTCGGCAGCACGGCCACCGGTGATGGCGGCCAGAGCGTGCTGTTTTCTACGCCCCTGAAGAGCTGCCATGCCTGCGCGGACGATGGCGCCTTGCTGGTCGCCTACACGGTCGACAAGGCGGGTATCGTGCGCGAGCGAAAACTCTTGACGATCAGGTAAGGCTGTTTCAAAGATAAGATAGAATTGCCCGATGGCATGTCTATACGAGTACATGCCATCGATCCACTACTTATCACAGGAAACCATGCGCCACTCTTGCCTTGCACTGCACCTCACCGCCGCCCTGCTGCTGTCCAGCCCCTTTCACCTTGCCCATGCCGTACCGGCCGCCGCCAGCGCAGCCACCCCGCTGGTCATCGGCGAAAGCTTTGTCATCGATTCGCAAGCGCTTAAGGAAAAGCGCCACATCAATGTGTACATGGCGCGCGCCTGGGATACACCGCCAGACGCGCCCTTGCCCGTGCTGTACATGCCGGACGGCGGCGTGGCCGAAGACTTTTTACACGTGGCCGGCTTGCTGCAAGTGTCGGTGGCAAATGGCACGATGCGCCCCTTCATGCTGGTCGGCATGCAAAACACGCAGCGACGGCGCGATTTGACGGGCCCGACCGAGAATGTGCAAGACCGCAAGATCGCCCCCGTAGTGGGCGGCGCGTCTTCCTACCGGGCCTTTATCCGTGATGAGCTGATGCCGGAAGTCAGGCGCCGTTACCGCACGACGGGCGAGACGGCCATCGTCGGCGAATCGCTGGCAGGCCTGTTCGTGGTGGAAACCTATTTGCTGGAACCGCAGCTGTTCGACCATTACCTGGCGTTCGACCCCAGCCTGTGGTGGAATCATGGCGCCCTGCCGCGCCAGGCGGCAGCCCTGCTGGCGAAAGGCGCGCCAGGCAAGCATAGCCTGTACCTGGCGTCCAGCAGCGAAGCGGGCATCGCCATCGAAGTGCAGCACCTGTCCGAGGTGCTGCAAAAACAAGCGCCACCCGGCTTGCAATGGCACCTGGAAAAGATGCCGGAAGAAAGCCATGGCACGATCTATCACCCGGCAGCCTTGCGGGCTTTCCGCACCGTGTTCAAGCCGCAAGGAGCAGCCAGCCAATAACAAGATGGACAAACTGTAATCTGGCGCGGGGCGTGCCCGCCGCATCTGGCGGGTAAAATCGGCAACCCTTCTTCCCCCGCCCGAGTACAGATATCCATGAGTTTTTTTCAACTATTTATTCTTTCCATCGTCCAGGGCTTCGCCGAGCTGCTGCCCGTGTCCAGCTCCGCCCACGTCATCATGGCGGAAAAGCTGATGGGCCTGGACCCCACATCGCCTGAGCTGACCATGCTGCTGGTGATGCTGCACACGGGTACCATGTTTGCCGTCATCGTGTATTTCTGGAAATCCTGGCGCGCCACGTACTTCAGTTCGGCCACCGCCTTCCGCAGCAATGTCCTGCTGCTCGTGGCCGCTACGGCCCTGACGGGCCTCGTCGGCTTTGGCTTGCTGAAAGGCATTACCCACGTCATGAGCAAGGATGCGCCCGGCTTTGAAATCGAACACCTGTTTGGCAACGCAAAACTGATGGCCGCCGCGCTGGCCGCCGCCGGCGTGCTGATCATCGCTTCGTCGCGCCTGCAAGCGCGCCAGCACGGCACCTTGTCCATCGGCAAGGCGATGGTGATCGGCGCAGTGCAAGGCCTGTGCCTGCCATTCCGCGGGTTCTCCCGATCGGGCGCCACCATTTCGGCCGGCATCGCCATGGGCGTGCCGCAGCGCCGTGCCGAGGAATTCAGCTTTGCCCTGGCCGTGGTGCTGACGCCTGCCGTGCTGGTCAAGGAAGGCTGGCGCTTCTACCAAGCCGTGGCAAATGGCAGCCTGGACCATCTGGAACACGGCAACAGCCTGCTGCACCTGCTCGGTCCTAGCCTGCTGGGCATGCTGCTTTCCTTCCTGGCCGGCTTGCTGGCCCTGCGCTGGCTGTCGCGCTGGCTGGAACAGGGCCGCTGGCATTTTTTTGGCGCGTATTGCCTGCTGGCCTCCTTGGTGGTGCTGTACCTAGGGTAAAATCGCCGGGTTTGCGTTAAACACCTATCAAACCTGCTGCGCGTCGTGATTTACGGCCTGCGATGCTCACTGTACCTTCGTACAGTTGCGCTTCTCGACCATAACTCCCTTCCGCTCGCTACGGTTTTCTTAGGCGTTATTGTGTTAACTATCATCCCAGCCAGGTTTTACAGAAAGCCAACGATGAATTTCGCCGCCACCGCCGCCCTCTCCCTTGCCATGTCCACCGATGCCTTCGCGGCCGCCGTGGGCAAGGGCGCCGCCTTGCACAAGCCGCAATGGCGCGAGGCCCTGCGCACGGGCCTGATCTTTGGCGTCATCGAAGCCATCACGCCCATCATCGGCTGGGCCCTGGGCAGCGTGGCAGCGCCTTACGTGGAAGCGTGGGATCACTGGATCGCTTTCAGCCTGCTGGGCATCATCGGGTTGTTGATGATACGCAACGCCCTTGGCGACGCCGACGAGGACGAAGCGCCGGCGCAATCGCACTCGTTCTGGGTGCTGGCCGTGACCGGCCTGGCCACCAGCATCGACGCCATGGTGGTCGGCGCGGGCCTGGCTTTGCTGGGCGCCAATATCGTCGTGACGGCGGCGGCCATCGGCTTTTCCACCTTCGTCATGGTGACGCTGGGCGTGATGCTGGGCCGCGTGCTGGGCACGGTGGCGGGACGGCGCGCCGAACTCGTGGGTGGCCTGGTGCTGATCGTCATCGGCTGCGTGATCCTGTACGAGCATATCGGTCATCCGGCCTGAAACCGCGCAATCCCCGCGCACGCCACGGCAAGCGGCGTGGACCAAGCTCCACTTTGTGCTACATTCGTCACTCTGCATTCATGTCTCGCAAGGTGACCATCATGGAAACTCTGGAGCTTCTTTTTGCCTCGCTGGTGCGCGAAACGGCCGAGTCAATACGCGATCACCACGTCCCTTTTGCCATCAAACACGACGAGCGCGCCTATTTCGAGTGGATGGATGGGCATCCGATCAATGGCTATATCCAGGAAGCGTATCGGGAAATCGAGGAAACGGCCCAGCAGATCCGCGCCATTCGCGCTGGGTAATGACGCTAGTTGAACCATGGCTGACAGTATTGATCAGATCAAAGACTCGACCGTTCAATACGCGTAGAAAAGGTCTGGGCCATGACAGTCAGGTCTGGAGGCGGGTGACATGGATCAGGAACAAAAACACCAGATCAGGGGTTATGAATTTCATGTGGCGGGGGCGCTGGAGAAGGATGGGCGCTACCGGGGCATGATCTTGATCACCAAGCGCGGCGATACGCTGCAGGTGTACGCCAAGCCCGTGCTGATTGAAACGCTGAGCAGTTTCAAATCCGTGCATGCGGCCTTGATCGAGGCGTCGGCGTATGCTCAGGAACTCATCTATAACGGCGCCATCAACGCGCTGCTGCCAGCCGATGCGCCGCTGGCGGGCAAACAGACGCCGCAGCCGCCGGATTTCATCGGCAACTGACGCTGGCAAGCCCATCCGACCACCCGGGCTGGCGCGTATAATGACGCGCTTTCCCGGATGAAAACTCAGAACCATGGAATTTGTGAATTTACCGCTGGTCTTTCTGGTCGGCTGCGCGCTGATCGCCTTGCTGGCGAAGAAAAATGGCTACTCGTGGTACCTGTTTTTCTTCGCGATTGCCGTGCCCGCCCCCCTGTTGCTCCTGGCCTTGCCCCATGTGCTGGGCGTGGAGATCGCTTCCCTGACCTCCGTACGGCTGGGTGCCGCCCTGCTGCTACCGTTCGCAGGCTTGCTGCTGGCCCTGCGCGGCAAGCGCTAAGGCCGCTCAGCGTACCGGCACGCCATCGGCTAGTCGCCAGCCGATGGACAGTGCCAGTTGCTGCGCTTCTTTTTCGTTGCTGCAATCGTCATAGTCACAAGTGTCCGCATACGCGCCACACGCCTGGTTCTGGCTGACATACGAGCCAACCCAGCGGCCATCGCGACGCTGGCTGGCCGTGGCGCTGATGATAAAACCTTTGTGGATGGTGGGATTTTCAAAAGACATAATTCCTCCGATATAAGAATAACGTCAGGAACCTGACTGGCCTCCACTGTGCGCCAGTTGCCGCCCACAGTCTGTACGTTTGACCACACACAGGAAGCGCGCACGCGCACGCCCGCGCGGCGCCGGGCGATCGGGTATGATTTCAGCATGTGTGGACGATTCGATCAAAATGACACGGCGCGCGTAATGGCGTCGTCCTTCGGCTGGACCGATGCGGTGTTCGACAGCGAAGCCGAGCCGCACCTGAACGTTTCGCCCGGCACTTACCGGCCCATCTTGCACATCCAGGATGGTGTGCACCGGGTCGACGATGTCTTCTGGGGCTACCGCCCCGCCTGGGCCGCGCAAGCCGTGCCCGCCCCCGGCAAGAAAAAATTCCCATCGCCATCAATGCCCGTCTGGAAAAATTGGCTGGCGCCTACTGGAAGCCCTTGCTGCGCGCAGGGCGCGGCGTCGTTAGCGTTTCCGGCTGGTATGAATGGACGGGAGAGAAAGGCAGCAAGCAGCCCTGGCACATCCACCGCAAGGATCGCGCGCGCCTGTTCCTGCTGGCGTTGGCCCAGTTCGGGCCGTACAAGGTCAACCGCGAGGAAGCCGGTTTCGTGCTGGTGACGGCCGACAGCCTGGGCGGCATGGTGGATATCCACGACCGCCGCCCCGTGACCGTCAGCCTGGAAGACGCGCACCGCTGGCTAGATCCCACACTCGCTCCCGAGCAAGCGCTGCACCTGGCGCGCACCTGCATGCTCGATACGGACCTGTTCGAGTGGCATGCCGTCGATAATCCACTGGTGCCATCCGCCAAGGCCAAGGCACCGCCAACAGCCGCAGCGCAAGGCGCATTTGACTGGGGAACGGATTAAGGCAGGCGCGCCAGCCGGCGCCACAGCGCTTCCATCGGCCCCTGGCGGAAATACTGTAACCAGTAGCGGCTCAGCAGCACTTGCCCCACCATGAGCACTGCCGCCAGGCCCAGCATCTCGACCGGACGCAAACGGGCGCCCCAGCCCAGGCCCGGCCCCTGCAGCAGCCAGGTGCCGAGCAGCGATTGCAACAAATAATTGCTCAGCGCCATGCGTCCCACGGGCGCCAGCCATGCGCCTAGCCAGCGCAGCATGAAAGGGCTGGCCAGCATCAATGCGGCCACATAGCCGGCCGCCAGCACGGGGCCGCCGGCGAACAGGCCCACTTCGAACAGGGCCGTGTCGAAAACGGTTTGATACGGGTCAGCCACTTGCCAGGCGATGGCGCCCGCTGCCAGCAGACTGAACGGCAAACCCGCGCCCAGTCCCACGGCACGCACGCGGCGCCACATGCGCTGGTGGCGCTGCGGCTGCGTCAGCCAGCCACAACGCACGGACAAGATGCCCAGCAGGAATAGCACGATGATATGCGGCAGCATGACAGCGGCGTACAGCAAGGACACGAGGAAATCGTTGGCGCGCAGCTTGGCCACGGCCCACGCGCCGCCTTGCGTGTAGATGGCGTAGCGGTCCGCAAAGCCTTGCAGATCGCGCGCGATATCCGGCGCGCCGCCCTGCTGGCCCACGGGAATCAGCAGACACATGAACAGCAAAAAACCGGCCGCTACCAACCACGCGCGGTTGCGCACGCGGCTGAGCCTGGCAGATGCCAGGGGCAGGATCAGCATCCCGGCGACGGCATACGAGGTCAGCACGTCGCCGCTCCAGATGAGGAAACCGTGCAGCAGGCCGAATGCCAGCAGCCAGCGCAAACGGCGCCGGTAGGCGGCTTGCGCGGCCTCCCAGCCGCCCAGCTGGCGCTGCAGGGAACGTGTCTGCAAGGCAAAGCCGGCGCCAAACAGAAACGCGAAGATGGGATAGAACTTGAATTGCGCCAGCGCCGCGACCAGAAAAATGACGAGCTGGTCGAGTACGGGCGGCTGCGCCGGCAAGGTGCCGTAGCGCAAGGAAATCGTGCCCCAGGCAAAGCCCCAGATATTCACCAGCAAGATGCCAAACACGGCGATGCCGCGCAGCACATCGAGCTGCAGCAACCTGCCGGGCTTGGCGTTTACGGCGTTCAGGGGCGCGCCAGGGTCGGGTAATCGGTCACCGTCAGGCTGAAGCCGGACGCATCCGATCGCAGCCGCGCCTTGCCTCCGAACGGCAAGGTGACTCGGCGGCGGATATGGCCGAACTCGAGCCCCGTCAACACGGGTACAGGCAAGCGTTCGCGCACGTAGGCCAGCATGGCGTCGGCATCGTAGCCCTTGTCCATCGGGCTCAATTTGTAGCCGGAAAAGTCACCGAGCACCACCGCTTGCTGCCGGCCAATGACGCCGGCGTGCAGCAATTGCAGCAGCATGCGCTCGACCCGGTACGGGTGTTCATTGACGTCTTCCAGGAACAGGATACCGCCATCGATCTCGGGGAAATATGGCGTGCCCAGCAAGTGGACCAGCATGGCCAGGTTGCCGCCCCATAATTTACCCGTGACCTCGACCTGAGGATTGCCAACGGAAGTGCCCGTGACCGCGTGGGCGGGACCGGCCAGGCACGACCACAGTTGATCGAGCGTAAATTGCTCGGGCTCGTCGCGGATGAAATCGTCGCAGACCATGGGGCCGGCAAAGCTGGCGCGGCCCGTTTTCGCCAGCAAGCCCATATGGAAGGCCGTAAAATCGCTGTAACCGACAAACAGTTTACGGCTGTCGGCCATGGCCTGGAAATCGATCTCGGGCAGGATGCGGCTGATGCCGTAGCTGCCGCGCAAGGCGATCACCACTTGCACGGCCGGGTCGGCAGCTGCGGCATGGAGTTGCGCCAGGCGCCCCGCATCCGTGCCGCCGAAACGCTGGAATGTGTGCTCGGGGTCGTAGTAATTGTGAACGGTGGCGCCTTGCGCCTGCAAGCGGGCGATGCCGCGCGCCAGTGCCGCTTCGTCGGGCGCACAACCGCCCGGCGCGACGATGGCGATGCCAATCTCAGGTGTCTTCAAAATATGCCCGCACGTAAATAAGAATGGGCGCGCCTAGGCTGGCTGGGAGCGCATCTGGGGCGCCATCTTACCTTGCAGATGCACATCGATCAAGGCGAGCAGACGCTCGATCAACTGGGGCGGCATGTCGTGCCCCATGCCTTCGATCACTTCCAGCCGGGCGCCAGGAATCAGTGCCGCCGTATCGATGCCGCAGGCAACGGGGATCAAGGGATCGGCTGCGCCATGGATCACCAGCGCAGGACAGCTGATACTTGGCAGCAAGGCCGTGCGCTCGCCCGAGGCGGCAATAGCCACCATTTGCCGCGCCACGCCTTCCGGGCAACTGCCCCGCTGCAGCGCCGCTTCGATGCGTTGGTACAGCAGTTTTTCCGACACGGGATAGGCGGGACTGCCGATGACACGCACGGTGGCAGCCATGTGCGCCATCAGTTCGGCGCGGCTGGCATTGCGTTTCGGACGTTGCAATAGCGCATTGCGCGCGGCCCGCGTGGGGCCGGGCAAGCCGCGCCGGCCGCTGCTCGACATGATGGAGGTCAGACTGAGCACCTGCTGCGGCGCGTGCGCCGCCATCACTTGCGCGATCATGCCGCCCATCGACACGCCAATCACGTGCGCCTGGGCAATGCGCAAGGCCGCCAGCAAGCCCAGCGCGTCGTCCGCCATGTCATTCAGGGTGTAGGAAGTTTTCAGGGGCCAGCCGACGAGGTTTTTCACATAGGCCAACGGCAGATAAGGCTTGCCCGCCAGCGCCATCTTGCTCGACAGGCCGCAGTCGCGGTTGTCGAAACGTACAACCCGAAAGCCTTGCTCGACGATGCCTTCGACGAAGTCCGCCGGCCAGGCGATCAGTTGCATGCCCAGGCCCATGACCAGCAGCACGCACGGATCGTCAGAGTCGCCGTGGCTTTCATAAGCTATGTTGAGGCCGTTCGCCATGATGGTTGCCATGATTGCCTCTCTTCAGGAACCAGCACGCAGACACGATCGCTGCTGCCTTGCACTCAGCATACCACTATTGTGCTTCAGACATGAGACCGGCACGCGGCACTCAGCTGAAGTGTTGCCGCGCCGGTACGGCGCGCGACAACTGTACTGAATCAACGGTGCTGCTTACTTGGCCTTTGGCAAGGAATCAGCCAGATCGACCCACGCTTGTGGCTGCGGTTTGCCCCGTTCGCGTACGCCGAAGAAGGAAACCACTTGCGTGCCGTCGTTATCGAAAAACTCGACCGAGGTGACGCCGCCGCGCTTGACGACCCAGCCGCTGCGCAGGGCCGTGTCGCGGATGTGCAGGTTGAAGTCCGGATCGAGCACGTTGAAGAAACCGCCGGCGGCCATGGTTTTCTCGATCTTGCCGCTGTATATCTGCGTCAAGCCTTCATTGCCCAGGAACACCATGATGGCAACCTTGTTCTTCGCCGCGTTTTCCAGCAGGGTGCGCAGCGCTGCCGGCGTCACGCGCTCGACCACGCCGGCCGGCGCCAGGCGCAGAGCCTGTTCGCGGGTCAGATGAAATTCGCGCATGATTTGCGCGAACTGGTGCACGTCCGTCATGTCTTTCCAGGCCAGCTGGAATTCCTTGACGTCGATTTCGGCATCCGGTTTTTCCGCCGCTTTCGACGCCACGGCCAGCACATTCAATTCCGCGCTTTGCTGGGGCATGCGGAAGGTCGCCACCAGCTTGTCGTAGACGGCCACGCCCGGCTCGTTGCGCAGGTAGATCTTGTGCACGGCCGTGCCGTTGGCGTCAAAAAATTGCAGGCTGCGCGTCGGCTTGCCGTCGCGGCCCGCTTGTTCCACGGCAAATGCGTATTTCCAGTGTTCAAAGTGGAAACGCAGGTCGATCTGGCCGCCCAGGTAGCCGCCGGCGATATTGCGTTGCCGCGCTTCCGTTTCCGGATCCTGCTTGGCGTCGGCCTGCTCGGACTTGTCGCCCGCCTGCTTGAATTTGCTGGCCGTGCCCGTCGTTTCGATGACGCCGTTTTCATTGCGCGTGATCGCTTGCACGATGCCCAGGTCCAGCGCCGCGCGCATGATTTCGCGCGGCTGGTTGCCGTCCGCCTGCAGGCGCGTCACGCCCTTGCCGATATTGGTTGCCAGCAATTGCGCTTCAGACACACCCAGCGCGCGCGCCGCGTCGCGGATCTGCAGCTTCGGCTGTTCCGTGCGCAAGGTGGACCAGCGTTCCGCCAAGGTGGCTGGGGCCGCAGTTGCGTTTGCAATCAGCAGGCTGCCTAGCAGGGATAGAACGAGTTTGGATAACTTCATAGAGAGACCATTCAATCAAACATGGAAAAAAAGAGGGACAAGCGCCCCTCCCCGGTAAAAATCAATAGTTGACGCTGAGGCTGGCGGCGACGTTGCGGCCGGGCTTGGCGTAGCGCTCGATCTCCGTGCGGGAAGCCACCGTGGTGCCGGCAGACAGGCTGCGCGCGGCGGCGTAATCCCAGTACTTGCGATCCGTCAAGTTGTATACGCCGACGACGATCTTCGCGTTCTTGTGCACGTTCCAGTAGGTCGACAGGTCGAAAATTGTGTACGACGGCACCTTGAAGCGCGGCGCGGTCGTGCCCGTCAGCAAGTCGTTCGGCGCCTGTTTGTCGCCCGCATGCAAGGCCGTCAGTTCCAGGCCGAACAGCTTGTTGGTATGGTCATAGCCGAAGGTCAGCGCCGTCTTGGCCGGCGCCACCGAGGCCAGGCCGCCGCTCTCGCCCGTCAGGGTATTGAAGGAGCGGCCCTTGGCCACGCCCGTGGCCAGGTCGACGCGATAGCCCTGCATGGCCGGCAACCAGGTACCCAGTTCCGCGCGCAAGCTCAGCTCGGCGCCCCAGGTGCGCGCATTGCCGATGTTTTCGGGACGGTACAAGCCCTGGGTGATGGTGGGGTAGTTCACCGGATCATCTTCCTGCATCACATACTCGATCATGCCCTTGTATTCCGTCTGGTAGACGGAGGCATGCATGCTCAAACCCTTGGCGACATCGCCCTTCAAGCCCAGCTCGTAGGCCTTGCTGGTTTCCTTGCGTAAATTGGCATTGCCCAGGATGGCATAGCCATTCGTGCTCGTGTAGCTGAAGGAATCGTAGGTGCCCGTGCGCTCGGCTGGCGTCGGCAAGCGCGTGCCGCGGGTAAAGGTGGCATAAGCATTGATTTGCGGCAGTACTTCCACGGTCAGGCTCAGGCTCGGCGTGAAATAGCTGTCGCTTTCCTTGCGCACTTCCTTGGCCGCATTCGGCACGGCGGTCACATAGTTTTGCAGGTTTTTCGGCTCATTCTTGCGGTAGTCGGCGCGCAAGCCCGGCGTCAGGACCGCCTTCTTGCCGGCCACATTGAAACTGTAGTCATCGCGCACATACAGCGCCAGCTTGGTGCTGTCCATGTCGGCCATGCGGTTCTTGCGCGTGATCTCGTGTGCGCCCGTGGCGACCGCCGTACGGTCCTCCATCCAGGGACGGCGCGATTTTCCCTGCTCCAGCTGCACGCCATACAGCAGTGCGTTGTCGGCGTTGAGCTGCTTGAACGCTTCCGAGCTCAAACCGATGCTGTCATTCTTGAAGCTGGTGTCGATGGCGCGCTGGAAGTTGCCGCGGTAGGTATAGCGTCCCTTGCTCTTGTCGTCGATCTTCGCGTTTTGCAGATAAACTTTCGAGGTCAGGCGGTCGAACAGGGCGAAATCCTTCAGCACCACCTCGTGGCCCAGGCTGACGCGGGTACGCTTGGTGGTGGAATCCTGCTGCACGCCGTCCGGATACAGGGCGCTGACCTTGTTGCGCAGATCGCGCTTGTTCTTGCGTTCGAACATGTCGACCGTCAAGTCCAGCTTTTGTTCGCCAGGCAAGGCCCACACCAGCTTCGACAGCAAGGCGTTCGAATGCCAGTCATCCGGGTTGACGGGCGCGCTGCCGCGGCTGTCAAGCTGCTCACCATCGCGGTGCACGTACACGGCCAGGCCTTGTAGATTGGCACCGATCTTGGCGGCGCCCGTCAGGGTGTGCGCATTGCTGCGGTCGGCGGTCGCGCGGCCGTATTTATAGGCCACGTAGTGGTCTTGGCCTTCGCCCAGGTAATCCTCGGGCGACTTGGTGATGAAAGCCACGCCGCCGCCCAGGCCGGGATTGGCGCCGCTGGCGGCCGTCGTGCCCGAATCGATGCGCACTTCACGGAAAGTTTCAGGATCGAAATAATCGCGGCCCGTGCCGAAGGCATTGAGGGCCGTGCCATCTGGCTTCGGCGCCGCATCCGGCAGGGAAATGCCGTCAACATCCAGGCTGACGCGGTTGCCTTCCAGGCCACGGATGTTGTAACCGGTATTGCCCGCGCCATCCCAGATGCCGCCGCCGCCCGAGGCCGCCATTGGCGTGCTGATCAACGGCTGATAGCGCACGATACCGGCCATGTCCGTCACGTTGCGGCGTTCCAGGTCGTCGCTGCGGATCACCGTCTTGGTGCCGGCGCGGCGCTCGTAATCCTGCTTGGCATTGACGACGATTTCAGGGAAGACAGGCAGCTTGGCCGGTTCCTGGGCAGCAGTGCCCGCGTTGACGGCGGCATTTTGCGCGGCCACGGGTAGCAGGGGCGCGGCGAACAGGCCCAGTAAGGCGGCACGCAGCACCAGGTTGTGGCGGCGGGCAGGCAGTTGGGTGGCAGGAACAACGGGGGCAGCGGAGCGCTGCGTAGGCACTGTAGTCATGATGATCCGGTCTAAGAGTAAAGGCTGGCTCTTGAACCCGGATCGATAACGATACGCAAGGGAAGTTTGCTGGCGAAAACAATACTGTAACACGAATCATTCTCATTTGAGAATGGCAGTTGGTCTAGACAGATGTTATTTCGCAACAGTTATAAAAAATGCCAGCCGCGATGGCTGGCATGGCTGGCATGCTGTCATGCGCGGCAAGTCCATGGCGGCCCTGCCCTGTCAGGGCTGGTGTCAGGCCTGCGGATTGGCCAGCTTGCGCGCTTCCGCCTGCGCGCGACGGCGCTCGGCAAAGAAACGCTTGAGGAAAGCGCCGCATTCGTCGGCCAGCACGCCGCCTTCGATGGCTGTCTGGTGGTTCAGCGCCGGCTGCTCGAACAGGTTCAGCACGGAACCGCAGGCGCCCGTCTTCGGGTCCCCCGCGCCGTACACCACGCGCGCCAGGCGCGCATGCAGCATGGCGCCCGAGCACATCACGCACGGTTCCAGGGTCACGTACAGCTCGCAGCCGGGCAAGCGGTAGTTGCCCAGCTTTTCGGCGGCCGCGCGCAAGGCCATGACTTCCGCGTGCGCCGTGGGGTCGTGGCGGCCGATGGGCTGGTTGTAGCCCACGGCGATGACTTCGCTATCCTTGACGACGACGGCGCCGACGGGCACCTCGCCCAGGTCCCACGCGTGCTGGGCCTGTTCCAGGGCCAGCTGCATGTAGCGCGCGTCGAGCGCGCTATCCCGCATTTCAGTCATCGGTCACTTCTGCCCAGCAATTCGGCGTTTCATGCAGCACCAGCTTATGCAGGTGCAAGCCGGTGCCGAAATGGTCGGTAAATGCCGCTTTCAGGATCTCGAAGGCGATGCGCGCCAGGTTTTCCACGGTCGGAATACGGTCGATGACGACGGTTTTATGGTCGGGCAAGCTGGCCAGGAAGTCGCGCACGGCCGTGTCTTTTTCATACACGAGGAAGGCGTGGTCCCAGACATCGACCAGGTGCTGCTTGGCCAGGGTTTTCACGTCGGAAAAGTCCATGATCATGCCATTGTCGGAATTGCCTTCCGCCTCGATGACCTTGCCGACCAGGGTGATTTCCACCGTGTAGCGGTGGCCGTGCAGGTTGCGGCACTGGCTTTTATGGTCGGGAATGCGGTGGCCCGCGTCGAATTCGAGCTTGCGTGTGATAGTCAGCATATTATTTTATTGGTAATACTTATTTAAGGAATTTGCAGGAGTTTATGGGTTTGCAGGCTCAGCTTCCACTTCGGGTTGCTTTTGCACGTTTCGATGGCCAGCTGCATATTGTGCGCGGCCAGGGGGCCGTCCATCGCTTGCACGAAGAAGTTCTCGAAATCCAAATGTTCGTAGGCGGCCAGGTCTTGCTGGAACTGGGGAATGACCACCTTGATTTCATTACCTTTGTGCACCACCAGGGTGGAGCCCATCTTCGGGCTGACACAGATCCAGTCCACGCCGGCTGGCACAGGCAAGGTGCCGTTGGTTTCGATGGCGATGGTAAAGCCGACCGCATGCATGGCGTCGATCAGGGCCGTGTCCAGTTGCAGCAGCGGTTCGCCGCCCGTAAACACCACGTATTTGCTGGGCGCGTAGCTGGCTGGCCACAGGCTGTCGATCAGCGCGGCCAATTCCTGGGGGGTCTTGAACTTGCCGCCCAGTTCGCCGTCCGTGCCGACGAAATCCGTATCGCAGAACTGACATACGGCCGTGGCGCGGTCGCTTTCGCGGCCCGTCCACAGGTTGCAGCCGGAAAAGCGGCAAAACACGGCTGGACGGCCCGCGTGCGCACCTTCGCCCTGCAGGGTATAAAAAATCTCTTTGATGCTATAAGTCACTGTATTTCCTAAGAGCTGGCTGGCGTCATCGCGCAGGGCGAACGCATCGAGGCCGGCGCACCGCGCCGTCACCACAAAAGCCGATTGACAACCCTCTATTATATGCCGCCACGACACTTCCCGTGCAAATGCCGTGCCTGCCGCCTGCCGCTGCGGCATCCAGAGACAGGAAAGCCACGCTGGAGGGCATAACTGCGCAGATTTTGCGTTTAGACAATATAAATAGCCCCAGGTTAATATATTTTCTGTAAGAGCATTGCCAATTGGAAAATATTTTTTGGGAGCATGGCTATGGTGCAACGCTGGATACGCCCGCCGTACCGTCTGAGCATTCTGGCCTGCCTGGCGGCCGGTGCACTCGCTTCCGTGCACGCTGGCCATGCCGCCAGGCCGCTATTCCCGTTGATGCTGGCCTGCGCCATACTGCTCGGCGCGCTGGCGGTACTGCTGTGGCGCCAGCACCGCCTGGCGCTGCGCCTGCAAGCGCTGGAACAGTTGCGCACGGATGCCGAGCATGCGCACCTGGCCAGCGAGCAGCGCAAGGCGCGCGCGCAGGAACGCCTGCGCATCGGGCGCGACATCCACGACGACCTGGGCCAGCATCTGCTGACCCTGAAAATCGACCTGGCCATGCTGCAGACCAGCACGCATGGCGCGACGCCCTTGCTGGCGCGGCAACTGGCCATGATGGCGCACAATGTCGACCTCAGCATCGCGGCGCTGCGCAGCGTCATCCACGACCTGCGCCCGCCCGCCCTCGACGCCGGCCTGCAAGCGGCATGCGACGGCTTGCTGGCGGACTTCAAGCGCACCACGGGCATCGATTGCAGCTGCGATTACCGCTGCGACGCCGCCGCTGGCAACGCGCATGGCCCCCTGCTGTATCACGCGCTGCAGGAAGCGCTGGCGAACATTGCCCGCCATGCGCATGCCACGCATGTCCAGCTATGCCTGCAACAAGTGGGCGCCACCCTGGCATGCCACATCAGCGACGACGGCGTCGGGCTGTCGGGTTCGCCACCACGTCTCGGTTGCGGCCTGTCCGGCATGCATGAGCGCGTGGCCGCCGCCGGCGGCAGCCTGCACATCGACAGCCACAGCGGCACCGGCACCACCTTGCACCTGTCACTGCCACTGGCCGCCTGCGAGGAGATACCGCTGCTTCATCACTGAAAATGTTGCTCAATATCAACATCATCGGCCCGCCACGCTGCATCATGGCCTGCGAACCACTCCCATTCACCCCAAGAAGGATGCTTACATGCCGGATAGCCATGCACAGGCCAGCGCATCGCCCTGCGATGAAGCCCAGGGTTTCGCCGTCAAGATGATGGAATTGCTGGTGGTGCCCACCTTTGTCCTCGACGTGCATGGCCAGGTGATGATCTGGAACCGCGCCTGCGAGCAGCTGACGGGCGTGCCGGCAAGTGAAGTGCTGCGCACGCGCGAGCCGGGACGCTGCTTTTACAACGACGAGCGCCCTACCCTGGCCGACCTGCTGTTGGCCGGGCGCGGCGGCGATATGCGCGCCTTGCATGCCCAGCAGCAATATCGCAGCAGCACGGGCAGCAATCTGTGCGCGGAAAACTGGTGCGACATGCCGCGCACGGGACGGCGGCGCTACCTGGCCGTCGATGCCAGCCCCATCTATGGCAATCACGGCGAACTGATCGCCGTCGTCGAAACCCTGCGCGACATGACGGACGAAAAACGCGCGCACGTGGAACTGGAACGCCTGGCCACGCGCGACGGCCTGACGGGCCTGGCAAACCGGCGCTGCTTCGACGGTACCATCCTTGCCGAATGGCAGCGTGCCCAGCGCCAGGGCCAGCCCCTTTCGCTACTGATGGTCGATGTCGACAATTTCAAGGAGTACAACGACAGCCACGGCCACCAAGGCGGCGACCTGTGCCTGCGCAAGGTGGCCGGCGCCGTGGCCAGCGAGATGCGCACGAACGACCTGGTGGCCCGCTATGGCGGCGAAGAATTCGCCGTCATCCTGCCGAACCAGTCGCTCAAGGGCGCGGCCATCGTGGCGGAACGCATCCGACAGCGCGTGGAACGGCTGCAACTACCGCGCAAGCGTCCCGACGGCGCCTGCGTCACAGTCAGCATCGGCGCCGCCACGGCCCTGCCTGGCCCCGGCACGGAACTGGGACAACTGATCCACACGGCCGACTGCGCCCTGTACCGCGCCAAGCACCTGGGCCGCAACCGCATCAGCCTGCCGGAAAGGACACTCACGTAGGCAACAAATGCAAGCATCAAAGAGCACGACCAAATTTGGTGTATATTTAGTCCTGTCACAGTTTTTTCGCATTCGGAGCCGCCATGAACCTCAAGGAACGCATCAAGCCGATTTCCTATCTCAAGGCCAATACGACGGAGATCGTCAACAGCTTTGATGCGGGCCAGGACGAACCCATCATCATCACGCAAAATGGCGAAGCGAAAATGGTCGTGCTGTCCATGCACGCGTATCAGGAAGGCAAACGGCAAGCGCGGCAGATGCAGGAACAGCACGCGTTCATGAAGCTGATCGCCATGGGCAACCGGGAGATCGCGCGCGACGGCGTGGTGTCCGAAGAAGATTTCCTGGCCAGCCTCGACCAGGATTGAGATGGCGCGCATCATCGTACTGAAAAGCGCGCAAGCCGATTTCGAGGAATTACGCAGCGACTTCAAGGCGCACCATACGGCCGCCGCCCATGCGCAGTTCCTCTCGGCTTTCCGGCAGCTATTGACTGATCTCAAAGCTTTCCCCGACAGCGGCACGCCCGTCGCGGCCGCCCGCGAAGTCGGCATGGATGTACGGCAACGCCTGTGCGAAGATATCCGCGTCGTCTACCACCATGACCGGGCGCACGACATCGTGTATATCCGCATGTTCCTGCCCACCCGGCGCGACTTCCTGACCCACCTGACGGCACGCATCCTGCGGCCCGACTTTTAATCCACCCCGCAGCACCTGCCCGAAAGCCTCCTGCCCCTATGCAGGGCGGCACGAATATTCTATGCTGCGGCGTTGCACTTTCCACATTCCAAAAAAGAAGGAGCCTTCGTGTCAAGAATCATGCCCAATGTATTACCTGCTTTCGCCCTGGCCCTGTCGGCCATGGCCGCGTCGAACCTGGCCGCCGCGCCCGTCAAACCGGCCGCCGCCCACAGCGCTGCCGCCAGCAAGGCCGATTTGCTGCCATTCAAAGCCACGGAAAAGACCCTGGCCAACGGTTTAAAGATCATCATCGTGCCAACCGGCTTCCCCAACCTGGTCTCCTTGCAGATTCCCGTGCAGACAGGCTCGCGCAATGAAGTCGAGCCGGGCAAGTCCGGCTTCGCCCACTTCTTCGAACACATGATGTTCCGCGGCACCAAGGCTTATCCGCCCGAGAAATACCAGGAAGTCATCACCCGCGCCGGCGCGCGCCAGAACGCGTACACGAGCGACGACTTGACCAATTACCACACCACGTTTGCCAAGCAAGACCTGGAAACCGTGCTGAAGGTGGAGGCGGACCGCTTCCAGCACCTCGATTACGCGGAAGACGCGTTCAAGACGGAATCGCGGGCCGTGCTGGGCGAATACAACAAGAACAGCGCCAATCCCGTCTCGAAACTGTTCGAAGTGATGCGCGACAGCGCCTACACGACGCATACCTACAAGCATACGACGATGGGTTTCATCCAGGACATCGAAGACATGCCGAACCAGTACGCATATTCGAAGATCTTCTTCGACCGCTGGTACCGTCCCGAGCGCACGACCATCATCATCGCCGGCGATGTGGAACCGCAGCAAGCCATCGCGCTGGTAGAAAAATACTGGAGTAGCTGGCAGCGCGGCAAGCAGCAAGCGGCCGTGCCCGTGGAACCCGCGCCGCGCGGCCCCGTCTACAAGCACGTGGCCTGGCCCACGCCGACCCTGCCGTGGGTGGCCGTGGGTTTCCACGCGCCCGCGTTTTCCGTGAAGGACAAGGACCAGGCCGCGCTGGCGACCCTGCTGTCGCTGTCGTTCGGTCGCACCTCGCCGCTGTATAAACGCCTGGTGCAGAACGAGCAAAAAGTCGATCAGTTATTCGACATGACGCCGGACCGGGTCGACCCGACGTTGGCCGTGCTCGGCGCGCGCGTGAAAAACATCGATGACGCCGTCTACGTGCGCGACGCCATCCTGGCCACCGTGGCGCAGCTGCGCGACACGCTAGTGAGCGAAAAAGACCTGGCGGATGCCAAGTCGGCCGAAAAATACGGTTTGATCCGCTCGCTCGACAACACGGAGCAGATCGCCGGCACCCTGGCTTCCTTTGTGCATTTCGACCGCTCGTATGCCACCATCAACCAGTACTACCGCCTGATCGATACGCTCACGCCGGCCGACCTGCAGGCGGCCGCGCGCAAATACCTGACGGACGACGGCCTGGTGGTGACGACCCTGTCGTATCAGCCGATGGCGGCGGCCATCGCCACCACGCCGAAACTGGCCAGCCTGCTGCCGGCCGCGTCGAACGCAAAATTCGACGTGCTGGTGCAAAAGTCCGCGCTGCCGCAAATCCGCTACAAGCTGCTGTTTACGGCCGGCTCGGCGCAAGACCCGCAAGGCAAGGAAGGCCTGGCCGCGCTGACGGCCGCCATGGTGGCGTCCGGCGGCTCGTCCGAGCGCAAGATCGACGAAGTCAACCAGGCCCTGTTCCCGCTGGCCGGCAGCTTCTCCCAGCAGGTGGACAAGGAAATGACGACGTTTACGGGCTCCATCCACAAGGATAACTGGACCCAGTTCAACGCCATCGCCCTGCCGCTGCTGCTCTCGCCCGGTTTCCGCGAAGACGACTTCCGCCGCCTGAAAGATACGCAACGCAACGCGCTGTTGCTGGACCTGAAGGACAATAACGAAGAGGAATTCGCCAAGGAACGCCTGCAAACCAATGTGTATGCGGGGACGCCTTACGGCCACCCGGTGCTGGGCACGGTCGCCGGCATCGACGCCATCACTCTCGACGATGTCAAACAGTTCTGGAAGAGCGCGTATGCGCAAGGCGCCGTCAAGGTGGGCATTTCCGGCGATGTGTCCGACGCCATGACGGCTACACTGACGCAGGCGCTGGCGACGCTGCCGGCCGGCCCCGGCTTGCCAGCCACGGTGAAACCCGCAGGCCGCAAGGCGCAGGGCCTGGAAGTGGAAATCCTCGAGAAAAACACGCGCGCCACGGCGATTTCCTTCGGCCTGCCGCTCGACGTGACGCGCACGCACCCGGACTTCCCCGCCCTGTGGCTGGCGAAAACGTGGCTGGGCGAGCACCGCGCCTCGAATTCCTACCTGTACCAGCGCATCCGTGAAATTCGCGGCATGAACTATGGCGATTACGCGTATATCGAAGCCTTCCCGCGCGGCATGGTTCAGTTCTTCCCGAACCCGAACCTGGGCCGCAAGGCGCAGCTGTTCGAAATCTGGATCCGCCCAGTGGCGCCGGACAACGCCCACTTCGCCCTGCGCGTGGCCCTGACGGAATTGGGCAAGCTCATCGACAACGGCCTGACGCAGGACGACTTCGCCACCACGCGCGATTACCTGATGAAGAACGTCTTCGTCATGACGTCGACGCAAGACCAGCAACTGGGCTATGCGCTCGACTCGCAATGGTATGGCACGCCGGAATTTACCAAGCTGATGCGTGATGGCTTGTCAAAACTGACGGTGTCCGACGTCAACCGCGCCATCAAACAGCATTTGTCGGCGAAGAACCTATCCGTGGTGATCGTTGCCAAGGATGCGGCCGGCCTGAAGGAAAAGCTCGTCAGCGACGCGTTTTCTCCCATCAAGTACGACGGCAACAAGCCGCAGGCCCTGCTCGATGAAGACAAGGTCATCGGCGCGATGAAACTGAACATCACACCGTCAGCCGTCACCGTGACGCCAGCAGCGCAAGCCTTCGCGAAGTAAGCGTTTTGCCAGATCAACCTCGTCCGGCAAGCCGCATCGGACGAGGTTGATCTGGTATTTGGCGCGGCCAAAAGCGCCTTCAGTCCGTAAATCCCGGCCTTGGTCGGAAAGTAGCATCTTGTCAATCTGGTTATCCCCATACTGTTTTTCGACTCTTCCCGAGTGAAAACCATGACAAGGATAACCATGCACCTGCTCCATCCCCACCTTTACGCCACGTGCATCCTCGCGGCTGCCACGCTACCGGCCACCCTGTACGCGCAAACGCCTGCCCTCGTCGGACAGTGGCAATTCCAGACGGCGACCGGCACGACCACGACGAATGGCGTCGAGGTCGACCTGATCGACACGGGCATCCTCGACATTACCGAAGAGCAAGGCGGCATGCGCGCGACGATCGCATGGCTCGACGAAAGGGGCCAGCTCACCTCGCCGCGCACGGTCAACGGGACGGTCGGCCCCGCCGGTACCGTCTTCCGGCACGGCGGCAAGCGCGTCAGCACGGGGCGCAACGGCAAGGATATCAGCACCGAGGTAACGATCCGCTGGACCTTGCAAGCCAAAGGCAAGGTGCTGAGCGGCGAACGCCTGGTCGAAACCGATGAGAACGAACCCAAGCCTGTGAACGGCACGCGGCTCAAGGAGCGCTATGTGCCGCCGACGCTGCCGGCCGCACTGCCGGCGGCTACGGCAGACAGCGCAGCGCGCGGCCCATCGACCCCGGCCGAGCGCGCGCGCGTGGTGCAGATGGCCGCGCAGCACGATCCGCTGGCGCTGCAACAGCGCGACGGCGCCTGGCTCAGCGCATGGATCGATGACATTCCCGACCTCACGCTCGAGGCAAGCGCACTCGATGGCTGGCTGAACATCGCTCCCAGGGCTGCCACGCGCGAAGCGCTGCGCTTCCAGTATCTGGCCAGCGTGATGGCCTTCCAGATCGAACACCCGGACCAGATCGGGCAGCAGAGCGCCAGCGACCTGGCGGGCATACAGGGCGTGCTGCACGCCTACGAAACCCTGCTGCGCCAGGATAGCCGCTATCGCTCAGCGAAGCTGGACGCGGCGCTGGCGGCACGCCGGCAAGACAGGCTGCCCGCCTTCCTGGCCACGCTGTCCGGCAGGAATGCCGGCATCGAGGCCGCGCCCTCGCCGTCCGGCGACGCCACGGCGCGCCGGATTGTTGCGCTGGGCACCAGCGAACCGCGCGCGATGGACTGGCTCGACATCCTGAGCAACCGCTTCGGCGGCCGCATGGCCGGCAGCGACGCCTACACGCATGCGGCGCAGTGGGCGCGCATGCAATTGCAGCAATGGGGCGTGCAAGCCGAACTGGAAGAAGCGGGCCAGATACCCGTCGGCTTCAATCGCGGTCCCTGGTCGGGCAAGATGCTGGCGCCCCAGGAGCAAGCCCTGCGCATGGCGACGCCCGCCTACACGGCTGGCACGCGTGGCGTGCAGCAGGGCCTGGTCACCCTGGGACCGGCTACCCTGGAAGAGGCGCTGGAACGCGCCGCGCAATTCAAGGGCACATGGGTGCTGACGGGCGGCGAAAGCGGGGGTGGCGGGCGCGATGGCACGACCATCCACCAGCCCAGGGCCATCACCCGGGTGCTGATGGAGGCCGGCGCCCTGGGTACCATCCAGTCTGGCGAAGAACCTCTGTATGCTGCCAGCGCGGCGCCCGCCACCTGGGCGACCCTGCCGATCTTGCCCGACATCAAGCTGGCTACGTCACAATACGCCGACATCCGCCAGCGCCTGGCGCGCGGTGTAGCGGTCACCCTGGAGTTCGACATCCGCAACTGGTTTTATCCGGGGCCGGTGACGTATCACAATGTCGTGGCCCGCATTCCGGGCACGGAAAAGCCGGACGAAGTCGTACTGATCGGCGCCCACCTCGACAGCTACGATGGCGGCACCGGCGCGGCCGACAATGGCGGCGGCGTGGCCACCATGCTGGAAGCGATGCGCCTGCTGGCGCTATCCGAAGCGAAGCCGCGCCGCAGCATCATGCTGGTCGCCTTCGGCGCGGAGGAAATCGGCCGCAAGGGTGCGTTCGCGTTCGCCGAGCGGCATGCGGGTGAATTAAAAAATATCGTCATGATGCTCAACCGCGATGGCCGGCCTGGCGCCATCGACGGCATCGCGATTCCCTCGGCCTGGAAGCCCGTGTTTGGCCGGGTTGAACAGGCCCTGCAAGACGTCCATCCCGTGTTCGGCTTCGCCGCGACCATCCAGGACGTGCCGCGCGATGCCAGCAAGGCGATAAACGCGCGGGCGGGCAGCGATGACGCCGTCTTCAGCCTGCATGGCGTGCCGACGCCGAAATTTACCGTGCTCGGCGATTTCGACTATCCCCGCGTGCATCACACGGTGCTCGACACGTATGAAAACGTGCTGCCTTTCAGCTCGGCGCAGCAATATTCCGCCATCGCGATCGCCCTGACCGCGTATGAAGTCGCAAATGCCCCGGAAGAGCTCAGCCGGAAAGGCTACTATCGCGCCGCCAAAGCGGCACAGTAGCCCTCCCCGCCCGCTTCATTCGAAGGGATTGGCCACCGACGTGACCTCGGGCGGCGGCAGCAGGTCGGGCAGTTCCTGCTTTTCCAGCTGCGCCACCACGTCGGCCAGCAGTTTTTGCAGCTGTTTCGCCAGGACGAGGCCCGGCTTGTCCAGGGTCAGGTCTATGTCGCCGCTGATGCTGACGCGGTCGATCCTGTTTTCGATGGTCAGATTGCCAATGTCCAGCACATCGCTTTCATTGGCATATGGGACGAATTTCTTTGCGCACATGGGATTTCCTTTTTGACGGTCTTATTTCCTGGACTTGCTATTGATCTTCGGCAAACTCAGCATGCGCAACTTTTGCTGCCGCGTCAGCGACGGTAACAGATCGATGCCTATTCTGTCTTCCAGTTGTGCAATGCTCAGCACTTCATACGTCTTGGTGTCGACGTTTTCAATGAAGTAGGCGGCGCCGGCGCGCTGACGCGGGCTGTACACGGCCTTGTACAGATGGCTGGGCACAATGACTCTTCCCACCTTGCGCAGGTTGCCTCCAATAAAAGCCGGCCCCGTGATCACGTACAGGTCGCCCTCTTTCTTCGCCATCTTGCGCACGGCGCCCTCGATGCCGGCCCACACATAGCGGTTATTGCGCGCATCTTGCGGCACCATGTTGGCCAGGGTAAAACTGTCGCGCTGGCTCTGGCGGTCCGGCATGTCGCCGTTGGGCGCCATGTGGCCACGGTCGAAGCCGCTGCGCGCATAATCGGCCAATTCCGCGCGCTGGGCGACGGGCAGCTTGCGTTCGGCATGGAAGGAATTTTCACGCGACAAGTCCTGTGCCGCTTCCAGGTTGTTCGCCGTCAAATGTTCTGCCGACCACAACGGCGTACGCGTAATACCCGAATGCATCACGCCAAACACGTTGTAGCACAGCTCCTTGGTCGCCACGTCCAGTTTGGGGTTGGTGATTTCCGGCTTGCGGCCATCCACATAATGAGCGGGACAGGCATCGGCATGCGCCAGGTTCGCGGCAAAGGCGGAAGCCAGCAGGCCGCACGCCAGGGTCAGCCTGGCGATCGAACGTTGAATCATATTTCCCTCTGAAATCTTTGCAGGCCAGCATTCTAGCGGACGGCGGCCCTCACCACAAACCTGCACAAACCTGGCGTGCGCGGCTGTGCGCGGAGGGAAACGAGTGTGCAGGCGGCCCTGCGCAGAGCTGGCGCAAATAAAGACCAACAGCCCGCGCACAGCCATTCATATCTGCTAAGATTGCCTTGATTTGTTCGCATCGACCATTCAAGATTTGGAGAGCATATGATCAAAAAAACCCTGCTGCTGATCGTTGTCGTCGTCGCCGCCATCCTCGGCTATGCCACCACCAAACCCGACACCTTCAGTGTCCAGCGCGAAATCACCATCAAGGCCCCGCCCGAGAAAATTGCCGCCCTGATCACGGACTTCCATTACTGGGCCGCGTGGTCGCCGTGGGAAAAGCTCGATCCGGCCATGCGCCGCACGTTTTCGGGGCCGACCAATGGCCTGGGCGCGCAATATGCATGGCAAGGCAATGACAAGGTGGGCGCCGGCCGCATGGAAATCACGGAAGCGGCCCAGCCCGAACGCACCGTCATCAAGCTGGACTTCCTCAAGCCGTTTGAAAGCCATAACACCACCACGTTTAGCATGACGCCCGAGGGCGACAGCACCAAGGTGAACTGGACCATGACGGGTCCCAGCCCTTACGTCAGCAAGGTCATGACGGTGTTTGTCAGCATGGACAGGATGATCGGCAAGGATTTTGAAAAAGGCTTGAACAACCTGAAGGCAGCTGCGGAGCGCTAAGCCCGCTCGCAGCAAGCAGAAACAGGGCCCGCGCGGCCCTGTTTCAGTTAGTGCCCCGTCAGAACTGCTCGATCCAGGCGGCCAGGTGGTCCGGCGTGAGCGCCGGTTCAGCCTGCACCACCTTGCCTTGCAAGCCCATTTCTGTCTTACTGAGCTGCAAGGACCAGCCGCGCCGCGCCAGCCACAGCAAGCTGGCCAGCCAGAAAGAGTGGATGGACGAGACAGGCGTGGTGGTCGGTGTTTCCAGGAATTCCGTCAGCAGGCGGCCATCGAGAAACAGCGCCGTGCCGCCCTGATTCTGCAGTGCCGCGCCAAACACGGGCAGCAGCATGTCGATCACCTGTTCCACGCCACGCCCAGGATGCTCGCGCTCGAGCGTGTCGAGCTGCTGGCGCACGGCGGCGGCAAAGGCCGTGCCGCGGAAGGCTTCCGAACTGACCAGGTCGGCATAATCCATCAACAGCCAGTTCGGCTCGGGTGGCGTGACGCCGGCCGTCAGGGCCGCCGACAAATACGCTTCCACGGGCAGCTGCTGCTCCGGACCTGCCAGGCTGGCGCACAAGGCGTACAGGGTGCCGATACGGTTGGCGACGGCTTGCCGCTGGCGCACCATCAGCTTTTCGCGCAGTAACTGGGCGTGTTCATTGCGCAGCCGCGCCAGTTCCAAAGCCTGCTTCAATTCCATGCGCAGCGCCGCAATATCCCACGGCTTCTGGATGTAGCGGTGGATTTGCCCCTGGTTGACGGCTTCCACCGTGTGCTCCAGCTCGGAATACGCGGTGGTCAGGATGCGCACGATATGCGGATAGCGGTCCCAGGCATAGGACAGCAACTCGTTACCGTAGGCGCCGGGCATGCGCTGATCCGATACCAGCACGGCGATGCGGTCGGCCTGCTCGTCGAGGATGCGCTTGCCCTCCTCGACCGAAGTGGCCGTCAGTACGTCGGCCAGCGGCGCGATCGCGCGCTGGAAGTATTTGAGGGCGTTGGCCTCGTCATCGACATAGAGTATCGTCGGCAAGCCTTGCGCCGACTCACGCTGAGCCGGTAAACGCAGATTGGCGTCAATCATGCTCGTTCCTTATATGTACTGGAAAATTCAGGGTTACCGTGGTGGAACTGCCGAACTCGGTGGCGATATCGAGGTTGCCGCCGAAGGACTGCATCATGCGGTGGCAAAACACCATGCCCCAGCCCTTGCCTTCGCCGCCGCTGGCACTGACGGGGTCGATCAACAGCTGTTCGACAATCTCGGGGGCGATGCCGGCGCCGTTGTCGCGCACCGTGATGCGGCCGGCATCGATGCGGATGCCGATCGCCGGATGGGTTTGCTCGCCGGCCGAACGCAAGGCATTTGCCAGCACGGACGATAAAATCAGCGCGACGCAATTGGGTGACTCGGCAATGGAGAAATCGTCGCCCTGCTCGACCCTGATGGCGGCGCGCTGTGCCGTGCTCAAGGGATAGCTGTCGAGCAAGGCGGCCAGCAGCTGGCGCGCGCTGCCGGCGCGGCGTCCCCCTTGCATGCCCGGTCCGGCGCTGGCCAGGCGCACCGTGTCGATAAAGCTGGCCAGGACAGACAGGCAATAGCGTGCATTGTCGTGCATCAAGGCGGCCGCTTCGCCGATCTCGGCCTGCGGTGCGGCGTCCGCCTGCGCGCGCCGCGCGATGCCGCGCGCAAAATTGGCGATGGCCGCCAGCGGGGTGTTCAATTCATGCGCGAGGAAGGCCAGCGATTCCTCCATCGCCACGAGCCCCTGGCGGCGCGCGGCGCGCTCGCGTCCCGTCTGCACGGCCAGTTGCAGCGCCGTTAGCATGGCGGGCAAGTCGAGCGGTTTTTCCAGCAGGCGGAATAGCGTGCCGCCGTTGATCAGTTCGAGCAGCACGTCCTTGTCCGCATACGCGGTGACGAGCATGCAGACGATGTGCGGGTAGCGCTGCGCCACTTCCTGCATCAACTCGCTGCCCAGGCGGTCCGGCATGCGGTAGTCGGTGACGAGCACGTCGATCTGCGCGGCCTCGTCTTCCAGCAGGGCCAGCGCCGCATCGACGCTCTGCGCCGACAGCACGCGGTAGCGCTGACCGACGGCGCGCTCGAAATACTTGCAGGCGAGCTCTTCATCGTCCACGTACAGCACGCAGGCGCGGCTATCGTTGTCCATGCTAGCGGCCCTCCCAATCGGAGCGCTGCAGGTCAAAATTCATGCTGGCCCATTCGCCCAGCTCGCTTTCTGCGCTGAGGGTGCCGCCGTGGCGCTCGATCACGCCATAGCTGATGCTCAGCCCCAAGCCCAGGCCCTGCCCCACTTCGCGCGTGGTGAAGAACGGTTCGAACACGCGCGCCAGGTTTTCCGGGGCGATGCCGGGGCCATTGTCGCGCACGCTGATGCGCAGGCGGTTTTCATCCCAGTGGGCCGTGATGCGGATCTCGAACGGCGGCGCATTGCCCTTGCGCATGGACAGCACGGCATTGCCCAGCAAGTTGATCAGCACGCCCACGATGGCCGCTTCGTCGCCGCGCACCAGGGTGTCGACGGGCAAGTCGTGGCTGATGCTGACATTTTTCGTTTCATGCCCCACCAGGCGGATGGCCGCATCGAGCGCCCTGCGGAACTGGAAATGCCCCGTTTCCAGCTGGTTGCCGCTCTTGCGGTAGGCAAAGGTCTTCAAGTCGGATACGATGTGCTGCACGCGCAGCATGCCCTGCTTGGCGTCAGCCAGGCATTCACTGATGAGGGCGCTTTGCTTGGCGGCCGGGTCTTCGATAGCCACCTCGATGGCCATCATGCAGAAGTTCACGGGATTGTTCACTTCATGCAGCATGCCGGCGGCCAGGGTGCCGATGGCGGCCATTTTCTCTTGCTGCAGCATCTGTCCCTTGATATCGGCCAGGCTTTTGTTGGTTTCTTCCAGCTGCGTGTTCTTTTGCGCCACTTCCGCCTTCAGCTGGAACAGCATGAAGCGGGCACGCTCATTGAAATAGGTGAAGACGGCGCTGATGCTGGCCGACATGATGAGGAACAAGCAATTGACGACAAACGTGCCCGGCAAGTCGAAGCCGCCCGCATGCCAGGCGCAGGCGGCAACGTACAGCAGGCAGGAGATGGCGCCGAAGACCATGTTTTGCCACAAGCCGAAGGCCAGCACGATGCCCGACGAATAGATGGCCAGGGTCATGCCCACATAATAGATCGAGGTGGCGCCTTCCGTGACGGCGATCATCCAGGCGATCATGATTTGCGGCAGGATCAGCCACACAAAAGTCAGCCCCTGGATGCGGTCTTGCGCCCAGCGCGTGCGCATGGCCAGCACGACGCAAAATATCAGCACGGACACAAGGATGCGCGCACTGGTGAACGCGGACTGCTTGTCCGGATACAGGGCCGAATCGAGGCCCATGCCCAGCAAGATCAGCACGATGCCCGTGTAGGCACCGCCGCGGCTGAATTCCAGGCGGAAGTCGCGCAAAACGGCCGAGTAGCCGGCGTGCAGGCCTGGAGTATCCATCAAGGAATGCTCACTTCCGCAAACACATTCACACCCGTGGCGTCGACATAGATCAAGGGATCCATTGCGTGCTCGGGCAGCAAGGCCGACAAGCCCTCTTCATTGCGATAGATCAAATGCCACTCCAGCAAATGCTCCATGCCGAACTTGCCCGGATTATTCGCGTGCACATTCGTCACCAGCAGGCGCCCACCGGGTCCCACGCGCGAGGCGAAGTGCATCAGCAGGCGCGCGCAGACCTTGTCGGACAGATAGTCGAACAGGCCGGCGCAATACACGGCGTCGAAACTGCCGGGCAAGCCCGTGATACCAGAGCCATGGCGGCGCTTGAGCAGGTTATGTACGGAGTCGTGCACATAATCGATCTCGACCACGCGCCCCGTGCGCTGCATGATGGTGGTCAGGCGCGCGCGCGTCCAGTCCAGCGTCTCGCTGCTGAAGTCGACCAGTTCGAACGCCAGCCATTGCGCATCCGGGCAGGTTTCCAGGAAACGCTGCACCTCGATGGCCGGGCCGCAGCCCACGTTGAGCACCTTGTAGACGCGCCCTGCCGCGCGCGCCGCGGCCGCTTTCTGCGACAGAAATTCCGTCAGGATATCGATGCGGTTGCGGTGCGCCGTCGCCACGGCTGCCTGCAAAAAGGCCGCATTGACGATTTGAAAATAGGTGCTCGGTCCCTGGCGCGGATCGTCGAGCAACTGGTTGACCATCTGGTAGTCGCCCGCATAGCCGAGCGGTTTGGTAAACGTGCGGAAGACGAAAGGCGCGCGCAGGATCAGGGGGTGCAAGGCGGCCTGGGCAAATGCGCGGTGGGCCGGCGCCCGCTCTTCCTCGACGAGGGACGCTTCCACCTCGAGTTGGCGCAAGTACAGCTGGGTCTGCTCCATCAGCGGCAACGCCAGTTCATCGAAGATATCGGGACGCAGGCGGCCATTTTCCTTCGGCAGCGAGTCCGACAAGTCGACCTGCTCGACCCAGCGCGCCACTTCCGATAAAAAGGCGCGCATTTCGTTGACGACGATTTGGTAGTCGCGGCGGATGCGGAAGCGCTCGCCCCAGCCGGCGACAAAGGCGCTGGACTCTTTCGCCACGGCGCCCTTGACCACGACCACGTCACTCAATTCGCGCCACTCGTCGATCAGGGTCACGGAAACGATGGCGGTCAAGCCCGTGTTGACGCTGCTGATGACGACGGCCTTGCCGACGTAGGCGTTTTTTCGCCCCCATGCGCACCGTCACGTCATTGAGCACCTCGCTGACCTGCACAATCGAGTATGGATTGTAGATTTCCATGACCAGCGAATTGCGCTGCAAGTTGAAAATCGTGCCGCGCACCGCCTCACCCTGGGTGTTGCGGAAGCTGACGACTGGATCGATCTGCGATTGTGAATACACGATTGAGCATTATCAAGTTGCCCGGTTTCCGGCGCACCACACGGGGCACGCCAATTTCCAGGCTGGGTTAAGGCACGGCACACCGGTCGTCTGCCGCCGGCCCGCCATCGAAATGGCGGCGTTGCAGCGTCGCGTGACGCTGTGCCGGAGCGCCTCAAAGCGCGTCTGTTCGCTCTCTGATCGAGTGTACTATGGATGTAGCAGAACGGGCAATTGTTCCCTCTGGAACGACAGTCCATGGCGCTAACGCGCAACGCCGTCGATCATCCAGCCACAAACAAGGCCAGCGCGTGACGCAATAGCTGCGGCGTTTGCCCCGTCCAGCGCTTGAACGAGCGGCGAAAGTTAGTGGCATCATGAAAGCCGAGGTAGGCGGCCACTGCATCATTGTCGTAGCCATGCGCCTGGAACAGGTAGATGGCCTTGTGCGCGCGCACCTGGTCCAGCTCGGCCTGGAAATGCGTGCCATGGCGCGCCAGGTGACGTTTCAAGGTGGCGGGACTGACGCCAAACTCCTGCGCCGTGCGCTCCAGGGTCGGCGCGCAGCGGATATTGGCCAGCAGGTAGTCGTACAGCGCACCGAGCAGACTGGCTGCCGGCACGGGCGCCACGGCCGCAGCGCGCAAGGCCAGTGCGGCCGCCGTTGCATTGCCACGTGGCCAGGGCTTGTCGAGCCAGCTGGAATCGATGAGCATGGCGTCGACCTGACAATCGAAACGCAGCGCCTGGCCCAGGTGTACCTCGTGCTGCTCCACGTGACGGGGCCGCGCGCGGTTGAAGCAGAAGCGCCACGGCAGCGCCTCGCCCGCCAGCCAGCGGCACATGGCCGCCAGCGCCGTCATGTGCATTTCCACCAAAAAAGGCAGCTGGCTCGGCGCGCCGAACGCATCGACCCAGTACAGCACATGCATGTCGCCCGCCGCGCGCAAACGCGGTTGCAACAGCGGACACAGCAAGGTATGAAAATCGCACAGGATCGTCAGGGCCTGGCGCAGATTCTGCGCCTGCAGCAAGGCGTGGCTGGCGGCGCCGTAATGGCCGGGCAACATTTGCTGACCCAGCATGAAGCTGGTGTCGACACTGTCCAGGCCGCGCGCCACATTGGCCAGCAATTGCAAATATTGCGCGGCGCTGACCTGGCTTTCCTCGGACGGCAGCGCGCCGCCATCGAGGCCCGTGCCCTTGAGCAGCGGCGCCGTGGCCAGCTCGCGGCTGCGCGCGTAGTCGAGCACCAGCGCCGGCTGGTGATGGGCCGCGATGCTGGGGTCGCCTTGCTGGTTCAGCGGCATCAGGCAGGCGCGGCGGCGCTGGCCCTGGGACTGGCGCTCCGGCCAGGCGTTTCCACGGCTCGGCTCAGTTCGGCAAGCACCACTTCCGGCACGCCATCGGTGAGCGAGCACGCGTGCCGCAAGCTCAAGCGAATTTCGCGGTTATCGTTGGCGTGGTGGCGCATCTGCCCCACCATGGCGCACAGGTGGCGCGCCTTCACGGCCGCATCTTCGCGCGACACGCCCGGCATCAGCACGGCGAAGCGGTCACCCGCATAGCGGCACAGCAAATCGTCATTACGCAAGTTCAACAGCAGCATGTGGCCCACGGCTTGCAGCACGCGGTCGCCTTCGCGGTGGCCGTATTCGCGGTTAATCAGGTGAAAGCTGTCGATATCGAGCAAGACCAGCGCGCAATCGAGGCCCGGCCGGCGCTCCTGTTCCAGGCGCATCTGCGTGCGCAGGTAGCTGGCGTCGGCCAGTTGCGTGATACGATCGAAGGCGCGGTGGTCGCGGAACAGGCGTTCGCGCTTTTGCAGGTGCTCGTTCAAGCGAAACTGTTCCTGGCGCCAGTAATACATGCCGATCGTCAACACCAGCATGCCGAACGGAATCAAGGCTTCCAGCCAGTTATCCCATACGGCGCTCTTATCGACGGCAAAGAATTCGTCCAGGCAATCGGCCCAGGAACCCAGCATGATGGCGCACAGGCCGCCAGCGATCAAACTCGTCACCCGTCCGCGCGGCCGGCTGCTGAGGGTAAAACAAGAACCAGATGCCCGCCATGACGGCCGTGCCGCCTTCGCAGACGATATCCATCCACTTCCAGATGGCAAACGGTTTAGGATGCCCCAGTGTGGCGTACAGGCATAAGAACAGGGGCAATGCCAGCGCGGCGGCGATCAGGCTGTTACGGTGCAACGGCAGCATGTGGGGAACCTTTAAAAGTGGTGCTGTCGCCACGATAGCGCCCGCCCATGACGGCACGATGACATGCCCGACGCCCGTGCGGCAGGTGCAAACGGCTCATCATTACCAGCGCAGCTGATGCAAATACGGCAAGCGATCGTCCATGCGCCCTGCGCTGGCAGGTCATTTCAGCTCACCACGGTTCATTTCCGGCCGGAAAGCGTTCCCATGCCGTTGTTTTCAGAGTGGCAAGCCCTAACCTGTCACGCAACCGTCATATTTGCTGCCTAGAATCCGCCCGGTTCCTTCCCCTAACCGAGCCCCACATGAAAACCATGCACACTTCGTCCCCCTCCCCGCTGCGCCTCACCGCCCTGGCCCTCGGCATCATGGCCGTCTTCAGCGGTCAAAGCCATGCGCAAGCGCAAGATGCGGACAGCCAGGCGGCCGCCACCGTGGTCGTCAGCGGCCAGCGTGCCAGCCTGCGCAACGCCATCGCCGCGCAAGAGAAAGCCGACAACATCATCAGCGTCATCAGCAGCGACGATATCGGCGGCTTGCCGGACAAGAACGCGGCCGAAGCGCTGGCCCGCTTGCCGGGCGTGTCCGTGCAGCGCGACCAGGGCGAAGGCCGCTATATCACGGTGCGCGGCCTGGGGCCGGACCTGAACGCCGTCACCATCAATGGCGCGCTGGTGCCATCGCCGGAAGCGGGCCGCCGCGCCGTAGCGCTGGACATCCTGCCTGCCGGCCTGATCCGCACGCTGGAAGTGTCGAAGACCTTGCTGCCGGAAATGGACGCCAACTCGCTGGGCGCCACCATCGAAGTCAAATCGCTGTCCGCCTTCGACTTGCCGGGCAAGCTGCTGTCGGCCAACGTGGGCGCCAGCTACGATGAAAAAGACGGGCAAGACCAGCCCCAGCGGCGGCGCCCTGTGGGCCCAGCGCTTCCTCGACGGCAAGCTGGGCGTGGCCGCCGGCCTGAGCGCGGAAAAGCGCTCGTTCGGCTCCGATGACGTGGAAACGGGCGGCGCCTGGAACAAGGCTAAGTTGTCGGGCCTAGAATTGCGCGACTACCTGCCGGTGCGCAAGCGCGGCGCCCTGGCCGTCAACCTCGATTACCGCCCCGAAGCGGGCAACAGCTGGTTTTTGCGCTCCTTCGTCAGCGAATTTTCCGACGATGAAGTGCGCGACCGCCTGACCATCAGCAATATTGCGGGCGGCAGCCTGGCCGAAGGAGCCACGGCCAGCGCGCGCGCCGAGCGCCGCATCCGCCAGCGCAAGTACACGCAGCAAGTGCGCTCGCTCGTGCTGGGCACGCAGCAGAAATCGGGCGACTGGACCCTGGACGTGAAAGGCGGCATGAGCCGCGCCACGGAAGACACGCCGGAATCGCTGAACGATGGCCGTTTCCGCGGCACCAGCAATTTCGCCGGCATCAGTTTCACGGATACCCAGGAGCCAAAATTGAGCGGCCCCGCCTCGCTGTACGATCCGGCCAACTATGCGCTGAACGCCATCACCCTGCAGAAGCGCTACTCGAAAGACAATGAACACCACGCGCGCATCGACCTGGCGCGCAAATTCGACATCGCCACCCTGAAATTCGGCGCCAAAGTCAGCCGCCGTGAAAAAACCAATGACACGGATCAATGGGCCTACAACAGCAGCAAGGCATCGAGCGGCAATTACTGGGGCGCCGGCTCCACCTCGATGAGCAACTTCGTGCAAGGCCACAACCTCGACTACGACCTGGGCAACATCGGCGTGGCGCTGGATCCGGCCCTGATACGCGCCCGCGTGGCCGGCCTGGACCGCAGCAAGGCGCGCCTGGCCACCGAGTCCATCATCAACGACTACCGCATGCATGAAGACATCAACGCCATGTATGTGCAGAACAGCTACGACTTCGACGCCTGGCACATCCTCGGCGGCGTGCGCGCACAGCGCACCAGCTTTGAAGCAGCCGGCTCGCAAGTGGACAGCGCAGGCGTCGCCACGGCACTGACGCGCGAACGTTCGTACACCAACTGGCTGCCAAACCTGCAAACCCGTTATGACCTGGATCAAAAAACCAGCGTGCGAGCCGCCTGGACACAAGCCGTGGTGCGCGCCAACTTCAGCCAGCTGGCGCCCGGCATCAGCCTGGCCAGCAACACGGAAGCCGTGATCGGCAACCCGGACTTGAAGCCGCTGAAGGCAAACAACGTGGATCTGGGTATCGAGCGCGTGCTGGGCAACGACGGCGTGATGTCCGCCTACGGTTTCTACAAGGACATCAAGAATTTTACCTACACGACCAACCTGGCTGGCACGGGTCAATGGACGGGCTACACGACGGCAACCTCGTATGCGAATGGCGATGCGGCCAAGGTCAAAGGCATCGAACTGGCTTACATGCAGCCGCTGCGCATGCTGCCGGCGCCATTCAACAAGTTTCTTGTCGGCGTGAATGGCACCTTGAGCACCTCGAGCGCGCAAATCGGCCGCTTCGACAAGGCGACGAACAAGCAACTCAAGCGTGACATCCGCCTGCCGGGCCAGTCGAACCAGGTGATGAACTTAATGCTGGGCTACGAAACAGGCCCGGTCAGCGCCCGCCTGGCCCTCAACTACAAGTCGCCCTATCTGCTGGAAATGGGCGGCGACATCCTGGACCAAAGCCAGGACCATATCGTCGCCGGCCAGAAGCAGCTCGATTTCTCGCTGTCGTACCAGATCAATAAACAGTTCCAACTGATGTTCGAGGCGGCCAACCTGAACAACGAGAAATACTATGTCTACCAGGGCACGAAGCAATATAACGTGCAGAACGAACAATATGGCCGCACTTTCAAAGTGAGCCTGAAAGCCAGCGCCTTCTGATGATGTCAAATAACATGAAAAAAACCGTGCTCTGCAGCGCTTTGCTGGCTGCTTTCTGCCTCACCGTCACGGCGCAGGCCGCCTCGGTCGCGTCTAACGATGTACCTGCCTTCGCGCTAGAGGCCGAAGAGCTGGCGCGCCTGCCCGGTGGCGGCTGGCTGACCCTTGACAAGCACGGCTTGCGCCTGTTCGATCCGGCCGGCAAGGAACAGGACCGCATCGCCGTGCGCGCCAAGCAGCTCGACATGCGCATCGATGGCGGCAAGGTCCTGGCCGTCTTCCTGGAAGCGGACACGCAGCGCCCGCTGCCCGTCTCCGTCGATGTGCAGGCGGGCAAGCTGGTCAAGCTGGCGCCGTTTCCCGTACCGACGTTTTCCGTCGAAGCGTCCTGCCTGTACCGCGACGCCCAGCAGCTCGACCATCTGTTCTTGATCGGCAAGGATGGGCAAGCGGAACAATGGGTGATGCAGGGCGAGCAGCGCAGCCTGGTGCGTAAGCTCGCTTTGCCGCCGCACGCGAAGCATTGCAGAGTCGACGACGGCGCTCAGCGCCTGCTGGTGAGCGAGTCGAACATGGGTGTATGGGCGTATGACGCCGAGTCCGAAGGCATGGGCAAGCGTGCAGTGGTGGCGCTGCGCAAGCCATATGGCCAGCTGGACGGCGGCGCCGGTGCGCTGGCCGTGCTGCCTGGTGGCGTGGCCGTGCTCGACGGCAAGGCGGACAAGCTGCACCTGTTCGCCCATCAGGGCGGACAGTGGACGGCCCTGCCGCCGCAAGCCGTGGCCTTGAACGTGCGCAAGGGCGACAGCCAGTTGGCGCTGGACAGGGACTCCTTGCTGCTGCGCGGCAAGAACGGTTGGCAAGCGCGGCCCTTGAAATGGAACGGCAAGTCGGAAACATCGCCTGCGGTGGCCATCATCGCCCCGCAAGCGCAGACAGAGCCAATGGCGCGCCAGGGCGACGCGGCAGACGATCCTGCCATCTGGCTGTCCAGCAACCCCGCCGACGCGCGCATCCTCGGCACCAACAAGAAGCAAGGACTGCTCGTCTACGACCTGCAAGGCAAGCAAACGCAGCTGCTGGAAGTAGGCCGCCTGAACAACGTTGACGTGCGCCAGAACATCAGTCTTGGCGGCAGCAAGGTCGACCTGGCCGTGGCCACCCAGCGCGACGACAACAGCATGATGCTCTTCACCATCAATGCCAGCGGCGAAGTGAAGGAAGCGGGCCGTTTTCCTACCGGCCTGAAAAGCATCTACGGCATGTGTCTGTACCAGCCGGCCAGCGGCGGCGTGGAAGCGTTCATCAACGACAAGGACGGCACCTTCCAGCAGTACCGCATCAGTTTGAGCGACAAGCAGTTCAGCGCCACTCTCTTGCGCAGCTTCAAGGTCGCCACCCAACCGGAAGGCTGCGTGGCCGACGACGCCAACGCCCGCTTGTTCCTGGGCGAGGAAACGCGCGGCATCTGGACCACCTCGGCCGACGCTGCCAAGCCGGACTCCCTGAGCATGGTCTTGCCCGTGGGAGCGCACTTGAGCGCCGACGTGGAAGGCATGGCCATCTACCGCAAGCCGGGGGCGCGCCCAACACCGGCTACCTGATCGTTTCCAGCCAGGGTGACAGCAGCTACGTGGTGCTCGACGCCCAAGCCCCGTACAAGGTGCGCGGCCGCTTCAAGGTAGGCTTCAACTTGCCGGCCAGCATAGACGGCACCTCGGAAACGGATGGCCTCGACGTCACCTCCGCCAACCTGGGCGGCGCGTATGCGCAAGGCATGTTGGTGATCCAGGACGGCTACAAGCGCTTGCCCGATGGGCCGCAGAACTTCAAGTATGTGGCGTGGGGGGATGTGGCGAAAGCGTTAGGGCTGAAGTAATCAGGCAGGAGCGGGGCCGGCTCCGCGGGGGAATGCGCCACAATTGGGTGCATTCCAATCACGAGGAGACCTGCCCCGGCACTAGCTGCGCGGCAGATCAATATGAAATGGCAGGCGCTTGCCGTACAAGTCCACCACGCCAGACACGAGCAGGCGCCGTGCGGACAATTCGATAATATTGACGGCCGACACGTCGCCATATTCCATCATATAGATACCCGATTCCTCTGCCTCGGGATGCGTATCCAGCATCCCGATCGCAAACGCTCCTCCCTGCCCTTCCGGTATGCGCAAGCCGTGCAGGAAAAAGGCCGGCGGATACAGCGCCGACGACCATTCCGCATCCTCCGGCTCGGTCAAGCGCATAAACACATCATCATCGCCGTGGACATCGATATTGAGCTCCAGCATGCCGCTGCCATGAGCTTCCAGACTAATGCTTGATTTCGCTACATCCACTTCAAAATTGGTGTCGCCGATACTAAAAACAGTCATTCAATAATACTCCCGAGTTACTGGTAAATATGTGGTGCGACAGGCAGCAAGGAATGCAGGGCAGCCACGTCGGTCAGTATACCAGACGGATAAATCCGGCAATTACGACTACCGCGCTGATGCTCTATTTTCACCATGTTCGTGCCACCATCGTCAACGCCCGCAATGGCGTCGAACTTCACCGCTTTTAATAATGCTGGTGAATGCAAGAAAAGGCCGCTTACTCCGCAAAACAGGCAAAACTTGTAACGTCCGCTTCCGCCCCTTTGCGGACATTCGCTTGCAAGCACCCTTATGAATTCAGAGAAAACGAGGCACTGTCGCCGAGCGAAAGAACGGCTTCTAAGTGGTTGGTGCCCGCCTTGCGTGCAAGCACGTCGTCAAGGCAATGCGTAGTTAGACGAACGCGTGCCTGATTTGGGCGTGTGAAATCCCATAAGACGCCAAAGGTGAAACTCGTATTGAGCTCATTACTGATCGCTGCCGCCAGTTGGCCATTTGAGGTCGCGGCCTCCACGGAAAATGCCTCATGCAGTCTTGGACGGGCCCGTATTTCTACAGCCATTTCCTCACTTATTGTGAAATCTGCCTGGGAGACCGGCTCGTCATCCGGGTATAGCTCTTGAATTGTCCGGCCGCGTGCGGTAATGCCGCATGCCGCGATCAGCTTCACGCTCAACGCCTCGCCGGGAAAAATTGACTGTTCGGCGACCCAAATCAAATGGCCGCATCCCCCATCAGAGTAATTGCCACCGTGTGCATCCAGCACTGCTTTCGGCGCTTGATCGAGCGCACCATGCACAGATACATCTACGACATCCATTCCCGCAAGGTCGATTGTTATGAAGTGACTGCCATTGAGTTCAATTGCTATGCCGGGCATGGTAGCTTTCATTGCAGGATAAATCGCACTGGCGGGGGCGTTCTGATCAGAAGTCGAATCGATACTGCTAGTTGAACGACTGGTTTTGGCCGGTTGCCGTCGTTGACAGCTTGCCCCAACGCGGGCATTAAGGTTGCGCTGCACCTGCTTGGGCACTGCGTGGCAACCTCGTGCACCCGTTCTTTCAAAAAAGATCGGACGAAGACTGGTCGATTGAAAGTGATGTGAGGACGAACATCAGGCCGCCTTCTCGCAACCAGCTGGTTTGTAAATGCGCTGCGTAGAAGCCGGGCTGTTAGCAAGTTTCGCCAATGGACGCCGAGGTCGAGCAAGCAATTCACCGCCGCAGTTTGGACAAGTACCTTCAAGGATAGAAATGGCACACGCTGTGCAGAATGTGCACTCGAAGGAACAGATGAGAGCTTCGGTGGATTCGGGCGGAAGATTTTTGTCGCAGCACTCGCAATTGGGACGCAGTTGAAGCATGATTTTCCTTATAGATAGTGTCTGAACTTTTGATTGTCCGCTTCTGGCCGCCTGCTGTAGTTGCAAGGTTCCCTCCGTTGCAGATGTTAAGGATGGCTGCCGACAATCCACGAATCGGTTTCTCGATGCTTGTTAAGCCCAACTGTATCAAACTGATCTTGACTATCGAGAGGCTGTACACCAAGCCAGCCAAGCGCCTGATTGATGACGTCCTCTGAAACGGCGACGAGCGTATCGGCGTCTTGCCCTGGAATCAACACGTGAGCTTGCGTGCCACTTCCACCGAAGAACTCCGCTTCGATATCTGCAACTGGCCCGTGAGCGCCAAGCGTGGAACATATATTCTGTAGGGGCGACGGTAGCTCTTCGCTACCCTCATCTGTCAGCGGCAAAAAAGGAATCCCGTAGATTTTTCGTGCCTTGCTCCCAAGCGGAATCATTTCTACTCCACAATCGAGCTGGAGCACCACCATGCCATCGGGAAGCTCCTTAGCAAAAGTCCCTTGCTTAGCGATAATGGCTTGAATTGAATAACTCATACGTTAGGAATGTGGTTTGTCGAAGGAAACGTTACGTCCGCTTCTAGCCGGGTGCCGTCGTTGGCAGGTGCCACCCCATTGCTGCCGCTCGAAGTTAATTTGAACGTCAAAGTTATAGGTGCCCTTCAGCGCGCAAATGCATCATGGTGTCATCCATTTGCTTCAACTTTGCTTCGATCTGATTTAAAGCATTTAGCTTTTCTTCGCGATGAGACCAGTCCCCATCGGCCAGCGCCTGAGTTCTTTGCTGCCCAATAGAGTCTAATGCCAGTTGTCGCGCCTGTTGGTCGCATGCCGCTCTTAACTTTATATCCGCAAATGCGAGAGCAATCGACGCTTCGCAGCGAACATCATCGTCCATGGCGTCTATGTCGGAGTATCCCCACTGCTTTGCAAGTTTCTCAAGGAATCGAATTGGCATTACGTCCTTGTGAGTCTTGTGCCAATCGCGATAGCTCTCCAGAAGATTAGCTCCAGTATCATTGCCGTTCGGCGAGAAATCATCCGTGCAGTTCCAAAAAAATGGATCATCTAAAATTTCGCGTGCTTTGGGATGAAAGTCCTCCCAATCAATTCCCAACTTCTCCCAAGGTGATATTCCATCATGCTTGGCTTGTGCTGCTGCCTTCAGCTCAGATGCAAGGATTTGAAGAGCTTTCTCCGAATTCGGGACGCTTTTCTTGGCAGCTTCACAGTGGTCTAGAAATTTCTCCAAGTTAAAATCATCGGTGCGCTTCAGTCGTGTTCTCAATAGTCCTAATGCATTTATGACTTCATCAACACCTGCTTTAAAAAGTGGCAAAGACAATGTTGAAGAATGCGTCCAGTCCCGACCTTCCATCAATTCGCTAGCGATAACGATCTCGACCTTGCTCTTTGCTCTTCGATAAGTGACCTTAGGTAGCGTTAACCGGAAATTGTTGTGCGTTTCCAAGAGAGATTCCAACGTCTTCTTTGCCGGGCCAGAGTCCCTAAAGTGAAGCGTGATTGAAATTTCCTTAATCGCGTCTCCAAAACTGCCACCTCCCGCCAGAAGAAAATCTCCAATCGGAGACAACGTTGTGTGACCGCCGTAGGAATTATAGGATTTTGCGATTACACGGAAATCCATTGAATGGTTCCTTTCATGTGAAATTCCAATTTTTCTGAATGTCGATACAGCTAAAATAAAAATAAAAAACCGCACAAGCATTTGAATGTCGGCTTTTGGCCGATTGCTGACTCTTTTTGGCAAAATACCGATTAGAATTGGTAGCAGTTTTTGATGTGCTCATTGTAGTAAGTACCCTTGGAGTAGGTACGCATGAACGCAGCGTGCACATTTAAAGGTACTCGGCAAAAATCATAACTATGCCCTTGCTGGAATTAGATACGCATGCGAGCTGTTTGCTCGTCGTAACCAATCACAACAATGGCACTGGAATTTACTCGGACCATTTGCATGGTGGCTCCCGAAAGTGTTAAGACTCACAATGGTAAAGGCTGTTCGATTAGGAACTGCGGCTTCTGACCACTAAGCAAACGATTCTACAACTGTAGCGTATTTCGCAACATGATGTCGAAAAAGTAGCCGCGATGCACCAGTCATGTCAGCAACTGCCCAGTTAAATCTCCCCAGCTTACCAATCTGCCAGCGACTGGCAGCTTCAGGCATATTAAAATGGCGTCCCATGACCTCCCCCGCCTCGACCTCTTCCCTCCCCCGACAGCATCCTGCTCCCATCCCTGGCCGTACTGGGAGGGCAGATTTCCGTCAATCTGGGGGCGGCGATTGCGAAGAATCTGTTTCCTGTCATCGGGGTCGAAGGGATTACGGCATATCGCGTGGGGTTTTCGGCGCTGATCCTGCTGGCGATCTTCCGGCCGTGGCGCTATCGCCTGACGCGCAAGGATGTGCTGAACTTGCTGGTCTACGGTTCCGTACTGGGGCTGATGAACTTGCTGATTTACCGGGCGTTTGCGCTGATACCGATTGGCATCGCCGTGGCCATCGAGGTGACGGGGCCGTTGGCCGTGGCCATGCTGTCATCGCGCCGGCCCCGCGATTTGCTGGCGGTAGCCTGCGCCGTGTTCGGGTTATATTTACTGCTGCCCTTGCAAGGCAGCCCCGGCAGCCTGGACCCCGTCGGCGTGGCGTATGCGCTGGGGGCGGCGCTGTGCTGGGCGCTGTATATCATCTTCGGCAAGCGCGCCTCGACCTTGCAAGGCGGGCAAGCCGTGGCTTGGGGCATGACGGTGGCGGCCATGGTGACGGTGCCCATCGGCGTCGCGTATTCGGGCACGGCCTTGCTGGCGCCATCTATTGCCTTGATGGGCCTGGCCATTGCCATGCTGTCCAGCGCCCTGCCGTATTCGCTGGAAATTTTTGCCCTGCGCCGCTTGCCGCAAGGCGTGTTCGGCATGTTCAGCAGCGCGGCGCCAGCCGTCAGCGCGCTGGCCGCCATGGCCGTGCTGGGAGAACTGCTGAGCCTGACCCAGTGGCTGGCCATCGCCTGCATCGTGTTCGCGTCGGCCATGGCGGCACTCGGCGCACAGGGCGGCAAGCGCTAGCGGTATTCATTCCATCCTCTGCCGCTTCCTGCCGCGCTGCCTGGCATGGCTGCGCAGCTGGCGGGCAGTTTTTGATGCCGGCCTGTAAAATGCGCCATCCCTTGCCATATCGCGCACTTCCGCCTCACCGATGACATACCCATTTCTTTTTCTCTGGTCCCCTACTCTTGCCGTTGCAGCCTTGCTGCTGGCGTCGGTAGCCGCCGCACAGGCAGCCGCTCCTGCCGTCCTCACGGGAAATGCCGAAGCGGGCAAAGCCGCGTTTCGCAAGTGCGCCTCCTGCCACCAGGTGGGGCCATCGGCGCGCGGCGGCTTTGGCCCCAAGCTGACGGGCGTGATCGGCCGCAAGGCCGGTGCCACCACCGACTATAAATACTCGGCGGCCATGAAAAACGCGAATATCGTCTGGACCGAGCAAAACCTGGCCGGCTTCCTGAAAGCACCGAGCGATTTCATTCCCGGCAATAACATGCGCTTCTGGGGCATCGGCAATGCGCAGCAAGTGGCCGATTTGCTGGCCTACCTGCGCACGCAATAAGCACCGCCACTTAGCGCAGGAATAAGGTCTGCACCAACAAGGCATGCACCCACGCTCCTGCTGGCAAGGAAGCTGGCCGTGCACTGGCCGCCCTTCACACGTCATCAGGCATGCAGCTAGGCAAAGCGCCTCAAGTCCATGACACCAGATCAAACCTCCAGCGCTTGCAGCACGCCCTTGCGCTTCTTGTGCGCCGCTTCATAGTCGCGCAGGCGCTGGCGCTGTGCAACAGACAGGCCGCCCAGCTTGTCGCGGATCTGCGCCACCGTCAAATGCTGGTAGCCGGCGATGGGCAAATCTGACGCTAGTGCACTCGAGGCCAGGCTGCCGGCACTTTTCCGCTGCTGCGCCGCCCGGATTTCACCCGCCTGCGCCCTTTGCTTGTTCACGATGCGGGCCGCGACTTCTTCCTCACGGCCCGGGTAGCGTCCTTCCTGCCTGAAATCCCGTTCCAGCTTCTTGAATTCGCGTTCGCGCCGGGTATTGGCACCGACAGGCATATGCTTCCCTTAGGGCTTGGCTGGCAGCTTGCGCACGCACAGATAGATGGAATACAGCGCCGCCAGCCCCACCAGCACGTACACGCCGCGCGACGCCGTCGACATGGCGCCGAGGATGCGGGCCACGATATCAATATCAAACAAGCCCACCAGCGCCCAGTTCAAGCCACCCACGATCAGCAGGATCATGGAGATCCAGTCGACCACGTTCAAGCGCTTGGCCGTCATTTCCTCGTTTGCCGCACCGTCCGATCCTGCCTGGATATTCGCCATATCAGCCTCCTGTAAGTAGAAAGGACCCGCCTTCGGGTCTGTGCAATAAACAGTGTAGGCGCAGCACCGGTATACGCCAGTCGGATAATGCCCGGGAGCGAGGTAGGACGAGTCTGTAATCAGGCGGGTGATTTTATCTGGCAACAAGCCAGGCGCCAGGCAAAGAGGCGATGCATTTCTATGGAAGTTGCTGCTGTTGCCAAACAAGCAGTGACTAATTCCAATATGGAAATATTTATAGATTACTTAGTACCGCGCTGCTACACTCATTTCACCCCGGCAACTTCAGGGGACAGGCGCCGCGCCATGCCGCAGGCATGGAAAACGGCCACCATGGGACAACAGCTGAGGGGACATGAATATTTCAAACATACGTATCGGTGTACGCCTGACCACAGGCTTTTTGCTCACTTCGCTTTTACTGGCCGTGGTGGTGGTCATCGGCACGTGGCAGTTATCGACCGTGAGCGGGGAAATCGACAGCAGCGTGAACCAGCGCTATGCGCGCATCGCGCAATTGCAGGCTACACGCAACACCACGCAAGAACAGCCTGCCCAGCTCGAGCTCGACCAGCAGATCGCCACACAATCGGCGCAGATGCGTACGGCGGCCGAGGCGGCCATGGCCCGCGCGCACGATACCAGCGTGCTGATCATTGCGCTGGGCCTGGTCGGAGGCGTGTTGAGCCTGGCGACGGCCTGGTTCATCAGCAGCGGCATCGTGCGACCTTTGCGGCATGCCGTCAAAGTGGCGCGCAAGGTGGCTGGTGGCGACTTGAGCGAGCATATTCACGTCGATTCTCGTGATGAAGTGGGGCAATTGCTACAGGCCCTGAAAGACATGAATGCCAGCTTGATCAATATCGTGGGCGAGGTGCGCGGCGGCACACACGACATCGCGGGCGCGTCAATCGAGATTGCGGCTGGCAACCAGGACTTGTCGCAGCGCACGCAGGCGCAAGCCAGCTCGCTGGAGCGCACGGCCGCCTCGATGGAAGAGCTGACTGGCACCGTCAAGCAAAATGCCGATAACGCACGGCAAGCCAATCAGTTGGCGCAATCTGCCGCCGCAGTGGCCGGCAAAGGGGGCACGGTGGTGGCGCAAGTGGTCGACACCATGAGCTCGATCAACGCTTCGTCGAAAAAAATCGTTGACATCATCGGCGCCATCGACGCCATCGCCTTCCAGACGAATATCCTGGCCTTGAACGCGGCCGTGGAAGCGGCACGGGCCGGCGAACAAGGGCGCGGTTTTGCCGTCGTGGCCGCTGAAGTCCGTACCCTGGCACAACGCTCAGCCGGTGCGGCGAAGGAAATCAAGCAATTGATCGGCGACTCCGTGGAGCGTGTCGACGCAGGCGCGCGCCTGGTCGACACTGCCGGCGCCACCATGCGCGAGATTGTGGCCAGCGTGCACCGCGTAACGGGCATCATGGGCGAAATCAGCATGGCCAGCGGCGAGCAATTGTCCGGCATCGAACAAGTCAATGCCGCCATCGTGCAGATGGAACAGGTCACGCAGCAAAACGCGGCCCTGGTGGAGCAGGCATCGACGGCGGCGGCCGGCATGCAGCAGCGCGCCACGCGACTGTCGGGCACGGTCGACATCTTCAAGCTGAGCCGTGACCAGGCACCTGCCCAGGCGCCGCACGGCATCAGCCTGGTGGCCGCACACGCCCCGCACATCGTCACCGCGCCGACAACCCTGCCCGCCGCAAGCGTTAGAACGCGACTGAAAGCCTGAGTTCCCCCGCCATAGAGTCGCTATAGCTGCCTGTACATGATGGTGGTGGCGTCCAGCCGGTCGCCGGCCGGCGCCAGCGCATAGCCGGGGATGCTGCCCGCCACCACGTAGCCGAGCGACAAATACAACGGTTCGGCATGGTCGCTGCTGCGCGTATCCAGGGTCAGCAGGCTGCGCGGCAAGAGGCGCGCCTGTTCTTCCAGCGCCTGCATCAGCTGGCGCGCAAGGCCGCGCCGGCGGAAAGCGGGCGCGACCAGCAGCTTGCGCACTTCGGCCCGGTGCGCCTGGTTGGGATTGGTGTCCCAGTCCAGCTGCACGGCACCGGCCACCTTCCCGTCCACCTCGGCTACCAGCAGCAGGCGCACGCCGCGCGTGACGGCCGGCAACACGTTATCCACCCAGAACGCCTGGCTGGCCGCCGTGTCGAACGGCAAGATAAAACCGATGCTGGCGCCGTCGTGCACGCAGTCTTGCAGCAAGGCGCCCAGTTCCGGCAAGCGTTCGAGAATATCGGTGGACGAAAAGTGGCGTAGCGATGCGGACATGGTGACCTCAGACAAGAAAGAGAAAATAGCGGACACCGCTGTCTGGCGGCGTCGTAAACGCGCTGGCGCCGTGTAGCTGGTAGCGCAGGCAGTCGCCGGCTTGCAAGTCGTGCGAACGACCGTCGACGGTCACGTTCAGCTTGCCTTCCTGCAGCAACAGATGGTGTTCCATGCCGGGCCGCGGCGAGGCAGCGTAGGCGATCGTCACGCCCGCGCCCAGCTCGCATTCGAGCGCTTCACCCGCCAAGGCGCGCGAAGGGGGCGAGACGGAACGGCGGATAAAACCGGCAGTTGGGTCCGTCCACACGCTTTGCTGGGCCCGCAGCAGCAGGGGTGGGAAATCGTCCTCGACCATGCGCAGCAGGCGCGACATGGCCAGGCCATACGCGGCGCACAGCTTGCCCAGCACGACCGTGGTCGGGCTGACTTCGCCGTTTTCCAGGCGCGACAGGGTGGCGCGGCTGACCTGGCTGGCACTGGCCAGCTGATCCAGCGACCAGCCCCGCTCCACGCGCAACTGCTTTAAACGCGCCGCCAGGCGCTGTTCCGTATCGTTATCAGTCAATTCTTTATTTCCCATATATGGGAATTTATCCCACCAGCAGGAATTTGGCAAGCAATCGTCGCAGAGTTGCTCAGCGCACAGACCCACACCCGGACTCCAGGCACCATGGCGCCACCACTTCAAGGAGAAGCCATGTCCGCCACTCCCCTCACTCCCCAGCCGCGCCAGGGCCAGGCGCCCGCGCCGCTGGGCAGGGTCGAATTTCATCTGCAATTCATCCGTTCGTTTGCCGACCCTACGTTCGACACCGTGCGCGGCGCCCTGGTGCAGGTGGAAGAAGTGGCGTGGAAGAATTACCAGGATGGCCGCAAGGCGCCTGTCACGCAGAAGGCGGGATCGGGTTTTATCGACCCCGACTACGATTTATCCGTAGAGTGGATCGCCACGCGCGACCGCCTGCTGGCCGCAGAGGCGCGTCAGAAAGATCCGGCCACGCCGTCGCGCGTGCTGCTGATCTGCGGCGCGGCGCGCAACGACGGTTCTTGCCCAGGAGAGATCTCAAAGACCTGGCGCATGACGCAATGGGCGAAAGAAGTGCTGCAGGCAGAGCACATCGAAGCGGACGTGCTGGACCTGAGCTTGCTGACGTCCGCGTATGACTTGCACATTCATCCATGCAAGGGCTGCGTTTCAACGGCCATGCCCCTGTGCCACTGGCCGTGCAGCTGCTACCCGAACCATGGCGAACGCCAAACGAATGACTGGATGGCGGACATTTACGAGCGCTGGACGGCCGCGCACGCCGTCATTATCCTCACGCCCGTGTACTGGTATCAGACGCCCAGCGTGCTGAAACTGATGATAGACCGGCTCGTCTGCGCTGACGGCGGCAACCCGGACCCCACGTCCACGCACGGCAAGAAAGCCGTGGAAGCGAAAGCCCTGGAATTGCAAGGCTGGAATTACCCGAAACACCTGGCCGGGCGCGCGTATGGCCTGGTCGTGCACGGCGACGTGGCCGGCATCGAAGGGGTACGGCGTGGCCTGTCGGACTGGCTGGACTGGATGGGCCTGGTCGATGCGGGCGCGAAATCACGGCTGGACCGCTACATCGGCTATTACGACAGCTATGCGCAAAGCCATGAGACCTTGGACCGCGATACCAATATGCAGGAAGAAGTGCGCAACGTGGCGCGCGCCGTGGCCGAAGCCGTCCAACGGCTGCGCGCAGGCACGCTGGCGCCGCCCGATGCGGCATTACAAGCTCCGCGGCCGAAATAAAGCCGCGCGTATCTACCCCGCCATGCGTGTAGCGTGGCGGCACAGTTCCAGAAAACCCGTCAAACGGGGCGAGAGTATTTTTTAGACTGGCGTATCAGGTAAAAGTTGCGCTCCAATGGCGGCAGCATGGTCTCCAGTTCCACCAGTTGCCCGCTGGCCAGCAGATCGGCCACCACCACGCGGGACAGGCAGGCGATGCCCAGCCCCGCCGCGGCGCCATACTTGATCGCTTCCGAATTGCTGAACTCGCCCGCAGGGCGCAGATAATGCAAATACGGCACCAGCGCCTGCTCCACGGCTTCGCGCGTGCCTGAGCCTGCTTCGCGCAGCAGCCAGCCCGCCTGGTTCAATTCCGCAAAGCTGAGCAAATGGCGCAGCTGCGCCAGCGGATGCGTGGGCGCGGCCACGATCAGCATCTGGTCCGTCAGCCATGGTTCCACCAGCAAGCCCGCTTCGTGGCACGGCCCTTCGATCAGGCCGATATCGACACGAAACTCCGCCACGGCGGCGGCGATGTCGGCCGTGTTGGCGATGGTCACCTGGGGGATGCTGCGCCCGTACTGCTGCGCCGCCTGGGCCAAGATCTGCGGCAACAGATAGATGCCGATGGTGGTGCTGGCGCCGATTTGCAGGCTGACGGGCACGGACGGGTCGGCGCCCGCGAACTGGCGTTCGATGCTGGCAGCGCCGTCGCGCATCTGCCGCGCCTGCGGCAACAGCAAGCGGCCATTGTCGTTGAGCAGCAATCGCTTGCCTACCCGGTCGAACAGTTGTGCACCCAGCAAGGTTTCCAGTTCATTCAGGGAAGCGCTGGTGGCCGATTGCGACAGCGCAATGTGTTCGGCCGCCGCGCTGGTGCTGCCCGTGTCCGCCACGGCCAGAAAAATCTGCAATTGCCGCAAGGTCAAAGCCATTTTGTTTACCTATTTTTCAGGTTAAACATACAAAAACAATCCGTTTTACCATTTAATCGGCGAACTGTACAGTCATGCCATACGAACCAGTAACCATGGAGTACGGCATGTCATCCCTCTCAACAAGCAACACAACAAGTTTCAGCGACCGCTATGGCCGCCTTCTGCCTGGCCTGCTGCTGAGCGGTGCGATCGCCTATGGCGCCATCGCGCTGGGCAAGCTGGAATGGATGCAAAGCCACGGCATGAGCGCCCTGACCCTGGCCATCATGCTGGGCATTGTGCTGGGCAACAGCGTGTATGGCCGCCTGGCGCCCACCTGCGGCGCGGGCGTGGCCTTTTCCAAGCAGACGTTATTGCGTCTTGGCATCATCCTGTATGGCTTCCGCCTGACATTCCAGGATATCGGCCAAGTGGGCCTGGCCGGCATCGCCATCGACGCTTTGGTGCTGGCGTCCACGTTTGGGCTGGCCATGTTCCTCGGCACCAAAGTGTTCAAGCTGGAACGCAACAGCGCCATTCTGATCGGCGCGGGCAGTTCCATCTGCGGCGCGGCGGCCGTGATGGCGACGGAACCCGTCGTCAAGGGGCGCAGCGAAGATGTCACTGTCGCCGTCTCCACCGTCGTGGTGTTCGGCACCATCGCCATCTTTCTGTATCCCTTGCTGTACCAGTTGAACCTGGGCTGGCAGGTGCTGGGCGCCACGCCTGCCGCCTTCGGCGTGTATATCGGCTCGACCGTGCATGAAGTGGCGCAAGTGGTGGCGGCCGGCAAGTCGATCGGGCAGGAAGCGGCGAATGCGGCGGTGATCGCCAAGATGGTACGCGTGATGATGCTGGCGCCCTTCCTCGTCATCCTGTCGGCGGTGCTGGCGCGCGGCAAGGCCAAGGCCGGTAACAGCGGCCACGACAAGGCAGCCAAGCTGGCCATTCCTTGGTTCGCCTTCATCTTTATCGGCGTAGTCGCCTTCAATTCGCTGGGCCTGCTGCCAGCAAGCACCGTGGCCACCATCACCGAGCTCGACACGACCTTGCTGGCCATGGCCATGGCGGCCCTGGGTTTGACGACGCACATGTCGGCCATCCGCCGCGCCGGCATCAAGCCCCTGCTGCTGGCCGGCCTGCTGTTCTGCTGGCTGATCGCCGGTGGCGCCGCCATCAACCATGTGCTCGCCAGCCTGTTTGCATGAAACTGGCCAGTGTCGGGCCGGGTTGCCGACGCGGGAGTCGAAAACTTCGTACAATATGGGTGTTTTTACTCTCAATCCGGCTTCGGCCCCACCCAGGAACATCCATGCACCTCTCGAACTGGCTGCTTTTCTGCAGCGTCGCCCTGCTCGTCACGTTTTCTCCCGGCCCGGCCGTCTTGCTGGCCATCTCGAATGCCATCGCCGTCGGCCCGCGCCGCGCGATGATCAGCAGCATGGGCAACGGCTTTGGTTTGTTCATCATTTCCGGCGTGGCCATGGCCGGTATGGGCGTCGTGCTGGCCACCTCGGCCACGGCCTTCATGCTGTTGAAACTGGCTGGCGCCCTGTATCTGGTGTACCTGGGCATCAAGCAATGGCGCAGCAAGACCAGCGTCGTGGCCGATGCCCCCGTGGTGGCTGGCGCGGCGAATCCTAATTCGTTCTGGAAACTCTTCCGCCAGGGCTTGACGGTGGCGCTGACCAATCCGAAAGCCATCCTGTTCTTCTCGGCCCTGTTCCCGCAATTCATCACGCCAGGCGAACCCGTCGCCATCCAGTTCACCGTGCTGACGACCTCGTTTGTCGCCTGCGCCATGCTGGCCCACTTGTTCTACGCCAACCTGGCGCGCCTGCTGAAAACCCAACTGGCCACGCCGGGCCGCGCCAAGCTGTTCAATCGCATCACGGGCGGCGCCTTCGTCTTGCTGGGCCTGAGCTTGCTGCGCCTGCGCAGCAAGGCAGCGTAATTACTGGTCATTACTACTGCAGTAAAAACGCCTCGATGCTGGCCGCCAGGGCCAGTGGCGTTTCATTCATCGGATAGTGTCCCGCATTGCCCAGCACTTCCAGCCGGGCTTGCGGGTACCACGCCAGATACGTGCGGCGCATCAGGGCCGCATCGAAACGGGGATCGTGCTCCCCCACCAGCGCCAGCAAGGGCAGTGCCACACGCGCCGCCTTGATTTCCTCGCTGAAATCCGTCTCGCTCCACGCCAGGAAATAGGCGGCAAACGCCGCTGGATCCGACGTTTCCCACGAGTATTGCGCCTTCCAGTCCAGCCAGGTGGCCGGCAAGCGCCCATCCGTGCTGCGGTCTATGATGGCGCGCCGCGCTTGCTGCTTGCCGCTGGCGTCGAGAAATAGCGCGCGCGCCGGCGCATCAAGCGCCACGCCACAACAAGGCACGGGCGCCACGGCCACCAGTTTGCGCAGGCGCATGGGCGCCAGCAAGGCCAGCCGCTCCAATGCCATGCCGCCCATGGAGTGTCCCACCACGCTGAACGTTGCAAAGCCCAGCGCATCGGCCAGCGCCAGCGCGTCGCGAGCGACCTCTTCCATCGAATATTCACCCGCCGCGCCGCGCATGCCGCCATAGCCTCGATTGTCCATGAAGACATAGCTGAAAGCGCCGCCATCGAGGGCCGCTTCCATCGGCGCGAACGCCTGCGCATCGCCAAACCAGCCGTGCAGGACGATGACGGCGTGGGGACCATGGCCCACGCGATGATAGGTATTGTGCATACACACTCCTGAAAAAGAGTGGATGGTAAGGGGAGATCAGGCGGCCCGCCTTCGATGGCAGGTCAAATACTGTAGAGTACGGGCCATGGATGATTTTTATACGGAAGTACCGCGCCCATTGATCGCCACGGCGCGCGACCATGCCGCCGATGCCGTCTTTCCCAGCCATAGTCATGCGCGGGGCCAGTTCGCCTATGCGGCGCGCGGGGTCATCAGCGTGCACACGCCGCAAGGCAACTGGCTGGTGCCGCCGCAGCGCGCCTGCTGGGTGCCGGCCCGGCTATCCCACGGCATGCGCATGCATGGCGCCGTGACCATGCACAACGTGTTTATCGAGACACCCGCCATCGCCGGGATGAGCTTGCCGTCACACTGCCAGGTACTGGACGCCTCGCCGCTGCTGCGCCAGTTGCTTGCCGAGGCCGTGACCGTGGATGCCTTGTAGACTACGGAAGCGTCGCGCGCCGGACGATTGATGGCCTTGCTGCTCGATGAGATTGCCGCTGCCAGGCCCCTGCCGCTAAGCGCGCCCCTGCCGCAGGAACCCCGGCTGGCGCGGCTGTGCATGGACATGCTGCGCCAGCCCAGCCTGGACAGCAGCCTGGATGCGATGGCGGCGCAGGCCGGCATGAGCCGGCGCACCTTTACACGGCAATTCCGCGCCCAGACGGGGCTGGCCTTTGCCCAATGGCGCCAGCAAGCGTGCCTGCTGGCAGCCATCACGCGCCTGGCCGAAGGACAAGCCATCACCCGCATCGCGCTCGATCTCGGTTATGCCAGCCCCAGCGCCTTCACGGCCGCCTTCCGCCGCGTGCTGGGGCAGGCGCCCAGCGACTATCTGTCGAACTAGGCAATGATGGCGGCGATGCGCTTGTCCAGCGCCTGCGCCAGTTTCTGCACATGGTAGCCGTCGACAAAACCATGATGAGCCTGCGCGGAAAATGGCAGCCGCATGCGGCCATCCTCCTGCGCGGGGCCGAACTTGCCCCACGTAAAGGTCGGGATATCGGCGTCGCGGTGGCGGTAGATCGGGTGCTCGATGGCCGCCAGGTCCAGCCACGGCAGGCAGGTGATGAAAATATTGTTGCGCTGCTCGCGCTCGCTTTCGCCCTCGCCCGTGTTGATCAGCGCGGAGCTCGCTTCGGCGAGGCGCTTGGCTTCCAGGCTGCGCGCGATGAATACATCGAGCTGGTCCGTCATCGTGAAACGCGTGTAATTGAGGTTGTCGTCGCCGTTGATGACGGTGTACGAGGCGGGAAAATCGTCGATCCTGATCACTTCGCCCTGGTAGATGCGGTACATGAAATTGTCGATTTCCCTGACCGTATTGAGCAGGCAAAACAGGAAGAAGTGGAACACGGGGATTTTCCGTTCCTTGCACCAGGGCCGGAAATCCGGCACGTCGAGCTGAAAGTTGATGTTGACGAGGGGATTGTCAAACGCCCGGAACAAGTCATAGCGGTCGCGCCGCTTTTCAAAATTTTTCATGCGGCGAGTGTAGACGATGGGAGTGCTGCCGGGCAAGTCATGCCACAGGCGCATGAAACGTTTTTTGATATTCGTCATTCGACAGTAAATGTATTGTCATTTTTATCTGAAGTGGACAGCCGACCGGGATAGCCCGGTCGCAAGCCTCCCAGTATAGGGAGGCATATTTTTCGCCGGATTTTTACCCGGCCTGATTAATCTCGTCGTCTATCATATTGACGAACAGATCGAAACTCAGGATACCCGTGCCAATGCACGAAAACACCGTGGTGCCCGCCGCATCCTTGATCGTTACTTTCTCGGTCCAGTCACTCAGATTCATGCATTTCAGGCTGCTGCCAGGAAAGGTGACGCCATCCACATGCAAGCCCTGCGCTGACAATGCCAATTCCTGTGTCTTGAAATTGAGGAAATTACCGAGCAAGCGTTTCTTGTACACGTCGCCACTACTAATGTAGCGGAAATTCACGCGCTCACCGTCTGCCAGCTTTTGCTTTAAGACGGGTATGCGGTATTCGAGGTAGCGGGAACGAAATGCGTCCATGAAATCATCAAAGCGCTTGAGTTCTCCGGTAGCCCATATCCAGGGCTGGTCGGCGCCCGTGCGATAGGCTAAGTTATTGATCATGCCGGTCATTGCGGTGGAGCCGCCGGCGAATAGATACAGATCTTCGATATCGGCAAAGGCTGCGTAGCTGCGTATGCCGTCCAATTCGTGCACCACGCCGTCTTCATGCAATTCAAAACGGCTCTTGCGCCGTTTGAGCATGACCGCGCGCATGACCAGCACCAGCATTGCAATCAGCAATAGAAAAGCCGCCGTGCCATAAAGAATAGTTAGATTGCTGTGCGTTCCCAGCTTGGCGCCATTACGCAGCGCCAGGGCCGAAGATTCCGTCAGCGTTTTCTGCGGCAGGATCGTGCTCAGATACAGCACAAAACCCGCCACTACCGCCAATATGGCCGCAAATACCGCAAAGAGCCTAGGCGCTGTCTTGCCATGTAAATACACTGCGAGTGCTTTATTGGTTTGCGGGATACTAAAATGGCCCATGTAATCTTCCTGTTAAATGATAGAGAGTTTTCAAAACCCGGATGTCGATATATATTCGGACCGGATTGTCCCCTATCTATTGCAGGAATGGCCACACGCACGCACACGCAATACTGATGCACTCCAATAATGACCCTGATTATTGATCGCGCACAGTGATTGTCTGGCATGCCAGAATTGCGCGGGCCACCTCGGCCACGCCTTCTTCCAGTTCTTCAATTGTTGGCGCATAGGCCAATCGGTTCAATTCCCCGCCTAATTCGAATGCTACTTCCGATGAATGGCGAACGATGCCTTGCAAAACAAAATACTTCCACTGTCCGTCATTACTGTCCAGCACCGTTTTTATATAGGGGGCAAGGCGCGCACCGATACCGGCCAGATACGGCAGAAGCACGCCGGCCACGGGCCAATTGACATCTTGAATCCACGCGAGTATCTGCGGCATGGCCGGATGCAGTTCCTCCCAGCTCAAGGCGATGAGGGCTTGCGCATTCTGCGTATCGTGTTTGTCGCGTGGCAATGGCAGAGGCTTGCGGGGCGTGACTGCATGGCTGGTCCGTGTCATGTGGCGCCACCGTGCCCCAGTCCCCGCTGTACTTTCCACGCCAGCGGCAAGGTCAGCAGCAAGACGCCCGCCAACGCCAGCAAGGCTGTGTTCACGCTGGTATGGTCGCCCAGCGCGCCGAACAGCACGGGCGACAGGGCCCCGCCACCGATGCTGCCCGTGTAGAACAGGGCGAACGCGTGCTCGCGCTTGCCAGGCTCGGCCAGTTCCGGCACCACGCCGTACAGCACGGATGAAGTGCCGTTCAGCGCCAAGCCCAGCAAGGGCAGCATGGCCATGACACCGGCCAGCGGCAGCCACAGGGCCGCGACGATGAGCACGGACGTCATCGATTCCGTCAGCCACACGGTCTTCATCATGCCGATGCGCGCGCCCAGATAGCCGCACAGCAGCTTGCCGAAGGCGCCGCCCACGAACAGCAGCGATAGCGCCACGCCGATGCCGGCCGTGCCCGCACCCTTGCTTTTCAGCAAGAATGGCAAGAAGGTGAGGAAACCCATGCGCACGGCGCTGTCCAGGGTGCCCGTGGCCAGCAGCGCGCGAAAGCTCGCCTTCGAGCCGCTGCCCACGATGCTCTTGCCCGCCTTCTTCGCGCCCGCCTGCAACTCGCCCGGCTTCGGCAATAGCCACCACAGCAAACCGGCCGCCGCCAGGCCCAGCAGTCCCAGCAGCGAGACGCTGGCTTGCCAGCTGCACACCAGCAACAGCAAGCCCACCAGCGCGGGAATCAGGGTCTTGCCGATGTCGCCGGCAAAGTTGTAGTGCGACAGCGCCTCCTTGACGCCGCCGCCCGCCTCATGCGTGTCGGTGACGATGGACGAGGCCAGCGGATGCTGGGTGCTGGCGCCCAGGCCGCCCAGCAGCAAGGCGAACAGCAGCACGGCCAGGCCGCCCGCCTGCCCGGCGATCAGGTAGGCGACCCCGGCCAGTGCCGTGCCGCCCACCAGCAGGCGTTCGCGTCCCCAGCGCCTGGCCAGGCGGCTGGCCAGCAACTGGAAACCGGCCATCATGCCCGAGTACGAGCCACGCAAGAGGCCTACCATGGCGTAGCTGATGGCAAACTGCGCCTGCCAGATGGGCAGAAGCACATAGATCACGTCCGTCAATCCATCATGCACGGCATGCGCGCTGCAGGCGGCGAACAGCGAGCGGCGGCGGATCGATTTGTCGGAGGGATTTGCTTCGGGGGACAGCGCGGCGGCGGACGGTTCGGTCATGACTGTGCATGCAGGAAATCAGGAGGCGACCAGCTTACTACAAATTGCAAACTGACATCTTGGTCGCCTCGCTTGTTCCTTTTTGACCCAGCCATAGTCCTCCGTCTATCTTTTTGGGCCATAAATATAGCGCCACTGGCGCAGGGCCGTGGTATAACGGCGGTGTGAAATTTGTACATTCTTTATCAGAGGCCAGCGCGACCATGACGTCATCCAGCGATACATCGGGCCAAGCCGGGAAAAAAGCAGGCTGCAGCCAGTGCCGGGACACCGAGCCACTGGACTTCGACTTCACCTTTGCCTATCAACCGATCGTCGAGCTGTCCACGCGCTCGATCTTTGGCCATGAAGCCCTGGTGCGCGGCCCCAACGGCGAATCGGCTTACTCGATCTTGTCCCAGGTCACTGACGAAAACCGCTATGTGTTCGATCAAGCGTGCCGCGTGCGCGCCATCGAGGGCGCGGCCCGCCTGGGCATCCAGGAATATCTGTCCATCAATTTTCTGCCGAATGCCGTGTATCGCCCCGAGGCTTGCATCCAGGCTACTCTTGCCGCGGCGCGCGAATGCAATTTCCCCATCCACCGCATTATTTTCGAAGTGACCGAGGGCGAAGAAGTGCGCGACCGGCCCCACCTCGTGAACATCTTCCATGAGTATCGGCGCTTCGGCTTCCAGACGGCCATCGACGATTTCGGCGCCGGCTACGCGGGACTGACCCTGCTGGCGGAGTATCAGCCGCACATCATCAAGATCGACATGGAACTGGTGCGCGGCATCGAGGCCAGCATACCCAAGCAGGCCATCGTCAGGGGCATCATCGCCATTTGCAAGGAACTCCACATTAAGGTCCTGGCCGAGGGCATCGAAACGGCCGCCGAACGCGATTGTTTGAGGGAGATGGGCATCGACTTGATGCAGGGATATTTATTTTGCAAACCGGCGCTGATGGCCATCGGCGTGATCGACCCGGCAGCGTGGTGACAGGCAGTCGCCACGCCCCCGAACTGCTCCTGCCTTACTTGCCCATCGCATCCTTTTTCATCTCGTCCTTCTTCATTTCATCCTTCTTCATGCCGTCTTTCGCCATGCCATCCTTGGCCATGTGATCCTTTTTCATGTGTTTCTTGGCCATCGGCTTCTTCATGCCGTCCTTGTCCATCGCATCCTTGTGCATGGCATCGGCCGAGGCGTCCTTGGCCATCGGGTCTTTCTTCATCGCGTCCTGGGCAAACACAGCGCCCGACATGAGGATGGCGGAAGCGATGACGGCGGTGATGAAGGTTTTCATGATATGTCCTTGTCTCTAGGTTAAATGGGCAAGTGCCCGGTGTGAAAGCGACTACGGTGCTGCAGGTGTTGCCAAAAGTGTTCAGGAACCGCCAAACCAGTTGTATCCCTGATTCTCCCAATACCCTCCCGGGTAGGTATTCGTGACAAAAATGGCCTGAATGTGTTTCGGATTCTTGTAGCCCAGCTTCGTGGGCATGCGCAATTTCATCGGGTAGCCATACTTGGGCGGCAATTCCTGGCCGTCATACGTCAAGGCCATGATGGTTTGCGGATGCAGGGCCGTGGCCATGTCGATGCTGGTGAAGTAATCGTCGGCGCATTGGAAGCCGATGTATTTCGCCGTCGTGTCGGCGCCGACCCGCTTCAGGAAGTGCGAAAACGGCACGCCGCCCCACTTGCCGATGGCGCTCCAGCCTTCCACGCAGATGTGGCGTGTGACTTGCGTTGCCTGCGGCAGGGCGCGCAGCTGCGGCAAGCTCCAGGGCTTCTTGTCGGCGATCAAGCCGCTCAATTCCAGGCGCCAGGCCTCACCGTCGACCTCTTCCACCTCGTCCTCGCCGTAATAGGCGTTGAAGGGGAACGGCCGGGTGATCATGGAATCGGGATACGTCGGCGCCAGTTTGTTCGGGTCGAACAGCCAGCCCTGCACCCGGTCGTTGAAGCGCGAGACTGCCGTCAGGGCTGTCTCGATGCTGGACGGGTCCTTGATGTTGCAGCCGGTCAGCAGGGACAAGCCCCCCAGGGTCAAACTGCGCTGCAAGAACAGGCGGCGCGACGGCTGTTTGATCTGGCGCAAGGCGTCGGCCAGCATGGCCTGGCCCTGCTCCTGCACAATGATGGTTTTTTTCATGCTCATCTCCTTTAGCGCCCGCGCAGCATGGCGACCAAGGTGCGCGGCACCAGCGCCACCATCAGCAAGTGCACGCCGACAAAGCCCACCAGCAGCGCCATGGCGATGAAATGCACGCGGCGTGCGCTCTCGTAGCCACCCATCAGCTCGCGCAGGATGGGAAACTGCACGGATTTCCATAGCACCAGGCCGGACAGCACCAGCACGATGCAGTCAAGCATGACGAACAGATAGGCGGCGCGCTGCACCATGTTGTAGTGGCGTGGGTCCGCATGCGCCAGCTTGCCTTTCAGGGCAGCCATGAAATCGGCCAGCAACAGGCGCGGCGACAGGGGAAAGAACTGGCGCCGCAACCTGCCCGAGGCGATGTTGATTACCAGATACAGCAAGCCATTGGCCACCAGCAGCCACATGGCGGCGAAATGCCATTGCAGGGCGCCGCCCAGCCAGCCGCCCAGGGTCAGCGCACGCGGCAGTTCGAACGGGAAGAATGGCGCCGCGTTGTAGATGCGCCAGCCGCTGGTGGCCAGCACGACCACGGCCACGGCGTTGAGCCAGTGCGTCAGGCGCAGCCAGGCGGGGTGGATCACGGCGCTGGAAACGGCAGGCTTAGGCATCACAGTACCCCTTTCGCGCATGGCGCCGTGCTGACGGCTTGCAGGATGGCGCTGCTGTCGGCCCGCTGCACGAAGGCAACCACCTGCAGCTGCTCGGGGCGCCAGCTGGCGGGCAGGCGTACTTCGCGGCGCAACTGGGCGCGGCCTTGCGCCAGCGCAACTGGCCCCAGCCACAAGCGCACGGCCGCATCGTGATGCAGGGTGGCGCCCCGGTTTTCGCCGCGCAGCACTTTCGAGACGATGGCGCTTTCGCTGATGGCCAGGTAAAGCTGGCCGCCCGTCTGCGCGTCCAGTGCGTTGGCATTAGCTTCCAGCAATAATTTCCCACCCGGCCCCGGCGTGACGGACAGGCTGATGTTGACGGGCGCTGCGGTCGCGTTGATGCGGCGGATGGCGGCCGGCAGCTGCGTATCCCAGCTGCGCAACTCCGTGCCGCCCACAAAAAATTGGGGCGTGTAGGCCACATGGCGCGGCTGGTGGCGCAGCAGCTCGGCCTGGCGCGCATCGAATTGCGCCTGGGCCAACGGGTCCGTCCAGCCGATCTGGTCCCAGTACGTGACGTGCAGGGCCAGCGGGACGATCAGGCTGGCCGTCCCCGCTTCCTTGCGCAAGGCGTTCAGGCGCTGGTCGGCGGGCGGACAGCTGGAGCAGCCTTCGCTGCTGTACAGCTCCACCAGCGCCGCCGTCCGCGGTCCGCTTTGCACGGCGCAGCGCTGGCCCGCTGCCACGCTCATGCCAAGGACGGGGAGTAGAAGTATTGCCAGGTGGTGCTTGATGTCCATGGTCTTTCACCGGTATATTGAATGAAGAAGCGTGCTTGCCTGTCAATTCGCCGCACCCTGCGGATTGGTTACAGCCGCCAGCAAATAATTCCAGTTATTTTTTTCAACGCCTGTCACCAAAGGCCTGCATGCAACGAATACCCGTTAGCGAGCAGTTGCACGGCACGGAATTGCGGCTGCATGGCTTGATGCTGCGCGGGCTCGATGGCGATGCGGCGGCGTATCGCAGTTTCTTGCAGGCCACCAGCAGCCATTTGCGCGCGTTTTTGCGGCGCCGCCTGCAGCGCTGGCCGGACGAGGTGGAAGACCTGGTGCAGGAATGTTTGCTGGCCATCCACAACCAGCGCTTGACGTATGACACGGGGGTGCCGCTGACGTCGTGGATCCATGCGATTGCGCGCTACAAATTGATCGACTGGCTGCGGCGGCATGGGCGGCGCGAGGCGCAGCACTTGCCGTATGACGAAGAAGATAGCGCGCAGGAACTGTTTTCCAGCGCCGATGCCGAGGCGGCCGAGGCCAGCCGCGACCTGGGCAAGCTGCTGGCTACCTTGCCGGCGCAGCAGCGCGACGCCATCGTGCATACCAAGCTCGACGGCTGGTCCGTGCGCGACACGGCGGCCGCCATGCAGATGTCGGAAGCCAGCGTCAAGGTGGCCGTGCACCGCGGCTTGAAGGCACTGGCAGCCAATTTAAGGATGAAGGAAGCACATCATGAAAACCGATGACTTGATCGCCATGCTGGCCAGCGGCCCCGACGTGTCCGCCGCGCCGCCCCCGGGCGCCCGCTGGCGCGCCGCAGGCACTGTGGGCGCCGGCGTGCTGGCCAGCGTGGCCTTGATGGCCATGCTGCTGGGCGTGCGCCCCAACCTGGAACAGCTGGCACTGCTGCCCGACTTCTGGATCAAGGTGGGCTTTGTCGTGTGCCTCTGCCTGGCGGCCTGGCATGTCAGCCGCCGCCTGTGCATGCCAGGCGCCAACACGCGCGCCCTGCCCCTGCTGCTCGCCATGCCCCTGCTGCTGATGTGGGCGCTGGGCGCCATCATCGTGCAGGAAGCCCCGCCCGAACAGCGCGCCGAACTGTTCTGGGGCGCCACCTGGCGCAGCTGCCCCTTGCTGATCGCCATGCTCTCGCTGCCCATCCTGGCCGCCGTGCTGCGGCTGATGCGCCAGCTGGCACCCACGCGGCTGCGCCTGGCGGGCGCGGCCGCCGGCTTTGCCGCCGGCTCCATGGCAGCGCTCGTGTACTGCCTGCATTGCCCCGAACTGGCGGCCAGCTTCGTCGGCTTCTGGTACGTGCTGGGCATGCTGGTGCCGACCGCCATCGGCGCGGCCATCGGCCCCAAAGTGCTGGCCTGGTAAGGCACTGGAGGCCCTTGCCAAAGATTTGAATCCGTTCTCTCCCCCGTTCGTACAAGTCAGGCAGCCTGCAGTTTCTTGGACTTGTCTGTCAACGCTAACAAAAATCGGGAGAATCGAAATGTCTTTGTCACACTCGAAAACCGCACTGGGTGCCGCCCTCCTGGGCAACCTGCTCGCGCTGGCCATCGCGCCAGCGGCCTACGCTTCCAGCCACCGCGAAGCGCCGTTTATCACGCAAAACCCCAAAGTCGACGCCACCGACTTCTATCTGTTCCGCAGCTATGAAGCGGGCCGCGGCGCCTACACCACCCTGGTGGCCGACTATGTTCCCCTGCAAGACGCCTACGGTGGTCCGAACTACTTCGCCATGGATCCCAACGCCCTGTATGAAATTCATATCGACAACAATGGCGACGGCAAGGAAGACCTCACCTTCCAGTTCCGCTTTAGCAACACCATCAAGGATGGCCAGTTCACCGTGGGCGGCAAGAAAGTCTCGATTCCGCTGGTGATCAACGGCGGCGCCATCGATTCCGTCAATCCGGCCGGCCTGAACGTGCGCGAAACCTACAGCGTGACGGTAGTGCGGGGCGACCGCCGCACGGGCACGAGGAGCGCCGTCACCAACGCCAGCGGTGGCGGGACGACCTTCGATAAGCCCGTCGACAATATCGGCAACAAGGCCATTCCCAACTATGCCGCGTATGCCGCACAGCACGTATATACGGTCAATATCCCCGGCTGCACCACGCCGGCGCGCCTGTTCGTCGGCCAGCGCAAGGACCCGTTCGTGGTGAATCTGGGCGAAACGTTCGACTTGATCAACATCAAGGCGCCCGCCACGGAATTTGCCGCGAATGCGGAGTCCGCTGCCAAGGATGACCTGGCCCGTAAAAACGTCACGGCCATCGAGATGGAAGTGCCGACCGCCTGCCTGACGGCTGGCAGCGACCCCGTCATCGGGGGCTGGACCACGGCCAGCCTGCGCCAGGGCCGTTTGCTGAACCCGGCGCCGGGCACCACCGCGGCGTCGAAGGAAGGCGGCGCGTGGGTGCAAGTGTCGCGCCTGGGCATGCCGCTGGTGAATGAACTGGTCATCGGCCTGAAGGACAAGGACCGCTTCAACGCCAGCAAGCCCTCTGGCGACGCGCAATTTGCCGACTACGTTACCAACCCGACGGCGCCGGCACTGGTGGAAGTACTGTTCGGCTCGGCAGGTGCCAAGGCGCCCACCAACTTTCCCCGCAACGACCTGGTGGCCACTTTCCTGACGGGCATCAAGGGTGTGAACCAGCCAGTAACGGTCGTCGCGTCTGAAATGCTGCGCCTGAACACCTCGATCGCGGCCACCAATGTCGGCGCGCAAAACCGCCTCGGCGTCATCGGCGGCGATAATGCAGGCTTCCCGAACGGCCGCCGCCCCGGCGATGACGTGGTCGACGTGGTATTGCGCGTGGCCATGGGCAAGCTGTGCACCCTGAACATCGGCTGCGCCCCGGCCGACGCACCCGCCGGCGGCCTGCACTTCACGGACGGCGCCTTCCTCGATGAAACCGCGTTCACGGCAGGGTTCCCTTACCTGAAAACACCCGTGGCCGGCTCGCCGCAGCTCTAACAAGGAGAACGCGATGAAAAAGCTCTATGTATACGGCGCCCTGGCGCTCACGGCCTTGCTGGCCGGCTGCGGTGGCGGCGGCAGCCACGGCGGCGACAATGGCGGCAGCACGCCGCCACCCGTGGTCTTGCTCGATGCGTTTTATGTGGCCGTCAACAACGTCATTATGACCACCAGCGATGACAAGGATGGCGTGGCCATCGACGCCATCGTGGCGACGTCACCGGAGAATACGGAGCCGGTGCCGCTGTAAGCCTCTGCAGGCGCCGGAGAGGCGACTCTCCGGCGCCTGTGCAAATTCCTGTCGATGGCGTCCACGATGAAAACACTAATTTCCCTGCTGTGCGCCTGCCTGCCCTTGCTGGCATGGGCCGCGCCCTACACGCCGAAAGATGGCAGCGCCGTCGTCGAGCAGCTGCCGCGCCGCGCCGACGCCACGCAACTCGCCCTGCGCGGCCTGCGCCAGCAACTCGATGCGACGCCGCAAGACCTGGCCCTGGCCACCAGCCTGGCGCAGCGCTATATTTCCCTGGCGCGCAGCGAAACGGACCCGCGCTACCTGGGCTATGCGCAAGCTGCACTGGCGCCCTGGTGGCGGCAAACGGCGGCGCCCGTGGCCGTGCGGCTGCTACGCGCCACCATTTTGCAAAGCACCCATCATTTCGGCCCCGCCCTGCAAGACCTCGATGCCGTCATCGCGCAGCAGCCGCAAAACGCCCAGGCCTGGCTGACGCGCGCCACCGTGCTCACCGTACAAGGCGACTACGCGCAAGCGACGGCCAGCTGCGCGCGCCTGTCCGCCCTGACAACACAGCTGGTCACCGTTACCTGCCTTGCCAATATCGCCAGCGTCACGGGCCGCGCCGCCAGCAGCGAACGCCTGCTGGACCTGACCCTGCGGCGCAGCGCCGGCGCGGCGCCCGAACTGGAAAGCTGGGCCGCAACCCTGCTGGCGGAAATGGCCACGCGGCGCGGAGAGAACGACATCGCCGAAGCGCGCTACCAGCAGGCGCTGGCGCGGCAGCCGCGCGACAGCTATCTGCTGGGCGCCTATGCGGATTTCCTGCTCGACCGCCAGCGCCCGCAGGAAGTCGTCAAATTGCTCAAAGATCAGCAGCGCATCGACGCCCTGCTGCTGCGTTACGCGCTGGCCCTGCAATCTCTGCCCGGCCAGCAGCCAGGCTACCGGGCGGCGAAAGCGGAACTGGCGGCCCGCTTCAACGCCGCCATGCAACGGGGCGACACCGTACACCAGCGCGAGCAAGCCCGTTACACCCTGTTTTTGCAACAGGATATTCCCGCCGCCCTGCAACTGGCGCAGCAGAACTGGACCGTCCAGAAAGAAGTGCCCGACATGCGCATCCTGCTGGAAGCGGCCCTGGCCGCGCGCAATTACGGGGCCGCGCAAGCCGTGCTGGCCTGGATCGCGGCCAATGGCGTGGAAGACGTGGCACTGCAGCGCCTCGTCAGGCAGCTGGGGCCGCAGGATGGGCAGAAACTTAGTGCAGCAAAGAAAGCAGGTGTGCTGTGAAACGCTGCCTTTTCATCCTGCTACTGTGCGCCTGGCTGTCCCCCGCGCAAGCCCACAAGCCCAGCGACAGCTATTTGAGCCTGAGCGTGCACGGCCGGCAAGTCGAGGGGCAATGGGATATCGCCCTGCGCGACCTCGATTTTGCCATCGGCCTCGATGGCAATGGCGACGGCGCCCTGACGTGGGATGAAATCCGCGCGCGCCACGAGGCGATTGCCGCCTACGCGCTGCAGCGCCTGCAAGTGGCTAGCGACCAGGGCGTCTGCCCCTTGAAAGCCGTCGAGCAGCTGATCGACCATCACACCGACGGCGCATACAGCGTGCTGCGCTTCCAGGCCAGCTGCCCAGGTGCTGCCCCGGCCAGTATCACCATCGGCTACACCCTGTTCGCCGACCTCGATCCACAGCACAAGGGACTGTTGAAACTCGCTAGCGATGGCAACACGCAAACGGCCATCTTCGATCCGGACAGCCCGCGCCAGACGATTTCACTTGCCGCGCCCGACCGCCTGGCCCAGTTCGGCGCCTACGTCAAGCACGGCATCTGGCATATCTGGATCGGCTACGACCACATCCTGTTTTTACTGTCCTTGCTGCTGCCAGCCGTGCTGCTGCCGGGCTTGCGCGAGCAACAGCAGGGCTTGAAGGCGGCCTTCTATGATGTGCTGAAAGTTGTCACGGCGTTCACACTCGCCCATTCCATCACCTTGAGCCTGGCCAGCCTGTCGCTCGTATCCCTGCCCTCGCGCTGGGTCGAGTCAGCCATCGCCGTTTCCGTGATCCTGGCCGCGCTGAACAATCTGCTGCCGCTGTTCCGGGGCAAACGCCCCGTGGCGGCCTTCGCCTTTGGCCTGATCCATGGATTCGGTTTCGCCAGCGTGCTGCGCGACCTGGGCTTGCCCCAAGGCTCCCTGCTGGCCAGCCTGCTGGGCTTCAACGTGGGCGTGGAGCTGGGACAACTGGCCATCGTCGCCGCCTTCTTGCCCCTCGCCTGGCTGCTGCGCAAGACATGGTTGTACCGGCAAGTGCTGACGCTCGGTTCGCTGGCCATCGCGCTGGTGGCGTGCGTGTGGCTGGTGGAGAGAGTTGCCGATATCAAGCTGATTTCAGCTTGATGGCTGCCCGCTAGCGTTGCTGGGCCGCCACTTGCCAGTCACAAGAGCGCGCAATCGGGCTACAATACGAACAATTCTCAATCGCATCAAGGCCAGACTGTCCCGCGGACCATGGCATGGAAAGGTTGCATGCTAGGCCCCGAACTGGAACTGCACCGACAAATCGAAGTCCTCTACAGCGACCACCACGGCTGGCTGCAGGGCTGGCTGCGCCGCAAGCTGGGCAATGCCTTCGATGCGGCCGACCTGGCGCACGACACGTATCTGCGCATCCTCGCGCGGGGCCGCGCGCCCGCCCCCGTGGAATCGCGCCAGCACCTGGCGCAGATCGCCAACGGCCTGGTGGTCGACCTGTTCCGCCGCCGGCATATCGAATCGGCCTACGCGGACGCCATCGCCGCGCAACCGGAAGCGCTCGTGCCGACGCCGGAAATGCGCGCGCTGATCGTCGAAGCGCTGATGGAGATCGACGCCATCCTCGCCAGCCTGCCGGCCAAGGTGCGCGACGCCTTTTTGCTGTGCAAACTGGAGGGCATGAACTACGCCGACATCGCAGCGCGCCTGGAGGTTTCCGTCTCCTCGGTGGAGAAATACATCGCCCGCGCCTTGCTGGCCTGCTGCGCGGCACAATTCGCATGAGCCCCCAGTTGGACGGCGCGCCCATCGCCGCCGCCGTGCTGCAGCGCGCCGCCGAGTGGATGGCGCGACTGTGGGCGGAAGACGCCAGCGCGGCCGACGCCGACGCCTGCGCCGCCTGGCGCGCCGCGCACCCGGAGCACGAACGGGCCTGGGCCCGGCTGCAGCGCTTCGCCCGGCAATTCGAGGCTTTGCCCCGGGACGTGGCGCGTGGCGCCCTGGCGCCAGCGCCGCGCCATGCCATCGGCCGCCGGCGCGCCTTGCAGCTGCTGGGCCTGATCGCGGCGGGCGGCGGTACGGCCCTGCTGGCGCACGAGTCCAGCCTGTGGCAGCGCGCTGCCAGCGATTACCGCACGGCCGTGGGCGAGACGCGCGCCATCGTGCTGGCCGACGGCACGCAGGTGGTGCTGGACACGGCCAGCGCCATCGACGTGCACTACAGCGCCAATGAAAGGCGCATCGTGCTGCGCACGGGCGCCATTCTCGTCACCAGCGCCCATGAAGCGACGTCCACCTACCGCCCGCTGCTGGTGGCAACGCCGCAGGGCACGGCCACGGCGCTGGGCACGCGCTTTTCCGTGCGCCTCGATGCTGACGCCAGCAAGGTCGCCGTGTTCCATGGTGCCGTCGCGCTGCAGCCGTCGCAGGACGGCGCCCCCTCCCTGCACCTGCAGGCGGGCCAGCGGGCCGGCTACACGCGCCTGGACGTGCAAGACATCGGCCAGGTGGAAGACAGCGCCGCCGCCTGGGCGGATGGCAGCCTGGTGGCCGAACGCATGCGCCTTGACCAGTTGCTGGCAGAGCTGGGGCGCTACCGTCACGGCGTGCTGCGCTGCGACGCATCCATCGCCGGTCTGCGCGTGACGGGCGTGTATTCGCTGCGCGACACGGACCGCTCGCTGGCCAACCTGGCCCTGAGCCTGCCCGTGCAGCTCAGCTACCGCACGCGCTACTGGGTCAGCGTGGGGCAGCGCCAGGCCTCCTGAAAAATAAATGCAAAATAAGTGAAAAAACGTTGAGGGTTTTTGCTTTTCGTTCGGAATACGGGAAGAAGCAATTTTTTTCCTGCCACTTTCCAAGGATTTGCACCATGCCCCCTCGCCTGACCCCACCCGCGCGCAAGCTGCGTCCGTTTCCCCTCGCCGCCGCCATCCAGGCCCTGTTCCTGGCAGGCGCCGTCGTGGGCGCCCTGGCCGTCACGACGAGCGCCGCCCACGCGCAGACGTTTGAGAATGCGCAAGCGCAGCGCCAGTTCGCGATCCCCGCCGGATCGCTGGAGAGGGCCTTGACCACGTTCGCCAGCGCCGCCGGCGTGGAACTGTCGGCCGATGCGGCCCTGTTGCAGGGCAAGCGCAGCGGCGGCCTGACGGGCAACTACACCGTGCGCCAGGGTTTCGAGGAACTGCTGCGCGGCCAGGGCGTGCGCGTGGTGGCGGGCGCCAATGGCGCGTATGCGCTGCGCGCAGAGACACCGGCAACGCCGGCAGGTGCACAGGCGGCACAGGCGCAGGCCAGCGCCACCCTGCCCGCCATCACCATCAATGCCAGCAGCGAACGCGAAACGGCCACGGGCCCCGTGCGCGGCTATGTGGCGCGGCGCGCCGGCTCGGCCACCAAGACGGATACGGCGCTGAATGAAAACCCGCAATCCGTGTCCGTCGTCACGGCAGATGAAATCAGCGACCGCAATGCCGAATCGCTCGACGAAACCCTGCGCTACACGGCCGGCGTGACGCCGAACCAGCGCCCGCTGGGCAGCGACGATTCCTCGCTGCTGCGCGGCTTCACCATCGAAACGAACGGCATCCTGCAAGATGGCTTGCGCAATTCGGGCCGCACCTTTGGCGCCTCGATCGAGCCATATGGCCTGGAACGCCTGGAAGTACTGCGCGGCCCCGCGTCCGTGCTGTACGGGCAGATTCCGCCTGGCGGCATGGTCAACGCCGTCAGCAAGCGCCCCAGTGCGGACGCCGTGCGCGAAGTGGGCGTGGAGTACGGCAGCTACCAGCGCCGCCAGCTGAAAGCCGATGTGGGCGGCACGCTGGACGCGCAAGGCGCCTGGACTTACCGGGTCGTCATGCTGGGCCGCGAAGCGAACACGCGACTGGAGCGCGACCGCGACAACCGCCTGTATCTTGCCCCGTCCTTGACCTGGCAGGCGGGCCCCGCCACGCGTTTGACCCTGCTGGCCCGCTACGAGCAGGACAACCAGCAGTACGCATTTCCCAACCAGCTGCTGGCGCCGGGCCCGCGCGGCCAGGTCAATCCGGGTGTGAACCTGATGGGCGACGACAACCGCTTCAAGCGCCGCAACACCATGCTGGGCTACGAGTTCGAACATAAATTCAACGATACCTGGGCGCTGCGCCAGAACCTGCGCTACACGCGCCTGAAGAACGACCGCACGGATATGTTCCCGCTGGGCTTGAATGACGATGGCACGGTGGAGCGCTATTTCATGCCCGTCGATACGGCGTCGAAAAGCCTGTTCGCCGACACGCAGCTGCAGGCGCAGTTTGCCACCGGCGGCCTGGCGCACCAGGTGCTGCTGGGCGTCGATTACGCGAATATCCGCAACACGGACGACTACCGCCACCAGAAGGGTTTTATCGAGCCGCTCGACCTGTACCGGCCCGTGTATGGCAAGCAGCCCCTGGTTGCGGCCAAGGCGCCCACGCGCGCCGACGCGCCATCGCGCCAGCTGGGCCTGTATGCGCAGGATCAATTGAAATGGGACCGCTGGGTCGTGACTGCAGGCCTGCGCCGCGACAAGGTCACGCAGTCGCGCGACGTCACCGACCTCAATAGCGGCAGCGTGAAGCCCGACTACCACCAGTCGCCATCGGCCACCACGGGCCGCCTGGGCGCCGTCTACCTGTTCGACGGCGGCTGGGCGCCGTATGTCAGCTACGCCACTTCGTTCTCGCCCGAACTGGGCATCACGGCAAACGGCGACGCCTTGAGGCCGTCGCGCGGCAAGCAGTTTGAAGCGGGCGTGCGCTACGAACCCGTGGGCCAGCGCGCCAGCTACACGGCAGCCGTCTTCGACCTGGTGCGCGACAACGTCACCACCTCCGACATCGGCAACCCGGGCCGCCTGCAGCAAACGGGCCAGGTGGGCTCGCGCGGTGTGGAGCTGGAAGCGCGCACGGAGTTCGCCAATCGTCTGAGCCTGATCGCGCAGTACACCTACCTGGATACGGATGTCAGGAAGAGCAATAACGGCGACCTGGGCTTGCAGCAATCGGGCGCGCCACGCCACAGCGCTTCGGCCTGGGCGCGCCAGTCCTTCAACCTGGGCACGGCGCTGCCCGCGTATGCGGCGCTGGGCATGCGTTTTCTCGGCGCCATGCGCTCGAACTCCGACGGCGACAACCTGAACATCCGCAACGGCGGCCTGACGCAGTGGCATGCGGCGCTGGGCGTATCGCGCGGGCCGTGGCAGTTTTCCCTCAACGTCAACAATGTGCTCAACAAGCAGACCTTGTATGACTGCGGCTACCTGCCGGGCCTGTGCTACCGCAACGCCGAACGCACGGCCAACGTCAGCGCCATGTATCGCTTCTGATGCCATCGCTGCACATGCGGCCTGCATTGGCATTGCTGCACCGCTATGCCGGCCTGCTGATGGCCGGCTTCCTCGTCGTGGCGGGCGTCACGGGCAGCGCGCTGGCGTGGAAGGATGAACTGGAGGCGGCCCTGCTGCCCGCCGTGTTCCGCGTGGCACCGCCTTCGCCAGGCGCCGCGCCGCTCGATGCCCTGCTGCTGCGCGAGAGGATCGCCGCGCGCTTTCCCCAGGCGCAGGTGCGCTATGCCCCGCTGTCGGCGCCGCCAGGCCACAGCATGGTGTTCTACCTGCGCCCGGCGGGCGACTCGCCGCTGGCCAGCGATGAAGTGTTTGTCGATCCCTACACGGGCGCCGTGCTGGGCCAGCGTCGTTGGGGCGAAATCGGCCAGGGCGCCATCAACCTGCTGCCCTTCCTCGAGCGCCTGCATTACGCGCTGGCGCTGGGCGATACGGGCTTGCTGATTTTCGGCTTGATCGCCATCGTGTGGACGGTCGACTGCCTCATCGGCGCCGCCCTGACCTTCCCCGCGCGCCTGAAAAAACGCTCACCGGGCAGCAAGCCCTGGCTGCTGCGCTGGCGCCCATCGTGGCTGCTGCGCCGCCATGGCGGCAGCTATAAACTGGTGTTCGACCTGCACCGCGCGGGCGGCCTGTGGCTATGGGCCATGCTGCTGGTGTTTGCCTGGAGCGGCGTCGCCTTCAACCTGTACGGCGCATATGCGGCCGTGATGCATCCGCTATTTCCCCACCAGGGGGCCGAGGCAGTGGTGGCGCGCCACACGCCGTCGCCGGGGCCGCACCTGGACTGGCCGGCCGCGCGCGCGCAAGGCCGCCGGTTGATGGACGAGCTGGCGCGCCGGCACGCGTTCGCCATCATCGAGGAAAACGCGCTGGCCTATGAGCGCGAACTGGGCGTGTATAGCTATCAGGTGCGCAGCAGCCGTGACGTGCGCGCCCACAAGGGTCTCACCACGGTCTTTTTCGATGCGGCCAGCGGCCGGCAGCTGGCCACCTGGCTGCCCACGGGCGCGGCCAGCGGCGACACCATCCGCAGCTGGATCAGCGCCCTGCACATGGCCTCGATGTGGGGCTGGCCCTTCAAACTGTTCATCTGTGCCATGGGCATACTGGTGGCGGGCCTCAGCGTGACGGGCGTGCTGATCTGGCGTCGCAAGCGCCAGGGCAAGGCGAAGGTCAAGGCCCTCATTCATTAATCAGGGAAAACCGATGAACCCCATCGGCACAGCGTCCGCCAGCCACACACCATTGTCCGACACATAAAACATGTGCCCCTGCGCCTGCATGGCGGCCGCATCCACCGTCAGCACGACGGGCTTGCCATGGCGCGCCCCTACGGCCACGGCCGTTTCGTGCTTGCTGGACAGGTGCACATGATTGCGCGATCCCGGCAGCAAACCGCCGGCGCGGATCGCCTCGACAAAGCGGCTGGCCGTGCCGTGGTACAGCATGGCGGGCGGCGTGGCTGGCGGCAGATCAATATCGACGGCGGCCAGCGAGTGCCCCTGGTTGGCGCGGATGCGCATGCCGTCGGCACTGATGGCGTAGCGCGTCTTGCTGTCGCGCGCCACGACGTCATCCAATTGTTCACGGGAAAGGCGGCGGCCATGCTGGGCCGCTTGCGCCAGCAGCTGGCCGATATCGGCCCAGCCTTGGGCATCGAGTACGAGACCGATTTTTTCAGGCGCGTGGCGCAGTATGAGGGAAAGAAATTTACTGGTATTTACTAAATGATCTGTCATGCCCCAGTTTACCGTTATCAGAACGCATATGACAAGGTCAGGCGCACGGAACGGGGCTCGACCGGATGGAAATGCCGGTCATTCAGCCCGTCCGCCGCCTCGCCGGGCAGGCGCGACGCGTAGTAGTAATCGATGTCGTTGGCGCGTTTATCGAACAGGTTGAACACGTCGAGCGACAGCCGCGTCTTGCGGTTGAGCTGATACGCCAGGCGCGCATATGCCAGGGTGGTCGAAGCGGAACGCACGCTATTGTCCTCGATCAAGGGACGGGGGCCGAAGTAGCGCAGCTGGAAGGCGCCCGACCACGGCCCCTGCTCCGTCACGGTCACGCCGAACGAGGCCACTTTGTCAATTGATCCGGGAATGAAGTTGCCGGCCTGGTCGTCCTGCGTATAGCGCGAACGCGAGGCGGCCAGGTCCAGGTCGAACAGCAGCCACGGCGCGGCAATATAATGGTTGTTCCACTCGACGCCGTGGCGGCGGCTGGCGCGGCTCGCCTCCGTCTCGCCTGCGTCGCCGACGAACAGCAGTTCCGATGCGATATCGAGACGCCACAGGGACAGCGAACTTTGCAAGCCCGGCAGCCATTCCGTGCGCGCGCCCAGCTCCATGCCTTTCGTCGGCACCAGGGGCGTGACGGGCGTGGACGCTTCGCCGTCAGGCAAGCGCGTCTGCGTCGTGCCCCGCGCATCGTTGCTATGAAAACCTTTTCCATAGTTCACGAAGAATTCCGTCTTGCTCCATGGGCCAAGGATCAGGGACAGCTTGGGCGACACCACGTGGTCCTGTGCCGTGCCGCTGTTGCCCTCCACGCTGCTGTCGACCTTGAAACGGTAGGCGTCGTAGCGCACGCCCGCCACCGAACGCAGCCACGGCAGCCATTGCACCGTGTTTTCGCCATACACGCCGATGCTTGCCTCGCGCACGCGGTCTTCACGCACCGTGCCTTGCCGCACCCGCTCCACCGTGTTGTACAGACCCACGGGCGACAGCCGGTCGACACGCGCCTGCACGCCGAGCTTGTTGCGCAGGGGAAGACCGAACAGCTGCGTGGTCCAGCTTTCGCTGGCGTTCACGCCGGCCACCGTGCGCCGTTCGCTTTGCTGGAACTGGTCGCCGGTGGCCGGTTTGGCCAGGAAGTAGGTGAAATCGCTATTGAGTTCCAGCTGTGAGCGGATCACGTACGCATCGAATTCGAACAAGCGGTTCTGCGTGCGCTGGCGCATGGCATACGACAGGCTGTAGCGCGACGTGCCGCCGCCGTCGCTGGGTGCCAGGCTGCCAAAACGGCCGATCTGGCCGGACTCCACGGCACGCAGCGGCACCTGGTCGGTGGCGTTCCAGCTGTTGTGATACGCCATGCCCGTTACGCTGAAGCCAGCGTCCGCCGTGCCCTGGCTGTAGCGCAGCACGCTGCTATATTTACGCACCTTTTCCGGCACGTCCCAGGGACCGTTGTTGCGGTTGACTTCCAGGCCGTACAGCAAGCTGCCTTGTCCTGCATCAAAAGAATCGGCCACGACACCGCGCACATAACCGTGCTGGCCGATGGACACGCTGGCCTGGCCTTGCGGCAATTTATCGGCCAGGCGGATGCGCGCAGCACCAGCCGAGGAAAAATCACCTTCGCCGGCGAAATACGGTCCCTTCTTGTAGTCGATGCGCTGCACCAGCTCGGGAATGAGGAAATTAAGGTCGGAATAACCTTGCCCATGGGCGTGCGTGCGCATGTTGACGGGCATGCCGTCGACGTGGGTGGCGAAATCCGTGCCGTGATCAAGATTAAAACCGCGCAAAAAATACTGGTTGGCCTTGCCGTCGCCGCTGTGCTGTGTGACGATCAGCCCCGGCACGAATTCCAGCAACTCGCCCGTGCGCAAGGCGGGCCTGTTGACGATCAATTCGCTGGTGATGACGCCCTGGCTGGCCGCGTCCGACGTGCCGACGGCGTTGTCATAGTGGCCCGTCACGCGCACGGTGCGCGCCTCATTGGCAACGGCATCAGGCACTGCGGCGGCAGGCTGCTCCGCCCATGCGCTGGCCTGGATGGCCAGCCAGGCCAATGCCAAAGGGATTTTCCTCGATTGCATTTCTTCTCCCGTTCATCCTGAAAACAATTGCTTGTGACTCGCCTCTGAAGATACGCAAAACACCGGCGTTCCGGATTCAAACATTTGCGCAAAATCAAGCTGCAAAACACATGTTTTCAAACAATGAAATAAATAGAGGCGAGGTTATCTTTAGAGAGAATGTCGCCATATAAAAAAGTGCATACTACCTTTCAGAATCCGCGCACAAGACCGGCCCGCCAGCATCTCCTGCCATGCCTGCCGCTCTTTCGCCCGCGCCGCACCGCCGCGCGCATCAGGGCTGTCGCTGTGATTTCGCCGTCTACGCGACGCCCTGCCATGTCGACCATGCAGGCTGGCGCAGCCGCGGCAAAGTCTTTGGTTTTTTCCATATTGTCAGACACCGGCACGCCTGCACGGCGCGGCCTGGCGACCACTTTGAACTGGAGAACTACATGACATTGTTCCTGCCCTCTTCCACTCTGCTGATACCGGGCGACAATCCGGATGGCCAGCGCTTCGTGCTGGCCTCGCAGCAGTGGATCGACCTGCAGACGCGCATCCAGGCCGTGCTGGCCCTGCCGTCGGATATCGGCGAATACGAACAGCGCTACGGCGACGCTTCGTCCGGTTCGCAAATGAAGGAATGCTTCGACGCCATGCGCAAGCTGCGCCAGACGGCCGAACGCTACGGCAGTCCCAGCAGCCTGCGGGCAAAGATCCTGCACGACCCGAATTTCCTGGCCAGCGGCACGCGTCCGAAAAACGATGCCTTTTCCGCCACCGTCTGGACCGTGGAGCGGGCGCACCGCGATGCCTTTACGCTGTCGTCGACCTTGCGCAGCATCCCGGAGATGGCGCGCCACGAATCGGCGGCCGACGCCACGGCCGGCATCAAGAGCCTGTTCCTCGACAATGGCCAGATACTCGACAATATGCAGCACACCATCGCGCAAATCGGCCAGTTGATCGCGGAGTTCGAACAAATCGAAACAGCGCTGGACGAAGCCCAGTTGCTGATGCGCACCTTCACCGAACGCTCATCCAAGACGCGCACTGAACTCGACAAGGAAATCGGCGCCCTGGGGCAGAAAATCGGGGATCTGGAGCGCGCGCGCGATGCCGCCTATTCGAAATGGCTGGCATTGACTATTTCCGCCTGCATCGTGCCCGCCGTCATCGGCATCATCGGCATTGCCATCATGGTGATCCTGGCCGTGCCCACGGGCGGCGGCAGCTTTGCCATCGGTTCGGCCGTCACGGGCGGCGGCGTGGCCCTCTCCGCGGCGGCGCTGGGCGCGGCGGCCGGCGTGGCGCGCGGCAAATACGATGGTCTGGTACAGGAAGTACACGAGCAGAGCGCCTTCCTCGCCAAGCGCGCGTGCTACCGCAGCGACCTGGGCGCGCTCGATGAACTGATGAAATTCTCGCTGCCGGCATCGAACGGCATCCTGGGCCAGTTGCGCAGCGTGCAAGCGGCCTGGAGCGCATCGGCGCGGGAACTGGGCGCGCGCGCCAGCGATTTGAGCGTGGACAACCTGCACACCGGACCATGGCTGCGCGAAGCCGAGATGGTCAAGGCTGCCGATGGCTGGCGCACGCTCGACAACGCCTTGAAGGCGTTTGTTACCGGGTCCTTTGTCGATGCCAATCTGCTCGGCTTTGGCGCCAGCTTGCCGCCAGACCAGCCCGACTGGCAGCAGCAACTGGCGGGCAGGCTCGCCGCCTGACGCCAGCGTTTTCAGTAGCTGTTTTCCGTACTTCCACGCAGTCTGACCTGATCACTGAAGGGAACTACCATGAGTGTTACCGCTATTAATACCGCCAATACCGCCGCCACGCCATCGATCGACCCGCCGCCAGGCTTGACCACGCCGGCCAATCCCCAATCCGGACAAAAGAGCCAGTTTGCCCTGTTCAGCGATAGCTGGATCGAATTGCAAGCCTATGTGGGCTCGGCCACCGAATTGCCCATCACCAAAGGCGATTTCGAAAGCAAGTACGGCGCCGTCGATGGCTCGCAGACGGTACTCGATTGCATCGGCGCAATGAAAAGCGTGCAAAACGCCTCCACCGAATTCGGCAACCCGAAAAGCCTGCGCGCGGCCCTGATCAAGAATCCCGGCCTGCTGGCCACGCCGACGCCGCCGACAGAAATCTACACGCACACAGTATGGCTGGGCCAGCGCGTGCATGACACCTCGACCAAGCTGGTGAGCGGCTATCAAAGCGTGATCGATGAACTGCCGGGCCTGCCTCCCAAGGAACAGGTGGAGAACCTGAAAGCCTATCTGTTCGACCAGACCATGGGGCCGATACCGCTGGCGCAAAAAATGTCGGCCGAAGTGGCGGCACTGATCAGGAAGCTGGGTCTGTTCGAACAGAAAATGAATGAATACAACAGCAAGCTGCAGGCATTTACCAGCAGTTCGTCGACGATGATCGCGAATGTAAACCGCACCATCGGCGGCCTGGAAACGAAGATCGTGGAGCTGGAGAAACTGCGCGATGCAGCCTACAAGGCTTGGCGCGACTTCACCATCGCCGCCATCACGGCGTCCGTCGGCTGCGCGCTGATCGGCGGCCTGCTGGCGCCGTTCACGGGCGGCGTCTCGCTGCTGGTGGGCGGCGCAGCCGCCATCGCCACCGGCGTCGGGCTGGGCATCAAGGCGGCCCAGAACCGCGCCGCCTACAACGAATATTGCACACAGATCAGCAGCCAGACGCAGGAATTGCAAAAGAAACAGCGGCTGCGCAGCGACCTGGGCGACTTCAACACGCAGATGGCGCGCGTGGGGCCGGCCATGTCCAAATTCCTCGGCAGCCTGCAAACGGTGGAAGGCGTGTGGGTGCAGATGAATACGGACATGATCACGCTGGGCAACAGCATCACGGAATCGAACGTGGGCAGCATGCCTTTCCTCGTCAAGGCGAAAGCCAAGCTGGCCATCGATTCCTGGCAAGCCATCGATGACAGCGCCAAGCAGTTTACCGTGCAGTCGCTGGTCGACTACGACAACCTCGCATTCGGCCAGCACTTGTCGGAAAACCAGCGCGCCGCTTGATGACAGTTGCCCCCGGCTCAGGCACCGGGGGCAAACATACCGATCGTTGGCTTACAGAAAGGCAAACACCATGTCGAGACAATTCGGATATCCGCTGGCAGTGCAACAGGCGGCGCTGCGGCAAACTGTTGATGATGGCGATCCCCATTTGGCGTTTGAAGGCGGCAGCGCCTGGGATCACCTCACGTACTACATAGTCCAGGCGGACAAGCAGCAGCCCGGCCCGGACAAGCCGCTGGCAGCGGCGGCGCAAGCCGTAGCGGACGAGGCCGCCTGCTTTGGCACGCCGAAAAGCTTGCGTGCCCTGCTGGTCACATCGCCTGACGCCCTGGCGCAGAACACGCCGCCGGCCATGCTGTACGCTGGCCTGGTGTGGTTTGTCTTGCGCCTGAAAAGTTCGGCTGCCAGCATGCTGTCGTATCAACAATCACTGCTGGAGGCAGGTGTTGTCGCCAGCGACAGGCGCGAAATACTGCATGCGCTGGGACCGATGGTGGAAGAAGCGCGCGCGTCCATTGCCCCCTGATGCAGGGCTTGAACAAATGGAAGGATGGCGTCTTGCCGGCGAATGCGGCGCTGGCCCAGCTGGCAACACAGACGGGCACCGATCTGCAGGCGCAGCAAGAGGCGCTGGGGCGCTTGCAGGCAGCCATCGCATCGATAGAAGAACAATTGGCGCACTTGGGCCTGTTCAGCGGGCACAAGAAAAAGGAACTGGAGGCGCAGTTGCACGCCTTGCGCGAGCAGCTGGCGCGCGACACGGCGCTGTCCGAGCAGCTGCGACTGCAACTGGAAGGCGTCAACCTGCTGCTGGCCAATGGCGGCTGGCTGGAAGCGGCTATCGATGAGCTTATCCATTGGCTGGACGCCTTGCGCACGGCGTGGAGCGCTCTCGGTTCCGGTACGACCCAGCTGGCGGCCGACGCCAGCGACGCGGAACTGGGCAACGACAGCTGGCTGGCGCAAACACTGGCCAGCGCCATGGCCTTTCCCCTATGGCAGGCGCTCATCACTGCCGCGCAATGCTACGCCAGCAACGCGCTGGTCGACTTCCCCGCGCCGCCCGCCGCGGCGGGACGGCAGCCATGAGGCGCGCCGCCGCACGTCTGCTGCATCTGCTGGCCATGGCCACCCTGGCGCTGGGACTGCTGCATGCGCCCGCCATGGCGCAAAACAGCAATACCGCCGCGCTGGAAAACGCGCTGCGCCAGCTGGCGCAATTCCAGCGAGAAGTGGCGAATATGCGCAATACCGTGCGCCAGCCTCTGGGGCCGTACCCGCTGTACACGCAGTGCAGCTGGTGCAGCGAGCATGCGTGGTGGGGCCTGGGCATGTGCACCAAGACGACCACGGAAACATGGTCGCAGAATGTCGATTTCACATGGACGCGCAATCAGCTCGATCAAGTGCTGGCCCGCGCCGAACGCGATGCGGGCAACCTGGGCACGGCCTATGCTCCCACCCAGGCGTGGATAGACAGCTTGCCGGCCTTTAGCCGCGCCTTTGACGCGAACGCCGACCGCGTGCTGGCGGTGCAGGAGCAGATTCGCCAGGGAATCGGGCCCAACGACCAGCAGCGGCAAACGGCGACGCAGGCGCTGCAACAGCTGAGCAGTGACATGGAGCGCAGTTCGGCCCAGCTGAAGGCGGGCACGCAGGCGCTGGCGGTGTCGCTGCAGCAGCAAAGCGCCTATCGCGAACAGATCCGCCTGGCCATCGAGGGTGCCGACCGCTCGGCCCAGGAAGCGCTGCGGCAGATTGAACAGGCGGCCCAGTCGCATCACTGCCAGGATGGCTTGCCGCAAAAGTTCAATGCCATCCGCGACGACTTCAAGCGTTCGATCCAGAGCATCTCGGCAGCTTTCCAGCAGCTCGATAACAGCAGCCGCGGCGCCGAGACCGGCCTGGCCGCACTGCTGGGCGCTGTGGTCACCTCGCAGACCGACATGCAATCCATCCTCGACCTGCTCAAGGCGGCGCAGAACGACAAGCTGGGCAGTTTCCTCGAGCGGCTGCACCTGAATGCGGCGAAACAGCAATGGTACGACCTGGCCAATGCTTATACGCGGGTGGTGCGCGAAGCGGCGCTGGCGCAAGGAGGCGGCTGACAAAGACTGGCACTGCCGGGATGCCGCCGCTTTGCGCCGTCTCAATGCCACGGCCGCCCTACTCCCTATGATGAGCATATGCAGCTTGTGCAATGCCGCATCCATTGGGGGGGCCGTGGACAAACCGGATACCAGCAGCGCCGGCGCCAGTGCGCTGGCAGCGGTGCGCAAGAAAGATGCGCTGCCATTCATCCTGCTATATATCCTGCTGGCGGGCTTGCTGGCAGTGATAGGAGGGGCGGTACTGGCGCCCCATTACCATGCCGTGCCGGCCCTGCTGTGGAGCCTGGGTTTTTGCGTCAGCGGCATGCTGCTGGGATTTCTGTTCGGCATTCCCCGCACCCTGCCCTCTGGCATGGTCAACATGGCGCAAACCGAGGACCGCCAGAACGGCAAGGGACACAGCACGGACGAGAACGCTAACGGGGGGAGCGGCAATACCCTCTTCCTCGGCACGCCCGCGCCGATGGAAATCAATTCCAACCTGGTGGAAGTATCGGACTGGCTGACCAAGATCATCGTCGGCGTGGGCTTGATCGAGCTCAAAAGCCTGCCCGGCAGCGCGCGCAGCATGGCCGCCTTCATCGCACCCAGCCTCGCCACCGATATGGGCACAGCCATGGCCGTGGTGGGCGGCATCATGCTGTTCTTTTCCGTGCATGGTTTTTTGATCGGCTACCTGCTGACGCGCATTTATCTGTCCATCATGATCAAGCGCGCCGACAGCCTCGTCAAAAACGAATCCGTGCGCCTGGAGAGCGGCAAGGAAATCGACGTGACGGAACTGAGCCGTCTGCAGCAAAAATCGCTCGAGGACATGCAGGAAGCCGTGACGCAGCTGCTGCTGGCCCATCCACTGGACGGGGGCGTGGCAGTCACGGCCCTGGCCGGCATACCAGCGGAGAAAAAGCCCGTCAGCCTGGTGCTGTGGCTGGACGACCATCCGCGCAACAATACCTTGCTGGTGGAGCAGCTGGAACGGGAAAACATCAAGGTGGACCAGGCTGTCTCGACGCAGCAGGCGCTGGCCATGCTGCAACAGCAGCCCTATGCGCTGTTCATCACGGACATGGCACGGGTGGAAAACCGCCGGCGCATCAAGGATGCGGGCGTGCGCACGGTGCGCGAAGTGCATCAGGCGCTGCCCGCGCTACCCATCGTCGTGTATTGCAGCAAAGATACGGTCGCCAGTTATGGTGTGGAAGCGGAAGCGGCGGGCGCCCATTTCATCACCACCTCGGGCACCAGCCTGCTGGCGGCCGTCAACAAGCTTTTGCATGAAGAACGCCAGGACGGCGATCAATCCACCCGGTAACGGTAGCTGCCCACGTAATGGAGCGAACTGCGCTGCGGATGCGCCAGCTGATTCGGCGCAAACACGCACACGCTCGTATCGGCCAGCACGCCCTGCGCCTGCGCATCCGCGCACGCCTGCGCCAGCCAGCTGTCGCCATACGACACGCCGTCAAGCAGCTGCGCCAGCGGCACTGGCGACGCCAGCATCGCGCTTTCAACGCAGGCCGGCTCGTCATGCATGAGTCCCGTTTCCAGGAAAAATGGCGATGGCACGGCATCGCCATCCTCCGTGTACGTGGGCGCCAAATATGCCTGCAGCGCTTCCCAGCCGGGAAAGCGTCCGCTGCAGGCAAACACGTGGACGACGGGCACGCTATCGGACACGATTACAGCTTCTCCATCTTTTGCCGCACGGCCGGCGCTGTCGAGGCCGTTGGGGCCAGTTCCAGATAGGTTTTGTATGCGGCCTTGGCCTTGGCGGCATCGCCAGCCTTGGCATACGCGTCGCCCAGGTTCAAATAGGCAATCGCGCGCGACGGGTCCATCTTGACCGTGTTTTCAAACCAGCGGGCCGCTTCGCGGTATTTTTCCTGCTTGTAAAAGACAAAGCCCAGGTTGTTGGCCGCCAGCGCGAAGTCGGGGCGCAATTTCAACGCTTCCGTAAATTGCGCTTCCGCCGCCGCATATTGTTTTTCCTTGTACAGCTGCAAGCCACGGTCGTTGGCCCGCTGCGCCAGCTGGCGCGTGGAGCTCGGCACGGCGCTCGGCGTGACGATCTTCTGTTCGCCGCCCTGCAAATCCTTCACCGTCACGCTGGCGGCCGCCGGCTTGGCGTCCAGCTTGTTGTTCAGGGCGATGGCTTCCGTCGACAGTTGCGTGGTGTTTGGGCTGAGGAATTCCGTCTCGCCCGGCAATTCAAAGACGAAATCGCCCCCTTCCGAGCCGGGCAAGCTGCCAAACGCGGGCGTCTGGTTCGATACGCTGGAGACGGCCGGCGCCACGTAGGCCGCCAGTTCCGTGGCCGTGATGAGGCCGTCGCCGTTGAGGTCGCCCTTGCCCGCCAGGCCCTGCAGCAGGGTCCAGGTAAATACGGAGTGGCCGTTCGGCCCGCCATCGGCCACCAGCTGGTCGCCGCCGCCGGCCGTCAGCATTTGCCGGCCGATGCGCTTGGCGTTGTCGCGCAGGAAGGAGCTGGAACCGGCTCCCCGTGTCAGCCCCAGGCCGCTGTAGCAAGCATCCATGACGAAGAACGCGTGCTTGGCCGTCAGCGACTCCGCGATATTCTGGATTTCCGTCATCGGAATCGCATCCGTGGCGAACTGCGCCGGGTCGGAATCGACGGGCACGATGTAGCCCAGGTCGCGCCCCGAGCTGAGCTTGCGCGTGGCGCCGTGGCCGGCGAAGAAAACGAAGATGCGGTCATTCTTTTGCACGCCGCCATGCGCCAGCTTGTCGTGGAAGGCAGCCAGGATATTGTTGCGCGTCGCTTCGCCATTCTTCAGGGTCACGACGCGCTCGGGCGCAAACGCGAATTTTTCGATCAGGGTTTCGCGGATGCCCTGCGCGTCGCGCACAGCATATTGCAGTTTTGGCCATTTCGCGTAATCGTCGATGCCGATCACCACGGCCCAGGAGTTCGCATAGCCGGTGGTGACGGGCACTTTCTCGGGCGCGGGCGCCGTGCTTTTCGCCACCTGGAAGCTCGTGCCATCCCAGCCAGCGAATTGATAGCCTTCGGCGATCAGCTTGTCCAGCACGGCCGGCAAGGCTTTCACCGTGCGCTCGTGGATGTCGTGGAACAAAATGATGCCGCGCCCCGCCCTGTCGACGGACGCCAGCACCCGGTTGGTGATCGAGCTGGGCACGGGGTCGGCCCAGTCCAGCGAATCGATATTCCACATCACGGATTTCAAATGCGCATCGGCCAGCGCGGCCATGCCTTCGCTGTTGCGTGCGCCATACGGGAAGCGGAACAGCGCGGCCCGCTCGGGGCTGATGGCTTTCAACAAGGTGTCGGTGCCGAGGATTTCGCCTTTCAGCTTGTCGCCCGTCTGTTTCGACAACTGTGCATGGCTAAAACTGTGGTTGCCCACGGCATAGCCCTCTTTCATCAGCTTGCGGCTCACTTCCGCGCCCGCGTTCAGCTTGGCGTGACCTTCCGCGTCCAGGCTGCCCAGGTTGCGGCCCACGTTGAAAAACACGGCCGGCACGCCATACTGTTTCAGGATGGCGCTGATTTCTTCCGTGTAGCGGCGGTGCGGGCCGTCGTCGAAGGTCAGCACGATGGTTTTCTTCGGCAAACCCAGGCCAAAGATTTCCGCCTCATCTTTTTTTGGCGCCGGCTTGGCTTCGGGTATGGAGCCGGCCGGCGGCACCGCATACGGTACGACGATGCCGTTTTCCTTCAAAATCTGTTCGCGGCTGTAGAGCTTTTTCAGCTGCGCCACGTAATCGTCCCAGCGCTCGCGCTTGAGTTCGATGGCACGCTGGCCCAGGTTGCCGAAGATTTGCCGGATTTCCTTCTCGTAATTGCGCTCGATCTCGCCCAGCGCATCGAGGTCTTCGGAAATGCGCTTGTGTAGCTTAATCGCCGGCAAGGACGAATCTTTGGCCACGTCGGCCAGCATGCTTTGCAGCAATTCGCGGAAAACCAGGCGGTCCGCATCGTACAGGCCGGGATCGGATTCGATATACGTCAACAGGCTGTCGAGCGCCTCGAAGCGGCCCGGATTGGTGGGCGCCGTCAGCTGGTCCAGCGCCGCATCGAGCTTGGCGATGCGTTCCTGGTTTTCATGGAACAGCGCCTGCCCCACTTTACGCGCTTCATCGCGCGCGCCTTCCGGCAGACTTTGCTCGTCGGCCAGCAGCACGATAATCTTGCGGAAATTGCCCAGCAAGTCGCGGAACTGGGCGGCGACGGCAGCCGTATCAACGGCGGACTGCGGCGCGGCGGCCGGACTGCCCGAAGCGGGAGCGCCCGGCGTCGCCGTGGCGGCGGGACGGGTGTAGGTATAAATGCCGGCCCCAGCGGCGAGTGCCACGACGACGGTGGCGGCGATCTTGATCGGCTTGGAAGTCACAGGCTTGTCATTCCCTTCACATACTATGCATAGAATTCAGATGGCGCGGATGCGCAAGATGCATAATTGTAGAGCACGCTTAGCAATTCGATCATCCGCACGCTGAATTTCGGCAATAATATTGTCGCAAACCTCCATAAAAATAGTGAAAACGGAAAAGACGATGCACAAGAAACTCTGCGCAGCCGCGCTGATGCTGGGCGTGGCCCTGATGCTGCTGCAACTGCGCGCGCATGCGGGCGATACGGGCGTAAAACTGGTGGGACGCGTGTGTCTGCCGCACTGAAGCGCACCCCACGGTAGCGCTACACCTTGGCCGGTTCCCAGTAATTGGCCAGCCCCAGCTTTTTCAGGCCGGCCGCGACAAAACGCGGTTCCAGCAATTCTTCCGCCGTCAACGGTAGTCGGATCAGCTTTTGTTCCTGCGCAAACGCCAGCACGCGCCGGTAATGGCGGTACACGGCGTCGTCGTACAGGGGCGACCAGCGCTCCTTCCACTGCAAGCCCGGATCGTCATAGCTGCGCCGCACCACGCTGTCGGGCGTGCCGTTGCGCGTGCCATCCTTGATGACCGCTTCGCGGTTGCCGTCCAGCGCCGCCCAGTGCTGGGCCCGCAGCCAGGCCGTGGCCACCAGTTCGGCGATGTCGGGATGGGCTTGCGTAAAGTCGCGCCGCGCCCACAGTTCCGCCCGCATTTTGCGTTCCGGCAAGCCCTTGCTGGACCAGATGATGCGGCCGATGCCCTTGTCTTCCAGCGGATAGCCATTAATCATGAACAAGGCATCGACGGCGCCCGTGGCCAGCGCGGCCGTACCCGGCTTCAAATCCATATTGATCAGACGAAAATCCGTGGGTGACATGCGCTGGTCGGCGATCAGCTGGCGCAGCCCCAGCTCCCATGGCCGGCCCCGATGCACGCTGATGCGCTTGCCCTTCAGGTCGGCCAGCGAGGTGGCGCGTGAACTGCTGGGTACCAGCAGGAACTGGTCCGTGCCCCGCCCCGCCGGCACGATCACCTGCGTGCGCACGCCGCCCGCGTTGAGGATGACGGACGGCAAGTCGCCATACGCGGCCATGTCGATGCGCCCGCTGGCGAACGCCTCATTCATGGTGGCGCCCGTGTCACCGGTGACGGGCTGCCATTCCAGCCGCACGCCTCGCTGCTTGAGTTCGCGCGCCAGCCAGCCTTCCTGCTGCACCCGGTAAGCGATGCCGCCCAGTTCCGCCCTGCCGTTTTCCGCAAACCCCGTCGAGGCGATGCGCAGGGCCGCCGGCGGCACCCCCGCTTTCGCCGCCGACACTGCCTGTCCCGCCAGGGGCAGCAGCGCCAGCCCGCCCATCACCGTGCGTCGCCGCATCGCATTCTCCTCATCATCAATCATGGCCACTGTTGACGTGCTTCCCGCTCAAGCCGCACGACGCGTCTGCGCCAGCGCCGCTTCGAATGGACGGGGATCGATCCACGCGCGCACATCGACTTTGCTGGGCAGGAAGTTCCAGCGGAACAAAAAGTCGCTGAAATCCTGCAAGCCCGCGATCGATGTTTCCGCCAGATCCGTGTCCAGGCGCAAATGCGCATCCTTGCCGTAGGCCACTTGCACCCAGTGCTCGCTGGCATTCGATTCGCGCGCCAGGAAACGCCGCGTCTCGTCAGCATGGCCGCGCGCCCACGCTTCGGCCCGCAGCACCTGCTCGACCAGGGTGACGGCGGAACTGAAGTGATGCTCCAGCAAGTGCGCATCCACGCTCAGGGTGCGCGGCGTGCCGTTGTTGGCGCGGATCAGGGGTTCCGGATGGATGCCCGTGTCGATCACCGTGTGCAAGCCAAACTGCTGCGCCAGCTGCGCGGCGGAAGCGCCTTTCAGGAAGATGGCGTCCACCTCGCCCCGCAACAGTCCCAGCAGCTCCGGGCTTTGGCCGCCGCGCCGCGCGCCGCTGAACAGATTTGTCGCCGCACCCTGCTCCGGCGGCGATTCGCTCTGGCCCGCCGCGATCACATAATCAAGCAGTTCCACGTCCGCAACGGCCAGGCCTTCCAGGCTCAGCGCATTTTCCAGACCACGCAAGGCTTGCGCGCGCGCAAAGTCGATCTGCGCCTTGGCCCACAAAGGCAGGCCGAAACGCCGGCCCTTCAAGTCGCGCACCGTCTTGATGCCGCTGTCGGGTAAGGTCAATATCAGCTGCGTCTCGTCCGACCACGACAGGCCGATCACGCGCGTCTCGCGCCCCGCCGCGCGCGCCCACAGGGCGGGAATATTGCCGCCATGGCGCACGGAATTTTGCAAGGTATGGTCGAAATGCGATTCGCGCACGGCTTCCTGCTCGGACTCGCGCAAGGAGCGCAAGCTGGTGCCGTCGGCGCGCAAAGCTGTTTCCAGCCAGCCTTGTTGCAGGGCTATCCCCAGTCCCGTGGGGACGGGGCAGCGCGTGTACCACAGGGTGTCGAGTGCGTTGTTATTGCTCATCTTATATCTCCAGAGTGGGTGGACCGGTCAAAAAGGAAACTACAGCGCCATCCTGCGCGCCCATTCATTGCCATCCCATGAGCTGCTGGGGTGTTCTTCCTGCGCGACGGGCGCATGCGTGTCGTCGAGGTCGCTGAAATCCGCATGCAAGCCGTCGCGGATGGCGACAAAGCCCGGCGAACCGCGCTGGCGCGGATGGGCCAGTGGCACGTCCTGCACCCGGCGCACCTTGCCTGGCCGCGCATCGAGCACGACGATGCGGTCGGCCAGGTAGACGGCTTCATCGATGTCATGCGTGACCATCACCATGGTGATTCCCTCGTCTTGCCACAGGCGGCGCAGCTCTTGCTGTAAACGCAAGCGTGTCAGCGCGTCGAGCGCGCCCAGCGGTTCGTCCAGCAGCAGCACATCGGGCCGTCCGACGAGGGCGCGGGCAATCGCCGCCCGCTGCGACATGCCGCCCGACAATTGATGCGGATAAGCATCCGCATAGCCATCGAGGCCCACGCGCGTGATTTCCGCCGCCACGCGCGATGCGCGCTCGGCCAATGGCACCTTGGTATTGCTGAAAGCCACGGCCACGTTCTGCTGCACCGTCAGCCAGGGAAACAAGCGGTGATCCTGGAACACGAGGCCACGGTGCAAATCCGTGCCGCGTATCGGTACGCCATCGTGCAGCAGCAAGCCCGTGTAATCCGTATCGATTCCCGCCAACAGGCGCAACAGGGTGGACTTGCCGCAGCCGGACGCACCCACGATGGCGACGAATTCGCCCGGCGCAATCGTCAGGGAAATGTCGTCGAGCACCAGCAGCGGTGCGCCTTTCAGCAAAAACGACTTGCTCACATGTTGCACTTGCAAGCCGCCGCTCAGGTGCTGTCGCTGCGGCAGCAAGGTCGATGGAGAAACGAAATCATTCATGGCGCACTCTCTGCGGTGGGGTCGAAGGAAGGAATGGCGGCGGGCGGCGCCCGGCGCAGCCAGCGGCTACCGTGGAAATAGAGCCAGGCGGCCAGCCACGGAGCCAGCCAGATCAGGAACACATTGCGCAAGCCCGTCAGGTCAGCCAGGCGGCCCGCCGCCAGCGCGCCAGCCGTGCCGCCCACCATGCCGAACAGGGTCAAATGGGCCGAGACCCTGGCCTTGTCGACGGGCGCGCGGGCGATATTGTCCGTATTGACGAGGTTATTCACGCCCAGGCCCAGGCCCAGCAACACGGAGGCGGCCAGATAAGCAATGCTGTTGGGCCACAAACCCAGGATCAGCAAGGCCACCATGATGGCCAGGTGCGCGCCGCCATACAGCTGTTCGCGGTAGCGACTGGCCAGCACGAAGCGCCCCAGGAAGAGCAGCACCAGCACGCAGCTCAAGCCCTGCACGGCCATCAGCCAGACGGAGTGATGCGCCGGCCAGTGCAGCACGCGGATAGCCAGCAAGATGGAAAACACGCCCACGCTGGACGCCGTGAAGCTGGCGAGGATCTCGAACAGATACGTGACGCGCACGACAGGCAGGCGCAGCAGCTCGCGCAGGCTGGCCGCGCCGGGCACGGCAGCATATCCCCCTGCCTGCGCGGCGCCGTGTTGTCGGGCAACACTTGCCAGCCCAGCACGGCCAGGATGGCGAACATCAGCGCGGAAATCAAAAAGCCTGCCTTCAGCCCCAGTTGCGCGATCAAGTAATTACCGCACAAGGGCCCGAGGAACTGCATGCCCAAGATCAACGTCCCTTTGTACCAGCCCGCCTTGCCCTGCCCCAGTTCCGGCAGGCGCACGAGAAACACGGTGCTCATGGCCACGATGCGCAGCGAAATGCACAGGCCGACCAAAAACATCAGCAAGGCCACCCATTGCCAGCCAGGCAGCCACGGCAGCACGCAAAAGGCCAGCGCCAGGCTCAGGCTCACTCCGGCGTACAAGTGCTTCGGATTACCGCGCGAAAGAATGTAGCCGGCCGGTATGGTGCCCAGCGCCATGGCCAGGGTTTCCGCGCTGCTGATCGCGGCCAGCTGGAAATTGCTCACGTGTAAATGTAACCCCAGCAAGGTGGCGAGCACCTTATTCATGCCGATGGTCACGCCCGACAGCAGGGTCAGGCCGATAAAGCGCAGCAAGAAGGCGCGCAGCTCCCCTTCGCGCGCGCTGACGGCCGCGTCTGGCTGGAATGGCAGGGATTCACTCACTGCTGCGCCCCTTCACCAGCAGGCGTGCCAGCCGCGCGAACGCCACGTTCATCGCCTGCGCCAGCAAAGCGATCACGAGCACGGCCAGCAAGACGACATCCATGCGGCCCGATACTTCGCCGTTGAGCAATAAGGAACCCATGCCGGGGCCGGCCGAAAACAGCAGTTCGCCGCCCAGGCAAGCGAGCCAGGCGAACGCCAGCGCATGCGTGACGCCGGTAGCGATGGCCGGCATGGCGCCCGGCAGCAAAATCTGGCGCAAGGTTTGCCAGCGCGTCAGGGTCAGCACCTGCCCCACTTCGCGCAATCTTCCTTCCACCTGGCGCATGCCCGCATACGTGTTGAGCACGGTAGGATAAAAGGCGGCGATGGCAATCACCAGCAGCTTGGCGCCGTCGCCATTGCCCACCCACAAGCCCAGCAAGGGGATCAGGCCCAGCAAGGGCACTTGCCTGATGCTGTGGAACAGCGGGCCAATCAATCTGTCAGCCAGCGGCGACTGTGCCATCAGCGCGCCCGTGACGATGCCGGCGCTGCCGCCCAGCAGCAAGCCGGCCAGAGTGCGCCCCAGGCTGGCGCGCAAATGCACCCACAATTCGCCCGTCATGACCAGGTCGCGCAAGCTGTGCGCGAGGTCGCCCAGCGAGACGAAGATGTAGGCAGCCGCCGCACCCTGGCCGGATGCCCATTGCCAGGCGTACAACAAGGCCAGCGGCAACAGCGCGCCCTTGAGGATCAAACTCAAACGTTGCTTCATGCGGACTCCCCGTCGCGCTTCCAGCGCATCAGCCGCGATTCCAGCGCGTGGCAGGCACGGTCCAGGCCAAAGCCGATCACGCCCGTCAGTACCACGCCCACCATCACCACATCGAGGCGGAACATTTGCCGGCCCATTTCCATCATCTGCCCCAGGCCGCTGTCGGCGGCCAGCAATTCCGCGCCCACCAGCACCATCCACGAGCGCGACAGGGCGATGCGCATCCCCGTCAGCGCCGCCGGCACGATGGCCGGCAAGACGATCAGGCGGATGCGCTGCCAGCGCGAAAAACAGTACACGTGCGCCACCTCAAAGTAGCGCTGCGACAGGTTGCGGATGGCGTCATGCACGGCCAGCGCCACGATAAAGAAGCTGGCCTTGGCCACGATAAACACCTTGAAGCTCTCGCCTATGCCGAACAGCAAGATAAACAGGGGGATCAAGGCCACGGTGGGCAACTGGCGCAAGACATTGAAAGTGGGGTCGACATAGCTGCGCAAGCCAGGCGACAGGCCCAGCACGACGCCGAAGGCCAGGCCGCAGCTGGCGCCTAGGCCGAAGCCAGCCAGCAGGCGGAACAGGCTGATGCCCAGGTGCTGGCCCAGTTCGCCGCTCTCGGCCAGGTCGCGGGCCGTCAGCAGCACTTGCCAGGGCGACATCAAAATATGCGCAGGCATCCATTCGAACGTGGTAGCTGCCGTCCAGAGCAGCAGCAAGGCGAGCGGCGACGCCCACACGGACCAGGGTGAACGGATAAAGCGCTGCAGCAAGGGGACAGAGGCTGCACGCGCTGGCGCAGGGGCGCGCGGCAAGGCGATGGCGTTGACGAGGGAAGTCATGGCGACCAGTACGTTTGCAGCTTCAGCTGCGCCAGCGCCTGGTTGACGAACTGGGGCGCGAACAGGCTGTCGACTTGCAGGGGGCGCCCGATCAGGCCAGCGCTCTTCGCGTACGCCGCCTCGCCCACGTAATGCTGGCGCAGGCTGGCCGTAAACAAGGGCGACCAGCGCGCCTGCCACGGCGTATGGTCGCCCGCCAGTTCGCGCCGCACGACGCTTTCCACCTGCCCAGCCGCCGCCTCGCTGCGCACATATTCGTCTTCGCCACCGGCGCCGGCGGCCCGGTGGTGCTCGCGCACACATACGCCGTCACCACCAGCTGGGCCAGCTGGGGATAGCGTTGCAGGAAGCCGCTGTCGGCCCACAATTCCGCGCGCATCTTCCAGTCCTGCGGCGGCGCCTTGCTGGACCAGATGATCTTGCCGACCTTTTTATCCTCGAGCAGGAAGGCGTCGCTGAGGGTAAAGAAGGCCTCAGCGCCGCCCGTCGCCACGGCCGCCGCGCCCGCCTGTGGATTGAGGTTGAGGATTTTTACGTCGCGCAAGGTCATGCCATTCGCTTCCAGCAGGCGCGCAAACGGATATTCCCACGGTCGGCCACGGTGCAGGGCGATCTTCTTGCCCTTCAAGTCCTTGATCGAGCGGGCCGTCGATCCATTGGGCACCACCAGATAGGTATTGTTGGCGCTGCCGCCGGGCAGAATCAGCCGCGTCTGCAAACCCGAGGCATTGGCGATAATCGATGGCAAGTCACCATACTGGGCCAGGTCGATCGAGTGATTGGCAAATGCCTCGTTGACTTGCGTCGCCACCGAATTGGTGGTGACGGGCACCCACTCCAGCTTCACGCCCAGCTTGCCCAGTTCGGCGGCCAGCCAGCCCGTTGATGCCACCTGGGCGGCCGAACCGGCAAACACGGTCTTGCCGGACGGCGCCGTGCGGGCCACGACGGCGATGCGCACGGCGGCCGGCAGTGGCTCGGCGGCGGCCGCCAGCGCGATGGCGGGTGCCAGCAGGCTGGCCACCACGGCGGTGGCGAATACCTTGCGCCAGCGCAAACGTAAGAATTTCAATGACATCTCGGGCCTGTTCTTGAAAGGGTTACACCAGATCGGTGGCAGGAAGCAGTGAAAGCGCGCGCGCCGTATCGATCAGCTTGCTCATCTTCCATTGCTGCAGCAGCACGCCGGGACCGAAGTCGCGCGAACCGCCGATGGCTTCGGCCGCGATCTGGATCTTGGCGCCCTCTTCCAGCAGCAGAATGAACTCGGCCAGTTTCAGCAAGCCCTGCTTGCCCCACACAGGTGGCCCCGCCATTCGCTTCCAGGATGGCCGTGGCGTGCGTGTTGCGCGCGATTTCGCCGAGGATGAAATCGACTTCCGGCTGGCGGCGGTCGATATAGATGGGAATTTCGCGTATCAGCTGGAAGCGCTGCACGGGCACGTAGCGGATAGGCAAGGTGCGGTGCGTCTGCGCCCACGCGCCCAGGGACGGCGAATGCACGTGCGAGATCGACGTGACCTCGGGCCTTTCGCGGAACAATTTTAAATAGCGCGCGCCGCCGTTGTTGGCATCGCCCACAATCACCGTGCCATCGAGCGCCAGCACGGCCGCCTTCAAGGGCTGGCCGCGGCGGAACGGGCCCGGGTCGTTGACAACCACCACCTTGTCACCGCCCGGAGTGCGCTCGACAAAGCCCACCGTGCCGTTGGCCGTCAGGCTGCCCGTCTCGCGCAGGCCGTCGAAGGCCGTCTGCGCATCGCGCCGTACCTGCTCCACGAAGGCCTGTTCGGCCGCCGACAATTCCTGCACCTGTACTTGTTGTGCTTCCGCTTGTGCCACGTCCGTCATGTCATGCTCCATTCGGTAAAAAGGTTGAGACCGGGTTTCGTCTACCTCCTGCTTTCGCAAGACGCGTGCCAGCGCCAGGGCCGCATCAATGCTGGACGGCTGCTGCCTGCGCAACAGCGGCTGCTGGCGCGGCAACAGCGCTAGACGCAGGCACTGTCGGCAAGCCAGCAAGCGCTGCGGGCACGTTTCCTGCACGGCTCAAGGCTCCCACTCACGACGAAGGAATCCCATGACTACCGCAAGCTCCGCTCCCATCGATACAGTCGATACCGTCTGGTTCACGCGCTGCCCCGTGCCCACGGCCACGGGCCTGGCCTACAAGCTTGGCTGGCTGGACGAAGAATTCGCCCGCGACGGCATCGCCCTGAAAACCCTGCAGGAAGTGGGTGGCGAACTGGCCCGCCACCATTACGACCATGGCTTGTCCACGCTCGTGCGCGAAGGGGGCAACCTGCTGGCCCTGCCCGCGCGCGCGCAAGGGGCGCCCACGCGCCTGGTCGGCCTGACCTGGATCGATGAATGGCAAGCCATCCTCGTGCGCCCCGGTTCCGGCATCACCACGCCCGCGCAGCTGCAGGGCAAGCGGCTGGCGCTGCCCGTGTTCCGCGCCGAGGATTTGCGCGAGAACCGGCGCGGGCGCAGCATCGCGCGCGGCATGAGCCTGGCCGGCTACAAGGGCGTGCTGGCGTCGGCCGGCTTGACGCTGGACGATGTGCGGCTGGTGGAAGTGGGTAGCGAGGCGCAAGCGCCAGCCAATCTCGGCGCCGGGCTATGGCAAGGCATAAGCCCGCTGCTGCGCGGCGACGTCGATGCCGTCTACGTGAAAGGCGCGACGGCGGCCGAAGCGGCCCGCGCGGCGGGGCTGGAAGTGGGCATAGCCATCGACGCCCTGCCCGACCGGCGCTTCCGCGTAAATAACGGCACGCCAAGGCCGATTACCGTGCATGAAACGATGCTGGAACAGCATTTCGAGCTGGTCGTACGCTTTTTGACGCAGACCCTGCGCGCCGCCCACTGGGCGCGCAGCCACCAGGCCGACGTGCTGGCCATCCTGCAGGGCGAAACGCGGGCCGGCGCCGACGCCGTGGCCGAAGCCTACCGCGACGGTTTTCACCTGACCCTGGCGCCCGACCTGTCCGACGAGAAGGTGGCCCTGTTCCGCCAGCAGAAGGATTTCCAGCTGCAGCACGGTTTTCTCGACCGCGACATCGATATCGAGAGCTGGATCGACCGCCGGCCGCTGGAGGAAGCGCAGCGGCGCCTCGACGCGCTGCTGCAGCAGGCGGCATAAAGAAACGGGGCCAACGCACGAATTGCGCTGGCCCCGCGTACTACGGCATCAAGGCAAACGGTGCCCTAGGCGGCCAAGGCCTCGTGCGGCGCGCTAGCCGGTTGCGCCAGCCGCTGCAGCGAGTGGATGGTGGCCGCGCAAGCCGTGGCCAGTTCGACGCCCTTGACCTTGAAATGCTGGAAGTAGAATTGCTGGTGCTCGTGGCCCGCATGGAAGTGGTGCGGGGTCAGCACGGCCGACAACACGGGCACGCCCGTCGCCAGCTGCACCTGCATCATGCCGGAAATGCCGGCATCGGCCACGAAGTCATGCCGGTAGATGCCGCCGTCCACCACCAGGGCGGAAGCGGCAATCGCCGCGTATTGGCCGCCCCTGGCCAGCACTTGCGCATGCAGGGGGATTTCAAAGGCGCCGGCGACGTCGATGACATCGATGTCGTCCTGCGTGAAACCCAGGGTCCCCATTTCGGCGATGAAGGACAATCGGCATTGCGCGACGATGTCGCGGTGCCAGCCCGCCTGGATGAAGGCGATGCGCTTGCCGGGTGCTGCGGATGGTTGTGACGTTTGTAACATGTATAACTCCTGTTTTCAAGAATGATAAAAACAGGGCATAGAATCGAAGGGGATATGACAGGCGCATGAAAGCCACGCCCAACTGCGCATGCAGGCACGCGCGCCCGCGCACCGACGGCAAACGCAGGCCGTCCATGCACCGGGCATATGCCGGCACCAACACAATGGTTCCATCCCGCTCTCTCTTTATCCGGACTATACCGTCGGCCCCGGAATCACACCAGGTCTGCTGACCTTGTCGTCATGGCCCGAAGACCATGCCGTCAAGCGCTCGCGGGCTAGGCACGCATGCCATTACCGCCGGTGGGGAATCGCACCCCGCCCTGAGAACGTTGCGTGGCCAGCGCACCGGGTGCGGCAGCCACGCCCGGCGACTATAGCATATCGCCCCTGCCCTGCGCGATCAGAACTGGATCGTGTACGAGGCACCCACCGTGCGCCCCTGACCGATGATCACCGTGTCGCCATTCACGGCACCGGGCACGAAGCTGGTGAGCGTGTGGTTGCGGTAAACCTTGTCGGTCAGGTTGTTCGCATACGCCGTGATCCGCTGCTTGCCGCCCGGGAGTACATACGACAGGCGCGCATTGGCCAGCGCGAAGCCGCCCTGGTTCAGCAAGTCGCGCGCGGCATTTTGCGGGTCGACATAGTAGTACTGCTTCGACGTGTAGCGCACATCGCCGCTGAAGACCAGCTGCGCGCCATTGCCCAGCGGGTAGCGGTAATCGGCAGCCAGCAAGGCCGTCACGTGGGGCGAGCGCACGAATTCATTGCCGGAGCGGTCGCCGCCATTGTTCTGGATGGCGAAATCGTCGAATTCCGTGTGCAGCAGGCCCAGATTGGCATTGATGTGCAGGTTGTCCGTCGGCTGCGCCTCGATCTCGAATTCCGCGCCGTTCACATGCGCCTTGCGCACGTTCTGCAGGTAATTGACGCTTTGCGTCGGGTCGCCGTTGTACACGCCCGTGATATTCACCTGCACGTTCTTGTAATCGTAATGGAAGACGTTGGCGTTGAAATTGAGGCGCCCGTCCAGCCATTCCGATTTCAGTCCCGCCTCGAACGAGTTCAGGGTTTCCGGTTTCACCGTATTCAATGCGCGCACGTCCGTGGCGCTCGTGTTGTAGCCGCCCGACTTGATGCCGTGCGCGTATTTCAGGTAGCCGCGCAAGGTGCGGCTGAAGCGGTATTCGGGCGTCACGTCATACGTCAGCGCATTCCACGTGGTGGACGGATTCGACGTGAAGTTGTTGTTGGCCACCGAAGCGGCCGTGTAATTGCCGCCCCGGACCGTGTTCCACCAGTTCGACGCATCGCCAAACGTCACCGAGTTCGATGCGGCCTGCACCCTTTGCAAGTCCAGGTCCTTGGTTTCCGTGGTCCAGCGCAAACCAAAGGTGGACAGGAACTGCTCGCTGAAGTTGACGGTGGTGCTGCCAAAGATGGCCGCGCTGCGCGCCTTGTGCTGGTAGACGGTGCGGTTGTAGCCGACAGGCTGGGTGCTGCCCCCAGCGCTGGCACGGTACCATTGGGCAGGCGCGCGCCGGCCGAATCGGAGTCGATCTTTTCATTGAAGTAGAACAGGCCCGCCACCCAGCTCACAGCGCCGTTTTGTGGCGACGTCAGGCGCAGCTCCTGCGACACTTGCCGGCTGCTGGCCTTCGAGCGGCTGCGGCCCACTTCCAGCGGCGTGTTGTCGCTGTCGCCCGTTGCTTCGTTGCGGAAGTTTTCATAGCCCGTGATCGACGTCAGGGTCAACTCGCCCAGCGCGTACTCGAGGTTCAGCTGGGCGCCCCCTGTTTCACGTCGCTGTCTGCCGGCGCATTCGTGCTGACATCATCGGGATTGGTGCTGGGGACGTAGCCGTTGCGGTACACACCATTGGCGCCGTAGCTGGCCACTGTGGTGGTGGCGCCCTTGGTCGTGTAGTCGCGGTAATGCAGGTTCAAGTTCGCCGTCAGGTCGCGCCCGATCAGGGCCTTGAGCTGGCCGCGGATGGCGCTATCCTTGAGCTTTCCATCGCGCTCGCCCGTAAACTGGTTGTGGAAGCGGCCCTTGTCCTGCTGCTCCGTGTGGAAAGATAATCGCCCTGCCAGCACCTCGTCGACCAGCGCGCCGCCGATGGCGCCTTCGGCCAGGGTGGTGTCGTAGCTGCCGTAATCGAGCTTGGCGTAGCCGCTGGACTTGAAGGACGGCTTGCGCGAAATCACATTGATGGCGCCGCCCGTCGTATTCTTGCCCCACAAAGTGCCTTGCGGGCCGCGCAGCACTTCCACCCGGTCCAGGTCGAACAGGGGAAAACCCGTGGCGCTGGAATTGCTGATGTAGACGTCATCGAGGTAAAAGCCGACGGGGTTCGGGAAATCAATTTGCTGCTGGCCCGCGCCCACGCCGCGTATCCACCAGCGCGGACGGCCGTGCTGCTGCGTGCCGGCCGAGGCGTTCGGCACGTAATTGAGGATTTCGCTGGCCGAGCGGCCGATGCCAGTATCGAGCAGCTCCTTGCCACCGAGGACCGTGATCGCGCTCGGCACTTTTTGCGCGGATTCCTCGCGCTTTTGCGCCGTCACCGTCACCGATTGCAAGGCGGCGCCCTCGCCGGCGCCGTTGGCGTCGGCCGAGGCAATGACACCGGCGCCAGGCGTTTCCGCGTGGAGCATGCCATGGACGAGCATCAAGCCGCCGATGGCGAAGGCCGAGCGCAACGCGCGGCGCAGCGGGGTCAGATGAAAGGGAAAGGAAGAGAAGGCGGCGGGGGCAGTCGAACGGCGCATGGGTGGTTATCCTTGAGTAAAGTCAAAACGCGAGATGGTGATGACTGTTATTGCAAGGCGCATGCCCGCTGCCGCAGCGCAGCAAAATTAACTTAAGTGTTTGATTTAAAAGGAAGACTATCGACATGATAGTGCTGTTGATTTGGCAGCAGCGCTGCTGCCGCGTGCTGCCTGCGCGACAGCAGGCGGTGGCGCTGCTGTCGCGGCAACAGGGGTACTCAGGCAGCGCGCAGGAGCGCCGCCGTATGCCCGCGCACGAGGGGCAGCACCTCCTCGCCCACCCGATACGCTTCTTCCAGGTGCGGCGTGCTGGCCAGGATGAAGGCGTCGGCGCCCAGTTGCACCAGTTCGTCGAGGCGTTCGGCCACCTGCTGGTAGCTGCCGACGATGCCCTGCGTCTGCCCGCCGCGCAGCAGGTTGAAGCCGGACCAGATATTCGGCGCCGTGATCAAGTCCTTGTAGCTGTTCAGGGTGGTCGGACGGTTGCCGCGCTGGCGTGCCGCACCCACGGAATCGCCGCCGTCCGTGCCGAGGAACTGGCGCAGGGTGGCGGCATCGACGGCGTCAAAACCCTTGCGCACCTCGTCCCACGCCTCTTCCTCCGTGGCGCGGGCCACGATATCGACGCGCACGGCGCACTTGATCTTGCGCCCCAGGAGCGCCGTCTTTTCATGCACGCGCGCGAATTTCTCGCGCAACTGCTCGAACGGTTCCAGCCACGTCAGGTAGTAATCGGCGTGCTTCGACGCGGAACCGAGGGCCGCGTCAGACGAGCCGGAAAAATAAATCTCGGGGAACTCCTGCTCCGACAACGGCGTGGCCAGGCCCGCGTCTTCCACCTGGTAGAACTTGCCCTGGTAGGAAAACGGGCCGCCGCGCCACACGCCGCGCACCACGTCGAGAAATTCCGTTGTGCGCGTGTAGCGGTCGTCGTGGCCGGCCGAATCGCCCCACCACAGCTGCGCCGGGCCGCCGCCGCCCGTGATCACGTTGTATAGTGCGCGGCCGCCCGTGGCCCGCTGCAGGCTGGCCGTCATGCGCGCCGCCACCACGGGGTTCAAAAAGCCGGGCTGGAATGGGATCATGAAGCGGAAGGTGCTCGTCTCGCGCGCCAGCAGCGCGGAAATGGCCCACGGTTCATCCGTCATCGGAAAAGACGGGATCAAGCCGCCCTGGAAGCCCGATATCTCGGCCGCGCGGGCGATTTCCGCCAGGTAGTCGATGTAGGTAAAACCGTCGGCGCCGCCGCCACCGAGGCCGGCCTGGCGCAGGTTGTCATTGCCGGGAAACCAGTCGCCGCGAAACGGCGTGCGGGCGCGGTGCGAACTCGGTTCGCCATGCGTGGGGATGCGCCAGAAAAAATCGATTGCCATCAAGGTACTCCTTCAGTAGGTTGGATACAGGAACTCAAGCCGCTTGCAGCTGCGCGCTCAACGCTGCCCGCACACGAGGCAGCACGTGCTCGCCGATGCGGTAGGCTTCCTCGAAATGGGGGATGGCGGCCAGCACGAAGCTCGACACACCGGCCTGCGCGTAGGCTGCCAGCGCCGCGCTGACCTGCGCATAGCTGCCGACCAGGGCGCCGTGGGCGCCCGTTTGCGCTTGCGCAAAGCCGGGCCAGAAGACCGCCGTGCTGCCGTCGGATGGCAGTTCGTCGGGCAGCGCCGCGCCACTGCGGTAGCGGCGCGCGTCGCGCAAGGCTTCGTCGAAGGTTTCGCGCGCCAGCACGTCGATGCGCAAGCCCGCCGCCACCGCGCGGCCCAGCTGGCGCGCCTGCGCTTGCAGACTGTCGATGGCAGGCTGCAAATCCGCCAGCGGCGCCGCGTCGAACACGTGCACGTCGGCCTGGCGCACCGACAGGGCCAGCGCCTCGGGCGACTCCCCCGTCAGGTAGATGCTGTTCACAGGATGGTTCGCCAGCGGGCCCTTGAAACCGCCGTCCTGCACTTCGAAGAACTTGCCCTTGAAGCTGAACGGCGAGGTGTTCTGCACGCCGCGCGCCACCGTGATGAATTCATCGATGCGCGGGAGGATATCGGCGTCAGGCGCCGCATCGCCCTGGCGCCGGCGCGCTGCCGCATCGCCGCCGTGGCCGATCTGCCAGGCGAAGCGCCCGCCCGTGAAGCGCTGAAAGCTGACGGCGTTCTTTGCCGCGTACACGGCCGAACCCCAGGCCGCGTCGAATTCGGCGATCAGCTTCAGGTGGCGCGTGCTGCGCGCCAGGTAACCGGCGACGATCCAGCTTTCATCGCCCTGCGTATCGTGGCGCACCTGGATGCCGTCGAAGCCTGACAGGTCCGCCGCGCGGGCGATCTGGTGCAGGTAATCGAAATAGTTGAAGGGCGGACGCGCGCCGCGCGGGTCGCTCACGCCCGGCTGCAGGGGACTGGGCGCGCCTGCCGCCCGTTCGCCCCGGCGCGTGATGCCGGGCGCCGCATAGCGGCCATCGCCGCTGGTGGGCAATTGCCAGATGAATTCAATGGTCATGCATGGACTCCTGTCGTGGGTCGAAGAAAGGGCTGCGGCGCATCGCTCGCAGCGGTCTGCCCTACCCTCCTCGCAGAAAACATGCCATGCCGCATGCGCCCGCCAGCGCCATTCGCTGTTGATTTAGCAGCAATCCGCTGTATCCATGGCAGCAGCGTGCTGCGCGCGCAGCAGCCATGAAAAAAGCCGGAGCCGCATCACTGCAGTTCCGGCTCCACGGGGTCAGTCATGCGCCTAGTCGATGGCGCCCGCCTTTTTCAGGAAGGTGCGCAGGATGTTACGGCTCAGATTCAAATGCTTCGCCGTGCGCACCTGGTTGCGCTCATTGCGCTCCCACGCGGCGCGCACCAGTTCCTGCTGCATGGCCTCGAATTCCACGGCCTCGCCCGAGTCGAGCAAGGCTTGCCAGGCGCGGGCGAAACGTTCGGCGGCCAGCAAGTCATCCTGCCCGGCCGCGCCGTGGGCCGCGTAGGCGATATCGGCGCCGCCGGCCCAGGCGTCTGGAACGGGGACAGGAACGGATGCGGGCGCTGGCGCGGGAGACGTGGCAAGTGCGCGGTGCCAGCCCGACAAACTCAGGTCTTCAGCGCGCACCACGCCGCTGCGGCACACGAGCAGCGCGCGGTGGATGACGTTTTCCAGTTCCCGGATATTGCCCGGCCACGGATACGCCAGCAAGGCTTGCTGCGCGTCAGCGCCCAGCTCCACCTCGCCCAGGTGCAAGCGCTGCGCATAGATGGCCATGAAATGACGCGTCAGCGGCATGATGTCGCCCGGGCGCTCGCGCAAGGGGCGCAGCGGCAGGCCGATCACCTGCAGCCGGTAATACAGGTCTTCGCGGAAGCGCCCGGCCCGCACGGCTTCGGCCAGGTCCACATTCGTGGCGGCGATCAGGCGCACGTCGATGGGGATGGCGCGCCGCGCGCCCAGGCGCACCACTTCGCGCTCCTGCAACACGCGCAGCAGCTTGACCTGCATCGCCAGCGGCAAGTCGCCGATTTCGTCGAGGAACAGGGTGCCGCCGCTGGCCGTCTCGAACCAGCCGGGTTTGCCCTGCTGTGCGCCCGTAAACGCGCCTTTTTCATAGCCAAACAGTTCGCTCTCGACGAGGGTTTCGGAAAACGCGCCGCAGTTAATCGCCACAAAAGTCTGCTCGGCGCGCCCGCTCAAGCCGTGCACATGGCGCGCAATGAGTTCCTTGCCCGTGCCCGTTTCGCCCGTGATCAGCACCGTCGCCTCGCTGGGAGCGATGCGCTCGATCAGCTCGTGCAACTGGCGCGAACGGGGGTCGGCAAAGACAAAGGCCGTGGCGCGCACCAGCAAGCTCATTTGCTGCGGGTCGCGGAAAGCGACCAGCGCCTCGCTGTCGCCGTCAGCGCCCGCGCCGCGGGCAAGGTGGGCGCTGCGCGCGAAATCGCTGCTGAAATTGTGGGCTAAGAGTTCCATGGGCCGACTATACCGCGCTCCATCTCCAGGCGTGAACGAATGGTGCCGCGCTAGCTTATCCGGATTTTGCATATGCGGAGTGCGGGGAACGGGCGCTGTTTTTTTCGTGACCGGTGCACTTTGGCAATAGCGTCATCCCGCCGGTTTCAACCCTGGCCTTGCCGGGATTTGTTCCGCCGCTACCTCAAAACGGTCGCTCGGCTGTCGACCAGCACATCAAGTTTAATCGTTCCCTGGCTTACCGCGTTTAAAATTGGCCACTCTGCGAATACGTCAAGAATAAATTGCTTTGAGGCATCTTTGGCAAGTCGCTGAGCCACTTCAAAATGGGTGACATTACCAAACTTTGAAATAGATTTTTTCCCCCGATCTGTTTCCTTTGAGTCTTTAGCCATCTCTCCATGCGTTTCGTAGGGAGCAGCGCATTTTTTCGGTGTGCCCCAACTCACGTATCCAGATTTAAGACCCGCCTCCTGCCATTTTTGCATATTCTCTTCTGCCTGGTTTCCCCATGTTTTGACAACCTTGAAGTCCGATAAAGCGCTGGCATGATCGATATTGATTTCGACATAATTCGTGTGAGCATAGAAGTCCTGAATTCCATGCAGCGCCTGCCCCAGGGACAGGAAGGCCAGATTCAGCTCCAAATTCACCAACAATGGTTTCTCTGCCATGAGCAGAATCGTGGCCGCTTCAGCGTGCTCGTCCAGCTCGGCTTTAAGTTGTGCAATATAAGCGATCGCTCCGGAAAAATCACAGTTGTCGAAGTGGGCCTTTGAGGCGGTCTGATGCACTATATCTTGCATGTAGAGTGCAATTTGCATTTGACGCACATACTTCCGGCTGCTCAGGCCATCCAGAAGGATTTTGTGCTCGCTTATCTTGAAATCAGAATTGCATCTCTCACAAATAACGGATATGGATTCATCTTTTGCCGCAGGAATTTCTTTCTGGAGTTTTTCCATATCGATATCCGCTGCCGAGGCGCCCATAGCCATGAGCGAGAAAATGATGGCAAGCGAATGCTGGAATCTGTTAAACATCGATAATCTCCAAATTTGAAAATGGCATTTCGGACATCCACACCATGCTCTTTTTCGCTAACTGAATTGACCATCCACTTTCAACAGCCAGGCAGGCGGCTTTACGCCATGTTTGTCATAGAATGTCTGCAACCTCAACCGCGTTTCCCCGCCTCTGGACAAGCCAGCGTAACGTACAGCGTTATCGCCAAAAAATTTGTTCGAGAGCGTCGTCGCGGTTTCACCGCTAAGAGATGGCAGTTCTTCAAGCTCTTTGAAAAGTTTCATGAAGTCGCTCAGATAACTTCCAATTGAGCTGGCTGTGAGGCTCATTTCCCAGTCTGTGCCATATAAAAAGCGATTCGCCAACGATGCAGAACCCTTTGGCGCAGTAAGGTTATAGAGCTTTTGCAGATCCGCCTTGAGCTCAGGCTGGTCCGATATCACCTCGGTAAAGAATCCAGCATCGGCGTATGCGAACTCTCCTGGTCCACTCGAGTTCATCTCCTGTGCAAATGCTTCGGCAAGGGAGAAACCTGCACCTTGGTCCTTCACAATGGACGTGTCGCCGAAATGCCCGAAGTTGACACGCAGGCGTGGAAACTCCTTCAAGACGCACGCCCAGTATTTGGAACCTGCCAGATTCTTGAAAGCCATACTGGGTCCGTTAGAAAGACCCGTGTGCGCCATGACAGGTACACCATGCTTTTGACAGTAGTCATATAGCCGGCGCAAGGCGTCATCGAGCAACTTTCCCAAATCAGGGGCATTTTGTACCCAATCCGGCAACCAATGACGCTTCCAGAAATCCGGCGCCGCATCTTGAATATACTGATTTCCCAGCGCGGCAAAGCCCATTGGCGGGTATAGCTTGACGCCGATAAATCCATGTTCTTCAAGCGCGCACTGGACAAGGTCAAAAGAACTGGTAGCTGATTTCCCCTTGCTGAACGCCACTTCTCGCAGTGGACAGAATGGCACGAATCCGTGCATTCTCCCTCCCGTTAGAATGGACAACTGCTCCATGACCTGGACCTGCGTTTCGAGCGAAGTAGATGTTGGTTTTCCCTTTGATATCCACCACGAATAATCGACCATGCTGGGCATGAGGAGGTCCACCATGCGCACACCGGGAACATTAAATGTGCGCAGATATTGCTGAATGTTTACATACCGGTATTGGAAATTTTGAAGGATGAATTTAATGACACCCATCACCGACCTGTCCCCACTCAGCATATCCAATGGCTCAGGAGAGTCTTTGTCCAGATCGGGAATCGTGGCAGGAAGCTTATCAATAATTTCTAGGGCTTCGACTTGTAGACGTGTCTGCATATCGGGAATAAGGAGCTTGCTTTGCTTTTCTCGAATGAATGGCAAGTACAGGGGTGAGGAAGCAGCAGCAGCTTTCAAGGAAGCAGTACCGGCTACGTATGCGTCTCGTCGCAGCCTGGAAATGACCGCCATCTTGGCCTGCTCGGTTGTGCAAGCGCTCAGTTTGGGGGACAACTCCCGGAGCGTCTCCAGCTCCATATCACCCGAAGGCGCCAATGACCACGCAAGGCCTTGCAGCAGCGCACCGACGGCCATTGCCGCAGGCCCCAGCGGGCTGGCCTCCCCCAACCAGCACCTTTGCCACGAAGTCCATGACAGGAATATCCGTGCCATTGAAAATGTGGCAGTGGGCATCGATGGTCAAAGGCCCTGTCGGCAGGTTGATATCGGGACTGTTGACGCAATCCAAGGGGCGTGGCTTGAACAAGCAACAGCCTGACAAGCCAACGCTTGTGCCCACGGCAAGAGCACCGATGCCTCGAAGGGCACGACGACGGGCGAAGTTCTCCGGAAAGTGGTCCATGCAGCCCTTTCAGCAGTTCATTTCTTCGACTAAGGGGTACAGAAAAAATCGCGTGCTCGATGCAAGGAGGATGGTATATTGGTAATTTCAACTTGGCAAGATTTATCGCGCAGGCGTGGCCACGGGCGCGGCCCGCCAACCCACACACGCTGGCGCGGGCCGCGTGACTAACATTTGACTAAGCTTGATCAGGATCAAAATGCTTGCGCAAGCCTTGCCAGCATTCGAAATAGTCGTTTTGCAGCAGCTCACTGCTTAGGGCGAATGGCGTCGGCTTGAGGATGGTGCGCGTCTCGAACATGAAGGCCATGGTGTCGCCCACCTTGACGGGCGCGGATGTGTCGCCGTGCGACGCCTTCTCGAACGTCTGCGCATCGGGACCGTGGCCGGACATGCAGTTGTGCAGGCTGGCGCCGCCCGGCACGAAACCGGCCGCCTTGGCGTCATACACGCCGTGGATCAGGCCCATGAATTCGCTGGCCACGTTGCGGTGGAACCAGGGTGGGCGGAAGGTATGCTCGGCAGCCAGCCAGCGCGGGGGAAAGATGGCGAAGTCGATGGCCCCCAGCAGCGGGTTTTCACTGGGCGCTTGCAGCACGAGGAAGATCGACGGGTCCGGATGGTCGTAACTGATCGAACCGATGGTGTTAAAACGGCGCAAATCATATTTATACGGCGCGTAATTGCCATGCCAGGCCACAACGTCCAGCGGCGAATGGTCGAGCGTCGTGCGCCACAAATGGCCGCCGAACTTGGCCAGCAGTTCGCACTCGCCATCGATGTCTTCATAGGCCGCGTGCGGCGTGAGGAAATCCCGGCTGTTGGCCAGGCCGTTCGAGCCGATGGGCCCCATGTCGGGCAGGCGGAAAGCCGTGCCGAAGTTTTCACACACATAGCCGCGCGCCACGCCATCGGGCAGGGTCACGCGGAAACGCACGCCGCGGGGAATCACGGCGATTTCCTGCGGTTCCAGTTCGATCAAGCCCAGTTCCGTGGCAATCGCCAGCCGGCCTTCCTGCGGCACGACCAGCAATTCTCCATCGGCCGAATAAAAGAAGCGCTGCATGGCGCGGTTGGCCGCATACACGTGGATGGCGCAGCCGCTCATCGCTTCGGCGCTGCCATTGCCAGCCATCGTCTGCCAGCCATCGATGAAGTCCACCGGCGTACTGCGGTCGGGCAGCGGCAGCGGGTCCCAGCGCAGCTGGTTCGGCGGCGTGGGCGGCATGGCGTGGAAATCGCTGACGATGCTGGTGGCAAGCAAAGTGAATGGCGGATGCTGGCTGGCGGGACGGATGCGGTACAGCCACGAGCGCCGGTTCTGCGCGCGCGGCGCCGTAAAGGCCGTGCCCGACAATTGTTCCGCATATAGGCCTAACGGCGCCTGCTGCGGCGAATTCTGCCCCTGTGGCAAGGCGCCGGGCACGGCTTCCGTGGCAAATTCGTTGCCGAAGCCGCTTTGGTAGCCGGCGCCTATCATGCCGGCTCCGCCAAACCGTCGGCCGCGTCGCGCAGCAAGCGCTGCACCACGTCGGCCTGGCCGATGGCGCCCATGGCCAGCAAGGCGAAGCGGGCCAGGAACAAGGGCGAACGTTGCTCGCCCAGGCCACCCATGGTGTGGCACAGCTCGGTGTAAAGATTGTCCAGTTCGATATCGGTCATATTGTCTCCTTGTTACTTTGATTGGGCGATGCCGGCCGCCGCCAGCGCCGCCGCCACCTGCCTCGCCTGCACCGCGCGCCAGCGGCCCAGCACGTGGCCATCGGGCCGCACGAGGTAAAACGCGCCTGGCTGCGCATCAAACAGCGAGAATACCTGCGCCGTGTGGTCCCAGGCGCACCCTTGCGTCTCGCTGCGGGTGATCGCCAACGTCGTCAACGGTAACATGTCGCCCAGCGCCAGCAGTTCCGCGGGCACGGCACCATCGTCGCTGAAGTACAGTCCCATGAAATCGCCATCGGCGCGCTGCACCAGATCGGTAATATACCCCGCTTCTTGCCCGCCGTTGTGCGGCAGCGCACAGCGGACATTCCGGCAAGACCGTACCCGGCGCCGGGCCGGCGGCAAACGTCTCGCTCTCTGGCGCATTCAGGGGCGACTGCGCATACGCGATGGCGCTGGTCTGGCGCGGGTTGATCAGGGAACGCACGTGCGCATGCTTGCCCGCCAGGCCCAGCACGGCCGTGCGCATCAGGTCGAAGGCAAAGGTGGGCGGCGCCATGAATTCCGTGCTTTTCGTGCCGTGGCGCAGGTTTTCACGGGCAGCGTACACGCGCTCGTCCGAATAGCTGTCCAGCAAGGCATGCGGCGCCTGGCCCTTGACGACATACGCGAGCTTCCAGGCCAGATTGTCCGCATCGTCGATGCCCGAGTTTGCTCCGCGCACGCCGAAGATGGGCACCAGGTGGGCCGCGTCGCCCGCGAACAGCACGGGGCCATGTCGGTATTTTTCCAGGGTCAGCGCGTTGGCTTTATAGATGGTGATCCACACGGGATGCCATGGCTTGGTCTCACCCATCATGGCCAGCAAGCTGTCCACGCGGGGCGCAACGTTTTCCAGCAGCACGGCCGCCTGCGCATCCTCGTCGTCGCGCAATTGATAGTCGATGCGCCAGATATCGTCGGGCTGCTTGTGCACCAGCACGGTCGAGCCGGGATTCGATGGCGGGTCGAAATACGCGAGGCGCTCCGTCGGGCGATCGCTCTGCAGGTGGATGTCGACGATCACATAGCGCCCTTCATAGCTGGTGCCCTGCAGTTTCAAGCCCAGCGCCTCGCGCACCACGCTGCGCCCGCCATCGGCCGCCACCAGCCAGTCCGTCTCGATTTTGTAGGTTTCATCGGGCGTGGCCACGGTGACGGTGGCGCCGTCCGCGCGCTGGTCCACGCCAGTGACCCGCGTTTGCCAGCGGATATCGATCAGCTCCGGCAAGCGTTCAGCCGTGTCGAGCAGGAATTGCTCGATATGGTATTGCGCCAAATTGACCATGGGCGGCAGCTTCTGGTTCGCGTCTTGCGGCATCGTGAAGTGCAGCACCTCCTCGTCGCGGTAAAAGCTGCGCCCGCCTGCCCAGGGCAAACCCTTGGCCAGGAAACCGTCAAGCGCGCCCAGGCGTTCGATGATTTCCAGGCTGCGCCGCGAGATGCAGATGGCGCGGCTGCCCGTGCAGACGCCATCGTCCGCTTCGATCAGCACGCAGCGCACGCCGTGGCGGGCCAGGCCCAGGGCCGTGGCCAGCCCCACGGGACCGCCGCCGACGATCAGGACCGGCACATGCTGCGTGCCGGTGCCAACTGCTTTGCCGGGCGGATACACCTTCGGCACATAGGGATAAGGGTGAAACGTGTCGCTCATGATGGGTTCCTCTTCAAGAATGTGTTTTACCAGCACGCGCGATGGGCAAGGTCAGCACGATGGCCGCGCCTGCCACCAGCAGCACGCTGGCGTACAGCAAGCCCGTGGCAAAGCTGTGCGTCAAATCCTTCAGCCAGCCCACGACGACGGGGTTCAGGGCCGAGCCGATATTGCCCGTGGCATTGATGACGGCGATACCGATGGCGCGCGCGCCCAGGCTCAGGGCCCGGTCCGGTGTCGTCCAGAAGACGGACATGGCCGTGTAAGCGCCCGTCGAGGCCATGCACACACCCAGCAACTGCACCACGGGATTGCCGGCATAGGCGGTGAACAGCCAGCCGGCGGCCGACAGCAGCATGGGCCAGACGATATGCCAGCGGCGCTCCTGCAGGCGGTCCGAGCGGCGGCCCCACAGAATCATGCCAATCACGGTGCACACTTGCGGAATGGCGGCCAGCAGACCGATTTGCGTGTTGCTGGCGTTGCTATTAAAACTTTTCACGATCAGCGGCGTCCACACGGCCACCATCGCCAGGGTATTGACCAGGCAAAAATAGGCGATGCCGAATTTCAGCACGGTAGGAGACAGCATTTCCGCCAGCACCGAGATCTTTTGCTGTGGCGCGATGTGCACTGCGGCAGGCTTGTGCTCGGCCGCCAGCATGCGCGCCAGCACCTGCTGTTCCAGCATGCCCAGCCAGTTCGCCTTGCCAGGCGAGTCATCGAGGTAGCCGTACACGGCTAGGCCCAGCAGCACGGAAGGCATGCCTTCGAGCAAAAACAGCCATTGCCAGCCCTTCAAGCCCCAGTGGCCATCGAGGCCCAGGATCAGGCCCGACAAGGCCGAACCGATGGCGGCCGTGACGGGCATGGCGATCATGAACAGGGCATTGGCGCGCGCCCGGTAGGAGCTGGGAAACCAGTAGGTCAGGTACAGCAGCATGCCGGGCAGGAAGCCCGCTTCCGTCACGCCGACGAGAAAGCGCAGCGCATACAGGCTGGCCGGGCCGCTGGCGAACAGGGTCGCCGTCGAGGCCAGGCCCCAGGCGATCATCATGCTGCCTATCCAGCGGCGGGCGCCGATGCGGGCCAGCACGATGTTGCTGGGAATGCTGCAAGCGATGTAGGCGATATAAAACAGGGTGGTGGCAAAGCCGAACTGGGTGCCGGACAGGCCCAGGTCTTGCATCATGGTCAGGCCGGCGAAGCCGATATTGATGCGATCAAGAAAGGAAAACACGAACAGCAGGAACAAGAATCCCAGCAAATGGCGCGACACCTTGCGCATGACCTGCTGTTCAAGTTGGACGGTGGCCGCGTCAGGAACGGGCGCAGTAGTAGCGGAAATGGCGGGGGAGCCGCCTGGGTGATGGTCATGCTTGTCTCCATAAGGTGTCGCCCTCCCCTTGTTGTTGTTCTTGGGTAAGAGCTGCCGGGTGATCCCGGCTTGCAACACAGTATGCAGACGACTACGCCAAAGACTGTCCCCATTTTAGGGACAGCCTTTGGCCAAAAGAACTAGCCAGCGTGCCTAGCCGCGTTTCTTGATGGGCACGTTGTCGATCTTCTGGTTGCCATAGATGAAGGAGCCGTGGCCGCTCCAGTTGTTGTCGGTCACAAAGGTCGCCTCGAACTTGGCAAGGTAGCTGCCGATGGCCGGTGGCGGTACGGACACCACGTATTCGCCGCTCAGGCTGAAGACGCGCGTGGCGCCGCCGATGCCCAGGCCGTGCACGGGACCGCTGACGGGACGGATCACCACGCGGCCATTCGGTGGTGCGATCGACTGCGTGATCAGGGCTTCGCCGCTGACGCTGCCGTCAGCGGGATTGTAAAACAGGGCCAGATTCAGGATGGGTGCGCCAGGCAGGCCGAGATTGCCGGCGATCAGATAGACGTGTTCTACCGCATTCAGTTCAGTTGAGGACACAATGGACTCCTTCGGGGAATGATTCCTGAGCCATGAAAAGGCGAGATCGCACGCGGCGACAGGCACTGGCTATCAGCCTTGCCGATGGCCGTTACTTAGCGGCGCATCAACACTCTGCCGACAGCATAGCCCTTATTTTCGTGCCAATATGCTCACATTATTGCCTTGAATTTCAGCAATTTTGTGCTGTACACGCCATGCGGGCTTAGCCAGCGATCTATATCGCTGGCGGCCCCAGACATAGCGCAAACAATTGACGCTGGCTGGAAATGCCCAGGCGCTTATACGCGCGCTTTTGATAGGTGATGACGCTGGAAGGCTGCACGCCCATGCTGTCGGCAATCTCCACGGCCGTCAGCCCTTCGAGCACGCCGCGCAGCACATCGAGTTCGCGCTTGCTCAATTGCGGACCATGCTGGCGCAACCGGGCCAGCATCATGGGCGAGACGCCCTGCGCGGGCTGGCCCTTCAGGCTGTAGTGGTGTTTCGCCGCATACGCCAGCAGCGGCGACAGGGTTTCGACGGCGGCGATTTCGCCGGGCAAGAACTGGCCCTGGCTGCTGTCGCGGTAGAAATTGACGGACAGCCAGATGTCACCGGCTGGCTGCACCAGCAGGGATAAACGGTCCGAGACATTCGGTTTCTGGTAGCAAACGGCGCGGTAGCCGGGATGATCGATCTCGTCGCTGGCCTGCTGGTGCAGCACGATGGCGGGATCGAGTTTCCGCCCCGGCGCCGGCGCAATCACGCGCTGGTTGCCATCGAGCGCGTAATAGTGGCGCGCGTAGCTCTCGGCAATGTCTTGCAGGAAACGGCCGCCGCGCCGGTCGGCCACGGCGACAGTGCGGGGGCGGTTGCCAAATTCATAGGCAAAGATCGTGCACTGGGCAATGGGCGCGACCGTGCTGACCGTTTTCAGGATGGCCCCGGCGACGGCATTCACGTCGGCATGGCCGATGGCCGCCATCAACTCCAGGGCACGCCCGAAGTCCAGCTGCCCTTCCGCCTGCCGCCGCTCGACGCGCCAGTAACGCATGCCCGCTCCCCCCTCAACCTCTTCGCTTACTGCGCGCGCTGCGGCAAGACCCAGTCCGGCCGGATGTAGTGGCAGGTATAGCCGTGTGGCAAGCGCTGCAAATAATCCTGGTGCTCCGGTTCCGCTTCCCAGAACGGGCCGGCCGGCGCCACTTCCGTCACCACCTTGCCGGGCCACAGGCCGGAGGCGTCGACGTCGCGGATGGTGTCTTCGGCGACCAGTCTTTGCTTTTCGTTCGTGTAGAAGATGGCCGAGCGGTAGCTCGTGCCGCGGTCATTGCCCTGGCGGTCCGGCGTGCTGGGGTCATGGATCTGGAAGAAAAATTCCAGGATCTTACGGTAGCTGATGGTGTTCGGGTCGAAAATGATCTCGATGGCTTCCGCATGCGTGCCGTGGTTGCGGTAGGTGGCGTTGGCCACGTCGCCGCCGCTGTAGCCCACGCGCGTGGCGATCACGCCCGGATAACGGCGCAGCAAGTCTTGCACGCCCCAGAAACAGCCGCCCGCCAGGATCGCGGTTTCCTTGTCTTGTGCCATGGTGTCTTTCCCGTTCTAGTCAGAAGCAGCTATCTTACTCTGTCGCGCGACTTTCTTCAGCGGGCCAGCAAGCGTTTGAGCTGCGCCGCCTGGTAGGCGCCGATGGCGTCGTTGAACAGGCAGCGGATCAAGGGATCGTCGACGATGTCGGCCTCCTCCAGTTCGGCCCGCGCCTCGGCATCGAAAGGACCATCGTTGATGCGCATGTACATCGACGTCAGCGATTCGCCCAGCACCAGCGCCGCATGGCATTTCACCAACGGCACCTCGGTGGTCCAGCCCGGCGCTTCGCCCGTGTCCGGCACAAGGTCGATCAAATCGCCATGCGTACGGTAATGCAGGACTGTGGCGGCGCCATCCTGGCCGTACAGCGACAGCCGCCACAAACGCGGCGCCTGGAAATAGCTATCCTCGGGCAATTCCATGTCGCGGTAGCGCTCGAGCAAGCCGTTCCGGCAAAAATCGAGCACCAGCGCCATGTCGTCGGCATGCAAGGGCGCGAAACGCCGGGCGATGTCCGCCGTGGCGGGCGGCGGCGCCTCGGGGCGGTAGTCGAAATCCACGTCCTGCGGGCCCACGGGAATGACCCACGGCAGCGGCGCGGCCGTCTGCAAACCGTGCGCGTCGAGCAGCACGGCCGTGGATGGGTCGAGGCGGAAGATGTGCGCGTCCGGCAGCGCGGCGCCGATTTCATCGGCAAACCGGCGGTAAGTGATCGGGAACATCGCGTGGTTGTACCAGGACCAGTCTTCCTGCACGAACTGGCAAGAGCTGGGCACGAGGTAACGGGGCGCCAGCGCGCGCAGCTGCGGCACCCAGTCGTCTGGCAAATCCACTGGTCCTCGCGCTGCCAGCGACGGCGCGATGACGGCGATTTCGCGCATAGTCTGAAATGGCCACAGCACCATGTCCCAGGGCGCAAAGGCGGCCAGCTGCGCCAAAGTCTCCGGGCCGATCCAGGAATCGACGACGTTGAGCACGTTCAGTCCCGCCGCTCGCACCTGGAACAGGGAATCGACATCGTCGTCCAGCGCCCGGCGCGGGATCACCTCGATGGCGCCCACCCGCACGGGCGCGTCCACGTGCAGCCGCTCGACGGCGGTAAAACCCAGCGCACGCAGCATGGTGAACAGTTCGTCAAAGACGCAGTACAGGTAGATGGGCGTGGCGCGGTCGAGCACATCAAGGCTGTCGAGCGAACAGTGGTCGTCGTGGAAGTGCGAGATGAAGACGGCATCCCAGCGCAGCCGGCGTACGGCGTCAAGGTCGAAGCGCACGGACGGAAAGGCGTGGCAATTGCGGCTGAACGGGTTTTCGACGATGGGGTCGAAGGCGATGGCCGTGCCTTCGTATTCGAAGACATAGCCGGCGTGCAGGATGCGGGAGATTTTCAGGGGCATAAACAAGCTACAAATAAGACCCGATTGGGCAGCGCGCCATGATAGCTGAAAAGGCGGCCGCACTGCCCCATGTTTACTTAGTACGGATTATTCAGCACATCCATCGCGAAGTAAGTAAAGATCATGTCCGCGCCCGCGCGCTTGATGGCGCCCAGGGTTTCCTGCACCACACGGCGCTCGTCAATGGCGCCCGCCTGTGCGGCGAACTTGATCATCGCGTACTCGCCGCTGACCTGGTAGGCGCCGATCGGCAAACGCGTCACTTCACGCAGGTCGCGGATGATGTCCAGGTAGGCACCGGCCGGTTTCACCATCAGCGCGTCGGCGCCTTCGGCTTCGTCGATCAGCGACTCGCGGATCGCTTCGCGGCGGTTCATCGGGTCCATCTGGTACGTTTTGCGGTCGCCCTTGAGGGTGCTGCCGGCGGCGTCGCGGAAAGGGCCGTACAGGCCGGAGGCGAACTTGGTCGAATACGCCATCACGGGCGTGTCGTGGAAACCGGCTGCGTCGAGCGCGCTGCGGATCGCCGCCACCTGGCCATCCATGGCGGCCGATGGGGCGATGATGTCGGCGCCCGCCTGGGCCGCGATGACGGCCTGCTTGCCCAGGTTCAGCACCGTGCTGTCATTGTCGACCGTGTCGCCATGCAGGATGCCGCAGTGGCCGTGGTCCGTGTATTCGCAGAAGCAGGTGTCGGACATGACGACCATTTCCGGTACGGCGTCCTTGATGATGCGCGACATGCGCGCCACCAGGCCGTCCGGGTTCAGGGTGTCCGTACCATGGCTATCCTTGTGGTGTGAAATGCCGAAGGTCATGACGGAGCGCAGGCCGGCGCGCGCGTACCGCTCGACTTCCTGCGCCAGCTTCGCTTCGGGAATGCGGCGCACGCCGGGCATGGACTTGATGTCGATGAAATCGCTGGACCCTTCATCGACGAAGATCGGCAGGACCAGGTCGCGCGGATTGATTTCGGTTTCGCGGAACAACTCGCGCAGTTGCGGGGTCGCGCGCAGGCGGCGCATGCGCGAAGTGGGGAATTGTGCTGGCATGGGGTGACTGGCTTCAGGTTAAGAACGCCAGCAAGTATACGCCGATCGCGTCGATTGCGCCGGGCTGGCCGGCAAAAAAGCCGCGCAGGTCAAGAAACGCTTCCGTCTACCTTCATTGCGCGTGCAGCAGGGCCGCCACTTGCCAGCGCATGTCGGCCGCCAGCTGCACCAGCATGGCGCCGCGGCGGCGCGCATCGGCGCGCTTTTTCGACGGCACAAGCTCCAGGTCCGGCATCCGGCAAGGGCCGCATGGCAGGCGGAAATTGCCGTCGTTGGTGGCCACCGCATGCAGCTCCTTCCACGCCAGGTCGTAATCGCAGGAGATGTGGCGGCGCCGGCGCCAGTTCAGCGCGATGCGGTTGGCGTTGCTGACCAGGTCAAGATGGCCGCAGCCGAAAAAGTCGCCCAGATCACGCAAGGCGGCGACCATCAGGTTTTTCGGCCGGCAGCCGTGCAGTGCCCGCGTGGCCTCTTTCACCGCCTGCGCACCGGCGGGCGAGCGCAAGCCCTGCAAGGCGCCCAGCTGGATGACGGTGCCGCCAGGCTGGGGACGGAACAGGAAACTGGCCAGGTATAGCGGAACGCCGTCGCGCGTCAGGCGCAGGCACAGTTCCCCTTCGCGGTGGCTGTCATGGATGGCCGTCAGCTGCAAGCGGTAGCTGGCGCCATCCTTACCCTCGATAGTGGCCAGCACCAGCGCGCGCCGCGCCGCGTATTCCACCAGCGGCCGCGCGCCAGCCTGCCACAGGAAGCGGTAATGCCCGCACAGCAGGTCAACCCTCGCCGCGCAGCCAAACCGGCGGTTGGCATAGGGACGATAAATCTTGTACCGCAGGCTGGGATGGGCCTGCGTCAGCGCCGCCAGGCCCGGTGTGCCGGCGATGAACGCTTGCCAGCGCGCGCGCTGCAGGGGAAAGACGATGGCGCCCAAGGCGGCCTTGAGGCGGTGCCCTTGCTGGCGCAGTGGCGCCTGCTGCGGCGCGGCGTTGTCGCCGGTAGCGGTAAAAGTATGCATGAAAACGGCTCTGCGACGGGTCGGGACAGGCAAGCCGCGGCAGGCCGCGGGCAGCCCGGAACAGGCGGCTGCGCGCATGCAGCCGCCTGTTCCGGGTAGAGCGGATGATAGGGGAGGCGAAAATGAAGGGGGTTACAAGTTGGTAATGTGCGGCCCGGCTAGCACAGCAGCCGCAATCGCAGGCGCAAGCCCGGCGCCGCATCTTCGATCTCCAGGCTACCGCCATGCAGAGCGGCGATGGCCGCCACGATGGACAGGCCCAGGCCATTGCCGGGCAAATGGCGGCTCTTGTCGAGCCGGTAAAAACGCTGCGTCAGCTTCGGCAGTTCCTCCGCTGGCACGCCAGGGCCGTTGTCGCGTACGGCCAGCCAGTTGCCCTGTTCATCGCTGCCGGCCAACACTTCCACCGTGGCGCCCCCGCCCCGCGTATTTGATGGCGTTGTCGACCAGGCTGGCCAGGGCGCTGCCCAGCAGGTTGCGGTCGCCGCGCGCCGGCACGCCCTCGCCATACATCTGCACCAGCAGCACGCCCTGCTCGTCGGCCGTCGCTTCGTACATTTCCACGATGTCGGCGCCGATCTGCTGCAGGTCGATGTCGTCGAAATTCTCCGGGCGCATGCCCGATTCGGCCGCCGCGATCTGCAGCAGCTTGTCGAACACGCGCGTCAGGTCGTCGATATCGTCGATGGCTGCCTGCGCAGCGCTCTCGTAGCCGGCCACGCCCTGCTGCTGGCGCAAGGCGCCATCGAGCTTGTTGCGGATGCGGCCCAGCGGCGTGCGCAAGTCGTGCGCGATGGCGTTCGACACGTGGCGCACGCCTTCCATCAAATGCTCGATGCGGTCGAGCATGCGGTTGATATCGCGACTCAGCAAGCCGAATTCATCTTCGCTGGAGACGGGAATGCGCCGGCTCAGGTCTCCCGCCTCGATTTCCCCCGCCGTGCGGCGGATCTGCCCGATACGCGCTTCGAGCTGGCGCCGGAACAGCCACGCGCCCGCCACTACCAGCAGGATGGCCACCCCGCCGCCATAGGCCAGCGAGCGCAGCACCAGAGTGCGGATCGACTTGCCCTCCTCCATGTCGCGTCCGACGAACAGGCGCGCACCACCCGCCAGGTCGCGGATCAGCATGCGCGCGGGCACCCTGCGTCCTTCGCGCGTGACGTCGCGGTGCAGCAAGCGGTCCACGGGGCTGCCAAGGTCGGGCCAAGAAGACAGATTGCCGGCCACGCGGCTGCCATCGGCGTCCACCAGCAAAAAAATCTCCGTGTCGCTGTCGGTGCGGTCTGTGAGCAAATGGGCGATTTCCGCCGTCGTGCGGCTGCTGCCGCCTTGCTCGTACAGCGCGGCAAGGCGCTCCGAGAGCAAGGTCAGCTTGCGGTCCACGCTGCGGTCCAGCACGCCGATGGTGCCGAAATAGAACACGGCGCAGACAATGCTGATCGAGACGACCACCAGCACGCCATAGCCGAGCGCCAGGCGGGCCGCGATCGAGCGGTGCCAGTTACGCACTATCGATCACGCCCAGGGTGTAGCCGACGCCGCGCACCGTGTGGATCAGCGGCGGCGAAAACTCCTTGTCCACCTTGGTGCGCAAACGGCTCACCTGCACGTCGATGACGTTCGTCTGCGGGTCGAAATGGTAGTCCCATACGGCTTCGAGCAGCATGGCGCGCGTGACGGACTGGCCCTGGTGGCGCATCAGGTATTCCAGCAGGCGGAACTCGCGCGGCTGCAGGGCGATTTGCCGGTTGGCGCGCGTCACGCGCATGGTGCGCATGTCGAGCACCAGGTCGGCCACCTGCAGCTGCGTCGCTTCGGGCACGGGCGCGGCGCGCCGCAGCAGCGCCTCGATGCGCGCCAGCAGTTCGGCGATGGCGAACGGTTTCGACAGATAATCGTCGCCGCCGCTGCGCAGGCCGCGCACGCGCTCGTCGACGCTGGACAGGGCCGACAGCACCAGCACGGGCGTGTTGCTGCCCATGCCGCGCAGGCGCGCGACGATGGCCAGGCCATCGATCTCGCCGGGCAACAGGCGGTCGAGCACCAGCGCATCCCAGTCTTCGCCGCAGGCCAGGCGCATGCCGTCGATGCCATTGTCGCAGGCGGTGACGTCGTGGCCCGCCTCACGCAGGCCGGCACAGATATAGCGGGAAGTTTCAGCTTCGTCTTCGATGACCAGGCAGCGCACGGAGGTTCCTTGTAAAAGTCAGGGCAGCAGATACGCGCAGCATACGCCAGGCACGGGCCGCTTGCAACGCGCCGCCACGTGCGGCGAACGATGACAGGGTCGGGTACAATACAGCCTCGACAATTTTTCTCCGCGCCCGCGCGCGCATGTGCGCAGGTTTTATCGGCGCCTCGCGGCTTGCCGCGGCCTGCATATCCACCACTGCCATTAACGAACAGCAGGCACGCCTGACGCGCGCCACAGACAAATACAGCCATGAAATCGACCCACTCTCTCGCACTGGCGCTGGCCATGGCCATCACCTGCGGCAGCGCCGCCGCCAAAGACACCAAGCAAAGCATGCTGTTCGATGAAATCCCCATCGGCAGCTGGAGCACTTCCGCTGAACTGGGCGCCATCACCACCTCGGGCAACACGGTCGGCACCTCCGTCACCGGCAAGATCGACGCACGCCAGGAACTCGATGACTGGAGCAACCAGTACATCTTCAGCGGCTACTTCAAGGAAGACGAAACGACCAACGACGACGGCGAGAAAGTGCGCGAACGCTCGGCCGAACGCTTTTCCGCCTCCGCCAAGGCCGCTTACAAGCTGATGGCCGACCATGAAAAACTGTTCGTGCTGGCCTCGCACGTGAACGACAAGTTCGGCGCCTACACCAAGTACTCGACCCTGGCCGTCGGTCATGGCTCACGTTGGTACCAGTCGAACGACAAGAGCGTCGACGTGGAAGTCGGTCCTGGCTATTTCAGCGGCACCAATGATGCAGGCGAATCGGAACACGGCCTGACGGTACGCGGCGCGGCCGCCATGAAATGGAAGATCAGCCAGTCGGCCATGTTTACGCAAACGATCAGCGTGGAAAGGGGCACCTCGAACACCCACTCGATCGCCGAAACGGCCCTCAGCACGAAAATCAACGGCACCATGCAGATGAAGGCCGCCTTCAGCGCCCGTAACGATACGCGCGTACCCGACGACAAGAAGAACACGGATACGCAAACGTCGCTGACCCTGGTCTACTCGTTCTGAGATGCCGGCCACGCTGATGCGGCGACTGCGCCTGGGCGCCCTCCTGTGCGCCGCGGCGCTGCTGAGCGGCTGCGCCGCCGTCACCGTCAGCGCGATCTCGCCGGCCGACTACCTGCAGCAGCGGCGCGGCGACATCCTCACCACGGGCAAGCTCAGTGCCTCTGCCAGCGAAGTGCTGCGCATCATCGGCAGCGACATCGCCGCATGCGAAGCCAATACGGGCAGTTGCCGCGCCGACCTGGCCCGCTCCGAGCTGCTCAGCGACGAGCAGCGCCTGGCCACACTGTCCGAATTGTGGCTCGAAAGCGCCCTGGCGGAGGAAAAACAGGGCGGCCATCCGAGCGCCGAACGGCTGGCCGCCTGGCTCGAATCGGCCCGCTATGCGTATGCCTACCTGTTTTACACGACGCGCACGCCGGGCCAGCGCGCCTTCGAGGAACGCCAGACGCAAATCCGCGACTACTATAACTACGCCGTGCAAAAAGCCGTCGGCAATCTGTTCCGCCACCGCGGCGAATACCGTCCCGACGGCCATGTGATCCGCGTCGCCGGCTGGCAGATCGACAGCGAATTGTCGGCCCTGCGCCTGCCCGACGACGGCACCCTGCCCGAGGAACTGCTGCCGGCCACCTCGCTGTCGTTTTCCGGCCTGCGCAATGTGTACCGGCGCGACGGCTTCGGCGCCGACCTGGTGGCCGTCATGCCCAAGCCCCAGGCGTCGAAAGGCGAGTATGTGCCCTACCAGGAAACCCGCTTCCCCGTCGTCACGGCGCTGATCCGCTTCGACGGCAACAGCCTGCAGGAAGTGCTCGCCACGCAGCAGCTGCTGGTGATGCTGGTCGACCCGACACGCAGCGAATCGACGCGCATGGCGGGCCAGGAACTGCCCGTTGCCGCCAATTTCACGGCCGGCTATGGCTTGTGGCTGGCCCGTTCCGGCTTTGGCGTGCAGGCGCTGCGCACCCTGTTCGGCCGCGCCGACGGCATTTCGCGCCCGCAGGTGCACCTGATGCAGCCCTACGACCCGAACAAGCGCACCATCGTCATGCTGCACGGCCTGGCCAGCAGCCCGGAAGCGTGGATCAATGTGGCGAATGAACTAATGGGCGACGAACAGCTGCGCCGCCGCTACCAGATTTGGCAGGTGTACTACCCGAGCAATGCGCCGCTGGCGGCCAACAACGTCGCCATCCGCCAGGCGCTGAACGCGACGCTGGCGCAATTCGACCCTTCGGCCAAGGCCGACGCCGCGAACGACATGGTCTTGATCGGCCACAGCATGGGCGGCGTGCTGGCCCGCCTGATGGTATCCGATGCCAGCAACACCCTGCTCGACGCCATCACCGAAGAATACAATTTGAAGGGAAAGAAGGCGGAAAAGGTGCGCGCCGGCCTGGCGCCCTACCTGAATTTCACGGCCATGCCGCAGGTGAACCGCGCCATCTTCATCGCCGCGCCGCACCGAGGCACCTCGTTCGCCAACCACAAGGTGGCGCGCTGGATCGCCAACCTGATCACACTGCCCATCAACATGCTCGACCAGTTGTCCGACGCGGCCGGCAGCCTGGCGCAGCTGGACACGGGCAGCAGCGAGCCACTGCGCATCCCCAACAGCATCGATAACCTCAGCGACAAGGACCCGTTCGTGCGCCTGGTGGCGGACCTGCCCATCAGCCCGAAAGTGCGCTACTACTCCATCATGGGCAACGACACGCCGGACCTGCCCCTGCTTGAATCGAGCGACGGCGTGGTGCCCTACGCCAGCGCCCACCTCGATGGCGCGTTGTCGGAGAAAGTCATCCCCTCGTGGCACAGCGTGCAGGAAAGCCCGCAGGCGATTTTGGAGATACGGCGGATTTTGCGGCTGCCCGACAGCCTGCCTTAGGCCCCGTCACGCCCGCAAGGCCGCCAGCGCAGTAGCGGCCACGGCCAGCGCCGTCTCCGGCGACGTACCGTCTTCCAGGTGCCACGCCGCTGACAGGCCCGCCCACGCGGCGCCCCATGCCAGCAGCCGCGCCGGAACGAGGCGCGCCGCATCGGCGATCAGCGCCGCACGCGCACGGCGCCGTCACCATCCCACCAGCGCAGCACGGCGCCAGCGCGCCGCTCATCATCGCCAGTCGACAGCTTCAGCATGGCCGACTGGCCGCCCTACAGCACGGGCAGCAGGCATGCGGCGTGCGTGTGCACGGGCACGCCATCGGCTTGCAATGACCATTGCCGAAGATAGTCGGCAATGCGGCTCTGGTAATCCATGGGTAATCCTGCGATGACAGTCGGGACGACACTATACGGGAGACGCACAAGCGAGGACAGATCAGCCCGTGCGGATAGTCGCCGGGTAGCCAAGAATTTTGCCGATGATAAAGTTGCGAAACATGAGAATCTTGTATATGATGTTCTTTACCACGCTTACGCACAGGGGTCATCATGACTGTATTGCCGCCATCCGAACTGTTCTCCGCCTTTGAGCGCCAGGCATTGAAAAATGCTTTCGAGCACTTGCGTGCACTCGAGGCTATCGGCCAGGAAAGTGGCATCCTGGATCAGATCAGGCAGGCACGTTTGCGCGCAGGGCAATCGATGCAGCGCTTACGCGAGACCTATCTGCGGTTTTTTGAGGCAGTAGCAAATGCCAGGATGGCGCTGGGAAGGTCGCAGCTCAAGCATGCGGTGCAGAAGTACTATATGCGGCTGTTAATCAAGCGCGACAACGACCGCTTGCTCGTGGCGACATTGCAAAAACTACTACATTGCGTACCGGCTCAAGGCCTGGTTCTCTCCGGGCGGGTTCGGCAAATTACAGCAACGCATCCTTCGATCGCACCACCCGCCTTTGCCTGAGGAAGCAAGATGACACCGAATCTGGATCATGACGTTCTGGCGCCCGAGCATCGGAAATTGACAGACAACGACCTTCGGGTGGTTGAGCAATTCTCGCAGCTCGTGGCCGCGCGCCTCGATATTCTGGCGCAAGGTCCCGAGCGTAGCCACATGATCGATCTGGCCAGGCGTGCGCTGAGTGAAGCACGCGCCTCTCTGGGCGCCGCACCGTCAGCCATACCGGTCCAGCTTCCCGTGTCAAAACTCAAGGTTTCGGATGTGATCGAACAGGGATGGGTGGCGCTTTCGCAGGCGTCACTGTATCGCGCGGTGGAAAGCAAGCGGTTTTATTGCGTGACACCAAAAGGGCGCAGTATCGGCAAGGAGTTTCCGGCTTGGCAATTTGTCCAGCCGGTGCCGGAACTGATTGCGCCGGCGCTGGCTATTCTTGCCGACCAGCCGAGTAGTGAAATCCATGCCTTCTGGATCAGCAGTGCCGATGAATTCAACGAACTGTCCCCGGCAGAAATGCTTGCAGGCAAATCGTTTGAAACGCGGGCCGAGATACATCCCAGTCAGCAAGCGCTGCTGGATCTGCCGGCACGCGAGAGGGTCCGCAAGGTTATTGCGGCGGCAACGTGGCAGCACAGGGGCATGGCCGATATCATAGGCTAGCATGGCGCATCATCTGATAGCAACACCCGTCCCGCCAGAAATGGCGGCACATCTGCCAGCGCTCGAATCGCTGCGCACGGAATTATTAAGCAATATTGTCACCATTCAATCGGGCCAGGCCCTGATACGCGCAGCGTGGAACGAGGCATCCATCTGGCCGGCGAAGGTTGAACGCACCTATCGCTTCGGCCCACCTGCCGAGCTGGATGGCCCGGACGGTTTCCCCTATCACTGGGTATATATTGCGGACGATGCCTACACGGCTGCCTGGGAAGCCCGGCTTTGCTGCAACGACGCCACGCGCGCGGGCACGTTTCACATCGCGCACAAGGCGGAACAAGCGCTGATCGCAACCTTGTCATTCAGCGCCCCGCTGCAATTGCTCGACCTGACAGGGCTGGCCGCCAGCCGGCTGGGCATTTTTGACCAATTGCACAGCCCTGATCACGACTGGTGCCAATGGCTGGGCTGGCAACTGGATCAGATCATTGCGCAAGAGGCAGGCGCGATTCACGGCTTCATGTATCCATCGCGCCGCCAGCCCGGCAAACTTGCATATGCCCTTTCCTCGCGCCACATGGCAACCTTGGGCCAGGCCATGGCGTGCTCACAGCTGGCATTCGGCGACAGCCCTGTGTATGCACAGTTGCTGGCCGATCGCCTGCGCGTAAACCCACCCTGACCTGATACTCCCTACACCGGCTCGCGCCACTTGTCCTTGATCTCCAGCATGGCCGGCAAGTGTTCGACAAACAACGCCAGCAGGTCCGGGTCGAAATGCGTGCCACTGTCGCGCTGCATGGTGGCGATCGCGTCCGACACCGTCCAGGCGGGCTTGTACGGGCGTTCGCTGGTGAGCGCGTCGAAGACGTCGGCGATGGCGACGATGCGGCCCTCATGGGGGATTTCCTCGCCTTTCAAGCCTTGCGGATAGCCGCTGCCATCCCATTTCTCGTGATGCGTGAGGGCGATGGTGCGCGCCATTTTCAGCAGGCCGCCCGCATGCTCGCCGATGATGGCCGCGCCGATTTCCGCATGGCTGCGCATGACTTGCCATTCGTCCGCATCGAGCTTGCCCGGCTTTTGCAGGATGGCGTCGGGAATGCCGATCTTGCCCACGTCGTGCATCGGTGCCGCGTTGAGCAGGTCTTCCGCCCTGCCCGCGCTGTAGCCGGCCGCCAGCGCCAGTTGGCGCGCGTAATAGCTCATGCGGATGACGTGCATGCCCGTTTCGTTATCCTTGTATTCGGCCGCCTGCCCAAGGGTCTGGATCACCTGCAGGCGCGAGCGGCGCAATTCCTCGGCGTCGACCAGCGACAAATGCGTGCGCACGCGTGCGCGCACGATGGGCGGGCTGACGGGTTTCGTGATGTAGTCGACGGCGCCCGCGTCAAAACCGTCCGCCTCGTCCTTCACGTCGCACAGGGCGGTGACGAAAATGACGGGAATCGGAGCCGTGACCGGCATGGCCTTGAGCTGGCGACACACTTCATAGCCCGTCATGGCGGGCATCATAATGTCGAGCAGGATCAGTTCGACGGGGTTGTTCTGCGCCAGTTCCAGCGCCTTCTCGCCGTCCTTCGCATACAGCAGGCGGTAGTCGTCCTGCAGAATCTGGCGCAGCACCTGCAGATTCGTCGCTTCATCATCGACCAGCAGCAGGATCGGTTTGTCTTCGTGTAAGGTCATCTGTAGCCCAATATCAGGAAAGGTCGGCGGGCGCCGGCGCATCCAGCCACGCCAGCAACTGGCGCAGCACGCCCGCGGCGCGCGCAAATTCAAAGTCGTCGATGGCACTGGCCAGCGCCTGCAGTCGCTGCTGTTGGCCGTGCGGCGCCAGCATGGCGGCGATCTGCGCCATCAAGGCGTCGTCCAGCTGCCCGCCTTCCAGGCTGGCGATGGCTTGCCGCAGCAAGGCACCAAAGGCGGAGGCATCGAGCGACGCGCTGGCGAGTGCCTCGGCCGCCGGCACCAAAGGCGCCTCGGCGCCCGCCTCCAGCTCGCCGGCCAGGGCCATGAAGGCGGCCGCCAGTTGCACCAGTAATTCGGTCACCGGCAGCTGGCGCGCGATGGCTTGCTCGATGCGCCCCAGCAGGCTTTCGACCTGCACCAGGCACAGATTGCCCGCCGCGCCCTTGATACGGTGCAGCAAATGGCCCGCCACGCTGCTGCCGCCGCGTTCCAGTTCCGCCGCCAGCATGGCGGCGCAGTCGCCATTGGCCTGCACGAAGCGCGCAATGGCGCGCTGCAAGGCCTCGCGGCCGCCCCACAGGGCGACGCCGCGCTGCCAGTCCACCTGGCCAGCGGCGGCACGCGCCGCCGCGCCGGCCGCCGGCGGCGGCATGACCACGGCGATATCGAGCAGGCGGGCGATTTCCGCCGTCAGCTTGTGCATCTCCAGCGGCTTCGAAGCAAAGCCGTTCATGCCGGCCGTCTGCGCGGCGCGCCGGTCCTGTTCCAGCACGCTGGCCGTCAGGGCGATGATGGGCGTCGCCTTCAGGCCCTGTTCGCGCTCGTGCACGCGGATCAGGCGCGTCGCTTCCAGGCCATCCATGCGCGGCATCTGCACGTCCATCAGGACGATATCGAAGCTGCCCTTGCTGAACTCACGCACGGCGCTCTCGCCATCGCTGGCGGCGATCACCTGGTGGCCGGCCGCGCCCAGGCTGATCAGGAGCAACTCCACATTCTGCGGCACGTCGTCGGCCGCCAGGATGCGCAGCGGAGGCAAGGCCACCACGGGCTGCTCGCTGCGGCGCGCCACGGCCTTGCCCGGCGCCAGCGGCAGCAGCACGTGGAACACGCTGCCCACGCCCAGGGTGCTTTCCACCGTGATGGTGCCCCCCATCAGTTCGACCAATTGCAGTGAAATCGTCGTGCCCAGGCCCGTGCCGCCAAAGCGGCGGCTCATCGAGGAATCGGCTTGCGTAAAGGGAGCAAAGATTTTATCCAGGCGGTCGGCGGGGATGCCGATGCCCGTGTCGTGCACGGCGATATGCACCTGCTCGCCCTGCGTGCCGACGGCCACGCGCACATGGCCCACTTCCGTGAACTTGACGGCGTTGCCGATCAGATTCGTCAGTACCTGCTGTACCCGGCGCGCGTCGCCCAGGAAGAACTGGCCCATGCCGGGATCGACATCCACATGCAGCACCAGGTCGCGCGCATGCGCCGTGATGCGCAGCGACGCGGCCACGTGGTCGACCAAGTCAGGCAGCGAAAAGTCCACCAGTTCCAGTTCGGTGGCGCCTTTTTCCAGCTTGGCCATGTCGAGGATGTCGTTAAGCAGCTCGAGCAGAGAACGGGCGGACTGGCGCACCGTGCCCAGGTGGCGGCGCTGCAGGCTGTCCAGGGCGGTCCCCAGCAGCACTTCCGTAAAACCGATGATGGCGTTCATCGGCGTGCGGATTTCATGGCTCATATTGGCCAGGAAGCTGGTCTTCGATTCGGCGGCCAGCTCGGCGCGGTCTTTAGCCGCGCGCAGGTTTTCCTGCATGGCGCGCCGTTCGCTGACGTCGGTGGCCAGCTTGACCACCTTGAACGGCTTGCCGTCCGTGTTGAAGATCGGGTTGTACGAGGCCTGTATCCACACTTCCTGGCCATATTTGTCGATGCGCTTGTACTCGCCGGTATTGAATTCACCCTGCGCCAGGTGCTGCCAGAACGCCATATAGTCCGGCGAAGTCACGTAACCCGGTTCGCAGAAGATGCTGTGGTGCAGGCCCAGCACGTCGTCGAGCCGGTAGCCGACCAGGTTGAGGAAGTTCTCGTTGGCCGCCAGGATGCGTCCCTGCAGGTCGAACTCGATGACGGCCATCGCGCGCGAGATGGCCGTCACCTTGCCTTCGTATTCGGCGTTGCGCAATTCGCTTTCCGTGATGTCGAGGATGACACCATCGACCCAGCGCACCACGCCATCGTTATCGAGCACGGGGCCGCTGCTTTCGCGCACCCAGCGTTCGCGCCCGTCGCGGTGAATCATGCGGTAGACGTTCTCGAAATCGCGCTTCTCGCCAGCCGCCTGCACGCAGGTGTCGTTGACGCGCTGGCGGTCGTCCGGATGCACGAGGTCGAACAGCCTGACCCGCCCTTCGATGAAATCCTGCGGCATCCAGCCCGTCAGGTTGAAAACGGCATCGCTGATGAAAATCATCTGCCATGCGGGCGCGTAGCTGCAGTGGAAGGACACGCCGGGGATATTGCGGATCAGGGTGCGGTACTGACGCTCGCTGTCCTTCAGCGCCTGCTCCATGCTGCGCGACGAACGCATGTCCGTGACAAAAGCCACGAACAGGGGCTGGCCCGGCGTGTCGATCTTGCCGATCGCCACGCGCATGGGCAGCACGGCGCCATCCTTGTGGCAGCCATCGAGTTCGCGTCCGCTGTCGAGGATGCGCGAGGCGCCCGTCTCCAGGTAATCGCGCAGATAGCCCTCGTATTCGACCGCGTCGGCCGGCTGCAGCAGCACGCTGGCGTCGCGCCCCACGATGTCAGCTTCGCGCCAGCCAAACAGGCTTTCCGCGGCGGGATTGAAGGAACGTACCTTGCCCTGACCATCGATGGTGATCAGACCATCGGCCGCCGTGTCGACGATGGCGCGCAGGCGCGATTCGCTGACGCTGGCGTGGCCCAGCAGCTGGCGGTAACGCAGCAAGCCGTTCGCGGCGGCCACGAAGACGGTCAGGGTGACGGTGATCAGGGCCACGGCCAGGGCCACGAACGAGGCCTGAACCGTAATCGTATTCTCGCCTGCCGTGGGCGTACCGGAAAAGCGCGCCGCCAGCATGCCCGTGTAATGCATGCCGGAAATGGCCAGGCCCATGACGACGCTGCTGACCAGCAAGGATGCCAGGGGGCTCAAGCGCTGGCGCATGGCGTTCAGGCCGAAGCGTATCCACAGCGCCAGCATGGCCATGGTGACGGCCACCACCAGCGACAGCGCGAACAGCCACGGCTGGTAATGCAGGGTCAGCGAAGTTAGCATGGCGGCCATGCCGCTGTAATGCATGGAACCGATGCCCACGCCCACCAGCACGCCACCCACCACCAGTTGCCGCCAGTTGATGCGCGGACGCGCCAGCAAGTGCAGCGCCACCCACGAAGCGGCCACGCCGGGCAGCATGGACAGCAGGGTCAGGCCGGGGTCGAAGGAAACTCGCGTGCAGATATCGAAGGCCAGCATGCCGATGAAGTGCATCGACCAGATGCCGCCGCCGAGCGCGATGGCGCCCGTGATGATGGCCGTCTGGCGCTGGAAGCCGCGCTCGCTGCTACGCGCCATGCCGGCGATCTGCAGGGCCATGAACGAGGCGAAAATGGCGATGCCGATGGAAAACAGCACCAGCCAGACATTGTGCGTGCCATAGATATAGGCAAGCGTGTTGTCCGATACATCAAACATGGAACTAAACATACTGTCGTGGCATAAGGTGAGTGAAACGTGACGTCGCAAAACATGACGGCGCACCGCGCGCCGGCGCCACGCCTTTTACTAAAGCGGCAACACAGCGAAAATGACAACGGCAGCAATCGACCAGGGCAAGGCTCGGTCATCACGCCCGCGCCTGCCGCGCGGGGGAAAAGTGCTTGTTCAGAGAGAAAAAGCGGAATGCGTACGAACTCTGGCGCGGATGTCTGGCCGCCAGCGTGACGATGATTTTTTAAAGAGCCATGAGTATAGTTGCTTTGCGAACATATTCATAGGACTTCAGCAATAAAGTTATCAAAAATGATAGTTATTGCGGCGGCGATGCGACAATGGCCCGCCTATGCCTGCGGCCAGTGCGCGCGGATGGCATCGGATTGCTGGCTGATCGGGCCAGCAGTCTCGCTGACAGGGATACCGGCCAGTCTACAGCGGCTGCTGAGTTCGTCCTTGATCTGGCACAGCGACCAGCGCTGCGGCACGGGCAAGTCCAGGCCCACCACGCGGATCAGCGGACAGTCCGTGAGGGTCGTGTAGAGCAGCAGCTCCACGCGCGCAAGCGGTGGCGCAGCCCGGTAGACCTGCAGCGCGCCTCCATACCTGACCACTTCCACCCGCTGCATCTGCGCCAGCTCCAGCTGTACGCTTTTATCCCAGCCCGGCAGGCGCCGCGCATGGCGCCGCAGCAACAGGCCCGCATCGTCAAGTTCCACATGAAAGAGCAGACTGCGTCCGGGAAACAGTACCAGGCCTGCAATCCAGGCGGCCAGCGCCAGCGGACCGAACAACACTGCCTCGCCCGCATACGGCACGTCGCGCCAGACGGCTTGCCCGATAAAGGCGAGGATCAGGGCGCAGCCGCCCAGCAGCACGCTGCGCGACAGCACGGGACGCATATGCGCCATCAACGCCGCCTGGGCAGCCGCATCCTCGGCTGGTGCAAAGCATATCCACTCCGCGCGCGCCCCTTTCAGCTTGCGCGCCATATCTCCGCTCAAGCGGCTGGCGCCAGCATGCCGCGGAACCACGCCAGCTGCTCGCGCGTCAGGTAATTGGCGCCATCGCCATGCAGGATGACGATCTCGATCTCGGGCGGAATCGAAGCGACCAGTTGCGCGCCCGTGACGGGAATCTTGGGGAACGCGATGCCGGCCAGGAAAGCCGGGTCTTCCGCCACCGTCACGCACTGGCGCTCGGGATTGGGCGACGGCACGAGGAACAGGTCGATCTGCTCGCTTTGCCCGCCGATGACGACGTGCAATTGAGCCCCCAGCAGTTCGGGCAGGATCAGCTCGATGTTATTCTCGGCGCGCGATTGCTGGAAAGCGCTTTTCAGGGGCGTGAGGACTGGTGTGGCGGACATGGGAACAGTAAAAAATGGAGACGGCGGCAGTGTAACAGAGGCGCCGCGAGGGACGCGCTCTGCAAGCACAGCCTTTACATCTTGTAGTTCAGCGAGACAAGTACGCTGCGCGGCGCGCCGTAGCGTTCCAGCCCGCCCGACCAGGAGTAGCCGAGTCCCTGGTAGTAGCGGCGGTCGAGCACGTTGTCGACATTCACGCGCAGCTGCAGCTGTTCGCTGAGACGGTAGCCGGCCGTCAGCCCGAAGATGGCGTAGCCGCCCTGCTGCGTCAGGTAAGCCTTGTCGCGGCGGTAAATCTTGTCCTGCGCAGTCACAGAGGCGCCCAGATTCCATTGCGCCAGGCTGCCGCTCAGCTGCACATTCGTATACAGCTTGAACAATTGCTTCGGCTCATCGGTGGCGATGCGCTGGCCGATGTTGGCAGCCACGCTGTCCTTCGTGTACTTCGCCAATACATAGGTGTAGCCGCCCGCGATCTGCCAACCCGGCAAAGGCGAGCCCGACAATTGCAGATCGACGCCTTCGCTCTGCACCTGTCCGGCCGCGCGGGCGCAATAGATGGCGCCGCCCGTCGGGCAATTGACTTCATCGGCCATGGCGCGGTTGTTTTGCCTGATGCGGAACAAGGCGCCGCTGGCATTGAGCCTGCCGCCGAAATACTCGCCCTTGACGCCCACTTCCAGATTGGTGCCGCTCAAAGGCGGCAAGGTATTGCCCTTTACATCGAGCACGCTTTGCGGCTGGAATATCTGCGTGCCGCTCGCATACATGGAGTGATGCTGGTCCAGGTCGTAGACCAGGCCCGCATACGGCGTGAACTTCGCGTTTTCCGTCAGGTCGCGGCGCCATGTGGGGTTGGTGGCATACCAGCCCGTGACATCCTGCGCATACCAGCCGAAGCGCCCGCCCAGCACCAGGCGCAACGGATCGGCCAGGCTGAAGTTGCCGGCCGCATAAATACCCTTCTCGTCCGTCTTGCGGCCCCAGTTGTAGGGCTCGAACGGCGCCCCAGTCATGCGGTAGGCGCGGGGATTCCAGTGGCGGATATCGATCACGCGCTTCTCCGCGCCTTCCCAGCTCTGCGCCGCTTCCGAATCGTCATGGCGGTAGCTGGCGCCGACGATGACGTCATGCTGGCGGCCGAACCAGGTGACGGGGCCGCTCAAGCGCCAGTCCGCCACCACTTGTTGCGTGTTGTACTTCCAGCCCGTTTCCGACTGTTCCAGCAGAAACGTTTCGCCAGCGACCCGGCTGTTGGTGGTATTGCGCGTGCTCGACGAGGCATCGATGCGCGTGATGGCGAAGCGGCTGCGCCAGCCCTTCTCCAGCTTTGTTTCCAGGTCGGCGAAGACCACGTTGTTGTCGCGTTTCTGGAAAGAATCGGCGTTGTTCAGGAAAGTCGAGCGTGGCAAGTCCATGTGACGGCCATCGGGCAAGGTCGGCAAGCCGACAAACACGCCGTCGGTGCGGCTGTGCTGGCGCGAGAAACCGATGCCGGCCGTGGTCGACGGCGTCAGGTCCGCTTCCACGATCGCATACACGGTGCCGTTGGTGTTGTTGACCACGTCGACGAAACTTTCGCTGTCGCGCCAGCTGGCCGCCACCCTGCCGCGCACGCTGCCCGAGGCGTTCAGGGCATTGCTGGCGTCCACCGTCAATTGCCGGTCCTTCCAGCTGCCCAGGTGGGCCGAGGCGTCCAGCAAGGGCGTGGCCGTGGGGCGCTTGCGTATCATATTGATGCTGCCCGACGGCGCGCCCGCCCCTTCCATCAGGCCGGTGGCGCCGCGCACCACTTCCACGCGGTCGTACATCAGCATGTCGGCGGCGACGTTGCGCTCGTTAAAACCCGTGACATCGAGCGGCAAGCCATCGACATTCACGTGGCTCAAGGCGAAGCCCCGCGCGAAATACGTGGTTTCCTGGTCGGACACGCCTTGCGTCTTGCCATACAGGCCGGGCGTGGCGCGCGCCACGTCCTGCAAGGTGGTCAGGTCGAAATCTTCCATTTGCTGGCGCGAAATCACGCTGACCGTTTGCGGCGTGTGGCGCTGCGACAGGTTCAAGCCCGTGGCCGTCGACATGGCGCGTGCCGTATATAAACCCGTGCCTTCCGTGGCACGGTCCGCCTCGGCGCTGACGACCACGGCGGGCATGCTGGCCAGGCCGCCATCAGCCGTGCTGGTATTGATCTTGCGCAACAGATAATTGCCATTGCCACCGTCCGTCACTTCCAGGCCGCTGCCCTGCAGCAGTTTCTGCAGGCCGGCGGAGACGCCATGGCGCCCCTGCAAGCCCCGCGTCGCCAGGCCGTCGAGCGCCACGCCCTGGGTGGACAGGTTGATCCCGGCGGCGATGGCAAACGTGGACAGCGCATCGCGCAGGCTGCCGGCGGGAATGCTGTAGTCGCGTACAGTGGCAGCCGGGCTGGACTCGGCAGCCACCGCCACCTGCGGCAAGCCGGTGCCGGCGGCGCCCACGGCGAGCAGCAGGACCAGCGCGGCGCGCACGGCGCCGGTGGTGGGATGAAGCGTCAGTCGCGCTGATGAAAATGGTGCAAGGATGCGGTGCTGCAAAGCCATGTAAGCCCTTTCGATGGTTCGGATTGTTCGTTCTCTACCTTGTATGACGGAGCAATCTGAAAAAAGGGACAGGCAAACGGCAAATTTTGCAAGTTGCGTCAAGCCGCCTCGACACTGATCCAGTAGCGCGTGCGGCGCGCCAGCCGGATCGGCAAGGAGCGCTGCAGCAAGAGCAGGATGTTGTCCGGGTCGCTCAGCTGGAAGATGCCGTCCACGGGCATGGCAGCCAGCGCCGGATCGCAGCGCAGCACGCCGTAGCGATAGCGCGCCACCTGCTCGAGCAGCTCGCCCAGCGGCATGCGCTCGGCGATCAGCACGCCCTGCAGCCAGCCGGCAGCGTGCGGCGCCAGCGGCGTCAAGGCAGAAACGGCACGATCGTCGAAACTGCCCTGCTGGCCCGCATCGACCCTGCGCAAGGCGCCGGGCGCTTCACTTGGCTGTATCTCGACGGCGCCTTCGCTGACGCTCACCTGCGTACGCGGCGCCAGCACGGTGCCAGCGTGGCGCACGCTGAAGTGTGTGCCCAGCGCACGCACGGCGCCATTGCTGCTGCGCACGAGGAACGGACGCGCCGGCACGGCCCCGTCGTGCGCCGTGGCGACATGGAGTTCGCCCGCATGCAATATCACGCGCCGCGCCGCGTCGTCAAAGCGCACGTCGATGGCCGTGTCCGTATTGAGCACCAGTTGCGTGCCGTCAGGTAATGCCATATGGCGGATTTCCCCCTGGCCGTGCGGATGGCGGCGCGCCACGCTTGCCACCCTTGCCACGGCAACGACCGGCTGCCCAGCCACAGGGCCGGCCCGGCCGCGATCAGTCCGGCCATGCCGTAGAGCACGGCACGCCGGTGCGGCGACTGCGGCGCGGCGTCCGCCGTCTGGCGCAGCGCGGGCGGCACGCTGGCCAGGGTGCTGCACACCAGCTCGGCCCGCTTCCACGCCGTTTCGTGCGCGGGATCGCTGGCGCGCCAGGCCTGGAAAGCTTGCTGCTCGTCGGGGGTCAAGGCGCCCCCGCGCAAACGCACCAGCCATTGCGCCGCCCCCGCGCGGCGCGGGGATCGATGGAAGCCGTGTTCGCGCTCACAGGATCAGCAGGATGCAGCGCTCAAACGCCTGCACCATGTAGCGCTTGATGCTGCGCTCGCTCACGGCCAGGCGCCGGGCGATTTCCCCATAAGCGAGGCCGTCCACATGCGCCAGCAGGAAGGCGTTGCGTACCAGTGGCGGCAAGCCGTCGAGCATGGCGTCGATGCGCTGCAGGGCTTCGCGCACCAGCAAACGCTCTTCCGGCGACTGCATCAGCAGATCAGGCTGCTGCGCCAGGGTTTCCAGCCACGCCTGCTCCAGCGACAGGCGGCGGTAATGGTCGATCAGCAGGCGCTGCGCCACAGTCGTCAGGTAAGCGCGCGGTTCGCGCAAGGTCTGCCGGCCTTCCGGCGGCGCCGTCAGCAGGCGCACGAAGGTATCCTGCGCCAGATCGGCCGCATGGTCGGCGCACTGCAGCTTGGCGCGCAGCCAGCGCATCAGCCAGCCGTGGTGGCTGCTGTAGATGCCTGCTATCGACTCGCTGGACTGCGCAATGTTCACTAGGGACTCCGATGCGCTCATGGCAAGGCGCTGCTAATTGATAATAATTCTCATTATCACAAATCATTGCCTTCGGCGTCAATGCCCGTGGCCACCATGTCTGGAAACTGTTGTTTCAAGCATGGTGGCGCGGTGACAGTGCGCCTGTCATGCGCTTGACGCGCCAGTCCATTTGCTCAGCTTGCAGGTTCAGGGTGGATGGGGTGCTGCAGCCATTGCGGCCAACACCGGAAGAATTGGAGGCGGACCCGGCAAGCGGACCGGCAAGATACTCAGCAATGCATGGGTCCACTTCAAGGGGAAGATGGCGGCGCTTGTCCGCACAGGATTTGAACGCGCAGGCAGCAGTGGCGCTAAGAAGACGGCAGGCGATGCGATGATTTCTGGTGCTGCTCGACCAGTATCCTGGCCGTCATCAGCGTCACGTTATACGCGACACTGCCCTGCTCCATGGGTTTCCAGTGACTGTTCTCCCGACGAAATGCCCAGGTTCTGATGCCATGACCACGGCCACCGTACTCGATCGCCACGATCGTCTCGTCAGCGCTAATGGCACCCATTACAAAGCGCGTTGACGGCAGGTCGTACTCCACCTTGCAGCTGTCATTATAGCTGCCACCCTGATCCGCCAGTCCCGTGCTGTCGCTCAAATAGGTGCTCACTTCCGGCGGCAAGCCGGCGAGCGAGGTAGCCAGTGACCAAACGGACGCATTCTGCGGTGCCGCGACCGCCATGCCCGCGAGCGCCACGAAGCCCACACATAATGCCAACAACCGATGCCATTTCGACATGTACCACTCCCGGAATGTACGCCTCATTGCAATGTCGCATTGCTGCTTTGTTCATTCCGATAGTAGCAGAGAGCCAACCCGCTTGGGGCGGGCTGCGGCTTAACTGGATCAGTGCTGGCCGATCTTCATGATTTTCAAGGCGTTCGTGCCACCGACCTTGCCCATCGGCTCGCCCCAGGTCAGCACGACGGTGTCGCCCTTGGCCACGACTTTATGTTCCAGCAGCAAGTCTTCCGCCTGTTGCAAGACCTTGTCGCGGTCGGTGCCCGACGTCAGCTCCAGGGTGCTGACGTTGCGGTACAGGGCCAGCTTGCGGCGCGTACCCACGCTCGGGGTCAGCGCGACGATGGGGATGTCGATGTTGCAACGGCTCATCCACAAGGCCGTGGAACCCGATTCCGTCAGGGTGGCAATGGCTTTCACGCGCAGGTGATGGGCTGTAAACAGCGCGCCGTAGGCGATCGACTGGTCGATGCGCGAGAACGTGGCGTTGAGGAAGTCGGCGTCCAGCTTGCAGGTATCCCATTTTTCCGCGTCCAGGCAGATGGCGGCCATCGCTTCCACCGTCTCGATCGGGTAGCGGCCCGAGGCCGTTTCCGCCGATGTCATGACGGCATCCGTGCCATCGAGCACGGCATTGGCCACGTCGGACACTTCCGCGCGGGTAGGCACGGCGTTGACGATCATCGATTCCATCATCTGCGTGGCCGTGATCGCCAGTTTGTTCGACGCGCGCGCCATCTTGATCATGCGCTTTTGCAAGGCCGGCACGGCCGCATTACCCACTTCCACGGCCAAATCGCCGCGCGCCACCATGATGCCGTCGGAAGCGTCGAGAATTTCTTGCAGCGCAGGAATGGCTTCCGCCCGCTCGATCTTGGCGATCATCATCGGCTTGTGGTCCCACGCTTCGCCGGCGATATTGGCCAGCTGGCGCGCCATCACCATGTCGGTGGCGTTTTTCGGGAAGGATACGGCCACGTAATCGGCCTGGAAGCTCATCGCCGTTTTCACGTCTTCCATGTCCTTGGCTGTCAAGGCCGGCGCGGACAGGCCGCCGCCCTGGCGGTTGATGCCCTTGTTGTTCGACAATTCGCCGCCGATCTTGACGGTGGTGTGGATTTCGCTGCCGACGACTTTATCGACCGTCAGCACGATGAGACCGTCGTTGAGCAGCAGCACGTCGGCCGTGCGTAAGTCGCGCGGCAATTCCTTGTAGTCGAGGCCGCAGCGCTCGATGTTGCCCAGTTCACCGTTTTCACCCCACTTCGCGTCGAGGATGAACTTGGCGCCGTTTTCCAGGAAAATCTTGCCCTCTTCAAACTTGCCGACGCGAATCTTCGGGCCTTGCAAGTCGGCCATGATGGCCACTTCGCGGCCGCACAGGGCTGCCGCTTCGCGCACCATGCGGGCGCGGTCGATATGGTCTTGCGCCTTGCCATGCGAAAAGTTCAGGCGCACGACATCGACGCCGGCCTTGAACATGCGCACGAGGGTATCGATATCGTTCGAAGCGGGGCCGATGGTGGAAACGATCTTGGTGGCGCGTTGCTGTACTTGCATGGTCATGGTGTGCTGCTTTCTATAATGAGTTACTACAAGGGCCAGCCTTGTGGGCCGGCCGTCCTGGTGCGCTGGATCAGCGGTGGTTCTTTCTTACTTGGCCGCCATCAGGGCGACCGTGGTGTCCAACATGCGGTTCGAGAAGCCCCACTCGTTGTCGTACCACGACGACACTTTCACGAGGCGCCCCGAGACCTTGGTCAGGGTCGAATCGAAGTTCGACGAGGCCGGGTTGTGATTGAAATCGATGGAAACGAGCGGTTCCGTCTGGTACGTCAAAATGCCCTTCAGCGCGCCTTCCGACGCCGTTTTCAGCAAGGCGTTGACTTCCTCGACGCTGGTGTCGCGCTTGGCGATGAAGGACAGGTCGACCAGCGACACGTTAATCGTCGGCACGCGGATGGCAAAGCCGTCCAGCTTGCCATTCAGTTCCGGCAAGACGAGGCCGACAGCCGCGGCCGCGCCCGTCTTGGTGGGGATCATCGAATGCGTGGCCGAGCGGGCGCGGCGCAAGTCTTCATGCATCACGTCGGACAGCACCTGGTCGTTCGTGTAGGCGTGCACGGTGGTCATCAGGCCCGATTCGATGCCGATGGCGTCGTTCAGCGGCTTTACCAATGGCGCCAGGCAATTCGTCGTGCACGAAGCGTTCGAAATGACCGTATCGGATGCCTTCAACACATGCTGGTTGACGCCGAATACGATGGTGGCGTCCACGTCCTTGCCACCAGGGGCCGAAATGATGACTTTTTTCGCCCCGCCCTTCAGGTGGGCCGACGCTTTTTCCTTGGTGGTGAAGAAACCCGTGCATTCAAGCACCACGTCGACGCCCAGTTCGCCCCAGGGTATCAGGGCCGGGTCGCGCTGCGCGAAGACGCGGATGCGGTCGCCATTGACGAGCATGTTGTCGCCATCGATGGTGACGACGCCGGGAAACTTGCCGTGCACCGTGTCGTAGCGCGTCAGATGCGCATTCGACTTGGCGTCGCCCAGGTCGTTGATGGCGACGATTTCGATATCCTGCTGCTTGCCGCCTTCATAAAACGCGCGCAAGACATTGCGGCCGATGCGGCCATAGCCATTGATGGCAACTTTGATGGTCATGCTATCTCCTTGATATTGTTTGAATGAATTAACCGCTGTTGCGTAACCCGGCCGCGATGCCGTTGATCGACAAATGGATGCCCGTGCGCGCCGCCGCATCCTGCTTGCCTTCTCGGAAACGTTTCAACAACTCCAGCTGCACGTGATTGAGCGGGTCGATATATGGGAAACGGTTGCGTATCGAGCGCTGCATCAGCGGATTGGCTTGCTGCAACTCTTCCTGGCCCGTGATCAGCTTCAAGGCATCCAGGGTGGCCGCGTATTCGGCGCGGATGCGTGTAAAAATGGCGTCGCGCAAGGCCTTGTCCTTGACCAGTTCAGCATACTTGCCGGCAATGGCGATGTCGCTCTTGGCCAGAACCATATCCATGTTCGACAGCAGGGAGGTGAAGAATGGCCAGTCCGTGTACATGCCGCGCAGCACGTCCGCGCCATCGGTGGGATGGGCGGCCAGGTAGGCTTGCACAGCGGAACCGAAACCGAACCAGCCCGGCAGCATCAAGCGACATTGCGCCCAGCTCAAGACCCAGGGAATGGCGCGCAAATCCTCGATGGACGTGGATTTCTTGCGCGACGCGGGACGGCTGCCGATGTTCAGCGCGGCAATCTCCGCGATCACCGTCGATTCCCAGAAATACTGTTCGAAGCCCTCCGTGCCATACACGAGGTCGCGGTAAGCGTTCAGGGCCGTGCCCGAAAGTTCTTCCATCGCGGCCAGGTGGCCCGCGCCGGCCGAAGCCTTCGGTTGCAGCTGTGCCTGCGGCAGCAGGGTCGACTGGATGGTGGCGGCCACCAGCACTTCCAAGTTGCGGCGCCCCACTTCCGGGTTCGCATACTTGGCCGTGATGACTTCGCCCTGCTCCGTCAGGCGGATCTGCCCCTGCACGGCGCCCGCCGGCTGGGCCAGGATGGCTTCGTAGCTGGGTCCCCCGCCGCGGCCGACGGAGCCGCCGCGGCCGTGGAACAAGCGCAGCTTGATCTGTTCTTGCTTGAAGACCGTCACCAGCTCGATCTCGGCCTTGTAGAGTTCCCAGCCGGAGGTCAAGAAACCGCCGTCCTTGTTGCTGTCCGAATAACCGAGCATGACTTCCTGCTGGTCCGCGCGCGACGCGAGCAAGCCACGGTAGAACGGCAAGCCAAACGCACGCGCCATGATGGCCGGGCCGGCGCGCAGGTCGTCGATGGTCTCGAACAGGGGGATGATGTTGACATCGACTTCGCGGCTGTCCTGGCGCAGCAAGCCCACTTCTTTCAGCAGCAACGCCACTTCCAGCAAGTCCGAGACGCTGGCCGCCTTCGAGATGATGCAGTTCGGTACCGATTCGCGGCCGTATTTGAGGTGGGCTTCGCGCACGGCGCGGAAGATGTCGAGTTCGGAGGTGGTTTCCTCCGAGTACTGCGCATACGGCGACGTCAGCAAGCGTGGCGACTCCAGCTCGGCCAGCAGCACGGCGATGCGCTGCTCTTCATCGAGGTCCAGATAGACGAGGCCCGGCTGGGCGCCGGCGAACAGTTCACCCACGACACGCTCATGCACGTCGGAATTCTGGCGCAGATCGAGCGGCGCCAGCGAAAAGCCGAAGACCTTGACGGCGCGGCGCAGCTGGCGCAGCCGGCCACGCGCCAGCGCGCGCAAGCCATTGCTGACGAGCGAATGCTGGACCACGTCCAGGTCGGCCAGCAGTTCGGCCGCCGCGGCGTAGGGCTGCACGCCTTCGGCTTGCTTGCCCTTGTTGGAGAGCACGACGCGCGTGGCTTCCAGGCGCGCATGGATACCATGCAGGGCGCGGCGGTACGGCTCGTCGACGCGGTGCGGCGACGCATCGGCCGAGCGTTCGGCCAGCGCGCGCAGCGGCTCGCTGCATGCATTGAGTATTTGCGCAAGCGACAGCTGCGAGGCGAGCTTGCGCAATTCGCCGAGGTAAAAGTCGAGTACCTTGTCTGCCTGCGTCTGCAGGGTGCTGCGCAGGATGTCGGCCGTGACAAAGGGATTGCCGTCGCGGTCGCCGCCTATCCAGCTGCCAACTTTCATGAAATTGGGCAATTCCGCATCTTCCCAGCGGGCATCGCGCTGGGCCAGCATGGTTTCCAGCGAGGAATACAGTTTCGGCAGTTCACGCAGGATGGTGTGGTCGTAGAACGACAGGCCATTGGCCACTTCATCCATGACGGACAGTTTGCTGGTGCGCAACAGACGCGTCTGCCACAACGTGACGATGCCCCGGCCCAGCGCTTCCTCATTTTGCTCGGCCTCTTCCGGCGTCATTTGCACGCGGTCGCGGTCGCTCAACAGGCGCGCGATGGCCATCTGGCAATTCTGGATGCTCTTGCGCTGCACTTCCGTCGGATGCGCCGTGAAGACGGGACTGACGAAGGCATCTTCAAAGAACGACGCCAGCGCATCGGCCTTGCCCGCGTCAAACACGTTGCCGACGGCATGGCTGAGGCTACCCTGGCGCGGCGGCGAACCGGCGATCAAATGGGCGCGCGTGCGGCGGATGTGGTGTTGATCTTCCGCAATATTGGCCAGCAGCGAGAAATAGCTGAAAGCGCGCGTCAACTGCGTGGTTTCTTCCTGCGACAGCGCTTGCAAGGCGTCCGACAGCTGCGCGCGCGCCACTTCATCATTGTCGCGGCGGAAACGGATGGCCAGCTGGCGCACATGTTCGATGCGCTCGAAGGCGGGGTCGCCCAGGTGGTTGCGGATGGCGTCGCCCAGCAGACGGCCCAGCTGGCGGATATCGCTGCTCAGCAGCTCGTCTTTCACTTCATTCATTTGCATGGTATTCATTTCCTGGGGCGGCCACGGCGGCACCGCACAGATTGCGTAGTACGCGCTTCCCGGCCCGGGAAACGCCCATCATCCATTTTGTAGTAAATTTACCTTATTGTCTCACCATCCTCTTGATTTTCATCAATAAAATCCACGCCAAAAGGGCCACAAAGGGCTTGCGAGCTGTTTGCCAGGGCAACAATATGAAAATTTACTACGCATTTAAGCGAAAGGCAACCAACTTTTGTCTTTCGAGGCTGAAAAGTGACGGCACAACACACATGGCCAGGCGCTCTGCTGTATGCTGGCGGCTGAAACAAGGATGTAATCCACATCTTTAGAAACGATACCCCATGCGACTGACTGCCTATACCGACTACACCCTGCGCACCCTGATGTACCTGGGCGTGCACCGCGACCGGCTCGTGACCATCCAGGACATCGCCGACCTGCATACCATTTCGAAGAATCACCTGATGAAGGTGGTGCACCAGCTGGGCCTGTCAGGCATCGTGGAAACGGTGCGTGGACGCAACGGCGGCCTGCGCCTGGCGCGCGACCCGGCCGAGATCAATATCGGTACGGTGGTGCGCGAAACGGAGAACGATTTTTTCATGGCGGAGTGTTTTAACAAGGAACACAATACTTGCCCGCTGACGCCGGATTGCCTGCTGAAAGCCAAGCTGGGCCAGGCCACAGGCGCCTTCCTGGCCGTGCTCGACACGGTGACCCTGGCAGCCATCCTTGAGCCCGCAGGCAATGTGCCCGCGCTGGCGGCGGGCGTGATTCCCCTGCACCTGGCCAAGTAAGCGCGTTACACCGTGCGCTAAAAACGACAATGCCCGGCGAACCGGGCATTGTTTCCTTCAGTAACGAACTAATCCGTCAATGCGCGCTGGCACCAGAGGCGCCGATGCCCGTCTCCGAACGCATTTGCTGCGCTTCGTAGCCGGCGCGGTCGATGCGCGCGCGGGGGCTCTTGTCGAGCACCGAGAACAGCCAGATACCAACGAACCCGGCCGTCATCGAGAACAGCGCCGGCGAAGCATACGGGAACAGCGCCTCCGGATGACCGAGCACGTCGACCCACACGGACTTCGACACTACCGTCAGCGCGACAGCCGTGGTCAAGCCCAGGAAGCCGCCGATGGTGGCGCCCCGCGTGGTGCAATCCTTCCACAGCACCGACATGAACAGCACGGGGAAGTTGGCCGAAGCGGCGATGGCGAAGGCCAGCGAGACCATGAATGCGATGTTCTGCTTTTCAAAGGCGATACCCAGCACCACGGCAATAATGCCCAGCACGATCGTCGTCACGCGCGACACTTTCAATTCGTTGGCGCCCGTGGCCTTGCCCTTCTTGATGACGGTAGCATACAGATCGTGCGACACGGCCGACGCGCCCGACAGGGTCAAACCCGCCACGACGGCCAGGATGGTGGCAAACGCGACAGCCGACATGAAACCGAGGAAGACATTACCGCCCACGGCCTTGGCCAGATGCACGGCCGCCATGTTATTACCGCCCAGCAACTTGCCTGCAGCATCCTTGAACTCGGGATTGGTGCTCACCAGCACGATGGCGCCAAAGCCGATGATGAAGGTCAGGATGTAGAAGTAGGCGATCCAGGTGGTGGCCCAGAACACGGATTTACGCGCTTCCTTGGCGCTCGGCACCGTGAAGAAACGCATCAGAATGTGCGGCAAGCCAGCCGTACCGAACATCAGCGCCATGCCAAACGAGATGGCCGAGATCGGGTCCTTGATGAAGGAACCGGGGGCCATGATGGCTTCCTTGGCGGCGTGCACGTCTACCGACTTGGCGAACAGCGCTTCCGGGCTGAAATTGAATTGTGCCAGCACGGCCACGGCCATGAAGGTGGCGCCGCCCAGCAACATCACGGCCTTGATGATCTGCACCCAGGTGGTGGCCGTCATGCCGCCAAACAGCACGTAGATCATCATCAGTGTACCGACCAGGACGACGGCGATCCAGTACTCGAGGCCGAACAGCAGCTTGATCAGCTGGCCCGCGCCCACCATCTGCGCAATCAGGTAGAACGCCACCACGACGAGGGTGCCGGAAGCCGAGAAAATGCGGATCGGCGCCTGCTTGAAGCGATAGGCGGCCACATCGGCAAAAGTATAGCGGCCCAGGTTGCGCAGGCGCTCGGCCATCAGGAAGGTGATGACGGGCCAGCCAACGAGAAAGCCGATGGCATAGATCAGGCCATCGTAGCCATTCAGGAAGACGGCGGCGGAAATGCCGAGGAAGGAGGCGGCCGACATATAGTCGCCCGCAATGGCCAGGCCATTCTGGAAGCCCGTGATGCCGCCGCCGGCCGTGTAGAAATCGGAGGCCGACTTGGTCTTCGCGGCCGCCCATTTGGTGACGAACAGGGTGAAGATGACGAAGGCGGCGAACATGGTGATCGCCGTCCAGTTGGTGGGCTGCTTGACTGCCTGGCCCAGATCAGCGCCGGCCGCCAGCACGCTGTTGCTGGCGCTCGCCAGCAAGGTCAGGGCTGCCAGGCAGGAAAATTTGCGTTGCGTCGATGGGCTGCGGTTCATGCTTGCACCCGTGCCTGGATGGCGCTGGTCAGGTCGTCGAATTGCTTGTTGGCGCGGCGCACATAAATGCCGGTGATCACCACGGTAAAGACGATGACGAACAGGCCGATCGGCATACCCCACGTCATGACACCGGCGCCCGTTTTAGTGGCAAGAAATTCCTTGTTGAAGGCGATGAGCAGGATGTAGCCGTAGTACACCAGCATCATCAGGCCCGTCAGTGCCCAGCCGAAGCGCGAGCGCACCTTGACCAACTGATGATAGTTGGGGTCGCCCTTGATTTTTTGAACCAGATCGTCATGCATGATATTGCCTCCTGTTATGTAAAAGCGTGCTCTTTTGTGCGAGCTTGCATTCACAATACGGCGCGAGACTTACCCGCCCCTTACGGCAGCGATTTTTTCTCGCAGGAGCAACACCAGGCAGGCTTGCGGCAAGATCAGTTCAAGGCGGCTGCCGGTCCGAAGAACTCATGGTGCGTCTGCTGTTCCGGCACGCCCAGTTCGCGCAAGTATTGCTTGACGGCGCGCATGAACGGCTGTGGCCCCAGGAAGTAGGCATCGACATCGCGCGAGGCCGGCAGCCAGTGACCGAGCTGCTCTTTATTGAGCAAGCCGACGGCGTCCGGCGCATCTTGTTCGCCGCCATGTTCCGCGTAGCAGTAATAACGCTGCAGCTGCGGGTGCTGCGCCGCCAGTGCGTCGATCTGCGCGCGAAACGCATGCACGCCGTGGTTGCGCGCCGCGTGGATGAAATGCACGGGACGCTTGCCGCGCAGGGCCGCCGTCAGCATCGCCAGGGTGGGCGTGATGCCCACGCCGCCGCTGATCAGCACCAGCGGCTTGTCGCTGTCGCGCAGCACGAAATCGCCCGAGGGCGGCGTCAGTTGCACGGTGTCGCCCGCCTGCACATGGTCGTGGAAGAAATTGGATACCTTGCCGCCCTCTTCGCGCTTGACGCTGATGCGGTAAGTCTGGCCATTGCTGGCGGCGGACAGGGAATACTGGCGGCGCATGGGCACGCCATCGACGCTGGCCAGCACGCCAATATACTGGCCTGGCGCAAAGTCGAGCACGGGCTGGCCATCGGTGGGCGCCATCAGGAAGGAGGTAATCTCCGCGCTTTCCACCGTCTTGCTACGCACTAAAAAATCGCGCGCGCCGGTCCAGCCGCCAGGCGCGGCGGCCTGCGCCTTGTAGATGCGCCCTTCTTCGCCGGCCAGGATGTCGGCCAGCTGGCCGTAAGCCGCGCCCCAGGCATCGATGACGGCGTCGCTGGCCACCTCGGCGCCCAGCACTTCGCGGATCGCTTGCAGCAGGCTGGCGCCCACCAGCGGATAGTGCTCGGCGCGGATCTGCAGGGCCACGTGCTTGTTGACGATGGTGGCCACCAGGTCGCCCAGCGCGGCAAGCTTGTCGATGTTCTTAGCATACATCAGCACGCCATTGGCCAGCGCGCGCTGCTGGTCGCCGCTGTGCTGGTGCGCCTGGTTAAAGTACGGCAGCACTTCGGGATGGTCGCGGAACAGATTCTTGTAGAAGTGGCGCGTCAGCGCTTCGCCGCCCTGCTCGAGGATGGGGACGGTGGCAGTGATGATGGCGCGTTGTTCTTGGGTCAGCATGTAAAACTCCTGTGTAGATTAGTAAGCGGTATCAGGCCAGCGTTTCAACGGCTGGATATAACTCATGGTCTTCGCGCCGCATGCGCTGGAACAGCGCGTGCAGCACGATATTGGCTTCGCTGCGGAAGGCTTCCGGTTCGGCTTCCAGGCGCACGGGCGTATTCCAGCGGCCCGCAAAATCCAGGTAGGCGCCGGCGATGCCCTGCATCTCGTTTTCGTACTGGCGACCCAACTGGGCCACCTCGGCCACGCCGGACGCTTGCGCGGCCGGATACAGGTAGCGCTGCTCGACGGCCAGATGCAGCTTGATCAAGCCGCTCATGGCGATGATTTGTTCGGCAATGGCCTGCGCCTGCGCGGCGACACCGCCGCGCGCCAGCTGGCGCAAATCGTCGATGGCGGACAGGATGGCCAGGTGCTGTTGTTTGAATTTATCAATATTCATGGCGTGTTTCTCTTGTTGAGTGTTGCCAGTGTAGCGGAATTCGCTTAAACATGCAAATTAGATGCATCTTTAAGGCGTAAGTGTTTCCTGCGGGAATCTGGATCGACATGCGCCACTATGTGCGGCACAGAACACAGGCTACGGCCACGTCTGCCTATAATTTATTCATCACAGCGCGGGTCCGTTTCGACCGTGCCGCACCCTCCACTCCAGCCAAGGATGAGCATGAGAATGAAGACGGACACGATCAAGACGGGCCTGGGCCAGGCGCAACAACTGGCCAGCATCATCAACGAGCACCACACGGAACTGCTGGACGGCTGGATGGCCGGCCTGATCGCCCGCCTGGTGCGGCGCGACAAGATCGCGGAAAACGAGCTGCGCCAGCAGGCATCGCAATTTTTGCCGCTGCTGGCCAGCGCGCTGGAAAGCGGCGACTCTTTCGACATCGAAGGCGGCGCCTGGGACGATACGCGCCAGCTGATCGCGGAAATATCGCAATCGCGCGTGCGCCAGGGCTATTCGCCGATCGACACGGCCAGTTTCATGTTCGCCCTCAAGGAGCCGCTGTTCGCCTATCTGCGCAAGGAAATCACGGCGCAGCCGCAGGAACTGGGCGACGCCATCGTCAGCACCAGCAAATTGTTCGACGAGCTGGGTTTGCTGACCATTGCCATTTACCAGAAGGCGCGCGAACAGGTGATTTTGCGCCAGCAGCAGGAATTGCTGGAACTGTCCACGCCCGTGGTGCAACTGTGGCAAAACGTGCTGGCCCTGCCCCTGATCGGCACCCTCGACAGTGCCCGCACGCAAGTGGTGATGGAAAGCCTGTTGCAAAAGATCGTCGACACAGGCGCCTTGATCGCCATCATCGACATCACGGGCGTGCCTACAGTCGACACCTTGGTGGCGCAGCACCTGCTGAAAACCATCGCCGCCGCGCGCCTGATGGGCGCCGACTGCATCATCAGCGGCATCCGCCCGCAGATCGCGCAAACCATCGTGCACCTGGGCGTGAACCTGGAAGACGTCATGACCAAGGCCACCCTGGCAGACGCCTTCGTCGTAGCCCTGAAACGCACGGGTTCCAGCATCACCTACCAGCAGCAACCACACTGAGGCGCCTATGGAAAGAATCCCGATTTTACGCATGGGCCGGCTGCTGCTCGTGACCATACAGGTGGACATGCATGACCGCCTGGCGATGACCTTGCAGGACGATCTGACCACGCGCATCGTGACCGACCGCGCCACGGGTGTGCTGATCGACATTTCCGCGCTCGACATCGTCGATTCCTTCATCGGCCGCATGATCAGCAACACGGCGGCGATGGCGAAAATCCTCGACGCACACACCGTGGTCGTGGGCATGCAGCCGGCCGTCGCCATCACCCTGGTGGAACTGGGCCTGACCTTGGAAGGCGTGAGCACGGCGCTCAACGTGGAACTGGGCATCAAACTGCTGGAACGGGGCGGCGCATGCGCATGACGGGAGCGCCGTGCTAGGCGCGCAGGCACAGGAACGCGCGCAGATCCTGCCCTTGCACAGCGATCAAGACGTCGTGCGTTTGCGCAAACAGGTGCGCGACAGCATGGTCGCCATGGGTTTTGGCCTGATCGAACAGACCAAGATCATCACGGCGGCGAGCGAACTGGCGCGCAACACCCTGCGCTACGGCGGCGGCGGCGAAGCAAGCATTGCGCACGTCTGCGATGGCGCGCGCCAGGGACTGGAACTGCGTTTTGTCGACGCGGGGCCGGGCATCGAAGATATCGCCCTGGCGCTGACCGATGGCTATACCAGCGGCGGCGGGCTGGGACTGGGGCTGGGTGGCGCCAAGCGCCTGGCAGACGCCTTTCACATCGACACGGCGCCCGGCGTGGGCACCACCGTCACTATCGCGAAATGGAAGTTGTTTTGAACCACCAAGAGCCGTCCCCTGACATTGCCAGGCAACGCAGTTTTCCCATCGGCGAACCGAGCGAGATCGCCGCGGCCCGCCGCGCCGGCAACGAACTGGCGCGCCGCATCGGTTTCGACGACGTGCGCACGGGCCAGCTGGCCATCATCATCAGCGAGGCGGCCACCAACATCGTCAAGCACGCACAGCGCGGTGAAATCCTACTGCGCAAGGTGCTGCGCGGCGGCACCAGCGGCATCGAAGTGCTGGCCATCGACAACGGCCCCGGCATGGCCAATGTGCGCCAGCACATGCAGGATGGCCATTCCACCACAGGCACCTACGGCGTGGGACTGGGCGCGATACGTCGCTTGAGCCAGGAATTCGACCTGTACACGGCGCCCGGCAAGGGCACGGTACTGATGATGGTGGTTTGGGGGCAGCACGCCAGCAGCGCCATTCCCGCCCATCCGAACTGGCGGATCGGTGCAGTATGCCTGCCGCTGGCCTCGGAACAGGTGTGCGGCGACGCCTGGAACGTGGTCTGCGAAGGCCATGAACTGAGTCTGATGGTGGCCGATGGCCTGGGCCACGGCCCCCTGGCGGCACGCGCGTCGGAACGCGCCAGCGCGCTGCTGGAAGACGATACGCCCGGCTTGCCGCCGCTGCCCGCCCCCTTCATCGAGCTGGCCCACGGCGCCCTGCGCGCCACGCGCGGCGCGGCCATGGCCGTGGCGCATATCGACAGCGCGCGCCGCGAATTGCGCTATGCCGGCGTGGGCAACATCGCCGCCTGCGCCTTCGATGCGCAGCAGCGCCGGCATTTGCTGTCGCATAACGGCATCGTCGGCAGCAATCTGCGCAAGGTGCAGGAATTTTGCTATCCATGGCTGCCGGGCACGACGTTGATCATGCACTCGGACGGCCTGCACACGCGCTGGGACCTGGAGCAGTACCCGGGCCTGGCGCACTGCCACCCCAGCCTCGTCGCCGCCGTGCTGTACCGCGATTTTGCGCGCGGACGCGACGACGTCACGGTAGTGGTGCTGCGCGAACATGAGGAACACCAGGCTACAACAGCAAAAACAGCAGAAGGAACAGGTGCGGCATGACACAACGCATATTGACAGCCCATATCGGCAGCGAACTCGATGTGGTGGGGGCACGCCAGCGCGCGCGGCAAATCGCCGCCCTGTGCGGCTTCGGCGTGCAGGATCAGGTGCGCATCGCCACGGCCGTGTCGGAACTGGCGCGCAACGTCTATAACTATGCCGGCAGCGGCAAGGTGCATTTTGCCATCGATGGCCAGACGGCGCCGCAGGTGCTCAGCATCCGCATCGAGGACCAGGGCCCTGGCATCGCGCCGCAGCAGTTGCAGCACATCCTGGACGGCACCTACCGCTCGCGTACGGGCATGGGACTGGGCATCCTCGGCGCCCAGCGCCTGATGGACCGCTGCCACATCCACAGCACGCCAGGCGACGGCACGCACATCACGCTGCACAAACTGTTCCCTCGCGACGCACCCCTGCTCGACGGAGGCACGATCGGCGTGCTGTCCGGCAGCCTGCAGGCGCTGCCTCCGGATATCACACTCTCGGAAGTGCAGCAGCAGAATCGCGAGCTGCTGAGCACCCTGGCCGAACTGAAAACGCGCCAGGACGACCTGCTGCAGCTGACGCGCGAACTGGAAGACACCAACCGGGGCGTGGTGGCGCTGTTCGCGGAACTGGATGAAAAAGCCGACCACCTGCGCCGCGCCGACCAGATGAAATCGCGCTTCTTGTCGAACATGAGCCATGAATTCCGCACACCGCTCAGCTCCATCCGCGCCCTGTCCAAGCTGCTGCTCGACCGCATCGACGGCGAGCTGTCCGAGGAACAGGAAAAGCAGGTGCTGTTCATCCTGCAAAGCGCCGTCGGCCTGAGCGACCTGGTGAACGACTTGCTGGACCTGGCCAAGATCGAGGCGGGCAAGGTCGACGTGCACGCCAACAGCTTCCAGGTGACCGACCTGTTCAGCGCCCTGCGCGGCATGCTGCGCCCGCTGCTGGTGTCCGATTCGCTCACGCTCACTTTCATCGATCCCGATCCGGCGCTGCACATCCACACGGATGAAGGCAAGCTGTCGCAAATCCTGCGCAACTTCATCGCCAACGCCCTCAAATTCACGGAAGCGGGCGCCATCATCGTCAGCGCCACGCCCTTGCCGGAGCAGGACGCCATCCGTTTTTCCGTCTCCGACACGGGCCTGGGCATCGCCGCCGAAGACGTGCAGCTGATCTTCGAGGAATTCAGCCAGGTGGAAAACCACCTGCAGCGCAAGGTCAAGGGCACAGGCCTGGGCCTGCCCCTGTGCCGCAACCTGGCCACCCTGCTCAATGGCACGGTGTCCGTGGAAAGCACGCCGGGCCACGGATCGCTGTTTTCCGTGGTGCTGCCAGCCAGCTATCATGCGCCCGAGGGCAGCCTGCCGCCGTGTGCGCCGGCCAACGACAATGGCAACGACCAGCGCATACCCGTGCTGGTGGTGGAAGACAACCCGCCCATCCGCCTGCTGTATGAAAAATTTTTGGCCGGCAGCGAATTTCGCGTGGTCCCGGCGCGCAGCGTGCGTGAGGCACAGGAACACTGGGAACAACAGCGTCCCGCCGCCGTCATTCTCGACATCATGCTGCATGGCGAAACGGCCTGGCATTGGCTGGCCGAGCTGAAAAACGACCCGCTGCGGCGCCAGGTGCCCGTCATCGTCGCCACCGAGATCGACGACGTGCGCAAGGGCCTGGCCCTGGGCGCCGACGCCTACTACGTCAAGCCGCTGTCGCGCCAGCAATTGCTGGCGACCCTGCGCGCGCTGATCGGCAATCCACACCACCGGCAAGAGCCGGTTCCGCCGCAAGGCACAACCACATGGGACAATGCGCATGCTACCGGATAACAACAGCGATGCTCTGATCCTGAACGTCGATGATAGCGATGGCGCTCGCTACGCCAAGTCGCACATCCTCAAACGTGCCGGATTCAAGGTCATCGAAGCCTCGAACGGGGGCGACGCGCTGCTGCGCGCCCGCCAGGACCACCCCCAACCTGATCCTCCTCGACGTCAAGCTGCCCGACATCAACGGCCTGGAAGTGTGCCGCCAGTTGAAGGGCGGCGCCGAAACGAACACCATCCTGGTGCTGCAGACGTCGGCCTCCTGCATCGGCACGGCCGACAAGATCCGCGCCCTGGACGGCGGCGCCGACAATTACCTGGTCGAGCCGATCGAGGCGGATGAACTGATCGCCAACGTCAAGGCGCTGCTGCGCCTGGGCCGGGTCGAGCGCGCGCTGCGCGACGTGGACCGCCGCAAGGATGAATTCCTGGCTACTCTCGCGCACGAATTGCGCAACCCGCTGGGCCCCATCCGCACGGCGCTGGCCCTGCTGTGCAAGCTCGACCCTGTCGTGCCAGCAGTGCAGGACAATGCGCGCCGCACCATAGGGCGCCATACCGATCATCTCGTGCGGCTGGTGGACGACCTGCTCGACGTGTCGCGCATTTCGCAGGGCAAAATCTCGCTGCAATGGGAAAGCGTTAGCCTGGCCAGCGTCATCCGCAGTGCGCTGGAAACGAGCTCGCATAGCGTCGAAGCGCGCGGCCATGCACTGGACGTGCACTTGCCTCTGGAAGAACTGTGGGTCTGCGGCGACGCCGTGCGCCTGTCGCAGATCGTCGCCAATCTGCTGCTCAACGCGGCCAAGTTCACGGCGCCGGGCGGGCGCATCGTGATTACCGCCGTGCGCGAAGGCGACAACGTACGCATAAGCCTGAGCGACAACGGCATCGGCATCGCCGCCGCCAGCATCGACAGCATCTTCGGCCTGTTCGAGCAAAGCGGCCACTCGCCCGACCGGGTGCAGGATGGCCTGGGCATCGGCCTGTCGCTGGTGCGCAAGCTCGTGACCTTGCATGGCGGCCAGGTCAGCGTGCGCAGCCCCGGCGTGGGGCTGGGCAGCACCTTCGAAGTCATCCTGCCGCTCGACGCCAACGTGCCGCTGCCGGCCGCGCCAGCGCCGCAGGCAGCGCCCGGCGGCAGCCAGCGCATCCTCGTCGTCGACGACAACTGCGATGCGGCCGACACCCTGGCCGAACTGCTGGAAATGTACGGTCACACGGTGCGCACGGCCTACACGGGGGCGCAAGCCATCGAGCGCACCCTGGAATTCAAGCCCGACATCGTCTTTCTCGACATCGGCCTGCCCGACATGAGCGGCTACGACGTAGCCGTCCAGTTGCGCCAGTTGCCGATACCCCAGCAATTCCTGCTCGTCGCGCTGACCGGCTATGGCCAGGAACACGACCGCCAGACCGCCCTGCAGGCAGGCTTCAACGAACACTTCGCCAAACCCGTCGATTTCGGCAAGCTGGCCATGCTGGGACTGCATATAGCACCCTGAGCGGGCCGCGGCTGCCTGGTCCCAGGGCGTCGGCTATAATCGGCGGCCGCCTCACCACTGGAACCATGACATGACAACCCGCACGCCACTGCTGCGCATCACCATGATACTGGGCGCCCTGCACGCCCTGCTGGGCTGGCTGCTGCTGCCTTCGGTCCCCGTCGGCCTGGCCGGCTGGCTGCTGGGCGGCCTGGTCTTGCTGGCGTCGACCATGCTGATGCCGATGACGATCTTCGCCCGTGCCGTCACCAACGATGCGCGCCTGGCCGACCGTCTGAGCTGGGCCGGCTCGCTGTGCATGGGCTTTTTTTCCTCGCTGTTCATACTCACCGTGCTGCGTGAACTGCTGATGCTGATTCCCGCCACCCGCCTGCACGCTCAGGCGTCCGCCGTGGCCGTGCTGCTTCTGGCGCTGCTGGCCACCGTCGTTGGCTTCATCAACGCCCGCCGGGTGGCGCGCGTGCGCGAAGTCGACGTGCCCATCGCCGGCCTGCCGCCGGCACTGCAGGGCTACACCATCGTGCAGCTGAGCGACATCCACGTGGGCGCCACCATCAAGCGTGCCTACGTGGAGGCCATCGTCGCGCGCGCCAACGGCCTGCAGGCGGACCTCATCGCCATCACGGGCGACGTGGTCGATGGCACGGTGGCGCAACTGGGCAGCCATACGGCGCCGCTGGGCGAGCTGCGCGCGCGCCATGGCGTCTTCCTCGTCACGGGCAACCATGAGTACTATTCGGGCGCCGCGCCCTGGGTGGCGGAATTTCGCCGCCTGGGCTTGCGCGTGCTGATGAACGAACACACTGTGCTTGAGCACGATGGTGCGCGCCTGGCGCTGGCCGGCGTGACCGATTTCAACGCCGCCGCCTTCGATCCCGCCCAGAAAAGCGACCCGCAAGCAGCCATCGCCGGCGCACCCGCCGATATCCCCCGCATCCTGCTGGCGCACCAGCCGCGCAGCGCGCCCGAGGCCGAAGCGGCCGGCTACGACCTGCAACTGTCGGGCCATACGCACGGCGGCCAGTTCTGGCCATGGAATTTGTTCGTGCCGCTGCAGCAGCCGTACGTGGCGGGCCTTCACCGGCGCGGCCGCCTGTGGATTTACGTCAGCCGCGGCACCGGTTACTGGGGCCCGCCCAAACGCATCGGCGCGCCGGCGGAGATTACGAGACTCAGGCTGGTGGCGGCGTAAGCATCACTCATCACTCCGCCCAGCTGGCCATCCACGCCTCGAAACGCGCCACCACGGCTGGCGGATTCAGGCGTGCCATCGCGCCTTCCACCGGCTCGCTGTCGCTGACGTCGAACAGCAGCACGCCCTCGTCGCGCTGCGCGCCCGTACCGAATACCCCTTCGGCGTCAAGCTGCGCCAGCGCCGCGATGCAAGCGTCAAACACACCGCTGCGGAAGGTGTCGAAATCGACGTCGAACGGCAGCCCGCGGTGCGCCTGCAAGAGCAAACGGTAGGCGCTGTCGAAGTACGCGCCACCTTCGTCGAACGCCCATTCGGCCGGATTCCACAGCATCTCTTCACCATATTCCGAGGCGGCCAGCGCTTCGCGGCTGTTGGCCATCGGGCCGATGGTCATGGCGCTGTCGTCGCTCACCAGCGCGAAAGCGTTGATGTGCTGCTCGGGATGCGCACGGCGCACGGCGTCGAAAGCCAGGCGCGCGGCGTCCGCCACCAGCGTTTGCAGCAGCGCGAAATCAAATACGGCCGGGTCGATGAGCATGGCGCGCGCCAAGGTATAGCTATCCGTGAGAGCGGCATGGCACTGGGCCAGGTAGGCGGCGTGCGCTTGCGCTTCGCTGGCGTAGTCCTTGCGCCTCTCTTCGCCCCAGGTCATGGCCACGCCGGCGGCTGTCCACACGGTCGTGCCGAACACGCGGGTTTCCTGGAAGCGGGCCGGCTGATCGCCGTCAAAGGTGTAAAACAGGCTGTAATTACTAGGCATGAGATTTTTCATTGTTTAACCGGGCCGTATCTGCGCGGCGAAATCGCGCTGGCGGAACTGCTCCAGCAAAAAGTCGACGAATACGCGCGTCTTCGCGGGCAAGAGCTTCTTGCTGGGATAGTAAACAGATAGAGGACCGGAGTCGGCATGCCAGCCGGGCAGCAAGCGGACCAGGGCGCCGCTACGCAAATGGGCCAGCGCGTGCGGCATGGGCAGCAGCGCCACGCCGACGCCCAGGATGGCTGCCTGCGCCATCGCTTCCGGATCGTCGAAGATGGCGCGCGGGCGACATTCGGCAACGCCTTCGCCGCCCGAGCCATTGCGCAATATCCAGCTGCGCAGTCTGCCGCTGCCGGCCGAGCGGCGCGCCACGCCGTCAAGGTGCGCCAGGTCCGACGGATGCACGGGCATGGCCTTGCCCTGCATGAAGGCGGGCGACGCCGTGGCGACGATGTGGGCGTGGCCCAGTTCGCGCGCCACCACGCCAGGCGTCAGCTCGATGCCGCCGCCGATGGCCACGTCAAACCCTTCGCCGATCAAGTCCACCTGGCGGTTGTCGAAATGGCAGTCGGGAACCACGCCCGGGTAGCGCGCGATGAAGTCGCCCAGCAGCGGTACCACATAGCTGCGCCCGAATGACGGCGCCATGCTGATTTTCAGTATGCCGGCCGGCTGGCCGCCCTCTTCGGCCACGCCGGCGATCGCTTCGCGCAAGGTGGACAGGGCGCCGCCTATCTGCTGCAGGAAACGCTCGCCCCCTTCCGTCAAGGTCAGGCGGCGCGTGCTGCGCTGGAACAGCCGCAGTCCCAGGCTCGCTTCCAGCCGCGCCACGTTCTTGCTGACGGCGGCCGGCGTCAGCCCCAGACGGCGCGCGGCCGCCGAAAAGCTGCCCAGTTCGGCAGACAGCACGAAGGATTGCAAGTGATTGAGGGCGTCCATGCGCCTATTCTACCCGCTCATCTGATACTTATAGTTGAAATTGATTGTCATGATTCATGGCTAGCGCGGCAGGAATGAAAGGCAGATACTGGCTTCCTCGACTCCTCACACAGAAAGCCCATCATGCAAACCCAAGCCACCACCAGCACCTCCCTGCCACTGCAAGACAAGATCGCGTTTGTGACGGGCGGCTCGCGCGGCATCGGCGCCGCCATCGTGCGCCGCCTTGCCAGCCAGGGCGCCAACGTCGTCTTCACGTATCAAAGCTCCACCGCCGAAGCGCAGGCACTGGCCGCCACGGTGGAGGCAAGCGGCGGCAAGGCGCATGGCGTGCAGGCCGATGCGGCCGACGCCACCGCCCTGACGGCGGCCATCGACAAGGTAGCGGCGCAGTTTGGCCGTCTCGATATCCTCGTCAACAACGCGGGCGTGTTCCTGCCCGGCGCCATCGACGACTTTTCGCTGGCAGACTTCGACAAGACCTTGAACGTCAATGTGCGCGCCGTGTTCGTCGCCATCAAGGCGGCCGTGGCGCACATGCAGACGGGCGGGCGCATCATCAACATCGGCAGCACGAATGCGCACCGCATGCCATTTGGCGGCGCGGCCGCCTACGCCATGAGCAAATCGGCGCTGAGCGGCCTGACGCAAGGCCTGTCGCGCGACCTGGGCCCGCGCGGCATCACCATCAACAATGTGGAGCCGGGCCCCGTCGCCACCGACATGAACCCGCCGACGGGCGACTTCGCGGATCTGATGCACGGTCTGATGGCCCTGCCCCGCCACGGCACGGCCGATGAAATCGCCGGCATGGTGGCCTATTTGGCCAGCGCGGAGGCGGCATTCGTCACGGGCGCCGGGCTGAAAATCGACGGCGGTTTTGCCGCCTGATCCAGTCCGAACATCAGCGAGCGGTGCGCTGCCACGCCCGCCATGGGCCATCGGCCACCGCGAACGCCACGCTGCCAGCCATGCGCCCCGCGTCGCCGCAGCAAAAGACGCCGGGCACGCTGCTGGCCTTTTGCTCGTCGGTGCGCACGAACGGACCCATGGCGCCCTGTTCCAGCAAGCAGCCCAATTCGCCAGCCAGGGAACTGGCCAGGCGGGTGCGGGTCGCCACGAACAGGCCGGCCATCGCATGGCGGCTGCCGTCCGCCAAGACTACATCGGCCACCCCGTCAATCTGCGCCACGGGCGTGCGCACCACCGTCACGCCGCGCGCGTCCAGTTGCGCCAGTTGCGCCGCATCGGGCTCGAAGGCGCCATTCAGGAAAAAGGTGACCGTGCCCCAGTCGGGCAGCATCAGCGCATGGTGCATGGACAGTGGGCCGGTGGCCAGCACGCCGATGGCGCCCTGCTCCAGTTCATAGCCGTGGCAATACGGGCAGTGAAAGACGCTGCTGCCCCAACGCGCGGCCAGGCCTTCCACGGGCGGCAGTTCGTCGATCACGCCGGTGGCCAGCACCAGGCGGCGACCGTGCACGACACTGCCGTCCGCCAGGGTCACGTTGAAGCCATCGCCATCGCTGCAGGCTGCCGCCTGCGCGGCCGTGCCTTCCAGCCATGTCACGGTGGCATACGCCAGCAGTTGCGCCTTGCCCTTTTCGGCGATGGCGGCCGTCCCGCTGCCGTCGCGGGTCAGGAAGCCGTGGGAATGGCTGGCGTAGCGGTTGCGGCGCTGGCCGCCGTCGATCACCAGCACGCGGCGGCGGGCGCGCGCCAGTTGCGTGGCGGCGGACAGGCCGGCGTAGCTGCCGCCGACGATGATGGCGTCGAACGGAGCGGAGATCGTGGCGCTGTCCGCGCCCCGGGGCTCAGGAATGTGCATGGGGTGCTCCTCGGTGTATGGCGTATTGTTGGCTGAAACGTTCGGCCAGGTCGGCCAGGGTGACGGCGCCGAAGCGCTGGATCAGCAGCGCCTCGGCTTCGTCAAAGGCGCCGGCCAGCGACTGGTTGACCACTTGCTCCACCAGGCAGCCCGGCTGATCGACGCGATTGCCCATGGCGAAGATGGTGGGAGACCCCACGGCCACGTAAATGTCTTGCAGGGTCACGCTGTGCAAGTCGCAGACGATGCGCCAGCCACCGCCATGGCCCTTGACCGACACCACGTAGCCGCGCTCGCGCAAGCCGGCCATCACGCGCCGCACCAGCACGGGATTGGTGTCCAGGTAACCGGAGAGTTCCTCGGACGTCATCGGGCGTCCCGCGTGGGCCATGTGCAGCAGCACATGGAGGATCGATGATAGTTTGCTGTCGCGTCTCATGTAACTAATGATAGTACATATTCATCGCACATGCAAACGAGTTGCAATCATGAGGCATAAAAAAGGGGCCAGACCCTGTCAGGTCTGCCCCCCCGCCTTTGCCATGACTTCAGGCTTACACCGGCTTGCGCCGCCGTCCCCGCCACCACACCAGCAAAGCCAGCAGCACCAGCACGCCGACGATGATGGCCGCGCGTGCCAGGCCGATCAGGTTTGACGGCGCGCCGCCGTTGCGCAGGGTCGTCACCTGTTCCGCCGTCACCTTGACATCGGGATTGCCGTACATCTTCTGCACGTAATTGCCCAGGGTGACGATCTGCTCGTCCGACAGGGTCTGGCGGAAGGCAGGCATCAGATGGCCACTGCCACCGTCTTGGCGCTCCACCCCATCGAGGATCGCCATCACCAGGTTATTGCTGTTGCTGCGGCCCGTCACCGAATTGTGGAACAGGGGCGGCAAGCTGCCGTCGAAACTGCCCTCGCCCCTGGCCTGGTGGCAGCTGGCACACTGCGCATCGTACAGCTGCGCACCCGACATCTTGTTCAGGTTTTGCGGCAGCGGCACGCCGCGGATGGCACTCAACTCGTCGCCCGCTTGTCCCCATTGCGTCACCGCTTGCGTATCCGCCTTGTCGCGGATGGCGGGCACGCTCTTGATGTAGTGCGCGATGGCGTTCAAATCCGCATCGCTCAGGTGCTTCAGGCTATGGTCGATCGCTTCGGCCATGGGTCCGGCAGCCTGCGCCTTGTTGGCCGCGCGGCCCGTACGCAGGTAGCCGGCCAGCTCCTGCTGGCTCCAGTTGCCGATGCCGCTGTTGACGTCCGACGTGATGTTCGGCGCGTACCACGTGCCCAGATCGGCCCCGCCCAGCTCTTTCGACAACTGCTCGGCCATCAGCGCATTGCGCGGCGTGTGGCAAGTGGTGCAGTGGGCCAGCCCTTGCGCCAGATAGGCGCCCCGGTTCCACTCCATGCTTTTCGACGTATCGGCCACGAACGGTTTTTTGTCGAGGAACAGCCAATTCCAGCCCGCCATCGACAGGCGGATATTGAACGGGAATGGCAAGTCCGTCTGTTTTGCCGGCGCCGTATCGACCGCCGCCACGCCATGCATGAAATAGGCGTACAGAGCGGCCGTGTCGTCATCGGTCACCTTGGCGTAGGCCGTGTAGGGCATGGCCGGATACAGGTGCGCGCCGTCGGCCCGCACGCCGTGGCGCACGGCATCGGAAAACTGCGCCAGCGTGTAGTTACCGATGCCATGCGTTTTCGACGGCGTGATGTTGGTGGCGATGATGGCGCCCAGCGGCGTGGCCAGGGACAGCCCGCCCGCCATCGGTTTACCGCCAGGCACGCTATGGCAGGCGATGCAGTCGCCGGCCGTGGCCAGGTAGCGGCCACGCTCGATCGCTTGCACGTCGGCGCCCGGTGCTTGCGCCGCCAGCACTGGCAGGCTGAAAAGTGACAGCAAGGCGGCGCCGGTCGCCATTCTGAAGGTCGCCATCATGCTATTCCTCCCTGTTGTTCGTCGAGGATGTGCTTGACGGTGCGCAGTGCGACGGCCAGACCGTTTTCCGTCGAGTTGCAGGTGCCGGACGTGGGCAGCACGCCGGTGCTGCACAGGAACAGGTTGGCATGGTCGAAGGTGCGGCCCCACTGGTCGCACACGGCCTTGGCCGGGTCGGAACCCATCGACAGGGTGCCGCAGATGTGCTGGTTGTTGGCGAACACGCCTTCCTTGCTGTGGCGCAGATTGGTGCCGCCCATCAGTTTGGCGATCTGCTCGAAGTCCTGCTTCGAACGCTCGTGGCCACGCTTCGTGTAGTCGTCGATCGAGTAATGCGCCTGCGGCTTGGGGATGCCCATGGCGTCCTTTTCGCTGCTGAGGGCGATGCGGTTTTCCGGGTTCGGCAACACTTCCAGCACGTTTTTCAAGCTCATTTCACGCGCCGAGCGGAAACGCAGTTGCTGTTCGAAGGCTTCGCCAAACACCCCCTTGCCGATCAGTTCTTTCGAGGCGCCATCCACGCGCGAAATGTTCGTGAAGTCCAGTCGGTATGGCGAATGCTGGCTGCGGAAATCGCCATCGCGCATGGTGTTGATCGAATTGGGGCTTTGCGGGCCCCGGCCCAGCCACAGGTCTTCATCGGCGTCGAAGGTGATCGAGGTGCTCGGGTGGTCCATCAGGTTGCGGCCCACCATGTCGCTGCTGTTGGCCAGGCCGTTCGGGTATTTGTCCGAGGCGGAAACGAGCAGCAAACGGGGGCTTTCGATGCCATTGGCGGCCAGGATGAAGGTCTTGGCCGTGACCCTGTGGCTTTTTTTATCCACGTCATAGTACAGGGCAGCCGTGATGCGGCCCTGCGCATCGTGTTCCAGCTTGTAGACGTTGGCATTGCACAGGATCTTGACGCCGGCGTCTTCCGCCTGCTGCGCGGCGATGCCGCCATGGTATTGCGCGTCGATGGGACAGATCGGCTGGCAGCTGTTGTTGCCGCAGCAGGCCGGGCGGCCATCGTAGCTGACGCTGTTGCGCGCCACCGTGTTGCCGACCACCTTGAACGACGGGTCGAGGCGTTCGCGGATGCGGCGCATGGCGTACGGCTCCGTCACGGGGTCCATCGGGAAGGCCTGCTTGCGCGGCGAACCCGTGTTGTCCGCACCGGAAACGCCCATGATGTCTTCCGCTTCCTGGTAGAACGGCTCCAGGTCTGCATAGCTGATCGGCCAGTCCACGCCCACGCCGTACAGGGTATGGATGCGGAAGTCGTTCGGCACATTGCGCCACGCCTGCGCGGCCCAGTGCCACGAGGTGCCGCCGAACTGGCGGATGTATTCGGCCGGGTAGGGATACGGGCCGGCCTGCACCAGGTAGCCGTTATCCTTCGGCTGGTAGATCGGGTGCGGCGCCGTGGCCACCGAGGGATACGGCGACATCCAGTCGCTGCGGCGCGTCGTGTTGCGGAAGCGGGCGACGATTTCGCCGCGCGACACGCGCGGACCCGCTTCCAGGATCAGTACCGAGGCGCCCGCCAGCGCCAGCTTGCGCGCGGCCAGGGAGCCGATGATGCCGGAACCGATCACGAGGTAATCGGCGGAGAGTTCTTCAGCCATGATGGCTCCTTAAATTGGTTTTCTGGCCCAGCTGCCGTAAGCGCCGTAGGAATACGTGGGAGGCTTCAGCACGTCGGCCACGACGGCCGCATTCAAAGCCTGCTCGTAGGCGACGCAAACGGCCGCCTCGCCCGTGCCGACGATGCCCAGGTACCAGGCGCTGGCGATCTGGCGCGGCAGGGCCGCCAGCGGCGCCTGGGCCGGCTCGAGCGCATCGAGCGCTTCCTGCAGGCCGGCCGCCTGCAAGCCCTGCGCATTGATCAGGACCAGCAGCGCGCGCACCTTGGCGGGAAAGGCGGCATCCTGCGCCACCAGCGCGTCATACAGGCGCCTGGCCAGCACGGGGTCGAGCACTTGCCGCCCGACCAGCATGGCCGACACGCCCAGGAAAGCGCCCTGCTCCGCATTGGCGACCGGTTCGGCCAGCGCCCAGGGAATCAGCGCCGCGGCCGAAGCCGACAGCAAGCCGGCCAGCACCATGCGGCGGCCGGGGTTCAGAGGGCCACGGCCCTCCTTGTGATGTGTAGCGTCCAATTGAAGCTCCCGTGAGTTCAGCAACCGTTCAGAAAGAATGCTTGAGACCGACCATGACCACCATCTGGCCGCCATTCGACGATGGCGTGCCGTTTTGCGAATCGCCGACCGAGGCAACGGCCTTGACGATGGCGCCGTCCTGGCCCAGGGTCTGGCCGCGCGCCAGCTGGCGCGCTTCGATCAGGTAGATCGCGGTGCGCTTCGACAGCGCGTAATTCTGTTCGAACGACAGCTGGCGGTAGCGCGCGCGGTCCGACACGCCGTTGGCGTGGCTGGCAAAGGTGTCGCTGTAGCCAGCGGCCAGGAACCACTGCGGCGTCAGCTGGTAGCTCGAGATCAGGCCCGCCGTGTTGAAGATGGCCGTGTCGCGGAAGGCCGAGCGGCTGCCCGGCTGGTATTGCACGTTGCTGGCATTGGCGCCCACCATCCACTTGCCCATGGTGTAGCGCGCGCTGGCGGCGATGAGCGCTATGCTGTCCGCCGTGGCATAGCCCCGGTTGAGGGCGGAGATGCCGAAGCTGCTGGATGCATTATCGCTCCAGCCGGCGCCATTCTGTCCATTTTTCAGTTTCAGATAGCCGAGCGCGAATTCGGCCGGCGAGGTGCTGTACTTGACGGCGGCGCTGAAACTGCTGCCCGCGGCATTGCCGTCGGCCGCTTCACCAAAGCCGTATTGCGCGCTGGCCTGCAGGCCGCGCCAGGCGGGCATGCTGTAGGTCAGGGAATTGCTGATGCGCACGGTCGTATCGAGGCCGTCGATATCGCCCGGGTGCGCACCGGTGGCGCCCGTCAAGACGTTGCTCGACGCCAGCGAACCCACCAGCAGGTAGTACGGCGTGTACTGGCGTCCGGCCGTCAAGGTGCCGTAGGCCTTCGATTGCAAGCCCACGTAGGCCTGGCGGTTGAACAGGGAACTGGCCGAACTTTGCGCGCCCGTATCGCTTTCAAAGCCATTTTCCAGCAAGAACAGCGCCTTCAGGTCGCCGCCCAGGTCTTCCACGCCCTGGAAACCGATCTTGCTGGCGGATAAGTTACCGCTGCGCATGTAGGTATTCGACTTGCCGCCCTGATTGCTCGCGTAGGCGGTAGCCGCGTCGACCACGCCGTAGATGGTGACATTGCTTTGGGCGCAAACGTTTGCGCCGATGAGTGTGGAGACGGCCAGCGCCGCAGCGCGCATGCATGGTGTGTTCATTTTTCCTGACTTTCCTGTTTTATTGTACGCCCGGTCAGTATTGCCGCCGTGACGGCGAAATACAGGCGTGGCGCCGCGTTGCCGCCCCATCCACTGATGGGGCGTCCGCTGTTCTTCTTGATTTGGATCAAGTGAAGCAAATTATACGCTTATTTACTCACATGTAAGTGATTGACTGTAAGGCGTAGTCTTATAGCAAAACTTTCTTGTGTCTTATAGCAAAACTGACAGGCGCGCGGGCACATGCCCGGCAGACTGCGGAAATGCACGGAACAGGCATGGGGAAAGCAGCGGCCGCGCGTGTCGAAAAACACGCGCCCGGTCGATGCTCAGGCAAGGAGAAGTGGTGTGCGGGACAGGGGTTCAGCGCAGGATGGCGGGCGCCACTGGCAGGGTTTCGAGGGCAATAAAAGCTTCCAGGGTGCGGCGCATGTCTTCGAACACTTGCTTGCCGTAGGCCGCTTCCAGATGTGCATACTGCAGGTCGATCAGCTTACCCATCTGCAGCAGCAGGCTGGCGCCCGCTTCCGACAGGTGCACCTTGCGGCGGCGCTGGTCGCCTTCGAACTTGCTGCGCCCGATCAAGCCGATTTCTTCCATGCGCGCCAGGATGCCGCTCATGCTGGGACTGGAAATCTGGCAGATCTCGCACAGCTCACGCGGTTCCAGGGTCGGGCTTTCGTTCAGCGCGCGCATGATGCGCCACTGCTGCTCCGTCACGCCGAAGTGATTGAGGATGGGACGGAAATGCTGCAGCAGGCTGTCGCGGGCCTTCAGCAGCAGTTGCGGCATGTTCGGATAACGGATCGGTAGCTGCAAGTGGAACTCCAGGGTGGCCAGCACAATTAGCGTAATTATACGACTCGCCCGAGGACAATAGCGGCAAAATTCCCCTTCCCTGGCGCGCTTGATGCCATGGCGTCAGCCCCTGGCTTTTCTCTGCGCGGGGATGAAGTGTTCGCGCACGGCCTTGGCCAGCAAGTCAGGCGGCAGCAAACCCTGCCCCAGCAGGAAGTTATTGAAGGCCAGGCGGTCGAATTGCGCGCCCAGCGCCAGCTCCGTTTCCGCGCGCAACTGCAGGATGCGCGTATAGCCATAGAAATAGCTGCCCGCCTGGCCCGGCATGTTGAAGGTGTAGCGGTCCAGCTCCTGGCGTGCCATCGGCGCCGACAACATCACTTCATCCGTCAGGATACGGCCCGCTTCCTCGCGCGTGACTTGCCCCAGGTTCAGCAGCGGGTCGAGCATGGCGCGCGCCGCGCGCAGCATGCGGAACTGCAGCGCGATGAACTGGCCTTCGGCCGGCTCGTAGGGAATCATCTCCGCTTCCGCGTACAGGGCCCAGCCTTCCACGTTGACGCTGTTGAACGCGTACAGGCTGCGCGCCTGCGACACGCCCCGCTCCACCATGGCGCTAAATTGCAGCTCGTGGCCAGGACGGCCCTCGTGCGCGCTCAGGGTCCAGGCGGCGCCCGCGAAATTGAAATCGTCATAGGCCTCGCCCTTGCCGCTGGCAGCCGGATTGCTGACGGGGAGGACGAACTGGCCGTGTTCTCCCGTATTGCCGATCAGCGGAGGCGGACGCATATGCGGCGCCGGCTGGGCCGCCGATTCCGCGTCTGACGCCAGGCGCATGGTCATGGCGCGCGCGGGAATATCGACCACGCGCTGCCGTGCGATGCGCTCTTCCAGCTGCGTATTGACGCCCTTGTAGTGCGCTTCAAGCTGCTCGTTCGGAATGGCGTCCACTTTGAGGGCGCGCAGCACCTGGCGGTAGTCGCTGCCGTCGACGCCCGTCAAGGCCAGTTTGGCCGCCACCACGGGCGCCAGCGCCTGCATGGCGGCGCGCGTTTCCAGGTAAGCCACTTGCGCCCGTTCGACAAGTATGCGTGGCTCGATATCGATACCCACCTGCTTCAGGCGAAATGCATACAGCTCGGGCGCCATGCGGAAATCCGTGCGCGACAGGGGCAGCACTACTTGCTTTTCCCACGCCGCATACGCGTTCAACTGCTGCTCCATGGCGGCCAGCGCGCTTTCCGCGCCCGTGATCTGCATGTCGGCGAACAGCTTGCGGATGCCGGCGATATACGTCGGCACGTTTTCCAGCGACTGCTCCACCTGCAGCCGCACGGGTCCGGCCAGGCCAGGCTTGCCGATCTTTTCCGTGAAGCGCGCCTTGGCCTGCTGCGTGATCGGCGTGCTGCCCGGGAACTGGCCCACGTAGCGCTGCAGGCGTTCGAGCGCCTTGGCGCGGCGCGCGACCGGACGCTGTTCCTGCAGCAGGCTTTGCATGCTGCCAAAGACCATTTGCGGCACATCGACCCACGGCAAGGTGTACTTGGCGTCCAGCCGGGCGCCGGCGATTTCCTGGTCGACGGCTTGCGTCAGGATTTGCAGATCCTGGCGGATGCGTTCATCTTTTTCCGCCGCCAGCTTTTGCTGCAATTGCGCGCGCGCCTGCTGCATGGCCGTCACATAACGTTCCGTGATCTTCGGCCCCAGGTCGGCGGCCAGGCCGTCGTACTGCGCCAGGCCAGTGTCGGAAGCGTTTTCGGGCGAAAACTGCGCCTGCGCCGCCAGCACGATGGCCGCGTTGCGGTTGCTGGCCTCGACCCAGGCCGATGCCGCATTGGGCGCTGCAGGGGCGGCGGCCATGGCGGGCATGGCAAATGCGATGGAGAGTGCCGCGGCAAGCACGGTCTGGTGCAGTTTCGGTATGACGGACATCGGGGGTTTCCTTCCTGGCAGAATCGGCGAACGAAGCGGCCAGTATCGGCGAGCATCCCGGTACTGTCAATCGGGCGGGGACAGGCCGCGCCGGGCGGCCCGTCCCGCTCCTGTCAATACCCCAGACCGTAGCCGAACTTGTACAGCGGATGGGCCGTGTCATATGGCACGTCCGATTTCTGCACCTGCACTTCGGCCATCGACGATGGCAGTTCGAACGGCAGCTTGCCTTGCGGCTTGGCCTTGCCCGTCAGGACATCGAACAGCGCGCCGTCGCTCACGCCGAAGTTGGCGAGTATGGCGCTGGCCTTGTCCTGCACGTTGCCGAGGATGGCCGGGCGGTCCAGGTAGACCGTCACCACCGTCTTCGGCGCGTACTTCGCCGCGTTCTTGATCGCCTCGTAGTCGGCGTCGCCATCGACATAGTTCAGGCGTCCTTCGTGCTGCATGCTGCCGAAGATGTAGTTCGGATGCAGGATTTCATATGGCGCGGCCACGCGCAGCAGGGCCACGTCCGCTTCCTGTGGCGTGGCGACCACCGTGTAGCCGTACTGCTTCGCCACGGCCGCGTCGATGCCGTACAAATAGACCTTCTTCACGCTAGTCGCCAGCGGCAAGACCTTGTCCTTGTTTTCCAGCAGGACCAGCGAACGGCGCTGGGCGTCCAGGCCCGCCTCGATGAAGTCCGCCTTGCCCACCGTGGTGGCCGCCTTGGCCGCATCGACGAACGGATGCTCGAACAGGCCTTGCTTGAATTTCTGGATCAGGATGCGCCGCGCCGAGGCGTTGATGCGCGCTTCCGTCAGTTGGCCCCGCTGCACGGCTTGCGTCAGGTACGGCGCTTCCGTCACGCCGCCAAACTGGTCCATCCCCGCCGTGACGGCTTTGACATAACGCTCGGCCTTGGTGGCGTTTTCCATGCCCCACGGCGTGCCGAAGCCGATGAAGGAAGGCGCCACGCCCGGCGCCGTGCCGTTGCGGCAGTTGGCGTCGCAGTCGGAAGTGATGCCCCAGTCGGACAGGATCACGCCCTCGAAGCCATATTTGCCGCGCAGCAGATCCGTCAGCATGGTCTTGCTGAAACCGGCCGCCACTTGTTCCAGGGTGATGCCGTCGATCGTGATATTGCCATCCGGCAAAGCGTAGGTGGGCATCACGGAGGCCGCCTTGGCCGTGAAGGCGCCTTCGAACGGTTTCACGTGGTAAGCGAAGTTATTGCCCGGGTAAGTCATGTAGCGGCCGTAGTAATTGTGGCCGTCGAAGCCCTCTTTCGTGGCGCCGTAGCCGACCCAGTGCTTGACGACGGCCACCACGCTGCCGTCATGCAAGCCGGTATTGCCATCCTGGAAGCCCTCGATATAGTGCTGCACCATGCGCTTGGCCAGGTCGGCGTCTTCGCCAAAGGTGCCGTTGATGCGCGACCAGCGCGGCTCGGTGGCCAGATCCGCCTGCGGCGACAGCGCCTGCGTGATGCCGACGGCCAGATATTCCTGGCGCGCGATGTCGCCGAAGCGGCGCACCAGCGCATCGTCGCCGATGGCGGCCAGGCCCAAGGTTTCCGGCCACTGGGAAAAACCCTTGGTGCCGGCGCTGGCGCCGACCGTGTACTGGAAATGGTGGCGCGGATCCGTGCTGATGGACACGGGAATGCCGTGGCGCGACGTTTCGCTGAGTTCCTGCACCTTGTTGTACTGCGTAGCCATATTGGCCGTGTCGCCCGCCATACGCGTGATGAAGGTATTCACGTACTGCTTGACGATCAGGTCTTGCAGCGCCGTCAAGTCATACGCGCCGCCCTGGCCGATGCCGGTGGGGTCGGCCACGGTGGGCGCCGTGCCGTGCATCATCAGGCCCGCTTTTTCATCGAGGCTCATGCGCGACAGCAAATCGTCGGCGCGCACCTCGGCCGGCAGGCGCCAGTCTTCGTAGCGGTCGATCTTGCCGTTGCGGTTCATATCCTTGTAGGTATAGCCGTCGACCTTGAGCTGGCTGTAGGTGGTGGCGCCGAATACGGGCTGCGTGTATTGCTCGCTGTCGTTATTGCCGCAGGCGGCCAGGGCAAGCGTGGCGACGCAGCCCGCGACCATGCGGGCCATCGGTTTCATAGTGCAATTCATCATTATCTCCAAGACTGTTTTTGTAGGTATCCGGGTGGCATCAGGGCCAGCCCGAAATCAATATAGCGTGAGAATGCGTGAGTTTCTTGACCGCACAGCACGCGTTTTATACCCGCGAGAACAATTTTTGGTTAGACGGCACGACAACCAACAATCTCCTACAAAGTGCTAATATTTGTGAAAAATTACTACAACAAGCAGGAGACACCCTTGCACAAACCCGATACGCGCACGGTTTCGAACCGGATCGCGCAGCAATGCGCGCGCGCCATGCAAGCCGACGGCCACGACCCCGCCGACTTTTTCCGCTACACAGGCATCACACCGGCGCAGCTGGACGAGCCGGGTGGCCGCATCAACGCCGAGCGGCACCGCCGCATGACGGCCTACGCCCAGCAACTGCCCCAGCACCGGGCCATTCTCGACCTCGACGTGACGCACTGGTTCGCGCATTACTCGGGCATCGCCCACGTCTGCTTCAACCGCCCCACCCTGCGCAGCGCGCTGCACGAGCTGCTGCACTTGCGGGGCCTGATCGGTGAATTCGACTTCATGCTGATGAGCGAGAATGGCACACGCATCGAGATCGAATACCTGTCCGAGTTTTGCCCGCTAGGGGGCGCCATGCAGGCGCTGGCCAATTTCCGCATGCTGTCGCTGGTGGCGCGCGCCTATGACGATGGCGCGGCCACCGCCTTCCACGCCGGCTTCCAGGGCAAGGCGCCGTGGTTCGCGCAGGCCATTGCCGAGTGCTTCGGCGCCAAGGCCACCTTTGGCCAGGCGCGCAACACGCTGACATTTGACGCGCCCGCGCTGGACCGGCCTTTCGCCCAGTTCAACGCCATGCTGGCGCCGCATGCACTGCGGCACGCGCAGGGGCAATTGCAGCAGTTACAGGGAGCGCAGTTGTTTTCGGCCCGCGTGGAGCAAGCCATCATCGATTTACTCGGCCAGCAAGGTGCAGGCGATGCCGACGGCGCCTCGCTGCTGCCGGCCCTGTGCGATGGCCTGGCGATGAACCGCTGGACCTTGCAGCGCCAGCTGCAGCAGGAGCAGACCTCGTTCCGCGCGCTGGAACTGCGCGCCAAGAGCCGCGAATCACGCCGTTTGCTGCGCGAAACGAGCCTGAGCGTGGTGGAAATCAGCGAGCGCCTGGGCTTTTCCTCGCAAAGCGCGTTCACCCGCTTCTTCAAGACCCAGTTCGAGCTGCCGCCGGCGCGCTACCGGCACGACATGCAAGGCAGCTTATAGGAAGGTTTTAGAGGAACTGATGCATCCGGCCTTTCCCGCGCCGCCATTTGAGCCGATCTAATCGCCTGAGAGCGGTTGAGCGGCGCTCCTGGCATCAAACACCAGCCGCGCCGCATCGATGGCGTCGCGGTGGCCGTACGCCCAGGCGCTCAGCGCGCTGATGGGGATCAACAGCGAGCGCCCCAGGTCCGTCAAGGCGTAATCGACGCGCGGCGGCACGGTGGGGAACACGGTGCGCGTCACGAGACCATCGCGTTCCAGTCCGCGCAGGGTCAGGGTCAGCATGCGCTGCGAAATGCCGCCGATCAGACGGCGCATCTCGTTGAAGCGCTTGGTGCCATTGCCGAGCAACATCACCACCATCACGCTCCATTTATCGCCCACCCGCGTGAGGATGTCCGTGATCGGGCGGCACGAGTCCGCCACACCCGCATGGCCCCCCGCGTCGCGCATGCGCCGTTCCAGCGCGGCCCCTTGCGCGGCGACGTCGCCAATAGTCACATCCGTGTGCCCCAGTGTGGAAAAAGTGCCTTCTTGTGCGTTCATTTGATAGTCACTATATTTACCTCGGTTACAAAAACATACCACCCGATCATACCATTCAAGAAGGCTACCATGAACATCCTGCATATCGATTCTAGCGTCCTCGGCGAACATTCCGTCAGCCGCCAATTGTCCGCCGCCATCGTCGCGCGCCTGCAAGCGGCCGCGCCGGGCGCCACCGCCCACTACCGCGACCTGGCCGCGCACCCCTTGCCGCAATTTACGGCCGCCCCCAGCGACGCCGACGGCGCAGCGCTGGCCGGCGCGCTGGAGCAGGTGCTGGCCGCTGACGTCATCGTCATCGGCGCGCCCATGTACAACTTCGCCATCCCCAGCCAGCTCAAATCGTGGCTAGACGCGCTGGCAGTACCCGGCAAAACCTTCCAGTACGGCGCCAATGGCCCCGAAGGCTTGTTGGGCAGCAAGCGCGTGATCATCGCCTCGACGCGCGGCGGTTATTACGGCGCCGACACGCCGATGGCCAGCCTGGAACACCAGGAAAGCCATCTGCGCGCCTTCCTCGGCTTCCTTGGCATCACGCAGCTCGAGATCGTGCGCGCCGAAGGCGTCAAGGTCAGCGATGCAGCCAGGGCGCAGGCGTTGACGGGCGCTTTCGAGCAGATCGGCGCGCTGCAAGCGGCGTAAGCGATTGCCTGCTGCGCCGCAAGCTGTTTCGGCGCAGCCCCAGGGTGACCGGCCGGCAAGGAAGCGCCAGATGCGCTAAGCTGCTGGAATCCCAACCACAAGGACCACCATGACCCTGATCGTCGTCGCCACCATCGATGCCCAAGCTGACCATATCGACGCCGTGCGCGCCGCCCTGGAAGCCGTCGTAGCACCCAGCCGCACCGAAAGCGGCTGCCTGCGCTACGAGCTGCACGTCGACAATAAGATTCCCACGCGCTTCATCATGCTGGAAGAGTGGGCCGACAAAGCCGCGCTGACGGCGCATGACGCGACGCCCCACTTCAAGGCGCTGGTCGCCGCCGTGGGCGACAAGGTCGTCAAGATCGACATAGCGGAACTGAGCAAGCTGAAATAAGGGCAAGCGCGTGGCCATATTGGAAAGTTGCCATCTATAATATGGCAACTTTTTTTTATGGCCATCATGACACCATTTTCCAAGATACGCGGCGCCGCAGCGGCAGCCGCCTTGATTTTCTGCGCCGGCGCCTCGGCGCAAGCTCCCTGACCAAGCTGGTAGGCGAATACAATCTTGCCTCGTCGGCGACCGTGCCGGCCAGCACCTGGGGCTATTCCAAAGGACGCATTTCGGTCAAGCAACTCGATGACCGGCATCTGCTGATCGCCCTGTCCTGCGAATGGAAACGCGAGCCCAAGGCCGTCTGCGGCGATTACTTCTATGCCCAGCAACGCGACGACGGCCTGTATCTGCAGGACATGAATACCTTCGCTATGCGCCTGTACTTCGATCCCGCCTCACGCAAGCTCACCATCATCTCGCGCGGCGCCGACGCCAAACAGAGCGTGCGGCATGACGTGTTCGCCGCCACGACCGCGCCGCTCACGGACCCCGCCCTCGTGCGGCGCATGAAGCGCGAGCTGTCGAATGCCGACAGCAAGGAAAACCGGCGCGTGTTCGGGCCCTACACCAAGTGGGTCTACCAGGAAAACCGCATCGAGTTTCAGCGCCAGGACTTGACGACGCCATGATGCCGCGCCTGATCCAGCCCCTGCGCCGCCAGTTGCTGCGCCTCGCCGGCGCCCTGCTGTGTTCGCCCGTGCTCGCGCACGCGGCCGACGGCGACCTGCCCAACGCCGTGCGCCAGCGCATCCTGGCCACCCTCGACTCGCCGCTGCCCAAGGTGCTCAATGTGCACCATCTGGCGCTGATACGGCGTTTCAACATCGGCTGGTCGCCCGTGGAAAGCGGCGCACCCATGCTCAATCCGGCGTACCCGCTGGGCAAAGGCGATACACTGCAACTGGCCATGCAGGCCATCGCCAGCAAGGATGCGGCGCTGGCCGCACAGCGCCTGATGGAAGCGGCGCTGTTGCTACCCCACTTCGTGCAGATGGCCGACCTGAGACCGGGCAGCTATGTCTACGCCAAGGCGCCCTTCACCTTGACGACCCGGCATCTGACGCTGCTGCGGCAACAGTCGTGGATGACGCTGGAAATGCTGGGCATTGGCGCGGAAGATTACTTGGCCGAAGGCTACTGGCCCACCCCGTCCGTCGACGGCAAGCGCCCGTACGGCGATTTCACGAATTACCCGGTGGAAATGGCGAAGGGGCTGGGCTTGCCCGTGCGCCAGCAAGCGGACGGCAGCCTGGCGATCACACCCAAGCTGCAAGCGGAAATGAAAATGCTGCACCGGCAAACCATGCCCGCGCTGCAAGTGTTCGTGCGGGAAGCGGGCTTGCGACGCAATACCCTCTAAGCGCGTGCCGGGCCAGATTGTCCTGGATTACAGGGAATCGAGCCTGGCCAGCATCGTGGCGGCCTGCTGCCGGAAAGCCGCGATTGTCGCCTCGTCCATTTTCTCCAGCTGGCGGTACGCCATGCCTATGCGGGGATTACGTTCCAAGGTGTCCGCGTTGCGATGGAAAAAATCCCAGTACAAGGCATTGAAGGGACAGGCGCGCTCGCCGATGCGCGCCTTTTTATCGTAATGGCAGCCTTTGCAATAATCACCCATGCGGTCGATATACGCTGCGCTGGAGACATACGGCTTGGTGGCCAGCAGCCCGCCATCGGCGAACTGGCTCATGCCGACGGTATTGGGCAGTTCCACCCACTCGAAAGCATCGATATAAATGCCCAAGTACCAGCCATGCACCTTGGCCGGGTCGAGGCCCGCCAACAGCGCGAAGTTGCCGATCACCATCAGGCGCTGGATGTGATGCGCATGGGCCTGTTCCAGCGACTGGGTAATCGCCTGCGACAGGCAATGCATCTTCGTCTTGCCATCCCAAAACCATGCTGGCAACGGGCGCGTGTGGCCAAAGAAATTCTTCTCGGCATACCCAGGCATATGGGCCCAGTAGACGCCGCGCACATATTCGCGCCATCCCAGTATCTGGCGTATAAAACCCTCGACCGCCGCTAAGGGGGCATGGCCCGCCTGATACGCCGCTTGCGCCCTGGCGACGACTTCACGCGGGTTGAGCATTTTCACGTTCAGCGCGAACGACAGCAGGGAATGAAACAAACGCCAGGCCTTGACACTCATCGCATCCTGGAAATCACCAAAATGCGGCAAGGCCCGCTCGATGAAGGCATCGAGCTGCTGCAGCGCCTCAACCCGGTTCAGCGCCCACGCCAGCCGGTCGGCATGCGGCGCACCGAAGCTTTTCACGCCTGCGGCGACGATGCTTTGCCATAGTCGAGAGTGGTCATGCATGGTGCGCGTATCCTGCGGCTCGGCGGGCGTGCCGCGCCAGGGCTTGCGGTTATCGTGGTCAAAATTCCATTGGCCGCCGACGGGTTTTTTCGCGTCTTCCATCAGCACCTGATGCGCGCTGCGCATCTGGCGGTAGAAAAACTCCATCAGCCATTGCTTGCGTCCGGCGAAAATATCGGCTGCCTCATGGCGGGCCGTATAGAAATGGTCGCTGTCGACCATCAGCCAGGGGATGCTCGAGCGTCGCCCCGCCTGGTAGAGCTGCTGGTCGAGGCGCCACTCGTCGGGTGCCTGGTATTCGAAGGCGCCGGCGTCATAGTGGCCAAGCAGGGCTTCGATATTCTCCGCTATCGAGCGCGTGCTTTCCACCTCGTCGATAGCGATGTAATGCACGGTGTGGCCGAGCTGGCGCAGCTGGCGCGCCAGCTCACGCATGGCAGCGAAGATCGCCAGGATTTTCTGCGCATGATGCAGCACATAATCGGTTTCTTGCCGCACTTCCATCAAGACATAGATGGTGGCGTCATCGACTTCGGTGAACCAGCGGTGCTGCGCATTGAGCTGGTCGCCGAGTATCAGGCGCAGTGTGGGCTTTGGTGAGGTCATGATTATTCTTTGCAATGGGTGAATTCGCCATGATGGCGGCGCTTATCCTTGCGGCGCCGGCTGCGGTGCAGGAGCGGGCTGCGGTGCCGGGAATGGCGCCGGCTCCTGTACCGCCTTGCCATGCGCTTCCTGTCCGCCGTCGCCTTCGGCCGGCATGGCCAGCGGCGCCGGCGGCGCGCCCTCCTGCAGCATATCTCCCGGGCTCTTCCACCGCTTCGTCCTGTGGCTCCTCGACCGGCTCCACATGGCGCAGCGGCGGTGGCGGCTTGCCGCCGGGGAAGATGGCATCGCGCGACAGCTTGCCCGTGTCGAGCGCCGTCTTGAAGAAGTCGCCCACCACCAGCACGGCGTTGTGGCCGCCCTGGCCCCAGTAGTTGCTGCGCATGGTGACCCTGGCGTCATTGAAACCTACCCAGGCGCCGCCCACCAGTTCCGGATGCATCAGGATAAACCAGCCGTCCGCATTGTTTTGCGTGGTGCCGCTCTTGCCGGCCACGTCGGAGCGGATGCCGAAGCGGCTGCGGATGGCCGTGCCCGTGCCGCGGTCGATGACGCCGCGCATCATGTCCGTCAGCGTGGCGGCCGATGCTGCCTGCATGGCGCGCTTGGGCTTGTCTTCACCGAAGCGGGCGATGACCTTGCCTTCGCGGTCGGTAATGTGCGTGACGACGAATGGCAGGCGCGCTTCGCCCTGGGCCGCGATGCTGGCGTAGGCGTTGACCATTTCCAATAAAGTGACGGGACTGGTGCCCAGCGCCAGCGATGGCACTTTTTCCAGCTTGCTGTCGCGGATGCCCAGCGCGCGCGCCAGCTTGATGATCGGAGGCAAGCCGACATCCTGCATCACTTGCGCCGTGATGGTGTTTTTCGAGTAGACGAGGCCGTCGCGCATGGTCATGTCGCGTCCCGTGGTGCCGCTCATGTCCGTCGGGCGCCATTTAGTGCCGTCGGCCGCCTTGATATCCATCACTTCATCGCGATAGACGTGTTCAGGGCTGAGGCCCTTCTCCAGCGCCGCGCCATACACGATAGGTTTGAAGGTGGAACCGGGCTGGCGCGCCGCCTGCGACACGTGGTCGAATTGCTCGCGCGCAAAGTCGCGGCTGCCCACCCAGGCGCGCACGGCGCCCGTGGACGGGTCCATGGCCGTAAAGCCTGCTTCCAAACGCGTCTTCGACTTGCGCAGGGCCGCCATGAAAACGCGGTCGCCCTTCAGTTGCGCCAGCGCTGCCTCGGGCGTGCCGCCGGCGGCCGTCAGCTTGCGGTAGTCGCCCGACTCGCGCACGAAGGCCTCGAGCAGGGCAGGATGCGATTTCCAGAAATAATCGAACGGCACGCTGCCGCCCTGCATGCCCGCGTACATGCCGGTCGAAGTGGACGACGGCACGCCCGCGCGGCTCCATTCCACGTCGGCAATCGCCTGCAAGGCATTCGCCTGGCGTTCGACGGCGCGCTCGGCCGCCTGCTGCAAATCGTAGTCGAGCGTGGTGTGCACCACCAGGGCATCGAGTTCCAGGTTGTAGTCATTTTCATCGGCCCACTCGATCAGCCACTTGCGCACATAGGCCGTGAAATGGCTGTCCGACTGCGCCCGTTCGCTCTGGCGCTCGAAATGCAGGCGCAGCGGCCGTTTGATCAACTGTTTGTAGCGCGCCTCGTCAATGACATCGTGCTTGCGCATCTGCCCCAGCACCACGTTGCGGCGCTGCAGGGAACGCTCGGGATTACCGACGGGATTATAGTAATTCGTGCCCTTGAGCATGCCGACCAGGGTGGCGCTTTCCAGGATATCGAGGCGCGACGCCGGCTTGTCGAAATACGTACGGGCCGCCATTTCAATGCCGTAGGTGTTATACAGGAAAGGCACCGTGTTCAGGTAGGCTTCCAAGATTTCCGTCTTGCTGTAGGTGGCCTCGATTTTGAGGGCCGTGATCAGTTCCTTCAGCTTGCGGTTCAGGTTGCGCGAGCGGCCGATTTCCTCGGGGAACATATTGCGCGCCAGCTGCTGCGTGATGGTGGAGCCGCCCTGGGGGTTGCCTCCCGCAGTGTGCAAGACGGCGCCCGCCGTGCGCGTGAAGTCGATGCCGTGGTGTTCATAGAAACGGTGGTCTTCCGTCGAGATCAGCGCGCTGATAACGTTCGGCGAAATCTGCTTCAGGGTGACCCGCTCCTGCAAGCCCTGATCGAAGCGGGCCAGTTCCTTGCCGTCGGCGCTGACCATGGTGCTCGGTGCGGCCGCGCGCGCCTGGCGCAAATCGTGGATGCTGGGCGTCAGGGGAATCAGCAACAGCATGTATAAAGTCAGCAGCGCCAGCACGGCCAGGAAGGACCATAAGCCCAGCACCAGCGCACGCCGCACGGGAGGCAAGGTCATCAAGTGCGCGTGGCCGCGCCGGTACAGCGCCACTGCCCTCACCCTCGCCACATCCGCCACGCGCACGGCCTGCGTGCGCGCCCATATTAATGCCTGCCGTGCTTTTTCCTGAAACTGCTCCATGCCTGATGCCATGCTTATAACCTTGTCTGATGCCGGAAAATCCGTTTCAGCAAGTATATAGGGCGGGCAACAAAGCGGGCCGGATTTTACGCCAGGCAAGCATCCAGGCGCGCCAGGATGACGCCGACATGGGCGCCCACGCAGCGCACGTCATGCGTCGTAAACGGGTTTTCCAGTTGCACCAGGCCACAGTCGCAGATGACGGGATCGACCTGGGTCACGACGCCCAGCGCCAGGTAGCGCCAGCCGTCAAGCCGGCGCAGCCCCTTCTCCCTGGCCCGGATTGGCGCGAAAGATGGCGTCCCAATCGTTCATCTCGCTGGGCATGGGCCACAGTTCAAGCTGGACTTGCGCGCCGGCAGCCATCTGGACACCACCAAACTCGTCCATCACGTGCAGGCGCTGGCCGGCCACCTCGATGATCGCTTCCAGGTAGTCGCCCTCGGTCGCGATGAAGGTGGCGGCGACAATGCTGGCCGTCACTTCTGCGCCTGCTCCAGCAGGGCTGGCAATTCTTTCAGCATGGCCTCGCGCGTGCGCAAGCCGGCCGATGGCTGGCCTTTCTGCTCATCCTGCACCAGGCGCGCAAAGACGATGCTGCGCTCACCCTTGCTGGCCCAGCCCACGAACCAGCCGTAGCCATGCGCTTCGTCAAAGCTGCCGTCGGCTTTGCGCGGGAAGGCGGCGCCCGTCTTGCCATGCACTTGCCAGCCGCCCACGTCCGCCAGGCGGGTCAGGCGATGCGTTTCTTCCATCGCCTGTTTCGTCACGGGCAGCTGGTAATTGACCAGCTTGCGCAAAAAGCCCAGCTGTTCCAGCGGAGATATCTTGAGCGAAGAGCTGATCCACGAGCGCTCCAGGCTGTTGTCCTTGCCCGGGTCGCCCGAAACGTCCGCATTGCCATAGCGCAAAGCCTTCGCATATTTCCGGAAGCGTTCGGCGCCCAGCGCCTGCGTGATCTGCTGCGAATACCAGACGACGGAATACTGCATCCAGCGCGACGGGTCCGTATCCTGGCGCCAGGCTTCTCCGCCCCAGTCCACGTAGCCCTGGCGGTATGGCAGGCTGGGCTTGTGCTCGTCCTTGAGGAAGCCGGCGTCATAGCCCATCAGGCTGAGCGCGATCTTGAACGTGGATGCGGGCGTGACGCGGTCGATGCAATTACCCTCTTGCAGCAAGACGGCGCCTGTTTTGGCGTCGGCCATGGCGGTGCAGATGGTGGCGGCCTGGGCTTGCGAGGGTGCCAGAGTGGCGCCTGTCAGGCCGAGGATGAACGGGAAAAATGCGCGATATTTCATGGGCCTCCGGGGTTGGGGGAGAAGGACAAAGCGAAATTGTACCGGGCAGCGCGGCGCGATGCCAGCGACGATGGATCGCCTTGACGCTGCGCCTTGCAATCTAGCGCCCTGCCGGCGTGCCCGGCTGGCGTTCCCGCTTCAAATGCTCTTCTTCCAGCTCGTCCATGCCCAGCTTTTCCTCGTCGATCAGCGCATGTTCGCGCCGTTCACGTTCCACTTCGTCCTCCAGGCTGCCTTCGCCAGGCTCCTGCGCGATTTTCTCCGGCATGCTGCCCTCCTCCACGGTGGTTGACTAACAATCTCCAGCAAGCTTGCTCCATATGCAAACAAATTGCCTATCATGAAAAACAATCGCATTGGCCAGTATCTGGCATTATCAGGGGATATTGACAGATCAGCTGGCCTTGCGAAACGTCAAATTGATGCGCTGCGCGCCCAGTACCGCGTGTTCGCCGTCCTTCATGGGCGCCACGCCGTGGAAGCGCAGGCGGTCGGCGCCGCCCCACACCACCACGTCGCCATGCAGCAAGGCGATGCGCGCCGCCTTGTCGGCCCGCTCGGCGCCGCCGAACAGGAAAGTGGCAGGCAGCCCCAGCGAGACGGAGACGATGGGCGCGTTGAAATCGCATTCGTCACGGTCCTGGTGCAGGGCCATGCGCGCACCGGGCGCATAACGGTTGATCAGGCAGGCGTCGGGAGCAAAGCCCGGATAGCCGGCCGCCAGCGCCGCCTCCTGCGCCAGGCGCAGGAACACGGGCGGCATGGGCGGCCACGGAAGGCCGCTGGCCGGATCGTGGCGCGCGTAGCGGTAGCCGCGTCCATCCGTGATCCAACCCAGGGCGCCGCAATTGCTCATGGCAACCGACATGCGCAAGCCGCCCGGCGTGGCCATATGGCGCAGGGGCGCCGCCAGCATGATGGCCTCCAGCGCCGGCAGCACCTCGTCCAGATACGGCAGCGCAAAACCGCGCAACAGGACCGACGCGGACGAGCCGGGTACCAGCGGCGCCGGGCCGGCCGCGGCGTAGTCTTCATCGGCAAACAGGGACAGGTTCATGCCGCCTATTGTAGGCCCGGCATGGAAAAAGCGCGCGCGACTGGCCCATGGTGCGCTACAGTAGCGTTTCCAGCCACTACCACCCGCCTCCACGATGGATCACTACGCCGATTTGCTGCAAACCCTGGCGCAACAGGAAGAATCCCTGCAATTCGAACGCTTCGACAACGACGCCGCGCTGGCCGTGGGCCTGTGGATCGTCGAAGAAGTGCGCAAGCGGGGCAAGGCCGTCACCGTCAACATCACGCGCAACGGTCAAATCCTGTTCCACCACGCCATGACGGGCGCCACGGCGGACCAGGCGGACTGGATACGCCGCAAGAACAATACGGTGCAGCGCTTTTGCCGCAGCTCCTACTACATGGGCATCTCGTATAAAAGCCGCGGCAGCACCTTCGAAGACGTGAAATACCTCGATGACATCGAGTTTGCGGGCCACGGCGGCGCTTTCCCCCTGCTGATACGCGGCGTGGGACTGGTCGGCACGGTGACCGTTTCCGGCCTGGCGCAAGCCGACGACCACGCGCTGGTGGTGGCCGCGCTGCAGGCGCAGCTGGATAAATAGTCAGGCGGCCAGCGCCCTGCGCAAGGCGGCGCGCGCCAGCAAGCGCGTGGAATCGAGCGTCGGCAGCGGCGAATTGGCATCGCTGATGATCAGCGGGATTTCCGTGCAGCCGAGGATGACGGCGTCGCAGCCCTGCTCGCGCAAGCCGGCGATGATGGCCTGGAAGCGGGCCACGCTGTCCGGGTTGACCACGCCCGGCACCAGTTCTTCCATGATGATGCGGTTGATCTCGCTGCGTTCATCCTCGCCGGGCCGCACGCAAGCGATGCGGCGCGCGGCCAGCCTGTCCGGATACACGGCGCTGTCGACCAGCCAGCGCGTGCCCGTCAGGCCCACGCGCTGATAACCACGCGCCGCCGCTTCGGCGGCCACCACGTCCGCGATATGCAGCCATGGCAACGGCGAACGGGGCGCCATCAGCTCGAATGCCTGGTGGATGGTGTTGTCGGGGCAGATCAGGAACTCGGCGCCGGCCGCGGCCAGCTTGCGCGCCGACGCCAGCATCAGCTCGGCCACACCAGACAGGTCGCCCGCATTCAGGCATGCCACATAGCGCGCCAGCGGCGGCGTATGCATGGATACTTCCGGGTGCTCATACGCTCCCAGCGCATGCGCGCCCTCTTCGCAAATCGTGCGGTAGCACAGGGCCGCGCCTTCGGCCGAGCAGCCGACGATGCCGATATGTTGGGTCATGATTTTCCTTAAATGCGCTGGCCGCCGTCGATGGGAATTTCCGCACCCGTGATGTACGAGGCGCGCTCGCTGCACAAGAACTCCACCAGGTCGGCCACTTCGGCCGTCGTGCCCAGGCGGCGCAGGGGGATTTGCGTGTCGACGATGTGCGAAGTGCCGGGCGACAGGATGGCCGTGTCGATCTCGCCCGGTGCAATCGCGTTGACGCGCACGTTCAGCGGCGCCATGTCGTTGGCCATCTCACGCGTCAGCGACGCCAGCGCCGCCTTCGAACTGGCGTAGGCCGAGCCGGCAAACGGGTGCACGCGGTAGCCGGCGATCGAGCACAGGTTCACGACGGCGCCATGCGCGTTCGACAATTCCTGCGCAAAGCCGCGCGTGAGCGCCAGCGGCGCAAAGAAATTCGTGTTGTACATTTCCTGCCATGTCTGCATGTCGGTAGTGAGCGAATTGACGCGCGAGCCGCCCGGCCCCTTCGGCGACACGCCCGCATTGTTGACCAAGGCGTGCAGTTTCGAGTCGCCCAGCATGGGGCGTAGCGTCTCGACCATCTGCCCGATCTGGCTCAGGTCCGACAAATCCATGCACACATGCGTGTTGTGCTCCTGGCTGCGCGGGCAGCCGCCGGGAATCGGGCTGCGCGAGACGGTGATGACGCGCCAGCCCAGGCTACGGAAGCGTTCCGCGACGGCGTGGCCGATGCCGCGGCTGGCGCCCGTGACGATGGCCGTTTTCTGTTCAATCTTGTGCTTGATGTTCGTCATGTTCTTCCTCGTCCTTTTCTTTTCCTTGTTCCGTTGCGCCGGCGTGGATGCGCTCCTGGCGCATGACATAGGCCAGCATCTGCGTACCGCCGTCGAGGATGTCCTGTTCGATGGCGCGCCGCGCGGCCGCGCTGTCGCGCTGGCGCAGCGCGCTGATGATGGCGTGGTGGTGACCCACCCGCATGTCGGGCGAAAAGCTGGCATAGCCGGCGGCGATCAGGGGCGCCGTCTGCATCCACAGATGATCGACGAAGCGTTTTAACGTCGGCATGCTGGCCGCCTGCGCCAGGCCCAGATGAAAGGCCTGGTTGCATTGCAGGGCCGTAGGCAAGTCGTGCCGCGCGATGGCCTCTTCATTCGCCTGCAGCAGGCGTTCCAGGTCGGCCAGGGTGGCGTCGTCGATGCGCTGCGCCGCTTCAAACGCGCCCAGGCCTTCCAGTTCCAGGCGCAGCGCGCGGATTTCCAGGTAGCGCGCCACGCTCAGCACGGGCACGCGGAAGTCGCGCGGCGAACGCAACACCAGCGCCTCTTCCTGCACCAGCTGCAGCATGGCGTCGCGCACGGGCGTGACGCTGGTGCCCAGCTGCAGCGCCAGCTCGCGGATGCGCAGCCGGTCATTCGGCTGGAAGCGCCCGGCCGCCAGCGCTTCGCGCAGCATGGCGTACACGGACTTGCCCAGATTGACATGCACCAGACTGTCCAATTGATGGTTCATGCGTGTTTTTGATCTTTGAAAAATTATGATGCATCATACATCAATGTGAAAAACGGTGTTTTTCCATCCGTGCGCCGCAGACAGGAAGCACCGCAAGACCGTACAATCAGCCGCCACCGTATCGAAAGGATCGCTCTTGAACTGGGATTACCCGCACGCCCACACCCTGCCCGTCACGCCCGAAGCGGCCGACATCGACGGCCTGCAGCACACCAACAACGCCGTCTACGTGCGCTGGTGCGAGCATATCGCCTGGCACCACTCGGCCACCCTGGGGCTGGACCTGGACGATTACCGGCGCCTGGACCGGGCCATGGCGATACGCCGCGGCAAATACGACTACCTGCTGCCGACACGGGCCGGCGAAGCGCTGACCCTGGCCACCTGGCTGTGCGCCAGCGATGGCCGCTCCAGCATGGAACGGCGCTTCCAGCTGATCCGCGACAGCGACGGCGCCACCGTCGTGCGCGGACGCTGGGACCTGATCTGCATCGAATTGAGCAGCGGCCGCGCGCGCCGCCTGCCACCCGAGTTTTTGGCGGCGTACGAACCGGCCATCGTCGCCGCCGACGTGCAGGACGGGAACGCCTAGGCAGCCGTTTGCGCGCCGATCAGCGAAGATGCAGGGCTTTTCTTGCGCCTCCGCAGTGCAACATGCATTTCACTCCTGATTTGCCCGTTCATGCTTTAGAATCAGCGACCTCAGCCCCGTAAAAACAGGATAAAACATATGACGGCAGTCGGGAATACCGAACCACAAGAGCTCAAGCGCGGCCTGAAAAGCCGCCACATCCAGCTCATCGCCCTGGGCGGCGCCATCGGCACCGGCCTGTTTCTGGGCATCGCGCAAACTATCAAGATGGCCGGTCCTTCAGTGCTGCTGGGTTATGGCATCGCCGGCGTCATCGCCTTCCTGATCATGCGCCAGCTGGGCGAGATGGTGGTCGACGAACCCGTCGCTGGCTCCTTCAGCTACTTTGCCGACAAATACTGCGGCCACCTGCCCGGCTTCCTGTCGGGCTGGAATTACTGGGTACTGTATGTGCTCGTCAGCATGGCCGAACTGACGGCCGTCGGCATCTACGTGCAGTACTGGTGGCCGGGCGTACCGACCTGGGTTTCGGCGCTCATCTTCTTTTGCGTCATCAACGCCATCAGCCTGCTCAATGTGAAGGCCTTTGGCGAGATGGAGTTCTGGTTCGCCCTCATCAAGGTGGTCGCCATCATCGGCATGATCGTCTTCGGCGCCTGGCTGCTCGCCTCCGGCGACGCGGGCCCGCAAGCGTCGGTGGCCAACCTGTGGCAGCACGGCGGCTTCTTCCCGAATGGCTGGCAAGGCCTGGTGATGGCCATGGCCGTCATCATGTTCTCGTTCGGCGGCCTGGAACTGGTCGGCATCACGGCGGCCGAGGCGGACGACCCGAGCACGACGATTCCACGCGCCACCAACCAGGCCATCTACCGCATCCTGATTTTCTACATCGGCGCGCTCGGCATTTTGCTGTCGCTGTACCCGTGGCAAAACGTCGTCACCGGCGGCAGCCCCTTCGTGCTGATCTTCCATGCGCTCGACAGCAACCTGGTGGCCACGGCCCTGAACGTGGTGGTGCTGACGGCCGCCCTCTCCGTCTACAACAGCGGCGTGTACTGCAACACGCGCATGCTGTTCGGCCTGGCCAAGCAAGGCAATGCGCCGCGCGCGCTGCTGCACCTGAACCGCCGCGGCGTGCCGCTGGTGGCCTTGGGCGTATCTGCCCTGGCCACGGGCGCCTGCGTGGTGGTCAATTACTTCATGCCGGGCGAAGCGTTCGAAGTGCTGATGGGACTCGTGGTGTCGGCGCTGATCATCAACTGGGCCATGATCAGCTGGATCCATTTGCGCTTCCGCGCGCAGAAAAAAATCGAAGGCAAGACGACCTTGTTCCAGAGCCTGGGCTACCCGTTTACCAACTACCTGTGCCTGGCCTTCCTGGCCGGCATCCTGGTGATCATGTATCTGACGCCAGGCCTGCGCATCTCCGTCTACCTGATTCCCGTGTGGCTCGCCGCGCTAGGCATCGGTTACTGGATCAAGCAAAGCAAGGCCAAAGCGTAAGGTGTTTGCGCCGCATTAAACAAAAAGCCCGTCTTCGCAGGAAGACGGGCTTTTTGCATTGGGCGCGCTCTATCGCTAAACGGCGACGGCCTTGTCCTGCTCCGGCAGCACATCGGCTTGCCACAGGCTGATGGTCTGGCCCGCATACGACTGCAGCAGCACGTCATCGTTCAAGGTCAGCAACGCCTGCTTGCGCTGTTCCAGGCGCGCCTCGGGCGTCATGTCCTTCTCGCCCGTCTTGTAGGGGCCCAGCACGGGCAGCAAGTCGCGCAGCACGGAATAATTGCCCGGCGTAGTCTTGTCCGATTCCAGCTTGCCCAGGAAATACTTCATGACGTGCTCGGACTGGTTGCCCTCCTGCCGCAAGCTCGCCTTCACCATCTTGCCATCCTTATAAGCCACCTGCGCATCGCTGCTGGCCGTATCCTCGATCTGGTGATAGGTGTAGTTCTGCGATTCCGTATTGTCCAGCAGACGCAGCGGCACGCCGGGGACCAGCGTCTCATGGAAGCTGGCGCTCAGCTTCGATTGCTGCTGCTGCCTGATTGAACGCGAGTCCTGGCTGGCGCCGGCCTGCTCCGTCTTTTGCGACACTTCGTAATTGAAGCCATCCCTTTCCGTACTGCGCATGGGATTGCTGAATTTCACGGTTTGCGACACGGAGGCGCTGAAATCGGCCAGTCCCGTCAGAATGGACTTGTCTTCGGCCACCAGGCGCCACTTGCCTGTCTCGGGATTGTCCGTGGCCACTTGCGGCGCGGCGGCATTGCTGTGCAAGGCAGTAAAGCTATCCTTGAGCATGGCCACCAGGCCCGCATCGCCATGGCCGCGCGACGCCGCTTGGTCGAATTGCTTCATATAACTGCCTAGCGCCTTGGCTTGCCGCTCCTTGCTGCCCAAGGTATTGAGTTGGCTGGCGTCGACCTTCAGGTCCAGGCTGCCGGCCTCGCCGCTGAAGCTGACCTTGCGCTGCGCGCCATCGGCCTGGAAATCCAGGGTTTGAATACTTTCCGGCTCACCACGCACCTTGACTTCCGCATGCAGCTTCACCGACTCCAGCACTTGCTGGTCGAACTGCATCAAGCCTTCGAGCTTGATTTTCGGCGTACTTTGCCCCATGCCGTCGATGGCTTCCTGGAAACCTTTCGCCAGCTCGCCGAGGGCGCTTGCTTCAGCGTCGCTGAGGTCGCCGCTGGTCGTCATGTTCACGGCCAGACCGTCGCCCTGGCTGTCGAGCGACAGCTTGACTTCCACGCCGCTCTTGGTGGTGATGCTGAGGGAAACCCTGTCTTCGCCATTGCCATGCAGGCTACCGGGCGCGATGCCGGACGCTGCATAGATGTTCGGCGTGGTGCTCGGCGGCGGTTGCCGCATCGCCTGCGAGAAATTGTAGTTTCCCAGCTTCACTTGTCCCAGCATGGCCGCGCCCAGGCCGCTGAAGCGGCCGCCAAACGCATACGAAGAAAAATTCTTCGTCATCGCCTCGCTCACCTTGTCGCGCGTCGCGCTTTCCCACACCATCGGCGGTTTTACGAACGCTGTCGCCGGCTTGCTTTCGTTCACGCTCTCCGGACTGAGAGCAACGATGGAAGACGGCGTGGATGCGGGCGACGGTGACGGCGCCTCCGTGCGGTTTGACGTGGCGGCGGTGGCCCGTGACGGGGCGCTGTTCCAGCTTGAAAGTGGAGAAATGGAGGTCATGGCGCTGTAACCTTGCAAGTGGCGAGTAGGGACATCATAAAATATCGATATGGTTAGGTTTTTCACAATTGCCTGGCACCAGGCAAACCTTGCGTCACGTTATCTGGCGTGGTGGCAAGTACTGCATGGCAATACTGCATTAACGGCAAGAAACAGCAAAGCATGAGCGTCGGGGAAATGAAACATTTTCATGCCGCCGGCCTCGCCTGCGTCAACAAGTTGAATCGCGGCCGGGAATGTCCATTAAAATGCCTCTATGGAACACAAGATTCTGCGCGCCCCGCTGGCCAGCTTTACCGACTTGTTGCTCGATGCCGTGTGCATGGTCGATGTGGAGGGGCGCTTTGTCTTCGTCAGCGCGGCCTGCGAACGCATCTTCGGCTACACACAGCAGGAAATGATCGGCAAGCTCATGCTCGACCTGGTCGCTCCCGCCGACCGTGTGCGCACCCTGGCCGCCGCGCAAGCCATCATGGATGGCCATGCGCAGACGCACTTTGAAAACCGCTACGTGCGCAAGGATGGCAGCCTGGCGCACATCATGTGGTCCGCCCGCTGGTCCGCCGCCGACCAGCTGCGCGTGGCGGTGGCGCGCGACATCACCTTGCTGAAACAGGCGCAGGCAAAGCAGGCCGCGCTGTACGCCATTTCCGAAGCCATGCAGGCGACGCAGGACTTGCCCGCCTTGCTGCACCGCATCCAGCACATCATCGGCGAACACTTGCCGACGCGCAGCCTGACCTTGCTGCTGCATGACGAACACGGCGCACAGCCTCCCATAACCAGCCATGCCGACGACAGCGCACCCCAGCCAACGTCGTCCCTGGGCAGCCTGCTGTGCGACGAAGTCCTGCGCAGCGGCCGCGCCCTGCTGCTGCAGGCGGGGCAACTGGCCGGCCTGCCGGCGGCGCTGCAAACGGCGGCCTGCGCGCTGTCCTCGAGCTGGCTTGCCGTGCCGCTGTATTCCTCCATGGGCAGCATCGGCGCACTGGCCTTGCAAGGCGGCCAGGACGCCGTCATCGGGTCGGAGCAAGACCAGGATTTGCTGCAGTTTGTCGCCAAGCAATTTGCCACCGCCATCGAGCGCCGGCAGTTGCAGACGCAAATGCAGTTCATGGCCATGCACGATGAGCTGACCCGCCTGCCGAACCGCCGCCTGTTCCTCGACCGCCTGCACACGGCGTTCGCGCGCGCGCACCGCCAGGAAGGCCGGCTGTCGCTGCTGTTCCTGGACCTCGACAACTTCAAGCGGGTGAACGACGAGCACGGCCATGCCTGCGGCGACCTGCTGCTGCAAACAGTGGCGAGCCGCCTTCGCGATTGCATGCGAGAAACCGACACCCTGGCCAGGATGGGTGGCGATGAATTCGTCGTGCTTCTGGAAAGCAATGCCACGCCGACGGACGTCGGCCTGATCGAGCAAAGATCCACGCGGCCCTGGCCGTGCCGCTGCACCTGGGCAACGGTCAACAGTTGCAAATCGCCGTCAGCATCGGCGCGGCCCACTATCCGGAAGACGGCGATACCATGCAACTGCTGCTGCGTCATGCGGACCGGGCCATGTACGCGTCGAAAATGCTTGCCGCCGCCTCGCGCTAGCGGGCGCCTGCTCCTGGCGACAGTGCCCCTATGCTATACTTTCCAGCGATGCTAAGACTCTTCAAAACATGGCTGATACTGCTGCTGATCACGGCGGTGCCGGTGCAAGCGGCCGCAGCAGGCGCCACGCGGCTGTGTTCGCCACTCGCTGCCTTGCCTGCCGCCATGATGACAGCAGACTGCCAGCATCACGCGGCGCAGTCATCCGCAGTCCCCCACAGCACCGGCACGCCAGAAGAAAACAAGACCCCTGCCAAGCACCCCGCGTGCGGCGCCTGCTCCAGCTTTTGCCTGGGCGCACTGATGCCGCCCTGCCTCGCCCTTCCTGCCGCGGCCTGCACCGGCGCGCAACAAGTCACCATCGCAACGGCCACCTTGCTGACGGGATTCATTCCCGACGGCCCGCGCCGGCCCCCGCGGCCGCTTTCCGCTTAAGTAGCAAGCAGGCCACCCATGTGGCCACGATAGCCCTTATCCGTCTGAAAGCAACACATGATCAAACATTTCTTATTGCGCGGCGCCTTCGCCGCCATGCTGGGCTTGCCCACGTTCGCCATGGCGGCCCTGCCCGTCATTGAAGTCTACAAGAGCGCCTCGTGCGGCTGCTGTTCCGCATGGATCAAGCACCTGGAAGCGAACGGTTTTACGGTGCGCGCGAAAAATGTGGAAATGCCGGCGCAATACCGCAAGCTGGCAGGTATTCCCGACGCGCTCGGTTCCTGCCACACGGGCCTCGTCAACGGCTACGCCATCGAAGGCCATGTACCAGCCAGCGAGATCAAGCAGTTGCTGCGCGAGAAACCCAAGGCGAAAGGACTGGCCGTGCCGGCAATGCCGATGGGTTCGCCTGGCATGGAAGGACCGCGCAAGGATCCGTATGACGTCTTGCTGGTCAAGAACAATGGCAGCACCGAGGTCTACAAGCACTACCAATAAAACCGAGGGGAAATGAAAAACGCCGCCAGGATCACTCCCGGCGGCGTTGTTTTTTGTCAGGCAGTAAAGAGCTTACTGCCTGTCAGGACTGCATCAGATGCTGTCCAGCACGGCATTCAGGCTGGCGCTAGGACGCATGACCGCTTCCGTCTTCGCTGGATCTGGCAGGTAGTAACCGCCGATATCCGTTTCCTTGCCTTGTACTGCTTTCAGCTCGGCAACGATCTTTTCTTCGTTGTCCGCCAGGGCTTTGGCTACTGGCGCAAAATGCGCTGCCAGTTCCGCATCGTCCTTCTGCGCTGCCAGGGCTTGCGCCCAGTACATGGCCAGGTAGAAATGGCTGCCGCGGTTGTCCAGTTCGCCGGTACGTGGCGATGGCGACTTGTTGTTGTCCAGCAGCTTGCCGGTGGCTTCATCCAGGGTTTTCGCGAGGATTTTGGCCTTCGCATTGCCCGTCTTGATGCCCATGTCTTCCAGCGACACGGCCAGGGCCAGGAACTCGCCCAGCGAATCCCAGCGCAAATGGTTTTCTTCCACCAGTTGCTTGACGTGTTTCGGTGCCGAACCGCCGGCGCCCGTTTCGTACATGCCGCCACCGGCCATCAACGGCACGATCGACAGCATCTTGGCGGACGTGCCCAGTTCCAGGATCGGGAACAAATCGGTCAGGTAATCGCGCAGGATGTTGCCGGTCACCGAGATGGTGTCCAGGCCGCGGAAGGCGCGCTCCAGGGTGTAACGCATGGCGCGCGTTTGCGACATGATCTGGATGTCCAGGCCCTTGGTGTCGTGCTCCTTCAGGTAAACCTGCACCTTCTTGATGACTTCGTTCTCGTGCGGACGGTAGGAATCGAGCCAGAACACGGCAGGCATGCCCGAGTTGCGCGCGCGCGTGACGGCCAGCTTGACCCAGTCGCGGATCGGCGCGTCTTTGACCTGGCACATGCGCCAGATATCGCCCTCTTCCACCGTTTGCGTCAGCAGCACTTCGCCCGTTTCCAGGTCGGTGATGTTGGCGATGCCGCCTTCCGGCACTTCAAAGGTCTTGTCGTGCGAACCGTATTCTTCCGCTTGCTGCGCCATCAGGCCCACGTTCGGCACGGTGCCCATGGTCTTCGGATCGAAGTTGCCATGCCATTTGCAAAAGCCAATCATTTCCTGGTAGATGCGGGCGAAAGTCGATTCCGGCATGACTGCCTTGACGTCTTTCGGACGGCCATCGGCGCCCCACATCTTGCCGCCGATACGGATCATGGCGGGCATCGACGCGTCGACGATGATGTCGTTCGGCGAATGGAAGTTGGTGATGCCCTTGGCCGAATCGACCATGGCCAGTTCCGGACGGTTGGCGTGGCAGGCGTGCAGGTCTTTCAGCACTTCATCTTTTTGCGACGCTGGCAGGGTTTCGATCTTGTCGTACAGGTTGCTCATGCCATTGTTGACATTCACGCCCAGCTTGTCGAACAGGGCAGCGTGCTTGGCGAACGCATCCTTGTAGAAGATGCGTACGCAGTGGCCGAAGACGATCGGGTGCGAGACCTTCATCATGGTGGCCTTGACGTGCAGCGAGAACATCACGCCCGTCTTGAATGCGTCGTCGATTTCCTTCTCGTAGAACTCCAGCAGCGCTTTCTTGCTCATGAACATGCTGTCGATGATTTCACCGGCTTGCAGGGAAACCTTCGGTTTCAGCACGATGGTCTTGCCCGAGGCCGTGACCAGTTCCATCTTGACATCGCGCGCCTTTTCCAGGGTCAGCGATTTTTCGCCATGGTAGAAGTCACCATGATGCATGTGCGAAACGTGGGTTTGCGAGGACTGGCTCCACTCGCCCATCGAGTGCGGGTGCTTGCGCGCATACTCTTTGACGGCTTTCGGCGCGCGGCGGTCGGAATTGCCCTCACGCAGGACCGGGTTGACCGAGCTGCCGATGCACTTGCCGTAGCGGGCCTTCAAGGCTTTTTCTTCTTCCGTCTTGGCATCTTCCGGATAGTCCGGCAACTTGTAGCCACGGCCTTGCAATTCACGCACGCAGGCGATCAATTGACCTTGCGAGGCACTGATGTTCGGCAGCTTGATGATGTTGGTGTCCGGATTCTGGGTCAATTTGCCCAGTTCAGCCAGGGTGTTCGGGACTTTTGCGCGTCCGTCAGGAATTCGGGAAATTCAGCCAGTACACGCGACGCCACCGAGATATCGCTGGCGACCACGTCCACGCCAGCCGGCGCGGTGAATTTTTTTGATAATTGGCAGCAGGGAATACGTCGCGAGCAGCGGCGCCTCGTCAGTCAGCGTGTAGATGATTTTGGATTTTTGTGTTGCCATGTTCATTCCCTTGTATGCGGTGATGCCTGGTGGTTAACTTTCTTCATTCCAAACACAGGACGGTTAGCCTTGCTTTGGACGGCTAGTGTGCCGGCGGTGACGCCGTGCTTGCCCACCACGTATTTTAGACTGTCCTGCCGCTGTTTGTGTATCCGATGGCGACGAATCTTATATAAGACAGCAAATATCTGAAGTGGACGGGGGAATATGACGATATTACTCCGGGAAATAGGCGCAAGCGGGCTGGCAAGACATGTACAAACCGATGGAAACAAATATATAAATATAACTATATTTGAGCAAATCGTGTCGTACTCAGCCGTTTTTTTGCCCGGTTGAGTCAGTTCATGATGGGCCGGGTGCGTCCTGCGCGCGTAGCCAGCCAGCACAGGATGGCGCCGCCGCACACCATCACCGCGCCTTGCCAGAAGGCCAGTGACAGCGGCGTGCGCAGCAGCAGCGAAGAAAGCGCGGCAGACAGCACGGGGATGAAATACGAAGCGCCAGCCAGGAGCGTGACGTTGCCGTGAAGAATCCCCACGTTCCAGGCGGCGTAGCCAAAGCCCATGGCGCCGGCGGCCAGGGCCAGGTAGGTGATGGCCTCGGCAGTGAACACCATGTGGCCTCCCCCTTGCAGCAGGTACTTGATCCACAAGCTGATGGAAACCAGGATGAAAAACACGGTCACGCCGTTCTTGCCCTGCGCCAGACGCGCCGTCACGGTGCAATACGCGGCCCAGATCAGCGCGCCCGCAAAGGCCAGGCCATAGCTGAGCGGATTGCCGCGCACATTAGCCAGGGTGCCGGCCAGGTCGAAGCCATGCTCGCCACCCAGCACCCAGCAGACGCCGGCGACGGACAGCAGGAAGCCCGGCACGATCAGGAAATTGCTCTTCTGCCCGTTGAACAGGATGGCCGCGACAATGGTGAAGGTCGGCCACAGGTAGTTCACCATGCCCACCTCGATGGATTGACGGGCCGTGCTGGCATAGCCTATCGATAGCGCCAGGCACAGCTCGTAGGTGACGAACAGCAGGCTGCCCCAGACCAGATAGCGCCGCGGAAATTCGCTCAGCCTCGTGTAGCCTACGGACAGCAGCAGGAACACCGACGCCACGCTGTACATCATCGCCGCCCCACCCGTGGGCCCCAGGAGTTCGCTGACACTGCGGATCAGGCCGATAATGGCGCTCCACAGCAGAATGGCCGCCAACCCGGTCAGGGTGGCCTTGTTGGTGTTTTTCATGTTTATATCTGAGCAGCCTACAGCATGCCAAGTTCCAGCGCATAGCGGATCAACTCGGCGTTACATGCCATTTTCATTTTTTTCAGGATGCGCGCACGATAGCTCGTGACCGTATTCGGGCGCAAATTCAATGCAGCGCCGATCTGCACCAGCGACTGGCCTGCGGCGATGCGCTGGAACACGTGCAGTTCGCGCTCGGACAGGTTCTCGTGCACACGCACATGCCCCTGTGCCACCACCATTGCCAGCCGGTCCGTCATCGCCGGGCTCACATATTTCCCTCCCGACGCCACCTTGCGCACGGCCTGTACAAGAACGTCGGCTGACACATCCTTGGTCAGGTAGCCAGATGCCCCCAGGCTGAGTGCCCGCAAGCCATAGATTTCTTCCGAATAATGACTCAGTATCATCAGCCCCATGCGCGGCCTGGCCAAGCGCAAGGTTTGCAATAGTTGCAAGCCGCTTTTTCCCGGCATGGCAATGTCAATGAGGGCCACATCGAATTCCTCGGACGCAATACGTTCGGTCGCGTCGTCAAAGGACGTCGCCTGGCCGCCAACGCAAATGTCCGCTGCCGTGCCAAGCATCAGCGACACGCCATGGCGTGCGATGGCATGGTCGTCAACCAATAGCACCCGAATGATTCCCGCTTCCATGGGCAAGGTTCTGAGCATGCCTTGCCTAGCGTGATTCTATGATTTCCATGCATTTGATTCTGCGCCGAACGGCTAATGGCGTCAACGCTAGACTGCAACAGCCGCAGTTGCGCGGCAGACAAAGCCCATGCGTACTGGCAAAGGATGAATGTAGGGGATCCCCTACCAAAAAGCTTGCGAAATTTGCTACGCAAGACCAAGGGTTAATCTTATATGCACCTTGCCTGGGCGCGCACATACTATTAGGCATGTAGTCAGAAAGACAAAGAAATTTGATGCACACCATGAACTACAATAAGAGGAACCCATGAACGCCCCACTCTCGACCTATCAATCGTTACCAGCGAAAATTTACACTAGCGGCAATACCTGCGCGAAATGCAGTTCAAGGGAACGTTGCCTGCCCCACGGCCTGGACGAGCGTAGCGTCGCTCAGCTCGATAGAATAATTGGCAAACGGCACTGGGTGGAGCGCAATGAGTTGCTGCTAAGGGTGGGCGAGCCTTTTCATTGTCTGTACATTATTCACGGCGGCCAGTTCAAAACCTTCCGCGATAACGCCCATGGCAAACAGCATGTGATGGGCTTTCACATGGCAGGCGAAATTCTCGGCATGAACGCCATCAGTACTGGCATTCATGACAGCAATGCGATGGCATTCGAGGATAGCGAGGTCTGCGAAGTTCCCTTTGCCCAACTGCAGATACTATGCGCCAACATTCCAGCGCTACAACAACATTTCCACCGTTTATTGAGCCAGGAAATCAATCGCGACCAGCGCGTCATGCGCTTCCTGGGCAACTCAGCCGAGCAGCGCTTTGCCACTTTCCTGCTCGATCTGTCGAGCCGTTTCGCGGCCAGGGGATACTCGCGCCATGACTTCACGGTGCTGATGTCGCGTGAAGACATCGGGAACTATATAGGCTTGACGATGGAAAGCGTCAGTCGCCTGATGTCGAAGTTCCGCCGCCAGGGCTGGATCAGCACGGACGGCAAAGATCTGCATATCCTCAATCATGGCGCGATCGAGGCGCTGGCAAACGGGGAAACCATGGAAACAGTGGCAAGCATCGATGCACTCACGGAGCGGACCACGGCGCTGCTGTCCTCCATCTCAAAGGCGGCAAGCCGTGCCTGAACAAGGCCACATCCGTGCAGCGCCGAAAAACAGCGGCGTTGTCTCGGTGCCGATCCACCAGCTAGCCGCCAAGAATCGGCGGACCGACGCCATGTTCTATGGCGAACCGCGTCAGCTGCACATTATTCTTGGCGCGCGTCTTTTCCAACAGGCGCGCCCGGTAAGTGCTCACGGTATTAATACTCAAATGCAAAATTTGCGCGATATCTGCCAAGTCTTCGCCGGCGGCAAGCAGCCGCAGGACTTCCAGCTCGCGGTCCGACAGTTTCTCGTGCCAGGCCATCCTGCTGCCGCTGATCATATCAGCAATATCTTCCGTCACCGCCGAGCTGATGTATTTCCCTCCCGCTGCAGCCTTGTAGACCGCCCCAACCAGTATGGACGCAGTGCAATTCTTGGTCAGATAGCCGGCGGCGCCATATTGCAGGGCCCGCACAGCGTACACCGTCTCGGCATACATGGACAACATCAGCACGGCAAGGCGTGGCTGCTCGCGGCGCAATTGCTTGAGCAACTGCAAGCCGTTCTGATCGGGCAGGCCGATATCGACAATGGCAACGTCAAATGTCTGTCCCTGCAGCAGATACAATGCCGCGCGGGCAGTTTCGGCCTCGGCCACGACTTCGACGCCGTCGTCCGTGCCCAGCATCAGCCGAATACCGTTGCGTGCGACGACATGGTCGTCCACCAGCACCACCCTAATTTTTCCGCATCTCATGCGCCCCCCGTATCGGCAACTGCAAGACCAGCAGGGTGCCATGCGCAACGGCCATAAAACGGATTCCTCCACCAAAATGCCGGGCGCGCTCGCGCATGCCCGCCAGGCCCCAGGAGTTGGCCGTCACTAGGCTCTCGCTATCCATGCCCTTGCCATCGTCTTCCACTTCCATCCGGATCGACGAGTAGGCATGACTGACGCGCAGGTCGACCCGCGTAGCCCCGGCATGGCGGACGACATTGGTGAGCGCTTCCTGCAAGATACGGAACAAGGCAGTACTGCGCTCGGGGTCGATCTCCAGCAGAACAGTCTCAGGAGGAATGTGGGTGTGGCAGATGAGCCCCGCTCTGGCACAGACCTCTTCTACGTGCCACTCCAGCGCCGCCCAGACGCCAAGCTGATCTAGCACGCTGGGCCGCAGTTCAGTGATCACCGTGCGTACGGCCGTGGAAGCGATATCGAGCAAGGAGCAGGCATCCTCGAGCCGAGCTTGCAAGGTACCGCCATTACGCTGGTCATGTATCAAGGCAACGGAAAGGTGGGCCTTGACGCCAGTTAATACGCTACCGAGTTCGTCGTGCATTTCCCTTGCAATGCGAATACGCTCCCCTTCCTTCACGCGCTCCTGATGGGCAATGAACCGGCGCAGTTTCTCATGCGACTGTTCCAGCTTTTCCAATGCCAGCTTGCGCACGCTGATATCTTCCACCATGCCCACGTACTGCCGGGCGAGTCCCTCAGCACCGCACACCGTCGTGGCACTGAGTATGGCCCAGATGACATGGCCATCCTTGTGCAGATAGCGCTTTTCGATGCGATAGTTGCTGATCTCGCCGCTGCACAGGCGCTGCCCGAACTGCACGCTATCGTCAACGTCGTCGGGATGCGTCAGTTTCAGACATCCCATCGCCAGCAATTCCTGCCCCGTATAGCCCAACATCTCGCACAGCGCCCGGTTCACAGTTAGCCAGCGGCCTTGCATGTCAGCCATGATCATGCCAAGAGATGCGTTTTCAACTACCCCGCGAAATCGCTCCTCGCTGGCATGCAGTTGCGCCGCCGCCACGGTGCGCTCGGTAATATCATTGAGTACCAATAACACGGCGCCCGGGCCAAAATGCTCCTGGTCAAGTTTAGCTTCCGCGATGACTGAAAATACGTCACCCACGCCCTTTTTCATGCGCAGTACGACGGAACACGGTGTGTTGCGGTCCAGCAGGCGCTGGCGCAGGAAGTAAAAAATATCCTGGTCATCAGGAAGAATGAAACGCGTGAACGGCTGGCCGGAAAGCATCTCTGGCGGTGTGCCTAACAAGGCCGATGCAGTGAGATTCGAGTGCATGATGATGCCGCGGGCATCCATGCTGATGTAGCCGACGGGCGCCTGGTCGTACAGGCGGTTAGACAATTCGCCAGTATTCTTCAATGCAGCCTGGGCGGCGAGCAGCTCATCGTTCTGCATTTCCAGCTCAATCTCGCGCACGCTCACCTCCCGCTGCGCTGCTTGCAGCGACGCGGGATAACGCTCTTGAGAAAGGGGCTTTGACGCCGCCTGTTTCAGCTTGAGCCGCAGCTCCGCATGCTGACGCAATGAGTTCCAGTATTGCTCAGCCTGAAAAGGAACGGCAAAATACTTTCTTCGCTTCGCGCACATAAATAGTTGACCATACCCATCGTTAGCAAGTTACCCCCCTGCAGCATCACATCTTGGCAAGGTTCGTGGATGGTGTGTACTAACCAACAATTATTATTTATATTAGCGCAATAGTGAGCTCAGTCATAGTCGCGAAAGAAAAATGCCGTTTTTTTGCACAATGTACAGCCAGAATGACTGCGTGGAACGAAGTGATCGCCCAGCGTTATGCTCACCGGGCATGCGCCCGTCACCAAGCATTAGGCAGGGTTTCGCCCAATGCTTTAACTGTTGCCCGTTGGACACAAAGTAGCGACAGCGCATTGCCAGAATCGACCTGAAGATAGCCCGATACGCGTGTGATCTTGACGACGCCTTCGTGCGCCACCTCGACAAAAACGGCGCCAGCTGCGTTCAAGGTGGAGTGCAGGCGCAAATGGCCATGCAACAAGAGATAATCACTACCGTTCCGAACTATCCAGATATCTGCATGCATGGGTGACTTTCCTGTTGTTTGCATTTGCCCGGTGCACAGGGCAGCGCCTGGATCGTCCCAAGCACCTGCCGACGAGGGGGAATGCGCTGCCTGCTGATGGATACTGTATCGTTTCAAGTACGCACAGTCACGAGCGAGAATGATCTACATCAATGAGGTGCATAACATCAGTGTCCCAGGCAACATTGTTGTCAGAAATCCTCAATATGGATGGTGCATGCCCCATCCGATCGGCCTGGCGGCCGTCCTCATCTCTCTGAACTTGATATGTTTGCCTGCCTCATATACTCCTGGCACCAGTTTTCATTGATTTCAACGGCATTTGTGCGGGAGAACTTCCTTTCGCGCGAATCGCAGGTACATACGTTATTGCGCCCCGATGCCTTGGCCTTGTACAGGGCATGGTCGGCAGCATTGAGCAGGGTAATGGCCATCGTTTCCATCTTAATCAAGGGGAACACCGCCACGCCGATACTTGCTGTCACCTTGCACAGGGGACTGCCAATATGGGGAATGCCTAAACTCACTATGCCATGACGAATGGTTTCCGCAAGCGATATGGCTCCGTCGATATCCGATCCTGGCAAGAGCAGAACCATTTCCTCGCCGCCATAGCGTGCCGCCATATCGCCCGCCCTGCGCATGCCCGTGGCGACCACGCCGGCAATTTTCTTCAAGCATTCGTCGCCAGCCACATGGCCATAAATGTCGTTATATTGCTTGAAAAAATCAACATCAATCATCATCAGGCCCAGGGAATTTCCTGCCCGCTGGGCCCGACTGAACTCCACAATCAATGCGTCATCAAAACTCCGTCGATTTGCCAGAGCCGTCAAGCCATCCTGCAAGGCGAGGTGCGTCAAGCGCTGGTTAGATACTTTTAATTCATCGCTCGCTTCCTTAAACTCCTCCTCGATAATCAAGCGTGAGCTCAGCTGGCTGAGCAAGCGGCAGCCAAAAAATCCAGTGAGCAAGATCAAGGCGCTCAACGCTGCAATTTGCAGGCAGGCATCATTGCGCCAGCCACTCAGAACTTCATCCCGCGACAAGGCAGTCAAGGCCACCAGCGGATATTCGGTAATCTTACGATAGCTGATGATGCTTGATTTTTCGTCCAAGCCCTGACTGGCGTGCGCCTCCTTGATCTTCACCATCGACGAGGACTCAGACAGCAGTTTGAATGGCGAACCCATACCTTCAGGCACCCCGCCATCATAGGAAGTTTTCATTACGAGCCTGGCATCATCATGTGTCATCAGAATCGTTCCTTGCTCACCGATGGAAAAGTCCTCATAGAATTTTTTAAAATAGTCGAGGCGGATAGTGGCAAGCACAACGCCGCCGAAGCTCCCATCGGGAAGATTAATTCTGCGTGACACCGCCATGATCCATTCACCATGGGCCAACCGTCCCGCGCCCATCCCTAGATAAGGCTTCAGGTCATTATGCAAACGATGGTAATGAAGATAGTCATTGTCCGGATTGTCGAGATTGACTGGCATCTGCGTGCCGGAATTGAACAATGGTCTGCCATCATCGGCAAAGACGATGATGGCATGCAATTGGGGAAATTCCGCGACACGGCTCCTCAACAACGCTTGCATACGGGACTGGTCGAAGCCTGACGCTCCCAGCATGTCGCCACGCTCGATCAGTCCAAGCAACAACGTGTCGACCTCCCTGATCGTATCGTAGGCATGCTGCGCGACAGCCTGGCTGACATTCGTCGCCGCGTCGCGCGCTTCGTGCAGCCGCACTTCGCGTGCGCGCCATATCGTCGACAGCTGGATCGTCAGGATAGACAGGCATACCAGCACAACACATCCCGCCGCCAAAGTGACCAGGGAAAAATGCCGGAAAAGAATCCCCCGTGGGTAGTCAGCGGAACGCCCGGTAGCAGACATAGACTCGCCCCTTTCACTCGGTAGGTAGATGCAGCAACACGGCGACGGTACGCAGCGAAGGCGAGGACCGGCGTCACCCGAGGTGCTCGTGTTTCAATTCGGCCGTGATCGACGCGACACCGCCCTCGACATCTACCTTGATGCCCGGCCCGCCATTCCAGTCGCGCACGGCGGGCCGAAGCTGAAAATCGCGCAACCAGTCCTTGATGCCGTTCAGGGGTTCGAAACGTGCGATGTCAGAAAATGGAACGAATCGAGTCAGATGATTAGCCATGATAAAGTTCCCTCCCCTGCTTACCGGCACCCGGATAGATGCATGAACTAATGATATTGATTTGCTACAGGAAAATGAATGATGCACATCAAACGGCGCGTGGATCGTTGTTCCGCCCAGAAACAGTTCCCCTCCCGAGCAATGCCGCGAGGAAATACCTGGGCCCGTGTCTGGCACTGCGCGCCGTGCCGCTACCCAGCCTCCGGTCCTGAACCGTACTGGCTGGCTTGGCGGCTGCCATGGATCCAGGCGGACGGGAAGGCATGCTGCCGCATTGCCCCGCCCGAGCGGTAGAATCCATGCTGGTGACCAGGCTATGGCTGGCAAAACGCTCTCGTTCCTTTCATCGTTGCGGTGACAGGTGCGTCACAGCAGGTCATTCACGAACGTTGTATATTGAAAGGCAAAATGTATGTCTGGCGACACCTATGTTTCTGAGCGGATCAAAAGCTGCCGCGAAGAACTTCGTATCTCACAAGTCCTGCTTGCCGAACTGGCAGGCATCAATCCCACGCAACTGTATCGCTACGAATCAGGAAAGGCCAAACTTCGTATGGAAGCGGCAGAGAAAATTGCCGCAGCCCTTGGCGTCAGCACCGCCTGGCTTATGCACGGGACGTTGCCTGTCGCCAGAGAGACGCAAATCGACCCGCCAGTGCCGGCCGGAGAGGGGCTGATCCTGAAATGCCTGGAGCTTCCCCCCGCGCTTGCCTTCGCCGTGAAGCACCTTGCCATGCAAAATGGCAGCACCATAGAAATCGAGCTGCTGGACCTCGTGCAACAAGGCCTCGAAGCCATGCACAAAAAAGCCTTGGCTGGCGCCGAGTCCGCAGCCAAGAGCGAGGAATAGCAATACTTAGCGCACTACGCCGGCGGATGCCTCAGGCCATGTCAATAATGTGGGTGTCTGCAATCGAAACGGCAAAACCGGAGCCAAACGCGGTGGCCGGAGTCTGGAAACCAGGCGTGACTTGCCCCGCCACCACCAGACGCAGCGCTTCGACGGCAGCCAGCGGCGTGTATGAATAACTGTGACGGTATCAATACGCGCGCGCCTCCCCCCCCATGAATGCCAGTGACTTCAGCGACGGCGCAGGCGAGGTTGGCAACACGGACTTCCAGCGTCGGACCTTCAGGCATGGCAGCGACGCCTTCCGGCATGACGTTCGCTTTTATGTTGACGAACATGGCGATACTCGCCATCCCGGTTGAGCGCAAAGATGCGGCATGGCACATCAGCTGGTCGGCCGGTGCAGTCACTTGCGGGCCATTGCGGCCGGCGATCTCGAAGGATAGATGCGTATCGTGGGCTTGCATGACGACGAGCTTGCCGGTATCCTCGCCGCTGCCGGCGCGCACGGCCAGATCGATACAGGCATTTACCACGTCCGCCGGCACGATGGTGCTGGGCACCGTAAAACCATCGACCGCCACGCCGTAACGCGGCCAGTCCAGCGCCTGGCGTTGATAAACGCGCCGGCCGGCCCAGCGCGTGCGGTAGGTGGCCATGAAGATCATCGCCTTGCGCAGCGCGATTTCCTTGTCAGCTTCGACCAGCACTGCCCGGGTGGTCAGGCCCAGGCTGGCGCAGCGCGCGTCCGCCGCGGCAACGCTGGCATAGGATTCGGCACCGGCCAGGCCGGTGCCAATTTCGGCGATGATAGTTATATGTCAATATCCATTCAATGCGCCAATCGTCGCAACAGATGGCCTATAGGGCTGTCCATCGCAATAGCGAGATCCAACCGCGAGAGCGGTCAGGCCGCGCGCCATGGCCGAGATCGGCCGGTTCGTCAGCTCATTAAATCCAAGCTGCAAACGCTTCAGCGATGCGTTCGGCTCCGGGGCGTACAGCAGTGAATTTTGATCGAGAGCCACGCCAGCGGCCAGTAGTCTCGATTTCCATTCCATCCAATACGTCGCGTCACTGTTGAATCCCCAGTTGTAGTTCCCAGGGTTCGCTGGGCAATAAATATTTTTATCCCCGATTGGATTCGACTTGTTGGCGCCAATCCCTGCGCGCAGGTCGCCACAGGATAGGTGGCGCGTCGTGACTGATGCGCGCCAGTAGAACAAGTTGTTCGATATATCTACAAAACCCGTCGGCGCATTGCCATAGGTGAACCATGCATTAGCGCCGTAATAGCCGCCGGGCGTTGTTGCATCCGGGTCAAGGATAACGGTGTTGTGCTGAAATACATGGCCGTGTCCGCCGCCTGCGGCGAACCCCCGCTGCCCAGGACTGATGATCAGGTTAAACCTGGCGATGTTGTTGAAGTTTTCCGTATTTGTGGCGTCCTCAATCCCGATTTCCTGATCTACTGCCTGATTGGAGAACCACACGCCGCCCTGCGCCGGGTCAACAGCGAGGCGATGCAATGCAGTAGAGAATTCGCCGACGTTGTGCTGAATGAGGCAGTTATCATTGCCAGACCACAGTTCGACGATGCTGTTTCCGGAGCAGTCGAGGCTCATGTTTTTGATGAGTTTTGCGCCGGATGTATTGATGAACTCATACGCATTATTTGTGCAGTCTGAGGCGTAGCAGCCCTGAATCAGTGCATCCTTCATGCGCACCTTGTCGATGCCGACCAGCCAGAACCCGTCGCCAGGCCCCTGCGCTGTTGCTGCGTCAAGACCGATATTTGATGCCCTGCAGCCGGTAATTCTCACGTCTGCCATGGTCGCGATTTTGGTCTGCGCATCAGCCCCGACGCGCAGTCCGCAGCCATAGCCCATTACCGCCTGGATCCCGCAGACATGCACGTAGCCTGTGGCAGCCACGTTGTCCAGGATGATATTGAGGGCAACATCCGCTTTTGCAATTTCGATGGCGCTGCGACGAGGATCGGCGCCCTCAAATGGGCGCACATAAAATACGCCTGCCTGGTACACACTGGCGCCTGGTGCGGGCAACGACGCCGCTGGGTTTCCCGCCCATGCCCTATTGTTGATCCGAACCCCGGATTGCCAGCACGGATACTCTCTGGCGCCCATCGGATTCGACCAGATGTTCTTGGCAGCGTCCACCAGCGTCCAATCGGTCACGAAGACAGCGCCACTGATGACAGGAAGCGCGTCCGATTCGATGCCGTAAGGGCAAATCGTGAACGGACGACTTGGCGAGCCATGGACGGTCAGCGTCAGGCCTTTGCCTGCCACCCTGGTAATCGAGCCGCGCCTGATGCCGAGAACTTCACCCGACATATCGCCCCTGCATGCGGTTTCCAGTTGCTCCTGCGTGCTGTATGGGTGCTGCATCGTGCCATAGCCGAGGCTGGCGGTTGCGCCCGGGTCAAAAAAGATCGTCGGTCGGCAAATGAATCCGCCAGCATACAAGTCGATGCCGGTTAGCGTGTCTGACAACCACGACAGCCCCTGTGGATTACCCTGCTGATCCATCGGAACGAGCTTGCCGTTCGCCGAGCGAGTCGCAGCGTCCTTGATTTCCTGAACTTTGGCCGCCGTGGTCAGGTCGCCGGAATTGATGTTGGCCATGGTTTGCGATGCAGCAGCGGCATCCTTGAATGGCTTCAGCGCGGCTTCGGCAGCCTCTTTTGCCTGCCGGTGGCTCATTGCCTCACCGTTCAGGCTGGAAATCTCCGCCACGGTCGCGGCGGCGGCGTCAGCAACTTCGCGGCCATCGTCCAGAATGTAGACAGGCTTGCCGTCTTGCAGCGCCACGTTGCCATTTGCGTCGAGTTTCAGTTTCATTTGAGAGCTTTCTGGGCATCCGCCCTTGTGAATGGCCTTCCGGCCGTGCACCGCTTCGCGTACGCTAGCGGCATAAAAAAAGCCGCCTGGTTGCCCCGGCGGCTTGATTTGGTCATGAAAAAACCCGCCGTAGCGGGTTGTAATTTGATACTACTTAAAGATTCTACGTAGGGCTTCTCCGGCCACAAGCACGGGTACAGAAACAGGAAGCACGTAAATTGCTGCTGCTTTCAAAACTACCTCCGTAATGTCGCCCGTTGTGCTCCCACCATCATCTTGTAGATACTTGCGCGATACGTGCTTTCGCACCTGCGCAGCTGTCGAGACAAATGGAAAGAATAAACCCGCTACAGTTTCGACAAAATCGACCTGCTCGCTTTTCGCCTTTCCCGTTATTGCCCAAGAGCAAAAATCTTCGTAATTGTTGCTATGAACGTCATACTCTTTCTCGCCAAGGCGCGATACTGCACGGTACACAACTTCTTTACCATGAAATAAGGCAGAGGGATACCCTCGAACGGTCATCTCTCTGCCACTAGAAAAGGTTTCAAGCGTATCGAAAACGACAGGGCCAGATGTCAGGCCGTCACTGAGCCCAGAATAGTGGATGACTATTCCCTCGCCAGCATAGATGCCGTGATGCGTATAAAACGTACGGCTTACAATCAGGTGATCGCCAACCTCCAATTCATGTCCAGCGTCGGTAAAATATTGGGACTTGCGGTAAGCGTAAGATGAACGAGCTGAGTTAGAAGAATTTGTCATGGCGAGCATATTCAAAATAAGAAGTTTCATCGCCGCTCCAAGTATTCTCGTATCAAGTAATGCAGCGGATGAGCTATTTCGGTCACAGCGGCCTCGAAAGCGGACGCGCAATAGAAAAAGCCACCTCAAAGGTGGCTTCGATATTACTCCCATGACAATCCGCATGGAGAGCTACACAATTTTACCGCGAGCGAATTCATCGGCTGATGGGTGCTCTGCGAATCCCCACTATCGGTGCCGCTTGCGCTATCATTACGAGTGTAGGGAGTATTTATTGAAATCTTACACCGAATTTCACAAGTTTTCAACTTTATTTGAATTAACGCTATCATTACATATTGGAAATTTCACAAAGGAAGGGCATGAAACAGGGATTAAGTTTAATGCTCGATACGAGCGGCGTCTTCACAACCTTCGGAGGCGCTGCACCCGCAAGAGATTCTGAAACAATCTTCAATCAAGCGCTTGAGCTTGCTGATCATGGATACAAACCTTCGATGGACAATCATAGTGATCAAGTGCTCCTGGATGGCCTTCTCGATACGCATTTTGATGAAATAGATAACTATCGAGCCGAAATTAAGAAAAAGGCTCTGGCGTATTATCGCCACGAAACCTCCACTTCGACACATAAACTGCGGCGGGGATTGATCGTGTTTACTCCAGAATGAAGCGCTAGGACGTAGATGCCGGTGAGCTTTGGCATTCTGTGTATTCAACACTTGGTCCAATTCGTTCACCATATCCAAAATCCTCTCCCGCTCAAAACCGCCAGCCGTAACGGACGTTTGACCGGTACCGCCGCAAGAATCGCACATCTTGAAGCCTTTCGCACCAGTGCCTGTAACGATTTTAGTCCCTTGGCATTGTTTACATTTTCCATCTAACCAGTGCGCGAGCGAGGCATATCCCACACGCCGATACAGCGCCTGCGCCGCCTGCTGATCCCAAGCCGTGTTGGCCTTTACCCAACCACGCGAGCGCCCTTTGCCCGTCACCCCTGTCGTCCAGATGCGCAGAAGTTGTGCCAGGTTGCCAGAGCTCCCCGCGAAAAGCTTATTGATGGTGCACGCGCAGCACGCCAGTCCGGTTGAATTCGCGCACGGCTGCCAGGCTGGCGCGCACAATTTCGGCGTTCAGCACGCCGCGCAGGAAGGCCATAGTCTTGCCGACGCCTTCGCACAGCACGCGCATTTCATCGCCGTTGACGCCGAAAGTGCCCGTGCGCTGGGCGCGCGCCTGGATCTCGGTTACTGCCTCGACCGTAGCCTGGGCCACGGGCAGGATGGCATGGCCATCTGGCGCAACGCGGCGTGCCATGTCGGCGTTGCTCAGCAGGTCGTAGACGTGCTGCTCCTGGAAGTGCCCCTTACACGAACATGGGCACGCCGGCCGTCGAGCTGGCGCCCGTCAAGCTGAGCAAGGAACTGCTGGCCGGGCTGCTGGCAGGCCGCGAGTACGGCAGCGAAATGGCCAAGGAAGAAGAGCAGAAGGCCAAGGCCGCCGGTCGGCTCGTGATTTTCGGCGGCAGCGATGAGCTAATGGAATTCCGTGGCTTCGTGCACGACGAGCGCGGCTACTATCCGGGCCGCGTTGCGCTGATTTTTGCGGTCGGCCTGCTGCCAGTGCGCGAAGACGTCGAGGATGACGACGCGCTCATGGGTTGGGATGGCACCGGAAGCGGTGATGGCTGTCCTGGCCTTATGATAGGCCCGCTGTGCTTGCACCAGCAGCCTATCTTGCCGCAAGATGGCAAAGAGCCCATCGCGTCCCACTTTGATATTTTTCCGGGAAAAGGCTGCACCGAGCATGCTGTGCAGCTTGCGAGTGCCGATGCGCGGCAGGCGCAAGCGTATCGACTGCACCGCTTGACGACAGTTTGCGCCCTGTCCAGGCACTGTCGCTCACGCTGACGGCGCTGGTAATAGGCTTGACGGTTGATGCCGACACAGCGGCAGGCCCGCTCGACACTTAATCCTTCGACTTGCTTGCGCGCGATGACCTGCCCAAAGGCTTTTTTACCGGCACCCCGTACTCGTCACGCAGGATGTCGAGGACCGCTTTGAACAGCACGGATTTCTGTTTTTCTTCCTTGAGTTGACTCTCCGACTCCTTGATGCGTTGCTCTGGCGTCAGTGGATTGGTCGGCTTGCCTGCCATCATCGCGCTCCGTTGGTTTCGGCCCCTTGGATGCGTCCAATCCAGCAGGCCGTGTTGCGACACCATACCAAAACTGTCGACCGCCCCTGTATTGCGTAGCGCATTTACGCCTGCTTGTACCTCATCTCGCCTTTTTCCACTTGCTCGACAACGCTCAATTTAAAAGCCAGACTGTAATCGCGCTGGCTGCGCCTAAACCCTTGTTCCATTTGACGCTACTTCTCTGCATCGAAAAAGTGTCAACTTATTCCAGCACGGGTCACAGCCATAAAAAAAGCCGCCTATCGATGATAGGCGGCTTATTCTAAGTGCTTGATATTAAAGCGAATTCTGGTGGGAAGTGCAAGTTTCGAACTTGCGACCCCTGCAGTGTGAATGCAGTGCTCTACCCCTGAGCTAACCTCCCGAAGCGAGGCGAATTATCGCATACGTGTTGCGGCATCTGCAAGGGCTGGCAACAGGAAATTTGCCACGCCCCCGCTTTTTTCTCAAGCAGCCGCTGGCGGCGCCGTGACGGCGGTCCAGATACACTGGCCTTTGGCTGCCTTGTCGAGGCCGGCGATGGTGGCTTCGTGGGCGGCGAGTTCGTCGGCCGTGGCGCTCTGGAAGATGACTTCGGCCAGGGGCACGATTTCCAGGGCGGCGCCATCGGCAGCCACTTCCACTTCTTCTTCCATGCTCAGGCTGTTCTGGCCGCGCGTCATGGCCAGGTAGACGTCGGCCAGCAATTCGGAGTCAAGCAGTGCGCCGTGCAGCTTGCGGTGGGCGTTCGAAACGCCGTAACGGTCGCACAGGGCGTCGAGCGAGTTGCGCTTGCCCGGATGCATTTCCTTCGCCTGCACCAGGGTATCGATCACGCCATGAACTTGCTCGTGCACGGGCGGCAGGTTCAAGCGTTTGAATTCCGCGTTCAGGAAGCCGATATCGAACGGGGCGTTGTGGATGATCAATTCGGCACCGGCGATAAAAGCGCGGAATTCTTCCGCGATTTCCGCGAATTTCGGCTTGTCGCTGAGGAATTCCGTCGTCAATCCGTGGACGGCCAGCGCGCCCTCTTCCGAGTCGCGCTCGGGATTGATGTAATGGTGAAAATTATTCCCCGTCAACATGCGGTTGTTCAGCTCGACAGCCCCGATCTCCAGGATGCGGTCGCCCGTGCGCGGATTCAGGCCGGTGGTTTCAGTATCGAGAACAATTTGACGCATGGCAGATTCAGTCGTAAAAGCAAAAAGCGAAGGGCACAGTATAGCAAACCTGTGCCCTTCTTTTACAACATCATGCGCTGCATCGCCGGCCGCAAAGGGCGACGCGCAGCAGGATTGGCTGGGCGTTCTCAGGCGCGCACAGTTTCCACGCCCAGATTGGCCAGCTGATCGGCGCGCTCGTTGCCCGGATGGCCATTATGGCCGCGCACCCAGCGCCATTCCACTTCATGCACGGCCTGGGCCGTATCGAGCGCCTGCCACAGATCGACGTTCTTGACAGGCGCCTTGGCCGCCGTTTTCCAGCCGCGCGCCTTCCAGCCGTGGATCCATTCGCTGATGCCCTTCTGGACGTACTGGCTATCGGTATACAGCACTACCTGGCAGGGACGTTTGAGCGCCGTCAAGGCTTCGATCACAGCCTTCAATTCCATGCGGTTATTCGTCGTATTCAATTCCCCGCCGTAAATTTCTTTCTTGGCGCCATCGGCCACCATCAGCGCGCCCCAGCCGCCCGTGCCCGGATTGCCCTTGCATGCGCCATCGGCATAAATCTCAACCTTATCCATCTTGCTGTTCCCGCCTTTTATTCGTGACCGGTGCGCCTGCGGGCGCCGTCGCCGGTTTCTTGGTCCACGCCGGACCGATCAATCGCATCCCTTTGACGCGCTTGATCGCCTGCACTATATACACTGCGCCCAGATATGGCCACCAGCGCGCACCGGCCTTGTCCATGAAGGCGTTGCGGCGCAGCCATTTTTCTGTCCTGCAGGCGGGCGCGTAGCAGCCGAAATGACTTTGACTGACGCCCATGTTCAGCAATTTTAACCAGTCTTTCATGCGCGGCATAGAGATCAGTTCGCCCGCTTGCGGCAGATAATGACGGCCCGTAACCCGTCCCAGGCCCTGGCGCATGCCCCACAGGCTGGCCGGATTGAAGCCGCAGACGATCACGCGCCCCTCGGGGATCAGCACGCGCTCGACTTCGCGCAAGACCTGGTGCGGCTCGGCGGCAAATTCGAGTACATGTGGCAAGACCACCAGGTCCAGGCTTTGCGAGTCGAACGGCAGCTCATCGAAGGCCGACACCAGGGTCAAACGGCTTTCCTGCGGTAGGCGCGACGGCAGGCGCGCATCAAGCAGCCATTTGTTGGGCATGCGGTTGGCTGCCAGCGCGTCGAGCTGGGGCAAGCCGATCTGCACGGCGTTAAAACCGAAGATATCGACAGTCAGACTATCGAGGCATTGCTGTTCCCAGGCGCGCACGTAGAGACCGGCCGGCGTCTGCAGCCAGCCGTCAAGCGCTATAATGGATTTTTCGGATGCCACACTGTCCATTCAGTTTTCTCTTTTGCTCATGACACATTCCCCTGAACACGCTTTATCGGTACTTGCCGTGCCCGCCTTTGCCGACAATTACCTGTGGCTGATCCATGACGGCCGCCACGCCGCCGTGGTCGACCCCGGCGATGCGACGGCCATTCTCGATGCGCTGCAAGCACATCAATTGACCTTGTCCGCCATTTTACTCACGCATCACCACGCCGACCACACGGGTGGCGTCCCTGAATTGTTGCAGCATTTCGCCGTACCCGTCTTCGGCCCGCGCAATGAGGCTATCACAGCCATCACGGAACCGCTTGCCGAAGGCGATGTCGCCTACGTGCCCGAGTTGGGCTTGCAACTGACCGTCATCGACGTACCCGGCCACACCAAAGGGCATATCGCCTATGTGCGCCAGCGCGACGAACGCAGCGGCGCGCCGTGGCTGTTTTCCGGCGATACCTTGTTTGCGGGCGGCTGCGGCCGCCTGTTCGAAGGCACGCCGGGCCAGATGGCCGATTCACTGGGCAAGCTGGTCGCCCTGCCCGACGATACTGAGGTATTTTGCGCGCATGAGTACACCTTGTCCAATCTGCGCTTTGCCAACGCCGTCGAGCCGGGCAATCTGGCCTTGCAGGAGCGCATCGCCATCGACACAGAAAAGCGTCAGCAAGGCCTGTCCACCGTGCCGTCGACGATTGCCCTTGAAAAAGCCACGAATCCCTTCCTGCGCTATCGCGAACCGGCGATCTTGACCAGCCTGAAGGTGGAAGGAAAACTGACCAGCGACGCCTCGCCCGTGGAAGCGTTTGCGGCCTTGCGGATGTGGAAGAATAATTTTTAAGCCGATCTTTCCGCAATAAAAAATCCCGGCAGATGCTTTGTGGCATCGCCGGGATTTTTTCATCCTGCTACTTGGTCAGGATCAGATTTCCTCGTACAGCGGCAAGGTCAGGAATTCGGCGAACGATTCCGACGTCGACATTTCCTCGAAAATTTGTCCGGCGCGCACGTAAGTCGGGCCATTGCCGCCTGGCGCATCGCGCTGCACTTTGGCCAGCTCTTCCGGAATCATGGCGCGCACCATCTCGGCCGTCACCTTGCGGCCATCTTCCAGCACGCCCTTGCTGGAACGAATCCACTGCCACACTTGCGAGCGGCTGATCTCGGCCGTGGCAGCGTCTTCCATCAGATTGTGGATAGGCACGCAACCATTGCCCGCCAGCCAGCTACCCAGGTAATGGATACCCACGTTGATGTTGTAGCGCAAGCCCGCTTCCGTGATCGGCGCTTCCGGCTGGAAGTTCAGCAAGTCGGACGCTTTCACGTCGATGTCGAGACGCTGTTTCTCGATCTGATTCGGCTTGTCACCGAGCACTTTGGTGAACTCGCCCATGGCCAGCTCAACCAGGCCCGGATGGGCAACCCAGCCGCCGTCGTAACCGTCGGTGGCGTCGCGCGCCTTGTCGTTGCGCACGCCGCCCATGGCGATGTCGTTCTTTTCAGGATCGTTCTTGATCGGGATCAAGGCTGCCATGCCGCCAATCGCTGGCGCACCGCGTTTGTGGCAGGTTTTCAGCAGCAGCAAGGCGTAGGCGCGCATGAATGGCGCCGTCATTGTGACCTTGGCGCGGTCGGCCAGGCAGAAATCCTTGTCCAGCTTGAATTTCTTGATGCACGAGAAGATGTAATCCCAGCGGCCCGCGTTCAGGCCCGAGCTGTGCTCTTTCAGTTCGTACAGGATTTCATCCATTTCAAACGCTGCCAGGATGGTTTCGATCAGGACCGTCGCCTTGATCGTGCCTTGTGGCAAGCCCAATTCGTTTTGCGTCATGACGAAAATATCGTTCCACAGGCGCGCTTCCAGGTGCGATTCCATTTTCGGCAGGTAGAAATACGGACCGGCGCCGCGCGCCAACTGTTCCTTGGCGTTATGGAACATGAACAGGGCGAAATCAAAAATGCCGCCGGAAATGCGCTTGCCGTCGACCAGCACGTGCTTTTCATCGAGGTGCCAGCCGCGTGGACGCACGACGAGTGTCGCGATCTTGTCATTCAGCTTGTACGACTTACCATTTTGCTCCAGCGAAATCGTCTTGCGCACGGCATCGAACATATTGATCTGGCCCGTCAGCTGGTTGTCCCAGTTCGGCGTGTTCGAATCCTCGAAGTCCGTCATGTAGCTGTCCGCGCCGGAATTGAAGGCGTTGATGACCATCTTGCGCTCGACGGGACCTGTGATTTCCACGCGGCGGCATTCCAGCGCCTTCGGGATAGGCGCGATCTTCCAGTCGCCGTCGCGGATGTGCGCGGTTTCTGGCAGGAAATCAGGACGCTCGCCCGCGTCGAGGCGCTTGGCCCGTTCCACGCGCACGGCCAGCAATTGCTGGCGGCGCGGCTCGAAAGCGCGCGTCAGCTTGGCCACCAGCGCCAGCGCCGCTGGCGTCAAAATCTGTTCGTAGCCGGGCTTGATTTCACCCGTAATTTGCATGCCTTCGGGAAGTGCGATCGTGTTCTGCATCATGAAGTTCTCCGGTTTTTAATAAATATAAGCAAAGGTAATCTGGTGATCCAAGTATAAGCTGAACGACTGCAGCAACACGCAGGGGAGAGAGGCAAAAACACTCCGCCAGGTGGCGCGTTTGTTCTATAGTATTGCACTATAAGGCATGGAAACGAGATTAAAAATCACTTCATCTATGCGTTTTTATCACAAGTGATGGCATCGCGGGAGCACGGCATGGGGCAGTTCAGACAAATATCAACGTTCGTGGAAGTGGTGGCCAGGGGCAGCCTGTCGGCGGCCGCGCGCGCGGAAGGAATCGCACCGGCCATGATCGGCCGGCGCCTCGATGCGCTGGAACAGCGCCTGGGCGTCAAATTGCTCCAGCGCACGACGCGCAAGCTGGCCTTGACGAATGAAGGCGCCGCCTTCCTGGAAGATTGCCAGCGCATCTTGAGCGAACTGGAAGAGGCGGAAGCGGCCGTGGCCGAGCGCAGCGTGAAGGCCAGCGGCCATCTGCTCATTTCCGCGCCGGCCGGCTTCGGACGCCAGCACGTGGCGCCATTGATCCCCTCGTTCGTGGCCGAGCACCGCGACGTGACGGTGTCGCTGAACCTGAACGACCGCCTCGTCGACCTGATCGGCGAAGGCATCGACGTGGCCATCCGCATCGCCAGCCTGTCCGATTCCTCGCTGGTGAGTACGAAACTGGCCGACAACCAGCGCGTGCTGGTCGGCTCGCCCGCCTATCTGAAACGGGCTGGCACGCCGCGCATCCCGGCCGACCTGGCGAAACACAATTGCCTGGCGATCAGCAGCGAAGGCAGTCAGCGGGGCTGGACCTTCCGCGAAAACGGCAAGAATGTGATTTTGAAAGTGGCCGGCAATATGGTCTGCAACGATGGCGAAGTGCTGCATGACTGGGCCCTGGCCGGCAAGGGCCTGGCTTGGCGCTCGATGTGGGAAGTGGGCGCCGAGATCGCTTCGGGGCAGCTGGTGACGGTACTGGACCAGTTTGCCGCGCCGGGCAATGACATTTACGCCGTGTTCGCCCAGCGCCGCCACTTGCCGCTGCGCATACGGGCGTTTGTGGATTTTTGCGGCATAGCTATTCGCAACCAGATTACTGGCGTGAAAGGGCAATCTAGTGACTGCAGGCCGGACTGGAAGAACGCAAAGCATGGCAAAAGGGCCATGCAACTCGCGCAAAACCCAAGGCTCACGGAAATTTGGACGAAAAAAAATCCTCGGAGACCGAGGATTTCTTTATTTCGTTTGATCCAGCGTATTAGATTGGCTGAATGTTCGAAGCTTGCTTGCCTTTAGGGCCAGCGGTCACTTCAAAAGAAACGCGTTGGTTCTCTTGCAGGGACTTGAAGCCGTTCGACTGGATAGCCGAGAAGTGAGCGAACAGATCTTCGCCGCCTTCGTCAGGGGTAATAAAGCCGAAACCCTTCGAATCATTGAACCATTTTACGATGCCAGTTGCCATTACAATTTCCTATTTCAGTTAAGTTGGGCTTGCGCCCGTTATATCGTTTGAAGCAAGAAAGAAATGACAGACTAACTGCACTACTACCTCGAATCCAACGATGCCCAATTATACCAACAAAACTGAGAAAAACCATTCTTTCGCAAAATAAACTTGCGAACACTACTTTAATAGCCAAATCCCCGTCTTGCGGCGCCCTGTACCAGCGGCATGAAGACACTATATCCTAATCTGCGACGCGCATGCTTTGCGTTGCATCAAATGAATCATTGCAACCACATATCTATAGCGCTGTTGCTTACACGCTGAAATGGGGGGCGCCCGCATCGCGCGCGGCCCAGTCCAGTAGCGCCTCCACCTGTGCTCGCACGGCGGGCCAATCCGCCACCGCTTGCGCAGGGGCATTGAGCATGGCGCGTACCAGCTGTTCGATGCGCCGGCACTCCTGGCCCAGCGCAGCAAAGCCGAAGGTGGCGGCCGAACCGGCCACCGCGTGCAGCGCGCGGTGCAGCTCGGTCAAAGGCTCAAGGCGGGGCCCTACACTATCGCAGCGGCCGCTTGCCTGCGTGATCGCTTGCATCAGGGCCGGCACGCCAGCCGCATATTTTTCGTTCAGGGCGCGCAAACGCGCGCGAAAATCCGGGTCGATCAAGGTTGCCATCGCAATACTCGCCTGAGTTGGCTTACTTGGTGCCGAAGATACGGTCGCCGGCGTCGCCCAGGCCCGGCACGATGTAGGCGTGGTCATCCAGGTGCGAATCGAGCGAAGCGCAGAACATCTTGACGTTCGGATGCGCGTTCTGGAACACGGTCACGCCTTCTGGTGCGGCAACCAGGGCCAGGAAGATGATCTGTTCATCCGTCACGCCGCGCTTCTTCAGCACGTCGACGGCGTACACGGCCGAATTGCCGGTCGCTACCATCGGGTCGCACAGGATGAAAGTACGCTCGTTCAAGTCCGGCAGGCGCACCAGGTATTCCACGGGCATGTGGGTGGCCGGGTCGCGGTACACGCCGATGTGGCCCACGCGTGCCGATGGCACCAGGTTCAGCAAGCCATCGCTCATGCCGATGCCGGCACGCAGGATGGGCACGATGGCCAGTTTCTTGCCGGCGATGACGGGGGCGTCGATGGTCACCAGCGGGGTCTTGATTTCGCGCGTCGTCAGCGGCAAGTCGCGCGTGATTTCATAGCCCATCAGCAAGGTGATTTCCTTGAGCAATTCACGGAAGGTGCGCGTCGACGTGTCGTGTTCGCGCATGTGGCTCAGTTTGTGCTGGATCAAAGGGTGATCGGTAATGAACAAATTCGGGAAGCGTGGATCTTGTTTCATCTTGTTTTTCTTTCTCTGCTCTCTGGCGCGGCGGCAAGCATCGCCGCAGGCGCGCTGTGTATCGATAAAATGATGGATTGCAGCATTATCCCAGCCCCCAGCCCGCCTGTGGCCGGAATTTTCGAAATAATTGCATGCCAAAGCCAAGGCAAACTCAGTACTCACGCAATGCGCGCGCCAGGATGGCCGCGCAATTGGTGCCGGCCGGCAAGCGGCCATACGCGCCGCCCGGCGCTTGCACCAGGCGCGACTGCAGGAACGCCTGCGCAACAAACGGTGGCGCATGGCGCAACAGCAAGGCCGCCTGCACGGCCAGCACGATGCGTTCGGATAAGTGCCGAGCGCCAAACTCATCCGTCTGCGGCCCGTCCAGATCAGCCAGCAGACACGCGCGGTAATCAGCAAAGGCGGCATCATCATCGCCGGCCAGCGCCAGCTCGGCCGCCAGGGCGTCGCGCGCGGCCGGCGACTTGCCGAAGGCGCGCAAGACGTCGAGGCACATGACGTTGCCCGAGCCTTCCCAGATCGAGTTGACGGGCAGCTCGCGGTACAGGCGCGCCAGCGGCGCGTCTTCCACATAACCGGTGCCGCCCAGCACCTCCATGGCTTCCGCGCCGAAACCGGGACCGCGCTTGCAGATCCAGTACTTGCCGGCCGGCGTGAGCACGCGCGCCAGCATCGCTTGCCCTGCCTCTTCCTTTTCATCGAAACAGCGGGCCAGGCGCAGCGCAAACGCGGTGGCGGCCTCGGATTCGAGCGCCAGGTCGGCCAGCACGTTTTGCATCAGGGGCTGCTCGGCCAGCGGCTTGCCGAACACGGCCCGCTGGCGCGCATGGTGCAGCGCCTGCGTCAAGGCGGCGCGCATGATGCCGGTGCTGCCCAGCACGCAGTCGAGGCGCGTGTGGCTGGCCATTTCCAGGATGGTGGGTATGCCCCGCCCCGGCTGTCCCACCAGCCAGCCGTAGGCATTGGTAAATTCCACTTCCGACGAAGCGTTCGAGCGGTTGCCCAGCTTATCCTTCAAGCGCTGCACACGGATGGCATTGCGGCTGCCGTCGGGCAGGTAGCGGGGCAGGAAAAAGCACGACAATCCCCCTCCTCCGCCTGCGCCAGGATCAAATGCGCGTCGCACTGGGGCGCCGAGAAAAACCATTTGTGGCCGACGATGCGCCAGGCGCCGCCGGCCTCGCCGCCAAACAGGGCCCGCGCCTCATCCGGCGGCACGGGTACGGCGCGCGTGGTGTTGCTGCGCACGTCGGAACCGCCCTGCTTTTCCGTCATGCCCATGCCGACCAGGGCGCCGCGTTTCTGTTCCACCGGCAGGGAGCGGGAATCGTATTCGCGCGAGAGGATCTTCGGCAGCCAGCGCTGCGCGATTTGCGGCAGATCCAGCGCCTGGCGTAAGGCCGGCACCGAGGCATACGTCATCGTCACGGGACACTGCGTGCCGTTTTCTACCTGCCCCACTAATAGATAGGCCGCCGCGCGCGCCACCTGGGCGCCGGGACCGGGCGAAGCCCAGGGCGAAGCGTGCGCGCCCGCGCCAACGAGGATGGCCATCAGCTCATGCCAGGCCGGATGGAACAGCACCTCGTCGATGCGGCGCCCGGCCCGGTCGAACTGCTGCAGCTCGGGCGTGTGGATATTGGCCAGGCGCGCCAGCGCATAAGTCTCGGCGCGGCCCAGCTTTTCGCCCAGCGCGTCAAGCTCTTGCAACGCCGCGCCGCCGCCCTCGCGCAGCAGCGCCTCGATCAGCGCCGGGTCGCAGGCGAACAGATTGACGTTTTCAAAGGGCGTGGCCTGGTTGAAAACTTCATGCGTGTCAAAGGCATTCATGGGCGTCTCCCGCGATTTGTTATCATGGCGCCCTTGCCGTCGCTGGCGCACTGTCAACACCGTCTGCCAGCCAGACTAGCGCAAAGCGCATGGCGGGGCAAGCGCGCCAGTGGAAGCAAGCACAGATAATTGTTTCCATGCGGAATGAAAATGCCTGCGTATGCCGCGCGGGATGATTTTTTTCATAGAAGGCAGGAATATTTACAAAACCTGAAGCAATGTTGCTCTATTTCATGTAATCGGGTGCTTTTCAATGATACATTTCGGGTGGATCGCGTTCCGATAGCCGCCCTTTCGGCCACTTTGGCACGCGTCACGCACGATGCACTCTTTCCGTTGACGCCCTGCCCTGCAGCGAGCGCCGGCACTGATAACAAAAAAGGTAAAAGCCAGCACGATGTTTTCCAGTACCCCATCCGCCGCCCACCGCGAGGCTCGCCACGAGTTGGACAACCTCATGGAAGAGGCAGGCGACGTCGTGTTCCGGCTCGATACGGACGGCCTGATCCTGTTCGCCAGCAAGCGCGCGGCCACCCTGTTTGGCGCACCTTCGGGCCTGTGCGGCCATCTGCTGCTGCCGCTGGCCACCGAAGCATCGCGCGCGGCCCTGCAAGCGGCGCTGGAAGACGCCCTGGAAGAACCGGGCCGCCTGGAAGTGCGACTGCAAACGCCGGACCAGGAAATCTGGTTCGAACTGCGTCTGTCTTCTTATATGAACGCGGCCGGCATCGCCGAATTGCTGGTGGTCGGACGCGACACGTCGGCCCAGCACAATACGGAAGAACGGCTGCGCCACATGGCCACGCACGATGCGCTCACGGGCTTGCCGAACCGCTTGCTGCTGTCGGACCGCATCCGCATGGTGATCGCCCAGGCCGCCCGTTCGGGCCAGGGTTTTTCGGTCGCCACCATCGGCCTCGATGGTTTTAAAAGGTCAACGATGGCCTGGGCCACCCCGTCGGCGACGCCGTGCTGCGCCTGGCCGCAGCACGCCTGCGCAAGACCCTGCGCGACAGCGACACCCTGGCGCGCGTGGGCGGCGATGAATTCGTCGCCGTGCTGCCCGGCAGCGCCACCGACGCGCAGATCAAGCTGGTGACGGGCCGCCTGCTGGCCACCCTGCAGGCGCCGTTCGAAGTCGATGGCCACACGATCTACGTGGGCGCGTCCGTCGGCGTATCTATCTATCCGCAGCACGCGGAAGATGAGGTGCGCCTGGTGGCGCTGGCCGATGCGGCCATGTCGCGCGCCAAGGAAACGGGCAAGGCCCGCTGCCTGGTCTACAGCCCGCGTCTGAATGGCCCGTCGGAACACGATATTTCGCTGGAAGCAGCCATGTTCCACGCCGTGCGCGAAGGCGAATTTCTGCTCTTTTACCAGCCCATCGTCGATGCGCACACGCGGCAAATCCAGGGTTTCGAAACCCTGATGCGCTGGAAACACCCGACCCTGGGCCTGGTGCCGCCTGTTCGCTTCATTCCGATTGCCGAAGCCAATGGCCTGATCAACCTGCTCGGCGCCTGGGCGCTGAAGGCGGCTTGCGTGCAGCTCAAGCAATTCCAGGAAGTGGCCAAACGGCCGCTGTACATCTCCGTCAACATCAGCCCGCGCCAGTTCCGCAACGACAAATTCCTCGACGTGCTCGATGACGCCATCGCATTTTCGGGGCTCTCCGGCGAACACCTGGTGCTGGAAATCACGGAAGGCACCCTGATGATCGACCCCGTGCATGCGGAAACCATCCTCGTCAAGATGACGGAGCGCCGCGCGCGCATCGCCATCGACGATTTCGGTACCGGCTACTCCTCGCTCGCGTATCTGAAGCGCTTCCCCATTTCCGTGCTGAAGATCGACCGCACCTTCATCAAGGACTTGCCCGAATCGAGCAAGGATGCGGCCATCTGCAACACCATTCTCGATCTGGCCAAGCATTTGAACCTGTCCGTGGTGGCCGAGGGCGTGGAAACCGAGGAGCAGATGCATTTCATGGAATCGCGCGGCTGCCAGTATGTGCAAGGCTACCTGACGGGCAAACCGATGCCGGCCCATGCCGCGCTATCGGCCTTGAGCGACAAAACCTATGCGGCGCTGGTGCCCGCGCCGTCTGTCTATGAACAGCGCGGAGGGGTGCAATGAATCCAGGTCATTTCACGGCGCCGACACAACTCGGCAAAAACACCCTGGACCTGCTGTGGGCCCGCACGCGCCAGCAAGGTGACATGCCCGGCTTCGCCAAAGCCATCAGCGCCATCCTGGGCGCCATGCGCGGCGAGGATGACCACGAATTCGACATCACGCAAACGGTGCTGTCCGACCCTGTCCTCACGCACAAGGTGCTCAGGCTGGCCAACAGCGGCATGTATTCGGCCTTCGGCCAGCGGGTCAACACGGTCTCGAAGGCCGTGCTGGTGCTGGGCATCGACGCCATCGGCCACCTGGCGCTGGGCCTGAAACTGATCGAGGAGCTGTCGCAGGCTTCGCCCGATTCCGTCAGCGCCCACGTGGAAATGGAAAAGGCCGTGCTGGCCGGAATGGTGGCGCAGCAAGTGGCCACCAGCGCCGGCAGCCTGCAGGCGGAGCAGGCCGTCGTCTGCTCCATGCTGCACACTCTGGGCCGCATGATGGTGACGTTTTACATGACGGACTTCTGGGCGCGCATGCAGGCGCACGCCGGTCCCGGCAACGAGGCGGCCGCCGCGCGCGAAATCCTCGGCCTGTCGCTGCCGGAAGTGGGCTATGCCACGGCCGCTCATTGGGGCTTGCCGCAGCACCTGATCAACGGCATGCGTCCGATGGATCCGTCGCCGGACAACTCCCCCGTCAGCGGCGCCGACTGGATGGCGGGCCTGTCGACCATGGCGGCGCGCTGCGCCGACTCGCTGTGGCATGACGATGCGGCCGGCGCGGCGCAAGTACACGCGCTGATCGACGATTATGCTGGCACCCTGGGCATCACCGCCACCGACCTGGTGGTGGCAGTGGACAAGGCCAAGGCGATGGCGGCGGCCGACCTGTCGATTGCGCCCCTGTCAAAACCGGCAGAACGGCGCGCGCGCCAGCTGGCGTCGACGCGCATGCGCGCCGAAGGCAACCGCGTGCTGATCGGCGGCCTGGCCGACCTGCGCAGCGCCATCGGCAGCGCCAGCCCGGGACAGATGGTTTCGATGGCGCTCGAAACGCTGCACCAGGGTTTTGATTTTTCACGCTCGGTGGCGTTCGTGCGCAACCACAGGGATCATCTGTATTCGGCGCGCATCAGCATGGGCGAAGGCATGGCCGACCTGCAGGACCTGATGGTGTTTGGCGACGCGTATGAGCCGAACGTCTTCCACGCGGCCCTCAATAGCGACCGCGTGATCTTCATCGACAACGCGCGCGACCCGAAATTTGCCGCCAAGCTGCCGCAATGGTGGAAAGCCACCCTGTCGGAGGCGCGCAGCTTCGTCGTGCTGCCCCTGTCGGCCAACGGCCACCCCACGGGCTTTTTATACGGCGACTGGGACGACAGCTTCCCGCCGATCCAGCTGAACCAGACGGAATTCAACCTGATCAACGATATCCGGGCGTTATTGGTGCAGTCGGTGGAGATGCGCCATCAATTGGAATTGGTGGCGAACAAGGTTGCTTGATGCTGCCAGCTTTCACCACAAATGCAAAATCTGGGGTCAGACCCGGCGGGTCTGACCCCAGCTCTTCCGCCGCGAGCTGCTAAAACTTATTTCAACTTCGGCGTCGAAACCGAGACATCGCCGCATTGCGCGCGGTGCATCAGGGCGTGGTCGATCAGCACCAGCGCCAGCATGGCTTCGGCGATTGGCGTGGCGCGAATGCCCACGCACGGGTCGTGACGGCCGAACGTTTCCACCATCACGGGATTGCCCTCTTTATCGATCGAACGGCGTGGCGTGCGGATCGACGAAGTCGGCTTGATGGCGATCGACACACTGATCTCCTGCCCCGTCGAGATGCCGCCCAGTACGCCACCGGCGTTATTGCCGATAAAGCCTTCCGGCGTCAGTTCGTCGCCGTGCTCGGAACCCTTTTGCGCCACCGAATCGAAACCGGCGCCAATTTCCACGCCCTTGACGGCATTGATGCCCATCATGGCGTAAGCGATGTCGGCGTCGAGCTTGTCGTAGATGGGTTGGCCCAGGCCGACCGGCACGTTTTGCGCAATGACGTCGATGCGCGCGCCGATGGAATCGCCATCGCGGCGCAATTGATCCATCGCCTCTTCCATGCGCGCGATCAGGTCCGCATCGCCGCTGGCGGCAAAGAACGGGTTCGCATGCACGTGTTCCCACGACTGGAACGGCACGGGAATGTCGCCCAATTGGCTCATGCAGCCCTTGAACGTGGTGCCGTACTGCTGCAGCAGCCATTTCTTGGCAATCGCCGCCGCGCCCACCACGGGCGCCGTCAGGCGCGCCGAGGAGCGCCCGCCGCCGCGCGGATCGCGCACGCCGTATTTATGCCAGTAGGTATAGTCGGCGTGACCGGGGCGGAAGCTTTCCGCGATATTGCCGTAATCCTTGCTGCGCTGGTCTTCATTGCGAATCAGCAGCGCGATGGGCGTGCCCGTCGTCACGCCCTGGTACACGCCGGAGAGAATCTCGACCGTATCCGATTCCTGGCGCTGCGTCACGTGGCGCGAAGTGCCCGGCTTGCGGCGGTCCAGCTCGGGCTGGATATCGGCTTCCGACAGGGTCAATCCCGGCGGACAGCCATCGATCACGCAGCCGATGGCCGGACCATGCGATTCGCCGAAAGTGGTAACAGTAAAACAGCTTGCCAAAAGAATTGCCGGACATAGTAGGAAGTGTGAGGACTGGAAAACTCAATTCTACCAGCCTGCGGGGCATGCCATGCCGCTAATGCCGCGACTAGCCCCGATATTCCCCCAGCCATCTCGCCATTTTAAAATCCTGCGTATTTTTTCACACAAAAACACCAAATAAGAGTTGCAATCATGCAATACAAGAAATATTGCTCCGCAGAATAGACTTAAAAAAACATTTTGCTTATTAAATAGCTATATACTTGGATGATGGGCCATTAAAAAATGTGCACCTGAGTGCTGCATTTTCGATGCACCCTGAGTGCATCAGAAATGGCCAGGGCTAGGCGCGGCGCCGAAGACAGTACGCGAGTACGGCGAGGCGCTGCAACAACGCCATGGACATTTCTGATGTGCTCACATCTCGTTCCGAGTCATCCTGGAGAAGCTATACATGCCCGCACCGATCATCCCCCTTGACGCCAACAAGGACGATCACGACGACCTGGTATTCCTCGATGAGCAACCAGCACCGCCGCTGGCCGTCGCACCGCGCAGCGTCTGGCGGGTGATGATCATCGACGACGATGAAGACGTCCACTCCACCACCACTTTCGCCCTGGGCAACCTGGAAATGCAGCACCGCCCGCTGGAATTCGTGCATGCGTATTCGGCCGGCCAGGCGCGCGAACTGCTCAAGCATGAAGACGACATCGCCGTCATCCTGCTCGACGTGGTGATGGAACAGGATGACGCTGGCCTGCATCTGGTGCGCTACATCCGCGAAACCCTCAAAATGACGGACGTGCGCATCATCCTGCGCACGGGCCAGCCAGGCTATGCGCCGGAAATCGACGCCATCCGCGATTTCGACATCAACGACTACAAGACCAAGTCCGAACTGACGCGCATCAAGCTGTTTACCACGGTGACGGCGGCCATCCGCTCGTACGAACAGATCCGTTCGATCAGCAGCAGCCGGCGTGGCCTGGACCGTATCGTCCACGCCAGCACGCAGTTGATGGCGCTGCACGGCGTGCAGAATTTCTCGGCCGGCGTGCTGGCACAGATCGCCGACCTGCTGGGCATCCGCGCCGACGGCGTGCTGTGCGTGCAGGACTTGCAGGACAACGGCTCGCGGGAACTGCTCGTCTCGGCCTGCACGGGCAGCTTTTTCCAGCCTGCCGCACAGCGCCCTGTGCGGCCTGCAAAACCCGCGCGTGATGGCCGCCATCGAGCACACCCTGGCGCAGCGGCGCAATGTGTACGCGCACGACTACGCCACCCTGTACTTCGCGGGCAAGGCCAGCCGCGATGCGGCCGCCTATCTGGTGCTGCCGCGCCCCCTCTCGGCCATCGATGAAAGCCTGCTGGAAGTATTCTGCAGCAATGTCGCCGTGGGCCTGGACAATGTCGAGCTGGTGTCGCACCTGCACAATGCCGCCTTCTACGATCAGTTGTCGAAGCTGCCCAACCGCACGCGCCTGGTGGAAATCCTCGACGCCGCCCTGGCCGGCCCCGCGCGCGACGACGCCACCCTGTCGCTGGTTGACCTCGACCACTTTGCCGAGACCAACGACGCGCTGGGGCACCAGTTCGGCGACATGCTGCTCGTGGCCGTGGCCGGACGCCTGCAAACCCAGCTGGGTCCGCAACTGACGGTGGCGCGCCTGGGCGGCGACATTTTCTGCGTGCTGGGCGACTCTTCGCAAGTCAATCCGGCCAAGATTCTGGCCCTGTTCCAGGCGCCGTTCAGCATCGATGGCCAGGACGTGCAGTTATCGGCCACCCTGGGCCTGGTGCGGCTGGGCGAACATGCAAGCACGGGCGCCGATGCGCTGAAGGACGCCGATATCGCCCTGAAGCGGGCGAAAAGCCAGCAGCGCGCCGGACACTTCTATTTTTCGCGCAGCATGGGCATCGAAATCCGCGAGAGAGTGCGCATGATGCATGCGCTGCGCACGGCCTTCAGCCAGGGCCAGCTGTTTGTCGTATATCAGCCGCAGATCGACCTGAGCACGCGCCGCCCCGTGGGCGCCGAAGCACTGCTGCGCTGGCAGACGCCGGATGGCAAATTCATCTCGCCCGACCGCTTTATCCCCATTGCCGAGTATTCGGGCATCATCATCGACCTCGGTGAATGGGTGCTGCGCACGGCCTGCCGCGAACTGGTGCTGCTGCGCGAGCAGGGCCACCGCAATTTCGTCATGTCCGTCAACGTGTCGCAAGTGCAGTTCCGCCACCCGCTGTTCCTGGAAATGCTGCGCGCGGCGCTGGAAGAGACGCAGGCGCCGCCCGAGTTCATCGAGCTGGAAATCACGGAATCGATGGCCATGGAAGAGCCGGATCTGCTGATCAAGATGCTGTGGCAAATCAAGCAGACGGGCGTGAGCATCGCCATCGACGACTTCGGCACCGGCTTTTCCTCGCTGTCCTACCTGCAGCGCCTGCAAGTCGACCGCCTCAAGATCGACCGTGCCTTCGTGACAGAAATCACGGGCTCCGCGCGCGGCAGCAGCATCGCCGAGATGGTCATCCAGCTGGGCCGCAACCTGGGCCTGGCCGTAATCGCGGAAGGCGTGGAAGACGAGCGGCAAGCGCAAATTTTGCAGGCGCTGGGCTGCCCCATGGCGCAAGGCTTTTTGTTCGCCCGCCCCATGACGGCCACGGCGCTGGGCACCTGGCTGAACAACGAAGCACTGCAGGGTGCCGCATAGGCGCCACTTTGAATTGACAATGCAAAACGCCGGCAGTGCCGGCGTTGTTTTTACTGCATGAGCGAAGCTTAGTCGGCGGTTTCGGCCGGCCAGTCGCGGATATACGCCTTGAGCATCTGGTTTTCAAAGCTTTGCGCTTCCAGCACGGCGCGCGCGACGTCGTAAAAGGAGATAACGCCCAGCAAGGTCTTGGCGTTCATGACGGGCAGGTAGCGCGCGTGCTTTTCCAGCATGATGCGACGCACTTCATTGACTTCCGTATCGGGCGTCACGGTGATCGGATGGTCATCCATGTGCTTGCGCACGGTGCCGCCGCCGATCTGGCCCGCGTTTTCATGCAGCGCGTTGAGCACTTCGCGGAAGGTCAGCATGCCGACCAGGTCGCCGAATTCCATGACCACCAGCGAACCGATGTCTTTTTCAGCCATGGTATTGGCCGCATCAAGCAAGGGCTGGTCAGGCGTGACCGTATAGAGGATGTTGCCCTTGACTTGGAGAATTTCAGATACTTTCATATTGGCCGTCCTGTCCGCGTGATTGGTATTTTAGTTATTCTAGCCCTTACTGCGACTGTAGCCTATGCCTGTAGAAAAATCCAGCCTTGCGCGCAATCAAATCGACGGGGATTGCGCGCAACTTTGCATCATGCTCTGCGGCGGAACCAGCCGGCGATGGACAGGCGCTCGCGCGCCGTCGGCAACACTTCATGCAGTATCTCGCCCGACAAAAACATGGCCATGCGTCCCGCTACCGGCGCGATATCCACGTGGTCGCCATCCTGCGGGTGCAGGCGCAGCGCGCCACCGTGCTCGGGCAGCCAGTCGTCGTTCAGGTACAGCACGACGGATACGGTGCGCTTGTCGTCGTCGCGGAAACGGTCCAGATGGGCGCGGTAAAAGGCGCCCGGCGCGTACAGGGCAAAATGGCTTTCGTACTCGTCCAGTCCCAGGAACAGCTCGCGGTTCAGGGTCTGGCGCAGCGCTTCCATATGGCTCAGATAACTATCGCAGGCGCCAGACCTGCCCGTTTCCAGCCATTCGATATGGTCGCCGCGGATGTCCGGCTGCAGCAGCGGCGCATGGCCGCTGCCCACGCCGGCGCCCTTCATCTTGCCGCTGAGCATGGATTGCACGCATTCGGCGGCCAGCTGGCGGCTCAGTTCAGGGGAGATAAAATGCTCTTGCATGAGCCAGCCTGCGTGGCACAGGCCGTCGACGATAGAAGGTCCGGGTACGGCAAGGGAGCCGTCGAACGATATTGCGGGCATAAAATCTTTCCTGGTGGACATGCGATGAGAGTTCGCCTGAAGCCCAGGATTTCGCTGGCACGTAGCAGCCTTCCCTGCGGCGCGGCGCACGCGCACAGGTAAAACAGCCCGAATATCGCTGATCCGGTATCCTACCACTGCCGTGCCGCCCCGGTCACTTTTTTTACACTGCAGGTTACACGCGCGACCCGCCAGCACGGCGCCATGCGCCCTGCACAGCAGCCCTTTGCTTAGCTGCAAATCAGCTTATGATCCTGCCACTATAAAACTTGGCGGAGACACCATGAGCGGCCCGAAATACCCCGGTTTCGATACTTTATCCCTGCATGCGGGCGCGGCGCCCGACCCGGCCACGGGCGCGCGCGCCACGCCCATCCATTTCACTTCATCGTTTGCCTTCAAGAGCTCGGAGCATGCAGCCTCGCTGTTCAATATGGAGCGGGCCGGCCACGTGTATTCGCGTATCTCGAATCCCACCAACGCCGTGCTGGAAGAGCGCATCGCCGCACTCGAAGGGGGCGTGGCAGGCATCGCCACGGCCAGCGGCCAGGCCGCCATGCACCTGGGCCTATGTACCATCGCGGGTGCGGGTTCGCACATCGTTGCCTCGCGCGCCCTGTACGGCGGCTCGCACAACCTGCTGGCCTACACCTTGAAACGCTTCGGCATCGAGACGACCTTTGTCGACCCGCGCGATGCGGATGCCTGGCGCGCCGCCATCCGCCCAGATACAAAAGTACTGTTTGCGGAAACCCTGGGCAATCCCGGCCTCGACGTGCTGGATATCCCGACGATTGCCGCCCTGGCGCACGAACACCAGCTGCCACTGATGCTCGATTCGACGTTTACCACGCCCTATTTACTGCGCCCCTTCGAGCATGGCGCCGACCTGGTGTTCCACTCGGCCACCAAGTTCCTGTGCGGGCACGGCACGGCCATCGGCGGCTTGCTCGTCGACGGCGGCACCTTCGACTGGCAAGCCGCGTACGACAAAACGGGCCGTTTCGCCGAACTGTGCGAGCCGTATGAAGGCTTCCACGGCATGGTCTTCGCCGAAGAATCGACGGTGGCGCCGTTCGCCCTGCGCGCGCGGCGCGAAGGCTTGCGCGATTTCGGTGCCGTCATGAGCCCGCACAATGCCTTCGCCATCCTGCAGGGCATCGAAACCCTGGGCTTGCGCATGGACCGCCACGTGGCCAATACGCGCAAAATCATCGACTTCCTGCTGGCCAATCCGGCCGTGGATGCCGTGTCCTACCCCGAACTGCCGTCGCATCCCGACTACGAACTGGCGAAAACCCTGCTGCCGAAAGGCGCGGGCGGCGTGTTCACCTTCCGCCTGCGCGGCGACCGCGCGGCGGGCCAGCGCTTTGTCGACAGCCTCAAGATCTTCTCGCACCTGGCCAACGTGGGCGACGCCAAGTCGCTCGTCATCCACCCCGCTTCCACCACGCATTTCCGCGTGCCCGACGATCAACTGGCGCAATCGGGCATCACGCAGGGCACCATGCGCTTATCGGTGGGCCTGGAAGACGCGGACGACTTAATTGAAGACCTGGCCCGCAGCCTGAAACTGTCGCAGAAAGGCGCCTGAGATGCACTTCACCATCGAGAACACCACGGCCTACTGCTACACGGGCGGCAAACCATACAACCCGGGCCAGCCGACGGCCGTCTTCATCCACGGCGCGCAGAACGACCATTCCGTGTGGGCCTTGCAAACGCGCTATTTCGCCCACCACGGCTGGAACGTGCTGGCCGTCGACTTGCCCGGCCATGGGCGCAGCCTGGGTACAGCAAAGGATAATGTCGCAGCACTGGCGCACTGGATCCTGGCCGTGCTGGACGCGGCTGGCGCGGCCAAGGCCATGCTGATCGGCCACAGCATGGGTTCATTGATCGCGCTGGAAGCGGCATTCCTGGCGCCCGGGAGGATCAGCCACCTGGCCATGCTGGGGTCCACCTACCCGATGAAGGTCTCGCCCGCGCTGCTGGAAACGTCGCTCCAGGACGAACAGGCTGCCATCGACATGGTCAATATCTGGTCGCACTCGTCGATCGCGCAAAAGCCGTCGTTCCCCGGCCCGGGCTTCTATGCCATGGGCGGCGCGCGTCGCTTGAAACAGCGCATCGCCGCCCTCAACCCCGATCACGTGTTTCACACGGATTTTTTCGCCTGCAATGCCTACGCGAACGGCGAAATCGCCGCCGCTTCGGTACACTGCCCCACTTTATTCATTTTCGGCGCGCGCGACATGATGACGCCGCCCAAATCGACCAAGCTGCTGACGTCTGGCATCGCGCATGGCACGGTGGTGCAGGTCGACAGCGGGCACGAATTGATGGCCGAGCAGCCCGACGCCGTGCTCGACGCGCTGTTTGCGTTTACGCAAAGCACGCCGGCATGACGCCATGCCACACACACTTTTTTAGGATAGATAGATGATGTTGTTAAATACCCTGCTCGATGAATTGACTGGCCGAGGCAGCGGCACGGAAGCGGAGCGGTACGAACGCTATAAATGGCTGGAACAACTGCGCTTCACCAACCCTCAGGCGGCCGAAGGCGGCTCCATGGCCGGCATTCCGTACTACCAATGGTGCCGGCTGCCGCAGGCGCTCAGCGTGGCGGGCCAGCACACGGATCTGCTGGTCGGCACCACGAGCTCCCAGTACCTGGTCTTCGAGGGCCGCCACGCGGCAGCCTTCGCGGCCGAACTGGGCCTGCAATACGATGCCAACAACCGCATCGACCGCCCCGGTGGCCTCGATGAACTGCTCGAGGCCTATGAAGAGCAGCCGGACGGCAGCTGGGCCACCCTGCCGACTGAACCGCCAGCGCCACCGCAAGCGGGCTGGGACGACGTGTACTTCCGCGTGCGCGACCTGAGCGACGGCAGGACCATCCAGAGCGTGACTACCATCGCCTACGAGAGCAGCCGCTTCCCTGGCTACACCCTGCTGGGCACGACCATGGTGGGCGTCGGCGCCATCGTCCACGACGACGAGACGGCGCAATATATGCAGCAAATCTTCGCCGATTGGGCCATCCAGCGCGATTGCGCCGCGACCTGCCCGCCTTCGTCCACGCCCTGGCCATGCACGCCGCGCCAGGCGCCGCCCTTGCCGTTCGGCACCCAGTTCGATTTCGCCCGCAATCTGGCCTATCTCGACGCCCTGCTGGCGGCCTATGTGCGGGCACAGGCGCGGGCGCAAGACGATGGTGGCGATAGCGCCTACTGGGCTTGCGCGGCCGCCAGCGTGGCTTACCAGGTATTCTCGCTGCGCTACACGGCCGGCCTGCCCTTGCCCGAGGTGGACAGTGCGCTGGAAGCGGCCGTCGCCGCCTGCGAAACAGCGCGCGCGGAGCTGGCCGCCGCCTACGATGACGATGCCTTGCCAGCCTTTGATTTCGAACAATTGACGGATTACGCGCGCACCTTGCAGTTGCTGGGCGCCGCCCTGCTGTTCGACCGCCACGACCTCGCTGCCCGCCTGGCCGCCCTGCAGACGGCCTTCGATGGCGAAGACGGTGTGTATGAGGCGCTGCTGTCGACCATCGATCCGCAGCGGCCCGCCGTCGACGAATGGTATTTCGCCGAGCCGTATTCGGCCCTGTACGACTGCCTGGACGAAAACGATCCCGCGCAGCAGCTCGAGCACCTGCGGCAATACCTGGCCAACTGGCATGGCGCGCTGGTGCGCGAAGACTGGTTCAACGGCCATTTGCGCGCGCACGGCCTGGGCGGCTACTACGGCCTGTGGGCCTTCGAGGCAGCCGCCGTGGCCAAGCATCTGAGCCTGGAGCGCAGCGCGCTGGCGCACTGGGTCATGCCGCCATCGCCCTGAATACCCCCCTTCACTTTTAGACAAGTATCAATGATCAATACCGCAGCCCTGTTCAGCACCACCTTTTTACCCGGCCAGGCCGGTTTCGACGCCGACGCCATCACCGGCCTGGCCGAATGGCGGCTGGACACGCCCATGCTGTTCAAGCTGCTCATCGGCGCCGACGCGCAAGCCGTCGCCTGGCCCATCTACGACGATGGCGAAGACTGCCTCTGCGTGCTGGCCGCGCCAATGGTCCAGGCGCAAGCCAGCTGGCAAGCCCTGTCCGCCCTAATGGACAGGCCGCGCGACGCGGCCGCCATTGTCGCGCGCGCCGGCATCAGCGCCCTGCTGGCCGGTGGCCAGCCATGGATCATCCTCGATAGCGTGCAGCTGATCCCGCACGATATCGACACGCCAGAATACGCGGCCGCGCTCGAGGCCCTGCGCGCCGAAGCGCAAGCCTTGCACGCTGCCCTGCAGCGCGGCGACCGGGAAGCGCTGGCGCCCGCTGCTGGCCGCCGGCGCCGCGTCGCTCGCCACCGGCTACTGGTCTGCCACGGCCGACGCGCAACTGGCCGATGTCGAGGAGCTTGAAGGGGAAGACCTGCCCTTCCTGCAAGGCCTGGAAGTGCGCAAGTGGCTGGAAGACGCGCTGTGCTACGAGGTGGCTGCGGTGGGGCAACCCGACATCCTGGGCCTGGTCACGCCGTACGGGCGCTGGATCGTGCCGCTGTCGCTGAACGTGACGACGCTGGGCGTTTACCATGCGCACGATGGCTGGATCACCTTTGCCACGGCGGACGCCCCCGATGCGCACGGCGTGCTGGACCTGAACGGCACGGTGGTGCTGCCGCCCGCACCTGGCGCCCTGAATGTGATCAGCCCCCACCTGGTACAGCAAATCGATCGGGACGGCGCCAGCCGTTTGCTGCGCCTGCCCGATGGCACGCCGCTGTTCGAAAGCGTGTACTACTTCCGCCAGCGCGACGATGGCTATATCGATATCCAGCGCCAGACGCACGATGACGAGCGCAATGTCTGCGGCGTGATCGACGTCACGGGCAAGGTGGTGCTGCCGAATGCCTACAGCTCCGTGCAGGATTTCGGCAAGAAAAAGAAGATCGCCATCGTCAGCCAGCGCATCGATGGCCGCTTCCTGTTTGGCCTGGCGAATATCCAGGGGAGCTGCTGGCGCCATGCCAGTACGAAGCCATCGATTCCGCCACAACGTCGTCGCCGCCCAAATTGCGCAAGAACCTGATCTTCGCCATCGATGCGCAAGGCCTGGCCTGCATGCTGACCCTGGATGGCAAGCAGGCGTTTACGCCCCTGTATCCGCCCGCCCACCATTTGCGCGGCGTGGCCGTGCAAAGCGACTTTTTATATGTCGTCAAGGATGGCATGGCCTGGACCATGGATTTCACGGGCCAGTTGCTGGAGCAGCTCGACACCGTGGACAACTTCAAGGCGGCCATCATGGCCCAATTGAGCGAGACCATGGGACTTGGCAAGAAGAAAGCGGTGCCACGCAACAGCTTTACGCCGGCGCAGATCCTGGCACAGGCCGACCGCGAACGGTTGCGCGTCATGGCAGCCCTGCTCTTCCTGGGCGATGCGGCACTGGCCGCGCGCTGCGTGGACATCACTTTGGAAGAGCTGGCCGAGGAGGATCCGGAAGAAGAATACGAAGGCGATACGCCCGAAGCGGCGTGTTTCTTCCTGCTCTGGTGCACCGCCGCCGATGTGCTGGGCCACGGTTCCACCCTGGACTGGAAATCAGTCGATGAAGTGCCGCGCATCGGCCAGCATATCGAACTGCCCGCGCTGCGGGACTTCCGCTGGGCGGAACGGGAAGACGGCGACGCGTTGACCGATGGCCTGGACGCCATCGCCGCCCATTTGGCGCTGCATCAGCTGCGGCTGGTGAACATGAACGGCGGCGAAGACACGTATTACCTTGGCGTAGTGCGCATGCAGGATGTGGAAGCGTTCAGCAAGTTGGCGCTGCAGACGGCCTTGCAACCCGAGCTATGGTAAGTTTCGGCGCCAGCGGCGCCATGCCACATCAAGACAAGGAATCCATGCACGCGAAAAAAATTCATCAATGATGTCGTCGCATCCAATGCATCGCTGCTGGCCTTGTATGCGCAGGGACGGCAGGGACAGACCCGGCTTGGCACCCTGCTCGACGGACTGGCGCTGGCAGATGGCCAGCGCCAACAAATCCTGGCCTTGATCAAGCTGGCGATCGATGACGCCACGTACCAGTTGGTGTGCGGCATCGAGGGCAGCGCCTCGCTCGGCGACAGCCAGCAGGATTACACGCTGCTCGACGAAGAGGGCAATACGCTGACGGGCGCACTCGATGCGCTGCTGTACGACCGGCTTGATACCTGATCGCCTCTCAGGCGCAGCGCACTTCGCCGAAATGCTGCGCCAGGGTCAGGCCCAGCCCCTGCTCCACGGCGTTTTCCACCTGCGCCGCCAGGGCGGCCGCTTCTTCCGCCGCCTTGATATCGCGTTCATTGGTGGAACCGGCCGGATAGCCGGAGTTCACGCGCATGCCGCCAAAAACGAATAAACGGTAGACATCGGCCAGGCTGATGCGGTTGACATTGCCCAGCAAGACCCAGTGGTCGGAACTGTCAGCCACGCGCTTACCCCACTGCACCCGCACGGCGCCATCCACGTTCACCCGTCCTACCCAGCCCTGCTGCACCATCTTGTCGAGCAGGGTTTCCATCTCTTCGAAACCCAGGCGCGTGCTGCGGCGAATTTCGGCCGCCCCCACCAGGGCCGAATCAGCGCAGTGGCAAGCCTGGTGCAGCACTTTCAAGATGGCGACCGCGTCGACGAATTCGCTGCCCGGCGCCGCCTCGTACCACCAGCGCTCGTATTTCACGACGGGCAAGGCGGCCACCAGCAAGGCGCCCACCAGGGTGATCATCCAGCTCAGGTATATCCATACGAGAAACAGCGGCAACGCGGCCAGTGCGCCATAGATGCGCGAATAGGTAGGGAATTCCTGGATGAATTCACCGAAGCCGCGCTTGGCCACCTCGAACGCCAGCGCCGCCAGCAAGCCGCCCCAGGCCGCGTCGCGCCAGTCCACGTCGCGGTTCGGCACGGCGATGTACAGCAGGGTAAACGCCAGCATGGTCAGGCCGACCGACACCAGGGTATAAAACACGGTGCCGAGGAAGGGCACGGCCCCCACCACGCCGCTGGTGGCGATGAAGACGCGCGAGGTCACCGTCAGCGACACGCCTACCAGCAGCGGCCCCAGGGTGACGATGGCCCAATACACGAGCAGGCGCTTGGTCCAGCGCCGCTCCTGGCGCACGCGCCATATGCGGTTGAAGACGCGCTCGATCAAGCCCATCATGCCCACCGAGGTGACGATCAGGGCGCCCGCGCCGATGGCCGACAGACGCGTGGCCTTCGAGGCGAACGTCGTCAGGTAGTCGAGGATGGTGTTCGATATGCCCTTGGGCATCACGCTTTGCACGAAATAGTCTTCCAGCGCGTGGCGGAAGGTATTAAACAGGGGGAAAGTGGTAAAGATGGCCAGCGCCAGGGTAAGCAGCGGCACCAGCGCGAACACAGTGGCGAACGTCAGGCTGCCGGCCACTTGCGGCAGGCTTTCCTCGCGCACGCGGCGGCGCGCGAACTGCAGCAGGTCGCGCGTTTCGGACCAGGTCAGGCCGCGCACGACGGCCAGTCCCATGCTCAGGGCGCGCCACAGGTATAGCAAGAACGGTAGTATATATTTTGAAAACATGTGCAAAATCAGAACGGCGCCATGACAGCAGTCGTATCAGGCTGTAAAGCGCCCTATAATACCAATGATGAAGCCAACCAATCTGATTATTCTCGTATTGTTTTATTCACGCCATGGCGCCACGCGCCAGTTGGCCGAGTTGATAGCCCAGGGAGTGGAAAGCGTGCCTGGCTGCGATGCCCGCCTGCGCACCGTGCCCGCCGTCTCCACGGTGACCGAAGCGACGGCGCCGGAAGTCCCGCTTGATGGCGCGCCCTACGTGGAGCTGGAAGACTTGCAGGAGTGTGCGGGTCTGGCCCTGGGCTCGCCCACGCGCTTCGGCAACATGGCCGCCGCCATGAAGTACTTCTGGGATGGCACGGCCAGCGACTGGCTGTCCGGCAGCCTGTCCGGCAAGCCCGCCTGCGTGTTCACGTCCACGGGCAGCCTGCACGGCGGCCAGGAATCGACCCTGCTGTCGATGATGATCCCCCTCTTCCACCACGGCATGCTGGTCATGGGCCTGCCCTACACGCATCCTGAATTGATGACGACGTCCACCGGCGGCTCGCCCTACGGCGCCACGCACTGGTCGGGCATGGACGGCGACAAGGCCTTGAGCGACGATGAAAAACGCCTGGCCATCGCCCTGGGCCGGCGCCTGGCGGAAAACGCCGCGAGACTGGCAGGCGCATGATGCACGGCGCACTGCACAAGTATTTTCACTGGGGCGCCATCGCCAGCCTCGTCACCCTGATCGCCTGGTGCGTGCTATGGGAAACCGTCGTCGCGCCGCTGCAGCCGGGCGGCTCCTGGGTCGTGCTGAAGGCGGCGCCCCTGCTCATTCCCCTGTATGGCGTCATCAAGCGCGACGTGTATACCCTGCAATGGTCGTCGATGGTGATCCTGCTGTACTTCACGGAAGGCGTGGTGCGCGGCTACAGCGACACGAACAGCACCTCGGCCCTGATGGCCTGGGGCGAGGCGGCCATCGTCTGCATCTATTTTGTCTGCGCCGTGCTGTATCTGCGCCCATATAAAAAGGCGGCCAAGCGCATGGCCAGGGAACTGCTGGAAAAAGTGACTAAAGTGAGCATCAAGAAATGACTGACCGAACCGACTTCCTCGCCGCCTGCCGCGACCTGCTGGGCGACACCTATGTACTCACCCTGGATGCCGACACGGCGCCCTTCCTCACCGACTGGCGCGACCGGTTTACCGGCAAGGCCCTGGCCGTGCTGCGGCCCGCCAGCGTGGAGCAAGTGGCAGCCATCCTGCGCGCCTGCGCGCAATGGCAAGTTCCCGTCGTGCCGCAAGGGGGCAACACGGGCCTGGTCCTGGGCAGCATCCCGGATGCGGCCGGCACGGCCGTCGTGCTGTCGCTGGCGCGCCTGAACAGCATACGCGCGCTCGATCCCGTCAACCGCACCATCACGGTGGACGCGGGCTGCATCCTGCAAACCATCCAGGAAGCGGCCAGCGCCGCCGGCTGTCTGTTCCCGCTGTCGCTGGCGGCCGAAGGCAGTTGCACCATCGGGGGGAACCTGGCGACGAACGCGGGCGGCACGGCCGTGCTGCGCTACGGCAATACGCGCGAACTGTGCCTGGGCCTGGAAGTGGTCACGCCGCAAGGTGAGATCTGGAGCGGCTTGCGCGGCTTGCGCAAGGACAATACCGGCTACGATTTGCGCGACCTGTACATCGGCGCCGAAGGTACCTTGGGCGTGATCACGGGCGCCGTCATGAAACTGTATCCGCAGCCGAAAGCGTGCATCACGGCGCTGGCTGCCATGCCTTCGCCCGCCCACGCCCTGCGTCTCTTAAGCCTGATGCAGGACCATTGCGGCGCCAGCCTGACGGGTTTTGAATTGATGTCGCAGTATTGTTTGCAACTGGTGGCGGAGCAATTCCCGCAGCTGCCGCGTCCTTTCGCGCAGCAGCATGGCCCGCATGGTCAATACGTGTTGCTCGAATTGTCCAGCAGCCAGTCCGAGGCGCATGCCGTGGAATTGCTGGAAGCGAGCATCGGCGCAGCCCTGGAAGACGCGTTGATCGAGGACGCCGTCGTCGCCAGTTCCGTGGCGCAGTCCGAAGGCCTGTGGCAACTGCGCGAGCACATTCCGCTGGCGCAGGCGCAGGCGGGCAAGAACATCAAGCACGATATCTCGCTGCCCATTTCCTGCATCGCCGATTTCATCGCCGTCACGGACGTGGCTTTGGCAACGGCCTTCCCCGGCTGCCAGCTCGTGTGCTTCGGCCACCTGGGCGACGGCAACCTGCATTACAACGTGGCGCCGCCGCCCGGCATGACGGACACGGATTTCCTGTCCAACCAGGACGCGATCAACCGCATCGTGCATGACCAGGTCCATGGCTTCAGCGGCTCGATATCGGCCGAACACGGCATCGGCGCGCTGAAGAAGGATGACCTGGCCCGCTACAAGTCGCCGCTGGAACTGCAGCTGATGCGCGTTGTCAAACAGGCGCTGGACCCGCAGAACATCATGAATCCGGGGAAGATATTGTGAAGTCGCCATTCATCCTGCTCTGCGCCATGGCCTTGCTGGCCGGCCCGGCCACTGCGCAGGACGTCTACAAATGCGTGAAGGATGGCCAGATCAGCTATAGCGCCACGCCCTGCTCGGGCGGCCAGCTGCAAATCCTGGAAATCCCCTCACCCCCGCCTGCCGTCGACAAGGGCGCGGCCACGCGCCAGGAACGGGTGGCCAGCCAGATGGAAGCGGCGCGCAAGAAGCAGGAAAAACTGGAAGACCAGGCGCGCGAACGGGCCGCCAAACAGCAGGAAATGCGCGAGAAGCACTGCGCGCAGCTGCACCTGGAACAAAAATGGGCGGCGCAGGACGCCGTCGGCGCGGGCGACAAGAACCGTGATGCGGCACAACTGAAAGCGCGGCGCGCCGGCGAACGCCTGGCCGTCGAATGTCTGAATTGAGTGCGCCGCTGGCCAGCCCGGCGACGACGCGCCTGCTGTCGCGCTGGCTGCTGCTGGGCGAGTGGCGCGCGCATCCCGTGCGCGCCCTGGTCGCCATACTCGCCATCGCCATCGGCGTATCGCTGGGCTTTGCCATCCATTTGATCAACGCGGCCGCCTTCAACGAATTTTCCACGGCCGTTAAAAGCCTGTCCGGCCAGGCCGACGTACAGGTGGCCGGGCGCGAAGCGCTGTTCGACGAAAGCATCTACCCGTGGCTTGCGCAGCGCGACGGCGTGGCCGTGGCTTCGCCCGTGCTGGAGCTGCAAGCCGGCGTGACCGGCAAGAAAGACGGCGGCCCGCTGCACATCCTGGCGCTCGACGTCTTCCGCGCCGGCTTCATCTCGCCCGACCTGATCGGCGCGCCCGCCGAAGGCCAGCCTTTCGACACCCTGGCCGACGACGCCCTCTTCCTGTCGCCGGCCGCCTTGCGCTGGCTGAACGTGGCGCAAGGCGACAGGATTGCCCTGCAATCGGGCACGGGCACGGTGTCGCTGCGCGTGGCCGGTTCGCTGCAGCGCGCGCGCGCCGGCCAGCGCATCGCCGTGATGGATATCGGCGCGGCGCAATGGCGCTTCCATAAAACAGGCAAGCTGTCGCGCATCGACTTGAAACTGCGCCAGGGCGTCAACCGCGACACCTTCCAGGCGGATCTCTCCCGCGCGCTGGAAGCCCAATACCCAGGGCGTTTTCAGGTAGGCCAGCCCAATGACGAAAACCAGAATAGCCGCAACAATAACCTCAGCCGCGCCTACCGGGTCAACCTGACGGTGCTTGCCCTCGTCGCCCTGTTTACGGGCGCCTTTTTGGTCTTTTCCACGCAGGCGCTGTCCGTCATCCGCCGCCGCGGCCAGTTCGCGCTGCTGCGCGTGCTGGGCATGGAACGGGGCCAGCTGCTGCGCCAGGTGCTGCTGGAGGGCGCCAGCCTGGGTGTCGTCGGTGCTGCGCTGGGCATCGCCGGCGGCTACGCCATGGCGGCCGTCGCCCTGCGCTTTTTCGGCGGCGACCTGGGCGCAGGCTATTTCGCGGGCGTGCAGCCGCAGGTGCAGTTCACACCCGTCGCCGCCTTCGTCTACTTCGCCCTGGGCCTGGGTGTCGCCTTGCTCGGTTGCGCCGCGCCCGCGCTGGAAGCGGCGCGGGCCGCTCCCGCCATCGCCCTGAAATCGGGCAGCGAGGAAGTCGTGACAACGCGCCTGGCGAAAACCTGGCCCGCACTGGCCTGTCTGCTGCTGGCCGGCGCCCTGACGTTCTTGCCGCCCGTGTTCGAACTGCCCCTGTTCGGCTATCTGTCCATCGCCCTGCTGCTGATCGGCGCCATCGCCCTGATGCCGCAGCTGGCGGCCGTCGTCTTCCGTTTCCTGCAGCGCGCCTGGCTGCGCACGGACGTCTGCGCGCACGCGCCCGTGCGCAGCCTGACCCTGGCCCGTCTGGCGAACGCCTCGGGCCAGGCCGGCATTGCCCTCGGTGGCGTGCTGTCGAGTTTTAGCCTGATGGTGGCGATGGCCATCATGGTGTCGAGTTTCCGCGTTTCCGTCGACGACTGGCTGCTGCAGATCTTGCCGGCCGACGTGTATGCACGCACAGCCGCCAGCGGCGGGACGGCGGGACTGAATCCACGCGAACAGGCCAGTATCACCGCCTTGCCCGAAGTGGCCAGGGTGGACTTCCAGCGCGTGCGTTCGCTGTCGCTGGCGCCCGACCGCCCGAACGTGGTGCTGCTGGCGCGCCCCATCAACTTGCAGGACACGGGCAAGAGCATGGTGCTGGTGGGCGAGACCCTGCCCGTGCCAGATGGCGCGAAACCCGTGTGGCTGTCCGAAGCGGCGGCCGACCTGTACAGCGTCAAACCCGGCCAGCAGATAGCCCTGCCGCTGGCCGGCGCTCTGCACAAGTTCTTTGTCGCCGGCATCTGGCGCGACTATGCGCGCTCTTCCGGCGCCATCCAGATGCCGCTGGACGATTACCGCGCGCTGACGGGCGACCTCGATGTCAGCGATGCGGCCCTGTGGCTGGCCAAGAATGCCACGGGTGACGCGCTGCAGCAGCGCCTGAAAGCGCTGCCCTTCGGCGCCAGCCTGGAAGTATCGAACCCGTCGGCCATCCGCGCCCTGAGCCTGCAGATTTTCGACCGCAGCTTCGCCGTCACGTATTTATTGGAAGCCATCGCCATCGTCATCGGCCTGTTCGGCGTAGCCGCCACGTTTTCCGCGCAGACCCTGGCGCGCGCCCGCGAATTCGGCATGCTGCGCCACGTGGGCGTGACGCGCGGGCAGATTTTATCCATCCTGGCGCTCGAAGGCGGCGCGCTGACGGCGTTGGGTATCGCCACCGGTTTTGTCCTGGGCCTGTTGATCAGCTTTGTGCTGGTCTTCATCGTCAATCCGCAATCGTTCCACTGGACCATGCAGTTGCACCTGCCGTGGCCCTTGATCGCCACCGTGGCCGCCGCCCTGTTGACGGCGGCCGCAGCCACGGCGCTGATCGCCGGCCGCCAGGCGCTGTCCGCTGGCCCCATCCGCGCCGTCAGGGAGGACTGGTAATGCGCCGTGTTTTCATATTGTTGGTGGCACTTGCCATGCCGGCCCTGGCAGCGCCGCCCGCGTTCGCCCCAGTCACGCCGCTGCCGGCCGGCCAGACCCTGCGCATGCCGCACGACTTCGGCGCCCATCCCGCGTATAAAACGGAATGGTGGTACGCCACGGGCTGGGTAAAAACCGCCGGCGGCGAACAATTGGGCTACCAGGTGACCTTCTTTCGCAGCGCCACGGCGACCGATGCTGATAATCCCAGCGCGTTTGCGCCGAAACAGCTGATCATCGGCCATGCGGCCCTGTCCGACCCCAAGGTGGGCAAGCTGCTGCACGACGAGAAAAGCGCGCGCGAAGGCTTCGGCCTGGCCTACGCCAAGGTGGGCGACACGGACGTGAAACTCGGCGACTGGCGCATGGAGCGGCAAGCGGACGGCAGCTACCGGGTCAGCCTGGCCGCGCGCGATTTTGCACTGCAGCTGACTCTCGCCCCCACCCAGCCCGTGCTGCTGCAAGGCGAAGGCGGCTACTCGCGCAAGGGCGCCCGGCCCGCGCAATCGAGTTACTACTACAGCGAGCCGCAGCTTGCTACCCGTGGCACGATCGCGCGCGCGGGCGGCAAGCCCGAAGCCGTGACGGGCACCACCTGGCTCGATCACGAGTGGTCGAGCCAGGTGCTCGATACGGACGCCAGCGGCTGGAACTGGATAGGCGCCAACCTCGATGATGGCGGCGCACTGATGGCCTTCCAGATACGCAGCAAGACAGGTGCTAAACTATGGGCGCACGCGACATGGCGCGATGCGTCCGGTAAGATGACGCAGTTCGCCCCCGGTGAAGTCGATTTCACGCCCACGCAGCTGTGGCGCTCGCCCCGCACGCAAGCCGAATACCCGGTCGCCACCGAGATCCGCACTGGCCGCACGCGCTGGCAGATCAAGCCGCTGCAAGCGGACCAGGAGCTCGATTCGCGCCGCTCGACGGGCGCCGTATACTGGGAAGGCGCCGTGACGGTGGAGCGCGACGGCCAGCCGGTGGGCCGCGCCTACCTGGAAATGACGGGCTATGTGCAGCCGATGAAGTTATAAGCGTTATCAGCACCATCGAATATGTAAATCAAAGCGAAAAACAATGACAACCAGCACAGAAACAGGCAGCACCAGTACAGCAACCGCTACACCAACTCTTGACACCGGCAGCAGCCGCGAACTGAAAAAAGGCAGCCTGGCCGCCTTCAAGGGTTTGATGCCCTTTTTGACGCCGTACCGCAAACAGTTCTTCCTGGCCGGTATCGCGCTGGTGGTGGCCGCCGCCTCGACCCTGGCCATTCCTGCCGCCTTCAAACAGATGATCGACCTTGGTTTCGGCGGCGTGGCCGGCTCCAAGAGCATCCAGCACGTCGACCTGGTGTTCCTCGCCCTGTTCGGCGTGGCGTCCATCCTGGCGCTGGCCACGGCCGCGCGCTTTTACACGGTGTCGTGGCTGGGCGAGCGCGTCACGGCCGACATCCGCAGCGCCGTGTACCGCCACGTCGTCACGCAAAGCCCCGCATTCTTTGAAACCACGCAGACGGGCGAAGTCCTGTCGCGCATCACCACCGACACGACCTTGATACAGGCCGTGGTCGGTACCAGCATCTCCATGGCGCTGCGCAATGTGCTGCTGTTCCTGGGCGGCCTGGTGATGCTGTTCGTCACCAGCGCCAAGCTGGCCGGCATCATCATCGGCCTCTTGATCCTCGTCGTCGTGCCCATCATCGTGTTTGGCCGCCGCGTGCGCAAGCTGTCGCGCGACTCGCAGGACCGCATCGCCGACGCCTCGGCCATGGCCGGCGAAATCCTCAACGCCATGCCCACCGTGCAGGCGTTTACGCACGAGAAAATCGAATCGAAGCGCTTCGGCGACTCCGTCGAAGGCGCTTTCATGACGGCCATGCGCCGCATCCGCGCCCGCGCCTTGCTCACCATGATCGCCATCCTGCTGGTCTTCGGCACCATCGTGTTCGTGCTGTGGCTGGGCGCGCGCGCCGTGCTGGAAGGCTCGATGACGGGCGGAGACTTAGGCCAGTTCATCCTGTACGCATCCATCGTGGCCGGCGCCATCGGCGCCTTGTCAGAGGTCATGGGCGAAGCGCAGCGTGCCGCCGGCGCCACCGAGCGCCTGCTGGAACTGATGGCCGTCAAATCGGAAATCGAATCGCCGGCCACGCCGCTGCCGCTGCCCGCGCGCGCCGCGACTGGCGCCGCACTGTCCCTGGACGATGTCATGTTCTCGTACCCGTCGCGCCCCGACACCCACGCGCTGGACCACGTCAGCCTCGACATCCGCGCCGGCGAAACGGTGGCCGTCGTGGGTCCGTCGGGTGCCGGCAAGACCACCCTGTTCCAGCTGTTCCTGCGTTTTTATGACCCGCAAAGCGGCAGCATCCGCCTCGACGGCGTGGACATCAAACAGCTCGACCTGCACACCCTGCGCGACGCCATCGGCATCGTGCCGCAGGATACCGTGATCTTCTCGGCCGACGCCATGGAAAACATCCGCTACGGCCGCGCCGGCGCCAGCGACGAGGAAGTCATCGCGGCCGCGAAGATGGCGGCTGCCCACGAATTTATCGAACGCCTGCCGAACGGCTATAAATCCTTCCTCGGCGAACGTGGTGTGCGCCTGTCCGGCGGCCAGCGTCAGCGCATCGCCATTGCCCGCGCCCTGCTGAAAAACCCGCCGCTGCTGCTGCTCGATGAAGCGACCAGCGCGCTGGATGCGGAATCGGAACGCCTGGTGCAAAAGGCGCTGGAAGCGGCCATGATCGGCCGCACCACCGTCATCATCGCGCACCGCCTGGCGACCGTCCAGCGGGCCGACCGCATCATCGTCATGGAAGACGGCAAGATCGTCGAGACGGGCACGCATGCCTCGCTCGTTGCCCTGGGCGGCATTTACGCCAATTTGGCGGCCCTGCAATTCCATCACGTACAACTCAACTAAACACGACTCGCCATGAACGCCTTATTCCACGCCAACCTGGGCATCACCGATTTCTGGACCTTTTTACTGGGGACCATCTTCATCGTCATCCTGCCCGGCCCCAATTCCATGTATGTGCTGTCGGTCGCCGCCCAGCGCGGCGTGCGGCCCGCCTACCAGGGCGCCTTCGGCATCTTCGCCGGCGACCTGATATTGATGGTGCTGTCGGCCTGCGGCGTTGCCTCCCTGCTGAAAGCCAGCCCGGCCCTGTTCTATGTGGTGAAATACATCGGCGCAGCTTACTTAGGCTGGATCGGCTTGCAGATGCTGATCGGCTGCTGGCGCAAGCTGCGCGCGCCTGCGCCGGCCGACGGCGAAACGCCTGCGGTACCAAGCCCCGTCAAGGAAAGCGACCCGTTCCGCAAGGCCCTGATCATCAGCCTGATGAACCCGAAAGCCATCTTGTTCTTCATTTCCTTCTTCATCCAGTTCGTCGACCCGGCCTTCCCGAACCCGGTACTATCCTTCATCGGCCTGGGCCTGATCTGCCAGGTGATCAGCTTTAGCTACCTGACGGCCATCATCTTTGTCGGCGCCCGCCTGGCCGAGACCTTCCGCCGCCGTCGCCGCCTGTCCGCCGGCATGGGCGGCGGCGTGGGCGCCATGTTCATCGGTTTTGGCGCGAAACTGGCCACGGCCACCCTTTAAGGAAGAACTACCTTGACCGACCTCGAACTGCGCCAGCGCTGCCACACCGTCCTGCCGGGCCACCGCCAGCCCACGCCAGGCGCCACCTTCGCCGCCATGGCCGCCTGGTGCGATGCCAACGACATCGCGCACGACACCTATGGCGAAGGCGCGCTGATCGAACAGTTCGAGAACAAGATCGCCAGCCTGCTCGGCTTCGAAGCGGCCGTGTTCTGCATCACGGGCACCATGACGCAGGTGACCGCCCTGCGCCTGGCGTGCCAGGACCGCGGCGCGCCGCTGGTCGCGCTGCATCCCACTTCGCACATCCTGCGCCACGAACGGGGCAACCACGAATTACTCGAGCACTTCAAGGGCTTGATGATCGGCGACCCGCACCGTCCGTGGACGGTGGACGATTTGCGCGCCGTACCCGATGCGCTGGGCGCCGTGCAGGTCGAACTGCCGATGCGCGAAATCGGCGGCCAGTGCCCTTCCTGGGAAGACTTGAGCCAGATCAAGCAGCACTGCCGCGACCACAACATTCATCTGCACATGGATGGCGCGCGCCTGTGGGAAGCGCAAGCGGGTTTTGGCCAGCCCCTGCCCGCCATCTGCGACGGCTTTGACTCCGTCTATGTCTCGCTGTACAAGGGCATCGGCGGCCTCGGTGGCGCCGTGCTGGCCGGCAGCCGATCGTTCGTCGAACGGGCGCGCGAATGGTTCCGCCGCCAGGGCGGCAATATCGTGCACCGCACGCCGTACGTGGTAGCCGCCGCCATGCAGTTCGACGCGCGCATCGCCGCCATGCCGCAGTATTTTGCACGCACGCAGTGGCTGTACGCGCTGCTGCGCGACTTTCCATCGATTGCCGTCAATCCCGCAAGCCCGCAAGCGAACATGCTGCACCTGCACTTGCCCGTCTCGCGCGAACGGGCCCTCGCCATCCGTAAGCAAATGGCCGAAGAGCACGGCATCTGGCTATTTGGCCGCGCCAGCCACGCAGCACTCCCCGGGCACAGCGTGGTGGAATGGTATGTGGGAGATCAGTTGCTGGAAATGCCCGACGACACCGTGCGGCTGGCCTTGACCCTGCTGGATCAGGCCATGCGCGCCAGGCAGTAATCGGCGCAGGTCGGATTAGCGTAGCGCAACCCGACACCAGCACAATTGTGACACCCAAAAAAAAGCGCCCGAAGGCGCTTTTTTCATTTCATGGCGGCCTGGTTGGCCGCCACTACCTGCTTAGAACTTGTAGTTATAAGCGAGACCGATCAACTGCATGCGGGTCTTGAACAGGCCCTTGGTGGTTTCACCGTTGCCGGTGCAGCCAGCCATCACCGGCGAGCAGTCATTCTTGTAGTTGACTTCAGCATCCTTGAAGTCGATATAGCTGTAAGCCAGGTCGATCGAGGAATTGGCGTTCAGCTTCCAGTTCGCGCCGATCGAGTACTGCATGCGATCGCTGTCCGGCAAGGCTGGATGGCGCAATTCGGCGCTGCGTACCGGCGCCTGGTCATGGGCGATACCGGCGCGCAACATCAGGTTCTCGCTGTACTTGTAGTTGGTGCCCAGCGAGACGCGGTAAGTGTCTTTCCAGTTCTGGCGGATGCGCTCAGCGCCTTCGGCCGTCGGCGGGAACTGGATGTCCAGGTTCTGCAGGCGCGAAGTGCGGGTCCAGGTGACATCGCCCATCAAGGCCCAACGATCATCCATCTGATGGAAGGCGTTGATCGACAGGGTTTCCGGCGTACGCAGTTCCACCAGCGCTTCCGAATTGACCTTGTTCGAGGCCTTGGCGATGAAAGCGTTCACGGCGGCGTTGTTCGTCACCTGCGAGAAGTCCCAGATGGTGCTGCCCTTGAGCTTGTGCGAAATCGACGAGCGGTAGGCAATACCGAAACGTGTGCCTTCGTTCAGCTGGTACAGATAGCCCAGGTTGAAGCCAAAGCCCCAATCATGGCCGTCCATCGAAGCGTGGCCATCCTTGATCGGGCCCTGCAGCGCAGCGCCGGCGGCTTGCGCCGCAGCCAGGCCTTGCGTCTTGGCGATATTGGCCAGGAATGCCTGCGATGCGGTTGGCGCAAATTTACCCAGGAAGGCAACCGAACCTGGCACGTCCACGCCCTGGCCAAGTTCAGCCTTCATATATTCGGCCGTCACGCCGAAACCGAACGAGTGGTGCTGGTCCAGCTTGAACGATACGGAAGGATTCAGGGCGATCGCTTCGAGCTTGATATTGGTGATCGCATAGCGGCCATACCAGTCGTTGCCGTAGTCGAGCTTGGCGCCATACGGCACGAACAGGCCGGCACCGACGGTCCACTGATCATTGATTTTCTTGCTGGCGTACAACGCAGGCGCAAATACGGCGTCCGGCGCATAGTCCTTGGTGGCGCTGAAAGGCGCGCGATTGCCGGGGTAGAACGGCTTCGAACCCGCATCCGTGTAGGTCGAATGCGGTACCACCAAAGTGCCGCCGCCAACAAACTGCGTGCCTTCCAGGCGCGACAGGCCGGCCGGGTTGTAGAAAATGGTCGACGCGTCGCCCGCTTCGGCGCCGCTGGCATCGGCCGTGCCCTGGGCGGAAACGCTTTGCGAGCCGAAACGGTAGCCCGATGCTTGTGCGGTGGAGGAAATGCCGGCGAACGCGGCAACGATCAGGAGGGGCAGATATTTATGTTTCAAGTTAGTCTCTCTTTATTATATGAAATTGTCTTCGGCACACTATCGTGGGCATCTCAAGCTGCCCCGTCTTGCACTTTTCTTGCCGCCGTGAACTCCAATTCACTGACGGCATGAGCGAAGCATATAATATTTTTTAGAAAAAAGCGAACGTTCGCTCTTTTTATGAAACAGCGTTGTTTTCCTCGCCTATCGCGACGTTCTACGATGTCAACGCAGGGGCTGGAAGCGGTATCAGAAAGCGTTGATGCATCAGCGACAGCATCTGTTCGGCGGGTACGGGGCGCGAGATGAAATAGCCCTGCACCTCGTTGCATTGCAGGGCGCGCAGGATGTCAAGCTGCTCGCGCGTCTCCACCCCTTCGGCCACCACGCTCATGCCCAGCGCATGCGCCATCGACAGGATGGCACGCACGAACACTTCGCCCTGCTCCGAACGGCCCAGCTCCATGGTGAAGGCGCGGTCGATCTTCAAGCCATCCATGGCGAACTTCTGCAGCTGCGACAGCGAGGAATAGCCGGTGCCGAAATCGTCGACCAGCAGGCGCACGCCCAGCGCGCGGATGGCAGACAACTGCTCCACGGCGCGGTTCTGTTCATCCATCATGGCCGATTCCGTGATTTCCACCTCGATCAGCCGCGCATCGATGCGGTGGCGCGTCAGCGCCGACGCCAGCACCTGGTGCACGTCGCCACGGCCGAACTGGCGCGCCGAGACGTTGATGGAAACGGGTACCAGTTCCAGTCCGCTGGCCTGCCAGCGCGCCATCTGCAGGCATACCTTCTCGATGACGACTTCGCCCAGCTGCGAAATCAGGCCGCTGCTTTCGGCCACGGGAATGAATTCCAGCGGCGGCACCATGCCGTGCTGCGGATGGTGCCAGCGCACCAGCGCTTCCATGCTGCACAGCTGCCCGCTCATGGCGTCGACGCGCGGCTGGTAGACGACGAGAAACTGGTCCTGCTCCAGCGCCGCCACCAGGCTTTGCTCCAGTTCGCGGCGGTTGCGGATGGTTTCGAACAATTCCGGCTGGAAGAAGCGGTGATGACCTTTGCCCGCCACCTTCACGGCGTACATGGCGATATCGGCGTTCTTCAGCAGCACTTCCGTCTCGGCCCCATCGCGCGGATACAGGCTGATGCCGATCGAGGCGCCCATCTTGTGGCGCTCGGTGCCCAGGTAAAACGGTTCGTCGAAGGCGATGGCGATGCGCTGCGCCACCTGTTCGGCGCGACTGTCGTCCTCCACGGGGTCGAGCACGACGACGAATTCGTCGCCGCCCAGGCGCACCACGTGGTCGCCCGGCCGCAGCACGGCCTTCAGGCGCAGCGAGGCGGCGCGCAGCACCTTGTCGCCCTCGGCGTGGCCCTGCGTGTCATTGATATCCTTGAAGCCGTCGAGATCGATGAACAGCAGCGCCAGCATCTGCCGCGCGATGGCGGCGCGCCCCAGGGCGCCGGGCAGGAATTGCTGCAGCCAGTAGCGGTTGGGCAAGCCCGTCAAGCCATCTTCATTGGCCAGGCGGCGCAAATCGCGCTCGTGCTCCTTGGCCGTGCTGATGTCTTGCAGGGTGACGGCCAGACGGTCTCCGCTACGCACCAGGCGCCGGCGTATCCAGCGCAGCTTGAAGGGGTTACCTTCCGGCAGCTCGATCTCTTCCTCGGAAAAACCGGAGACCATGGCGGCCCGGTAATTATGGATCAGGTCGCGGAAATACGGCTCGTGGGCGCGCGACTGCAAGCGCATGCCCAGCAGCTGTTCGCGGCGCACGCCAAAGTAGCCAGCGCCCGGCTCGTTGCAGTCGACGATCTCAAAATCGAGAATGCTGCCATCCTCGCCGCGCAGGGCGGCAATGATGTAAAAGCCGTCGCTCGTGCCTTCGGTAGCCATGCGGTAGGCATTGCGCACGCCTTCGGACTGGTGGTGGCGCCACGCCAGGCGCAACGACAGCACGGTGGCGACGGCGGCAAAGGCCAGCAGCAGCACGGTGACGGCCAGGGCGATGCCGATATAAATGGTGCGCGTTTCCTCGTAGGGGTGCAGCATTTCGCCATCCGACAGTCCGACCACGGCCGTAAACGGATAGGCTTTCAGGGCCTGCCAGCCCACATAGCGGCTTTGCTTGTCGGAAAAAGCGATCCTGCCGCCCGAATGCATGGCGCCGCTCTCCGATTCCAGGAAGCTGGTATCGAGAAACGGCGTGCCCTGGCCGCTCTGCACGGGCAGCACGCGCGAGCCGAGGCGCGTGCTGAACAGCTCGCCCTCCTCGCCCACCATGGCCGACATGCCGAACTTGCCGAAACTGACGCTGTTGTAGAATTCGGAAAAATAGCTGGAATGGATGGAGATGAGCAGCACGCCGTCAAAATTACCATCCACGTCTTCCAGCCGGCGCGTGAAATGCACGAGGCTTTCATCGGCGCCCGACGCCGTGGCCTCGCTGGCTGCATTGGCCGCATTGGCCCTTCCCAGCGCGATGCGCAGCGCACTGGAATTGCTGCGCCAATGGCGCAGCAGGAAATCGCTGCGCTCGTTGACCCGCAGGCGCTGCAGCGGCGCCGTGGCCGTCACGGGATGGCCCTTGCGGTCGAGGATGGCAACGATGGCAAATTGCGGCAAGGCATACATGCCCTGCGTCTTCAATTGGTCGAGACGCAAGTGGCCGCGCGAATTTTCCCACTCATACTTGAGCTGCAAGGTCAGCTGGTCCATCTGCTCCAGGGTGCGCAGCAGATACTGGCCATACGCTTTCGACAGCGATGACACGCTGTCGAGCGCCTGCTGCTGCGCCACCTTCTTTTCCGCCTCCAGCTGGAGCAAGGTGGCCGTCCACAGCACGGCGCACAGGATAAGTCCCAGCAGGGGCCAGGCCAGGATCAGGCGCAGGTTGGCCTTGAGAAAATCGGCCCTGCTCATCTCCACCACGGCGGCGTTATTATTATTTACAAATTGTCGCAAGAACATGGTGCAGCATCTGCCGTTTCTGTGTATTTCTTCAAGGACACACAAATTACCACAGAGTCATGTTTGCAGGTAAGCCAGCAGCGTAATTATGTGTGTGGGCCGCAGCCCGCCTGTCGCGCCTGCGTTACAATCACTATCCTTACCGTTGGAGAAATACATGCAGCAATATCAAGATTTGATCAAGACCGTGCTCGAAACAGGCAGCTGGCAAGACAACCGCACGGGCATCCGCACCCTGAGCGTGCCGGGCGCCATGATGCGTTTCGACTTGGCCAACGGCAATTTCCCTGCCGTGACGACCAAGAAACTGGCTTTCAAATCCGTGATCGGCGAATTATGCGCCTTCCTGCGCGCTTCGCGCAACGCGGCCGAATTCCGCGCGCTGGGCTGCAAGGTGTGGGACCAGAACGCCAATGAAAACGCGCAATGGCTGGCCAACCCTTACCGCGAAGGCGAGGACGACCTGGGGCCTGTGTACGGCGTGCAGTGGCGCCAGTGGCCCGCGTATAAACTGCTAGCCGCCGACCAGCCGGCACAGATTGCCGACGCACAAGCGAACGGTTTTACGCTGGTTGCCCCCATCGTCGAAGACGGCGTGCAAAAAGTGCTGCTGTACAAGGCCGTCGACCAGTTGCGCGAATGCCTGGACACCATCATGAATAACCCGGGCAGCCGGCGCATCCTGTTCCACGGCTGGAACCCGGCCGTGCTGGACGCCGTCGCCCTGCCCGCCTGCCATTTGCTGTACCAGTTCATCCCGAACGCCAGCACGCGCGAAATTTCCCTGTGTTTATATGTGCGCAGCAACGATATCGGCCTGGGCACGCCCTTCAACATCGCCGAAGGCGCGGCCCTGCTGCACCTGGTGGCGCGCCTGACGGGCTACACGCCGCGCTGGTTCACCTATTTCATTGGCGACGCACACATCTATGAAAACCACCTCGACATGGTGGAAGAACAGCTGAAGCGCACGCCGTTCCCGGCGCCCCGTTTCGTCATTTCCGACCGCGTGCCCGACTACGCCAAGACGGGCAAGTACGAGCCGGAATGGCTGGAAAAGATCGAGCCGTCGGATTTCTCGCTGGAAGGCTATGAACACCATGCGCCCATCAAGGCCGCGATGGCCGTCTGATGGCGGTCTCACCGCTGGCAGCCCTGCACCGCAAGCTGTTTGACGAAACGGATGGCAGCAAGTTCGCCCGGCTGAAAGAGCGCCTGCTGAAAAAGCATGCCGCGGACGAGCGGCTGGCCGTGCTCGATATCCTGATGGCGTATGCGCGCGATGGGCAACTGCTGCACTGGCGCTCCTTTTTGATGAGCGATATCGTGCATCTGGTGGAAGGCAGCAAACATGCGGCCTTTTTCGCCTGGGCATTGGAGCAGCCCACACTGGCGTACTGGGCCGTGGATGGCTTGCTGAAAAGTACAGGTGTCGATGCGTATGCTCCCCTGGTGGCGCTGGCAACGTCCGGCGCCGCCAGCCTGGAAGTGCGCGCCAAGGCGATCAAGAGCCTGGCCGTATTCAGCCGCCAGCCGTTTGACCAGGGCTTGCCGTCCGATCCCGGCCACTGGAAGGCAGAGCAGCTACGGCTGGACGCCGTGCTGGCCTGGCAAGCGGACGGCTACCCGGACGGTGCAGGCTACAAGGCGCCCGCCACGCATAAGACGCTGGCCAAACCGCTGTCGCGCCTGGAAATAGCAGCCGCCTTGCTGGAGCGAAAACTGGCGCTGCGGCGCCAGCACGAACAGGACCTGGCGCAACCGTCGAACTGGCTGACCATCGCCAGCGCCAAGGACATGGCCGAGATCGACGCGCACTGGGTCTTGCCGGATATATACCGCTGCTTCCTGCAATGGTATTCGCCGTTGCGCGTGCATGTCGACGGCAAGCGCTTCCCCCAGGGCCTGCATCTGTACGGCGCGGCGCAGCTGGTGAAGGCCCAGCACGGCTACTCCGTCCATGCCGTGCATCATCACAACATCGCGAGCTGGCAGTCGAAGCTCGTGGTGATTGCCGATGCGGGCGGCGACCCGTACTGCGTGCACCTGGAAGAAAGAAGCATCGACGGTGACTTGCCCGTGTACCGCGCCGAACATGGCACGGGCGGATGGCGTTTCGAGCTCCATACGGACGATTTCATCGACTTCCTGCACGAAATCGCGCGGGCGGCCTAGCCTGCTTCGCCGCCCGGTCCGCCCGGGCCGGGTCCGCCTGGCCCGCGTCCGCCCGGCGGACCGAAGCGCGGTTCCCGTTCGCCCTCTTTCGCCGCCGAGGTGGCGCCGCCGAGGCGGTACGACAGCCCCACATAAATCATGCGGCCATCGAAGCGCCGCGTACTCGTCTCGCGCAGAGAAGCGCTGTTGATGACGGTTTCCATCTTGTTGCTGCTGAACACATCGGTCACATTCATGACCAGGCTCAACTGCGGCGTCACCGTGTGGCGCCAGCTCACATTCAACGTATTGTTCGGCGAGCGGTAGCCCTGTCCCGACAGCATCTTGCCTTGCATTTGCAGGGCAAGTTGCAGCTGGTTCGCCGCATCGAACTGGTAGTTCAAGCGCGCACGGCCGCTGAGGGCATTCGCCGTGCGCGTGCTGCGGTTGCCCAGGTCATCCGAGCTGGTTTGCTGGCTGCGCGCCAGATTGCCGCTCGTGTTCAGGGTCAGCGATGGCGTCAACTTGCCGCTGACGCTGAACTCCAGGCCGCTCGAATGGCTGCCTTCGCCGTTTTCCCGCGTGGTCAGCAGCACATTATCGCTGATGAAGTAACGGTAATCGACGATGGCGTCCGTGTCGCGCCGGTGATAGGCGCGCAAGCTGCTTTCCAGGCCCGCGATCTTCGTTTCATAACCAATCTCGAACGAGTCCGTCTGCGTGGGCTTCAGTTTGGGATTGCCGGCTGACACATTGAACTCGTCGCGGTAGACCACGTACGGATTCAGGTCGCCCGCATTCGGGCGGCGGATGCGGTGCGCGTAGCTGAAGCGCACATTGCTTTCGTCGCTGACCTTATAGGTGGCAAACAGGCTGGGAATGTAGTTGACGTAATTGTTGCTCGCCTCGATGCCGCTGGTGATCTGGCGCACGTTCAAGTCCGTGTATTCGGCGCGCAAGCCAGCCAGCGCGCCCCAGCGCTCGGTCAAGCGCATCTGGTAGGAGCCATACAGTGCGATGGTGCGCTCGTCGAGTTCGAAACGGTTGCTGCGCATGGGGTTGACAGTTTCCGCCAGGCTACCCGGATTGATGTCCGTGTACAGGGTGTCGAAACTGCTCTTGTTATCGGCCACCTTGTAGCCAAGCTTGGCCGTGCCGCCCGCCAGCGGACGCTCGTAGTCGCCGCTGAAGTCGACGATGCGATTGCCCGTCTCGCTGTGCTGGCGCGCGCGGCTGTCGAAGGCGTTGACGGGCGCGACCGTGTAGGTATTGGCGTAATTGCTGTCGCTCTCGTTGGTCGACGAGGACACGCGCAAGTCAATTTTGAGGGTTTCGCCCGGCAACTCACCCTTGTGGTCGTAGCGCGCCCCCCAGCTGTAGTTGCGACTGTCGCCATTGCGCACGGTGCTGCGAACATAGTCGCCGATGGTGCTGCCCGTGCTGTCGCCGTTGATATAGCGGTCGAGCGAGCGCTGGTCGTTGCTGCGTCCGTTATACGACACGCTGGCGGCCAGTGTGTCGTTGGCGTTCAGGTTGTAATTGACGGTTCCGTGCAAGCCCAGCGAGTCATTCAAACCATTGTTGCTGGACTGCTGGCTGCTGGGGGCGAAAGCACCAGTGTCGCGTTCCAGGCGCTCGCGACTGACCTCGCCCACGGAATTGCGGCCATCGTGGCGCACATTGATGCCGCCCTGATAGCCCCAAGGCCCTTCATTATAAGTGCCTGACACGGAACTGTTGTAGCGTCCCGCGATGCCCGCATTGGCGTTGACGGTGGCAAAGCCGCCCGGCTTGCGGTTGCGCCGCATCACCAGGTTCAGGATGGGGCCGCCACCGGCTTCGTTGCCGAACTGGGCGCCGGGATTGTTGATCACTTCCACGGACTCAATATCGTCGGCCGCCATGGCGTTCAACGTAGCGCCGCGCGAATCGCCCTGCAGCATGGCCGATGGTTTGCCATCGATCAATATCTGCACATTGCTGCTGCCGCGCAAGGACACGGAACCGTCGGGGTCGACGGCCACCGACGGCACATTGTTCAAGGCATCTGCCGCCGTGCCATTGCTGCTGCCCACGTCAGACTTGACGTCGTAGACTTGCCGGTCGATGCGGCCCGTCGGACGTTCGGCCGTGACGCTGACGGATGGCGGCGCATCGACGGTGGGCGCCTTGGCCGGCGCCGGCTTGACGGCAGTATCGCCGGTGACAGTTTGCGCCTGGACAGCGGCGCTGGCGAGCAGCAGGCTGCTACCCGCCAGGCAATGAAAAAAGAGTTTATGCATTTGGCTAAAAAATAATGGAGACGCTACGGATGAGGCACTACGCCGCGGCGTGAGGGCACATGTCAGGGCACAGTGAAAGCATGCCACGACTCCATTGAGCAAAGCAAATGCGAACCATTGTTATTTACTTCAATTTACAAATCTCTTGCACTTGTGGTCGCGCAACCTCATCCGCTGACCTTTGCGCTACCTTTACGCTAGCTCAGCAAGCCCTTGCCGCGCGCCAGTTTCAGCCAACCCGGATATTCCGTCATCAATAAATCATACAGTTCCGCATCGCTGTGCTCATCGGGGGAGCTGACGGAAAAGTAATTGGCGTTGTCCACCAGGCGTCCCTGCAATTCGTCGAGCTTTTCCAGAAACGGGAAGTCGGAATCGGCAAAGGCGGCGAGGAACTTGCTTTTCGACTTGCGTCCCTTGCCGATGCCCATGAATTGCCAGAAAATCGGCTCATTGCTGGCCCAGCGCAACTGCTTCTCCGTCGTCGCCTGGTCGCTCGTGCCGCCATCGGTAACGAACATGACGTACACGGGTAATTCCGCCGTGACGGGCCGCGTGCGCTCGCCGCCAGCCGCGTCTGGGAAGTAAAACGCGCGGATCGCTTGCATGGCGGCACCATAGCGCGTATCGCCTTCCAGCGGATGGCGCTGTATGGCCTGGCCCACGTAGCTATTGCAGTTGCTCAAGGCCATGGGCGCCGGATGGTGAACGTTCTTGCCGAACAGGAAAACATCGATCTCGCCATCGTCGTCGAACTTGCAGCCCAAAGCCAGGATGCGTTCGGCAAAGCGCTGCACCAGCCCCTCTTTATACAGCCGTCCCATGGAGCCGGAAATGTCCAGGCATAAACAGACCTTGGCGCGGTGGTCGGATAAGCCCACTTTTTGCAGGGACACGCCCGCCTGCTTGACCAGGCTGACCAGTTGCGGCGCTTCGCGTTCAACGCGCTTTTCCAGGTTGATCTTCGCCTGCATGACGGCCGAAGCCGCCGGGGCCGCCGCAGGAGCGGTCGGCGCAGCCTGGTCGACTTCGCCACCGAAGTGGCGCACCAGCGCGTCGAGTCCCCCATTGAAACCTTGTCCCACGGCCATGCAGCGCCAGCCGCCATCCTTGCGGTACAACTCGGCCAGCATGACGGCTTTTTCCTGTGCGAAATCACTACCAGCAAAGGCAAAGCGGGCCAGTTCGCGCCCACCCGCCTGCAGACGCACGTGGCCAGCTTGCAACTGCGACATCACGCCGCCGCCATCGATGGACGCCGTCACGACGAGGCGGTCGATATTGGCCGGCAAGCGCGCCAATTGCAAGGCAAACTCGGCCATGTCGCCACCGCTGCCAACCCGCGCTTCCACGCCGCCGCACGGCGTGCGCGGCTGGTTGAAAAAGGTCATGTAGCGCTCGTCGGACAGTTTGCCCTGGGCGTCGAGGCCGAAACAGGCGACGTCGAGCGCCAGCCCCTGCGCGGCCACGCCGATCTGCAGCACGCCATCGGGAACGAGATTGGCCAGCGGCAAGCGCTGACCCTTGTTCAAAGTTTCCATCCGTGCCTCCTAGGCGATATAGCGGCGCGGATTGTCCGCATTGAAATCATCTTCATCTTCCTTGTCCTCACCCTTGAAGACGACGGGACCGTTGAAGGCCAGTTGCAGGTTCTCGCCCTGCCAGCTCAGCCACGGCGTCGCTTCGCTGCCCGGCTCCGATGTCTTGCCCGAAGGCTCCAGAATGATGCTGTCCGGCGTGATGCGCGCCATGCCGATCACATAGGTGTAGACGGAATCGTCCTCGGCCGCCTTGGACAGACGGAAGTCGAACGCGCACTCGACGATCTGCTCGCCGTATTGCATGACCATTTTCGGCCGCATGGAAGCGACCGAGACGGCGCCGTTGGCCAGCGCCGAATACACGCTGAAGACGAGGCCCACCGTGCCGCCGTAATGTTGCGCCAGCGCGGGATTGACTTCCACCGTTTCCGTGGCCGGTTCCTTGCCCGCTGCGCCCGCCACGTCGCCCAGATGGCGCACGAAGGGCATGACGTCAAAGTTGCCGGGCGTATCAGGCGCCTGGATGAAGCGCATCTGGCCATTCGGCAAGAGGATGCCGACTCTTAAATCGAGGTCGTCGTTATCGTCGTCGCCATCGCCGTTATCGACCCAGGTGGCCTTGACGGTGAGCTTGCTCGGCGCGCCCGCGCCCTTTTCCAGCGATACCTTGTGCGTCTGGCCCGCCTTGGTTAGCGAGATTTTCGACAGGGAAATCTTGGGTGCCACAGCTTCAGGGGCCGCCTGCGCCACTTCGCCGCCGAAATGGGCGACCAGCGCGTCCAGGCCGCCATTGAAACCCTGGCCCACGGCCATGAAGCGCCAGCTCCCGTCCTTGCGGTAGAACTCGCCCAGCATGACGGCTTTTTCTTGCGCAAAATCAGCACCCGCATACGTGTAGCGGGCCAGCTCGCGCCCGCCGTCGAGCAGGCGCAGATAGCCGCTGCGCAACTGCGCCATCGTGGTCGCGCCATCGATGGCGGCCGTGACGACCAGGCGCTCGATGGAGGCAGGCAAACGGTCGAGCTGATAGCTGAACCCGACCGCATCGCCGGACGGCGACGAGGCTTCCACGCCGCCGCACGGCGTGCGCGGCTGGTTAAAGAAAGTCATGTAGCGGTCGTCGGACAGTTTGCCGTTGGCGTCGAGGCCGAAACAGGCAAAGTCCAACGGCACGCCGGCGCTGGCGAGCCCCAGTTGCACAATATTGCCCGTGACGAGGCCGGACAGCGCCAGGCGCTGCCCCTTGATCAGGTTTTCCATGGAGTCAGGTAGATAAGAGGGAGGTGCAAAGGAGAAGCAAAACCGGGCAGCGTGGCCGCCCGGCAAAGGTACGCCCTTTCAGGCGTCAACATGCTTTTTAAGCATTAATACCAAAAGAACGGGCCAGAGGACCCAGGCCGCCCTTGAAACCTTGGCCGATGGCCTTGAATTTCCATTCGCTGCCGGCGCGGTAGATTTCGCCGAAGATCATGGCCGCTTCCGTCGAGCCGTCTTCCGACAGGTCGTAGCGGGCGATTTCCGCGCCGTTGTCGCCGTTCAGGCAGCGGATATAGGCCTTGCCGACCATGCCGAAGTTTTGCTTGCGGTTTTCCGCATCGTGGATGGTGACGGCCACGGCGATCTTGTCGATGTCGGCAGGCACGTTGGCCAGGTCGACGGCAACTTTCTCGTCATCGCCATCGCCGCCGCCCGTGGTGTTGTCGCCTGCGTGGACGATGGAGCCGTCAGCAGACTTCAGGTTGTTGTAAAAAATGAAATCGGCATCGGAACGGGCCTTGCCATCCGTTTTGAGCAGGAAGGCGCTGCCGTCCAGGTCGAATGCGGCGCCATCGGTGGCGCGCGGGTCCCAGCCCAGGCCAATCACGATTTTCTTCAAGCCAGGAGCTTCCTTGCTCAGGTTGACATTGCCGCCTTTTTGCAAACTGATCGCCATGGTAATTCCTCTTTAATGTGGGGGTTGCATTCGGTGTTTCAGGTCACGTCGCCGGCACGCCGGCTTGATGAGCCATGAGCCTACCATAAAGTTCCCGCTTGCCAACCGCGCACTATTGAAAATAATGCCATACGGGGAGACGGTGCCACTGCCCGGATGCGCAAAATGACGGATAATGCCGCTCGATAAGAATTTTCACCCTCATCCAGGTTTGTCCTTGACCAATACCAAGATACGACTCGACTGTATTCCTGGCACCCTGTGCGACGAGCGCCTGTGGTCGCGCCTGGCGCCTGCCTTGGGCGACGCCTTTCAGCTACAGCACGTGCCCCTGTACCAGGCGCGCACGCGCCTGCAGATGCAGGAGATGATCGCCAGCCACAGCGCGCCGCAAACCCATCTGGTGGGTTTTTCGCTGGGCGCCTACCTGGCGCTTGAACACGCGCTGGCGCACCCGCGGCGCGTGAAGTCCCTGACTTTGATCGCCAATTCCGCCAAAGGTTTGCTGCCGACGGAAGTCGAAGCGCGCCAGCGCATCGTCGCCATGCTCGAGCGCAATGCCTATGCGGGCATCACGCGCCAGCGCCTGCGCGAACTGCTGCACCCGTCGCACCTGGGCGATGTCGCCATCACGGGACTGATCCAGCAGATGGGCCTGGACCTGGGCAAGGACGTACTGCTGGCGCAATTCATCACCACCATCGCCCGTCCCGACCTGATGGCGCGCTTGCCGGAGCTCGATTTTCCCGTGCTGATCGTGGGCGCCGAAGACGACAAGCTCGTCGATCCCGACGATCTGCGCGCCATGGCGGCCCGCCTGCCGCAAGCCACCCTGCACTTATTAAAAGACAACACAGGCCACATGATTCCGCTGGAAGCACCGGGCGCGCTGGCGCAAGCCATGCGTGCGCATCTGGAGGCTGCAGGCAATTTCAACGATAATGACGGGCATCGGGCCTCGCCCCCACCTTTTTCACAGAACCAATGAGCCATTTGACCATCATCGTCGCGACCGACCAGCAAGGCGGCATCGGCATCGACAACACCCTGCCGTGGAAACTGCCGGAAGACCTCGCGCATTTCAAGCGCCTGACGACGGGCCACCCCATCCTCATGGGCCGCAAGACCTTCGATTCCATCGGCCGTCCGTTGCCGAACCGCCGCAACATCGTCATCACGCGCAATCCGGACTGGCGCCATGAGGGCGTGGAAGCGGTGTCGTCGGTGGAAGCAGCCATCGCCCTGCTGGACGGCGCCGAAGGCTATGTCATCGGCGGCGCCGAAATCTACAAGCAATCACTAGCCCTGGCGCAACGCTTGATCATCACGGAAATCGGCCAGACGTTTGACTGCGACGCCTTTTTCCCCGCCGTTGACCATGCTGTGTGGCAAGAAACCGCGCGCGTAGCGCATGTTTCGGAGAAAACCGGCCTGCCTTACGCCTTTGTCACGCTGCAACGCAAAGCCTGATAAGGTGATACTGATAGCCAGAATATTGCTGTAATACCCCTGTCACACCTTTGCGTCACGCTAGCGCAGGCTTGTGACGCTTAGCTGCGATATTTTTTTCCCGCAGATGCCGCATTTCTGCGAGAATCCCGTTCTTATTTTTTTTCTGTGGCTACCGGGTTGTACCACCGCCTGAAGTCGCGCCCTAGTCCGCCCCTTCATTATGTCAGGGGCGGCTTGCTTTTTTGGAGACATGCATGAAATTTCGTTTCCCCATCGTCATCATTGACGAGGATTTCCGTTCTGAAAATACGTCCGGCCTGGGCATTCGCGCCCTTGCCGCCGCAATGGAAAAAGAAGGCATGGAAGTGCTGGGCGTGACCAGCTACGGCGATTTGTCGCAATTTGCCCAGCAACAATCGCGCGCGTCAGCCTTCGTGCTGTCGATCGACGATGAAGAATTCGGCGCCGGTTCCATCGAGGAAACCGATCACGCCTTGAAATCGCTGCGCGCTTTCGTCGAGGAAATCCGCTACAAAAACGCCGACATCCCTATTTATCTGTATGGCGAAACGCGCACTTCGCGCCACATCCCCAACGATATCCTGCGCGAACTGCATGGTTTCATCCACATGTTCGAAGATACACCGGAATTCGTCGCGCGCCACATCATCCGCGAAGCGAAATCCTACCTCGATGGCCTGTCGCCGCCGTTCTTCCGCGCGCTGGTGCACTACGCCAACGATGGCTCCTACTCGTGGCACTGCCCCGGCCACTCGGGCGGCGTGGCGTTCCTGAAGTCGCCGATCGGCCAGATGTTCCACCAGTTCTTCGGTGAAAACATGCTGCGCGCCGACGTCTGCAACGCCGTCGAGGAACTGGGCCAGCTGCTCGACCATACGGGTCCTGTCGCCGCGTCGGAGCGCAATGCGGCGCGCATCTTCAATGCCGACCATTGCTATTTCGTTACCAACGGCACGTCGACCTCGAACAAGATGGTGTGGCACTCGACCGTGGCGCCAGGCGACATCGTCGTCGTCGACCGCAACTGCCACAAGTCGATCTTGCATTCGATCATCATGTGCGGCGCCATTCCCGTGTTCCTGATGCCGACGCGCAATCACTTGGGCATCATCGGTCCTATTCCGCTGCATGAATTCACGCCGGAAAGCATTGCCCGCAAGATCGAGGCGAATCCGTTCGCGCGCGAAGCGAAGAACAAGAAACCACGCATCCTGACCATCACGCAATCGACCTACGATGGCGTGATTTACAACGTGGAAACCTTGCGTGAAATGCTGGACGGCAAGATCGACACCCTGCACTTCGATGAAGCATGGCTGCCGCACGCCACCTTCCACGATTTCTACAAGAATATGCACGCCATCGGCAAGGACCGTCCGCGCGCCAAGGAATCGATGATCTTCTCGACCCAGTCCACGCACAAATTGCTGGCAGGCCTGTCGCAGGCCTCGCAAATCCTCGTGCGCGAATCGGATACGGTCAAACTGGACCAGGACGCCTTCAACGAGGCTTACCTGATGCACACCTCGACCTCGCCGCAATACTCGATCATCGCCTCCTGCGACGTGGCCGCGGCCATGATGGAAGCGCCGGGCGGTACGGCCCTGGTGGAAGAATCGATCATGGAAGCGCTTGATTTCCGCCGCGCCATGAAGAAGATCGACCAGGAATGGGGCCAGGACTGGTGGTTCCAGGTATGGGGTCCGGCCAGCTTCAACGACGAAGGCATGGGCCAGCAGGAAGACTGGATGATACGCGCCGAAGATGACTGGCACGGCTTCGGCGACCTGGCTCCCGGCTTCAATATGCTCGACCCGATCAAGGCGACCATCGTCAACCCGGGCCTGTCGCTGGACGGCCAGTTCGGCGACACGGGCATCCCCGCGTCCATCGTCACCAAGTACCTGGCCGAGCACGGCGTCATCATTGAAAAATGCGGCCTGTACTCGTTCTTCATCATGTTTACCATCGGCATCACCAAGGGCCGCTGGAATACCCTGTTGACGGCCTTGCAGCAATTCAAGGACGACTACGACAAGAACCAGCCGATGTGGCGCATCCTGCCGGAATTCGCGGCGGCCAACCCACGTTACGAAAAAATGGGCTTGCGCGACCTGTGCCAGCAAATCCACGACTTCTACAAGGCATACGATGTGGCGCGCCTGACGACGGAAATGTACCTGTCGGACATGATCCCGGCCATGAAGCCGTCGGACGCGTTCGCCAAGATGGCGCACCGCGAAATCGAGCGCGTGGCCATCGACGAACTGGAAGGCCGTATCACGTCCATCCTGCTGACGCCGTATCCACCGGGCATTCCGCTCTTGATCCCGGGCGAGCGCTTCAACAAGACTATCGTCGACTATCTGCGCTTCGCGCGCGACTTCAACGAGCGCTTCCCCGGCTTCGAGACGGATGTGCACGGTCTCGTGAAACGCGAAGTCGATGGCAAGCGTGGCTATTTTGTTGACTGTGTGAAACTGGACGAAAACGTCTAAAAACATCGCCCTTCCTTGAACCGCGGTCACGGACGCCGTCTGATGTAAATCAGGCGGCGTTTTGCATTTCAGGCCACCGCGCGCTCCGCGGAAAGACAGGCGGACGGCGTTTCTCCGATGACGTAAAAACCATCGTTTCCGGCGTAGCGGGTTTTGTTGTCAAGATAATCGTTAAAACAAGCTTAATTGCCAGGAATGATTACGTCGCCTATCCGCCACAGTCCCCGTGACCGGTAAAAAATATTTTCCATTTCTAAAAAATAAACTTCGCGCTACCTCACCGAAAACACCAGCAACGCCATGCAAAAGTATGGCAAAAAAACAAACGTAGCCAACACACAAATAGTTAATTGGAAACAGGATTCTGGTAAGCAAGCCCTACAATTAACGGGCCAGAATTGATTGCCTGAAAGAAACTAAATGACTGACCCTACTTTGCGCCGTTTGCTGGCCATTACCTTGTTCAGCCTGCTTACCGCCTGCGGCGGTGGCGGCGACAGCAAGACCGGCTCCACCCAGAATCCGGACGTCTCGGTCGTGCCGCCAGCGACCACCGCCCCCGGCGATCCGCAAGCCCCCGGTACGGCCGCGCCTGGCGACACCATTCCGCCACCACCCCTGACCACGCCCCCGGCCGGCCAGACAGCGACCTTTACGCGCCAGGAAGCGTCGCGCTTCCTGGGCCGCGCCACGTTCGGACCGGACATGGCGGCCATCGACGCGCTGGCCGCCAGCGATAGCGACGCCTGGTTCCGTGCGCAGTTTTCCAAGCCACAAACCTTGCATCGAAAATATATCGACGCCATGCTGGCAGCGCAGGCCGCCGGCGGGCAACAAGTGGGTTTTACGGGAGTGTATGAAACCTTCTGGCAGCAGGGCATCCGCGGCGAGGATCAATTGCGCCAGCGCATGGCCTTTGCCCTGTCCGAGATTTTCGTTATTTCCATGCAGAATGAGTCCGTGCGGCCGCAGGTGCGTGGCGTGGCCAGTTACTACGACATGTTGGGCCAGCATGCTTTTGGCAACTTCCGTGACCTGCTGCAAGGCGTGGCCCTGCATCCGATGATGGGACTGTACCTGTCCCACCTGCGCAACCAGAAGGAATCGGCGACGCGCACGCCCGATGAAAACTTCGCCCGCGAAGTGATGCAACTGTTTACCATAGGCTTGTACCAGCTGAATCCGGACGGCAGCCTGAAACTGTCCGGTGGCAAGCCCATCGACACCTACACGCGCGACGACGTGGCGGGCCTGGCTCGCGTCTTTACGGGCTGGAGCTGGGCCGGCCCGGACCAGAGCGCCACGCGCTTCTATGGCGAGACGACCGATCCCGACCGCGACTGGAAGCCGATGCAGAACTACGCGGCCTATCATTCCAGCGGCGACAAGCGTTTCCTGGGCCAGAGCATCTCCGGCGCCAGCAGCGGTCAGGCCGACCTGAAACTGGCGCTCGATACCCTGTTCAATCATCCCAATACGGGACCGTTCTTTGCCCGCCAGCTGATCCAGCGCCTGGTCAGCAGCAATCCCAGCCCCGCCTACGTGGGCCGCGTTGCCGCCTCGTTTGCCAACAATGGCAGTGGCGTGCGCGGCGACATGCAAGCCGTGATTCGTGCCGTGCTGCTCGACCCGGAGGCGCTGGCCCCAAGCGGCACCACTTTGCGCACAGGCAAGCTGCGCGAGCCACTGCTGCGCCTGGCTGGCTGGATGCGCGCCTTCAACGCCAAGCCGGCCGGCGGCAGCTACAGCCTCTATTACCTCGACGATCCTTTGAGCGGCCTGGGACAGAGTCCCTTGAATCCGTCTTCCGTCTTCAGTTTTTTCCGCCCCGCCTATACGCCGCCCAACTCCGCCCTTGCCAGCGCGGGCCTGGTGGCGCCGGAACTGCAAATCACGGCTGAACCGTCGGTGACGGGCTACCTGAACTTCATGCAAGAAGCCATCAATAGCGGTGTGGGCGAGGGCAATGAGGTCAAGCCCGACTACACGCGCGAACTGGCGCTGGCCAGCGACACGGGCGCCCTGCTCGACCGCGTCGACCTGCTCATGATGCATGGCAGCATGCCCGCCAGGCTGCGCGGCCAAATCCTGACCGCCGTCAATGGCATCAGCATCCCCGCAGCCACGGCCAACAATGCCACACAGGTAGCCACCGCCCAGGCCCGCCGCGTCAAGCTGGCCATTTTCCTGACCATGGCCTCGCCGGCCTACCTGGTACAAAAGTAAGAGCGATCACATGCAAAACTTCCCATTTTCCCGCCGCCGCTTCCTCGGTTCCATGCTGAGCCTGGCCGGCACCACGGCCACCCCCTTCGCCATGAACCTGGCCGCCATGGGTAACGCCGCCGCGCAATCGGCCGACGACTACAAGGCCATGGTCTGCCTGTTCATGGCAGGCGGCAACGACGCCTTCAACACGGTGCTGGCCACCGATCCCACGTCATGGAATGAATACTCGCGCCTGCGCAACACGGGCGGCGCCGATTCCATCCATCTGCCCGGCGTGGGCGAGACGGGCGGCGTCTTGCCAGTCGTGCCCGCTACCGTGCAAACCGGCCGCGCCTTCGCCCTGCACCCCCAACTGGCGCCGCTGAAAGACCTGTTCGATAATGGCCGCGCCGCCATCGTGGCCAATGTGGGCACCCTGATCCAGCCCGCCACCCTGGCGCAATACAAGGCGGGCAGCGTGGCCTTGCCACCCAAGCTGTTCTCGCACAACGACCAGCAATCGACGTGGCAATCGGGTTCGCCGGAAGGGGCCAGCGTGGGCTGGGGCGGCCGGGTGGCCGACGTGGCCGGCTCGCTCAATACGAATGCCATGTTCACGGCCATTTCCGCTGCGGGCAACACCGTCTTCCTCAGCGGGCGCCAGGTGCGCCAGTTCCAGGTGGGCCAGGCAGGCGCTGTGCCCATCCGTGGCCTGAGCGGCAACCTGTATGGCAGCACGGGCGGCGCGAGCGCACTGCAAGCCATCATCAACGATGCGGGCAGCGACCTGATCGAACAGGAACACGTGGCAGTCGCGCAGCGCGCCATTTCCAGCCAGAGCATCCTCAGCGGCGCCATGCTGGCAGCCGGCGCGGGCGGCGTGCCCAATCCCCCGCCCTATGTCAACCCGAACACGGGCGCGTCCGGCGTCAACCAGCTGGCCGTGCAATTGCAAACGGTGGCGCGCATCATCGGCGGACGCGGCCCCCTGGGGGCGAAACGGCAAGTGTTTTATGTAACCCTGGGCAGTTTCGACACGCATGACCGCCAAAAGGAACTGCATGGCGACCTGATGGCCCGCCTGGCCCATGCGCTGGCGTACTTCGACGCAACCCTGGCGGCCCTGCAGGGCGCCGACGTGCGGCGCCAGGTGACGACGTTTACGGCGTCGGACTTCGGCCGCACCTTCAGCAGCAATGGCGACGGCACGGATCACGGCTGGGGTGCGCACCACTTTGTCGTGGGCGGCGCCGTGAAGGGCCGCGACATCTACGGCACCTTCCCCGTCACGGGCCTGGGCCATGCGCTGGACGTGGGTTCCGGCGCCCTGCTGCCAACCACCTCCGTCGACCAGTACGGCGCCACCTTGGCCAAGTGGTTCGGCGTGGCCGACAGCCAGCTGGCCGACGTGTTCCCGAATATCGGCAACTTCAGCCGGCGCGACCTGGGTTTCATGACGGCAAGCTAACCGTTCACGGCCACCGTCAAGGTCACCACATAACCATCGGTGGCATTACCCGTCACCGTGGCCATCTGCAGGCTGGTGCCGTCGCGGAAGACATTGTCGGTGGCATAGCTGATCTGCGCCAGGTTGCGCACGCTGGCCGTGTAGCCGCTGGCCGTGTAGGCCTCGTTTAACGTTGCCATCGGGAAGGTGAACTGCGAGGTCTTGAGGCGGTTCGCGGCGCTGGCCGCCTTGGCCAGGCTGGGATAGACCTCGAAGTGTACGTGCGGCATGCGTCCCGCGTAGCAGCCGGGAAAGATGGTCGTGAAGCCGACGTTGCCAGCGCTGTCCGTTTCCTGCACGCCGCGCAAATAATTTTGTGCCGTCACGCCGCTCGAATACAGCGAATACAGGCCTTCGCGGTCGCAATGCCATAGATAAACGGCGTAGCCGGCCAGGCTGGCGCAGCTGCCGCTGGCGTTGAGCAGCTGCAACTTGATGGTGAGCGGCACGCCTGCCGCCACGCCGGTGGCGCCATTAAAACTGGCGCGGATATCGCTGCGCACGACGCCCGACTGGTTCAGCACGTTGATGATGCTGCCGCCATTCGTATTCGTGCCATCGGCCGGATACGGCCCGCCCGTTTCTTCGGGGATCACCGTGCAGGCGCCCGTGGCCGGCGTCGCGTCCGTAGCCGTACCGGATGTGCCGGTGCTGGCGCCGCTGCTCGCGGCGGTGCTGCTGGCGTCCGACCCGCCACCGCAACTCATCAACGGCACGGTGGCGGCGCCGGCCAGCAGCCAGCGCAGGACTTGCCGCCGCTCGGCCGCCTGTCGCCGCATCATTTCGAGGTCGGATGCCAGGCCGTGATCATATAAGTCCATACATACTCCATCAAGTGGGGCAAGCCCGCCAAGGCGGGACTCAGGCTGGCGCACAGGTACAACGCCTGTGTCGCATGTCGCGAGAGCGCCTTCCTGGCGGCCAGGGCGAGCTTGCGTTCCATGGTTCAGGCCGTTGTATTGACCAGGTTGCCGCTGGCGGACAGGCTGCCGCCCGCACTCGCCGCGCCCAGGCTGCCCGACAGCGCCTGCAAGAAACTGCTCAATTTGCTACTGCTGCTGGTGCTCGTGCTGCCCTCATCGCCGCCCAGCACGCTGAGCAGGCTGGCAAAGCTGGACTGCAAGTCCGCCACGCTGCTGTCCCTGCCGTCGCTGCTGCCACTGTCGCTGCTGGACGTGGAGAGTTTTTGCAGCAGGCTTTGCAAATCGGACTCGATATTGCCGGGGCCGCCAGCGCGCGCGCCACCGCCGGGCGGCGGTCCCGAAGACGGTTCGCCGCCCTCCTCTTGCCCGCCGGCGCTGCCGCCGCTCTGCGCATGCAGGCTGCCCATCAACTGGTGCAGGAAGGCGCCCAGCGCCTGGCCCACGTCGCTGCTGGCGCCACTTTCAGACGTGGCCGTATCGCTGGTATCGACCGTCACGCCGATCGATGACAAGGCACTGGAAATGGCGTCGAGAAACGCACCATCGTCAGGCTTTTGCGGCCGCGTGCCGCCCACGCTGCTGGTACTGCTGGAACTGCCGCTGCCGCCCAGGCGGCTGAACGCACTCAGCTGGCTGGCGGCGTTGGTCGAACTCAAGGCACTGATGCTCATGGTTAATCTCCTGTGCTTATTGGGCGCCGCGCGGGCCGGGGCGGCTGTCGCGCCGCTGCTGCGCCTGTTTGCGCTGTTCCGGCGTCAGCACGGCCAGCAATTGCTGTTCCAGCCGCGCCTGCTGCAAGCTGATTGTCGCCATGGCTTGCGCCGCCGTGTTCGCCAGCGCACTGGCCTTCGCATCGTCATAGGCGCTGGATCCGGCCAGCGCGCGCAGCTGCGCATGGGCCTTGAAGGCAATCTTTTCCTGTTCCCGCAGCAAGGGCGCCTGGGCGTAGGTGGCCGCGAAAACCTTGTCCTGCTGCGCTTCACTCAAATCGATACCATGCAGGAATGGCGGCAAGCCTGGCGCGTGGCCAAAGCCGGGCGGCGGCCCTTCCATGGCGCGCGCTAGCGGGCCGTCCGGTGCAGAATCTTGCTGGGCCAGCGCCAGCAGCGGCATGCTGCAGGCGGACAACAGCAACAGGGATACGGCGATACTCAGGTATTTCATCGGGCTTTCCTTTCGTGGCGATCAACCCTGATTGTCGGCGTCTGGCGTGTAAAGCAACGTTAGGGCCGCGTAAAAGCGTGTAAAGGAAGGTGCGCAAATGTAAGTGGACGTATGTAAAAGCGGGTAAAAACGCCCTGAACGGCGCCCTTTGACTGCTATCATCGGGCGATATTCACCCGAAAAAGCACAGGCATGAGCAAGGTTTTGTTAATCGATGACGACGTGGAACTGGTCGGCATGTTCCAGGAATACCTGACGCAGGAAGGTTTTGACGCCCGTGCCGTGCATGACGGCGAAAGCGGTGCGGCCGAAGCGCTGACGGGTCTGTATGCCATCGCCATCCTCGACGTCATGATGCCGCGCATGAATGGCCTGGAAACCCTGCGCCGCATCCGCGCCGGCAGTAGCCTGCCCATCTTGATGCTGACGGCGCGCGGCGACGATACGGACCGCATCGTGGGGCTGGAGCTGGGCGCCGACGATTACGTGACGAAACCGTGCACGCCGCGCGAACTGACGGCGCGTATCCGCGCCATCCTGCGCCGTTCGCAAGCCGTGCCGCACGATACGTCAGGCCTGGCGCCGCTGACCGTGGGCCAGTTGACGATGTGGCCCGAGCAGCGCCGCGCCGCCTGGGCCAGCGCACACCTGGAGCTGACGAGCACGGAATTCAACCTGCTGGAAGTGCTGGTGCGCCATGCGGGCAAGCCCGTCAGCAAGAATCAACTGTCGGAACTGGGCCTCGGACGGCCCATGGCCCGCTTCGACCGCAATATCGACGTGCACTTGAGCAGCCTGCGCCGCAAGCTCGGCAGCCTGGCCGACGGCCGCTCCTGCCTGCAAACGGTGTACCGTCTCGGCTACCAGCTGATCAAGGAGTAAGCGTGGGCCGTCTGTTCTGGAAGTTTTTTCTGTGCATCATGCTGGCTCAAGTGACGGCCACCATCGGCATCGGCGGCACCTTCTGGCTGAAAAACCGGGCCGCACAGCAGGAACGGGCTCTCGACATCGACACCAGTCCGCCGGCGCAAATGATCATCGAGGCCGCCAGCGCCACCCTGGAAGCGGGCGGCAGCCAGGCCTTGCGGCAATTCCTGGGCAAGCTGGAACGCATGCGCGTGTTTGCCGTCGATGCCAAAGGACAAGAACTGATGGGCCGCGCGGTGCATCCCACCATGCTGGCCAAGGCGCGCGCCATGCTGGAACAGGGCCAGGCCCATCCCGTGGTGCGCGAAGCGGCCGGCAGCGACGGCAAGCGCTACCTTCTGTTCCTGCCCTCGTCCGAACGCTTCCGCAATGCCGAGGCGGGCGCCGCGCGCGACACGCTCAATGCCGTCGCCATGAGCGGCCCGCGCGCCTTGGGACCCGGTCCACGGCCCAACGAAGCGGGCGCCCCGCCGCCACGCGGCGAATTCGGCCGCGGCATGCCGCCCGGCCCGCGCATGGACAGTCCCTACCGCACCTTCATTCCCCTGGCCGCCGCCATCGCCGCCAGCCTGCTGTTCGCTTTTTTGCTGGCCTGGTATTTTGCGCGTCCCATCCGCGACCTGCGGCAAGCGTTCGAGGCCGCCTCGCACGGCAACCTGGCGCCACGCTTTCACGCCAGCGGCAAGCGCGGCGATGAATTGACGGACCTGGGACGCGATTTCGACCGCATGACGGGCCGTTTGCGCAGCCTCATGGATAGCCAGACGCGTTTGCTGCATGACGTCTCGCACGAGTTGCGCTCGCCGCTGGCGCGCTTGCAGGCTGCCATCGGCCTGGCGCACCAGCAGCCGGAAAAGATGGGCGCCTCAATGCAGCGCATCGAACGCGAAAGCGAACGCATGGATAAACTGATCGGTGAACTGCTGACCTTGTCACGGCTGGAAGCGGGTGCAGGGCAAGCGGGCGCCGGGCACCCGCACAGCGAAGACGTCAGCATCGCCGACCTCGTGCACGACATCGTGGACGACGCACGCTATGAAGCCAGGGCGCGCCTGCTGGGCATCGACCTGGCTGGCGACGCGGCCACGGCCGACGCCAGCGTCACGGGCCAGCCAGAACTGCTGGCGCGCGCCGTGGAAAACGTGCTGCGCAATGCCGTCAAGCACAGCCCCGATGGCGGCACGGTGGACGTGCAGCTGTCGCGCCAGCATGACTGGCTGCGCATCGCCGTGCTGGACCGTGGCCCCGGCGTGGCCAGCGCCGACCTGGCCAACATCTTTCAACCATTCTTCCGCGCCAGCAATACCGAGCACAGCACGGACGGCCATGGCCTGGGCCTGGCCATCGCCCAGCACGTCATCAACGCCCATGGCGGCCGCATCGGGGCCAGCTTGCGCAGCGGCGGCGGGCTGTGCGTGGAAATGCTGTTGCCCGTCAAAACGCCAGGCTGACCTGTCGGCGAACCTGGCGTTTCTTACGCGCGGATGTGCTGTTACGCCTGCGTATCGATGATGCTACCGAGAGTGGACGAGCTTGACTTGGCAGGACTCGTCGCCGTATCGGCGCTGCTGGCCGTCTGAGAGTCTTGCTGCGCCGCCTTTTGCGCGGCGGCCGCCTGTAACTGGGCAATTTGCGCCTGCAAGGCCTGGATTTGCTGCGCCAATTGCTGCTGCAGCTTTTGCGACGCTTCCGTCTGCTCGCCCTTCTGCGATTCCGTCAACTGCTTTTGCGCCGCCGTGATCTGCTTTTGCAGCGCCGCGATCTGCGAACTGCTGCCCGCACTGGCGCCACCGGCCGCGCTGACCGCGCCGCCTGAACCGATTGCCGCTACCATACTGCCTCCTCAGTGTTTCGATACCAAGGTTAACGGCAGGCATGGGCGCGGGTGTAGAGCCACGGGTGTAAAGGCAGGTAAAGACAGGTAAAGACGGCTGGCGCGCCGCCCTTCAGAGCAATCAGGTCTTGGGCAGCGTCACGCCAACCTGTCCCTGGTATTTGCCGCCACGATCCTTGTACGAGGTTTCGCACACTTCATCGGATTCGAAGAACAGCACTTGCGCCACGCCTTCGTTGGCGTAGATTTTCGCCGGCAACGGTGTCGTATTCGAAAACTCCAGGGTCACATAGCCTTCCCATTCCGGTTCGAACGGGGTGACGTTGACGATGATGCCGCAGCGCGCATAGGTGCTCTTGCCCAGGCAAATCGTCAGCACATTGCGGGGAATGCGGAAATATTCCACGGTACGGGCCAGCGCGAACGAGTTCGGCGGGATGATGCAATAACCCTTGCCCGACACGTCGACGAAGTTATTCGCGTCAAAATCCTTCGGGTCGACGATGGTGGTGTTGATGTTGGTAAACAACTTGAACTCGTCGGCGCAACGGATGTCATAGCCATAGCTGGACGTGCCATAAGAAACGATGCGGTTGCCGTCGCGTTCCTTGACTTGGCCCGGTTCGAACGGCTCGATCATGCCCGTTGTTTCCGCCATGCGGCGTATCCATTTATCGCTTTTAATCGTCATCGCAGGGGTATCTTTCTAGAATATCGGAATGGCTGAGGCCGCACGCCTGCTGCAGGCACGGCCCGGATGGCAGGATTTTACGCGAAAATCCGCCGCTGTTGGCCCCCTTCCCCTGAAAATCCTTGGCGACAGGCTATTGTTTCGCCAGCAATGCAGTGATCATCTCGCGCACCACTTGCGCCGTCAGTTCCGGGTTTTCCATGGGAAACAGATGGCCGCCCGGCACCTGGCGGAAAAACTTGCCGACCAGCTTGCGCGTAGCCGTCAACCCCGCCTGGCGGCATTCCACCGATTCCGTGCCGCCGATAAAACCGATGAGCACGGGAAAGCCATCCTTGACGAGGCCGCCGATGTGGTGCGGCAAGCTGCGATAGACCTGCGTTTCCACTTCGCGCGTAAAGCGCAGCTGCACCCCTTCCGGATGAGGGACCAGGCCGCTGTCTATGTAGTCGCGCAACACGTGCGGCGCCCAGATGGCGAACATGTCCTTGGCCGCGAAGTGTTCATACGCGGCTTGCGCGCTTGGCCACAGCTGGCGCCGCCGGGCGGAAAAACGCGAAGGAGAAAACCGCTCTCCCAGCGCCGTGTTGCGCGCCAGACGCACCAGCAAGGCGCGCCAGCCCGCCACCACGGGCGAATCAAGCAAGACCACGCAGCGCACGAGGTCGGGCCGCTGCTTGGCCACCATCACGCTGAGCATGCCGCCCAGCGAATGGCCGACGAGGATGACGGGCGCGCTGTAGCGGCGCTCGAGCTCGTCGATATACTCGCGCACCAGCTCGGGCCAGCCCGTGCTGACGGGGTACGCGGGGTCATGCGCATGCATGTCGAGCGCCTGCACGGTGTAATGCTGGCCCAGCAATCCAAACAGTTTGCGGTAGGTACCGGCCGGATAACTGTTGGCGTGGGCAAAGTGCAGCTGCGGGAGGGTCATCGTGGGGCGGAGCCAGTGAATGCGATAGACAATTGTAATGGCATGCCGGCAAGACGTATCAGAGGAAGGCCTCTAATTTCCGAGGTGCCAGCGGGCGCGCTGACGCCATGCCGGGCACGAACGAGGCCAGCACTTCGCCCAGCTCCGCGCTTGAATCCACCACGCAAAAAGCGTCGTCAAACGCGTGGTGACGGTTCATCTGATTGCGCACAATGATGCATTCCAGTCCTGCCGCATTGGCGGCGCGCAAGCCGCGCGGCGAGTCTTCGACGGCCACGCAGTCGGCAGCGGCCAGGGCCAGACGCTGCAAGCCCAGCTGGTAGCCGTCGGGCGCCGGCTTGCTCTCGCCATACATTTCACGCGTCAGCACGAAGTCGAAGTGTTGCAACAGGCCCGTGGCCGCATGGCTGATCTGGAAATGCTGTGCGTAGGCGCTCGTTACCACGCCCATGGTCACATGCGGGCGCAGCGCCGTTAGCACTTGCCCGATGCCGGGCATGGCCAGCTGGCGCGCCTGGCGCAAGCGTTGCGCAAACAGCACGGTGCGCTCGGCCCGCAGGCGTTCGACCAGCTCGATGGCGTGGCCCTGTCCCAGCAGCACATGCCAGGCGCCGTAGTTATTGTCCAGGAACCAGTCAAAGAATTGCTTCGGCGTCAGGTCTATGCCGTAGGGCAAGAGCAAGTCGCGGTTGCTTTCGTAAAACAGCTGCTCAGTATTGACCAGCACGCCATCGTTGTCCCACAGCACGCCCTGGATGGTTTTCATGGCTTGTTGTCGTTTGAAAACTTACTTGAAGAAGATGTCGTAGGACAACTTGACGATCAGCAGCACCAGCAGCACGAGGAAGAGGATGCGCACGAAGGCGGCACCGCGGCGCACGGCGATCCAGGTCCCCGTCAGGGCGCCCAGGATATTGCACACGGCCATCGGTGCGGCCACGGCGTACACCACGTGGCCGGCAGGAATGAAGAAAGCCAGTGCGGCCACGTTGGTGGCGATATTCACCAGTTTCGAGCAAGCCGAGGCAAGGATGAAATCGAAGCCGAAGACACGGATGAAGAGGAAAATCAAAAAGCTGCCCGTGCCCGGCCCGAACAGGCCGTCATAAAAACCGATGGCGCCGCCGATGACGATGGCAAGGATGCGTTCGCGCGGCCCGATGGGGCGCGCTTCGCGAGTCGTGCCGAAATCCTTCTTGATGAAGGTGTAGATGGCCATGATGATGATCAATACCAGCACCATGGGGCGCACCACCTGCTGCGGCACGTAGGACACGGCGGCCGCACCGATGAAGGACATGACGAAGGCGCTGGCCACGGCCGGCAGCACCAGCAGCCACGGGATGTGCACCTTGCCGACAAACGAGCGGGCGGCAAACGTGGTGCCGCAAGCGGACGCCAGTTTATTCGTGCCCAGCAAAGAGGTCGAGGCCATGTTCGGCATCAGGTTGAACAGGGCCGGCAGCTGGATCAGCCCGCCCCCGCCCACGGCGGCATCGATCAGGCCGGCAAAGAAGGCAAATAAACACAGCAGCGAGATGGTCAGCATGATAGGCAGTAAGGAATGGGCGACAGCGGCAGTATAGGCGCCGTGGATTTTTCCGGATGCAACTTCAAATTGCGGAAAACGCAATCAGGCGTAACGCTTGACGGAATGCGCCCCGTGCGGTCTACTGGCCTCTTTTGCCGGGAGTCACGCGATGTCGATGAAACTGATGTGGGAAATCCGCGCCTTCTGCACCGTGGTCGAAAAGCGCAGCTTCATCCACGCGGCGCGCATGCTGGGACGCTCGCCGTCGGCCGTCACGCGCGCCATCCAGTTCCTCGAAGAGGCCATCGGCGCCGAGCTGATTCTGCGCACGCAAAAGCAGTTCACCCTGACCACGGCCGGCGAAACGTATTACGCGTCGGCCAAGCACTTGCTGGAAACGCAGGCCGAGGCGGAAGACCAATTGGCGGAATTGAGCAACTCGCCGCAAGGCTGGGTGCGCCTCTCCGCGCCGGAAATCCTGTCGCTGGGCTTTCTGCCGAAAGTGGTGGCGCAATTTTCGCGCGATTACCCGAACGTGTCGGTGGACATCCATTTCTCGGACAAGTCGATCGATCCCATCCAGGAAAAGCTGGACTTTGCCATCCGCGGCGCGTTTCCCCAATCGAGCGAGCTGATCGGCTATCCCTTGTGGAACTACCGCCGCTACATGTATGCCTCGCCCGACTATATCGATCGCATGTGCGCGCCGGACGAGCCGGAGGAGCTGGCCGGCCACGACATCATCATGCACTCAGCCCCGCGCATCCTGCGCGACTGGCATTTCGTCTCTGCTACGCGCAACGTACGCTACCAGGTGCAACCGCGCTTCCGCTTCACTTCCGGCATCGCCACCTTCCAGGCCGCCCTGGAAGGCGCCGGCATCGTGCGCCTGGCCAGCTGGCTTGCGGAACCGGCCGTCGCCGCCGGCACCCTGCGCCGGGTCTGCACGGCGTACCGGCTGACGTCATCGAAAGAGCTCGATCCCAGCATCCATGCCGTGTACGGCAGCTCGCGCATGGCCAAGGGGGCACGTCTGTTTCTGGAATATGTACGGCAGCGGGGACTGCAAATACCCGATGAACGCATAAGTTAGCGCCTATTTCACGACCATAGCATCGCTATACACGGCGAACTGCGCACCATCGAAAGCAAAATCCGCCACTTCGCGCATGCCCAGCCGTTCATGCGCGCTCAACGAGCCGATATTGTCGCGCCGGATGAACAGCACCGCCTCCGCGCCCCCATGCTGCTCGCGCATGGCAGAGTACAGCAGCGCCAGCAAGCCCTGCCCCCGCTCCGAATCCGCAATGCAGACGGGACCATACACATAGGCGTTTTCCCTTCCCGCATACGCAGCCAGCATGGCCAATACCACGGGCGCCTGCGCGGTGGCTGTCGCCGCGCTGAACAGCACGCCTACGACAGGCCCATCGGCTACACGCCGCGCCACGATGAGGGGCGATGCGCCATCCGCCATGACGGCCACCTTGTCGCGCGAAAAACTCTCCCGTCAGACTGCCGCCCTGCGAGGGGGAATTGGCTTGCAGCAAGACTGTGATGGCGTCGATGTCCGCGGCTTGGGCCGTGCTGACAAGATAAGCGTGGCTGGAATGGCGCAATCAGGACTCCTGGGACGATGATACCGGAGCGTAGCATGAAAGCGCTAGCGCCCATGCCAGTAGCGCGGCCGGCTGGCCCGATACTGCGTCACATCAATATCTTCGCCAAAATCCATCACCACCGCCCCTTCCACATCCGTACGCAGCCGCGTGATGCCCATGTCGCCATAGCGCGCATACACCTGCGCCTTCGGGTGTTTATAGCGATTCCTGTGCCCGACCTGAAAAATCGCCAAGGTCGGATGGACGGCGTTCAAAAACGCCGGCGTCGATGAGGTGCCGCTGCCGTGGTGCGGCGCCAGCAGCACGTCGGCGGCCAGTTCGCCCTCCGCCGAGCGCGCCAGCAATTGCGCCTCCTGCGCCGCTTCGATGTCACCAGCCAGCAGGATCGAGTGCTTGCCTGCCGTGATTTTCACGGTGCAGCTGCGGGCGTTCGGCTTCAGTGCAATGTCCGTGTGGCTGGCGGGCAAGGGGTGCAGCATGGCGAAGTGCACGCCGTCCCAGGTCCAGCTCTGGCCCGCCATGCAGTGCAGATAGGGCCGGTGCAACTCCCGCCGGGCCTCGACGGCAGGGTGGCCGTCGAACAGGGACGAGGCCAGCCAGCCCACTTGCACGTTCTGTAGCAGCGACACGGCGCCGCCCGCATGATCGAGGTCGCTGTGGGAAATGATCACGCCGTCGAGCTTGGCGATGCCGCGTGCGCGCAAGTAAGGCACGATGACCCTGCTGGCGCCATCGGAGTCGAGGCTGTAGGCAGGTCCCGTGTCGTACAGCAGGCGGTGATTGTGCGTTTCCACCAGCACGGCCATGCCTTGTCCCACGTCGAAGGCTGTCACCCACATGCGGCCCGGCGGCGGGCTCGATGGCAAGGCCGTCAGCAGCGGCAGCCAGCCCAGCATGCCGGCCCAGCGGTGCGGCCACCCGCGTGGCGCCAACAGCCATGCCGTGCCAAACAATGCCCAGCAAAAACTCCACATTGGCGGCGCGGGCGCCGTCCACACGGCAAAGCGGCGCGCGCCCAGCCATTCCAGCACCTGCGCCAGCATCTGCACGATGGCATGCGCCAGCAGCAACAGCCCATCACACAGGGGCGCGGGGAGCAGGCTGCCGGCCAAGGACAGGGGCGTGACGAGCAGACTGATGATTGGAATGGCCAGTGCATTGGCCACGGGGCTGACCAGTGACACTTGCGAGAACAGCAGCATCGTCAGGGGCACCAGCCCCACCGTCACCACATACTGCGTATGCGCGCCCAGCGCCACGGCGGCGCGCAAACGGCGCCAGCGCCCAGCCTGCGGCGGCATCGGTGCCGTGGTGCGGCCTGCCGTCGCGTACAGCATGGTGGCGACAGCGCCGAACGACAGCCAGAAGCCGGGCCACAGCACGGCCCACGGGTCGAGCAGCACGACTACGCCCAGCGCCAGGCACAGGATATGGCCTATGCTGGTGATGCGTCCCAGCCACAAGGCCAGCGCCACCACCAGCAACATATACAAGGTGCGCTGCGCGGGCACGCCAAAGCCGGCCAGCAGCACGTAAAGAAAGGCCGCCAGCGCGCCCGCCAGCGCCGCCACTTTTTGCGCCGGCAGCCGCAGGGGCAGTTGCCAGTCGGTAAAAAACGAGCGCCGCCACAGCGCGCCCGCACCCAAGGCGAACAGTCCCGCGATCATGGTGATGTGCAGACCCGATATCGAGATCAGGTGGCTCACGCCCGTGCGGTTGAACACTTGCCAGTCCGACTGCGGAATGGCGCGCTGGTCGCCGACCACGAGCGCCACGATCACGCCCGCATACTGCTTGCCTTCCAGGCTGCGCAGTATGCGGGCACGCAAGGCCGCGCGGCTGGCTTCCACCACATTGCCGAAGCCAGGCACGAAACTCGCTTGGCGCACATTCGGCGTATCGGCGCGCGGCTGCGGCCGCACGTAGCCCGTGGCGCGCACGCCCTGCTCCAGCAGCCACGCCTCGTAATCAAAACCCATGGGATTCGCATTGCCATGCGGGCGCTGCAGCCGCACCGTCAGCCGCCAGCGCTCGCCTGGCTGCACGTCCCCCACCGCGTTCGTCACTTCGTCGCGAAAACCCGCGTACCAGGACAGGGCGATCAAGGGCGGCACCTTCGCCCCAACAGCCTTCTCCACGGCAAAATTGAAGCGCACGCCCTGCTCGAAGCGGTACGGCAGGCTGGCGATGGTGCCCGTGACGCTAATGTCCTGTCCTTCATCGGCCAGCGCCAGCTGCGGCGCCATGGCGGCCTGGGCCAGCCAGGCCGCCCAATAAAAGCCCAGTCCGGCGCCAGAGGCAAGCGCAACAACAGAACGCCAGTGCGCGTGATGGCGCAACAGCAGTGCCGTCAGCAACGACACGCCAGCGACCACCCACAGCAACACGCCTGCCTGCGATGGCAAGCTGGCCTGCGTCTGCAAGCAGGCGGCGCCAGCGGCAAAGCCGAGTATCAGGGTGCGCATGAAAAGGCGGGATCAAGGCAGGATCGTCGCTCGCTGCGAAAAGGACTCAGATACTGTGATCGCTTTCGACTCTTTGCCGTCTGATCTGGCGCAATGGTGACGTGGAAAAAAACGCTCATGCACGCCATCCGTCATCACCGCAGACGAAACTTTCCCCGTGCTAAGATGGCCATCCGGCGCCCGGGCGCCACGACTTTACGGACCTCGCATGACCCTACTGACAGCGGCCGAAACCTATTTGCAGGACTTTCATCAAAGGCAAGTGGGCGTCACCAGCGCCGCATTTGCCCATCTGCCGGCCAGTTCCCGCATCGGCAGATGGGCCTCGTCCTACGACGTGCTGACCAGCCTGGTACCAGCCGTGGACACGCCGTTAAGCGTGCTCGACCTGGCCTGCGGCGACGGCCATCTGCTGGGCTTGCTGGCGGCCAGACGGCAGCCCCGGCTGCAACTGCTCGGCGTCGACATGAGCCAGGCAGAACTGGCCGCCGCGCGCGCCACCCTGCCCGCCTCCGTGCTGCTGCAGCAGGGACGCGGCCAGGCGCTGGACCTGCCATCGGCCAGCGTGGATTATCTCGTCTCGCACATGGCGCTGATGCTGATGGACGATATCGAGCAGGTCGTGCGCGAAATGCGCCGCGTGCTGCGCCCCGGTGGCAAGTTCGCGGCCATCGTCGGCCGGACTTTTTACTGGGCGAAGTGAACGACGTTTTCATGCGTGTGTTCAAACCCATCGCCAGCGACGCGCTGCCGCCGCTGCGCTTCGGCGATCGCCGCACGGGTTCCGAAGCCGGCTGGCGGGAACTGCTCGATGCCAGTTTCACAGACCTTGCATTTGACGACATCGACGTCCGATGGATGCCCACGCCGGGCGAACTGTGGGCCGCCCTGACCGACACCTACGATATCGACCGCCTGGACGATGACGCCAGGCAGCGCCTGCGCAGGGCGTTCATGGATGCCGTGATGCCTCTGCAAGATGGCGATGGCAAGATCGCCACCGGCTGGGGCCTGCGCCTGGTGCGCGCGCGTGCCGCGTGAATATGCGAACGCCAAGGCTGGCCACCACCACCCGCCCCCATCGACGGTATAATCGGCCTCGCTTACTTCAACACCCAGGCACGACATGACTTCCTCCGCACTTCCCCCGATACTTCCACCGACATTTCCGACAGCACCGAAGACAACAACGACGCCACCCTGGTCGCGGAACTGGGGGAGCTGGCCGAGCATATCCGCCTGGTGAAGATGGAAGGCCGCGTCTTCGTACGCTTTTCCGGCGTGGTCAAGGCGGGCCACCTGGTAGTGCCGTATGCGCTGGTGCCTAGCCAGGGCGTGCTGGCGCGGCCAGCCAAGTGGCGCAAGATGGACCGCGAGACCAAGCTGGCCCTGGTGCGCGAACGGGCCAGCGCGGCCGTCTTCGAGGAGCTGCGCCAGCATGTGATGGATTTCGTCGCCGATATCGCGGGCCTGAGCGAGGATGTTGATACGGACCCGATGGTCTTCCTGCACACGCTGGCCGACATGCAGACGTCCGAGCCGGCCGGCATGGTCTTCGACCGCATCCGCCAGCGTTTCAATCATGCCATTGAGCGCCAGCAGGAAGAACAGCACGCGGCGCGCACGCGCCAGAGCATCAACCTGGCCGAGTATCCGGCCTCGTTCGAGATGGCGCGCCGCCTGCCGCGCCGCTTCATCGCCCTGCTGGGACCGACGAACTCCGGCAAGACGCACCGCGCCATGGAGGCGCTGGTCAAGGCGAAGAGCGGCATCTATCTGGCGCCACTGCGCCTGCTGGCCCTGGAAAACTACGAACGCCTGCAGGAAGCCGCACCGCATGGCAAGCCGCTGGCCGTGAGCCTGATCACGGGCGAGGAGCGCAGGGTCGTCGACGGCGCCACGCACGTGGCCAGCACGGTGGAAATGCTGGACACGAAAACCGTCGTCGAGGTGGCCGTCATCGATGAAATCCAAATGCTGGCCGACCCGGACCGGGGCGCCGCGTGGACGGCGGCCGTCTGCGGCGCGCCCGCCCACACCGTCTACCTGGTAGGGGCGCCCGAAGCGCGGCGCGCCATCGAGGCGCTGGCCGAGCGCCTGGACTGCCCGCTGGAAGTGCATGTCTTGAAACGCATGGCGCCCCTGTCGATGGAGCCGACTGCAGTGCGCAAGGTGCGCAACCTGCGCCGCGGCGACGCCGTCATCGCCTTTTCGCGCCGTGAAGTGCTGATGTGGCGCGACATGATCACGGAAACGGGGCTGTCGGTGGCCACCGTCTACGGCAACCTGTCGCCCGAAGTGCGGCGCGCGCAGGCGCAGCGCTTCCGCGACGGCACGGCCGATATCGTCGTCGGCACGGACGCGCTGGCGATGGGCCTGAACATGCCGATTGCGCGCATCGTCATGACCACCTGCGTCAAATACAATGGCCGTGAAGAGGAAGAGATTTCGGCAGCGCTGGCACGCCAGATCGCCGGGCGCGCGGGCCGCTACGGCGTGCATGAAGAAGGCCTGGTAGCCGGCTACGACAACGAGACGCATGAAGTGATGCGCGCCCTGCTGAAGGAAAAGCTGCACCCGCTGAACACCAGCGGCTTTGCCGTGGCGCCGTCGCTCGAACATTTGCACCGCATTTCGTCGGTGACGGGCGAGTTGTCGCTGTCAAAACTGCTACGCCGCTTCATCCACAATATCGACGTGCCGGACGGCTTTTTCTTCCCCCGCATCACGGAAGACCAGAAGGAGCGCGCCGTCTGGCTCGACACCCTGCCCCTGTCCGTGGCCGACAAGTTCACCCTGTCCTTGGTGCCGATATCGAGCAAGGTGCCGTCGCTGCAAACGGCCTGGGAACACTGGGCGAAGAATCTGTCGCAGGGGAAAACGAGCACGCTGCGTCAGCACGCCTATGGCGGCGGCACGCAGAATTTGCAGCAGGTGGAAGACACCTGCCGCTACTACTCCGCCTATGCGTGGCTCAGCTACCGCCTGCCCGAGTTCTTTCCCGATATCACCGTGGCGCAAAACCTCTCGCGCGATGCGTCGGAGCGCGTCGACTCCATCCTGCGCGCGCACAATGCGGCCTCGCGCGGACGCTCCGGCAAAAAATTGAAATGAGCGTCAACTGATTTCCCAAAACCAGGCCTCGCCACAATCCCAGTAGCATTCGGTGCCGCAGGCCTTCACGCCGATGGATGGCAGCAGGATATCGATATTCCCGCCAGCGCCGCCCAGATAGCCGGGGATGCGGAAGAAGGCGACCAAGCCCTGGCGCTGGCCGATGCCGGCCATGGCGGCATCCCTGGCGAATTTCTCAGGCCCGCCGAACATCGAGGGACTGGCCAGCATGTGCGCCAGCTTGGCTTGTCCCGGTTCGATCAGCGCGCCCTTGAACGGCCCCCTGCGGATCGCCATGCGGCCTTTCAGCGCGATGCCCACCTTGATCAGCGCCAGGCTGACGCGGTTGGCGCAGGTGTTGGCAAAGCTGTCCTTGCCGATCAAGTCTTCCCAGCCGATTTCGCCGAACATGGCCGCCGGCTCGACGGCGCCCACGCTGGAATAGTTTTCACGCAGCTTGATGAATGCAGGTTTCACGTCAGCCTCCCGTTGATGGTGGCGTGGAACAGGGAAAGCGCCGCGCCAGAATGGCTATGATCGGGGCCGCTGCGTCGACAAGGCGCGCACAGACAGCTGTTTCAGCTCGGCGACGATGAGCGCATCGATTTCCAGCGTTTTCAAGCGGCCCGTGTCGCACCACTGCCTGCCCTGCGCCGCATCGGCCACGCCGGCCAGGTAACCCTGGGCATAGCGCTGATTGAGCAGAAAGGCGGGATCTGGCGCCGCACCAGTGAGTGCTCCTTCCTGGCAATAGGAGATCAAGCGGTCGGCGCTCAGGCGCGGCGCGGCCGGATAGTTGGCCGCCGCATGGCAGGCGCCGGCCACACCCGCGCACAGCGCGGCAAGGAGTACAACATGGCGCATGGCCAGCCCTGGTCAGTGATGGGACATCGGGCCGATTGTAATGCGATGCGGCGGCCCAGGCTCTGAGCGAGGTCAAGCGTAAGCCAGGAGCACGGGCGCGCTGGCCGTCCACGCGGGCACCGGCACGACTGAACCTTCCCTGCCACAGCCTGTCCATCTAGACCCGCTACCGATTTTCATTTGGCACGCGGTGAGGGCCGGGCACGCTTCCCACGGTACCGCCCGGCGATCCCGATATTAAATTTAACGAGAGGGAATTGACATGTCTACACCATTTAACGGCGAGGAATTCACCTTCACGCAACCGGACGGCAGCGCGCTGACCGTGCGGGGCTGGGGCAACCAATATCACGCCGTCTTCGAGGCGCTGAATGGCTACACGGTGGTCGAAAACCCGGCTACCGGCTACTACATGTATGCCAAGCTGAGCCCGGACGGCGAACAATTGCAATCGTGCGGCGCCAGGCCCAGGCAGGTTGCCGCGCAGGCGCTGGGGCTACAGCAAGGGCTGCGTATTACACCCCAGGCAGCCAAGGCGATCGTGCGTGAAGGCACCATGCTGACGCCGGGCACGTCGCGCTGGGAGCTGCGGCGCAAGCAATACAAGACGGAAATGCGCGCCCACAGCCTGGCGCCGGCCATGATGCCCGCACCGCCGAAACGCGAAACGGTGGGCGACTTTGTCGGCCTGTGCCTGCTGATCGATTTCCCCGACGTGCCCGGCACCATCACGCAGCAGCAGGTCAGCGATTTTTGCAACCAACCCGGCTACAGCGGCTTCGGCAACCATGGCTCCGTCTACGACTACTTCTTCGACAATTCAGCCGGGCGCATGCGCTACACCAACCTCGTCACACCGTATTACACGGCGCGCCAGCCACGCGACTATTACACGAATGAAAGAATACGCCAGCCACAACGGGCGCGCGAACTGATCAAGGAGGCGCTCGATCATTTCAAGGGCCAGGGCTTCGATTTTTCTTCCCTGTCGACGGACGAACAGGAGTATGTGTATGCGACGAATGTCTTCTACGCTGGCAAGCGGGTCAACAACTGGGCCAAGGGTTTATGGCCGCACTCGTTCCACCTGCTTACGCCGTACAAGCTGGGCCCGGAAACCTTCAGTTTCGACTACCAGATCACGGACATGGACAAGGAACTGTCGCTTGGCACCTTCTGCCATGAAAACGGCCACCTGATCTGCGACTTTCCCGACCTGTACGACTATGGCGCCGAGTCGTCGGGCGTGGGCAGCTTTTGCCTGATGTGCACAGGCGCCAACGTCGACAGGAAGAATCCCACCCAGGTCAATGCCTACCTGAAATACCGAGCCGGTTGGGGCACTTCCACCGTCCGCCTCGATCCTGGCATGAATGCGGCGGCGGCGGCCGAGAAAAACCAGTTCTTCGTTCACCGCAAGAGCGCCACCGAGTACTTCATCATCGAAAACCGCCAGGCAAGCGGACGCGACAAGGCCCTGCCCGCGCAGGGGCTGGCCGTGTGGCATATCGATGAACTGGGCGACAACCAGAATGAACAGATGACGCCCGAGCGTCACTATGAATGTTCGCTGGTGCAGGCCGACGGATTGTGCGACCTGGAACGCGATTCATCGAACCACGGCGACGCGGGCGACCTGTTTGCCGATGCGGGCAACAACCAGTTCGGGCCGGACACGTCACCAGCCAGCCAGTGGTGGAGCGGCGCGCAGTCCGGGCTGCACTTGGTGCAGATCGGCGCGCCCGGCCCATCGGTGTCGTTCCGCACCCTGTAAGGCGGCTGGGGGGCTAGAGTTTGGCCGGCGCCTCGTAGTGCAGCTTGAGTACCAGCCCATTATGGTCATCGGCCATATAGATATCGCCATCCTGCCCCTGCTTGACGTCGACGGGCGCGCCCCTGCCCTGCTTGCCCTTGCGCTCCCAGTTGCTGATCAAGTCGACGGACTTGCCCAGCGGCGCACCGGCCTTGTCGGGCAGCAGGGCCACCAGGCGGTGGCCGTTGCTGCGGTAGCCGTGGTAGCCGATGATCAGGCTATTCTTGTACAGATCGGGGAAGCGGCTGGCCGTGTAAAAGGTCATGCCCAGCGGCGCGGCGTGGCCGGGCAGCAGGCGCTGCGGCGCCGCATACTGGGCGTCGCACGCCGTCTTCGGATATTCGGGACTGGCCACATTGTCATCGTAGCAGTACGGCCAGCCATAGTGCCGGTCGGCCTTGATCAAATTGAGTTCTTCATGCGGCAGGTTCTCGTCGCTTTTGAGTTGCGGCATGGCGGCCTGGATGGCATCGCGCGCGTTTTCCGCCTGCCATAGCTCGCCCGTGGCCGGATGGAAGGCCAGCGCCATCGAATTGCGCAAGCCGCGCGCATGCGTGCGCCAGCTCGTCACCGTGCCGGCCGGCCAGGCCATCTTGTATTCGCGGATGGCGCCCAGCGCTTCCGGGCCCTCGGCCGAAGGGCAAGCCTTGGCCGGGTCGGGCGCCTTGCCATCGTTCTCGCAATGGTCGGTGCTCGAGCCCACGTTCACATACAGGTCTCCCTTGGGGCCAAAGCGCATGTTCGTCAGCAGGTGCAAGCCCAGGCCCGGCAGGCGCGGGGTCTTGGCGGTGCCGCCGATGATGTCGGTGAGGGCGTGCGATGGATCGCGCAAGTCGAAGCGGAAGATGCGTCCAACCTCGCCCACGTAGACCATGCCATCCGGTCCCTGCACGATGCCGTTCGGGCGATCGAGCTTGTCGAGCAGGAGCTTGCGCTCGTAGCCGCCACCGGCCGCCTTGGGTTGCAACAGCCACAATTTACCCTGCTTCGGCGCCCATCCCGTCATGTCCGTGACGAGGATGTCGCCGTTCGTCAGCGGCAGCACGCCACGGGGGAATTTCAGGCCGTCGGCCAGCACGGCTACGCAAAAACCGGCCGGCGTGGTGACGTCGAGGCGCGGCATGCCGTCGCATTGGGCGCTGGTCGTAGCCGCCAGGGCTGGCGCAAACGCGCCGGTAAGGCAGGCTGCCAGGGCGCCCGCAAGCATTTTCTTGTTCATGGTCTCACTCCATCAGGGGTAATCGGGGCATCACGGCGCGCGCATTGGCGCTGGTTTGCGCCGCCACGTCGGCAAGTTCCAGGCCGCGCAATTCGGCCAGCACGGCGCCAATGCGCGGCAATTCTTCAGGGCTGTTGCGGCCAGGGTGTATCCAGGCAGGAGAAATGTCGGGCGCGTCCGTCTCCAGCACGATGGACGCCAATGGCAATTCCGTGGCCATGCGGCGTATCTGCAGCGCGCGGATAAACGTCATGGCGCCGCCGAAACCGAGCTTGAACCCGAGGTCTACATAGCCCTGCGCCTGCTGGAAGCTGCCATTGAAGGCATGCGCGATGCCGCCGTTCGGGCGGATCTGGCGCGCGTGCTTGAGGACGATGTCCTGCGAGCGGCGCACGTGGGTCAGCACGGGCAGGTCGAAGTCGCGGGCGATTTTCAGCTGTTCGCGCAAAAAATGCTCCTGCTTGACGCGCATGGCCGGTTCGCACAGCATGGGAATGAAGAAATCAAGGCCGATCTCGCCGATGGCCACAAAGCGCGGATCGGCCATGGCCGCTTGCACGGCCTCGCGCAGGGCGATCAAATCGTCTTCCGTGGCGTGCGGCACGTAGATCGGGTGGATGCCCAGCGCATAGCAGGCGTTGGGCGCCGCTGCCGCCAGCTCGCGCACGATGGCGAAATTGGCCCGTTCGACGGCAGGGATGACGATCATGCCCACGCCCTGCTGCTGCGCGCGCGCCGCCACCTGCAGCGATTCGCTGCCGAATTCGTGCGCGTCGAGGTGGCAGTGCGTGTCGATCCACAGCATGGCGGCTCCTTAGTATTGCTCAGTATTGATAAGGCTGCAGCCCTTCGTCCGTCAGGCGCAGCACGCGGTCGCAACGCTTGGCCAGTTCGATATCGTGCGTGACGATGACGAAAGCCGTGCCCAGGGTGCGCGACAATTCCAGCATCAGGTCGAAAATCTGTTCGGCCGTCGCGTGATCAAGGTTGCCCGTCGGTTCATCGGCCAGCACGCAGGCCGGCTGCGTGACGAGAGCGCGGGCCAGGGCCACGCGCTGGCGTTCGCCGCCCGACAATTCGCCCGGCGTGTGCGTGACGCGCTTGGCCAGGTTCACGCGTGTCAGGATCTGCTGCGCCAGCTCGGTGGCGGGCGCGCGCTTCATGCGCCGTATCATCAGCGGCATGGCGACGTTGTCCAGCGCCGAAAACTCGGGCAGCAGGTGGTGGAACTGGTAGACGAAACCCAGGGAGGCATTGCGCAAGTCGCCGCGCGCCTTTTCGCTGAGGGTGGCGAAGTCCTTGCCCAGCAAGGTCACCTTGCCGCTGGTGGGCGTATCGAGGCCGCCCAGCAGATGCAGCAGGGTCGACTTGCCCGAGCCGGAGGCGCCGACGATGGCGACGCGCTCGCCGCGGTGAACATCGATGTCGATGCCGGCCAGCACCTGCACCTTGTAGGCGCCCTGCGTAAAAGTCTTGCCCAGGCCGCGGCAGGAAAGCACGGCAGAATCAGCGGAAGCGCCGTTGGAAGCGGGTTTATTCAGATCGGTCATGGTCGTAGTCAATGGTTTATTCATAGCGCAGGGCTTCCGCAGGTTTGACGCGGGCAGCCCACCAGCTTGGGTACAGGGTCGCCAAAAAGGCGAGGATCACGGCCAGCACGCCGATCTTGGTGACGTCGGGCCAGCGCAGGTCGGACGGCACGGTGCTGATGAAATAGATATCCTTGGAGAGGAATTGCACGCCAAGCAGGTGCTCGATGAAGGGCACGATGACGTCGATGTTCATGGCTACCAGCACGCCGCCGCCCACGCCCAGAATCGTGCCCAGGATGCCCACCAGCGCGCCCTGGATCATGAATATCTTCATGATGGAACGGGGAGAAGCGCCCAGGGTGCGCAAAATCGCGATATCGGCCTGCTTGTCCGTCACCGTCATCACCAGGGTCGACACGAGGTTGAAGGCGGCCACCGCGATGATCAGGGTCAGGATGATGAACATCATGCGCTTTTCCGTCTGCACGGCGGCGAACCAGTTGGCGTTCAGCTTGGACCAGTCGCGCAGCCACAGGTCACCCGGCATGGATTTTTTCAGCTCCGCCGCCACTTGCGGCGCCTGGTTCATGTCGGCCAGGCGCAAACGCAGGCCGGACGGGCCGTCGATGCGCAGCAAACGCTGGCCGTCTTCGATATTGATGAAGGCAAGACCGGCGTCGAATTCATTGTGACCCGCCTGGAAGATGCCGCTGACGGTAAAACTGCGCATGCGCGGCAGCACGCCGGCCGGCGTGACCTGCCCCTGCGCCAGCATCAGGGTGACTTTTTCGCCGAGGTTGACGCGCAGGGCGCGCGCCAGCTCGATGCCCAGCACGATATTGAAGGTGCCCGGCTGCAGCGCCTTGAAGCTGCCCATGCGCGTCTGGCCAGCCACGTCGGAAACGTTCGGCTCTTCCTCGGGCAGCACGCCGCGCACGATGGCGGGGCGCAGCGCATCGTCGCGCAGCAGCATGCCCTGCGTTTCCACGAACGGTGCGGCGCCCTTGACGGCCGGATTTTTAAAAGCCTGCGCCGCCTCGGCGCGCCAGTCCGGCATGCTGCCGCTGTTGTCGAACACTTCCACGTGGGCCAGCACGGACAACATGCGGTCCGTCACTTCCTTCTGGAAGCCGTTCATCACGGAGAGCACGACAATCAGCGCCGCCACGCCCAGGCCGATGCCGGCCATGGAAATGAGGGAGATGAAGGAAATAAAACTGTTGCGGCCACTGCGCTTGCCGGCCCGCGTGTAGCGCAAGCCGACCAGCCATTCGAAGGGCAAATTCTTGAAAATACTCATTGTTCAGGCGGTCTTTATCGTTTCTTGGAGTGTTATTCGTAGCGCAATGCCTCGGCCGGCCTGACACGCGCGGCGCGCCAGCTCGGATAGATGGTTGCCACCAGCGCCAGGCCAAAGGCGATCAGGCCGATCTGCGCCACGTCCAGCCAATGCACGTCCGATGGCACGGCGCTGATCTGGTAGATTTCCTTCGAGATGAAGTGCAGGCCGAAAATGCCTTCGATGAAGGGCACGATGACGCCCACGTTCAGCGCCAGCACGACGCCGCCGATCACGCCCAGCGCACTCCCCAGCAAGCCCACCAGCGCGCCCTGGATCATGAATATCTTCATGATGGAAAACGGCGAGGCGCCCAGGGTACGCAGAATGGCAATATCGGCCTGTTTGTCGGTGACCGACATCACCAGCGTCGAGACGAGGTTGAACGCCGCCACGGCGATGATCATGCTGAGGATAATGAACATCATGTTCTTCTGGCTTTGCACCAGCGCATACCAGCTGGCACTGGCGCGCGACCAGTCGCGCATCCACAGCTGGCCCGGCATCGACGCTTTGAGTTCGCGCGCCACCTGCGGCGCCTTGTTCATGTCGTGTAGGCGCAAACGCAGGCCGGACGGGCCATCGAGCTGCAGCAGCTGCTCGGCATCCTGCATATTCACAAACGCCAGGCTGCCATCGAGTTCATTATGACCTGCCTCGAAGATGCCGGCCACCTTGAGCGCACGCATGCGCGGCATGACGATGCCATTGACCGGGTCGCCCGCCTTCGGCTCGCGTTCCAGCATCAGGGTGACGTTCTGCCCCACTTTCACGTCGAGCGCCTTGGCCAGGTCGATGCCCAGCACGATGTTGTAGGAACCTGGCGTCAAGTCCTTGAAACTGCCCTGCTTCATCTGGCTCGCCACGCTCGACACGGTGGCTTCCTGCTGCGGCAACACGCCGCGCACGACGGATGGGCGCATGGTTTCGTCATTGAGCAGCATGCCCTGGGTTTCCACGAACGGCGACACGGCCTTGACTTGCGGGTTGGCGTAGGCGGCGCGCTCCTGCGCCTGCCAGTTGGGCATGGAGCCGCTGGTATCGAACACCTCGACGTGGGCCAGCACCGACATCAAACGGTCGGTGACTTCCTTCTGGAAGCCGTTCATGACGGAGAGGACGACGATCAGGGCGGCCACGCCCAGGCCGATGCCGGCCACGGAAATGAGGGAGATAAAGGAAATGAAGCTGTTGCGGCCACTGCGTTTCCCGGCACGCGTATAGCGCACGCCAACCTGCCACTCAAAAGGAAATTGTTTGATGATGCTCATGCGCTCCCGCGACAACGATAATATGCGAGCGCGCAGTGTGCCACACAAATGACACTCATGCGTGAAACACATCACCGTGGCGCCACTTTCCCGCGCCCGCCGTCAAGGGAAAAACCGCGGAGACTACTCCCCTACCGCCACAATCGCCTACAATCTCGGGATGAATCAACTTACCCTCGTCCTGCCCTTCGCCTTGCCCAATGCCGAACTGGCTGCCGACCTGCTCAAGGTCTTGCAGGCGCCCGCCCTGGCGGCCCTGCTGTCGCGCACCTCCACTTGCAATTTGGAAACTTTTGACAACGCCAACCGCCTGCTGCCGCACGAAACGTGGCTGGCGCACGCGCTGGGCCTGTCGCCCGCGCCCAACGGCGAGGCGGCGCAGGCGGCCTTCGCCGCCCAGGCCATGCGCGGCTATGGCCTCGTGCCGGAACCGGGCGCGCGCTACTTCCTGCTGCATCCGGCCCACCTGGCCATTGCCCGCAGCCATATCAGCCTGGAAGACTTGCGCCAGCTCAAGCTGAGCGAGGCCGATGGCCGCACACTGTTCGACACGGCGCGTCCGTATTTCGACGAGATCGGCCAGCCCCTGGCGTATGGCGACGCGGGCACCTGGTTCATGCGCGCCGATGCCTGGACCGACTTGCAGTGCGCCACGCCGGACGCCGCCACCACGCAAGACCTGTCCGTGTGGATGCCGGAAGGTGAGCACGCGCGCGCCGCGCGCCGCCTGCAGAACGAAGTGCAGATGCTGTGGCATGAACATCCCGTCAACGCGGCGCGCGAAGAACAGGGCTTAAAAGCCATCAACTCATTCTGGATCTGGGGCGGGAGCCTGGCCACGGCGGAATCTGCCCCGGCACCTGCGCGCTGCGCGGCCAGCCTGCATACCAAGGACGCGGCTGGCTGGCTGGCCGCGCTGGCGGAACCAACGCGGCGCGATGCCAGCCCAAACAGTGTGCTGGCAAGCAAACAGGACGCGATTGTCGCGCTGGGCGGCCTGATCGAAGCGGCGCAGGCGCAGGAGTGGGGCATGTGGCTGCAACAGTTGCAGGCACTGGAAGCAGACTGGTTCGTGCCCCTGCTGGCGGCCCTGAAAGATGGCCGTCTTGGCCAGCTGCGCCTGGTGCTGAGCCACCGCGACGCCTGGCTAGTTTGCACCACCAGCAAGCATGCGCAGCGCAAATTCTGGCGCGCGATTACCCTGAACAAGTTGAAAGCATCATGACCCGTACCCGCATCGCCACTCGTCCCTGCCCCTACCGCGAATCCGAACTGCTGCGCCAGGGCGGCATCCATCCCGTGCTGGCCCGGCTGTACGCCTCGCGCGGCCTGTCCGACGCGAAAGAACTGTCGAGCGAACTGGCGGCCCTGATGCCGCCGTCCGGCTTGCTGCACATCGGCGCGGCCGGCGTCTTCCTGGCCGACGCGATTGCCGCCAAGAAGCGCATGGTCATCGTGGCCGATTACGATTGCGACGGCGCCACCGCCTGCGCCGTGGCAATACGCGGCTTGCGCGCCATGGGCGCCGACGTCGATTTCATCGTGCCCAACCGTTTTGAATACGGCTACGGCCTGACGCCGGAAATCGTCGAGCTCACCGCGCGCGAAAAGTCACCCGACATCATCATCACCGTCGACAACGGTATCGCCAGCATCGACGGCGTGGCCGAGGCCAACCGGCGCGGCATTCAGGTGGTTGTCACCGACCACCATTTGCCGGCCGATACCCTGCCCGACGCGGCCGTCATCGTCAACCCGAACCAGCCCGCCTGCGGTTTCCCATCCAAGCACCTGGCGGGCGTGGGCGTGGTGTTCTACGTCTTGCTGGCCTTGCGCGCAGAGCTGCGCCGGCGCGGCATCTTTGATGCGCAAACGCAACCCAAGCTCGATAACCTGCTCGACCTGGTGGCGCTGGGCACGGTGGCCGACGTGGTGCGCCTCGATACGAACAACCGCATCCTCGTCGCGCAAGGCTTGAAACGCATGCGTAAGGGCAATATGCACGCGGGGGTGGCCGCCCTGTTCCGCGTGGCGGGCCGCGAAGCGCGCAGCGCCACGCCGTTCGACCTGGGCTTCGCGCTGGGACCGCGCCTGAATGCGGCCGGACGCCTGCAAGACATGTCCCTGGGCATCGAATGCCTGATCACGGACGACGAAGGCCGCGCCTGGGCGCTGGCCCAGCAACTCAACGACATCAATCTGAAACGCCGCGAAATCGAGGCGGAAATGCAGGATACGGCCCTGCTGCACCTCGATGCTTTCGAACCGGCCAACAGCAGCACCATCAGCGTCTTCGATGCATCCTGGCACCAAGGCGTGATCGGCATCGTGGCTTCGCGCCTGAAGGAAAAATTCTACCGCCCGACCATCACGTTTGCGCCGGGCGCGGACGGCTGGATCAAGGGTTCCGGACGCTCGATTCCCGGCTTCCACTTGCGCGACGCGCTCGACCTGGTGTCGAAACGGGCGCCCAGCTTGATCGACAAGTTCGGCGGCCACGCCATGGCGGCGGGCCTCACCATCCGCGCCGACGCTTTCGACGCATTTTCCCAGGCCTTCGAAGCCGTGGGCCAAGCCTGGCTCAGCCAGCAACAGCTGGAACGGGTGGTGGAAACGGATGGCCCGCTGGAAGACGCCTATTACACGACGGCCTTCATCGAGCTGATGGATGGCCAGGTGTGGGGCCAGGGCTTCGCCCCGCCCGTCTTCTGCGATGAATTCCGCGTCGTCAGCCAGCGCATATTAAAAGAGCGCCATTTGAAACTGCTGCTGGAAAAGAACGGCGTTCGCTTCGACGCCATCTGGTTCGGCCACACAGACGCCCTGGGCGAACGCACGCGCGTGGCCTTCCGGCTCGATGCGAATGAATACAATGGCACGACAAAAGTACAGTTAATGGTGGAGCACGCCGAGCCTGTCTGACGGCACTTGCCCAAACCCATGGGCCACCTTCTTGACACACTCCCATCCATGTTGACCGGCCTGAACCACCTCACCCTGTCCGTGCGCGACCTGGCGCGCAGTGTCGTTTTTTACCGCGACACCTTGGGCCTGCGCCTGCATGCGCGCTGGGACAGGGGCGCGTATCTGTCGGCCGGGGATTTGTGGCTGTGCCTGGCGCTGGACGGGCAAGACACGGCTGCACTGGCCAGACCTGCCTACACGCACTATGCCTTTGCCATCTCCCAGGAAGACTTCGCCGCCTTTGCCGCCCGCCTGCGCGCCGCTGGCGTGGTGGAATGGCAGCAAAATCGCAGCGCCGGCGACTCCCTGTATTTTCTCGATCCGGACGGGCACCAGCTGGAAGCCCATGCGGGCAGCCTGGCGCAGCGGCTGGCGGCCTGCCGCGCGGCGCCGTATCAAGACATGGTATTCGAGGATTAATCCTGAAAATACCGCATATTCAATAAATTCGTTAAATTCATTTAAAAATCAAAAAGACAAGCACCGTTGCTGTGGAAAAACACTGTAACGCATCGATACTCCCCTGATAACCTTGCTTTTAAGACTTAATAAAGCTGACAAGATTCCACTCATCAATAGACAAATCTACCACATTTTATTGTGAGAATAAAAATATTGATTGAGAATAGTTAACACTTATTTGTCAAATTCACTAGAATTGATAACGCATCAGGAAGTTTATAACGATGCACGATTAATTCTGAGGGCAAACCCGTCGAAAGGCGGGGACGCAAAGCCACCGGCCTACCGCGCGCAAGCGCCATGGCAGCGGGGTTGCCAATGTGCAGGACCAGGACCGCCAGCGCGCGGCCCCCGACCTGGATGCATTGTCGAGATGTGGCCCTCGCCCAACTCGGAGAGTTTCGCCATGAAAAGATTCATCCCGCCGCATCCCCGTCACGGGCGCCTGCTGCTGGGCGCCACTGCCACCCTCCTGCTGGGTGCTTGCGGCCCCGGCCAGGAGACCTCGACGCCGCCTGCCGCCATCGCCACGGCCGCGACACAGTTCAGTGTCGAGGTACCCGTCATCCCCGCCGCCGTCGGCGCGCTGGTGGCGCAACCAATGTTTCATGCGGCCCCGGCCCTGCTCGATGCGCCTGACGGGCGCGACAGCGCCAACAGCAGCGGCTCGGCCCACTGGCGGCCACACTTGCAGAACGTGCCAGGCGCCATGAGGGAAATGAGCACGCGCCGCCTGACGGCGCAAAGAATCGCCGCCGTGGAACAGACGGCACAGGACATCGCGCCGCTGCTGGACGGCGGCGCGAGCGACATCGCCGCACCCATGGCCGGCAGCAGCGTCGTGGCCACCTACTCGCCCGCGCAAATTCGCGCCGCCTACGACCTGCCCGCCCTGCCGGCGGCTGGCACGGCACTGACGCCAGCCCAGGCGGCACAGCTGGGCGCAGGACAGACGATCTATATCGTCGACGCCATGCACAATCCGAACGCGGCGGCCGAACTGGCCATCTTCAACCAGAAGTTCGGCTTGCCCGGCTGCACCACCAAAGCCATCGCCACCAATGCCAGCCTGCCACTGCCGCCCGCCCCGGCCAGCGGCTGTGAATTTTCAGTCGTGTACAACACGCCATCGAGCACCATGACGGCCACCGCGCCAGCCTATAATTCGGGCTGGGCCATGGAAATCGCGCTCGACGTGCAATGGGCGCATGCCACGGCACCGCTGGCGCGCATCGTGCTGATCGAGGCGCCCGACGCTTCCATCAACAGCCTGCTGGGCGCCGTGCGCCTGGCCAACCTGATGGGGCCTGGCGTCGTCTCGATGAGCTTTGGCGCTGCCGAAGGCAACTGGACAGCTTCCGTCGACAGCGCCTTCACGGGCAAGAACATGAGCTACCTGGCCGCCACGGGCGATTCGGGCAGCGGCGTGTCCTGGCCCTCCGTGTCGTCCAACGTGCTGGCCGTGGGCGGTACCACGCTCAGCTACAGCGGCAGCGGCATGCGCAGCGAAACGGCCTGGTCCGGCACGGGCGGCGGCATCAGCGCCTATACGGCGCTGCCCACCTACCAGACGGCCAGCGTCCCCGGCCTGACCAACCTGCTGCGGCGCAATGTGGCCGACGTGGCCTTCAATGCCGACCCCGCCACGGGCCAGTACACGGCCGTGATGACTCCCGGCAGCAGCACCGCCAGCTGGCTCAGCATCGGCGGCACCAGCCTGTCCACGCCGCAATGGGCCGGCCTGGTCGCCATCGCCAACGCCAGCCGCGCGCTGCAAGCCAAGACAGCGCTCGGCTTGCCGCACAGCATGCTGTACGGCCAGATCGCCACCGTGCCGGGCACCTTTGCCAGCAGCTTTGCCGACATCACGCGCGGCAGCAACGGCACTTGCAGCGTGTGCACGGCCAGGGTCGGCTACGACCCGCTGGGCGGCCTGGGCACGCCTAACGTGAAAAGCCTGCTGGCCAGCCTGTCGGGCACGCAGATCGCACCGGCCGCCCCCGTGGTGGCGCCGGCCAGCATCAGCGGCGCGGCCGGCAAGGCACTGTCGTTCACCGTAGCGGCCAGCGCAGCCAATCCCCTCAGCTACACCATGCTGGGCGCGCCGGCCGGCATGAGCATCGCCGCCACTGGCGTGGTCAGCTGGGCAGCCCCCATCGCGGGCACGTATGCCGTGACCATGGTGGCCAAGGATAGCGTCAGCGGCCTCAGTGGCCAGGGCGTGTACGCCATCGTCATTACCCCCGTCGCGCCGCCCGTCGTCGGCACCGGCGCCATCACGGGCAAGGTTGGCACGGCGCTGGCATTCAACGTCAGCGTTAGCTCCGCCAATCCTGTCAGCTATACGCTGAGCGGCGCGCCGGCCGGCATGACCATCAGCAGCGCCGGACTGGTGAGCTGGGCTGCACCCGTGGCCGGCACCTATGCCGTCACCGTGACAGCCAAGGACAGCAAGACTGAGCTGAGCGGCAAAGGCATCTACACAGTGGCCATCGCCGCCCCCCTGCCACCCGTGGTCACCGTGGCCAGCGTCAGCGGCAAGCCGGACGTGGCCCTGTCATTCACCGCCACGACGGTGGCGCCCAACCCCGTCACCTACAGCCTGTCGGGCGCGCCGTCCGGCATGACCATCAATGCCGCCGGCGTTGTCAACTGGGCCAAGCCCGTACTGGGCAGCTACAGCGTGACGGTCATCGCCAGGGACACCAGGTCGGGCTTGAGCGGCCAGGCCGTGGCCACGGTGAAAATCGCCGCCGCCGGCCCCACGATCAACGCCGCCACCATGATGGGCGTGGCCGGCAAGACCATGAGCGGCAGCATCGTGCTGACGGCACCGGGCGCGAACGCGCTATGGATCTCGATTACCGGCGCGCCCCTGGGCATGCAGTTTTCCATGAACGGCATGACGATCACGGCCCGCTGGCCCCTGCCGGTGACGGGCAGCTATACGCTGAAGGTCGTGGCGCTGGACAATAACGGCCTGACGGCGCAGCTGACCGTGCCGGTGACTGTCACGGCCAGATAAGCCGGCACGGCCCGCCAACGGGGCGCACCGGGACACATGTCCTGGCGCGCCCCGTTTTTCATGCGCACGCCCTTGCAATGAATCCGAAAAAGGAGTATAAATAATCCACAAACAGAGTTTTAAAGAAGGACTGCCATGAATCTCGCCTATGCCTACCCCAAGAGCCGCTTCGAGCCGGCTATCCTCGTCGACTTGAACGCGAAAGCCGAGCGCGAGCGATTGTCGCAGGCGGCATTGAAAGGGTTTTTCAAGCTGGCCGCCGCCTGGAAACTGCGCGACGACGATGCGCGCGAATTGCTGGGCGGCCTGTCCAGCAGCGCCTACTACGAGTGGAAGAAGCACCCGGACCGCGTGCTGGAAGTGGACCGCATCACGCGCATTTCCTATTTGCTGGGCATCTACAAGGCCTTGCACATCCTGTATGGCGACAAGCTGGCGGACGAATGGGTGAGTTTGCCCAACAAAAACCCCATCTTCGGCGGACGCACGCCCCTGTCGCAGATGCTGGCCGGCGGCTTGCTGGCGATGCAGACCGTGCGCAAGCTGCTCGACGCGCGCCGCGGAGGGCTGTAAGCGTGCCTGCCGCCCCAAATTTCCCCCTGCCGCCGCTGGCCGCCTTGCGCCAGATCGATACCTGCCGCCTGATTCCTTCGCGCTTCGCCGACATGGAAGACTCCGTGCTGGCGCCCCTGGCCGAGGACGACGACCACCTGCGCGAGCTGTTCGAGCTCGATAACGCGACCAATGCGCGCCTGGTGGCCGAGTACGGCGGCGCGCCAGGAATTGGCGTGGACGAGCTGGTTTTTGGCGTGCCGCACTTTCGTATCATCAATGCCGCCTATACGTACGCCCGCCCGGAAGGGGCGCGTTTCAACGATGGCGAACGGGGGGCCTGGTATTGCGCCTTCGACATGAAAACGGCGCTGGCCGAGATCATTTTCCACAAAACCGTGGAATACCAGGAAATCGATTATTTCGACGACAGCGTCAACTACCAGTCGCTGCTGGCCGATTTTTCCGCCAGCTTCCACGACTTGCGCGGCCAGGAGCGCTACATCGCCTGCCTCGATCCGGCCAGCTACATCGCCTCGCAAGACCTGGCCGCCATCCTCCTCGAAGCCGGTTCCATGGGCGTGATCTTCCCCAGCGTCCGTCACGCCAGCGGCACCAAGCCTGGCCTGCTTCCGCCCCGCCCTCGTGGGCAATGTTCGCAAAGGCACGGCCTATCGGTTAACATGGCAGGGTACGCCAACGCCGCACGTGGAAGCCCTGCCAGGCAAGTAACCGCGTGCATCGGCACCCGACTCACCGCAACCTGATATTTCGCATGCAAACCAATCCTGAAAAAGACACCGAACTACGCCTCAAAGTGAACAGCGAAACGGCCCGCCTGGCCTGGAGCGAGCTGGAAAAACACTTCGCCCAGGGCAACGTCGTCTGGGTCGCCAATGAACTGGACCTGGTCGAAGTGGCCGTGCGCATCTCGCACGACGACAAGGCCACCATCACGCAGTGGATGGTCGATGGCAAAGTGGCCAAGGTGTCGGACCAGCAGGCGCTGGACTGGCAGGCAGCCGATGCCGCGCTATGGGCCGTCGTCGTCAGCCCATTCATCCTGGTGCAGCAGGAAAAGCCCACCAGACACTGATGCTTACAAGCTGCGCTCGAACATCAGGCGCAGCGCTGCGCTGCCGTCCAGGGTCGTCACGCTGTCGCTGCGGCCCGCATCATCCACATAGGATAGCCCCTGCACCTGATGCTGATGCAGCAGATTGGCCGCCGACAGGCGCACGCGCGTTTTCGCGTCCGGCTGCCACAGCGCATATGCGTCAAGGGTGCGCCGCACGCCCGCATGGCTGCTGGCATGCGCATCGAGCCGCGCCAGGCCGCCCGTCTGCACGTTCAGATTACCGCCCATGCTTATCCTCGGCGAGAGCCGGTAATCGAGTCCCAGGTTGAGCGTGGCCGGCACCTGGCTGGCCAGGCGGTTGCCAGGACCCGGCACGGCGGCGACGCTGGACCAGTTGCGCCCCGCATTGGCGCGCACGTCGATATCGGGTGCCTGCACCCACCAGGTCCGCGCGGGGAATTTCACATCCATTTCGATGCCGCGCACCGTGGCAGTGCCATTGTTGAACGGGCTGGCAATCCAGATGCCATCGTGCTGGAACAGGCGCTGCACGGTGACGTCGCTGATGCGCCGCATGTATACCGACAGGCTGGCCACGCCGCTCTTGCCAAAATAGCTCTCCCAGGCCGCGTCCAGCCCCCACGCCAGCTCGGGGCGCAGGTTGGGATTGCCCTGAAAATCGGGATTATTGGCGCCATTGCCATTGTTGACGGTATAGCGGCGCGGCACCAGGTTGCGCGTGGTGGGCGCCTTGTAGGTGCGCGCCAGCGCCAGCCGCAGCTGGTCGCGCTCCTGCTCCGGCAGCTTCCACAGCAGCTGCGCCACGGGACTCCAGACGCTGGCCCGCGTGCGCACTTCGCTCAAAGTGCGCCCTTCGGTCGCCGTCTGCAAGCCTTCCCAGCGCACGCCCGCATACATTTGCAGGCGCGGTGTCACATCCCATTCATCCTGCGCATACAGGGCCAGGCGACGTACATCGGCCGTGTAGTCTTCATCGAGCGCATACGATGCGCCGCCGGCAAAATACGTGTCGCGCTGGCGGCGCGACTCGCTGCGGCGTATCAGGCTGCCGTCCCAGCCCAAGCTCAGGGCATGCCCGCCGCCCAGCCTTCCCAGGTATTTTCCGCTGCTGCTGACGCTGTCATCGATGGCGTCGGAGACCACGCCGCGCAGCAGCAGGGGCGCGCCATCGGCCGCCTCGCCATGGAAGGCGTAATCCGTATCGCGCCGGTTGTGGTTGACGCCCAGCTTGCCCGTCAGCTTGCCCGCCGCTCCCAGCGAGTGCGCCCAGCTCACATCACTGCGCGCCGACAACACGCTGGCTTGCGAGGTGGCGCCATTGCGCGGGTAGCTGCTGGCCGCCCCCATCAGCACCGTTTCGCGGGCCACACCGTCAAACCCCGTGCGATACCAGTCCAGCAAGCTTTGCCAGGTGAGCGTGTCGCCATTGTCCAGGGTCCAGTGCAGGCGCGGCGTCAGGCTGGCCTTGTTGACGGACGAAGCGTTGCGCGTGCGCGTGTCACGCAGCGCCAGCAGCATGCCGGTGGAATCAGCGATTGTTTCAGTCGTCCGTCCCGCCACGTCATCGGCCGTGCGCTCCAGCGCGCCCGTCAGCGCGTAGGCGAAACCCGGCAGCTTGTCCGCCACGCGCAAGGACACGGCAGGCTGCCAGCGGCCATCCTGCCGGCCCACGCCCAGTTTCCATTCGCGCTCGGCGCCGCTGGCGCCCTTGCGCAAGACCACGTTGATGCTGCCGGCGACGGCTTGCATGCTGTATTCGGCCGTCGCGCTGCGCAAAATCTCGATGCGCTCGATCATGTCAGGGGCGATCGACTCGATGGAAAACCCCGGAGGCGCGGGGTCGCCGTTGATCAGCATTTGCGTGTAGCCGGCGCCCAGGCCCCGCATGCGCACCTCGTTGCCAACGACGGAGACGCCGGGCTGGCGTTTCAGTGTCGCGGCCAGGCTGCTGTCGCCATATTGGACAAGGTCGTCACGGCTGACGATGATCTTCGCGGCCGTATCGTCGCGCCGCTGCTGCATGCCGCTGGCGGCCGAAATTTCAACTTTCTGCAGCGGCGCATTTTCGGCGCAGGCAATGGCGGGCAAAAGCAGGAAAAAAAAGCGGGAAAGTCAGACTGGCACTGCGCATGGGAGCTGTTTTACGCCACGTGAGGAAGGGCGCAGTGTAGAGGATTTGACAAGCTAAAGCCAGCTTGGCGATACACGCCTGCAGCAGGCAGTGTATACAAAGGCAATGCCGATCGCTTAACATGGCAGCCGCCCACTGATACGCAACTGATTACCCATGCAAACAAACCCGCATCACCCTCTCCTACGCCTGCGCACGCTCATCACTACGGACACCCTCGAACGCATGGCACCCGAACTGGAAGCAGCCTTTCACGCCAGGCTGCTGGCGAACAGGGTGCGCGGCGGCATCGAGCAACGCTTGCAGGCCAGCGAGCGGGAGATTCAGCAGGCGTTTGCACAGTCGCCCAGACTCCACGCCGTCATGGTGTGGAGCAGCGTGATCGGCCTGGTGATGGCACTGGCCTTTGCCGCGAGCGGCGGCCTGCTTGTGCACGGCGTTCGGCTGGACCTCGTTTGCCTGTTTTTTTCCGGACTGATCTTTGCCTTGCTGGTGTTGGTGCCGCGCGTGATCAGCTGGCAGCAACTGCCGTGGGAATGGCTCTGGCGCACGCTGGCACGGCGCCTGGTCACCCAACAGCTGAAAAGCGCGCGCGCACTGGCGCCGTTCGAGGCGCAGTACGATATTGATGCTATCGGTGACGAAGGCAAGACAATCACTTATACACGCATCACAAAGTCCACCACCACGGTGCGGTGGACCCGCACCCTGGCAGGTCCCGCCATTTTCGGCAACAGCTACAGCCTCTTCTTCGAGCCCGCCCCTTCCATGCACTGCGTGCTGCTGCTGCATGCACGCGATGCGCGGTTCGAGGAAATGTTTGCTCAGTGCCCGCCGCCCAGGTAAGCCGCAATCACCTTCGGATCTGTCTTGAGGCTTTCGGCCGGCCCGTGCACCGAGATACTGCCGTTTTCCAGCACGTAGCCGTAATCGGCCACGTTCAGGGCGGCGGCGGCGAATTGCTCGACCAGCAGCATGGTCACGCCTTCCGCCTTTAATCGCGTGATGATGCGGAAGACTTCCTCTACCAGGATGGGCGCCAGTCCCATCGACGGTTCGTCCAGCAGGATCACTTCCGGGTTCAGCATCACGGCGCGGGCCATGGCCAGCATTTGCTGTTCGCCGCCGGAAAGCGTGCCGGCCAGCTGGTCGCGCCGCTCCTTCAGGCGGGGGAACAGCTCCAGCGCCTTGTCCAGGTCGCCCTTGATGTCGCCTTTCGGACGCGCCCGCGTAAAGCGGGGAAAAGCGCCCAGCAGCAGGTTGTCCGTCACCGACATCGAGGCAAACACGCGCCGCCCTTCCGGCGAGTGAGCCAGGCCGGCGCGGGCGATGCGGTGCGAGTCTAAACCCGTGACATCCTTGCCGCCCAGGGTGACGGTGCCGGATTTGGGTTTCAGCATGCCGGAAATGGCGCGCATGGTGGTGGTCTTGCCGGCCCCGTTCGAGCCGATCAGGGTCACCAGCTTGCCCTTCGGGACGTCGAGCGAAATGCCGTGCAGGACTTCGACTTTGCCGTAGGCGGCGTGCAGATTGTTAATGGTCAGCATGGTCTTCCTCTCAGTGCGCCGCTGGCGCCAGGGTTTCGGCGCTGCCGCCCAGGTAGGCTTCGATCACTTTCGGGTCGCTCTGGACAAGCGCGGGTGCGCCTTCTGCGATCTTCTGACCGAAGTCCAGCACCGTCACCACGTCCGACAGCGCCATCACCACATCCATGTGATGCTCGATCAGGATGATGGTGATGCCGTGCTCGCGGATCTTGCGGATGATGGCCATCAGCTCCTTGATGTCGGGCGCCGTCAGGCCCGCCGCCGGTTCATCGAGCAGCAGCAGGCGCGGGTTGAGGCCCAGCGCGCGGCCGATTTCCAGCAGCCGCTGCTTTCCATACGGCAGATTGCGCGCCTCTTCGTTGGCCAGGTCGGCCAGGCCCACGAATTCAAGGATGCTGGCGGCCCGCTCGCGCGCGGCCGTTTCTTCGCGCTTGTAGCGGGGCGTATGCAGCATCACGTCCAGCACATTCGATTTGAAGGTATTGTGCAAGCCCACCAGCACGTTCTCGGTGGCCGTCATCTCGCCGAACAGCTGCACGTTCTGAAAGGTGCGCGCCACGCCGCCCAGCGCGATTTCGGACGGCGTGCGGCCGGAGATCACGGCGCCGGCGAATTCCACTTTGCCCGCCGTCGGCTTGTAGATCCCCGTCAGCACGTTCATCATCGTGCTCTTGCCCGAGCCGTTCGGCCCGATCAAGCCATGCACGGAGCCTTGCGTAACGTTCAAGTCCACCTGGTTCAGCGCTTTCAGGCCGCCGAACTGCATCAGGGCCTGATCCACCCGCAGCAGGGGCGCGCCCTGCTGCCCGCCCTGTGCGTGGTCGAACGGCGCCACACCTTGAGAAGCGACGGCCTGCACATGGCGCCGGCCCTTGCCGATAAAGCTCATCAAAAAACCCACGATGCCGTCCTGCAGGTAGTACACGACGAACAGGGTCATCAGGCCGAAGATGGTCAAACGCCAGTCGACCATGTTGTCCAGTTTGTAGGAAAACGCAGCCAGGCCGATGGTAGCCACCAGGGGCACGAGCACGCCGCGCAGCGTAGAGCGCTTCTTGGCCAGCATGAAGGCGGAACCGATCACGCCCAGCACGGCGGCGCTGACGGCGATCTTGCGGAACAATTCAATGTCCGACAGGAGGCTGGGCAACATGACGACGATCAAGGCGCCGATCAGCGCGCCCGAGCGCGTCTTGCGACCGCCCATGATGACGGCCAGCAGGAACAAGATCGTCAGCTCGAAGTTATAGGTATTGGGCGAGATGTATTCTTCCGAATATGCATACAGGCTGCCGGCCAGGCCCGCGAAACCGGCGCTGATGACGAAAGCGTACACCTTGTAGCGGTAGACGGACACGCCCATGCAGTCCGAGGCGATGGGGCTGTCGCGCAAGGCTTCAAACGCTCGGCCCAGGTTCGACTTCAAAATACGGTGCACCACCACCAGCGATATCACCAGCAGCGCGGCGACCATATAGTAGTACTCCACCTCTGTCAGTTTATGGCCGAACAGGACGGGCTTGTGGATCTTGATGCCCATCGGCCCTTCCGTCAGGAAGCTCATTTCATTGATCAGGATTTGCACGATGGTGCCGAAGGCCAGGGTCACCATGGCCAGGTAAGGCCCCGTCACGCGCAAGGCAGGCAAGGCCAGGATGGCGCCAAACACGGCCGCGCCCACGATACTGGCAGGGATGGCCAGCCAGAACGGCGCGCCCAGCTTGAATACCAGCACGCCCGTGGCGTACGAGCCGATGCCGAACAAGCCCGCATGACCCAGCGACACCTGCCCCGTGTAGCCGACAACGATATCGAGGCCGAACAGCAGGATGGCGTAGATCAGAATGGTCTCGGCCAGGTGGATGTAATAGGGATTCGGGATGACGATGGGGAACAGCGCGAGCGCGGCCAGACCCGCCGCGCTCAGCGCCAGCATGGTGATTTTCTTGTTCATGTGATCCTCAGACTTTCTTGATCGCGGCTTTGCCGAACAGGCCGGACGGCTTGATGGCCAGCACCAGCAGCAGGAGCAGCAGGCCAGGCACTTCCTTGTAGCCGGTGGAAATGTAATAGCCGGTGGTCGTCTCGGCGATGCCCAGTATCAGTCCGCCGACGATGGCGCCCACGCCCGAGGTCAGGCCGCCGATGATGGCCACGGCAAACGCTTTCAAGCCCAGCGACGCGCCCATGGTGGCCCCCGTCAAGGTCAACGGCGCCACCAGCACGCCCGCAAAGGCGGCCGTGGCCGACGACAGCGCGTAGGAAAAGGTGATGACCATGCCCGTGTTGATGCCCATCAGGCCGGCCGCGTCGCGGTCATTCGCCGTCGCCACGACGGCCTTGCCGTAGATCGATTTGCGGTTGAATACCTCGACGGCCAGCATAATGGCCAGCGCGCCGACGATAACGGCCACCTGCATCTGCTGCACATTGGCGCCAAACACCTGGAACGGCGCGGCCGACAGCGGCGACGGGAACATCAGGTCATCCTTGCCCCAGATATTTTCCGCCACGTTCTTGAAAATGATGGCCAGCGCGATGGTCGACATGATCCAGCCGAATTCGGACTTGATCTTGATGGCGGGCCGCACGCCTATCCATTCGACGAACACGCCCTGCAAGGCGCCGAAGACGATGACGATGGGGATCATCAAGAGATAGCTCATGTACGGGCCGCCGTGGATGGTACCCACCACGGAAAGGCCCACGAGCGCGCCCAGCATCAGGGATTCGCCCTGGCCAAAATTGAGGGTGCCGGAAGTGGCAAAGGTCAGCTGATAGCCGAAGGCGATGACGGCATAGATCATACCCAGCGCGATGCCGCTGAAGACGAGCTGCAGGAAGATTTCCATGGTGTTCCCCGGAAGACGAAAGATGAAAAAATGGCCAGTCCTGATTCCTCAAGGCTGGCCATTTCGCGGCTAGATAGTTGGAATTAGCCGGACTTATTTGGCAAGGACGACCTTGCCGTCCTTGACTTCGCCAAACACGGTCAGTTCGGCCGTGATCGCTTCATGGTTGGTTTTGCTGAACGGCTTGTTATAGGTGGTGACGGCGCCCTCCACTTTTTCATTCAGGTTTTCCAGCGCGGCGCGCACTTTCGGGCCGTCCGTGCCGCCTGCCTGCGTGAAGGCGGCTGCCAGCAGGTAGATGGAATCGTAGCCTTGCGCGGCCGAGACGGCCGATGGCATGCGCCCGCCCGATGGCTTGTAGGCTGCCACATAGGCGTCGATGAAGGCTTTGCGCTTCGGCGTGCTGGCATCCTGGATGAAGGTTTGCGGCATGCGCGTGCCATTGCCGTTCTTGCCTGCGTTGTCGATGAAGTTACCCATGGCCAGGGTCCAGCTGCCGATCAGCGGCACTTTCCAGCCCAGTTTTTCCATGCCGTTGGCGATCTGCGCCAGTTCCGGGCCGATGCCGTAAGTCAGCACGACTTCCGCCCCCGCCTGCTTGGCTTTCAGCAGCTGGGCCGTCATGTCGACGTCCTTGATGTTGTATTTTTCAACGACAACGGGCTTGATGCCCTTCTTGTCCAGCGCCTTTTCCAGGTCTTCGCGGCCCAGCTGGCCATAGTTGGTGGAGTCGGCCAGGATCGCCACTTTCTTGAACTTGCGGCTCTCGATGGCCTCATGCACGATCATGCCGGACTGGATGGTGTCATTGGCCGCATTGCGGAAAATGTAATTCTCCGGCTGGTCGGCGAATTGCTTGGTGACAATGGAACCCGTCGCCACATTGTTCATGACGGGAATTTTCGCTTCCTGGTAGAAGCGCTGCGACGCCAGGGCCACGCCCGTATTGATGTAGCCGACGGTGGCGGCGACCTTTTCCTTGTTGATCAGCTCCTGGGCGATCTGCACGCCGCGTTCGTTCTTCGCTTCGTCATCGCGCTCGATCAGCAGCAGGGAACGGCCCAGTACGCCACCCTTGGCATTGATTTCGGCGACGGCCAGCTTGACGCCGTCGCGCATCGACACGCCCATCGGCGCGGAACCGCCCGTGAACGGACCGGACACGCCAATCTTGATGGGGTCGGCTGCGACTGCCGCCTGCGAGAAACCCAAAACCAAACTTGCCACGAGCAATTTCTGTTTCAAATTCATTGTCATCTCCTCTGATACAACGTTTTTAATGCCACTTATTTTTATAGTCGTACGCTGGATAACCGCCCCATCGATAAATCATTGTAGGTGAGTAAACATGCACCAGCAACAACTACATATGACGCGTCGCAACATGCGGAAAAGACGCAATTGCTGGCCTGATGTCAGTCTTTTGTAAGGAAAATATGACGCAAATTGGCGCAGCTGCGCCATTCGGCAACATGACTGTGGCAAAACGCGACAGGCAAGCAGGCGAGCTCGGCTATTCGCCTGGCCGCTGATCTGGCGCAATACTGGCACTGTCCAGCATGCTAACGTCGGCCATGCCAGCGCGTGCGCGCCGGTCCAATCAGCCGCTCCTACCGCATGGAGGCCATATGCAGCGCCCGTCGAACTCGTCCCTTTTTCCCCCACTACTTGGCGCCGTCACCAGCCTGCTGCTGGGCGGCTGCGCCACCGACCTGGCGCCCGTGCGCACCTTTGCCGAACAGACGCAGAAAATGTCGGTCCACTTCGAACCCATGCTGGCGGGCGGCGTCCACAGCTGCATGGACAAGGCCATGCGCAAGCGTTTGATCCTGGCAGAGCGTTTCGATGCGCAAGCCAGCGAGCAAGCGGCGCGCGCCGATTGCGCTGCCATCGCGCAGGCCAGCGCGTCGGTCGCCAGCCTGAACGACGTCCTGCTGCGCTATGCCCACACCCTGGCGGCGCTGGCCGATGACAAGCTGCCTGTCTATAAGGAAGAACTTGGCGGACTCGGCGATGCGCTGGGCGGCCTGGCGCAGCCGGATGGCGGCGCGCCCCTGCTCGATGCGGGCAAGCTGGACAAGGTTATGAAACTGAGCGAACACCTGAGTCGCCTGGCCACGCAGCGCCTGCAGAAATCGGCCTTGCGCGAATTGCTCGACGAGCAGGAGGCCGTCGATATCGTCAGCAATGCGCTCAAGGAGTATGCCCAGCGCAGCTACCGTGCCGGCTTGCAGGATGAATTGCGCGACCTGGAGCTGCTGCGCGGCGCCGTCGACAAGTCCGCGCCGCGCGAACCGCTGGCCGCCAACTACATCCGCACACGTCTGCACCTGGAAGGCCGGCAATTGCAGGAAAGGCAAAAGATCGTTGCCGCGTATGTCGCCGCCGTCGACGCGCTGCAAGCCAGCGTGGCCGCGCTGCGGAGCAATCTCGACCGCCTGCAGGCGCCCGAACTGGAACGGCAACTGGCGCAGTTTTCACGCGACGTCGCGACGCTGCAGCGGCAAGCGGCGTTCTATGCCCCGGCCAGCTGGTAAATGACAGGCCCACCGGAGAATCCCATGGCCCCACTGACCGAACTGATGAAAGACCAAAGCTACGCCATCGCCGACAGCCTGGCGCAAGCGTCAAACCTGGTGCTGGAATTGCGCATCCGCGAACGGGAAGCGCTGGCGCCGGACGAGCGCGCGCTGCTGGAGCAATATGAAGACCACCTGGACCAGATGGTGACCCTGTTTCGCGCGTATGGCATTTACCTGACCGCCGCAGGCGCCGAGCAGGCGCGCGGCGATATCGAGGGGGCCATCGCCAAGGGCAAGCTGCAGCTCAAGCGCATCGCCGACGTGAAGGGCGCCATAGCCGCGGCTGCCAAGTTGGTCGACCTGGGCGCAGCCATCCTGTCGCGCGACCCGATCGCCATCGGCGAGGCGGCGGCCAGCTTGCGGGCCAGGCTGAAGAAAGACGCGCAAGCGTAGCTCAGGGCTCGGGCGGGCGGTGTCCCATCGCGTGCGTAGCCATTTTCAGGTACAGAAACGACTGCTCCTCGTTGTGCGCATAGCCCATGCGTCCCTCCGCCAGGGCGACGGATTTCTGCTGCAGCGCTTCCGGGTAGTTCAGGTCGCAGGCCGCGTCAAGCCAGTAACGCGCCCTGGCTTCGTCACTGTCCTGCAGCAGGTTCGCCACGATGAACATGGCCGGCGCCACCTGGCGTTGCGCGGCCAGTTCCAGCCAGCGCAGCGCGGCGGCGCCGTCCTGCGGCCCGCCCATGCCGTTCTTGACCATCAAGCCCAGGTAATACGCGGCGGGACCGCTGCCCTGCGCCGCCACCTGTTCGAACAGGGCGCGCGCCTGCGGCTGGGACGCTTCTCCTGCGCGCATCAGCGCCTTGGCCCGGGCCGTGACATCAGGTGCCGCCAACGCCAGGGGCGACGCAAAAGCGGCTGCCAGCAACCATGCCGCCCGCTTCATTTGGACAGGTCGAGCTGGTACAGTGCAAAGCCCTTGCCTGCGCCATCATCAAGCTTCAGCTGCGTGACGTTATCGATGCCGGCCGCTTTCGCCAGGTCGATCACGTTCGGCGCGGAATGGAAGACTACCGGGCCTTGCGTGGCGACCTTGGCAAAGCGCCAGCTGCGCGCCGAGCCGTTTTTCGCGCGCGTCAGGTTTTTCTGCTGCGTGACGTAAGCGATCAGCAGTTCGCGGTTGTTGTCGGGCGAGGCCACCACCGTCTTGCTGCCGTCGAGGCCAGGGAAATTGCCACCGCCGCTGGCGCGGTAGTTATTTGTCGCGATGAGAAATTCCTGGCCCGCGTCCATCGGCTTGCCCTGGTAGGTGAGCGCCTTGATGCGCTGCCCCGGCGGCTGCGTAACGTCGATCTGGTAGCGCACGTCGGCGCTGGTGAGCGTATCGAAGTTGTAGCTCGGATGCGCCGTGTTGACCAGTTCCTGCGGCGCCGCCTTGTGCGGATCGATGGTGTTGAAACGCTGCGCCGACTGTTCCAGCCAGGCTTTCAGCTCCGCGCCATTCATCTTCACGCCGTACAGCGCGTTCGGATACAAATACAAATCGGCCGCGTTATTCAGCGCCACATTGCCTGCCTTGACGTCCGTGTAGTCGGACACGCCGGCCGAGCCGCTCTTGAACGGCGACGACATCGACAGCACGGGCAAGTGCGCATACTGCGGCAGGTTCGCCTTCACATATGCGGCCAGATAGCCCGATTGCGCCTGGTTCACCACTTCGATGGCGCTGACGTCGCCCACGTCGGCAAAATACGTCGACATGCGGAAGTCCGTGGCGCCAACGGGCGTCTGCACATAGGAGATGGTGGCCGCGTGTTCTTCCGCCACCAGCTTGGCGATGGCCGGGTCAGGCTGGACATAACTCTTGTCCGCGTTCTGGATGCCGCGCGCTTCCACCGTGGTGGCGCTCTTGTCGACCACCCACTGCTTGCCGTCATGGCGCAGGCGCAAACCGATCACGCCCAGGTGCTTGCCCCACAAATTGGCCATCACGGTGGGCACGCCGTTGACCAGTCCCTTGACCTTGTCGACGCCGGGCAAATTAAATTGCGGCACCGTGCTGGCGGCGTTCGGGAACAGCTGGTGCGAGTGGCCGATCAGCATGGCGTCCACGCCCGGCACTTGCGACAGGTAGTAATTGCCGTTTTCCATGGTCGGCGAATACGGGCTGTTATCGAGGCCACCGTGCGAGATCGCCACCACCAGCTCGGCGCCCTTGGCGCGCATCTCGGGAATGAATTTTTCCGCCGTCTCGCGCACGCCCTGCGTGTAGACGCGGCCTTCGAGCCAGCGCTTGTCCCAGGCCATGATGGTGGGCGGCGCAAAACTGATGATGCCCACTTTCACGGTGCTCGTCACGGTCCGGCCATCGGGGCCGGTCGCCGTGATCTGCTTGTCGATGATGTGGTATGGCGCAAACAGGGGCTTGCCCGTCTTGACGCTGTAGACGTTGGCCAGCACTTGCGGGAACGCGGGGCCGGCGCAGCGCGGTTTGGCCGCGTCCACGCTGTCGACGTCAAAACGGTTGCCCGTCACCTGGCTCAAGAACGCCAGGCCGTAGTTGAATTCGTGGTTGCCGATGCCGCCGCCGTCCACTTTCAACAGATTCATGGCCTTGTAGATGGCCAGCGTCTGGTCGCAGGCCAGCGGTTTCACAAGGGCCTGGTAGTCGGCAAGCGCCGTGCCCTGGATGGTGTCGCCGTTGTCGAGCAGAAGATTGTTCGGGTACTGCGCGCGCGCCTGCGCAATCAGGGCCGCCGTGCGTTCCAGGCCGATCGAGGGTTCGGCCTGCAGCTTGTAGTAATCATAACTAAGCACATTCGCGTGCAAGTCCGTCGTCTCCAGCAGGGCCAGGATGGCGCTGCTGCCGGCCGGCGCGGCCGATGGCGCGCGGGCAGGTCCCGTGGCGGCGGGCGGCAAGGCGCCGCAGCCGGCCAGCAGCAGCGGTAACAGGGCAAGACGGGGAAGTTGAAGCATGATGTATTCCTGTGGAAAGACAATATCGCCAGCATCATACGCAGCACGGTAGCCATCATCAAGGCAAAAATATTGTCGTAAATATAGCAAAATCGTCATTTTATTGCCCCGTGCGCCAGCAATTGCGCCGCGGCGGCAGCGGAAACGCGCCGCGCTCGCGTATAATTCAGGGTTTGATTTCACCATAGAAGACCAGAACATTATGGAAGCCGAACGCATCAATATCATCTCCGCCCTGCTCAACGACCTGACGGTCCGCGAAGCCGAACTTCGGAGGTATCTTTGACTTCACTGTCAAGTCGGAGAAACTAGAGCAAGTCAACGAAGAGCTGGAAGATCCGACCGTCTGGAACGATCCCAAGCGCGCCCAGGACCTCGGTAAAGAGAAGAAGGCGCTGGAAGCCATCGTCTTCACGCTGGCCAAGGCCGATGCCGACCTGCGCGACACCCGCGACCTGTTCGACATGGCCCGCGAAGAGGGCGACGACGAGACCCTGGAAGCGATCGAGCAGGACGTGCAGGAAATCCGCAAGGTCATCGAAAGCATGGAGTTCCGCCGGATGTTCAACAATCCGATGGACCCGAACAACTGCTTTATCGATATCCAGGCCGGCGCCGGCGGTACGGAAGCCCAGGACTGGGCTTCGATGCTGCTGCGCCAGTACCTGCGCTATTGCGAACGCAAGGGCTTCAAGGTCGAGATCCTGGAACAATCCGACGGCGAGGTTGCCGGCATCAAGACGGCAACCCTGAAGGTCGAGGGCGATCACGCCTACGGCTTCCTGCGCACGGAAACGGGCGTGCACCGTCTGGTACGCAAGTCGCCATTCGATTCGGCCAACGGCCGCCACACCTCGTTTACGTCGCTGTTCGTGTATCCGGAAGTCGATGATTCGATCGAGATCGACGTCAACCCGGCCGATATCCGCGTCGATACCTACCGCGCGTCGGGTGCCGGTGGTCAGCACATCAACAAGACCGACTCCGCCGTCCGCATGACCCATGCGCCGACCGGCATCGTGGTGCAGTGCCAGAACGACCGTTCGCAGCACCGCAACCGCGCCGAAGCGATGGAAATGCTGAAAGCGAAGCTGTACGAGCATGAACTGCGCAAGCGCATGAGCGAACAGCAAAAGCTGGAAGACTCGAAGACGGACGTGGGCTGGGGTCACCAGATCCGCTCCTACGTGCTGGACCAGTCCCGCATCAAGGATTTGCGCACCGGTTTCGAGACGGGCAATACCAAGGGCGTGCTCGATGGCGACATCGACGAGTTCATTTCCGCCTCGCTCAAGCAAGGCGTATAAGGATGAACGCATCCGTTCCAGCGCAGCGCGCCTTCCTGTTCGACATGGATGGCACAATCGTCGACAACATGGCCTTCCACACGACATCGTGGCTGGCGTTCTTTGAACGCCACGGCCATGCGCTGGATGCGGACGCCTTTTTCCGCGACACGGCAGGACGGCAGGGACACGAAATCATCGCCAAATACCTGGGCGAGGATGCCGACCACGTGACCCTGCTGGCTGAAAAGGAAGTTGTCTACCGCGAACTGTACGGCCCGCACCTGGCCACGGTGGCCGGCTTCGACCGGCTGATCGCCAGCGCGCGCCAGGCCGGCGTCGGGCTGGTGGTGGGCACGGCCGCGCCGGACGAGAACATCGCGTTCACGCTCGACGGCCTGGACCTGCGCCACCGCTTCGACGCCATCGTCGGCGCAGCCGACGTGGAGCGGGGCAAGCCGCACCCCGACGTTTTCCTGAAAGGCGCGCTGCTGGCCGGCGCGCTGCCACAAGACTGCATCGTCTTTGAAGACGCGCCCCTGGGCGTGGAAGCGGCGCGCCGTGCCGGCATGCGCGTCGTGGTACTCACCACCACCCTGCCGGCCGAGGCGTTTGCCACCTTCGACAACGTCATTGCCATCGTGCCGGATTTCTCCGCCCTCGACGTCGACGCACTGTTTGCCAGCGTGGCGCCAGCGCTGGCACCACATCATCAATAATCACCAACGAAGAACACCATGACTACGGATATCCAAGAACAAGCCGCCGCCCCCGATGAAAACAAGATCATCGCGGAGCGCCGCGTCAAGCTGGCCGCACTGCGCGAACAAGGCATCGCCTTCCCGAACGATTTCCGCCCAGAGCACAAGGCGGCCGATCTGCACACGCAATACGGCGCCAAGACGCGCGAAGAGCTGGAAGCCGAACCTGTCACCGTGGTGCTGGCCGGCCGCATGATGCTCAAGCGCGAAGCGGGCAAGAAAGCCGCTTTCGCCACCCTGCAGGATGCTTCCGGCCCGAAAGCCGACGGCCGCATCCAGATCTACGCCACGCTTGACCTGACCGGCGAAGCGGCCATGGCCGCCCTGCACCACTATGACCTGGGCGATATCCTGGGCGTGACGGGCACCCTGTTCAAGACCAAGACGGACGAACTGACCATCAAGGTCACGGAACTGCGCCTGATCACCAAGTCGCTGCGCCCACTGCCGGACAAATTCCACGGCCTGGCCGACCAGGAAACGAAGTACCGCCAGCGCTACGTCGACCTGATCATGAACGAAGAGACGCGCCGCACCTTCAAGGCGCGTACCGCCGCCATCTCGTCGATCCGCCGCTTCATGGAAAAGAACGAGTTCATGGAAGTGGAAACGCCGATGCTGCACACGATCCCGGGCGGCGCGGCGGCAAAACCGTTCATCACGCACCACAATGCGCTGGACATGCAAATGTTCCTGCGCATCGCGCCCGAGCTGTACCTGAAGCGCCTGGTCGTGGGCGGCTTCGACCGCGTGTTCGAAATCAACCGCAACTTCCGCAACGAAGGCGTGTCGATCCGTCACAATCCTGAATTCACGATGATGGAATTCTACGCGGCCTACACCGACTACAAATGGCTGATGGACTTCACGGAAGCCGTCATCCGCCAGGCCGCCATCGACGCGCACGGCACCGCTACCCTGACCTACGGCGGCCGCGAGCTGGACCTGGCCAAGCCGTTCCACCGCCTGACCATCGTCGAAGCGATCAACAAGTACGCGCCGGGCTACACGCCGGAACAGTTGAACGATGCGGAATTCATCAAGGAAGAGCTGAAGAAATTCGGCGTCAAGCCGTTCGCCACGGCCGGCCTGGGCGCGCTGCAACTGGCGCTGTTCGAAGAGACGGCTGAAGCGCAGCTGTGGGAACCGACCTACATCATCGACTACCCGGTCGAAGTGTCGCCACTGGCGCGCGCTTCCGACACGGTGGCCGGCATCACCGAACGTTTTGAACTGTTCATGGTGGGCCGCGAAATCGCCAACGGCTTCTCCGAGTTGAACGACGCGGAAGACCAGTCGGCCCGCTTCCTGGCGCAAGTGGCCGCCAAGGATGCCGGCGATGAAGAGGCAATGTTCTACGACGCCGACTACATCCGCGCGCTGGAATACGGCATGCCGCCAGCCGGCGGCTGCGGCATCGGCATCGACCGCCTGATGATGATCATCACGGATTCGCCAAACATCCGCGACGTGCTGCTGTTCCCTCATCTGCGCCGCGAAGAGTGATGAACACCTGAAAAATCTACTGCGCGTCGCGATTTGCGGCCTGCGATGCTCACTGTGCCATAGCACAGTTGCGCTTCTTAGCCGCAACTCCCATCCGCTCGCTACGATTTTTCAGGCGTTCGATGCTTCAAGGCAAAAAAAGCCGCCTGATTTTTGCGATCAGGCGGCTTTTTTACGTCTGCCGCAGGACGTCAGCCGGCCAGGGTCACTCGCTGGTGGCTGCGGCAGGCCTGCTGCGCCGCCAGCGCCGTGGCCAGCGCGCGCATGCCGTCGTCGCCAGTGGCGGCCGGCTGCCCTTCGCCGCGCATGGCGCGCTGGAAGGCGCGCACCGAGCGCACGTACAGGTTTTTCATGCTCGACGGGGATGTCGACGCTGCCATCGTCGCGGGTCAGGCAGATGGTGCCGACGGGGCGCTGCGTCATGACGCCGATGGCGAAGATCGTGCCCTTGGTGCCGATGATTTCCACGCCGGACAGCGAATGCGGCGCGTTGAACGCGTCGTGCACCTGTACCAGGGTGCCATTGTCGAACTCGATGACGGCCATCAGGCCCTCTTCCAGCCCGGCCACCGTCATGCCGCCGCTGGTGGCGCAGGCTGTCACGTGGCGCGGTTCTGCATCGAGCAGGAAGCGCAAGGTGTCGACATCGTGCACGAACATGTCGAGCGTGACGCCGCCCGATTCCGGCGCGTGCAGGCGCCAGCCGCGCAGGTGCTGCGGCAGGTTGTTCGCGTGCAGCACGCGGCAATACAAGGGCTGGCCGATCTCGCCGGCGCGTATCAGCTCGCGCACCTTGCCGTGGCTGGCGGCGTTGCGCAAGTGGTGGTTAATTCCCAGCACCACGCCCGCTTCGGCGCAGCCGTCCAGCATGCGGCGGGCATCCTCCAGGTTCAGCGCCAGCGGCTTCTCGCACAGCACGTGCTTGCCGGCGCGCGCCGCCTGCAGCGTCTGCGCCATATGCCACTCATTGGTGGTGCTGATGTACACGGCGTCCGCGCCCGGATGGGCCAGCGCCGCATTCAAGTCCGTGTAGCTGGCGGCTATGCCGAACTGCTCGGCGAAGGCGGCGCCGCGCGCGGCGTCCGTGCTGACCACGGCCAGCACTTCCGCGTCACCCTGCTGGCGGATCGCGTCGACCATCCATTCGCGCGCCACGGTGCTGGCGCCGACCAAAATCCATCCGATCTTCTTCATTCCATTCTCCAGTTAAAAAGTGTGGCGCAGGCCGAGGTTCCAGGCCTGGTTGCCGGTGCCGTTGTCGGTGGCATTGCCCACCACATAGGCGGCGCCGTTGCGGTTGTCGATATGCGCATAGGCCGCGTACAAGGTGCTGCGCTTCGACAGCGCGTAGGTGTAGCCGATGCCGATCTGGGAAGCGTCACCGTTGGCGGCGCGCCGGTCGTCACGCCGCACGTACGAGAACAGGACGCGGTGCGGGCCCACCGGCAAGGTGGCGCCCAGCATCAGGTCCGCGCTGTCGACCGTGGTGGCGGCGCCCGCAGTGCTCTTGCTGACGGCGACGGCGCCATGCGCCTTGACCACGCCGAAGTCCCAGGTGGCGCCAAGCACCGTGTTGCGCGCCCTGCCCGCCAGCTGCGCGTTTGATATGGTGTTGGCATCCTGGTGCGCCATGCGCACATACAGCGGCCCGCTGGCATAGGTGGCCGCCGCGCCCGTGTAGCGCCTGGCCGCCGCGTCGCCGGGCACTTCGCCGAAGCCGTACGCCAGTTCGCCGGACAGTCCGCCGCGCACGGGCGAGCTGTAGGTGATGCTGTTATCGACGCGGCTGATGTAGCCAGCCGTGAAGACATTGCTCATCCTGCCCGCAAATCCCAGGTAAAACGGATCCAGCGCGCCCAGGCTGCTATCGATGAACGTGTACTGGCGGCCCAGCCGCAGCGTGCCCGCCGCGCCGCTCAGGCCGACGAAGGCCTGGCGTCCGAACAGCAGGCCGCCCTGCGCTGAGCCGCCCGTGTCGGCCAGGATGCCCGCATCCATCGCAAACAGCGCCGTCATGCCGCCACCCAGGTCTTCGCTGCCCTTGAAACCCAGCCGCGAGCCGTTGGCGATGCCGCTGGTCACCTTGAGCACCCTGCCGCCAGCGCCGCCGTTCTCGGACACCACGCCCAGGTCCGCGATGCCGTACATGGCCACGTTCGACTGCGCATTACACAGGCCACTGCTGGCGCCAATGATCATTGCCCCTACTACCTTCTTCTTCATCTCTTTCCCTGTCTGTGGATACTGCGCTTAGCTCACCAGGTGGCGCGGACGCTCGCCCCGCAAGCCGGCCAGCAGGTTGTCCACGGCCTGCTGCGCCATGGCGTAGCGCGTTTCATGCGTGGCCGAGCCGATGTGCGGCAGCGCCACCACATTGGCCATGCCCGGCAGCGGATTGTCCGGCGCCAGCGGTTCGCGCTCGAACACGTCGAGACCGGCGCCGTGGATGGTGCCCTGTTGCAGCGCCTCGATCAGCGCCGCCTCGTCGACGATGCGCCCGCGCGAACCGTTGATGAAGATGGCGCCGGGGCGCATCAGCGCGAACTCGCGCCGACCCATCATGCGTTCCGTCTGCGCCGTCAGCGGCAGCACCACGCAGACGAAATCGGAGCCGGCCAGCAAGTCGTCGAGCGCCACCTGGCGCGCGCCCAGCGCCACCTCCACCTCGGGCACCGCCTCGCCATTCACGTACAGCACCTGCATGCCGAAACCCAGCGCAGCGCGGCGGGCGACGGCGCGGCCGATGCGGCCCATGCCCAGCATGCCGATGGTCTTGCCATGCACGTTGACGCCATACTGGCTTTCCCCCACGCTGCGCGTCCAGCGTCCGGCCTTGACGAATTCGGCCAGTTCGACAACGCGCCGCGCGCTGGCCAGGATCAGCGCGAAGATCGTATCGGCCGTCGTTTCCGTCAGCACGTCCGGCGTATTGGCCAGCAAGATGCCCCGTTCGCGCAAATAATCGACGTCGAACTGGTCGACGCCCACCGAAATGGTGGAAATGATGCGCAGGTCAAAGGCCGGGTCCAGCAGTTCGCGGTCCAGGCGCACGCTGGCGCCCAGCAAGCCGTGCGCGCCGCGGATGGCGGCGGCGAACGCGGCGCGGTTGCCCGCATCGATCGCCTCGAAGTACGTCACCTCGCATTCGGCGCGCAGGCGCGCCAGCAGCGGCTCGGCCAGCTTTTTATACACAACCACATGTTTTTTCACGAGTGTTTCCCCTGTTCGGTTCAAGATTGGGCCAGCGCGTCGAGTTGGGCGCGGGTCGGCAAGCCTTCCATGTCGCCGGCCACCTGGATGGCGAAGGCGCCGACTCTGTTGCCGCGCCTTACCGCCTGCGCCAGCGGCAAGCCTTCCAGCAAGGCGCTGACCAGGCCGGCCGCGAAGCCGTCGCCGGCGCCCACCGTGTCGACCACGTTGGCCACGCGCTCGCCCGGCACCATGCCGCTGTCGCCATCGGCCGTGCGGTAATAGGCGCCCTCGGCGCCCAGCTTGATGACCACCAGCCGCGCGCCCCGCTGCAGATAAAAGCCGGCGACGTCGTGCGGCAAGTCGTGACCGGTGAGAATTTTCCCCTCCCCCAGGCCGGGCAGCACCCAGTCCGCCTTGGCAGCGAGGCGGTTGATCTGTTCGACCATGACAGCTTGCGAGGGCCACAGCGAGGGCCGCAGGTTCGGATCGAACGACACGGTCCGGCCATGCTCGCGCATGAAGTCGAGCGCCTGGCCGGCGAACGCCAGGCTCGTCTCGGACAGCGCCGCGGCCACGCCGGTGGCGTGCAAATGGCGCGCGGACAGGAAATAGGCGGGGTCGAAATGTTCCGGCGCCAGCCGGCTGGCGGCGGAACCCTTGCGGAAGTATTCGACCAGCGGATCGGCGCCGTTCTCGGCCTTCTCCTTGAGCAGGAAGGCGCTGGACTGGCCGGCGACGGTGACGACCCGGCTGCAATCGACGCCCTCGGCCTGCACGCTGGCGCGGATAAAGCGACCGAAGGAATCGTCGCCCACGCGGCTCAGCCAGCCGACCCGCAAGCCCAGGCGCGCCAGGCCGATGGCGACATTCGTCTCGGCGCCGGCCAGGCGGCGCGTGAAGTGCGCCACGGCCGCCAGGTCTCCCGTTTCCTCGGCTACGAACATCGCCATCGCCTCGCCATAGGTGACGACGTCGAGCGCGTGCGCCCCTTGCATCGCTTTTTGACTCGTTTCATGTTTCATCATGCGGTCTCCAGCATCTGAATGTAGCGGCCCGTTTCGGCCACCAGGTCGGCCCCCTCCAACGGGAATTCGATGGCCCGCTGCACGCCCGGCGCAAAGTGGGCGAAGACGGCGCGCCAGGCCGGATCGGCCTCAGAGACGGCGCAGGCGGACAGCCGCCCCCCGTCATCGAGGACGGCCTTGCAATGCACATAGCGCACGTACGGCGCCAGCAGGCACGCCGCCTGCTGCGCGTCCTCGCCCACCCAGCGCCAGTTGCCGATGTCGAAGGTCAGCCCCACCGGCAGCCCGCCTTCGCGCGCCGCCGCCAGGAAGCGCGCCATAGTCGCCAGCGCGCCGCCATGTGCCGTCTGGTCGTTTTCCACCAGCAACGCCACGGGCGCGACCGCCAGCAGAGCATTCAAGGCCGGCAAATCCGGCGCGGCCGGGTAGTGGCCCAGCGACACCTTCAGGTAACGCGCCCCCAGGCGCGCCGCCTCGTCCAGCATCTGCAGCAGCAGCTCCTGCTGCAGCAAACCGTCCGCGCCCCACAATTCGATGGGCGTGGAATACACGCAGTACAGGCCGCGCGCGACCACCGCCGCGCCCATGCGCGCCAGGTCCGGCAGGTCGGAGGTGAACAGCTCGCGGCGGATCTCGATGCCGGCGCCGCCCGCGTCGGCCACCACGTCGATGAAATGGCTTTGGCCCAGCTGCCTTACCCTGCTTGCGCCGTAGGCCGACGCCGCCACCAGGACGGGGCTCATTTGATCGCTCCCGCGCCGACAAACTGGCGCGCTTCGGGCGTTTTCGGGTTGCTGAAGAAGGCTTCGGACGGTCCGCTCTCCCACACCGTTCCCTGGTGCATGAAGACGGTGACATCGGCCATGCGCCGCGCGAACTCCATCTCGTGCGTCACCAACAGCATCGTCATGCCCGCCTGCGCCAGTTCTTCCATCACCTTCAGCACTTCCTGCGTCAGTTCCGGGTCGAGCGCCGACGTCACTTCGTCGAACAACATCACCTGCGGTTCCATCGCCAGCGAACGGGCGATCGCCACGCGCTGCTGCTGGCCGCCCGACAGCTGCTCGGGATAGGCCTCGCGCTTGTGGTCCAGGCCCACCTGCTTGAGCACGCGCAGCGCCTGTGGCGCGGCCCTGGGCGTCGGGTACTTTCTTGACGATGCGCGGCGCCAGCATGACGTTTTCTTCCACCGTCAGGTGGGGGAACAGGTTGTAGCTCTGGAAGACCATGCCGACATCCTTGCGCAAGTCGAGCAGATGCTCCTGGCGCGCCGTCAGCGTATGGCCGGCCACGACGATGCTGCCGCTGTCGATGGTTTCCAGGCCGTTGATACAGCGCAGCATGGTGCTCTTGCCGGAGCCGCTGCGGCCGATCACGGCGATCACCTGGCCCCGCTCGACGGCGAAGGAAACGCCCTTGAGCACGTGGTTGGCGCCGAAGCTCTTGCTGATATTGTCAATTTCAACGATGGGCATGGAATTTCCTTTCCAGTGAATGGCTGTAGCGCGACAGCGGATAGCACATCGCGAAGTAGATCAAGGCGACGACGGGGAAGACGATGAAAGGCAGGAAGGTCGCGTTGCTGACCAGTTGCCCTGCCCGCGTCAGTTCCACCACGCCGATGATCGAGGTGATCGAGGTGTTCTTGATGATCTGCACCATGAAGCCCACCGTCGACGGCAGCGAATGGCGCAGCGCCTGCGGCAGGATCACGTAGCGCAGCTGCTGGTGGCGGTTCAGCGCCAGCGCGGCGGACGCTTCCCACTGCTGCCGCTGCACGCCTTCGATGCAGCCGCGCCAGATCTCGCCCAGGTAAGCGCTGGAAAAGATCGTCATCGCCGCGCCGGCCGCGACAATCGGCGACAGCTTGTAGCCGAACAGGGCCAGGCCGTAATAGGTAAGGAACAGCACGATCAGCACGGGCGTGCCCTGGATCAGCTGGATGTACAGGGCGCTGGCGAATCGCAGGAACGGGCTGCGCGCCGTGCGCAGCAGCGCCACCGCGAAGCCGGCGATGCCGCCCGTGAGAAAGACGATCAGCGACAGGCCGATGGTCCAGCGCGTGGCCTCGAGCAGAAATTGCAGGTTATCCCAGGAAAAGTCACTGATCATGTCATGCTCCCATGCGCACCGCGCCCAGACGGCGGCGGCGTTTGAAGACGATCTGGCCCAGCACCCAGAAGCTGAAGCGGAACAGCAGGGCCAGCAGGATGTACAGCACCATCACGACGATGTAGATCTCGAAGCTGCGGAAGGTTTCCGCGTCGAGCAGGTGGGCAGCGGCGGTCAGCTCTTCGGCGGAAATGGCCGATACGACGCTGGAGGCGAGCATCATCAGCGTGAACTGGCTGGCCAGCGCCGGATAGACTTTTTCCAGCGCCGGCAGCAACACCACGTGGCGCATCACCTGCCAGCGCGTCATGCCCAGCGCCTGGGCCGCCTCCAGCTGCGACGGATGCACGGCGACTATGCCGGCGCGCACGATTTCCGCCGCATAGGCGCCCAGGTTGACCGTCATGGCGACGAGCGCGGCGCCGTTCGCGTCGAGCTGCAGGCCCAGCGACGGCAAGCCAAAGTAAATGATGAACAGCTGCACCAGGAACGGCGTGCTGCGAATCACCTCGACATAGGCGCGCACCGCCGCGCGGGCATAGGCGGGACCGTTCTTCAGGATGACGGCCGCGCACACGCCCACCGCCAGGCCCAGCACCATCGACATGGCGCTCAGGCGTATCGTCAGCGCCGCGCCCCACAACAGGCGGTCCAGCGATTGCATGACGAGTTCAAAATGAAATTCATACGGCATACTCAACTCCTTTTCTACGTGCACATCCCCGGCCGCGCCACCATGGCGACGCGCCGTGCGGACAGGCACTATCCCTGTGCGGGTTGCGGTATCAGAAGGTCGGCAGCGCCGGCAGCGGCGCGCCGCTCCACTTGCGCGCGATGGCGTCGAGTTCGCCGTTCAGCTTGACGTAGTAGATGAAGTTGTTGAGCCACTGGTGCAGCTCGAAGTCGCCGCGGCGTACGGCCATCGAGTTGGGCTGCAGCGAGTAGGCGAAGCGGACCTCGATCTTGCCCGCGCCCCGCGTCTTGATGATGTCGAGCGCCATCGTGCTGGGGATCGACACGGCGTCGACCTGCTTGCTGAGCAAGGCCTGGGTGACGGTGGCGTCATCCTCGAAACGCACGATGCTGGTGCCGGCCGGCGCCATGCGGCTCAGCGCCGTGTCATTCGTGGTGCCGCGCGTCACGCCCACTTTCTTGCCCTTCAGGTCGGCCAGGGCCTTGAATTTGCCGCCGACCGGTGCGACGATGGCCAGCTCAAACGCGCTGTAGGGCATGGTGAACATCAAGGTCTTGGCCCGTTCCGGCGTGGGCGCCAGGGTCGCCACGAGGAAGTCGACCTTGCCCGATTCCAACGATGGCACGCGCGACGGCGCCGTCAGGGGCACCACTTCCACGGGCAGGTTCAGGTATTTGCCGATCAGGTTGGCGACGTCGACGTCATAGCCGACGGGCGCGCCCTTGGCGTCGATGCTGCCAAACGGCGGCGTGCCGCTGACCACGCCGATGGTCAGCTTGCCCTTCTTGATCAGGTCGCCAAGCGTCTGGGCGCCGGCGTCGGCGGCCGCGCCCAGGGCGCACGTTGCTACGAGCGCGCAGGCCACGAACTTCGCGTAAAACAGTGTCGTCATCTTCATGCTTCAGTCTCCTGTGATCCCGGTACCGGCCTCATCGAGGCGCTTCCGGGAATATTGTCAAATGGACGATTCAGATCGTCTCTTGCCGTGTCGTTTCAACTTATTTTCAACCTCATGCCAACCTCCTGCCATTGCCCTGCCTGCCTATCCATGCCCCTTTCCAGTGAAAATACCGTTTATGAAACCGGTTCCATAACTTCCCCAAAAAAAGGGCAACGCCCTCTTTCCGTCAAGCTCCGTCCTTGCCCGCAATTCCTCGCTGGGTGGAATTGCGCACAATCAACTTACCTGGCAACAGCACCTCGCGCGGCGGGCACTGATCGCCCTGCAGGCGAGACAGCATGCACGTCATCGCCGAAAAGCCGATCTCGTAAGTCTGTTGCTCGATCGTGCTCAGGCCCGCCAGCGGCGACCACGGCAATTCGTCAAAGCCCAGCAGGCCCACGTCTTGCGGCATGCGCAAGGCAAGGCGCTGCAGCATCAGCGCCAGTTCCAGCGCGACCATGCCGTTCGAGGCCAGTAGCGCCACGCGACGGCCGCGCCATTGCGCCAGGCGTTGCCGCACCTGTGCGTCGATGGAGGGCCGGTCGTCCAGGTCCACCGCCAGCACTTCGCCCACGCAGCCGGGATGCTCGGCCATCACGGACTGGAAACCGTCGGCGCGCATCAGGCGCGAACTGACGCCCGTCAAAGGCGGCGCGACAAAGACGATGGCGTCGAAACCCTGCTCGATCAGATGCGCCGTGGCCAGCCGGCCAGCCTGCACATTGTCCAGGCCCACCAGGTCGAAGTCGACGCCTTCGATGCGGCGGTCGACCAGCACGATGGGCATGCCCGCCTGCTGCAAGTCGGACGACTCGATATTGCGCCCCTGCGTATTGACGATCAGCCCTTCCACGCTGTACGAGCGCAGCGCGGCAAGCGACTGGCGTTCGCGCTGTTCGTCATTGCCGGTATTACACAGAATCAAGGTATAGCCATGTTGCTGGCAAGCCGCTTCCACGCCTTGCAACACGGCCACCGTGTAGGGATTGAGCATGTCCGCCACGACCATGCCGATCAGGCGCGTGCGTCCGCGCTTGAGGCCGCGCGCCATCTGGTTCGGCTGGTAGCCGAGGCGCGCGATGGTGCTGGTGATCTGCTGGCGGATGTTCTCGGACAGGGCATCGAGTTCGCCGCCGAGAAAACGCGACACGCTCGTCTTCGACACGCCAGCCTCGCGCGCCACCTGGGCGATGGTCACGGGTCGTGCCGGCTCGCCGGAGACTGTTTTTTTGCTGCCGCGTACTGAATCCAAGGTTGATCTCCACTACCTGTTGATATGCATATTTTTATTTTGGAACCGGTTCCAAAGATAGCACCCACGAATCGATGACGCAAGCGATTTGATTGCCTGTGGCGGCGAAGGAACACGATGGGGGCATGGCTGGGAACGCAGATGAAAAGGCGCCGCCCTCCCCCGGCAAACGCAGGGAGCGGGCGGCGCTGCTTGAAAAACGTATTACTGGACCACGGTATAGCAAGGCACGTATGCCGTGCCCGCCAGCTTCATGCGGTGCTGCGCCACGAAGGAAGCGAGCAGCGCATCCATCGGGCCGGCGATGGACTTGTCGCCGTGGATCTCGAAATTGCCGTGCTTTTCGATCGAGCGGATGCCGTCATCCTTGACGTTGCCCGCCACCACGCCCGAGAACGCGCGGCGCAGCTGGGCCGCCAGCAAGTGCGTAGGCTGGTTCTTATGCAGGCTCAGGTTGCGCATGTTTTCATGCGTGGGCTGGAACGGCTTCTGGAATTCGTGGTCGATCTTCAGCAGCCAATTGAAATAATAGGCGTCGCTGTGCGCCTTGCGGAATTCGCGTACCTGGCGGATGCCTTCGAGCATTTCGCGCGCCACCAGTTCCGGGTCGTCGATGATGATTTTATAGCGCTGCTGCGCTTCCGGGCCCAGCGTGTCGCTGATGAACTGGTTGATCTGCACGAAGTACTCGCGCGAGGTTTCCGGGCCCGTGAAGATCAACGGGAACGGAATTTCGGCATTGTCCGGATGCAGCAGGATGCCGAGGATATACAAAATCTCTTCGGCCGTGCCCGCGCCGCCCGGAAACACGACGATGCCGTGGCCCGCGCGCACGAACGCTTCCAGGCGTTTTTCGATATCCGGCATGATGACCAGGTCATTGACGATGGGGTTAGGCGACTCGGCCGCGATGATGCCCGGCTCCGTGATGCCCAGGTAGCGGCCATTGTGCAGGCGCTGCTTGGCGTGGCCGATGGTGGCGCCCTTCATGGGGCCCTTCATGGCGCCGGGGCCGCAACCGGTGCAGATATCGAGGCCGCGCAAGCCCAGCTGGTAGCCCACTTCCTTCGAATAATTGTATTCGGCGCGGTTGATCGAGTGACCGCCCCAGCATACGACCAGGTTCCGGGTTGAGCTGGGTTTGCAGCACGTTCGCGTTGCGCAGGATGTGGAAGACGGCGTCCGTCACGCCTTCCGTGCTCTGCAAATCGAATTTCGGGTTGCCCGTGACTTCATCGCTGACGAAAATGATATCGCGCAACACGGCAAACAGGTGCTCGTGGATGCCCTTGATCATCTTGCCGTCGACAAAGGCGATGGCTGGCGCGCCCTTGATGTCGAGCTTGATGCCGCGCTCGCGCTGGATGATGGAGATTTCAAACGATTGGTAGCGCTCCAGCAGGGCGCGGCCATCGTCGATGGTGCTGCCGCAATTCAAGACCGCCAGCGCGCAGCGGCGGAAAGTGTTGTACAGGCCGCCCTGGCTGGTGTCGAGCAGTTTGTTGACTTCAGTCTTGGAGAGCACGTCCAGGCGGCCTTCCGGTGAAACCAGAGTATCGATAACGTCGTGTTCCATAATGCGAAAAATCCCTTTAAAAATCGATGCTCGAAGGTCTTGCAGCCTCAATATACGACAAGTCAGGCAAGTTGTGCTGTGCCGCCGCAAAATCGCCGGGGCCGCCCTTGCCTGCAAACCGGTTTGACTAATATGAAACAGTCATTCTTGCTAATGCGAATCGAAATCTTCGCTCAGCGCAATTTGTAGATTAGAATGCCAGCCTATTGGAATTCCCGTGCGTGAGGTTCTTCATGAGAGTCCCCGCCGCCCGCAGGCTTCCATAAGTTCGTTGTATCGATTGACTATAATAATTTTTCAGGAGGAACCGCATGAGCGGTGCGACTACGCCCAACAAGGAAGCCGTTATTCCCGAGTTCAAGCAGATTATGGGCCATCCAAGCCCATTGTGGATGTTGTTCATGACTGAATTCTGGGAACGCTTCGCGTTCTACGGAGTTCGCTGGGCGCTGGTACTGTACATCGTTGCCCAGTTCCACGGCGGCGACGGTTCGGGACAGGCAGCTGCCAACCTTACCTACGGTTCCTTCCTCGCGCTGGTGTACGCCGGCGCCCTGTTCGGCGGCTACATCGCCGACCGGGTCATCGGTTACCAGCGCTCCATCCTGCTGGGCGCCGTCTTCATGGCTGCCGGCCTGTTCTGCATCTCGGTACCGAACCAGGACATCTTCAACCTGGGCCTGGCCACCATGATCGTCGGTAACGGCATGTTCAAGCCGAACATCTCGACCATGGTCGGCAAGCTGTACACGACAGCCGATCCGCGCCGCGACAGTGGCTTCACGATCTTCTACATGGGTATCAACATGGGCGCCATGGTTGCGCCTGTCTTCACCCAGTGGCTGGCCGAGTCGATCTTCGGCACCAGCGCCATGCCTTCGTACAAGATGGTCTTCATGGCCTCCGGTTTCGGCATGCTGATCAGCCTGGTTTGGTTCGCCATCGGCCGCCGCGCCCTGAAAGGCATCGGCGCTCCGGAAGCCGGCTCCGGCAACCCGATGCGCGTCGTCTGGGTAGCCGTCGGCTCCCTGTGCGTGATCCCGCTCGTGTACTTCCTGCTGACCGTCGGCGCTGAAAAGCTGCAAATCGTCCTGACCGCGCTGTTCATCGGCCTGGCCGTGATGCTGATGATCGAAGGCATACGCAACGGTAAAGTTGCGCGTGACCGTGTCATCGCCATGCTGCTGATCTTTGTCTTCAACATCCTGTTCTGGATGTTCTTCGAACAGGCAGGCAGCTCGTTTACCTTCCTGGCTGACAAGATCGTCAACCGCGACCTGGGCTTCTGGATCTTCCCGACCGCCTACTTCCAGACCGTCAATTCGGTCGCCATCATCATCTTTGCGCCTATCATCGCCGCCATCTGGGTCTTCCTGGCGCGCCACAACGTCAATCCATCGATCCCGCGCAAATTCGGCCTGGGCTTGCTGGGGAATGCCTTGGCCTTCGGCCTGCTGATCTTTGCACTGTCGAGCCTGGTTGGCGCCGATAACAAGATCCCGTTCTGGACCCTGGCAACCGTGTACGTGCTGCAATCGATCGGCGAGCTGTGCCTGTCGCCTATCGGCCTGTCGATGGTCACCAAGCTGGCGCCAGTGCGCCTGGTCGGCCTGGGCATGGGCGGCTGGTTCCTGTCGACCGGTATCGGCAACAACCTGTCGGGCATCTTCGCCAGCCACGTCAGCGGCACGAGCGGCATGTCGGTGCAATCGGCCCTGTCCGGCTACACCTTCGGCTTCTGGTCCCTGCTGGGCGCCGGCGTCGTGCTGTTCCTGATCGCACCGCTGATCAACAAACTGATGCACGGCGTGAAGTAAGCGTTTTGCCTTAGCTGAAAACGGCGGCCTGCGGGCCGCCGTTTTTCATTCCGGCAGCAGTTTCCCCCTTGCCGGGCGGTACAATACGGCCAGGGCCACCGGCCATCCACCCACATTACTGAAAAATCCCATGTCCAGCATCTCCACCACCACGCCCCTCTCCGACGACGAATACGCCGAACTCGACACCCTGCTGGCCGCCCCTGCCCTGGCCGGAGCGGCCATGGACGTGTCCATGCTGGAAGGTTTCCTCACGGCCGTCGCCCTGAGCCCGAAACAGATCGCGCCGGAACAATGGCTGCCCTGGGTCTGGGACAAGGCGACCGGCAGCGTCTTGCCAGCACCCGACGCGGCCAGCGAACGGGCGGCCAGCCTGGCCCGGCGCCACCACGCCTACATGGTCGAATGGTTGGCGAAAGATCCGGACAGCTTCGAGCCCATCTACGTCTGCGGCCCGGAATGGAGCGTGCCTGCCTGGTGTGCCGGCTTCCTGCTTGGCACCAGCCTGGACAAGCCCCAGTGGGCGGCCCTGGTCGTCAGCCACCCGCAGTACCTGGCACCGTTCCAGCACCTGGCCACGGCCAGCGAGCTCGATGACGATGCGGCCGAAACGGCCATGGATGGCGTGATTCCCGCTGTCATCGCCATCAATGCGGCCTGGGCGCGCCAGCGCCACCTGAAAAGCCAGGCACACAGCCAGTCCGGCGCCACCGTGCTGCGCGAAGTGCCGAAGACGGGCCGCAACGACCCGTGCCACTGCGGCAGTGGCAAGAAGTACAAGAAATGCTGCTTTGATGCCGATAGCGCGGCCACCTAAGGCGTTCCGTCCTTGCGCCAGTTGCTGACGGCCATCCTGCGCTTCCTGCTGCGCCATGCGCTGCAGTTCGCGCTGTTCATCGTCATCCTGCTGGCCGGCCGCCTGCTGCTGGCCGAATGGCGCGCCTACAGCGCCGGCAGCGAGGCCGTGGCCGCGCTCAGGCTGGCCGCCGATGGCGCCGATAGCCACGGCGCCGGCCTGGCGGCGGCCGCCACGGCGAGAGTCCACGCCCTGCAAAAAACCTCGCAAACGGCCATCGCCGCGCGCCTGGCGCAAGTGCAGGCGCAATTGACCGCCTTGCGCGCGCAGCAGCAACCGTCGCTGTTTACTCTCCCCCTGCCCGACACGAACACCCTGGCCCTGCACGCGCAGGACGAAGCGGCGCGCCGCGTGGAAATCGAGGTGCTGGTGCAGGAAGCCCGTTATCTGACCTCCCTGCAGGCGGCGCTCAGCGGCGAAGATGCGCGGCACACGCTGGCGCGCTTGCACGCGGAACACGTCAGCGCGTATGCGATGCTGCAGCAGAACCTGCGCCAGCGCCGGGAACTGGAAGCGCAGCACCCGCTGGCGGCCCGCCTGCCCGGCAGCGACGCTTACGCGCAGCTGTCGCAGCTCGAAGCGCAAGGCCAGCGCCTGCGCGACATCAATCTGCAAGCCTACAAGGCCTGGGCAGCACAGCGCGCGCGCACCGGCAACGCCACGAGCGCCGCCCGCCCCGCGCCATTCGCCATCGACGAGCAAGCCTTGACCGGCGCACTGGCGCCCGTGCAGGCAGCCATCGCGGCCGGCGAAACGCAGCTGGCGCGCAACTGGATCGCCCGCTGGCGCGCGCCCGTGCTGGACGTGGCGCCCACGGCCGCCCTGCTGGTACTGTCGGCCATCTTGCTCCCCGTCGCCATCAAGGCCTTCTTTTACTTCGTGCTGGCGCCCATCGCTTCCCGTTTGCCGCCGCTGTCGATTGCGCGCGAGTTGCAGATGGCGGGCAGCTCCCTTCCCCTTCCGCCACATGGCGAATCGCGCATCTCCGCCGTGTCGCAGGCATTACAGCTAAACCCTGGGCAGCAGATGCTGATCCATCCCGAATACCTGCAATCGTCGCCCGTCAGCACGCGCAAGCGCACACAATGGCTGCTGGACTGGCGCTTCCCGTTCACCAGCCTGGCCGCCGGCATGGTGGCGTTGACCCGCCTGCACAGCGACGCGACGGCATCCGTGACGATTTCCGCCAGCGATGATCCGCTGCTGGAAGTGGCCATCGTTCACCTGCCAGCCGGCAGCGCATTGGTATTCCAGCCACGGGGGCTGGTGGGATTGATCTGCGACTCTGGCCAGCCACTGGCGATATCGAGCCACTGGCGCCTGGGCAGCCTGCACGCCTGGCTTACCTTGCAGCTGCGCTTCATCGTCTTTCGCGGCCCCGTCACCCTGATCGTGCGCGGCTGCCGCGGCGTGCGCCTGGAGCGGGCCGGCCAGGGCCGTTCCATCAGCCAGTCCGCCACCCTGGGTTTTACTACCGACGTGCTGTACTCGACCCTGCGCAGCGAAACCTTCATCCCCTACCTGCGCGGCCAGCAGGCGCTGCTCAACGACCGCTTCGACGGCGCCAACGGCGTCTACCTGTACGAGGAAACTCCGCGCCACGGCAAGCAGCCGGGCAAGGTGGGAAGCTGGTTCGAGGGATTGACGGACGCCCTGTTGAAAGTGTTCGGCATCTAGCCGGAGAGACCCTATGAACGATTTCCTGTTTGCCGATTTTCTCGAGGACCAGGCCGTATATGCGGCGGTAGAAGCCTACTGGCAGGCACGCCTGGCCTTCCTCGACGGTCTATGCGCGCCGTATCTGCGCACCGCGTTTGCCAACGGCCAGCCGTTTCATGACGGCAATCCCATCATCAACCTGGCGGACCGGAACGCTGGCAAGGCGGCGCGCATCGTGCAGCAATGCCCGCGTGAATTCGGCCACGACTACACGAGCTTCGAGCAAGCCATCGAGCTGGCCGACGGCGATGGACACCGCCCGGCGCGGGAAAAAATCATCGTGCTGACCTTGACGCAGGCAACGGCGCAGAGGGCCGAGGACGAGCTACGCGCCTGGTTTGCGTCAGCGTAAGGCTGCCGGCTACGCCGCAATCGAATGCGACACCGTCAGCCACTCGCCCGGCTGCAGGTTCGCCGCCGCCTCGCGGGTGGCCAGCACGCTGTCCGGGTCCAGGTCGGACCGGTTCAGCTTGTAGGAATAGGCGAAATCGTCGGCATCGAATGCCTGCCCCGCCTTGACGTAATACTTAAAGCCAACAAAGGAGTCGGGATTGGTGACGACTGTGTATTCAAGCGTGACGCTGTTCATGGCGGGCCTCGTCGACGACGGTGAAGTAGCCATTATGCGTCAATTCCGGCGGCAGCGATGCGGCGGCTGATCCTTGCGGCAAGTCAATAGCCCTGCCGGCAGCCAGCGCTACAGTAGCCAAAGCCAACCACTACGCCATCGCTGCCATGCGCACCTTGCTCACGAAAATCAGAAACACACTGGCGCCGCAGGCGGGGCTGCCGGCGGCGGCGCGCATGGAGCGGCTGTCGGACCGGCGCGGCCTGCCCGCCGTTGATCCCGGCCCACAAGCCGTCGTCAAGGCCTGCACGGCCTGGCTTTGCACGGCGCAGGACCATTCCAGCTCAAACGACGGCGGCGTCGCGCGCGACTACAGCCTGCTGACAGGGTGGTCGAGTTCCTACCCGGAGACCACCGGCTACATCATCCCCACCGTCATCGCCCTGGCGCAGCGCACGGGCGACGATAGGTTGCACGGGCGCGCGCGCCGCATGCTCGATTGGTGCGTGGCCATCCAGTTCCCGGAAGGCGGTTTTCAGGGCGGGAAGATCGATTCGACGCCGCGCATGCCCGTCACCTTCAACACGGGGCAAATCCTGCTTGGCCTGGCCGCCGGCGTGCAAGCGTACGGCGCGCAATACCAGGACGCCATGCATCGCGCGGCAAGGTGGCTGCACGACAGCCAGGATGACGACGGCTGCTGGCGCCGGCATCCGACGCCGTTCGCCAGCGCGGGCGACAAGGCCTACGAAACGCATGTGGCGTGGGGCCTGTTCGAAGCGGACCGCGCCGCGCCGGGCCACGGCTATGGCGCGGCCGGCCTGCGCCAGGTCGATTGGGCGCTGACCAAACAGCGTCCCAACGGCTGGTTCGCCTCGAACTGCCTCGACAACCCGCTCCTGCCCCTGACCCATACCATCGGCTACGCCTTGCGCGGCCTGCTCGAAGCGCACCGCTTTTCGGCGCGCGCCGACTTGCTGGACGCCGCCGCGCGCACCGGAACGAGCGTCGCCAGGGCCGTGGCGGCCAACGGCTATCTGGCCGGCCGCCTCGGTCCGGACTTCCAGCCGGGGGCCGGCTACGCCTGCCTCACGGGTTCCGCGCAAAACGCGCATTGCCTGTTCCTGCTGTACCAGCTCACGGGCGAGCGGCACTACCTCGACGCGGGGCGCCGGCTGAACCGTTTTGTGCGGCGCTCGGTCAGCATCGACGGTCCCGCGCACGCGCGCGGCGGCGTCAAGGGCTCGTTTCCCGTCGATGGCGACTACGGCACCTGGGCTTACCTGAACTGGGCCGTCAAGTTCTGCATCGATGCAAACCTGCAGGAACTGGACCTGGAAGCGGATTTGGATGGGAAAGCAAACGATGCTTGAACAGGCCAGGCTGGCCGCCAGGGCCGTGCTGGAAACGTGGCGCCGCGCCGCCAGCACCCGGCACGTGCGCCACAACGCGCCCCACGTGACGCGCGCCGCCCTGGCGGCCGATCTTGCGCGGCTGGGCATCGCGCAGGGAGATACGCTGTTCGTGCATTCATCGCTGAAAAGCCTGGGCTACGTGGAAGGCGGCGCGCTGGCCGTGATAGGCGCCCTGCAGGACGCCGTCGGCCCGCAAGGCACCCTGCTGCTGCCCACCTACTATCTGCCCGGCGGCACGCTGCGCGCCACCTGCACCATGCCGGACTATGTGTTCGACCCGCGCCGCCATGGCACGCACATGGGCCGCCTGCCCGAAGCCTTCCTCGCCAGCGCCGGTGTCCGGCGCAGCATCCACCCCACCCATTCCGTCTCCGCGTGGGGCCGCCATGCCGCCGACCTCACCGAGGCGCATCACCGTGCGCCCTCGATCTTCGGCATGGGCTCACCCTGGCAGCGTTTCATCGGCTGCGATCACGCAAAGGTGCTGGGCCTCGGCATTTCCATGGGGCCGGTGACGTTCTATCATGCGCTCGAAGACGCCATGGGCGACGCCTTTCCCGTGCCTGTGTGGGAAGACAAGCCGGCGCTGCTGGCCTGCCTGGACCACGCCGGCCGGCGCTGGGTCGTGCCCGTGCGCCCTTTCGATCCCGCCGTCGCACAGCGCCGCATCGACCATCCCGGTCGCGGCGACCTGCGCGCGTACTTTCACCGGGAATTTGACGCCGCTGGGCTGCGCGCCAACGGCCAGGTGGGCGATGCGGCGTCGTGGTGCATTCCGGCGCAGGCGTTTTTCGAGCACCTGCGCCAGCTGGCGTCCGACAACGTGACGATCTACGCCAGCGCGGCGCAGCTGGCGGCGCGGCCCATCGGGCGCGCATAAAAAAACCGCCCGGATCGTCATGACACCGGGCGGTTTTCCTTGAGTTGGCTACAACATCAAGCCTGCGGACTGCCCGCCTTTTTCTCTCTTGCGACGATATACAGCAGCACGATGATGAGCGCATACGGCAGCAGGGACAGCGCATCCGAATGCAGGCCCGCGTAGAACGGGTTGCCGTGCTCGGCCCAGTCGGCCATCATCTGGTCAAAATGCGTCAGCACGCCGGCCGTGATCGCAATGATGATGCCGGCCAGCGCGCCGCCGGCGATGTAGCCGGAAGCGAGCAGCACGCCCGAACTGCGGTCGCCCGCCAGCTGGCGCTCTTCTTCATTGAGTTTGGCGTTGTGTTCCAGCTTGTTGTTGCGGCGGTCCGCCAGCCAGCGCACCAGGCCGCCGACGAAGATCGGCAAGGTGGACGACAACGGCAGATACACGCCCACCGAAAACGCCAGCGACGGGATGCCGGCCATTTCCAGCACCACAGCGATCATCACGCCGAACAGCACCAGGGTCCACGGCAATTGCTGGTCAAGGATGCCCTTGATGATGTAGGACATCAGCACGGCCTTCGGCGCGTCGTACTTCTTCACTTCCGAGCCGTCCGGACGCTTGCTGTAATGGCCATTGATGCCCGGATCGACCAGGTAAGCCAGTTGGCCATCTTCCTTCACAAAATACTTGCCGGCCGGGCCGCCCACGGTATCCGTCTTTTGCCAGACTTTATACGTGTTGTGGTCCGTATCGGCTTGCGGGCCATGCAGCTCGCCCGTCACCGTCAGTTTCGACGCATCGACCGTCAGGCCAGGCGCCACTTGTGCAGCCGGCACGTAGACGGTGCTCGCTTCGTTCAGTTTCAACAAAATCGGACCAAGAATCAGCGCCGACGACAGCGCGCCCGCCAGAATCGCATATTGCTGCAGGCGCGGCGTGGCGCCCACCAGGTAACCGGTTTTCAAATCCTGCGACGTGGTGCCCGCATTGCTGGCGGCGATGCACACGATGGCGCCCACCGACAGGGCCGTCACATAGTAACGCCCGCCCGTCCAGCCCATGATCAGGAAGATCAAACAAGTAAACAGCAAGGTGGCCACGGCCATGCCGGAGATCGGGTTCGACGAGGAGCCAATTTCGCCCGTCAGGCGCGACGACACGGTGGCGAACAGGAAGCCGAAGACGAGGATCAGCAGCGCACCGAGGAAATTCATGTGCAGCGGCGTGGCGAAGGTGATCACGGCGATGATGGAGAGGCAGCCGATGACGACCCATTTCAGGGGGATATCCTGGTCGGTGCGCAAGGTGGAATTGCTCGTGACGCCCTTGCCGATACCCTTCAGGCCAGCCGACAGGCTGCGCCAGATCATGGGCATGGCGCGCACCAGCGAAATCAGGCCGCCCGCGGCCACAGCGCCCCGCGCCGATGTACAGCACGTAGGCGCTGCGCACGTCGTCGGCGCCCATTTCGCTGATCAACTTGGTGCCCGGCGAGAGCACGGTGGTCAGGCTGTCGCCGAAGAACTTGATCATCGGGATCAAGAGCAGGTAGGACAGCACGCCGCCGGCCGCCATGGTGGCGGCGATGCGCGGGCCGATGATGTAGCCTACGCCCAGCAATTCAGGGGAAATCTCGGCGCCGATGGAGCCGCCCTTCAGCGGTGCGGCAAATTCCACGCCCGGCGTATCCTTCCAGCCCTTGAACGAGATATTGAAGACTTTATACAGCAAGCCGACGGCGAAACCGCCGAAGATGATCTTGGCGCGGCGCTTGGCGTCCAGCGCGGCAGCCGAATCCTTCTCGATGCTTTCGCCGGCGGCGATGCGCGATTCTTCCGTGGCGGCCGCCTTCAGCACTTCGGCACAAGCCGTGCCTTCGGGGAATTTGAGTTCCTTGTGCTGGTCGACGATCATGGTGCGGCGCATGGGGATCATCATCAGGATGCCCAGCAAGCCACCGAGGATACCGACCAGCATGACGCGCGAGATTTCCAGGTCGAAGCCCAGGATCAGGATGGCGGGCATGGTCACCCCCAGGCCGAAGGCCAGCGATTCGCCGGCCGAGCCGGCCGTTTGCGTGATGCTGTTTTCCAGGATCGACGAATCCTTGCCACCCACCTTCTTGGCCAGGCCGAACAGGGTGATAGCGATCACGGCGACGGGAATCGAGGCACTGACGGTCAGGCCCACTTTCAGCACCAGGTACAGCGAGGAGGCGCCAAAGACCATCCCCAGGATGACGCCCATGAACAGGGCGCGGAAGGTCATCTCGGGCAGCTTCGCATCGGCCGGAATATACGGCTTCACGGCGCTCGGCATTGCATCTTTTGCCATAAATAAATCCTTAATTGTATAAAATAAACAGCCCGGATCGACGCCCGGGCTATTTTCTTGAAGCCGAGACTATCGCACAGCCGCGTTTCGATGAAAAGGTTTTTTGCACCCGGTCCCGGAGACCTGCCCCGCCGCCCCGCCCGCACAGGAAGCGCTGGCGCATTGGTCTATAATCGCTGCCACCGTGCCTTGCACGCTCATGTGAGACTGCCTTGACTGCCAAACGATCCGGATTCCCCTGGCCTTCCCGCCGCGCCACCGTGCGCGGCTTCATCCTCGCCGGCGGCGCCGCGCTGGCCGCAGCCGTGCTGCTGGCCGCCTACCTGTTCCTGTACGTGCGCCCGCGCCTGCCCGAGCTGGACGTCATCACGGACTACCAGCCGAAGATACCGCTGCGCGTGTACACGGCCGATAATGTGCTGATCGGCGAATTCGGCGAAGAGCACCGCGACTTCGTGCCGATTGCGCAAGTGCCGGAAATGATGAAAAAGGCCCTGCTGGCCATCGAGGATGGCCGCTTCTACGAACACCACGGCATCGACTTCGTGCGCGCCGGCGGCGCCGTGCTGTCGAACCTGCGCCACGGCTTCGGCCACGGCGGCGGCTCCACCATCACCATGCAGGTGGCGCGCAATTTCTTCCTGACGCGCGAAAAAGTCGCCTCGCGCAAGCTCAATGAAATCATGCTGGCCCTCAAAATCGAGTCGGCCCTGTCGAAAGACCAGATCCTCGAGCTGTACATGAACCAGATGTACCTGGGCCAGCGCTCGTTCGGCTTCGGCAGCGCGGCGCAGACCTACTTCGGCAAGCCCTTGTCGGAACTGTCGATCGCGGAAATGGCGATGCTGGCGGGCCTGCCGCAAAACCCCTCGCGCCACAACCCGATCAGCAATCCAAAAAAGGCCCATGCGCGCCAGCAGCTGGTATTGAAACGCATGCGCGAACTCGATTACATCAGCGAAGGCCAGTACCAGCAGGCGCTGGCCCAGCCGCTGCATATCAATACCCGCGGCAAGCAGGGTTTCGATACGCACGCCGAATACGTGGCCGAACTGGCGCGCCAGGCCGTGTTTGCGCAGTTCAAGGAAGACAGCTACACCAAGGGTATCAGCGTCTATACGACGATACTGAAAGCGGACCAGGATGCGGCCTACGCCTCGACGCGCCGCAACGTCATCGCCTACGACCAGCGCCACGGCTACCGCGGCCCGGAGACCTTCATCGACATGCCGATCGACCCCGAGCAGCGCGACGACGCCATCGACGCGGCGCTGCAAAAACGCCCGGACAGCGATGGCCTGATCGCCGCCGTCGTCACGGAAGTCGCCAGCGGCAAGGTGGTGGCCGACACGGGCGACGGCGACGCCAAGGCCATCACGGGCGACGGCTTGCGCTTTGCCGCCCCGGCCCTTTCCGCCAAGGCGAGCGCCGGCATCAAGCTGCGCCCGGGCGCCGTGATCCGTATCAGCAAGGATGCCAAGGGCAACTGGGCCATCACGCAAGTGCCGCTGGTGGCCGCCGCCTTCGTCTCGCTGGACGCGGAAACGGGCGCCTACCACGCCATGGTGGGCGGCTTCGACTACAACCTGCAAAAGTTCAACCACGTCACGCAGGCCTGGCGCCAGCCCGGTTCGGCCATGAAGCCATTCGTGTATTCGGCGGCGCTGGAAAAAGGCTTTTCGCCGGCCACCCTGATCAACGACGTGCCACTGGAAATGCAGGCGGGCGGCAAGGTGTGGGCGCCGCAGAATGACGACTTCAAGTTCGACGGCCCCATCACCATGCGCTACGCGCTGGCGCAATCGAAGAACGTGGCCTCGGTGCGCATCTTGCGCGCGCTGGGTGTGTCATATACGCACGACTTCATGGAAAAATTCGGTTTTGACCCGGCCCGCCAGCCCAGCAACCTCACCATGGCGCTGGGCACGGGTTCCGTCACGCCCGTGCAGATGGCGGGCGCCTACGCCCTGTTCGCCAATGGCGGCCACCAGGTGGAACCGTATCTGATCGACCGCATCGTCGACGCCAAGGGCGCGGTGCTGATGCAGACCAAGCCGCCCGCGCCAAACGACGACAAGACCCTGGCGCTGGACCCGCGCAACGCCTTCGTGATGGACAGCATGCTGCGCGAAGTAGCCCGCACGGGCACGGGCGCGGCGGCGACGAAAAAAACTGGGACGCAGCGACATCGCCGGCAAGACGGGTACCACCAGCGATGCCGTCGACGGCTGGTTCGCCGGCTACGGCGGCGGCATCGTGGCCGTGGCGTGGATGGGCTATGACGAGCCCAAGTCCTTGGGCGGACGCGAATTCGGTTCGACCCTGGCCATGCCGATCTGGATCGACTACATGCGCACGGCCTTGTCGACGCGCCCGCAAATCACGCGCGCCGTGCCGGCGGGGCTGAGCCAGGTCGATGGCGAGTGGTTGTATGACGAATTCATCGACATGAACGGGATCAAGACCCTGGATATGGACGTGGAGACGCCAACGGATCCGGCGGCCGTGCCGGAGACAGTACCGGTAGAAACGAACTAGTGAAAAAGCCAGGAGCGATCTTGGCTTTTTTTTTCGGCTACGTTTTTACGGCGCCTTGACCATGCTCAGGTATCCGCGCACCGTGCTGACTACGCTATCGGCGAAATCGTCGACATTGACCTTCGCGGCGCGGTACTTCCAGCGTTTCACGTACCAGTCCTGGAACAGGGCCAGGCAGTGCGCGGCCAGCAAGGTGGGATCGCCCTGCGGCTTCGGTTCGATTTCGCCGATGGTGGCGGCGATCAAGGTCTGCACATACAGTTCGGAATTTTTCGCCATGCTGCGCTGCTCCACCTGCAGCACGCGCGAATCCATGAAGACAAAATAAAACCACGGCTGCAGCACTTCGGACAGGTAGATCGACGAGCGTATCATCGCTTCCAGGCGGTCCAGCGGCGACTTCACGTCGGCAAACAGCAGCGGCAAGGCTTGCGTCGCGTGGCGCACCACGTCCTCGATCATTTCGGCCAGTTGGTCCTTGCTGGTGATGTAGCCATACAGGCCGCCCATCGACAGCCCGGTCTCGCGGCACAGGTCGCGCAAGCTCATGGCGCGGAAGCCCACGTCATTGGCCAGGCGGAAAGTGGCGACGAAGATGCGTTCAAGATTTTCCAGCGCCGGCTTGCGGCGTTTGACGCCGATGCGCTCCGCATGGCGGTCAAGAATATATTCCCAGATGTTTTCGCCATTCAAAGGCGTCATCTGCTGAAACTGTTCAAAATTAAAATGGGTCGACAAGTGCATTCCCAAGTAACGGTGTAGGAGCGATATCCATGCAATGCCTGGACACGGCATTGCAAGACGGCGGGACGGCTGATGCCGGGCCGATTATAGCTCAGGAAAACAACTATTTTACTTTTCAACTATGCAATGGGTGCATAAGCAACGCCAAATTCCCACAGTTATTGCGCTGCATCATGCAATTCAAATGCAATTTAAATCCAGTGGTGCTACATTCAAAAAACCGAGCGCTCGCTATATTTAATACATCAATAGAATGTGAAGGAGCACACGGGTAATCGCTACAGCATCGACATTTCCACTATTAATCGAGTATTAATACATAACGGAGACAAAATGAAGACTCGCTTTTGGCAACTGCTATCGACCCTGCTGCTCACCCTCGCCATCCTGCCCGGCAGCGCCAGCGCCGCCGGCTACACGCAAACGAAGTACCCGATCGTGCTGGTGCACGGCCTGTTCGGCTTCGACAAGCTGGGCCCCGTCGAATACTTTTATGGCGTCCCCGCCGCCCTGCGCAGCGGCGGCGCGCAAGTGTATGTGACCACCGTGTCGGCCGCCAACAGCACGGAAGTGCGCGGCGAGCAGTTGCTGTCGCAGGTGCGGCAAATCCTCGCCGCCACGGGAGCGGCCAAGGTCAATCTGATCGGCCATAGCCACGGCGGCCCCACGGCCCGCTATGTCGCTTCCGTGCGCCCCGACCTGGTGGCATCCGTCACCAGCGTGGCCGGCGTCAACAAGGGTTCCAAGGTGGCAGATATCCTCAGCGGCGCCATTCCCAACACCAGCGGCGCGCTGGGCAATGCACTCGCCTCCCTGATCGGCATTTTGTCGGGCAACAAGGGACTGCCGCAAAACGCGGGCGCCTCGCTCACGTCCCTCTCCACGGCCGGCTCGCTGGCCTTCAACAGCCGACATCCGCAAGGCGTGCCCACCTCCGCCTGCGGCGAAGGCGCCTACCAGGTGCAAGGCGTGTACTACTTTTCGTGGAGCGGCGCGCAACCGTACACGAATGTGCTCGACGTGGGCGACCCGGCCCTGGCGGCCATCAGCCTGGCCTTCGGCGGCGTCAAGAACGATGGCCTGGTCAGCAGCTGCTCCAGCCACCTGGGCAAGGTGATCCGCGACGACTACGCCATGAACCACCTCGATGAAGTCAACCAGTTCGTCGGCATCGTCAACCTGTTCGAGACGAACCCCGTCACCGTCTTCCGCCAGCAAGCCAACCGCCTGCAAGGCCTGGGACTGTAAGGAGAAGCGCATGCACGCGAAATGGATCATCTGCGCCAGCTTGGCAGCCCTGGCCCTGTACCTGGTGCTGCGCCCGGGCGAGCCGCCCGCTCCGCCGCCGAAAAAGGCGGAACCGGACCTGTTCGCGTTCGTGCGCTCGATGGAAGGCACGCGGCCCGACGGCAACGTGACGGTGGCCGCCGGCGACAAACTGGTGGTCGACGCGGAACTGGGCCACCTGTTCGACTACTACCTGGCAGGCCTCGGTGAAAAGCCGCTGGCCGCCATCCGCAGCCAGATCGAGGCGGAACTGGACCGGCGCCTGGCGCCCGTCCCCGCCCGCGAAGCCAAGCGCCTGCTGGGGGCCTGGCTGGCCTACAAGCAGGCACTGGCCGGCGCGGGACAAGCCTTGCCGGCGCAAGCCGATGCGGCCCTGGCGGCGCGCGCGCGCCTGCAAGCCATGCGCACCTTGCGCGGCAATTACTTTACGCCCGAGGAAAGCGCGGGCCTGTTCGGCGCCAGCGACGCGTATGACGACGATGCCGTGGCGCGCATGGCGATACTCGGCGACACGACGCTCGATGAAGCCCAGCGCCAGGCACAACTGGCCGCGCTGGACCAGAAAATGTCGCCGGCCCAGCGCGCCGCACGCGACGCGCCGCTGCAGGTGGCGCAGCTGGACGCCTCCGTCAAGTCGCTGCGGGCCCAGGGCGGCGGCGAGAATGAAGTCTACCGCCTGCGCGCCAGCACGTTCACGCCGGCGGCGGCGGCGCGCCTGGCGGAACTGGACCGCGAGGAATCGCAGTGGCAGCAGCGCATCATCGCCTATCAGGCGCTCAAGGCGCAGCAGGCCGGCCTGGCCGGCGGCGCGCAGGATGCGGCAGCCCTGCAGCAGCTGCGCGACGCCAGTTTCACGCCGGAGGAACAGCGCCGGCTGGGTGCATACGAATAGCCATCAGGCCAGCTGCGCCAGCAAAGCCGCTGCCGCCATCACGTCCGCGGTCTCACGCCCCTGCCGGTAGCCGGCATGAACAGGGGCCAGCACGGCATGCGCGGCAGCGCCGCGGCCTTGCGCCTGCAGCACGACCGCCAGGCTGGTGGCGCAGCGCAGTTCCCAGCCCGGCGCTTGCTGCCCCCTGGCCAGCAGCAGCGCTTCCTCCAGTTGCACCCGCACCGCTTCCAGGCCGGCCGCATCGTCTTGCGCCAGCGCCCGCCAGCGGTGGTGTGCGTCGCGCCGCAGCACCTCCGGCGCGCTCCACGGCGCCAGGCCCATGCGCGCACGGCGCAGCGCCTGGCTATCGGCGGCCGCGTCGTGCAGGGTGGCCATCAAATCGACCTGTATCGGCCAGCTGCGCACCGAAGGCCAGGGGAACTCCGTCATCGCCTCGCCCCCATCGAGCAGGCGCTGATAGGCGGCGCCCCAGGCGCTCCAGTACAGCAAACCATAGCGGGCGGCGTGCTCGCACAGCAGGCAAGTCCACGCATGCGCCAGTCCCCGCTGCCCGCACCACAGGGCGACGGGAATGGCATTGATGGCCAGCGCCACGCACAGCGTGACGCCATTGTGCTCGAAGCCCACCGCCACCGCCTCGCGCGCCAGAGCCAGGGCGTCGTCGGGACGGCCCTGCATCCACAGGCAGCGCGCCAGCGTGCCGCGCAGGCAAACCTGGTGGTCGGCCAGCAAGGCATTGTTGAAGCCGAGCCGCCCCGCGCCCTCGGGATGCGCGAGCACCATGCGCGCCAGCGCCGCCGACTGCGCGTAGCGTCCCTGCAAATACTCGCCCACGGAGCGCATGCGCGCCAGCACCAGCCGCATCGCCGTGTCATCGCGCGTGTCGCACAGGATGGCAAGCTGGGTTACGTAACTGTCGGCGCCCTGGAAATCGGCCAGCTTCAGGCTGCAGATCCACATGCCGCAAATCGCCTCAAAGCGGCGGCGGCCATCGTCCGTGCGCATGGCCAGCGCATAGCCGCACTGGAACGAACGCAGCATGGTGCCGGTGATGCCCTGCGTATGCAGCAGCAGATGCGCCTGCGAGGCATGCAGCTGCATCTCGCTGTCGGCGTCGTCCAGCGCATGCGTGGCCATGCGCTCGAGCGCCCGCTCGACGCGCACGCGGTATTCATCCATCAGCGACAGCTGATAAAACAGGGTTTGCGCGGCCAGGGTCAGGGCCACGCCCAGCGCCACGTCGCCCTCCTCGCCGAAGGCCCAGTCGATGGCGGCCCGCAGGTCGTCGACATGGCGGCAGTAGCGCGCGCTCCAGTGGGCCGGCGGCATGCTCTCCCAGTCAGCGGCGATGCGTGCGGCCAGGCCCAGGCAATGGTGCGCATGGCGCAGCAGCACGGCGCCCGCGTCCCCACCCGCCGACAGCTGCGCGCTAGCATAGGCGCGCGTGGTGTCGAGCAGCCGGTAATACACGTACTGGCAGCAAAACTCGATGCTGACGAGGGACTTCGCGGCCAGGTCGGCCAGCGTGTCGAACACGTCGCATCCCGCCACGACGCTGGCCGACTCCAGGCGAAAACGGCTCTTGAACACGCTCAGCGCCTGCAGCACCTGGCGCTCTTGCGCGTCGAGCAGGCCGTAGCTCCAGTCCAGCGTGGCGCGCAGGGTCTGGTGGCGCAAGGGCATGTTGCGCGCGCCGCGCGTGAGCAGGCGAAAGCGGTCGTCGAGCTGGCGTTGCAATTCGTGCAAGCCGAAATGGCCGATGCGCCCGGCCGCCAGCTCCAGCGCCAGCGGAATGCCGTCGAGCCGCCTGCAGATGTCCACCACCACGGGCACGTCGGCATCGGCCAGCACGAAAGCGTCATCGACGGCCGCGCAGCGCTCGCAAAACAGCTGCACCGCGGCGAAATGCCGGACCGCCGCCGCATCGGGCACGGCGTCGGCCGGCGGCAATTCCAGCGCGGGCAGGCGCTGCAACTGCTCGCTGGTGATGCGCAGCGGCTCGCGGCTGGTGGCCAGCACGTGCAGCAACGGCGCGCCCTTGAGCAAGGCGTCGGCCAGCGTGGCCGCCGCGCCGATCACGTGCTCGCAGTTATCGAGCACGATCAGCATATGGCGCGGGCGCAGGTAGGCCAGCAGGATCGGCATGGCGTCGCCAGCCGGCACCGCCACCCCCAGCGCCATGGCCAGCGCCAGCGGCACCAGGCGCCCCTCTTCCAGCGGCGACAGGTCGACGAAACACACGCCGTCGGCATAGCGGCGCAGCACGCGCGTGGCCAGGACGACGGCCAGCGTGGTCTTGCCGATGCCCCCCGGACCGGCAATGCACAGCAAGCGCAATTGCAGCAGCTGATTGGCCATCGTTTGCAGCACCTCCGCGCGGCCCAGCATGCGCGTCAGCATGACGGGCAGGTTATGCCGCGGCTCGGCGCCCGCCGCACCGGACGCCAGCCGGCCCGTGTGCGCCGGCGGCGCCAGGAAGCCGTAACCGCGCCCGGGGATGGTGGTGATGTAGCGCTGGCCATCGCGGCCATCGCCGAGCGCCTTGCGCAGCGCCGCCAGGTGCACGCGCAAGGTCGCGTCATCGACCACGGCATTGGGCCAGACGATGGCCACCAGTTCATGCTTGTCGACGATGTCGCCGGCGCGCTCCAGCAGCGCCAGCAGCAAGTCCATGGCCCTGCTGCCCAGGCGCAGCGCGCGGTCGCCCTCGAACAGCAGGCGTTCTAGCGGCAAAAGGCGAAACGGGCCGAAGACATAGGCCGGGACGGGACTGTTTATCATTCTTGCGTGGGGGAGAAGGTGTTAAAGCACGCGGCTTGCAGTGCTCATATTCTACTGAGCATCCGCGCCAGGCCGCATGGCACCATGTTGCGGCACTGTGACAAGGCCGGCCGGCGCACCAGCGGACAGCAGCGCGGCAACCTCGGCCGCGGGCGCCGGACGGTGCAGATAGAAGCCCTGTACCTGCGGGCAGCCCAGCCGCCGCAGCTGCGCCAGTTGTTCACCGTTTTCCACGCCCTCGGCCAACGCCTGCAAGCCCAGGCCCCGCGCCAGCGCGATGGTCGAGGCGACGATCACCGTATCACTGCTTGCGCTGCCGCCGTTGCCCACGTCGCGGATGAAGGAGCGGTCGATCTTGATGGTGTGAATCGGCAGCATCCTGACATGGCTGAGCCCCGCATGGCCCGTGCCGTAGTCGTCGAGCGAAATGGCCAGCCCCAGCGCGCGCAGCCGGCGCAATCCCTGCGTCGCCTGCGCCATGTCGTCGATACAGCAGCTTTCCGTCACTTCCAGCTCCAGCAGGCCAGGCGCGATGGCGTGGCGCTGCAGGCAGTGCTGCACGAAGTCGGGCAAGTGCGGCTGGCACAGCTGGCGCGCCGAGACATTCACCGCGACCGGCACCAAAGGCAATCCCGCCGCGCGCCACTGCGCCAGCTGGCGGCAGGCCGCATCGATGCCCCAGTTGCCCAGCGCGACGATGGCGTCGGTCTGCTCGGCCAGGCCGATGAATTCGTTCGGGTAGACCAGGCCATGGCGCGGATGGTCCCAGCGCAGCAGCGCTTCCAGGCCGACCAGGCGCAGCTGCGCCGTATCGAACTTGCCCTGGTAGTGAAAGCAGAATTCGCCGTCACCGATGGCGCTGTCCAGGCACGCCCGCAACTGCTGGCTGCGCGCCGACGCCCTGGGCTTGCCGCCGCGCCCATCGCGCACCTGGCGCCGCCTCCGCCACAGCATGGCGCAGCCCAGCGCCAGCGACATCAGTGCCGCCAGCACCACATGTCGCAGCCGCGCGCCGTCCAGCCAGATGCCCAGCGGCAGGCAGGCGGCCAGCGCACCACACAGCAGCGCGCGCGCGCCCGTGCCCGAACCTTGCCAGGCGCGCCACTAGGCCAGCAGGCGCGGCACGGCCGGCGCACTTCGGCGCGGCAAGCTGTGCGCAGGCCCCTGCTGCAGGCGAAACACGCTGACCACCTGCAGCAGGTTCGCCGCCTCGCTCTCCAGCGATTGCGAAGCGGCCGCCGCCTCTTCCACCAGCGCGGCGTTCTGCTGCGTCACTTCGTCCATCTGCAGCACCGCCTGGCTGACCTGGCCGATACCCGTGCTTTGCTCGGCGCTGGCAGCCGTGATGTCGGCCACCATCTGGCTGACCCGGCCCACGGCCGCCACCACTTCCTGCATCGTGGCGCCAGCCTGCGCCACCAGCGCCGCGCCCGCATCGACCTGCTGCGTGGAGGAGGCGATCAGGGCGCGGATATCGCGCGCCGCCGCCGCGCTGCGCTGCGCCAGGTTGCGCACTTCCGTCGCGACGACGGCAAAGCCACGCCCCTGTTCACCGGCGCGCGCCGCTTCCACGGCCGCATTCAGGGCCAGGATATTCGTCTGGAAAGCCAGCATGTCGATCACGCCGATGATGTCGGCAATCTGCGCCGACAACGCGCTGATGGCGTCCATCGTGTGGATCACCTGTCCCACGGCTTGGCCGCCAGCGCCGGCGATGTTCGCCGCCTCGACGGCCAGGACGCTGGCATGGCGGGCATTGTCCGCGTTCTGCTGCACCGTCGAACTGAGCTCCTCCATGGCCGACGCGGTCTGTTCGAGCGAGCTGGCCTGCTCCTCGGTGCGCGAGGACAGGTCGATATTGCCGGCCGCGATCTGCGACGAGGCCGTGGCGATGGTGTCGGTGCCGCCGCGTACCCGCTGCACGATCTCGAGCAGGTTGCCGTTCATGATGCACAGCGCGTCGAGCAGCTTGCCCGTTTCATCGCCGCCGTGGCGGCCGAAGGTCGATGTCAGGTCGCCGGCAGCCACGGTCTGCGCCACGGTCAGGGCATGGCGCAGCGGATTGACGATGCTGCGCGTGACCAGCCAGGCGGTGACGAGCGAAAAGAGCACGGCCAGCGCGCTCAGCGCCAGCATCATGTTGCGCGCCGTGACATATTCGTGGTGCACCTGGGCGCCCGCCTCCTCCATCAGCTCATGCTGATGCGTGATGAGGCTTTCCAGCGCCGCCATGTAGCGCAGCTGCTCGCCGCGCACCGTGCCGAGCAGCAAGCTGGTCGCTTCGTCGCGCGCCCCCTCTTCCAGCAAGGCCAGTACCTTGTCGCGCCCGCCGTTGAAGGCGGTGCGCGCCTGCGTCACGGCCGCCATCAACTGGCGGCCCTGCGGCGACAGCACCACCTTTTCCAGCTGCGCCAATCCCTTTTCCGTTTCGCCGCCCGCCCTGGCGATGGTGGCGCGTTCCTGCTCCAGCTGCTGCGGCTCACTCATCAGGAGCAGGTTGCGCGAGGAGCGCGCGATGATGTTGACATTCTTGATGATGTCGTTGGCCAGCACGGTTTTCGGATATTTGTCATCGATCACGTCGCGCATACGCAGTTCCAGGCTGGACAGGCGCAGCATGCCCAGCGCGGCGCTCGCCAGCAGCAGCAAGGTCAACAATGCAAAGGCGCAGCGCAGGCGCGTGCCGATTTTCATATTTGCCATCTATTCGCATCCTTCAGTGTGGTGCATCGGTCATCGCGCCGGGCTCGCATGCAAGGCTGACGGCAATGGCTGCCGCCTGCCACGAATGGCTGGACGCAGCAGGCGGAAGGGTCAGCCGGGATGTGGCCGAGGCGGGAACAAGGGTGGTACTGCAGGCAGTGTGAGTTATCTCACAAGCAATGTCGCGTTAAGTTTTGAAAAGATTTGCTTAGATGGCAAAACAGCTATTTTTATAACGCTGTTTTTTTAGTAAGTAGTAACCGCAGTGCACGCATGTAAAAACGGCCGCGCAAGGCGGCCGTCCGGTAGCGCATGCTGGCGCCGTCAATCCGTCAGAACACTTCCCACTCGTCGTCGCGCGGCGCACTGCGCTGCGGAGACGGCACGGCGTGCAGGGCCGGGCGGCCTGCGGTGGGACGCGGTGCCGGACGCTTCGGCGCCGCGCTGGCCGCTACGGCACGCCGGGCCACAGGCTTCGAGCGCGTGGCAGGCGCCTGTACGCCATCGAGCTTGAAGACGCTGACCACCTCGGCCAGCTGGCCCGATTGCTCCTGCAAGGATTCGGCTGCGGCGGCCGCCTCCTCCACCAGGGCCGCGTTTTGCTGCGTCACCTGGTCCATCTGGCCGATGGCCTGGTTGATCTGGTCGATGCCCGAGCTTTGCTCCTGCGTGGCCAGGCTGATTTCCGCCATGATGTCCGTCACGCGCTGCACGCTGGAGACGATTTCAGCCATCGTGCTGCCCGCCTCGGCGACCAGCTTGCTGCCCGCGTCGACCGCCACCACGGAGTCGCCGATCAGGGTCTTGATTTCTTTCGCTGCGCCAGCGGATCTTTGCGCCAGATTACGCACTTCCGTCGCCACCACGGCGAAGCCGCGCCCCTGCTCGCCCGCGCGCGCCGCTTCCACGGCGGCATTCAGGGCCAGGATATTCGTCTGGAAGGCGATGCCGTCGATGACGGAAATGATGTCGACGATCTTGCGCGACGAATCGTTGATGGCGTCCATGGTCTCGACCACCTTGCCCACGACGGCGCCGCCCTTCACCGCCACGCCCGAGGCGCTCAGCGCCAGCTGGTTGGCCTGCTGGGCATTGTCGGCGTTCTGCCGCACGGTCGACGTCAGCTCTTCCATCGACGATGCCGTCTCTTCCAGCGAACTGGCCTGCTCTTCCGTGCGCGAGGACAGGTCCAGATTGCCGCTGGCAATTTCCGACGAGGCCGTGGCGATGGTCTCCGTGCCGCTGCGCACCTGGCCGACGATGTTGACCAGGCTGGAATTCATGTCTTTGAGCGCCTGCAGCAGCTGGCCCGTTTCTTCCGTCGTGTGCACCTCGATATGGCTCGTCAGGTCGCCCGAGGCCACCGTTTGCGCCACTTTCACGGCCAAATTGATCGGCTGCGTGATGGCGCGCGTGATGTAGGCGGCGCAGCCGATGCCCAGCGCGGAGGCCAGCAGGCCGAGGATGACCATCAGGCTTTCCGAGCGGATCACGGCCGCGCTGCCGTCCTTGACGCTGGCGTCGGCCACGCCGTTATTGAGCTTGATGATCTCGTTGAGCGTGCCTTCGGCCTTGCCGAACAGTGCGCGCGAATCCAGGTACTGCTGATAGAACGTCACGAACAGGGTCTTTTGCTGTTGCTCGTCACGGTTGTCGGCCAGCTGGCGCAAGATGGCGCGCACCTTGTCGTCGTCCGCCTTCCAGGCCGTCCACTCGCCCTGGAAGCGCTGCCACAGCACGGCTTCCTCGGGGGTTTGCGGCAGCGGCTCGTACAGCTTGCGGCCCGCCTCGATATTGTTCCAGGCCTTGGTGCGCAGCTGCAGCGCTTCCGCAAACTTGTCCTGTGCCTGGTAATTGTTTTCATAGATGGCGGCCGTCAGGGTGGCCGCGGCGACAGCCGTCTGGCCTTCGCTGATCATCATCAAGCCCTGGATCGACGGCAGGCGCACCACGCCGATTTCATTGACGGCGCGGCCCACGGTGGCAATGCCCGTGTAACCGCAGATGCCCACCACCAGCAAGGCTGCCATCATCACGGCGACGAGCGTCGCCAACTTCCATTTGATCAGTAAATTCTTAAACATGGCTAGATCCTTTATAAGTCACGACGGCTGCTGGCGAGGTTGGGGCTGGCATGTTCGAGTAAAACAGCTGACACTTGTATAAAGGTGGCGGGGATGGGGCGTACGCTTCGTTACAATTGGCGAGATTTTATAAGTGGAAGCATAGAGGAAAAATATGTTTCTGACTGATACATACTTGATACAAAACAAGATTTATTTCTTTACTGTGGCGCATATTGCACAGCGGTCAGAAAAATTGGCCTGGCGCCCTGCTTTGGTGCGAAAAATCCCCCTGCGCCACTATTGGCTGCGCACTTAATAGTCGTATAAGATGAGCAACACGCACACCACAGGCACAGCATGGCTTATCCAATCGAACACAAACTGGTGATCGGGGTCGCTTCCAGCGCCCTGTTCGACCTGGCCGAATCGCACCAGATCTACCTCGACAACGGCCCCGAGGAATACCGCAAGTACCAGGAAACGCATATCGACACGGTCTTGCCGCGCGGCGTGGCCTTTCCCTTCATCCGCCGCTTCCTGAACATCAACAAGCACTATCCGCGCCAGTCGCCCGTGGAAGTGGTGCTGTTTTCGCGCAATTCGCCGGAAACGGGCTTGCGCGTAATGCACAGCATCGCCCACTACGGCCTGGATATCTCGCGCGCCGCCTTCATGACGGGCAAGTCGCCCTACCCCTACCTGCCCGCCTTCAACGCCTCGCTCTTCCTCAGCGCGAATGAAGACGATGTGCGCAGCGCCCTGGCCTGCAACTATCCGGCCGGCCTGGTGCTGCCGTCGCGCACGGAAGACGACGAGAACGACGAAGAACTGCGCGTGGCCTTCGATTTCGACGGCGTGATCGCCGACGACGAAGCGGAAACCGTGTTCAAGCGCAACAATGACGTCGATGAATTCCACGCCCATGAAACCCTGAACGTGGGCACGCCGCACCGCCCCGGGCCGCTGGCCGACCTGTTCCAGAAGCTGGCCACCATGCAGCGCCTGGAAGAAAAAGCGCAGCGGCGCGATCCCGGCTACAAGAAGATCCTGCGCATCGCCATCATCACGGCGCGCAACGCGCCTTCGCACGAAAGAGTCGTGACGACCCTGAAAAGCTGGGGCGTGGCGGCCGACGAGACGTTTTTCCTCGGTGGCATGGACAAGTCGCGCGTGCTGGCCGTGTTCAAGCCACATATCTTCTTCGACGACCAGCTGAGCCACCTGAAATCGGCGGGCGGCACCATCCCCATGGTGCATGTCCCCTTCGGTATCGCGAATGTGCGTGCGGGCGATGGTCTATAATCTCGCCTGTCAGCGCCGTCACTGGCGGCGCTGCGCGCACCACAGCTGTCCCACTCAACTGCCTCTGCCACTAGTGTCATCGCCTGCATGTCCTTAGACTTAAAAAAAGCCCTCCCCAAGCCCGGCAACCGCTATGCGCTGCCCGCCCTGTATGGTTCATCCGACGCCTATGCCCTGGCGCTGGCCGCGCTGGAATTGAAAGCGCGGGGCCAGATGCTGGCCGTGGTAGTGGCGCAGGCCAGCGACGGCCAGCGCCTGCTCGATGAAATCCCCTGGTTTGGCGGCAAGGAACTGCGCTGCCATCTGCTGCCGGATTGGGAAACCCTGCCCTACGACGCCTTTTCGCCGCACCAGGACCTGGTCTCCGAGCGCCTGGCCACCCTGCACGAAATCCAGACGCGCCAGTGCGACGTCCTGATCGTGCCGGCCACCACGGCGCTCGTGCGCCTGGCGCCACCGTCCTTTTTGGCCGCTTACACCTTCTTCTTCAAGAAGGGCGAAAAGCTCGACGAAGCGCGATTGAAGTCGCAACTGACCCTGGCCGGCTACAGCCATGTCTCGCAAGTGATGTCGCCCGGCGAATACTCGGTGCGCGGCGGCCTGCTCGACCTATTCCCCATGGGCTCCGCCCTGCCTTACCGGCTCGACCTGTTCGGCGACACCATCGAAACCATCCGCACCTTCGACGCCGACACCCAGCGCTCGCTGTATCCGGTGCACGAGGTGCGCTTGCTGCCGGGCCGCGAATTTCCCATGGACGAAGCGGCGCGCACCACCTTCCGCAACCGCTGGCGCGAACAGTTCGAGGGCGATCCCTCGCGCTCGGTCGTCTACAAGGACATCAGCAGCGGCATCGCCTCGGCCGGCATCGAATACTATCTGCCCCTGTTCTTCGAGCAGACGGCCACCCTGTTCGACTACCTGCCGGAAGACGCCTCGCTGGCCCTGGTGGGCGAGATCGACGCGGCCATCGGGCGCTTCTGGACCGACACCCAGTCGCGCTACCGCTTTTTGAAGGCGGACCGCGAGCGGCCGATCCTGCCGCCCGAGTCGCTGTTCCTGACCGACGAGCAGTTTTTCGGCCTGGCCAAGCCGTATCCGCGCCTGGCGATAGCCAAATCGAACGATGCGCTGGCGTCCGAACTGTCGGCGCCCGTACCGAACATCGCCGTCAACCGCCGCGCCGACGATCCTCTGGCCAACCTGCGCAGCTACCTGCTGCAATCTGGCCGCCGCGTGATGATCTGCGCCGAATCGAACGGCCGCCGCGAAACCTTGCAGCAGTACTTCACCGAATACGATCTGCACCTGACGCCGGTGGAAGGCAGCGACGGCTTCCTGCAGTCCGACGCCAAGCTGATGCTGGGCGTCGCGCCGCTGCACGCGGGCTTCGAGCTGTTTACGCCGGATGGCAATCTGGCCTTCATCACGGAAACCGAGCTGTATGCCGGTTCCGGCCGCCGGGTCGGCACAAAAAAACAGGAAGGCGTGACGCAGGTCGAGTCGATGGTGCGCGACCTGTCGGAGCTGAAAATCGGCGATCCCGTGGTGCACATCAACCACGGCATCGGGCGCTACATGGGCCTGACCAGCATGGACCTGGGCGAAGGCGAAACGGAGTTTTTGCACCTCGAGTATGCCAAGGACACCAAGCTGTACGTGCCCGTGTCGCAGCTGCACGTCATTTCCCGCTATTCGGGCGCCTCGCCGGAAGACGCGCCGCTGCATTCGCTCGGTTCGGGCCAGTGGGAAAAAGCGAAAAAGCGCGCTGCCGAACAGGTGCGCGACACGGCTGCCGAGCTGCTCAACCTGTACGCGCGCCGCGCGTTACGCCAGGGCCACTCCTTCGAATTCTCTGCGCACGACTACCAGCGCTTCGCCGACAGCTTCGGCTTCGACGAGACGCCGGACCAGGCCGAGGCCATCCACAACGTCATCAAGGACATGACCTCAGGCAAACCGATGGACCGCCTCGTCTGCGGCGACGTCGGCTTCGGCAAGACGGAAGTGGCGCTGCGCGCGGCGTTTATCGCCGTGATGGGCGGCAAGCAGGTAGCCATCCTGGCGCCTACCACCCTGCTGGCGGAACAGCATGCGCAAACCTTCGCCGACCGCTTCGCCGACTGGCCCGTGCGCATCGCGGAATTGTCCCGTTTCCGCAGCGGCAAGGAGATCACGCAAGCGTTCAAGGGCATGGCCGACGGCACCATCGACATCGTCATCGGCACGCATAAACTGCTGTCGGACGACGTCAAATTTACCCGCCTGGGCCTGGTCATCATCGACGAGGAACACAGGTTCGGCGTGCGCCAGAAGGAAGCGTTGAAGGCCCTGCGCGCGGAAGTGGACGTGCTGACCCTGACGGCCACGCCGATCCCGCGCACCCTGGGCATGGCGCTGGAAGGCTTGCGCGACTTTTCCATCATCGCCACGGCGCCGCAAAAGCGCCTGGCCATCAAGACGTTCGTGCGCAGCGAGGGTGAAGCCATCATCCGCGAGGCATGCTTGCGCGAACTGAAACGCGGCGGCCAGATCTACTTCCTGCACAATGAGGTGGAAACCATCCAGAACCGCCTGGCCATGCTGACGGAATTGCTGCCCGAGGCGCGCATCGCCGTGGCGCACGGCCAGATGCACGAGCGCGACCTGGAAAAAGTCATGCGCGACTTCGTCGCCCAGCGTTTCAATATCCTGCTGTGCACGACGATCATTGAAACCGGCATCGACGTGCCGACGGCGAACACCATCATCATGCACCGCGCCGACAAGTTCGGCCTGGCGCAGCTGCACCAGCTGCGCGGCCGGGTCGGACGCTCGCATCACCAGGCCTACGCCTACCTGCTGGTGCACGACGTGCAGGGCCTCACGAAACTGGCGCAGCGCCGCCTGGACGCCATCCAGCAGATGGAAGAACTGGGCAGCGGCTTTTACCTGGCCATGCACGACCTGGAAATCCGCGGCGCCGGCGAGGTGCTGGGCGAGAGCCAGTCGGGCGAGATGACGGAAATCGGCTTCCAGCTGTATTCGGACATGCTCAACGAAGCCGTGCGCTCGCTGAAAGCCGGCAAGGAGCCGGACCTGGCAGCGCCGCTGGCGTCGACGACGGAGATCAACCTGCACGTGCCTGCCCTGCTGCCGGCGGATTTTTGCGGCGACGTGCACGAACGCCTGTCGATCTACAAGCGCCTGGCCAACTGCGCCACGCAGGACAAGATCGACGATATCCAGGAAGAGCTGATCGACCGCTTCGGCAAGCTGCCCGACGCCGTCAAGGCGCTGGTCGAGACGCACCGCTTGCGCATCGCGGCGAAAACCGTGGGCATCGTCAAGATCGACGTGCATGGCGAGGCGGCCACCCTGCAATTCATGGCCAAGCCGCCCATCGACCCGATGCGCATCATCGACTTGATCCAGAAGAACCGCCATATCAAGCTGCATGGCCAGGACAAGCTGAAAATCACGGCCGCCATGCCGGACCTGGCCGCGCGCGTGACGCAGATCAAGACCACCATCAAGCAATTGACGGTGTAGACCATTTCGATACTCTATGCAGGACTGCCCCATGACCAATACCAAGACCATCACCATGAATCTGATCCTGCAGGGCCTGGACGGCGATAGCGCCCGCCTCGAGCGCATCGCCGCGCTGGCCGCGCCCGCGGCCATCACGCGCCTGGGACCGAACGCCGTGCGCTGCGAGCAGATCGCCTATTCGCCCGCGCTGCGCCCCACCATCGAAGTGGCGGCCCAGGCGGCCCAGCTGGACACTACCTACATGATGGGACAGCGCGAATTGAGTGAATTCAAGCTGGTGGCGATGGACATGGATTCGACCCTGATCACCATCGAGTGCATCGATGAAATCGCCGACATGCAGGGCTTGAAACCGCAAGTGGCGTCCATCACGGAAGCGGCCATGCGCGGCGAACTCGATTTTGCAGCCAGCCTGAAGCAGCGCGTAGCCCTGCTCGAAGGCCTCGATGCATCGGCCCTGCAGCGCGTCTACGACGAGCGTCTGAAACTGTCGCCGGGCGCGGAAACCATGCTGGCGGCCGTGCAGAAGGCCGGGCTGAAAACCCTGCTGGTCTCGGGTGGCTTTACCTTCTTCACCGAGCGTCTGAAAGAGCGCCTGGGCCTCGACTACACGCATGCGAACGAACTGGAAATCGTCGACGGCAAGCTGACGGGCAAAGTCATTGGCGGCATCGTCGACGCCGAGGAAAAGCAGCGCACCGTGGAGCGCGTGTGCGCGGAGCTGGGCATTGCGCCCTCGCAAGCTATCGTCATGGGCGACGGCGCCAACGACTTGAAAATGATGGGCATCGCCGGCCTGTCCGTGGCCTTCCGCGCCAAGCCCGTGGTGCGCTCGCAAGCCGACGTGGCGCTGAACTTTGTGGGACTCGACGGCTTGCTCAACGTATTGACCTGAGTCGGCGCCATCTGGCGGACGGTGCGCGCACGATGGCATAAGTTTGCTATATTGCAAACTTATGCGCATCCCGCCAACCCATCGTGAAAGAACACCGCATGCCGCCACCGCTGCCAGAAGAGATACAACGCCACCTGGATGTGTTTGTCGCCGCCGCGCAAAGTACCTTCGGCGCCGACCTTGCCGCCGCCGTGCTGTTTGGTTCGGCCGCAGACGGCCAGGTGCGCGCCACCTCCGACGTCAACCTGCTGTTGCTGCTCAAGCGCTTTACGCCGCCAGCGGCCGATGCGCTGCGCGGGCCCTTGCGCCTGGCGCACGCCGCCATCGATTTACAGGTGATGTTCCTGCTCGAGAGCGAATTGACGCAGGCCGCCGACGCCTTCGCCGTCAAGTTCGCCGACATCATCGCGCGCCACAAGGTGCTGCACGGCTTTGACCCTTTCGCCAGCCTGCACACCAGCCGCGACGCCGTGCTGCGCCGGCTGCGGCAAGTGCTGCTGAACCAGCAGGTGCGCATGCGCGAACGGTATATGCTAGTGAGCCTGAATGAAGAACAGCTGGCCGGCGCCATTGCCGACGCAGCCGGTCCGCTGCGCTCGGCCGCAGCGTCGCTGGCGCAGCTGGAGGGCAAGTCTGCGCTATCCGGCAAGCAGGCGCTCGAAGCGTTTGTCGACCAGCTGGGCGAGCCAGCCCTGCACGCGGCCCTGCAAGCCATGTCGGCGGCGCGCGAAACGGCGCGCCTGGCGCCGGGGCGGGCCCTGCCCGCCTTTACGGGTCTGATGACGATTACAGAGCGCTTGCGCGAACACGCGGAGTCGATGCGGTGAACGGCTACAATCCGTTTGACTGGAGCGGGCCCTGGTTCCTGCTGGCCTACCTGCTCTTCGGCGTGCTTGTGTATTACAGCGTGCGCGAGCTGCTGATCCGTCAGGAATTGCGCAATCCGCACGCCCAGCTGTCGCTGGCCGATGATCCCTACCGCATCGCCTTCTTGCGCGGCGGCGCGCTCGAAGCCGTGAAAATCGCCGCCATCGTGCTGGTCGACCGCGGCTTGCTGCGCGCCGATGGCCCGCTGCTGGAAACGGCCAGCGCCGACAGCCTGCGCTTCGCCAGCCATGACATCGAACGCGACGTGCTGCGCCTGTACCTGGGCCGCCAGGGCCACAGCAAGGAGCTGGCCGTGCAGGCCGAGATGCTGCCATCGTGCCGCGCCTACCTGGACACCTTGACGCAGCAGGAATTGCTGGTCGGCCCGCCGCTGCTGCGCCGGCGCGAACGCATCACATGGGCCGCGCACTACCTGCTGCTGACGGTGGCCGCCGTCAAGGCCGTCATCGCCATCAGCCGCCAGCACTACAACCTGCTGTTCCTGGCGCTGCTGCTGGCGATATTCCTGCTCATGCTGCGCGGCTTGCGCACCCAGTCGACCAGCTGGAGCGCGCAGCGCCTGCTGACCGACTTGCGCATGCTGTTTGGCCGCCTGAACATGCGCGCGACGCGCCTGCAGGCGGGCAACAGCAGCGCCGACATGGCACTGCTGGCCGCCATCTTCGGCATCGGCGCCCTGCCACCGTCGGTGTACGCGTATGTCGCCGAGCTGTACCCGGTACCCCGGCAAAACACGGGCAGCGACTCGTCGTCCGGCGACTCGGGCGGTTCTTCCTCGGGCGGCGACGGCGGCGGCTCTTCGTGCGGCAGCGGCTGCGGCGGTTGCGGCGGTGGCGGCGGCTGTGGCAGTTAGCCTGGGGGCCACACGCGACCGGGTCGGCCTGGGCTGGCGCGGCGAACTGGCTGCCGGCATCCTGTCCAACCTGACCCACATCGACGTGCTGGAAGTGATCGCCGACGATTACTACCGCGCCTCGGGCGCCGGCATCGCGGCCTTGAGCAGGCTGGCGCGCCAGGTGCCTGTCAGCCTGCACGGCGTCGGCATGGGGCTGGCGTCGACGATTCCCGCCGACCCGCACCGGCTGCATGCGATGGCGCGCCTGATGCGGCAGGTGCAAGCCGAATCGTGGTCAGAGCACCTGAGTTTCGTGCGCGCCGGCTGCGTCGAAATCGGCCACCTGGCGGCGCCGCCGCGCACGCCCCAGAGCGCCGGCGGCGCAGTGGCCAATATCGCGCTGGCCACGCGCATCGTCGGCAGCGCGCCGCTGATGGAAAACATCGCCACCCTGGTCCAGCCGCCCGCCAGCACGATGGACGAAGCCGCATGGCTGACGCAAATCGTCGACGGCGCGCAAGTACCACTGCTGCTCGACCTGCACAACCTGTATGCGAATGCCGTCAATTTTAGCCACGATCCGGAACAACTGCTGCTGCGCTTTCCCCTGGACCGGGTCGGCGCCGTGCACCTGAGCGGCGGCCACTGGATAGCTGCGCCTGGCGGCGGCCAGCGCCTGCTGGACGACCATCTGCACGACGTGCCGCCCGCAGTCTTCGCTTTATTGACCGTGCTGGCGCGCCATGCGCCCCAGCCCTTGACGGTGATCGTCGAACGCGACGGCAATTACCCGTCGTTCGAGCATGTGCTGGGCCAACTGGAATTGGCGCGCGCGGCCTTGCGCGCAGGGCGGAGCGCATGAGTTCCCCCGCACTGGAAACCTATTTGGCAAGGCTGTACACGGACGACGCCCTGCGTGCAGCCTTCCTGCTCGATCCCCGTACTCAAGCCTTGCTGCATGGCTTGTCGCCGCAGGAAGCCGAGGCGATGGCGGCGATGGACCGCATCGGCCTGCAAATGGCGGCGGCCAGCTATCGCGCCAAGCGGGCCGGCCGCGCCGAACACGCTGCACGGGCCACGCCAGCGCAGCGCTGGTGGCGCCGGCTGCTGCAAGTCTGGCGCTGAGCGCTCGCTACAGCTGCCACAGGCGCAGCGGCAGCAAGCCCCACCAGGCCAGCACCAGCAGCAGTTGCAGCGCCGCCAGCAAGGCGACCCAATCCCATTTCGCCCACGAGCCCGCCTCGGCCGCCGTGCCGCGGCTACGCCAGCAGCGGGCCAGGCCGAACGCCGTCGCCAGTGGCAGCGCCCCGGTCGCCAGTGCCAGCAGCACGCTGGCGATGGTGACGTCGCCCAGGCGCAGGTAAGACTGGAAATAGAAAAACGGCAGCGGCAAGAGCAGCGCCAGCATCGACAGCAGAGGCGCAAACAGATGATCGCCCCGCCCCAGGCTGCGCAGCGCGGCACGCCACACACCCACCACCAGCACGTACAGCAAGCCCGCCATGCCCAGGGCCAGGCTGCCCCACAACACCAGCATGCGCAACATCGACGCCCGTTCATAGCTGCGCAAGCCATCGCTGAGCACATGCTTGCCATCCTCTTGCATCAGCACGTGCGACGGTGTGCTGCGGTCGCTGGCACGGAACAGCAAGCCGCCCACCGGCTCCAGTTCCTTCGGCTCGCCCTGGAACGGGATCAGGAACAGCGATTCGCCATCCCATTTCAGGCGCGTAAAGCCGAAAACGGCATCGACCCAGGCCATGCTGGCCATGGGGCTGGGCGACGGCACATACACGCCCTGCCAGTTTTCCACCGTGGGCGCAGGTGTGCCGTGCGGGGCCGGCGCGCGCAGCGGCAGTTCCAGGTCGCGCAGCAGCAGGCGGTTGAAGCGTTCATAGTCGGCCTGCTCGGCATCCGTGTTGAAGGCCAAGAAAAATGCGCTGTCCTGCTCCGGATAAAGGCACAGCATGGCGCGGAAGCCCACGGCCGTGCCAGGGTGACAGGCGCCCACCACATTGTGGCGGTCACGCACGGCAAGCGCCAGGCCGTGGCCCGTTGCCAGGCCTGCCTGCGCCGCATCCGTACCGGCCGGTTCGGACAAGGCGCCCATCAGCGCCAGGTCGATGAAGCGCTTGCCCTGCAGCTTGCCATCACCCATCAGGAATTGCGCCAGCTTGCCCATGTCGGCCGCCGTGGTGGTAAATTGCGCGGCAGGACGCAAATACTGGGGCACGGCCGCTTGCGCCACGCCATGCTCGAAGTGCCCCATGGCCAGGCGCGGGTCCGCGTGCGCGCCCGTCTGCGTGACGAAAGTAAAAGTGCTGTCCGCCATGCCCAGCGGCTGCAGCAGCTGCGCATCGAGGTAGCGCTCGTACGGCTGTCCCGTGACCTTCTCGATCACCATGCCCAGCAAGCCATAGCCCATGTTCGAATACGCGTAACGGCTGCCGGGCCGCGCCCGCACGCGCAGCAGATTGCGGCCGCCGTCGAAGGCGGCCGCCAGCGGCGTATCCGGTGCCGGGTTCAGGCTGAACGCCTGCCAGAAGCGCACATTATCGAGGCCGGACGTATGCGCCAGCAGGTGGCGGATGCGCACGGGATCGCTGGCCTGCCACGGATTTTTCAGCGCCATTTCCGGCAGCACCTGCTGCAAGGGCGTGTCGAGCGTGAGCCGGTCTTCGCTGATCAGGCGCAGGACGCCCAGCGCCAGCGCCACCTTGCCCACGGAGCCCACCTGCACGCGCGTGTCCGCCTGCATGGGCATGTGCCTGGCGGCGTCGCGCAAACCTGCTGCGCCCGTGCGCACTGTGCCATCGGGCAAGACTTCGCTCCAGACGGCGCCCGCCAGGCCTTCATCCTTCAAGCCGGCGGCAAACTCCGCCGCCAGGGGGCGCCGGCAGCATGGGCCACCGTGGCGCACAGCAGCAAGGCTGGCACCGCGCGCCGCAGCCACGACCTGGCGCGCGCGGCCAAGGCAGGATATCGATCTCGTTTCAACAATGTATTTCGCCTTTTTGCATGGACTGCGCTCCCGTGCCGCTTTGCTTGTTACAATTAAAAATTGAGCAACGACGGGAGCTTTCATGTCACAAGATATTATTTTGGATACCCAACTCCAGCAGACCAAAAACCTGGCCTGGTGGTTGTACCTGATACATGGCGCCAGCTTTGTGTTTTCGCTGGGCGCCTTTTCCTTCATTCCACTCATCATCAATTATGTGAAGCGCGACGAGGCGGCCGGAACCTTCGTGTACAGCCATCACAGCTGGATGATCCGTTCCTTCTGGTGGTATGTGGCCTGGATCGTCGTCGGCGCCATCCTGTGGATCACGCTGATCGGCATTCCGCTGGCGCTCGTCGTGTGGGGCGTGGCCTGGCTGTGGAAAGCCTACCGCTTGCTGCGCGGCTTCCTCGACCTGAACAACAATACCCCCGTGCCCATGTAAAGGGTGCTTCGCGGCAAGCCAACGGCTTGCCGCTTCCTAATCGCCGCGAACGCCCGTTCGATATCGGCGATCAAGTCCTGCGGATCTTCCAGCCCCACATTCAGGCGCACCAGCTGGCCCGGCAACTGCCAGCCCTTGCGCATGGCGGCGATGCGGTACGGCATCACCAGGCTGTTCGCGCCGCCCCAGCTGTAGCCAATCTTGAACAACTGCAAGGCGTCGACGAAACGGTCCGTTTGCGCCTCCGTGTAGCGGGCATCGAACAGCACGGAAAACAGGCCGCCCGCACCCGTGAAATCGCGCTGCCAGATGGCGTGACCGGGACATTCGTCGAAAGCCGGATGCAGCACCGTGGCGATCTCGGCCCTATCCTTGAGCCAGGCGGCCACCGTGCGCGCGCCCGCATCGTGGGCGTCGAAGCGCAGCTTCATGGTGGGCAAGCCGCGCAGCACCAGATAGGCGTCGTCCGCCCCCACGCCCATGCCCAGACGCATGTGCGCCTGGGCCAGGCGGTCGTGCAGCGCCCGCTCGCGCGTAATGAGCGCGCCCATCAGCACGTCGGAGCCGCCCGACTGGTATTTCGTCAGCGCCTGCATGATGATGTCCACGCCCAGGTCAAAGCCGCGCAGGGCCAGGCCGGCCGACCAGGTGTTATCCAAAGCCACCAGCACGCCGCGCGCGTGGGCGGCTGCACAAATGGCGGGCAAGTCCGGCACTTCCATCGTCACGGAGCCCGGCGCTTCCGTCCAGATGAGTTTGGTATTCTCCTGGATCAAGGCGCCGATACCGGCGCCGATCAGCGGGTCGTAGTAACGTGCCGTGATGCCGAAGTCCTGCGCCAGCCAGCGTCCCAGTTCGCGGTTCGGGTTGTAGATATTTTCCGGCAATAAAACGTCATCGCCCGTTTTCAGCAGGGCAAAGTCCGCCATGGCGATGGCCGCCAGGCCCGATGGGGCCAGCAGGCAGTGTGTGCCCCCTTCGATCTCGGCCAGCCGCGCTTCCAGAGTGAACGTGGTGGGCGTGCCGTGCAAGCCGTAGGTGTAGGCGTTTTTCTCTTTCCAGTCGCCCGAACGCATGGCCGCCACGTCCTTGAACAGCACGGTCGATGCGTGATGTATGGCGTTGGGAAAGGCGGCAAAACCTTGCGGCGCCTGGTAATCGCTGTGGATCAGCGCGGTTTGCGGAGATTTTGGTGTGGTCATGGCGTCGGAAAATAAAAAAAGGCGGGCCAGCAATTGCTGGTCCGCCTTGATTGTAAGGGCTTATGCCCTTGCCTGCCGTACGTCTGACAGAGTGTTACACCTGCATCAAAATACTTATTCTGCCGCGCCCCACAGGTCGTGCGCATCGGCTGAGGTGATCGTCACGTCGACGAATTGACCGACTGCCAGCTTGCGGTGCGGCTCAAACGGCGGCTTCACATACACGACGCCATCAATTTCCGGCGCATCGGCGGACGAGCGGCCCACACCGCCGGAGCGGGTAACTTCATCGATGAGCACGCGCACGGTCTTGCCGACCTTGGCTTGCAGGCGTTTCTTGGAAATTTCTTCCTGCAGCAGCATCACGCGGCCGCGGCGCTCTTCGCGCAGCTCTTCCGGCACAGGGTTGGCGATTGCGTTGGCCGTCGCGCCTTCGACAGGCGAATAGGCGAAGCAACCGAGGCGGTCGATCTGCGCTTCCTTGAGGAAGTCGAGCAAGTATTCGAATTCCGCTTCCGTTTCGCCAGGGAAACCGGCGATGAAGGTCGAGCGTATCGTCAGGTCCGGGTTGATGGCGCGCCAGGCCTGGATGCGGTCGAGGTTTTTCTCGCCGCTGGCCGGGCGCTTCATGCGTTTCAACACGTCAGGGTGCGCATGCTGCATCGGAATATCGAGGTAAGGCAGGATGTGGCCGCCGCTCATCATCGGGATGATCTGGTCCACGTGCGGATATGGATACACATAGTGCAAGCGCACCCAGGCGCCGTAGGACTTGGCCAGTTCGCCCAGCGCTTCCGTCAGCTGCGTCATGTGGGTTTTCACAGGACGGCCATTCCAGAAGCCGGAACGGAATTTCACGTCCACGCCATACGCCGAGGTGTCTTGCGAAATGACCAGCAATTCCTTGACGCCGGCCTTGAACAGGTTTTCCGCTTCGATCATCAGTTCGCCGATCGGACGCGAGACGAGGTCGCCGCGCATGGACGGGATGATGCAGAAACTGCAGCGGTGGTTGCAGCCTTCGGAAATTTTCAGGTAGGCATAGTGCTTCGGCGTCAGCTTGACGCCTTGCGGCGGTACCAGGTCGAGGAAAGGCGCATGCGGTTTCGGCAGGTGCAAGTGGACGGAATCCATCACTTCGGCGAGCGCGTGCGGCCCGGTGACGGACAGTACTTTCGGGTGCACCTTCATGATGATGTCGTCGCCGGCAGCATCTTTCTTGGCGCCCAGGCAACCGGTGACGATGACCTTGCCGTTTTCAGCCAGCGCTTCGCCGATGGCGTCGAGCGACTCTTGTACGGCAGCATCGATAAAGCCGCAGGTATTGACGATCACCAGATCGGCGCCAGCGTAGGATTTCGCCGTTTCGTAGCCTTCGGCACGCAGTTGGGTCAGGATTTGTTCGGAATCGACCAGCGCTTTCGGGCAGCCGAGCGAGACAAAGCCCACTTTCGGCGCCGCACCTGGCATGGCCAGCATGGCCTCGGGCTGGGCAGAAGGAACAGGAATACGGTGAATTTCAGACATAGTTGGCAGCTAGTAAAATGGTGAGGCGAATCGGCTATTGTACCCCGAGCCGCCCTTAGCTGTCAGTGGCGGTCTGGTTTTGCTGCGGGATATGCAACGGTGGGAGCCGCGGGCGACCTGCCCTGAGCATATTCTTTCACGCATTCCATATCTGGCTGCAGCCCATACTTGACTAATGTACTTGTTATTTCATACACAGTCTCGCTATAATAATATTTTATTGCACTGTGGAAATAAAATGTTCATCAAAAATTTCGTTGCCAACGTTTTTGCAGGAGCCGTCTCTGCGCTGATGCTCGGTGGCTGTGTCACAACGCATGTGCAGCGCCCTCTCAGCGTCGGCGTGCCCTCCGAAGGTACAGCCGTTACTGTCAGCATTACTGCCAACACTGATGCGGTGAACGGATTGGGCCAGATCACCTTGGGCCGCCTGAGTAGCGGAGACGCAGTGTCCAGCCTGGTCCTGCAGCAATATATCCTGAACCAGGTTGCCAAGGATATGGCGCGCGACACGACTCTTTTCATGGGGACCCTGCCACCGGGGAAATACTACTTCAGTCAACTGGCCGACGCCGGCAAATCAAACCGCTACATCAAAATGGGCAGCGGCCTGGGCTTATTTACTGTGGAGGAAGGCAAGCCGGTCGATCTGGGCCGCCTGATCGTCACTCCTCTTTATGGCGAGCGTGTACTGGTCGGCCGCAGCGTGCGGGTGCGAGACAACCGCACCCTGCTCGAACGCTATTCTCCCGAGCACCTGAAGCTGTTTGCACCCGAAAAGACAGTCAGCTGGTCCGGATCGCGCAGTGATACGGATCGCGCTGAGGAAGTCGCCATAGCCCGCCCCACCGGCGCCGAATGCGTGACGGAGCTACCAGACGGCAGCGTGGCGGCCGCAACCCGCATGGGCACAGTGCTGTGGCGCAGCCCTGAGGGAACATGGAAACAACTGGCCAGCGACAAAATAGAGACGCTGAACTGCGTGCAGTCGGTGCAAATGCCGGATGCAGACTTGCTGGCCTTCGGCGAGTTCGGCACCCTGCTGCGCCATGCGCCGGGACAGAACAAGCTTGAACCGATTGACACTGGCAACCTTCCCTATGGCAATCTGGTCGGACTGGCTGGCAATATGGACGCTGGCTGGTATGTCGCCGTCCAGCGTAACAATGAAGTCACGATTTATCATTCCGCCCGTCTCGAGCGCGGCGAGTGGAATCAGGTACGCAGTGAGAAGCTGGGGAAGTGGCTCCTGAACCAGGACACCTGGTTCTGGCTGCGCGATATCGGCACAGGCTTTGCCTACACGTCGACGAAAGGAACGCTGCACCTCTACGACTACGCCAGTGGCCAGTGGTCAGAGCGGGCAATGCCCGATCGCCGTGTGGATGCGATGCGCATCAGCGGCAGCGGCATGTGGAGCCTCATAACACAAGGTTACGGGCCATTTGCGATCACCTCCAGAGATGCTTTCGTTTCAGTGAATCAAGGTCAAACCTGGCAAGAGGTCACCGCTAGCCACATTCCGCTGGTTCAGCGTACCGATGGCACCCTGCTGCGTTTTGAAAGCAGTCTGATGAGCGATACGACCTTACATGCCAGTAGCGACATGGGCAAAACGTGGACACTGGTGGACGCCAAACCGAAATCACGCGAGTTGACCCCGCTTAAATCGGGTGCGATTCTGGGAAAAATAATGCGTTGGAGCGTGCCGGCGCAATTTGAAATATCGAACGACGGCGGTAAAAGCTGGACTGCCGAAAGCATGAAGTGAAAGTTCTGACCGTCAGTCGACAATGCCATGCCCACCCGATGTGAACGATGACTACCAGGCGGCATCCGTGCCGTCTGCCTGGATCGACTTGCAGAGCAAGAGCCGGATGGCGGACGCGCCTGAATATGTGGTGGAAGGCACGTCGATTGAAACCCTGATTGAGCAGATCTTTGGCGATCAGGAAGTCAGCTATATCCACGTCCACAACGCCAGAAACGGTTGCTACGCTGTCCGGGTTGACCGGGCATAGGTAGCAATGGATTGCATGTGCGATTCTCAGGCTCCTGCATCGCTTATCATCAAATGCAGGCTATGAGCTTGCTCAGTCCGGTTCCAATGCACGGCAGGAAGCAGCACCTGGGAATTCAATACGTAGCTAGGGCCAGGTACCTTGCCAATTCTTGCCACGCACGCGGCCTGCGTAGACCGATTGCTTCGCTGTCAAAAATCGCTCTGTCGGCCGGACCACCAGATCGAAAAGATCATGCAGGCCGAAAGGAGCCGCTATATCGATGTCTGCAAGGTCATTGAGTCGCACACCCACGGCAGTGGCGGTTTCCGGCCAGTATCTCATGGCATCGGAAGCGGTCAGGTAAGGCAGGTCCGCATTGCGTTCATGCATACGCGCCTGATTCTTTACCGACCAGCCCAGCGTGCCGTCCCGTGCTCTTAAACTCGACTCAAGCATGGCGTCATGCGCCTGTGTCGCCTTGCTTGGGTCGTACCAGATGACGTCGATATCGTGAGGCAGTGGTGAAGGCGAACGTTGGTGCAAATGATCCCAGACACAGCATCGCACAAATCCCGCAGCAACCCAGCAATCGGGCAGATCAAGTTCCCTGACAAGACGAAGGACATGCATACGCTCATTATCGGCTGCAATCATTGCCTGCAATTGCTCAAGCAGCGCCATATATACTCCTCGTGGACCTGCAGTTGCATATCAAACGAACGCTGCGATGTCATCCTTGCCGGACAGCGTCTGCCCATCAAGGAAAAATGGTTGCACCATGCTCCGATCAAAACCCGGCACACCGAGGCGATATGGCGCCTGAATGCACAACGGCACAGGAACTCCTGTGCCGTTGTGCGACGTAAAAACCGGATCAGCTTATTTTTTGTCCGTCGGCGGCACCGGCGGAACAAACGGAAACGTGCCGAACAGATTCTTGCTCTGGCTCTGCATCTGTTCTTGCATCTGCACGAACAGGCTCTTGCTCTGGTCGATGTAGTTGTTCATCATGCCTTGCATCATCGGGCCCTGGACATTCATGAACTGGGTCCACATTTCCGGGCTGAAGGGCTTGCCTTCGAAACTGCCTGCCGACGTGCCCGTGAATTTGTGCTGGATGTCGGTGAACGCTTGCACGTTCTTTTCCAGGTAGGATCCCATCATGCCCTGCATGGCGTGGCCATAGTAGCGGATGATCTGCGACAACACGCTGCTCGAGAACATGGGCGCGCCGTTCGCTTCCTCTTCCAAAATGATTTGCAGCAAGATGCTGCGCGTCAAATCCTCATTGGATTTGGCATCGACGACGGTAAACACTTCATTGTCCAACACCAGCTGCTTGACGTCCGTCAAGGTGATGTAGGAACTGGTTTGCGTGTCATACAGACGGCGGTTGGGATATTTTTTAATCAGGCGGTCTATACTTTTTTTTGCACTACTCATCACAAGTTCCACTTATTGCGCCGCAGCGCGTACAGAGTTAATCCGAAAAAAAAAGCGAACGTGGGTCCGCTTTCGCACCTGCCTACTTTTTCCATTATAGAGTGGAAAACGGCTCCATTGCACATCAGGGTAGTAGATTCCCGCATTTATTGCAACGCAACTAAAAGTAGATTCTTGACAAGACCGGAGATTACGCCAGTCTTGCCAGGCAAGAAGCTTTTGTAAACTAGTCTGCCCTGACTTTAACATACCGCCCCGGCGCCGGCTCGATTGCCGCGTGGCGTTTGTTGCCCGGCTTGCCTGGCGCCTTGACCTGCGCGCCGCCGTGTTCGGCCAGGAAAGCGGCCCATTCGGGCCACCAACTGCCCAGGTGCTCGGTCGCGCCTTCCATCCACTGCTCGGCGCTCAAGGGCTTGGCTTTCGCCGTGCGTGCGCCTTTGCCTGCGTCATTGCTCCAGTAACTGCGCTTATTCTTCGACGCCGGGTTGATCACGCCGGCGATATGGCCCGAAGCGCCCAGGATAAAACGGTTGGCTTTCGGCTTTTTCGGGTTCAGCAAGGCCGTGCTGGCGTAAGCCGCGCCCCAGGGCACGATATGGTCTTCGCGCGAACCGTAGATGAAAGCGGGCGCGTCGATGCTGCTCAGGTCGACCTGTTCCCCGGCCACCGTCAGCTTGCCCGGCACTTTCAGGCTGTTTTCCAGGTAAGTGTTGCGCAGATACCAGCAGAACATGGGGCCTGGCAAGCCCGTGCCGTCGCCATTCCAGTACAGCATGTCGAACGCGGGTGGTTCCTTGCCTTTCAGATAATTCGACTGCACGTAGTTCCACACCAGGTCGTTCGGCCGCAGGCTCGAAAACGTACTCCCCAGGTCGCGGCCCGACATCAGGCCGCCCTTGGCCAGGCTCTGCTCGCGCAGAGCCACTTGCGGCTCGTCAATAAAGACGTCGAGCGCGCCCGCGTCGCAGAAATCAAGGAAGGTGGTCAACAGGGTCAGGCTGGCGGCCGGATTCTCGCCACGCGCCTTGAGCACGGCCAGCGCCGTCGAGACGATGGTGCCGCCCACGCAAAAGCCGAACATATTGAGCTTTTCCTGGCCGGAAATGTCTTGCGTCACCCGGATGGCTTCGATCACGCCTTGCTCCACGTAATCGTCCCACGTCAGGTGCTGCATGCTCAGGTCCGGATTGCGCCAGGACATGAGGAACACGGTATTGCCCTGCTCTACCGCATAACGCACGAGCGAATTTTCCGGCTGCAAGTCAAGGATATAGAATTTATTGATACACGGCGGCACCATCAGCAGCGGCCGCTGGTGTACCGTGGCCGTCGTCGGCGTGTACTGGATCAGCTGGAACAAGGCGTTTTCAAACACCACCGTGCCCGGCGTGGTGGCCACGTTGCGGCCCACTTCGAAGGCCGATTCGTCGGACTGCGAGATACGGCCCTTGCCCATGTCGGCCAGCATGTTGCTCAAGCCCTTGGCCAGGCTTTCGCCCTTGGTCTCGATCAGGGTTTGCTGGGCGTCGGGGTTGGTGGCAAGAAAATTGGCGGGCGACATGGCGTCGACGATTTGCTGCACGGCAAACGCAATCTTTTGCTTCTGGTGCGGCGTCGCTTCCACAGCATCGGCCATGGCGCTGAGAAACTCCGCGTTCAGCAAATAGGCTGCCGCATTGAAGGCCGACAGGGGGCTGGCGTGCCAGGCTGGCGCGGCGAAACGGCGGTCTTTCAGCTGCGGCGCCTTGCCGGCCATAAAGTCGGCCCACAAGCCCGTCAGCTTGGCCACATAGGCATTTTTCAGTTGCTCGATCGCTTCCGGCTTGATGCTGGCGCCCGCATCCTGCAAAATGCCGGCAATCGGATTGCCCTGGGGCTGCGGTACCATGTTGAACCACGTCTTCCACTGCTCAGGATTGCTGATCTGCGCCATCCATTCCTTGGTCATCATTTGAGGATCGGGCATATTCATAAAATGTAAGTCCATTCAAGAATTAATAAATAATTACTTCCGGGCCAACTGCATGCAAACTTTTACTGACTGCCACTACTCATGATGCTCATGACCGCTGTTGCCTGGATCTATGTCGTCGGCCTCATGGCGTTGACGGAACCGTCCATCGTCGCCGGGGTGATGACCTTCGTCCTGTACTGCGTCATCCCGCTGTCCATCCTATTCTATCTGACGGGCTCGCGCCGACGCAAACGCAAGGCCGAGCGTATCGCTGAACTGAACGCCCGCGCGCTTGCCTCAGCAGACGATAAAACAAAAACGGCAGACACATAAGTGTCTGCCGTGCAGATTATTTGCGCCAGATCAAGCTGGCCTGTCTTCCCGTGACGCCATCGCGCCGGTACGAGTAAAACTGCGCCGCATCGCTGACGGTGCAATATTCTCCACCCGCCACTTGCGTCACGCCATCGCGCAGCAGCATGGTACGCGCCAAGGCATAGATGTCGGCCAGGTACTTGCCTGGCTTGCCATCGATGGCGACGAAGGCGGAGCTCAACACTTGCCGCTCGGCATCGTCCCGTGCGCCGTCGCGGAACGCTTGCAGCACGTCCTGCCCCACTTCGAATTGCTGCGGACCTATGGCCGGCCCCAGCCAGGCGAGGATGTCCGTCGCGCCCTGCGCGCGCATGCTGTCCACCGTACGCTGCAAGACGCCGTTGGCCAGGCCGCGCCAGCCCGCATGGGCCGCACCGACGACCAAGCCATCGGTCGAACAGAACAATACCGGCAGGCAATCGGCCGTCATCACTACGCACACGGCGCCAGGCTGCGTTGCCACGCTGGCATCGGCGTCCGGCACGTGGCCGTCCAGCTTGCCAGCATCGGCCACGGTCACGCCATGCACCTGCGACAGCCAGGCAGGCTCGGATGGCAAGACGCCCGCCAGCCGCGCGCGGTTGGCCGCCACGTGCGCGACCTCGTCGCCCACGTGCGTACCCAGGTTCAAGCCACCGCCGCCCTGTCCGTCACCGTACGGGTCCTGGCTGATGCCGCCCGCACGCACGGTTGCCAGCGCGCCCACGTTCGCGGGCAAGCCGGGCCAATTGGGAAAAATGCAGGGCAACGCTGACGTCATCAGACCTGTTCCGGCTCGGGAATGCCGGCTGTGGCGATCAATTGCGCGAAATCGTCGGCCAGCGGCACGATCCACTCGCATGCTTCCAGGGTGCCCGGATGCACGAGACCCAGGCGGCGCGCCTGCAGCGCCTGGCGCGAGAAGACGGACACCAGGTGCTGCTTGCCATACACGGAGTCACCAACGAGCGCAAACCCCAGGTGCTGCATGTGCACGCGGATCTGGTGCGTGCGACCGGTTTCCAGACGGCATTGCATCAGGCTCACGGGACGGCGGTCAAGTTCGCCGCTGCCGATCAATTCATAGTGCGTGATGGCGGGCTTGGCGGTGAAATTCTCCGAGACGGCCATCTTGACCCGGTCGCGCGGGTGGCGCGCGATGGACGCGTCGATGGTGCCCGCCATTTTCGGCGTGCCCCACACGAGCGCGAAATATTCGCGCTTGACCGTGCGCGCCTGCAACTGGCGCACCAGGTCCGTTTGCGAGGCCAGGGTCTTGCCAACCACCATCAGGCCACTGGTATCCTTGTCCAGCCGGTGCACGATGCCTGCGCGCGGCACGCCCGCCAGTTGCGGGCAGTGGTGCAGCAGGCCGTTGAGCAAGGTGCCCGACCAGTTGCCGGGGCCCGGATGCACGACCAGTCCGGCCGGTTTGTTGATCACGATGATATGCTCATCTTCGTGCACGATGTTCAATTCCATCGCTTCCGGCTTAAAAGCCTCGTCTTCCGGCGCGCTTTGCGGCAGAATGACGATCTTCTCGTCGCCATAGGCGGTCATGTTGCGTTTGGCAACTTTTCCATCGACGGTCACGAAACCGGCTTCCAGCCACAATTGCAAGCGGCTGCGCGAGTATTGCGGCACCAGCTTGGAGATCACTTTATCGAGGCGGTGGCCGCAGGCGTCCGGCGTCAGTTCCAATGTAATCGGGGCCATTTCCTCGAAGACGTCGTCGGCGGCAAAATCGCCGTCAAACGCCTCTTCGGCAGCATGGTCAGAAAGGGAGTCAAACGCGGGGTCAGCCAAATTAGGCTTCGGAGTTAATATCACAGCATTCCCATCGGCTATAATCAGCCTATTGTAAAATCTTGGTTAAAACCTTCTTGCAAAACGTCATGCAAAAAAAATTATCGTTGGTAGTCGCTTCAGTCGTTCTGCTCGGCATGTCCGCTTGCAGCTTGTTGCCTGAAAAAGTGGATGAGACCAAAAACTGGTCCGTTACGAAATTATACTCGGAGGCGCGTGAAGAAATGGCCGGGCAGCACTATGAAGCTGCAATCGGCCTGTTCCAGAAGCTGGAGGCTAACTATCCTTTCGGCAACTATGCTCTGCAAGCGCAGATGGAGATCGCTTACGCGTATTATAAGTCGGGAGACCAGGCGCAGGCACTGGCTGCCGTCGAACGCTTCATCAAGTTGCATCCGAACCACGCCAATGTAGACTATATGTACTACTTGCGGGGCCTGATCAGCTTTAACGACCAGATCAGTTTCCTGAACTTCCTGTACGAGCAAGACCCGACCGAGCGCGATCCGAAAGCCACGCGCGAAGCGTTTGCGGCCTTCAAGCAATTGGTCGACAAGTTCCCAAATAGCAAATATGCGCCCGATTCGCTGGCCCGCATGAACTATTTGATCGATGCCATGGCGAAATACGAAGTGCATGTGGCGCGCTATTACTACCGCCGCGGCGCCTACCTGGCCGCCGCCAACCGCGCGCAAACGACGGTCAGCGACTTTGCCGCCTCGCCGGCCATCGAAGAAGCGCTGTTCATCATGTACCGCTCGTATGACAAGCTGGGCTTGACCGACCTGCGCGACGATGCCTTGCGCGTGCTGACCAAGAACTACCCGAACACGGCATTCCTCAGCCCGGAAGGGGTGAACAAGGAACGCAAGTGGTGGAAATTCTGGCAGTAAGATAAGAAAAAACCGGGCTAGCCCGGTTTTTTTACTTATTCGCCCACTCTGCGCCGAAACACCCAGCTTTTATCGTTCGACGCTTCCGGCACATACGCGTAACCGTCGACGTCGAACTGTTTCAGTTGTTCCGGATCGCGGATGGCGTTGACCGCTGCATAGCGTGCCAGCATGCCGCGCGCGCGCTTGGCGTAGAACGAGATGATTTTATACTTGCCGTTCTTCCAGTCCTCGAACACGGGCGCGATGACGGGCACGTCCAGCTGGCGCGGCTTGACGGATTTGAAATACTCTTCGGAAGCAAGATTGACCAGCACTTTCGCGCCCTGCTCCTTGGCCGTGCGGTTCAGGCCGTTGGTGATGGTGTCGCCCCAGAACGCATACAAATCCTTGCCGCGCGTGGTCGACAGACGCGTGCCCATTTCCAGGCGGTGCGGGTGGACCAGATCCAACGGGCGCAGCAAGCCGTACAGGCCCGACAGGATGCGCACGCGCGACTGGGCATAGTCGAGCTGGGCCGGCTGCAGACTGCGCGCCTCGAAACCGGCATATACGTCGCCATTGAAAGCCATGATGGCCTGGCGCGCTTCCGCCAGTTTGGGCGTCCAGGAGGCGTAGCGGGCCACGTTCAGGGCCGACAAGGCGTCGGAAATGCCCATCAGGCTGCCCACTTCGGCGGGCGAAAACTGGCGCATGCGCTCGATCAGCTGGGCGGAATGGTCGAGAAAATCGGGGGTGCTGTGCAACGAGGTTGTTGGCGGCGTCTCCAGGTCGAGACTCTTGGCGGGCGAAAGCACGATCAACATAAATTATCACTACAGAATAGAATTGCCGACATGATACCTGCTCCACAAAAACTCGTCCTCGACACCAACGTTTGCCTCGACCTGTTCGTCTTCAACGACCCGCGCTGGGCGCCCCTGCTGGCGGCCATGGAAAGCGGCGCCGTGCACGCCATCACGCGCGAAGATTGCCGCGCGGAATATCTTGTCGTATTGCATTACAAACATTTGCCGCTCGACGAAGCCAGCCGCGCGGTTGCAGCCGCCCGCTTCGACGCCCACATCACGGTCGTGGCGCCACCGGTATCCGGCGTGCGCCTGCCCGTCTGCACGGACAAGGATGACCAGAAATTCCTCGAACTGGCGCGCGACGCCAACGCCGACATCCTCATCACCAAGGACAAGGCCCTGCTGAAACTGGCCCGCAAGACGGCCAAGGCCGGCATGTTCAAGATCATGGTGCCGGAAGGCTGGGCTTTGCCAGGCTGAGCCGCCAAAGCCCCGCACGCAACGGGGCGCGCTGCGCTAGAATGGGACACGATTCCACTTTCCGCACCGCGACCCTACCGTTCATGAACAGCCCGTCCCTGCCCCATCTGACTCCCACCCTGACCACCCGCCTGCCTCTCGTGGGCACCACGGTGTTTACCCGCATGTCCAGCCTGGCGGCGCAGCATGGCGCCGTCAACCTGGGCCAGGGCTTTCCCGATTTCGATTGCGACCTGGCCCTGGTCGATCGCGTCAGCGACGCCATGCGCGCCGGCCACAACCAGTATCCGATGATGACGGGTGCCGCGCCCTTGCGCGAGGCTATTGCCGCGAAGATCGCCAGCCTGTACGGCCACAGCTATGATGCCGGCACGGAAATCACCGTCACGGCCGGCGCCACGCAGGCGCTTACCACGGCCATCCTGTGCTGCGTGCATCCGGGCGACGAAGTCATCGTCATCGAACCGGCCTACGACAGCTATTTACCCGCCATCGCCCTGGCCGGCGGCGTGCCCGTGCTGGTGGCCATGCAAGTGGGAGAGTCCGGCTACAGCGTGCCGTGGGACAAGCTGGCCGCTACCGTCAGCAACAAGACGCGCTTGATCATCATCAACACGCCGCACAATCCGACGGGCACGATTTTGCGCCCCGCCGATGTGGCGGCGCTGGCCGACATCGTGCGCGGCACACAAATTTTGATACTGTCCGACGAAGTGTACGAACACATGGTCTACGACGGCGTGCCGCACGCCTCGCTCTCGCGCAACCCGGAACTGGCGGCGCGCAGCTTCATCGTCTCCAGCTTCGGCAAGACGTATCACGTGACGGGCTGGAAAGTCGGCTATGTGGCGGCGCCTGCGGCCCTGACGGCGGAATTTCGCAAGGTACACCAATACAACGTTTTTACCGTCAACACGCCGATGCAGCACGGCCTGGCCGGCTACATGGCGGACCCGCAGCCCTACCTGGACTTGCCCGCGTTTTACCAGCGCAAGCGCGATTTGTTCCGCGACGGCCTGGCGGGCAGCCGCTTTACCCTGCTGCCGGCCGACGGCACGTATTTCCAGTGCGTGCGCTACGATGCCATTTCGCAAGAGACCGAAGCCCAGTTCGCCGAATGGCTGACGACGGAAATCAAGGTGGCCGCCATTCCCGTGTCCGCGTTTTACGCGCAGGGCAAGGAATCAGGCATCGTGCGCTTCTGCTTTGCCAAGAAAGACGAGACCTTGCGCCTGGCGCTGGAGCGCCTGCGCAGCATATAACCGAGCACGGCTCCGCTTCGGCGGAGCAAAGGATGACAGCATGGTACAGCGTCGCATCGGCCCGGCCGACCTGGTTCCCGGCGAACCCCTGCCCTGGGATCTGTTTCTGGCTGACCATAGTGCCGGCCCGCAACTGCGCAAGGGGCAGATCATCACGGATGGCGCGCAGCTGGGGCGGCTAATGCAGCTGGGCCTGTACGTGGGCACGCCCGAGCAGCCGTCCGTCTTGCGCCTGCTCAACGAGGCGGCGCAGCGCCTGCAGCGCTTGCTGCTGGACTTGCGCAGCGAAAGCAATGCCGAGCGCGACGTGCGCGACATCGCCCGCGAACTGCTGCGCGCACTTGAACACGATGCCGACATCGCCCTGGCCAGCATCCTGCTGAACCAGATCGCCGGCAGCTATGCCGTGCGCCATTGCATCGAAACAGCCTTGCTGGCCATGCTCGTGGGCCGCAGCATGCACAAGCCCAACGATGAGCTATTGCTGATCGGTGCGGCCGCGCTGACGATGAATGTGGGCATGCTGCGCCACCACGACAGTTTCCAGGACCGGCGCGGCCCCCTGAATGACGACGAAATGCGCATCGTGCGCCAGCATCCGCAGGAAAGCGCGGAATTGCTGCGCTGCGCGGGCGTCGATGACGAGGAATGGCTGAGCTGCGTGCTCTTGCACCATGAAAACGATGATGGCAGCGGCTACCCGCAGGGGTGCACGGCCGATGAAATCCTGCAAAATGCCAAGCTGATCGGCCTGGCCGACCGCTATTGCGCCCGCGTCTCGGCGCGCAACTACCGCCGCTCCATCGTGCCCGACCAGGCGCTGCAGCACATCTTCCTCGACCAGGGTGTACCTATCGACCCCTTGCTGGGCGAACAGTTCGTCAATCTGCTGGGCAAATATCCACCCGGAACCTTAGTCCGCCTGCGCAGCGGCGAACTGGGGGTGGTGACGCAACGGGGCGCCAGCCACGTGCATCCGCTCAGCGACCCGCTGGGCGCGCCGCTGGCCGCCGCCGAGCTGGCGCAACTGTCTCCGCGCGACACGGCCGACAGCCGCTACGCCATCGTTTCATCGCTGCACGAAGACGACGCCGGCGTGCATTTCAGCATGCGGCATGTGTGGGGCGATGAGGCGCGGCTGTAGCCTGCCTGGGCAACGCCGGGCGCCAGCCCCACCACCCGGAAAATGTCAGCTCACGGTTTCGGCGGACGGATGCCGGTGTACTGTGCGCTGACCAGTAGCCATTGCTTGTCAACAAGCCGAGCGACATACCCGGCGCGCATGGCGAAGGTGCGGGCAGCCCCCTCCTGATTGACACGGTAGGATAGCCGTGCCGAGATGAGCGCCGTATCGCCAAAGAGGCGCACCACTGGCTCATCGACCTGGAGTTGAGGACTCGGCCGCTTCTGCTCGGGCGCATAGAAGGAAAGCATTTTTTCACGCCCATCCACCTCGCCGACCGGTGATATTTCCACATAATTCTCGGCCGTGGTGGCTTTCAAGGCAACTTGATCAAAGTTATTCTGCGCCTGCGCATGGCGCTGCACCAACGCCACCAGTTCGGCATCGCCGGGAGCCGCGTTCGCGCTAGCGATCGCGCCGACAGCGCCAAGCAGACAAGTGGAAAGAACATGTGGAAACGTCAATTTCATGCGTATTCATCCTGGTCGAGGTCATTGAGAAGCATCCGTTGATGACTGCGGCACCGCCAGTATCGGACACTCGCTTGCGGGCAAGCTCATCACGAGGAAGCCCACTGTATGCTATCCCATTGCCATTTTCTGACACCTCCCATTGCGACAAACCGCATGATTGAGGGATTGAAACGCAATTTCGCCGGCTCGATGGCGCGCTTGCCATTGCAGCGTCGGGATGCTCAGCAAGCCATGCCTCAGCTCGCGCTCGCAGGAGCATCCAGCGACTTCTGTTTCAGATCAAGATTGAGCGCCCACTGCTCTGCCACCGGAATGGCGCGCCGCGAACTGGTCTTGAGGGAACCTTCTTGCGTCCACAGAAATGGATAAAAATTCAGGCATAGCTCGCCGGACAAGGGCAATTCCTCAAAGCCATCCGCATCGCCAGGCTGCCGGCCGTAAAACTGCCGCAACTGGCTTGTAAAGGACCATTCGACAAACGTCGTGAAGCCGATCTCCAGCCCTTCCCACTCCAGTGTCTCGGGGGCAAGGTAATACATATTGCCCTGGTCGGCTCCAAGCCCGCCGCCATTGATGGCAAAAAAGCCACCGAGCACGTCATCAGCCACCAACAGAAAACCCTCGGCCTTTCCTTCGTTCCACGTAGCAATGTTCCGGCCCAGCTTGCCATGGCCAGACCCCAATATCCGGAGCCAGCCGTCATCCACCAGGATGCCCCCGGTTTCATAGGCTATCGCGCCTAGGGGAGAACGCGTGGTGACCTGCAGGCTCAGCAACACATCCTCCCTGCCGGCCGAGGGAGGCAGCAATTCCACCGGGATGTCGGCCTCGCTGGCCCATTGCCTGATCAGCGGAAACGCCGGGTCTTCACTATCCAATAATTCATTCAATGTACGCATGTCAGCTGACCTTATCGATGACCGCTTCCGGCGGTCGGAGAGTGCATGACGACGCTGGCACTGTCTGGCGGGCACCGCCAGCCATTCCAGCTGCTCGCCCTGGGCGTAATCCAGTATCAATGAAGAAATCTGAACGCTCCGCAAATTTTACACAGCCTCCCCCTACACGGCCGCACGCCTGCCATTCACCACGGAAAGCTGGCTTGATGGCGCCATCCAACATGCCGGCATTGATGCGCCCCTGAGCGCCATTCATTTTGCGGACGTCAAATACGCCCGCAGGCCATGCGTCAGCACAAAGGGAAACACGCTCGCGTGATCTTCATCCTCGAAGACGCGCAGGCGGGTTTTCAAGCCGGGGAACTTGCGCGATTTCAACTTTCCGTCGAACTCGCGCACGTCGGCCAGCATGTCGGCCTCTTCCTCCAAACGCGAACGCTTCTTGCCCGCCGCCAGCTTTTCCAGACCGCCGATGCCGAAGAACACGGACGCCGGCAAGTCCTTGTGGCTGGCGGCATACGCCTGTTCGCGGTCGAACATGACGCCGGCGTCGTACCACAGCGACGGACTGCCGAGGATGTAATGCTCGAAGGTGCGCGGTTCCGTCAGCAGGAATTGCAGGCCCAGCAGGCTGCCGTAGGAGTGGCCGATAAACACCTTGCGCTGCATGTTGACGCGGTAATGCTGTGCGATGAAGGGAAATACTTCGCCCGAGACGAACTGGCCATACGCCTTCGCTTCGCCGAACGCGGGCTGCCGCCCCGGCATGTCCGAGCGGTAGTCATGCTTGCGCGGCGTGGTGGGCGTGTAGTCGCGGCGGCGGCTGTACACCCCGCCATCGCCATTCGCATATGACAGCCCCACCACCACCACTTCTTCCATCCCCGCATGCTTGTTCAGGCGCTGCGCGATATTGCGCACGATGGCGAACGAATAATTGGCGTCCACGACGAACAGCACCGGATAGCGCTTGTTTCCCTGCCGATAGGAATCGGGCAAGGCGACATACAGCTGATAGTCCCGTTTCAGGGCTTGTGCACGGATGTCGCGCACTTCCGTATTGTCAAGAACGTAGCTGGCAGGCACGCTGGCGGGTGCGGCCAATGCGCTGTTGCACAAATAGCAGAACGCAATGAGCAGGGCAAGAGGTTTCAAACGGGCTTCCTTTCTTATCGCAGTAAGCATGCGACAGCCACATGAATGTCGCAGGAAATTTCGAAGGCGAGGTCGGCAACGATGCCGTCAAAACTCGCCCGGCATGAACAGGTCTTGCGGTAACGAAACAGGCACGGTCGCCAACAGCGCTGGCGGGATACACTGCGCGGCTTGCTGCTCATCTTCCGCCAGGCATTGATAATTGACGATGAAACGCGCGACATGGCTCAGATACTGCTCGACCAGATTACGATACGGTTCACTGACGCGCTCCGGCTTCAACGCCAACAGCACCCCGTATGCACGCTGAAGGAAGATCGGGATCATGTAATAGTTCTTGCTCAAGAAAAGTCCCGTCACCTGGTTGACGTAGCACACCAGGGCATAAGTCGGACTGGCCATGCGATAACACTGCTCCGGACAAAGACGCGGCGAATTGATATGTTCCTGGTATCGCTTGATTTCCTGGCGGGCGTCTTTCGCACCTTCGCGTTCATTTCGCACGGCGTTTCCTTTCATGCCTGTTCACGAGCAAGGTCTGCCACATGCAGGGGATGAAACGCGATAAGGTCGCCGTATCTGGCCGCCGGATGCTGCGGAGCATTCTCGATGGTGCCGGTGTACCAGCCTTCCTCTTCATCGATGCCGGTCACTAGTACCCACATTCTTTCACACTGGCCGTCCGCGCGCGCACCGTCTTCGGCGGCGAAGCGAAAAACCAGTTTCACATACGAACCGATGGCCAGTTGCTCGCGCACTTCCGCGGGCGGAGGCTGGATATCTGTCAAATACTGGGCAAGCCAGATGGCGTCTTCCAGGTAATAGCCATGCTCCGCAAACGAGGGAAAAGGATGGTCCTTGAAACGCTCCCAGTTTCCTGCGCCTGCATTCCATTGCGCGCTCCAGCCATAGGGCAAGTCATGCAGGTGCGCCAGCAAATCATTGCTGCCTATCATGTATGCCAGACTGACGATCTTGGCAGAGCCAGATGCCGTTGCGCCTGGCGCGCCGTGAAATTGCCAATCCCCTTCGTAATCATGGGACACATGCACGACGGGAGCACCGTTCAATACCTCCGTGGTCGTGAAGCAGGCAGTATTGGGGGCATCGGGGAATTTCCAGGCAGTGGTCATCTTGTTTGCGGGATCATCCGCTTCAGTCATGTGGTACAAGTCCATCCCCACCGCCTGCGATATCGCTGGCGGTGGAGGTGAAAGTGGTGCGCTCGGCCAGCGCTTATTTGGCGGTCGCCGCCGTCAACTGCACCAGCTTGCGCTCGACAAACGCTTGCAGCTGGGGCGACAGGGTTTGCAAGCCCTTGGCCCGCTCGAACGCCTGGCGCGCCTGAGCCGGGTGGTTGTCGGCTTGCAATGCTATCCCCAGACCCATCCACCAGACGCTGTTGTCGGGCGCCGTCTGCAGGGCCAGCTGGTAGTGCTCGGATGCTTCGCGGTAACGCTGTTCGCGTTGCAGCACGCCAGCCAGGAAGGCATGGTATTCGCCGCTGTCGCTGGCGTATGGCAAGCTGCGCATGAGGGTATCGAGGGCCGCCGCGCCGCCGTTGGGTTTATCCAGCTGCAAACGGGCCAGCATCATCGCCTGCGCCGGCTGCTTCGGGTCCAGCGCCAGGCTCAGCTGCAACTGGCGAGCCGCCTCGTCGGGGCGCTGCGCTTCGAGCAGTAGGCGCACCAGGGTTTCGCGCGCGCCCTGGTGGCGCGGGTCCAGCTGCAGGGTTTGCTGCAAGGCCAGCATGGCGTCGGAGACGCGGCCATCCTGCAATTGACCCAGCGCGCGCCGGTACTCATTCTCCACGCGCTGCTGCGCAGTGATTTGCTTGCCATCGCTGATGCGCTCGCTGGCGGCCGGTGCTGGCGTCTTCACCACGGGCGCAGCGGCCGGCTTGGCGGATTTTTCCGTGATGCGCCACACTTCGGCGGGCCGCGCCCTGGTCGGCGCGGGGGCGGCTTCCTCGGCCTGGAACACGGGCTCGGGTTCAGCCGCCACGACGGGCACGGGCGCGGGGACAACGGCGGCAGGCACCGGTGCCGACACGGGAGCCGACACAGGAGCCAACACAGGCGTACTGGCCACGCTGACCAGCACGGGCGGTACGGGTGGGCGCTTCAGGTAGACCCAGCCCAGGGCGATGGCGGCGGCCGTCAGGCCAGCTGCACCGCCGAAGACCAGCGCGCGCGAGACGCCCCGCTCGCGTTCGGGCACGGAGCGGATACCTGCCGCGTCGCCGCGTCCATCGGGAGTGCCACGCGCATCGAGGTCTTGCAACATCTTGTTAATCAGGCTCATCTACAGGCTCATCTTCGTCATCGGTTCAATAAAGTCCAGCTCACGCCACAAGCGGCGGCCAGCACGCTGGCGCCGGCCAGCCACGGCCATGGCCGCTGCCAAAAGCGGCGCGGCTTGCTGGCCAGGGTATCGCTGGCGGCCAGCGCCACGTGGCGGCCGCTCACCTGCTGCCGTCCTTCACCATACGCCACCATCAGCGCCTTGTGCGCCATGATGTTGATCAGGCGGGGAATGCCGCCGGACGCCTTGTACAGCGTTGCCACGCCGCCACGGCTGAACAGGCGTGCGCCGTCGAAACCGGCCACGCGCAGACGGTGCGCCACATAAAAATCCACGTCGTCGCGGCACAAAGGCCCCAGGTGGTAATGAAAGGTGATGCGCTGCGCCAACTGGCGGATTTCCGGCAGGGCCAGCTTGACGTCCAATTCCGGCTGGCCGAACAGCACGATTTGCAGCAGCTTGCGCTTTTCCGTTTCCAGGTTCGTCAGCAGGCGCAGCGCTTCGAGGCTGTCGACGGGAATCGCCTGCGCTTCGTCCAGACACAGCAGCACGCGCTTGCCCTGCGCCGCCAGGTTGAGCAGGCGCAAGTTGAGGGATTTGAGTAGCTGATGCTGATCAGCATCTTTTTCCAGCAACACATCAAGGTCGTCCGCCAGCGCCAGGATCAGCGAACGGGGCGGCAAGTTCGGATTCGGGATGTAGGCCGTGACAAAATCTGGCCCCAAGGATTGCATGAACTTGCGGCAAAGAAAAGTCTTGCCGGTGCCCACTTCGCCAGTGATCTTGATGAAGCCCTCGCCATTGCGCGCCGCCACCAGCAAGGTGTTCAGCGCCTTTTGCGACTGCGGGCCGTTGAAGAAGAAACTGGTATCGGGCGTGAGGCCGAACGGCGCCTCGCGCAAGCCGAAATGGGCCTGGTACATTTAGCGCCGCTCCGCTGGACGGCGCGGGTCGAGCGCCTCGATGCGCTTGCCCGAATCGAGCAAGTCCTCGTTCCAGCTATTCGCGCCATCGACGATGGTGGGCTTGATCAGCACCACCAGCTCGCGCTTCTGGATCACCTGCCCCGTGTTGCGGAACAGCGCGCCCAGCACGGGGATATCGCCCGCGCCCGGCACTTGCGAGCGGTCCGCCGTGGTGGCCTGGCGCATCAGGCCGCCGATGGCAACGATGCGGCCATCCTGGCTGCGCACCATGCTGTCCATTTCGGACGTGCTGGAAGCGGCCAGCGGCAGTTTTAGCGAACCGGCGCTGCCCAGGTCGATCTCCTTGCTGATGGTCGACACCTGGCTGACGGATGGGTGTACATGCAGGATGATGTTGCCATCCGCATCGATCTGCGGCGTCACGTCCAGCACCACGCCGGAAAAGAACGGTTGCAAGGTCACGTTGGGGCTGGTCGTCGCGCCGCTGGCCGTCGTATTCGTGGTGGTCGACACGCCCGTCACGTAAAACTCGTCCGTGCCTATCTTCAGCACGGCCTTCTGGTTATTCATGGTGGCGATGCGCGGGCTCGACAGTACGTGCACGGAGCCTTGCGATTCTAGGAAGGAAATCATGGCAGCGAAATTGGCTGTCTGGAAAGCCAGGCCGAACATGGAACCAGCCGCATTCGCCGCCGAACTGAGGCCAAAGCCGCTGCTGGCCGTCAAGCCGCTGCCATTCGTCATGTTGGGCGGCTGGCCGCCGTTGAACGGCAGCGGCGCCAGGGTGCCGCCCGGCTGGATGAAGCCCGTCGAGATGCGGTTCGTGTGGCCGCTCTTGATCGAGGCGAACGAAGCCCAGTTGATGCCCGTCTGCGTATTGTTGTTGAGCTCGACTTCGAGGATCTTCGCTTCCAGGATCACCTGGCGGTCGACGGACAGTTGTGTGGCCTTCAGGTACATGTCGACATTGCGCAATTCTTCCGGCATGGCGCGGATGACGATCACGCCCGACTGCGGGCTGAGCACCACTTGCCGGCCCCCTTCTGCGCTGCCGACGATGGCTTCCAGCGCCGCCCTCAACTCCGGCCAGAAATCGGCCGTCGACGAGGTGGTCAGGTTGCTGCTGTCCAGGGTACGGCCGCCCTGGCCGCCATTGGTTTGCTGGTTCTGCTCGTTATTCTGGTTGTTGCCCTGGTTGCCATTTCCGTTATTGCTGCCAGAGCCGCCCGAGTTGGTCGAGCCGACCGAACCGACCGACGTCGACGACACGCGCAGGTTGGAACTGCCGCGGCGCGCGCCTGTCAGGTAATTGACATGGAATAAACGCGTCTGCATGGTCAGGGGCTTGATGTAGATCTGCGTGCCCTCGACCTTGTAGTCGTAGCCATACAGTTCGCGCACGGCGTCGAGCGCCTGAAACAGGGTCACGTCCTTCAGATTGGCGGAAATCGTGCCGCCGATGTCGGGATGGACCAACATGTTGTAACGCGTGCCGGCCACGATGGAGGTGAAGAACTGGCGCGCCGGCACATTGTTGAAAGCCACGTTGAAGCGCTCGTCGAGCGCGGCGCGGGCCTTCGGCAATTGCTGAGCCAGGGCCGCCACGGGCGGCAGCAGCGCCGCTTCCACGGCGTCCGGCTGGGCCGCTGGCGCCGTGGTGGCCGCCGCGCCCTTGACGGCATCGGTGATCGCATTATAGGTGTCGCGCTTGACGGGCGCGACATTGCAGCCGCCCAGGCCCAGGCTGACGCTGATGACAGCCGCCATCGTACTGATCTTGAACATGCTCGCCTTGTGTTGATTGAGTTGCTTGGCCACTTCTTCTACTCCTGCTTGCGATCGGTCTTGCGATCGGTCTTATTGTCGGTCTTGCTGCTCGGGTACAGCTTGAAGGTTTCCAGTGTTTTGCCACGCCGCAACAATACGGCCGTGTCGTGGATCTCCGTCACCACGGCGTCGCCTACCTTGCTGCCGACCTTGACTGTCTGTCCATCGATGACGGCCAAGCGGCGTCCCCCAGGCTGGGTGGAAATGAGCACCGATTGCAACTGCGGCCGGGCCGCGACGACAGGCGCGGCGCTGGCGGGCGCCCACAGGGCCGCCGGTGGGCGCGTCGGATCGTCCAGCGCCTGCGCCTGCGCGCCCGGCCATGCCAGACCCAGCGTCAGGCTCAGGGCCAGAAAGGTCAGAGTGCGATCCATGTGTCGTCCATGCTGAGGGTATGTAAGGTCAGGGTCAAGGTGGCGCCCGGATAGCCGGTCGCGTCGAGGTGGGCGGCGCCCCAGAAGACGCGGGTCGGCATCGATTGCAGCGCCTGCATGTATTGCACCATGTCGGCATAACTGCCTTGCAGCACCACTTCCACGCCATGCTGGTGCAGCAGGGGCGCCTGCGTGATCGCCTTTGCTGCATCGGCCTTGGCCGCGGCATCGCCGTTCGCACTATCGGTCTGGTGCGCGCCCACGGCGCTGGCGGGCAAGGTTTTCAGCGACACCACGCGCAGTCCCGCGTGCTGGCGCAGCAAGTGTTCGAGCAAGGTCACCATGCGCTCGGGCGCCACCAGGCCATGCTGTTTCGCGCGCAGCGCCTGCGCCAGGGATGCCGTTTCCGCCTGCAAGGCCACCAGGCGCGCGCGCGCTTCCTGGTCGGGATCGGTGGCATGGGCGAGCATGGTCAGCTCGATTTCCTTGTTCGTCGCGCTCAAGAGGCTTTCCTTTTGCGCAATGCTCGCCTCCAGCGCGGCGCGTTTCGCCAATAGGGGACTAAAGCTCATGAAATAAAACACGAACAGGATGGCGGCCGCGCCGGCGCCAAACACCATCAAGCGCTCGCGCAGGCTGAGGGCATCGAAGGCGGTGGCCCATTTTTTCAGCAAGGGCAGCATCAGCGAGTTCCTCCGGCAACAAGTTTGGGCGGCGTGACGGCGCCGGCTGGGCCAGCGACGCTTTCCGCCGACTGCAGGCTGAACGCGACATAAGGCAGGCTGGTCGCCTTGCCCTCGGCCACGGCCGGTGGCGCGGGCTGGCCGATGTCGAGGCTGGCGAAGGTCTTGCCTTTCAATACCTCCTGCTGGCCCAGGCGCGTGATGTACGCGGGCAGCAGCGAGGCGTGCAAGGCGCGGCCCTGCAAGCCGAAGTCATTGCCGGCGCCGGCGATGTCCACGCCCGTCAGCCATACGCCCTCCACCTTGGCCTGCGCCAGCGCGCGGAAATAGCCGGCATAGCCAAGGGTATTGCCCAGCTTGCCGCTGTCCAGCACGGCCGAGGCATCCTGCAGCAACTGGCGCTGCGCCTCGACGGCCGCCAGTTCCTGCGCCAGGGCCGGATCTTTCTTGTGCGGCGGGAAATCGCGCAGAATCTGGTCTCGCTTCGCCTCGCCTTGCGTCAGCGCCGCCTTGACGCCCGCTTCGCGTTGCTCCAGCCCGGCCGTTGCCCGCTGAGTCAGCACGCCCAGGGCCAGCAAGACCAGCGTCAGGCCGCCCAGGGTCAGGCCGGCTGTGCGCGCCGACATATGGTGTTTTTTCAGTTCAAACCGGGGATTGAACAGATTGATCTGCTGGCTCATGCGCCCTTCCCTTCGTGCTTGCCCGGGTGCAGGCCCACCTCGCGCAAGGCGGCGCCGATGGCCAGGAAGTAGCGCGCCTGCATGGCGGGATCGCGCAGTTCGGCGGCCTGGGAAAAGTCCAGCACCGTAGCCATGTCCAGCTGCTCGACCGGCATGTAGAGATTGTCGGCCAGATACGCGTGCAAGCCATCGCTGGCGCCCGTCATCAGCATCAAACGGGCTAGCGAAATGAAATGAAACTGGCGGTCGAAGTGGTCGAACGAGCGCTGCAGTTCCAAGGTGACGCGGTCGTAGTACTGGCTGGCGTCGGGCGACTGCAATTGCGTCGAGGTCACATCGATGCGGCGTGCCTGGTACAGCTCGCCGTTGAAACTCATGGTCAGCAAGCCGCCATCGCCATCGAAAAACAGTACGGCGATGCCGCGTCCCGGCGTTTCCAGCAAGGTGGCGATATTGCGCTGCGCCATCTCGGGGATATCGATCACGGACAGGTCGATCTTGCACTCGGCGTACAGCGCCTGGCGCCGCGACACGGCGCTATTGCGCGCGGCGACGGCGAACACGCTGCTGCCCCGCTGAGTGCCGTTCGGGTCCCCGGGGATATCGAACACGTCGATGGTGGCCTCGGCCAGGGGAAAGTCCAGCATGTCCTTCAAACGCCAGCCCACGGCCGTCTTCAGCTCCTCGCGCGGCACGGCCGGCGCTTCCAGCGACAGCAACTGGTATTCGCCGCCGGCCAGCACGGTGGTGCAGTGGCGCGCTGCCGCCTGTACATCCTTGCCCAGTTTTTCCAGCACCTCGACAGGCGCCGGCCGTGCGGCCGCCTGGTAGCTGGCGCCCCGCACGCGCGGCATGCCGTCGGCGGGACGTTCGACAACCACAGCACTGACGCCATCGCGGCCAAACGCCGTGGCCAGCCAGCCATCATACTTCTTTGCTCTTGCGAATAAACCCATGCGAACTATCCAGTGTAATTGCCTGCCCGATCTTGTCGCGCAGTGTATGCATCCAGCCAATTTTAATTCATGAAGCTAACTTTATTGTGTAAAAACAATAAATTAGCGATCTTTTTGCACGCAGTTGATCTTACTGCGACAGCACGGCTTGCAGGCGGCGCTGGACGTAGTCGGCGTTATTGCCTGCATTCGGACAGCCAGCAGCGCCAGGCTGGTTGCAAGCCGTGGCCGTGATGGTCCAGCTGGTCAAGGTGCCGGGCCCCGTGGCCGTGCTGCATTGCACGGTGACGCTGAACGCCGACAGCGTCGTGCCCGCCGGCAAGCTGAAATTGGCCGGACCGATGCAGGCCGCGCCAGCGGTGAGGCCGGCGCTGATCTGCTTCTGCAAACCCCATTCGAGGCCGGCCCGCGCGGCCTGTTCGGCGCGCACGCCCTGCACGTCCATGGCCGATTCCGTCTGCTGGAAAGTGGAGATATTCACCATCACGGCCGCCAGCGCGGCCAGCACCACCAGCAGGAAAATAGCCGTGACGAGGCTGAAACCGCGCATGCGGCCGGTGTGGTGGCGCAGCACATGCTTCATGGCGTATTCCTCGCCTGCACCTGTTGCACCAGGCGCAGCACGCCCGTATTGCTGTTCGCCGCGCCCAGGCTCAGGTCGATATTCACCAGGCCGCGCTGCACATTGGCCAGCACGGTGTAGCTGAAAACGCACGCCGTCACCTGGCGCGCCAGAAGTGCGCCATCTTTCAAGTCCGCCACAACCGGCTGGGTGGCCTGAATGGCATAGCCCGCGTAACGGGTCAGGGTGCCGGTCGTCAGATTGCACGCATAGGTGACGGGCGTCGTCACTACCTGGAAGCGGTTCGATGGCGACGGCAGCGGCGCCGGCGCCGTCGCGAAAGGATAGCTGCCGAGCGTGACCAGAGTGCCGGACACGGCCGTCACTGGCGCGCGGTTGCAGCCATTCGCCGCGCTGCATGCATACGCATTGTTCGGCGCGTACTCCGTGCCCAGGTTGTAGACGACGATCTGGTCGCCCACGCTGATCGCCTGGCGCGCGCCCAGCGCATCGGCGGGCATGGCGCCAACAACGGTAAAGCTCGGAGAGCTGGGGGGACTCTCAAAGCTCAGCACATTGCCCGGAACGCCAGGATCGCTGTCGCTCAGGTAGCGCCCGCCCGTCTTGGTCAGCAGCAATTCCAGGAACAGGCCGTCGTTCGACACGCGCACGCTGTTGGGCAAAGCCAGGCGCACGTCGCGTGTCAGGCGGCGCGCCGCCGTATCGGCAGTGTCGGCCAGCGCGGCGCGCGCGGTGGTGTCGATATAGCCTTGCACGGGCACGCGGATGAAGACGGCGACCATGGCGCCGATGATGCCCGTGATGACGATCACGATGACCATCTCGACAAGGGTAAAGCCGCGCGGGCGGCGCCTGGCGTTAAGGAAATTTATCATGGGATACTGTTCGGCGCATAGCGCACGCGATAGCCGTCGAGCACGATCTGCTGGTCGGCATACGGCACGACCACCTGGATATGCAGGCTTTCCGTGGCAGGCAAGCCGTTCAAGGCTGCCGGGGTGATCGTTACCAAGGCAGTATATGTCTGGGGCGAACCAGCAGCCCAGACGGCGCCCTGGGCATCCGTCTTGTACTCGGTGGCCGTGCCATACGCGCTCACATAATCGTTGACGTTGTCGAAAGGCCGCCCCGCGCCGTTCGGCTCTTCCCCCGGCCCTTCCGGGATGGCGCAGCCGGCCGGGCTGGTGGCCGTTTGCGCAGCGGGGTCTTGCGGATCGCAATACGTGAAACGCGCCAGCTGGATTTCTTCCAGCATGCCTTCGGCAATCGCCAGCGCCTGCTTGCGCAACTGCGGGTCGGCACTGTGCCGCGTCGTCAGGCTCATCACGCCCAGGATAGCGGCCGAGGCCAGGCCCACGATGACGATGAACAGCACCAGTTCGATCAGGGTCACGCCGCGTTCACGCTGGCGCCGCTGGCTAATGGACATAGCCGGTCTCCCCTTCGACCGTGACGTTGCGCGTCAGGCCGTCGCCCTGGATGCTGATCGTCAGCTGCGCCGGAAAAGTCGATACGGCAGGAAACACATTGACCAGCGCATACGGCTTGCCCAGCGCGTCGAAATAAAAGCTCGGCGTAACTTTCGCGTCGGTGGACAGGGTCACGCCGGCCGGACGGCCTTCGCACAGCCAGTTGGTTTTCACGCAATACTTCAATGTGTCCTTGCTGGCGCTGTTACTGCCCGTGGGCGGCACCACTTTCTGCGCATCGCTGCAAACGGCATCGAAGCACAGGGCCACGCTGTTGGCATCGATGCTCACAAACACGGCACGGTTTTGCGCCACCGCCAGCTTCTGCCCGTAGCGCACAATATTCGTCACCTGGTCAGAAAAACTGCGCGCGTCAAAAGTGTCGCGCTGGAAAAACCGATTGACGGCAAAGGTCGCCAGCAAGCCTGCCAGCACCAGCACGGCCACCAGTTCGATCAAGGTAAAACCGCACGCAGCCGTGCGCCGCAGGCGGCCTGGCGGCCCTGCTTGACGATGCGGAAAGACTGTTGGTGGCTGCTGCAATGGATGGCCCGTAAAAAAGCCCAACGGGCTGGCGCCTGGGGTTGGGCTGGTGGTGCGCAAGGAAGGCCGGGTGTAGCCTGACTTTCCTTGCAGTGTACTCAAAGATTACTTACACGTGTTGGCAGTTGCGGCACTGGTAACTACCGGGGCGGCAGTCGCCGTTGGGGCAGGGTAGGTGACCGAGCATGTCGTGCGCGTTGCATCAGGGGTCACGACGAAACCAGCGGTGGTTGTAATCGTATAATCAGGAGCGGCAATACCCGCCGCCAGTCCAATCCCGGCGGCATCGGCCGTAGGGTAGCCACCTACTCCGCTAATCGCCTGACCTTCCATCTTCACCGTGTTGCCATCGGCGGGCGAACCGCTCACCAGCCACTGCGCATGGTACAACGCCGCGCCCGCCTTGAGGGCACCAGCGGCCGCCTGCATCTTGGCCACGCGCGCATCGGTCGACATGTCGATAAACTTAGGGATGGCCGTCGCTGCCAGAATACCCAAGATCACGATGACGACGATCAGTTCGATCAGGGTGAAACCTGCCTGGGCGCCGCTTTTCATACTACGTAAAGACTTATTCATACTTGCTCTCCAAAATCAAATAAAAACATCAAAACCAATGCCATGAAACTATCGCTGCACGACCGTCACTTTGCTGCCGAGTCCGGCGATTTCCACACCACAATATCGGGCTCCTTGGCGAGCTTGTCAAGATCGGCGTCCACACCTGGCAAGGTTACCTTAAATTTCACTGCATCAACCCCTGTAGAGGGAAAAATATTGCTATTACTAAACAAATAGATAATTTTTTGTTCTTTTCTGTCGTATAACCAATTCCCTGCATGCAATTTTGCAAGGTCCGGCTGCGCAAACTCGCCCAGGTAATTGGCCGGCTTATCCTCCAGCCAGTCGAACGGGTTTTGCCGCGCCAGCGCCGGCATTTTTGCGCGCTGATCCGCCAGGTACAGCTGCAGCACCTGCACCCGCAAGCTGGTGCGCAAGACGCCGAGCATCTGCGCCACGGCCACCTGCTGCGCCTGCTGCTGGTAATCCCTGACGCGGTTCAGGAACACCGCCGCCAAGATGGCGAACACGCTCGCCACCACCGCCAGCTCGAACAGGGTGAAACCGCGCTGACGGAACGGCTTTGCCATCAGTGCAGGGCCGCCCGGCCCAGGTCCCAGATCGGCAGGAAGATGCCCAGCGCCAGCACCAGCACCATGGCGCCGAGGAAGACGATTAAAATCGGCTCGATCTGCGCCGACAGGGTCTTCAGCTCATAATCGACTTCGCGCTCGTACATGTCAGCGATCTCGTCCATCAAGTCGTCGAGCGAACCGGATTCCTCGCCCACGGCGATCATCTGCAGCACCACGGGCGTGAACACGCCGGCCGCGACCGAGGTGCGCAAGATGCTTTCGCCCCGTTCGACGCCGTCGCGCATCTGCTCCACGCGCGCGCTCAGGTAAGTATTATCGACCGTTTGCGAGACCACCGTCAGCGCCTGCACGATGGGCACGCCGCTCTTGCTCGACAGGGCAAAGCTGCGCGCGAAGCGGGCCATCGTGCCCTTCAGGATGATCTTGCCGGCGATCGGCAGGCGCAGCTTGGCGCGGTCCCACTTGTATAGCCCCTCTTTCGTGCGCAGCCAGGCGCGCCAGCCGAAAAAAGCCGCCCGCGCCCAGCATCAACAAAATAGGCCAGTACGCCACCGTAAAGCGCGAGGTGCCGATCAGGATGCGGGTCATCATGGGCAGTTCCGCGTGGAAGCTGGCGAACACCTTCTCGAACTGGGGAATGACGAAGATATTCACCACCACCATGGCGGCCAGCATGGCGAAGACGACGAAGGTCGGGTAGCGCGTCGCCGTTTTCACGCGCGCGCGCATGTCGCGGTCGAATTCCAGGTGGTTGAACAGGCGCAAAAACACTTCATCGAGGCGCCCCGTCATTTCACCCACGCGCACCATCGACAAATAAAACGGCGTGAAGATCGTGGGATGACGCGCCATGGCGGCCGACAGTTCGCGCCCCGCGTCCAACGACTCGCGCACATCCTTGATGATGCGCCCGAACGCGGGGCTGATGGCGGACTCCTGCAGGCCGGCCAGGCCGCGCATGATGGGCACGCCCGCTTTGAGCAGGGTGTACAGCTGGCGGCTGAACAATTGCACGTCCATGGGCGTGACTTTTTCTCGGTCAGCTTGTCCCACCAGCTCAGCGTGCTGGCGCCGGCCTTCGTCACCGTCTGCCTGGTGGCGCTGATATCGACGGGCGTGCTGCCGCCCGCGACCAATTGGTCTGCCACGGCGCCGCTGTCGGCGCCTTCCATCACGCCGGTCAACAGCTCGCCGCTGGCGCTACGCGCCTTGTAGGAGAAAAACGGCACCTCAATCCTCGCTCTGGTTGCTGATGCGCATTGCTTCCATCACCGTCGTGCGGCCGGCAACCACCAGCTGCACGGCGTGGCGGCGCAGGGTTTCACCCGCCATCTGCTCCATCGCCACCTTCATGAAGTGGGAAGGATCGGCATGGTTGGCGGCGTCGGCCACGGCGCGCGTGATTTCCAGCAATTCGTACACGCCCGTGCGGCCCCGGTAACCCATGCCGTTGCAATGCGAGCAGCCCTTGCCATGGAAATACTGGTTGCGCTCGACCAGCTCGCCCAGTTCCAGGCGCAGCCATTCGTATTCGTTCGGCGTGGGCGCGTACGGCGTGCTGCAGCTTTCGCAGATCACGCGCACCAGGCGCTGCGCCAGCACGGCTTGCAGCGAGCTGCCCACCATGTAGCGGGGCACGCCCATGTCCATCAGGCGCAGCGGCGTGCTGATGGCGTCGTTCGTATGCAGGGTCGACAGCACCAAATGGCCCGTCATGGCGGCGCGCAGGCCGATCTGCGCCGTTTCCTGGTCGCGCATCTCGCCGACGAGCACGATGTCAGGATCTTGCCGCAGGGCCGAGCGCAGCACGCGGGCAAAGTTCAGCTCGATCTTGTCATTCACTTGCACCTGGTTAATGCCGGGCAAGCGGTACTCGACGGGGTCTTCCACCGTGATGAGCTTTTTTTCCACCGAATTGAGTTCGGACAAGGCGCAATACAAGGTCGTCGTCTTGCCGCTACCGGTCGGCCCCGTCACCAGCACTAGGCCGTTCGGGCGGTTGACGATGGCGCGGAACTGTTGCACCAGCTTGGGCGGCATGCCGATGGCGTCCAGGCGCAAGGTCGTGCCGCCCTGGTTCAAGAGCCGCATCACCACCGATTCGCCGTATTGCGTCGGCATGGTGGAAATACGCACGTCGATGCGCTGGTTTTTCACGCGGATGGCGAAGCGGCCATCCTGCGGCAGGCGCTTCTCGGAAATATCGAGGTCCGACATCAGTTTCAGGCGCAGCGCCAGCGAACTGGCGATCTTGCTGTCCGCTTCCGTCTGCAGGTGCAGCACGCCGTCGATGCGGAAGCGGATCTGCAGCCGGCCTTCCTGCGGCTCGATGTGGATGTCCGAGGCGCGCACCTGCGTGGCATCCTCGAACACGGATTGCAGCAGCTTGACGATGGGCGCCTCTTCCAGGCCCGGATTGGCGGCCAGTGCGCCGAAGTCGACGGAAACGTCGCCTAGGTCCTGCTCCAGCTCGCGCGTCAGGGTGGAGATATCTTCCGTGCGGCGGTAGATGCGGTCGATGGCGGCCAGCACTTCCGTCTCATTGACGACAGCGAGTTCGATCTGGCGCTTGACCAGGCGCGAGATTTCATCGTACGCAAACAGGTCGGTGGGATCGGACATGCCGACCAGCAAGCCCTCGCGGCGGTCTTCCAGCACCAGCGCGCGGAAGCGCCGCGCCTGGGTTTCCGGCAGCAGCCGCACCAGTTCGGGATTGATGTTGAAAAACTTCAGATTGATGTAGGGAATGTCGAGCTGGCGCGCCAGGGCGCCCGAAATTTGCTCTTCCGTGACGAAGCCGTGCTCGACAAAAACGCGGCCCAGCTTGCGCCCCGAACGCTTCTGTTCCGTCAAGGCCTGGCCCAACTGTTCTTCCGTCAGCAGTTTCTGCTGCACCAAAATTTCACCGAGCCGGACTTTCTCTGGCCTTGCCATGCTTGCTCCTCGACAAATTCTTCAAACGATGCACGCCAGCGGCGCGCGCAGGTATTTTATTCCAGAACCTGTTGTTTCTTAAAGAAAATACATTCCGTGGCTTGATTTTTGCGCATTTCAACACTCTGCAAGGAAACACTTGCCGCCTACCTGCGCCCATGACAATAATGGCGATCGTACGCCTTCTTGCCTGTCGACCATTGCCCCTATGAACGCCTGCGCCATCGAGTTTCACAATGTGCATCTGCAGCTGGCGGGCAGCGCCGTGCTGCGCGGCGTCAACCTGCAGGTGCGCGCGGGGGAACTGTTCGGTCTGGTCGGCGTGAATGGCGCGGGAAAGACCAGCCTGCTGAAATGCCTGCTCGACTTTTGCACGCCCGAGCGGGGCGAGATCAGCATTTTCGACCAGCCGCACCGCCATGGCGCGGCGCGCCAGCCCCTGTCGTTTCTGCCGGAACGTTTCCAGGCGCCCTATTACCTGACGGGCGGCGACTTCCTGCGCTACCTGTCGCGCCTGCACAATGTTCGCCCTGATGCGCAAGCCGTGCAGCAAGCGCTGGCCGCGCTGGAACTGGCGCCGGACGCCTTGCTGCGCCCCGCGCGCGAGTATTCGAAAGGCATGATGCAGAAACTGGGGCTGGCCGCCTGCTTGCTGTCGGGCAAGCCGCAACTGGTGCTGGACGAACCGATGAGCGGACTCGACCCGAAGGCGCGCGCGCAGTTCAAGCAGGTGCTGCGGCAAGCGCGCGCGCAAGGCCGCGGCGCCCTGCTCACTTCGCATGCGCTGGCCGACGTGGAAGAATTGTGCGACCGCATGGCGATCCTGCATGCGGGACGCATCGTATTTACGGGCACGCCCGCCGAATGCCGCGCGCGCCATGGCGGTGCGGCCGGCGCCAGCCTGGAACAGGCTTTCCTCAATTGCATCGCGGTATGAACGCCGACACGCCCATCCCGCTTTCCACGCCGCCCGGGCGGCCTTACGCGCCCTCCCCGCACGGCATGTATCTGCGCCATTTCGGCTTGCGCACGGCGCCGTTCGGCATCACGCCGGACCCGGCCTTCTTTTATACGGGCAACACGCGCGGCGAACTGCTCGCGGCGCTGCTGTATGCCGTCACGCAAGGTGAAGGCATCATCAAGCTGACGGGCGAAGTAGGCAGCGGCAAGACCATGCTGTGCCGCATGCTGGCCGAACGCTTGCCGCTCCACATCGACGTGGTGTACCTGCTCAATCCGCGCCTGGAACCGGACGAAGTCCTGCGCACCATCGCCGCCGAACTGGGCCTGGCGCTGGACGGATGCCGCACCGATGCCGTGCTGCGCTCCCTGCACGGCGAGCTGATCGCACGGCATGCGGCGGGGCGCCAGGTGGTGCTGCTGGCCGAAGAAGCCCAAGCCATGCCGGGCGCCACCCTGGAAGCGCTGCGCCTGCTGACGAATTTGGAAACGGCCAGCCACAAGCTGCTGCAAATCGTCCTGTTTGGCCAGCCGGAATTGCAGCGGACGCTGGACTTGCCCCAGTTCCGCCAGCTAAAGGAACGCATCACCCACAGTTTTACCGTGCCGTGCCTGCCGCAGGCCTTGCTGAACGACTATCTGGCGTGCCGCCTGGCCGCCGCCGGCCGCACGGCGCCGCTCGTTTTCACACCAGCGGCGCTGCGCCGGCTGGCGCGCTCCTCGCAGGGAATAGTGCGCAGGATCAATATCCTGGCCGACAAAGCCTTGCTGGCCGCATATGCGGACGATGCCCGGGAAGTGCATGGACGCCATGTGCGCCTGGCCATCGCCGACAGCCCCTTTTACCGCCCGCCATGGCACGCGGGCAAGCTGCTGGCGGGCGCCCTGAGTGCGCTGATGCTGCTGCTGGCCACTGCGCTGCTGTGGCAATGGCTGGCGCCGGACCAGACAGCGGGCATGGCGGCGCCAGCCACGCTCCAGGCAGCCGTCCCGCATACCCCCAGCCAGCGCCGTCAACGCTGCTCGACAGCAAGCTGGCCGAATCGCGCGGCTGGCTGGCACAGCAAGGGCCACAGCAACTGGTACTGCAAATTGCCAGTCTGCCTGCCAGCGAGACGGCTGCGGCAGAAACTTTTTGCAGCAAGCGCAGCAAGCCATCGGTCTGCACGACGTCCACGTCTTTCGCCTGCCTGGCGCGGCCCCCGCAAACCGGCCGCCACGTATGTCGCCACAGCAAGCGCCCACCAGCGCCGCCACGCGCCTGCTCATCGTCTACGGCAGCTTTGCCGACCGGGCCAACGCCGAAGCCGTATGGGCCAGACTGGCCCCCGCGTCACCACAGAAAATATTGCTTAGCAGCATAGACAATATCCGCACAGAAATGAAAGCCGAAAGCGCGGCACAGCCGGGGCGTGGCGCACCCTAACTTTATTTCTACATATTGCCTCTCTGGCCTGCACAGGCGATTGCTTTTAGGCGATCATGCTAGTTAAAATTACAAAAGCACAACACGACTCCAAGGGCGAACTTTTCATGAATCAACACCCTATTCCTGTGCTGGCCTCCTGGGTCACCCTCGCCTGCAGCGCCATGCTGGCTGGCTGCGCCACGCATCAAACGCCGCTGTCGCCTGGGCACATCAATGCCCCGCCCCTCCCTGCTGGCGCCATTCCCGAACCGGTGCAGCAAAGCAGCGCGCTGGCCGCGCCCCTGCCCGCGCCCAAAGTGGAAACGTATAGCGTCACCGTGCACAAAGTGCCCGTGCAATCGCTGCTGTTTGCGCTGGCGCGCGACGCGGGCATGAATATCGACATCCACCCGCAGATCGAGGGCAGCGTCACGCTGAATGCGCTGAACCAGACCCTGCCGCAACTGCTGTCGCGTATCGGCAAGCAAGTCGACATGCGCTACGAAATCGATGGCAAGAACCTGACGGTGCTGCCCGACGCCCCCGTTTGGCGCAATTACAAGGTCGATTACGTCAACATGGCGCGCAGCACCAACAGCAGCGTGAATATCGCCACGCAAATCTCCACGGCGGGCGGCGGGTCGAACAACGCCAGTAATCCCGTCGGCAGCACGCAAGGCAGCAATGGCAACAACAATTCGACCACCCTGGTGGTGAATCGTTCGGAAAATAATTTCTGGTACAGCCTGGAAAAGAATATCCGCGACCTGCTGCGCGAGACCACGCTCAACGATGTGCAGGTGGACCCGCTGGCGCAGCTGAACCAGCAATTGACGACTGTGCCCGGCCAGCAGGGGCAGCAAGGGCAGCAGGGTCAGCCGCAGAACCAGGCCGGCAACTTCCCTGCCAACGGCGCAACTGGCCAGTACGGCGCCCAGACGCCGATGCAGAATGGCGGCCCGAATGGGAGTCAAAATGCGCCGGGCCAGCAGGTCCCTGGCCAGAATGCGTATTCTGGCCAGCCGCTGGACGCGAACGGCATGCCACTGTTAAAACTGGCCAACAAGGGCGGCCCCTCGTCCGTCGTCGTCAACGTCGAGGGCGGGCTGATCGCCGTGCGGGCCACGGGGCGCCAGCATGAAAAGATCGCTGAATTCCTCGATGCGGTATTGCACAGCGCCAAGCGGCAAGTGCTGATCGAGGCGACCATCATCGAAGTGCGCCTGAGCAATGAATACCAGCAAGGCATCAACTGGTCGCGCCTGACGGGCAGCCTGCAACTGCGGCAGGGGCAAGTGGGCACGACGGTACTGTCCAGTGGCGTCACGCCCAATATCACGCCGGGCATCTTCCTGCTCAATTATGCGAAAGACAGTTTTGCCACCACCATCCAGCTGCTCGAATCGTTCGGCAAGGTGAAAGTGCTGTCCAGCCCGAAGATCAGCGTGCTCAACAATCAAACGGCCATGCTGAAGGTAGTCGACAACAATGTCTTCTTTACCATCAAGGTGACGCCCGCCGTGATCAGCTCGACGGGTACCATCACCACGCCGGCCACCTATGAGTCGAAACTGGAAACGGTGCCCGTCGGCTTCGTCATGAGCGTCACGCCGCAGATTTCCGACAGCGATGAAGTCACCCTGAACGTGCGCCCCACCATCACGCGCATCGTTGGCTACGTGCAAGACCCGAACCCGGCCCTGGCCACGGCGAACGTGCAAAGCCGCGTGCCCGTCATCCAGGCGCGTGAGCTGGAATCGATCATGAAAGTGGGCAATGGCCAGATCGCCGTGATGGGCGGCCTGATGCAGGACTCCATCGACAACGCCAGGGATGGCGTGCCGGGACTGTCCAGCCTGCCCATCGTGGGCAATCTGTTTACCTACCGCAATGAAGCAAGCAGCAAGACGGAGCTGGTGATTTTCATGCGCCCCGTCGTGGTCAAGGATGCCAGCATTGAGGGCGATTACCGCGACTACCGCTACCTGCTTCCCGGCCAGGCGCCGCTCAACAGCCAGCCGTACACGGATGGCCCGCCGGCGCCCACCGTCCAGCCGCAGGCACGCCTGCAGGGAGACTTCCCATGAGCTTGCTGATGCAGGCGCTCAAGAAGGCCGAGCGCACCAAGCAAAACAGCCTTTCCGAAGAGGAACTGGAAAAGCCGTCCGAGGCCTACGACCAGGTGCTGGAACTGGCACCGGCCGACGCCCTGCCGGCCCGAGCCATGCCTGCCGCGCCGCCCGCGCAACCGGCCAGCACCCTGAGCCTGGAACCGCTGCCGGACGCACCCGCGCCGCCGCCCGAGCCCAGTGGCACCCAGCCGGGCTCACCACCAGACCCGCAACCGGGTCCGCCCCCGAGCCGCCGCGTGCGCGTCCCGAACCGCCGCCCGCCCGGCCACGCGCCAGCCGCAGCAATACGCCACCGAAAGGCCCCACGGGGCCCATCAGCGTCGACCCGGCCACCGTACGCCTGGCCGTCCTGCTGGCAATCCTCCTGCTGGTGGCCGGTGCCATGGCGTATTGGTACTGGCGCGCCAGTACCAGCCCCGGCGCGAGCGCCAACCTGCCCGGCGTGCCCATGCCGCTGGCGGATGCCCCTGGCACGGCCGGCGTGGCCGGTCCTATCGTGGTGCTGCCGGCAACGGGCACGGCGCAGCCTGACGCCCCGCCCTCCCCCGCGACACCACCGCAGGACTTCGTGCGCGACGCGCGCCAGTCAGCGGGTGCGGCGGAGCAGCAGGCGATGATACAGGCGGCGGCCCAGGCCGCCGTAGCGGCGCAGCTGGCGCACATGGCGCCGCCCGCCCCGCCCAGCCTGCCGCCCGTGGCCGCGCCCGACAACAGCCAGATCCAGGTGCAGCGCAGCGTCGCCGCGCCACAAATCAACCCCGGCGTGCAGCAAGCCTACCAGGCCTTCAACGGGGGCCAGCTGGGTCTTGCTCGTCAGCAATATGAAACGGTGCTGCGGCAGGATGCCAACAACCGCGACGCGCTGCTGGGCCTGGCGGCCGTGGCCCTGCGCGAAAACCAGGGCGCACAGGCGGCGGCCTTGTACGTACGTTTACTGGAAATCAATCCCGACGATAGCGAGGCGCTGGCCGGTCTGATCGGGTTGCGCCAGGGCGACGTGGCGCTGAGCGAGGCAAAATTGAAAGCCATCCTGGCACGCAGCCCCGACAACGCCCCCGTGCTGTTTGCACTGGGCAATGTGTACGCCAAGCAGCGCCGCTGGAACGAAGCGCAGCAGCAATTTTTCCGCGCCTACGGCGCCGCGCCCGCAAATCCCGACTATGCATTCAACCTGGCCGTGGGCCTGGACCGGCTGAACCAGCCCAGGCTGGCCGCCACGTATTACCAGCGCGCCTTGACCCTGGCGCAAACCACGCCGGCCGCATTCGACCAGGCCGTGGTGCAGGCGCGCCTGCGCGACCTGACAGCCCCCGCGCCAGCGGCGGGCGCAGCCCCGGCCGAGCCGGCCACTATCACACCCCGTCAAGAATAAGCAACATGGCAGAACAGGCAAAACTTCCTCTTGGCAAGCTGTTGATCAAGAAAGGCGTGATCAGCGAAGACCAGCTGCGCATCGCCCTGATCGAGCAACGGCGCAGCAGCGAACCGCTGGGCAAGCTGCTGATCACCCTGGGCTTCGTCACGGAAGCAACCGTGCGCGAGGCGCTCAGCGAAAACCTGAAACAGGTCAGCGCGGATCTGTCGAGCCTGGTGGTCGACGCCATCGCCCTGAAACTGATCCCGAAAGACGTGGCCAAGCGCTACCGCGTCTTTCCCATCGTCTACGAGCGGCAGGCGGACAATCTGATCCTGGCCATGGCCGACACGAGCAACATCGTCGCGCTCGACCAGATCAGCGCCATGCTGGTCAAGGGCATCACGATTTCCACCGTGCTCGTCAACGAATCGGACATTTCACGCGCCATCGACCAGTACTATGGCTTCGAACTGTCGATCGACGGCATCCTGCACGAAATCGAAACGGGCGAGGTCAGCTATCAAAGCATGGCCTCGCCCTCGGACGAATACAGCCAGCCCATGGTGCGCCTGATCGACGCGTTGCTGGCCGATGCCGTGCAAAATGGCGCCTCGGACATCCATTTCGAGCCGGAACAGTCGTTCCTGCGCATCCGCTACCGCATCGACGGCATCCTGCGGCAAATCCGCAGCCTGCACAAGTCGTACTGGCCGGCCATGGCCGTGCGCCTGAAGGTGATGTCGAACATGAATATCGCCGAGGCGCGCGCGCCGCAGGATGGGCGCATCAGCATCAAATTTTCCGGACGGCAAATCGACTTTCGCGCCTCGGCGCAGCCCACGACGCATGGGGAAAACGTCGTGCTGCGCGTGCTCGACCGCCAAAAAGGCATCGTGCCGCTGGACTCTCTGGGTCTGGCCGAGCCGGAACTGAACTTGTTGAAACTCATGATCGCGCGCCCCGACGGCGTGATTCTCGTGACGGGTCCGACGGGCAGCGGCAAGACCACCACCCTGTATTCGATACTCAACCATATCAATACGGAAAGCGTCAACATCATGACCCTGGAGGATCCGGTCGAGTATCCGATGAACATGATACGCCAGACCTCCGTCAATGAATCAGTCAAGCTGGGCTTTGCCGACGGCATCCGCTCGATGATGCGGCAAGACCCGGACATCATCCTCGTAGGTGAGATCCGCGACCGCGAAACGGCGGAAATGGCCTTTGCCGCCGCCATGACGGGCCACCAGGTGTATTCCACCCTGCATACGAGCTCGGCCATCGGTTCCGTGGCGCGCCTGCTCGACATCGGCATCCTGCCCGACATCATGGCCGGCAACATCATCGGTATCGTGGCGCAGCGCCTGGTGCGCCGTTTGTGTCCACATTGCAAGGAAACGACGGTCGCCGACGACGTCGAGCGCCGCCTACTGGGCCTGACGGCGGACGAGGCGCCCGTGTCCATCTGCCACGCCGTCGGTTGCGAGCGCTGCGCGCACCAGGGCTACAAGGGCCGCCTGGCCATCATGGAAATCCTCAAGATGACGGCCGAACTCGATGAATTGACGGCGCGCCGCGCCAGTAGCCGCGAATTGAGGAACGCGGCGCGCGCGGCCGGCTTCAAGGGCATTGTCGACGACGGCATGCGCCGCGTGCTGGAAGGCGTCACGACACTGGAAGAAGTGGGCCGCGTCGTCGACCTGACGGAAAGGCTGGCCTGATGGCGCAATATGTCTACCGCGCCATGGATGCCGCCGGCGCGCTGATTCCCGGCAGCATGGAGGCGGCCAACGTGCCGGATCTGGAAGCGCGCCTGCACCGCATGCAGCTCGACTTGATCGACTGCAAGATCACGGGCCAGTACCTGGTGTTGCTGGGCAAGCGTGTCATCCACCGCCGCGACCTGATCAATTTCTGCTTCCACATGGAGCAATTGACGGGTGCGGGCGTACCCATCCTGGAAGGCTTGAACGACTTGCGCGAAAGCACGGACCACCCGCGCCTGCGCGAAGTCGTCACGGATTTAATTGAAAGCATCGAGGGCGGCTTGCCCCTGTCCGGCGCGCTGGCCCAGCATGGCGACATCTTCGACGCCACATTCACCAGCCTGATCCTGGCTGGCGAGCAGAGCGGCAGGATCGCCGAGGTGTTCAAGAACCTGTCGGAAAGCCTGAAGTGGCAGGACGAGCTGGCCTCGCAGACGCGCAAGATCATCATGTATCCGGTCATCGTGGCCATCGTCGTGGCGGCCGTGGCGTTCTTCCTGATGATTTATCTCGTGCCCCAGCTGACGGCCTTCATCCGCAACATGGGCGGCGAGCTGCCGCTGCATACGCGCGTGCTGATCTTTGTATCGAATGTGTTCATCAATTACTGGTATTTGCTGCTGGCCTTGCCCGTGCTGCTGTTCTTCGGCGGGCGCACGCTCATCCGCCGCAGCGAGGCGGCCCGCTATGCGTGGGATGGTTTGAAACTGCGGCTGTGGCTGGTCGGTCCCGTGCTGCACAAGATCATCCTGGCCCGCTTCGCCACGTTTTTTGCCCTGATGTATGCCTCCGGCATCACGATACTCGAATGCATCCGCCTGTCCGAAGGCATCGCCGGCAACCAGGTGGTAGCGGCCGGCCTGCGGCGCGCCGCCCAGCTGATCAGCGAGGGCTACGGCGTCACCGCCGCCTTCCAGCACACGGGCATCTTCCCGCCGCTGGTGATCCGCATGCTGAAGGTGGGCGAAGCAACGGGTTCGCTGGACACGGCCTTGCGCAATGTCAGTTACTTTTACAACCGCGAAGTGAAAGAATTGATTGAAAAAGTGCAAGCCATGATCGAGCCGACCATGACGGTCATCCTGGGCCTGCTGCTGGGCTGGATCATGCTGTCGGTGCTGGGGCCGATTTACGACACCATCAGTACGATTAAAACTTGAGAGCTGAGATCTGAGGCCGCCGTGTTCCGCAAACAATTACTCTACATTACCAGCGACGCCCTGTGCGCCTACGACTGGGACCACGGCGCGCTGGGTCAAGGCCAGACCTTCCCTGCCAGCGCGGCCGGGCTGGACGGCTTCGCCGCATGGCTGGAAGATACGCAGGCACAGCGGCTCAATGTACCCGCCTACCTGCTGACGGACCTGATCGAGGAAGATTTCCAGCGCCATCTGCTGCCCCACGTGCGCGGCAAGGCGGGCCGCGCCTTGCTGGAGCGGCGCAAGCAGCAACTGTACCGCGATACGCCCTACCGGGGCAGCACCTTGCTGGGCCGTGAAAGCACGGGCCGCCACGACGACCAGGTGCTGTTTTTCGCCCTGACCAACCCCACCTTGCTGCAGCCGTGGACGGAGGCGCTCGAGCACTTGCACGTGCCCGTGGCCGGCATTTATTCGACCAGCCTGCTCAGTATTGCGCTGGTGAAAAAGCTGTCGATCGCGCACGAACACCTGCTGCTGGTGACGCAGCAATCGGGCGGCTTGCGGCAAAGCTATTATGAAAAGGGCCAGTTGCGCTTTTCGCGCCAGACCCTGGCCATCGCACTCGACGGCGTGGCCGTGAATATCGCGCTGGAAACGGAAAAGACACGGCAATTTCTCACCAGCACGCGCATGCTGGCGCGCGGCGACGTGCTCAATACCGTCATCCTGGCGCCGGCCGCGCAAATCGCCAAACTCGAATTGCTGTGCGACAACGGCGTGGAAGTGGCCTACCACTTCATCGACCTGCAGTTGGCCGGCAAACGGGTGGACTTGCGCCGGACGCCGATGCTGGCCGACGAATTGCTGCTGACCTTGCTGGGCAAGCATCCGCCGCCCAGCCACTATCCGCCCGGTACGCTGGCCCGCTATTACCACTTCCAGCGCGCGCGCAACGCGCTGTATGGCGCCAGCGCGCTGATCGGCGGGTCAGCGGCCCTGTGGTGCGTGATTAATTTACTTGGCGGAATCGCCGACAGTGCCGCCACGCAGCGTCAGGCGCAGGAAACAGCGTCCTACCAGGATCGCTACCGCATCGTCATGTCGGCGCAGCCGCCCGCGCCGGCCAAGACGCAAAACATGAAAGTAGCCGTCACCCTCGGTCAGATGATCGCCAGCCAGGCGCCGGAACCGGGCCGGCTGCTGGGCATGCTGGGCGCCGCGCTGGACCAGGCGCCGCAGGTCGCGCTCAGCCAGCTGAACTGGCATGCGGGACGAGCGCCCGCGCGCGCCGCCGCTGGCCAGCCACCGCAGCAGCAGGGTGCGAGTGCGCCGCCCCCCAGCTCCCTGGTCGGCATCCCTGTCGCGCCGCCGCAGGCGCTGCGCCTGGAAGCGGACGTGGCCATGCCGAATAATGACTACCGCGCCGCGCTGGCCGCCGTCACGGCCTTTGCGCAAACCCTGGCACGCCAGCCGGGCATGCAGGTGACGATCGAGGAAACGCCGCTCGACCTGCGTCCCAGCGTGGCCCTGTCCGGCAAGAGCGCCGCGCCGACGCCGGACAGCCAGGCACGCTTTACCCTCCTGCTGGAGTGGCAGCCATGAGCGGCCCCGTCAAGCAGCCGCCCTTGCCCGGCATGCAGCGGACAAGCACGCCCACGCGCACCCTGCCCGCCTGGCTGGGCGAACTGCACCTGGTGCGCGGCGCACTGCTGTGCTTTGCCCTGACCTTGCTGGCCAGCGTGGCGCTGCTCAGCCTGAGCGGCACCTATCGCATGCGCGAGGCGCAACAGTTGTACCTTGCCCAGCACACGCGCACGGCGGCGGCCACCCTGTTCAATAACGCGGAAGCGGAAAAACAGGAAATCCGCGCCTACGAACCGCAATTCCTGGCCTTGCGCCAGCGCGGCCTGATCGGCGAGGAAAACCGCCTGGCCTGGATCGACGCCATCCGCCGCAGCCAGGAACAGCGCAAACTGTTACCGATCAGCTATGACATCAGTGCGCAGCAAGCGCTGCAAGTGCCGTTGCCCATAGTGATGGGGCAATATCACCTGCGCGGCAGCCGCATGCGCCTGCAGATGGATTTGCTGCACGAGATGGACTTGCTGAACCTGTTTGACGATTTGCGCCAGGCCGGCTATTTCGCCGTGCAAGATTGCACGCTCAAGCGCCATGGAGCAGCCGGGACCGGCAGCGGGACCACGCCCACCTTGGGCGCCGAATGCGAACTGCTGTGGCTGACCGTCAACAGCGTGCCCGTGCCGGGGCGGCCATGAAGCGCGCCCTCATCCTGTGCGCGCTGCTGACCGGCGCCGCGCTTACGGCCCACGCCCAGTCACCGCAGCTGGGGCGATTGTTCCTGTCGCCCGAGCAGCGCGCCCAGCTCGACGCGCAGCGCTACGGGCCGCCGCCGCCCGATCCCGCCCTGGCAGCGCCACCGCCACCGCCGCCGCCCGGCCCACCCGTGGAATTGAATGGCTTGGTGCTGCGCAGCAGCGGCCGCTCCACCGTCTGGCTGAACCAGGAAGCGCAGAACGAGCCGCACAACCGTCTTGCCCGTGGCAAGCCCGGCACATTGACCCTGCGCCTGTCGAACGGCCAGGTGGTGCTGCTGAAACCTGGCCAGCGCTATGACCCGGCCAGCGGCACGGTGACCGAAGTGCAGGAAGCGCAGCCATGACGCCACGGCAAACTCATCGGCAAACTTATCGCCAACCGCGTCGCCAGCGCGGCGCCGTCCTGCTTCTGCTGGTGGCGGTGCTGGGCCTGGGCGCAGCCAGCCTGCTGATCAGCGCCTTCGGCCGCAAGTCGGGCGAGGCCGAACGCCAGCAGCGCACCCTGGCGACCCTGGCGCAGGCGCGCGAAGCCTTGCTGGGCTTTGCCGCCACAAAAGGTCGCCTGCCCCGTCCGGCCGCCTCCGCCCTCGATGGGCGCGAACGGGCCGCCGACTGCGCCGACGATGCCGAGTGCAGCGGTTTTTTGCCGTGGGTGGCGCTGGGCGTGGACGGCAGCGACGCCTGGGGCAAGCTGCTGCGCTACAGCGTCACGCCGGAAATGGCGCGCACCCCCATCGTCTCGTTTTCCGCCATCGCCAACCGGGTAGTCCTCGAACGCGACGGCCGCGGCGACTTCTTCTACGTGGCGGGACAGGAACAATGCGACGTCAGCGCCCAGTGCCTGCCTGTCGTGCTGTTTTCGCAAGGCAAGGATCACTACGGCACGGCCGTCAGCGGCGTGCGGCAGCGCAATACGGTGCGCGGCAATCTCGACGAAGCGGCCAACGACAGCGCCAGCCGCAGTTTCATCGCTCGCCCCGCGAGCGACAATGCGACGCTGCCGGGCGGCACCTTTGACGACATCTTGACCTGGATTACCTTGCCCACCCTGTACCAACGCATGCGCGCCGCGCGCAACCTGCCATGAGCAATATGGATAGTACCCGTCGCAGCCAGGGCGGCTTCTCCCTGATCGAGATCTCCATCGTGCTGGTTATCGTCGGCCTGATGATAGGCGGTCTGGTCACGCCCTTGACGGTGCAGCTGGAACAGCGCAAGGTAGCCGAGACGCAACAGGCGCTGAATGAAGCGAAGGAAGCGCTGACGGGCTACGCGCTGCGCTACGGCTACCTGCCCTGTCCCGCCATTTCCGCCATGAGTGGCCTGGAAGACCGGCGCGGCACCCGCTGCAATGGTGAAAAACGCGCCGGCTTCCTGCCGTGGGCCACCCTGGGACTGCGCCAGGCCGACAGCTGGAGCAATCTGTTCCGCTACAGCGTGACGCCCGCCTTCAGCGACAGCGGCCAGCTCTTCAGCCTGGCCACGCCGCGCGACATCAGCATCGTCACGCGCAATGGCGGCCCGCTGCTGCAGGCGACGGCCTTGAACGACATCCCCGCCATGATCATGTCGCACGGCAAGAACGGTTTCGGCGCCACTGGCGTGCAGGGCCAGCGCCAGGCTGTGCCATTCAGCAACAATATCGACGAGCGCAACAATGCCTCGAACGCCACCACCGTCATCAGCCGCGCCGCCAGCGGCCCGCAACAGCCGGGCGGCGAGTTCGATGACCTCGTCACCTGGCTGTCGCCAAACATCCTGTTCAACCGCATGGTGGCGGCGCAAAGGCTGCCCCGCTGATGCCAACGTTCTTTCCCGCCCTCACCATCGCCCGCTACACGCTGCTCGAAGCGCTGCGCAGCCGCCTGCCATGGCTGTTCGTATTGGCCGCCTGCGGCGCCGCCGCCCTGGCCGGCTTCCTGCAGCAACTGGCGCTGACGGAAAGCGGCGCCGTGCAGGCGGCGCTGCTGGCGGCCACCCTGCGCCTGGCCAGCGTCTTCCTGCTGGCCACGTTCATTATCACCAGCATGGCGCGCGAAGCGGCCGACCGGGGCCTCGAGTTACTGCTGGCACTGCCCATGCCGCGCGTGGCCTATCTGCTGGGCAAACTGTTGGGCTACGGGGTGCTGGCGGCCGTGCCCGCCTTGCTGTTCGGTCTGTTGATGGCGCTGTTCACCGCGCCCGCGCACAGCGCGCTGTGGGCGCTGTCGCTGCTGGGAGAACTGTGGATCGTCGCCGCCTTCAGCCTGCTGTGCGCAAGCAGCCTGCAACAGGCCCTGCCCGCCCTGGCCGCCACGGGCGGCTTTTATCTGCTGGCGCGCATGCTGGGCAGCCTGCAACTGCTGGCGCACGGCGCGCAGGCGGGCGATTCCTGGCTGCAGCGGGCCACGGCGGGCGCCATCGACGTGCTGGCCCTGCTCCTGCCCCGCCTCGACGCCTTTACGCGCACGGACTGGCTGCTGTACGCCACCGGCGACTGGCAAGCCTTGGCCGGCGTGGCGGCGCAAACCATCATCTATGTGGCCTTGCTGACCAGCTGCGCGCTGTGCGACTTTTACCGCAGGAACATCTGATGGCCGCCTCGCCGCGTCCCTGGTCGAGCGTGCCGCGCCCCCTGTGCTGGCTGCTGGCCGCATGCCTGCTGCTGCAACTGGGCTGGCGCCTGGCGCAGCAGCACGCTCCGGCACAGGCGCGCCCCCTGCCTGTCGCGCCGTCAGCCGGGGTCGCGCGCCTGGCCAGCCTGGGCGAGCCGCTGGCCATGTCGAAGGCCATGCTGCTGTACCTGCAGTCGTTCGAGGACCAGCCCGGCGTCAGCCTGCCCTGGCGCGAACTCGACTACGACCGCCTGGCCGGCTGGCTGGAGACGGCGCAAACGCTCGATCCGCGCAGCCAGTATGCGCTGGTGGCCGCCAGCGAGGTGTACGCGGGCGTGGCCGATCCGCAGCGCGCGCGGCGCATGCTGGCCTTTGTCGCCGCCAGCTTTGCGGCCGACCCGCAGCGCCGCTGGCCCGCCATGGCGCAGGCCGTGCTGGTGGCAAAACACCAGTTGCACGACCTGCCGCTGGCGCTCGGCTACGCGCGCGCGCTGCGCCGGCTGGCGACAGGACCGCACGTGCCATCCTGGGTGCGCGAGATGGAAGCGTTCATCCTGGAAGACATGGACCAGCTCGACAGCGCCCGCCTGGTGATCGGCGGCCTGATCGCCAGCGGCCAGATCAGCGACCCGCACGAGCTGGCCTTCCTGGCGCACCGGCTCGACGAACTTGCCAAGCAAATTGCCGTAAAGAAAGCAAAGATGCCGCCATGACCCGCAGCCTGAAATGCCGTGCGCATCCGGCGCCAATTGCAGTAAACTGCCATACCAAGTCCCAGCACTTTTTTTCCAAGGAAATCCCATGCTCCCACGCCGCCAGCACGGCTTTACGCTCGTAGAAATCGCCATCGTCCTGGTCATCATCGGCTTGCTGCTCGGTGGCGTGCTCAAGGGACAAGGCTTGATCGACAGCGCCAAGGTGAAAAACATCATCCAGCAGTCGAATGCGCTGACGGCCGCCGTCAACGCTTACCAGGACAAATTCCGCGCCCTGCCCGGCGACGATCTCCAGGGCACCACCCACGTGCCAAACTCGGCCGGCAACGGCAATGGCGACGGCCAGATCGGCGACGGCCAGCCGCGCGAATTCACGCTGGCGCCGCAGCACCTGGCGCTGGGCGGCTTCATTACCGGCTCCTACAACGGCACCTCGCAATTCATGACCAGCGCCCAGGGCGGCGCCGTCTACCTGTACAACGATGAAGTGGGTGGGCGCGCCGGCAACGGCATCCGATTCGACAACTTGCCCGAGAGCTACGCCGAGCAGATCGACAGCAAACTCGACGATGGCGTGGCCAGCACGGGCAACGTCCGGGCAAACATGCCCTATGGCAATGCCGGTGCTATCATCCCCCGCACCGCCGTCTTTTTCTGACACGTCGGTCACTATCAAAGGAATACCATGTCATTGCACCGCAAACTCATCGTCGCCTTGGCCGCCGCCAGCGCCTTGCTGGCCGGCAGCGCACAAGCCCAATACGTGGGACCGACGGCTGGCCCGACCGCGCCCAGCAGTGTGGCCGCCATCCTGAAAAATCCCGTCGACGACCAGGCCGTCGTGCTGCGCGGCCACCTGCTGCGCAAAGTCGGCAAGGAAAAATACACCTTCTCCGATGGCACGGCGGAAATTCGCGTGGACATCGACGACAAGGTCTTCATGAACCGCAAGATCGACGCCAAAACCCAGGTGGAAATCCGTGGAGAAGTGGAAAAAGACTTCATGGAAAGCCCGGAAATCGATGTCGATGTGCTGACCGTGGTCCCGTAAGCCGCCTTGCCATCCCGCCGCCACGGCGGGATGGGCGCCCCCTCCTCTGTATACCTTTACACAAGCTTTTTTCCATTCCAGAAACTAGGCTTGTCAGAACAATCAATTTCGTCTAGCATCTTTTCATTCAAGGTCAGCCAGCGCCAGCGTGAGCCTGCCTGTCGACTCATCCATTCTGGGAGCTTTCCGGGTGCAAGATTTGCCTTCGATACGCTCAAGAATTTCATGGCTGGTGCTCGCCTGGGTCATTCCGACGGCGCTCGTGTTTCTCCTGCTCGTGGCGCACAGTTACACGCGCGAACGCGACCATGTCGTCGGCGAAACGGCGCAGGCTGCGCTGGCGGTCGCCGCCGCCGTCGAGCGCGACTTGAGCGGCGCCCAGATGGCCGCGCGCATCCTGGCCGCCTCGCCCGCCCTGCAAACCGACGACACCGGCACCCTGCGGGCCCTGGCCGGCAGCCTGCTGCAGCCGGGCCTGGCCGTCAGCGGCTTCATCGTCTCCGACCCCAAGGGCCGCCAGTTGATCAATACGACACTGCCCATCGGCCAGGTGCCGCCTCCATTGCCGCAAAAATGGGCCGCCAGCATGGAGCGCACGCGCGACTATGGCAAGCCGCGGCTGACCAGCCTGCTCATGGCGCCGGACGACGTGCCGCGGCTGGCCCTGAACCTGCCCTTGCCGCGTGACAAAGGTCCCGCCTATGTGCTGACGGCGCTGTACCCGTCCGACTACCTGCCCGTTCTGCTGCGCGAGCTGCACCTGCCAGCCTACCTGGGCGCGGCCATCATCAACGCCGACGGCATCAACGTGGCGCGCACCCTGGCGCCGCAACGCTATGTGGGCCAGCGCAGCGCGGCGCCCGTGCTGGAACAGATACGCCAGTCACGCGAAGGCGTGCTGCGCCATGCCACCCTGGAAGGCCTTGACGTGTATACGGGCTTTCGCCGCGCCCCGGACGCCGCCTGGACGGTGGCCGTCACCATGCGCACCAGCACGGTGGCAAAAGCCCTGCTGCGCTCCGTGGTCACGGCTTCCCTCATCCTGGCGCTGCTGCTGGGCGCCGGCTTTGCCCTGGCCTGGCGCGTGGGCGGCCGCCTGGCCAGCACCTTGCAGCAACTGACGCAGCAGATCCAGGCGCTGGCGCAGGGCAAACCGCTGCTATCGAACAGGCAGGCGGACCGCGAATCGGCCGACATGGCCAGCGCCCTGGGCGCGCTGGAACGCGACTTGCGGCGCCACCGCACGCAGCTCGAAAGCCTGGTGGCCGAACGCACGCTGGCCCTGGAAAAATCCACGCGCCTGCTGGAAACCGTGTATGCGACGGCGCCGATCGGCATGCTGTTCGTGGACCTGGACTTGCGCATCGTCATGATCAATCATTACCTGGCCGCCATCAACGGGGCCAGCGTGGCGCAGCACCTGGGCCGTCCCGTGGGCGCCATGCTGTTCGACGATGCCGTGCGCGCCGACGTGGAGCGCCGCGTGCGCCAGGTGATCGAGACGGGACAGCCCATCGTCGACATCGAATTGCAAGGCCATAGCGGCCAGCAGCGCGAGCAGCTCAGTCACTGGATCGTCTCGTATCACCCGATTTTCGGCCCGGAACGGCAGTTGCTGGGCGTATCGGGCCTGTGGCTGGACATTAGCGAGCGCAAGCGCAGCGAAGCGGAATTTCGCCGCTCGAAACACCTGTTTGGCACCATCATCGAAAACATCCCGGCCATGGTCTTCGTCAAGCGCGCCGACAAGCTGAGCTTTGAAATGGTCAACCGCCATGCGGAACTGACCCTGGGACGCTCGCGCGAGCAATTGCTGGGCAAGACGGACCACGATTTCTTCCCGCCGCAGCAGGCGTCCGCCTTCGTCAGCGCCGACCGCAAGCTGCTGGCCACGGGGCAGATGGTGGAAATCGAACAAGAGGCGATCAATACGGCTGACGGCACCACGCGCCACTTCACCACGCGCAAGGTGGTCTTGCGCGACGATGCGGGGCGCGCCAGCCATGTGCTCGGGGTATCGATCGATATCACGGAACGCAAGCGCGCCACCGAGGTGCTGCACGCCACCACCTTGCGCCTGGAACAGAGTGAGCGCTTCATCCGCACCGTCACTGACAACCTGCCCGGCATGGTGTCGTACTGGGGCGCCGATTTGCGTTGCCGCTTCGCAAATAATTTCTATAATGAATGGTTTGGCCGCAGCAGCGCCGAGCTGGCCGGCATCCACATGCGCGAATTGCTGGGGCAGGAACTGTTCGACGTGTATGCACCCCACGTCGAAGGCGTGCTGGCGGGCCGGCCGCAAAGCTTTGAGCGCGACCTGCTCGATCCCGGCGGCCAGGTGTGCCACACATGGACCAACTACATCCCCGATGTCGACGACAGCGGCGGCGTGCGCGGCTTCTTCGTGCTGGCCTCGGACGTGTCCGAGCTCAAGCGCACGGAATTGCGCCTGCATGAGCTCAACGAGCAGATGGTGCGCGCGCGCGACAAGGCCGAAGCAGCCAGCATCGCGAAGAGCGAATTCGTCGCCAACATGAGCCATGAAATCCGCACGCCGATGAACGCCATCATCGGCCTGGCGCGCCTGCTGGAAGAGTCGCCGCTGGAACGGCGCGAGCGCAGCTATGTGGGCAAGATCCAGATGGCCACGCAGTCGCTGCTCAATATCGTCAATGACGTGCTCGATTTTTCCAAGATCGAAGCGGGACAGATGGTGCTGGAACAGCGCCGCTTCCAGCTCGAACGCATGCTGGACAGCGTAGGCGTCTTGCTGGCCAGCAGCGCCTGGGCGCGCGGCGTGGAGCCCGTGTTCGTGCTCGACCCGGGCGTGCCGGACGAACTGATCGGCGACGCCCTGCGCGTGGAACAGATTCTGATCAACCTGGTGGGCAACGCCGTCAAGTTCACCAAGCAGGGCGAAGTGGTGCTGTCCATCCGCGCCGTGGCCGAGGATACGGCCAGCGTCACGCTCGAGTTTTCCGTGCGCGACACGGGCATCGGCATCGACGCGGCCGCACAGGAACACATCTTCGACGCGTTTTCGCAAGGCGACAGCGGCACCAGCCGCAAATACGGCGGTACGGGACTGGGGCTGGCCATCTGCCGGCGCATGGTGGAATTGATGGGCGGCACCCTCAGCGTGAAAAGCGCGCTGGGCGAGGGCTCCGACTTCCGCTTCAGCTGCCGCTTCGACAAGGTCGCGCCGCCTTCCGAGCCGCCCGGCAAGAGCGCGCCCAAGGCCCTGTCGCTGCTGATCATCGACGACAACGCCTGCGTGCGCGCCATGCTGGAAGACTGGTGCGCGGCGCAGGGCTGGCACAGCCGCAGCGCCGACAGCGGCGCGGCCGGCCTGGCCCTGCTGCGCGCCCACGCCAGTGGCGGGCCGGCAGCGGACCTGGTACTGCTCGACGCGGCCATGCCCGGCATGGATGGCATTTCCATGCTGACCGAGGCGCGCGCCGACGCGCTCCTCGCTCTGCCGCCCGTGATCATGCTGGTGGCCGACCAGGATAGCGAGAACCTCGAACGCCTGGCCGACAGCCTGATGCTGGCCGGCATCGTCTCGAAACCGGCCACCCCGGCGCGCCTGCTGGCGGCCGTGACGGCCGTGCGCGAAGGCCGCAGCGCCCCTTCCGCGCTGCCCGTTTCCACGCCCTTGTCGGGCTTGCTCACAGGCATGCGCGTGCTACTGGTGGAAGACAATGAAATCAACCAGGAAGTGGCGCAGTACATCCTGCTACACTCGGGCGCGCGCGTGGCCGTGGCCGCCAACGGCCGGCTGGCCGTCGATTTGCTCACCGGTACGCCGCACGCCTGGGACGTGGTGCTGATGGATTTGCAAATGCCCGTCATGAATGGCTATGACGCCACCCTCGCCATCCGCGCGCTCGGTTTGCCGGACCTGCCCATCATCGCCATGACGGCCAATGCCATGGACGAAGACCGCCTGCGCGCCATCGCCAGCGGCATGAACGCGCATGTGGCCAAGCCCATCGATGTCGACGAGATGATCCAGACCCTGACCCGGCTGGTGCCGGCGCCCCCGGGTGGCGGTGGCGGCAACGGCGCCGTCCAGGCAGCCGATGCCGTCACGCAGGCGCTGGACCTGCCGGCCATGGTGCCCGGCATCGACCTGGCAGCGGCCCTGCACCGATTCGGCGGCGATTACGGCGCCTTCCTGGCCCTGCTCAAGCGCTTTGAAAATTCGCAAGGCGACGCCGTCGAGGAAACCCGGCGCCTGCTGGCCGCCGGCCAGGCGCAGCAGGCGGCGCAGTTGCTGCACCGCGTATGCGGCGTGGCAGCCAACCTGGGCGCCACACATGTCGCCAGCCTGGCCGCCGAGACGGAAAAAGCGCTGAAGACGGGGCAATCGCACGTCACGGCCACCTTGCTGGGCCGTCTGGACCATGCGATGGCCGAAGTCATCGACGCGGCGCGCACCCTGCCCTCGCCCCTGCGGCGCAGCCAGCCGCCAGCGGCAGCGCCCGGCAGCGTGCCGGTCGACCTGCGCGCCGGCCTGGCCGAGTTGCGCGTTTTGATCCACAACAATAACCTGAAGGCGCTGGCGCAATTCCACGTCCTGCACCCTGCCCTGCAACAGTCAGACCGGGAAGCGGCCCTGGCGATGGCACATGCGATTGAAACGCTGAATTTTGCCGAGGCGGAAAAACTCGTGCTCGATCAGCTGAAACGAGAGGAAAACAAGTGAGCTGGACCAACCTTGCCATGAACGGGCGCATCCTCATCGTCGATGACGCCATGGAAAACATCCAGATCCTGCACCAGTTGCTGCGCGAGGAACACGACGTGCTGTTCGCGCTGAGCGGTGTGAAGGCGCTGGAAATTGCGCATAATCAACTGCCGGACCTGATCCTGCTCGACGCCGTCATGCCCGGCATGGATGGCTATGCCGTCTGCAGGGCGCTGCGCGAATCGACGATCCTCAGCGCCATTCCCGTCATCTTCGTCACGGCCCTGAACCAGCCCGAAGACGAGACGCGGGCGCTGGAAGCGGGCGCCGTCGATTTCATCACGAAACCGTTCAACGCGGCCGTCGTGCGCGCCCGCGTGCGCAGCCAGCTGACCATCAAGCGACAGGCCGACGCCATGCGCGAACTGTCGCTGACGGACTCGCTGACAGGCGTGGCCAACCGGCGCAGCTTCAACGACACGATGGACAGCGAATGGCGGCGCTGCGCGCGCGACGGCGTGCCGATGGCCCTGATCATGGCCGATATCGACCACTTCAAGGATTACAACGATACGTATGGCCACCAGGCAGGCGACCTGTGCCTGCAGCAGGTGAGCGCCGCCCTGCGCCGCTGCGCCGTGCGCCCGCCCGACCTGCTGGCGCGCTACGGCGGCGAGGAATTCATCATCCTGCTGCCGCAGGAAACACGCGACGGCGCCGAAGTGGTGGCCCAGCGCATCCTCGACGAAGTGCGCGCCCTGCACATCGCACACGCCAGATCGAGCGTCGGCCCGCACGTCACCGTCAGCCTGGGCGTGGCCAGCGTCATGCCCATCGAAGGCATGGACCCCAGCGCCCTGATCCGCGCCGCCGACGCCCTGCTGTACCGGGCCAAGCATACGGGGCGGGACAGGTATTGCGCGTCGGAGGGGCGTGACTAGGGATAGCAGCGCATCAAGAATTCCGCCACGCACACGGGTTTGCTGTCGCCCTCGCGCTCCATGGTGACGGCCCAGTTCACTTGCGCCCCTTCCGGCATATCGTCAACGGAAAGTATGTCGAGCCGCGCGCGCAGCCGGCTGCCGACAGGCACGGGCGCGGGAAAGCGCACTTTATTTAAACCGTAGTTGATGGCCATGCGGATGCCGGACATGTGCAAGGCGCCAGCCAGCATGGCCGGCAGCAGCGACAAGGTCAGGAAACCGTGCGCCACGGTACAGCCATACGGCGACTCGCGCGCACAGCGCTCGGCATCGACGTGGATCCACTGATGGTCGTCCGTGGCGTCGGCAAAGGTGTCGATGCGCTGCTGGGTGATGGCGAGCCAGTCGGAGACGGCCACGTGCTGTCCCGCCAATGCCTGGAAGCCGGCAATGCCGGCGATATCACGCACGGGCCTGCTCCTCTTGCGCCACCGGGCGGCGGCCGAACATGCCCATGCCCTCCACCGTCGTCACCACTTCGCCATGCTGGTTGCGCACGCTCCACACGGAAATGACGATGCCGCGGTCCGGTTTCGATGTGGATGGACGCACTTCCTTGACCTGGTAGGTCAGCTGCAGGGTGTCACCCGCGCGCACGGGTTTGAGCCAGCGGATGCTGTCCAGGCCGGGCGAGCCCATGCTGGAAGAATGCTTGAGCAAGTTATCCACCACCAGGCGCATCATCATGCCGCAGGTGTGCCAGCCGCTGGCGATGACGCCCTTGAAGATGGTCTTTTCCGCGGCTGCATGGTCGACGTGAAACGGTTGCGGATCGAAATCCGTGGCGAAGGCGATGATTTCCTTTTCCGTGACGTGGCGCTGACCCAGGTCGATTTCCAGGCCTTGCGTAAAGTCTTCGAAATACCAGTGCTTGGGTTTGATTCCGGTCAATGCGGTCATGCGGTCTCCGTCGGCAAAAAGCCCGGTTGGGCGATAAAACGCTCGATATGATGCTCCACGTCGCCCAGGGTCAGGGCGATCATGCTCAAACGCTTGAAATGGTGGGCGGCGGGCAATTCATCGGTGACGCCCATGCCGCCATGCAATTGCACGGCTTGCTGGCCGACAAAGGTGGCGGCCAGTCCCACTCTCGCCTTGGCGGCGGACACCGTGCGGCGGCGCTCCGCCACGTCGTCGCTATCGACCTTGGCGGCGGCCAGCATGGCCATCGAGCGCGCCTGCTCCAGCTGGATGAACATGTCGGCCATGCGGTGCTGCAAGGCCTGGAATTTCCCGATGGGCGCGCCGAACTGCTGGCGCGTCTTCAGGTAGTCGAGGGTGGCGGCAAAGATGGCATCCATGGCGCCCACGGCTTCCGCGCACAGCAGCGCTGCGCCATAGTCGAGCGCCGCATCGAGCACGGGCCAGCCCTGTCCCGCCTGGCCGACCAGCGCATCGTGGCCCAGCACCACTTGCACCAGGGTCACGGTGGCGGCGCGCTGGCCATCGATGGTGCGGCAATCGCGCACGGAAACGCCGGGCGCATCACTTGGCACGAGGAACAGCGAGATGCCATCTGTGTCATCCTGGCCGCCGCCGCTGCGCGCCGAGACGATCAGCGCGCCCGCCTGCGCGCCGTGGATAACGACGGTTTTCTCGCCATCGAGCACGAAACCATCGCCGCTGGCAATGGCCGTGGTGGCGATATCGTGCATGTCGTGGCGCGACTGCCGTTCGCCCAGCGCGCACGCGAGCTTCAGGCTGCCGCTGGCGACCTGTTCCAGCACACCATCGTGACCGCCCGCCAGGGTGAGGAAGCGCGCGCCCAGCACGGTGGCCAGATACGGTTCGACCACCAGGCCACGTCCCAGTTCCTGCATCACCAGCAGCATGTCCACGGCCGTGCCATCGAAGCCGCCCGCGCCGGCCGGCAGCGGCAAGGCGGTCATGCCCAGCTCGGCCAGGGTGGCCCAGGCTGCGTCGGACGTGCCCGTCGGCGTATGGATGATTTTTTGCCGCGTTTCGAAACGGTAATCCTTGTCGATCCAGCGCCGGAGCGCGTCGGCAAATTGCTGCTGTTCCTGATTAAAATGGAAGTCCATGTCGTCTCCTTCTGGCTTACAGGCCCAGGATCATCTGCGTGATGATGTTTTTCTGGATTTCATTCGAGCCGCCATAGATCGATGTCTTGCGGTAATTGAAGTAATACGCGGCCAGCGGCGCGGCCAGGTCGTCGCCGCCACTGCTGTGCGGCGCGCTGCCGTCGAGGAAGTCAGGATCGAAGGGCAAGGCTTGCGGGCCGAGGGCTTCGACCATCAGTTCCGTCAGCTGCTGCTGCAGCTCCGAACCGCGCACTTTCAGCATCGACGCCTGCGGTCCCGGCCCCTTGCCTTCTTCACTGATGACGCGCAAGACCGTCATTTCCAGCGCCATCAATTCGATTTCCAGGGTAGCGACCTTGGCTGCAAAGGCGGGATCGTGCAGCAGCGGCGCACCGCGCTTATTCTGCTGCATGGCCAGCTGCTTGAGGAAAGTCAGCTCGCGCTTCGAGCGGCCCACGGCGGCGATGCCCGTGCGCTCGTGCCCCAGCAAATACTTGGCATAGGTCCAGCCCTTGTTTTCCTGTCCGACCAGATTGCTGACGGGCACGCGCACGTTGTCGAAGAAGACTTCGTTCACTTCATGTTCTTCATCGAGCATGATGATGGGACGCACAGTGATACCCGGCGTTTTCATGTCGATCAACAAGAAACTGATGCCTTCCTGCTTGCGCACCGTGCTGTCCGTGCGCACCAGGCAAAAGATCATGTCCGCGTGCTGGCCGAGCGTGGTCCAGGTTTTCTGGCCATTTACGATGTACTGGTCGCCATCGCGCTGGGCCGTGGTTTTCAGGGAAGCCAAGTCGGAACCGGCGCCCGGCTCGGAATACCCCTGGCACCACCAGTCGTCGCAGTTCAGGATGCGCGGCAGATAATAAGCTTTTTGTTCGGCGTTGGCGAAGGCCATGATGACGGGCGCCACCATGTTGATGCCGAAAGGCAAAATCGGGGGCGTGGCGGCGCGCGCGCACTCGTCTTCCCAGATATGACGCTGCACGGCCGTCCAGCCCGTGCCGCCATATTCGACGGGCCAGGCCGGCGCGGCCCAGCCTTGCTGCGCGACAATCTTATGCCAGCGCACGTAATCGTCGCGGTTCAGGCGCAGATGCTGGCGCACCTTGCGCTGCAAGTCCGCCGGCAAATGGGTGTCGAGGAAGATGCGCACCGTGTCGCGGAAGGCGCTCTCTTCGGCCGTGTAATGCAGGTCCATGTCTGTCTCCTTGTTCTTATCGGTTGCCGTGATGACTGCACGCAAGGAAGCTCAGCGCACAAAAAAGCACGACCGTTCTCAAGGATTGTACAACACAATGGGATAGGCGCTCTATGGATATTGCGCGATGGGATTGCAACTTTTCACGATTACCTTTTAAGCAGCAGCCCGCGTAGTAGCAATTCCAACGCAGTCACTGCTTTTATCAGCCGCGCATTGCCTTCGTCACCGTCTGCGATCCAGAACGCCGCTTCTGCCAGACTGCCGTAGATCAGCGAAGCCAATGCCCGTGGGCAGGCGTCGGCCACGATGCCTTGCTGAGTCAGCTCGTGGATAAGCCCTTGCATCGACTCGAGGCAATGGCGCTGCGAGTCCGGTGAAGCGCCGCCCAGGACCGCCCTGGCATCGCGCAAAACGATGCGCTGAATTTCCGGTTCCAGGGCCATCTCCAGATAGGCACGGCACCGGCTGCGAAAGCCTTCCCACAGGTCGCCGGCGCTGTCGGAGATGGTTTGCAAACGGTCATCCATTTCTGCGTCGATCTGTTCTACCACCGCCAGCAGCAAGCCCTTCTTGTCACCGAAGTGATGATACAGCGCACCACGCGTCAGCCCTGCCTGCGCGGTGAGGTCATCCATTGACGTACCGGCATAACCGCGCTCGCTGAAAACTTTGCGTGCAGTGGCCAGCAACGATGCTCGGGTTTCTTCCATTTCTACACGGGTGCGGCGAACCATTGCTTTCTCCTTACATACGTAGCGTATGATTGTTTACATACATTGCGTATGAATATATAATTTATTCATACGTAGCGTATGTATTATCCCTGCGACGTGTCGCCATTGCAAGCAGGGCATGCCTATGCATAACAGCGGCCCAACACCGCCTTTACCGGCGCAAGCCGTTTATCGAATGACCAAATAAAGGATATGAAGCATGAGTACGTCTCCCTACGCTGCCGCAGAAACCGCTGTCCACCACCCTTGGTTGGCGGTCACCGCTGTCGGCATGGCCACCTTTTCGGTAGTGACGACGGAAATGCTCCCGGTCGGCCTGTTGACGCCGATTGCTGACACCCTGGACACCTCTACCGGAACGGCCGGCCTGATGATCTCGCTGCCGGCATTGCTGGCGGCCTTGTTCGCGCCGCTGGTCGTGATCGTATCGGGAAGCCTGGACAGGCGCAAAATTCTCTGTGGTTTGCTGAGTCTATTGGTGATCGCGAACATTGCCTCGGCCTTGGCGCAGAACATGGCGTGGATGCTGGCTGCACGTGTTCTCGTCGGTTTTTGCATGGGCGGAATCTGGGCCATTGCCGGTGGCCTCGCTTCCCGGCTTGTTCCTGCTCGCTCAAGCGGCCTGGCAACGTCGATTATCTTCGGTGGAGTCGCGGCCGCTTCTGTGCTGGGTGTGCCGCTAGGCGCACAAATCGGCGACTTTGCAGGATGGCGCTGGGCCTTCGGCGTCATGGCGCTGTTGAGCGGCCTGGTACTGGCGCTGCATCTGGCCGTCATTCCCCCACTGCCCACTGCCAGTTCGACGACCTTGCGCCAATTCGGCAAACAGTTGCGCAACAGGCAGTTGCAAGCGGGGCTGCTTCTGACGCTGTTGCTGGTGACCAGCCATTTCATGGCCTTTACCTTCGTGCGCCCGCTACTGCTGTCAGTGTCTGGGTTTGATGCGCAATGGCTGGGCGTACTGCTGTTTTCCTACGGCTTCGCGGGCATCATTGGAAACTTCCTGGCCGGTGTGGTTGCGGCGCGGCGCACGGCGCCAACCATCACCGCCATCTCGGGCGGCCTGCTGCTCACGCCGCTACTATTCCTGGCTGTCGGCGACTCCGGCATCGGCGGCGGCATGGTGTTGCTGGCTTGGGGACTGGCCTACGGTGGCGTATCGGTCGGACTGATGACCTTGATGATGAAGGCGGCGCCCGGGGCCGTGGAGATAGTCTCTGCCCTGTACGTGGGTATTTTCAATATTGGCATTGCGCTCGGCGCATGGACCGGTGGCCAAGCCGTGGACAGGCTGGGCCTCTCAGCCAACCTCTGGCTTGCCGCAGGATGCGCCGCTGCCGCCTTGCTGCTGTCTTTTGGCATCGGCTTTGTTGAAGCCGAAAAGCAGCCTGGCGCTGCACGGAATTGACTCTGGCCGCAATCAGCCATACAAGTGCAGCAGCACCTGCACGGCAACGATCTTGACGATGGTCATGCTGGGGAAAATCATGGCGTAGCCGAGGTTGGGCCGATCCGACTTGGCCAGGCGGTTGGCGAACACCAGCACGGCCGGGTTGCCCGTGGCGCCGGCAGCAATGCCCAGCAGCTCGGGAAACGGCAGGCGCAGGAAGACCTTGCCGAGGATCACCACAAGGGCCACCACCACCAGCACCGTCACGGCGCCGAGTGCCAGCATGGGCAAGCCATCGGCACCCACTTGCTGCACGAAGGGCAAGCCGGACGCCATGCCGACGGAGGCGAGGAAAATCGTCAAGCCATAATTGCGCATGACCAGGTTGGCCGACAGCGGCAAGCGCCAGCTGATCTTGCCGACTCTACCCAGGCGCCCCAGGATCAGCGCCATCACCAGCGGGCCGCCCGCCAGGCCCAGGCTGAACGAGCCTATCCACGGCAAGGGGATCGGCACCAGGCCCAGCAACACACCGAGCACCATGCCCATGCCCAGCGACACATAGCTGAACTCGGCCGTGGCCGTGATGGAATTGCCGAACAGCTTGCGCACCTCGGCAGCATGTTTCGCCGGCGCAATGGCCATCACCCGGTCGCCGAATTCCAGGGTCAGGAACGGATGGGGCAAGATCATGGCGTCGCCGCGGCGTATGAACGCTATCTGCAGGGGAAAATCCTTCGACAGGTTCAGCTCGCCCAGGGGCACGCCGACGATTTCCGCGTCCGATACAAACACTTCCGTGCCGTCGAAAGCGCTGCGGTCCTTCATCAGCCGGCCCGGGTCCAGGTGGCCCAGTGCCGTGCGCGCCGCTTCCACGCCCGCCACCGTGCCCGAGACCATCAAGGCGTCGCCCACGCCGAGCACCAGGCCCGGATCGGGCAAGCGGTTCTGGTGACCCTGGCGCACGCCGATCACTTGCACGCCCGCCAGAGGACCATCGGCCAGTTCGGACAGGGCCGCACCCGCCAATTTCACTTCATCGATGGTAATTTCGGACACGACGATGGGCGCCGGCGGCGGCGTCAGCACGGGCTTAAATATCCGCCCGGCCAAGTACAAGCCCAGCATGGGGCCGACCACGCCGAACGGATACGCGACGGCATAGCCGACGGCCGCATCACCATTGCCATGCGATGCTTCCAGCGCCGCCTGCAGGGCCGCCGTGCTGGTCATGGCGCCGGCAAACACGCCGCTGGCCATGCGCAGGGAAATATCGATCCACTGCCCGCCCCAGATCGATACAGCCAGGCCGCCCATCACGGCGGCAAAAGCGATCAGGTTGTGTTTCTGCCCGGCGCCGCGCAAGCCGGCGAAAAACTGCACGCCGTACTGCACGCCGATGCCATACAAGAACAGCAGCAGACCGATGGAGCCGACCATCGGCGGCGGCACGGAAGCGGGGGCGAACGCGCCCAGCGCCAGCCCCGCGAACAGCACGCCGCCCACACCCAGCGAAAAGCCGAATACGCTGATGCGCCCCAGCGCATAACCGGCGCCGATGACGAGAAACAGGGCGAGGATGGGCGTCGACTCCAGCGTGTGGCGAAACAGTTCAATCATCAGGGCAACCTTGGTCTGGGGAAGGCCCAGTTTAGCATGCACAAAAGCAACACGATGGCGATGATGACAAGCAAGCGTGTGCGGCAACATGCACCGTAAAAAGGGCAAAAAAAAAGCCCGCTACGTGAGCGGGCTGAATCTAATTCCTGTGAGGAAGTAGAGGAGACAGGTGCAATGATGCCGCATCGCAGCAGAACAAGCTAATTGTATGTTGTGATGACAGAAATACGATTGTTCTATATCTCAGCCATGCTGGCCTCCCCTGCCCCTTCGCAAGCTTATGCCACGTTGTCGCCGCGCAGGGTTTTCGCTGCCGCCACCATGTTGGCCAGCGCGGGGATGACTTCTTTCCAGCCGCGCGTCTTCAGGCCGCAATCGGGGTTGACCCACAGACGGTGCGCAGGGATGCGCACGGCCGCCTTGCGCATCAGTTCTACCATTTGTTTCTGGCTCGGAATGTTAGGCGAGTGGATGTCGTAGACGCCAGGGCCGATTTCGTTCGGATAGTTAAAATCATCGAAGGCGTCCAGCAATTCCATGTCGGAACGCGAGGTTTCAATCGTGATCACGTCCGCATCCATGTCGGCAATCTGCGCGATGATGTCGTTGAATTCCGAATAGCACATGTGCGTATGAATCTGCGTCTCGTCGGCCACGCCATTGGCCGTAATGCGGAACGATTCGACGGCCCAGCGCAGGTACTCGGCCCATAGCGATTTACGCAGTGGCAAGCCTTCGCGCAGCGCCGCCTCGTCGATCTGGATCACGCGGATGCCGGCCTGCTCCAGTTCCTGCACTTCGGCGCGGATGGCCAGCGCCAGCTGGTAGCACGACACGGAACGGGGTTGGTCATCGCGCACGAAAGACCAGTTCAGGATGGTGACGGGCCCCGTCAACATGCCTTTCATCGGCTTATCCGTCAGCGACTGGGCGTAGGTGCTCCACTCGACCGTCATGGCGCGCGGGCGGCTGATGTCGCCGAACAGGATGGGCGGCTTGACGCAGCGCGAACCGTACGATTGCACCCAGCCGAACTGGCTGAAGGCATAGCCGTCGAGCTGCTCGCCGAAATATTCCACCATGTCATTGCGTTCCGCTTCGCCGTGCACGAACACGTCCAGGCCCAGAGTTTCCTGTTCCTGCACGCAATGGGCAATTTCCGCCTGCATCAGCTTTTTGTAGCTGGCTTCATCCAGCTGGCCGCTGCGGAACTGGCTGCGGGCCTGGCGGATTTCCGCCGTCTGCGGGAAGGACCCGATGGTCGTCGTCGGATACAGCGGCAGTTGCAGCAACGCAGCTTGCTTGGCGGCACGCTCGGCATAGCTGCTGGCGCGCTGGCCCAAGGCCGCATCGATGCGGGCCACGGCCGCTTTCACTTCAGGATTATGTACGCGCGGCGACCGGCGGCGCGCTTCCACGGCCGCATGATTGGCATCCAGCGCCGCTTGCACGGAGGCGCGGCCATGGTTCAGTGCGCCGGCGATGGTGTGCACTTCATCGAGCTTTTGACGGGCAAAGGCCAGCCAGGACTCGATATCGGCATCGAGCTTTTGTTCGCTGTTCAGATCGACGGGCACGTGCAGCAGCGAGCACGACGGGGCGATCCACAGGCGCGACTGCAGGCTGGCGTGCACGGGTTCCAGCCATGCCAGCACTTCGTTCAAGTCCGTCTTCCAGATATTGCGGCCATTCACCACGCCCAGGGAAAGCACGCTGGTGGCGGGCAATCGGGCGATGACTTGCTCGACTTCATCGCGGGCGTTGATGGCGTCAAGGTGCAAGCCTTGGACCGGCAATTTGCACGCCAGTTCCAAATTATCTTGCAGCTTGCCGAAATACGTGGCCAGCAACAGTTTGACGTTATTGACTTTGCTCAAGGCGTCATAGGCCGTGACCAGCGCTTGCTGCCAGGCGCTGTCGAGTTCCGTGACGAGTATCGGCTCGTCGATCTGTACCCATTCCACGCCTTGGGCTGCCAGTTCCTGCAGCAGTTGCACGTAGACGGGCAGCAAGCCTTGTAGCAGCGCCAGCTTGTCGGAATCGTCCTTGGCCTTGCCCAGCCACAAATAGGTGACAGGGCCGATCAGTACGGGCTTGGCTTTCACCTTCAAATGGCGCGCTTGCGCCAGCTGCTGCAGCAAGCGGCTGCTGTCGAGCTTGAACTGCGTGCCGGCCGCAAATTCCGGCACGATGTAGTGATAATTGGTGTCGAACCATTTCGTCATTTCGCCGGCGTGGACGCAACTGCAGTCGCTGTCGCTGGCCGAGCGGCCACGGGCCACGCGGAAATAGTTATCGAGCGCCGCGCCGCTCAAGCCTCGCACGCGCTGCGGCAAATTGCCCAAGGTAAAACTCAGGTCCAGCACTTGGTCATAGAAGGAAAAGTCGCCGACGGGCGCCAGGTTGAGCGCGTTCTGGTCTTGCCAATGGCGCTGGCGCAATTCGGCGCCATGACCTTCCAGCGCTTCCAGGGTACTGTTGCCCTTCCAATAGTCTTCCAGGGCGAATTTCAGTTCGCGTTTGGCGCCGATGCGCGGATAGCCCAAATTATGTGTCGTGACGGTCATGGCGGGAATGCCTCCTAGTGAAGTGTGAAGTCATCATAGAAGCTTTCATCCATGAAAAATAATGGTAAAACTTCATACATCCATTATTAATACTCATGTGAACGCATATTCGAACGCAGGCGGGGCAATTCTTCCTGTCCAAGACGGGCAAAAAAAAAGCCCGCTGCGGGAGCGGGCTGAATCTAATTCCCGTGAGGAAGTAGAGGAGACAAGTGAATGATGCCGCATCGCAGCATAGCTATCCAATTGCATGTTGTGATGATAGAAATATGATTCATCAATATCTGCGGCAGCCTGGGCATCTCAGGCGCTGGCCCGCGCGATCAGCTGATAGGCCAGCGGCGCCAAGGCCGGTGGTGCGGCGCCCTCGTCCACTTCGCCCAGGCGCTGCAGGATGGCTTGCGCTGCCAGGCGGCCGATGTCATAGCGGGGCACGCGTATCGTCGTCAGCGCCGGCATGAGTTTTTCCGAGAACGGGAAGTCGCCAAAGCCCGCCACCGCGCATTGCTCGGGAATGCGGATGCCCAGGCGCGCCGCCTCATAGATGGCGCCGGCAGCCATGTTGTCGTTGGCAAAAAACAGCGCGTCGGGACGCTCGGCGCGCGCCATTTGCTCGCTGAACACTTGCCCGCCCGCATCGAGCGGTGCCGTCACCGACGCCTGCACGACTTCCGCACGCAAGCCCAGTTGCTGCATGGTTTCCTCGTAGCCCTGGGCCCGCTTGCGGGCGCGAAAATCGCTCTCGATGCCGCTGTCGACGTAGACGATGCGCCGGTAGCCTTGCGCATGCAGATACAAGGTCATGTCGCGCCCCGTGGCAATATGCGAAAAGCCGATCTGCGGATACGGCCGCTCGGGGCGGATATCCCACGTCTCGATGACGGGAATTTGCAAGCCCGCCAGCAAGGTTTCCGTGGCGGCGCTGTGGTCGGCGCCCGTCAGCACCAGCGCGCGCGGCGACCAGCCGAGAAAGGCGCGCACCACCTTTTCTTCCGTCTCGATGGAATAATCGTGGGTGGCCAGCAACAACTGGTAATTGTGCTGCGACAAGGTCGTCGACAAGCCCTGGATGGTTTCCGCAAAGATGGAATTCGACACGCTGGGCACGATGGCGCCCACGATGCGGCCCTGGGTCGAGGCCAGCCCGCCGGCCGCCTCGTTGCGGATATAACCGAGCTGGTCGATGGCGCTCTTGATGCGCTCGCGTGTTTCCTGCGACACGCGGTCCGGCTCCTTGAAATAGCGCGACACGGAAATGGCCGAGGTCTGTGCCAATTTGGCCACATCGAACACGGTGCTGCGGCCGAGGCCACGCCGCTTGCGTACTGGGTCGTTCATGGGTACTGCCTTCTCAAAAATCGGTGATCACCATGCATCATGCCATGGCGGGCTGCACAGGGGATGCCAGAGTGATGCCAGTGCGCTGCGGCGCATGCCGGCAGGGCCAAGGAAATTTCACCCTGGAAATTGGCGCCAATGAAATCATGCCGATAGTGTAATGGCTGCGCGCCGTCCCCCTGCATTAAATCTGTTGACAGCCCCCTGCGATTCAAATTATATTTCGCTGTACTTGCAATGTTAGCGCTAACAAAGGCTACAAGCAAGACCCGAGACAGCAGCACTGGAACGCCATACGCAGCGCGCCAGGCATACGAAAAGGACACACATTGAGCTCCGCTACCTCCCGCCGCACGCTGGAATCCCTGCGCAGCCAGCGCTGGCTGGCCCCAGACGACATGCGCTCGTTCGCCCACCGCCAGCGCCTGCAGCAGATGGGCTTGCGCCGCGAGGAATTCCTCGACCGCCCCGTCATCGCCATCATCAATACCTGGAGCGACCTGTCGCCGTGCCACTCGCACCTGCGCGAGCGGGCCGAAGCCGTCAAGCGGGGCATCCTGCTGGCCGGTGGCTTCCCCGTCGAGCTGCCGGCCCTGTCGCTGGGCGAAGTGATGGTCAAGCCCACCACTATGATCTACCGCAACTTCCTCGCCATGGAAACGGAAGAACTGCTGCGCTCGTTGCCCATCGACGGCGCCGTGCTGCTGGGCGGCTGCGACAAGACCACGCCCGGCATGCTGATGGGCGCCATCAGCATGGACATCCCCGCCATCTTCTGCCCTGCCGGCCCCATGCTCAACGACCGCTACCGTGGCCAGAGCGTGGGCGCGGGCACGCATACCAAGAAATTCTGGGACGATTACGTGGCCGGCGACATCGCCAAGCCCGAGTGGATCAAGCTGGAAGCGAAGATGACGCGCTCGCCCGGCACCTGCAATACCATGGGCACGGCCTCGACCATGACGTCCATCGTCGAAGCCATGGGCTTTACCTTGCCTGGCGCCACCAGCATCCCCGCCATGGACGCCAATCACGTGCGCATGGCTTCGCAATGCGGCGAGCGCATCGTCGGCATGGTGTGGGAAGACTTGAAGCCGTCGCGCTTCTTCACCCGCGCTGCGCTGTCGAACGGCGTGGCTGCCTACATGGCACTGGGTGGCTCGACCAACGCGGCCATCCATCTGGTGGCCATCGCCGGGCGCGCCGGGCTGGCCCTGTCGCTCGATGAAATGGATGCGATGGCGCAAAAAGTGCCCGTCATCGCCAACCTCTTCCCGTCCGGCGACAAGCTGATGGAAGACTTTTTCTATGCGGGCGGCATGCCGGCCCTGCTCAAGGAAATCACGCCGCTGCTGGACTTGACGGCCTTGACGGTAACGGGCCGCAGCCTGGGCGAGAATATCGCCGATGCCGTCTGCTTGGACGACAGCGTCATCCGCAAGGTGTCGCAGCCGGTGGCCGATGGCGCGGCGCTGGCCGTGCTGCGCGGCAACCTGTGTCCTGGCGGCGCCGTCATCAAACCGTCGGCCGCCAATCCTAAATTCGCCCGGCATCGCGGGCGTGCCCTCGTGTTCGACTCGAACGCGGAGATGCTGGCGCAAATCCACGCGCCCGACCTCGATATCGATGAAAACACGGTCCTGATCCTGCGCAATGGCGGCCCCATCGGCGCGCCCGGCATGCCGGAATGGGGCAATTTGCCGGTGCCGAAAAAGCTGCTGCAGCAAGGCATCCGCGACATGGTGCGCATCTCCGACGCGCGCATGAGCGGCACCCACTACGGCACCTGCGTGCTGCACGTCACGCCGGAAGCGGCCGTGGGCGGCCCCCTGGCCCTCGTGAGCAACGGCGACATGATCGTCCTCGACATCGCCGCGCGCACACTGAACATGGAGGTGACGGACGAGGAACTGGCGCGCCGCCGCGCCGAGTGGCAGGCACCGGCGCAAAAATATGCACGCGGCTACACCAAGCTGTACATGGAACACGTGACGCAGGCCGACCAGGGCTGCGACCTGGACTTCTTGCTGGGCAACGCCGCTACGCCGGAGCCGCCGATTTTCTGACGCCGCCTTCCCTACATATATAGAGAGCACAACTATGGATATCCTGGACAACCCTTTCCGCGCCCTGCTGGCGGACAACGCAGTACCGCTGGGCAGCTGGCTGATGGCCGGCACGCCCGTCACGGCCGAAGCCATGGGCTGCGCCGGCTTCGACTGGCTGGTGCTCGACATGGAACACGTGCCCATCGACTACCAGGACGCCTACCAGATCTTGCAAGCCGTGGGCGGCACGCCGGCCTGCCCCGTCGTGCGCCTGGCTTGGAACGACCTGGTGCAGATCAAGCGCGCGCTCGACATCGGCGCGCAAACCCTGATGTTCCCGTTCGTGGAAAACGCCGATGAGGCGCGCAGCGCCGTGGCCGCCACCCGCTATCCGCAGCCGGGCCAGGCCATTGCCGGCACGCGTGGTTTTGCCGCCATGCACCGCGCCAGCCGCTATGGCACCGTACCCGACTACGCCACCCGCGCCAACGGCGCCGTGTTTTTCATCATTCAGCTGGAAACGCCGGCCGCCCTGGCGCAGCTGGAAGAGATCGCTGCCGTCGATGGCGTCGACGCCCTGTTCGTGGGACCCGGTGACCTGTCGGCAGCGATGGGCCATATCGGCAATATCGGCCACCCGGACGTGCAGGCGGCCATCGCCGACGCTGCCCGCCGGGCCCGCGCCATCGGCAAACCCATCGGCATTGTCGGCCCCTCGCCGGAAATGGTGCACACTTTCATCAGTTACGGCTATGACTACGTGGCCATCGCTTCGGACATGGGCATGATGATGCGCCAGGCCAATGCCTTCATCACGGCCCTGAAACCGTCGCTGGCGAAAGCCCTCGACACGGGCGCCTACTAATTATTCTGCTGTAACGCACTGTTGTAACGCACGTAGCGCGCTCAGACGCGTCATTCGCATCTTTTGGAGACAAGCATGTCAGGTGTAAAACTGGAAAAGGTCGTCAAGAAGTACGACAACGGCGTCGAAGTCATTCATGGCATCGACCTGGAAATCAAGCAAGGCGAGTTCGTCGTCTTCGTGGGCCCTTCGGGTTGCGGAAAATCAACACTGATGCGCATGGTCGCGGGGCTCGAGTCGATCACGGGCGGCACTATCTCCATCGAGGGACAGGTCGTCAACGACTTGCCGCCGCGCGAGCGCGATATCGCCATGGTGTTCCAGGACTATGCGCTGTATCCGCACAAATCCGTGTTCGACAACCTGGGCTTTGGCTTGAAGCTGCGCAAGTTTCCCAAGGCGGAAATCGAACAGCGCGTGCGCGCTGCTGCCACCATCCTGAAAATCGACCATTTGCTCGACCGCAAGCCGCGCGCCCTGTCCGGCGGCCAGCGCCAGCGCGTGGCCATGGGCCGCGCCATCGTGCGCCAGGCCAAGCTGTTCCTGTTCGATGAACCGCTGTCGAACCTGGACGCCCTGCTGCGCTCGGAAATGCGCACGGAAATCAAGAAACTGCACCAGCGCATCGGCGCCACCACCATCTACGTCACGCATGACCAGGTCGAAGCGATGACCCTGGCCGAGCGCATCGTCGTGCTGTCTGGCGGCAACATCATGCAGGTTGGCACGCCGGACCAGATCTACAACGAGCCCGTGTCGAAATTCGTCGCCGGTTTCACGGGCTCGCCGCCGATGAACTTCCTCGGCGCCAAGGTGGCGCGCAACGGCGCCGGCCAGTTTGACATCGTACTGGGCGCGGCGCGCCTCGCCCTGCCGTCCGAGCGCCAGGCGGCGTGCGGCAAGCTCGATGGCCGCGCGGTGGAGTTCGGCATCCGTCCGGAAGACATCACCCTGGAAGCGGCCGGCACCGCCAGCGCCGCACTGGCCGCGACAGTTGTGGTGGTCGAACCGCTGGGTGCGGAAACCCTGGTCATCTTCCAGTGCGAAGGCGGCGAATTGACGGCGCGCCTGCCGCCCACCTTCGCCCTGGCGCCAGGCCAGCAAGTCACGGTACAGCTGGACATGGAGAAATTCCATCTGTTCGATCCGCAAGGGGGCGCGGTACTGCCCTCCCGATAAGCCGCGAACGACCGGCATACACATTCCAAAAACAGGAGACAACATCATGCGTATCAAATCCCTCGTCCTGGCGCTCGGCGCCACCTTCGCATTGACCACCGCCCTGGCCACCGGCGCGCACGCGCAAACGGTCAAGGTTTTCGTCGGCGGCCAGGAGCGCCCCGAAGTCATGCGCGAACTGTTCGCCAAGTTCATGGCCGCCAATCCCGGCGTCAAGATCGACCTGGAAACGGGCGGCGCCACCTCCGGAACTGCAGCAGAAATACCTGAACACGGTGCTGTCAGCCGGCGATACGACCCTGGACGTATTCCTGATCGACATCATCCGCCCGGCACAGTATGCGTCGGCCGGCTGGATCGAAAGCCTGGACAAATACCTGGGCGCCGACCGCGACAAGATCATGGGCCAGTACTTGCCCGCCTACAAGCAAGCCAATATGGTCGACAACAAGGTCGTGGCCTTGCCCGCCTTTGCCGACGCCATGTTCCTCTACTACCGCAAGGACTTGCTGGCCAAATACAAGCTGGCGCCGCCGAAAACCTGGGATGAGCTGGCCACCGTGGCGCGCACCATCCAGGCCGGCGAAAAGAATCCGGAACTGCAAGGCATCAGCTTCCAGGGCAAAGCCATCGAAGGCGCCGTCTGCACCTTCTTGCTGCCGTACTGGAGCCAGGGCGGCGAACTGGTCACGAATGGCAAGCTGACCCTGGACAAGCCCAAGGCGGAAGCGGGCCTGGCCATGTGGCGCAAGCTGGTCGACCAGGGCGTGGCGAAAAAGAACATCGCCGAAGTGGCCACCGACGATACGCGCAAGGAATTCCAGGCAGGCAACGTCTTGTTCGCCGTCAACTGGGGCTATGCCTGGAACCACTTCCAGGATGGCGCCGACAGCAGCGTAAAAGACAAGGTGGGCGTCGTCAGCCTGCCGGCCATGGCGGGCGGCAAGGCGGCTTCGTGCATCGGCGGCTGGCAGTGGGCCGTGTCCTCGTTCTCGAAGAACAAGGAAGCGTCCGCCAAGCTGGTGCGTTGGCTGTCGAGCCCGGAAGTGTCGAAGCAGCTGGCCATCAAGGCGTCCAACCTGCCCGTCTATCCATCCGTCTACCAGGACAAGGAAGTGCTGGCCGCCAATGGCTGGTTCGCCGACGCCCTGCCGGTGGTGCAAAGCGCCCGTTCGCGCCCCGTCACGCCGCGCTACAGCGAAGTGTCGGAAGCCGTGCGCGTCAACACGAATGCCGTGATGGCGGGCGTAAAAACGCCGGCGGCGGCCGTGGGCGAGATCGAAAACCGCGTCAAGCGCATCCTGCGCTAAGGGGATCGAGCCCGGCCGCCACGACGGCGGCCCGGGCGGCACACGCATACGCACACCGCAACAGACGAGGAAATCATGAGGCAACGCACCCTGAAAAGCCGCATCACGGACCCCAGCGAAACGACGCTGGCCTGGGTCCTGCTGACACCGGCGATTCTCTTTTTACTGCTGATCGTGGCCTACCCGGTCAGCAAACTGATCTACAACAGCTTTTTCGACATCCGCCTGTCCGGCGGCAGCCTGCCCAGTTTCGTGGGCCTGGACAACTACAAGATGGCGCTGGAAGACGCGTTGTTCTGGAAGTCCCTGAAAAACACCGTCATCATCACCGTCGTGACGGTCCCGGGCGCGCTGGTGGCGGGCCTGGGCCTGGCCATGCTGGCCAATATGCCGTTCAAGTACCGCTGGCCCGTGCGCCTGGCGCTGCTGTTGCCGTGGGCCTTGCCGCTGGCCTTCGTCGGCCTGATCTTCGCTTGGTTCTTCCACAGCGAATACGGCCTGGTGAACGACCTCATCCGCCGCATCGACCTGCTGATCCCCGGCCTGGGCTGGGAACCGCAGATCTGGTTCAACTCGCCGGCGCTGACCATGGCCGCCATCTGCATCACGACCATCTGGAAAACCTCGTCGTTCATGGCGCTGATTTTGCTGGCCGGCCTGCAAACCATTCCCGCCTCACTGTATGAAGCGGCCGAAGTGGACGGCGCCAGCAAGTGGAAGCAATTTACGGAAGTGACCCTGCCGCTGCTCGTGCCATCGATGCTGGTGGCGCTGATCTTCCGCACCCTGACAGCCATCCAGTCCTTCGATATTCCCTACAACATGCCCGGCCCTGGCGACGAAACCAAGACCCTGGCCATGTATATCCAGTCCAATACCGTCGATTACCTCGACGTGGGTTACGGCTCGACCCTGGCGGTCTTCATGTTCCTGCTGTCAATGGCCACCACGTTTGTGTATCTGAAATATGTAAGAGGAGACAAAGAATGAGCGGCCTGTTTTCATCGAAGCGCCTGCGCTGGTTCGCCGCCGCGATCGTCATCCTCAATGGCGTCTTCCCCGCCCTGTGGATCCTGTTTACCTCGCTGAAGACCGAAAGCGAACTGACGCAAAAGCCGATCACCTACTGGCCGCACGAACCGACCATCGGCAATTTCATTTCAGCCTTCCAGGACCAGCCGCTGCTGACGTTTCTCACCAATAGCCTGATCGTGGCCGGCCTGTCGACCCTGCTCAGCCTGTTCATCAGCGCGCTGGCCGCATATGCGATCGCCCGTTTGCGCCTGCGTTTCCGTGGCCTGATCCTGACGGCCATCATCGGCGTGTCGATGTTCCCGCTGGTGACCCTGATGGTCCCGCTGTTCGAGATCATGCGCAGCCTGGGCTTGCTGAACTCCTACTGGGCGCTCGTGCTGCCCTACACGGTGCTCAACCTGCCCATCTGCACCCTGATGATGGTCAGCTTTTTCCAGGATATCCCGCGCGACATCGAAAATGCGGCCATGCTCGACGGCTGTACCCGGCTGAGCGCCCTGTGGCGCATCGTGCTGCCGCTGGCCGCCCCTGGCGTGGCCACGGCCGCCATCCTGGCGTTTGTGAATTCCTGGGACGAGTTCCTGCTGGCGCTGTCGATGAATTCGGCCGTGGCCTACCGCACCCTGCCCGTCGGCATCCAGCTGTACCAAGGCGAATTTGCCTTCCCGTGGCCGATCATTTCGGCGGCACTGGTGGTGGCCATCGTGCCCATCGTCGTGCTGATCGTGATTTTCCAGGAAAAGGTCGTCAGCGGCCTGACCTCGGGCGGCTTGAAGGGCTGAATATGGACCACCAGTCCCCCTTCACCCTTGCGCACGGCGACTGCCGCGCCGACGTCCACCCGGCCACGGGTGGCGCGCTGGCGGCTTTCCGCTGGCGCGGGCGCGACATTCTGCGCGCCGCGCCGGCTAAACCGGCCGCTGCGAGCGTGCGGCAGATGGCGTGCTACCCGCTGGCGCCATATTCAAACCGCATCGGCAACGCCGTGCTGCAGGCGCAGGAACAGACGTATGCGTTGCGCGCCAATTTCCCGCCCGAGCCGCACAGCATCCATGGCGTTGGCTGGCAGCGCGCCTGGCACGTTGCGGCGCGTGCGGACGACAGCGCCGAACTGCTGCTGGTGCATGGCGGCGACGCCGACTGGCCGTTCGCCTGCGAAGCGCGGCAAACCGTGCTGCTCGACGCTGCCGGCTTGCGCCTGACTTTATCGGTGCGTAATGACGACACGCGCACCATGCCCGCAGGCCTGGGTTTTCACCCCTACTTTCCGCTGGCGCCGGGCCTGCGCCTGCAGACGCAATGGGACGGCGTGTGGAGCATGGGCGCCGACCACTTGCCGGCTGGCCTCGCGCCCGTGGCGCAAGTGTCGCCATTTGCCACGCCGCAGCCGGTGGCTGGCTGGCACAGCGACCATTGCTACAGCGGCTGGACTGGCCGTGCCAGCCTGTATTACGGCGACTACAGCGTGCAGCTGTCGGCCAGCGACAACTGCCGCCACCTCGTGTGCTTCGCACCCAACGATGAACGCGGCTTCATTGCCCTCGAACCCGTCACGCACGCCAACAATGCGTTTGCGCTGGCCGCGCACGGTGCGCAAAACACGGGCATGCGCCTGCTGGCGCCCGGCGAGACCTTGCACATCGCCATGCGCCTGGCCATTCAAGAAACTGAGGGGTGGCAGCATGCGTGAATGGCAAGCCGAAATGCTACTCGATGCGCGCGCACAGCTGGGCGAATGCCCGCTGTGGAGCGTGGCCGAACAGTGCCTGTATTGGATCGACATCGCCGGACGCCGCCTGCACCGCTACGATCCGGCGACGGGCCTCGACCGCGTCTGGTGGGTGCCGTGCGAGCCGGGCTGCATCGCCCTGGCTGAAAAGAGCGGCCTGGTGGCGGCCTTGCGCGACGGTTTCTACCGCTTTTATCCGCAGGAAGGCTTGCTCGACAAGCTGGCCGATGCGCCCTACGACAGCCGCGACATGCGCTTCAACGATGGCCGCTGCGACAGCGCCGGGCGTTTCTGGGCCGGCGCCATGTACGAGCCGCGCACGACGGAACTGGCAGCCATGTTTTGCCTGGAACGAGGCGCCACGCGCCTGGGCTGGGGGCCGCAACAAGCTCTTGGCGTCAAAGTCAGCAACGGCCTTGCCTTCGCGGCGGACGGCGCCTCGCTGTTCCAGTCCGACACGCCGAACCACGTGATCTACCGTTTCGCGTTTGACGCGGCCAGCGGCCAGGTCGGCGAGCGCAAGGTGTTTGCCCGCCTGCCCGCCAAGGGCGAAGAAGCCGTGTATGGCGGCCGCCCCGATGGCGCGGCACTGGACGCCGAAGGCTGCTACTGGAGCGCGCAATATGAAGGCGGCAGGGTGCTGCGCTTCTCGCCGCAGGGCGAGATCATCGGCATCGTGCGCGTGCCCGTCACTCGCCCCACCATGATCGCCTTTGGCGGCGCCGACCTGCGCACCCTGTACATCACCAGTGCGCGCGAAGGCGCGCATGACGACGAACTGGCGCGCCAGCCGCAGGCCGGCGGGCTCTTTGCCGTGCGCCTGGACGTGGCCGGCCGCCCCGAACCCCTTTACCGGGATTGATACCCGGATCTACACCCTGAGGACAGCATGAACGCCAACATCACTCTTTACCCCAGCCTGCAGGACCGCGTGGTCTTCGTGTCCGGCGGCGGCTCCGGCATCGGCGCTGCGCTGGTCGAACACTTTGCCCTGCAAGGCGCGCAAGTGGCTTTTTGCGACATCGACCGCGACGCCAGCGCCGCCCTGGCCGCGCGCTTGACGCCCCTGTGCCGCCACGCGCCCTATTTTGTGTACAGCGACATCCGCGACATCGCCGCCTACCAGGCCAGCCTGGCCGACGTCGAAACACGCCTCGGCGCCATCCGCGTGCTGCTCAATAACGCGGGCCGCGACGACCGCCACAGCCTGGCCGAACTGACGCCCGAATACTGGGACAACTGCCTGGCCCTGAACCTGAAACACCATGTGTTCGCCATCCAGCAGGTGGCGCCCGGCATGGCGGCGGCCGGCGGCGGTTCCATCGTCAACCTGGGCTCGATTTCGTGGATGCGCGGGCGCCCCAACCTGGTCGGCTACACCACGTCCAAGGCCGGCATCGCAGGCATGTCGCGCACCCTGGCGCGCGAGCTGGGCGAACAGAATATCCGCGTCAACGCCATCGCGCCGGGCGCCATCGCCACGGACCGCCAGGCCGCGCTATGGCGCGACCCGGAGGAAGACCGGCGTTTCATCGAACTGCAATGCCTGAAATACCGGCTCGATGCGGGCCACGTGGCGCGCACGGCCCTGTTCCTGGCGGCCGACGATTCGGACGGCATCACGGGCCAGAACATCATCGTCGACGCGGGGCTGGCCCAGGTCTCAGTCGCCGGATAAGCCGCATCCCCCCATTCAAGGAGAACCCTCATGTTGAACCTGCAAGACGCAAGCCTGTTGAAACAGCAATGCCTGATCGACGGCGCCTGGTGCGACGCCGATGACGGCGCCACCATCGCCGTCACCAATCCCGCCACGGGCGAAGTGATCGCCACGGTGCCGCGCATGGGGGCGGCCGAGACGCGGCGCGCCATCGCCGCCTCGCATGTGGCCTTCCGGCTGTGGCGCAAGCAGACCGTCAAGGCGCGCGCCACGGTGCTGCGCGCCTGGCATGCGCTGATCCTGCAGCACGCCGACGACCTGGCGCTGATACTCACCACCGAGCAGGGCAAGTCGCTGGCCGAAGCGAAGGGCGAGATCGTCTCGAACGCGGCCTACCTGGAATGGTTTGCCGAAGAAGGCAAGCGCGCGTATGGCGACGTCATCGCGCCGCCGTCGAACGACAAGCGCATCGTCGTCATCAAGCAGCCTATCGGCGTGTGCGCGGCCATCACGCCATGGAATTTCCCGAACGGCATGATCACGCGCAAGGCCGGCCCTGCCCTGGCGGCCGGCTGCGCCATGGTATTGAAACCGGCGTCACAAACGCCGCTGTCGGCCCTGGCGCTGGCCGAACTGGCGCTGCGCGCCGGTGTGCCGCCCGGCGTGTTCAATGTGGTGACGGGCGCGGCGCAGGCGATCGGCACGGAACTGTGTCACAACGACCTGGTGCGCAAGATCACGTTTACGGGTTCGACGGAAGTGGGTGCCTGGCTGTCGCGCGAAGCGGCCGGCACCATCAAGAAGCTGTCGCTGGAACTGGGTGGCAACGCGCCCTTCATCGTCTTCGAGGATGCCGACATCGACGCGGCCGTTGAAGGCGTGCTGGTGTCGAAATACCGCAACAGCGGCCAGACCTGCGTCTGCGCCAACCGCATCTATGTGCAGGACAGCATCTACGACGACTTTGCCACCCGCCTGGTGGCCAAGGTGGCCGAACTGAAACTGGGCGCCGGTACGGAAGCAGGCGTCACGCAAGGCCCGCTGATCGATGAAAACGCCGTGCGCAAGATCGAGCAGCATATCGCCGACGCGCTGGCCAAGGGCGGCAAGCTGGCCATCGGCGGCAAGCGCCATGCGCTGGGCGGCAGCTTCTTCGAGCCCAGCGTGGTGCTGGAAGCGAACAGCGACATGCTGGTGGCCACCGAGGAAACCTTCGCCCCGCTGGCGCCCTTGTTCCGCTTCGGCACGGAAGCGGAAGTCGTCGCCATGGCCAACGCCACGCAATTCGGCTTGGCCGGCTATTTCTACAGCCGCGACCTGGGCAGAGTCTGGCGCGTGGCGGAAGAACTGGAAGTGGGCATGGTCGGCATCAATACGGGCATGATCGCCAATGAAATGGCGCCATTTGGCGGCGTCAAGCATTCAGGCATGGGCCGCGAAGGCTCGCATTACGGCATGGACGACTTCCTCGATATCAAATATTTGTGCATGGGAGGAATTTGATTATTTCAAGGTAGGCAAGGCAGGGATCAGCAACCATACTCATAAAAAACACAGGAGACAGGATCATGCAAACGACTTTACGCAAAACCACATTGGCCGCGGCCATCACCGGCGTGCTTCTCGCGGCGCCATTTGTTAGCGCTAACGTGCAGGCCGACGAACTGAGCGATATGAAAGCCATGCTGGCCCAGCTGCAGGACCGGGTAGCGCAGATGGAAGCGAAAGCGGCCCAGCCAGCGCCAGCAGCAGCGATGGCTGCCGCACCGGCGGCGGCGGCCGTGAAACCCGTCACCGGCTTCAACTGGAAACTTTACGGCCGTGGCGACATCGGCTATACGATCTCGCGCGGCAAGGATGCCAGCGGGCGCCAGCTGAGCAACCACCGCCTGAACCAGGGCGAGATGGCCAGCCGCCTGGGCCTCACGGGCGCCTGGGTCTTCAGCGATGAATACAAGGCTATCTTCGGCGTCGAGACTGGCTTGAACCTGTTCAACGGCAATGCGGGCGGCGGCACGCAAAACAACACCACCTCGTCCGTGCTGTTCAACCGCGGTTCCACCGTCGGTTTTGCCTCGACCACCTGGGGTTCGATCGAAGGCGGCACCATGTACATGGCGCCGTTCTGGGTCTCGCTGGGGGCCGACCTTGCCTCGGCGCACAACTATGGCGCCAACGACTTCAGCGCCCTTTTCTCGCTCACGCGCCCTGAATCCCTGGGCCGCTACCTGAAGGATCCCGTGACGGGCAACGCCAGCAAGACGACTAGTTTGGCGGGCAACAACTCGGGCACGGCCCTGTTCTACGGCAATGCCCTGCGCTACCGCAGCCCCACCTGGAACAACGTCTCGGCGGAAGTGTCGTATTCGGCCGGCCAGCAGGCGTCTTCCGCCACCGACCTGGAAAACGATGGCCGCAGCTGGGCCGCCAACGTGCTGTACAAGAAAGGCGATCTGTTCCTCGGCTATGCGCACATGGATTACCAGCAGAGCAACGACATCAGCACGGCCGGCACGCCCAATTTCATCAAGCGCAACCAGGTCACGGACATTGTCGGCGCGCGCTACAAGTGGAACGACTTCACCCTGGGCGGCTCCTATACCTCCTACCGCGTGTCGAATGCGGGCGGCTATGCGGCCGACGCCTTTGGCGTGTCGGGCGCCTACGACCTCGGCAAGCACCGCATCGAGGGCAGCCTGGCGCACATCAGCTATGACGGCGCCAACGCCAGGGGTGCTTTCGGCGCGAACACGGGCGACGGCGTGGGCAAGCCGATATCGACGGCCTACTCGCTGGGCTACCTGTACAACTTCCAGCCTACCCTGTCGTTCTACGCCTACGCCACGCGCATCGCCAACAACAGCCATGCCAAGCTGGGCGTATTGCAGTTCCGGGGGGACAATAACTACTTCGGCTACAGCCCCGTCGAGCTGACCGCCGGCATGTTCCTCGTCTTTTAATTAGTGCTTATTTGTTGATGCACCGCCGGTCCGCCCCACGCACCACCATGCGGGCGGCCGGTTTTCACAGGAGTTGATCGTCATGCAGTACACACTACACCAGGAAAATGACAGCCTTGCCCTGCGCTGCGCCGGCCGCTTGCTGCTGCGCCACGCTGCCGATGCGCCATGCGTGTTCGTCGGCCAGGGCCGCGAAAGCATGGAAATGTACCGCGGCAACTTCGAGATCGAGGATTACGTCGAAGAGCGCAACGCCCTGCGCGTGCTGGCCGTCACGCAGGAAGGCGACAGCGCCAGCCTGAGTTTTTCGCGCCATGCAGGTGACGCTGCGCAACTGGTCTTGTCCGTACAAGCGACGCCGCATGGCGTGCACGTGGTGGTGCAATACGCGGCGCCGGGCTGGAACCGCCTGTGGCTGCGCCTGCCCGCAGAGAAAGACGAGCATGTCTGGGGCTGCGGCGAACAAATGTCGTACTTCGACCTGCGCGGCCGCCACTTCCCCTTGTGGACGTCGGAGCCGGGCGTGGGCCGCGACAAGTCGACCCATTTGACGTGGCAGGCGGACGTGACGTCCAAGTCGGGCGGCGACTACTATCACACGAATTATCCGCAACCGAGCTTCATCTCTTCGCAGCGCTACTGCCTGCATGCGGAAACGACGGCGTATGCAGACTTCGATTTCCGCCAGCCGGATTTCCACGAACTGCAATTCTGGGCCATGCCCGAGCGCCTGGAATTCATGCTGGCCGACTCCTTCGTCGACCTGGTCGGCATAGTGTCGCAGCGCTTCGGACGCCAGCCGCTGCTCCCCGCCTGGCTGCAAAATGGCGTCATGCTGGGCCTGAAAGGGGGCGAGGACCACGCGCGTACCATCCTGGCGCAGGCGCAGGAACATGGCTTGCCCGTCAGCGCCCTGTGGTGCGAAGACTGGGTGGGGCTGCGCCAGACCTCGTTCGGCAAGCGCTTGTTCTGGGACTGGCGCTGGCAGCCGCAGCGCTATCCTGACCTGAAAAACTGGATCGCCGACCTGGCAAAACAGGACATCCGCTTCCTCGGCTACGTCAATCCCTACCTGTGCAACGACGGCAGCCTGTACCAGGAAGCGCTGCAGCAAGGCTTTTTGGCCACGGCCATGGATGGCGGCGCCTACCTGGTGGACTTCGGTGAATTCGATTGCGGCGTCGTCGACTTCACCAACCCGGCCGCCGCGCTGTGGTTCGAGGAACGCATACTGCGCCAGGAAATGCTCGACTTCGGCCTTTCCGGCTGGATGGCGGACTTTGGCGAATACCTGCCGATCGACCTGCGCCTGCACAATGGCGTCGATGCGCGCCTGATGCACAATGCCTGGCCGACCCTGTGGGCCGAAGTCAATGCGCTCGCCATCGAACGGGCCGGCAAGACGGGCGACGCCACCTTCTTCATGCGCGCTGGCTACACGGGCGTGCAGGCGCACTGCCCGCTGCTGTGGGCGGGCGACCAGTCCGTCGACTTCAGCCGCCACGATGGTTTACAAACGGTGATCTGCGGCGCCCTGTCGTCCGGCTTGCTGGGCAACGCCTACCACCACAGCGACATCGGTGGCTACACGAGCTTGTTCGGCAACCTGCGCACGGCGGAGCTGTTCCAGCGCTGGACCGAGATCGCCGTATTTACGTCGATGATGCGCACGCACGAAGGCAACCGCCCGGACGAAAACTTCCAGTTCTACCAGGATGAAGACGTGTTCCGCCACTTCGCCCGCATGACGCAACTGCACGTGGCGCTGGCGCCCACCATCCGCGCCCTGGCCGAGGATGCCGTGGCGCGCGGCTTGCCGCTGCAGCGCCCCCTGTTCCTGCACTATGAGCACGACCGCGCCACCTACGCTATCCAGGATCAGTATCTGTTCGGCCCCGACCTGCTGGTGGCGCCCGTGCATGCGGCGGGCGCTGCGCGCTGGAGCGCCTACCTGCCGCAGGGCGACGCCTGGATCCACCTGTGGAGCGGCGCCGCCTTCGAGGGCGGCCAGCGCGTGGAAGTCGATGCGCCTTTGGGCCAGCCGCCCGTGTTCGTGCGGCGCGGCTGCGCGCAGCAGGACTTTTTCCTGTCGCTGGCGAAATGAGCCTGGCATGAGCGTGGTGTCGCATCTGCTGTTCCTGGCCTGCGTGGCACTGGCCAGTTACGCGCAGAACTTGACGGGCTTTGCCTTCGGCCTGATTCTGCTGGGCCTGACGGCCGTGCTGCACCTGGCCAGCCTGGGCGACGTGGCCAACGTGGTCAGCGTGCTGGTGCTGGTCAATGCAGCCATCACGTTTGGCCGCACGCGTCCGCAGCTGGCCTGGCCCGTGTTCGGCCCTGCACTGGCCGTCAGCCAGTTGGGTGTGGGCGTGGGTGTGGCGTTGCTGGGCTGGTTCAGCACGCAGCAAGTGACACTGCTGCGCTTCCTGCTCGGCTGCGCCATTGTCATTTGCGCGTTCATGCTGGTGCTGCGCGCCAGCGCGCGTGCGCAGCAATCCGGCCTGCCCTCGTTCCTGTTCTTCAGCGGCGTGTCCGGCGTGATGGGCGGCCTGTTCGCCAGCGCCGGCCCGCCCATGGTGTATCAGCTGTACCGCCAGCCATGGCCGGCCGACATGATCCGCCACTCGCTGATCGTGCTGTTCGCCGCGAATGCCGTACTGCGCCTGGCCCTCGTGCTGGCCCACGGCCAGTTCAGCATGACTGCCCTGTGGCTGACCCTGGAAGCCTTGCCCCTGGTGATGGGCTTGACGTGGCTGGCGCGCCGCCACCCTTCGCGCCTGCCCATCGAACAGGTGCGCCGCGCCGTCTTCGTCCTGCTGCTGATCGCCGGCCTGGCCCTGGTGCTGCCGCCCGTGCTGGCCCTGGCTGCCTGACGCGGCGCTTTTTTAGCTTTTTTACCTTCTACTACAAGACGAACCCTCCATGTCCGCTTTCCGCTTTTCCTCCCTGCCCCCGACTGCGACCTGCTGGTCGTCGGCGGCGGCATCAATGGCGCCGGTATCGCGCGCGACGCGGCCGGCCGCGGCCTGCGCGTGGTGCTGTGCGAACAGCACGACCTGGCGCAGCACACCTCGTCCGCATCCACCAAGCTGATACACGGCGGCCTGCGCTACCTCGAATACTATGAATTCAAGCTGGTGCGCAAGGCGCTGCAGGAACGCGAAGTGCTGCTGCGCGCCGCGCCCCACATCATGTGGCCGATGCGCTTCGTCATGCCGCACGACGCCGCCCAGCGCCCCGCGTGGATGATACGCGCGGGCCTGTTCCTGTACGACCACCTGGCCAAGCGGGCCTTCCTGCCCGCCTCGCAAGGCATCGCGCTGGACCGCCATGCGGCAGGCGAGCCGCTGAAGGCCGGCTACCGCAAGGGCTTCGTGTACTCCGACGGCTGGGTCGACGATGCGCGCCTGGTGGTGCTCAACGCGCTCGATGCGCAGGAACATGGCGCGCACATCCTCACGCGCACGGCCTGCGTCGATGCGCGCCGCGATGGCGACGCCTGGCACGCCACCCTGCAAGCCGAGGATGGCCAGCGCAAGACCTTGCGCGCGCGCGCCATCGTCAATGCGGCGGGCCCCTGGACGGCGCAGTTTGCCGGCGCGGCCGGCGGCGGCAAGACACAAGGACTGCGCCTGATCAAGGGCAGTCACATCATCGTGCCGCGCCTGTTCGACCATCCGCACGCCTACATCTTCCAGAACCCGGACCAGCGCATCATCTTCGCCATCCCCTACCAGAATGACTTTACCCTGATCGGCACCACCGACGAGGAATACAAGGGCGAAGTGAGCAAGGTCAAAATCAGCCAGGCGGAGATCGATTACCTGTGCCAGGCGGCGAACCGCTATTTCAAGCGCGAGATCGGCCCCGCCGACGTCGTGTGGACATATTCCGGCGTGCGCCCCCTGCTTGACGACAGCGCGCAGAACGCGTCGGCCGTCACGCGCGACTACCTGCTGGAAGTGGCGCGCGGCGACGCGGCGACGGGCGCGCCGCTGCTCAATATCTGGGGCGGCAAGATCACCACCTACCGCAAGCTGGCCGAGGAAGCACTGGGCCTGCTGGCGCCCCTGCTGGAGAATGGCGCCCCGGCCTGGACGGCCCACGCGCCGCTGCCTGGCGGCGACTTGCAACAGGCGAATCAACTCGTGGACAGGCATGATTTCGACGGCTTCCTCGCGCGCTTCCAGCGCGACCACGCCTGGCTGCCGCCAGCGCTGGCGCGCCGCTATGCGCGCGCCTATGGCAGCCGCGCCGCGCGCCTGCTGACGGGCGCTACCTCGATGGCCGACCTGGGCGCGCAGCTGGCGCCCGGCCTGTACGAAGCCGAAGCGTGCTATCTGACCGAGGTGGAATGGGCCAGGAGCAGCGACGACATTCTGTGGCGGCGCAGCAAGCTGGGCCTGCGCTGCGCGCCCGCTGACGAGGCGCGCCTGCAGCAATGGCTGGCTACCCATTTGGTGCAAGAGGTGGCGGCATGACGTATTTGCTGGCCCTCGACCAGGGCACGTCCAGTTCGCGCAGCATGGTCTTCGATGAATCAGGCGCCATCGTTGCCGTGGCGCAACGCGAGTTTCGCCAACTCTTCCCGCAGCCGGGCTGGATCGAGCACGATCCCATGGAGATCTGGCGTAGCCAGATCGATACCTGCCGCGAAGTGCTGGCCAAGGCGGGCTTGCAGGCCGATGCCCTCGGTGCACTGGGCATCACCAACCAGCGCGAAACGACCGTGGTATGGGACCGCGCCACGGGCGAACCCGTGTACAACGCCATCGTCTGGCAAGACCGCCGCACGGAAGCGCTGTGCGAGGACTTGCGCGTGCGCGGCCTGGCCGGCGCCATCCACGCGAAGACGGGCCTGGTGCTCGACCCGTATTTTTCCGGCACCAAGCTGCGCTGGATACTCGACGCCGTGCCCGGCGTGCGCGCGCGGGCCATGCGCGGCGAACTGGCCTTCGGCACCATCGATACGTGGCTGACCTGGAAGATGACGGGCGGCCGCCTGCACGTGAGCGACGTCACCAACGCTTCGCGCACCATGCTGTGGAACCTGCATGAAGGCTGCTGGGATGCCCAGCTGCTGGACTGGCTGGGCATTCCCGCCAGCCTGCTGCCGTCCGTCCATCCCTCGAGCCACGTGTATGGCGAAACGGATGCGGAAGTACTGGGCAGCCCCGTCATCATCGGCGGCATCGCCGGCGACCAGCAGGCGGCGCTGTTCGGCCAGACCTGTTTTACACCGGGCATGGCCAAGAATACCTACGGCACGGGCTGCTTCTTGCTGCTGAATACGGGCGAACAGTGCGCGCAATCGCAGCATGGACTGATCAGCACGGCCGCCTGTCAGGTGGACACGCAGCCCGCGTATGCGCTCGAAGGCAGCGTCTTCATCGGCGGCGCCGTAGTGCAATGGCTGCGCGACGGCCTGGGCGCCATCGGCCACGCGGGAGAAGCGGAAGGCCTGGCCGCCTCCGTGCCCGACTCGGGCGGCGTGGTCTTCGTGCCCTCGTTTACGGGTCTTGGCGCACCGTACTGGGTGCCGTCCGCCAAGGGTGCCATCCTGGGTCTGAGCCGCGGCAGCACGGTAGGCCACATCGCCCGCGCGGCGCTCGAAGCGATCGCCTTCCAGAGCGCCGCCCTGCTGGGCGCCATGACGCGCGACGCACAAGCGCCCATCACGGAATTGCGCGTCGACGGCGGTGCCTGCGCCAACAACCTGCTGCTGCAGTTCCAGGCCGACTTGCTGGGCATCTCCGTGGTGCGCCCGCAAGTGATCGAAACGACAGCCCTGGGCGCAGCCTACCTGGCGGGCCTGGCCATCGGCCAGTACCGTGGCGTGGAGGAACTGGCGTCGCACTGGCGCGCCGACAGGACGTTTTTGCCCAGCATCGGACGCGACGAGGCGGCTGGCCGGATGCAGCAGTGGGAGGTCGCGGTACGGCGGTTCACGGGAAATGGCGGGGGATAGCCAAATAGTCAGGCAAAAATACAGGCAAAAAAAAAGCCCGCTGCGAGAGCGGGCTGAATCTATTTCCTTGGAGGAAGATAGAGGAGACAGATGCATGATGCCGCGTTGCAGCATATAAATCCACTTTATATTCGTGATGTCAGAAATACGCAGCAGTGATATTGCGGGCAACATGTCATTCCATGCGGCAACTTTTACACTGCCGCTTCCGTTTTCCCTTCGCCGGAACGCAACATATTCTTGATGCCGCGTAATGCTTGCCGCACCCTGGCCTCGTTTTCGATCAGGGCGAAGCGCACGTACTCATCGCCGTATTCGCCGAAGCCGATGCCGGGCGAGACGCTCACCTTGGCCTTTTGCAGCAGCAGCTTGGCAAATTCCAGCGAGCCCAGGTGGCGATACGCTTCCGGGATATGCGCCCAGATATACATCGATGCCTTTGGTTTTTCCACCATCCAGCCCGCTTCATGCAAGCCTTTGACCAGCACGTCGCGGCGGCGCTGGTACTGGGCGCAGATTTCCGTCACGCAGCTTTGGTCGCCTTCCAGCGCTGCAATGGCCGCCACTTGCACGGGCGTAAAACTGCCATAGTCGTGGTAGCTCTTGATGCGCGCCAGGGCCGCCACCAGTTCCGCATTGCCGACCATGAAACCGATGCGCCAGCCCGCCATGTTGTAACTTTTCGACATGGTGAAGAATTCGACGGCCACGTCGCGCGCGCCCGGCACCTGCATGATGGACGGCGCCTTCCAGCCATCGAAGGTGATGTCGGCATACGCCAGGTCATGCACCACCAAAATATTGTGCTGCTTCGCCAGCGCCACGACGCGCTCGAAAAATTCCAGTTCCACGCACTGCGCGGTGGGGTTGGATGGAAAGCCCAGCACCATCATCTTCGGTTTCGGGTAGCTTTCGCGGATGGCCCGTTCCAGTTCCGCAAAGAAATCCACGCCCGGGCCCATGCGCACGGAGCGGATGTCGGCGCCCGCGATCACGGCGCCCCAGATATGGATGGGGTAGCTGGGATTCGGCACCAGCACCGTGTCGCCACGGTCGAGTGTTGCCAGCATCAAATGGGCCAGTCCCTCTTTCGAACCGATGGTGACGATGGCTTCGCTGTCCGGGTCGATGTCGACCTCGTAGCGTTTCTTGTACCAGTGTGCAATCGCGCGGCGCAGCCGGGGAATGCCCTTGGAGGCGGAATAGCCGTGCGTGTCGGGGCGTTTCACCGTCTCGACCAGCTTGTCCACGATGTGGGCCGGCGTGGCGCCATCGGGATTACCCATCGACATGTCGATGATGTCCTCGCCACGGCGGCGCGCAGCCATCTTGAGCTCGGCAGTGATATTGAAGACGTAGGGGGAAGGCGATTGATGCGCGAAAAGCTGCGCGGAGCTTGGCTGTCGGTCATGGTATCTCTATACGTAAGCGCCCGGATCCGTCCGAGCGACGTTGGCGCAATGGGTGCGCCTGCAACGATACTAACCCGCTTTATCCAGCACTGGCAAGGGTGCTGTAGAGCCGTTACAATGCAGGCTGATCGAAAATGAGCGCACCGGTTGGTAACCCGGTAAGTGCCCGGCACCGTCCGGCATGCTCCCGCCCACGCGGACCCACGGCGCTGACCCTTGGCTGTTACACCAGCCGGGGAGGTGTTCTGGTTCGTGCATTTTCCCGCCGCGCCATCCCTCCCCTGCTTCACTTTAGGAATGAGACGGATGGCAACACACGACACCGCAGTAACTGGCATGACCCTGGACCGCGCCGGCATCGAGCAGCAGCTGGCCCTGCAGGTGCGCCACTTCATCGATTGCGCCTTCGACGGCGAAGACTTGTCGCGCCTCGATTTGCAAGGCTGCACCTTCGAGCGCTGCACCTTTGCCGAAACCATCTTGTTCGCCAGTAAGCTGGCGCGCGGCACCTGGCGCCGCTGCCGCGCGGGCAGCGCCGATTTCGAATCCGTCGACGCCGTCGATGCCACGTTTGAAGGCTGCGACCTGAACAACACGAAATGGCGGCGCGCCAAGCTGGCCTCGGCCACCTACCGTGGCTGCAAGCTGACGGGCGCCTCGTTCGAGGAAGTGGCCCACCTTGGCCTCACTTTCGAAGACAGCCTGCTGGTGGGCGCCGACCTGCGCGGCTTTTCCTTCCGCAAGGCGACCTTAAAACAGCTCGATTTTTCCGACGCCTACCTGGCCGGCTGCGACTTCCGCGACGCCGTCTTCGAAGGCGGCAGCCTGCGCAATGCCACGATCAAACTAACGAAGTTCCAGGGCGCGGACTTGCGCGGCGCCGATATCGACGGTTTCAAATTAAGCGAAGCGGCGCTGCTGAAGGGCGCCGTCATCACGCATGCGCAGGCGGCGAACTTCATGCGGGCGCTGGATCTGGTGGTAATTTAAGCATAGCAGCGCCAGCGATAGTACGCCGGCGACGAACGCACGCTGAATCCCATGCGCTGCTGTCGCAGCTAAAAATAGTGGATGGGTGGAATTATTTATCCCCCATCCCTGTTCGCACATTCTCCGCCACAATCACAGCGAACTATTCCTCGCCCTCCCGCCCTCGCCAGAAAATGTACGGATAAATAAAATTCCCCACTCAAGCACTGGCCTAGCCAGCTCATGCGGAATAATGCGTGCTATATTCCATCGCAATTTCTCATCCAACATCCAACACTGGCGCCGCTGAAATGCAGGAAATAACAATAATGAAAATAGTCAAAATAATATCAATCACAATTCTTTCGCTAATGACATTATTCACCACTCCGCCATTTGCAATTATTTTCATCTGTATGGCGCTGCATGAAAACAAGGCCTGCATAAGAAGAATCGTAGAAAAAATACATCCAGGTATTGAAAAATTTGGCAAAAATATCGCCGCAAGATACGCCAATCCAAAAACCATCATCTTACTTTCCATTTTTTTCACTGCAACAGCTACAAGCTTCGCCTTTCTCGCATCGCATCTGCGCATTCAGGAAACAGATGATTATGTCAATTACATTTTCATACAGATGGCACTGACGGGCATTTTTGCGAGCGGCGTAGTTGCGATCGCGTGGGTATTACTATCCCTGAATTCTATTTTTAAAAGCCTGCTGGCAAAAGTGCTGCTTTCGCTGGTCGTTTCCGCATGTATTATTTTTTTCGCGCCTCAGCGCAGTCGACTTCTTTGCGGCCAACTTTCCATTTCCTCCGTCCTACATGCCCTTGTCTTTTGGACTCGCCACTCTGATAGTTGCCTTCTCATTCAGCTCCTTTGCCTTTGCCGCACTGGCAATCATATTTGAATTTATTTTTCTTTCCCTCTTATTTATTTTTGATTTCAAAAAAGAAGCAAAACGGGTATTCTTCTTCTTTATAATTTCCATTTCCGGCTTCACAGGAAGTTATTCAGCAGCGCTGGCCGTGATCCAGGGCATATCAAACAAAGGACAACTTTTCATGATAAAAGCGGCTGAAAGATATGACTTTACCCAAAATCACATGTGCCAGGCCCGGGAAGAGGAAACTGTACTCTTCATTGAAAATGTATCGGATCGCGCCATTGCGGCCACGTTCCCAACGCCGCCAGAGCATAGTAAATTTCCCACTCGAAACATCTCAAGCGACATATTAAAATCATATTTCCCAACAAATTTTCGCACTGTTCATTGCAACCCGCTATCGGAACCCCGCAAGGAAACTGGCTGGTGCGGTAACTCCCAAGGCTATGGCTTTTGCGATGCCGATCGCATGCCTCACAAGTAAACAGGCAAAAAAAAAGCCCGCTGCGGGAGCGGGCTGAATCTATTTCCTTGGAGGAGATAGAGGAGACAAGTGCATGATGCGGCATCGCGGCATATCACGCCACTTTATATTCATGATGATAGAAATTCCTGTCAGTGATAATGAGACGCCATCAGGGTTTCAAGCCGTGCGGCGCGTGGCCTGCGGCAAAAATTCTCCCAGCCACACCAGCAAGGCCAGGCCCGGAAACGCCATGCCGGTCAGCAAGGTCGCTTGCCAGCCGTAGCTGGCATACACCCAGGCGCCGATGGCCGAACCGGCCGCGCCGCCGGCAAAGAACAGGGCGAAATACAGACCGTTCAGGCGACCCCGCACTTCCGCGCCCAGGCTGAAGATGGCGCGCTGGCCCAGCACCAGGTTCGCCGCCACGCCCATGTCGAGCACGATGGAGGCGACCACCAGCAACCCCAGCGCCACGTGTTTCGATTCCGGCGCAAACATCGGCAAGGCAAACGCGACGATACCCAGCGCCAGCGCGGCGGCCGTGGCCGGCAAAGTGTGGCCTGCATCGGCCAGGCGGCCGGCGATGGGCGAGGCAACGGCGCCCGCCATGCCCACCAGGGCAAAGATGGCGATGCCCGTTTGCGACAGGCCGAACGCGGGGCTGGACAGCACCAGCGGCGTGACGGTCCAGAACAGGCTGAAGGCGCCAAACAGGCCAGCGTGATAGGCGGCGCGGCGGCGCAGCACGGGCGTGCCCAGCAGCAAATGCCACAAGGATGCCATCAGGGCCGGATAGCGCATGCTCGACACGGGCTGACGCACGGGCAAGGCGCGGCGCAGCACCAGCGCCAGCAGTACCATCAGCACGGCGGCGCCGCCAAACACCACGTGCCAGCTGGCGTGGGCCGCCACCAGCGACGCCACGGGGCGGGCCAGCATGATGCCCAGCAACAAGCCGCTGACCACCTTGCCCACCGTCTGTCCCCGCGTCGCTTCCTGCGACAGGTGGGCGGCAAACGGCACGATCACTTGCGCCGCCACGGACCCGAGGCCGATGGCCAGCGCGGCGGCCAGGAACACCACGGCGCCCGTGGAGAGGGCCGCCACGACCAGGGCCGTGGCCGTCACCAGCAAGGCAGTGACGATCAGGCGGCGGTTTTCCAGCAAGTCGCCCAGGGGCACGACAAACAGCAGGCCAAGGGTATAGCCGACTTGTGTCAGGGTGACGATCAGCCCGGCAGCCTTGGCCGACAGGCCCGTCGAGGCGCTGATGGGCCCGACGAGGGTTTGCGCGTAATACAGATTGGCCACGATCAGGCCGGAAGCGATGGCCAGCAGCAGCACCATGGCGGGCGAAATGTCGTGGGGAGCAGAAGATGAGGCCTTGTTCATATTGTTTCCTCGGTTCGGTAGGGATGCGACCATTCTAGGCAAAACTGTGACAAAGATAATTAGGGCATAATCCCCCTACACTTTTCACATAAGATGAACAATCACGATGGACAAGATCAAGGCCATGCAGACCTTCGTGCGCATCGTTGAAGCCAACAGTTTTTCCAAGGCGGCCGAAACATTGAATTTGCCGCGCGCCGCGCTGACGGCCACCCTGCAAAAGCTGGAAGCCTACCTGGGCACGCAATTGCTGCAGCGAACCACGCGCCGTTTGTCCCTGACGCCGGAAGGGGCCGAGTACTTTCGCCACTGTCTCGATATCCTGAAGGCCGTCGATACGGCGGAACTGGCCTTCCGTGGTCCGGACGCGAAAAAACCGCGCGGCTTGCTGCGCATCAACCTGCCCAATACGGTAGGCCGGCGCCTCGTCATGCCCCATATCGCGCAATTCCACGCCGCCTATCCGGACGTGCAACTGCAGCTGAGCCTGACGGACCGCCTGGTCGACTTGACGCAGGAAGGCATCGATTGCGCCTTGCGCGTGGGCACCTTGCAAGATTCCGCCTTCATCGGCAAGCAGGTCGGCCTGATGCGCTTCGCCACGTGCGCCTCGCCCGCCTACCTGGCGCAGCATGGCGCGCCGCACACCCTTGCCGACCTGGCTGCGCACCGGGGCATCATGCATTACTCGGGCCGCACGGGACGCGCCTTCGATTGGGATTTCCTGCAAGGAAAGGAGGTCGTGCGCGTGCAAATGGCCGGCCCCATCGCCGTCAACGATGCGGACGCCAGCGTCGATTGCGCGCTGCAAGGGCTGGGCCTGGCGCAGGCCGCCATGTACCAGGTGCGCCAGCACCTCGACAGCGGCGCCCTGGTGGCCGTGCTGGCGGATCACCCGCCGACGCCGATGCCCATGTCGCTGCTGACGCCACAAGGCCGGCTGGCCACGCCCAAGCTGCAGGCGTTTACCGGCTGGATCACTGCCCTGCTGGCTGCCCAGCCCGACGTGCAACTGCCCACGCACAAAATCTGAGGCAAAAAAAAGCCCGCTACAAGGAGCGGGCTGAATCTATTTTCTTGGAGGAGAATAGAGGAGACAAATGCATTATGCTGCATCGCGGCATATCTATCCAATTGATTGTTGGAATGATAGAAATACGCCAAACAGATAACTGATGAAGGTGAAAAAAAAGCCGGCTCCGCAAGGAACCGGCTTTCTACTGCGCGAAAAGCCTTACTTCGCTGCCGTCACCGGCGTCGCCTTGGTGTCCGCGCCATACGGCAAAACCTTGGCCGCCATGCGGGTATCGGCCTTGATCAGCGCCACTTCGTCGGCCAGGATGCGCGCCGCTTCGTTCAGCAGCACGTCCTTGGCGCTCTTGGCGGCCGTTTCGGCGTCCAGTTCGGCACTCAGGGCGCGCTCGTCACCCTGCAAGCCGTCGTCGGTGCGCAGGGCGCCCTTCACGGCGGCGATCTGCTTGGCCGTCTTGTTGGCCGCTTTCGCACCCTTCAGCACGTCTTTCGGATCCGGAATCACCACCAGGTCGTCGGCAGGATTCGAAATCTGCGCGATCAGGCGTTTTTCACGGGCCTTGGCGCGCGCTTCCTGGGAATCGCGCTCCTTGCGGCGCACGGTTTCATTGAGCGAAATCTGGTTTTCCTTGCGCTGCTTGACGACCAGGGCGATGTCATCGAGCAAATACTGGAAATCCTTGTCCTTGGCCACGCGCACATCATGTTTCTTGTCCAGCAGCGGCACGATCTCCTTCAGGTCGCCCGTCGGCATGTAGGACGCCGGCTTGATGGCCACCCATGGCAGGGCATTGTCATAACTCGATTCGCCGAAGTTTTCCGCGTCCGACATGGCTGGCAGCTTGATGTCAGGCGTGACGCCGCGCAACTGCGTGGTGCCGCCATTGATGCGGAAGAACTGGGCGATGGTCATTTTCAGCTCGCCGAAACGGGCTTTCTCGCTGCCGCCGAAACGGTCGAGGTTGAACAGGGTCTGCACCGTGCCCTTGCCAAAGCTGCCTTCGCCGATGATGACGCCACGGCCGTAGTCCTGCACGGCGGCGGCGAAAATTTCAGAGGCGGAAGCGGAGCCGCGGTTGATCAGCACGCCCATCGGGCCATCCCAGGCCAGGCCGGCACTGGTATCGCTTTCCACGTCGACCTTGCCTTCGGCATTGCGCTGCATCACGACAGGCCCCTTGTCGATGAACAGGCCCGTCAGTTCAACGGCTTCGTTCAGCGAACCGCCGCCGTTGTTGCGCAAGTCGATCAGGACGTTGTCGACCTTATCCTTCTTCAACTCGGCCAGCAAGCGGCTGACATCGCGCGTGGCGCTTTTAAAGTCTTTGTCGCCACGGCGGCGCGCTTCGAAATCCTGGTAGAACGTCGGCAAGGAAATGACGCCGATGCGGCGCTTGACACCGTTGTCGCGCACTTCGATGATCGATTTCTTCGCCGCCTGCTCTTCCATGCTGATTTTCTTGCGCACCAGCGGCAAGACCACGTGCTTGGCATCCGGGCCGGCGTCGGCCGGCAGGATGTCGAGGCGCACCACGGAATCCTTGGCGCCGCGGATCAGCTGCACCACGTCGTCGATGCGCATGCCCAGCACTTCGGTGATGGGGCCGCTTTCGCCCTGCCCCACGCCGACGATGCGGTCGCCCACTTTCAGCTTGCCCGACAAGCCGGCCGGGCTGCCCGGCACGACCTCGCGCACCACCGTGTATTCATCGCGCGTCTGCAGCACGGCGCCGATGCCTTCGAGCGACAGCCGCATGGCGATGTCGAAATTATCCGAGGCGCGCGGGCCCAGGTAATTAGTATGCGGCTCGATCGACATGGCGTACGAGTTCATGAAGATCTGGAACACGTCTTCGCTGTTGAGCTTGCGCGCACGGGTCGTGTAGCTTTCATAGCGCTTGTCGAGGGTCTCGCGGATGGCCTTGTCTTCCTTGCCCGCCAGTTTCAGGCGCAGCCAGTCATTCTTGACGCGCTTGCGCCACAGGTCGCGCACTTCCTCGTCGTTCTTCGGCCAGGCAGCCTTTTCGCGGTCGAGCTGGTAGCTCTCGTCGGCCGTAAAGTCGAATTTGGTTTTCAGCAATTCACGCGCATACGCCATGCGCTCGTCGAAACGTTGCTGGTACAGGTTGTAGATGGCAAACGGCGCCGTCAGGTCTTCATTGATGATGGCGTCATCGAGCTTGGTGCGCAGCGGTGCGAAACGGTCGACGTCGGCCTGCACGAAAAACAGTTTTTCCGCGTCTAGGGACTTGAAGTAACGGTCGAAGATTTTTTCCGACATGGCGTCGTCGAGCGGCATGGCTTTGTAATGGACGCGCGTCAATACGCGCGAGGCCCACAAGGCGGCCTGCGTTTGCTGGGCCAGCGGCTTCATGGGTAGCGGAGGAGCGGCGCTCTTGTCCGTCTGGGCTGCGCCAGCGTGGGCTGACAGGGCAAGCACCAGGGTGACCAGCATCATTTGCTTCTTCATCGGCTTCTCCGAAAATTAGTTGAATCAATTCCAGGCGGCGCAGATAAGCATGCGCCAGCCAGCAAGACAGTAAGGGGAATACACGACTGGTCTGCATATTATTCTACAGGATACGGCATGGCAGTCTCCCATGGAATATCAGTTTCTTCCTGGAAGCTTAAACGCGAATTAAAGGCGGCGTCTCATTCATTACAAAGTGAAACATTCGTGACAAAAATCGCATCGTCTGTCAGCGATGGATACCAACATGCCCAACTGAAATTCAAAAAGTCAATGGGACGTTGCGGCAATCCTTGATGCAGATGATGTTTTTACGCGAAAAAAATGATTCTTGCGGGAAACACTTAGTAACAAAACGCAAGCGACATGCTATCATCGCGCCCTGAAATTCAGCTTGCCTGTGCGCGGCCCCAAGCCGGCGCGCCTCCGTTTCAAGCGCATTCCCCACCAGATCCCCTCCCCGCGTGTCATGTCATGACCAGGAATGGCCGAGCTGATTACCCTTTGCCAGACTCACACTATGCCTACAATTTCCTTCTCCCCCCGCCACTGGAGTGTCGGCGGCAAAATTACCGTCTTCACGTTTGCCCTGGTCAGCCTGATTCTCGCCAGCCTGACGACCTTGATCAGTATCCGCACCTCGTCTGCCCTGGAACAGCGCGCCGAAGCGGCCGTCACCAGCGAACTCAATAGCGTCATGACGACCACGGAAGTGTTTCATACCGCCATGGTCAACGAGGCGGCCAGCTTTGCGCGCCTGTTCGCGGCCGAATTTCCCGGCCCGTTCACGGTCGACACGGGCGCCATGGTGGCCGTGGCCGGCAAAGCCACACCTGCCCTCGCCAACGGCGGCAAGGTACTCAACCTCGACACGGCCCTGGTCGACCGCTACACGGCCCAGACGGGTGTGATCGCCACCATTTTTGCCGCCAACGGCGATGAATTCGTGCGCATCAGCACCTCGCTGAAAAAGCAGGATGGCGAACGCGCCATCGGCACCCAGCTCGACCACAATCACCCCAGCTATGCGCCGCTGCGCGCCGGCCAGCGCTTCGTTGGCATGGCAACACTGTTTGGCAAACAATACATCACCCAGTACGACCCCGTGCGCGATGCGGCCGGCAAGGTGGTAGGCGTGCTGTTCATCGGTCTGGACATCAGCAAGAATCTGGCCATGTTGAAAGAGAAGATTCGCCAGGTCAAGATCGGCCAGACGGGCTACATCTATATCGTCGACACGGCCCCCGGCGCCAATTACGGCCACCTGGTGCTGCATCCGAACAGCGAAGGCAAGAGCGCGCTCGAGTTCAAGGCCAGCGATGGCCGGATGTTCATCCAGGAAATGCTGGCGCAAAAAAACGGCGCCATGCGCTATACCTGGACGGCGCCGGGCGAAACGGCTGCCCTCGCGCGCGAAAAGCAGCTGTATTACCGTCAATTCAAGGATTGGCACTGGATCATCGCGGGCGGCACGTTCACGGACGAAATCACTCTTGAAGCACGCCAGATGCGCAACCAGCTGGCCATTTCCGGCTTCATCGCCCTGCTCGTCTTCGCCCTGCTGCTGTACTGGCTGGTGCGCACCCTCGTGTCGCGCCCGCTGGCCGCCGCCGAAACGGCCGCCGCGCAGATTGCCGCCGGCGACCTGACGGTGCACCTCGATACCAGCAGCCTGGACGAAATCGGCCGCCTGCTGCTCGCCATGAACCGCATCAGCGACAACCTGTCGCAAGTGGTCAGCAATGTGCGCGGCAGCGCCGGGCAGATCACCACGGCGTCCGGTGAAATCGCCAACGGCAATCTGGATCTGTCGAGCCGCACGGAACAGCAAGCCAGTTCGCTGGAAGAAACGGCTGCTTCGATGGAAGAACTCAGTTCCACCGTGCGCCAGAACGTCGATCACGCGCAGCAGGCAAGCCGGCTGGCGCACGACTCGTCCAGCCTGGCAGCCGAAGGCGGCGCGGCCGTGGCGCAGGTGGCCAGCACCATGGACGCCATCCGCAGTTCCTCGGGCAAGATCGCCGACATCATCGGTGTCATCGACGGCATCGCCTTCCAGACGAATATCCTGGCTTTGAACGCGGCAGTAGAAGCGGCCAGGGCCGGCGAACAGGGACGCGGCTTTGCCGTCGTCGCCACCGAGGTGCGCACCCTGGCGCAGCGCTCGACGGCAGCAGCGAAAGACATCAAGGACCTGATCCAGGCGTCCGCCAGCACGGTGGACCTGGGCCATGCGCAAGTGAGCCAGGCCAGCGCCACCATGGACACGGTGGTGGCCAGCGTGCAGCAAGTGAGCACCATCATGGCCGAAATCGCGCAGGCGAGCGAAGAGCAGCGCAGCGGCATCGAACAAGTCAACCAGGCCATCGCCCAGATGGACCAGGTGACCCAGCAGAACGCGGCCCTGGTGGAAGAAGCGGCTGCGGCCGCCGACGCCCTTGCAGGAGCAGGCACAGGAACTGAACCAGGTGGTGGGCGTGTTCAAGCTGTAACTTCAAGCCTGATGCTAAGATGGGGACGAATCCACCTTGCCAGGAGGCACCATGCACGACGACTATGTTTTGATTGCCCGGCTGATGATACCCACGGATGCGCACGTCATCCGCGGCTGCCTGGCAGCGGCCGGCATCGACGTGCTGCTGACGGACGACCAGCACATGCAGGCCGACATGCTGCTGGCGGCCGCCATCGGCGGCGCCCGCGTGTTGGTGCGTGAACACGACGTGGCGCGCGCGAATGACATCCTCGCCGCCTTCGAACGGGGCGATTTGGCGCTCTCGGACGATGCCGATGTCGGAATGCCCGTCGCCGAGTAAATTTACGAGTAGAAACAGCGCCCGCACGCCTGGCGGTAACTCTCGTTGCCGCCAATACTGATCTGCTCGCCTTCCTTGATGCGGTGGCCCTGCTCGTCCACGCGGATGTTCATCGTGGCCTTCTTGCCACAAGTACAGATATTCTTCAATTCCTCGATATCGTCGGCCAGCGCCAGCAGATAGGCCGAGCCGGGGAAGGGTTCGCCCTTGAAATCCGTGCGCAAGCCGTAGCAGATGACGGGCACACCCTTCACTTGCGCCAGCTGGTGCAGTTGCTGCACCTGGGCCGTGCTGAGAAATTGCGCTTCGTCGACCAGCAGGCAGGCCACCTGGGGAATATCGTTGAGGAAATTCGTGTCGGCATGGAAGATATCGACCTGACGCTGCGGCCCCAGGCGCGACGTGACTCTGCCCACGCCATAGCGGCTGTCGATGGCGGCCGTGTACAGGCGCACCTGCTGGCCCTGCTCTTCATAGTTGTGCGCGACCTGCAACAAGGCCGTCGACTTGCCCGCGTTCATCGCGGAATACCGGAAATAAAGTTTTGCCACTGCCGCCTGCCCTGTTTGTCTGGTTTTTCAGGATACTGTTTAGTATCTTTTCGAGGCGTGATTATAAATCGCAATGATGGGCTTGCGGCAGCTTAATACGCGTGCCTTTGGCGCGGCAAGCGGGCGAAAAACGGCGCATACTCGAATCACGCGCGCTGCAGGCTATATGCGCAGGACGCATATGCAAGCATGCAAACATTCGTTCGCCGCACCCGTCCACCCGCCTACACTGCGCGGCACGGAAGGCGGCTCGGGACACAATCCGGAGCGGCTGTTTCTCTGACAGGAGCCACCATGAATGATCGAATGCCATCCCCATCCCAGCCGCCAGCGCTATACAAGCTGATCGGCAATACCCCGCTGGTCGAAGTCACCAGGCTCGACACGGGCCTGTGCCAGCTGTTCCTGAAACTGGAATCGCAAAATCCCGGCGGTTCCATCAAGGACCGCATCGGCCTGTCCATCATCGAAGCGGCCGAAGCCGACGGCCGCTTGCAGCCGGGCGGCACCATCGTCGAGGCGACAGCCGGCAATACCGGCATCGGCCTGGCCCTGGTCGGCCGCATCAAGGGCTACCGCGTGATTCTCGTCGTGCCCGACAAGATGTCGACGGAAAAAGTGCTGCACCTGAAAGCCCTGGGCGCGGAAGTGCACACCACGCGCTCGGACGTGGGCAAGGGCCATCCCGAGTACTACCAGGATTACGCGGCGCGCCTGGCGCGCGACCTGCCGGGCGCCTTCTTCGCCGACCAGTTCAACAATCCGGCCAATCCGCTGGCCCACGAAACGACGACGGCTCCCGAAATCTGGGAGCAAAGCGGCCATGACGTGGACGCCATCGTCGTCGGCGTCGGCTCGTCCGGCACCCTGACGGGCCTGACGCGCTACTTCCGCAAGGTGCAGCCCAAGCTCGAATTCGTGCTGGCCGACCCGCAAGGCTCCATCCTCACCGAATACATCGACACGGGCAAGGTGTCGGACACGAGCGGCTCGTGGGCCGTGGAAGGTATCGGCGAAGACTTCATTCCCTCGATTGCCGACATGGACAGCGTCACGCAGGCCTATACCATCAGCGACCAGGAAAGCTTCGACAGCGCGCGCGCCCTCCTGCGCGCCGAAGGCATCCTCGGCGGCTCGTCCACCGGTACGCTGCTGGCAGCCGCCCTCAAATACTGCCGCGAACAGACCACGCCAAAGCGCGTCGTCACTTTTGTCTGCGACACGGGCACACGCTACCTGTCAAAGGTCTATAACGACGGCTGGATGCGCGACCAGGGCTTGTTGCAGCGGGCCGTGTCGGGCGACTTGCGAGACCTGATCGGGCGCCGCTACGACGAGGGCGACGTGGTCAGCGTGGCGCCCGGCGACACCTTGCTCACCGCCTTCAACCGCATGCGCTCGAGCGACCTGGCGCAGCTGCCCGTGATCGACGGCGGCCAGCTGGTCGGCATCCTCGACGAATCGGACTTGCTGTTGCACGTGTCGGGCGACGCCGCGCATTTCGCATCGCTGGTGGGCGCCACCATGACGACGCAGCTCGAAATCTTGGCGCCATCGAGCGGCTTGCCCGCCCTGCGCGCCACCCTGGACCGGGGCTTGACGGCCGTCGTCGCCGACGATAGCGCCTTTTATGGCCTGATCACCCGCTTCGACCTTCTCAACCACTTACGCAGGACACTATCTTGAGCCAGCAAATTCCCCGCAAGAGCCATCTCGCCACCCGCGTCATCCACGCCGGCCAGTCGCCCGACCCGTCGACGGGCGCCATCATGCCGCCCATTTACGCCACCTCCACCTTCGTGCAGGACAGCCCCGGCGTGCACAAGGGCCTCGACTATGGCCGCTCGCACAATCCCACGCGCTGGGCGCTGGAACGCTGCGTGGCAGACTTGGAAGGCGGCAGCGCGGCCTTCGCGTTTGCCTCTGGCCTGGCCGCCATCTCGTCCGTGCTGGAATTGCTGGACGCCGGTAGCCACATCGTCGCCGGCGACGACATGTACGGCGGCACCTACCGTTTATTTGAGCGCGTGCGCCGGCGCTCGGCAGGCCACGAATTTACCTATGTCGATTTGACCAATCCCGAGAATCTGCTGGCCGCGCTGCGCCCGGAAACGAAGATGGTGTGGGTGGAAACGCCCACCAACCCGATGCTGAAACTGGCCGACCTGCGCGCGATTGCCGACATCTGCCGCGCACGGGGCATCATCGCCGTGGCGGATAACACCTTCGCCAGCCCGCTGGTGCAGCGGCCTTTGGAACATGGCTTCGACATCGTCGTGCATTCGACCACCAAGTACTTGAACGGCCACTCGGACATCATCGGCGGCATCGCCATTGTCGGCGCGGAAGCGCGCCAGGCCGAATGGCGCGAGCAGCTGGGCTTCCTGCAAAACTCGGTGGGTGCGATTGCCGGGCCATTCGACAGTTTTCTGGCCTTGCGCGGCGTGAAAACCCTGGCCATCCGCATGCAGCGCCATTGCGAAAGTGCCCTGGCGCTGGCGCAATGGCTGGAGCAGCAGAAGGAAGTGAAAAAGGTGTTTTATCCGGGACTGGCCTCGCACCCGCAGCACGCGCTGGCGCAGCGCCAGATGGATGGTTTTGGCGGCATCATCTCCATCGACCTCGATACGGATTTGGCAGGCGCGCGCCGCTTCCTGGAGCGCTGCGAAGTATTCGCCCTGGCCGAAAGCTTGGGGGCGTGGAAAGCCTGATCGAACACCCTGCCCTGATGACGCACGCCAGCATCCCGGCCGAGCAGCGGGCAACACTGGGCATAGGCGATGGCTTGATCCGGCTGTCGGTGGGGATCGAAGACATCGAAGACCTGCGCCATGACTTGCGCACCGCGCTCGATGCTATCTGATCCACCCGGCGGCTATTCTCCGGGGCGGTACCTGCGCTGCAGGTGCTGTTCCACCTGCTCCGGATAAAACAGCACGTCCTTGAACTCGCCACGCGCGTACATGGCCGCCTGGTCCTGGAAATGCGGCGACTTCGGGTCGCCGCTCTGGCCACCCGCGAGGATGCTTTTCGCCTTGATGCGGGGGCCGAATTCCACGGCCGCCACAAAGCTGTTACCGCGCTCGCCGTAAATGCGCTTCGTGCTGCTTTTGCTGCTCTGCCCATATGCGGCCAGCGCGCCCCAGTTGCCCGAGGCGTAAGGTACGGGCAAGCTGGGCTGCGCATCGTCAAACGGCTGCACCACGTCGCCTGTCAGGCGCTGGAAGCGGTTGATTTCGCCCCACGGCGTTTGCCAGTGACCGAAATCACGCTGCAGTTTATCGGCCGCACTAGCCAGGGCCGCCAGCCGCTGCGTCGCCGTGACCTTGTCCGTCGCCAGAAAATCGACCACGGGCACGCCCTGCTCACGCGCCTGTTTTCCACTCAGCTCGGCCAGTTCCTGGCCCCAGAACACGGCCAGCGAGGTGGCCGTCGACGTCAGCGAATAGCGCCAGTCCCAGGACCGCAGCAAGGCCACCTTGTCGGCCAGCGCCAGCTTTTGCGCATCGCCCGCCGGCAGCGCATCCCAGGCCGCGAACAGTGGCGGCAGCAACGCTTCGAACGCCGTCAGCTCACTATCGTAGGAAGCGGCGATCAGGCTGTCCAGGGTAAAACCTTTTTTATTCTGGAAGACTTTGACGGCGTGCAGGCCGCGCGCGTTTTCGCCGTACACGGACATGTAGGCGGGATAGTCCTGCTGGCGCGGGCTATTGGCACCGGCCGCCGAATACGGCCAATTATTCGTATTCTGGATCCAGCCATTTTTCGGATTGAACAGGGTGATGGTCTGCGCCACCGTGTGCAGCCCTTTCCATTCCGTGGCCGGGTCGCTGCCGTCAACAGGCTGCTTCCAGTTGAAGCGCGGGTCGCGCACGGGGATGAAATTGCCGTGAAAATAGGCGATATTGCCGTCCGCATCCGCATACACGGTATTGTTCGACGAATTCGTGCGCAGTTCCATGCTCTTGTAGAAAGCCGCGTAATCGCGCGCCTTGGTGCGCGTGTACGACTGCATCAAGGCCTTCAACGGTTCGTTCATCAGGCGCACGGCCACCCATTTACCATCCTGCGCGCGCACGATGGGGCCGTGATGGCTGTAGTAGACACTGATGGTTTTCGATGCCATGCCGCCATCGGCCAGTTTATATGGCAAGGTGATGGGCACGGCTTCCAAGGGGCGCAGGCCGCCGTCATAGCGGTAGAACCATGCGCCATCGCGGTCGACGATGCTTTCCAGGTATTCGTCGATGACATCGCCGCCGCCCGAGGTATGCATCCAGCCGAGGCGCTCATTGAAGCCCTGGTAGACGAAGAACTGGCCCCAGGTGACGGCGCCGTACGCGTTCAGGCCTTCACCGCTGGTCACTTGCACTTCGGGACGGAAGTAGAACGAGGTATGGGGATTGATCATCAGCAGCGCGTGGCCATTTTTCGTGATCGCGGGCGCGATGGCGAAGCCGTTCGAGCCGCTCGGCTCGGGGTCCAAGCCCGTCTCCAGGCTGGCCAGCGCCACGGTGGCAGGCCTGGCTTGCTGGCCGTAAAACGCTTCGAGCTGCGCCAGGTTGACGGACTCGATATCGCCGCCGATGCTGCCCTCGCTGAAACTCAAGGCCATCCACGGCTCGAAATGCGCGATCAGGCGCGGCTTGACGTGCGGATGCGTGGCCAGGTAAAAATTCAGGCCGTCGGCAAAAGAGTCCATCAACCTGCGCAGCCACGCCGGGCTGGCGCGGTATTGCGCCTGCAAATCGGCCGGGTCGATGAAGAGCTTCATGCGCAGGTCGCGGTACAGCTCCCGTTCGCCCTCCACTTCCGCCAGGCGCCCCATGGCGTTGATGTAATTGAGTTCCACGCGGGGGAAATCATCCTCCGCTTGCGCATACATCAGGCCAAAGACGGCATCCGCATCGCTCTTGCCCGTCACGTGCGGCACGCCCCACGTGTCGCGCGCGATGCTGACATTGGCAGCCTGCGCCTGCCAGCGGCCCATGTCCGTGACAGAAACAGCGGGCTCGGCCAGCACCGTGGGAGCGGCGACGGTGCCGCAGGCGATGGCGGCGAACAAAGCACTGCGATGTAGCATGGTCGACTCCAAATCAGGACGCGTCGATTAAAGAGGCTATGCGCTGGTTGAGTTCCACATTTTCCGCCTGCAGCTGCGCCACCTTCTGTTTCAGGCTGGCGATCTCGCCGCGCAGGCGCTCCGCCTCGCTGGGCGCCTGGGCCGCGTTTTCCGCCCACGGTTCGTTGCCCGTCTCCGGCGTGTCCTGAGATACATGGATCTTCGGCTCGCGCGGCGTGCGCGTGGCGGCGCGCTGTTCGCGGATTTCCTTGGCCGCCTGGCGTAATAATTTCTTGCCACCGGCGACGGCCGCCACCTGCTCTTCCGGCGGCAGCGACGCCACGGTGGCCGCCGCGTTGATGGAGATCGTGCCCGAGCGGACGGCTTCCACCAGTTCCGGCGAGGCTGCCTTCTGGATCTTTTCGATCTGGCTGATCTGGTTGCTGCTCAAGCGCGCCGCCTTGGCCACCTCTTCGCGCGTACTCATGGGCGGTTTCGGCGCATTTTCGCCTTCCGGCGCATCCTGGGCGCTGACGGGCGTCGGGCTGCGCGCGGCGACGATTTCCTTCTTGCGCAGGGCCAGCACGCCGCGTTGGAAATCCGACACGCTGCGGCGCGCCAGGTGATTGTCGATCATCCATAGCATGACGTCGTCGAGCGAGGTAAAGCTGGTGTTCTGGATGGTCTTGAATTCGATGCCGTGCTGGCGGCAGATGGCGTAGCGGTTATGCCCGTCGATCAGCACGTCGTTCCACAACACCAGCGCGTCGCGGCAGCCTTCGGCCAGCAGACTGCGTTCGAGCGCCGCGTATTCGCTGGCGGTGAGCGGATCGATATACGACTGCAGCACCTGATTGATAGTGATATTCATGGTTGTCCTCAATATTGCGGCGCGATGGTCCGCGCCGGCACGAATGCTACACCATCCGCCATCCATAAAGCTGATCGAGGTCCGCCATCGCTCGTCACGGCGGAAAAAACGCATTTTTCCTTTCTTTCACAGACAACTGAACTTATCATTTGGCAATATTTAGCTACCATTCCCTTTTACTCGCGCCTGCTTGCGCATGAGCACTCCGAAGACAAACAAGGAAATCAATGAAAAAGTTATGCCACATCGCCATCGCTGCCCTAATACTCAACGGGTGCGCCACCATGGAGGTCCGCGAGACGACCCGCACGATGGAGCGCATCGGCCATGATCCGCAACTGAACGTCGTTTCAAAGGTCACTGCTGGTGAAGCACTGTTGTCCACATTTCAGTACACAAGCAAAACGGGCTATCAGATTTACGATGGGCGCGCCGTGTCGATTGGCGGCGGACGTGTCGCCGTGATCCAGGGCGACTTCCTGTACCGCGCCGATGTCGAGGGCAAGCCGGCGTACTGCACGGAGCGGCAAGTCTTTAATATGCTGCTGCCCGGCATGACCAAAAACGCTTGTTTTGCCGACCGCAACAATGATGGCCTGCTGGACCAGGTCATGGTCGCAAGCGATCTCGTGTGGTGGCACGAAGATGTCAGCCCCGGCATCAAATTCGGCCCGGGAGTGGAAACGGCACCTATCGACAGGTCCATCAATTCGCAATTGCTATACCAGGGCTACAGCAATCAAACCTTGCGCATTGCCTACCGGGAGTATGCGGGCGACCTGGCACGGCCGTCGTTTTCGCAAGACTTATCGTTTGAGATCACCAGTTTTCCTACGGAAGTCACCTTCCGGAAAATCAGGATTCAGGTACGCAGCGCAGGAAATCAGGGCCTGGAATACCAGATTGTTGGCGGCTATTGACTCTCACGGGCAAGCTACGATTCAGGCAGATAGAGCATGAAAAGAAAGTACGCCACCGCGATCATTTTTACCGTTGCCGCCATCGGCTTCACCTGGGTCAGCCCCTACATCGCCATGTACCGCATCAGCATCGCGGCGAAATCCGTGCGCCTGGAAAACCTGGCGCAGCAGGCCGACCTGCCCGCCGTGCGCGCCAGCGTAGCGCGCCAGTTGCGGGCGGCCGGCGAAACGGCCAGCGAAGACGATTTCAAGGAAATGCTCGACACCATTGTCTCGCCGCCCGGCATCACTGTGCTGATCCTGCACGGCAAACAGGGGGCGGACGGCAAGCGCCACGACTTCGGCATGGCGTACCGCTCGTGGAACGAAGTGGTGCTGCGGCGCAGCGGCGCCGGCACCGCCGCCAGCCAGTTTTTGCTGCGCCGCCAAGGCATCTGGGACTGGAAACTGACGGACATTACCTTGCCGCCAGAATTACTCTGACAAAACTTGATCTAAAACAACACTTACCTAAACCGCCATATTGATTTTGGGAAATATTATGTAGAATGCCAACACTTCAGGCGCACCGGGTCGCCAGGCATCCGAGAGATCGCACGATGAAAAGAATGATGCTTCTCGCTGTAGTGGCACTGGTCGCGCTGGCCGGCGTCTTCTATGGCAGCCCGTATCTCACCATGAACAAGATTCGCGCGGCGACCATGGATGAGGATACCCAGGCCTTGGCTGCGCAGATCGACCTGGCCCAGCTGCGCGGCAGCCTCGGGCAGCAACTGCACACCCTGTTCTCGGCGCCGGAAGTGGCCGACGACATCAGTCCAGACGTCATCGATCCCTTGCTCGATACCATGCTGATGCCCGAAGGCATCGTCGCCTTGATGAAGCTCAATGACCGCTATGAAAAACCGATCGCCAAGGTCAGCGACATCAGCGGCCGCAAGCGCAACACCAAGCCCGACTACAAACTGCGCTACACCTCCTGGAACAGCGTCGTGGTGCAGCGCGCCCACAGCAAAAGCCATATCGGCGAACTGACTCTGACACGCGACGGCCTGTGGCACTGGAAACTGGTGTCGGTGGCCCTGCCGAAGAACTTGCTGGCCGACGCGTAAGGCGCCGGCCCGGCCCGTCGTGTCGGCAAACCAGCGGCCATGCGACACTGCTATCATCGGGTTTTGATTTCCAACGGAGACAGCATGTCAGACCTGGTACAACACGCCTTGGCCCACGCGGGCAAACCGGCCACCACGCCCTGGGTGGTGACCCTCATCAGCGGTGAAAAACTCACCGGCCCCATTTCCCCGCTCAGTGACGGCTGCTACGCCATCGGCCTGGGACAAATCAAGTATTTTTCCAGCGACAAGGTGGCCTGCCTGAATGTATCGGGCGCGGGCGCGTTTCCCATCTAAAGACCTTGGCAACGGACCACACGCGGGACAAGACGCAAGATAGCGCACGCCTGGTACCGACACCGGCCAGCAGCACCGTCAAGCGACAGGCGGTGCCGGCAAAACACCGTGCGGTGCAAGCGGAAAGCGTGACGGGCGGCGACTGGGAAGCGTTTTAAGCAGATAGAGGCATGCGGCCACGCATGCCCCGCTTCACACGCCCAGGGGCATCGCCGCAGGCGGCGCCGTCCCCTGTCGCGTTGCAACAACACGCCCCCTCCGAAAAAATCCGCGGCACCTGTTGTATTTCCAGTGCCCGCAAACAGGCAACATAGCAAAAGCCATCCCACTTTTTTGCGCTCCCGCAGGAAACTCCATCGCCATACCCGGCCACTTTTGCGCTCGCACAAGCCTGCCGGCACTCCACTATGCACCCGCCAGATATTGACGACAAATACGATTTTATTCGCGTATTCAGTCGAAACGGATATGAATAGTTCTCGCTGGAAAATGGCATGAATACCAAAACTTTCCGTGCTAGCATGATTTTTCGTTCAGCTGGCCAGCGCCAGCTTGCATGCCCCAACAACCTAGACCGACAGGAGCCGTTACATGATGACACCGCATGCCAGCACAGTACACCATACCCTGATTGCCCTGGCAATCACCGCCGCCTTTCCCCTGCAGGCGATGGCGCAGGTCCAGGACAGCGTCCCGGCGCCAGTCGTCGACGCGCCTGCCGCTCCGGTGGCGCAGGCTGGTCCTGGCCAGCTGGAAACGGTGATCGTGACGGCGCAGCGGCGCGCAGAAAACATCAAGGACGTGCCCATGTCCATCGCCACCCTGAAGGGCGACAAGCTCGACACCCTGACGGCCGGCGGCGCCGATATCCGCTTCCTCAACAGCCGCTCGCCCAGCGTTTCCGTCGAATCGGATTACGGCCGCACCTTCCCCCGCTTTTACATTCGCGGCCTGGGCAATACCGACTTCGACCTGAACGCCTCGCAGCCCGTGGGCCTGGTGATGGATGACGTGGTGCAGGAAAACGCCATGTTGAAAGGTTTTCCCGTGTTTGACGTGGACCAGGTCGAGGTGCTGCGCGGCCCACAAGGCACCTTGTTCGGGCGCAATTCGCCGGCCGGCGTGATCAAGTTCGATTCCGCCAAGCCCGTTTTCAAGACGGAAGGCTACCTGAGCGGCGGCTTCGGCAAGGATGGCATGAAGAACCTGGAAGGCGCTTACAACGTGCCCGTCAGCGACACGGTGGCCCTGCGCTTTTCCGGCCAGACGCAGCGCCGCGACGACCGGGTGCACAACCCGCGTCCCACCGGCACGCGCGACTTCGAAGGCTATGAAGACAGCGCCGCCCGCCTGCAGGTGCTGGTCAAGCCCTCGCGCGACTTCAGCGCGCTGTTCAACGTGCACGCGCGCAACCTCGACGGCACGGCCACGCTGTTCCGCGCCAACATCCTGAAACAGGGCACGAATGGCCTGGTCGACAATTTCGATTATGGCTCCTACCCTACCGATGGCATCAACCGCCAGCATCTGAAAACCAAGGGCGGCAGCATGCGCCTGAAATGGGACTTTCCCGGCGTCACCCTGCACTCGATCACCGGCTACGAAAAACTCGATTTCTTCAGCCGCGCCGACGTCGACGGCGGCTATGGCGCCGTGTACGCCCCGCCGATGGGTCCCGGCTTCATCCCCTTCGTCGTGGAAACGGCCGACGTGATCCCCAACCACAAGCAGATTTCGCAGGAATTCCGCGCCGAATCGAGCGCCAAGGGACCTCTGCAATGGATCGCCGGCCTGTTCTATTTCAAGGAAGACATTCAGATCGACAGCATCAGCTTTGACAGCCTGGCGCCCGGCAACCCGCAAAACAGCGCCTACGCCACGCAAAACCAAAGCTCGAAGTCGTACGCGGCCTTCGGCTCGCTGAACTACACGGTGTCCGACGCGCTGAAACTGCGCGCCGGCCTGCGCTACACGAGCGACAAGAAGGATTTTTCGGCCAAGCGCGTGGAAGCGACCACGGCCGGCCCTTTCAACCTGAACGACACCTCGCACAACATCAGCTGGGACTTGAGCGGCACCTACGTGCTCACGCCGGAAACGAACGCCTATGCGCGCATCGCCACCGGCTACCGCGCACCGTCGATGCAGGGCCGCCTGAACGGCCTGGCCGACCGCCCCTCGTTTGCCGGCGCCGAAAAAGCGCTGTCCGTCGAGGCCGGCATCAAGCAGGATCTGTTCGACAAGCGCGCGCGCCTGAGTCTGGCCGTGTTCCAGTACCGTGTCAAAGACAAGCAACTGACGGCCGGCAGCGGCGCCGTCAACATGAATCAGCTGATCAACGCCGACAAGGCCACGGGCCGTGGCGTCGAACTCGATTTCCAGGCGAATCTCAGCGATTCACTCAGCATGACCCTGGGCGGTAGCTATAACCACACGGAAATCCAGGACAAGAAGTTGTTCGTGCAAAGCTGCGGCAACGCGCAAAACAACCCGGCCAGCGGCTGCACCGTTACCGACCCGCTGGGCCCGTTCAAGGGCACGGCCTACATCGATGGCAACCCGCTGCCGCGCGCGCCGGAATGGCAAACCAACTTCACCTTGAAGTACAGCATTCCCGTCGCCAATGGCGAGTTCTACGCCTACACGGACTGGGCCTACCGCACCAGCTACAACTTCTTCCTGTATGAAGCGAAGGAATACAAGGCCAAGGAACTGCTCGAAGGCGGCTTGCGCGTCGGCTACAAATGGGACCGCTATGAGCTTTCCGCGTACGGGCGCAACATCACCAACCAGATCCAGTCGCTGGGCGCCATCGATTTTGACAACCTGACGGGCATCATCAACGAACCACGCACGTATGGGGTGCAGTTCAAGGCGACGTTTTGATGGCGGGTAGATAAAGCCATGCTGTCCGGTGCGAACCGGGCAGCATGGCTCAGGCACAAGATGGCGTGATGCGCATCACCTGTGCTAGAATCTCGCCGCGCTGCCCGGATGGTGAAACTGGTAGACACTGGAGACTTAAAATCTCCCGCCTGTAAGGGCGTGCCGGTTCGATTCCGGCTCCGGGCACCAGCGCACAGAACACTTCCAGAAATAGTACTAACTATTTTTCTCGTTACAGCCAGTTCCGCAAAACTGGCTTTGTTCCGCAAAAAATCTCCGACCACTGTAGCACGGCGCCGATTTTGGCACCCGTTGGCATTACTTTTGGCAGGGGTACAAAGTCAAAACTAGCGCAAATTTGCGCCTGATTTGTCGCCTTGGCGACCTACCGCCGCTCAACGGCTTCTGCCGAGACCACTATCCCACCACGGTCCATACCATCCGGTATGGCATCTTTAAGACTGGCGACAAAACGATTCATTGCGCCGTGCCCATCGACAGGGGTCCGCTGCAATAACAATTGAAGCGAGGCGCGATAAGAGTAGCTGATTGTGTACAATATTTAAAGGCGCGAACCATTGCGCCTTACGTAAGGAAATTTGCATCACGCAGGACGCGTATTGATCTGCAATTGAACTAAGAAGCGGTTCGGGGCATGGTTCAGTACCGCTGTTGTGCAAAGTTGACCGTCTTCAACAGAGCATCTTCTTTCGCTCTTTGCGTCACGAACTTATCCAACTCAAGGAGTTCTTGAATCTTCCAGGCCGGAAGCGCGAAGGTCATGCCGCTGTAGCCCACTATTGGCCGAGATGTTTCATCATCGGGGTTATCGCCCTTTAACCACATGTCCTCGGGAAATTGGCCACAGTGAATCCCGAGCAGCCTCAGTACGGGTGGACGCATCCGCAGATTCTGAGAAAACGCATCGTTCAGATCCGCGCCCGGAGTCCGGTAAGCAAACACCGGCGAACCCGAAAAACCCGTGCGGGAATGCATGTCCAGACAGTAGTAGTGCACAGGCTTACCACTATTGTTAATGTCCGGGAGATAGCTCGGCGCGATGCTGATATTGCCAAATCGGACGGCCGGGGAGTTCGTCTGTCCTCCATCGTGGTCGATAAATCGGCCTACCATAAACACATCGTCGCCCACACCGATGAAGCGGCTATTTTGCTCGGCCTCAGTCAGAAATAAATCATTTGGGACAAAGTTAAACCTATGATTGTCTCCAATGCCGGACAGCGATGCAATGCATACATCTCCTTTTTCAGCTGAGAATTCCCAATCTGATGGATCCAGATCAAGTGTGCCCGCCCCTCCGTCTTTCTTGTTGAATCGAATCACAGAGTATCCTGACTTGACCGCGACATGGTGATTGGTGATCGCGTACAAATGTTTAACAGTTTGGTTGGTTTTCGACTGCACTCCAACAATAAATGCCGCGCCACCGTATCTGACGCCTGCTATAGCACTTGAGCTATCGGGATAAAGATAGAGCACACAATCAAGCAGTTCGTTAGGAATTGCTGGCATATCAATGTCCTTCCATTTGATGAAGAGACAGCCCGCGGTCGTGTAGCGGGAAATTAGCACCTGCTCGAATTGCAAGTCACTGTATGCAACTCCATGATCGTGGGCCACACCAGTAGGTCTTTGCCCTACCGTAAGAATCCATTATTGATCTCATCGTCTCAAGGGTCAAGCCCATCGTTTCTTCATTAGGCCAGGCGCCAGTTCAGCAGCAGCGCCGTTATCTGGATCCCAGCGGCAATGGTCGACTAACCGTTCTTTTTACTGATCAGGAGCATGAACTCTTTAATCAGGCGCCGGCCGGTCTCTGGGTTAGCGATTAACCTATGGCACATCGCCACCATCACGCAGTGTACGCTGAACGTCCTTCGGTTCATGTAGGCAGCGGCATTCCAACAGTGCAAGGCTGGCCGTCAAGCTGCATGCGCAGCGACGCACGGATCAACCCAGGCATGCCAACACGCGGGCCGAGGCTCCGATCCATCTCATCAGCCGTCGCTGCGATCTCTCTCGGGCGTCGCACCTCCCACAGCAGCGCTAGCACGTCGGCCGAGTCGCTGCGCTCCTGTATTTCTTTAAGCTGCTCAATGCTGAGGGGTTTTCGAATCTTGGTCATGACGTTTCACCTGGGTATCGAATATGGCGGCGCCTACCGCATCGGACGGACATTCCTTGACTCGTCTTGCGGCTCCGGCAGCGCCAAAGCCAGCGCACATAGCCACGACTGCGCGAGCTCTACTGTCTGACCCTCGCTGTTGGTTATTCGCTCGAACCCGGCGAGTGTGAACTTGCCATCGTTCGCCCAAACGATATGTGGATCGAGCAGCTCCATGTATGGACCAGGCCTACCTGGCTGAGTCAGTCGCGCCACCTTCACCGGGCGCCGCAGTCCTTGATCGGTCACGTCCATGATGACCAAACAACCGGAATACTTGATGGTATATCGATCAGACAGCATGCGCCGCTCGACGGCCACGCCAGCCTTCCGCATCAGAACCACTCTTATTCTCATAGCAACAACGCCAAATAACTGTACATAAAAACAGTATATTCATGGGCCTTGAAAACCAGAAGACGAAATTTGTAACTAAAAAAGCCCGCCCCGCTCCGCCGATGAGTGTGGTTCCAGCTCTGGCGGGAAATCGCAAATTCTACAAAGAATAGCGATAAACAGTACGAATGAGAATTGATCCCCTAAAAACGTCACACTCCGCCTGAATTGTAAGAGTTTGTTTTTACAAAAAATTGCTTTCTAAGCGGTGAAACAATTACTATGAAGATATCTTACGTTGCTACTAAGCATCCATAAAAGATGAAGCACAACCTCAATCATTTCATTCATTTCCCTACTTAAAGAGCTACAGAAAAGACTTCACATATGCGACTCAATCTCCCCGTCAGCAATACCGAGATCAATCTGAGCGATACCGAGACTATTGTCTCGACTACCGACTTGCAAGGCAATATCACGTATGCGAACCCTTATTTCATCGCGGTCAGCGGTTACAGTGCGGAAGAATTGATCGGCGCGCCACAAAACATCCTGCGCCATCCGGACATGCCAGTCGAAGCATTTGCCGATTTCTGGACCACCATCCGCTCCGGGCGCTCGTGGAGCGGCATGGTGAAAAATCGCTGCAAGAATGGCGATTATTACTGGGTGCTGGCGAACGTAACGCCGGTGGTCAAGGATGGCGTCGCCATCGGCTACATGTCCGTGCGCACCAAGCCCACGCGCCAGCAAGTGGCGCAGGCATCCGCCCTTTACGCACGTATCAAGGCGGGGCAGGACGATGGCGTCGTCATCAGCCAGGGCGCGGCCGTACGCACGGGCTGGCTGGCCAAGCTGGCGAGCTTGCGCGACCTGGCGTTGGGCAAGCGCATCGGCTGGAACCTAGGCTTGCTGACCCTGGTTCTGCTGATGCAGCTGGCGTGGAATGCCGGTTGGCTGCCTGCCAGCGCGGGCGGCTGGCTGACGGGCCTGTCCGTGGCAGCCGTCTGCACCACCCTGTATTTCTGGCATAGCATGCACCGCGCCATACTGCAGCCGCTGCAGCAGGCGCGCCAGGCATGCGACGTGATGGCGGGCGGCGACCTGACGGGCAAGCTCGACACCACGGGGCGCGACGAGATGGGGCAGTTGCTGCGCTCGCTGCGCCAGTTGCGCGTAAATTTGCACTCCATCGTCGGCGACGTACGCGGTAATTTCCTGCGCATCAGCACGGCCAGTCAGGAAATCGCCGCCGGCAATATGGATCTGTCGGGCCGCACGGAGGCTCAGGCGTCGGCCCTTCAGAAAACGGCGTCGAGCATGGAGCAACTGGCGGCGACGGTACAGCAAAACAGCGACAATGCCGTGCAGGCCAGCGAGATGGTGGGCAAGGCGCATGGTCTGGCCGGGCGCAGCGGCGAAATCGTCGGCCAGATGGTGAACATGATGGCGGACATTAACGCCTCGTCGAAGAAGATCGGTGACATTACGAGCATCATCGAGGGCATCGCCTTCCAGACGAACATCCTGGCCCTGAACGCGGCCGTGGAGGCAGCGCGGGCGGGCGACCAGGGGCGCGGCTTTGCCGTCGTGGCGGGCGAAGTGCGTAGCTTGGCCCAGCGCAGCGCGGCGGCAGCCACGGAAATCAAGCAATTGATCACGGCGTCACTGGCACAGGTGCAAGCAGGCGCGAGGCTGGCCGAGCAGGCTGGCGCCAGCAGTGCCGAGATGCTGGGCGCCGTACAGGGGGTGCACGGCATTATGGAAGAGATTGCTTCTGCCTCGCGCGAGCAAAGTCACGGCATCGGTCAAGTGAATATGGCCGTCACACAGATGGATGAAGTGACGCAGCATAATGCGGCGCTGGTGGAGGAGTCGACGGCTACCTCAGCTTCACTGCAAGATCAGACCTTGCAACTGGAGCAAGCCATGGCTCTATTCAAGCTGGGCAGTGCCGTTCATAAGCATGGCCAACCAACTAAATGATATCAACCGATCTCAGTATCCCGATATCAAAAGATGGAGGCGATACTGGAACCGGCCGGGGTGTCAGGTTTAGCACTTACACAGACGCCGCCTTGCTGGCCACCGCCTCGGTGCGGGCATTGTAAGTCTGGCGAGCCAGCTTATGGCCGGCCCAGTGGGGCACCATGCCGAACATCGCAGGGGCGATTTCCAGATCACCGGGCGCCTCGTGCGAACTGCGCAGGACAGGCGCCATATAGCCGGGCCATGCCTCAGGCGGGAGGTCGAGCAGTGGGTACCCCGTTCGAAAACTTTCTTCGATCTCCTCCTTGCAGCTTGGGGTGTAGCCGGCGCACATTCTTATATTTTATTCATGCCTAAAAGATTGAGAAGGAAAAGGTGAGCACTCTTTGCGTTGACATGTCGCCCCGTGGATCGAAATTTAACAAAATTCTGTCCCCTCCTAGAAACCCTCCCCTTTTTTACTACACTCACGATAGTGCCATCCCCAACAAATAGTTGCAAGAAAATGAACTTCCGGGTTGCAAAAAATCTTCATTTAAAGCAATATTTGGGAAAAGACTTGACCATCATAACGCTAAAAATGACGTCGAATGCTGGAGTCGACAACTACCCGGAGAATTTATTATGCAATATCAACAAGGCCTGACACAAAATGTGACACTATATGTGGTGTCACGTGGGTAAAACGACGTATAATTTTGCAATAGAACAGTTACGATCGCGCAAAGTAACCACAGAATGTAGTGTTTTAATTAACTTTTTGAGGGATCTTGGTTATGAAGTTGATAAATGTTCCAATGGAAACCATTACGTTTTACACCAAAGTAAGCATCGAATACTATGGTGGTAACTTCGATTGTGGCCATGGCAGAGATCCGAAGGTTCTGCCAATTTACATATCAAAAATCATTAAAGTTCTCATTAAGCATAGGGATGAAGAAATTGAGCAAACGGGTCAACAGGAGCAATGAAAATGAATGAGTTCAATCCGCATGATTATGGCATTCTTATTCGCAGGCAACTGATTGAAGGAAACTGGTTTTATGTTGGCGGCGTTATAGAATTTCCGGATATTGAGGTCTTTGAAGAGTCGCATGCAATTGCATATGATTCTTTAATAGATATTATTTCGAGTCTCAAGAGTGCTGCGGAAAAACATGGAAAATGTATCGCCCCCCTTTACAGCGGAATGAAGTCGATCAAGATGAATTTAGCGGCAGGGTAACATTAAGACTAACAAGGTCTCTACACAGGAAGGTTTCCGAGATAGCACGTAAGGAGACGGTCAGTTTGAACCAGTGGATTTTGGCAACAGTAGCTGAAAAAGTTGGCAACGAATCCTCTAAGCCAAACCATCCGGTGATAGTTCATCATCTCGTCACTGCACAGACTGCAATCTTAAGTGGACAGTTTGGAAGTCAACAATATGTCGTAACTGCCCGTCTAAATCCATCGCTAACTAACGCAACTTGTAATTGAGAGATAAAAATGGCCGAAGCAACTCAAATAATGTACACCGGTTCAGAGATACTTAAATTAATGCTGAAAGATCAGGGCATTAAAGAAGGGAATTGGGTACTCGCATTAGAATTTGGTTTTTCAGCCGTGACTGCCGGTCCAACACCCGAAACATCTATGCCATCAGCGATAGTTGGAGTAGGAAAAGTTGGCCTTCAACGTGTTGATGCTGCAAATTTGATATCTGTCGATGCCGCAAAAATCGGCACTTGACTTACTCTCTCACCGGAGTCATCTTAGTCATTTCCTCGGGGCGCTAATTTCCCATTATTGAACTGCGTCATGATGACTTTTCCTGCCTTGCTATGCGTAAGGCAGAGGGTGGGAGGAGAAATTTGACAAATAATCATATGGTTCCAGTCCATGTCTCCTTCCGCGCAGAACCATTGCAAAATATAAAAGTTTCTCGCTGCTACACCGCAGGTACCAACTAGACACTTAGGACAAAGTCCTTTGCCTTCTATCTCAGCTGTAAATGAACAACTCCATATGTTCCACCGCCCCTCACCAGCTAACACCTAACAAACGAGCACAGGTTGCTAAGCTCGCCATTGTCATCGTTGAGCACCTCTATCTCGACCGGTCGTCGCACGAAGTACAGCGCGGTACCGTCACCGAAAACTTCGGCGTAGCGGTAAAGTCGAATTCCTGCCGCAAGGCCAGCCAAGCCGACTCAGTAGGCACCGGCTGATTGCCGCTGTTGATGCAGCGACAATCAGCGCTCGGCTCTACTGCTCTACACGCCGCCTCACAAACGCCTGGCATGCACGCCCCGTAGCGGCCACTTCCTCCGTCTGCAGTATCAAGGCTTGAATATCTCGCGCCACCGCGTCAGGAAGTAGCCCGCCGGCGGGATCGGCTGCAGCGCTTCCTTCGGCGCCACCGGCACCGGCCGGGGCGGCAGGTCCAGCACTTGCACAGAAGGCGGGCTTGCGCATGCGCTCAGCAACAGCAAGGCGAGCGCGGATATCGTTGATTTCGTCATCGTAGACTTTCTTTATGGCGGCCGCCTTGGCGGCCTGTTGTCGGGCTTCCGCCAAGTTCTCGGCAGCGCGCCGCGCCACCGCCTTCGTTTCCGCTGCCACCAGGGTCTTCTTGTCGGCATCCCACAGCGTCTGCACGGCCGCTCGGCCCTGGGCGACTCCCTGCGCGCGCTGATACACCATGCCGGCGCCGACCAGCACGCACACCAGCAAAGCCCCGTACAACCACCCCGGCACCTTGCCCACGAACTTGGCCAGCGCGATCACGCCAGCACCTTGCGTGCTTCCCGGTATAAGGCCAGACGCTCGGCCAAGCCGTTCACGCCACCGTTGATACGCCGCGTCACCCGTTCCTGGTCGCCCGCATCGGCCAGGGCGTTCAGCCCCTTCGTCTGCCAGAACCAGCCGGCCGAGCGGCAGGCGTTGACGGTCTGCTCGAGCAGCGCCGGCTGGGCCAGCAGATCCAGCCCCAATGCCTTGCCGCAGGCGGCGTAGTTGGCGCGGCCGGTCACCTGCAACAGGCCGCGCCCACGGAAGCGCACACCGTCGCCTGGCTGCACGTTGCCCAGATCGGCGCGCCCCTCGTAGGCCTGACCGCTGGCCAGCTCACGCACATAGAGCAGCTGGCCAGACTCGTGCCCAACCTGGGACAGGAACGACGCCTGGCGCGCCGGGGTCGTGATCCCGAATTCCAGCATGGCCGCGTTCAGCGGCGCCAGGAAGGCGGCCGCACGCGCGCGCGCCAGCGGCATGATGACCACCAGCTGGGCCAGCGTGGCGGCGCTCACAGGCCACCCCGCACATCCTTGACGACGGCGGCAGCATCACGCGCTAGCTCGCCGATGTCCTTGTCACGGCGCTTATCGAGCCAGCGCACCGTGGCGCCCAGCACCCACCAGGCAGGCAAGCCGGCGGCCACCATCAGCGGCGCGGCGATGAACAGGAAGCCCAGCGCCGGGTCGCTGCCGTACAGCACGGCCACGGCGCGCGCGCTGTCGAACAGGCCTGGCATCCAGTTGCGCACGACCACAACCAGGGCCGGGCCCATCAGGGCGGAAAAGAGAATGGTAACGAAGAAGCGCACGCCCGCTTCCTTGGCAGTTTTTGGCCACATAAACATAAATCCCAGTGAGGTTGCGGCAGCGCCGGCGAGGACCGGGATGCCAAAAATTTTAATCAGTGCGCCGCCAGCGGCGGTCGTTTCGATGGCCATGTAATACCTTTCAGGTGGTGGAAATGAAAAAGCCGCCCAAAGGCGGCAATTTGTAGTCAGGTCAGTTTCTTTCGCAGTTCGGAAATCTGTTCATCAAGTGCAAGCAACCAACCATCGTCAGTCCCCAGCGCCGCCTCACGGATGCGGCGCGGCGTGGCGCCACTTTCCAGATCAGCTATTTCCGCAAGAATTTGCGCATTGCAATTTACCGGAACGTCAACGCAGGTCAGCACACCGTCGGAAAACGAGAACGTCCCGCCGGCCGCCCGGCATGCCGTTGCAGCGATGAAATCATCTTCTTCGACCTGAACCACGTCATCAGGTAACGTGCCTGCTGCCTCAAACGATGCCCGCAACGCCAAGGCATAAAAAAGATGGGTAGCTTTTGAATAGAGCATGACGGTTCCTTAAGATGATTTTCCGATTACGCGTACATAGACAATCGTTCCAGCTGGTGCGTTACTGGTAAAAGATGCCGTGCTAAGGCCAGGGACGGCATTTGAGCTGGTGTAATAAGGCGTTCCTCCTGAAGAGGAATTGCAGGCCCATACCCCATATGGCGCAACCGAGGGAAAAGGTGTTGGAAATGTCCATACTGTGCTGGTACCCGGCGCACCCAACGTGACTACTCCCCATTGTTCCAAGACCCCGCCCGCCGAAGTTTGATAGCCATTGGGCGCCAGGGATGAGCTTCCGGTGTTGCCATACTGCGTCCAGTTACTGCCATCAGAAACCAGCGCGAGCGATGTGCCCGCCCCCTGTATTGGGAATGCAGCGGCATAGGTGCCGTTGATAAAAATCAAACCAGCCGGAGTGGAAAGCGTTACTTTGGCCGATGTGCCAAGTTGCAAATTAATCGTAGAGCCTGGGATGCCAACTGGCGAGGGCAAACCCAGCGTTAGCGCAGAGCTGCCGCCAACTTCGAGTAGCATTCCGACATCATCCACCGTCAACGTGGTACCCGCGAAAATAATACGCACTCCACGCAGATTGCCCTGCGCACGCTGTACAGCAGCCATTGTGGCCACTTTCGTGCTGGCATCGAACTGAGCGGGAGTTGGCACAGTCGGGGAGACGGTAAAGGCATTCAACACATTCAGCATCGCTGCAGTGCCAGAGAATGGCGCACCTACCGCCTGCACGATGTTCCCAGCCGTAATTGTCGTCTGGCCATTTGCTACTGTGACAACCCACAAGCCGACATAGCCGGCGTCTGCAGCCGGCGTCAATTGCGAGCCCGTCGCAGCTGCAATGCCAGCCTTAGCCGACAGCGCCACAACTCCATCGCGCACCGTATTGTTCGTCGTGCCAGCGCCAGCAGGGCCACTGTAGGCGGTCGACGGATTGCTGGCGTTGTAGTACGGCAGAACCACCGCCCCGCTGTCCACTTCGGAAAATGCGGCCTGAATCAGATAATTAATGCTTTGGCCAGCCGTAGAGGGCGCTGGACACGTCAGCGTCACGGCGTCCATCGAGATCCCCTGCTTCATGATCGAATGGGTGGTGTCGGCGGCAATCGAACTATAAGCCGTACCGTCGATGTTCTGTAGGCTGTAGATTTCGCCTGGGGATACTACGACGCTGAGTGCCGCAGGGGCGTTTGGCGCGCAGGTGAGGCCGTTGACCATCGTCGCGGTGCCGATAATTGCCGCCGTCAGCTTTGCCAGTGCAATCATCGTGTTCTTGTTCGTGCCGAGCAGGTCTGTCTCCAGGGGGATCTGGCCCGGATAAATAATTTGTCGTTTCAAAATTTACTCCAAAAAAAACCGCCGAGAGCGGCCCTTGTGGGTGAACTGCATATTTATCAGGAGTGGATGCTCATCCAGACGATGGTTCCGAGCGGCTTCACACTATCCACGGCCGCGTACAGGTCGGCGTCCGTCACTGCGCCCGTGCTTTTCGACAGCGATGCGTAGGCTGCGCGAGACGGTGCGCTGTAACCGCCTGGCGGCGAGCTGTAACCAGCGATGTACGGGATGCCGGACGAGGCTGGGCGGTAAGCTTGCACAAACGCCTGAAACGGCAGCAACATCGATCCGTAGGCGCCGGCCATGCCGTAGCCACTGTTCGGCGCCCCGTAAGCGCCGGTGTCCGCCGGCCGCTGCGGCTCAATGATGATTGGCGCCCGCCCAGTCAGGTCGGTCAGCACGCGGGTGATCGCATTGCGCGTGGCGCGTTCGCGGAACAGGTTGATGATGATCCGCGCTCGGAAACTGGCGTCCGACTGGTTCGCCGAGCGCATCAGCGTGGTGCCGAAAAAGTCTGCGGCGATCATGTCGAGCCAGCCCTCTGATGCCGTCTTGATACGGGTCTGTAGCACCGCGTACTGGTAGAGCGCATATGCGAAGGCGGATGCATTGGCGAGGCCTTGGATCAGCGCGTCGACCAGGTCGCGCACCGAGCCGAACCAAGGAGGCAGCACGCTTTTGATACGTGCAACAATATCTGCTTGATCACCTGTCATCACGCCACGCTCACGGTTCCGGTCTTGATGACCTGCAGAGCGGTGGCTGCGAGGTCGGCTGTACCTCCGTTGAGCATGACTGCGGTCACGTTGGTGACGCCTGGCGAGGCATCGTAGGCGATCTGCGTCATGCGCGAGAATGCCAATTTCTGCCCCAGAGTCAGCGAATTGACGTAGGCGCGAAGCGCGGCCGCCACATTCGCGGCTGTCACCGTGTGGTCGTAGCCGGCGGCCGTGGTAATTGTCATCGCGATATTGGCAGTGACCACTATGGGGGAAAAAACGCCAAACGTCGACGTGAACGGCCGCACTGCGTCGATCGCATTCGCCGCCGACAGCAAAAGTTGCGACGGCGGATAGCCCGTACCATCATCGATGACAGCGAAAAAATAGCCGTTCTGCGCCACACCGCCGTAGGTGAAATTCTCGGTCAGCGAGAACGTCACGCCCTGCGCCAGCGACGTGATCGCGTTCCCGATCGCCAGCTTGGTCGCCTTCGACAGCGAGGCGATGTAGGTGATGAAACGGGCTCGCAGTGCTGCGTTTTTCTCTGCGTCGACGCCATTTGTGAAGCCAGCTGCGTTCGTGACAGCGTCGACGCCGGGGATCGGCTGATTGATCAACGCAATCTGCCCGGCCACTGCGTTCGCTGCCGAACCAGGCGTTGATGCGGTCACGGTGATATTGATGCTCGCCACGCCCGGCGCAAGCACGTAGCCGCCCAGCAGTGCGCTGTACGCAGCGTTCGTCGCGTCGAGCAGCGCAACATACGCCTGCGCGCCGTCGAGCGTCAAAACGGTGGCGCCAACCGGGACGACAGCCTGGGCGGTCGGAGTGAAGCGAGAGAACGAGACCAGGCCCGAAGCCGGAACGGCGCCCAGGCGCACGACTCCAAAGTCGGCCATCCAGCTATCCAGATCGGCATCGTTGGACGTCGCTGCGCGCGTGGCGGCCAGCAACTGCAGGATCAGCCCCTGAAGCCACAGGATGACCGTGGCGTTGGCCTCGACCACGGCGCGCAAGATCGAACCGACGGTCAGGTTGACCAAACCGCTCGCGGAACCCTGGATCGCCGTGACGGCGTCGCGGACCAGCGTTACAAAATCTTTTGTTGAAATACTCATGGTCGCCCTATTTGGTTACATCGAACGCGAGCGCCGCCGGCGTCCCGGTCTGCGCATCGTTGTAGCGGATATCGACCGACACGCCGCCCAGGATCTCGGTCACCATGATGATCGGCGCCGGGCTGCGCGCGACGCACGCCTCGAGAAACATCTGCCCCTGGATGCGCCCCTTGATTTTTGGGATGTCCACGGTGTCGCCGATCATGCGCGGCAGGCCGGCGCCGTATTCGGGATGGAAGATGTAGTCGCCCTGGATCAGCGTGTTGCCGTCAGCATCGATCAGAGCCGGGTTCGTCAGCAGCCGGCGCAGCACGCGCTGCACGCCCTCCCCTGTGCCGTCCACCTTGAGCAGATCGCCAGTGGACGACCGAGACAGGTCGCCGCCGAAATAGTGGAATAGATCCGACATTAGCCGCCCTTTACTGTGGTGGTCGCGTGGGCGGCCGTCATCGGCTGATTCGGCGCGCCCGAGACGCCGCCGTGCGGATCGTTGTGCGTGTGCCCGTTGAACAGCGAAATGAACGCGTCGGTGATGAAGCTTTTCAGCGTCTGCGCCGCCGCGCCCAGCGTGATGCTCGGTGCCGTCACCGATGCCGACGTTGTCGCCGTGACGGAAGCCGTGGCGGCGACGATGTTGACGGCGCCCGCCGCGGTGATTTGCACGGTTGGCGCTGTGGCGTCGATTTCGATCTGGGAATTGATCAGCACCTTGCCGTCGTTGTTCAACTTGAGTAACGCGCCAGCGGCATGCACCAGCCAGAACTCGCCGGACGGCACCGGCAACGGCAAGTCCTGGTCGTTGAAGGCGCGAAGGCCGGCCACGCCGGAATTGATGTCGCCATTCAAAAACGTGACCTCGACCAGGTCGCCGATGGTCGGCGGGCAGAACATGCCCCAGCCGTTGCCCACCCAGGGCGTCAATAACGGGATCCAGCCAGTCATGTTGCCCTGCGGCTGCAACTCCAGGCGCACTGCGTATTTCACCGGGTCGTAGCTGCGCACGATGCCCGTGCTCGGCAGCGCCACGTCGCCGAGAGCAGCCTGTGCCTGCTGGCGCATCGCGTTGAGCATGCCCCTCATATCGCCACGACCGTTTCCGGCGAATGGTTTTTCGCGTGCACAGTCATCGAATAGCCGGTACTGACATCCATTTCGCGCATGATGCTCTCCGGATAATAGGTTTGATCAAACGCAGTACCGGTGCCGGTCACTGTGATGATGTTCGTCGTCGTCAGGATGTCGTCGGCCGGCAGGCTTGCCACCATTTTGACCTCGTGCTTCGTGATTGCGGCGTGCTCACGCTGCGCCCGATTCAGCGCGCCCTGTGGGCTGGTACCGAGCATGGTGATGCGGTAGAGTTGCGCCGAAGCGGCGCTCTGCCCCACTTTGATATCGGCGGCCTTGCTCGGATAGCGCACACGGAACGTGCCTTTTTTGTTCGGTACGGTGTAGGTCACCTCTACTACCACGCCGCGGGCGATGCTCAGCGCGCGGCGGAAGCTGATGGCCTTGCCGTTGAAGCTGTAGGCGCCCGTTTGTTCGTTCGGCGCCTCCCATTTCAGCGCGTAGCTGTCAACTGGCGCCGGCGCAATCGGTTCGAAGTGCAGTTCCTTGCCCCGCACGAAGCAAGTAAAGCCCTCGGCTGCCGCCAGCGTCGTCAAAATATCCCACTCGCTGCGCTGCGTGTTGACCTTGATCGTGTCCGTCTCGTAGTAGCTGCCGACCATGTCCCTTGTCGCCGTGACCACTGGTGTAAAGCCATGGCGCAACGCCAGCTTTGTGGCCACCTGGGACGCGGTCAGGTTCTGGAACGACTCCATGGTCCGTGCGTCGATCAGGATGGCAGTCAGGTCGCGCCCTGAGACAACCACTGTGCGCGCGACCGGGTCAAACTCGACGTCATCGACGCGCCCGTAGACCCAACTCCGCAACTCCTGAGCGCTATAGTGCTCGGCGTCGGCCGGGAAGCCGGCGAACACCTCGACAAACACTTCGGACTGCGATGCCCAAAATGAATCGCCGTAGGCGGTCGGCAGCGCCGACAGCGCGAACACCACGCGGAATGTGTCGGCCTCGCTGAACGTGTTGTTGTCGGCCTCGAACCGCACCCAGCCGTCGACGCGTACGCCGCCCACATTGACAATGCCGCGCGGCTGGCGCGCAGCGGATACCGCATCTGGATTAACCGGCATTGATACCCCCCGTATCCCCCGGCACGCGCGGGACGATGATTGTTTGCACGCCGGTCAGCGCCGGGTCGCTGATTTTATTGGCCCGGGCGATACCTACCCATTTCGAGGCATCGCCGTAGGCCTTGGATGCCATGGCGAACAGGTTGCCGCCGGCGGTAGTGATGCTGGTCCCAGCGCCGGACACCGCGCCCAGGTTCGCGCCCATGCGCCCCACCGTCGACTGCAGGTTGAGCAGCAGCGGCAGTTGCGTAAAGCCCGCCACTTGGCGGGAAAGCTTGGCGGCCTGCGTCGCGATCGGGTTATTCGGCAGCACGCCGCCGACCGTCGAAATATTCGAGATCGTGTTGCCTGTCGCGGCGATCAGCGCCGAGACGCGCGACTGTACGGCCAGGACGGGGCCCAGTACGCTGGTGATCGTGCTCTGCGCCGCACCGGCAAAGGACGACACGGATTTGATGGTGGAATTGAGCGTGCCCAGCATCGTCGACAGCGGGCCATCGCCGATCTGGTCGCCCAGCGCATTCGCTGCGTCCATGTCGTCGCTAATGGCGGTGTCGATGGACAATGCCGTCAGCTCCGACACCGGGATTGTCAGGTCTTCGATGACGGTGCACGAAATCGTGTACGGGATCTCGTAAGCACGCCGGTAGTCGAGCAATGCAGACCGAATGACCACCTTGTAAGCGAACTCAGCCCAAGACACGTTGACCTGCTTGCCGGCGATCCGCAGCGCGTTCAGGTAGCGAGCGCGCTCGCTGGCGTTCTCGCCGATGAACAGGCCCGACCATTCCAGAGGGCGGTCCTGGCGCCCCATCGCATCAACAACACGCCTGCCACCGGTCAGCTCATGCACAGCGAGTGCCTGCTCGCCACCAAAGCCGATCGATTCCGGCACCTCGAAGCGCGACAGCTGCATGTCGCCGAGCTGCATGTAAGTGTCAGGCTTCATCGTGATATCCCTGGTTGTGGTGCTGCCATTGAGGAATCAAAGCGCCCAATTCCGGTCTGCGGCCCGGCCGAAACCTTGGTCTGGTAGGCGGTGACCGCTTTGCCTATTCTCACGCCATCAATATGAATATTCGTTTCGACCATGCCGGTACGCTGAGTCGTGCTTGCAATCGCGTTTTCAACAAGGGGGAAGTAACCGTAGGGCCTTGCGATATGGCAACCATAGGGGCGCCATATCGCACAGTGGGAATGCGAGGAGCCACTGGAAGAGACGGCACTGCAAGCTCTCCTTTGGCGATGCGTGCTGCAGCGGAAGCGCTTAACTTCGCGCCCCCTTCGAACTTCGCTGCCTCGATTTCGGCCTTTGTAATAGGGCGAAATGCATACAGCGCGCCGGCAATAGTTCCGATGGCAAGAACTGCAATGGCGATTGGGGCTGCCAGGCCTGCTGCCGCGACTCCAAGCGCGCTTATGCTAGCAGGCAATGATAATCCTGTGCCAAGAGTCAATGCCAGACCAAGAGTGCGAAAGCCTGCGCTAAGAAGCAAAATTGTGCCGCGGATAGCAAGACTTGCAGCGAGTCCCACGAAGGCCGAGGCAAGAAGCTTCACGGTTCTCGGGTTTTCTCGTATCCACTCTCCGAAGCCTCGAAGTTGCGGCGTTAGCACTTGTAGCGCCTTGATGGCCATGGGTAGCACGACCAACCCCAGTTCGACCATCAGGCCGTTGTATTTCGCTTGGAGATCAGCAAACTTGCTATTCGGATCGTTTTTGTATGCTTGGATGGTTTGGTTGGCCCCCATTGCATTTTTTGCCAAGTTCGCGTCGCGGATCATTTGAAGGATCTGCGTACCCATAATGGATGCCTGGTTTGATGCTGTCCGATTTGAAATTAGGTCATTCGTGCGCTTAAGAATTTGCGCTTCAGATGTAACTCCATTTGCCTGCAGTGCCGGGAGGAATACGGTCCGAATCCACTCAGGTGGATTCGCCTGAAGCAACTCGCCCCCCTTGATATCCTTCATTACCATAGCCTTCAATGGTTTCCCGCCAACTGAGCCGTGCGTTTCTGTACTCAGCTTGGCCAGTCCCATTTCCTGCAGAAGCCCCATTGTCTTCTTGGGAGTCCGGCCAGCTATTAGGTTTTGGTACAACGACATGAGCGACGTACCTGCACGAGCACCGCCTTGCTCCTGTAAGAGCAACGACATGTTCAGAATCCCTTGATCAGACAAGCCTCGGAAGGCTGTTCCGCCTTGTTGCGAAAACTGGTCGAGGTCTCGAAATTTAACAAAACCGCCAGATCCGGTAACCATCCTTTGAGCAAGGTCAAGATTTCGCAAAAAGGTTCCCTCATCATGAGTCCCGCCCCTGCGATCGATGAACTTCATTAACGCGCGCGTGCTTCCCTCGTCAATGTGATCCAATTTCCCACCGAAAATTGCGCTGTTCGCTTTGTTCAAATTAGCCAGATGCGGTGCCAACTTCTTCGCCACATCAAACCCACCAAACAGCCCCACGGATTCGGATAATGTTGTCATCAAATCCTTGCTGCTGACGCCGATTAAATTGGCGCCACGTGCAAACTGATCGGCCTGCTTATTAACTGACTCGCCTAAATTGAGTGTTTTGAACTTCGTGAACGCCAATTCATACTGACGGGCAGCATCCATGGGAGCCTTGAGAAGTGCCAGCATGCCCACTCCTACTCCAAGCATTAGGCCGCCTTTAAGGGCGTCTTTTTTGATACTATTGAGACGGCGCTCGAGAAGCGTCGCTTGTGCTTCGGTTTTAGCGAAATCACGGCTCATCAGCATTAATCCGGAGCTGACGCCATTCAGCAGCGACATTTTTATGCCGATTGTATAGGCTTCGAACATTTAAAATCCTTGAGGAAACATGAATCGCTCTCACCGAATCCAAGAATGGCTCGCTGACCGGGTGTCTTGGGTTCAGTACCCCAACATCAGGCCAGCTGACGCCGTCACGCGCAGAGCGTCAAAAAGAGGGGCAAGCTTTGAGCATAAAATGACAATTGGCCAGCGGTTAGACCTGGTACTTTTATCTATGGCGCTTTTTCTAATTGGACTGATCGGACTAGTCGGGGCTTTGTTTGCCCTCTACATCGCTATCACGACAATCTTGCCAACGTAGCGCCTGCCCCGTACAGCAGCCCCTCCGCTGTCGCATGGCCAAGAATTTTCCGTACCAATTTCTTATTGCGTATCGCTGCAGGGCCAAGCACGGCACGCGGTGGAATCTTGTCCGTGCCCAGCTCCTGGTAGACCATAACCTCGCTGTCGGAGCCAATAACTGCCGTTAAGCCTGAGATTTGATGGCTCACCGACTTTTGCAGCTTGCCCGTGCGCAGCAGCGGATCGTTCTCGGTAAAGCCCTTCGCTACCCGGTCCTCTTTGGTGCTCTCAGCCAATTCCGGCCAGCCAGCGAACGGTGCCACCTCCCCCTGATAGTGGCCAAATTCGCTCTCCGCCGTTACTTCGATGGCCACAGCGCACTTCTTTAAACCGTGGTGAAGAGCGAGATTCTGGGCTGCCGCCAGCGTAGCGAGATGAGCAACCATCGCACCAATGCTTGAGAATTCCTTCATGTCTGCTCCTCGTAGGCCATGGTGTGAAAATTGAATTTCGCACCGTCCATTTCAGAAAAAATGATGCACCAGCCCGTTCGCGTAATGTCATCCAGCCCGAACGCAGTATCAAATGGCACATGGTTCTTTACCAGAAACAGGCATTCGCGAATCGGGCCGGCCCGGACTACTTTTTTAATTCCGCCTTGTCAGCGTCCGGATCCGTCTTGCCGTAGGTTTCCTGGACGTGCTTCATGACGGCCTCGATGCCGTCCTCGTCCAGCTGCTGAATAAGCGCCTCGACGTGCATTTTCAGCTTTGGTGGGTTCACTGCCAGATCGTCAATCGCGGTGACGTAGATCAGCGGCAAGACCATGCCCATATAGGTCTGGTTGGCAGCCGAGTCGCCCAATGCCTCGATCAGGCGGTACTGCGCGAGCACGCCTGGCTTCTTCAACTTGATAACGCGGCCTCGCGCATCGGTGACGACCGTCTCTTCATTCGCCTTGGCGAGTACTTGCGCTGCAGGCGCTTCGCGCAGGGTCACTTTTACTTGTTCGGTATTCATGGCATTCCTTGTTTTCCGCCGGACCTCCCCGGCAGCGGTTGAATTACGAGACTTTTACGCGGCGGGCAGCGACGAAACGCACTTTCTGATGCACGGTATCGTCGCCCTTGAAGCTACCGGCGTCTTCCAGCGTCAGCAGTACTTGCAGGAATCGATACTGCGAAACCGAGCCGTCCACTTCCTGGATAGTCTCCGTAATCGTGGCCGGGTTTTCGTTCAGGCCTGCGTAATAGTTCGCTTCCAGAGTCGAAAAATAGTCGTCAACGACGTTGTTCTGGCGCTCCAGGTCGAACGAGCCCGACCAGCCGTCAGGAAAGCGCAGATGACGGGTAATGCCATCGAGGCCCTTGATTTTCTTGTCTGTGACGTCGGGTTTAGCTGTGAAGCCGACGATCTGATTGAGATTGATCGGCCCATTGGGCCCGATGATATCGAGCGACAAATCGCGCCCGACTGAGTAGCCATTAAGCGGCATGTGAATCTCCTAAAAGTTGTTAAGTTTTGCGAAGGGGCCGAAGAGTGCGGCGGCGGCGGCGTTGTAGGCCTTGCCAGCGTCCACCTCATCAGAGAAGAATCCGAGATGGCGAGCCTTACCATCCAATTTGATCCGCGCGTGCCATTTCGACTTTTGCTTGCACCAGTACACGCCCTTTTGGATTGACGTGCAGCCACCCCGCTTGCGCGCATTCATATTGTTCTGAGAGTACGTGCAAGATCGAAGATTGGCCCTTGTGTTATCGAGTCGATCGCCGTTACGATGGTCGCCGATCAGGTCATTTTCCAGCCCTAGGATGACGCGATGCATGTAGAGGTTGACGATCGCCCCGTCGACGTGAGTGCTAGCGATCGCGTAACCTTTGTTCGATTTGAACCAGGTCAGATGAGAGATTTTCAAAAAGTCCTTATCATCGACCTTGGCCAGCCCGCCATTTGAGAGCGCGATTTCGATCATGCCAGGGCGACAGACTGCCTGTTGATACTCACAGATTGCCCGCCTTCAAGATTCACAATAAACTTTTCAATGACAGACAAATAGCGAACTTTTACGTCTGCTTGCATATAACCCAAACTGACGCGCGCCTGCGAATTGTTGGCATCATTGATCTGCACGCTGTAGGGCTGGCTACCGTCTGCGCTGCCGATCATGCCCTGGCCGCTCATACCTTCCAGCAAGGACGAAATCGATGCGGATGCAGAGCGGCGTACGCTTGGCGACTGCAGCTTGCCAATGTATTGGCCCATGCCCGCATCAAGGCTGTACGCAATGTAATTGGTCAGGCGGGTATAGTTGTCGCCGTTGGTGACCGCATTACTCGATGTGTTGTGGCCGAAGCGCGCGCCGAAACTGTTTCCGGCAGGAATCGGATTCGTAATGACGTCGATGCCTGCCTGCCCCAGCAGCTGCAGCTCAGCATTCGAATACACCAGGTTTTGCTGCGATTTCTGCGTGCCGACGATGCCATACATCGGCTTGTTCAAACTGGACTGCTCGGGCGACAGGTTGGCCAGCCGGCCGGCGCTGAATGCCTGCGGCGAAATCAAGCGCACCTGGCTGTTGACGGTGTCGTTAAAGTAAATCCAGTCGCCGAAGAGCAGTTTTGCCGCGTACGAGTCGATGCCGGCCGAGGCCTTTGCCGTCACGGCATTGGTGATGGTATCGCCGGCCGGGCCCGTCAGAACCATATACGCGCCTTCCGACAAGCCGAATGCAACTTGGGTCGACCACTGAGTAGAATCGTCAACGTCGCTCAGCATGGCGACAGAGACACCCGTGTTGCGGAGCGCGTACATGCCTTTGCGCGGCACGGTGTCGACGCCCACCAGCACAGTTCCCGTAATCGTCGTAGCGCCGTCCGTGCCGCCGGCAACTGCAGCGGTGGCGGCGGCCGCGCTGGCAACGCCCAGGTTGTCAAACACTTCCGGGACTTGGCCAGGCAGAGCGATCGTGACGCGACTGGTTGCCGCTTTGCTGCCGGCGCCGATCGAGACCACCATGGAATTGCCGAGGGTGCCAGTATATTTGGACGTGACGGTGACAACTGCCAAGGCGGCAGTGGCCACCGCGAGCTGGGACGGCCCGCGCAAGCCGGACTGGCCGGCATTGATCGCGGCAGCAATAGCCGTAGCATCTGCGGCTGAAGAGGCTGTGAGCGTGCCGCTGGCGGCAGTATCGGTGCCATCGGTGACGCGCACACAGCGGAAGTTATTGGCTCCCTGCAGCACTGCAGCGGCCACGGCCGTGCCCATATCGTACTTGCGCGGCATGATGGCACCGAATTGGCGCGAATAGTCGGCCATGCTGCCGATAACCGCCGGCGCATTGACCGGCCCCCAGGTCGCCGTGCCGACGATGCCGAGGATATTGGTCGGCAATCCGTTGAGCAGCGCAACGCTCGGTGGAACAATCTGGACGTACAGATCGGGCACGATAAGTGCTGTGGTATTGATGCTGCCCTGTTGAACTACAGTCATGAACGGCTCCTAGAAATGAAAAAGCCGCCCGACGGCGGCCACAATGGCTTGATGTTGGATTACTTCACGGCAGCGTCGCCCTTTGCCGCCTGTTTAGTAGTGGACGCCGCCGGTGCCGCACTCTTCACGAAATGGCCTTGCCAATCAGAATCGACATACTTCGCGACTTCCGCTGCGTCGCTGATCACCTCGCCTTTACTGTGGGAAAGGAAAGCTTCGACAACAGTTAAATTGAAATTCATGGCGTTCCTAAGTAGCGCTTCCCGTACTGTTCAGTGCGGTCTGCGTGATTTGGGTTGCAGTCATTGACTGCGTTGTCGAATATTCGATGCTGTACTGAAAGTCACGCCGATACAGCTTCGCCTTCTGCTGCTGGTCAGTTACGTGGCTGCTCCGATATATAAGCCGCGCGCCGTACCCATCGGCCAGCGTGAAGCGCTCAATCCCCGCCAGCGCGGTATCGAGTGCCCTGCCGATGACGTCGCGCTGTGCCGGCGTCGCCGACCAAACCGTAATCTGGAACACGCGTTCCAGGGTGCGAAGCACGCGCACTACATTGCCGGCCACGCCGATCAGCGCCGCCGTGATGTTCGCGGCAGCTGGCAGCGTGATGACGCCGCCGGCGGCGACCGCAGCTGGCCAATCGGCGGCAATCTGCGCCGCCAGAACACCAGCCAGTGTCTCCGGCGTGTCTTCCGGTGTCGCGGCAAGCACGTAGGACTTCCGGCCGATCCGGACCGAGACGTTCTCAGGCTGGAATAACTCGAGCGGTGCGCCGCTGATCGTGATCTGTTGGCCGGTCACCGCGATGGCCAGGCCTGCAGTGTTGATGTTCGCCTCCTTCCAGTCCTTCGGGTAACGGGTCTTGTTCGCCTCGGTTTGGGTCTGAAAAACAGTGACGTGCGCCTTCTCCACCAGTAGATCTGCGTCGAGGCGCGAGCTGGTCGGCCAGCCGGCGTAGACAACGATATCCTTGCTGGAGACAGAGGCGGCGCCGGTACCGCCCGGGTAGACCGCAGCTGCAACCATGGCCACGAGGCTGTTTTGTACGTCGCCGATATCGCTCATGTCAGTGCCTGCATTGCGGTGATGCGCCAGCCCATGTCGGTCAGCTCGGCCGAGCTGACCAACAGCCGGCGACCAAGATCGTCGGTGATGATGTCCGCCGTGCGCAACAGAACACCTGGGAGCGCAGGCAGCAGCACGGCCCACCAAGGCGAGCGGACGTCGCCCGGCAGATTCGTTTCATTCTTCTCGCCCTTGGCGCCCTGCAGAACCGAGGCTGGCCACGCTTGCATCAGCAGCGTCTCGTTGTCGTCTGTGTCGCCGCCGTAGCCGACCGCACCTACGCCCGTTTGCTGCTGCGGGCGCAGGATATTGATCGTTCGGTTGCACTCGACCGCCAGGATCGGCAGCAGCGCCTGCTGGGCGGCGATGAAGAACGTGCCGCTCGGGCCGACCAAGTAGTCGCCCACCCGCGTCTGCGCTCCGTCAACGATGGCATACCAGGTTGGCTTGCCGTACTTGTTCGGCTTCCCGTAGGCGAAGCTCTCGGCGTTGAAGCTGGCCGGCAGGCTCGCCAGCTTGTTCCCGGCCGCCAGCGGCGTTAGCGCGCCGGCGGGCCGATACTGGTCGTGCGCGATGCCGATTTTCTGCGCCGCCTTAGCGTAGCCGCGATACAGGCGGTTTTGGATTGTGGAGCCGTCCATTAGGAGGCCTTTATGTAGTCATGCGGCGGCGTCTCGGCGAAGCGCACCGCTTTGATGGTCAACTTGCCCTCAATTAGGGCACGTAGCACGCGATGCCAGCCATCCATGATGAAGCCTTGTTGGCACATGATGATCGGGTGGCTAGTGTCGACATCGAGCGCTCGGCGCACATGATGCGCAATACCGTAGGCCGAGCCTACTGCCGGCCACACTTCCGAACCCGAATAGATTGCCGCCAGCGGCAGGTCGAACGAGTCCAGATCCTTGGCGCGTGCGATCAGGTTCGTCACGATCCAGACCTTGTCGCCTTCACGATAAGTATTATCTGCGACGAAACAGCCGTCGATCCTCACTGCCGGGAAGGAGCTCATGCTCTCACCAGCTTGATGGAGTTGCCGCCGGTGCCGAGGTTGCCGCCTGGCGGAAATCCAATGAATTCGCACAGCGCGCGCCGCACTTGGTTGAATAGTGAAGTGCGATCAGCCACCTCGCGCTTGTTGTGCGTCCAGATCGCGGCCTGGTCGGTGTCCAGATTCGCGCCGGCACCGAAGATCGCCGTTTCGAGCGGGCCAAGGTTGGCGAGGTAGGTATTGACCAGCACAGCCTCCTCATCGGCCGTAAGCGTCGTAAGGCGCGTGTACAGCGACATCAAGGTCATGCCGAAGCGACCATAAACCACATCATGATTCGGCCCGATCTGCATGGTCGTGCCCACGAGCGAATAGCCCATATAGCGCCTGACGTCAGCCATTTGCGCGGTGGTGAGAGACATACTTCCCCTTTTTAGGTATGGTGCGCGTCCACCCAGGCATCGCAAGCATATGATTCGGCGTCCGACATGCAGGTGCCAGCTTCGATGACGAGCATTCTTGTCCTGATGTAAATGCCCCGGCGTGCGGGGCGGTGCTGGCCAGGGATTACGCCTTGGCAGCCTTTGCTGGCTTTTCGGTCGAAGTGGCAAGAGTTGCGGCCGCAGCTGCATCTTTCGCAGCCTGCAGGCTTGCAGCTTCGTCGCGCAGGCGCTGCGCTTCGACTTCGTTGGCCTGGGCTTGATCGGCCAGGCGCTGCTCCTGCGCGGCAATGCGCTCCTTCTCGGCGTCCAGTGAGCGCTCGCGCTCCAGGAGCTGATCGCGCGCGACCAGCAGTTCGGCCATGGTCGGCGCGCGCTCGGTGGGCGCGCCCAGGTCCTGGTCGCCGTACAGCTCGTGCACGTCGGGGTTGAAGTCGGATTTATTGATTACGACGAAAGGGCCCTGCGTGCGCAGGTCCGTCGATACGATTTTGAGGGTATCCATGGTGAAGTCAGGTGAGGCCCGGCAGCACCGCAGTGCTGGCCGGGCCAGGTTGATGATTAGCCCAGCAACGCTTACGCGCCGATCAGAATGCCCATGTGGCGTGGAGCCACTGCTTTCACACCCCATGCCAGGTTGACCTCGTAGCGGACCTGGCGCTTCTGCTTGTAGATGCAGAACTCGTAGGTAATGCCGGAAACCGGGTCGGTCACCATCATCACGTCATCGGCCGAGTCGCCTTCATCCGGCATGGCCGGCGCGCGGCAAGCCAGCTGGATGGCCGAGCGGTGGAAGAACATGTTGCGGGTGGTTGCCGCGATCACAGTAATCGCGGTGGCACCGACAATTGCCTTGCGCAGGCCCGGCTCGGCCAGCACGATGGTGCCGCCGTTCGAGGTGTCAGCATCGCCAGCTGCCAGCAGGTACTTGTTGTCGGCATCGCCAGCGAACGCCACGATGTCGCCCGTGATGTAGGCGCCGGTACCAGCAGCAGCCAGGTTGATCACCGTGGCACCGACGGCATAGCCCGCAGCATTGGTGGTCGATGCAGCCGCAGTGCCGGCAGGAACCAGCGAGCGGATCTGGCCCGAGTTGTGGATGTCCCAGCCTTCGACCTGGCCGATGATGCCGCGACGCAGCAATTCATCGCTATTCGCTTCGTTCGCCTTGAACAGGCCGGACTGCTTGCCGCGAATGTTCGAGATCGCGGACGAGCCCAGAACCATTTGGCGGTCGGTCAGTGGCGCGCCATTGTCGTCCAGGATGCGCAGCGGATTCGAGAAATCGGTGAAATCGGCCGCCGTGCCGAACGGGGTCACGTTGGCAGTACCGTAGGCGCGCGAGGCGTAGATGTGCAGCGCAGCCAGATCGGCCTCGACTTCATTGCCCAGCGTGCGCAGCGCCTGGGTAATGCGCTGCGCGTTGATATCGCCCAGCGTGCCAGCGTTGTTCAAGCCGCGATTTTCTTCGCCCGTGATGCCAAATGGCACCGAGCGCGCCTTCTGGATCGTCATGTCAACGTAGTTGATGGTCTGATTCGGCGTATCGGGAGCATAAGCGCCTGGCGTCAAATCTTCGGCGACCATAGGGCCGACGGATGGCGACCGCACGGTTTCATTGATTGCCGCACGCTCAGCATTGGAGTCGCGCGATACAGCTGGAATCATACCGATCTGCTCGCGCGAGATTACCTCCATCGCGTTGTAAATAGTCGGCAGCAAGCCGTTAAGGGTAAGAGTGCCCATTGTTGTGAAGCCTTTCAAAAATGAAGAAGGCCCGCGAAAGCGAGCCATTGAGGGGTGATTTGAGTTTTAGAACTGAGAGGCCATCCAGCCCAAAGCACCCTTCCGACATCCATCGAAAAGGCACGTGCAGGACGTCAAGGCGTCGCCCTGAATTGCGAACTTTTAACCGGCGACAGTTACGCCACTTTTCATTGCTGCGGCGCGATCCTGGACGCCCATCGCCTCAAATTGAGCGCGGGAAATTTGCTTGGCGCCTGCGCCGCCGCCATTTCCGCCTTGGGCGCCGCCGCCGGATGCGCCGGATCCCTTCAGGATTTGGTCTTTAAACGGGCAGGCTTGTACCAACTGCGCCAAACCTTCATCGAAATCAGCGACCTCACCCGGGCGGGTCGGCGAGAAAATCTTGTTGCCGGCGGCGTCGTACGGCACCATCTTGCCGTCTTCGACCTTAAAGTGACTGCCGAAATATGCTTTTGCCATCTCGGTTGGGATCGCAAGGCGGCTTGGGTGCTTGTCGTCGGTCAGCAGCTTTGAGCTGGCGAAGCCGCCGCCGATCATGTGGGTGTTCAATTCGTTGGTGCGTTTATCCAGCTGCGCAGTCAATTCCTGCAGTTGCGTGGCGCTTGCCTTGGCCTGCGCGGCAACCTGCTCTTGCGCGGTCTTGGCTGCCGCATCTTGGATTTCCTTGACCTGGGCAGCCGTCTTCAGTTCGCCGGAGCTGAGGCTCTTCACCGTATTCAGGGCAGCCAGTGCAGCCACGCCGTCTTCGATGCCTTCAAAGCTCTTCAGCTTGGCCTCTGCGGCCTCCTTGCCCTCGCGGTGCGTCTTGGCCTCGCCGTTCAGGCGGGTGATCGTGCCAAGCGTGGTATCCGCGTCGAATGGCGCTTCGGTCCCGTTGGGATGAATGAAGATCGGCAGCTTCTTTTCGCCGTCGATCGCAATGGTTCCGTCTGCGTTGTATTTAAATGGCATGGTCGTTCTTTCCGGGCATCCGCCCTATCAATGGCCTTCCGGCCGTGCACCGCGTCGCGTCCGCTTGCGGCAATAAAAAACCGCCACAAGGGCGGTCGGTGAAATCGTTTTTGTTACATGCGTTATAGGCGCTCGGCCCGCGATACATCGTCAGGATGGTTTGACAGCTTGCGCAGCGCACTGGCCAGAGCACCGTGCCCGCCCGCAGCGGCATAGACGCCGGCTTCGATTTCCTGTCGGCGCCGGCGCTGCAGCCCGGGATTCAGCAGTAGGCATCGATGCAGCGGGTTGGTCCAGTTATGCAGGTGGCGGCCATGTCCATGCTCGTGAGCTACGGCGGCAGCAATCTCGGCTGGCGCCAGCATCGTGGGCAGTGAAGCTGGCAGACGCGCCCTGAATCCGTCGAAGTGTACCTGGTGCACAGGCAAAGCCGTCGCGGCGAAAGCAACCATCTGTAGGTTGAAGCCGATCCAAGCGGCCCACGCACAGCCAGCAACTTGCGATGCAGTTTCCATGCGCCTTCGCTTGCGCCAAAAAAAAACCGCCATATTTAAAGGCGGCTTCAATTCAGCAATACATATTAGGGAAGATTTAAATAGCGGCAAAGGAATGAGAACAAAAGAAAAAGGAATCCAACTCCAAAGATAGCGCCTTTTTTACAATAACTCACAAAAAAGACGTTATCCAGAAAAATAACGAAATCATCGCCGAAAATATATGATTCGAAACGTTTTTAGAGAATACAGCAACCGAGAATATGAATAAAAAAATCCCTGTTGCCGGAACGACTATGCCCAACAGCCCGAATTTTCTCACAATATACTCTTGCGAAAACATCATTCCCAAGGACGCAATAAATAGGAATAAAGTTATTGCGAGCTTGGTCCGATTATTAACAAAAATCTCTTGATACGACAACTTCCAGTTCGACTCTGCTCGCAATTGAAAATTCCTGGCCTTTCTATTTATCCATATATTAATATTTTCTCTTTGATCAGGATCAAAAAAATAATCCGCCCCCATCATTCCCGAGGCAATGATTTGCAACGACAAGATAAAGCCATCAGGCACTGCTCCAACAGTCATATCATAAATTTAGAAATTTCGACGCTGCTATTATGCCACTATTCCCACACGGCAACAATTTTAGCGTTCCCTCGTTAGAAGGAAGTGCGACATGTGCTTGGGATCGAAATACCAACACTGACACTTAGTGCCTTTTATCGTTAACTCCCACGTCCATCTTTGGCTGTTTTGATCTTCGCTCGTTCCGATTCCCAATCTAGATCTGGCGACAGGATGCCGCGACGCTTGAGTTCATTAAAGTAGCTCTCGGCCGACAGCAGGCCGCTCGATGCACCTTTGAACAGCAGCTCTGCACTGGCGGCAGCTAGCGACGCTGCGCCGAAGTCTTTGAAGATGGTGATGTGGCCGCCTTCGGCTTCGCCCACCCACTCAGCCATGAACTGAAGCGCCTGGTCGCCAGCATCCTCGACATTGCCCGCGATCTTCTGTAGCGCGCATGCGCCCTGCTCGTTGTCGGCCAAGGTCTGCGATTCGGTCACGTTCCCAGGCTTGATCACCAGCAGTTCCGCGCCAGCCTGGCGCATGCGGTCTTCCAGGTCGAGGATGGACAGACGGCCGGCCTCGATGGCCTTGCCGCCGTGCTCCACAAATTTCAGGTCGCCTTCGGGCGATTCTGACTTGACCGCACTGCCGGCGCCGACGGTAATACCGCCCTCGCCCAGCATCTTGGCAAACAAGATCGGCACGCGCGCTACGTGCAGAATGTTCTGCTGGTCGCTCTTGCTCTGCCAGTGCTCGACGTTGCTATGCGCCAGCTCGAGCAGCGGCGGCGTGGCCTGCATGTAGCCCAGGCGCTTGCCGTAGACAGGCACGAACGCGATGCGCTTCAGTGTGGTGACGCCCTCCTCATGCAGCACCCAATCTTTTTTGCCAGCCGTTTCGCGCTGGCGCCAGGTCTGCCAGGTGCCGCGCCCGATGACGCGCACCTGCTCGATTTCCTTGGTATCGAAGTCGCCATCCGGCTCGGACACGCTTTCCAGCAAACGCAGCTGGGTCAAGCCTTCCAGGCTGGTGGCATTCTTCGGCAGCCATCCCAAGATGTTTTGCACGTGTACCTGAACGAAGTACGGGCGCACGCCAGCGGCCTCCTCGTCGGCCTTGGTCACCAAGTTGCCCGCCTTTGGGAAGTCAACCAGGATGCCCGAGAAGCCGTAGCCCATCGCCTCCTGGGTGATCTCCGACAGGAAGCTGTGGAGGTCACGTCCGGCCAGGTCGACGTTTTGCAGCCAAGGTTTCAGGCGTTCTGGCACGTCCTCGCCCAGTGTCACCGGCTTGCTGAACGGCTTGGCCGAGAGCACATCGATGGTGCGGGCATAGGCTGGGAACAGCGTGGCCACGGCCAGACGCAGATCGTAGCTCTCGCTGTCCTCGCCCGGCCACTGCGGCAAATATTTCTTGCCAGCCGCCCGCATGGCCTTGGTGCCACCCAGCAGCGCGGCAACCAGGGCGCAATCCTCGTTCAGCTTCGCGGCTTCGGCTGATTGTGTGCGTACATCGGTCATGGAAATCCTGAGCGTAAAAAAGCCAGCTGATTAGGCTGGCTTCGGGTATGTGCGATTGGCGTTTTAAATAAGGCTTGCCTGTCCACTCCAACTGTCTGATTTCTGGAGATTCGGGCGCGCCCACATTGGCTGCAGGTTGTGCAGGCTATTCGCCATGCGCTGCTGCTCTGGATCGGTTAAATCGAATGATGCGAGCGGTCGAATGTGATCAATATGCCATTCTCCGTGATTTTGCCATGTCATGCCGGACTCAAACATAGGCTCTATGTGCGCCACAAATTCCGCGGGCGTATAGCCGACGATTTCTGTGGTACGAGCACTCTGTAAGCGCTTAGCCTTGATGCGATCCATCATCCGCGAAACATGCTTTCGCATAACGAGTAACATTGCAAATTCGGGGTCCACCTTCGCGCGCGCAGTCATCCATTTAGACTTGTAGGCATTCCGCGCCTCACTATTTGCAGCCTGATACGCTGCCGTTTCCATCTTGATGCGCTCTTTATTCTTCTCGTAATATTTCCTATTTCGAGTAGACATTTTCGCCAGTACCTCACTGCGATTCTCAGCATGGTACCGAGCGGCCGATAGCCGGCCTTTCTCCAAGTTCGCAGGGCGGCGGCGGATTTCTTTCTGGATCAAGGCTTGCTTTTCGCTTTTATTGCGCTCTGAAGTGCAGCCAACACATAGCGCGTTGGCCGTATATCGCTCCGTCACGTGTCCGTGCGCACACGGCTTGCCAGTAAAGTACCTGCCCAAACCAGCATGGCGCGCTACCGCACGAGTCAATATTTCTATCATGCGCCTATCGTAACGCAACTACATGCGCAGCGGTGATACGGTCGCCGCGGTCTTGATCGAAGGCCACTCCACGTCGATGCAGTACCCAATCGCCGTGGTGATGTGCTGATACTTATTGGTCTGGTCCTCCTGGAAGGTCGATCCTTTTTGCAACTGCACAGTGGCCAGCCCCTTGTTGCACCACTCAGCGGTGGCCGGGTTGACAAGCAACGTACGCAGGCCGTCGGCTGCGCAAATCTTGGCCCGCACCGCGTTCTGGCGGTCCTTGATCGCCGGCGCGGCAGGTTTGACCTTGCGCGTGTAGCTCCACCCATTCACCTTGAGCACGCCCTCGATGTCCGTGTAGTCAGATGCATGGCCGTGCTTCTCGCCGGCGCGCCCAGCCGGGTCGCCATAGATCAGCACATGCTTGTTTTTGTGATCCTTGAACTTGTCCACGAACTCGGCGGCAGACTGCTTCGATACCGCGCTGGTGAGGACGATCTCGTCGAGCAGGTAGAGGTCATGAATGACCTTGGCGCCGATGGCACGCTCCTGCGGCGTTTGCTCGCGGGTGCGGCGCACGCCGATCGCCGACGACAGTGGCGTGAAGTTCTGATCGTGCATCCACAGCAGCTGCTCGTGTGGCTCAATCCTGGCATTCGTGTAGTTAGCCTTGCTGTAATCCTCGTAAATTTTGCCGGATGCCGTTTCAAACGAGGCTTCAAATTCTTGCTTGAACTGCCTGTCCGACATCGCGCGCTTCATGGCAGCGATGACATCCGGCGGCAGAATCTCGGCCGACTTCCAATGGAAGACCCTGAAATTCGAGTCTTCGCCGCTCTCCGCCTGCATGCACAGGTCGTAGTAATGATTCAGGCCGTCAGGCACGCCGAGCAGCCAGCACCATGCGCGGTAATCGGGCATGGTCGGGTTGACCGTGTTCAGCGCCGGCAGGATATTCGCCTCCCAGGCATCCGGCTTGATATCTGCGAATTCGTCGATGCCGCCGCCGCTCCATGGAATGCCCTCGATGCGCTGCGGCTTGTCCAGGCCGATGACGTGAATCTCGCTACCGTTGTCCAGATAGATGATCAAGTCCGATTCGGATGGCCGGCGGCTATGCATGCATGACAGCGTGAAGGCCTTCAGGTCGTCCCAGAAGATTTTCTTGGCCTGGGCGTGCGTCGGCGCCGCGGCGAAGTACATGCCAGTGTAGGCGCTGGACTGCTTCACCAGAAAGCGCTTGAAGCGCTCGGTCTTGCCGCTGCGGCGCCCGGCCGGGACCAAGGGAAATCGGATGCCCTGCTGCACGGCGGCGATCAGCGCGAGCTGCACCGGGTGATCCTTGAGCGGATACCAGCGCGCCAGCTGGCGTTCGAACAACAGATTGCCAGTGCTCATGATGGAAGTTTCGCAATCAGGTCGGCCAGCAGTTGGGCGTTCGAGTTGCCACCGCCCTTCTCGATGATCTTGAGCTCAGCCTTGCGCTTCTCGATCTCCAGGCGCTTGATTTCTTCGTCCAGCGACTTGTCCGGGTCGACCTTGCGGTTGACGTAGACGTCGCCCACTTCCTTGGCGGCCTGCTCATAGAGGCTGGCCACCAGCGGCAAGTTGCGCATGTTCTCAGCCTTCTGTGCCAGGCGACCCAGGCCACGCAAGCGGAATGCCTTGCTGGCAATCGGGATTTCCTCGGCCGTGGCGCGGAACTTGGTCCGGGTCTCTTCGAAGATTGTCCGCCATTTCTGGCTCAAGTTACGGCCGACGTACGTGTTTGGGTCGTAGCAGGACACCTGCTGACGGCTCACATCGAGGCCAAATTCCTCTTTTACCGCTATCGAAACCTGCGTGGGCGAGTCGAAACAGGCCAGCGCGGTGACGACGTACAGCTTCACCTCGTCCTTGAGTGCGGCCATGTATTAGTTTCCTGTAAAGCAACGTAAAGGCTACGCAGCCTTTAGCAGACACGTTCCGCACGCCCTCGCTATATTGATTTTCGCCACTTCTGGCGCTGTCTTTGCTGCGTCGATCATGCGCTGCACGTCTTTGCTGGCACCGTAGCGGCGGACCACGCCGACGAACTCTTCGACGTCATGCGCGCGCATGCACAGCTTCGGCAGCCCGTACTTGTTGAAAGCCGGCGCGCCGAAGTCATCCATCTCCTGGGCGATGTGATAAAGCTCGTGTTCGACCAGCGCGCAGAATTCGGCGTCGCTGCAGGTCAGGCAGTAGCTGGCGTCCAAGGTGATGAGGAAGTCCGGCACCGCGCCGAACCAGTCGGCCATCTGCTGTTGCTGACGGCCTTTCTGCCACGGCCCACAACGGAACGTGACTTCTTCGCACTGGCCCAGCACGGTGCGGCCTTGCTTCTGGAAAGTGCCAGGCGCCCAGAGGAACTGGACGTCGGCATATTCCAGGTGGGCATGGTCTTCGTTGTAGAGCGCGCCGCCTTCGGCAAGGATCTCAGCACGGAGCCAGGTCAGGATTTCAGGCGCGGGAGCGAAGCGGTTGTTCAGTGGATCAAGGAAGCTTTCTGGTGGCATCGGCCGCACTGCGGCAACAGACCTTAGGGGATTTTTTCTCATTGACAGCCCCTCTCAAAGCGACCAACGGCCCCATTTCGTCGCCGCCAAATAAACTACGGTTTATGTGCGAGGGCGTAGTAAATGAACAACCCAAGCTTGTATCTTTTTAATGCCCAATCTTGACTGTTATATCCGCGAAGATCGATTTCCTCGGCATCGCCAGGGAGATTAATCCACAACCGCTCATCGCCGTTGCAGCGCAACGCCCACACTTCTAGCCATGTTCGTTCATCGCTAAGGGTATACGATTCTCTCTCTACGACCAGCCGACCAGACACAACAGTCGAATCGACAACAAACTCCAATCGAATTCGTCCGTTGGCTATAGGTGAGCGAATACTTGCTATTGAGCGGTCTGACTTAGGATCTTCAAACTTCAGGCCAACTGAGTCATGTTTGCCACCGACTTGAAACTCCTCCCGCAATTGCACAATGATCGAACTCGCATACAACTTAATTTTCTCGACTTCCTCAGCCCATTGAATGGCAGAGCTTGCTTCCGCCCAAGATGGCAACCACTGATCCATATACCCGCCCCTTATAAAAAGAGGTCAATTATGGCATCAATCCAAGTGAAGGCACCCTCTGAGTTGAAGCCAGGTACACCGTCTGACGCCGCTTTGGCGCGCAACCCGAAGGCGCGCTTGGTTGATAATGGTCCGCAAGACTTGGATTCGATAGATGCTATTTTTGGCGGCCCTGAGTATCTCTGGGCGGGTGTTCCAGAACCTATCAACCAATTTTTGACCCGTTCGGGCTGTTGTGACGATTCAGCACCGTCGGCGCCGGGCTTGGCGTCAGGCGGTCGGGGTGGTCTTCGCTAATTCACCGCGCACCTCCTTTTCAGGTCTGCGACGGAATGATCGCGCGCGCATCCGGCCAGTTCAGTTTCGTTCGTCGACCTCGGCCTGCGTCTGGCGCTCCGCAGCAATCAAGGCCCATCCCAGCTCGCGGCGCACCTCTTCCCGCGTGGGTAACAGTTCGGGCGCCAGCATGCGGCGCTCCAGGTAGTCGCAAGCTAGGTAGTGTGGCGGTTGTGCAGTTTCGGACATGGCGGCCTTAAAAGTGCGCACGCAAAGAAAAAGCCACCTCACGGGTGGCTTCTTTGCAAGAGCACAAACATTGCTGTATTGGCTAGTCCGCGTGCTTCCAATATAAATACGCACCCGCACAGTAGCCCGCTAATGCGGCCCAAAATTTGACCTTCATGATTGTCCATAATGCGTCTGGCGAGACGTATTGATCCAAACTTGCCGAGACCGGGTCTGCATCAAAGTACAGCCCTCTGAGTTGCGGCGACATCACGACAAGCAGCACCGCAGCGACAATTCCTGCATTTATGTAAAAATTCAGGTCAAATTGCCGGCATGCCATATTGATAAGTGGCCCTACAACAAAGCCGATCAAGGCCGCCTTAAAGGCGATCATTGGCAACAAATTCAGCGCATCGAGAAAACCCATATTCAATCGCCCTATAATTAAATGAAGAGCATCGACTATTACATTTGGGCAATGCTTTGTCAATACTGAAACGTTGCGAATTTAGGCACGCAAAGAAAAAGCCCGCATGAGCGGGCTTCGGTGTTGCTCCCACGACTATACTCGTGGTGAGCGGCAAATTCAAGGCGTGCAGGTACGTCGCTGGGTCTGGGTGCTGTCGCGAGTTCCAGCTATCGGTGGCGCGGTGCGCACATTACGATTTCCGGAAGAATTTTCTTGAACTTGAGCCTGCATTATACAACCGAAATACTGTTTGTAAACACAGGCTTAAAGAATATCTGCGCTACAGGCCACCGCCGCGCAACAACCCGCCTGCCCGGCCGGAATGGCTGTCGTAAATGGCGCTGAGTTCGCTCACCATATCCTTGACTCGCTCCAGCTCCAAGCCCGCCACGCCATACACGGGTGCCACACCGGTTCCTTGGCACGACGTGCACTGCCCGTTCCCCAGCAGCACCTTGACACCGGTGCCGCTACAGCCCTTGCACTTGCCGTCGAGCCAATGCGCCAGTGACTTCTCCGCCACGCGACGGTACAGCGCCTGCGCCGACTGGGCATCCCATGCCGTGTTTTCCGGCAGCCAACGACGTGCCCGGCCGCGCTTAATCACCTCGACAGTCCAGATGCGCAACAGCTGCGCCAGGTTCTGCTGGTTGCCCTCGAACATGCGGTTGAGCGTGCCGTCGGCGTACTTCACGCGGCACAGCAGCGCGCCGATATCGCCAGCCAGCGCTGCAGCGGCCAGCGGGTTCGTCTGGTGATGCAGAGCGTCGTCCATCAGATTACTCGATCCGATTGCTGCAATATAGCGGTCAGTGAAACCCATGTTTGCCTTTCATCATATGGCCCAATGTTAACACCCATTTTTGGTTTGCAATAGCCCATCAGCGTATCAGCATTTACTGGTCAATCATGTTGCCCCAATCGAAGCCAATCCAACTATCGCTTACCACTATCAGCGAGATGATGTACGATAGAAACTTGCAAAATAGAAACTGGCGCATTGAGTAAAATGCTGGTTCGCCATCAAAAATTAGGCATACAAATAATGTAAATTGGCCCCGCTTAGTACTTCCGAAGCAAAATTTATGAACTACCACAGAAATAAAATATTTCAAAATAACTTAACCAATAATACTAATACACAAAAATGACAAATTTCATATCATGGGGAAATAATACATTAGGCGTGCTTTCCCTTGGGTGGGTGGGTTCTCTAATTGGCCTTATAGGTCTTGCAGTTGCCATAATAATGTACATTTTCACACGACAAAGAGCGGCACTTAAATTTCATTGCTCAGGAAAAAGACTACTGGGCTTATCCGGAGCTGACTTGCCGAAAGACATAACAGTAAATTACCGTGGCAAAAACATCCCGAGACTTACACGTTCTCTTGTAATCTTATGGAATTCCGGAGAAAAAACAATCCATGGAAGTGATATCGTATTGTCCGACCCACTTAAAATAGTAGCAGATAGTGAAAGCACTGTTTTATCAGCCACTATTTTAAAAGTCGCCCGCTCTGCGAATGACTTTAGGTGTTCAACATCGGCAGTCAATCCCAATGAAGTAGAGATAACATTTTCCTTTCTCGATTCAAACGATGGCGCGGTAATTGAGTTGCTGCACACCAGTGAAGACACAGAAACAAAGATCTTAGGGACAGTAAAAGGTATCCCAAAAGGAATTAATGGCGGCGGCACTATAAAATTTCCAGATTTTATTAAAAAAGCTACACATATTTTTAAAGCCACTCAATTTTTATGGATGCTCCTACTACTTGGGCTGGTTATAATTTTCCTTCCCGTGCTTTTCCCTGAAGAATCTAAAAATATTTTAATTTCCAACCCCCAGCCGGAATTGCTTTCAATATATTTATCAGGTGCGGTCTATTTATTTATAGCAATTGTAGGCCTTTACTTCAATCGTCAAAAGTATCCAAAATCACTTCGATTGGATACTGATACTATGGAAAACTAAATCGAAGTGAATTTACAGTTAGAATTCCTCCACTTTCCAGCCGCCGCCTGATTTCTTTGGCAGCGCCTGGACGGCGACGAATCGCAGCGGGTACATGTCGGCCGCGATCTTGATCTTCGCGCGCGCATCCTCTTGCCAGTGCCCTTTCACTTCGTGCGCCTCCAGCGCGCCGCCGACCAGCAAAACGGCAAAATCCGGTGTGTAAAAAGTGTTATCAGCCAAGCGGAATTTGAGGCCTTCGAACTTGAACCAAGCCACCTCGCCGGCGGCCTTGCGCTGCTCCAGCGTTTGCGCATATGCCGCCTCGGTCTTGTTCATGGCGCCGACCTTGAGGCGGCCCAGCGCCTGCAAGCCACGGGCCATCATTGCGCACGCTCCAGGCGATGCGTGGCCGCCTTGACGACCGCGGCGCGCGCCGCCGCATCCCTATCCGCATAGAACCGGTACCACTCCAGGAAGCCGCTGGCATCGACGCACGTCGTCGCGGGCGTCAGGCGGATCTCGAACTGCACGAGCAGCGGCCCGGCCGCCGCCCAGTCTCCCAGCCAGTCCGGCACCATGGCCTGGCCGCGACTTGACGCGGCGCCCGCCGGCGGCGTGCCGACAAGAGCGCCGCCAACCTCGACAATGTTGAACCAACCCAGCAGCTCGGCCAGGCGTTTATTTGCTGCGATTTTGTTTTCTTGATTTTTCATTTGAAGCCTTTTAAGCCGTTTTTCTGATGGGTACGTCACTTCGTAGCGGCCATAGCCATTGCGCAGTGCGGCGGTGCCTCTGGCAAATCCTGAGCAGCATTCGCTCTTGCCGGGCTGGGTGCATTTCTGCAGGCAGCCAGGTAAAGCTGCACACGTTCGGCGGTCGACCGTTTGAATTCCTCGTCCGCCAGGCGTTGCTGCTCGACACACTCCAAGCGCGCGGCCTCCTTTGCGGCAGCGCCGTCGGCAATCATTTTTTTGATCACAGCAAGTTGCGCGCGCGCGGCATCGTCCGGGGTCAGGTCCTGCTTGCCCTGCAGCAGGCCGGCCACGGCCGGCGCCGGCAGCAGCCCTGCCCTCATCGCATTGCCCAGCACCTCGACGTGCCGCGTCTTGTCCCAGCCCACGGATGCCAGCCACTCGGCCGGGCGCCGTTCCAGGCGCGCAGCGGCAACGATGCGCTCGTATGCCTCCAGGAACGGCTTGCGCGCACTGATGGCGCCGCTGGAGTCGAGCACCGGCCGGCAAATGCGGAAGGCCTCGGCGATTTCGGTCGTCCAGACCACGCTGGCCATTTCGTCCTGGCCGATCAGCGCGATTGCCCATGCTTCCTCGGCGCCCGGGCGGCCGTCCATGAGCTTGCAACGCTTGGCAATGCCAGCCGGTACCGGCGCAAATTCGCCATTCTCGTCACGGTAGGCCTGCATGGCAGCCGCCACCGTGCGCAGCGGATAGGGTTCAAGGTTGGCCAGCCAGGCGCGGGACATGGCAGGCTCCGGGAGCGGCTTGCCGTAGGCGGCCAGCGTCTCGGCCAGCAGCTGCATGAAGCGTGGCGTGTCGGCGGCGTTCATGCGGGCACCATGTCGATGATGTAGCCGGCCGAAGCGGCAGTGCCCATCAGCTCGCGCATCACGCGGGCATTCGTCTGCTCGATCGACTCGTTGCCGGCGCTGGCGCGGGCCTGGCCAGCATCGTTGCGGATGAAGCGGTCGATGTGGTCGGCATCGCGCAGGATCAGGCCCAGGCCGTTGTACTTCGTTTGGGCGTCGTTCTGCCCCATGTTGTGCGGCGTCTTCGAGCAGCCACGGATGGCCTTGCAGATGTCGGCCGGCGAGTAGCCCTTGAGCGCCTTGACGATCAACCGCTTGCGCTTGTCGTCCAGAACTGACTTGGGTGAGTCCATGACTTTTTGCCAGAACGCGAAGATGGTCGTCACGGGGTCGAGCTGGGTTTGCTCGACAAGTGTCTCCTTCCCTTCCTGTTCCCCTTCCCTTCCTTTCCCTTCCTTTCCCTTCCCTTCCCCTTGAGCATGCTTAAGGGGCGTGGTTATCGCGTCATCCACGCGTGCCTCACGCGTCGAAGTCATTGATATATATAGAGATTCGTCCGGCTTCGGCAATTCAGAGTCAGATTCACGATTATTTATGACTTGATGCTTCGAAAACGTCGGAATGAAGCCGAAAAACTCGCCTTCGACCTCATATTTGACAACAAATCCACGCGTCATCAACGCGTCAAGCACGCGTGAAAAATCGAGCTCGTCGTATGGCAGAATGTCTAGCTTTAGCGCGCGCGGGCGCCACTTAAAGCGCCCTTCCTTGTCGCAACAGGTGAACAGGCCCATAAAGGCCGTGCGAATAGGCAGGCCAGTCTCCTTTTCCAGGTCAAACAGGTCTTCGTGCTTGAAGAGCTCCGGCTTTACAGTGCGAATGCGGCCCATCAGCGAACCTCCTGCGCGCGCGCCGCACCGAACAGTGCAGCCACAAGCGGATCGCCCACGGCGCCAGCCTTGCGGATCCAGTACTTGCTGCGCCAGCGCGCCCTCATCGAGTCCCAGCGGCCGTCCTGTTTGGCCTTGGCTTCGAAGCGCAGGCGAGTCTGGCGCTTGGTCAGGTGCTGCAGCTTGCAAGGAGCGTCTGGCAGGTTGCCGACGGCATACACGGCCATGGCGGCGCCGGCGCGCGGGTGCGGCTTCCAGCTGGCAATGTAAATCTTGCGCCCGGCATGCAGCAGGCGCACCCACCGCAGCACGGCCGCCTGGCTGACGCCCGACTTTATGACGATCTCGGCCTTGGTGCCGGGCATGGCGCCCAGCACGAATTCACTGAAATTTGCGCGCGTCACTTTGCATTCTCCTCGTCCATCAGCTCCATATCGAACAGCGTGGGCATGCTGACTTCGCGCTCCATCGCCTGGCAGTAGTGCACTTGGTCGGTGAAATATGCCGGGTTCAATTCGCTGCCGGCGCCGTGACGGCCCAGCTTCATGGCGCGCACGGGCACGGTACCCAGGCCGCAGAACGGGTCATAGATCACTTCGCCGGGGTTGCTATAGCGGCCGATCAGGCGGTCCACGATATCGATCTGGAACGGGCAGTTTTTGACGACGCAACCCTCGGCCGTGAAGCTCTCATCGTCCTCGACCTTGATGCACCAGGTCTCAACCTCGCCTGCAGCGTCCGCGCTGCGAACCTTCTTCCACGCGCCATCATCGAGCAGGAATTGAGACTTGCGCCGATCTCCTGCGACATCGAATGCCATCGCCCAGTCCTGGCGCGTCTGGACCTCGCGCCCCTCGATGATTGCGGTTCCGGGCGCGCGGCCGGCAATCAGGGTGGCGACAGCGCCGTGCACCCGCTGGGCCAGCATGGCCATACCCAGCAGCAGCGGACGGGAAATGCTACTTGCCATCCAGCGGCCGCGCTCCGGCCGGAAGTGGCCATCGCCGGACAGGTACCCTTCCAGCAAGGCTCGCGCCTGCGGCTCCGGCAGCGCGAGCAGGTCAGCAGGAACCTGTTTGTCACCGGCGCCCTGCCCGCAACGCCCCAGCGCAGCCGTCAGGCCTGCGCTCATAGCCTTCAAACGAATTTGCACGGCCGTCCCGGTTCTGCTGGTGCCTACATGGAAACCTGCCAAGCGCTCGAATTCGTCCAACTTTTCAGGCCCGATGCTCACATGGAAGTCGCCCCGCGTCCCGACGTGACCATCAGCAAGCCAGCGACCGAGCAACCAGCACTCTTGCGTCGAGAGGTTGCTTTCTTCCGTTGGTGGTAGTTGCAAATTCACGTAGCCGCCGACGGTTTCGTCTGCACGGACCCATTCCGGCTGCGCGCGTGCTGCGCCGTCGCGAGACCGTACCCAATTTGATTTGCGTGTCCAGAGCTTATGGTCGGGAGTCAAGGTCAGCGCCGCTACGCCTTGCGCGCGCAGGTCGACCACAGGACGGACGCCGGTGCACGCCACCATCAGAACTGACTTCCACCGCCCCTTATGCGTGAGCACCTGATCGTCCAGACGCACATCCTGAATCGGAACATGACCCCTGCCGCGTGTAAGCACCAGGCTGCCGCGCGCCAGACAAACGTGCTTTTCGACAGCGCGCGCCGACTGCTCTCCGTTCAGGGTGCGCATGCGCACGATGTCATGCCAGACGGCTGGATCGGTGCTGCCCGGCGCCAGGCTGAGGTAATCGGCCGGCAACGCCTTGTTGGCCAGCAGCGCCTCGCCCACCTCGACGTGGTATTCGTAGTTATAGACGTTGTCCAGCGACATGCTCGTAAACAGCTTCGCCAGCTTGCCCGGGCCGAAGCTGGCCAGCTCGGCCGCGCCCAGCAGCCGGTCGCCGCTCGAGCGCCAGAAGGCATGCGCGTCGACCTGCCAGCGCGCCACGCTGTAGCCGGTACCAGGAATCGGCGCGGCCTTGCGGTCAAACGGGATCCGGCCGCCAGCATCGTCCAAACACATCGGTTTGGCCTTCGTGACCGGCGTGTCGGCGTAGCCGCGCGAGCGGTCCGTCTGCGGCTTGTGGAACAGCAGGATGTACTCCGGCGAGCCGACGCCCATCTTTGTGCCGTCCTTGCACACCTCGGAATAACCCAGGCGGTAGGTCTGGTTGTTTTCACGCACCACATCGGTCACGACGGTAATCATGCCCATGTAGTCGAAGCCGTGCTTGATGCCGTGGAACAGCGCCTCAGCGTGGAACGGACTGACCGTCGGGATGCCGGCGCCGGTCACGTTGCCGAAGTTGATACGGTCCTTGACGTGGCAGGCGTAGATGCGCCCCGGCTGCAGGATACGCAGCAGCTCGGGCGTCAGGAAATCCATCTGCGCCCAGAAGTGATCGTTGTCCTGGGTGTGGCCGAAATCGTTGTAGCTCGGCGTGTATTCATAATGGTTGGCGAACGGGACGCTGGTGATGATCATGCCCACCGAGTTATCCGGCTGCTGCATGGCTTCGAGCACGCAGTCGTTATTGGCCACCGAGAAGCGCTCGCCGGCCACCACGGCGCGCTCGACGCCGATGGTGCGCGCCAGCGAGTCCTGCATGGACAGCTGGTCCAGGCCGTAGGCGCGGATGATCTGGCCCATCTTGGCCTGCATTTCGTCGTGGCGGCGCCATTTCTCCATCAGGTCGGCTAGCACTTTTCGCTCGACCTCCGTATGGATGATGTCGATGCGTACGGCGTGCTGCTGCTGGAAGCGCTGGACGCGGTGGATGGCCTGGATGAAATCATTGAACTTGAAGCCGATGCCCGCGAAAATCTCGCGGTGGCAGTGCACCTGGAAGTTGCAGCCGCTGCCGGCGATGATCGGCTTGGTCGACAGATCCTTGATCTTCCCATCGCTGAAATCGGCAATGCGCTGCTCGCGCTGGTCCAGGTCCTGCGTGCCCCACACGCTGACCACGCCCGGCACGGCCGTCTGGATAGCGTGGCGCTCGTCCTCCAGGTCGTGCCAGATCAGGAAATGATCATCAGGATCCTCGGCCATGATCTCGGCCACCTTGGCGACGCGCGCGGCCATGCTGTCGCGCTTCTCGCCAGCGGCGGCCGACAAACCCATCGCCACGTTGGGGATCAGCAGGCCCTGGCCGTTCTTTTCGGCGCCGGCCGTGTCGTAGTTGCTCGGCACCTCGTGAAAGCGCACGTCAAGCGCCGGCAGGTCGTAGCCGTCGTCCGAATGGCCCAGGTCGCTCGGGCGCTGGATGAAGACGGCCCAGCTGGCCACCCACAGCCAAAATTCCTGTTCCTTGTGCGGGTACAGCGTCAGGTTGCCTGCCTTCTCGCTGTCGCGCTGGAAGAAGCGCGTCAGGGCTTGGCCGGTGTCCATCACGCCCAGAAAGCCGGCATAGTGGATCAGTTCCTTGAAGCGGTTCGGCGATGGCGTGGCCGTATAAACGAATTTGAATTCGACTTGCTCGAACAGCGGCAGGAATTCTTGATACGTCTTGCTGCCGTAGCTGCGCAGCACGCTGGCCTCGTCCAGGCCGACAGCGCGGAACTTGCGCACGTCGATCTTGCCCTCGCGCACCGATTCGTAGTTTGTCAGGTAGACAATATCCTCGCCGTCGATCTCGCCGTCGGTGCGGATGAAGCGCACCTTGACCTCGTATTCGCCCGTGAAGCGCTTTGCCGCTTCGCGGATGAACTCCTGGCGTACACCCAGCGGCAGCACGATCAGGCGCAGGCCTGGGCGGTGGATACCGATCTGGCGCATCACCTCCAGGTTGGTGCTGGTCTTGTGCAAGCCGAACGAGGCGAAGATGGCGCGCTGACCACCGGCCAGGGCCCAGCGCACGATGTCGCGGGTGTGCGGCTTGAGGCCGGGGTGGATACCGGCCAACGGCACGTCGAAGCCCTTGCGCTGCGCCAGCTTGATCTTGGCGCGCAGGAATTCGCTGTACGCAGCTTCTTTCAGGTGTTTTTGCTCTTGCGGGCTAAAGGCGCTCATGGGTATTCCAATGTAGGTTGAATGGCGACAGGCGCTGCATCGAGCAGACCCATCGACCGTAAGATTTCGTGTGTGCGGCCAACGGCCGAGCGGAATGCACCTTCCAGCGCGGCAAGTGACAGATCAGCCGGGCGCGGGCGCCGGCCGTCGAGCACGTCGTGGCAGGCGCTGCAACCGAACGCGGCGGCGGTGTCCGGCGCCTTCAGGCCCATGCCCTTGCCGTCCACCAGGAAATTGCTGTGGCAGAGCACGGTGGTGTCAGGGTCGAAGTTGCAGACGGCCAGGCGCAGCGTGCAGTCCTGGCCGCGCGCGGCGCGCCGGATCGGCGTTGAGCGTGGGCCTTTCGGTTTCAAGCCGGCCTTACGCTTAGGCGCCGTGCGCTGGTGCGACTGCACGGAGAGCATGCCGGTGCTGGGCATGGGCGAGGTGCGCTTGAATGGCGTGCGCGCCAAGGGCAGACCGGGCCTCATGGGCGAGCGCTTCATTTCCCACCGCCAATACTTGCCGTGTTACGATTCCGCCAACTTAAATTGGAGGCGGAATGGCTTGGTACGATAAGTGGGCAATTATGGTTATCGCTACCGCGATCAGCGTGGTGGGGTACAAGTACATTCGGTGGGATGATGTTGACGCCACCATCGTCGCGTACTGGCTGCAAGCCATAGGCTCTATTGTTGCAATATTCGGCGCCTTCGCCATCGGCAACTCGCAGAATAGACATAACAGACAAATTGCAGCCGACCTCGCGGACGAAGCAGTGAGAAGGAAATGGTCTTCTATAAAGGCTGTCGTTGACGATTTGCATCAGCAAATACTTGACACCCAAGCAGCATTTAGTGAAATCAATAAGGAATTTGACAATCTTGCATTCATCTTTCGTTATAACGAAAAGTATTTCGAGCTTTCGATGTCTCGTGTTAACGCAATTCCAATATTTGAATTGGAATCGGATCAACTCGTTACTTCTATCGTTTCCTTTCAGCGGTTGGCCAGTGCAATGCATACGTGGATTTCCACAGCTCAGGACATCATTTTGGGGCGCGATACGGAATTCGAATGCAACGTCCAAGATATTAAAGAACTTGCGCTTCAGACCATAGAAAACGCCAAGGTAGCCTATGGAAGAATTGTTGACGTAACAGGCGGCATTCATATTAAGCCCAAGCATGACGTTTTCGGCAGGCAGGATTAGTGTCATGTCGCGCTCGCAATCTCAGGCATATTCGCATCGAGTGTCAATCCTGTGATCTGCTCCAACGTCAGCCGGCCCTTTGCCTTGCTCGGCATCATCATGACCTGGCCAGTGCTGCGTTCCAGTTCGACGTACCGACGGTAAAGGTCGGGATTCAGGCGTGCGGCGGTCGTCAAATCAGCCTTGTTACTCATAATGCAAAAACAGCATGAAAACCGCGACATACCGGCAGCGTAGACCCAGTGCGGTAACTGGCCGGCTGCGGCGATGCGCGCGAACACCTCCGCCGTGCTGAGGTCGTGCACTGGCAGCCAGTCGTACCACTCACGGCCAGCCTTGCTGTTTCGCTTGCTGAATTTGAATGGTGTGAGCTTGGCTCGGCCAGAGGACTCTTGCGCGCGCATGCCCATGCAATTGACGATCAGCTTGATACCCAGCTGGCGGACGGTGCGCTCAATCGGGCCGCGCTTCAGGTCGCTCGTGCACTGGCGCTGTTTCGGCGAAGGAAACATTCCGCGCTCCTCAATCATCTGCAACAGGCTGCGCCGCGAGCGGCAGACGTGCAGCGGTTCGCCATCGGTAGTCGCGGTGATGTGGTCAACCGCACCAGGCCACTCGGCCTCGCCCAGGTCGGCGTGTACGATGAGGCGCTGCGCAGACGGCACCAAGTCGCGCAGCATTAGGTACATGGCCTGGCTGTCCTTGCCGCCACTGTGATTGATGACGAAGGTGGCGCCACGCGCGATCAGGTCAATGATTTGCTCGGGCAGCTGCGCAATGCCAGCCGCGAATAATTCGGACTGGCTCATCGTCAATCCTCCATCGCGCGCTTGATGCCGGCGCCATCGAGGCCAGCCGCCTTGCATCCCAGGCGCGTGGCGTGGAAATAGGTCATTTCGTTGGCTGCGCGGCCCGCAGTAGCCAGGCAGGCGGTCACTAGGCGCTGCATGGCCTCGTGCTGCTGTCCGCTGCCGGCGGCAAAATAATTGCGATAGCCCCAGCGGTTCTTCGGCTTGCTCTGCACGGCGCCCAGCATGTGCTGCAGCTTGGCGAAGTCGCCGGGCATGATTGCGGCGCGTACGGCCGCCAAGGCGCAGGCGGCGCACTTGCCGTGCTGAGCCAGCTGCTTGGCGGTGCTTGCCTTGCCGCAGCCGCAGACCTTGCGGATCAACGAAAAAGCCGGCGCGGCTTGGTTTGCCATGTGATGGCGAGTAATTTGGGCTGGATTGGCGATCATGTTATTATTTTCCTTTTTTGCAACAATGGACAAAATATGGCCGCAGAAGAACCTGCAATTCGCTTTGGTGAGTGGCTCACGATCGTTGCTGTGCTTGCTGGACCCATACTTGCGGTACAGGCCCAAAAATGGGTGGAGCGTAGGCAAGCAAAAAAAGAATGAAGGACAGCATCTTTCAAACTCTTATGGCCACCCGCGCCACAAGGCTTGCGCCTGGGCACGTCCAGGCTCTTAACATGATTGACGTAGCCTTTTATGGCGTACGCAGTTTTGGCCGTCAGCGACAAACCGACGCGGAAAAAGCTGTTACTACTGCGCGGCGCATCTACTTCGATTCGCTTGATGCTCGCGGATTGGATACAGACTCGCAACGCGAACAATGGGCGCGCAGCCATGACGAAAAATTCTTTACTCTCCTTGAGAAAATCGCCATCGCGCAGAATTTTGAATTTGATCCGACCGAACTGCGACGGGGTGCGTACGTTCCTATCGCCCATGGAACCATTGAGACAGATCAAGAGGCGATTCGGGTAGGCTTGGTCAAGCTCCTGAAAGGGGAGACTCCCCTCTCTATGCATGTTGTGAATTTCCCTAATAAGACGGAATAGCAGCATCAAGCCACCCTCGCAATCTCGCGCTCATGCGTGAAGTTCGCCAGAATCAAGGCCTTGGCCATGGGCGGGCAGACTGAATTGCCGCACATGCGCACCTGGGCTGACTTCGTCAGTTTCAGGCCCTGCGCCGGGTCGTCGCCGATGATGTAGTTATCGGGGAAGCCTTGGGCCCGGAACAGTTCGCGAGGCTGCAGCATGCGCAGGCCGATATCCACGATCTGATAATCCTGGCCATGTATCGTCACCAGGCCGAAGCGGTCGCGGCTTGTTACGGTGGCCAGCGGATCGGCCAAGCCTTGCGACTGGTCGGTGCCGTAATAGGCCAGCAGGAACGAGCGCACCTCGGCGTGGTGCTGGCCCCCAGCACTGACCGTGCCCAGCGGCTCGTCCGTGCCTACTGCCGTGCTGGTGCCGCGCAGCTTGATCATGTTGCTTGTGACCAGCGCCGACTTGCCGCCACCGCCAGCCGTGACCGTGCCGAGTGGCGCATCAGCGGCGTGCCCCACACTGGCGCCCATTTCGCGCTGGATGTGTGCCGTGACGATGCCCATGGCATTGCCGGTACCCGGCCTGGCCTGTTGCCCACCAGCGGTGACCGTGTGCATTGGCTCATCGAGGGCGCTGCCAGTGGCGCCGGTGCGGAATTTGGTGATGTGCGCCGACACCATGCTGAAATGACCGCCCTTGACCTGGGCGCAGATCGTACGGAGCGGCTCGTCGGCTGGCATCACGCGCTGGTTGCTCGCGTTGGCGTGCTCCGTCAAGAACGCCGTCACCAGGCTGTGGTGGTCGCATGCCGTGACCGTGCCGATAGGATCGGTCAAGTCGGAGCCGACGACGCCCGTGTAATGCTTGGCCAGGAATGCCGTGGCCACGGCCTTGTTGCCGCTGGCAGTGACGGTGCCCAGCGGCGCCTCGACGTCGTGAGCACCCGTTCCCCAGCGCTTCACGCCGCCCGGCGACACCTCGCCGTGCGCGGCATCGACCAGCACAGCCGTGATCAGCGCCGCATCGGCCTTCGAGGTCGCCGTCGCCGTGGGCTCGTCCACGCCGCGCGGTCGACTCTGGCCAGCACGGCCACCGACTCCGGCGAGCAGCGCAGATACCAGCGCTTGATTGCCGGCAGCGGTGATGGTCGGCACTGGCGAGTCAGCGCCCGCACCAGGGTGGCCCGAAGTATTTGTCATGACGAATGGCGCAAGCTCGGCTTCGACCAGCGCGTGGCGGTTCTCGGTCGTTACGGTATTGATTGGCTCACTTGGAAACTGCCCGCGCGCGTCTGCCGGGCGCTTATCGCTGTAGTACGGACTCAGGAACGCCGTCGACAGCGCCTTCTCGCCGCGGTGCGCGCTGGTGATGGTGCGGAATGGCTCACCGATGGATTCGGTGCGATCACCGCCCTGGTGCGTGACTGGGACGATTGTCGGTGCGCAGAAATAGCTGTCGTTGCGCGCCAGCAGCGTACCGAACGGCCGGGCGGTCGGGCGCGGTTCGCCAGCACGTGCTGGGCCGCCGGCGCCGACGATGAACGGATCAGCCGCATCGACCACGTAGCGCATGATGCCCTTGGCGATGCGGCGCAGTGTGGCCGGCGCCAGCGGCTTTTCGCGTTCAAAGATCGACGGGCATGGCAGACTGAAATCGATGCACTCGGCGGCCGTGCGATACGGCAGCAGCTTGCCGGCGCGCACGCCAATGCTGTCCGGCGCGCCGTGGGTAGGCTCTGGCCACTTGATGGCGATGCCGTCGCGGCGCGCCACCAGGAAGAAGCGCTTGCGGATGGTGGGAGTATCGTGGTCGCAGCCGCGCATTTCGCGGTAGTCGACGGTGTAGCCGTGGGCGCGCAACTGGCGGATGAACGAATCGAACGTCTTGCCCTTCTTGGCCGGGTCCGGCTTGGCGGTGCCGTCAGCTTCGACCAGCAGCGGGCCCCACGTCTTAAATTCCTCGACGTTTTCCAGCATGATGACGCGCGGCTTGCACTTGGCCGCCCAGCGCAGCGTCACCCAGGCCAGGCCACGGATGCGTTTCTCGACGGGCTTGCCGCCCTTGGCCTTGCTGAAGTGCTTGCAATCCGGCGACAGCCAGACCAGACCGACCGGGCGATTGTTCGTGACCTTAATCGGATCGACGTCCCACACGCTCTCGCACAGGTGCGTGGTATGAGGGTGATTTGCCGCGTGCATGGCCAGCGCTTCCGGGTCGTGATTGATGGCGATATCGACCGGGCGGCCGAATGCCTGCTCCAGGCCAGTGCTTGTCCCGCCGCCGCCGGCGAAGTTGTCAATAATCAACTCTTCGCCCAAGTCGAGGGACAAGGTGAACCAATCGCGCTTCATGGACGCACCCCGGCAAACTCTGGAGCAAAATGAGCGCACGGCGGGCTGGTGGTGATCATTGTCACTGGCGCGCCGAACATGGCAGCAACTAGATAGTCACGGCCGTGCTCACCGCGCGGCCAGTTGCTGCTGCGATTGCGGTAAAGGTCGAATTCTGCTTGGTCGTCCAGGTCGGGCATGCCGTACAGGGCGCGGACGTGCGCAGCTGCTGGCTCGATCAGCACCAGTTTTCCGGCCTTGACCAGCTTGGCCAGTCGCTTGCGCACGGTCTCGCGGTGAAGTGTCAGGTCCAGGGCAATGTCGCCAATGGTTGCGGCGCCACAGCGCTTGACCGTGGCTAGGATATCGACGGCGCGGTCAGCGCTTGCGGAATTGCGGGCGGAGGCTACGCCAGCAGGCGCGCGCGCGCGATTGTCAGTTGGGCCAGTCACAATGCCACCTCCGCCAGTACCGAGTCGCGCCATTTCACTTGCTGGATGGGAGTGCCACTGGAGTGCGCTTTGCCCGTGTCCATTACGAACGCATGCTCCCTGCCCTTCTCCGTCGGCACCCAGTGCCCGGCGATGCTCTCTTGCAAACCGGCCTGCACCAGTAGCTGGTTGAAGGCCTTTGCGCTCTTGACGAAGCGGCTACCCAGCTCCGTGGGCGTGTAGTAAATCTCCTGGCTGGGCGTGGCCAGGTGCGTGCGCTCCATCAGCTGCAGCATGTTGACGCCGGTGAGCGCGGCCGTGCCCTGGTTCGCGCTGATCGCCGCAGCATTCTTGTCGAGGCCGATCAGGCGCGCGATGCCGAAGATGGCGCGGAATTCTTTGGCGGGCGAGAGTACGCTGCGCGCAGGCGCGGCGGCCGGCGCCTGGCCGGTGGCCACGGCATCGAAGGTGCGGATGACTTCCAGGTGGAACTTGGCGCTAATCCACATGGCGTATGCGTAGACCAGCTCGCGACACACGTAGGTGCCTTGCTTTAGGCCGCCTTTGATGACCGATACAGGGATTTCTGTATCCGTCATTTCCTCAGCCAGAGCCTTTGTTTTCTCGTTTTCCAGCCACAGGGAGGGGCCGTGCCGGCGCTCGCCGCCGGCAGCCTGATGCAAATCGTTCAGGCGAAAACGCCCTTCGCTATCAGTCGCGATCAGCGTATTCGCTATCGTGATGCCTTTGTGTTGTACAATTTCGGTCATAAATTCTTTCGCGAATTTTTGTTGTTTCAAGAAAGCCCGCCTGCCAGCGGGCTTTTTTCATTTCTGGCCTTGCAGTTCCTGCAGCATTGCTTCGTAGTGCTGGCGCGTCCGCACGTGGCCGGGGTCGACTGGCAATTCGCGCTCGACGTGCTCTTGCTGCTGGGCTCCCTGCTCGGCCTGCGTCGGCGCGCCACCTCCCGGCTGCATGGTCGTCCAGGTCAAGCCGCCACCTCGGCCCGCGCGATGCGCTTGAGCTCGCTGATCGACACGTCGAACACCTCGTGCATGCGGATCAGCAGCGAGGCGCCGACCGGCAGGCGGCCATGGCGAATCTTGGAAATCACTGGCGGCGCCACTTCCAGCGCGCGGGCCAGGGCGGCGTCGTTCTTTGGGCCTTTGGTCAGCAGCGTGTCGAGCAAGTCGTTGTTGCCATCGGCGTTGTTCAGCGAGCCATACGGCGTAATTGCAGTTGTTTGCGTCATGTCATGTTCCATATTGATGGTGGTTAAAGTGGCCGATTCCGGCCATGCAATGCTGTAGCTGTCGGGTGCAGGTTCGTTATGGCGGCTCGCGCCGCGGCACCTCGTATTTCTTCGCCACCTTGTCGGTGGCATCGCGCCATTTCTGGCGTGCTTCCTTGTGCGCGGCCTTCGCGCTTGTCTCGCCCTCCCCGTCTTTGGCTCCCTGCAATTCCTTCTCGGCCTGGCGGTAGATCATCGAACGCTGGAAAATCAGCTCCTTTTCCTCGGCTGTGACCTCGGTTTGTTTATTCAATAGCTGCCTCCATGCCGTTAAACCCGCATCCGCACGACGCGTGGTACGACGCCGAAGCACGGGCGCGGCGCCGGGATGAACTGGGCCCTGTTATTTATTGATTTGGGCCTAGCTCCACTGGAAAACGGCGGCGTATCATTCCGTTTCGGCCTGGCGTCCAAGTGATTGCGGATGATCACGATCGTGCATTCGTTCAGGACATCGCTGACGGTCTTGCGCATCGCAGTGCATGCAGCTTGCAATGCATCCTTGTTGTCGTCAGTGATGTAGCCCTTGACAAGTGCAGTCCGTTTTTGCTTCTGTTTCATGGTTTTCTCCTGGTGGTCGGTGATACAGGGTTTGGGTGCAGCGAAAATGGACGGGAAATTCCTTCGTGCTACATTGCTATCTCCACAACAACAATTTGAAGGAATTCCCCATGGAACTACCAACTCTCGCGGGAGCATTGGCCTCTCTAAAGCTGGCTGCCGATGCGGCGAAAGGGTTGCTATCCGAGCGCGATGACCGTTTAGTGACCAAGGTCATCGGGGATATGAATGATCGGATGATGGATGTCCAAAATCAGTGTCTGGCGCTCCTGGATAAGCAATACGCGCTGGCCGAGAGCGAACGTCAGCTGAAAGAAAAACTGCGAAAAATGGAAGAGAAAGCTGCAGACCTTGACCAGTACGAGTTGCATCAAAACACTCATGGTGCGGTCATGTACCGTTCCAAGGTATCGCTCGATCCCTCGGACAAACCGGTATACCTGTGCGCAAACTGCATGGCTGCCGGCGTAAAAACATTTCTTCAACTTCAACGAAGCGGAATGAAAACTGTCTTCTTTTGCAAAGAACATGGCGAAATACGATCTGAAATCCCGGACATAGTGATGCCACCGATACGCATTAGGTTTTAACTTCACGTTAGCTCCTTCAGTGGCTTTGAGGCATTCATCGAACGGCACGCCGGGCGGCAGCTGGTGCGGTTCGACCAGCGGGCTGCGCACGAAGTCGTCCGCCGGACGCGGTGGGGAAATGGGGATCAGGCGGATCATGGCTTTGCACGCACTTCGATGCTGACGGCGGCGCGCGCAGGCACGGTTTCGAAAATGGCGTTTGTGGTGGGCGAATGGCGGCCGCCGTGGCCTGAGTCGGGCGCGGGGTCGGCGGCACTGCGAGTCCGCACCTCGTGGCCGTCAGCCCAAATATCGGGTCGAAGCTCGCAGAGAGTGAGTTTCGGCTCGACCGCGACGAGCTTCTGGCAAAGCTTTGTTCCCGCCCGACGATGTCCGCCGCCGATCAGGTAGAGGTATGCAACCGAAGTACCTGCGGCGGCGGCCAAGGTCTTGCGGTCGCAAGGCGCGGCTTGCTTGAGGTAATTTTTCATATCCATTTCGCGACTTTACCATAAAGATAAACTTTCTGCGAAATTTTGTTTATCTTTTTGGTTGTTTATCTTTTTGTTAAATTAGAAGACCATCACGCGATGACCAGAGAAGAAATCAGACGAGAAAACGCCCGAAGCCTTGCCGACCTCGCAGGCGGCCAAGTGGAATTCGGCCGTGCCGTCAACATGGTGCCCTCGCAGGTCAGTCAACTAATTGGCAAATCGCCAGTCAAGAACATCGGGAATTCAATCGCGAAACGCATTGAGCAAGCCTTCAATAAGCCAGATGGGTGGCTCGACGTTCGGCATCGCGATGTCGAGGAAGCTGAGGTAGTTGATCTTTCGGGCGCCAGGCTCGTAACAGATGATGATGACCTAGCCCCAGTGATGGTTGCCATCCGCATGCTCCCCGATCAATTACGGGCAGGTATTACCGGATTTGAAACGGACTATCTTTTTGAGGACTGTGGGCAGCTCCATGTGCCACGGCAGTGGCTCGAAGAGAATGACCTCACACCAGACATGCTTCGTGCCGTCAAAGTCAAAGGCGAAAGCATGAAACCCTTGCTGTACGAGGACGACATTGCTGTGATCAATATCAGAAACACCAGTCGAGTAAACGGTGGGGTTTTCGCACTCAACTTTAATGGTGAGCCGGTAGTGAAACGTCTGGAATATGATCGTCGCGAGTGGTATTTATCCTCCGTAAATCCGGCGTTTAAGCGGGAACCTTGTCGAGCCGGCGAATGCAATGTCGTTGGCCGCGTCGTGCGCTTCGAGCCACGAAATTTCAAAGACAGACTTTAGAGCTATCGGAAAGTAGTACATGTCACTTACAGCATGCAAGGAATGCAAGAAAGAAGTTTCGTCAAGCGCAAAAAACTGCCCTCACTGCGGAATTAGCAACCCTGGACTGAAAAAAACGGAAGTGGTGGCTGGGCTAGTTGTCCTAGCCACCCTTATAGGTGGGATCGCCTATGGATGCGCCCCCGACAAGGAAAAAATGGCCGCTGAGTCTGCCGTGGCCACCGCAAAAAAAACTAAAGATGATGCCGATACGAAAGCTCTAGCTGCCGCTCTAGATGCCAAATGCATGGCAGATCTTCAGTGCTGGGGCGATAAGCATATCGCGAGCGCAAGCATCTATTGCAAGCGTGAAATCGAAAAGCTCGCCCACTACAGTGTTAAATGGACAGACACGATGCTTGAAATGAAATTCAGCAGATTCGCATGGTTCGACAAACCCAATGGCGCCATCACCTTTGTAGGCGATAAGATTCAGTTCCAGAATGGCTTCGGAGCCTACCAAGATTCAATTTATGAGTGCGACTTCCAACCTGATGGGCACGTTGTGCTAGGCGCGAGAGCGGAACCAGGGAGGCTATAGTTAAATGGGTAAATTACCGTCAAACAATACAGACTTATGCCCCCTTTGGGGTATGTGGCAAGTGAAGTAGTGCAACAATTCGTTAGATTTCCTGTTTATATTTTTACATATAATTGTCGAGCGCATCGGCACGCCTCTATGCCGCACCAGGAATAAAAATGAAAACAATATTGGTTGCAGCACTGGCTCTCTCTCTTACACTTCCAGCCTTTGCGCGCGGCGGCCACTCGGCCGGCCATGCCAGCCCATCAGGTCATACTGCAAAAGCCGCGACTGGCACAGGCGCGAAAGCTGCCCACGAGCATGTAGGCGGCTATACAAAAAAGGATGGCACCGTCGTCAAAGGTCATGATCGCTCAACCAAAGATGGCACCAAAGATAACAACTGGTCAACCAAGGGCAATATAAATCCTGACACCGGCAAGCCCGGCACTAAATAAGCTCGATCTGCAAGCAGCTTTGAATGCCATAGCTGCTATGTAGAGTACAAAAAAATCAAATAAAGTAGTCATCTCGAAGGCAAAATGAAGAATTTCATCTTTGGCATTGCCATAGTCATTTCAGCCGCAATGACAGGTTGCGGTGGAGGCGAAGTTGACAGCGGCTCTGTCAAATGCAAGGACGGGTGGATCTCACCATCAAAAGACAAGCAAGGGGCTTGCTCGTCGCATGGTGGCGTGGCCTGATCTCATTTCCAATCACTAGGCCTCTAAGCCCGCTACCCGCGGGCTTTTTTTCGCCTGGCGCTGGAATACTTCATAAAACTTTTTGTTGGAAAATTTGCATATAGTCGACGGTCCACGGGCTTCGCCCCCTCCCTTTCCGTCATCAACCAATGGTAATCTGGCGGCTAGGTCAACGGTATATGTCTGGCTGCGTTAATGCATACAAGCACGTCATTCCGTGCACACCGGAGACTCAAAATGAAGAAATTTTTAGCAATGCTCGCAGTAAGTGCCACCTTCGCATCGCAGGCGTTCGCGCAGACCCCGACGACCGCACCTTCGGCTGCAGCTAAACCTTCGGCCCCAGCAATGGGAAATCCGGCTTCGCCCGATGCAACGCCAATGCTCAAGTGCAAAGATGGCTCGGCGCCAGTAGGCCAATCCACTCACGGCTGCCGGGGCCACGGCGGCATGATGACCAATGCAGCGTCTGCGAAGATGGTGCCTAGTACAGCTTCAGCTGCGGCAGCTGCTAGCAAGGTAGCACCTGCTCAGATGGCACCAGGTGGCGGCGCTGGCAAGGTTTGGGTTAACACCTCAAGCAAGGTCTATCATTGCGAAGGTGACAAGTACTATGGCAAGACAAAAAAAAGGTGAATACATGGTAGAAGCGGATGCTAAAACCAAAGGTTTCCATGCGGAACATGGAAAGGCTTGCGGCAAATAATCCCGCGTAAGGATTTGCGCTGATCGGGTTGTTACAGGTCAACGCGTTGCTTGTCCGCATGCTCATCAGCCCGCCTCGTGCGGGCTTTTTAGTCTCATCGCATTTCCAATCACTTCCAACTTAGCAATATTCGACGCATAATGCATTCATGCAAGTATGCGCAGCGATCATCAACATCAGGCAAACCCAGCTGGCCGTAGTCCAGGTCGAGACAGAACACATTTGGCCGACCACCGCCCCGGCCGCGCTGATGCGTGCGCAAACATTCTTCCCCACCCTTCCCATCCTGCTGCTGTCGCCGCGCGTCGGCGGCTTCTCGCGCAACTACGCCACGTTCGACATTGCGCCGCTAATCCACCTAATAAACGCTGACGAAATCGCTTGGCAGGCTTATCGCCGGCCACCGCCGGCCGAACTGCCCTTCTAAATCCCTATACCAGCCCCGTTACCGGGGCTTTTTTTCGCCCAAACCTTCCCCATCAACATCGCCAAAGATAAATAATTAATCTTTTTGGTAAATATTGCTTGCCCTATGTTTATCTTTTTGGTAAAGTCACTCCATCAAAAGCAAACACAGGAGTACGACATGTCCCCAGCAGAGCTCGCTGCACTTGAAGCGGTCCTCGTCGCCCACGGTGAAGTAATCCCGGCAATCGCAATCCCAGCGCGCGGTTAATTGCCATGAGCGCCCGCGACCACGACACCGCCCAGCTGCAAGCCGAACTGACGCAGCTGCAGGGGCCTGCCCCGCGCTTCGACTTCGACGTGACGGTGCGCTTCGAAGACGGCACCTACCGCAACAAGGTCCGCGCCCGCAATAAAGGCGTCGCCCACGCCATGGCGCTGACCGATGCCCGCATGGGTTCGCCCTTCGGCACATTTTTCGGCAAAGAGCTCGGCCACATGGTCGAACTGGCCAAACAAGATCAGCGGTCGCCCGCGCCGTAGGCAAGGCGGGACAGGCCGGCGGGCCGGATAAATGCCCTGTGGGATCAGCATGCCCCGATTGATCTTCGTGAGGATCAGGCGCCCAGGGAAGCCCGGCGCCACAACCAACCTTGAAGGAAATACAGCATGTCGAATTTCAAAAAAGATCAGAAGGTGAATGTGAAAGGTACGAAGACCGAGCCGCTGCCGCGCCCGGGCAAGTTCGTGAAGACGCACCCCGGCGCCCGCGGTGACTTCCTGGAAGTGCTGCTGGACGGCTCGACACAAAGCCAGCGCTTCCGCCCTTCACAGGTGTCGGCAGCCTAATTTCACCCCGGCCAGTCGCCCTGGTCCGTCTCGCCGGCGTAACCGGCGGCCAACAAAGCAAGGGCGGCGTGGGAAGCAGACACGCACCCGAGGGAATGATCCCTCGCAGTAAGTCAGTTTCGGGTCGCGTTACCACGACATAGCCAACTGACGGCTGGAGTAGCGCCCAGCCCCTTGCTTTGTTGGTGGCCCAACAGCCGCAGGAATCACACGCCCGACGGATTTTCTCGGGTCGCCAGCAACCCATTAACCAGAGGAGCAGGACATGAGCTACATCATCACCATCCGCACCGGCCCGCGCCCCGAGGATATCAAGCGCGGCGAAGCCACCGGCAACCTGGCCGCGCTGCAAGACGCAGCTTACGCTGCCGGCGCCCTGGGCGTGACTGCGATGGTCCGCCCATGATCGCCCTCTTCCACCGCCTGCTTGCCGCCCACCGCCACTACCAGGCGCAGCACCAGCACCGCATGAACAAGATGCGCCTGGCCGGCGTGCGCTGCGAACTGGCCGGACTCGAAGAAATGCGCAAGGAATTGATCATCGCGCAGATCGAAGCACTGATCGACCTGGACGCATCCGCCGCGCGCGTGAAGCAGCTAGGCCGCGCCCACCGGGAGGCGCAGTGGACGTCGTCAGCCAAGCCGTAATGGACGTGGCCAGCCAGGCCCTGCGCAACTGGCATGCCGGCCACGCCATTGTCTACGCCGTCCGCCTGGCGCTGTTGAAGGCAGAAATCATAAAACTCACAAGGAAAAAGTCATGAACGCAGCAACCAAAGAGGGTCAAACGGCCCTGCAAACAGCGCAGTACGGTCAAGCCGATCTGTCCGTGGCCAGCACCAGCAGCGCGTCCCTGATCCTCGACGTTGCGAGCATGGACAGCATCATGCGCCTGGCCGACATCATGGCCAAGGGCCGCTCAACCATCCCGGATCACCTGAAAGGCAGCTCTGCCGACTGCGCCGCCGTCGTCATGCAGGCCATGCAGTGGAAGATGAACCCCTTCGCAGTGGCGCAGAAGACTCATTTGGTGAACGGCACGCTCGGATACGAAGGGCAGCTGGTGAACGCGGCCATTCAGTCTAGCGGCGTCACCCGCGACCGGTTCAATTACGAATGGTTCGGGGCGTGGGAGAAAATCATTGGCAAAACGCGCGTGTGCGAGGCGGCTGCCAAGGGCAAGCCGGGCGATAAAGACTACAAAAAAGCATATCAATACCGCGTGCCGGATTACCTCATGCAAGACGAAGAAGGCTGTGGAGTGCGGATTTGGGCGACGCTGCGCGGCGAAAGCGAGCCGCGCTATCTCGAACTGCTGCTGGTCCAGGCCTCCGTGCGCAACTCGCCACTGTGGGCGACCGACCCACGCCAGCAGCTGGCCTACCTCGCCGTGAAGCGCTGGAGCCGCCTCTACGCCCCTGACGTGATCCTAGGCGTCTACACGCCAGACGAGCTTGAGGAAACGAACCGCGAAATGCGCGACATCACGCCGGCCGCGCCGGCTGCAGATGACCGCACCATCGATCAGCTGCCGGAATGTACTGACGAGCTGTTCAAGCAAAAAACGCCGGAATGGCGCAAGACCATCCTGGACAAAAAGAAAACGCCGGCACAGCTGATTGCCATGCTCAGCACCCGGGCGACCTTCACCGAGGCGCAAAAAATGACGATCGACAGCTGGGCGCACGAAAACGACTAATCGCCACACCACACAAAAAATCACCAAGGACACATCATGCAACGCGAAAACACACTCACCCGCGAAATCCACAACCTGCTCCAGGGCAGCGACGACTGGCACGCCTTCCGCTTCAACCACCACGGCGCCAGCGAGGCCGCAGCGATGCTGGGCCTGTCGAAGAAGGTAACTCGTAGCGAGCTGGTACGCATGAAGGCCACGGGCCTGGCAAAGGAATTCAGTGACTGGGTACAGGAAAACATCCTGGACTATGGCCACGAGGTCGAAGCGCTGGCGCGCCCGTTCGCTGAAAAGATCATCGGCGACGACCTCTACCCTGCCACCCTGTCGCTGGGCCGCGAAAGCGCCTCTTGCGACGGCCTGAACATGGCCGAGACCATCGGCTTCGAGCACAAGCAATGGAATGCAGAGCTGGCGACATCAGTTCGCGCTGACGTGCTGCCGGAAGAGCATCAGCCGCAGGTTCAGCAGCAGTTGCTGGTGACCGGCGCCGAAAAGTGGCTGTTCATGACGTCGGACGGCACTGAGGACAACATGGTCTGGATGTGGGTATATCCGGACACCGCCTGGTTCTCGCGCATCGTCGCCGGCTGGGAGCAATTCGATATCGACGTCGCCAATTACACGCAGGTCGACATTGCCGAGAAGCCAGCAGCCGAACCTATCGCCGCCCTGCCCGCTCTGGTCGTCCAGACCGAAGGCAAGGTCGTCAGCAGCAACCTGGTGGCGTACAAGGCCGCCGCCGAGAAGTTCATTGCCAAAATCAACACCAAGCTGGAAACCGACGAAGACTTCGCCAATGCCGAAAACACCGTCAAGTATTGCGGCGAGGCTGAAGATAAGCTGGAACTGGCCAAGGCTGCCGCACTGGCACAGACCGCGACCATTGACGAAGTGATGCGCACGGTCGACCACATCAAGGCTCAGTTCCGCGCCAAGCGCCTGGAACTGGAAAAGCTGGTCAAGACCCGCAAGGAACAGATCAAGGAAACCATCCTGAACGAAGGCCGGCACGCCTTTACCGCCCACATCGCCGCGCTCGAAACCGAAATCACGCCACTGCGCCTTCAGCAACAACAGCCGGACTTCGCCGGTGCCATGAAGGGCAAGCGTACCCTGGGCAGCCTGCGCGATGCCGTCAGCACCACACTGGCCAACGCCAAGATCGCCGCCAATACCCAGGCAGCCGATTACCGCGCCAAACAGGCCTGGTGCCGCGAGCACGCCGCTACCTACGGCTTCCTGTTCATGGACATGGCCAACATCATCGGCAAGCCCATGGAAGACTTCCAGCTCGTCATCACCAGCCGCATTGCCGATCACAAGCGCGCCGAGGAAGCGAAGGCCGAAGCCGAGCGCGCCCGAATCCGGGAAGAGGAACGAGTCAAGGCAGAAAAGGCAGCCGCCGAAACGATCCGCCTGGCCCAGGTCGAATCTGACCGCCTGGCTGCTGAGGCTGCGCAGGCCGAGCGCGAACGCGCGGAAGCCGACACGCAGCGTCAGCTGGCGGAGCAAGCGTCGCAGATCGCTGCCGAGCGCGCCGCCGAGCCGGTCGCCCAAGTGGCGACGTCCAAACCTGCCGCGCCTATCGCCGCCCGCGGCGCGCCGGCCGCCGCCGCACCAGTGCAGCCCCCGAGCCGCCCAGCGCCAGCGCCTGACCTCCTCGACGCCGCTGCCGATGACCTCTATCCATCCGACAGCGACATCCTCGATGTGATGTTCGACCAGTTCGGCCTGACGCCGGCCGAAGCCATCGACCGCCTGACCAAGGTCGACTTCGCCGCCGCGCGCGCCGGCCTGATCGCCGAAGCCGCGTAACAAACCGCCCCCACCTGGAGAAATCAATGAATACAGCAGTCGCAGCACCACAAATCACCCTGCAAGCGATCCAATCCTCGCAGATCGCCGCCATCGGCCATTGCCCCGCGACCGAAACGCTGGCCGTGCAGTTCTTCCGCAAGGGCGCGCCGGCGGACGTGTACCACTACGCCAACGTAACGGCCACCGAATACGCTGCCTTTGCCGGCGCCGAATCGGTCGGCAAGCACTTCTACGCGCACATCAAGCCGCATGCCGACAAGCACCCGTACACGAACATTGGCACACCGGCCGTCGAGCCGGCACCGGTCAAGCTGAGCAAGGAGCTGCTGGCCGGCCTGCTGACGGGCCGCGAATACGGCAGCGAAATGGTCAAGGAAGAAGAGCAGCAGGCCAAGGCGACCGGCCTGATCGTGATCTTCGGCGCCAGCGACGACCTGATGGAGTTCCGTGGCTTCGTGGACGACGAGCGCGGCGCGCCGACCATCGCACTGCTCGACGCCAAGGGCTTGCTGCCGTTCCGCGAGGATATCCAGCACGACGACGATGCACTCAAGGATTATTTCGCCCGGGCGCCGCAGGTGCGCGCCGTGGATGCCCTTTGGGCCAAGGAAGACGGCTACAGCTGGACCTATCGCACCGATGTGCCGCACGCCACCTTTGAAATCGTGGAAGACGGTGAGCCGTACTGCCGCGGCATCGTGATCGACGTAGCCGACCTGGGCGGTGCAGCATGACCACCCGCGCCGAACGCCAAGCACAGGCGACCGCCAAACTTCAGGCCAAGTGCGACAAGTTTAACGCCGCGCACCAGGTCGGCGCCGCCGTCAGCGTCGAGCTGGACAGTGGCGAGGTCCGCACGACGGTCACCACCAGCGAGGCTCAGGTGCTCAGCGGGCACACCACAGTCATCTGGCTGGATGGCATCGGCGGCTGCCATGCCCTGGAACGCGTGACGCCGCTGCCGCCGGCCAGTACGGCCGCAGGATCGCCGCCATGACGAAGCAAACCTACTTCCTCGTGCACGACGAAGCGCGGCGCCGGGCCGTTGAATTTGCTAAGACCGCGCCGCCTGGCTGGATGGTGGTGTTTTCCGAGCCGAAGAAGAAGCGCGCCCAGGAAGAAAAGTACCACGCCATGATCGGCGAGATCGCCAAGCAGGTGGAGCACATCGGGCGCAAGTGGGATGCGGATGACATGAAGCGACTGCTGGTGGACGAGTTTGCCGACGAAATGCGCCTGGCCGGCACGCCGCTACACCACGACGGGCGCGTGACGCCCAGCTTCGACGGGCGCCGAATCGTGCAGCTGGGCGTACAGACCAGCGACTTCTACGTGAAGGAAGCCGCGCAGTTCATTGAATTTTTGTATGCCTTCGGTGCCGCGCGCGGCGTCGTGTTCTCAGAATAAGGAAGCGCCATGTTTTTCAAGAATTTGCAGATTTACCGCTTGCCCGCAAACTGGCCCATGAGCGCCCCGGAGCTGAATAGCATGCTCGAGCGCCAGGCCTTCACGCCCGCCACGAGCACCGAGCTGCAGCGCCAGGGCTGGGCCTCGCCACGCGGTGCCGGCGCGCCGCTGGTGCATGCCGTCGGCGGCCAGTTCCTGCTGCAGCTGAAAACCGAGAAAAAGCTGCTGCCGTCGACCGTGATCAACCAGGTGGCCGCCGCCCGCGCGCTGGAAATGGAAGAAGCCCAGGGCTTCGCGCCCGGCAAGAAGGCCATGAATGAATTGAAAGAGCGCGTCACCGACGAGCTGCTGCCGCGCGCGTTCCCGCTGGTCAGCACCACGGCCGTGTGGATCGACCCGATCAATGGCTGGCTGGTGGTGGACGCGGCCAGTCCGAGCAAAGCTGACGAGGTGATCAAGCTGCTGCTCAAATCCGTCGACAAGCTGCCGCTGGAAAGCCTGCGCGTCATGCGCTCGCCGGTCGGCGCGATGACGGAATGGCTGCAGGCGGACGAATCCCCTGCCGGCTTCACGGTCGACCAGGACGCGATCATGCGCGCCACGGGCGAAAGCAAAGCCCAGGTGGCGTACAAGCGCCACACCCTGGAAGCGGACGATATCCGCCGCCACATCGCCGCCGGCAAGCAGTGTACCCGCCTGGCCATGACCTGGAGCGACAAGATTAGCTTCGTGCTGGACGAGTCGCTGGCCATCAAGTCCGTCAAGCCGCTGGAGATCATCAAGGAAAGCGCCACGCGCAACGACGACGAGCGCTTCGACAGCGATTTTGCGCTGATGACGGGCGAGCTGGCCAAGATGCTGGCCGACCTGGTCGAGGCGCTGGGTGGTGAAGTGGATGCGGTGGTGCCAGCGGCGCGCCTGGCCATCGACGCGGCACCGGCCAAAGGCCATGAACCAGTGCGCGAGCAACGCGTGGTGCTGGAGTTGAACGGCCAGCCACCCGGCACCGTGCCGCCAGGCGACGGCAGCGCGAGTGATCCGCTGTACGACAAGGCCGTCGAGGTGGTGCGCACGCACCAGACCGCGTCGATCTCGCTGGTGCAGCGCCACCTGCGGATCGGCTACAACCGGGCCAGCAACTTACTTGAGGCCATGGAGGCGCCGGGCGTGGTCAGCGGCATGGCTTCGAATGGCAATCGCACGGTGCTGGCAGCTCCGGGAGGCGCGGCATGAGACATAGCGACAAAAATAATAACTCGGCAGTTGCATTGGGGCACCATCAAACATTGAGTCCGCAACCTCAATGCAAATGCGGAAATCCGCTCGAATCACGCAATCCGTCGACTATTAATAGTCTGATCAAGCGCATTCTTTACGACATCTGCCTGAACGATGAGCTCTTCTCCAGCGCTCAAAATCAGTGGAAGAAGCGATTTCAGCGTATAGGCGATCTCCCCACGAGGAACTTCGTCAGCTGGATTTTTAATAGCGCAATCGCTATTCATATTCAACATCGCGAAAAAGATATCCATGTCCGCATACAGCGCTATTACCTGCCCTCTCAACATATCGTCTTCAATCAGACCGACTCGACCAGCTATCGCCGAATAGACGTGAAACTTCGGAGAGGCCTTCGGAAATACGATTTGCAGCATTTCGGAGAACCTGACGCTAGACGAGGCATCTATTTGCGCTTTGATGCTAGCGATGCTAGTCCGATATCCGCCAATTTCTGCTGACAATCCCTTGAACAGGTTGAGCATTTCATGGCGTTGCCGCTGTTTTGCATCTTCTTCAATTGCTGCAATTTGACTCTTGATACCTACCCCAGCGGCAATAATCGCAGTGATTGCGCCAACCGCCTGCACCCAAGATGGCAAGCTCGAATCTTTGTCTGGCCAGTATGTGTAGCAAACAAAGGAAACTATGAACATGCTTGAAATGCTGCAAGCAACAAGAAGCCAAGTAAAAATTTTATTCAACATATACCCCATTAATTTTGGAGCAATATTAGCATGAGCAAAGTGCGCCCTATCCTCTTCATCGCTCCCATGGTGCGCGCGCTACTCGACGGCAGCAAGACGCGGACGCGGCGGATCATGAAGCCGCAGCCTGTGCCAATTCCTGGGGAGCCAGGCAAGCACTGGTGGCCTTCGAATGCAGCGCAGTCGATGATTCGCATTGAAGACACCTTCCAGGTGCATCCCGGCATTTTCGATGATGCGTGTCCGCACGGAGCGCAGCGCGATCAAATCTGGGTGCGCGAAACCTTCTTCGCCTTTGGCCGCTGGGTGACGCGCTACAGCCAGAAAAAGGGCCGCGACGAATGGCACTTCATCGACATGACGGCCGAATGCGACCGCGCGTACCAGTACGACGCCGACGCACCGGACCTGCCGCTGGCCCAGGGGCGCGGCGACGCGCTGCCCGGTTGGTACAAGCGCCCCGCTATTTTCATGCCGCGCGCTGCCTGCCGGATCATGCTGGAGATCGTGTCGGTGCGCATCGAGCGCCTACAGGATATCAGCGATGCCGACATCGTGGCCGAGGGTATCGATATGGAAGCGCTGGCGGAATCGCAGGATCGCTACGACATCGTTTGCCAAGGATCTGGCGCCAGCGGTCGCGCAACCGAGCGCTCGGCCTGGCGCGAGCTGTGGGAATCGACAGGCGGCGACTGGGATAGCAATCCGTGGCTGTGGGTTATCGAATTCAAGCGGGTGACACCATGAAGCGCCAGAAGGCTTACCAGGTCAGCGACGGCGAGGACGTGACCGTGATTCGCTACGCCACCAGCAGCGCGGCGGCGCGCCGCGAAGGTGGCAACGAAATCGGCTGCGAGTGGGATGGCGTCGATTCGTGCGTACGCAAACCGGAATACGACAAGTTTACGCCTGGCCCTGTGCCGGCCCAGGCGCTGATCGAAGCCGGGTGGCAGTTCGAATGCCGGCGCCACGGCTGCGGCAACTGGGCAAATCGGGACGCGGAAGAATTGACGTTCAGCGCTGCCGGCGATCCGTATTGCTGCAAAGCCTGCATGGCCCGTTACTTCGCCCAGCAGCGCGCGAATGCGGCGGCGGGTGCCGCGCTGCAGGAACTGGTCGAGGCCAAGTTACCAGGCTGTCACGTGACCGAGGTGTACGTCTACGGCTGGCGCCTGGAGGCGGCGTACGGCGGCGGCATGCGGGCATATGTCGACTTCAGTTTTCCAGGCGGTCGCTGGCCAGGGCGGTTTGTGTTCGGTGAGGAAGGCTTCCGCGTGCATGGCGATGACCTGCCTGCCTTCCAAGCTCTGTATGCGCCACCAGCCGGCGAGCCTGAAATCACGGAGGCAGCATGACCGACATCGACGAAGTGCCGAACAGCGAGCGCAGCGCCGGTGCCGCGCGCGTGGCGGCGGCCCTGATCCTGATTTACATGGCGGCGACCCTGACGGGCGTCCTGGCCACGACAACCTGAAAGGTAAAGATGAAAACAATAATCGAAGCCGTGCAAGTCGAGCGCCGTGAGGATGGCAGCTACTTCCACCCCGCCCTGGCCAATTCGCCGGACGATGACAGCGCCGTAGCTTTCAGCACCTGGTTGGCGGAATGCGGCGTCGAAGTCACCCGCGTCTGGATGGAGATCGATGCCGCACCGCTTTGTGGACGATACATGGACGACGATACCGACGCATTGAAGGAGTGGCAGCCCACCACGCCAGCCGGCGCAGACTGGTTCCTGCTGGCCATCTTCGACACCGAGGACGATGGCCCCGTGGCGTACTTCGTCCGGCCGGCGCCGGCGGCGACGTGAGTAGCCGTGGCCCGGCGCCGCCGCCAGAAACCCCGGCCGAGGCCGCCTACAAGCTGGACCGCGCCGTGCCGCGCGCGATCCACACCTGCCAGCCCGTGCTATTCGACGGCAAGCAGCACCACTTGCACGCCATGGGCGCCCAGGTGCTGGGCGGCGGTGTGTCCTCCGTGATTTACCTGATGGGCGACGCGACACCGCGCCAGCCTCGTGAAATAACCTTTTTGGAGCATGCAGAATGATCGACAACGATAGTATTGACTCGCTGGAGCAAGCTGCGAACCTGGCAATAAAACTCACTGCCGCCCCACGCGATTATCTCGGGCCCGCGACCGACGCGATGAAGACGCGGGCGGCGCTGGGCGAAAAGATAGCCGCAGCAATCCGCACCCTGCACGTAACCGGCCCTTCGGTCACCGCAACGTCGCAGCACCTGGCCGTGCCGGATGGCTGGACGCTGGTGCCGCTGGAGCCTACGCCTGCGATCATTGCTGGCGCCGCAATCGCATCCTGGCCGACCGCTACGCTAGCCGATATCGATCTTGCACGTGATGCTGCGCCGCTCGTCTTGATGCAGATGAACATGGCGCCTGGCACGACCGTCGATGCGTTGGCTGGCATGCTTGCCACGATGGCGCCGGCATATCGGGCCATGTTGGCGGCGGCGCCGGCGGCCCCAGTACAAGAGCAACCGGCAACAGCGTCCACTGATTCATTCCAGTTCCGCGTACAGCCTTGGATGATGGCCTGCTTCGGCGCGGAAATCTCGGCCGATGGCGCCGAGCGCAATCACCGCTTCCTGGAAGAATCGCTGGAACTGGTGCAGGCATGCGGCTGCACGGCCAGCGAGGCCCACCAGCTGGTCGACTATGTGTACGGCCGGCCAGTCAGCGAGCGCGCGCAGGAAGTCGGTGGCGTCATGGTCACGCTGGCGGCGCTGTGCCTGGCCCAGGACTTGGACATGCACGCCGCCGGTGAGACGGAGCTGGCCAGGATCTGGACGAAGGTCGAGGCTATCCGCGCCAAGCAGGCGGCAAAACCGAAGCATTCCCCGCTGCCGGCCATCACCCCGCCAGTAGGTTCGGAAGTCGAGACAATCGAACAGGCGCGCGCGAACTTCGAAGACTGGTACACCACGCATGCCGCCGACATCAAGGCTGCACCCATCGGCAGCCGCGACAGCATGCTGCAATGGTCGTCGTGGATTGCGGCTCGCAGCGGCAACTACCTCGCGCGCTGGGGCTGGGGGGTATCTTCGATGCCGTGGGGGACGGCAGGCGCGCCAACAGCTGCAGGCCTCGACGCCAGCGCCGAAATGCGCGCGCTGTGCAGCGCCTGCGGCGGCACGGGTGACGTGCACCGCGCTGACGGCGAATGGCTGGGCGAATGCACTTGCATTCATGCCAAGCGCCAACGTCAAGAACTGCAAGCCCATGGCGAACACCCGGCGCCGTGCGCGCGCATCTGCGAAGCGCCGGCATTCCACAACCTGGTGCGAGAGCGCGACGCTCGCATTGCGCAGCTGGAGGCCCAGCTTGTGCGCCGCTGCGCCCCACTCTCGCCAGAAGCGCAGCAAGCCATCGCGGCCGCGCGCGCCGCCGGCCAGACCATCGCGGCGACGCCGGGGGCCTGGTCTTCATGAATGACGGCGCCGAGCCGGGCAGCGGCGCCCATGACTGCCCGGCATGCGGAGGCAGTGGGCATGCCGCCGATGTGGCGGCAGGGAGCGCGCCATGAACATGAGCGATGCTGAAGAAGTCGCCCGACTGGTCGAGGAGTTGGAATCGAGAAAGCAAAAACCTTTACCGGCATTCTTGGGGGCTGATGATGTTGTGATGCTCACGGGCAGGAAGGTCAAGCGCCTTCAGGTTGAGGCGCTGCGTAATATGGGCATTCCCTTTTTTGTCAATGCCATAGGCCGCCCAGTGGTAGCGCGCACGGCAGTGGAAGGCAAAACAGCGGCATCGCCCCAAGAGAAACCCGCCTGGCAGCCGCCAGGATTGCGAAAGAAATAGACGATGGGCAGAGTGCCAACAAAGAATAAGAACTTGCCTACAGGCATGCGAGCCCGTCATCGCGGAAAGGTGACGTACTACTTTTTAGACACGGGCGAAAAGCCGAGAAGAGAACTTGCTCTGGGAAAGGATTATGTAGAGGCAGTGCGCAAATGGGGTCAGCTGACGGCAAGCTCCGTACCATCCGCTTCTCGCCCGACTTTTCGCATGGTGGCGCAGCGCTACATATGTGAAGTGATGCATAAAAAGGGAAAAGAAACGCAGCGCAAGAACATGAATGAGTTGGCCAATTTGCGCAAGTTCTTTGATGATCCGCGCGAGCCAATGGAATCGATCCAGCCTATGATGGTGCGCCAATATCTTGAGTGGCGCACGGCCAGCATCGTTGCAGACCTGAACGCAAAGAATGCCGCTAGAGCGGCAAACGGTCTGCCTGTGCCAAAGATGACAGGAAAAGAAGGCCAGGTTGCCGCGAACCGCGACAAGGCGTTGCTGTCGCACATTTGGAATTTTGCCCGTGGCGCCGGCCTGACCAACCTGGCGAACCCCTGTGCCGGCATTATGGGCTACAAGGAAGATGGGCGTGATGTGTACGTCGACGACGAAATTTTCGCCGCCGTCTACGCTGCTGCTGGTCCGGGACTACGCGATGCCCTGGATCTGGCATATCTGACTGGCCAGCGGCCGGCGGACGCGTTGAAACTGACCCGCGCGCACGTAAAGGATGGCGCGCTGGAGATTAGCCAGAACAAAACGAAGAAGAAACTGCGTGTCGAAATCATCGGCGAACTTGCCACCGTCATGGCGCGTATCGACCAACGCCCGGCAATGGGTGTGGCGCTCATAAACAATGAGCAAGGCCAGAAAATGACCACCTACATGCTACGCTACGCGTTTGAAAGCGCACGGGCCAAAGCGGCCGCAGCGCATCCCAAGATCGAGGCAGCCATTCGCAATTTCCAGTTTCGCGACTTACGCGCCAAGGCCGGCACGGATACAGAGGAAATTAGAGGAATTGCAGCGGCGCAGGCCCAGCTGGGGCACACTACAACAGCTATGACCGCCCGCTACGTGCGCCATCGCCGCGGCAAATTGGTAAAGCCTACAAAGTAATAAGAGATAGGCGGGCACCACAGCCTCTTGATGCCGTAATCGTTCCGCAAACAAGAGTGAGGCCCAGCAATAATGCGGCTTCCAGAGGTGTGCGTAAATAATTTTGCGGAACGAAAAGAGTTGATAAGTCTTTGATTTATATAATTTTCGCTACTGACTTAAAATCTCCCGCCTGTAAGGGCGTGCCGGTTCGATTCCGGCTCCGGGCACCAGCGCACAGAATGCAGAAACATCAAAAAAGCCACTAACCCCAATATAATCAACGGGTTAGTGGCTTTTTTACGTCCTCACATTCTATTCATCCAGATTAAACTCGACAAGAAGCAGTAGCGACTACTCCAGATTTACGCCGTGATACCTACATAAGTATCTACACGTCGAAACTGACCGACGCTTAAGACACAATCCTGCTCACGAAATTGCCGCCGACACCCGGCACTATGCAGTCCCCTCTGAGAAAAACATCGTCCAAAACGGAGGTTGACAATGCTACTGCTAGTTACATAATGACCTAATCGTTTATATTAAGGAGATGAGCACAATGAATCCATCGCGACTAGGACGTCCCGTCGACGCCGACAGGCGTGCCGCGCGAAGGCGGCAAATCATAAATGGAGCGCGAGGCGTCTTTGCCCGCAAGGGATTCCACGCCGCGAGCACGGCAGAGATCAGTGCCGAGGCCGGTGTGAGCGGGGCCAATCTCTATCAATACTTCGCAACCAAGGACGATCTGATAATGTCTCTGATCGAGGAAAATCTCGCCGGCGATCTTGCGCTCATCGAAAGCCTCAACGACGCGAAAAGTCTCAAACAAGGAATTATGAGCTTGGGAAAGGCGCTCTTTGAGACACCGCCTGATCGGCAATCCCATTCTCTGAGGCTAGAAATCTTGGCAGAATCCTTTCGACAAGAAGATGTCGCAGCGACCCTCAGGCGCGCGGAAATCCGCATGATCGACACTCTTGGCACCGTCATAGGCAAGGCACAAGTTAGTGGAGAAGTTCCAGATGAGATCAGCACCCGTCAAGCGGCCGCGACTATCATCGCCTGCGTTGACGGATTCATGAGCCGTATCGCTTTCACCCCCATATCGGCGGAGGCGCAACTCGCAGGCTTTGTCATGCTAATAACGGCAGCCTTGCGGTTACAGCAAAGTTAATCGGACGCTTTGAACACAACTAGCGCCTTTCGGTTGTGCCGGGGGCGAAACGACAGGAAAAAGTATGACACCAACTCGAAAACTCGTCGCTGCGCTGACCTTGGTCTCGGTTCTGCTATTTTCAACTATGGTTCCAGGTGGACCAATCGAGACGAGGAACTTTGCCAATATTGGGGAGCCTTCGGTCATCCTATTCAATATATTCCTTACGACGCTGGGCATAGGCAGCTTGGCACTCGTCTATTCTGTCCTGAAAGGCGGCCGATGGGTTGCGCATGCCACAGCCATCGCTGGTTTAGGCTTTGCCGTCGTCTACGCTCTCGATCTTCTGAGTATTTTTCCGGTTTCGCTTGATCCGATGCCAAGCCTCTTGCAAAGACGGGAAATTATTGGAATGATCATATCGCTGGCACTAATAGGAGCGTCCTTCGCACTGGCACGTGAAAACTCATCGGGGAATGATCCGATAACAATGATGAGCGCAAAGCCAACATTTCTGATTGCCGGTGGAGTGGCAATTCTCATCGGCGCAGGCATCGTCATCTTTGCTAGCTCTCATGCAATGCATGCTCGATGATACTTGGCCGGAACCCGCATGGATGCTAAATATAGGGGGTGAGTCGTATAATATGCAGTACTTTTCGACAGGTACTCAAGCCCACATGTTTCGGCGTTTTTTTCTTCGAAAATTATACATTTTCACACCTGTTTTTTCGCCAATTCCGGCCTCATGAATCCCTTGCTCACTTCCGGAAAAATCCGTTGACGCGGTGTAATGCAAATATCTAGGTTTTATGCAGCTTTCAAGCCACCATACGCCAACCGTACCTACCACACTACCTACGCATAAAAATCGTTACAAAAAGTCTTTGTATACCTGCACCCAATGCGGTATTGCTATGAAATTCAAATGCAGGCTGAAATGGCGCGCAGCCGCATGGCCGCGCGCATGGCATCATGCGCGCAGAACATTAACTATGGTGACACATGGAGCAATTTCATTTCCTGGTAGGCGAATTCAAAAAGAATAGCCCATTTATTCCTGCCGCCGCCAGCGCGCAGCTGTTTGCCTGGTTTGAGCAGGTGGGCGAGCGCGTCGATCGCTACGGCAGCAAGACCGGCAAGGTCGTCAAGTTTTCGCAGAAAAACTACGAGAAAACCCTGTTCGCACCTGATGCCGACAGCATCAGCCTGTATTCGCCTCGGGTCGTACCACCCGACGATATAGACGAGTGGGCGAACTGCGACGTTCTCGCCCTGTATTCACATAGCTCTTCGCTGATGCTGGCTATCCACGCCAGCAAGCTGCCGCTGGCGCAGCTGTTTCAGGGCGCAGAGAATATACCCGGCTTGCTCGATCATTGCGATTATGTGTACGGCTACAGTGAAACGCTGGGCTATGGTACGGGTTACGCAGGCGGCTATCGGATAATCGATGAAGCCCATCCGTATGTACCTGCCAGTTCCGATCCTGGCAATAACTGGGGCGCCATCCAGCGCAACGGGCTGCAGTATGAGCACATACGCGACGTGTATCCCATCAATATTTTCAGCCAGTCCAGGCTCGACGCGCTGCCGCCGGAGCGTCAACAGGCATTGCGCAAGGCGATGCAGGCATATGGCAGCAGTAATACGCAAGACGGCAACACGCACTGGATTTTAAGCGGCGAAGAACAGGCGGCGGCCCGTAGCGACCTGCAAGCGCACGCCATGCTGGGTTCCTTGATCGACCATTCCCCCCCAGGAGCACGCAACATAATGACAACCGCGTTTCTAGGCTCTTGAGTTCGTTTTAAAAGAAGGCCCGCTTATTCGCGGGCTTTTCCTTTGTAATTGGAGCCAAGCATGCCTAAGTTTATTGCGCAACATGGAGAGGCGGTGCTGGCAAAGGCTACCGCCGAAAATTTGCCAACGACAGCAGCAACCAGGCAGCGATGGTCACTGGACGATAGAGGTAGCCGCCGGTGAGGTGGGGTCGTTTCACTGGTCATTGGCCGACAGCGGCAACTGGTATGACTTCTCGGTCACCTGCAGTGCGCAGAAGACTTTCAGGCGCCGCGTCGCCGGGCGAATCGAGAATGGCAAGGATTCCGTGAGCGCCCCTTCCCTGGGACGTTCATAACTCAAAAACTGCTCTTGAATTGGTATGACTGCGGCGCATGGTCCACCCCATGCGGGGATGCGCCCCGGCGCCCTGCTGACATGTCGATCAATTCCCGCACCCTCACTCGCCTTCCTCCACTGACGTTTTTACAACAACGCTCATCGCCCCGCTCCCTCCCCCGCGACTCCCTACTGATATAATACTAACAATCAACTAATATTCCGAAATGTGCGCCTCAAGGCTCCCGCAACCGTCTGTGTACCGCTAAGCCCAGCCCATGCGCTCCCTTTTCGACCACGAGATCATCAAACAGCTGCACAGTGGCTCCCGCTCGCGGGTTTACCGCGCCAGGGCCGCCGATGGCACGGCGCTGATCGTCAAGATGCCGAATCAGCAGTTCCCCTCATTTCAGCAACTGGCACAATTCAAGCGCGAGTATGCGATCGCGCGCCGCTGCCGCCATCCTGGCGTGGCGCATCCACTGGCACTGCAGCTGCACGGCGGGCACTGGACGATGATTCAGGAAGATACCGGCGGCGTGGCGCTCGACCAGGTGTTGCGCGCGCAGGTGGCGGCGCGCAGGACGCCGTCGCAGCCCGCATTGGCGCTGGACGATTTTTTCGACATCGCGCTGCAACTGTGCGCGGCGCTGGACGAAGTCCATCGTCAGGGCGTGATCCACAAGGACATCAATCCCTCCAATCTGGTATGGAATGACGACCGGCGCCTGCTGCAGCTGATCGATTTCGGCATCGCCTGTGAGCTGCCCTACGAAAGCCATGGCATCGTCAATCTCCAGACCCTGGAAGGCACGCTGCGCTACATGGCGCCGGAACAGACCGGGCGCATGAACCGGCGGGTCGATTGGCGCGCCGATTTCTATGCGCTGGGCGCCACCTTGTACGAATTGCTGACCGGCCAGGCGCCGTTCGAGGCGGGCGACGAGATGGAACTGGTACATTGCCACATTGCGCGCAGTCCGGACTGGTCGCACCCGGCGCTGGCAAGCTTGCCCGGCCAGCTGCTGCCGATCATACAGCGGCTGCTGGAAAAAAATGCCGATCAGCGCTATCAGAGCCTGCAAGGCTTGCACAGCGACCTCGAAGCATGCCGCGCGAAAAAGCCGGCGCAGGCGCTCAAGCTGTCCGACCACAACGGCCGCTTCCTTGTGCCACAAACGCTGCACGGGCGCGAGGATGCCATCGCCGTGCTGCTGGCGGCGTTTGAACGCAGTGCCGCGGGCACGTGCGAGATGCTGCTGGTGGCCGGCCATTCAGGCATCGGCAAGTCGGCGGTCGTCAACGAAGTGCAAAAGCCCATCATCGCCCGGCGCGGCTGCTTCCTGTCCGGAAAATTTGACCAGCTCCAGCGCGACGTGCCATATGCCTCGCTGATCCAGGCCTTCCAGGGGCTGGTGCGCCATCTGCTGGGCCAGCCCGAAGAAACGCTGCGGCAGTGGTCCGCAAAACTGCACGAGGCCCTGGGTAGCGGCGTGGGCGTGATCGTCGAGCTGATTCCCCAACTGGCCTTGATCGTCGGCACCACCGACGCGATGCCCGCATCGGCGCCGGCACAGGCCCAGCTGCGCCTGGACCGCTTGTTTCCCCGCTTCGTCGAAGTCTTCGCCTGCGCCGGGCATCCGCTGGTGCTGTTCCTCGACGACCTACAATGGGCCGATGCGGCCACGCTGCGGATGATCGAACTGCTCATGGTCTCCTGCGACAAGAGGCACATGCTGTTCATCGGCGCGTACCGCGACAACGAAGTGGGCGCCGCGCATCCGCTCATCGCGCTGCGCGACAAGCTGCTCGCCCGTGAGGTGCGCCTGTCGACGCTGTCACTGAGCGCACTGACCGAGCCGCAGGTTGCGCAAATGGTCTCGGCCACCGTGCGCGTGGCGGCCCCCGATTGCGCGCCACTGACCAGCATTTGCTACCGCAAAACGGCCGGCAACCCCTTTTTCCTCAACCAGTTCCTCGCTGCGCTCAATGAGACGGGCCATCTGCGCTACCGGGCCGCCGACGATTGCTGGGACTGGGACTTGCCCACGATAGAGCAGGCCAAATACACGGACAACGTGGTCGAGGTGCTGCTGGAGAAAATCCGCCGCCTGCCCACAGTAACGCAGCACCTGCTGCAACTGGCCGCCTCAAGCGGCAACCGCTTCACGCTCGACACGCTCACCCTGGCAGTGGACCGCGCGCCCCGGCAAGTGCAGCAAGACCTGTGGCCGGCGCTCAGGGCAGGATTGATCCATCCACTCGACGAACGCTATAAATACGTCAATGGCGACACCGATGCGGGCAACAGCGGCGTCAGTTACCGCTTCCTGCACGACCGGGTGCAGCAGGCAGCCTACCTGGTCGTTGATGCCGACACGCGCGTGGCCAACCATCTTCTCATCGGCCGCCTGCTCCTGCGGCATACGCCTTCGGAGCGCCAGGACGAGACACTGTTTGACATCGTCGAGCAACTCAACGCCGGCCGCGCGCTGATCGACGATGCGGGCGAGTGCGTGCATCTGGCGACGCTCAATCTCCAGGCCGGCGTCAAGGCACGACGTTCCGCCGCGTTCCAGTCCACCCTGGAACACATGCGAATTGGTCTCGCCCTATTGCCGGCGGACGCATGGAACGTCCACGCCGATCTCTGGCTCGAGCTGCAGCTCGGTGCGGCCGAAGCGGCCTACCTGTGTGGCCAGTTCGATGCCGCCGAGGCGATCTATCCACTCGTGCGCGCCCGTGCCTTGAGCCCCTTGCTGCAAGTACGCTGCATTGCCGTCCAGGCGCACCAGTATCAATTGCAGGGCCGCCTGCTCGACGCCATCGCCGTGCAGCGCGACGGTCTGGCGCAGCTGGGCATCGACATTCCGCACGATGTGGCGCACATGAAGGCCCACTTCAACGATATTCTCGCCGACATCGGGCGGCAGCCTGGCGCGCATGCGCCCGAGACCTTGCTGGCGGCGGGCGACATGTGCGAGCCGGATGCGGTGGCCGCGATGCAGATGATGCAGGGCCTGTGGATGGCCAGCTACTACGCCGGCCAGCAGGATCTGAGCGCGCTGATGGTGGTGTCGATGACGCGCCTGTCCATGCAGCGGGGGAACAGCGATTTCAGCGCGGTCGCCTATGTCGGCTACGCGATGATGCTGGCGCTGTACAGCGGCGACATCGCGCGCGGCTACGACTTCGGCGCGATGGCGATGGCGCTGGCCAGGCGGCGTGCCAATCTGCAGACGCGTACGCTCACGGGCCTGATGTTCGGCGCGCTCAGCAGCCACTGGACGCAGCCGCTGCGCAGCTCCGACGCCCTGTACGAAGAAGCGTTTGGCTGGGCACTGGAAATCGCCGATTTCGTGCAGGTTGGCGTGGTTGCTGCCGTGCGCGCCACCGACCGTATCATCCTTGGCGACTACCTGCCGCACCTGATGCACGACATCGAACACGACCTGGCGCTGATGCGCGCCAACGGCCAGCAGGCGATGGCCGATTGCTGCGTCGCCGCCGCGATCCAGCCGATCAAATGCCTGATGGGCCTCCTGCCCCGTCATGACAGCTACGACGACGCCGCCTTCAACGAGGCAGGCTTTCTCGCACAGTATGGCGACTCGCAGCTGTACCGCGCCTACTTCTTGCAAGGGAAGATCCGCAACGCCTACCTGTTCGACGGCGCAGACGCCGAGCTGCTGGCCGGCCAGCTCGGCATCGTCACCCAGATCATGCGCGGCCAGGCCAAGGTTGCCGAGTGCAGCTTCTACGCCGCGCTGGTCTGGATCCGCGCGTTGCGGCGCGCTCCCGCGCGCCCCGATGCGGGCGCTGTGCTGACCATGATCGGCACGCTGCAGACGAGCCTCAGCGAGTGGGCCAGGCAAGGCTCTGACAATAGCGCAGCCAAGCATCTGCTGGTGATGGCCGAAATGGCACGCTACCGGGACGATCTGCAGCTGGCCACGCGCCTTTACCAGCAGGCGATCGACGCGGCCGGCGTGGCGTGCTACGTCAACATGCAAGCGCTGGGCAATGAACTGTGCGGCGAATGCTGGTACGAGCAGGGACAGCCGCGCGTGGCCGCCGTCTTCATCAGGGACGCCGTCGCGCATTACGGCCAGTGGGGCGCGGAGGGCAAGGTGGCGCAGCTGCGGGAGCGCCACGCTGCGCTGCTGTCAAGGATGGATGGCCGCAGCACGCAGCGGCATTCGGTCTCCCACACGCACGGCAGTTCCGCGCTCGACCTGGTGTCGCTGCTGAAGGCGGCGCAAATCCTGTCGAACGAAGTCGGCCTGCGCAAGGTGCTGACACGCCTCATTTCCATCGTGTGCGAAAACGCTGGCGGACAGGTGGCGCGCCTGCTGCTGCTATCCGAGGGCAGTTACCAGCTGGAAGCCAATATCGAAGGCGATGGCGTCACCGTCCTGCAAGCGCGCCAGCTCGACCTGAACGCCGTCAGCGACCCGCAATTCCCGCTGTCGCTACTGCGCTACGTCATCCGCACTGGCGCGGAGGTGATCGAAGACTGCATCACGGGCGCCTCGCGCTTTGCTGCCGACCCTTACGTGCAGTTGCAGCGGCCGCGTGCCGTCATGTGCCTGCCGATCCGGCACGGCGGCCAGATCGACGGCATCCTGTACTTCGAGAACCGGCTGGCCGAAGCCTCGTTCACGGAAGAACGCGTCGCGTTCCTGCGCATGCTCGGCGCACAGGCGATGATCTCGATCTCCAGCGCCAGGCTGCACGATAGCTTGGAGCGACGCGTTGCCGAGCGCACCGAACAACTGGAAGACGCCAACCGCAAGCTGGCAACCCTGTCCATCACCGACGGCCTGACAGGCCTGGCGAACCGACGCCATTTCGACGACGTGCTGCGCACCGAATGCGCACGCGCCACCCGCGTCGGCCAGCCGCTTGCCGTCATCATGCTCGATGTCGACTATTTCAAGCTATTTAACGACCGCCACGGCCACCAGGCTGGCGATGCTTGCCTGATCCGCGTCGCGCAGGCGCTGGCAACTGGCATGCGGCGCGCTGGCGACCTGACGGCGCGCTACGGCGGCGAAGAGTTTTCGATTGTGCTGCCGAACACTGGCGCGGACGAGGCGCGCCAGCTCGGCGAAGCGCTGCGGCGCGCCATCGAAGATCTGGGCATCGTCCACGCGAGCACGGAGGCGCAACAGGTGACGATCAGCGTCGGCATCGCGGTCCAGTCGGCGCCGGGCGCCGCCGATCCGGACGCCCTGTTGCGCCTGGCCGATGCCGCGCTGTACCAGGCCAAGGATGCGGGGCGCAATTGCGTGGTGCTGAGGATGCTGCCGCCTGGCTGAGCAGCATGCGACGCGCACCATTTTTCACGGCGCGGGGCGGCGCCTCACTCGCTGCCATGACTATTATCGCGCGCCTGCTCCTGCGCCTTTTCCTGCGACGCCAATCCGTTGAAGAACAGGTTGAGCAGCACGGCGACGATGGCGGCCAGCAGGATGCCGCTGTGCAGCAACGGCGACAAGGCCTTGGGCATGTGCTGCGCATATTGCTCGGCCACCAGCGGCAGCATGCCGAAGCCGATCGACAGGGCCACGATGAAAAGGTTGTTGCGGTTGCTCTTGTAGTCGACGCCGGCCAGGATGCGGATGCCGGTGGCGGCGACCATGCCAAACATCACCAGCCCTGCCCCGCCAAGCACGAACGCTGGTACGGCTTCGGCCGTCTGCGCGATCTTCGGAATCACTCCCATGATCAGCAGGATGAGGCCGGCCGCCACACAGACCCAGCGGCTGCGCACGCCCGTCACGCCCACCAGGCCCACGTTTTGCGAGAACGAGGTGTACGGGAAGGTATTGAAGATGCCGCCGATCAAGGTGCCCAGGCCATCGACGCGCAAGCCGCGACTGATATCGGCCTGCGTGATGCGGTTGTCCGTCATCTCTCCCAGCGCCAGAAACATTCCCAGCGACTCGATCATGACGACGATCATCACCAGGCTCATGGTGACGATGGCGACCACGTCGAAGGTCGGTATGCCGAACTGGAAGGGCGTGACGATGGCAAAGGCCTTGGCGCTGGCCACCTTGGCGAAATCGGCCTTGCCCAGCGCAAACGACAGGGCGGTGCCAGCGAGGATGCCGATCAATACCGCGATGTTCGACAGGAAACCGCGGCCATACTTCGCCACCAACAAGATGACGGCTAGCACGAAGAAGGCGATGCCCATGTTATCGAGCGCGCCGTAGCCGGGATTGGCGATCAGGGGCACGGGGCCGGGCGGCGCCGGCAAGCCGGCCGCCGTGGCGGCAGCGGCCATCTTGAGGAAGGCGGGATCGGCAATCTGCGCCATGGCGGGCGGCCCGCCCATGGCCCAGTTCACGCCCACGCGCATCAGCGACACGCCGATCACGGCGATAATGCTGCCGGTGACCACGGGCGGAAACAGGGCCAGCAGACGGCTGATGAAGGGGGCGATCAGCATGGAAACAACGCCGGCGCCGATCACGGCGCCAAATATGCCGGTGATGCCAAGGGTCGGATTGTTTGCCATGGCCAGCATGGGACTGACGGCGGCAAAGGTCACGCCCATCATGACGGGCAGGCGGATGCCGAAGTACTTGCCTATTCCCAGGGACTGGATCAGGGTCACCAGGCCGCAACAGAACAGGTCGGCACTGATCAACGCCGCCACCTGTTCGGGCGGCAACTTGAGCGCACGGCCGACGATCAGCGGCACGGCGATGGCGCCCGCATACATGACGAGCACGTGCTGCAGGCCCAGGGTAAAACAGTTTGCCGGCTGGCAGTATCTCATCGACGGGCGATGGCGCGGCAGGCGTGGTGCCCGGTACGCTGCGGTGGATGGATTTCAAACGGGGAGTGGCCATTTACGCTCCATTTCCTGGGTTACCACGGCCCGGCTGGGCGCAGATGAAAGGGAAAAGCAAGAGAGAAACGTGACGACAGGAACACACTGGCGGCGGATGATGCATGCAAAGCTCCTTGGCTGGGATGACGAAGGTATGTCATGCACGCATCGTGCCAGGTAAATTGTATACAGAAATTGTGCCGAAATAACATCACGCCCGCAAGAATCACGGGCTGGACGTACTGCCGTGCACTGTTTTCTGGCGCGCCAGCACGCGGCCGCACCAGAAAACAGCATGGGCAACGGCGTCAAGACCTGGCACGACAAAGCAGCATCAAGGTCTGGCACTGTTGGACTCTGGCATGGCGAGTGGCGCCAGGCGACGACCTCAGGGAATCACGTGCGGCGCAAGCGGGCCGCAAGCCAACTGCAAACCAGCTGCAAACCGGCCGCAGACCCAGCCGTAGGGCAGCCGCCGACGTCGTTGCGCAGCAGTCAACGCTAGCTGCCGACACAGCCATCCATCAGCGCTTCCAGCTGCCGCACATAGGCAGCGCGCAAATGTTCGCGCGCCAGCAAGGCTTGCACTTGCTCAAAAATGCCATGCTGCGGCACGGCTGGCAAGACGGGTGCCACAGGACGAACGGCAATACAGGGCACGCCGATGGGCAGCCTTTCCGCCGCGGCTTCCAGCTTTGCCCCACCTGCCGCACAGCCACCCAGCAGCCCAGCCAGCAAGCAGACCGATACACAGGCCCATGAACAGGTCAGTGAACGGGGTGGTGAGCAGGTCAGTGAACAGGCTGCTGAGCAAGCCCGTGCGCCTGCCCGTGAACAAGCCCGCAAGTAGCCCCAGACCCGCAACAGCGCCGGCGCACTCGTCATTGCCGCGCTCATGGCGTCCCGCCAGTGGATCCTGCGGCCATTTCACTGGCGATCAGCACCTCGGCCGCGCGGCAAGCGTTGCCACCTGGCTGCAATGCCAGGATACGCGCCGCTGCCGCCTGGGCGTCTGCCTGCCCTGCCTGTGCACTGGCCAATGCCTGCCGGGCCCGTGTCGACCGCCGTATCCCCTCCTCCCGCATCGCATTAAGGGCCTGGGTCTGTCGCCGCAACAGACCCTGCACCTCCGGCACTTGCGCCGCGCACGCATTACGGCCAGCCTCATGCCCCCAGCGCTGGGCACAAAAAACGGCTGCCCCCAGCAACAGCAGCATGGCCAGCACAAGCAAGGGCGGCTTCATGCCAGCACCTTGCGCGCAGCCTGGTACAGGGCAAGGCGCTCGGCCAGGCCGTTCACGCCACCGTTGATGCGGCGCGTCAACCTTTCCTGGTCGCCCGTATCGGCCAGCCGGTTCAAACCGCGCGAGTGCCAAAACCAGCCCGCCGAGCGGCAAGCGGCAGTTGTTTGCTCCAGCAACTGCGGCGCCGCCAGCAAGTCCAGGCCCAGCGCAACGCCGCACGCCGCATAGTTGGCGCGCCCCGTCACCTGCAGCAAGCCGCGTCCCTTGAAACGCACACCATCACCGGCGATCACATTGCCCAAGTCCGCCCTTCCTTCATAGGCCGCGCCGCTGGCCAGCTCGCGCACATAGCGTAACTGTCCCGATTCGTGGCCCACCTGCGCCAGGAATGACGCCTGGCGCAGCGGCGTATCAATATCGAACTCGGCCATCGCCGCATTCAGGGGCGCCAGGAACAGCGTAGCGCGGCGGCCGGCTAACGGCATGATCTGCATCAATTGGGCGCCTGTCACAGCATGCCCCGCACATCCTTGACGGCAGCGGCCGCATCAGCCGCCAGTTCGCCGATATCCTTGCCACGCCGCTTGTCGAACCAGCGCACGCAGGCGCCCAGTACCCACCAGGCGGGCAAGCCGGCCGCAACCATCAGCGGCGCGGCGATGAACAAAAATCCCGTGGCCGGATCGCCGCCATACAGGCCCGCCACAGTCTTCGCGCTGTCGAACAGGCTGGGCCACCACGACAGCACGGCGGCCACGAGCACGGGACCGAGAAAGGTGGAAATGATAATGCTGGAACAAAAACGAATAAATGCCTCCTTGGTGGACTGGGGCCACATGAACATGAAGCCCAGCGACGTGGCGGCGGCACCGGCCAGCACGGGCACGCCAAACAGTTTGATCAATGCGCCGCCGGCGGCGGTGGTTTCGAGGGCCATGGTTGCCTTTCAGGTGGTGGAAATGAAAAAACCCGCCGAAGCGGGTTGATTGGAGTGTGGGTGGTTAGTGTGCACGCGCCAGCATTGTGGCTAACTGGGCCTCGACTGCCGTTTGTGCAGCCTCCATGCCTGCCAGGATAAATTGATTCAGCTCATCGTAGCGAAACGCATAGCGATCGCCAGCGAGGATACTTTCTGTCCAAGCTGCTCGCGCGATCTGCGGGTCTTCGTCCTCGACGGCATCGTGCTCAATCGTCTTCGCTTCCCACTTGTCGTAGCAAATGAAGCCGTAATTGAAAGGATCGAGTCCGTGCGCGAGCATGACCTCAATGGCTCGCTGCACAGTAGGCCCGATATGCTCACGTGCCTCGGTGCCCTTTAAATCAACAGCCGTCTTCCAGCGGTATACGCCAATAGTACGTGCAAGAGCTCGGGCGGCTGTAATCTCAGCTTCGTTCAAATCCCGGAAATCTGTTTTTTCCCGGACATCCGATGTGATCGTAGGCGCTGTCGAAAAATACGAATTGCCCCAGCGGAATGAGGAATAGCCGAGGTTCGTTATTCCGTCACGTGCCGGAACAATTACATTCGTGTCTGACTCTAAAAGTAGCGCTCCGGTTGACCGAATAGCGAACGCCCCCCGTCACCGAAAGGAATAGCTGCTCCGCTTAGGCCTAGCAAGCCTATAATTACCGAAGTAGGTGAATAAAAGAGTTGTGTGGAGTTAGACAGCTTGGAGTTCTGAAACGTAGTCCAATAATCTGCACCAGAGTTAATCGCTGCACGTTCACCATTGTGCGACAAACGCCCTGTCGTCGAGGGGTTTAATGCATTCGGCTTCAAATTCAATGCGGCTTGTTGCTCCGTGCTTACCGGCTTGTTCACATCGTTTGTATTATCCACATTACCAAGTCCCACCATCGCTTTCGTTATCCCGGTGACGTTGCCTGTAAAAGCTGGACCGGCTAACGGAGCTTTCAAGTTAAGAGCGGTCTGTTGCGCCGTGCTTACAGGCTTAGCTGCGTCGGTCGTATTATCTACGTTGCCAAGCCCGACATCTACCTTGCTGCCTGACGTGGCCACCGCTGCAAACTGCGGCTTACCAGTAATGCTTCCCCAGGTCGGCGCGTATCCGCTCGGCAGTGCGTCAGTAATCCCATAGCCAGTCAGCGTCGTCGCGCGTACCGCTTTTTTGGTATCCAACTCGGCCAGTGCCGCCTGCACATTTGCAGCAACAATCCCGCCCACTGGCGTGCTGCTGATTTGCGAGGCAACGTTGGCCGGAATCGTCACCCAGGCGCCGGCCTGGAAGACGCGCAGGCAGCCGCCGTTCAGCACCGTATCCCAGTAGGTCGCGCCGGCCAGCAGCGCACCGCCATTATTGTCAACGTCCGGCGGCAGCACTTTGGCGCCAAGATAGCGCGCATCGAGCGACTTGAGCGCGACCGCAGCCTTTGACGCAGCGATTGCCGCGGTGCCATTCGACTCGGCTGCCGCAGCTGCTGCAGCCGCCGAGGCTGCAGCGCTTGCGGCCGCTGCCGCGGAATTCTGCGGGATATCAACAATGTCCTTCGCCTTGGCCAATTGGTTCAGCTGATAGATCAGGTCTTGCTGGCCGTATTTAAAAACATCTGTCATTACAACTCCTCGACTTCAATGGTAGTGGCATATGCCTGGAAAGATGGCGTGGTGATGGCGGCCAGGTTGGCCAGGCGCCCATACACCTGGTGAGTCTGCTCTAGCTCGACGTCATCGTTGTCCGGAAACAGGCTGACGAATAGCGGGTGCGACAGGCCATTACCGCGCACGATGCGCCATAGCTCGGCCCGATCCAGTGGCGTCATGTGGTCGAGTGAAATCGACAGTTTTCGGTACAACGCTCCACGCTCGACTTTCTGCTCGCCGGCGCCGTTGCGGTACTGGATGCTGGTATCGCCTGGCGTGACGCCGGCGCCGTAAGATGCGTTCTGCTCGGGGCTCCACCAGGCGCCGGCCACCAGGCGCGCGGCCTCGATGTAGCCGGCAGGGTTGTCCGGGTTGGCCAGGTCAATCACCAGTTTTTTGACGCTGCGCATCTGGAACCAGCTGCGGCCATACGTGCCGCCGCCATAGCTGAATGCATTCACACCCAGCGGCAGCGCCCCCCAGTTCCACATACCCAGGCGCGCGTACTCGCATGCCGGTACAGCACCCGTATCGAAATCGGGCAAGACGTCCCCTGGCTCGACGTAGCCACGCACGCGAGTCGTCGCCGTCGGCGTCAGGTTGCAAAATGGCAGAACCACGCCGCCGATAATCTCGGGCGTGGGCCACGTGGCCGTAATGGTCAAGGCCAGGCCGAGCGAACGCAACACGTCATACTTGCCTTCGTGCTGCAGATTGGCCGGCCCCAGCGCGCCAGCCTGGCTGGAAGCGGTCAGCACCGCGCGGTCAACGGCGTTGTCATAGATAATGCGCAAGTTGCTCATGCATCCCCCTGCACTGGCCAAACGATGGCCTCAAGCTCGTCGAAGGAAGTCGCGGCGGCGATCTGCCGGCGCAAGTGAAGGCCGATGGCGAACGCCTCGGCAACGTGCGCCCCCAGCGCGGCGCCGACGGCGATCATTCCGGCCGCATCGAGTGTCAGGTGGGTGTTATCCGACAAGGTCCAGTCGATGCTGTATGGCTGGCCGGCAGCCTGCGCCATCAGGGCCAGCTGCGCGGCTCCAACGATGCGATCCTTGTCCGTCTGGTACACAACGCCACTGCACACGAAATCTGCGGTTTCAGCCACGCTGCGTGCCGTCTTGACGCGTTCCCAGGTTCGCAATTTGACACTATCCAGCGTTCTTGTATCTATCCACATGTCTGCCGCCGCATCGTATTCGTGCTGTTCGCTGGGCTGGGGCGGTATCGTCCTTCCTGTGCGCTCGTTTGTTTGAGTGCCGTCACTGTTGACAATGATTGTTTCCATTAAAAATTCCTCGCGATCACAACCGCCTGACATTGTTTAACATAAAGCTTGCCCCCGTCCGCAGCGGTAAGGTAAGCATTGGTACCGGAAACACCGAACTGGACGGTGTCATCCACATTGATGTCCAAGGTAAGTCCATAGACCGTTGCGGCAGGTCCATCGCCACCCTGCCGCTCCTGGACTCCGCTCATCCAGAGCCAGTTCCCGCCATTGATGCGGTACCAGATGCTCAGTTGATCGTCGACCACCGCCGTGCAAGCGATTGAAAAAAACACGGTGCCGGAGCGGATACGGCGCGCGGCAGGCCACCCTGGAGCGTTGTGTTTGAACAGTACTTCCAGATTGGTAAATACAGCCGCAGAACTGAGCGACGAAGCCTCTATGAATACCCCGGATGCGGACGACTGCAGGGAAATCGATGGATAACCGGGCTCGAAAAATGCCGTTGCAGCGGAGGCAGTGCCAACAGACACACGCGCAGATGAAAGGTCGCCAGAGAATGTACCTTTCACAGCGTCCAGCTCACCGGAAAATTTGCCTTTGGCTGCATCCAACACACCGGCAAAACTGCCCTTCGCCGCTTTTAACTCACCCGAGAAGCTCCCATCGACACTGTCCAGATTGCCGCTGAAAACGGCGCGGCCATTGATGATGGAAAAGCCAGGCGCGTAGATATTGCCTGCCGCATCGATTTGCACATACTTTCCCAGGCCCGGATTGCCAAACAGCAATCCGTTCTCGCTCAGGTGGAAACCGCTACCGCCATTGCTTGGCCATGCATAGGCATTGTTGGGATAACCACTACCGCCGTGCAGCGTTGCGCTGTAAATATCGCCGGCAGTAACTTTGCCGAGATCGGCGGAAATCGCGCTTAGCTGCCCCACCTTCAGCGCATTCAAATACGGTGCAGCCCACTTGGTGGTACCGCTGGCCGGATTGAAAATACCGTCCGAACGGTACAGCGATTCACCGGCACCAAGCCGCGGCGGCGAACCTTCCCATATCGTGCCGGCGCCCCAGGTGTTAATTGGCGGGAAAGATGCATCGCCCTGCGTGCTAAGCGTCGCCGGCGCGCTGGCCAGCGAAAGCAAGTTGGTCTTGCTGTAGCAGATCCGTGCCGAGTTGCCCGTCACACCGTCGAAAATCTTGCTCACCGTCTGGCTGGCCGTGTAGGTCAGACCGTCAGCCACGATGGTCGCCGTGACCGTCACACTGTCGCCCACCATGCCGGCATACGACAGCGTGGCCACGTTGCCGACGTGCGTCAGCACGCTGGCATTGCTGGCGGTGAAAGCCACCTGACCCTGCATGTTCACCAGGCCTGCAGTGAAGTCGATGCTGGCAGGAGCAGCAATTGTCGTGGCGGCCACCTTGAACGCCTGCGCCGTGGCTGCGAGCAGCAGCACGCGGTCGTTGGCCGGCGCAAAGCGCGGCACGGTATTCATGATCAGCCTGTCGCGTTCCCCAACAATCGCGCTCATGCCAGCACCCCCACCGTCACTCTGCCCGTCAGCCAGAAGCGCGACAGCATCACCACCACGCCCGGTGCGCCATCCTGCAAGCCAAAGCGTTCAGCGCGCAGTTGCACGGGCTGTCCCAGTTCCAGCATCATCATCTCGGGTTCTCCATCGAATTCATAAATGGTGCGCGGCACCTTGCTCAAGGCCAGGCGCCTCTGCGCTTCCGCGTGGGCATCGGCCCGCGTCTTCAGGCACGTATCGATCTGCAGCGGGTCGTCGGACAGGCGGTAACGCGTGCGGACCGCCGCGTCGACCACCGTTTCCGTCAGCCATTCCGTGGCGTACAAATCCGCATGCGCGGGCGGAATGCTGGTCGTCAGGCCAGCCTGCAGCGTGTAGTTCCGGTCGAAGCCGATCTTCACGGCGGCCGTCACCGGCAGGCGCTGCGCGGGACGCAAGGAGCGTTCGCGCATCTGCTCCGGGCCAACCGCCACCGGCACGCCGGCGGCCGGCAGTGCGATCTGCACCAGGCGCAGCTGGCCGGTGCGCGACATGATCGCCTGGGCGCCCACGCTGGCCGCCAGTTGCTGGATGGCCTGCGCCTGGTTCGTGCGGTCCGCAACATACAGCCCCACCGGCTGCGGGTGGGACGCGTCGAAGGCGGCCAGGTTGTCCAGGTCCAGGTCCGCCAGGGCAAAACGGTCGGCCGCCTTGCCGTAGGCCGTGGCGATGCGCTGCACCAGCGGCGCGATGCGCGGCGCATAGCCGCCGCCCTTGTCGCCCTGTACGCTGGCCGTGATCGTGGTGGAAAACGGATCGGTGGTCAGGTTAAAGCGGCCCGCCTGGTCATTCAAGGCCACGGCAATCGGCTTGCCGTTGGTGCGCACCTCGAACGTCGATTCGACCGCGCCAAGAAAACCGTATTCCAGAGTGGCGGGATTGGTCAGCAAGGGCGACACGTTGTGGCACTCGCCAAACGGTATCGGCAGGATGGCGTCCTTGTTCGGCGTCGTGCCACCCAGCTTCGCCTCGGAGATCGGCGTATTCAGGCGCTGCAGCTTGTCGCGCAGTACCAGGTTGACCGACTCGCGCCCCGCACTGGCCACGTCGGCGATGATGCCGTCGAAGACCAGCTGGAAGTCGGCGCGCGGCCAGGAGGGATCGCCGGCCCAGGCCTTGATCGGCCGGTTCATCCAGACATCATTCAGCCAGCCATCGAGCGCGCCATCGGCGTTATCGAGTTCGATATCGCCGCCCGACAGCCCCGCCTCGCCGGACAGGCTGACCTGTTCCGTGAAGGCCAGGCCCCCTTTGGCCAGCGGCTGGTACGCGGTATTCGCCGGCACTTCGCGCGGCCCGGTGACGTAGGGCCGCGAAGCGATATACCGCGTCACCTCGCTGCCGCCCACATTCACTTGCGCCTCGATCAGCACCATGCGGATGGCCGACGGGCTTTGCAGCCACTCCTGAAATTGCGCAGCGGTCATGCGTACTCTCCTTTCACTGCATTGGCCCAGGCGGATGCCCTGGACGATTTGTCTACGCCATCGAGCACCGTCCTGGCGGCGTTGGCGTTCGATTCAAAGGTGGCCTGGATGGTAGCGCCCGTTTGCGCCCGCTGGTCGGCGCGCAAGCCTTCCAGTTCCACGCGCATGGCCTGGTTGTCTTCGCGCAGGCCGCGGATTTCGGCCACCAGGACGTCGGAGCCCACGTTCGCCGCCGACGAGTAGCGCACGGGGTCAAAGACGGCCGCTGTAACGGGCGAAGTCATCGCGGCAAGCGCGGCGACCACGGGAGGATTACTGAACTGCACACCGAGGTCCACCGCGCCGCCCATCGCCGTCCGCAGACCGGCAATGGCCTGCGCCACCGTCAGCACGCTGTCGTTAATAGTGATCAAGCCCGATACCTGGGCATTGAGCGCGTCCAGGCTGGCCTGCTGCACATCGACCTGTACGGCCGCCCACTTCAACGCTTCCTTGTTCGCGTCCACAACGCGGGCATAGTCTGCCGCATAGCGGGCGTCGGACGCATTGACCACTTGCGATGCCGTCAAAAACGCCTGTTCGGCGGCAGACAGTCCCGATTGCGCCGTTGCGTCGCCCGCATTGGCGGCCGCCAGCGTCTTCTCGAACTGGGCGCGCGCTTCCGCATATTTCTGCTCTGGCGTCAGTGTCGACTGGGCGCCCAACGCCATGCTGGAATTGAGCCCGTTCAAGGTGGTCACCCACGATTTAGACTTCTCCAGCGCCGACTTGGCCGCTGCGGATTCGGTTTCATAGGCCTTGGCCAGCGCATCCTTCGCGCTGGTCACCGCCTTGACGGCTCGGATCTGGTCGAACAGCCCCCGATTGACTTCAGCGACGCTGCTGCGTTGAGCAGCCAGAAACTGCGCTTCGCTTTGCGTCAGCTGATTCAACTGCTGTTGTAAGTCCCGCCGTTCGCTGGCGATATCGCTGGCCGTCTTGCTCACTTCAGCCAGTTCGCCCGTGACGGCGGCCAGATCGGCGGCATAGTCGGCCGCCTTTTTGAACGGTTCGGCCAAGGACAACAGGGCCACATACAGCTCCGCAGCCCCATTCCTGCCTGTTGCCACGCCATCGGCAGCCGACAATACGGCAGCCTTGAAGCCATCCATCGTCGTCACTCCAGCCAGGCCCAGTTTGCCCATGGCCTCATTGACCGACTTGGTAATAGGCGCCAGACGTTCCGCCTCGGTGAGGAAGTTTTCCACGAAAAACCCGGTACCACTTGTGAGTTTGTCGATGCCACCAGCTGCTTCAATCAGATTTTCGCTCAACTTCACGGCGCCAAGGCCTGTCGTATTGAGCGACCTGCCCAGCACCGCCAGTACATCCGTCACTTGCATGTAGTCATTCGCAACGCGCGCCAAGGTTTCCAGATATCCCTCGCCGACCTTTTGATACTGCTCCAGGCCTCCCACGCCAAACTTGGCCATATCGTCGCCCAGCTTGGAGAATGCAGCTTCCAGAGCTTTCTGAATCTCCTCGCCCTTCAGGTCTTTCAGCGAGATCTTGCCCAGATCGACCACGAAGGACTTCAACCGCGCGTTGAATGCATCACCGCCCATTCCCAGCATGCCGGCCGCCACCTTGACGGTGTCGGACAGACCGAGGATGACTTTGCTGAACTGATCGTTTGCTTCGCGGTCAAGGCTACTCAAGGCCGTACGTTTCTTATCACTGGAAAACCAGCCACCCGACGTTTTGGTATCCGTGTACTGATTGGCAGATACCCCGCCCGCCTGAATGCTGTCCAGCGAAGCCTTGGTCAACATCAGCCCTGTGTCGATCGTCGTCGTTTTACCGCCGAAGATAGAGCCAATGATGCCGCCCGTGATTTTTCCTACCAGACCACCCGTCAGCTTATCAAGTGTCAGGCCAATAACGCCGCCAGTGATTGCAACGGCAAGCGCGGAAGAACCAAATGCCGCCGCGCTGCCCTCGCTATCAGCAGCCATAGCGCCCGTTACGCCGGAATTGCGCACCAGCAGTCCGCCCAAGCCACCAATGCCCGCCACCACTTGGCGCAGCGAATAAGCCATCGAGGCGGAATATGCCAGTCCCAGTCCGGAGTTTTTCTCCATGATTTCCAATGAATTCGCAATCGAATTACTCTTCGCGCTGGAGTCCCCCAACACCGTACCTGTACCAGTGGCCGCCTGCCGGTCCTTGGCCGTAGTGTCGGCACCACCACCGCCGGAAACGGCAACGCCAATTGCCAGCAGCATGCCTGCCACCATGGCGAATGCACCGATATTGGCGGGAAATGGCGCAGCCAGCGAAGCGGCAAGGGCCGACGTACCATAAGCACTGGACTTGGCAGCTTCCGCGGCAGCCACTGGACCAACAGAAGCAGCAGTGCTGGTAATCTCGGCCGTCGTCGCCGCAGTTTTCGCCGTTGTCACAAGGGTAATATTCGTCAGCTTTTCAAACAGCGACTTGGCATTCATGGCGAATTCATAGGCGCGAAAACCCTTTTCCACCTTTTCCATAACTTCATAACCAGTCGAGTGCTCCTTGAAGAAGCCTTTCGCCGCCGTGGCCATTTCGCGGTATTGCCTGACCGTCGACATGTGTTTTTTGTCTTGTGCCTTGTCCTTGTCTTTGTCGGTCTTGGCCTCACCCATCTCCTTAGAAAAAGTGAAATCGATATCGTCCTGCGCCTTCCTGAATCCCAGCAAGGCAGTGGTCATTTTGCCGATGGTGCCGCCGACCTTGCCAAAAGCCGTCTCAAGTTTTTCAGCGAACGTCTTGGCAAATTCACCTGCCTCCTTCCACTCCGCCTCGCTATATTTGCGCGTGGGTGCGGCCGGTGCCGCCTTTGCCTTGGCATCGGTAGCCTCTTTGCCTGCGGTGTCCAGCTTGTCCTGGCGCTGCTCTTCAAACGCAAAAGCGCCATATTTGGCGCCTGCGCCGGCTGTGGCAGCGCTACCTGCGGCGCGAAAAGCCGCCAGCCGCGTATAGGCATTGCCCAGACCGTTGACCACCTTGAATACATCGGCCAGAGACTTCGCCTCACCGGCATTCCATGCACCGAGGGCCTTCGAAGCGGCGGTGGCCTCACGCGCCTGCTCCGCCTGAGCGCGCAGCAACAGCGCCGACGATTCCGTCTCAGTATTGGCTGCCTTCAGGCTATCGGCTGCAGCCAGGCTAGCCTCACTGATTGCTTTCAGCACTTGCACCGTATCCGTTGCCTTCGTCAAATCGATGACAAGTTTTAATTCTGTTATCTCTGGCATGGTTGGCCCATAAAAAAGGCCGCGAATGGCGGCCGGGTTGGAAAAATGCGGGTCAGCCCGCCGCATGCTGGTGCGACAGGAACAGCGCGTCTAGCTGGTCCAGCAACTGGTGCTCGAACGGCTCGATGGCGATGGCGTGGCGCGCCTGCCAGGCGAGGATTTCCGTGCTGGCGATGGGATTGACGGCCATGCCGTTCTGCCGCTTGCGGTTTAACTGCGCAAACCATTCCCATACGTGGGCCAGCTCGAACGGCATGGGCGGCGTCTCCGCCTCGGGCGGCGCGCGGTACAGCGGATGGCGCCGGGCGGCATCGATATGCTCGCCCTTGGCATGGCCATCGGCCGCCCGCGCGCCGCGCTCGAACTGGTGCCCGGCGTAGCGCAGCAGGCTGGCCGTCAGAGTTTCAAAAAATTCGACTCGTTTTCCAGCGCCGTGGTGACCTTTTCCTGCCAGGTCGGGTATTTTTCAAAGGCCGCTTCCAGCAGGGCCGGATCGAGCGGCACGGGGGCGCCATTGCTGGTGAAGCCGTACCAGCCCGTGACCACGGCCAGCGCCAGGCGTTTCTGGTTGCCGTCGATGGCTTGCACCAGCAATTCAGCACCTTCGTCGGTGGAGGCGTCGATGGCCGTCTTGCGGCGCGCCGATTTCTTGTAGCCTTCGGCGCGCACGGCATTGTTGGCCATGCGGTATTGCTCGCTGTTCTTGCCGACGATGGTCAGACCTGCCACCGCTTCGCCGTCCGCATCGAAGATGACGGGTACATCGAAAGTGACGGGCGCGGCTACCGCGTTGATATTGCCGATGTCGAAACCTGCCTGGATTTTTTGTGCGTTGTTCATGTATGCTGCTTTCTGGATAAAGTAAAAGTAAAAAAGGCCGCCATCAGGCGGCCCCGGTGCGAAGCGCTATCGTCTTACAGCGCGCTGTCCTGGATGCTCAAGGTGGTCGCTTCGTGCTGCGCGTCGGTGCCCTTGTAGCGCAGGACATCGAAGGCGCAGGTGACGATCTTGTTTTTCTCGCCGTCGTCGATCTTGGCCGAGGTGATCTTGATGCGGCCCATGGCCAGCGCCAGCACGTCGGCGGTCGGCGCCGTGCCCGACGCCATGGCGTAGGCCAGCGGGATTTCCGTCTCGGACTTGAAGTAGTCGAGGTAGGTGGCGTCCTGCAGCAGCACCGTGAACTGGCCCGAGCCCATCACCTTGCCGCGCGATGCGGCCGTGGCGTACTTCGAGCCGATTACCGGGTCGACCTTGACCTGGCCGTCGAGCGAAACGGACATGCCGGTGCAGATCTGCGACGGGATGCCGTTCACCGACAGCATTGCCGTGGCGCCTGAAAACTTGCCGGAGCCCGGCGCGGCCAGCGGCGCGGGGAAGTACGGCACGGCCGTGGTCGGGCCTTCCGCCTTGCCCATCAGGGTGAAATCCAGGCTGGTGATGCCGTTCGGCTGCACGGCGATATCCATCTTGCTGACCAGCTGGTCGACGAAGCTGCGGTGCACGCCGATCTTCGGGTCCTGCACTTCGGCCGTGAACCAGTCAGTGGTATGGCCCGTCAACGGGGTGAAACTGCGCTTGCCCACTGCCGCCACGCCGACCGAATCGCCTGCCGCCTTGACGATCATGGCCGAGCCGTCCATGAACTGGCCATTCAGGTTGGTGGCCGTCACCGACGTGACGAAGAAGTTCTTCGCGTTGTTGGCGGCAGCCGGCGCCGTCATGCCGGTAATGCGCACCACACTGCCGGCGCGGAAGCCTTCGCCCAGCCAGGAACCGGCGCTGCGCGTCAGGCCGGTGGCGGCCGCCGCGATGGTGGTTTGCGCTGCTGCCACGCCGCCTGCCGTGAAGTCGCGGCGCAGCAGCGCAGCCATCAGCGGTGCATACGTGCCGCACGCCGCTTCGGCCTTGATGGCGCCCGTGGTGCGGAAGTTGCCCAGGCGGGTATCGCCCTGCTGCTGGCTGGCGTCGATTTCGGCGCTCGCGTATTTGTCCGCTTCCGTGTCGAAAGTGGCCGTGACGCGGGGGTAAATCTGGCCGGCGCCGGCGGCGGCCTTGCTGCCTTCTGCGCTTTGTTTGCTGATAACGATCAAGCTGTCGATGCCGTTTGCTGTCGATGCCATAGTTGTAAAACCTTTCGTGGGATAAAAAAAAGACCGCCAGGGGCGGTCTTGGGGAAGGAACTGCGAATAATCGGGAAGACAAATGAAAAACCCGCGCACGGTGAGGCGGCGGGCGGGCGTCCGGATGGCACGGGGCCATGCCGGACGGAAGTTGGGCGAAGGGGCCATGAAAGCCGTTCGCTGCGCTGATTTCCCCTATCGGTGTCGCGCCTTGAGCGCGTCTATTACGAGTGGAGAAGCATGTGGTCCTGCGGTACTGCTATGTTGCCGATGTTGCTGTTGCTGCGTGATCGAGACTCTATTGTAGGGGCGTTTTTTTCAGTACCAGGCATATTGCAAAAAACTTTTTAGTGACCAAGGCGGCGCATGGCGCGGGCGCCGTGCGACTGGAAGATGCCTTCCAGTTCGCTGACCATGTCCTTGATGCGTTCGAGCTCGAAGCCGCCGGAGCAGCTGATGGCCGCTTCGCCGGCGCCGTGGCAAGCCTGGCAGACAACAGGCGCGCCGGCCTGCATGGCAGCGACGACGCCCGTGCCGTGGCAGACCTTGCATTTGCTGTCGAGCCAATGCGCGAGCGATGCCTCGGCCACGCGGCGGTACAAGGTATTGGCCGCCTGCGCATCCCAGGCCGTATGCGCCTTGACCCAGCGCCGCGCACGGCCCTTCTGCGTCACGGCCGCCGTCCAGGCGCGCAGCAGTTGCGCCAGGTTACCCGCATTGCCTTCGAACAGGCGGCTGACGGTGCCATCCGCGTACTTGACGCGGCACAGCAAGGCGCCCATGTCGCCAGCCAGCGCCGCCGCCGCGATGACATCCAGGTCGTGGTGGACGGCATCGTCGCGCAAATTCTGCGATGACAGCGATGCGATGTATTTTTCTGCAAACCCCATGATTTCTCCTCGTTGATTCTTGTCTTAGTTTTCCTGCGCCGGGCCGAACAGGGCCGCCACCAGCGGATCGCGGTGCGCCGTGCCGCGTGCCCAGCTGGCCGTGCGGCGTACTTGCGGCGGAAGTTCGGCCCAACCATCGACCTCGTCATCCTGCTCGCCCAGCGCGTACAGGGCGGGCCGCTGGCGCCCCGGCTCGGTGCAGTGGCGCTGCGCCAAATGGATCTGTCCCATGCCGCACATGTGGCGCAAATAGCGGCTCATGGTGCCCGCATCGAGTCCCAGCAAGGCGGACAACTGCGCCGCGCTGGCCTGGCCCTGCTCGCGAATGTACTGCGCGATGCGGGCGATATGCAGCTGCGACTTCTTGCTGCGTCCCTGTAACTGGCGCCCCTGCCGTGGCGCCGCCCTGCTTTCAACCAACTGACTGCTGTTCAACATCTGCCTGACCTCCCGTGGTGTCGCCAACCGGCAGACGCTGTAGTGCGTTTGCGACAGGCAACGAGTGGACTTTATCAATCGCTAATGTTAAAGTCAAGCATTTGGTAATTTATCAAACGGTAAATTTCAGGTTTAATGTGGAGATGAATATGTATCAATACAGACGCGACCGCCTGCTGGCCCTGATCCGCGAGCACTACGACAACACGCGCAAGAAAATTTCCGACGTCAGCGGCTGGAGCGAGGCGCGCATCTCGCAAATCCTCTCGCCCACCTACCGTGAGGGACGCGCCTTCAGCGAAAAGATCGCGCGCAAGCTGGAAGCGGACCTGCAGCTGGACAGCATGTACTTCGACCAGGGCGCGGCGCCAGACCAGGCGGCGCTGGCGGCACGCGCGCTGAACGGCGTGCAGCCGGTGGTGGTGGAAGATGGCGAGGATGAGCGCTTCTACCCGATTCGCAAGGTGAAGCTGCGCCTGTCGGCCGGCATCACGGGCTTTGCCATCGAACCGGAAACGCACGATGGCAGCACCATCAGCGTGCCACGCAGCTGGGTCGAGCGCAATGGCTACCACCCTGAAAAACTGGTGGCGATCAAGGTCAAGGGCGAGAGCATGGAGCCGGCCCTGTACGAAGACGACGTGGTGATCATCAATACGGCCGACAACCGGCCGGCCGATGGCATCGTGTTTGCCATCAATTACGAAGGCGAACCGGTGGTCAAGCGCATGGCGCGCGATATCGGCGAATGGTGGCTGACGTCGGACAACCCGGACCAGCGCAAATACCACCGCAAACTGTGCCGCGGCAATGAATGCCTGATCGTGGGCAGGGTCGTGCGCAAGGAAAGCGACCGCATTTGAGAACGAAGTTTATCGATTGATAAACTTCGTTCTCGTCATGGCGCTTAAGCCAGCGCTGCCTGGATCTGCTGCAGCGATGCCGGATCGTCCATCGACGTCAGGTCGCCCGGGCTGCGTCCTTCGCAGATGGCCTGGATCGAACGGCGCAGCAGCTTGCCCGAACGCGTCTTCGGCAACTGCGGCACGAACAACACGCGCGCGGGCCGCGCCACGGCGCCCAGCTGGCGGTCGACCACGGCCATCACTTCGCGTTCCAGCAGCGCTTTCGCGTCCAAGCTGTCGAAACCCCGCGCGTCCTTCAGGATCACGAAGGCCATCGCCACCTGCCCTTTGAGCTTGTCTTCCACGCCCACCACGGCCACTTCCGACACGTTGGGATGGCTGCTGATGCTTTCCTCGATTTCGCGCGTGCCCAGGCGGTGGCCGGCCACGTTGATCACGTCATCGGTGCGGCCCAGAATGAAGTAATAGCCATCCGCATCGCGCATGCCCCAGTCGAACGTGGAATAGACTTGCCGGCCGCTGAAAGTAGACCAGTAGGTGTCGACGAAGCGCTCGTCGTCGCCGTACACGGTCTGCATGCAGCCCGGCGGCAGCGGGCCTTCCAGCACCAGCACACCCTTCTCGTTGGCACCGCACTCCTCGCCCGTCGCTTCGTTGAGCAGCTTGACCTGGTAGCCGTACATGGCCATGCCCGGGCTGCCCAGGCGCGTCGGCGTGTCGGCAACACCCTTGGCCACCGAGAGGATCGGCCAGCCCGTCTCCGTCTGCCAGTAGTTGTCGATGATGTCCACTTTGAGTTCGTCGGCGATCCATTGCGACGTGGTTTCATCGAGCGGCTCGCCCGCCAGGTACAGCGCCTTCAATGACGACAGGTCGTGCTTGCGCATCAGTTCCACCGGGTGCTTGCGCAGCACGCGGATGGCCGTCGGCGCCGAGAACATGCGCGTAACCTTGTATTTTTCAACGATGCTCCACCAGATGCCCGCATCGGGACAAACCGGCAAGCCCTCGTACAGGATGGTGGCCATGCCGGCGATCAGCGGGCCATACACGATGTAGGAATGGCCCACCACCCAGCCGATATCCGAGGTGGCAAAGAAGGTTTCGCCGGGCTTGCCGCAAAAGTTGTACTGCATCGACGACGCCAGCGCCACCGCATAGCCACCCACGTCGCGTTGCACGCCTTTCGGTTTGCCCGTCGTGCCCGAGGTGTACAGCACATACGACGGCTCGTTCGATTCGAGCCAGGTGACGGGCACCTGCGCGTCCAGGTGCTGCTCGCGCAGTGTCGCGTAATCGACGTCGCGGCCCGGCGTCAGTTCCATCGGCACGAGATGGCGGTCGACCAGCAGCACCTGCTGCGGCTTGTGCGCGGCAATGCGGATGGCTTCGTCGAGCAGCGGCTTGTAGGCAATCGCCTTGCCATTGCGCGAACCGGCATCGGCGGAAAACACCAGCTTGGGCTGCGCATCGTCGATGCGGCTGGCCAGGCTGTTGGCGGCAAAGCCGCCGAACACCACGGAATGCACGGCGCCGATACGGGCACACGCGAGCATGGCGAAGGCCGCCTCGGCGATCATCGGCATGTAGATCAATACGCGGTCCCCCTTGACGACGCCCAGCGACAGCAAAATGGCGGCGCAGCGTTCCACTTCGCGCTGCAGTTCGCGAAAGCTGTAGCTGCGTTCGGTATTGGTTTCAGTGGAAATGGCGATCAGCGCGGCCGCATCGCCCTGGCTGTCTACCCAGCGGTCAACGGCGTTGTGGCACAGATTGGTGGTGCCGCCGACGAACCATTTGGCGAACGGTGGGCGCGAATAGTCGAGCACTTGCGAAAAGGCGGTATGCCAATCGATCTTGTCAGCTTCCTCGCGCCAAAAAACGTCAGGCGTGTCGATCGAGCGTTGATAAAATGCTGCGAAATCCATGTCTCCTCCAGTATGCGTGCATTCTTGTATCGGGGCCTGGCCGAACTGGCCTGGCCACCGCTTGTGTGCATCGCCTGCGTGCCATCCGCCTGCGTATTTTTTCCTAAAACGCGTCGCCGGGAATGCGCACAAGCCCTTCCATCAGCACGCGCGCGCTGCGGCTCATGATGGCCTTGGTGACGCTCCATGCACCACCGGCCAGCGTCGCTTCCGCGCCCACCATCAGGGTGCCGGACGGATGGCCGAAGCGCACGGCGTTGCGGGGACCGCCGCCGGCCGCCAGGTTAACCAGAGTGCCGGGAATGGCCGCCGCCGTGCCGATGGCGACAGCGGCCGTACCCATCATGGCGTGGTGCAGCTTGCCCATGGACAGAGCGCGCACCAGCAGGTCGATCTCGCCCGCTTCCACCTTTCTCCCGCTGGACGAAACATAGCCGGCCGGCTTGGCGACAAAGGCCACTTTCGGCGTATGCTGGCGCTTCGCCGCCTCGTCCAGGTGGGAAATCAAACCCATGCGCAACGCGCCATGCGCGCGGATGGTCTCGAAACGGGCCAGCGCGACCGGATCGCCATTGATGGCGTCCTGCAGTTCCGTGCCCGTGTAGCCGATGGCGTCCGCATCGACAAAAATCGTCGGGATGCCGGCATTGATCATCGTGACTTTCAAGGTGCCGATGCCGGGTACGTCGAGGTCATCGACCAGGTTTCCAGTAGGGAACATGGCACCACCACCACCTTCTTCCTCCGCGGCCGGGTCGAGGAATTCCAGTTTCACTTCGGCGGCCGGGAAGGTCACGCCATCGAGCTCGAAGTCGCCCGTTTCCTGTACTTCGCCATTCGTCATGGGCACGTGGGCGATGATGGTTTTGCCGATATTGGCTTGCCAGATGCGCACCGTGGCGATGCCGTTTGCAGGCACGCGGGCGGCGTCCACCAGCCCGCTGGCAATGGCGAACGAGCCGACGGCGGCCGACAGGTTGCCGCAATTGCCGCTCCAGTCGACAAACGGCTTGTCGATGGAGACCTGGCCGAACAGATAGTCAACGTCGTGCTCCGGCTTGGCGCTTGCCGCCAGGATCACCGTTTTGCTGGTGCTCGAGGTGGCTCCGCCCATGCCGTCGATCTGCTTGCCGTACGGGTCGGGGCTGCCGATCACGCGCAGCAGCAAAGCGTCGCGCGCAGCGCCCGGCACTTGCGCGCCGGCGGGCAAATCCTGCAGGCGGAAGAACACGCCCTTGCTGGTGCCGCCACGCATGTAGGTGGCGGGGATTTTGATTTGGGGTACGTGGGTCATGAGATTTCCTGAAAAGCCGGGCAGCGCATCTGCGCGCCACCCGGTGAATGACGAACTGCTTACGCTGCCTTGGACGACTCGAGGAAATCTTGCGCGAAGCGTTGAAGAACGCCGCCGGCCTCGTAAATCGACACCTCTTCCGCCGTATCGAGGCGGCAGGTGACGGACACTTCAAGCGTTTCGCCGCTCTTGCGGTGGATGAGCAGGGTCAGGGCGGAGCGCGGCGTGCGCTCGCCCACGACGTCGTAGGTTTCGCTGCCATCGAGACCCAGGGTCTTGCGATTCACGCCTGGCAAAAATTCCAGCGGCAAGACGCCCATGCCCACCAGGTTGGTGCGGTGGATGCGCTCGAAGCCTTCGGCCACGATGGCTTCCACGCCGGCCAGGCGCACGCCCTTGGCGGCCCAGTCGCGCGAGGAACCCTGGCCATAGTCGGCGCCGGCGATGATGATCAATGGCTGCTTGCGCTCCATGTACACCTCGATGGCTTCCCACATGCGCGAGATGGTGCCTTCCGGCTCGATGCGCGTGAGCGAACCGGCCTTCACCTTGCCATCTTCGATCACCATCTCGTTTTTCAAGGTCGGGTTGGCAAACGTGGCGCGCTGCGCCGTCAAATGGTCGCCCCGGTGCGTGGCGTAGGAATTGAAGTCTTCCTCCGGCAAGCCCATCTTCGCCAAGTATTCGCCGGCCGCGCTATCGAGCATGATGGCGTTCGATGGCGACAAATGGTCGGTGGTGATGTTGTCGCCCAGAACGGCCAGCGGACGCATGCCTTTCAAGGGGCGTGCGCCAGCCAGCGCGCCTTCCCAGTACGGCGGACGGCGGATATACGTCGTCTGTGGACGCCAGTCGTACAGGGGGCTGACCTTGATGCCGTCGTCCGCCTGCGCAGCGAACATGGGAATGTACACCTTGCGGAACTGCTCCGGCTTGACGCTGGATGCGACGATGGCGTCGATTTCCTCGTCCGATGGCCAGATATCCTTGAGCAGAATCGGCTTGCCGTCCGGGGCGATGCCCAGCACATCCTTCTCGATATCGAAACGGATGGTGCCGGCAATCGCATACGCCACCACCAGCGGCGGCGAGGCGAGGAAAGCCTGTTTCGCGTACGGGTGGATACGGCCGTCGAAGTTGCGGTTACCCGACAAGACAGCCGTGGCGTACAGGTCGCGCGACACCACTTCTTCCTGGATCACCGGGTCGAGCGCGCCCGACATGCCATTGCACGAGGTGCAGGCGAAAGCCACGACGCCGAAGCCCAATGTTTCGAGCTCCGGCATGAGGCCCGCTTCCTGCAGATACAGTTCCACGGTTTTCGAGCCGGGCGCCAGCGACGATTTCACCCAGGGTTTGCGCGTCAAGCCGAGGCGGTTCGCATTGCGCGCGATCAGGCCGGCGGCGATCATGTTGCGCGGATTGTTCGTGTTGGTGCAGCTGGTGATGGCCGCGATGATGACGGCGCCGTCCGGCATCTTGCCCGGCTCGTTTTCCACCACGCCGGAGATCCCCCGCGCAGCCAGTTCCGACGTCGGCACGCGGTTGTGCGGATTCGACGGCCCCGCGATATTGCGCACGACGGACGACAGGTCGAAGCTCAAGACGCGCTCGTACTGCGCGTCGACCAGGCTGTCGGCCCACAAGCCAGTCTCTTTTGCGTACAGTTCCACCAGTTTCACCAGTTCGTCGTCGCGGCCCGTCAATTTCAAATACTTGATGGTTTGCGCATCGATGTAGAACATGGCGGCCGTGGCGCCAAATTCCGGCGCCATATTCGAGATCGTGGCGCGGTCGCCCAGGGTCAGGTGCGAAGCGCCCTCGCCAAAGAATTCCAGGTAGGACGAGACGACCTTCTGCTTGCGCAAAAATTCCGTCAGCGCCAGCACCGTGTCCGTGGCCGTGATGCCCGGCTGCGGCTTGCCCGTCAGCTTGACGCCGATGATGTCGGGCAGGCGCATCCACGAGGCGCGGCCCAGCATCACGCTTTCCGCTTCCAGGCCGCCCACGCCGATGGCGATCACGCCCAGCGCATCGACCATGGGCGTATGCGAATCCGTGCCCACCAAGGTGTCGGGATAGGCCACGCCATTTTGCACCTGGATCACTGGCGACATGCGCTCGAGATTAATCTGGTGCAGGATGCCGTTGCCCGGAGGAATCACGTCGACGTTCTTAAAGGCTTTCTTGGTCCAGTCGATGAAGTCGAAACGGTCTTCGTTGCGGCGGTCTTCGATGGCGCGGTTCTTGGCGAAGGCGTCGGGATCGAAACCGCCGCATTCGACGGCCAGCGAATGGTCGACTACCAGCTGCGTCGGCACGACAGGATTGACCAGCGCCGGGTCGCCGCCCTGGGCCGCGATGGCGTCGCGCAGGCCGGCCAGGTCGACCAGGGCCGTCTGGCCCAGGATGTCATGGCATACAACGCGGGCGGGGAACCACGGAAAGTCGAGGTCGCGGCGGCGTTCGATGAACTGGCTCAGCGACGCGTTCAGGGTAGCAGGGTCGCAGCGGCGCACAAGGTTTTCCGCCAGCACGCGCGAGGTATAGGGCAAGGTGGCGTAGGCGCCTGGCTGGATCGCATCGACGGCGGCACGCGTGTCGAAATAGTCTAGCTGGGTGCCCGGCAAGGGTTTGCGGTGCAAGGTATTCATTGTGATACTCATTATTTGCGGTCCTTGATCGGCACGAATTCCAGGTCTTCCGGCCCCACGTAGTTGGCGCTCGGGCGGATGATCTTGTTGTCGATGCGCTGTTCGATGATGTGCGCGGCCCAGCCTGAAGTGCGCGAGATGACGAACAGCGGCGTAAACATCGCCGTCGGCACGCCCATCATGTGGTACGACACGGCCGAGAACCAGTCCAGGTTCGGGAACATGTTCTTGATTTCCCACATGACCGATTCCAGGCGCTCGGCGATGTCGAACATCTTGGTGGAACCGGCTTCCTGCGACAGCGAGCGGGCCACTTCCTTGATGACTTTATTGCGCGGGTCGGAAATCGTGTAGACGGGGTGGCCGAAGCCGATCACCACTTCCTTGTTGGCCACGCGCTCACGGATGTCCGCTTCCGCTTCATCGGCGTTGTCGTAGCGTTTCTGGATGTCCAGGGCCACTTCGTTCGCGCCGCCGTGTTTCGGACCGCGCAGCGCGCCGATGGCGCCCGTGATGGCCGAGTGGATGTCCGAGCCCGTGCCGGCGATGACGCGGCTGGTGAAGGTCGAAGCGTTGAATTCGTGTTCCGCGTACAGGATCAGCGACGTGTGCATGGCTTTTTCCCACGATGCCGACGGTTTTTCGCCATGCAGCAGGTGCAGGAAGTGGCCGCCGATCGAATCGTCGTCCGTTTCCACTTCGATGCGCTTGCCGTTATGGCTGTAGTGGTACCAGTACAGCAGCATGGAGCCGAACGACGCCATCAGGCGGTCGGCGATGTCGCGCGCGCCGGGCGCGTTGTGATCGTCTTTTTCCGGCAGGGTGCAGCCCAGCACGGAGACGCCCGTGCGCATCACGTCCATCGGGTGGGCAGCGGCGGGCAAGGCTTCCAGCGCCAGCTTGACGGCGGACGGCAAGCCGCGCAAGGATTTCAGCTTGGCCTTGTAGCCTTTCAATTCGGCGGACGTCGGCAGCTTGCCGTGCACCAGCAGGTAGGCGATTTCCTCGAACTCGCAGCTGTCGGCCACGTCCAGGATGTCATAGCCGCGGTAATGCAAATCGTTGCCGGTCTTGCCGACCGAGCACAGCGCCGTATTGCCGGCGGTGACGCCGGACAGGGCGACGGATTTTTTAGGCTTGAAAGTAGCGACTTGCGGTGCGGTCATTGTGTTCTCCAGATTGAATAGTCTCGGGTGCGTCATTGCGGGACCGGCATGCGGTCCCTGCTTCTTTACTTATTTCTTTTGCGCGGCGAACAGCGCGTCGAGCTTTTGCTCGAAGTCGTGGTAATTGATCGATTCATACAGCTCCATGCGCGTCTGCATGGTGTCGACGACATTCTTTTGCGTGCCGTCGCGGCGCAGTGCGCGGTAGACGTTTTCCGCCGCCTTGTTCATGGCGCGGAAGGCCGACAGCGGGTACAGGGCCAGGCCCACGTGGGCGCTGCGCAATTCGTCCAGGGTGAACAGCGGCGTGGAACCAAATTCCGTGATGTTGGCCAAAATCGGCACATTGACGGCCTTGGCGAAGGTGGCGTACATGTCCAGGTCCGTGATGGCTTCCGGGAAGATCATGTCGGCGCCTGCTTCGACGCAGGCGACGGCGCGCTCCAGTGCCGCTTCCAGGCCATCGACGGCCAGCGCATCGGTGCGCGCCATGATGACGAAGTTCGGGTCCGTGCGCGCATCGACGGCCGCCTTGATGCGGTCGACCATTTCTTCCTTGCTCACGATTTCCTTGCCCGGACGGTGGCCGCAGCGCTTGGCGCCCACCTGGTCTTCGATGTGCAGGCCGGCCGCGCCAAACTTGATCATCGATTTCACCGTGCGCGCCACATTGAAGGCGGACGAACCAAAGCCCGTGTCGGCATCGACCAGCAGCGGCAGGTCGCATACGTCGGTAATGCGGCGGATATCGGTCAGCACGTCGTCCAGGCTGGAAATGCCCAGGTCGGGCAAGCCCAGCGAGCCGGCCGCGACCCCGCCACCGGACAGGTAGATGGCTTTATAGCCGGCGCGCTTGGCCAGCAAGGCATGGTTGGCGTTGATGGCGCCGACGACTTGCAACGGGGATTCTTCCTGGACGGCCTTGCGGAATGCGGCACCTGCGGAGTATTGAGTCATGTGTTCACCTTATGGGTTTCGGATGGTCCCGAATGTTTCACGGAGTGGCTATGAACATTGGTATTGCAAATGCCGTGCCAGGCCAGTGCGGCGCCGCCAAAAACACGTGACAGCAGAGTGAAAACAGGGTGCTAGGCACCAGCCCGCGCTACTCAGTGCTGTCCCGCCAGGGAACAGCGAGCTCACGTTTGACCAATGAAACGTTTCATTTTTGTTTCATTATTTCATTTTGAAACATAATATTGAAACATAAAACAGGACTGACTGGAAAGGAGGGAAGCAGGCAGACGCGCCGCCAGCAGCGTTTGAAAGAAAAACAGCCGGCGAATGCCGGCTGCGGGAACACAAGGACTGAAGGGATAGAAAATCAGGCCAGGCGCACCAGCGGATTTGCGATGATGTTGTCGATCTGGCGCACGGCTTCTTCGCAGGCGGCGGCGATGGCGCCCTCCTCGTCGTCGCGCACGAATTGCATGGTCGAGCCTTCGAATACTTCCAGGCCTTCCGCAGTGGCGCGTTCGATGTCGCAACTGGCCGACCATTTGCCGTCGGTGGTGGGCACGGCCAAGGGTGCGATTTCCCAGCCCTTATAGTGAATTTTAGAACTGCTATTCATTGGATGCCTCCTTCGTGACTGACTCAATAATGGAAATCGTAGCATGAAGCGCGACTGGCAGCGATGTGTTTCACGCGCCAGCCGTAGTCAGGCTCACTTTCGGGCTAAACAATTTACGCTGCTTCAAGGACGCAGCAGATTATCGACTTCCGTCCTGGCCACTTCCAGACCAGCCGTGCAAGCCGTCTCGGGCGCCGCATAACCGCCCAGGGTGCGGCTGCGCGTGATCGCCTGCGCCTCGGATTCGCCTTCGCGCTGCAGGCGGTAGGTAAAATCCCATAAATCGTCGTTATCCTTTTGCGGGGTCACGGAAATCGTAAAACCGCGGTACTGTTCGCTGCGTGCAGTCATATCATTCATGAATTCCTCCTTGTAAGAATAAGGTTAGCATGCGGCAAGGCACAGGGTGCGCACGTTAGTCGCACGCCTTGCCTGGCCTCTTATCTGTTTTTCGCATGTTAAATATCAATTTTCAACATTTTTTGGGCGAACTCTGGCGATATAATGCCCTTCCCTGTCCGCCCCTTGCCGCCGTGATGACTCCACAAATCCAAGCTTTCTTCGACCCAGCCACCGCCACCGTCACCTACGTCGTGTATGAGGCCGATGGCCGGGACTGCGCCATCATCGATTCCGTGCTCGACTACGATCCCAAGGCGGGCCGCACGTCGACCGCCTCGGCCGACAAGGTGATCGCCTTCGTGCGCGAACACGGCTTGCAATGCCGCTGGCTGCTGGAAACCCATGCGCACGCCGATCATCTTTCCGCCGCGCCCTACCTGCAGCAGCAACTGGGCGGTGACGTGGCCATCGGCGCCGCTATCCGGACGGTGCAGCAGGCGTTCGCCGCCGTTTACCATCAGGATGACGCCAGGGCCGACGGTTCGCAGTTCGACCAGCTGTTCGCGCCCGACCAGGTGTTTCATATCGGCACACTCGAAGTGCGCGCCCTGCACGTGCCCGGCCACACGCCGGCCGACCTGGCTTACCAGATCGGCGACGCCGTCTTCGTGGGCGACACCCTATTCATGCCGGACGTGGGTTCGGCCCGCTGCGACTTTCCCGGCGGCTCCGCTTCCCTGTTGTATCGCTCGGTGCAGCGCCTGCTGGCGTTGCCGCCGCAGACGCGGCTGTTCATGTGCCACGACTACCCGCCCAACGGCCGCGCGCCGCGCTGGGAAGTGACGGTGGCCGAACAGCGTGCCAGCAACATCCACTTGCGCGACGGCATTACGGAAGAACAATTCGTGGCCATGCGCACCAGCCGCGACGCCACCCTGGACATGCCGACCTTGATCTTGCCCGCCATCCAGGTCAATATCAATGCGGGCAAGCTGCCCGAGCCGGAAGACAACGGCGTGCGCTACCTGAAGATACCGCTGAACGCGATTTAATTCCCCGGGCATTCCCCGCCCGCCGCGCCTCCTTTCTTGACACCACGCAAGTTCCACCCCAGGCAATCCGCATACAGTGCAGATTGCCTGGGTTCGCTTGGGCGCCGCCTTTTCCTGTTTAACACTCACGGAGGGCCCGCATGATTCCCGACTACACACCTGGCGCCGACCGCATGCTGCTGTCCGAGGCGCAAGGTACTACCTTGTTCAGCCATGCGCTTCTGAATGCGGTGACGCGCCTGCCGCGCCCCGGCGTCGTCATCTTCGTACATGGCGTCAATTCCGACGGCGAATGGTACGACCAGGCCGAACAAGGGCTATGCGCAGGCCTGAATACCCGCCTAAAACGCCGCGATAAGGACCTGGTGATACCGGGCCCGGCCGCCGGGCAGATGAAGGCTGCCACTTACACACGCGAATTGACGGATGACGGTTTCCTCAACCCCAAGCGCAATGCCACCACCTTCCTGCAAGCGGACGATGCCAATTCGCCCGTGATCCGCTTTCGCTGGGGTTACAAGGCCAACGGCGAGGAATTGCAGGCATTTGGCGACGGCATCTATCTCAACGAAAAGAATTACTGGGGCGGTGGACCGTTCGCCAACGGCTGCAGCGCCCTGCCTGACCTGTGGGGCCAGGGCTTGTCAGAGGAGCTGTTCCTGTGGATGCATATCCAGCACATGAACCCGACGAATGACCGGCAAGTGTATGCCTGTCCGCCGCGCCCGTATTTTGTATTCGCCGCCTGGCGCCTGGCGCGGCTCGTGCAATCGATCAGGGATTGCCAGCAGGACGCACCCGTCACCATCGTCTGCCATAGCCAGGGCAATATGGTGGCCATGGCGGCCGCCTTTCTCGGTGAAACGCTGGGCGCTTCCGCCGTGGCCGACAGTTATGTACTGTGCAACCCGCCCTACAGTTTGCTCGACAGCAATTTTACGGAAAACTGGGTCAGCGGCCATTTGAAGGACGAACATGGCAATACGGCCGGCAAAAGTACGCGGCGCGCACGCAAACCTTGAAAGCGTTTTTCAACATCTTACGCACCCGTTCGGCAATGCAGCAGGATGCCGCCTTTGTCGACGAGTTCAGCGCCAATCGCAAGCCTGAACGCAAGGACAGCTATACGGCCGCGTTCGACCGCGCAGACTACGGCGTGCATGGTTCCACCTATGGCAGGGTCACCTTGTATTTCAATCCGCACGACCAGGTGATTTCCGCCACGCCAGTGCAGGGCATAGGCTGGCGCGGCATGTCGGCGCAGGAAATCGCCGATACGGGCGGTGAAGGTGTCTTCACCCAGCGCGTGTTTGCGCAAAACCACCTTGTCGGCCAGGAAAATGAACAGGACTACGATATCTGGCAGCGCAATGGCCAGCCCTTGACGCCGGACAGCCTCGATTTCTGGCACCCGCATTCGCTGGTCGCCGAATACTCGATCGCAAAGGGCATGCGGGCCAGCAAAGGCATCGGGCGCAAGATACTGACTTTCCTCTTCGCGCCCATCGTCATCATTCTCGCCAAGACTGCCGGCACGCGCATCAACGCCCTGCCGCCCAAGTCCTGGCGGCTGCCGATGAAGGCACCCAAGCTGCCCGAGGCATTCCTGCCACGCTCGACACGCTTTGCCGACACCAGCGAACAATTTGACGAAGACTGCGATGCCCCGGCCGACTCCCTGCATAAGGACCGCGCCGCCGAAGCCGATGACGCGTATGCGCCTTACCGTCCCCAGGGCAAGGGCGATGCGCAAGCCGAGGCGGCGCTGCGCTACGAACAGAACGGCATGCTGCGCATGCAGGCCAGGCGCGACGGCTGGGTCGAAAAGGGCGAGCCTGTGACACCGGTGGACAAGCCGGAAGAGGCTTCCAAGGAATTCAATGCCTGGCGCAAGAACGAAATCCAGACCTGCCTGGCCGCCAATATCGACACCCACGCCACCGACCACTCGACCATCATGACTAATCCCGAGCATGCGCAGAAGGCGCTGGCCTATGATGTGGCGGTGGGAGTGTGCACGATCGGGCAAGAGGCGTTGCGCGAATTAAGGGTGGCGGCGGATTGGCAAATACTAAAAGGACTGGAAAATACCGACAAAAACAAAGAATTTTTCGAGTATTACAACAAGGGAAAATTTAAAGGCGTACCTCTGTTTGAATGGGCAAATGCTAAAAGTAGCCCCGCCAGAAAGCCAGAAAGCATCGTGGACGAGCGCCAGAATACCAAGCCTGCCGACACCTCCAGCAACTTTGCGCTGAGGACTGACGGTGCGTAAGTTCATCGCCACGCCGCGCCAGCGATTGGCCTGGGCGCTCGCCGCATCTTTCATTGTCATGTGCCTTGCGCTCTGGCTCAACTGGCCAAGCTATGCAGGTCACCAGACTAGCCATTCACCTGGATCTCTCATGAAACAGTTCCTTGCCTTGCCCATGCTCGCCGCTTGCTCCATATTTGCGCTATTGACAGCCTGCGCCGTGAAACCTGCGCCGAAAGAAGAAGAGCCCCCAAAAAACACGGTCCACACTCCCTTCCGGGCACAAGTCGTCGGCCTGCAATGGCTCAATCCACTGCAGCGGCTCGACTATCCGACCGAATGGCAGCTGCTATGGACGTTGGGATTGGCCAAGCCCAACGAAAATGACGATATGGTCAGAACGGATCCCAGGGGCTTCAGTACCTTGCAGGCAGTCGCTCCCATTGCCCACGATATCAATGGCAGGGAAACGTTCAAGGGTTATCACCATAAGTATTTACAAGAACTGATGAGCAATTTCCACGATATCTATTTTTCCAGCCCCACCTACTTCTACCACGTCTATCCCAAAGATAAAAAAGAGAACTGGCGCGAACTGGCTGGCATACGCGTGGAATATGCTCTGCCTGAAGGGAAATTCGACCCTGCGGAAGTGTATCAGACAATAAAAGATGAAATTATCAGCAACTTCGATATCGGCAACCCCCACTTCCCCACCCTCTGGACCCGCGCCACGCCACCCGACGTGCGCATCACCCTGGGCGGCAACAATGCAGGCTTCATCTCCCTGAAAGCCGCGCTGGCCTACCTGGAAACACATCCGAAGGAAACCGTATGGGTCATGAACTGGGATGCGCCGAGCCGGCCGAAAACCATGCAGATCAATGAAAACCTGGTGCTGCTCGTGCTGGCCGGCCCCGATTACAAGACGGAGCGCGCGGCGCTGGCGTGGATAGGCTATCCGGCCACGAAAAGCGCGGCTGATTTTGAATTGGCCAAGGACAAGCCGCCGCGCGCCGTGCAGGCCTGGCAGGCCGCGTTCGCCGAGGCGGCGCGCCATGGTGGCAAGACGGAAACCGATATTGGCTACGTCATCCACGACGCCAACAGGACCCTGCCCACGTCCTCCGACCGGCTGGGCCAGCTGGCGCAGGCGCTGACCCTGGAAGTGCCGGACTTCGACTTCCTGCCACAAACCTTCAATACGCCGGCGCTGCTGGGCGAAATGGGCGCCGGCACGGCGCTGACCAACGTCGCCCTGGGCATCGCCCATGCGAACCACGTCGGCAAGCCCGTGCTGGTGGCGGGCACAAGCGATCCTGACAGCGTCACGGGCGTGCTGGTCTTGCCGCCGACCACCGTGCGGCCCATAGCCCACGACAAGCCGTGGTTCCGCGCGCGCGGCGAAAACAATGCGTACTTGCCATGGTGGGGCATCCGCCACGATGCGGCGGATACTATGCAGGGCTACTCGAAGTGAGGAGGCAAGCTCCCCCTTATTCCGACTGCTCCGGCGCGCGCCCGATCTCGCCATCGATATTGGCCAGGAACCACGCCAGCGACGACATCAGCGCCACGTTGCGCTTCAGGTTATCCGGGTCGACCTTGTCCAAGGTGTCGGCCGGCGTATGGTGGTAGTGGAAGTAACTGTGGCTGTCTACCAGCGGCTCGAAGCTTGGCACGCCGCCCGTTTCCAGGCGGTGCAAATCGCCCGTGCCCAGCGCGTCGCGGCGCGTGAAGGCGTGCGCGCCCATCGGCTGCAGGGCCGCGCGCAGGGGCGCGAACAGCTTTTCCGACTTCGGCCCCACGCTGGCGAGGATGCCGAACGGGCGGCCGGCCCCGCTATCCATCTCGATGGCCGCATATTGTTTACCGAGCGCCTGCTTGTGGGCCTCGAAATAGGCCTGGCCGCCACGGCCGCCATTTTCCTCATTCATCCAGGCGATCACGCGGATGGTGCGGCGCGGGCGGTAATCGAGTTTTTTCAGGGTTTCCACCACGCCCATGGCCGCCACCACGCCGGCGCCGTCGTCGTGCGCGCCCGTCGCCAGGTCCCAGGAATCGAGGTGGCCGGAGACCACCACCACTTCGTCGGCCTTGTCCGTGCCCGGCCAATCGGCGATGACGTTGTAGCTGTCCGCTTCCGGCAGGTTTTGCGGCGTCAGGGTCAGGTGCATTTTCAGGGGGCCGCGCGCGGCCAGTCGGCCCATCAACAAGGCGTCTTCCACGGTGACGGCGGCGGCGGGAATGCGTTTATTGTCGTCCAGGCCCGTGGCGCCCGCGTGCGGGATGCGGAAGTTCGCGCCGCCGATCGAGCGCACCAGCGCGGCGGCCGCACCCAGGTCGGCCGCCGCCTTGGGGCCGAGGAAACGCGAGCGCGAGCCCTGGCCATAGGTCACGCCGGCCAGGCCCCGCTCGGCCATCTCCTGGTCGAACGGCGTGTCGATCAGCACGATGGCGCCCTTCACTTCCGACGCGCGGGCCTTGAGTTCATCGACGCTCTTGACGATGATCACGGGCGCCGTCAGGCCGGCGGCCGGGGTGGCGCCGGAACCGCCCAGGGCGGTGAGCACCACGCGCTGCGACACGCCCTGCGGACGGCCAGCATAGTCGACGATTTCCGCCGTTTCCACGCCGCGCACCCAGTGCGGCACTTTCACCGGCTGCAGGGTGACTTTGGCGCCCAGTTGGCGCATGGTCTCGGCCACCTGCTGCACGGCGGCGGCCGCGCCGGCGGAGCCGGACAGGCGCGGGCCGATCAAATCCGTCATGTCGGCCAGGCGCGCATACGCCCAGTCGCTTTGCAGCGCGGTGTCGCGCACCTGCGCCAGCGCTTGCGGCGTATTGCCTGGCGCGGCGGCAAAGGCGCCGGCGCTGACGATGCAGCCAAGGGCAAGGGATAAAACGGAACGGCGCAGTGGCGCGCCAGTCAGGATGGTATGCATGTAAGTTCAGTTCCAGTCAACAAGGTCGAAGCGGGTACGCCGTGGCCGTGGGCAAGGCGCGGCTTTCTACGATAGCGTATTTATTCTGTCATTGCAGCAACTTTTACGGCATCGATTGCCTGTTTACGCCAGAGTCGATTACCATGCAGATCGTGATCGCCACCGGATATCGCCATGCTCAAGGGAACTCTCTGCACCATACGGCATTTGACCGCCGCCGACCTGAATACCTATATTTCCCTCGTCAACGACTTGCCCTCGCGCGGCGAGTTTTTCTCGATGCAGTTCAAGTCGCCCGAGGCCATGCGGCGCGACTTCCTGCAATCGGGTTTTGTGACCGAAGATAGCGAATTATTCCTCATCGAAGATCACGCCCAGCACATCATCGGCACGATCACGCACTTCAAGAGCCGCACGCCAGCCTCGCGCGAGATCGGCTACCGCCTGTTCGACCGGCAGCGGGACGGACGCGGCTACATCAGCGAAGCGACGCGCCTGGTGGTCGACTACCTGTTCAGCGCCTATCCGTATCACCGGCTGGAGCTGCTGATGGACCCGCTGAACATCGGCTCCGAACGCATCGCGCAAAAGAACGGTTTTACCCAGGAGGGCTTGATGCGCCAGGCCTTCTTTATCCACGGCGTGATGCGCGACGTCAAAATGTACAGCTTGCTGCGTCCGGAATGGCAGGCGCGCCTGCGCTGACTTGTTACCGTCGGGGCAGGATTGTAATAAGTTGTATTAGACGTGGAGCAAGCGGTGAGCAGCAGATATAGTCCTGTTCATGCAGATCATTGTGATCTCGCCGGAATGGAAGGAAATGCCATGTTGAACAAGAAACTCCTGGGTGCGGTAATAGTAGCGGCAGTGGCTGTGTCTTCGGCCGCAGTCGCCGGTGACCGCGACTTCAATACCGTTGCAGGCGCCGTTGTCGGAGCGGCCATTGGCAACAGCACCGGCGGGCGCAATGGCGCGATCGTCGGTGGCGTGCTTGGCGCCGCCGTCGGCAACAGCATCAGCACGAATGACCGCTATTATGACCGCGGCGGCTATCGCGGCGGCTACCGTGAAACCTATTATGCGCCTGCGCCGCAGCCCGTGTACTACGCCCCTGCTCCGCAGCCAGTGTATTATGCACCGCCACCGCGCTACTACGGCCCTCCGGCTGTCGTCTACGTGCAACCGGGCCGCGGCTATTACCGCGACCATGGCCGCCGCGACTACTATGACCGCGACTACCATGACCATGATCATGGCCGTGGCTGGGGCCATCGCCGCTAAGCACTGCCCTGCACCCGTACCATGAAAAACCTGCGCCAGCCCGCTGCCGCAGGTTTTTTTTTGCGCGACAGGCAAGGTATCGCCCCTGCACAATATCGGCTAAGCTGCGTCCTATGATCAACATTGCTGGCCGCCTGGACCGCACCAACCGATGCATTTAATTAATGACGAGCTCGACTTCGGCCCCTGGCTCGACGCCGCCGCTGGCACCAGCGTAGGCGCCGGCCCCCAGCCACGCCGCGAAAACCAGGACAATTTCCTGCTGATCGATGCCAGCGGCCACGCCGTCTGCCTGTCGCGGCAGGCGCCGTTCCACTGCCAGGTACCGGGCTGGCCGTCTGGCCATGTGCGCGCCGCCGTGCTCGACGGCATGGGCGGCCACGGCCAAGGGCGCGAAGCGGCGGAGGCGGCCGTGCGAGGCTTGCTGGCGATGCCCGCCTGCCTCGACACGGCCAGCCTGGCAGCCCGGCTCGACGCCTTGCACACGCGCTTGCAGGATACCTTCGCCAGGACCGCGCCAGCCCAGGCGCGGCCGCCCGGCACCACCCTGACCTTGCTGGAAGTGCCGCCCGGCGAAGCGCCGCTGCTGTATCACGTGGGCGATTCGCGCCTGTATGAAATTGCCGACGGGATGGCCAGCATCCTCACCGTGGACCACGTGCCGGCCACCGTGTACGCCATGCGCGGCGCGCTCGACGAGACGCGCTGGCGTGCGGCAGTGCACGGCGAGCACCACCCGCAAATCTCGCAGGCATTTATTTTAGGAAACGCCATCAGCGACAGCTTGCAGCTCGACAAGCCCCTGCGCGGCCTCGATGCGGCCACCTTGCCGCCGTTCCTCGCACACCTGGGTGACCGCCGGGTGCTGCGCGTGCGGCCCGGCGCCCACTATCTGCTGGCCAGCGACGGCTTCTGGGCCTGCGAGGATCCTTTGGCCCTCACGGCCCGCTGGCCTGCCCTGTGTGCCGGCAAGACTGCCGCACAGGCCGTCAGCACCCTGTTCGACGATTTCCTCGCCCACCCGCCAAAAGGCTTGCATAGCGACAACATTACCATGCTGGCGCTGCGCTTCGATGCGGAGTTCACCGCCCCAGGCGGCTAGCAGCCAGATAACCGGCCGTGGCAGATACGGCCGACAGCACGCTGCCCCAGGCCATGTCGATCACCGTCAAAGCCAGCGGCCAGTCGCGCAAGGTCGCATAGTTGCTCAAATCATAGGTGCCATAGGCAAGCAGCCCGAGCACCGCGCCCAGTGCCGCCGCCGTGCGCCCGCGGCGCACGCGCAACCCTGGCAGGATGGCAAAGACCAGCAACCCCGCCCCATACAACAGATAAAACAGCGTGGCCGGCGCCCAGCGGGGCGTGTCCGCCAGCAGCGGTCCCAGCGCCGCAGCGTACACGGGCTTCATCAGCACCGCCAGCCACAGGGCGTCGAGGGCCAGGAATACGCACAAGGTGGCGCCATAGGCTATGGCAAGCTGGAGCGGGCGTTGGACAGGCATGGTCATCTCTCGGAGTCAGGCAGCGTGTGGGGGGGGTAACGGTTGCGCCAGCATAATGCAAAATGCCGCCAGGCTCGCATTGCAGGCGTAAAAATGCGTGTCCGGAGCGCACGCGCGTTGACGGGAGAACATTACATGCAATATCAAAACAACATATCCAGAAAGATATAAAATGTGTTTTTGAGCAATAATTTCCACGGCATGCATAACGCGGTGTGATCAGAGGCATGAATTTGGGCAAAAAGAGCGCTTTCCGGCACTGCGAAAGTTGCCAAGCAGGTGCAAAAGCGCGTAAGCTCTCAGGTATAACAGAGGGCAAAATGTCCCCGCTCGATTCGAGTCAGAATGTCATGAAAAAATGCAGCAACCCGGAGCACCCGCACTGTACGTTCTGGGTCTTGCCTGGGGAAACAGTCTGCGCGGGCAACCACCCGCAAGCGACGACTGCCCCCAGCAGCTACGACCTGTTGACCGCACTGCGCAGCGCCCGTTCCGAGCCATCGGCAACGGCGCTTTCGCACGCCCCGGCCCATGACGCTGTCTTTCAAGCCGTGAGCGGCCCTGTGCCAGTTTCCGCCGTGCCTCCGACGTTCACGCCAGCCCCCGTTGCCGCGTCAGCGGTGCCCCCGGCCTACCAGCCGGTGCAAGCCCATCTGCACATCAGCGGCTTCGATCCCCGAGCGGCAGGCGGACGGCAAACCCTGAAAATGGAATTGCGCGGCATGAGCGCAGCCTGCGCACCGCAGCTGACCTTGCGCCTGCGCTCGGATTTGATTCCCCGCGGCCAGGTGCAGCATGATTTCGTGCGCACCACGCGCGGCGACTGGCGCCCCGTGTTTGTCGAGTTTTCCTCACGCAACAAGGAGCACGGGCAATACCAGATCGAAGTCGAAGTGCACAGCCACGTCGATGGCGCCGTGGCGCAGAAATGGGTATGCACCTTCGTCATCCTCGTGCCGCGCCGCGACGCAACCCTGACGGAAATCCACCAGATATTCCTCAGCACGCACAAGAACGTGCGCGTGATGGCCGACGACGCCTCGATTGCCCGCGTGACGGGCGGCGACGGCTGCAACCTCGACGTGACGGCACGCAATGCCGGCATTGCCCACGTGGATTTATCTGCGCCGCAAGGCAAGATCGACATGGGTTTTACCACCATCGCCTGGGACGAGGAATTGATCGAAGTCGACCTGCCCGCCGTCAGCCACTGCCATCCGCATACTAGCCAGGCCGCCTGCCTCGTCAATGCGGCGCCGGAAGCGGGCGAACAGCGCCAGATCCGCCTGTTCGCGCTGGAAGAATGCATGCTGGGTCGTTTCGAATTGGTCGACCCGGAAGCCGATGTGCTGCTCAGCCATTTCAGCCCCGACGGCCAGGACAACAATGGCTTGACGCGTCGCTTGTCAGGCCGCCATGCCATCATCCGCCGCGGTCAGCAAGGCTTTGAAATCGAGGACGTGTCGCGCTACGGTATACTGCTCGACGGCGTATGGCCCGGCAAGCACAAGCCCGTCGCCCTGCGGCTGGGCATGCGCATCGAATTGTCGGCCAGCATCAAGGGTATCGTCGTGCTCAGCGTCACGGCCCTGCTCGCGCACGGCGTGATCCTGCACCGCATCGACCATGGCGCCCGCGCCGAGTGTTTTTACCTGCTGCTGCCCGACACCCAGCCCACGCCAGCAAGCCACCTTGCCACGCCGCAGGCCAGTTGCCTGCCCGTGCTCTTCCACCGCAATGGCGGTTTCTGGCACCTGGACACGGCCAGCGGCAAGGAAACAGCGCTGGCCCCCGCCACCGCGCTCGACAAGCTCAGCGGCTTCGGAAGGCACAAACGCTTCGCCAGCGAACCGTATCCGGAATGCTGGATCATTCGCACCGAAGGTGCTGCCCTTTGCGATAGCGGCAGCGTGCTTACCGCATAAAAATACATCCCATACGCTGGCGTATGAAAAAATGGGCAGTGCAACACCGCTATGACCTTTTTGTCGGGTGCTAGCGCGGCACCAGCACCAGGAAAATCATCGACAGGCCGAGTATAAACACCGCTTCCAGCGTAAACACGATGGCAGGAATCTGCAATTCGCGGGGGATTTTCATGGCGCAACCTCTTCAAAACGTAGGACTACCTTCAGCATAGCGCGCCCTGCGCCAATTGCATTATCAGCCGCACAACATACTTGACCGGCCGGCATGAGTTGCCGAGTTCGCTGGCTAAACCCTCCCGACACACAATTTAACAATTTAATAGCAGATATTCTGCAAATAGCGCCCCTCCATGCTCTTCAATACTGTATATTCATCCAGTTAATATCCCTTGCATTTCACAAAGCGCCCGCATGGCGTTTTACATTTCCTATGGCTTCCAACAAAGCGCATCATGCGACCGGTTGGGCTGCCGGCGTGATCGCCGCGGCCCTCGTCGCGCACGCTGGCGCCGGTGGCCCCTATCAAGTGCTGAGCATGCTCGCCTTTGTCATGGGCGCGCTGGGCGGCACGGCGCCGGACTGGCTGGAAGTGGCCTGGTGGGCGCGCACGCACCGGCTGTGGATCACGCACCGCACGTGGACGCACTGGGGCCTGGCCTGGATCGCCCTGCTCGTCTACACCTACCTGCAATTGCCGCATCACCTGTGGGCGCCGCCCCTGTTCGGCTTTGCCGCTGGCGGCATCATGCATTTGCTGGCCGACTGGCCCAATCCGCTGGGCGTACCGTGGATCTTTCGCCGCCACTCGCTGCGCTGGTGGAAAAGCGGGCGCCACGACATCATCGTCATCATCGCCGCCTGGCTGGCCGCCACCGTCGTGGCAGACCACGTGTTTTTTGACGGCATCCACCTGCGGCGCACCCTGCTGGCGCTCGACAGCTTGCTGCACTGGTCCGCCACCGCCCTGCAGCAAGCCTGGGCGGATCTGCAACAGTGGCAGGAGCGCTGGCGCCTGGGCGGCGACGCCAATTGACGCCGGCGGCGTGGCAATGTGATAATGAGTATCATTCTCAAACAGCCCAGCCAGCCGGCACCCCGCGTTCCGTCAGCCCAGCTCTTCCCTTGCCTGGAGAACGCAGTGAGTACCGTCAGCCCCGTCCATGCCATCCACCTGAAAACCCTGTACAGCGAGCACCACGGCTGGCTGTATGGCTGGCTGCGCGGCAAGCTGGGCAATCGCGCCGAGGCGGCCGATCTGGCGCAGGACACCTTTTTGCGCCTGCTGGGCAAGCGCGAGGTGACACCGCTGGCGCCCCTGCGCGAGCCGCGCGGCTACCTGGCGACGATTGCGCGCGGCTTGCTGATCGACCGCTATCGGCGCCAGGCGCTGGAGCAGGCCTACCTGGAAGCGCTGGCCCAGCAAGCCGAGCCGGCATCGATGTGCGCCGAAACGCATGCCATCATCATCGAAACCCTGCTCGCCATCGACCGCCTGCTCGACAGCCTGGGCGCGCGCACGCGGGCCATCTTCCTGCTGGCGCAAATCGAGGAGCTCAGTTATGTGGACATCAGCCGGCGCCTCGGCATATCCCTGCCAACCGTCAAGAAACACCTGGTGCGCGCCTACACGGAATGCCTGATGCTGGCGGCCGGCTGATGTTTTCTCCTTCCGCCCCGCAGTCAGCCTCGCGTTCAGCCCCTCTTGCCCGCAAGGTGCTGGCCGCCGCCGCCCACTGGCATGTGGAAATCCAATGCGGCAGCGCCGACCCGGCCGCCCTGCAGGCATGGCGCGACGCCAGCGCCGAGCATGAACGGGCCTGGGACCTGCTGCAGCGCATGGACGGCCAGTTGGGTACGATACCTGCAGCGCTGGCGATTCCCGCGCTGCAGGCGGCGCAGCGGCGCCGGCGCGCGGCCGCCAAGATACTCGCGCTGCTGGTGGCGGCCGGCGGCGGCATCGCGCTGGGCCAGGCGGGCTTGCAATCCGGCCCATGGCAAGCCTTGACGGCGTCCTTACGCACGGCACCAGGCCAGCGCCGCCACGTCACCTTGGCCGATGGCGGGCGCCTGGAGGTGAATACGGATAGCGCCCTGGATGTCGCTTACAGCGCCACGCAGCGCCGCATCCGCCTGCACCATGGCGAAATCATGATCACGACGGCGCCCGATCCGCGCCCCTTCCTGGTCGACACCCCGCACGGCGTGATCCGCGCGCTGGGCACGCGCTTCGGCATACGCTGCAACGACGATGACAGCACCGTCAGCGTCTTCGAGCACGCCGTGGAGGTGCGCTGCGCGGCGCGACCGGATACCGTGCGCCGCCTGGAAGCGGGACAGCAGTTGCGCTTTGGAGACACTGGCGCGGATGAAGTGGAAGCCATGCCCACGCATCAGGACAGCTGGCTGCGCGGCATGCTGGTGGCCGCCGACTGGCCGCTGCAACAGCTGGTGGCGGAGCTGGCGCGCTACCGGCGCGGGCGCCTGGCGTGCGACGCCGCCGTGGCGCGGCGCCCCGTCACAGGCACCTACCGGCTCGACGATATCGACGCCGCACTGGAAAGCCTGTGCGCCTCGCACGGGCTGCAAGTGACGTACTTCACGCGCTACTGGGCCACGGTGGCGGCCAGGCCGGCCTAATTATTTTCAGTTTTTTTGCGTCAGGGGTTGGTGTTTCGATGCGCTGCTTCGGCTTGACAAGTAAGAAGCCGATTCATACGCCATTTCCTTATCCCTTAAAGCAGAAAGACCGAGCATGCAGCTGACCACCCCCGTCCTCCATCCCGCCGCGCGCGCCATCCGCTTGGCCATCATCGCCATGGCGTGCGCCGCGCCCGCCGCCTTCGTCTCCGCGCCAGCCTTGGCGCAAGGCCAGGCTGCTGCGGCGCCGCAAGCCTACGCCGTGCCAGCCGGCCCGCTGGCCACCGCCCTCAACGATTTTGCCGTCGCCGCCGGCGTCAGCCTGTCGACCGATCCCGCGCAGACGCGCGGCCTGCGTTCGCCCGGCGTGCGCGGCAGCTTCAACGTCAGCCAAGGTTTTGCCCAGGTGCTGGCCGGCAGCGGCCTGGAAGCCGTGCAGTTGCCCAACGGCGCCTACGTGCTGCGCCAGGCGGCGCCATCCTCCGCCTCGGCGGCCGGCGTGGAAAAGACCATGGCGCCCGTGACGGTCAGCGCCAGCATGGAGCGCGACCCTGTCAGTGAACACAGCAACTCGTACGCGGCGCGCGCCGTCACCGTCGGCAAGGGCGTGCAAACCCTGCGCGAGATTCCCCAATCCGTCAGTGTCATCACGCGCCAGAAAATGGACGACCAGAACCTCAACACCATCGACGCCGTATTGGCCAATACCACCGGCATCACCATGTATGACAGCCCCATGGGCGGACGCTACGTATATTCGCGCGGCTTCATGGTCGAGACGTACCAGTTCGATGGCGTCAACCGCGCCATGTACTACCCGCAGGCAAACAGCTTTACCAGCAATACCGCCATGCTGGATCGCGTGGAAATCGTGCGCGGCGCCACGGGACTGCTGCAGGGCACGGGCTCGCCGGGCGCCGCCATCAACATGGTGCGCAAGCGCCCGCTGGCGGAAAAGCAGGTGCAGCTGGCGCTCAGCGCAGGCCGCTGGAACGACGTGCGCGGCGAAATCGACGTCACCGGTCCCTTGAACGAATCGGGCAGCATCCGTGGCCGCGCCGTGGCCGCGCACGACCAGCGCGATTATTTTTATGACGTGGCCGACAGCCGCACCGACGTGCTGTACGGCGTGCTGGAATTCGATCTGGCGCCGGGCAGCAAGCTGACGACGGGCGCCAGCTACGAAAAACTGCACTCGACGCCGTTTTTCTCCGGCATGCCCCGCTACCTCGATGGCAGCGACCCGAAACTGCCCCGCTCGACCTTCCTCGGCGCCGACTGGAACCGCTGGGACAGCAAGCAGACGGCCGCCTTCGCCGAATTCGAGCACCGCTTCGACGCCGACTGGTCGCTCAAGGCCAGCGCAAACTACACGCGCGAGCGGCATGACGTGAAATACATGTTCAGCCAGGGCGCGCTCAATCCCGCCACACTGGCCGGCATGATGATGTATGGCGGCGTGTTCGACTACGGCAGCACCAACAAGGGTGTCGACCTGTCGCTCGATGGCAAATTCAACGCCTTCGGCCGCCGTCATGGCTTCAGCGCCGGCATCAGCACGAACCGGCTGGAAAGCGACAGCGATTTCAGCCTAGCCCTGCTGCAGCAAGCGAACAATCCGCTGCGGCCCAATCACGGCGTGGCCGAGCCGAGCGATGCCTGGTTCCGCGAGAACAGCTACCGGGGCGATCCCAGCGTAACAAAAATGACGCAGACGGGTGCCTACGGCGTGGCCCGTTTCAGCGTCAGCGATCCGCTCACCGTGGTGGCAGGCGCGCGCGTGTCGAACTACAAATGGAGCAGCGTGTACCGCGACACGGGCGAAGTGTACATCGACCCGTATCGCGAAAACGGCGTCGTCACGCCATATGGCGGCGTGATCTACGCGTTTGACAAGCGCTGGTCCGGCTACGCCAGCGTCTCCGACATCTTCCAGCCGCAAAACCAGCGCACGGCGGACGGCGCCCTGCTCGACCCGCTGAAAGGCCGCAACCTGGAAGTGGGCGTGAAAGGCGAACTGTTCGACGGCAAGGTCAATACCTCGCTGGCGCTGTTCCGCATCGAACAGCGCAACCGCGCGGAGCTCGACCTGGTCAATACCTGCTCCAGCGGCACGGAGTGCTATTTCTCGGCGGGCAAGGTGCGCAGTGTAGGCCTCGATGCGGAAATCAGCGGCGAGGTGGCGCCAGGCTGGCAACTGTTCGCCGGCTATACCCTGAACAATTTCAAGTACCTGGAACAGACCTCGAATGCGGGTGTGATGTTCGCCAGCACCTACTCGCCGCGCCACATGCTGCGCGCGTGGAGCGACTATCGCCTGTCCGGCGCCCTGCAAAAGTGGAGCGTGGGCGGCGGGGTGAACTTCCAGACGGAGAGCTCGCGCGTGACGCGCGACGTGACGGTGGCGCAAGGAGCGTATGCACTGTGGAGCGCGCGCGCCGCCTACCAGATCGACCGCAACTGGACGGCGTCGCTGTCCGTGACGAACTTGCTCGACAAGCGCTACTACCAGACGGTAGGCGCGCCTGCGTGGGGCAATTTCTATGGCGAGCCGCGCAAGGCACAACTGACCTTGCGCGCGCGCTTCTAAACTAGGCGCCTAGGTTGCCGGGCGCAGGGGCGCCTTCGGCAGCGGGATGAATTCCGTCTCGCCCGGCACCTGCCCCATGCGCTGGGCGCTCCAGTCGTCGGCCGCCTGCGACAAGCGCTCCTTGCTCGATGAGACGAAATTCCAGAACAGGAAACGATGGCCGTCCAGCGGCTCGCCGCCGATCACGACGAATTGCACCGGGCCGCTGCCCGCCGTCACGACAGGCACCTTACCCTCCTCCAGCAAGGCCATGGTATGCGGCAGCAGCGCCACGCCATCGACCAGCACTTCCCCGCTGATCGGATACACCGCCGCTTCCGCCGGCAAGCCCTCAAGGCGCAGCTCGCGCCCCGCCTGCAGCGCCACGTCCAGGTACACCGTCTGCATATAGGTGCGCACGGGCGAAGTCTGGCCAAACGCCGTGCCGATCAACACTTTCACCACGGCGCCATCGAGTTGCACGACGGGGATGTCGGCTTGCGGCGTGTGCGTAAAACTCGGCTCGTCTTCCTCATGCGCCTTCGGCAGCGCGGCCCACAGCTGCAAGCCGTGGGTACGGTGCGGTTGTCCCGCCAGGTCGTGCGGCGTGCGCTCGGAATGCACGATGCCGCGACCGGCCGTCATCCAGTTGATGGCGCCCGGTTCGATGCGCTGGTACGAGCCGATGCTGTCGCGGTGGTCGATCGCGCCCTCGAACAGATAGGTGACGGTGGCCAGGCCGATATGCGGATGGGGGCGTACGTCGTGGTTGGCGTCGGGCGCCACGTCGATGGGGCCGAAATGGTCAAAGAAAATGAAGGGCCCGACGGCCTGTTTTACTGCAGAAGGCAGCAAACGCCGCACGACGAAGCCGCCGCCGAGGTCTTTTTCGTGGCTTTTCAGGATGGCCGCGCTCATGCCAGCACCGTCGTCACTTCGGTGGTCACAGCAGTCATCAATTTATGCAGCGGGCATTTGCCGGCAGCGGCCAGCAATTCCTGGCGCTGCGCATCCGTCAGGTCGCCCGTCAGGTGCAGGGTTGCGGCCAGGCGGTACACGCCTTTGCGCTCTTCGCTGGCATCGCGCTCGGTCGACACTTCCACGTGTTCCAGGGGGATGCCCTTGTGCCTGGCGTACCAGACGACGGTGAGCGCCTTGCAGGCCGACAGGGCCGCGTCATACAGGTCGTGCGGCGACGGGCCGGCGTCGCCGCCACCCTCCTCCACCGAGGCGTCGGCGGAAATGATGTGATCGCGCACGTGCACGATGTGGCGCATGGCTTGCGACTGGTCGCGGATGGCTTTGATGGTCATGGCGTTCCTTGGTACGTTTGGAAAGCCACAATTTACACCGTTTGCCCGCTTGGCGCAGGCCCCTCCCCCGCTTTTTCCCCGCTGCCTGGCCATTCGATACGGCATGCCGGGAATGCTGCGCCACCAGGCCCGCGGCTTTACCCAGGTATTTCAGTTCATCCGAGAGAGGCCGCCCCACGCAGTATCAATCGAGCGTGCGCGCCACCCGAAAGCCCACGATATCGTTTGACAGCACGGTGGAAAAGCCGTTGCGCAGGGCCGAGCGCAGGTAGCGCGGGTGATACAGCCAGGAGCCGCCGCGCAGGATGCGCCGGCTGCTGTCGCTGCCCTCTTCCCATGCGCTGCCATCGACGGGCGCGCCTTCGTAATTGTCGTGCACCACGTCCTGCACCCATTCCCACACATTGCCATGCATGTCGAACAGGCCCCAGGAATTCGGCACGAAAGTGCCCAGTGGCGTGGTGCCGCCCCGGTATACGCCGCGCGGACCGCCGTTGTACACGTACAGGCCGTCGTAGTTGGCTTGCTCGGTGCTGATGGTGTCGCCCACGTTAAAAGCCGTGCGCGTGCCGGCGCGGCAGGCGTATTCCCATTCCGCTTCGCTGGGCAGGCGGTACTGCCGGCCCGTGCGCTCGCGGAGCCACGCCAGGTACAGCTGCGCGTCATTCCAGCTCACGCCGACCACCGGGTGCTGGTCGTTCTGCACGAAACCGGGATTGTCCCAGTCCGTCTCGGAACCGCCCGCCCAATCCGTCGCCTTGACGAAGGCACGCCACTCGCCCACGCTGACGGGGTGGCGCGCCAGCGCGAACGGGCGCTCGATGCCGACCCAGTGCTGCGGCATCTCGCGCTCGAGCCAGGCCTGCTGCGAGCCGGCCTGGATGGCTGCCTTGTGTTCGATCTCGTGCGCGCCCATCTGGAAGCGGCCGCTGGGAATGAGCACCAGTTCCGGCCCCTGTCCCGAGCCATCGAGAAAATCATCGCGCAAAATGCCTTCGGCATTGGCCACCGGCTCCACGTGTTCTGCTGCCGATGCCGGAGCAGCCGCAGGGGCAGGTGCGGCGGCGCGGCTGGCCTCTTCGCGGCGCGCCCGTTCCTGCTCGGCGCGATAGGCCGCCTCCGCCTTGGCGACGATGGCCTTGCGCTGCAGTTCCTGATGTTCCTGCAGGGCTGTGGCGGCATCGGCTTCGCGGCGCGCGCGCAACTGACCGCGCAGCGCTTCCTTGCGCAACTTGCGCGCCTCTTCCGCTTCGAAATGGCGCTGCGCCTCCTGCTCGCGGCGCAGTTTGTCCTGCCGCTGCTTTTCCAGCGCGGCCGCCTGGATTTCCGCCTTGCGGCGCTGATCCAGTTCTTCCTGGCGCACACGCGCTTCCTTGATCGCCGCGTCGCGGGCCTGTTCGGCGGCCAGCGCCGCCTCCTTTTGCTGCTGCGCCGCGCGCGCCTGCTGCTGGCGCGCCTGTTCCGCCAGTTCCTCTGGCGACGGCCCGGCGGCGCGCTCCAGCCCTTCCAGCAATGCTTGCACCGATTGGGGCCGCAGTTCCGCCGTCAAGGAAAAACCATTCTGCAAGACTTGCCACTGTTGCGCGTTGAGCGCTTGCGGTGTTGATGGCAAATGGCTGGCGCTGCGCGTGTCGTCGAACGGCATGCGCCCTTCGAGCATCTGGTAAATCATCACGGCCACCGCATACACGTCCAGGCGCGGGCTGGGCTGGCGCTGGTTGGCGCCTGCCTCGGGCGCCCGATAACCATGCGTGCCCGCGTTCGGCATGTCCAGCGCCAGGCTGCTGTCCGCATTGCGCACACGTGTAGCGATGCCGTAATCGAGCAATTTGACGTCGCCTTTCGCCGTCAGGAAGACATTGCCCGGCTTGATATCGCGGTGCACCAACTTGTGCTTTTCCCACGCATACGACAAGGCGTCGGCCACCGGCTGCAGCAATTGCTGCACGGTGGACAAGGGCAGCGCGCCCTCGCGCGCCAGATAGTGTTCGAGGTCTTCTCCATCGAGGCATTCCATGATGATGAAATAGCTGGCCGTGGCCGGATCCTGCGCCCACTCGTAGACGCGCACGATGTTTTCATGCGCGAGTTTTCTCGCCTGCGTGGCTTCCTCGATCAGCAACTTGGCATGCGTGGCGCTTTGCGTCAGCTGCGGCGGCAAGATCTTCAGCGCCACCATTTCGCTGCTGCCCAGCTCCGCGTGCGTGGCCAGGTCGGTGGCTTGCCACACCTGCCCCATGCCGCCCGTGCCAATCAGCCGTTCGAGCCGGTAGCGGCGGTTTTGCGGGCCGATTTCCTGGCCCGTCATGAAGCCCAGCTCCGTGCCCTGGCGCACGGGCAGCGGCGCGGGCGCAGCTGCGGTACCGGGCGGCGCGTACTCGGCGTCGAGGATGGCATTCTTGCGGCGTTCAAATTCCTGCTCGCTGAGCAGCCCGTCGTCGTGGAGGGCGCGCAGTTCCCGCAGTTTGTCTCGTGCTTTTTGCATCATCTGGGGTGAAACGCTTCCATCAAGGCTGCAGGGCGACGCCGCAGGCGGCGCAGAATTTATCTTCCGGATGGCCCGCGCGCTGCGCATGGCCGTTCTTGCAGCGGACCGGTGCGGCTGCGGCAGCGCCTGGCTGCAGCGCCTGCGCCACGGCCACGCCCAGCTGCGCCTGCGCCGACAGGCCATGCGCGTGCGCCGCGTTCTGCAGGTTGATCAAGTCCAGCTGCTGGCGCCGTTCGCGCTCCGCCTGGCCTTCCAGGTAGCTGCGCTCCTGCGCCACGCTGTCCTGCGCCATGCGCATGGCGTCCAGCGGCGCGATGCTGTTCTCGGCCGCCGCCAGCGCCGCCAGCGCGTGGATCTGCTCGGCGCTCATGCCCGCCTGCAGCTGTACCTTCAGCACTTGTGCCAGCGCGGCCGCATTCTGCCCGGCGGCCATGGCGACCTTGCCCATGTCGCTCAGCGAGCCGATTTTCTCGATGCGGTCGATGTCGATGCGCGCCAGTTCCGCGGCATGCGCCTGCTGGGCCAGCAGGGCTTCATATTCGCCCTTCCAGCGCGCGTAATCGCTTTCGCGCTGCTGCGCCATGGCCAGCAGGTCGCGCTGCCATTGCGCTTCCTGTTCCAGCTGGCGCAGTTGCTGGCGCTGTTCCTCGATGGCCAGCGCGTCGAGCTGCGCCAGCTGCGACTGCTGCTGCAACTGGCGCGCGTGCACACCGTCGGCCTCGATGGTGCGCAGCAGCTTTTCCTGCTGCGCGATGGCGTCCTCGCGCGCGCCGCCGCGCCGCAGCGCCGCCACTTTTTCCGCAATCTCCGCCGCCTGCACCTGAGCCGCTTCATCCTTGTGCGCCTCGGCGCGCAGCAATTCGCGCTGGCGCGCCAGCTGCATCTGCTCTTCCCATTCCTGCACCCGCTCCGCCTCGCGCTTGCGCGCCGCGTTGGCCAGCATCAGGCCCTGCCAGGCGGCCTGGTGCTGCTCCGCCTCCAGCTGCGCCTCGCGCTGGGCCGCATCTGCCTCCGCCTGGCGCAGGCGCGCCAGCTGGGTACGGCGCCCGGTCTCGTCGTCGATCAGCAGCGCGCTCTCAATCTGCTGCGCGATCGACTGCAGGTGCACCTGATGCGTAAAGCGCTGCTGCGCCAGCTGAATCTGTTCGCGCCCATGCAGCTGCGACAGTTCCAGCTCGCTGCGCATCTTGATGGCGGCCAGCGCCCGCACATGTTCCCAGTTGGCCGCTTCCTCGGTGCGTTGCGCGCCCTTCTGCGCCAGTTCCTGTTCCAGCTCGCCCAGCGCCAGCGCGGCGCCATGGTCGAGCGCCTGACGCCGCGATTTCGCTTCCAGGATGCGGCCATACAGGTCGATCTGGCGCCCGCGCAACGCTTGCAGGCGTTCCGCTTCCTGGTGGTTCAGCTCCGCCTTTTCCACCGTCGCGTCCTGCTGCAGTTCTGCGCGACGGTGTGCGTGGCGCGCCGTCAGTTCTTCGCGCCGGATGCGCTGCCACTCTTCCTCGTCATACAGCTGGTCGAGCTGTTTCATGCGTTCCAGGCTGTGCTGCTCCAGTTCCTGCGCCGGCAAGCCGCCCAGCCACAGGGTGCCGATGCTGGCGCCGGCGTCTCCCTCGCGCTTGTCGTGGCGCAGGCTGAGGGTTTCCACGCGGGCCACGGCCAGTCCGCTGGGCGCCAGGCGCTGCGTCAGGGCCGATTGCAGGCGTTCATTCAATTCGGGCCGCAGGTCGGCATTCGCGTCCATCTCGCGCAGCGCGCGGCTGCCGATGAATTCCAGCGCGATCTGGCGCACGGACGGCAGCAGCAAGGCGTGCAGATGAGCGCGCGTGACGGCGCCGGGCGCGCGCATGAACTGGCGCGCGAACGCATCGGGCTGGCCCAGCGCGATGTCCACGCGCAGGGACGCGGCGATGTTCAGCAGCTCCGTGCTGGCCAGGCCAGGCAGGTCGAATTCCAGGCTGACGGCGTCGGCGCGCGCGATCAGCACTTCGGCCGGACGCGCCGGCAGCAGCGCGGGCAGGCGCGCGAAGAAGGCGGCGCTGTCGTAGTCGCCGGCCGGTATCAAGGTGAAAGCGTCCGATTGCACGATCCAGGCGCGCGACTCGGCCGGCACCTGCAGGCGGCGCGCGGCGCTGCCAAACAGCGAGGACAGTTCGCGCACGCCAAAGAACAGGGCCAGTTGCCCATCAGCAAGATGCCATTGATTGGCATGCAGCACCGCGTCGCTGTCGGGTGCCCCCAACGACAAGCCGCATTGCGCGCAATAGCCGGCGGCAGCGCCGTTCTTGTGCTCGCAGCGCGGGCAGCGGGCGCCGCCAAAACCAAACAATTGGAACATATGTGACTCCTGATGAGAATTATTGTGTGCGCAAGTGCGCGCAACACGGCTGCCATGCCGATTCTAGCAGGACAGCTGGCGCAGCACCTGCCGCGCGCCGAGCGTGCGCAACAACGGCGCACAACACTATGCAGTGTTGAATAATGCCATAGGGCAATGGCATTCATATGCACGGATACAGGGCGAATTAGGCCTCAATTCAAGCGGTCGCCCGCCTGCCCCGTGCACAGGCATTTCAGTGCCGTTTTTTTGCAGGCCATCCCGCCAAGACCACGGCTGGTCGCATCCGCATGGCGCATTGGCGCGCGCCTGGCTACAGTGCATGCATACCCACCCGCCCCCCGAAAGGAACCATCATGAACACGCCAAAAAACGCCTTAAAAAACATGGAAGCCATCTTTACCGTCGCCGTCGCCATTGCCTGCGGCGCCAGCTATGTCAGCTTCATGCAGCCATCGGCAGCCAGGACGGCCGATGTGGCGCAAGCGAGCGCCATCCCCGTGGTGGTGGTCAGCGCCAAGCGTCTGACGGAACAGGAAAAGAAAATCTCGCTGATCGAGGAACGGCAAGCCTTGCTGGGCAATGCCACCGCCAGCACCCTGTGAGCCGTCGATGATGACACCACGCCGCCTGGCGCCAGCTTGAATAGCGCCACGCCAGGCCGCCATTTGCATCTCATTTGTATCTGCCACGGATACACGGACCCACAGCATTGTGTCAATTGTAATAAGTTGAATCAAAGGCGAAAAACCGCCGGCAAGCGCCTATAGTCCATTTCACGCAATCACCGAAATGGAGTACACCATGAAACCCATCACACTCTACGCAGCAGCCATGCTTGCCATCAGCACCGCAGCCTTCCTGCCCGTGCAGGCCATGGCACAGAATCAGCTCGGCGTCAGCATTGTCGTCGGCAACGCCCCACCTCCGCCACGGTTTGAAAGCATGCCAGCGCCGCGCGCCGGCTACGTATGGGCGCCCGGCTACTGGAACTGGGATGGCCAGCGCCATGTTTGGAACGACGGCGAATGGCTGCGCGAACGCGGCGGCAACCAGTACCGCCGCGCCGCCTGGATACAAGAGAACAACCGCTGGCGTCTGGATCGTGGCGGCTGGGTTGCCGCGCAAGTGCAACCCGTGCGCTACGACGAAATCCGCATCGCCCCGCCGCCACCGCGCCGCGAAGCCATGCCGCGCGCGCGCCACGGCTACATCTGGGCGCCCGGCCATTGGGAATGGCGTGGCCAGCGCTACGCCTGGACGCAAGGCGTATGGATCGCCGAACGCCCCGGCTACGTGTATGCGCCGCCCGCCTGGAACCAGCGCGATGGCCGCTGGCAGATGGAGCAAGGCCGCTGGTCGCCACGCGGCCCGAACGGCGACCGCGACCGCGACGGCATCCCCAACCGCTATGACCGCGACAACGGCAACCGCCACGACCGCGACGGTGATGGCATACCGAACCGCGACGACCGGCGTCCCGATAATCTGCGCCGCTACTAAAATGCGGCTGTAGTCCCCACCAAGGCCACCGTTCGCGGTGGCCTTGTCATTCTCCCGACATATCCATGTATTAGAATCGCGCGACGATCAATCACACTGCGCGAGAAAGATTCACGATGGCGATGGAAACTGCCGGTTTTACCTACGGCTCGGACACTTCGGGCCTGGTCTGGGGCTTCCTGTTTGGCCGCGCGGCGCAGCCGCTCGCGCTCGACTCGACGGCCGCCCTGGCCTGGCTGGCCGATGGCGCGGCGCGCCCGGCGCAGGAATTCGTCTGGCTGCATTTCAACCTGTCGCATGCGGCCAGCGAAAAATGGCTGATGACGCACACGCAGCTGGCCGACGAATTCTATGAAACCCTGCACCAGGGCTCGCGCTCGACGCGCATCGAGCAGGCGGAAAACACCCTGATCGCCGTGGTCAACGATGTGGTGCACAATTTCTCGTTCGAAGCGTCCGACATTTCCACCATGTGGGCCAGCGTGGCGCAAAACCTCGTCATCACGGCGCGCCGCGCGCCGCTGCAGTCGATCGAGCGCCTGCGCCAGGCCGTCATCAAGAACCACGAGCCGATCCGCTCGTCGGTGGAGCTGCTGATCCATCTGCTGCGCGACCAGGCCGACGTGTTGGTCAACATCGTGCGCGACGCCGTGGCGCGGGTCGACGATATCGAGGATCACTTGCTGGCCGGGCGCCTGGTGCCGAAACGCGAAGACCTGGGCGCCATGCGGCGCGTGCTGGTGCGGCTGCAGCGCCTGCTGGCGCCGGAACCGGCCGCCCTGTTCCGCCTGCTGCAACGCCCGCCTGGGTGGGTGTCGGAGCTGGACAGCCTGGAATTGCGCCAATCGACGGAGGAATTTTCCGTCGTGCTCAGCGATATGTCGTCCTTGCAGGAACGCATCAAGCTGCTGCAGGAAGAGATTGCCGCCAGCGTCAACGAGGAAAACAGCCGCAGCCTGTTCGTGCTGACCATCGTCACCGTGCTGGCCTTGCCGATCAATATCATCGCCGGCATGCTGGGCATGAATGTGGGGGGAATTCCGTTGGCCCAGCACCCGCAGGGCTTCTGGATCATCGTTGCCATCATCGTCACGTTCACGGTCGTGGCGGGATGGCTGGTGGTGCGCGTGCAACGCAATAGCTGACTATCGGAAACACGGCCTGGCAGGCGAACGGCAGGCGCCGTCCGCCGTCACTGCTTGCCGCGCCTAGCGGTGGTATTCGCCAGCCCGTTCAGGCTGGTAAACGATTTCCTCGATCTTGACCTTCACCACGCCACCCGGCATGGGCCAGGCGATGCTGTCGCCCACGGACAGGCCCAGCAGCGCGCTGCCGACGGGCGCCAGCACGGAAATGCGGTCGGCCTGGCCTTCCACATCCTTCGGATACACGAGCGTCAGGCAGAACTCTTCCTTGTTTTCCACCGTGAAGCGCACGGTGGAATTCATCGTCACGACGGTCGGGGGAATCTCTTGCGGCTCGAGCACCTCGGCGCGGCCCAGCTCATCGAGCAAGGCGGCCTTGTCCGGCGACAGATTATTACCCAAGGCATACAACAACGCTTCCAGTCGTTCCAGGTCTTGTGACGACAAAATAATTTTTGGTTTTTTTTCCAAGATATCCTCACTATTGATCATTAGGGCGACGTCCGGTTTTGCTGGCGGCAGTTTGCTTGGCCGCGGCAGACAAAACAAACAGCATCAGAACGTCCATCATCAGCGGATTATGGACGAACTCGCGGAGCAAGGCCATAGCGTTCTCGCATTCTTCATTAAAATTTATTAAAATCAATGACTTGCAAAGGACTATACGGACAAGAAGTTAATCCGCGCCGGGATGGCAGGGGCATTGAAGTTATTCTTGATGGTATTTTGTTTATTGTCAGCATGTTTTTAAGGAAAAAACAGACTGGCAAAAAAAGGATTAAAATTCAGTTTGGATTATTATTAGAAAGACACTCCCGCCTTTTCCGCCTGTCTTGTCGCCTTGCCTGCTGCCACCGGCCTGTGGCATGCACACAAAATTGCCGCGCGCCCTGTACTTTCACGCTGCAAAATGACAATATGTCGGCCTTAACAACACGTTGAGAGTTCCGGCTCACTTCGGTTTTCATCAGACTGGAACGTAAAGTATGGCTGGGCGAGGCGGGATCACACGGGGCGGCGGCAAGCGGGGCCGGCAGGAGAAAGCGTCATGATGGCGCCATTGACGTTGCCGTCGGCGCAATTGCGCGGCGACCGGATTGCCAAGCTGAACTTGCTGGCTGCGGCGGCCATGCTGGCCATGGCCAGCCTGCTGCTGATCCTCTTCCAGTTGTTTTCCCTCCAGGCATCTTTCCAGCGCACGCTGCGTATTCAGGCCGACATGCTGGCACCTGCCGCCACCCAGGCCATGCGCCAGGACAATCGTCTTGCAGCGCAACAACTCCTCGCTTCCCTCGCCGCCGCCCCACATCTCCAGCAAGCACTGCTCTACAGTCCCTATGGCACGCCGTTTGCCCGCTACGCGCGCAGCAGCGCCGATGTCGCGCCCATGGCGCCGCGCAACGGCCTGCAGATCGCTTACCTGGACGGCAGCGCCGCCATCCTGAAGGCCTTGCCCGGCGGCGGCGCGCTGTACCTGCGCGCCAGCCTGGCGCCGCTGTACGCCAGCCTGGCGCAATTTTCCGCCTTCACCCTGCTGGTCTGCCTGTGCGCGTTCGGCCTGACATTCCTGATGGTGCGCCGCACGCGCACCGCCGCCCAGCATGCGGAGCACCATTTGCATTACCTGGCCCACGTCGACCCGGTCACGCAACTGCCGAACCGCCATGAGTTCAACGACGCCCTGGCCTACGCGCTGGCGCGCGCCGACCGCCAGGACAGCAGCGTGGGCCTGCTGCTGCTGGATCTGGACAACTTCAAGGTCGTCAACGATACGCTGGGCCACCACTGCGGCGACCAGCTGCTCAAGCTCGTATCCGAGCGCCTGGTGGCCATCCTGCGCGGCACCGACATCATTTGCCGCATCGGCGGCGACGAATTCGTCGTCATCGTGGAACCGGCCGACGACGCCTCGGAAATGGCCAGCGTGGCGCGCAAGATCCACGCCGTGCTGGCCGCGCCGTTCGACCTCGAAGGCCACCAGCTGTATGTCAGCGCCAGCATCGGCGTGAGCCTGTATCCGTTCGACGCGCAGGACGTGGCCACCCTGACGCGCAATGCCGATACGGCCATGTACCACGCCAAGCACCTGGGCAAGAACCGCTACGCCGTGTTCAAGGCCGAAATGGAATTGCGCGCGCAGCGCCGACTGCGCATGGAAGCGAACCTGCGCCGCGCACTGCAAAACGAGGAACTGTACTTGCACTACCAGCCGCAGATCGACTTGCGCAGCGGGCGCATCGTCGGCGTGGAAGCGCTGATACGCTGGAACTGCCACGACATGGGCCAGTTGAGCCCCGCTGAATTCATCCCCGTGGCCGAGGAAAGCGGCATCATCGTCGACCTGGGACGCTGGGTGCTGCAAAGCGCCTGCCGGCAGGCGGCTCTCTGGTGCAAGGCGGGCCTGCTCGATTCGCTCGAGCACGTGGCCGTCAACCTGTCGGCCTGCCAGGCGCGCGACCCGGGACTGATGGACGATATCCGCGCCATCCTGGACGAAACGCAGCTGCCGCATGGCTTGCTGGAACTGGAAATCACGGAAGGCGTCTTGATGGACAATGTCCACGCCAACGTGGAACTGATGCGGCGACTGCAGGAAACGGGCATTCACCTGTCGATCGACGATTTCGGCACCGGCTATTCCTCGATGTCGTACCTGAAGCGCCTGCCCATCGACCAGCTGAAAATCGACCGCAGCTTCGTGCGCGACCTGCCCGGCGAGGGCGAAGCCATCGTCACGGCCATCATCGCCATGGCGCACAGCCTGCATTTGAAAGTGGTGGCCGAAGGCGTGGAAACGGTGCAGCAGGTGGAGTTTTTGAGAAAAGCGGGCTGCGACAATGTGCAGGGCTTTTTCTTTGCGCGTCCGATGACGGCGGCGCAGCTGACGGCGCTGCTGCTGGAACGGCGCGACTGGAGCACGCGCACGATCCTGCAGGCGTAAAAAAGGCAGAACCGCTGGTTCTGCCTCTAGCACTTACTCCAGATGCATCAAGCCAGCTTGGCCGAATGCTCGCGCGTCGCGTGGAACGTCAGCTTCGGCCAGCGCTCTTCCGTCAGGCGCAGGTTCACGCCCGACGTGGCCAGGTAAGCCATGTTGCCGGCCGCATCGTAGGCCACGTTGTGACCCAGCGCGTTTTCGAAATCCTGCAGGATGCGCTTGTCGTCGCAGCTGACCCAGCGGGCGCTGCTGATGCTGGTGCCTTCGAACACGGCGTCCACGCCATATTCGTTGAGCAAACGGCTGGCCACCACTTCGAACTGCAGCACGCCGACGGCGCCCAGTACCAGTTCGCCGCCCTGCACCGGCTTGAAGACCTGTACCGCGCCCTCTTCGCCCAGCTGCTGCAAGCCCTTGTGCAGCTGCTTGATCTTCAGCGGATTACGGATGCGCACGGAGCGGAAGAAGTCTGGCGCGAAGTACGGTATGCCCGTAAACGTCAGCATCTCGCCTTCGGAAAAACTGTCGCCGATCTGCATGTTGCCGTGGTTCGGCAAACCGATGATGTCGCCCGCGTACGCTTCTTCCACCTGTTCGCGCGACGATGCCATGAAGGTCACCACGTTCGACACCTTGATCTCGCGCCCCAGGCGCAAGTGCTTGACCTTCATGCCGCGCTCGAAACGTCCCGAGCACACGCGCAAGAAGGCGATGCGGTCGCGGTGGGCCGGGTCCATATTCGCCTGGATCTTGAAGACGAAACCGGTAAATGGCTGCTCGGACGGCGCCACCGAACGCACGGTCGCGTCGCGCTCGCGCGGCGCCGGCGCCCAGTCGACCAGCGCCGAGAGAATCTCGCGCACGCCAAAGTTGTTGATGGCCGAACCGAAGAACACGGGCGTCTGCACGCCGGAGAGGAATTCTTCCAGGTTGAACGGGTTCGACGCGCCGTGCACCAGCTCCACTTCCATGCGCAGCTGATCCATCTCCAGCGGGAACATCTCCTGCAGGCGCGGGTTGTCGATGCCCTTGATGATTTCGAAGGCGCCGTCGGCCTTCTCTTCACCGGCCTTGAACAGCATGATCTCGTCGTTCAGCAGGTGATACACGCCGCGGAAGTTCTTGCCCATGCCGATAGGCCAGGTGACGGGCGCGCACTGGATCTTCAGCACCGATTCGAGTTCGTCGAGCAGGTCCAGCGGATCGCGCGTCTCGCGGTCCATCTTGTTCATGAAGGTGACGATGGGCGTATTGCGCATGCGGCACACGGCCAGCAGCTTGATCGTCTGCGCTTCCACGCCCTTGGCCGCATCGATCACCATCAGCGCCGAGTCGACTGCCGTCAGCACGCGGTAGGTATCTTCCGAGAAGTCCTGGTGACCCGGGGTGTCGAGCAGGTTGACGACGTGGTCGCGGAATTCGAACTGCATCACCGAGGAGGCGACGGAAATGCCGCGCTGCTTCTCGATCTCCATCCAGTCCGACGTCGCGTGGCGGCCCGATTTACGGGCCTTGACGGTACCGGCCATCTGGATCGCGCCCGAAAACAGCAGCAGTTTTTCCGTCAGGGTGGTCTTACCGGCATCCGGGTGGGAAATGATGCCGAAGGTGCGGCGGCGCTGCACTTCGCGCGCGATCACGGCCGGCGCCTTGCTGCTGACTGACGCTGCGGCGATGTCCGCATTGTCAGTGGAATCGGGGGTGTTGCTGTCGTTCTCGTTGGCCATATTGGTGACCATAATATGGCCCTCGCAAAAAACCCTCGATTTTACAGAAGGATCGGCCTTCCGTGTGAACTGCTTCACTATGGCGAAAAGCAAAATCGCCCACTTCATCAAGGGGTCACAATCCGCAGGCAACATTGCACTGCAGAAATGTTGCCACTCTTCCCTGGAAACCCGATGAAAATGCTCCTCACCCCCGCCATCCGACTCATGCAGCGCTTGCGCCTGCTGCCCAAATTCATGCTCGTCTGCCTGGTCTTCCTGCTGCCGCTGGCGCTGGCAACCACTTTGCTGATCTCGGAGCTGGGCAAATCGCTGGCCCAGGCACAAGATGCGCAGCGGGGCGTGGCGTATGTGCGCCAACTCCAGGAAGGCACGCGGCTGCTGCAGCAGCGGCGCGGTCTCGAGCATTTGCGCCTGAGCGGCAAGGCGGGCATGGACAACACGGCCCTGAATGCGCGCATCACGGCCGCGCTGGCGGCCCTGATGCGCTTGCCGGCGGGCGCGGGCCTGCCCCAGGCCGCCGAGCTGACGAAGCAGTGGCAAGCCCTGCTGGGCCGCCAGGCAGGCCTCGCCGCGCGCGACAGCTACGCGGCGCACACGGCGCTGCTGCGCCAGGCGGCCAAACTGGGCCAGCTGGTGGCGGACCGCTCGCACCTGAGTCTGGACCCGGACGCGGGCGCCAACCACCTGAGCGCCGTGTTTACCGCCACCCTGCCCGACCTGGCCGAGAGCCTGTCGGACATCGGCGGGCGCGGCGCGGCCTACATCGACACGGGTCTGTTCGAAGCGAATGAAGATCAACTCGTCAACGCCAACGCCCTGATCGCGCGCCACGAACTGGAACGCCTGCCGGCCCGCTTCGACGAAATCATCGCGGCCAAGCCGGCATTGCGCGCCAGCCTGCAGCCGGCCCTGAAAGCCGTGCCGGCCGCGCTGGCCTTCCTCGAACGCACGAAGAATGAGGTGACGAATTCCTACGACCAGACCTCGGGCGCGCAATTCCACGCGGCCGGCATGCAAGCCATCGACGCCCTGCACGCGCTCTCCGGCGCCTCGGCCAGCGCGCTGGACGGCTTGCTGGCGCAGCGCATCGCCCGCGACGAGGCGCGCCGCGCCCTGATCCTGGCAGCCATGCTGCTGGTACTGCTGGCCGCCGCCTACCTGTGTGCGGGCTTTTATGCCGCGTTCGCGCGCGACGTGACGCAATTGCGCGTGGCCGTCGGCGCGGCGGCGGCGGGCGACCTGTCGCAGCGCATCACCTCGCAGGCACACGACGAGATCGGCGACCTGGTGCGCGACTTCGGCGCCATGACACATGGCCTGGCCACCCTGGTGCAGGAAATCCGCGGCGGCGCGGCCGTCATCGCGGCGGCCGGCGCCGATATCGCCCAGGGCAACGCCGCCCTGTCCGGCCACACGGCCACGCAAGCGGACGCGCTGGGCGCCACCGTGGACTCGATGCGCGAGCTGACGGCCACCGTGGGCCGCAACGAAGCCCACGTAGGACAGGGGCGCACCCTGGTGGCGACAGCGGCCGACGTGGCCCTGCGCGGCGGCCAGACCGTGGGTGCCGTGGTCGAGACCATGGCCTCGATCAAGGCCAGCTCGCACAAGATCGTCGACATCATCGGCGTCATCAACGGCATCGCCTTCCAGACGAATATCCTGGCCCTGAATGCGGCCGTGGAAGCGGCCCGCGCGGGCGAGCAAGGGCGCGGCTTTGCCGTCGTGGCGTCCGAGGTGCGCAGCCTGGCGCAGCGCTCGAACGAAGCGGCGCTGGAAATCAAGCGCCTGATCGGCGATTCGGTGGCCACTGTGGATGCAGGTGGCGACCTCGTCAATGCCGCCGGCAACACCATGCGGCAAGTCGTCGATGCGGTGCAGCAAGTAGCCGTGGTAATCGGACGCATCAGCAGTGCCGGCGCCGAGCAGAATGGCGAGATCGCCCGCATCAACCAGGCGCTGGCCCAAATCGACGACATGACGCGCCAGAACGCGGGCCTGGTCGACGAGGCGCGCGCCGGTTCGCAGCGCCTGCACCAGGAAGGCGAGGCGCTGACGCAGGCCGTCAGCCGCTTCCGCCTGAGGGAACACGAGGTGCCTGGCACGCGCCATGCGAACGCCGCGACCGTGCGCGACGGCTTGCCCAGCGTGCGTCCGGCCGGCCTGTGGAGCGCCAACAAGCCGCGCGTCATATCACAAAATCGCGCAGAACGGCGCAAGGCTAGCTAGTCAAAAGTGTGCACGTAGGACAAGGACTACAATTTCGCCTCAAAAGAGACTACAAAGTGGCGACTGCTAATCTTATGTTCGCCACTTACATAAGCTTTTAAAGTAGCTACATCGCGATCTGCACCGCGCGGTTGAAAAAAACGCCGCTACCACATGGAGTCGGCAACTTTTTTTGGCCAGCAACGCGGCAGTCGCACTCCGATGTAAAAAGCCTGTGAGGAATACTATGAGCCATACTCAACTTATCGCCCCGGTCCAGAAGAACCAGTTGCTGCCGCGCGCCATGCCAGCGGCCGGACGGGAAATCAAGCTTGCGTCGCGTGTTAGCCTCAGCAGTGCCCAACAGAATGAATTGCTGGCCGCCCTGCCGCGCGCCGCGCTCGAATCGCTGTTCGAAGACCTGGAACTGGTGGAACTGCCTTTCGGCAAGGAATTGTATGCCTACGGTAATAACATGGAATACAGCTATTTCCCCACCACCGCCATCATTTCCTTGCTGTATGTAATGGAAGACGGCGCCACGACGGAAATCGCCGTCGTCGGTCATGAAGGCGTGGCCGGTGCCTCGCTGCTGGCAGGCGAGCGCGCCATGTGCACGGCCGTCGTGCAAAGCGCTGGCTATGGCTACCGCCTCAAAACACAAAGCTTGCGCGACGCCTTCAACCAGGGCGGCGCCCTGCCCCAGCTGTTGATGCGCTATACCAACGCCCTGTTTGCGCAGATGGCGCAGAACGCCGTCGGCGGCCGCCACAGCTCAATCGAGCAAAAGCTGTGCCGCTGGCTGCTGGACCGCCTGGACCGTTCGCCATCGAATGAATTGAAAGTCACGCAAGAGCTGATCTCCATCATGCTGGGCGTACGCCGCGAAAGCATCACGGCCGCCGCCGGCAAGCTGCAGGAAGAAGGCTTGATCCATTATCGCCGCGGCAACATCACGGTGCTGGACCGCGCCGGCCTGGAATGCTATGCGGGCGAGTGCTACAAGGTGGCCAAGACGGAATACGACCGCTTGCTGCGCGACGTTTCGCGCTGCTAATGCGCTGCTGATCCTGGCAGGCAAGATAGATAAAAAAATGGCCAGGCTGCACGCCCGGCTATTTTTTCATCCCTGCACAGTCAAACGCTGGCGCCCTCGTCGATCTCTTCCGGCTCCGGCGTCAGCGGGAGCGGAATCACGGCTTCCACGCAAGTCCCCTTGCCTTCCGGGCCCTGGCGCACGGTGAGGGTGCCGCCCAGCAGCAAGGCGCGCTCGCGCATGCCCAGCAAGCCATGCGACATGGGTTTTTGCAGCGCATCTTCCGTAATGCCGATGCCGTCGTCGATCACGCGCAGCACCAGGCCGTGTTCATTGCGTTTCAATGTCACGCTGACCATACCGGCACGTGCATATTTCAGGATATTCGTCAGCGATTCCTGCACGATACGAAACAGGGCGATCGTCAGGGTGGCTTCGCGGTTGTCGATATTGATGGCCACGTCCGTTTCGCAGCGCACCGAACTCATGCGCGCAAAATCCTCGCAATAGCTTTCGATGGCGGCGCACAGGCCCAGGTTATCCAGCAGGCTGGGGCGCAAATCCTCGACGATGCGGCGCTTGAGCTCCACCGTTTCCAGCAAGGTCGCCTTGGCGCGGCGCAATTGCGTGGCCAGTTCCGGCTGCGTGTGCGCCAGTTGCTGCGTGACGGCGCCCAGGTCCATGCTGATCGACGTCAAGTTGGCGCCCAGTTCATCGTGCAGTTCGCGCGCCAGGCGCGCCTTTTCCACTTCATTGACGCTGATCAAATGGCGCGACAGCACGGATAACTGCTCGGTACGCTTGCTGACCGTCGATTCCAGGGTGTCATTAGCATTTTGCAGCGCATACTCGACGGCCGCGCGGTTCTGGAAGCTGCGCCGCACCAACTGATAAAACATGATCAGCACGAGGATGGCCAGGGCATTGATGCCGATGCCGAGCAGCACAGCTTTCTGGTACTCATGGTAAAAGGCGGCGCTGCCGGACGACAGCGCTTCATTCTGCTCACGCGTCATGATCACCACTTGCAGGCGGATCTCGTCCATGGTGGCGCGGTCATCGGTCACGCGGGAAATGTTGACGATCTCGGCCAGTCCGCCCTGCTTGTAGACGTCGATCGATTGTTGCAGCATCGACATCTTGCGACGGATCAAGTTTTTCAGCTGGCCCAGGTTTTTCAGTTGCGTAGGACTGCTCGCGAGCAAGGTTTGCAACTCGTTGAATTCGTTCTCGATTTCGGTGCTAGCCGTCTTCGACGGCCCAAGATAGGTTTCGGAACCGGAAATGAAATAGCCGCGCAAGCTACTTTCCGCATCGAGCACGAGCACGTTCAAATACTGCAGGCGGTCCGCCACGCGGGCGCTCTGGCTGAGCAAGGCGTTCGTGCCCTTCAGCGACTGCAGGTTGTGATAGAGACTGAAACCATTGAGTACAAGCAGCAAGGCGCAAGTGACGCACAGGATCGTCTTGTACAAGGGCAGGCGGTGATTCGGGGCCGGTTCAGCAGTGAAATACATCCTGGTGTGCATCCTTAGCAAGGTTCGGCGCGGGAGAAAGCGCCGGCGCCGGCCAATTATAGTCCTCGCCACAAACTGCTGCACTGCACAAGTCGTGCTGGCTAGCTGGCTGAGCGATCATGTTTCCATGATCGCACCGCAGAGCTAGTCAAGCAAATTGTTTTTCATTGCGTAATAGGTCAAGTCGCTGTTGGATTGCAAGCCCATTTTTTCCATGATGCGCGTACGGTAAGTACTTACCGTCTTGATGCTCAGCGACAGGGCCACACCGATATCGGACACGGTGGCGCCGCGCGCCAGGCGCAGGAAGACCTGGAACTCACGGTCCGACAATTCCGTATGCAAAGCGGCATTCGTGTCGCGGTCGAACGACTGCGCCAGCAACTCGCCCACGGTGGAGCTGACATAGCGGCGCCCCTGGAACACGGTGCGCACGGCCGTCATCAGCTCGTCGGCTTCGCATTCCTTGTTCAGATAGCCATTCGCGCCCATCTTGAACAGGTTCAGCGCGTATTGCTGCGCGGGATAGCCGCTGAGTATCAGCACGGGCAATTCCGGCTGTCCCTGGCGAATCGTGCGCAAGGTATCTATGCCGCTCTGATCGGGCATGGCTATATCAAGCAGCAACACATCGCAAATTTCGCGGCGGGCGATATCGAGCGCTTCGCGCCCGGTACCGGCTTCCGCCACCACACTGAAATCGCTCGACGACGAAAAAATCTGTTTGAATCCAGCTCGTACTATTTGGTGATCATCACAAATGGCAACGCGTATCATTGTTTCCCCTTAAATTTTCCTGGCCTGGGAAAGACTACCGGAACCTGAACGCTGCTCCGGCTTAGCGTCACTAACAAAAACGCAACATTAACATTATATTCAAAATATGGCGCACCGTATGGCAGCGCCAGCGCCAAGACGGAGCACCCATGCAGTATAGTCAACCGGTCTCGGACAACCCCACCTATATTGGTACAAATCTTATTTTAGCAAGTTTAAAATCGCAATTAATTCATTACGTATCCACACGCGGTCCAGCGGCGCTTCCTGCGGCACGACGGGAATGGCCGCCAGCACAGGCAGCTCGTCAAGGATGGCATGCGATGCGCCACGGCTATCGAGCTTGTTGCGCGCGCCGCTGATGGTAAAACCCTGCTCATACAGCAATTCGCGGATACGGCGTATCAGCAACACCTCATGGTGCTGATAATAACGGCGGTTGCCACGTCGTTTGACCGGCTTGAGCTGGGAAAACTCCTGTTCCCAGTAGCGCAACACGTGCGGTTTGACGCCGCACAACTCGCTCACCTCGCCGATCGTGAAATAGCGTTTCGCCGGAATGGGCGGCAAGGCGATCAACTCGGTTTTACTGATGCGCTCGTTCATCGCCACTCACTCAGGCAGCACGTGCCAGCGGACTAGTCTCTTCGACCATGCTTTTCAGCTTCTGGCTCGCATGAAAAGTCACGACACGGCGCGCCGTGATGGGAATCTCTTCACCCGTCTTCGGATTGCGGCCCGGCCGCTGTGGCTTGTCACGCAACTGGAAATTGCCGAAACCGGACAACTTGACTGCCTCGCCACGCTCGAGCGCATTGCGGATCTCATCGAAAAAGGTCTCGACCATATCCTTCGCTTCGCGCTTGTTCAGGCCCACTTGCTCGAACAACAGTTCGGCCAGTTCCGCCTTGGTCAAGGTGGGTAAATCTTTTTCCGCTTCCTGGCGCACTTTGGCAACCAGCATGGCCCGATGCAGATCTGCGGCCAGTGCGGACTGCAGTACGGCGGAATCAACGTCGCTATTATTAATTTTCCTGCCCTGCCTTTTCTGTGCGCCCGAGCCAGCCACATGGCAAGCTCGTCTACGGTTGACGACGGAAAAGCCGTCACGCAAGGCGACGGCCAGTCCGGTAATTACGAACGCAATTTCGCGTCGTGGCCCTGCTTGGCAGCATCGATCAAGACAGCCATCAGGCCATCGACGACATCGTCTTGCAGGGTGTTTTGAGTATCTTGCAAGCTAATCCGGAAAGCAAGGCTTTTTTCATCCGCTTCCAGACCTTTTCCACGATATTCATCAAATAAAACAATGGCTTGCACGATACGCGCTGCCGGACTCGACTTGGCGGCGGCATGGAAGCTGTCGAGCAGATCCTGCACGGCCACCGATTGCTTGACGACAACAGCCAAGTCGCGGCTGGCGCCAGGGAATTTCGAGATTTCCTGGTACACGGGTACGACTCGTTGCGTCAAGGCAGCGGCGTCGACTTCGAACAGCACGGGCGCCAGCGGCAAGTCGTACTTTTGCATCCAGCGCGGGTGCAGTTCGCCGATGAAACCGATGACCTTGCCATCGAGCTCCACGTTCGCCGAACGGCCAGGATGCAGGGCCGGATGTTCCGCCTTGGTGAAACGCAAGACCAGCGGCGCGAACAGCGCTTCCAGATCCGCCTTCACGTCAAAGAAGTCGACCGTACGCGTAGCCTGGCCCCATTGCTCTTCAGCCACAGCGCCGTAGGCCATGGCGGCCACGCGTTTTGGCTGGGCGTAGCCAGCCACCGACAAGGGGCCGTTGTCCACGCTGTCGTCGCGCTGATAGATGGCACCCACTTCGAAGATGCGCACGCGGTTCGTCTTGCGGTTCAGGTTGTAGCGCACATTGGCGATCAGGCTGCCGATCAACGAGGAACGCATCACGCTCATCTGGCTGGCGATCGGATTCTGCAATTTAATCGGATGCGTGTTGCCCGAGAAATCGCGCTCCCATGCCGTATCGACAAAGCTCATGTTAACCACTTCCTGGAAGCCCAGGTCGGCCAGTTCATGACGTACCGCAAACAACGAGCGAGTATTTTCCGGTGCAATCTGCATCACGTTCGCGGCCACGGGCGGCAAGGTCGGAATGTTTTCAAAGCCGTACACGCGCGCCACTTCCTCGATCAGGTCTTCCTCGATCTCGATGTCGAAGCGGTAGCTGGGCGACGTCACGGAAAACACGCCGTCCGCCAGGGTGAATGGCAGGGCCAGGCGCGTGAAGATATCGGCGATCAGCTCATCGTTGAGCGGCACGCCGATGACTTTCTGCGCGCGCGCCGTGCGCATCGATACGGGTTGGCGCTGCGGCAAGTTCACCACGTGGTCGTCGACAGGGCCGACGGTGGTGGCTGGCGTACCGCAGATTTCCACGATCAAGGCCGTGATGCGCTCGATGTGCTCGACGGTGGTGGCGAAATCGACGCCGCGCTCGAAGCGGTGCGCCGCATCGGTCGAGAAATTCAAGCGGCGTGCGCGGCCTTGAATGGCGTTCGGCCACCAGAATGCCGCTTCCAGGTAGATGCTGTCCGTCTCGTCCGACACCGAGCTGGCGTCGCCGCCCATGATGCCGGCCAGCGATTCGATTTCCTGGTCATCGGCAATGACACCGATCCACTCGTCGACGGCGATGGTGTTGCCGTTCAGCAGCTTGACGGATTCGCCGGCCTTGCCCCAACGCACGTCGAGGCTGCCGTGGATCTTCGCCAGGTCAAACACGTGGCTAGGACGGCCCAGTTCCAGCATGACATAGTTGGAAATATCGACCAGGGCCGACAGCGGACGCTGGCCGCTGCGCTCGAGACGCTGCTTCATCCAGTCAGGCGTGGCTGCCTTGGCGTTCAAACCGCGAATGACGCGGCCCGTGAAACGGCCGCACAGATCCGGCGCGCTGACTTTCACGGGCAAGATCTCATCGCTGGAAACAGCCACGGTACGGAACTGCGGCACATTCAGGGGCACGCCCGTCAAGGCCGACACTTCGCGCGCCACGCCCAGCACGGACAGGCAGTCCGCCTTGTTCGGCGTCAACTTGATGGTGAATTTCAAGTCATTGAGTGCGAAATAATCGCGGAAATTCTGGCCGATCGGCGCGTCGTCCGGCAATTCCATCAAGCCAGCGTTTTCTTCCGACAATTTCAATTCGCGCGCGGAGCACAGCATGCCTTGCGACTCGACGCCGCGCAGCTGGCCCACCTTGATTTCAAACGGTTTGCCGTCGGCGCCAGGCGGCAGCACGGCGCCCGCCATCGCGCAAACGACTTTCAAACCCGGGCGCACATTCGGCGCGCCGCAAACGATGTTGAGCATGGTGCCCGTGCCGACATCGACTTGGCACACATTCAGGCGGTCCGCATTCGGATGTTTTTCCATCTCCAGGACCAGGCCTACCACCACGTTCGAGAACGGCGGGGCGACAGGATCGACGTCCTCGACTTCGAGACCGGACATGGTCAGCAGATGGGCCAGTTCGTCCGAAGTCATCTTCGGATCGACCATGGTACGGAGCCAGTTTTCGGAAAATTGCATAATCAAGCTTTCAAATGTTCAATACGCGAGCATGCAAGGGCACGCTCCAGCGCATCGAGTGACATGGAATAATGAAACGCCTTAGTTAAACTGCTTGAGGAAGCGCAAATCTCCCTCATAGAACAGACGCAGGTCGTTGATGCCGTAGCGCAGCATCGTCAAGCGTTCCAGGCCGGAGCCGAAAGCAAAACCGATGAATTTCTCGGGATCGAGGCCGAAGTTCTTCACCACGGTCGGATGCACCTGACCAGCGCCCGACACTTCCAGCCAGCGGCCCTTCAAAGGACCCGAGCCAAAGGCGATGTCGATCTCGGCCGACGGTTCCGTGAACGGGAAGTACGACGGGCGGAAACGCACTTGCAAATCGTCCGTCTCGAAGAAAGCCTTGACGAAGTTCAGGTACACGCCCTTCAGGTCGGCAAAGCTGATGTCTTCGGCGATCCACAGGCCTTCGACCTGGTGGAACATGGGCGAATGGGTGGCGTCGCTGTCGACGCGGTAGGTGCGGCCCGGCGCGATGACCTTGATCGGCGGCGTATGCGTGCGCGCATAGCGCACCTGCATCGGGCTCGTGTGCGTGCGCAGCAGCAAGGGCTTGCCATCGGTGTCATCGCCATCGATGTAGAAGGTATCGTGCATGGAACGGGCCGGGTGGTTATCCGGGCTGTTCAGCGCCGTGAAGTTGGTCCAGTCGTTTTCGATTTCTGGGCCGTCGGCCACGTCGAAACCGATCGAGCGGAAGATTTCCTCGACCCGCTCCCACGTACGCGTCACGGGATGGATGCCGCCGGGCATGCGGCCACGGCCTGGCAGAGTCACGTCGATCGCTTCGGCGTTCAGACGGCCTTGCATCTGGGCATCAGCCAGCGCATCACGACGCACCGTCAGCGCGTCCTCGATCTGCACTTTGACGGCGTTGATCAGGGCACCCTGCGCCTTGCGCGCGTCCGGGTCCAGCTTGCCCAGGCCCTTCATCATTTCAGTAATCTGGCCAGTCTTGCCCAGGTAGCGGGCTTTGGCGTTTTCAAGTGCGGCAGCGTCTGCGGCGGCGATAAAGTCAGCCTGGGCCGAGACGACGAGTTCTTCTAGGGAGTTCATGCGGCATTTCCTGTTTTGGACATCAATCCTGGACTCAGTTATCTAAAATCCAACAATCAAAAACGGAAACGGGGCATAAGGTTCACACCCCTGCCCCGCTCTTTATGACGTCACCCTACGGATGACGTTGTGCAATAACCGATGCTTACGCAGCGATTTTTGCTTTAACTGCGTTGACAATCGCAGCGAATGCTGGCTTGTCCATCACAGCCATATCGGCCAGGACTTTACGGTCCAGTTCGATATTTGCTTTTTTCAAGCCGTTCATGAATACGCTGTACGTTACGCCATGCTCACGGGAAGCGGCGTTGATACGGGCGATCCACAGGCGGCGGAAAACGCGTTTCTTGTTGCGGCGATCGCGGTAAGCGTATTGGCCAGCGCGCATAACTGCTTGCTTGGCAACACGGTACACACGGCTGCGGCGACCACGGTAGCCTTTAGCTTGAACAAGAATCTTTTTATGACGGGCACGAGCTGTAACCCCACGTTTTACTCTAGGCATAGTAACTCCTTAAATTGAGTGTGAGATTAAGCAGTCGGCATCATGCGCATGACGGATGTGACATCCGATGCGTTGATGTTACGGGTACCGCGCAACTGACGTTTGTTTTTGGTGGTTTTCTTGGTCAGGATGTGGCGTTTGAACGCGTGACCCGACTTGACTGTTCCACCTGGACGCACGCGAAAACGTTTTTTCGCGGAGCTTTTGGTCTTCATTTTAGGCATAGCAATCTGTCCTCTTACGGACAGCTCCATTTATAACAGGATTGCAGGTGGCAACACGACGCTGCGCTTAGATGCCTGCTTTCACATGTTGTGCAGCGGATGCGAGTCCACTACAGTTCACGCGGCCCGGGCATTTGACCTTAACCGCGTAAATTCTGCCTGGGGTTTGACGCCGCGCCAATGCTGGCACGCGCAGTTTCCACCCACAGTAAAACGCTATTGTAGCTTACTTCTTCTTCTTAGGCGAAAGAACCATGATCATTTGGCGGCCTTCCATCTTCGGGAACTGCTCGACCTGGCCGTACGGCTCCAGATCGGCTTTCAGACGTTCCAGCATGCGGAAGCCAATATCCTGATGCGCCATCTCACGACCGCGGAAACGCAAGGTGATCTTGGTTTTATCGCCATCCTCAAGGAACTTGATGAGATTACGCAACTTGATATTGTAGTCACCATCATCAGTCCCCGGACGGAATTTGACTTCCTTCACGAGGATGATCTTTTGCTTCAATTTGGCTTCGTGAGCTTTCTTTTGCTCCGAATACTTAAATTTGCCGTAGTCCATCAAACGGCACACCGGTGGCTGCGCGGTAGGCGCAATTTCCACCAGGTCGACGTTTGCCTCTTCCGCCAGGCGGAAGGCTTCGGCCAAACTCACGATACCGAGTGGCTCGTTATCGACCCCGCTTAAACGCATTTCAGGGGCAGTGATTTCGCCATTGATGCGATGTGACTTGTCAGTAGCTATTGTAATTTCCTTTAAAAATCTTGTAAGACGGTCGTGCAGCGAGTTTCCTCGTCAGGCCTTGGTGTCGACTTCATGTTTGAGTCGCTCAATCAGGGCATCGACGGACATGACGCCCAGATCGACATTGCCCCGCGCCCGCACGGCCACTGTATTCGCATCCCGCTCTTTGTCGCCAATTACTAAGATGTAAGGCAATTTTTGTACGGAATGTTCACGTATTTTATAGGTAATCTTCTCGTTACGCAAATCAGCCTGTACGCGCAGCCCCGCTTTGCGCAGTTTTGTTGTAACTTCCTGTACATAGTCAGCTTGAGCGTCGGAAATATTCAACACCGACACCTGCACCGGCGACAACCACAACGGCATGGCGCCAGCATAGTGTTCGATCAGGATGCCGATAAAACGTTCCAGGGAACCGACGATCGCGCGGTGCAGCATGATGGGCACTTGGCGCGTATTGTCGACGGCCACGTATTCGGCACCCAGACGACCCGGCATCGACGGGTCGATCTGCACGGTGCCCACTTGCCATGCACGGCCCAGACTGTCTTTCAGGTGATATTCGATCTTCGGACCGTAGAACGCACCCTCGCCCGGCAATTCCGTCCATTCCACGCCGCAGGCGCGCAGGGCCGAACGCAGCGATTCCTCGGCAAAATCCCACGACTCTTCCGTGCCGATGCGGTTATCCGGGCGCAAGGCCAGTTTCACATCGATATTTGTAAAGCCGAAAGCCGTGTACACATCCATGGCCTGCTGGTGGAAAGCCGTCACTTCGCCGGCGATCTGCTCTTCCAGGCAGAAAATGTGGCCATCATCCTGCGTAAAGCCGCGCACGCGCATCATGCCGTGCAAGGCGCCCGACGGTTCGTTGCGGTGGCATTGACCGAACTCGCCGTAGCGCAATGGCAGGTCGCGGTAGCTGCGCATGCCATTGTTGAAAATCTGAATATGGCCAGGGCAATTCATCGGCTTCAGCGCATAGGCGCGGTTTTCCGATTCCGTGATGAACATGTTTTCACGGTAATTATCCCAGTGACCGGTTTTTTCCCATAGGCCACGGTCCAGAATTTGCGGCGCCTTGACTTCCTGATAGCCATTGACCTGGTACACATTGCGCATGTATTGCTCGACTTGCTGCCAGATCGACCAGCCTTTCGGGTGCCAGAAGATCAGGCCCGGCGCTTCTTCCTGGAAATGGAAGAAATCGAGCTGCTTGCCCAACTTGCGGTGATCGCGCTTTTCCGCCTCTTCCAGGTTGTGCAGATACAGTTCCTGGTCTTCCTTCTTGGCCCAGGCCGTGCCATAGATACGCTGCAGCATCTCGTTTTTCGAGTCGCCGCGCCAGTAGGCGCCAGCCAACTTCATCAGCTTGAACACTTTCAGCTTGCCCGTCGATGGCACGTGCGGACCGCGGCACAAGTCCGTGAACTTGCCTTCGGAATACAGCGACACTTCCTGGTCGGCCGGAATCGAACCGATCAGTTCAGCCTTGTACGCTTCGCCGATGCTCTTGAAGTAGGCGATGGCTTCGTCGCGTGCAACAACCTTGCGCGTGACTTGCTCGTCCTTCTTGGCCAGTTCCGTCATTTTCTTTTCGATCGCCGTCAAATCTTCCGGCGTGAACGGGCGCTTGTAGGCGAAGTCATAGTAAAAGCCGTTGTCGATCACGGGACCGATGGTCACCTGCGCGTCGGGGAACAATTCCTTGACGGCATACGCCAGCAAGTGGGCCGTCGAGTGACGGATCACTTCCAGACCATCGGCGTCCTTGTCCGTGACAATCGCCAGTTCCGCGTCTTGCTCGATCAGATAGGAAGTATCAACCAGCTTGCCGTCGACCTTGCCGGCCAGGGCAGCCTTGGCCAGGCCGGTACCAATATTGGCCGCAACCTGGGCCACGGTGACCGGGCCGTCAAATTGACGGGCGGAACCATCGGGAAGTCGGATTGTAAGCATATTGATCTCCATATCGGCGCTGGCGCCAGGTAAAACTGCAATGTGTGATGGGTAAAACAACTGAAAGGAAAACGCAGACGCAAAAAAACGCGGACTAGCCGCGTTTTTCACTTTCTTGAGACAAAGGAAACCCGTTCGACTAGCGTCACTCCCAAAGCTTGGTAGTAGTTCGCGGTGTCATAACCGGTTTTACCTTTCTCTCTAACTGCATTCTGGTGGGCGGTGAGGAATTCGAATCCCCGACCCCTTGGATGTCGACCAAGTATTCTAACCAGCTGAACTAACCGCCCGTAAAACTTTTGTTGATCACTGTATTTCAAATGACCGCTTGCGGCTTGCGCCAGCTTAAAACTCTTAAAAACCACTTACTGCTAAATTCTGGTGGGCGGTGAGGAATTCGAATCCCCGACCCCTTGGATGTCGACCAAGTATTCTAACCAGCTGAACTAACCGCCCCGAAGACCAGCATTATAGAGAGGCTTTCCCAGAATGACAAGGGCTGTTTTACAGGAAACTTTAATCTGTTTTTCATCCGCTTCCCGGGCGTCAGCCCCCTTTATATAGAGTAGGCCCGGCGCACGCGGAATGCCGCTAGAATCGCGGCATGAACTCCACCATATTAGCCTGGCTGAAAACCCTGAGCCGCCTCTGCGGTTTTGAAACGGCCGACTCCTTCCCGCCCGGCCACCCGTATGCGCGCACGCGCTGGGAAGCCGCGTATTTCGATATCGCCTCCGACGTGAAGCCGGACGAGATCGAACGGCGCCTGTGCGCGGCCATTACGAACACGCCGAGCGTCTTCGCCTACATCACCAATCCCACGCCGCGCATGCAGCGCGCGCTGCTGAACGTGATCCACGACCGGCTGCGGCGCCAGCCCGGCGCGGGCGCCACGGACCTGGTCTTGCTATTGATCAATGCCTACGCCAGCGACCACATCACGGAAGCCGTGCCCGGCTTGCGCAGCCTGATCTTCAATACCGAACAGGAAGATACGTATCTGCGCGTGCATGCCATCCTGGAGTTACTCGTGGGTACGCCGCGTGGACTGGACGTCATCGACATGTAGTCGTCACGCATGATTGGCGGGAACGTAGCGTGCCCGCAAGCGCATGAACGGCGTTTCCACCAAGCTATATAAAAGCCAGCCCGTGGCGATGCTGACAGCGATACTGACAAGTATCGCCGGCGCACCGTCCGGCCCGTAGCCAAAGTCTTGCAAAAAGGGACGCAGCAGAATGCACAGTTGCTTGTGCAGCAGGTAAATCGCATACGACCACAACGCCAGGCTGGCCGCGCCCGGCACGCGCAGTTTATAGAGCGCACTGCCAGGGCTGAGTGCCGCAATCAACAATAAAGTAAAACTGGCCGCCAGGGCCGGATAGCCGAACACCGTCACCCAGTAGCCATAGTGATCGGCGAGAAACACATAAAACACCAGCGCCGTAGCAAAAATACCCGCCAGCAAGGTGCGGTTGCCATACGAGGTCAGGCGCAGCCAGGCGCCCGGATGGTAGTTTCTCAGCAGCGCCAGCGCCACGCCCGCCACCAGCTCGTCGAAGCGGCACCACGACGCGTAATAAATGTATTTGTAATAGCCAAGGCCGCCGCGCGGCACTTGCACGTAGTCATCCCACAGAGAGGCGCGCACCAGCATGCCAACGATAAAGCTGGCGGCCACGGCCAGCCATGCCCACAGCAGCGACTTGCGGCAGGCGGCAACAAGCAAGGCCACGGCCGGCAGCAGCACGTAGAACTGCTCTTCCACGCACAAGGACCACGCGTGCGAAAACGCCGTGCCCGGCGTCAAATTGATGTTCTGCGTAAACGTCAGGAATTTCCACAGCGGCAGCAGCGCGCTGTCGCCGCGAAACGCGGGCCATAAATAATACAGGGCCAGCACGGCATAGAAACTGGGCAAGGTGCGCAGGAAGCGCCGCGCATAGAAATGGGGCAAGGAAAAGCCGCGTTCGCTACGCAAGGATGCGAATATCTGGTTGCCAATCAGGTAGCCGCTGAGAGCAAAGAACAGGTCCACACCTGTCCAGCCGATTTCTCCCCAGAAACCAAACGCCCCGCCCTCGCTGACGAACAGCAAATAATGGTTCATGAAGACGAGCACGATGGCCAGCGCGCGCAAGGTGTCGAGGCCAGGCAGGCGCGAGGAAGATGAAGATGACGACATGGATATCAGCAAGGAAAAACAACGGTGGCGCCGATCATGCCATGCCGGACGTTGCCACGGCCAACTTTTTGCAGGCGTCCACGGCGAATCCCGCTAAAATATGCCGACCCCGCTTTCCCTTCCCGCAACAGCATAGGATATGTCCAGCATGAGCAGCGCACTCCATTTCAAATCCATCAACTACACGGGCCAGGGCAGCGGTCCGCGCCTGATCGTCACCGGCGCCGTGCACGGCAATGAAACCTGCGGCACCAAGGGCATCCACCGCGTGATGGCTGAACTCGACAGCGGCGCCCTCTCCATCATGGCTGGCAGCGTCACCTTCGTGCCCATCACCAACCCGCTCGCTTACGCCAAGGGCGTGCGCAGCGGCGACCGCAACCTGAACCGCAACCTGTTCCCGAACGACAATCCGCAGGATTTCGAAGACCGTATCGCTAATTGGCTGTGCCCGTTGCTGGGCCAGCACGACGTGCTGCTGGACTTGCACTCGTTCAATGCCGACAGCCAGCCTTTCGTCATGGTGGGACCGCGCAACAACGACGGCCCGCTGCAACCGTTTCAACATGAGGACAAGGAGCGCGCACTGGCACGCCGCCTGGGCGTGCGCCGCTTCGTCGATGGCTGGCTGCATGCGTATGGCCAGGGCGTGCAGCGCCGCCTGGGCAATAGCGACCAGGTGGGCCTGGTCTTGCGTTACGGCGTGGGTACTACCGAATACATGCGCTCGACGGGTGGCTACGCCTTGACCCTGGAATGCGGCCAGCATGCTGACCCTGCCGCACCGGATGTCGCTTACCGCGCCATCATGAACACACTGGCATTCCTCGGCTTCATCGATGCGCCGCAACCGGAAGCCATCGCCGACGCCGACATGGAAGCGCTGAACATGGTCGTCGTGCACGACAAGCTCGATGCGGGCGACCGCTTCATCAAGACCTGGTCCAGCTTTGACAAGGTCAAACAAGGTGAACAGATTGGCGTGCGCGCCGATGGCACGCCCGTGACGGCCGAATTCGACGCCTACATCCTGTTCCCCGACGTCAACGCGGCGGCGAATGCCGAGTGGTATTACCTGGCGCGGGTTGCCACCAGCTTTTGATTAGTGGCCGACGGATTTTGAAAACAGGTTGATAACGAGCACGCCGGCAATGATCAGCCCCAGGCCTATCAGCGCCGGCGTATCGAGGCTTTGCTTGAACCAGAACCAGCTGACGGCGGAGATGAGCACGATGCCCACGCCCGACCAGATCGCGTAGACGATGCCGGTAGGAATGACCTTCAAGGTCAGGGACAAGCACCAGAAGGCGATGCTGTAGCCCACCACGGTGATGATGCTGGGCCACAAGCGGCTGAAGCCGTCCGATGCCTTCAAGGCGCTGGTGGCGATCACTTCGGCAACGATAGCGATGGCCAGGTAGAAATACGTCATGGCGAGGCTCATGCTTGCATCCTTTATTGTGGGCTCAGCAGTTTCAAGCCCAGGATGCCGGACACGATCAGGGCGATGCACGCGATGCGCGCGGCACTGGCCGGCTCGCCCAGTATCATAATGCCAAAGATGGCCGTACCGACGGTGCCGATGCCCGTCCAGATGGCGTAGGCCGTGCCCAGCGGCAAGGTGCGCAAGGCCAGGCCCAGCATCACCACGCTGCCCAGCATGGAAATGGCCGTCAGCACTGAGGGCACGAGGCGGGTAAAACCGGCACTGTATTTAAGGCCGATGGCCCAGCCGATTTCCAGCAAACCCGCCAATACCAGAATGATCCACGCCATAACTTCTCCCGAGGCGGCAGGGTCGTCCCCGCCATGCAGCCCCGTCTTCGAGCGGGGTCGTCCCCACAGGAGCAAAGGGAAAAGTATACCATTGGGTGAAAAATCTTGCCCCAAGCACACTATCGCTAGTGCCGCTGCTCTAATCGAAAGTTGCCAAAAAACAGGCACTTGGCAGCATAATTGCCGCATCTACTCATTCTCGGGAACAATGATGCTACTTCTGGCCCAAATCCTTACCGCCCTCATCCTGCTGCTGCACGTCTACATCGTGCTGCTGGAAACCGTGCTGTTCGATGCGCGCGGACGCAAGGTGTTTGGCCTGTCGAAGGAGAAGGCGGAGGTCGTGCGTCCCGCCATGTCGAACCAGGGTTGTTACAACGGCTTTCTCGTCGCCGCGCTGGCGCTGGGCTTTTTTCACCCGGACGCGGCCATCGCCCATGCGTTTACCGTGTTCGGCCTGGCGTGCATCGCCGTGGCCGGCGTGTGGGGCGCAGCGACCGTCATGATGCGCATTCTCTACCTGCAAACAGTGCCTGCCGTCATCGCCCTGCTGCTGTTCCACTTCGCCTGATTCCTGCCGGGGCGGCCAACCGGCCGCCCTTCCCTACCCCACTCCGCTCCGCCTGCGCATACCCCAAATGGGTGATGTTTCCAAAAAACATGCCCGATACAATTCCTTGTAGCAATAAAAAAGATACCACCAGACACATGGTGGCAAATCACAGTCCACAGGGGAAATCATGCAAGCACATCCAACCACCTTTGCCGTCACTTTGCTCGGCTGCCTCATGCTGTCCGCCTGCGGTGGCGGCGGCAGCGACGACAGTGGCTCGGGCAGCGGCTCCACCAGCGCCGGTGGCACCAGCGGCACCTCGTCAACCTGCCAGTACAGCAATCTGATCAGCGATGCGGAACGCAAGCAGGCCAGCGCCTGCGGCATCCAGGTATCAGGCAACTACAACCAGGCGGACTCCGGCTACGATAGCCTCGTTGCCGCATGCAAGCAGGGCGACAAGGCCAAGGCGGATACCTACTACAGCGGCACGTACCAGAAAATGGTCGACTATGCGCGCAGCGTGAGCAAGGAACTCGGTTGCGGGCAAAACAATGGCCCCACCTTGCCCAACAACACCACGGCAAGCAACTACAATTTCTGTGTCAAAAGCACCACCGTCAATGGTAAGCTCAGCTATGAAGGCGCTTGCTACGGCCCCGTGAAATCCGGCGAAGGCGGCTGCGGCAGCGGTTATAACTATGTGAGTCAGTACGCTAGCCTCAGCACGTGCACCTCCGGCGGCAAAAGCTGGCTGGAATCGCGCTAAGGAAGTCGGGCGGCCGCAGCGAAGGCCGCCCCCAGATGTGCCTTGTCCACCGCTTGCCGCCATGAGGATCGCCAATGACGCCATCGCTCGCCGTCGCCGGCCAGGCGCTGATTACCCTGATCTACGAAGCGGCCACGCGGCATGGCGCCTGGTCGCAATTCCTCGCCGCCTTCGCACAACAACTGAAGTCGCACGCGGGCTTGATCTGGGCCAATGATTTCAGCAACCGCTCGGTCGACGTCCAGCTGCCAGGTAGCGGCCTGTCCGCCATCTATGGCTTCGAATCGGATGCCATGGCCAGCTTTGCCAGCTATTACGGCGCGCGCAATGTCTGGCTGGAGGACGCCACCCTGCACCGCGAAGGCGCCGTCGTCACCGGCTCCATGCTATTTCCCGACCATTGCCTGAAGAAAACCGAATACTGGACGGACTGGCTGCGCCCGCAAGACATCTTTTATACTGCGGCGGCCATCGTCGAATTGCGCGCCGAGCGCTCCACCAACGTCACCGTGGTGCGCCGCGAACGGGCGGGCGCCTACGAGGCGGGCGAGCTGGCGCTGATCCGCAGCCTGATGCCCCACCTGCAAACAGCCTTTGCCCTGCAGCGCAAGCTGCGCCGGCTGGAAGTGTTATCCAACAGCTCCACCCAAGTGCTGGAATTGCTGCCGTTTGGCGTGCTGTTGCTCGACGCCACGTCGCAATTGTTATACGCCAACGAGCGGGCGCTAGCGATGACGGCTTCGACGCGCTTACTGCAGCTACGCGAAGGCGCGCCCCTGTATTGCCCGCGCGAAGCGGACAACGGCGCACTGCGGCGCATGCTGCACGAGGCAGCCCAAACGGGTACGACGGCGGCAGGCGGCCCGGTGGCGTGCTCAAGCTGAACGGCTTGACGGGAGAACAGTTACGCCTGCGCGTCACGCCCCTGCCCTCATGGCACAGCCCGTTCGGCTCGGCCAGCGCCATCGCCGTGTTCCTCAGCGACAGCAGCGACCTGATCACCTCCCTGGCGGCCACCCTGCGCAATTTCTATGGCATGACAATGGCCGAGGCACGCTTGACGGAAGCGCTCGTCAACGGCTATTCCTTGCAGGAATACGCCGAACGCCAGCGCATTTCCATCCACACGGCACGCACCCAGATCAAGAGCGCCACCGCCAAGGCCGGCGCCCAGCGCCAGGTGGACCTGGTGCGCATCGTGCTGACGGGCCCTGCCGTGCTGCAGCGCAATCCCCTCCCCGCCTGAGCCTTCAAAAACGCGCGCCGCCGGCACGCTTTTCATTTATATCGTAAGATGACGATATTAGAATTTGGAAAACACGATATATACATCGCTGAAAGGCGAATTGTATGTTCAGGAGAAACAACATGGATATCGACGCCATCCACAAGGCGCTGGCCAATCCGGTGCGCCGGCAGATTTTGCAATGGCTCAAGGAACCGCAGCAGTATTTCCAGGAGCAGGAGCACCCGCTGCACCTGGGCGTATGCGCCGGCCTGATCGACCGCCGCCTGAACCTGTCGCAATCGACGGTCTCGGCGCACCTGGCCAGCTTGCAGAAGGCAGGCCTGATTTCGGCAACCAAGGTGGGCCAATGGAGTTTCTTCAGCCGCAACGAAGCCACCATCGCGGCCTTTCTCGACCACATGCAGCAAGGTTTATAGATAGGCTTGTAAATAAGCACTACCGTCGCACTCCCTTCACATTGACGCCTGACCGGCACCCACAAGGAAAATCATGGCAACTTTATTCGATCCCATCACCATTGGCAGCCTGCAACTGAAAAACCGCATCATCATGGCGCCGCTGACGCGTTCGCGCGCTGGCAATCCGGGCCGCGTGCCCAACGCCCTGATGGCCGAGTACTACACGCAGCGTGCTTCGGCCGGCATGATCATTTCGGAAGCGACGGCCGTCACGCCGCAGGGCGTAGGCTATGCCGACACGCCGGGCATCTGGTCCGAGGAACAGGTGGAAGGCTGGAAACACATCACCCGGGCCGTGCATGACGCTGGCGGCCTGATCGTGCTGCAACTGTGGCATGTGGGCCGCATTTCCGCACCCGTCTTCCTCGATGGCGACTTGCCCGTGGCCCCCAGCGCCATCAAGCCGGCCGGCCATGTCAGCCTGCTGCGTCCGAAACAGGAATTCGTCACGCCGCGCGCACTGGACGCGGAAGAGATTCCCGGCATCGTGGCGGCTTACCGCCTTGGCGCCGAGAACGCGAAGAAAGCGGGCTTTGACGGCGTGGAAATCCATGGCGCCAATGGTTACTTGCTCGACCAGTTCCTGCAAGACAGCACCAACTTGCGCACCGACAACTATGGCGGCTCGATTGAAAACCGCGCCCGCCTGATGCTGGAAGTGACGGACGCGTGCATCGACGTATGGGGCGCGGACAAGGTGGGCATGCACCTGGCGCCACGCCGCGATGCGCACGACATGGGCGACTCGAACCCGCGCGCCACCTTCGGCTATGTGGCACGCGAGCTGGGCAAACGGGGCATCGCCTTCATCTGCGCACGCGAAGCACTGGGTGACGACCGCCTGGGTCCATACCTGAAGCAGGAATTTGGCGGCGTGTACATTGCCAATGAGAAAATGGACAAGGCGGCGGCCGAAGCCTTGCTGGCCAAGGGCGAAGCCGATGCCGTCGCCTTTGGCCTGTGGTTCATCGCCAACCCCGACCTGCCCATCCGCCTGCACAGCGACGCACCCTTGAATCCGCTGAATCCGGATACCCTGTACGCGCCGGATGCGGCTGGCTACACGGACTACCCGGCCCTGGCGGCACAAGCCTGAACGGCACCCTGCCCCCCCTGAGCGGCACTGTGCTGCTCATTCCCCGACGGCGGACGCAACGATACCAACGCAACTGCCTGCGTGACGATCGCAGCGCCCGCCGCTTCACTGCCGTTCCCCCTCCTTCAGCGCCATCGACGCCGTGCCGGCCGCGCCGGACGACGCGCCTGCACGCTGCTGAAGACGCGGCGGATCACTTCGACCGGTACGGCGTGCTCGCGCAAATAGGCTGTCGCCACCGTCCGCCCCAGGGTGTGATGGAAAGCGACGCCCCGCTCGACGAGCTCGGCCATCACTTTATCCGTTCGCACATGCTCCCCATTTACCTCGTCGATGCTGTTTTTCATGCCATGGCTCCCTGTCGGGTGGATCAACACTGCATCAAGTTTTGACCACTTTGTGCACATTTAGTGCCCGACGCAGTGACAAAGCATCGTTAAAATAGCGGCAGCAACAGCCCCGACACCGCATGAATAGCGGCCTCGGCTGCTTGTCGCCATCGCCAGCCCCGTATAGAATGCCTGCGCAGAATTTTTGCTTCAAGGAAAATGGCCACCAGCGCCATCCCATTAAGAACAGTTTCACTGAAGGGTATCAATGGACGATTTATTTGTACAAGCGGGCGACTTGCCGACCTGGCACCAGCGTTGCGCGCTGCGCGTGCTGCACCTGTTCGGCTGGCGCATGCGCTTTCGCCCCTTGCCGGGGCCGCGCGGCATCGCCGTCGTCTACCCGCACACGTCCAACTGGGATTTCATGGTAGGCCTGTTCGGCAAATGGGCGCTGTCGCTGCCGTTCCGCTGGCTGGCCAAGGATTCCTTGTTCCGCGGCCCGATGGGCAAGGTGCTGCGCTACCTCGGCGGCGAACCCGTCGACCGCAGCACCACCAGCGGCACGATCCAGCGCCAGGCTGAACGCATGCTGGCCGCCGACTGGTACTGGCTGGCCATCACGCCGGAAGCGACGCGCAGCTACCGTCCGAACTGGAAAAGCGGCTTTTATCACCTGGCCGTGGCCGCCAAGGTGCCCTTGCTGCTGGTCTATATCGACTATCCGAACAAGGTGCTGGGCGTCGTCGACCATTTATATTTGACGGGCGACAAGGACGCCGACATGGCCGCCATCGCCGCCGTGTATGCGGGCCACCATGGCTTGCATCCTGAAAAAGCGGCACCCATCGTGCTGTCCGACAAGCGCCCTGGCGCTTAAACGACTAAGCAAGCCCCATCAGCACCACGCCGGCAGCCGTCAAGGCCACGCCGGCCAGGCGCAGCACGCGCTCGGCAAGTACCTGGCCGATAAAACGTCCCGCACACAGCAAGGTGGCCGAGGCCAGCATGAAACCGCACGCGGCTGAGGCGGCCGGCAATTCCTGGCCATGCGCATTGCCATGCGCCAGCGCAAACATGCCCACCAATCCCATGCCGAGCCAGTTCGGCAAGGCCAGCGCCAGCGCGATGGCCAGCCCGACCAGCGCCACCGTGGCGGCGATACCCGTTTCCAGCCCGGGCACCGTCAAGCCCGCCATGCCGGCCAGCGCACCGAGCAGCATCATGCCGAGGAAAGTGGCCGGCTGACCCCAGCCGCGGCGTTGCTGGCCGCCCCAGAGACCCACGCCCAGCATGGCCAGCAAATGGTCGATGCCCGTGAACGGATGGGCGAAACCGGCGAGGAAGCCGGCGCTCTCGCCATGACCGGGGTGGGCCATGGCGGGCAAGGCTAACAGGCACAGGGCCGCCACGGCGGCTGTTTTCTTCATCAGTCTTGCGCTCATTGCAGCTCCTTGCCTGGTTGATCGAGCAAACCTTGCTCGCGGATAAAATCGATGACGATCTGCACGCCGTCGCCGCTGCGCAGATTGGTAAACACGAAGGGGCGCTCGCCGCGCATGCGCTTGGCGTCCTGCGCCATCACGTCCAGATTGGCGCCCACGTATGGCGCCAGGTCCGTCTTGTTGATGATCAGCAAATCGGAACGCGTGATGCCGGGCCCGCCCTTGCGCGGGATTTTTTCGCCGCCGGCCACGTCGATCACGTAAATGGTCAGATCCGACAATTCCGGGCTGAAGGTGGCGGCCAGGTTATCGCCGCCCGATTCGACCAGGATCAAATCGAGATTCGGAAAATCGGCTTGCATGCGCGCGATGGCTTCCAGGTTGATGGACGCGTCTTCGCGGATGGCCGTGTGCGGGCAGCCGCCCGTTTCCACGCCCATCAGGCGCTCGGCCGGCAAGGCGTCGGCGCGCAGCAGGATTTCCATGTCTTCCTTGGTGTAGATGTCATTCGTGATGACGGCCATGTCGTAGCGTTCGCGCATGCCTTTGCACAGCATTTCGCACAGGGCCGTCTTGCCCGAGCCGACGGGCCCGCCGATGCCCACGCGCAGCGGATTGGAGGTGATCGATGTCATTTTTGCTCTCTCATAGAATGATTCAGGAACGGTACAGGCGGCTGTACTGCACTTCGTGGCGCATCGACAGCAGCGACAGGCCGGGCGCCCAGTTGCCCATCTCGTCGTCTTGTAACGTTTGCGCCGTGAGGGCCGCCGCTTCCAGCTCGGGCCGCAGCGACAGCAGCAGGCGCTGGCCCGCCACCTGCCCCAGCGGCACGGATTTTACGCAGACGAGCACCTGGTTTTCCGCCCAGGCGAACAGCATGGCCAGCAGCGCCTGCTCGCGCGGAATGGCCAGTGCCGCCACGGCGCAGGCATAGGCCGTCGGCAGGGCCACTTCCGGCTGTCCCTGCAGCATGTCGATCAGGACGCCGTCGGCCACGCCCAGCTCGGCCAGCAGCTTGGTCAATGAATAGCCCATCTGGATGGTCTCGGCGCGAAATTCCGCCGTGTCGCGCGAGGCGATGAAACGTTCGCTCCAGCGCTGCACGGCGCACAGATCCTGCGCTTCGAACGCCTGCATCAAGCGCCAGCACAGGGGCGCTTCCCAGCGCGCCACCACCTGCGCCAGATGCTGGGCGATCCACTCGCGCGCCGTGGCCGCATCCGTCACCAGGCCCGATTCGAGCGCCGCTTCCAGCCCCTGCGAATAGCTGTAGGCGCCGATCGGCAGGGCCGGGCTGGCGAACTGCAGCAAATGCAGCAGGGCCGATGCCTGCATCATGCGGTGCCAGGGGTATCGCTGGGGCGGTGGATTTTCTGCCGCAGCGGCACGGGCGCCAGCAAATGCTGGCCGTGGCCGTCGTGGTGCCCATGGCCGCCGCCATACGCGCCCGCCTCCGGCTCGAACGGCGCGCTTTCTTCCGTCACGGTCGCCTGCAAGCCTTCCAGCATTTCCTTCAGCACCACGTCCTTGCGGATGCGCAGAAAGCCGTCGCCCACCTGCGCCTGCGTGTGGCGGTTACCCAGGTGAAAGGCGCAGCGCAGCAGGGTATGCGCATCCAGGCAGCGCACCAGGTAAGTCGGCTCGCGCGCGGCGACGATCTGCACCACCTGGCCATCCGGCCCCGTCATGCGCTCGCCGTCGCGCAGCACCGTGCCGCGCACGGTGAACACGGCCACCTCCTCGCCATTCGACAGCACGGCGCGCAGCCGGCATTTTTCGCGCTGGTCGTAGGGCAGCACCAGTTGCGCAAACGGCGCGCGTTCATCGCCAGGTGCCAGCTTGGTATGCAATGTGAGCATGATATCTCCTGCTTAAAATAGAAAATAGCGCTGCGCCATCGGCAGCACGGCGGCCGCCTCGCACACGAGCAGCTGGCCGTCGGCGCGCACGGCGTAGGTTTCCGGGTCCACTTCCATGTGCGGCGTGGCGCTGTTGTGTATCATGTCGTGCTTGCGCAAACCGCGCATGTTCTTCACGGCGATGACGGATTTATTCAGTTTCAACTGGTGGCCGATATCGAGGTCGTAGGCCGCCTGCGAGACAAAGGTGAACGACTTTTTCAGGCCGCCGCCAAAGGCGCCGAACATCATGCGATAGTGCACGGGCTGCGGCGTGGGGATCGAGGCGTTCGGGTCGCCCATCTGCGCGGCGGCGATCATGCCCCCCTTTAAAATCATCGACGGCTTGACGCCAAAGAAGGCCGGCTTCCACAGCACCAGGTCGGCGATCTTGCCCGCTTCGATGGAACCCACCACGTGCGATATCCCATGCGTGATGGCCGGGTTGATGGTGTACTTGGCGATGTAGCGCTTGGCGCGGAAGTTGTCGCTGCGCGCCGTGTCGGGCGCCAGAGGTCCCCGCTGCACCTTCATCTTGTGCGCCGTCTGCCAGGTGCGCATGATCACTTCGCCGACACGCCCCATGGCTTGCGAGTCGGACGACATCATGGAGATGGCGCCGATGTCGTGCAGAATATCTTCCGCGGCGATGGTTTCGCGGCGGATGCGCGACTCGGCAAAGGCCACGTCCTCGGCAATGGCCGGGTCCAGGTGGTGGCACACCATCAGCATGTCCAGATGCTCGTCGAGCGTGTTGATGGTGAAGGGTCGCGTCGGGTTGGTCGACGAGGGCAGCACGTTGGCCTGCCCCACGGCGGCGATGATATCGGGCGCATGGCCGCCGCCCGCCCCTTCCGTATGGAAGGTGTGGATGGTGCGGTCCTTGAAGGCGGCCAGCGTGTGTTCGAGGAAGCCGCCTTCGTTGAGGGTATCGCTGTGCAGCGCCACCTGGATATCCATGCGGTCGGCCACCGACAGGCAGTTGTCGATGGCGGCCGGCGTGCTGCCCCAGTCTTCGTGCAGTTTCAGGCCAATGGCGCCCGCGCGTACCTGCTCTTCCAGCGGCAGCGGCAAGCTGACGTTACCCTTGCCCATGAAGCCCAGGTTCATGGGAAACGCGTCGGCCGCCGCCAGCATGGCGTGCAGGTGCCACGGCCCCGGCGTGCAGGTGGTGGCTGCCGTGCCGACGGCAGGCCCTGTGCCGCCGCCCAGCATGGTGGTCACGCCGCTCATCAGCGCTTCCTCGATCTGCTGCGGGCAGATGAAATGGATATGCGTGTCGACGCCGCCGGCAGTGACGATCAGGCCTTCGCCGGCGATGATCTCGGTCGCGCCGCCGATAGGGAGCGTCACGCCAGGCTGAATGTCCGGATTGCCCGCCTTGCCGATGCCGAAGATCAGGCCATTTTTCAAGCCGATGTCCGCCTTCACGATACCCCAGTGGTCGAGGATGACGGCGTTCGTGATGACGGTATCCATCACCTCGGCCGCGCAGCGCTGCGACTGGCCCATGCCGTCGCGGATCACCTTGCCGCCGCCGAATTTCACCTCTTCGCCGTAGATCGCATAGTCATGCTCGATCTCGATGAACAATTCCGTGTCGGCCAGGCGGATGCGGTCGCCCTTGGTGGGGCCGAACATTTCGGCATACGCGCTGCGGGGAATGCTGGCCATCTCAATCCTTTCCCGGTGGAGTGTCTTGCAGTTCGCCCATCACTTCACCATTGAAGCCGTAGACCTTGCGCTCGCCCGCCAGCGCCACCAGCTCCACCGTGCGCTGCTGGCCCGGCTCGAAGCGCACGGCCGTGCCGGCCGTGATGTTCAAGCGCATGCCGTAGGCGCGCCAGCGCTCGAAGGCCAGCGCCGGATTGACCTCGAAAAAGTGAAAGTGCGAGCCGACCTGGATCGGCCGGTCGCCCCGGTTGGCCACCACCACGGTGGCCGTGGCGCGCCCGACATTCAAGCTGATTTCACCTTCTTCCAATTTGTATTCACCTGGGGTCATGAGAGGACTCCTTCAAAGATCGCGTTATGCTTGCCGGCCGGTCGCCGGCGCAAAAAACAGCCATGGCGCGGGTGGCGCCCTGGCCGCTCAAAAAACTACGGTATCGGGTGGTGCACGGTCACCAGCTTGCTGCCATCGGGGAAGGTCGCTTCCACCTGGATATCGGGGATCATCTCGGCGATGCCGTCCATGACGTCCGCGCGCGAGAGTATTTTCGTACCGTCCGACATCAGCTGCGCCACCGACTTGCCATCGCGCGCCCCTTCCATGATGGCCGCGCTGATCAGGGCCGCCGCTTCCGGATAATTCAATTTCAAGCCACGCGCCAGGCGCCGTTCGGCCAGCAGTGCGGCCGTAAAAATGAGCAGCTTGTCTTTTTCGCGGGGAGTCAGGTCCATGGTTTTCCTTGCGCTTCTTTCCTGATTAAGTGTTCCAGATGCGGGGTACGACGGCGGCGCGTCCCAGCATGGCGGGGCGCAGCAACTGCCAGGCGGCCAGCATGATCGTGCGCGCGGCCTCGCTGTCGCCGCACAGCAGGCGCACCACCACCAGCGCTTTCATGTGCGTGGCGCCAAATGCGGCGCCGGCCGGCACGGCGATCTCGCGCACGGCGGCCAGCACGGCGGCGGAAACGGGCGTGCCGACGGCGATCAGGGTGGCGCACACCGTGTGCCCCCCAGTCCCAGTGGGCTGGCCATCAGCGCACCGCCGCCGGCCAGCACGCCCTGCTCCCACCACAGCAGCTTGCCGCCGCGGCGGATTTGCACCTGCTGGCTGATGCTGCCCGTGTTAAAAATTTCGCCTGAGGCGCTGCGGCCCAGGCAGACGATGTCGCAGCCGATGTAGCTGGCGTCCAGCGCCAGTTCCACCTCGTGGCGCAGGCGCACGCACGCCTGGTCGAAGAAGATGCTCTCCTGCGGCAGCCACTCGATGGCCGCGCCCCTGCCCGCGCGAAGCACGAGGTGCTGGCCCGAGACGTGACCGTTCGCGCGGTACCACTTGGCGGCGCCCGGCGAGGTAAGCAGGGCGTGCGCGCCCTCGCCCACCGTGGCGTCGACGGCCAGCTGGTCGCCGCCCACCACGCCGCCGGGCGGATGGATGATGATGGCGTGGCAGACGGCATCGCCTTCCGGATACAGGGGCTTTTGCACGCGCAGGGGGCCGCTGTGCGTGCGCTCGACGAGGCGGCTGACGCCATCGTGCAGCGCAAAACCCAGACGCAGGTGCGCCTGCCAGGCGCCGTGTGCGCTGGCCTGTGAGGGCATGGCTGGATGGGTACTGTCTGGCATGCGGGGCAATCGCGTAAATAAGCGATTACCTAAGCAGGATATGTGCCAGCGTCAGGGAAAGGAAACGTGAGAATCCTGCACCGCGCTGCAGCGGACGCACCGGCATGGTGCATCGGCCGCACCGCAGCGCTGAGAGCCAGCCCTTTAAAGGGCTGCTTCTCAGGCCACGGCCAGAGTGCGCCGTTCGCGCAGCAAGGCCGTGAAAGCTTCCGCGGCCAGGGGCCGGCTGAAATAATAGCCCTGCATTTCGTCGCAGCCGTGTTCCGTCAGGAAGGCCACCTGCTCGCGCGTTTCCACGCCTTCGGCGATGACGCGCATGTCCAGGTTGTGCGCCAGCGAGATGACGGAACGGGCGATGGCCGCATCGCTGCTGCTGGTGGTAACGTCGTCGACGAAGGATTTGTCGATTTTCAGCACATCGATGGGAAAGCGTTTCAAATAGCCCAGGCTGGAATAGCCAGTGCCGAAGTCGTCGAGCGAAATGCCCACACCGATATCCTTCAGGCGCGTCAGGGCCGCCACTGCCTTGTCCGGGTCGCCCATCACCGTGCTTTCCGTGATCTCGATACCCAGGCAGGCAGGCGCGATGCCGTATTTGCGCAAAGTCGCTTCGACGAAAGGCACCGTGCGGTCCTGTGCGAACTGCTTGCCGGACAGGTTGACGGCCACCTTGATGCTGCCCAGGCCCGCGTCGTGCCAGGCGCGGATCTGCGCGCAGACGCTTTCCAGCACCCATTCGCCGATGGCCGTGATCGAGCCGTATTCCTCGGCCAGGGCGATGAACAGGCCGGGCGGCACCTTGCCCAGCACCGGGTTATCCCAGCGCAGCAAGGCTTCCGCGCCCAGCAAGGCGCCCGTGCGCAAACACATCTGCGGCTGGTAGTGCACGGCGAATTCGTCGCGGCCGATGGCGCCGCGCAGTTGCTGCTGCATGGCCAGGCGGGCGCGGATATCGCTGCCCATGCGCTCCGTGAAAAAGGCATAATGGTCGCGCCCCATTTCCTTGGCGCGCACCAGGGCCGTGTCGGCGTGGCGCAGCACGTCGTCGAGGCTGTCGCCATCGGCCGGGCACATGGCGATGCCGATGCTGGTCGTCAGCGCCAGGCGCTCGCCATCGACGCTGAGTTCTTCGCGCAAGCCGGCCAGGATGGTTTGCGCCAGCCCCAGGGTACGCCCCAGCAGGGCATCGTCCTGCAGCAGGATCTGGAATTCGTCGCCGCCCTGGCGCACCACCGTGTCGCCCTCGCGCACGCAGCCGGACAGGAAACGCGCCACCACTTGCAGCGCCTTGTCGCCCACGGCCTGGCCGTGCGAATCATTGATGTTCTTGAAGCGGTCCAGGTCCAGGCACATCAGCACCACCTGCTGGCTGTCGCGCAGGGCGTTGGCGCGCGCCTGTTCGAAGCGCTCGCGCAGCAGCACGCGGTTCGGCAAGCCCGTCAGCGCATCGTGGTAAGAGAGGAAATCGATCAGATGCTGCTCGGCCTTGCGCTCGCTGATATCGAGGAAGACACCGATGTAGTTGACGACGGCGCCATCTGGGCCGTGCACGGTGGAGACGCTGAGCAGGCAGGGATAGGTGTCGCCGCTCTTGCGCCGCGTCTGCACCTCGCCCGACCAGCAAGCGCTGCTGCGCAAGCCCTGGCGCAAGGCCAGCAGCACCGCTTCGCCCGTGTGTTCGGCGTGCAGGCGCATGATGTCGGTGCCCACCACCTCCTGCGCCGCGTAGCCGGTGATGCGCGTGAAGGCAGGATTGGCGGTGACGATGATGCCGGTCGGATCCGTGATCAGGATGGCGTCCTGGGTCGCTTCGAAGACCTGGCCCGACAGGCGCAGCAATTCTTCATTGGCGCGGCGGATCTGCACTTCGCGCGCCAGGGTGCTGGCCACCTGTTCCAGTTCGGCCGTGCGTTCGGCCACGCGCCGCTCCAGGTTGGCGCGCTCCTGCGCCAGCTGCAGCTGCGCCCGCGCCAGACGCACGTGGGCGTCGGTGCGGGCCAGGATTTCCTCGGCCTGGAAAGGCTTGGCGATAAAGTCGACGGCACCCAGCGCAAACCCGCGCACCTTGTCGTCCGTATCGTACTGGGCCGACAGGAAGATCACCGGCACCTGGCGCAGGGACGGTATCTCCTTCAGGCGGCGGCAGACTTCAAAGCCGTCGAGGCCAGGCATGCGCACGTCGAGCAGGATCAGCTCCGGCGGGCGCGCCTGGGCCGTCCACAGGGCCAGTTCGCCGTTCGGCGCCTGGCGCACCGCATAGCCGGCGCCGCCCAGCAAATCGCTCAACAGCTTCAGAGAAGCCGGCGTATCTTCAACGATCAGTACTTCGCCCTTAGCATTCACTTCCGAAAAATCGCGGTGCATGTAGTAGTTCTCTCAGCTTTGGATGAGGCGCGGCGGTCGGCTGCCGCGCCGGACAAGACATTTCTTTGCGATGAACTACGTACTATCATCATAATCTTTATTGCAATTTAGCACCATCCATTGGCGGCACTTAGTCCGTCTTTTCATCGAATTCGATGTTGTCAGCCCACACTTTTCAAGCGTGCGCCAGCACGCCCTCATTCTCCAGCAATTCGCACAGCTGGCGGTACTGATGCTGGTCGAGCATGGCCTGCAGCGGCGCCAGCACGGGTGCCGCCGCCGGCGGCAAGGCGCCCAGCAGCAGGGCCACCCTGGCCAGATTCAATTCGCGCAACGCCACCAGCAAGGCCGCGCGCTCTTCCCCGGCCAGCAGCAACAAGTCTTGCGCCTGCAGTGCCGGCGGCGCCTCGGACGCCGGCGCCACGGTCAGTGGCACGGACACCTGCTCGGGCGCCTCGGCCGCCTGCGCGGGAATGCTGAAGCGGAAGGTGGCGCCCTGCCCCGGCGTCGATTCCACCGTCAGTTCGCCTTTCATCAACTGTACGAATTCGCGCGAGATGGCCAGGCCCAGGCCCGTGCCATCCTTCGGTCCCGCGCTGTCGGCCTGCACGAAGGGCTCGAAGATGCGCTGCTGGTCCTCCGGAGCGATGCCGATGCCCGTGTCGCTGACGGCGAACGACAGCATCCATTGATCGCCATCGCGCCGTTCGCCGCGCACGCGCAAGGTGACTTCGCCGCCGCCCGCAAACTTGACGGCGTTCGACATCAGGTTCAGCAACACCTGGCGCAAGCGCGTCGCGTCGAGCATCACGGCCGCCGGCAAGTCCGCGCAATCGAGGCGCAGGACAAGTCCTTGCTGCTCGGCGCGCATGCCCAGCATGTCCATCCCTTCCTGCAACAGGGGCGCCAGCGCCACCACGGCCGTCTGCGCGTGCAGGCGCCCCGCCTCGCCCTTCGACAGTTCGAGGATTTCATTGATCAGGGTGAGCAAATGATTGCCGGAGCGGTGGATGATGGCCAGGTTGCGCTTTTCATCGTCCTGCATGTTTGGCGAGGCGGCCATCAGGCGCGAAAAACCGATCACGGAATTCAAGGGCGTGCGCAGTTCATGGCTCATGTTCGCCAGGAAGGTGCTCTTGGCACGGTTCGCCGCCTGCGCCTGGCTGACGGCCACCGACAAGGCGCTCGTGCGTTCGGCCACCAGTTCTTCCAGGTGATGGCGATGGCGCAGCAGTTCCAGTTCGGCCTCGCGGTGCGCCGTGATGTCGTAGTTCGAGCCCACCAGGCGCATGGGCTGGCCCCGCCCGTCGCGGAAGATCACGGCATCTGCCTTGATATAGCGGATGGCGCCATCGGGCCACAGGATGCGGTACTCGTGCGTGAAGGCCTGGCCGGCGCCCAGTGCGGCGCGCAGGGCCTCCTTGGCGGCCGGCACGTCGTCCGGCACCAGCGCCGCGCGCCAGATCGCCGCCGGCGCCATGGTGCTGTCCGCATCGGCCCTGAACTGCGCGTACATCTGTTCATCCCACTGCAAGGCATCGTTGATGACGTTCCAGTCCCAGATGCCGATGCTGGCCGCGCCGGTGGCCATCTGCACGCGTTCCTCGCTGCGCTGCAAGGCGCGGTAGCGGCTGTCGAGCAGCGCCACCATATCGCGGATGGAACGGTACAAGGTGCGCAGCTCGCCCAGGAACCACGCTTTCGGCGGCGTACCGAACGCTTCGCCCTGCCCGGCCTGGATGCCTGCCGCATACTGGCCGATCGCCTTCAGGGGCTTGAGCATCAGACACCACATGAGTAGCCAGATGCTGGCCACCAGGATCACGTCGAGCGCCACGATCATGGCGCCGATGCCCAGCGCGCGCTGCCGCAGCTGCGCGTGCAGCAAGGCCGGCGTCGCATACACGGCAACGCTGCCGATGACTTGCCCGCCCATTATCACGGAGCGCCGCTGCACCAGCCAGCCAGGTTCCGCAGACAGGGAGAAGAAGCTGTCGATGGCGCCAGTCGCAGAGCGGCGCAAAACCAGCGTTTCCTTGCCGATGCCCGGCGTCAGGGAGCTGGCCACCAGGTCGCGCTTGCCCAGCGTGCTGCGCATGATGGCCTGCATCTGCTTTTCATCGAGATTCCACAAGGGCAGTTCGATGGCCACGGCCAGCTGGTCCGCGCTCACGGCCAGGCTGCGATGCAGCTGCTGCCAGCGCTGCTCGCGTTCGGACTGGTAAAACAGCACGGCAAACACCAGCAGCAGCGCGGTGACGACAAAGGTCAGCGCCACGCTGACGGCCAGCACGATGGACACGCCACCCAGGCGCGCGCCCTTGGAGGCGTGCATCGTCATGCGTCTTCGCCCTGCGGCTCGCTGGCCAGCTGCGCCAGCAAGGCGCACAGCGGCTGGTACTGATGCTGTTCCAGCATGGCGGCGATGTGCGCGGCCAGCTGCGGCAGGCTGGTCGCCACGCCGGCCAGCACGATGGCGCTGCGCCGCAAATCGAGAGCATGCACGGAGTCGAGCAGCGCCTGACGCTCGGCCGCGCCCAGCTGGCCCAGCGCCTGCTGCAAGTCAAAGGCGGCCGCCGGCACGCGCGGCGGCGTGGCGGCTGTGCGCTGGAAACGCAGGCCCAGCTGCTGCTCCAGCATGGCGAACAGGTGCTCCTGCTCGATCGGTTTGCGCAGGAAGCCATCGGCGCCGGCAGCCAGCGCCTCCTGCTTTTCCTCCTCGAAGGCGGAGGCGGTCATGATCACCAGGCGCGGCTGCACCAGCGCCGGCTGCGCGCGCAGCCAGCGCGTCAGCGTCAGGCCATCCATGTCCGGCATGCGCCAGTCGCTGAGCACCATGTCGTAGCGCTGCGCCGCCAGCATGGCTTGCGCCTGCACGCCGCCCGCCGCCTCGTGCAGCTGAAAACCCAGCGGCGCCAGCAAGCCGGCCAGCAGCTTGCGGCAGTTGTCGTCATCGTCGACCAGCAACACCATGCGCCCCCGCTGGGCCGGTGCCAGGCGCGCCACGCGGCCCGGCGCCAGCGATGCGATGGCCGCTTGCTGCAGCACCGGCGCGCGCAGCTCGAAACTGAAGCTGGAACCGGCGCCCAGCGTCGATTCGACGCGCAGCTCACCGCCCATCAGGCGCACGAATTCGCGCGAGATGGTCAGCCCCAGCCCCGTGCCGGCCTGCGCCACCGCGCTGTCGGCCTGCACGAACGGTTCAAAGATGCGTTCCAGGTCTTCTTCCGCGATGCCGCTGCCCGTATCGCGCACGGCAAACGTCAGCGTCACTTGCCCATCGCCGCCCGTCTGGCACGCCAGCGACAGGGTCACGCTGCCCTGCTCGATGAACTTGAGCGCGTTCGACAGCAAATTCAACAGCACCTGGCGCAGCTTGGCGCCATCGAGGCGCACCAGCGGCGGCACGCCGTCACGCTCGAGCAGCAGCGCGATGCCCTGGTCGCTAGAACGCATGCGTACCATCTCGAGCACCTCGTCGAGCAAGCCATTCAAGTCCACGGGTCCCGCTTGCAGCTGCATGCGGCCCGCCTCGATTTTCGACAATTCCAGGATATCGTTGATCAAGGTCAGCAAATGATGGCCGGCGCGGTTGATGATCGCCAGGTTATGCTTTTCTTCCTCGAACATGCTGCTCGAATCGGCCATCATCTGCGAAAAGCCGATCACGGAATTCAAGGGCGTGCGCAATTCATGGCTCATGTTGGCCAGGAAGACGCTTTTCGCGCGGTTCGCCGATTCGGCCTCGGTGACGGCCACCGACAGGGCCGCCGTGCGCTGCTGCACCAGTTCCTCCAGATGGTCGCGGTAGCCGAGCAGTTCCTGCTCGCTGTGCTTGCGCTCGGAAATGTCGACAATGCCGCTGCGCACCAGGCGCCGCCCTTCCATCGGCAGGCGCACGAGCCGCACTTCGCAGGGAAAGATGCTGCCGTCTGCGCGCCGCACATTGCGTTCAACCAGGATGGGCTCACCCAGCATGGCGCGGCGCAGATGCTCTTCCATCATCAGTCCCAGCGGCAAGCCATCGGGCTGCTCGCCGGTGTACAGGTCGAACGGACCACGCGCCAGCAGCGCTTCGCGCGACATTCCCAGCATGCGCTGCGCGCTGCTGTTGGCGTCGATGAAGCGGTCCTGGTCCAGGTCGTACACAACGATGGCTTCAGGCGCATGCTCGACGAGGATGCGGAAGCGCTGTTCGCTTTCGCGCGCATCGCTCTCGGCGCGGCGCAGGCGGCGGCGCTGCAGCAGCAAGGCGCTCAGCATGCACGCCATGGCGAGAAACACGGCGCCAACCGACAGCACGGCGACGCGGTGTTCATGCCACAGCTGCGGCGGGCGGTTGAAAAACAGGGTGTGCGGCGGCAGCCGGCTGATATCCGCATCCCAGCGCTGCAGCTGGTCCCAGTCATACATGGGCACAGGGCGCGCCGGCGGCAGCAAGGGGCCCGGCGCGGCAGGCGCCTTGCCGGCCAACACTGCCAGCGACATCTGCGCCACCTGCTGCGCGGCCTGTTCGATATGCAGGATGGAGCCGCCCAGGATGCCCTTGCCGACCGTCGCGTTATACATGCCGAAGGCGGGCACATTGGCCAGCCGCGCCAGTTGCGCGGAGAACTGCACGGGCGTAGCGATGTTGCCGTCCACGTCGCGGTTGACATTGCCCGCCACCAGCAGCGTGCCGGCGGGCAAGTGTGCCACCGCCGCGCGCATCTGTTCCAGGGTCAGGTCATCGAGATAACGCATGGCCACCTTGCCATGCCACGCCTGCGCCGCCTGCTGCATGTTGCGCTTCAAGGCCTGGTCGGCCTCGCTCACGCCGACGGCCATGACGATGGTTTTGGTCTTCGGGAACAGCGCCATGGCTTGCGCCAGGGTACCGGGAAAATCGACATTCGCCTTTTGCTGCCAGATGGCTGCCGGGCTGCCGGCCGGCAAGGCCTTGCCCGAGGTGTTAATCGCCAGCACGGGCACGCCGCGCGCCAGCGACGCCAGGTCCGACAGCAAAAAATCGAGCGCCGGCTGCTGCATGGCGATGATCAGGTCGGCCTTGCGACCCATCATCTGGGTGTATCTTAAAAGCAACAAATCACGCATCTCATTGCGCAGCGCCGGGTCGCCCTGGGTATTCAGGTTCAGGTGCTCGACCATGATGTCTTCGCTGGCCAGGCCCGCGGCGACCATGGCGGCCACGTAGGTGCGCGTGTACGATTCGACGCCGGCGCGGCCATAATCGTAAGCGTTGAGGAACAACACGCGCTGACCCTGGTGCGGCGCTGCCGTGGCCGGCGGCGCAGCCGGCACGGCGGCATGGGCCGCGGCGGCACAGAACGCCAGCAGCAATGCGCAGCCACAGCGGCGCACCGCTGCCCTGCCCATCACGCCGCCAGGCACCTCACGCATCCTTCGCCATGCCCATGCTCACTCCCGCCTGTCACCATGTTTCAACTATGCGCTGACTGCTCAGCCACCGACACTTACAAAAACATGATAACGTCAACTGCAGGGGCAAGTCTATTCCTTAGGGCAATCTTTTGACAATACACCCGCTCGTAACGCGAGCCAGCGTTACGCGGCGGTGCTACTGATACCGAACAATTCCAGCTTCAGCCCTTTTATGCCAGACGGCACATAAATCGCAATCGCCTGGGCCTTGATCATGCTGTCATAAATACTGCCCTTGTTATCGATCGAAAAGTAATACGTATTGGGCCGTACTGGCACCTCGGCAGGAACCTGGGCCATATGGCGCAACTCGGCACCCGGAAGTGCCCGGCCCAGTAATAGCTCGATATTGTCCGGAGATGAAATTTTGAACTGCAACGGCACCGTGGCGACCAGTTCGAGCGCCGGCATGTCGGCGTTGACCGCAAGACAAAGTTCGGTCTGACGGTCAATCCGCTTGGCATCGAGCAAGCCGTGGTAATGGGTGTTTTGTTGCGTGTCGTTAGACAGCGCAATCGGGAAGTAACGCGACAGGAGAACAGTATCGATCAGGTCGCGAATGATGCCATCGAGCTTGCCGAAACCGGGAGCCGCGTCATCGTGACAATAAGCCGGCAAGTCGCTCAGTGTGTATTTTTTCGAAAACGTCATCAAGCCACCGGCCAATGCCATCAATTTCTCAAACAAATACACGGGATGGTGGCGCCGGTAACTGGCGCAATGACTGAGCGTGGCGCTGGCCGTGCTCAATGTATTGAGCATCCAGAACGAGGAAACATCCCCGCCGTGAAATTCAACCGTATTTTTACCGGGCTGACGGTGACGGCTGTACAGCGCCTCAATTTTCGCGCCCATGCGATCGATCAGCGAATCAAGCATTTTCTGCAGCGAAGACTCGGCGCTGATGGTCAGGCCAGGCGGAATGAAGGAGGTATCGACTTCAAAGCCGCCATTGCCAGCGCGGTACAAACGGGTCACCGGAATGGCAAGGTAATCATGCAGGGGGTCCAGTTGCGACAACAGATACACGCGCTTCTTCAGGTAAGCCACGTCTATGCTGACTGCCTCGCTGTAAAGATCCGGGGTTTCGATATCCGCCTGGACATAGCGTGCGCCAGCAGAGCTCAAATTTCCGCCATGTGCCTGCAGCGCGGGTAGCGCGGCATAAAAAGTAAAACTATGTTCGCTGGAAGGTAGCTTGGACAGGTCAACCGCACTGGGCAACACATCGCCAAGCGGCGCTTCAAAGAGTTCTCCGTCCTGAAAAACGAGCGACATGGCGTCCGCCCGCAGGCTATTGTTGGCCAGTGCATCCGCATTCCAGCGAATGCCATGCACGCCCCACAAATGTGGATTAATTAGTGAGGCCAGACGTTGCAGACGCGCCTCATGGTAGCGGTCCAGCTGCTGGAATTGCTGGGGACCAATGGCCAGGCCTTCGGACCAAAGTAGTTTGGATGGCAATGTCATTGCGTTCTCCATGTTGACCGTTGGAATCATGCTGCCTTGCCAGTCTGATGTTGCCAGTTTGGAAGTCCTTGATGTTGCGCAGCAACCCTGTTCAATTATTTGCGCAAACGCAATTTATCTTTGAGCAAACGCTCGGATACTGACCATTCCGCCGCAAAGACACAGGAAAAGAGAGATGGAGGACTTGCTGCCGTATTTCGAACGCGAGCTGGTGATGCTGCGGCGACATTGCCGTGAGTTCGCCGAACGCTATCCGAGAATCGCCGGCAAATTGCACATGTCCGGCGAGTCTTGCGAAGATCCCCACGTCGAACACTTGATCGAATCGGTGGCCATGCTGGCGGCACGCATCTCAAAACGGCTCGATGACGACTATCCGCAATTTACCGAAGCCTTGTTCGAAGCCCTGTTCCCACATTATCTGCGTCCCTTCCCATCGTGCAGCATCGTGCATCAGTCCGTCCCAGCGGCTGGGGCGGGCGTATTGCACCTCCCGGCCGGCAGTGAAATGGACGCAACGCCTGTGCGCGGCGTGCGCTGCCGCTTCAAGACGGTCTACGATATGACGACAGGAGCATCGGTACTGGAAAGCGCGGTTTTCGATGCGATGATCAAGGCGCCGCCCGGCGTACGCCTGCCAGCATCGACCAGTTCCTCGCTGAACATCGGCATCCGTCATCTCGATGCGGCGCCCGCATCCCTGCGCGTTTTCATCGATGCCGAAGCATCGTTTTCCGCCGCATTGCGCGATGCCTTGTTCATGCATACAGTCTGCGCTTTTGTGTCTATCGACGCGGTGCAATGGATGGCCTTGCCCGCCTTGCCTGTGAAGCCCGTCGGCTTCGGCGACAAGGATGCCTTGATACCTTTCGGTGCCCGTTCACAGCCGGCTTACCGCATCCTGAGCGAGTATTATGCGTATCCGGAAAAATTCAATTTCTTTGACATCGATATCGCGGCGCTGAGTGCTGCCCTGCCGCCTGCTTGTCAGCGCTTTACCCTGCATCTGTGCATGGCCGGTTTGCGACCCGATTCCGCTGCGGCGCGCATGTTGTCCAGTATCTCCAGCGAAAACTTAAAGCTAGGCTGCAGTCCGGCGATCAATCTTTTCCGCCAGGAAGGCGTGCCGATCGCCATCACCCGGCAGAGAACCGACTATTCCGTGCTGGCCCATGCTACCCATGCCCATGGTTACGAAGTCGTCACTGTCGATGCGGTGCGCCTGTTGCGCCAACGAGGAGGGGAATGCACGCTGACCGAATTTCGCCCGCTATACAGCCTGCGCCATGGAGAGGGTGCGGCGCAACAAGGCCATTACTGGGTCGTACGTCACGACATGGCTTTGGCCATCAAAAGTCCTGGTCACGAAAAGAAAATCACGCTGGTCGATAGCGACTTCAATCCATTGATCCATGAAAAGGCCAGCCTGTCGTTGTCGCTGACATGCAGTAACCGCGACCTCCCGCTGTCGCTCAAATACGGCCAGCCGCAAGGAGACTTGCAACCGTGCGGCGGCGGACCTGCACTGCAAATGCTGCGGCGCCCCAGCCAGCCACGCTGCTTTTCGCCGGGTGCGGGCCTGCATTGGCGCCTGATTTCGCACCTGGCGCTGAATCATCACGCGCTGGTCCAGGAGGGTCTGCCGGCGCTGCGCGAAATGCTGACGTTGTATGACCTGTCCCAATCGGCAAGCTCGCAACGCCAGATCGGCGGCATCGTCGCGCTGGCGCACTCGCCGACCACGACATGGATGCGACACAAGCGCGGCACATCGCTGGCGCATGGCGTGGAGGTGCGCATCACGCTTGACGAAGAAGCGTTTGTCGGTAGCGGCATGCACCTGTTTGTACAAGTTATCGATCACTTCCTTGGGCTGTATGTGCAAATCAACAGTTTCATCGAACTGGTGGTGCTGTCACTGCAAAGCGGAGAGGAGCTGATCCGATGCAAACCAAGAAGCGGACTGCAGAATCTGGTGTAATGCGACACTTGCTGGCCGAGCCCCAACGCTACCAGTTCGTGCAGGCGGTGCGTATTCTGCTGTGCTGGCTACGTCGCCAGAATGTGTCCCATGCGCAAGCCTTCGGCCAGGTGTTGCGCTTCAAGAACAGCTTGTCGTTGAGTTTTCCGGCCAGTGAAATTGAGCAGCTCTCGCTCGATGACAATGAACAACTGAGCCTGACTCCGACGTTCATGCGTTTTCTGGGCGTCGGCGGCACCTTGCCCTTGCACCACTCGGAACGCATCGCCGCTTACCGCTTGTCGAGCAAAGACGCTGGCATCTCGGCCTTCCTCGATATCTTTTCGCACCGCATGGTTGCACTGTACTGCCAGGCATGGGAAAAGTATCGACTGGAATCCACGCTCCAGACCCAGGCAAGGGATGCACAATTGCCTTTGCTGACGGCACTGGCTGGCGTGCAGCGCACTGCCCTGCCGTCGACTGGCGAACCTGATGCCGTGACGCAGGACGTCGCAGCCTGGTACGCAGGTCTGCTGCGCTGCCGCCCCGTCTCCGCGCAAGCGATTGGCCCCGTTCTGGCCGAGTACTGCGGCGTGCCAATCGCCCTGCAACAATTCGTCGGTGGCTGGGACTATCTGGAAAAGAACCGGCGCAGCCTGCTGGGCAGTGTCAACTTTACCCTGGCGCGCGGCGCAACTCTTGGCCTGCGGCTCTGGCGCCAGGACATGCGCGTGTGCCTGCATATTGGCCCGCTGGATCCCGCTGGCCTGCAACGCTTCCTGCCGCGCAGTGCAGGTGCGGCAGCACTGGCAAAGATGCTGACGCTGTTTGGTGTACCAGACCTGCAATATGAAGTACGACTGATATTGAGTCCGCCATGCATTACCCCCTGCTCCTGAGCGCCAACCCGACAGAAAGACGGCGCCTGGGCTGGACGACATTCTTGCAAACAGAACAAGGCAAGGTACGCGGCGCCGAAGTGCGCTACTTGCTGCAGCTGACTTGAACAGTCCAAACCTGGAAAGCGAGGCAAGCATGAAACATGCGGGACGCGGCGTCATCCGGCTCGGCGACGCAACCGATCACGGCGGCAAGGTCACCAGTGCATCGTCCGGCAGCACCGTGATGGGGAAGACGGCGGTGCTGGCCGATGACACAACTTTCTGCCCCAAGTGCAAGGGCAACTTTCCGATTACGCCGGATGGCGCCGGCGGAAAACACATGGGCAAGCCGTATGCCTATGACGGCGATGCCACCGCCTGTGGCGCCCACCTGATCACATCCCTATAACGGAGGCAGGCCATGCATGCAAGCATCCAGGCGGCACTTTCAGCCTTCGACCTCGCCGCGCAAGAACGGCGCCTGCTGAAGATCGAGTTCCCCCACGAAGATGGACCGGCCGGCGCCATCCTGCTGGTCAATTCGCTGACCGCCAGGGAAGAAGTGTCGCGCGACTTCCGTTTCGAGGCCGAACTGCTGTCCGATGACGCGCATATTGCGCTCAAGGCCATGATGGGCCGCATGGTGACCATTTCAATGGTGCGCGACGATGGCACGCTGCGCCACTTTAACGGCTATGTGGGCGAGTTTTGCCTGCTGCGCGCCGATGGCGGCTTTGCCTGGTACCGCATGGTGCTGCAACCATGGCTGGCCTTCGCCCGGCTGCGTCAGGACAATGTGTCCTTTCATGGCCAAAGCGTGATGCAGCTGACCGAAACAACGTTTGCGCACTACGAGCAGCGCGACTGGAAAACCAGCATCCATGGCGAAGATCCGCAGATCACTTGCGCCAACCAGCACAACGAAACCGACTACAACCACCTGCACCGGCGCTGGGAGGCGCTGGGCTGGCATTACTGGTACGAGCACCGCGCCGATGGCCATACGCTTTGGCTTGCAGACAACAGCGCCCTGGCTGACATGATCGCCACGCTATCCGGCGACGGCGCCATGCATTTTCACTCCGAATCGGGTTCCATGGAAGACGATGGCCTGCAACAGTGGCAAGCCGTGCGCCGGATCGGCTCCGGGCAGCTGACCTTGGCCAGTTTCGACTATAAAAATCCCCAGCCACGCCTCGCCAGTGGCTACTCCCTGAATCGCCAAGGCGATGTATTTGCCCACGAACTCTATGAAAACACGGGCGCTTATGGCTATAAGAATGTCGATGATGGAGAAGCTCTGGCACAGCGGCGCATGGAGGAAAGCGACCATCTGCGCCAGTATTTCGAGGCGGCCGGCAATCATCGTGCCGCACAGCCTGGCCTTTGCTTCCGGCTCGATGGACATTTCAGCGGCGAGGAAAAACGCTACCAGCCCGGCCAGGAGCGTCCCGACAGCATTGCCGAACGCGAGTACCTGATCCTGTCAGTCGAGCATACCGCCAGCAACAATTATCAAGCAGGTCCCAGCGCTCCCTCGCACTATGTCAACAATATGGTATGCGTGCGCCGGGACATCCGTTGGCGGCCAGGCCGTGACTACAACAGCACACCGTGCGTGGTTGCCGGTGTGCAGACAGCGCTGGTGGTCGGGCCGGCCGGGGAGGAAATCCATACCGATGCACTGGGACGCATCCGCCTGCAATTTCACTGGGACCGCCTGGGGGAATTCGATGAGCGCAGCTCGCCATGGATACGGGTCATGATGCCAATGGCGGGACCGCAAATGGGACAAATCGCCTTGCCGCGCGTGGGGCAGGAAGTCGTCGTGCAATTCCAGGACGGCAATATCGACCACCCCATCGTCATTGGTGTGGTCTACAACAGTGCGAACCTCCCCCTTGGCAACTGCCGCAGCAGCGCGCCCTGTCCGGCTTGCGCAGCCGCGAACTGGGCGCTCGCAGCGCCAACCATCTTGTGCTCGACGATACCAAGGGTGCGAGCCAGGCACAGCTGCGCAGCGAGCACCAGGATAGCCGTCTTTCATTGGGCAACATCACCCGCATCGACGACAATGCCGGCCGCAAGGAAGCGCGCGGTGTGGGCTTTGAATTGAGCAGCAACGCCTGGGGCGCCCTACGCGCCGCCAGGGGCATGTTGATCACCACAGAAACAACAACAGGAACTGGATCAGTCAAACAGCTCGACGAAACGAAGGCACGCCTGGCGCAAGCACGTCAACTGCAGCAAGGCTTGGCCGGCATGGCCGTTGACGCGGGCGCGCAAGACAGCGCAGCGCAACAAGGTGCCGTCGCCGAGTCCATCCAGCGGCAAAACGCCGCTATCAAAGGCGCCGCCGGCGATTTCCCGGAGCTGTCCGAACCGCATCTGCTGCTGGCCAGTCCGGCCGGCATCGAGCTGAGCACAGCCCAGTCCATCCACCTGGCCGCCAGCGAGCATGTGGCGCTCACCAGCAGCAAGCATATTTCACTCGCCAGCGGCGACAGCATGTTTGCCAGCATCGCCAAGACCTTCAGCCTGTTCGTGCACAAGGCCGGTATGAAACTGATCGCCGCCAGCGGCAAGGTGTCCATCCAGGCCCAAAGCGACGAGGTGGAAATCCTCGCCCAGAAAGTGCTGTCGCTGATCAGCGAAGCGGACTGGGTCAACATCAAGGGCAAGAAAGGCGTCCGCCTGCACGGCGCCAACCATATGCTGGAAATCAGCGACAAGGTGCAGTTTTTTACCTCGTCCCCTGTGCTCTTCAACGGCAACCTGGAAACCTTGGCACCGAAGAGCGTGTCGCAGGAGTTCAATGAACGGCCACACAGCAGTTTTGATCAGGAAGTGTTGTTGATGGAAGCGGACGACGCGCCCGCTGTCGGCATCGATTTTGAAATACTGCGAGAGGACGGCAACGTGGCAGGCAAGAGCGGTGACGACGGCTCGACGAGCCTACAAAAATCCACCGGCATGGACAGCTATGTGATTCGATACAAAGGAGAACTGTCATGAGTGACAACGATGAGCTGAACAAACGAGGTAATCATCCAAGACAATTTACACAGGGTGTGGGCGGATGGGCTGAGTATGCAGTGCAGATGACCAGAACCAGCGATACAGCACGCCATGAAGTCGCCAAGCCACCCGGCAAAGTGATACCGATCATTTTTCTGCCAGGTGTCATGGGCAGCAACTTACGTATGTCCAAGGTGAGGCAAAAACAGTTGGAGCGCCCGGACAATCGAGCATGGCGACCGGACGACTTGATGGGGGTGGGAGGAATGGCAGATGTTGCCGCCGGAACTGGTTTGGGCGGATGGTTCAGAGAGGCTACGCCTCAACAACGTCAATTGGTGTTTGACCCCAACGAAACAGAAGTCGAATACTACCATTATACAGAAAACAATGAGCGGTTTGACGCGGAGGGACCAGAAACAATGGCTTCCGATATGCGACATCAGAATGTTCCTGACAGTCTGACGCCCATTCCTCCCCTGATGGGCTCGAACAGAATCAACCCCGGCAGTCGTCCTGTACAAGGGAAACCGCAAGCGTTCGCAACTCCAGCGCAGGTGGCGCGATGGCGCGGCTGGAGTGAAGTGTTGTTTGATGGAGCTTATGGCTCCATGCTGCAACACACTGAAAAGCACATGAACAATATGGTGTTAGGCGGGAAGCTGCATCCAGTTTGGCGCGGGACAAGTGGCTTGAGTGCGTCGGTGATGAAAGACCCGTCAACATTTGGTGGCGTATCAGGCAATCCCGTAACTGAAGAAGACTTGAAAAAAATCGCGACATGCTGGTATCCAGTTCACGCGATGGGCTACAACTTTGTGCAGAGCAATGGCGTCACTGCCGCGACCATTACCAAACGCCTAAGAGGCCTGGTCAAAGGTTATCGTGAACGGGGCTTCAAGTGTCATGAAATCATTCTGGTCACGCACAGCATGGGTGGTCTGCTGGCTCGCGCCTTGATACACCCTGACTATGGAAAAATAGTCAACGACAATAACCTGACAATACTTGGCATTTATCACAGTGTTATGCCAGCCATTGGCGCCGCCGGAGCATATAAACGCATGCGCTTCGGTTTTCAGGAAAAAGACACTACTGCGGGTGAATACGAAGCAGAGGTACTTGGCATCAATGGTATCCATGCGACCGCCATTCTGGCGAATGCCCCGGCACCGCTGGAGATGATGCCTGGCGTCGTCTACGGTGAAAAATGGCTCAGGGTGGTAGATCAGCAGGACAAAGAACTGTGGAGCTGGCCGCGCGAGGGTGCTACAGCATTGGATGCTATTTATTTGCAGTCACCTAATGCGTGGTGGCGGTTGATAAATCCGGAATGGATAAATCCGGCAAATATCGATAAAAAAAGTGGAGGTGGCCTTGATAACGTCAAGTATAAGCTTAAGAATGCATTCAAATTCTTGAACTCAATAAAAGAAAGCTTTCACACCACCACCTTTGCAAGCTACTGCGCCTCGCCAAAGAGGTTAAGTTATGGAAATGTCGTATTTAAAGTAACCGAAGGACTCAACAATGGACTATCAGCCCCTAAGGTAAACCAAAATTTACCTCCTTCTGAAAAATGGACGCTACTTGAAGACAACGCTAAAAATGAGCTTGTTGTTCAAGCTGGCCCTAGAAAATTACGATTAAGGCTAATGCCAGCCAGTGCCGCTGGCGATGACACAGTCCCCTCGAAAAATTTAGAAAAGTGCTTTAAAAAGGAAAGATTATTTATTCATGGGGTGAAAGATGGAACTGATTACGGGCACCAAGATAGCTATTCAAATCCCAATGTACTTGCTTCAATGCTGTATTCCATTATACAAATCGCAAAAACCGCAAAATGGACTTGATCATGCTTAATCAAAAAAAGAAAGTATTATTTCTTTTCACTACGATTGTAGTGCTTGGATTATTTCAACCCTGCAAAGCGCGAAGTGCCATCGAGGAGAATGCCGTGTCAAAAAATATCGCTCTTACTAAACGTCTTGAAATGCTCTTTCTGCAAACGAAATTGGCATGTTTTGGACGTTATTCCCTGCGCATACCGCAAGAGGCTGAATTAATTTCTGGCGGGGCATCCCTTCCATCGACGATTGGAATAAGAACCGATGGATTGGCAGGGAGGGACATACAGGTTTTAGAAGATATTGAACAAATAAAGTTCAATAATCCAACCTCGGAAATTATCTACAACGGTGCAGGCCCAATTGAAGACAGTTGGCAGATTCAGTATTTTGAAAATGAGTACACAAAAAAGGAAGGCGACATATATTTCAACACATATATCACAAAAGGAAACATCACATTTACGATAGGAGATTCTACCCCAGAAGGCCAGACCAAGCAAAGTGCTGAACAAAAACAAGTAGTTCGCGCAAAAAATTTACACCTACGCAAAGAAGATGACATACCGTCCGAACCCGGCAACTGTATCCCTTATGGATTCATGTTTGACAATAGTTATAATGAACAAGAAATAGTCAATACAGGACTGTATCTCCCCAGCTTCCCAGATGCAACATTCTCCGTCAGCTCGAATAAGAACGCTTATGGTGATTACTCACCTGCTGAGTTCGAAAGGAAAGTGAGAGGTGACCTCTCCTTAATTCACCGAATTCAGCAAGCAAAGGACCGGCAAGGCAATCGCTATCCCAAGAGAACCCTGCTACGCGAGGGCAAACGCAACGTCCAGCACTGGCAGGGAGAAGAATCGCTGATACGACGAACAGATGGCGTGCACGATTTTGAATGGGCCCTGGTCGGCAAACCGCGCGATGTCGCGAATCCATCTGTGCTGGAGGTACATATGTACACCAAAGTCGCCCACAACATGGTCGGCGCCGCCGAAGCATCGTCGCTGACCGACGAGGAGGCGATCGCCCTATGGGACAAGCTGCTGTCCGGCCTGAAGTTCCGTGTGAAAGTGCCGGGTGCGCCGCCCGGTTCGTACTACTTCGATCCGGACAAGCCAGCGCAGTGATGAGTGGACAAACACGGCAGGCGCTCTTGCTGGCGTGATGCAAGCCTTTGCGCTAGCATGCTCCTTTTGCCCGGAAAGCTTCCATGACCGTCACCCTGCGCCCCGCCCTGCCCTTTGACATCGACGCCCTGTGGGCCTTGCGCACCGTGGCCGTGCGCGTCGGCTGCGCCACGCATTATGCGCCGGAGCAAATTGCCGTGTGGACGGCGTCGCCCGTGCCGCCTGCGTATGCCACCATGTTGGCCGCGGGTGGCGGCATCGTGGCGATGCAGGATGAGGCCATTGTCGGCTACGCCATGCTGGATGCGAATAAACACGAAGTCGATGCCGTGTTTGTCGATCCCGCGCGCGCGGGTCTGGGCATAGGCAAGCGCCTGCTGGCGGCGCTGGAGGAACTGGCGCGCGAGCGCGGCATGGCGCGCTTGCAATTATCCGCATCGCTGAACGCCGTGCCGTTTTACCGGGCCGCCGGCTTTGTCTCCTTGCGCGAGGAAGCGTATGCGCATCCGAGCGGCCTCAGCCTGGCCAGCGTGGCGATGGAAAAGGCGCTGGCGGCCGCCTGAGCCGTCAGTCGTCTGTCGTAGCAGCTTCGGACTCGGCCAGGCAGTGCTGCAGTTTCGCGATCAGCGCGCGCACTTCGTCGTCGGCCAGATCCAGCGGATCGCCCCGCGCACCCACAGCGATCAGGCAGATGGCCGAGCCGTCGTACCAGGCATCGAGGCGTTCTTCCTGATTATTCATAGTGTCTGACTTCATCTCGCAGGTCGGCAAGCAAATCGGCAGGCGCTGCGATGCTGGCGCTGCCTTGCGGCACGGGAAACACGGAAGCCAGCTGGTCATTGCTCGCCATGCCAGGCAGCCACTTGTTCAAAAAATCATCGAGCGCGATGGCGCGCGGCTGGAAATGCTCCCAGTCATCGCTGGCGCACGCTTGCGCGAATGCCGCTTCCGGCCAGAACGGGATGGCGACCTTGCCGTCGACTTGCGCCGTGGCCCAGCCATCATGGTACAAGCCCCACACTTCTTGCGTATCGGCTACCTTGCGCACAAAGTAGGCATGGCGCTCGGCGGACGGCAGCCCCGCCACCTGCTTGAACTTGTCAGGATGCACGGTTGTCTCCTGCCTCGTCCCATACCCTCAGCTGCGGCCCGCACCAGCCCGTCACCATGTCGAGGGCGTCCAGTATCACGTCTTCCAGCGGCCCTTCCTGCGCGCCGTCCTCCATAGACGGGCGCAGTTCCTGCAGCAAGGCGGCCACTTGCGCTGCCGTCACGCCGCTGGCCTTGTAGCGCAGCAGGATGGCGCGCAGCGTGAGCAAACCTGCCCTGGCGTCCAGCGCGGCCAGCAATGCATTATCGATATCGGCGATGATGGTTTGCGGCATCTCAATCCGCCTCCCACGCGATGGCGGCCGGCCGCGCGCCGCCTGTCCTGAAAAAAATCGACAAAGGCACGCTGGCACTGTTCCACCTCCACGCACCATGCCTCGGGATACTCGTCCACCTGGCCATTGGCCAGCAGATAGCTGCAGGCGCCATCTGCCTCCTCGTCGCCCAGGGTATGAAAACTCAAGTCGTCCTCTCCCGACAGATACATCAGCCAGGCATTACCGCCATTGCGCAGCATGCACAGGGCCGGGCCCTGTTCCGCGTCCGCGGCCCTGGTCAGCCACAGCTCGCACTGGGCCAGGGTCCGTGCTTCCTGCAACGCCTGTTCCAGTGCAGCAATGGTGTCAACGGCACGCGCTTCGCCATGCAGATTCAATTCCATCATCATGCTTTGCTCCCGCTCAAATCGTTTGTCGCCAGCGCCGTGCTCAGGTAGAGCTTGCCACTCAGGTCTTGCAGCAGGCTGCTCTGGCGCAGGCGGTCCATCACGGGCCCCTTCACTTCGGCCAGGTTCAGGCTGATGCCGCGCTTGATCAGCGCGCTGTTGAGTTCGATCAATCCCAGCAAGGCCGTGCTGTCGATCTGGTTGACGGCCGACAGCACCAGCACCAGGTGGCGCGCCGTCGGATGGCCGCGCAATTCGTCTTCCACGCGCTCCGTGACGGCTTCGACGTTGCCGAAGAACAAGCCTGCATCGATGCGCAGCAGCAAGACGTCAGGCAGGGTTTGCGCTTCATAACGCTCCACGTTGCGGAAGTGCTCACTGTTCGGAATACGCCCCAGCACGGCGATGTGCGGACGGCTGGCGCGCCAGATCAAGGTGCCCATCGACAGCAGCACACCGATCACCACGCCCGCTTCCACGCCCAGCACCAGCACGCCGGCCGTGGTCGCCAGCAGGGCCAGCGCATCGCTGCGGTCGTAGCGCCACGACAGTTTCAAGGTGTCCCAGTCCAGCAGGCTGCTCACGGCAAAGATGATGGTGGCCGCCAGCACGGGCAGCGGCAGCAGGGCCAGCCAGCCCGTGGGCGCCACCAGCGCCAGCGCCAGCAGACCGGCCGTGATGATGCTGGCCAGGGGGTGTTGGCGCCCGCCTGGAAATTGACGGCCGAGCGCGAAATGGAGCCCGTGACGGGAAAGCCGCCCGACAGCGCGCTGGCCACGTTGGCCGCGCCCAGGCCCAGCAGTTCGCGGTTCGTATGCAGCTTTTCGCCACGTTTTTGCGCCAGGGTCTGGGCAGCGGACATGCTCATCAGGAAAATGATGAAGGCGATCAGGAGCGCCGGCGACAGCAGGGTGCGCCAATGGGCGCTTGAGGTGGCCAGGTTCAGGCCGGGCAAGCCGCTGGGCACGTGGCCCGTCGTCTGCACGCCCATCGCTTCCAGGCCGCCATAGGCGACGAGCGCGATGCCGGCCAGCACCAGCACCATCGGCGCCAGGCGCGCGCCCACGTCGGCCGCCACCTGGTTCAAGCCGCAGCGCTGCAGCAGGCGCGACGCGTAGCGCTTGGCCAGCCACAGGAACAGCAGGCCGGACAGCCCCAGCACGAGGCTGGGCATGTGCCAGTGGGGCCATGTGGCGCCCAGCAAGGGCGTGATCTGGCCCCAGATGATCAAGATCGCCGCGCCATTGCTGAAACCGCTGATCACGGGGCGCGACAAAAAGCTGGCCATGAAGCCCAGGCGCAGTACGCCGCACAGCAGCAGGACGAGGCCGCTGATGAAGGCCAGCTGCGCGGCCAGGACGATGTATAAAGAGGAACCAGGGTCGGCCAGCGGCGCCAGCGCGGCGGCCGTCATCAGCGAGACGATGGCCATGGGGCCCACCGATTGCGTCATGCTGCTGCCGAACAGGGCGTACAGCACGGGCGGCAAGATGCTGGCGTAGATGCCCACCACGGGCGGCAAGCCCGCCACCAGCGCGTAAGCCATGCCTTGCGGCACCATCATCATGGCGACAACGATACCGGCAGTGATGTCTCCGGCCAACAGAGGACGCCGGTATTGCCTGAGCCAGAGCAGCATGGATGATCCCAAAATCTGAAAACCGAAGCCTATCATGCGACGAGGCCGGCTGACAGGGGGAGCGTGCTTAGTCTGCTAGCAATTGCGCCTTCACGGCATCGAGAATTTCTGCCGACAGCGCTTCGTCATCGACAGAACGGGCCAGCACCATGGCGCCTACCATGGCGGCAAACGTGGCGATCGCCTGCTGGCGCCGCCGCTCCTGCGTGCAACCCGGCGCCCCTTCCGGCAGCAAACCCTGCAGCAAGGCGAACTGCTGCTGCGTCGCCTTGCTAAAGGCGGGACGCGCACCGGGCGACATGCGTGCAGCATCGACGCCCATGGCCGCCGCCGGGCAGCCGCCGCCGGGCTGGTCGCGGTGCCGGGTGGTCAGATAGTTGTCGATAATGGCCGGCAGCGCCCGCTGCGGGTCGCTGGCGACCTTCGCCCGCCAGCCTTCCAGCGATTTCTCCAGCGCATGCTGGCACGCCTCGATCATCAAGTCTTCCTTGGACGCGAAATGGCCATAGAAGCCGCCATGCGTGAGGCCCGCGTTCTTCATCAGGTCGGCCACGCCGATGCCGTCATAGCCTTTTTCGCGGAACAGCCTCGCGGCCACGTCCACGATGCGCTCGCGGTTCAGCGCCGCTTGCTCCCTGCTCACTTTCATGCTGCCCTCCCACATTTATGTCAATCATCATATAACTTTACACCCGTTTGCGCCACTCTGTTAGCAAGCGCACCGTTGGATGCGGGTGCCGCGCCGATACTGGATATTCGTTACACGGAGGCCAGCATGAACGAGAACAAGGATCAGTCCGCCGGCAACTTGCAGCGCAGCATACAGCAGGAGCAAGATCAGGAAGATAAGCAGCACGATGCCGCCAAGCCAGACAAGGAAAGCAAGCAGCCTGTGCAGACGGGCAACCGCAACCAACCTGCCCCTCCCCTGCCAGCCCAGCACCTGGACAAGCCCGGCATCGAAGCGCAGATGCAATTGAAGCCCCGTTTCCTGGCGCCCGACTACTGCGGCAGCGGCAAGCTGGCTGGCATGGTGGCCATCATCACGGGCGGCGATTCGGGCATCGGCCGTGCCGTGGCCGTGCTGTACGCGCGCGAAGGGGCTGACGTGGCCATCATTTACCTGAACGAGCACGCGGATGCCAACGAAACGAAACGCTACGTGGAAGCGGAAGGCCAGAGCTGCATCTTGATTCCCGGCGACGTGCGCGAGCAGGGCTTTTGCCAGCAAGCCGTCAGCCAGGTGCTGGACAAGTTCACGCACATCGACGTGCTGGTCAACAATGCCGCCTTCCAGGAACACGCCGAGTCGCTGCTGGACCTGAGCGAAGAACGCTTCGACCTCACCATGAAAACCAATGTCTACGGTTACTTTCACATGGCCAAGGCCGTGCTGCCCCATTTGCAGCGGGGTGCCTCCATCATCAATACGGGATCCGTGACAGGCTTGCAAGGCTCGAAGCACTTGCTCGACTATTCCACCACCAAGGGCGCCATCCATGCGTTTACCATGGCGCTGGCCGGCAACTTGCTGGACCAGGGCATCCGCGTGAACGCCATCGCCCCCGGGCCCGTCTGGACGCCCCTCAACCCGGCCGACAAATCACCCGAGGACATCCAGAAATTCGGCCAGGACACGGACATGCGCCGCCCGGCCCAGCCGGAAGAACTGTCGCCCGCCTATGTCTTCCTGGCCTCGCCCGCCTGTTCCAGCTATATCACGGGCATCGTCCTGCCCGTCACCGGCAGCGTGGGGGGCTAGCGATGGCGCGCGCACTATGGAAAGGCGCCATCAGCTTCGGCCTCGTACATATCCCCGTCGAACTGATTTCCGCCAGCCGCGACCATGAACTGGACTTGTCCATGCTGGACCGGCGCGACTTCGCGCCCATCGGCTATAAGCGCTACAACAAGAAGACGGGCAAGGAAGTCGAATGGGACGACATCATCAAGGGCTATGAATACAAGACGGATGAGTACGTGGTGCTGTCCGAGGAAGATTTAAGGCAGGCCAATGTGAAGGCCACGCAAACCATCGCCATCTTGACTTTTGTCGATGCGGTCGAGGTGCCGCTGACCTTTTACGAGCATCCGTATTATTTGCTGCCCGCCAAAGGCGGCGAGAAAGTCTATGCCTTGCTGCGCGAGACCTTGCGCAAGGCAAATAAGGTGGGCATCGCCAGCGTGGTCATGCGCACCAAGCAGCATTTGTGCGCGCTCGTATGCGTGGGCGACGCCATCGTGCTCAACACCCTGCGCTACGCCGATGAAATCCGCCCCACGGATGACCTGGACTTGCCCGGCAGCAGCATGAAGGCGGCGGGCATTTCCGACAAGGAGATCAAGATGGCCCTGTCGCTGGTGGATGGCATGAGCGAAGCGTGGGATCCCGAGCAATACCGCGACAGCTACCGCGAAGACGTGCTGGCGCTGGTCAAGAAAAAGATCAAGGCAAGGCAGACCAAGACCATCACCGCGCCCGCGCCGGAGCCGGCGGAAGAGCATGGCAGCAATGTGATCGACCTGGTCGCCCTGCTGCAGCAAAGCCTGGGCAAGAAGCCGCCCGCGGCACCCGTCCGCAAGCGCGCGGCCTCGTCCGCCTCCCGCAAACCGCCGCCAGCCAGGCGCAAGGCGGCCTGAAGCGCGTGCCCCCGTCCGGGGGCTCTTCATTCATATAAATGCGTTGACTTTGATCAGGCTTCTCGCTACGTTATGCACACAGCCTGCCACCCGGCTAGCCCTGTCATGCGTGCGGAAAACAATGGATGCCGAGTTAGATCAGCTTATCCTCAGCGGCGCCCCTGGCGGCGTTGTCATCACGAACGAAGACCATGCCATCGTGCGCTGGACAGCCGGGGCGCAGCGCATTTTCGGCTATGCCAGCGGGGAAGCGCTGGGCCGCACGCTGTGGGAACTGATCTCGCTGCCCGGGCAAGCCGAGGCAGACCCGCTGATCGACGAGCAGCTGACCCTGCACGGCAGCTACGACCGCGAATCGCTGCGGCGGCGCAAGGATGGTGAACTCATCTACGTCGATGTGGCGTGCCAGGCCGCCCACGCGGCGCCGGACGGCCCCCGCTACCTGATTTCCACCATGAAGGACACGACCTTGCTGAAGGCGGCGCGCGACGCCCAGTTCGTCGACGTACGCTACCGCGTGCTGTTCGAATCGACGCCGGACAGCGTCATCATGGTCAATGCCACGGGCGCCATCGTGCTGGCCAACCAGCAGGCGCAGCGCCTGTTCGGTTACGCGGAAGGCGAATTGAACGGCAGGCAAATCGACAGCCTGCTGCCGCAACGCCTGCGTCATGCGCACGTGGGGCACCGCGCGCGCTATTTCGACCAGCCGCGCACGCGCACCATGGGCGCCGACCTGGAATTGCTGGGCTTGCGCAAGGACAACGTCGAGTTCCCCGTGGAAATCAGCCTGTCGCCCATCCAGACGGAGATCGGCGCCTTCGTCATCAGCGCCATCCGCGACGTCAGCGACCGCCGCCGTGCCGAGCAAAAGTTCCGCGGCCTGCTCGAATCGGCGCCGGACGCCATCGTCATCGTCAATGGCGATGGCGAGATCGTGCTCGTCAATTCGCAGACGGAACGCCTGTTCGGCTATTCCCGCGCAGAGTTGCTTGGGCGCAATGTGGAAGTGCTGATCCCAGCCCGCTACGCCGCCGAGCATCCGCACCACCGCCTGGCCTTTTCCACGGCGCCGCGCGCCCGCTCCATGGGCGCGGGCCTGGAATTGTACGGCTTGCGCCGCGATGGCAGCGAGTTTCCCGTCGAAATCAGCCTGTCGCCGCTGGAAACGGACGAAGGTGTGCTGGTTTCGTCGGCCATCCGCGACATCACCGAGCGCAAGCGCATCGAACGCACGCTCAAGGAACAGAAAATCGAACTCGAGCGGGCCAGCCAGGCGAAGGACCGCTTTCTCACCAGCATGTCGCATGAACTGCGCACGCCGCTGAACGCCATCCTCGGCTTTGCCCAGCTGCTGGCCAATGAAGCCCTGCCCGCGACCGTGCTGCAAAAACGCACCTTTGTGCAAAACATCGTCACCTCGGGCCGCCACCTGCTCACCCTGATCAATGAAATCCTCGACCTGGCGAAGATCGAGTCTGGCAGCCTGAGCCTGTCGATCGAGCCGGTGGCGCTGCCCGCGCTGCTGGAGGAAGTACGCGTGATGGTGGAAGAACAGGCGCAGCAGCGCCAGATCCACCTGCTTCTGCCGGAATGCGAGCCGCTGACGCTCAGGGCCGACCATACGCGCCTCAAGCAAGTGCTGCTGAATCTGCTCTCGAACGCCATCAAGTACAACCGCCCGGCCGGCAAGGTGACGCTGGAAATCTCGCGGCCCGAGCCGCAGCGTGTGCGCATCGCCATCCGCGACACAGGCAAGGGACTGGACGACGCGCAGATGGCGGAACTGTTCCAGCCGTTTAACCGCCTGGGACAGGAAGCGGGCAGCGAGGAAGGCACGGGCATCGGCCTGGTCGTCACCAAGCGCCTGGTCGAGCTGATGGGCGGCAGCATGGGCGTGCACAGCTGCGTCGGCGTGGGCAGTGTGTTCTGGATCGAACTCGACACCATGGCCGCGCCACCCGCCAACCGGCAGCGGGAAACGGAATATCTGCCCGAGCGCGCCGGGGACGATGGCGGCAGCCAGGCGCTGCTGCTGTACGTGGAAGACAATCCGGCCAGCCTGCGGCTGGTGGAAGACATCGTCAGCTTCCTGCCCCATCTGCGCATGATCTCGGCCACCGACGCGCGCCAGGGTATCGCGCTGGCGCTGGAACGCCGCCCCGATGTGATCTTGATGGATATCAACCTGCCGGGCATGAATGGCAACCAGGCGCAGCGCATCCTGCGCAACGATACGCGCACGGCGCACATCCCCGTCATCGCCTTGACGGCCAATGCCATGAAGGGTGATATCCGGCACGGCCTGGCGGCGGGCTTTTTCCGCTACCTGACCAAGCCCGTCGAGATTCCCCAGCTCAACGCGGCTATCGACGAAGCGCTGCAACTGGCGCGCGTCGTCCTGCCGTTCAAGCGGGACGAGTAAAGGCCAGCTTTTTCATCGCCGCATCGAGGCCCTTCGCGCTGCGCGCATAGCCATCCCATGGCGCGTTGCCCACGTCGAGGCGGCTGTGGACATTGCCCACGTTCCACTGATCGCCCGCCTTCAGCTCGTCGAGCTCCTCCCAGGCCAGCGGCACGGAAATGCCCAGCCCCGACCGCGTGCGGGCCGACCACGCGCAGACGGTGGTGGCGCCCCGGCCATTGCGCAAATAATCGATGAAAATCTTGCCAACGCGGTTGCTCGGCCCACTTTTCAAGACGAAGCGCTGCGGAATCAGTTGCGCCATGTGCGCCACGACGGCTTGCGAAAACGCCTTTACTGTATCCCAGTCGTGTTTCGGGCGAATCGGCACGACCACATGCAAGCCCTTGCCGCCGCTGGTCTTCAGCCAGGCGGGCAGCCCCAGCTCCGTCAGGAAGGCGCGCAGCAGCACGGCCGCTTCGCGGATGGCGGGCCAGGCCACGCCCTTGCCCGGGTCCAGGTCGAACACCAGGCGGTTCGGCGTGTCATAGGCGCTGGCCAGCGCATTTTGCGTGTGAAATTCCACCACATTCCATTGCGCGGCCGACAACAAGCCCTGTACGCTGGCCACTTCCAGCATGGCGGCATGCTCGGGGTCGAGGCCAGGATCAAGCTGCTTGACACCGGGCATGGGCGACGTATCGGCATGTTTCTGGAAAAACAGCTCGCCGCCCACGCCGGCCGGTGCGCGCACCAGCGACACGGGCCGGCCCCGCAGATGCACGAGCATCAGCTTGCCCACCAGCGCGTAGTAGCGCACCAGGTCGATCTTCCTGGCGCCGCTCTCCTTGTCGATCACCCTGTCCGCATGGCTGACCTTGAAACTGGCCGGCAAGACGCTGTCGGGCGTGGATTGCTTCTGCATGGTCTTCTCCCTGTCGATCCGCTGCGCCCGCTCGCGCACGATGGCGGCCGGCTTTTTATCCTCGCGCAAGCCGTGAAACACGGCATGGCGCACGGCCCCGCCGCTGGTCCATTGCGCAAAACTGACCTCGGCCACCAGCTTCGGCTTGGCCCAGATGGGCTGGCGCACACCGCCCGCCTTGCCAGCGAACGGACTGGTCCCGACGGCCAGCGCGTCGAGGCGCCGCCGCAAATCGCGCAGGCTTGCTTCGTCAAAGCCGCTGCCCACATTGCCCGCGTAGCGCAGCTTGCCCTCTTCATCATGCACACCCAGCAGCAGCGAACCTATCCCTTCGCGCGCGCCCTGCGGCGCCGTATAGCCGCCGATGACGAATTCCTGGCGCAGCCCGCATTTGAGCTTGATCCAGTCGCCCGAGCGGCGCGTGACGTAAGGCGAGCCGCGCCGCTTGCCGATCACCCCTTCCAGCCCCAGCCGGCAGGCGTGGTCCAGCAGTTGCTGCGGCGCGGCATCGAGCGCGGCGCTGAAGCGCACCAGCGGCGATGCGGGCAAACTCTGCAGCAACTGTTCCAGCAACGCCCTGCGCGCCTCGACCGGCTGGCCCCGCAGATCGTGGCCATCGAAATACGGCACATCGAACAGGTAATACACGATGGCGCTGGTCGTTTCCGCGTCGAACGCACGCTGCAAGGCGCCAAAATCCGGGCGGCCGCTGGGGTCCATGACGACGATTTCGCCGTCATACCAGCCTGACGGCAGCCCCAGCTGCTCCAGCGCCTGCCGCAGCTTCGGCAATTTCGCCGTCCAGTCATTGCCATTGCGCGTCATCAAGCCAATCTGATCGCCATCGCAACGCGCGAGGATGCGGTAACCGTCGAATTTCGCCTCGAACAGCCAATCCTGCGGGTTTGGCGGCGGAACGTCAGCCAGGGTAGCCAACTGCGGCGACAGGGTGGCGGGCAACTCGGCATCCGGCACTGCAGCAGCCACCTTGCGTTTGGGCATCGCCTTGTTCTTGACGCTGTCGGGGAACTCGTCCACGACAGAAAATTCCAGCGCCGGCCGCGCATAATCGTCTTTTTCCTTGATCAGCAGCCAGGCTGGCTGCTTTTCGCTGCGCTTGTCCCCCTTGCCTTTCATGCGCACCAGCACCCAGTTGCCATGCATCTTGTGGCCATGCAGCGTGAATTTCAGCTCGCCGGCCGCCAGCGCCTTGCGCGCATCGGGCATGGCCGGCTGGGGCTGCCACGTCCCCTTGTCCCAGATGATGACCTTGCCCGCGCCATATTGCTTTTCGGGGATCGTGCCTTCAAAACTGGCATACGAAATGGGATGGTCTTCCACCTGCACCGCCATGCGCTTGTCGCGCGGATCGTAGCTGGGCCCTTTCGGCACGGCCCAGCTTTTCATCGTACCGTCCAGTTCCAGGCGGAAGTCATAGTGCAAACGGCTGGCCCAGTGCTTCTGGATGACAAAGGTGAGCGCCTCGCCCGCTTCCTCGTCGCCACCTGCAGGCTCGGGCGTGACGGCGAAATTGCGCTTGGCTTGATAGGTTTTCAAGGCGGCTTTCATGGCGGACCCATGCGGTGAAGATGGCATCGAGTCTAGGCTGCTGCCGTCTGTGGCGCGGTACGCCAGCTAACAGAGCGCCTGCCCCGGCAAATGTAATTTTTTGTAATTAGGCCCAATTGCTGTCAACGCTATTGCCGTACGGCGCGTTTTTGGCTCAGTGACAGGGGAAATGCATCTCCTGAACTACAACCCACTTCTCGAGGAACTGCACCATGAAAAAAGTAATCGCTACTCTGATCGCCGGCTTGTTCGCTACCGCAGCCTTTGCTCAAACGCCAGCAGTGCCTGCCAAGGCCGAAGCCAAGCACACCAAGGAAGTGGCAAAAGCAGAAGCCAAGGAAACCAAGGCCGTAGTCAAAGCCGATGCCAAGGAAGCCGCTGTCGCCGCCGATGCGAAAGCCGATGTCGCCAGTGCCAAGGCCGATGCCAAAGTTACCAAGGCCAAAGCCCATCACAAAGCGAAAAAAGCCAAAGCCAAAGCTGACGAAGCCAAAACTGAAGCGACCGCAGCAGCAGCCAAATAAGCAACTCCTCGCGTTTTCTACGCGACACAAAAAGACAGCTTCGGCTGTCTTTTTGCATTTTCATGCCGCCTTTACCCATTAACGGCGTTTAAATCACCTGATTGTAAGAAAGTGTAAACAAGGTCAACCGTAACCTTCCGGGCCGCGTTTTCTGCTCAGTGACACGGGAATCATCCCGACACCAACAGACACACCAGACAAACCACCACCGAGGACTGCACCATGAAAAAAGCAATTGTTACCCTGATCGCCGGCCTGTTCGCTACCGCTGCCTTTGCTCAAACGCCTGCAGCTCCTGCAGCCACCCCGGCAGCGCCCGCCAAAGTGGAAGCAGCCCATACCAAGGCCGTCGTGAAAGCCGACGCCAAGGAAGCGCAAGCCGTCGTGAAAGCGGATGCCAAAGAAGCGAAAGCAGTCGTCGCCGCCAAGACCGACGTAGCCAGCGCCAAAGCGGAAGCGGCCACCACGAAAGCCAAGGCCCACCACAAGGCCAAGCACACGAAAGCCAAGGCCGATGCAAAACTGGCTTCGGCCACCGCTGAAGCCGCGCCAGCAGCAGCCAAGTAATCATCGACATACCTTCACTTACCACTTGCCAGGAAAATAAAATGAAAAAAGTTATCGCTACCCTCGTCGCCAGCCTGTTCGCTACCGCAGCCTTCGCCCAAACCCCTGCCGCCCCGGCAGCGTCGGTTCCCGCCAAGGCGGAAGCAGCCCACACGAAAGCCGTGGTCAAAGCTGAAGCCAAGGAAACCAAGGCCGTCGTGAAAGCCGATGCGAAAGAAGCAGCCGTCGTTGCCGATGCAAAAGCCGACGTGGCCAGCGCCAAGGCCGATGCCAAAGCCACCAAGGCCAAGGCGCATCACAAGGCCAGCAAAGCCAAAGTGAAAGCGGATGCGGCAAAAGCGGCGGAAACCGTTCCGGCAGCGCCAGCAAGGTAAGCGCAAACGACGTCACGGGAGCGCGTCCGCCGGGTCTGCGCTTGCGTGGCCACTTGCCCGCAGTACCAGGGACAGCTTCGGCTGTCCTTTTTGCATGGCGCGCCTTCATGCAAACTTCATCGAACAAGCCAGCTTGTGCGCGACAAAGCGCCGCACATGAGGGACACTGGCACTCCGACCATCGCCGTGAAGCCCATTCCATGCGCCACCTGCCCTTGCTCCTGATTACCGCCCTGTGCCTGCCTTGCGCCGCCAACGCGCAAGACACCCCCGCCTCCCTTGAGCAAGTCCTGCAAGCCCAGGACCGCGACAGCCATGGCGACTTGCGAGCCGTCGTCGTGCTGCGCGATGGCGCCGTTGTAGCCGAACGCTATTACAACGGCGAGACGGCCGAGACCCTGCACGACATCCGTTCGGCCGGCAAGAGCATCACCGCCCTGCTGGTGGGCGCGACCGTGGCGCGCGGCCAGCTGGCGACAACAAAAACCGTGGGCGACTACTGGCCCGAAGTCGCAGGCAGCCCGGCGGGCAAGGTGCTGCTCGACGACTTGCTGACCATGCGTTCTGGCCTGGCCGCCTTCGATGAAGACGAACAGTCGCCAGGCAATGAAGACAAGCTCGATGAAGCGCCCGACCCGGCCGCCTTCGTGCGCGCCATACCGGCTGCCACAACGCCGGGCAGCGCCTACCGCTACAACTCGCTGGGGTCGTACATCGCGGGCAGAGTGGTGGAAAGCGCCAGCGGCGCCGACCTGGAAGAGTACGCAGCCAGGGCGCTGTTCGCGCCGCTGGGTATCACGCGCTGGAGCTGGGGCCGCGACGTGGCACACCACCCGAAAGGCCAGGGCAATCTGTCGCTGCGCGCGCGCGACACGGCAAAGATTGGCCAGATGGTGCTGGACGACGGCCTATTTGCCGGCAAGACGGTGATCGATGCCACCTGGATCAAGGCCGCGCTGGCGCCGCGCGTGACCATCGGTGCCGTGGACCGCTACGCGGACAGCTACGGCTATTTCTGGTACGCGAAGACGCAGGACATCGGAGGACAAAAGATCGCCGTGCATTTCGCCTCGGGCAATGGCGGCAACAAGATCTACGTGATACCCGCGCGCCGCATGGTGGTCAGCATCGCCTCGAGCGCCTATGGCAAGGCTTATGGACAGCGCCGCTCGGAAGACATCCTGAAAGCCATCCTGAAGGCGGATGCAAGGCAGATGTAAGCGTTTGTAATGATCGTCAACGCAAGCGTCGGGGGGCGCGTTTTATGCTCAGTGACACGGGAATCATCCCGGCACCAACAGACATACCAGACAAACCACCACTGAGGACTGCACCATGAAAAAAGCAATTGTTACCCTGATCGCCGGCCTGTTTGCAACCGCTGCCTTTGCTCAAACGCCAGCAGCTCCGGCAGCGCATGCCGCAGCAGCAGCCTCGGTTCCAGCCAAAGTAGAAGCGGCCCACACCAAGGCTGTCGTGAAAGCCGACGCCAAGGAAGCGCAAGCCGTCGTGAAAGCAGACGCCAAAGAAGCGAAAGCAGTGGTCGCCGCCAAGACCGACGTCGCCAGCGCCAAAGCAGAAGCGGCCACCACGAAAGCCAAGGCGCACCACAAGGCCAAGAAAACCAAGGCCAAGGCTGACGAAAAGCTGGCATCGGCCACCGCTGAAGCGGCTCCAGCCAAATAATTCCGACACACTTTACTGACCACACACATCAAGGATATTAAAATGAAAAAAGTCATCGCCACCCTGATCGCCGGCCTGTTCGCCACCGCCGCCTTCGCCCAGACCCCAGCCGTCGCGCCAGTCGCACCAGTGGCACCGATTCCTGTCGTCGCCCCTGTCGCCAAGGCCGAAGCGCCGGCAGCAGCCGTCAAGCCAGCGGCGCACAAGAAAGCCAAGCATCACAAGGCAAAGAAAGCAGCACCTGCAACGCCTGCAGCTCCGGCCGCAGCGGCTGCTTCCGCACCAGCAGCAGCGCCAGCCAAGTAATCGAGGCAGCACCAAGCAAAAAGACAGGGTTTTCCCTGTCTTTTTTTCGTTCTCTTATTTTGGCATCAGCACCGTGTCGATGACATTGATCACGCCATTCGACTGGTACACGTCATAGGTGCTGATGTTGGCGCTGTTGCCGCCCTCATCCATCACGACGATGTTGTGCATGCCGTTCATGGCGAACATCAGCTTGCCCCCGCTGGCCGTGGGCAAGGTGGCTTTACCGTCGTGCATCTTGATTTCCCTGGCCAGCGCCTTGAAGTCGTATTTGCCGGGCACCACGTGGTAGGTGAGGATGTTCGTCAGGGTCGCCTTGCTTTCCGGCTTCACCAGGGTCTCGACGGTACCGGCGGGCAGCTTGCCAAAGGCTGCATTCGTCGGAGCGAACACGGTAAAGGGGCCCTTGCCTTTCAGGGTGTCGACCAGGCCTGCTGCCTTGACGGCAGCGACCAGGGTTGTGTGGTCAGCCGAATTGACGGCGTTGTCGACGATGTCCTTGGATGGATACATGCTCTGTCCACCCACCATGGTGCTCATGTCGGCGGCAAAGGGGGCGCTGGTGGCCAGCATGGAAGTGAGGGAGGTGACAAGTAGTGCTGCGGGAAGGAAGGTGCGCATGATGATATCTCCTGGATGACTGCGTTTGCGTGATTGCAGGAGTATTTACGCGGCCTGTCCGCAAACGGATTCAACTTGCAGAAAACAAAAAAAAACGGCGCCGTGCTGTGCACGACGCCGTTCTTGACAGGCTCCCGCGTCGCGGGCCGGAATACTCCAGCCCGCAGTGCCGGGAAACTAGTTGGCCGCCACTTGCGGCTCCGTCTCGCCCCAGCCGCCGCCCAGGGCGCGGATCAGCGCCACCGTGGTGACGGCGCGGTTGCCGCGCAATTGCACGGCGTTGCGCTCGATGGCCGCCAGGTTGCGCTGCGCGTCGAGCAGATCGAGGTAGCTGGAACGGCCCGCGTCGTACAGCTTTTGCGCCAGGTCGGCCGAGCGGCGCGCCGAGACGACGGCTTCGTCGATCTGCTGCGTCTGGCCCGACAGGATGCGCAGGCCGGCCAGGTTGTCTTCCACCTCGGCGAAGGCCACCAGCACGCTCTGGCGATACGTCGCCACCGACTCTTCCAGCTGCGCTTCGCTGCGGCTCACGGCAGCTTTATTGCGTCCGCCGTCGATGATGGGCATCGACATCAGGGCGCCCAGCAGCCAGGAGCGGCTGCTCCACTTGAAGATATCCGAGAAGGTATCGGACGCGCCGCCGCCGGAGGCGTTCAGGGTCAAGGCCGGGAACATGGCAGATTTCGCCACGCCGATGCGCGCATTTGACGCTTCCATGGTGCGCTGCGCCGACGCGATGTCGGGACGGCGTTCCAGCAGGGATGACGGCATGCCGGCCGGGATCACGGGCAGGAAGCCGCTATCCTGCAGCGGGTTGACGCCCGCCGTGAAGCTGGCGGCCGGCTTGCCCAGCAGGACAGCCAGCGCATGCTCGCTGGTGGCGCGCTGGCGCTGCAGGCCGATGGCTTCGGCGCGCGTCGTCGACAGCTCCGTGCGGGCACGCGACAGGTCGAATTCGCCGATGTCGCCCAGGTCATAGCGGCGCTGATTCACATGCACGCTCTCCTCGCGCAGGCGCACCGTCTGTTCCAGGGTCGCCAGTTCGGCGTCCGTGGCGCGCAGCTGGAAATACGTCTGCGCCACGTCGGCCTGCAAGGACAGCAGCACCGAGCGGTAGGTCGCTTCCACGGCCAGCGCATCGCTGCGCGAGGCGCTGACATTCGAGGCCACTCTGCCGAACAAATCGACTTCGTAGCTGGCCGTCAGGTTGGCCTGGTAGACATTCGTGGCCGCCACCGGCGCGCCGTTCGGCAAGCTGAGCGACACGGCGGAAGCGCGGTTGCGCTGGCCGCCCACGTTCACGCCCACCTGCGGGATGCGGTCCGCTTCGGCGATGCCGGCAATCGCCCTCGCCTGCTTGACGCGGGCGGCGGCGACAGCCAGGTTGGCATTCGCCTGCGTGGCTTCATTGATCAAGCTGGTCAAAGCCGGATCGTTAAACGCCAGCCACCATTCGCCGCGCGCCTGGCGCTCGGCTGGCACGCCCTGCTTCCAGCGCGTGCCGTCGGCCGCCGTCTGCACGGCCGGCAAGGTTTGCGCTTCCTTGAACGCCGTCGGCGTCTCGATCTGCGGCTGCTTGAACTCCGGCGCCGCGCAGGCCGCCAGCAGCACGGCTGCTGCCATGGCGGTCAGCACAGGCTTGACACGCCAGATGATTTCCTTGGTTTTCAATATATATCTCCTTCCAGGTCCAGCGCTGGCGCGGCGACAGGCTTGGCGGCAACGGTGGCTGGTTTTTTCTCAAAACGCTGCGCCAGGGTGCGCAGCAGTACGTAGAACACGGGCGTCAGGAACAGGCCGAAGAAGGTCACGCCCAACATGCCGGCGAACACCGCCACGCCCATGGCATGGCGCATTTCCGAACCGGCGCCGTGCGAGAACACCAGGGGCACCACGCCCATGATGAAGGCGATCGACGTCATCAGAATGGGACGCAAACGCAGACGGCACGCTTCCAGCGCCGCTTGCACGACGGTGCGGCCATGCTCTTCCAGTTCGCGGGCAAATTCCACGATCAGAATCGCATTCTTCGACGCCAGCCCCACCAGCACGAACAGCGCGATCTGGGTGAACACATTGTTGTCGCCGCCGGTCAGCTTCACGCCAAGAAGCGCGCAGAGGATCGACATCGGCACGATCAGGATCACGGCCAGCGGCAAGGTCCAGCTTTCGTACTGGGCAGCCAGCACCAGGAACACCAGCAGCACGCACAGCGGGAAGACATAGATCATCGTATTGCCGGACAAGATGTCCTGATAGGTCAGCTCTGTCCACTCATACGAAATCCCTTGCGGCAGCACTTCCTTGGCGATGCGTTCCAGCGCGACTTGCGCCTGGCCACTCGACACGCCAGGTGCGGCGCCGCCGTTGAAATCGGCTGCGGCGTAGGCGTTGTAGCGCTGCACGCGATCCGGACCATAGCTGTCCTTGACGCGCATCAGCGACGACAGGGGAATCATCTCGCCCTTGTTATTACGGACCTTCAGCTGCGCGATATCCTGGGCATGCGAACGGAACACGGCATCAGCCTGCACGCGCACCTGGTAGGTGCGGCCAAACTGGTTGAAGTCATTCACGTACAGCGAACCGAGGTTGATCTGCAAGGTCTGGTAAATCGTTTGCAGCTGCACGCCCATCTGCTTGGCTTTCACGCGGTCGACGTCGGCAAACAGCTGCGGCACGTTGATCTGGTAGCCCGAGAACACGCCCGCCAGTTCCGGCGTCTGGTACGCTTTCGCGGCCAGCGCCTGGGTGGCGTTGTACAGCGCGTCGTAACCGAGGTTGCCGCGGTCTTCGATCATCATCTTGAAGCCGCCGATGGTACCGAGGCCGTTGACCGGCGGTGGCGGGAAGACCATGATGAAGGCGTCCTGGATACCGCCCAGGCGCTTGTTGATCTCGGCCGCGATGGCGCCGCCCGACAATTCCTTGCTAGTGCGCTCGTCGAACGGTTTCAGCGTGGCGAACACGATACCGGCGTTCGGTGCATTGGTGAAGTCGTTGATCGACAGGCCGGGGAAGGCGATGGTCGATTCGACGCCGGGCACCGACTTGATGACGTCGGACATGCGGCGCACGACATCTTCCGTGCGGTCCAGCGAGGCGGCGTCAGGCAATTGCGCAAAGCCCACCAGGTATTGCTTGTCCTGCGCTGGCACGAAGCCGGCCGGCACGGACTTGAAGGTGAAGATGGCGGCAACGACCAGCAGCGCATACACGCCCAGGGAAGCGCTCTTGCGGCCCAACACGCCCTTCACGCCCGCTTCGTAGCGGTGCGAAGCGCGGCCGAAGAAGCGGTTGAACCAGGCGAAGAAGCGGCCGAAGACCATGTCCATGCCGCGCGTCAGCGCATCTTTCGGCGCATCGTGCGGTTTCAGCAGCGCGGCCGACAGGGCTGGCGCCAGGGTCAGCGAGCTGAAAGCGGAGATCACCGTCGAAATGGCGATGGTCAGCGCGAACTGGCGGTAGAACTCGCCCGACAGGCCGGGCACGAAGGCGATCGGCACGAACACGGCGCACAGCACCAGGGCGATGGCGACGATAGGACCACTGACCTCTTTCATGGCCTGGATGGTGGCGTCGCGCGGCGACAAGCCTTCCTCGATATTGCGCTCGACGTTTTCCACCACCACGATGGCGTCATCGACGACGATACCGATAGCCAGAACGAGACCGAACAGCGACAGGGTGTTGATCGAGAAGCCAAAGCCCAGCATCACGGCAAAGGTACCGACAATCGACACGGGGACGGCCAGCAGCGGAATGATCGATGCGCGCCAGGTTTGCAGGAAGATGATCACCACCAGCACCACCAGGGCAATCGCTTCGAGCAGGGTATGGATCACGGCTTCGATGGACGAACGCACGAACTGCGTGGGGTCGTACTCGATGCGGTATTCCACGCCTTGCGGGAAGTCTTTTTCAGTTCCTCCATCTTGGCGCGCACGTCGGAAGACAATTGCAGCGCGTTGGCATTCGGTGCTTCGAAAATACCCATGCCGACGGCCGGATTGTTGTTCAGCAGCGAACGCAGCGAGTAACTGTTGGCGCCCATTTCCACGCGCGCCACGTCCTTCAGGAGCGTCACGGCGCCGTCGGCATTCGTGCGCACGATGATGGCGCCAAATTCCTCGGGCGTCTGCAGACGGCCCTGGGTATTGACGGTCAGCTGGAAGTCCGAGTTCTTCGCTGGCGAGGCGCCGATCACGCCGGCGGCCACTTGCACGTTCTGCTCGCGGATGGCGTCGACGACGTCATTGGCCGTCATGCCGCGCGCCGCTACCTTTTGCGGATCGAGCCAGATGCGCATCGCGTAGTCGCCGGCGCCGAAGATCTGGATATCGCCCATGCCGGACAAACGGGCCAACTGGTCCTTTACGTTCAGCACCGCGTAGTTACGCAGATACATGTCGTCATAGCGCTTGTTTGGCGAGACCAGGTGCACCACCATGGTCAGGTTAGGCGAGGACTTGACGGTCGTCACGCCGATCTGGCGCACTTCCTCGGGCAGGCGCGGCAAGGCGCGCTGCACGCGGTTCTGCACCTGCGTCTCGGCCTGCTCGACGTTGGTGCCGATCTTGAAGGTCACGGTCAGCATCATCGAGCCGTCCGAGGTGTTTTGCGAGGACATGTACAGCATGTTCTCGACGCCGTTGATCTGCTCTTCGAGCGGGGCGGCCACGGTTTCGGCGATCACTTTCGGGTTGGCGCCCGGGTACTGCGCGCGCACCACCACGGATGGCGGCACGACGTCAGGATATTCGGAGATGGGCAGGCCGAATATCGACAGCAACCCGGCCACGAATATGACGATCGACAGCACCGCCGCGAAAATCGGCTTGTCGATGAAAAAGCGGGAAAAATTCATGTTTATTCCTTGGAAGTCGATGCTGCTTTCGCGGCGATCTTGGCGTCTTTTGCTTCAGGTTTTGCAGGGGCGACTGGTGCGGTCGGGTCGAAATCCATGGCGACCATCTGCGGCGTCACGGGCGCGCCGGGGCGCACGCGCTGCAAGCCGTTGACGACGATCTTTTCGCCCGCTTTCAAGCCTTCGCGTACGACGCGCAAGCCGTCCGAGGTCGGGCCCAGCTTGACGGCGCGGTATTCGGCCTTGTTGTCGGCGCCCACCACGTACACATATTTGCGGCTTTGATCCGTGCCGACGGCGCGGTCGCTGATCAACAGCGCCGTGCTTTGCGCCTGCGGGCCATTGCCTCCATCGAGCTGGATGCGCGCGAACAGGCCAGGCACCAGCTGGCGCTCGGCGTTGGCGAAGGTGGCGCGCATGCGCACGCTGCCCGTGGCCGGGTCGAGCTGGTTGTCGACGAATTCCAGCTTGCCTTCATGCGGGAAGCCCGTTTCGTTGGCCAGGCCCACCTTGACGGTGACGGGCGTGCCCTTTTGCGCCGTGCCGGCCACGCGCAGATACGTATCTTCATCGCCGTCGAAGCTGGCGTAGATGCGGTCCGTCGACACCACCGAGGTGAGGATGGCGGAAGCGTCGATCAGGTTGCCGACGGTGATTTCCGCCTTGCTGACACGGCCGCTGATCGGTGCCTGCACCTGCGTATAGGACAGGTTCAGCTTGGCCGCTTCATACGCGGCTTGCGCCGAGCGGGCGTTGGCGTCCAGCTCTTTCAGGCCCGAGGCCTTTTCATCGAATTCGCGCTGGGCGATGGCTTTTTCAGCCAGCAGCTTTTCAGCGCGCGACAGTTCCAGCTTGGCCAGTTCCGCCTTGGCGCGGGCCGAGGCAGCCGTGCCTTCGGCGCGCGACACTTCGGCCTGGAATGGGCGCGGATCGATGACGAACAGCACCTCGCCCTTTTTCACTTCGCTGCCCGGCTTGAAATTGACGGCCGTGATGAAGCCGCCGACGCGCGAGCGGATTTCCACGCGCTCGATCGCTTCCAGGCGGCCCGAGAATTCCTGGGTTTCCGTGATCTGTTTTTCAATGACGGCGGCGGCCGAGATGGGCGGGCCGCCGGCCGCTGGCGCGTCGGGCACCTTGCTGTTGGCCGAATCGCAGCCAGCCAGGCTCACGACCACCAGTCCTGCCAGCGCCAACGAGGCAGCCAGGGGCTTCAGCAGAGTGGAAAATTGTTGAACGTTTTTCATTTTATTTCCCTGTTTTATGAAAATTTCTAATGGTATGGGCGGCAGGAAGCAACCCAGCTAAAAATGGAAACTGCAGCGTGTGGTGGTGCCATGGCGCCCGACGGCGCTCGATCAAAGGTAAACAGGCCGCCAGCTGCGTAAAAGCGGACGGGGACGACGAAGCTGGCTGTGCGAGCGCACAACGCAGACAAAATGGGAACTACACTGCGTAGTGTAGCAACCGAAACTCAAAAAGTAAACTGATTAGTGTAATTATTTTACAGCGCCGCAGATGGCGGCGTCATGACTCGAACTCCTGCCCCAATCCAGCGACAAAACTGGCAATTTCGCTCAATACCTGCACCTTGCAGGCGCACTCATTGCGGGCAGTCGCGTCTTGCAGGGGCGCGGCGGCCATGCGCCGCACGGTGGTCTTGATGCCGCAGGCGATCAGTTTGCTGCCATATTGTTCAGCTTCGTCGCGCAATGGGTCATCTTCGCTGGACAGAATGAGCGCCGGCGGCAGGTTCTTCAAGCGGCTCGACTGCAATGGCGACGCGTACGGATGGGTACGGTCAGCGGCATTCGGCAGGTAGCCACGGTAGGCGGCGGCGCATTGATCGGCCACTTCCGCCAGGTCCGGACAGCTCGGCAAGTGGCGCATCGAGCAGGTCGACAGGCCGGGGTCGAGCATGGGCATGATCAGCACCTGGCCCGCGAGGGGCGGTCCGCCCCGGTCGCGCGACATCATGGCGCATACGGCGGCCAGGTTGGCGCCCGCTTCGATGCCCGACACCACCATCTGCTTGCCCGTCCAGCCCAGCTTGGACTTGTTCTTTTTGCCCACAGCAGCACGGCATGCGCGTCTTCCACGGCGGCGGGGAATGGCCGCACCTTCGCCAAGGTGTAGTTAGCGGCCAGCACCACGTGGTCCGGGTTGCTCAGCACGAGGCAGCGCAGGAAGTCGTCCGCGTCGTCCAGGTCGCCATCGACAAAGCCGCCGCCATGGAAGAAGACGATCAGGCTGGACTGCTTGGCGCCCGGCACGCCGGCCGTGTAGACGCGTGCGGCGAGCGCATCCTGCGCGCCCTGCACCTGGATGTCGCGTATCTTCAGCGCCTGGCCAGGCGCCAGTTCGGCCGCAGTCTCGGCAAAGCTCATTGCGCCACCACCGGCTGCACCGCAACATCGAGCACCGTGTCGTTCAGGCACAACAGGGCGACGCCGCCCACTTCATGGGTCAGGGCGCTATACGCACTGGCTTCGCTTTGCGCCGCCAACGAGTATGCATCCGTCGATACCATCGCGGCCAGAGCGAGCGAGCTCATAGCGAGAGCGAGCACTGCAAAGATTCCATTCCGATGACCCATGATTTTTCTCCTGTGAACTTCCTGCGGCAATCAATTTATGCTGCAGTACAACAACTATAGACTTGATCTACAATCTGATAAAGAGTGCAATGACGAATTGATTGTTCAGGATTCTGAATAATCCAGCATAAAGTGATAGGAAATCAAGTGAACAAGCTGCAAGCCATGGAAGTTTTCATCCAAGTCGTCGATGCGGGCGGCTTTACGCGCGCGGCGGAAAACATGCAGCTGCCGAAAGCCACCGTGTCGACCCTGATCCAGTCGCTGGAAGCGAGCCTGTCGGTTAAATTGCTCAACCGCACCACGCGCCATGTCAGCATCACCTCCGATGGCGCCGCCTATTACGAACGCTGCGTGCGCATCCTGTCCGACGTGCGCGAGGCCGAGGAATCGCTGTCGCGCACGCGCTTGAGCCCCAGCGGGCGGCTGCGCGTGGATGCGCCCACGGCCCTGGCCAGCGAACTGATCATCCCCGCCCTGCCCGATTTTTTTGCCCGCTACCCGGACATCTCGCTGGAACTGGGCTGCAGCGACCGTCCCGTCGACCTGATCGAGGAAGGTGTCGACTGCGCCGTGCGCGGCGGCGGAATTGGGCGACCTGAACCTGATCGCGCGCCGGGTCGGCGTGCTGCACTTCATGACGTGCGCCTCGCCCGCCTACCTGGCGCACCACGGCACGCCGCTGCACCCGGACGACTTGCCGCGCCACCGGGGCGTGAATTTTTTCTCCGCCAAGACGGGCAAGACCTTCGAATGGGATTTCACGCGCGCAGGCGAGCGTATCCAGATCGCCATGCCCAGCCATATCGCTCTGAACGACTCGAACGCCTACACGGCGGCCGGCCTGGCGGGCCTGGGCATCGTGCAAATGACGCATTTCATGCTTGCGCCGCTGCTAGAACAGGGCAAAATGGTGGAATTGCTCGGCGAATGGGAATCCGACCCGCTGCCCATCCACGTGATCTATCCGCCCAACCGCCATTTGTCCGCCAAGGTGCGCGTGTTTGTCGAATGGGTCGCCGACATGTTTACCAACCACCCGGCCACGCAACTGAAAGGCAAGAGCAGCCTTCCCAGCGCGCGCGCCACCCAGACTTAGGCCCAGCCATGACCACAGCAAGCATATCGTCGCACCGCATCGTTTTTCTGGACCGCGACAGCCTGATCGCCACCGTGCGCCCGCCCGCCTTCGCCCATAGCTGGGAAGAGTATGCGCACACCAAGGGCAGCGAGCAGACGGTGTCCCGCCTGCAAGGCGCCACGATCGCCATCACGAATAAAGTGCCGCTGCGCGCGGCCGAGTTGGCGCAGCTACCGGACCTGAAAATGATCGCCGTGGCCGCCACCGGCACGGATATACTCGACCTGGCCGCCTGCCGCGAACGGGGCATCAAGGTGGCGAATATCCGCGACTACGCGCGCGCCACCGTGCCCGAGCATACCTTGGCCCTGATGCTGGCCCTGCGCCGCCAGCTGCTTGCCTACCGCGCGGATGTGGAAGCGGGCCTGTGGCAGGCATCGGAGCGCTTCTGCCTGTTCGGCCACCCTATCCGCGACCTGGCCGGCAGCCGCCTGGGTTTGCTCGGCTATGGCGCGCTGGGCAAGTCCGTGGCGCAGCTGGGACGCGCCTTCGGCATGCACGTTATCGTGCACAACCGTTCGCCCATCGATGACGAGGGCGTGACGCAAGTGACGTTCGGCGAATTGCTGGCCACTTCCGACGTGCTCAGCCTGCACTTGCCCCTGACGGACAAGACGCGCAACATCATCGGAGCGGCAGAGCTGGCGCGCATGCGGCCGACGTCCCTGCTGATCAACACGGCACGGGGCGGCCTCGTCGATGAAGCGGCCCTGGCCACAGCATTGACGAACGGCGTGATCGCCGGCGCCGGCTTCGACGTGTTATCCAAGGAGCCGCCGCTGCCCGACAACCCGCTGTTGAATTTGCGCCTGCCCAACTTCATCCTCACGCCGCACACGGCCTGGGCCAGCGGAGAAGCCATGCAAAAGCTGGCCGACATCTTGATCGGCAACGTGGAAGCGTTCGAACGCGGTGCGCCGACGAACGTGGTGGCATGAGCCTGTTAAACGAGCTCGATGAACTGCTGTGCAGCGACGACGATGAATACAACCGCCTCGACCTGTTTCTCGAGGCGGCCGAGCTGATCGGGCAACTGCGGACGGCCGACGTGGCCCCGCTGCTGGCTCTGTGGCAGGCGCGCGATCTATCTTGGCAGCAGCGCTACACGCAAGCGTGCGCTTCCATCGACGGCGCCGTACTGCGCGCACTGCTGGCCGGCTTGCTGCAGATCAAGGAAACACCGCACGGCGTGTTTGAGCTGATGACACGCTTGCCGGCGACAGCCGACGCCTCCCCGCTCAGCGAGGCCTTGCTCGACTACGCCGAGCAAGCCTGGCATGCGGCAGTACCGGCGCGGCAGCGGCAAATCCAGATGAGTTGCTGGAGTTGCGGCCTGTCGGGCCGGCTGTTGAAGCGGCTGGGGTTTTCTGCCTGGAAGGATGCGGGACTGTAAGAACTATGGCGCGACTGGCGTCTCGAATGAAAAACCCGGCGCATAAGCATGATAGCCGTCGAAATCGCCCTTGCCGATGGCCGCGCCGCCGCTGCGCGCGATCGCATACGCCATGCTGAAGTGAAAATAGAAATTCGGCAAAATATACAAATTCAAATAGGCATCGGCCGGCAGCGCGATATCGGCAAAGCCGGCGCGGTCGCGGCAGATGCGGTCAAGCGGCCCGTCAAAACGCTCCGCGGGGATGGCCTTGAGGTAGCGCATGGTCTGCGCGATCTGTTCCTGCAGGTTGGCGGCGGCGCTGAAATCGGCCACTGCCAGCCCCGCCAGCGGACAGCAGCCGCGCAGGGAAAAGCTCACGGCCGCGCGCACTTGCTGGGCGAAGGGCAGCATGTCCGGGTGCAAACGCGCCGCCAGCAGCTGCGGCGCGGTGCCGGTCTTGTCGAGCATGGCGGAAAGCTGCGTCAGCGAGCGGCAAAAGATGGCGACGGGGTGGATGGGCATCGCGTCCGTCATGCCACGCCCTCCTGCGCGGCAATCTTCTTCAGTACGCGGATCAGCCTGCGTTCGTGGCGGCCCACGGCATCCCAGTGCCAGGCATCGGTCGGGCCGAATTCGGGGTAATGGCGCTGCCATTTTTCCGCGCGCGTCTGTGAATTGGCGCCCACGTTCGAGGCCAGGCCCTTGCCGCTGGACAGGCGCAGATACACGCGGATGACGCCCCAGCCTTCGCAAACGTAGCGGTAAGTGAGGCCGCCACACTTGGCCGGGTCGAGGGCGATACGGCGCGGGGCAAAGTGCCCGCCCATGTCCGGGTAATGGACGGCCAGCAGCACCTCGCTGGCGCCTTCGGCTTCCAGCCTGGCCGCATACGCGCACAGCTCGGCAGGCGAGTGAAAATGCAGCGTTTCCTGTTCCGGCTCCGAATACGCCTGCGCCACGGCCGCGCCGGGCTTGGCGAAGATCGCCTCGGCCATGGCCGCGATACCTGCTTCTGACATTGCCACCATGCTCCCCTCATTTGCCGCATAGCACTGCAGCGATGGCCGCCATCCTAGCATGGCGTCAGCGCCGATGGCGGCTGAAAAATTCCCAGATGACTTCATTCGCATCGATGGCGCGCGTGGTCTTGCCGATGGGCAAGCCGATATTGAAGGCGTCGGCGCCGGGCCACGTGTGGCCGCCTTCCTTGACGGTGAGCAAGGCCACGCTGGCGCCGCCAGCACCACTCCCCTGCTCCAGCCAGCTGATCTGCGTGGCGTCGCCAGCAGGTCCATGCATCAGGCGCGGCTGCGGCATGGCGCCTTCGATACCGTTGTGCCTGCGCCAGTAGCCGAACGTGTCTTCAGCCGACAGATAGCTGGCGGCCTTGCCTTTAAACAGCACCACCTTGTCAGCCGTACCCTGTATCAACAGCATGCCGACCTTGTCCGTCTTCTGGTGATGCTGCCGCACCGGTTCCGGCATGGGCGCGCCCACCGAGGCGACGGCAGCGAACTGCTGTGGCAGCTCGGCCGCCAGGCGCAGGGCAAAGAAACCGCCGCGCGACAGGCCCGTGGCATACACGCGTTTGTCATCGATGCGGTAATCCTGCTTGAGTTTGCTCAACATGGCTTGCGTAAAACCGACGTCGTCCGTGCCCGCCAGGTAATCCATGCCGAAACCCACGTTCCAATCCTGCTTGATGCCTTGTGGATACACAACGATGAACTGATGCCGCTCGGCCGTCTTGTTCATCTGCGTGTACAGCATTTGTTCCGCCATGCTCATGCCGCCGCCATGGAAATTGAAGACGACGGGGAACGCCTGCTGCTGCGCTTTGTCGTAGGCGGTGGGCGTGTAGACGATGTAGCGGCGTTTTTCCTCCTTGTGCTGCAGTGACTGCACCTGGGCCAGCACGGGCGTACACAGGCAGGACAGGATCAACAGGCTGATGGCGAATTTCATGGGCTTCCCTTCACAATAAAAGAGCACCCACCATAAGCAGAGCGAGGTGAAATCGCGGTGAAATCCGCTGCCTTTATTGCGCCTGGGCCGGAAGGATCGCGACACGGTACTGCGTCGCGCCAGGGCGGAAAACAATGTCCCATTGCATGGCTTGTGCCAGGCGCAGCAGCAGGTTCTGGCCGTGCGCGAAGCCCTGGACGCGTGTTGGCAGTCCAGGCTGCACGGTATTGTCGATGCTCAGGCAACCTTGCACAAACGTAATGTTGATGCGGCATTCGGGGCCGCCATGGAACAGGGCATTCGCCAGGCAATTATTGATGAGCAACATCGTCAGTGGCCCATTGCCGAGCACCTCCAGCCGCTCGGGCAAGTCCAGAGTCAGCAGGCTGGCATCCCAGGGATGCTCGTCAAGCAGGCGCAGCAGGCATTGCTCGATACAGCCGCGCAACTCCACCACCTGGCCGGGCAGTTGCTCGGCCCGTGCCAGCGCGAACAGCACGTCGATGGTGGCGCGCATCTCGTCCGTGGATTGCTGCAGCTGCGCCTGCTCCCGCCCTCCCAGCGGGTGCGCATCGGCCAGCGCCAGGGTGTTGTGCATCAAGGTCAGCGGCGTGCGCAGTTCGTGGCTGACGTCGCGGGCGAAGGCCTGTTCGCGCTGCAACACCGCCTGCAGTTGGGCAAAGGTGGTTTCCAGACGGCGCGCCAGGAAACCAATCTCGTCGGGACGGTCGCGCTCGCTGAAATGGACGGCGCTGCCGGGCGCCAACTGGCGCGCTTCCCGGGCCAGGCGCTGTAAGGGCAGCACGAGGCGCCGCGCCAGCCAGTACGCCAGCAGCAAGGCCAGGGCGATCAGCGCCAGCGCCACGCCAGCCACGACACTGCCCACTTCCCGCGCCAGACGCGAAACCACCAGCACGGGCGCCACGTCGGCCAGCAGATAGCAGCGGGCCGGCTTGCCGCCGGCAACGACATCGAGCGCCAGCACGTGATAGTGCTGGCCCGTGGTGGTAAACACTTCCCCGCGTGGCGCGGACGGCGGCACTTGCGCACGCACCCCTTGAGGCAAGTCAAGGTAGCTGCCATAAACCGTGATGAGGTCGCTACCAGAAGGCGTAAGCTTGCCGTGCTGCTGCCAGCGCATGCTGACGGCCGCCGCTTCGCGCTCGAGCAGGCGCTGCACCAGCATGTCTTCCGTCACGTAGGCGATCACCAGCGCCAGGCCCGTATAACACAGGCACAGCAGGACGGTGAAACCGGCCAGGGCGGCGAACAGGCGGCGGCGGATCGACTTGCTCATGGGGGCGCCGCAGAGTCTAGCGCAAGGCGGTAGCCCAGCTGCGGTATGGTCACCAGCACGCCTGCCGCGCCAGCCAATTCCAGTTGCTTGCGCAGCGCATAGATGTGCGATTTAAGGGCGTCGCTGTCGGGCGGCTGGCTGCCCCACAGCTGCTGCAAAAGGGCCGAGCGCGAGACGGCGTGCGGATGTTCGCGGCACAGCAGCAGCAATATTTTAAAACCCGTCTGCGTCAATGGCAGCGCCACGTCGCCGACCAGGGCCCGCCCTGCGCGCGTCTGCAAGGTGAAGGGTCCCACGCGCATTTCCTGGTGCACGTGCAGTTGCTGCCGGCGCGCCAGCGCTTCGCAGCGCAAGGCCACTTCGCGCAAGTCGAACGGCTTGGTCAGGTAATCGTCGGCGCCATCACGAAAGCCGCGTGCCTTGTCTTCGTACGCGTCGCGCGCCGTCAGCATCAAAATCGGTACATTGCTGGGCGCGGCCGCCTTGATGGCGCGGCACACTTGCAAGCCATCCATATCGGGCAAGTTCAGGTCCAGCAACACCACGTCATAGCTATTGCGCGTGGCCAATTGCACGGCCAGCGCGCCCGTGCCCGCATGGTCGGTCTGCCAGCGCAAACCATCGAGGAAGTCAAGCACCTGGCGCGCGATGGCCAGGTGGTCTTCCACCAGCAGGATACTCAACGGTAGCTTGCTCATTGCACGCCGGCAATGCGTGCGTATAGCCAGAAATTGCCGGATCTTCCGCGAATTTGCCGGTAGCAGCGCAGATAGCCTTCCCGCTCGAAAGCGCAGCGTTCGAGCACGTGGATCGAACGTTCATTGCTTTCCAGCACAGTCGCCTGGATGCGCAGGAAGCCAAGGTGCCGGAAGCCCCAGTCCACGACCGACGCGGCGAGGGACGTGGCCACGCCCTGCCCCCAGACAGCGGGCGCTAGGTCGTAGGCGATTTCCGCCGTGCGGTGTTGCGGGAAAATGGCATTGAAGCCGATCGTGCCGACCAGCTGGCCGCCCTCGCGCAGCACCACGGCCAGCCGTAGCGACGAAGACGGCTCGGCCGATGCGTAGTCATCGAAATTGGCCTGCAGATCGTCGATGCAACGCAAGTTCCAGCTCGTGTGTTCCACAACAGCGGGGTCGGCCAGGTACGCATACCAGGCGGGCGCATCAGCGCGCTCCAGGTGGCGCAAAGTCACCAGCGGATGGTCTGAGCCGGGTATATCAACAACTTTCATCGCCTTGCATCCTCCTCAGTCTAGCGGGCAATCGGTGGCCAGCCAGGACGCAAAATCATCGGCGGCCAGCTCGAAATCCTCGCGCTGCATGGAGCCATGGCCCACCAGGTAGACAGCGCGCTCAGCACCATCGAGCGCCAGCATGACGGCGCGCCCGCCGCTGTCGTCGCCGATGGTGATATAGCCGGGACAGGACAGCGCGGTGTCATAGGTGGCATTGCGTTCCATCAAACTGTCCGCGCCATACAGCAGGACCTGCTCGCCGCGGACGCCTTCCTGCCCATCCTGGAGAAAACTCAGATAGTACGTGGGCAGGCTGCGGCCTAGCGATTGCTGGAACGCGTCGATCGCTTGTCCGCTCACGCCGGGCCCTTGCGCCGCGCTTCCCACTCGCGTCGCAGCAAGCCGTACAGGGCCGAGTCGCTGACGTGGCCGGCCACGATCCAGCGTTCAGGCAGAAAACCTTCCTTGTTGAAACCCTGGCGTTCCAGGGCGCTGGCCGAACCGGCGTTGAGCGGGTCGATATCGGCTTCCAGGCGGTTCAAGTCGCGCTCGACAAACGCGTACTCGATCATCGCCGACAGCGCTTCGTGCATATAACCGTTGCCCCAGTACGGACGGCCCAGCGCGTAGCCGATCTCGGCGCGGCGGTTCTGGCGGTGCTCGGAAAACAGGCTGCAGCTGCCCAGGTATTCGCCCGTCGCCTTCAGCTCGACGGCGAAGCGGAAAAATTCCTCTTTCTCGAAAGCGGCGATGTCCTCGGCAATTTGGCGCGCGGCGCGGCTGGCATCGGTCCACGGTGGTTCGCTGAAATAGCGCATCACTTCGGGGTCGGAATGCATGGCGAATTGCGCCGCCTCATCCGATGGTTGCGGCTTGCGCAGAATCAATCGTTCAGTGGTGATGGTCTTGCTGTAAGTCATGGCGCTCCAGTCTGGCGGCAAACGGACGAATGCTTATTATTCCATGCAACTATAACGATGTGGCAATTTTGTGACGATGCTTTTAATGTACTATGGCAATATTTCCACCATATCATTGATGCAACTTCATGATCCGCTTATGTACGCAGTAGCCGACGCAGCCAACACCGAAGCCCACCATGTCCATCCCTAAAATCCACCTTACCATGCCGCTCTCCGTCGGTGCACTGGCCGTCTGGCTGGGCTTGAGCCTGGGCGGCCGCTGGCTGGAATCCGCCGGCTACGCCTTGCCGGGCGCCGCCGTCACCGGCCGTATCGGCCTGTCGTGGGCACTGGCAGCACTGTTCGCGCTGGCGCTGCTGCTGGCGTCCGACCAACGCCGCGAGGCGGGCCTGTGCGCGCCGCAGCCATGGAAATCCACGTGGCTGGTCTGGCCACCGCTGCTGTATGCGCTGCTGATGCTGTTGCTGGCCTGGGCCGGCGGCTGGCCGCAACCCCGTGTGCTGCTGATCGTGGCTTGCAATGCGGCACTGGTGGCCATCTCGGAAGAATTGATGTTCCGCGCCATCTTGCTGCAAGGCATGCTGGACCGCTACGCCGTCTGGCCGGCCGTCTTGATGTCATCGATGCTATTCGGCCTGGCCCATACCGCCAACGGCCTGGCCACGGGAGACGTCAGCGGCGCCTTGTGGCAAGCGGTGGCCGCCACCCTGCAGGGCGTCGGCTATGCAGCCATTCGCCTGCGCACCCGCTCCATCTGGCCCATGGTCCTCGTACATGGACTGTGGGACTACGCGCTGGTGACGGCCACCTTGCCGAACCCGGGCGAAGACGGCGCATCGATCCTGCCGTATATCGCCCTGCTGGCCGTGCTGCCCTTGTGCCTGTACGGCGTCTACCTGCTGCGCCCCAGCCAGCGCGTCGCCATGTCGCAACTACAACTATAATATTGTGACAAGATTTTCCATCCCGATACCAAGGAATCCGCATGGCGTTTTTTTCACGTGATTACGAGGTATTCCTGCTGCTGGCCGCGCCCGATGCGCCGCCGCTGTGGGATGCGGCGCAATGGACGCCGTTTGCCGCCAGCCTCGATGGGCTCATGGCGCAGGCTAGCGCGAGGGGCAAGGCCGGCGTGCGCAGCCATCAATACAATCCCAAGGGCAAGTCGATTCCCTTTGGCCGCCTGGGCTGGGACGACAAGTCGCACGCGAAGTGGACGCACACGCCGGAAACACGCGAAGCCCGCTTCATGAGCCTGGAAGCGTGGGCGCCATCGTGGACGACCTGCGAAAAGGACGACCAGGCACCCGATTTGTTCCTCGCCCTGGCCAACGAATCACTGCTGGGACGGGCAGGCAAGCCCCTGCAATTCAGCCAGCGCCTGGTGTGCGCCATCGCTACGGACATGGGCCCGGAAGCGGCCGCCACCTTGCGGCCATCCCTGGCAGAACTGGCAGCGCAGCAAGACGCCGTCGTCTTCGCCCGCACGCAACGTCAGTGGGGCTGCGCCGCATATGGCGGTTTCACGGGCGCCATCCAGGATATGCTGATCGGCGGCCTGTTCCAGCCCGACGACCCGCATGCGCGGCCGCTCGATGCGGCCACATTCCGCGAGCCATGGACGCACATCGGCAATTGACAGCGCCAGCCATTCCATGGCATCGTTGCGCCATGCAATCGCCATTTCCTCCCCTGCCATCGATTATTGCCGCCATTCGACCGATGGTGGCTTAGCAGGACAGTGATTGCCAAAGCCGCCCGGGAGGCGGCTTTGATTTGCAGCAATTGATCAAGACGTCTCGCAGGCTATATTTCTTTTTAGCGAGCGACCATGTCCCCTACTTCCAGCACCAACAGTTCCCCCACCCTGCACCTCGTGTGCGGCAAGATTGCTTCGGGCAAATCCACCCTGACGGCCCGGCTGGCCAGCGCACCCCACACCGTGCGCATCAGCGAAGACAGCTTGCTGGCGCAGCTGTATCCGGGCCAGATCGCCAGCCTGGCCGACTACGCGGCGTGCGCGGTGCGGCTGCGCGCGGCCATCGCCCCTTTGTGCCTGCAGATGCTGCAGGCGGGCGTGTCCGTCGTGCTCGATTTTCCCGCAAATACACCGGCCAGCCGCGCCTGGATGCGCGAACTGTTCCAGCAGGCGGGCACGCCGCACGTGCTGCATTACCTCGACGTGCCAGATGACGAATGCAAGGCGCGCTTGCGCCAGCGCAATGCCAGCGGGCTGTACCCGTTCTCCACCAGCGATGCTGATTTTGACGCCATCACGCGCCACTTCGTGCCGCCCCAGGCGTCGGAAGGTTTTGATATTGTGCGGATAGAAGCTTAAAACGTTCCCGGCAGCAGGATTTTTTTATCTACATGCTGCAGGTCGCGCAAGCCGCAAAACGCCATCGTCAAATCAAGTTCATTGCGGATGATGTCCAGGCATTTGGTGACGCCCGGCCCGCCCATGGCACCCAGGCCATATAAAAATGGGCGGCCGATGTACACGCCTTTCGCGCCCAGGGCCACGGCCTTGAGCACGTCCTGGCCCGAGCGGATGCCGCCGTCCATGTGCACTTCAATCTGGCTGCCGACTGCGTCGACGATAGCTGGCAAGGCTTCGATCGACGATTGCGCGCCATCGAGCTGACGCCCGCCGTGGTTCGAGACGATCAGTGCATCGGCGCCGCTGTTGACGGCCAGGCGCGCGTCTTCCGGGTCCATGATGCCCTTGATGATGAGTTTGCCGCCCCAGCGCTGCTTGATCCATTCCACGTCCGCCCACGACAGGCTCAGGTCGAACTGCTGCTGCGTCCAGGCAGACAACGACGACATGTCGGAGACGGACGTGGCGTGGCCGACGATGTTGCCGAAGCCGCGCCGTTTCGTGCCCAGCATGCCCGCCACCCAGCGCGGCTTGGTGGCCATGTTGAGGATATTCGGAATCGTCAATTTCGGTGGCGCCGACAGGCCGTTGCGCAAGTCCTTGTGGCGCTGGCCCAGCACCTGCAAGTCCAGCGTCAACACGAGAGCGCCACATTTCGCCGCCTTGGCGCGGTCGATCAGACGGTTGATGAATTCGCGGTCCTTCATCACATACAGCTGGAACCAGAACGGTTTCGTCGTGTTCGCCGCCACGTCTTCGATCGAGCAGATGCTCATGGTCGACAGGGTGAACGGCACGCCGAACTTCTCGGCGGCCTGGGCCGCGAGGATTTCGCCATCCGCATGCTGCATGCCCGTCAAGCCCGTGGGCGACAGTGCCACCGGCATCGACACGTGCTGGCCCACCATGGTCGAGGCGAGGCTGCGGTTTTCCAGGTTGACGGCCACGCGCTGGCGGAACTTGATCCTGGCGAAATCGCTGCTGTTGGCACGGTAAGTCGATTCCGTCCAGGAACCGGAATCGGCGTAGTCGTAAAACATGCGCGGCACCCGTTTCTGGGCCAGCACGCGCAAGTCTTCGATGCAGGTGATGATACTCATGCGTTTCCTCGGTCGATGGCAAGTCGAACCATGATCGTGCATTTACCGGCAATTGTCTATCCGGCAGGCAAGACTGACGGACAGGGCGTAGCTTACCAGTCGCGCGCGCCGAGGATTTTCTCGCCCAGTTCGCTCAGGCGCGCTTGCGGATAGCGCAGCTTTTCCTTTTGCTCGGGGTCGCCGGGAAACGCATAGCCTTGCGGTGCGCTGCGTTCGCGCCAGCTTTGCACGCGCCAGTCGCGCAGGCTGGCATTGTTTTCCTGCGCGGGCGTAAAGGATATGTATTGCGCCAGGCGCACCTGGTCCGTAGATGTGTTCGGGCGGATGCCGTGCGCCAGCAGGCTGTTAAAGATCAACAACTCCCCTTTCTTCATGGCGATGAATTCCATCGGGTACGGCACCGTCGCCAGGTCCGGCTGCCACGGGTTGCGATCAAGCGGCACCGTCTTGCGCCATGCCAGCAAGTTGTTAAACAGCTCTGGATAGCACTGAAAACCGCCGCTCTCGGGTGAGGTGTCGGACAGTGCCAGCACACCCTGCACGTTGACGGGCAGCGGGTCGAGCGTGGTGTCCGCATCCCAGTGGATGAAGCCGCCAAACTTGCGCTTGCCATTATTCGGCGTGTTCAGGTTGGCGCGGTCGATGGTCACCCACAAGTCTGCGCGGTCCCAGATATCGACAAAAGCGTCAACCACGCGCGGTGTCTGGCGGTTATCCCACAGGGTCTGGTTGTGATAGGCCTCGACCATGCCGGAACCGTTGAGTTCCTTCATCGCGTGGTCGCGCAACTGGTCCCGGTTCCAGGTGGCAGGGTCGTGCTGGTCGAGTCCCTGAAATTCCCACAGGAAATCTGTTGTGCGGCGCACCTGTTCGGCAGACACCGCATCCTTGACGATGACGTAACCGTAGGTTTGCCAGTGCAAAAAATCACTGTCGGACAGCACGCGCAGCGGCAGCTGTTTCTGGATGTCGCGCAACTGGGTCTGTTCCGTGTAGGCCACGGACGGGTTGCCGGGACGGTCTTCGCCGTATTGGTATGGGTTCTGCATCGCTGCCTCCTGTGTTGGTGTGAGACAGATTGTGCGATGGTACGGCCAGTTGAAATGCGCGCTGAGCGGCCAATGCTGATACTATCCTGACTATTTAGACCATCAAAACGTCACAATGACGCCTTTATTCGAACAGGTCACAATCCCGACGGGCCACTCCTGGGGCTTGCTGTGGCGCGAACTCGATGCCATTCCCTTCCTCTGGCATTACCACCCGCAATTCGAACTGACCCTGACGGTCAATGCGCGGGGGCAACGCTACATCGGCGACCACCTGGGTGACTTCGAACCGGGCGACCTGGTGCTGCTGGGGCCGAATTTGCCGCATACCTGGTCGGCCAGCGAGCGCATCGACGGCACGCAAGCCATGCTGGCCGTCGTCGTGTGGTTTTCGCTCGAGTGGGTGGAGCAGCTGGCGGCCTGTTTTCCAGAATTGCACAGCTTGCGGCAACTGGCGCGCCGCGCCGGCCCTGCCCTGCATTTTTCACCGGCAACGAGCGCGCGCAGCGCAAATAAACTGCTGCAATTGAATGCGCTGCCTGTACCGCAGCGCCTGCCGCTGTTGCTCGACGTGCTGCTGGACCTGGCGGGCGATGACGCCGCGCAGCCGCTGACCTCGGAAGCGCTGGCGCCGATGCATGCCGATGCGCAGCAACAGCGCATGAAGGTCGTATTCGATTTCATGCACGCGCATTTCCGGGAAGAGATTGCACTGGAGACGTTGGCACAGAAGGCGGCCCTGTCGCTGGGCGCCTTCCACCGCTGTTTCAAGCGCCACGCGCATTGCACGCCGGGCGAGTACCTGGCGCGGCTGCGCATCGGCCGCGCCTGCCAACAGCTGATCGAAAGCAATCTGGCCATCGCCGTCATCGCGCAAGAGGCGGGCTACCGCAACCTGGCGCATTTCAACCGCCAGTTCCGCGCCGCCAGGCAAGTCACGCCGCGCGCGTTTCGCCTGCAATACCGGCGCGGCGCCACAGGCGCAGCGTAAATCCATTCGGAAACGAAAAAGGGGATCAGATTTTACAATCTGACCCCCAATATTCTGGTGCGGCTGGCAGGAATTGAACCCACGACCCCTTGGTTCGTAGCCAAGTACTCTATCCAGCTGAGCTACAGCCGCCTAAGACAAGATTATAGCAGGGCTTTGCAGAATGGCAAAGGGCGCCGTGCGGATATTTCACAATTGCCCAGGCCGCCAGCATGAGCGCTGCCTGCCCGCCACGAGGACGAAAAAAAACCCGGAAAGCGAACTTTCCGGGTTTTTTCACTACTGCTGATACTGGTGCGGCTGGCAGGAATTGAACCCACGACCCCTTGGTTCGTAGCCAAGTACTCTATCCAGCTGAGCTACAGCCGCAAACTCTGACACACTTCGCCGGACTGCGCGAAGCTTGAAACTTTCATCAAAACGAAGCGAACTCCGTTCCGGCAATACTGGTGCGGCTGGCAGGAATTGAACCCACGACCCCTTGGTTCGTAGCCAAGTACTCTATCCAGCTGAGCTACAGCCGCAAAACTTCTACAACATTCCATCAACAACATGGAGATCAAACTTGTTACAACAAAACCAGACAAAGTCTGATTTTCAGTATTCTGGTGCGGCTGGCAGGAATTGAACCCACGACCCCTTGGTTCGTAGCCAAGTACTCTATCCAGCTGAGCTACAGCCGCGCAGGCAAACATTATAGCGTATTCATTTCGCTTTGAAAAGTTCGATTTTTCAATCGCTTAGCTGATTTTGCAGAATACCGCCCCGCATGATCCGCTATCTTTTCACTGCTAAAAAGCTGACGCCTTTTTATCGATGAATACTTCTGCTTTCACAGAGGCATCCAGCGAATCGAGAAGTTGCTGTCTCGAAAGAAGCGGGATTATAGGGACTGCATTCCAGCCTGTCCAGTGCTATCTGCAAGTGGCGCGCAAGCGTGCGGTGGCGGCACGCCGCTTGGAGCTACAATACCAGCCAGACAAGGGCGCTTGTGCCTTCCCTAATACATGACGGCGGGCAGTTCCCTTCATGACCCATTAACTGAGCTTAGCGGCGGCGGCCCGGCGGGGCAAGAGCCCGGACGGCAGACTCACTGTTGCAGGATTTCCGATGGCCAAGCATGACCGCAAGCAAGATCTGCTTCCCCCATCAGCGCCGCTGAGCCTATCCGACGAGCGCCTGGCCAACTTGCTAGAGAGCATCACCGATGGTTTCTGCCTGCTCGACTGCGACTGGCGCATCCGTTATATCAATACGCGCGGCGCCGACATGCTCGCACCGCAGCGTCCGCCTGGCGCCAGCCTGGCAGGCAACAATTTGTGGCAAGCCTGTCCCGCCTTGCAGGGCACGGAGCTGGAAGTGCAATACCGGCGCGCCATGGCGCAGCAGCACAGCTGCAGTTTCGAACTGCTGTATCCGCCGCTGGGGCGCTGGCTGGAAGTGCGTATTTTCCCTTCCAGCGACGGCTTGACCACTTATATTCAGGATATCAGCCAGCGCAAGGCGGCCGAGGAAAACTTGCGCCACAGCGAAGAGAACTTGCGCGCGCTGGCCAATTCCTTCCCGCAACTGGCCTGGATCGCCAGCTTCGACGGCACCATTGCCTGGTATAACCAGCGCTGGCACGACTATACGGGCACCAGCGCCGAACAGATGGCGGGCGACGGCTGGAGCATCGCCTATCACGTGCAGCACCTGGCCCCGATGCTGCTAGCCTGGAAGGCTGCCCTGCGCGATGGCACGCCCTTCGAAATGGAATTCCCCATCCGCGGCGCCGACGGCCAGTACCGCTGGTTCCTGACGCGCGCCAATCCGGTGCGCGACCGGGGCGGCCAGCTGCTGCGCTGGTTTGGCACGAGCACCGACGTCGATCAGGTCAAGCGCGCGCAGGAAGCCTTGCGCGATGAAACGCGCGTGCTCGAGTTGCTCAACAATACGGGTGCGGCACTGGCTGGCACCCTGGACTTGCCGGCCCTGCTGCAGGAAACTGTCGATGCGGCCACGCGCATCAGCGGCGCGCGCTTCGGCGCCTTTTATTATGACGATGCGGGCGAGATCTACGACAGCGCCGCCCCCTGCCCGCGGCGCGCGCCGTCAACGGCATCAGCCTGCGTCAGGCCGAGGCCATTGCCACGGAACTGCGCCAGGGACCGGCCATGCGCCGGAACGACTTGCTGGCCGCGCCCGAGGCCAGCGCCGACGGCGCACCGCAGCTGCGCAGCTGCCTGAGCCTGCCCGTCAGCTCGCGCTCGGGCCTGTTGCTGGGGCGCTTGCTGCTGGGCCATCCGCAGGCGGGCATGTTCAGCGCACGTAGCGAACGCATCGTCTCGGCCATCGCGGCCCAGGCCGCCGTCGCGCTCGACAATACGCGCCTGTACGCGGCCGCCACGCGCGCCGCCGAAGAGCGCAAGGTACTGCTCGACAGCGAACGCGAAGCGCGCGCCGAGGCCGAGCGCACGAACCAGCTGAAAGATGATTTTCTTGCCACCCTGTCGCACGAATTGCGCACGCCGCTGTCGGCTATCCTGGGCTGGGCCCAGGTGCTGCGGAGCGGCACGCGTGACCAGGCCGACCTGCACCGCGGCTTGCAAAGCATCGAACGCAATGCGCGCGCACAGGCACAGCTGATAGAAGACTTGCTCGACATGAGCCGCATCACCTCCGACAAGGTGCTGCTCGACCTGCAAACCATCGTGCCCGCCAGCATCATCGCCTCGGCCATCGAAACCCTGCGCCCGGCGGCCGAGGCCAAGCACATCACCATCCACAGCAACATCGCCAGCGATGCGGGCAGTATCACGGGCGATCCCAGCCGCATCCAGCAAGTGATCTGGAACCTGCTGTCGAATGCCCTGAAGTTCACGCCACAAGGGGGCCGCGTCGAGATCGGCGTGCGCCGCGAGGCAAGCCGCCTGGCCATCACGGTGGCCGACAACGGTGTCGGCATCAAGAAAGACTTCCTGCCTCACGTGTTCGACCGCTTCCGCCAGGCCGATGCCTCCACCACGCGCCGGCATGGCGGCCTGGGGCTGGGACTGGCGATCGTCAAGCATCTGGTGGAGCAGCATGGCGGCACCGTCACGGCCAGCAGCGCCGGCGACATGCAGGGCGCCAGCTTTAGCGTGCGCCTGCCCCTGGGGACGCCGGCCACTGCCGCGCGCCTGGCGGACAGCGCCCTGTCCGCCAGCCATGACTTGCGCGGCATCACGGTGCTGCTGGTCGATGACGAGGCCGATGCGCGCGAACTGACGGCACGCATCCTGCGCGACAACCATGCCGAAGTGCACGGCGCCGGCAGCGTGGCGCAAGCGCTGCAACTATTGGATCAGGTGCATCCGGATGTGCTGGTCAGCGACATCGGCATGCCCGACGCCGACGGTTTCGACTTGCTGGCGCAAGTCCGTGCGCACGCCTCCCCTGATGCGGCCCGGCTGCCCGCGCTGGCGCTGACGGCGTTTGCGCAACCGCAGGACCGCCAGCGGGCACTCGACAACGGCTTCCAGGCCTGGCTCTCGAAACCGCTCGACCCGGCTGAACTGGTGGTGGCCGTGGCGCAACTGGCCGCGCCGCGCGTAAACGCCCCGCATCGTGAAGCGGACAGCAAAACACCGCCCTAAAAAGATGATGCAAAGAAATACATAGTGCAGTACAAAATGACTATTTTCATGGGTTAGCCTTCCTACTTTCAGACGCGGCACTGTCCTACAAGCAACTAAGCTGAAGTTTGCTACACTGAAATGCAGAAGCGCACCTGTACGGCAGGCTGACAACGACGGCCGTGGCCGGCTGGAACGGCAGAAGCGAGTTCAAGCGCTGTTGTGCGCCCTATCTTGTTGCAAGGCGCTACTATCTTTCCGACCGCCGTCAGCCGCACCGTCAGCCTTGGCTGCGGTAGAAGCCAGCGTTGCATAGACCGTATAACCGAGACCCTACATGCCCAGCCAAGATGAGATTTTGAAAGCCAAAATTTTGGTCGTTGACGACTCACCCGACAATGTCGACCTGATGCTGGAAATTCTGCGCGATGCCGGCTACACCAATGTCACGGCCACCATGCGTCCGGCGCAGGTCTGTCCCCTGCACCGTGAGCATTGCTACGACCTGATCTTGCTGGATCTGCAAATGCCGGAACTCAATGGTTTCCAGGTCATGAAAGGCTTGAAGGAAATCGAGCATGGTGGTTATCTGCCCGTGCTGGCCCTGACGGCACAGCCGAGTTTCAAGATCGCCGCCCTGGAAGCGGGCGCGCGCGACTTCATCAGCAAGCCCTTCGACCTGATGGAAGTGCACAAGCGCATTCACAATATGCTGGAAGTGCGCCTGCTGTACAAGGAACTGGCGCAATACAGCAAGCAGCAACAGGAACTGGCGCTGCACGATCCGCTGACGGGCTTGCCAAACCGGCGCCTGCTGGAAGACCGCATCGAGCACACCCTGCTGCAATCGGCCCGCAGCCGCGGCAAGTCGGCCATCCTGTACCTGGACCTGGATGGCTTCAAGGCCATCAACGACAGTTACGGCCACGGCTATGGCGATGACATCCTGAAAATGGTGGCGACCCGCCTGGTGGGCGCATCGCGCAAGGAAGACACGGTGGCGCGCATCGGCGGCGATGAATTCGTCATCGTGCTGGGCAACCTGGCCGGCAAGGGTGACGCGCGCGAACCGGCCGCCAAGCTGATCGAAGTCATTTCCGAACCGTATTTCATCAACGACCTGACCCTGCGCCTGTCGACCAGCATCGGCATCGCCATCTACCCGGACGACGCCAGTACCGTTGAATCCCTGCTGGGCGCGGCCGACACGGCCCTGTACGAAGCCAAGCGCGCCGGCAAGAACCGCTTTTGCTGCTCGCCCCACGAGGTGATCGCATCGCAGGTGAACATGCAAAAAAACAGCATCCCCTTGATCGCCTGATTTTTTAATGCGCGCGGCACATGAAAAAACCGGCAAGCCCTCACGGCCAGCCGGTTTTTTTACGGCCGAAAGCTTTATTTCTTGCCAGCGGTCACTTGATGCTTGCCTGCATGCTGGTGGTCCGTTTGCGCATTGACGGTTTCCGGCGGCACTTCGATGCGCGTGATGCCGGCATCGACGGAAATCGGGTCGCTGGCAGGGAAAGTCATTTCCACGGCGTCATCGAGCAATTCTTCCTTGGCCCGCTCTTCGCCAGTCATGCCCTCTTCATCGGCCAGAATGGCCAGCGCGCTGGCCCATTTGACGAAATTGAGGTTGGACAGTTCGCGCACGGTGTGCACGCCAAACGCTTGCTGCAAGGCCTTGGCATCCTTCGCGCTGACGCCACGCAGGGCGCTGATGGGCGCATTGACGATGTCGCGGAAGCTTTTGTCGGCGTATTCCTGGTCGACGATGGTATCGATATTCATGGCATATCCTTTCGTTTCGGTAAGCGGGCCTGTGCTGCGCCCCGCGCCGCAGTGGCGCCAAGCTGCATGGGTAATGCACAGCCCCACTATGGCAGCGTGCCGCCCCCCGGTATGTGCGCAGCCGTACGTAACGAGGGGAACTGTATCTGCTGGCGCAAACGATAATATTACCTATAATATAAAAGTGATGGAAGGAGATCAAAATTGCCGAAAAGACAGAAATTTTCCATCCATGCGCCCCGCGATGAAATCCTCATGTATGATCCACAACTTGAATTTGGTCCTCACCTTTCACCATTCACGGGGCGCTATGTCCGCACAAACAGATCCGAACAAGGAAACGGCCCAGGCCGATGCGGAACGCGCCGCCGATCTCAGCGAGTTGCTGGGTCATGTCAACACGAGCTGGGACAATGAACGGCGCGCCCTGTCGCGCCAGCTGCACGACAGCCTCGGTTCCTCGCTGACGGCGCTGACCATGCACTTGTCGCTGCTGACGCAAAAAATGCCGCAGGAAGCGGCCTTGCTCGACCGTGCGGCGACCATGAAGCAATTGCTGCTGAATGTGATTGAAACCAACCGCCAGATGCAAATGAAGCTGTGGAACGACAAGCTCGAGTTTCTCGGCGTGAATGTGGCGCTGGGTGAACTGGCCGCGCAATTTGCCGAACAGCACAAGATCACCGTGCGCTGCAACCTGCCCGAAGATGAACTGATTTGCCCGCGCAACGTGGGCGTCGCCCTGCTGCGCACCCTGGAAGAAGCGCTCAGCAACATCGCCGCGCACGCCCATGCCACGCAAGTGGACATCATCATCGACGATAACGACGAAGCACTGATGATGACTGTCAAGGATAACGGCACTGGCTTGCCGGCCAGCGAACCCGTCGAAATGAGCAAGCACGGCCTGCGCTCCGTGCGCGAGCGCGTGCATTACCTGGGCGGCAGCCTGAGCCTGACGGGCAATCCGCAAGGCGGCACGGCCCTGACCGTCGTCTTGCCGCGCATTACGCCAAAAGAATAATCCACAGCGGCCGGCGTTCGTCAGCGCGGCGGCACCAGCACCCCTTCAGGCAGCAGCAGTTGTGCTCCGAGCACGTCGCGGCGTGCGCCATGCCCGGCCAGGCTGGTGCGATTGCCCTCCAACGTTTGCAAAAAATGTCCGACACGCAACACCTCCGTCAATTGCGCCACCAGGGCGGCATCGGCAGGAGAGCCCGCCCGCGTCCATGCCAGCACCAGCAGGCTTTGCCAGATGTCGGGCAAGGCCATACGCCAGCCGGGCGAGGCGAGGAAGACGCCAACAGGCTGACCCAGCGGCGCACTCGCCCGCGCCAGCAAATCCTCGCGCGTCAGCTCGCCGGGCCAAGCCTCAAGCTCGGCGCGCCACAGGGGAAAGGTGGCCAACGGCGCCGGCAACGCGTGCAGGCTGCCGATGAAGCTGGTCTTGCCATAGCCATCCGTGCGAAAACGCACTACCTGCCGCAGGCTTTCCTCGGCATCCCCCGTGCAGGACAGCAGCTGGTAAAAATCGAGCTGCTCCGGGTCCAGTTCCAGGCTTTTCAGGCTGATGTAGCGATAATCTAACTGGACCGGCCTGGCGGCGCCGTGCGGCTGCGTGGAAGTATCGTGCATGGTTGTCCTCGGCATGATGGTGATGAAGGGCTGCAACTTTCCCGAGTATAAAGTGTTTGCCGTGTGCAGCCCAGCATCGGCTACACTGGGCAGGCGCGCCACAGGCGTGTACCAGGGACAGCTAACAAATCGCAACGACAGGAGACGGCATGCAACGACTCGCAACTACCTTGCTGGCAGCGCTGATGGCCATGGGCACCGCCCAGGCCGCCGACAAAACCGTGCCGCCGCCGGAAACGGTGAACAAGCTGGCATGGTTGGCAGGCTGCTGGAACGTCGACGGCGCCGAACCCGGTTCAGGAGAACAATGGAGCACGGCCGCCGGCGGCACCATCCTGGGCACCAGCCGCACCGTCAAGGGCGGCAAGACGACGGCCTTTGAATTCGTGCAGATCAGCCTCACCGACCCGGGCCAGCTGGCCTACATCGTGCAACCGTCAGGCCAGCCACCCGTGATCTTCAATCTGCTGCGCCAGGACAAGCCGAATGAATTCATCTTCGCCAACCTGGACAATGACTTCCCCAGCCGCATCATCTACCGCCACGACAGCGAGCGCATCTTGCATGCCAGCATCACCGGCACCATCAAAGGCAAGCTCACTACCATCGCCTTCCCCATGACGCGGGGCCGCTGCGAAGCGGCGCCCCTCGCGCGCAGCAAATAAAAAAGGGGCCGCAAGGCCCCTTGTTTGATACGGCGCAAACCGCTTGCTACGGCTTGATCAATGCAGCTTGACCTGCGGCGTGCTGCGCTTGATCAGGAAACGGCCCATGGCCATGACGGCCGTGCGCACGCTGCCCAGCACGGCATTGTGGTGCATCAGGTGCAAGCTGACGTACATCATGCGGGCCACGAAGCCTTCCACGAACCAGCTCAGGCCCTTCAGCGAACCCATCAGGGTGCCGACCGAGGTGGTGCGGCCGAACGACACGAGCGAACCGTAGTCCAGGTATTCGTACGGCTTGGTTTGCGGCGGCTTGCCCTTGGCTTGCAGCAGGAAGGTTTTCAGCAGGTAATCGGCTTGCTGGTGGGCAGCCTGGGCGCGCGGCGGCACCAGCTTGTCATCCGGCCCCATGCAGGCGGCGCAATCGCCCAGCGCAAAAATATTCGCATGGCCCTGCACATTGAGCATGCCCGTCACTTCCAGCTGGCCGGCGCGGTTGGTCGGCAGCCCCAAGGTCGACAGGAACTCCGGCGCGCGGATGCCGGCGGCCCACACACAGATGTCGGCCGCATAGCTGGTACCGCTGGCCACCGTCACCTTGTCGGCTTCGATCGTGGTGACGCGCGTATCGGTCACCACGGTGATGCCATGTTTATGCAGCAGTTTCGAGGCGGCGATGGAGACGCGCTCGGGCAGCGGCGCCAGGATGCGCGGCGCCCCTTCGAGCAGGGTGATGCGCACATCCTTGATGGCGTTGAGATTCTGGAAACCATACGCGGCATACACGCCGCTCGCTTCGCGCAACTCGGCCGCCAGCTCCACACCCGTGGCGCCGCCGCCGATGATGACGATGTCGACGCCGGGATGGCCCGCGTCGCCCTGGCGTTGCTCGGCCATGGCCAGCAGTTTCAACAGGGTCAAACGGAAACGTTCGGCGTCTTCCGTGGCATTCAGGGAAATCGTGTTTTCCTTGGCGCCGGGCACGCCGAAATAATTCGAGGTGCTGCCCACGGCCAGCACCAGCTGGTCATAATGGATTTGCCGTTGCGGCAGCAATTGCTCATCCTTGTCCGTGGCGATGGCGCCCACGGTGAGGCAGTTCGACGCGGCGTCGAGCCCGATCAAAGGGCCATAGACATAGGTAAAACCATTGTCATGCGCCAGCATCTGATACGACAGGCCCTCTTGATGAATGTCCAGGGTGCCGGCCGCCACTTCATGCAGCGACGGCTTCCAGATATGGTACAGGCGGCTGTCGACCAGGGTCACCTGACCGGCGCCGAGCTTGCGGCTGAGTTTGCAGGCCAGCTCCAGGCCGCCTGCGCCGCCACCTACGATAACGATTTTACTATGCAAAGATCCTCCTGCTTGCTTGTTTAGTCCCTGCGCCCGTCACCGTTGCCATGGCCCCTGCCCGGATTGTCATCATGCTTGTCGCGCTTGCCTTCATGTTTGTCGCGCTTATCATCATGTTTGTCGCGCTTGTCATCATGCTTGTCATAATGGCCGCGATCACGGTCATGGTCCCCATAGTCGGGACGGCCATGCTGTTGCGGCGGACGTCCACCGGGACGGCCATGGTCGCCATGCTGCTGGCGGTAACGGGGCACATATTGGTTGTTATACCAACTATCTTGGACGAAATATACCTCTTGGTTACAGGCATTATACTTGCGGCAGTGCTTGGACCAGTTTTTCGCATGACCGGGCGGCACGCGCAAATAGATGGGACGGGCCGAATAGTATTGCGGGCGCTGCACGATGACAGGCTGGGCATAGATCAATTGCGGCGCAGGATAGTCACCGACGTCGATGCGTCCGTAAAAACCCGGCTGGCCGATGCTGACCGATACGCCGACCTGGGCAACGGCGGCGGTAGCCGCCGACAGCAAGGCGACGGCAAGAATCAGGGTTTTCATGGGGACACTCCTTTTATCAGTTATGCCTGGATTGTAGACCTTGCGCGCCTGGCTGTTTGTTCGCAAGGACACATAAGGTGCCCGTGGCAAACTCACCACAGTTTGCCCAAAGGCACAACCAGGCCGCTGAACAGCGACCAGTCCGGCGACGCCGCCGTCAAGCCGCGCGCCACACCGATATCGATGGCCAGCCGTGGCGTGGGACTGTAAGTGGCGGCCAGCAGCAGCTGGGCCGTGGCCGGTGCGCCGCGCAAACGCGTGCCCGACACCTCCGCCGTGGCGCCCCATCGGTCGCTGACGGGCGTGGAAAAGGAGGTCGCCCAGCCCGTTTGCACCCTGCCCGCGCCAGGGTCGGATGCCCCCAGGCGCGTGGCGTTCAGGTTGGCGTCCATGTGCACGGCGCCCAGGTCGCGGCTAAAAATACCGTTCAGCGACACATCGCTCTTGCCGCTGCCGATGCTGTCCTTGGCCGTGGGCAACTTCCAGCCCAGTTCCAGACCCAGCGCCGTGGCGCTGTCGAGTACAAAGGCACGCTTGAGCACGACCGTCGTGTCACCCACGCCCGTTTCGCGGCGGCCCGTTTCATCGCGTGCACGCACGAAGCCCTCGCCTTCGAGCAACACGCCCCATTCGGGCGTGAACGCCAGTTTAAACGTATACGGCAGGCTGGCGCGGCGCGTGTCGTCCATCTTCGACAGCAGGCCGCCAGCCTCGAATTCCAGCTGGCCCGGCACGGGCAGCTGGGCGGGACTGGCGACGGAAGGACGGTAAGGCAGGACGGCATCGCCCTCCTGCGCTTGCGCCAGGGGCGCCAGGGAAACCAATAGCAGGGAGAAACTCAACAACGGCAAGCGAGGAGACGGCATAAAAGGCCCTGAAGTGGTAAACGCGCAATAGCGACAGCCTACCACCACCGCGCCGATTGCGCCCGAGCCAGCAAGGTTCAGGCCAGGCGCCGCAGGCCCTGCCTGGCAGATACCGCCGGCCGGCGCAGCGGTGTAACGTTGTTGCTGGCTGGCGACACGGCCAACTGTTGCGCCTGGGCATGCAGGCGGAACACGCCCACCAATTCCGTCAAGGTCTGCGCCTGGTCTTGCAGCGATTCAGCGGCCGCCGCCGCCTCTTCCACCAGGGCCGCGTTTTGCTGCGTCACCTGGTCCATCTGCAGCACGGCCTGGTTGACTTGCTCGATGCCGGCGCTTTGCTCGGCGCTGGCGGCCGTGATTTCCTGCATGATGTCGGCGACCTGGCGCACGCTGGTGACCACTTCATCCATCGTCTTGCCCGCGTCATGCACAAGCTTGGAGCCGATTTCCACCTGTTCGACGGAGTCGCCGATCAGGGTCTTGATTTCCTTGGCGGCCTGGCTTGATCGCTGCGCCAGGTTGCGCACTTCGGACGCCACGACGGCAAAGCCGCGCCCCTCCTCGCCTGCCCTGGCCGCTTCCACGGCCGCGTTCAAGGCCAAAATATTCGTCTGGAAGGCGATGCTGTCGATCACGCTGATGATGTCGACGATCTTGCGCGAGGATGCATTGATCGATTCCATCGTCTGCACCACCTGCCCCACCACGGCGCCGCCCTTGCCGGCCACCTCGGACGCGGCGCCAGCCAGCACATTGGCCTGGCGCGCATTGTCCGCATTCTGCCGCACGGCCGACGTCAGCTGCTCCATCGACGACGCCGTTTCTTCCAGCGAACTGGCCTGCTCTTCCGTGCGCGACGACAAATCCAGGTTGCCCTGGGCAATTTCGCCCGAGGCCGTGTTGATGGTGTCCGTACCCGAGCGTACCTGGCTGACAATGCCCACCAGCTTGTCGCGCATGGCTTTCATGGCGAACAGCAGGCTGGCGTTGTCATGGCTGGCCGTGCGGATATCGACGGTGAGGTCGCCCTCGGCGATGGCGCCGGCGATCTTGACGGCATACGCGGGTTCGCCGCCCAGCTGACGCGTCAGTCCTCGCGTGATCAGCGCCCCCAGCGCCAGGCCGGCCGCCATGCTGCCCAGCACCAGCGCGATCATGAAGCTGCGGCTGGCCTGGTACACGCCGGACGCCTGCTCGGCAGCCGCCTTGGCGCGCTCTTCTTTCTGCTGCGAGAGTTTATCCAGCATACCGTCGAGTTCGTCGGCATGCAGCCGCGTCTTGTTGAGCAGATCGATCAGTTGCACGCTACGCTGGGCCAGCGGCTCGGCCGCGGCCAGCGCCAGCGCCTGCTGCATGGTGGCGATGTATTCCGCTTCGACGGCGGCAAAGCGGGCAAACAATTCCTTGGCAGCCGGTGTGACGAACAGCGGCTCCGCCTTGGTCAGGTAACTTTTATTCATGTCGAGGAATTTGGCGATGTCGGCCTGGCGCGTGGCGCGTTCCTCGGCGGTCGTGGACAGCAAGAAATTGCTGCGCGCGCGGCCCACCTTGATCAGGGCGATATTGGCTTCCTTGATATACGACAAGCCCAGCAATTCATGTTTGTACATCTGCCCCGCCATGGTATCGATCTTGCCCATGTTGAAGATGCCGATGCCGGCCACGATGGCCCCCATCAGCGCGACACAGAAAAATGCCGCCAGCAAGCGCGTTCCCACCTTCATCTGCTTCAACATGATTTCTCCCGTAGACAGACCGATACTCGATGCAACTGGAGCGTACTGGCTTGAATATAAAGAAAAAAAACGGAAAAATATGCTCGGATTGTCACCAAACAATAATTCCTTGACATACAGCAACATGCAAAACGGCTTGCCATGCTAGGCAAGCCGTTGCGATGCTCAGCGCCAACAGGCCGTATTAATGCCCGCTGTGGCCGGCCGGCTTGCGCACCGTCATTTCCACGCTGCCTTTCGCCGCCTGCTTGCCTGTACCCTGACCACGCACCGGTTCCGGCAAGGCGCCCGTCCATTCATAGGCCACGCTGCCGGCCGGGTGCTTGTACCAGCCCGGATCGCGGTAGTCGCCCGGCTTCTGGTCCTTGCGCACCTTGACTGCCGTAAACATGCCGCCCATGCCGATGGCGCCGAAAGGGCCGTCGCCGGCCATCATGGGCAAGGTGTTGTCGGGAATCGGCATCTGCATTTCGCCCATGTCGGCCATGCCCCGTTCGCCCATCACCATGTAGCCGGGCACGAGCTGGTTGATCTTCGCCGCCACGCCCTGGTGGTCGACACCGATCATGGTGGGCACGTCATGTCCCATGGCATTCATCGTGTGGTGCGACTTGTGGCAGTGGAAAGCCCAGTCGCCCAGGTCGGTGGCCATGAATTCCACGGCGCGCATCTGGCCCACGGCCACGTCCGTCGTCACCTCGGGCCAGCGCGACTCGGGGCGCGTCCAGCCGCCATCCGTGCCAGTCACCTCGAATTCATGGCCATGCATGTGGATCGGGTGGTTCGTCATGGTCAGATTGCCCACGCGCACGCGCACCTTGTCGCCCTGGCGCACGACCATGGGGTCGATGCCCGGGAAAACGCGGCTGTTGAAGGTGAACAGATTAAAATCCGTCATGGTCATGATCTTCGGCGTATAGCTGCCGGGATCGATGTCGTAGTTGCTCAGCAAGAAGACGAAATCGCGGTCCACCTTCATGAAGTTCGGGTCTTTCGGGTGGGTCACCCAGAACCCCATCATACCCATGGCCATCTGCGTCATTTCATCGGCATGCGGGTGGTACATGAAGGTGCCGGGCCGCTTGGCAACAAATTCATACACGAAGGTCTTGCCGGGAGGAATACCCGGCTGGGTCAGGCCCGTGACGCCATCCATGCCGTTGGGCAAGCGCTGGCCATGCCAGTGCACGCTCGTGTGTTCCGGCAATTTGTTGGTGACAAAGATGCGCACCCGGTCTCCCTCCACCACTTCGATGGTGGGGCCCGGCGACTGGCCGTTGTAGCCCCACAGGTTCGCTTGCATGCCGGGCGCCAGCTCGCGCACAACGGGTTCGGCCACCAAATGAAATTCCTTGACGTTGTTGTTCATGCGCCAGGGCAAGGACCACCCATTCAGGGTGACGACGGGATTGTACGGACGCCCGTTCGGCGGCGGTGGCGGCGCCTTGGTGTCCGCGCCAGACATCATGACAGCTTCCGGCAACGATGCCGCACCGACTCTGCTGACGGCCGCGGCACTGAGGGCGACGGCGCCCGCGTTCATGAAAAAGTTTCTACGTGTAATCATCATTATTCCTTGTTGGCAGGACCGCTGCCATTGATGGCGCCTTGCAGTTCAGTTTGCGCGATCCAGAAATCGCGCTGGGTCTCGATGGCGCTGTTGACGCTGGCAACCTGTTCGCGCGCGTCGGCCAGCAGTTCGAACACGCTGGCCAGCATGCCGTTGTAGCGTAGCAATACTTCATGCGAAATCGTCTTGCGCAGCGGCACGACTTCATCGCGGTAGTGGCGCGCCAGGTCGTAGGCCGTGCGGTAGCTGGAATACGCCTCGCGCACTTCCGAGCGGGCCCGCACCGCCGTGCCCGACGTGCGCTGCAGCGACTGTTCGTACAAGGCTTGCGCCCTGGCATTGCGCGCCGAGCCCCAGTCAAACAGCGGTAGCTCCAGGGACACCTCATAGCCGTTTTCGCGCGGCGCCTCGCTGCTGCTCTTGTTGGTGTAGCCCACGTCGAGCACATTGATGAAACCCGTCACCTTAGCCAGGCCAAGCGCATCGGCCGTCGCATGCGCGTCGAGTTTGCTCATCTGCACATCGAGGCGCTGCTCCATGGCTTGCGCCTCGATATTGCCGGCGTCCACCGCCTGGGCCGGCAAGTCGGGCAGACGCTGCGGCAAGGTAAAACTGGTTTGCTTGCCCCACAGGCCCAGCAGGCGCGTCAGGTGCTCGCGCGTGGCTGTGGCCTGATGGCGCGCGCGGGCCAGGTCGCCGACGGCGTCCGCATAAAACACTTGCTGGCGCGCCTGGTCGAGGCGGCTCCAGCTGCCCGCCTGCTGCAAGCGCGTGGCCAGTTCGGCGCCAGCCTCGGCCGACAGCAGCGCCCGCTGCATGAAAGCTTCCGTCTGCACGGCGGCCACGGCATTGAAATACGCGCGGCGCGTATCCGACGCCAGTTGCACGGCACTGATGGCGGCCTGCAGCTTGGCCTGTTCAAAACGGCCCCGCTCGATGTTCACGCGCATCGGCATGGTCAGCAAGCCGGCCAGGTCAAAGCTGACGCCCCTGTCGATTTCATTGCCATGGCTGCCATGCGAGCGGCCGAACGACAGGCCGGGATTGCGCAAGCGCCCCGCTTGCACCAAGTCCGCCTCGGACGCGCCCAGTTCGGCCAGCGCCACTTTCATGCCGTGGTTGTTCATCAGGGCGATGCGCACGGCGCTGTCGGCGTCCAGGGGTTGGGCCAGCAGGGTAGCCAATTTTTCCTCGCCGCCCTTGTCCGCCAGCGCGTCGGGAGCGCCCGTGCGGGCGTCGGCCAGCGCGGACACCGTCTGCATGCCGCCATCGGGGCTAAAGCTGGCGCAGCCGCTGAGGAACAAGACGGCCGCCAGCGCCAGCGGCGTCAGGCAAGTTGATTTTGTGAAACGGGCCATGTCAATGTCCTTCATGCTGGTGTTGCGGGGCGGGCTGGGCGGCCGGCATGGGACTCGGCTTATCCATGGGCATCTTGTGGCCTTCCATCTTGTGGCCCTCCATCTTCATCATGCCCATGTGGCCGCCGGCCTTGCCGACTTTCTCATTGGCGGAGCGCCAGGCCTGGTCGGGCGTGGCGTCATCTTCTGCGGCTGGACGGTAGCCGGCGAAGGCGGAGCGGTACGTGATGGCCGGCACGGGCGCTTGCGCCTCTTGCGGGGCGGATGGGGCTGGCGTCGATGCGGCAGGGCTGGCAGCCAGTGCGGGCGATGCAACGCCGGCGGCCAGCGCGAGGCTGAACAGGTATTTCATGGTATTCCTTGAATGACAGGGTATGGCGCGGCGGGCGCGCGACTGGAACGCTGGCGCAGCCGGTGCAAGGTGCAAGGACGTGCGACGGCGGCACCGCCAGGTTCAACGGGCGGTCAGGCGGAGCGCGTGCTTCTCGGGGGACGTTCGGGACCAGGCGGGATATGCCCGGCGAACAGGGAATCGGGCGCCAGCGCCGGAGGCGGCGCGCGCAGGGTCAAGGCGTGCAGGGCCGGCATGCCCGGAGGCGCCGTGGCGCCCACGGTGCAAGCGCCATGGTTGCTGCAATCGTGGCCATGGTGCGTGGCGCCGCCATCGTCCATGACCATTTTCATCGGCTGGTCCGCCATCTGCATGTCGGCCATATCGTGGCACTGAGGTGCTTCCATTGCTACAGCGGTGACGGTGACCACTACCGCCAGCTCATCCACGCAGCAGCTGCGCATGGCCGACGCAAAGCCCTGCAAAGGCAGCGTGACGGCCAGCAGCCAGAGCAGCGAGCGGGCGAGAAAGCGGAAAAAGGCACGGTTCATGGCAGGACTATAAACCTTCCCACATGAGGAAGGTCAAGTCCCTATTTTCCCTCGTTGCCGTGCGTCAGCCAGATGACATACACGCCGTAGTAACCCTGCCCTTCGAAGATAGCCTGGCCATCGGCGAAAGACACTTTCTGCACTTCATTGATGGTGAAATACGCGCGGCCATCGGCCGCCTCCACATCGCCCCAGTGGCGCGCGCGTGGCGGCCGGCAGCCGCTGGCACGCCCGATGGCGGTCATCAGGTCGCCGATCATGAAGTCCAGCAGCATCCCGGACAGCAACGGCCGGTGGCCCGCCAGCATGGCTGTGATGTCGGGATAGCCAGCCTGCTGCAAGGCGGGCAGGTCGCTTTCCTCGTACTGCAGGTCATCTTCACGGCAGGTCTGCAGAAAACTGTTGAAGGGTGCGTCGAGCAGCCCCGCCAGCGCCACTTCCGGCACGCTCAGGCGGAACGGGTGCAACGGCAGCGCGCTGCGCTGGCCATAGTTGAGTTCACGACAGCCGAGGAAGGCCAGCGGATGGAGCCGGCCGTCGACCTGGCAATGCACGCCGCGCACGCCAGGCAATAGTGCGTCCGCCATCAGCTGCCCATCCCCGCCGCCCGCATCAACAGGCGCATTGCCCAGGCGGCCAAGCCCAGGGTGGCCACGCTGAGCAGCCAGATACCGGCCATCCAGGCCAGTCGTTTCCACCATGTCTGTTGTCCTTGTTGTTGCATCAGTGATACCCGTCTTCCGGCAAGACTTTGCCACGAAACACATAATATGACCACACCGTATACATGAGGATGACGGGGATGATGAACAGCGCCCCCACCAGGGTAAAGCCCTGGCTTTGCGGCGGCGATGACGCTTCCCAGATAGAGACCGACGGCGGGATGATGTTCGGCCACACGCTGATGCCCAGGCCCGTGTAGCCGAGGAAGACGAGCGCCAAGGTGCACAGGAACGGCGCCACCTGCCGCCCCTGCCGCAGGGATCGCAGCAGCAAGCAGCCTGCGCCCAGCACCAGCAGCGGCACGGGCAGGAACCAGACCAGTTGTGGTAGCGCAAACCAGCGCGCGGCGATGGCTGGATCGACCAGCGGCGTCCAGAGGCTGATGACGGCAATCACGCCCAGCAGCAGCCACACGAGCACGCGCGTGAGGCGGTAAGCGCGCGCCTGCAGGCTGCCCTGCGTCTTCATGATCAGCCAGGTGCTGCCCAGCAAGGCATATGCCGCCACCAACCCGACGCCCGTGAACAGGGAAAACGGCGTAAGCCAGTCCAGCGCGCCGCCCGCATAGCTGCGGCCCTCTACCGGCATGCCCTGGATGTAGGCGCCCAGGGTCACGCCCTGGAAAAAAGGCGGCCGCCACCGAGCCACAGATAAATGCCTTGTCCCACACATGGCGCTCATGCTCGCGCGCCTTGAAGCGGAATTCGAAGGCCACGCCGCGAAAGATCAGGCCCATCAGCATGAAACTGAGCGGCAAATAGCAGGCGCTGAGCACGACGGAATAGGCAAGCGGAAAGGCGGCCAGCATGCCGGCGCCACCCAGCACCAGCCAGGTTTCATTGCCATCCCAGACAGGCGCCACCGTATTCATCATCACGTCGCGCTCGCTCTTGTCCTGGAAAAACGGATACAGGATGCCGATGCCCAGGTCGAAACCATCCATCACCACATACATCATGATGCTGAACAGAATAATGATGGCCCACAGTAGTGGCAGATCAATGCCCATGCGAATGTCCTCCTTGTGCTTGCTCTTCAAGATGCGCGGCCGACATGGGCCGTGCAGGCGTGCGTTCCTGGCCGGGGCCACCGTGTTCGACGCTCTCCCCTTCGTGCGGCTGCGGCCCGATCCGGATCAGGCGCAACAGGTAGCCGATGCCCGTGCCGAACACGGCAAAATAGATGACGACGAACAACACCAGGGTGATGCCCAACTGCGTGGCGCCGTGGGGCGAGACGGCATCTTCCGTGCGCAGCAAGCCGTACACGGTCCACGGCTGGCGGCCGATCTCCGTCGTGTACCAGCCGGCCAGCATGGCCACCAGCCCGCTGGGCCCCATCCACAGCGCGCAGCGCAGGAAGAGGCGCGAGCGCCACAAGGTGCCGCGCCAGCGCAGCCAGGCGCTCCAGAGTCCCAGCGCGATCATCAGCATGCCCAGCCCCGCCATGAGGCGGAAGGACCAGAACACGACGGCGGCATTGGGCCGGTCGCGCGGCGCGAATTCCTTCAAGGCGGGGATGGTGCCATTCCAGTCATGCGCCAGGATCAGGCCGCCAAGACGGGGGATTTCCACCTTGTACAAGGTTTCCTCGCGCGTCATGTCCGGCCAGCCAAACAGGATCAGCGGCGTGCCTTCCTTGCCCGTGTTTTCCCAGTGACCTTCCATGGCGGCCAGCTTGGCCGGCTGGTGCTCCAGCGTATTCAAGCCATGCAGGTCGCCGATGACGGCCTGGATGGGCGCGACGATCAGCAGCATGGACAAGCCCATGGTCATCATCTTGCGGATGGCAGCATTGTCATTGCCGCGCAGCAAATGCCAAGCGGCCGACGCCACTACCAGCAAGGCCGTGGCGAGGAAGGCGGCCACGCTCATGTGCAGCAGCCGGTACGGGAACGAGGGGTTGAAGATGACGGCCAGCCAATCGACGGGCACCACGCGCCCGGCTATGATTTCATGGCCTTGCGGCGTCTGCATCCAGCTGTTCGAGGCGATGATCCAGGTGGCCGAGATCAGGGTGCCCAGCGCCACCATGGCCGTGGCGAACATGTGCAGGCCGGGCCCCACGCGGTGCCAGCCGAACAGCATCACGCCGAGGAAACCCGCTTCCAGGAAGAAGGCCGTCAGCACTTCATAGGCCAGCAACGGCCCCGTGATGCTGCCCGCGTAATCGGAAAAGAAACTCCAGTTGGTGCCGAACTGGTACGCCATGACGAGGCCGGAAACGACACCCATGCCGAAATTGACGGCGAAAATCTTCGACCAGAAGTGATACAGGTCGCGGTACACGCCGTCCTGCGTGCGCAGCCACGCCGCCTCCAGCACCGTCAGGTAACTGGCCAGGCCGATCGTGATGGCAGGAAAAATGATGTGGAATGAGATGGTGAAGCCGAACTGGACGCGTGCCAGTTCCAATGCAGTGAGCCCTAACATGGACAGCCTTCCCGACGCCGTGCGTCTGTGTTTTACCCAGGCCTCCACTCTAGGCTTTTGCAGTAAAACATAACAGACTCAGAATCAGGAGAAAACATAGGATCAGTTTGACGTTTCCCGAATGACAAGATCAAACCGCTCCGGCGGATAATGCCTCAGGCGGGTTCGGCCAGACCCACGCGGTTGCGGCCATTTTCCTTGGCCACATACAGGGCCGCGTCGGCGGCCAGCAACACGGCGTCCGTGCTGCGCTCCCCGTGCGAAGACGAGACCACGCCCAGCGAGACCGTGACGGCGCCCGCGCCGGGAATCACGGCGGCCGCCACCTTGGCGCGCAAGCGCTCGGCCACCTGCATGGCCACGTCGAGGTCGGCATCGGGCAGCAGCATGATGAATTCATCGCCGCCATTGCGGCACAGCACGTCGGCATCGCGCGAACAGGCGCGCATCAGCTGCGCCAGGCGCAGGATGACGTCGTCGCCCACGGCATGGCCCCACTGGTCGTTGACTTGCTTGAAATGGTCGATGTCGATGGCGATGACGGAAAACGGCCGCGCCTGCGCCTGCCACGCGTCCAGCGCCGCCGCCATGCCGCGCCGGTTCGACAGGCCTGTCAGCGGGTCCGTCTGCACGTCGGTCTTCAGCTTGCCGATCTTGTTCTGCAGCAACGCCAGGCCCTTCAGCAAGGCTTTCTTGATCTGCGCCGCCTCCACATACCAGGAGCGAATGGCGGCGATGTGTTCGGCCGTGCCGGGCACATCCATGCGACGCGCGCCCTCGGCCAGTTGCACCAGGGGCCGCGAAATCAGGCTGGCCAGCCACCAGATGAATGGCAGGGTCAGCAAGGCGATCGGCAGGGAGTGCCAGACCGTATTGGCCATCAACTGGTTCAGCGGGGCCAGGGTCATGGCCGTCGGGCGCTGCGCCACGATGCCCCAGCCCGTCGACGGCATGATGGCGTAGCCGGCCAGCATGTCCACGCCCAGGCTGTTGTGCATGCGTCGGTTGCCGCCGCCCTGCTGCGCGATGATGGCGTCGATGACTTCATTGCTGCCGGCCACGTCGCCCAGGCGCTCGGGATCCGGGTGGTACAGCAGGCGCCGGCTCTGGTCGACCACGTACAGGTAGGAACCGTCGCGGTAATAATGCTGGCCCAGCATGGTGTACAGGATGTTTTTCTGTTTCAGGTAAATGCTGCCGCCCACATAGCCGAGGTAGCGGCCATCCTTGCCGACGATGGGATGCGAAACGAAGACCACCAGGTTGCCGGCCGAGGACACGTACGGCTGCGTCACCAGCGGGCGCCGCTCGCGCAGCGCCTGGATGGCGCCGACCGAATCGAGCGTGCGGTTTTTCAGAGCCAGCGTTTCCGGTGACACGCCCAGTACCTTGCCCTGGGCATCGACGATGAGCACGGAATTGAAGCTGTTCGTTTGCAGGCGCAGGCGCTGCGCCTCGTCCGTCAGCCATTGCCCGTCGCCCATGCGCGATGGCAGGCTGCCGGCGCTGTAGGCGAGCTGCTGGCGCGCCGATTGCAGGAAATCCTCGGCCGTGCTGGCCAGCTTGCTCGCATACGCGTGGTTCGCTTCCAGGGTGGTATCGATCAGCAACTGGCGCTGCACGCTGTAGCTGGCATAAAACGTATTCGCCAGGGACACCAGGGCACTGGCAAAGGCCACGAGCACGATCAAACGGCGCAAATTCATGCGCAGAACAGGTTTAGTCCACATGAGGTCGGCAAGAAAGGGAATAGTCGGGGAAGTATTGCGCTAAAGAAAGAGCGCATTATACCGAGACACCCGTGCCAATATTGAAATCTTGGCATTCATGGTCAAAGAAACGCTACAAGCGGCAACGCAGGGCGCTGCCGCCTTGACCTGCATCAAGCGTGGATGGCGTGCTTGCGTACCCAGTCCACGTAGCGCTGCATCCAGCCCTGGAAGAAACCGAGGCTGGCCGGACCGATACCGCCATGCTCGTCAAACAGGCCATCCTTGGCCTGGATAAACATTTCGGGCTGCCCCAGCAGCGGCACATCCAGGTAGGCCAGCACATTGCGCAAATGCTGCTGCGCCAGGGCCGTACCCGTGGCGCCCACGGAAACGCCCAGCACGGCGCCCGGCTTGCCGCCCCACACGCTCTGACCGTAAGGGCGCGAGCCGTGGTCGAGGGCGTTTTTCAGCACGCCAGGGATCGAACGGTTGTATTCGGGGGTGAGGAAGAGCAAGGCTTGCGAAGCGGAAATATCCGACTTCAGGCGCAGCACTTGCTCGGCTTGCGCACCGTCGTCATCCTGGTTGTACAGCGGCAAGTCGCCGATGTCGATGTGCTTGAAGGAAAATTCGGGCGGCGCCAGCTTGATGATGGCATCGGCCAGCTTGCGGTTGAAGGAATCCTTGCGCAGGCTGCCGACGATGATTGCGACTTGATATTGGCTCATGAAAGTCCCCGATAACGGTTAAAAGAAAGCCCTGGAGTGAAGCTCACACCAGCGCTATCTTGCCACACAATCATCGGTTTCGCGCTGCCTAGCGTGCGGCGCCGGCCAATCCCCGGTACTCGCGGTAGTAGCGCCCGCCCAGGTTGGTCAGCACCTCATAGCCGATGGTGTTGGCCATGGCCGCCACGGCATCGACCGGATGTTCGGCGCAAATCAGGTCGACCAGGCTGCCCGGCACGACACGCTCTTCGGCGATGGCGCTCACGTCGAGCGTGATGGAATCCATCGAAATGGCGCCGATCTGCGGCACTTTCACGCCGTCGACGATGGCCAGGCCCTGGTTGCTCATGCTGCGCAGCCAGCCATCGGCGTAGCCGACGGACACTGTCGCCACCTGGCGCGGCTCGCTGGCCGTGTAGCGGCGGCTGTAGCCCACGTGGTCGCCGGCGGCAATCGTGCGCGTCTGCATGACCTTGCCTTGCAGGCGCACCACGGAGCGCAGGGGATTGGGTTCGCCGCCCTGCGGCCCGATGCCGTACAGGGCAGCACCGGGGCGCACCAGGTCAAAGTGAAAATCGGGCGACAAGAAGATGCCCGAGGAATTGGCCAGGCTGGCGCGGTATTGCGGCAAACGGGCGCGGATGGCGATGAAACGGGCCAGTTGCTCGCCATTCATGGGGTTGCTCCGCTCGTCAGCGCACGCCAGGTGGCTCATGATATAGCGCACCTTGATGCCGTCGAGAAAGTGCGGGTCAAGCAGCCAGCCGTCGATTTCCTGCGGCGACAGGCCCATGCGCGACATGCCAGTGTCGACTTGCACGATGGCGTCCAGGGTTTTCCCCAATGCCTTGGCGTGCGCGCGCCAGCCGGCCACCTGCGGCTCGCTGTTGAGCACTGGCGTCAAGCCGTGGGCCGTGAATTCGCCTTCCGTGCCGACGGGCGGGCCGTGCAGCACGAAGATGTCCGCGTCGGGCGCCACGTGCGGGCGCAGGCTGATGCCCTCTTCCAGGTGTGCCACGAAGAAATGGCGGCAACCCTCTTCATACAGGGCCGCGCCCACTTGCGCGGCGCCCAGGCCATACGCGTCGGACTTCACCACGGCCGAACAGGCGGCCGGGTGCGCCTTGTCGCGCAGCAAGCGGTAGTTGGCGCGCACGGCGTCCAGGTCCACCGTCAGGATGGCGCCGCTACGTTCCTTTGGAGGCATGCTTCCCGCCATCTCAGGCTCCCGCGTATTGCAACTTGCCGCCGCGCTGCGCGCCGCTGTAGCGGCTGACGGACAGGTCGTCGGCCAGAATCGCCGGCTGTTTCGACGACATCAGGTCGGCCAGCAATTGCGCCGAACCGCAGGACATGGTCCAGCCCAGCGTGCCGTGGCCCGTATTGAGGAACAGGTTGCGCAGCGGCGTGCGGCCGACGATCGGCGTGCCGTCCGGCGTCATCGGGCGTAAACCCGTCCAGAACGTGGCTTCCGCCGTGTTGCCGCCGCCGGGGAACAGGTCGTTGACGACCATTTCCAGGGTTTCGCGGCGGCGCGGGTTCAGGTTCAGGTTATAGCCGGCGATTTCCGCCATGCCGCCCACGCGGATGCGGTCATCGAAACGGGTCACGGCAATTTTATAGGTTTCATCGAGGATGGTCGACACGGGCGCCTTGGCCGCGTTGACGATAGGCACGGTGATCGAATAGCCCTTCAGCGGATACACGGGAATGTCCAGCAGCGGCTTCATGAAGCCCGTCGAGTAGGAGCCCAGGGCCACGACGTACGAGTCGGCCTTGACGATTTCCGCGCCGCATTGCACGCCAGCGATTTCATCGCCCTGCGTCAGCAGCGCGTCGATAGCCACGCCATAGCGGAATTTCACGCCCAGCGTCACGGCCATTTCCGACAGACGCGTGGTAAAACAGCTGGCAATCGCCCGTTTCATCGTTGGGCAGGCGCAGGCCGCCAAACAGCTTACCCTTGACCGCTTCCAGGGCCGGTTCCGCGCGTGACAGCTCGTTGCGCTGCAGCACTTCATATGGCACGCCCGCGTCTTTCAACACTTCGATATCCTTGGCGGCGTCGTTGTATTGCTTTTCGGTACGGAACAATTGCATCGTGCCTTGCTGGCGGCCTTCATAGGTGATGCCCGCCTCGGCGCGCAAGACCTTGAAGCAGTCGCGGCTGTACTCGGCCAGGCGCACCATGCGTTCCTTGTTCACGGCATACGCTTCCGGTGTGCAATTACGCAACATCTGCCACATCCATTTCAGCTGGGCGGCGCTGCCGTCGAGCGAGATGGCCAGTGGCGCGTGGCGCTGCATCATCCACTTCACGGCTTTCAGGGGAATGCCGGGCGCAGCCCAAGGCGAGGCGTAGCCGGGCGAGATTTGCCCCGCATTCGCGAAACTGGTTTCCAGTGCAGGGCCCGGCTGGCGGTCAATGACGGTCACCTCATGTCCTGCCTTGGCCAGATAGTAAGCACTGGTGACGCCGATGACGCCGCTACCCAGAATCACGATACGCATAGTTTCCTCATTATATTTTTTAGGCTAACGCCAGATTAACCGCTATCATATTGGGAAAGAGCCAGTATTTGTTCACGTATAAATCGAGATATTCAGCAATAAATCATGAGAATCCTTAAAGAATCGGCACGTGGCCTCGACAAGCTGGATCGCCACATCCTGCGCATCCTGCAACAGGATGGCCGCATCTCGATGAAAGACCTCGGTGAACAGGTGGGACTGTCCATTACGCCCTGCATCGAGCGGGTCAAGCGCATGGAGCGCGACGGCGTCATCACGGGCTACCATGCCAAGGTGAACCCGGCCGCGCTGGGCGCCAAGCTGCTCGTTTTCGTAGAGATTACGCTCAATCAAAAATCCGCGTCCGCCTTCGAGCAATTCCGCCGCGAAGTGCTGCAAATTCCCGAAGTGCAGGAATGCCACCTGGTGTCGGGCGACTTCGACTACCTGATCAAGGCGCGCATCCATGAAATGGCCGAGTACCGCAAGCTGCTGGGCGACATGCTGCTGCAGCTGCCCGGCGCCGCGCAATCGAAAAGCTATGTGGTGATGGAAGAAATCAAGGAAACCCTGGCACTGTCGACCGAGGTATTGCAGAGCCGGTAAAAGTACCGCCAGCCGGCACCAAAGGCATCGTTCTGTGCGCCTTTGTATAATCTTGTAGCACATTTGTGGCGACACAAGCACACTCCCCTCCTGACATCACGCCCGTCCCCTCTGAGATTGGAAGCAGTGATGCACACTGGGAGTCCATATGAACACATTGATAAAACTGGCAGCTTCCTGCCTCGCGGGCCTGGCCGTGGCCATGTGCACCGCCAGTGAATACAAGGTCAACCGCGCGCCGGACAATGGCGCCATCTATCAAAACATCAAGGTCGGCAAGACCACCCGCCTCGACCTCGACGCGGCTCTGGGCAACGCGACCGTGGTCAGCTTCGATCCCGGCTATGAAGTCTGGGTCTATAAGAACCAGCTGCAAACGCCCAAGGTGACGCAGCTGATCCCCCTGCTGGGCGAAAAAGGCACGCGCGAAGTGGCCGTCATGTTCGACCAGGCCGGCATCGTCAGGAAATTCCGCATCCACGAGCCGCGCAAGTAGGCGCAAATCGGCGCAAGCCTCCAGCGCCCGACGAGGCGTGCGACAGCGAACGGGCGCCTGCCGTCAGGCGGCTATACTAGCTGCTGGCTCCGGCCGCCCACCGCTCACTCACCCAGCAAGGAGTTTCCATGCGCCTGCCCCTGATCGCCCCGCAAGACCTGACGCCCGAACAGAAGCCGCTGTATGACGATATGCGCAAAGGCATCACCAGCAATTTCAACGATTTCATCGCCGTGCGCGAAGACGGCGCCCTGATGGGGCCATGGAATCCGTGGCTGCACGAACCGGCCATCGGCAAGGCCATCTGGGACCTGACCCTGGCCATGACGGCCAACGCCACGTTGCCCGACAACGTGCGCCAGATTGCCATCCTGGTGGTCGGCGCGCGCTACAACGCCGCCTATGAAATCTACGCCCACATCGCCGTCGCGGAGCGCGAAGGCATGTCGGCCGAGCGCCTGGCCACGCTGGTGGCCGACGTCAAGCCGGGCGACCTGGACAAGCATGAAAGCGTGGCCTACGACCTGGCCTACGCGCTCAGCCGCGCCGGCACGCTGCCGGAGCCGGTATACCGGCTGGCGCTGGCCACCTTTGGCCAGCACGGCACCAACGAACTCATTTACCTGGTGGGCCTGTACGCGCTGGTCTCGACCACGCTGAACGGCTTCAACGTGCCGGTGCCCGAACGCGACTGAAGGCCCCTGCCCTTCATCGCGCCTTGCCCGTAACATGCGTGATGCCGATCAGGCAGCCGCCGTACCGGCTGCCCGCTGCGGCCGGTGCACTGCGGCGCAAGCCGCCACGCCTGCCAGCAACAGCATGGTGGCCGCTGCCTCGGCCAGCGTGGGCCAGCGCTGCTCCCACAAGTAGCCGTACAGCAAGGCAAACAGGAATTCAAAGACGATCATCTGCCCCATCAGGGTCAGCGGCAAGACGCGGCTGGCATGGTTCCACAAGCCATTGCCAACGACAGAACACAGCAGCGCGACTCCCGTGACGACGGCGGCAAATTGCAGCCAGGCCGTGCCGCCATGCGCGGCGGGTGCGGCAAGCGCGACGGGAATGGCCAGCAGTACCGCGGCACCGCCCGTGACCACGCCCGTCAGCAAATTCCACTCCTGCGCCGAGACCGAGCGCAGCCGCCCCAGCCAGCGGCTATTGCCAACCGCATACACCGTCCACGACAGCAGCGCCGCCAGCGCGCACAGCAAACCCAGCAGCGATGCATGGCGGGGACTGGCCAGCGACTGCCAGCTGATGCACAGCAAGCCGGCGCTGCTGAGCAGCAACGAAGGGACCAGGCGCCGCAGCGGCACGGCGTGCCGGTCGCGGCTGCCCACGAGTGTGACGACCAGCGGCAGCAAGCCGATCACCATCGACGTCATGGCCACGCCGCCCGTCTGCACGGCGCTGGCCAGCAGCACGTAATAGATAATATTGCCTGTCAGACTGAGCCAGATCAGCCCGCGCCATTCGCGCCAGGTCAAGGTGCGCAGCAGGCGCCGCCACGATGGCGCGACCAGCACGGCCGCGATAAGGCCATACGCCAGGTAGCGGCCCACGGACAGTTCCAGCGGCTGGAATGCGGGGATCAGCGCCGGCGCCAGGAACACCAGCCCCCATAGCGCACCCGCGCCTATGCCGGCCAGCATGCCCAGCCGGCTCTTGTTCTCTTGATGCATGGTCAATCTCCTGAAAAGGAGATTGTGGCAAGTCTGCCGCGTCTGTTCTTGGCGCCAGCTACTGCCTTGTTGACCGTTTCTCGCGACATGCGCGCCGGTAGGCGGCAGGCGTGACATCCATGCTGTCGCGCATGGCGCGCGTCAGTGCGCTCTGCTCGGAAAAGCCGGCCGCCAGCGCGATCTCGGCGAGGCTGGCGTCGCTGGCGGCAAGCAAGTCGCAAGCCCGCGCCATGCGTTGCTGCAGCAGCCAGGCATGCGGACTGTTACCCTGTTCTTCGCGGAACAGGGCGTGCAGGCGGCTGACGCTCAGACTGGCAAAGCGCGCCATCGACGCCGTCGACCACGGCAAGCCCGGCTCGGCTTGCACGCGGGCAATCAGCGCGCCCAGGCGCGAACGGGGTTGCGGCTCTCCCAGCAGCAAGGTATCGAGCAATAGCGGCGTCCAGCCTGTGACGATAGCCGGTGTCAGCGCCTGCTGCTGCGCCATGACGCCCAGATATTCAATCAGCTTGCGGGCGCCCGGCCCGATCGCCGTATAAGGACGCTCCAGCAGGCGCTGCCAGCAGCCCGTGGCCACGGCGGCCGCCTGCACATCGAGGATGATGGAATGGTTGGCCACCTTGCTATGCTGGGCATGCCAAGTGTGCGCCGGGATCACCACGCCCAACTGCGTATCGACTTTCCCCTCCGTGCCGTCGATTTCCAGCAACAGCTGGCCATGCACGGGCAGCACCAGTTGCACGAAATCATGCCGGTTCGGCGCGCCGATTTCCGCATAGCTGCGAAAGCTGAGGTCAATGGCAGAGTGCGGTGTGCTGGACATGGCGAGGCCGCCTGGGCGAAGAATCCCCTATTTTATCAGTTCAGCCATCCGTCGCAGGTGCTGCAATACGCGCGCCTGGCGCTGCCCTCTTGCCCTACACTGGCGTTTTATCCTTCCCTACCTCCATGCAACTACCCGCAAACTTCGCCCACATCTCGGCGGAACAAGACTGGCAACACACGACAGCGTATCCACCGCTCGGCTTCACCCCCTTTTCCGAAGGCGCGCTGGGCAATGGCGACACTTTCGGTCTGTACTGGCCCATCGGCCGCGAAGCGTCCGAACCGATCGTCGTCGAGACGTGGCATGACGAGTGGCGCATCCAGCCGCACTTTTCCAGTCTGGCGGCGTTTCTGCAAGCCCATGCAGCCGCGGAGGACGAGTATGTCGGCACGCCATCGCTGGCCAACGACCCTGCTTCGCCACGCGCCGCTTTCCTGGAGGCCAAGGAACAGATCGCGCAGCGCAATCCGGCCGCGGCCATCGCGCTGCTGGAAGCGGCGCTCGCCATCGTGCCCGAATATACGGACGCCCTGGCGCTGCTGCATGGCCAGTATGTGCGTGCAGGAAGATTCGATGCAGCCGTCAAGGTGGCCATCCAGGCGATCATATCGCCACCGTCCTTTGGCGGCCCGCCACTGAAAGCCTTGCAATGGCTGCGCACGCAGACGGTGCCGGAGGGGAAACTTGACCCCATCTGGCGCGCCTGCGGGCAGTTGTCGTTCAACTTTGGCGGCAGCAAGGAAAATGCCGATTATCCCGTGCTGCTGGCCGCCATAGCCACCTATGTGGAGCAAGGCAACCATGTTTCCGCCTCGACCCTGATGCAGACGTATGCTGAACTGATGAGCGCGGAAACCGTCTCGTTCCAGGAACGCTACGCCTTCGAGCCGGCCGCCTTCCTTGCACGGCAAATCGCCGTCAGCGCGAGGCTGCCCCAGGGCAGCCGGGACCCGGCGACGCTATGGTCGTCGGGCAGGAATTAGCTGCTGCCGTAAGCCAGGCTTTGATGCTATTCAAAGGTCAGGGAATTGAAGAATCGCTGCCGGGTCGCTAGCGACTGCGCATCATGCTCCTTGTCAGCAATGATGCTCAACATATACGTTCCACCCGGAACCCGGAACCACAGTCCACGTGTAATCTTTGCGCCATTACTCTCAGGCAAAGTTCCCTGCGTGATGACGGCATCGGCGCCCTTGAACTTGGTGACATTAGCATTCGGCTTGAAATATGCCTCGTCAAACGTTGCGCCCATGCTCGAACCCGGCCCAGACCGTTCAAACACGGCCATGAACGTGGAACCATGACGGTCAGTTCCACGCAGCATGAATCCCGCTTGCCCGGCACCGCCCTTCGTCATATCGGAAAAAGGGCCTGGCATCTCCACTGAAAAACCGCCATCTGCCGAACGCGCCCGGGTCCAGCCCTGCGCATCGAGCGGCGCAGCGATAGCGACCTGTTTTTTATCCGTATATTCCTTGCGCACCACGGCAACGGCAGGCATTGCGGGGTCGACGGCTTGCACGAAGAAAAAGCGGCGCCCCCCGCCTGCCGTCAGTTTCGTGCCATAAAAGCGCATGCGCTTGCCCACGAGCTTACTGGCGGCAGCTTTGCTCCGCATAGGTATCGCGCCTTCTGAAAAACAAGCATCGGCGAGTAACATGGCACTGAAGAATCGTGGTGAACGCTCAAGTTCATATTCAACCTTGGCATTTTCAATGTTGACATGCAGACGAGCAGGGTCAGAATGCATGCCCACGATATCGACGACATCGCCATCGATCACCCAATCAGCCCTGTCTGCCGCGTCTTGCGCGGACTTGACGATGGAGGTGCAGTCATTGCCAGCCTGGGCAAGCGCTGTGTGTGACAAAAGGAAGAAGGACAGTGCGGCGGCGGGAAATAGATTTTTCAAGCACATCTCTTTCGGATGGGTAATGTCAATGAGTAAAATTCGCGTAGATATTACCCTAGCACAACTAGAAATTGGAATTTATTATTTAGCAATAGCGAAGTCCGCGCCCCGACTCAGGCCACGCCATCGGCCGACCGCTGTCGGAACAACTTGCGGTACGCCGAAGGCGACGTTTGCAAGTTCGCCCGGAAATGCTGGCGCAGCGACAGGGCCGTGCCGAAGCCGGCCTCTTGCGCCACGACGTCGATCGACGCCGCGCTTTTTTCCAGCAAGCCTTGCGCATGCGCCAGGCGCTGGTTCAGCAACCACTGCTTGAACGACGTGCCCATGGCCTGGCGGAAGTGGCGCGTAAAATTGCGCCGGCTCATGGCGGCCTGTTCGGCCAACGCGTCGATGCTGTGCGCCTGGTCCAGCTTGGCCGTCACGCCAGCCAGCACTTCGGCAAAGCGCCCTTCGCTGCCGGACACGGGCAGCGGGCGCTCGATGAATTGCGCCTGCCCGCCCTGCCGGTGCGGCGCCACCAGCAGCCGGCGCGCCACCCGATTGGCCACCTCGGCGCCCGCCAACTGGCGCAGCAAGTACAGGCAACAATCGAGGCCGGCCGCCACGCCGGCCGACGTGAGTACTGCGCCATCATCCACGTACAACACTTCCCGGTCCACCCTGACCTTGGGATAGCGGGCCGCCAGCCGATCCGCCATGCCCCAGTGCGTGGCAGCGCTCTTGCCATCCAACAAGCCCGCCTGCGCCAGGGGAAACGCGCCCAGACACAGGCCCACCATGCGCGCACCGCGCCGGCTGGCCGCCTGCAACGCCGCGACCAGGGGCTGCGCCGCATCGCGGCAATCATCGTGCCAGGCCGGCATGATGACGATATCGGCCCCCTCCAGCCCTTCCAGGCCGAATTCGGGCGTGATGCCGAAGCCGGCCGCCGTGCGCAGGGGCGCGGGGTCAGCGGCACACACGCGCACGTGAAAAGACGGCAAATCGGCCTCGTCCGTCTGGGCGCCAAACACGAGGCAAGGCACGGACAAGTGAAATGGCGTCATGCCGTCAAAGGCGATCACGGCCACGCTCAAGGGGGAGGACGATGCAGGAATAGTAGGCATGGCCCGATTTTATCGCAGATAGGCCTTCGGGCCACTTTTTGTTTGCGCCGCACGGGCCGAGAATGACTGCATCGAGGAAGTCCTTCCTCTTTCAACCGTTCCAGGAGAACCCATGTCCACCCAAGCTTTCACCACCCCGCGCCGCGCCCTGCTCGTCATCGATGTCCAAAACGAATACTTCACGGGCGACATGCCCATCGAATATCCGTCCGTCGACATCTCGCTGCCGAATATCGTCACCGCCATGGCTGCTGCCCGCGCCGCCGGCGTGCCCGTCGTCGTCGTCCAGCACGATGCGCCGGAAGCCTCCCCCATCTTCGCCAAGGGCAGCGACGGCTGGCAACTGCATCCGCAAGTGGCCGCTTTCGCCGCCGACCACCGCATCAACAAGACCATGGGCAGCGCCTTTGCGGGCACGGACTTGCGCGCCTGGCTGGACAGCCATGGCATCGATACCTTGAGCGTGATCGGCTACATGACGCACAACTGCGACGCCGCCACCATCTACCACGCCGCGCACGACGGCTTGCAGGTCGAGTTCCTACAGGACGCCACCGGCACCCTGCCCTACGCGAATGCGGGCGGCACGGCCAGCGCCGAGGAAATCCACCGCGTCTTCAGCACCGTGTTTCATTCGAATTTCGCCGCCGTCGCCAGCACGCAGGACTGGCTCGATGCCGTGCGCGAAGGCAAGCCATTGGAAAAGGACAATATTTATCTGTCGAACCAGCGTGCGCGCAAGGCGCAGGCGAACTGACGCTGGCAGGAATGGACGGGTATCATGCGTCCATTCCCTACTTGATGATAAAACATGCGAAAAATAACTGTGTTGGGTTCAAGCGCTGCCGGTATTTTCCTGCTGGCCACCGCCGCCCTGGTGCTGGCGGGACTGCACGACAAGCTGGCCCCCGCCGATGTGATCGTCGTGCCCGGCAACACGATCCTGCCCGATGGCACGCCCAGCCCCCCGACTGCAGGCGCGGCTCGACGTGGCGCTCAAGCAGTTCCAGGAACACAGGGCGCCGCGTATCCTTGTCAGCGGGGCGACGGGCAAGGAAGGTTTTGACGAGGCCGCATCGATGGCCCGCTACCTGCAATCGCGCGGCGTACCGGCCAGCGCCATCCTTGAGGATAATCAAGGCTGGACCACGGATGACACGGCCCGCAACGCGGCGACCCTGATGCACCAGCATGGCTGGCGCACGGCCATGGTTGCCACGCAATATTTTCACGTGCCCCGCTTCCGGCTGGCGCTGGCGCGGGCAGGCATCGCCGTCAGCGGCAACGTGCACGCGCCGTATTTTGAACTGCGCGACCTGTATTCCGTGCCGCGCGAAACGGTGGGCTACGCCGTGTACTACGCGCGGCCCTGATCCCGGATTATTCCCAGGCTTACTCGCTCCAGTCGCGCGAGCGCTCCACTGCCCGCTGCCACTTGTGCAGCCGCGTCAAGCGCTCGCCGGCCGCCATGGACGGTTCGAAACGGCGCCCCACCTGCCACTGGGCGGCGATTTCCTCCTGCGATTCCCAGAAACCCACGGCCAGGCCCGCCAGATAGGCGGCGCCCAAGGCTGTCGTTTCCGTCACCACGGGGCGCACCACGGGGACATTTAATATGTCAGCCTGGAACTGCATCAGCATGTCGTTGCGGGCCGCGCCGCCGTCGACGCGCAATTCGGATAGCGCGACGCCCGCGTCGTCCTGCATGGCGGACAAGACGTCCACGTTCTGGTAGGCCACGCCCTCCAATGCCGCGCGCGCGATATGCGCCTTGCCCGTGCCACGCGTGATGCCGATCAGGGTGCCGCGCGCATAGGGGTCCCAGTACGGCGCACCGAGGCCCGCGAACGCGGGTACGAAGACCAGGCCGCCCGAATCGGGCACGCTGGTGGCCAGCGCTTCCACTTCGGACGAGTCGCGGATGATGCCGATGCCATCGCGCATCCATTGCACGGCTGCGCCCGCGATAAAGGCGCTGCCTTCGAGCAAATAATCAGTTTTATCCGATCCCGGTCCCAGGCTCCAGCCCACCGTCGTCAAGAGCCGGTTTTTCGATGGCAAGGGGCGCTTGCCCACGTTCATCAGCATGAAGCAGCCCGTGCCGTAGGTATTCTTCGCCATGCCAGGTTTTAAGCACGCCTGGCCGAAGGTGGCGGCCTGCTGATCGCCCGCGATGCCGGCGATCGGTACGGAGACGCCCAGCAGCGCCGCATGCGTGTGGGCGGCCACGCCGCTCGAGGGCACGACGTCGGGCAGCAAGGAAGCGGGAATGTCCAGCAGCGCCAGCAAGTCCGTGTCCCACTGCAAGGTGTGGATATTGAACAGCATGGTGCGCGCCGCGTTACTCGTGTCCGTCAAGTGGGCGCTGCTCATCTTGTAGATCAGCCAGCTGTCGACCGTGCCGAAGGCCAATTCTCCCCGTTCGGCGCGCGCGCGGGCGCCGGGCACGTTGTCGAGCAGCCATTTGAGTTTGGTAGCGGAAAAATAGGCGTCCAGCACGAGACCCGTTTTTTGCTGGATCAAGTCCGCCTTGCCCTGCTCGACCAGTTGCTCGCAGTAAGCCGCATTTCTGCGGTCTTGCCAGACGATGGCGTTGGCGACGGGCTCGCCCGTGGCGCGGTCCCACAGCACCGTCGTTTCGCGCTGGTTGGTCACGCCGATGCCGGCCACGTCGCTTGCCGCCACGCCGCTGTCGCGCAGCACCTGCTGCAGCACGCCCTCTTGCGAAGCCCAGATTTCGCCCGCGTCATGCTCGACCCAGCCCGGCTGGGGGAAAATCTGGCGGAATTCGCGCTGCGCGCTGGCGTGCGGCCGGCCCGCATGGTCGAACAGGATGGCGCGCGAACTGGTAGTGCCCTGATCTAAAGCAAGTATGTATTTGGTCATGGTCGCTACTACGTGTTTTTACAGTGAAAGGGGCACAGGCAAACGCCCGTGCCCCGGGACAACGGCGGCAGAAGTTTACACGACTACCTTACCTTGCCTTCTTTCCAAGCTTGCAGCAGCTTGTCGTAGGCAATCGTTTCCCCCTTCGGCTTTTCATTCGCCAGCTTTTTCCATGGGGCATGCTGATCCGACAGATACTGGTTCGGATCGACCTTGGGATTGAGCTTGGGCGCGCACGCCTTCATGCCGGCCCGCTGCAGCCGCGCCATGACCTGGTCCATTTCCTCGGCCAGGTTATCCATGGCGGCCTGTGGCGTTTTTTCCGCCGTGATGGCCGTGGCCACGTTCTTCCACCACAGTTGCGCCAGCTTCGGATAGTCGGGCACATTGTTGCCCGTCGGCGTCCACGCCACGCGGGCGGGGCTGCGGTAGAACTCGATCAAGCCGCCATACTCGTTCGCGTGTTTCGTAAAATAATCGTGGCGGATGTCGGAATCGCGGATGAAGGTCAGGCCGACAATCGATTTCTTCAGCGACACGGTTTTCGACGTGACGAATTGCGCGTACAGCCAGGCGGCGGCCTTGCGGTCATCCGGCGTGGACTTAAACAGGAACCAGGAACCAACGTCCTGGTAGCCGTTCTGCATGCCCTCTTTCCAGTAAGGGCCGTGCGGCGATGGCGCCATGCGCCATTTCGGCGTGCCGTCCTTGTTGACCACAGGCAATCCCGGTTTCGTCATGCCGGCCGTAAACGCCGTGTACCAGAAGATTTGCTGGGCGATTTCACCCTGCGCCGGCACGGGGCCCGATTCCGAGAAATTCATGCCGTTCGCTTGCGGCGGCGCGTATTTCTTCATCCAGTCGATATATTTCGTCAGCGCAAAGACGGCCGCCGGTGAATTGGTGGCGCCGCCGCGCGACATCGAGGCGCCCACGGGCGTGCACTTGTCGGCCGCCACTTTGATGCCCCACTCATCGACGGGCATGCCGTTCGGAATGCCCTTGTCGGCCGCACCAGCCATCGACAGCCACGCATCGGTGAAGCGCCAGCCCAGGGACGGATCTTTCTTGCCATAATCCATGTGACCATAGACTTTCTTGCCATCCAGTTCCTTCACGTCATTCGTGAAGAAATCGGCGATGTCTTCATAGGCGGACCAGTTCTGCGGCACGCCCAGCTCGTAGCCGTACTTGGCCTTGAACTTGGCTTGCAAATCCTTGCGCGCGAACCAGTCGGCGCGGAACCAGTACAGGTTGGCAAACTGCTGGTCGGGCAGCTGATACACCTTGCCATCGGGCGCCGTGGTAAAGCTGATGCCTATGAAATCTTTCAGGTCCAGGCCGGGATTGGTAAATTCCTTGCCCTTGGCAGCCATGTAGTCGGACAGCGGTTCCACGGCGCCATAGCGGTAGTGCGTGCCGATCAGGTCGGAATCGGAAATCCAGCCGTCATAGATGCTCTTGCCGGACTGCATGGAGGTCTGCAGCTTTTCCACCACGTCGCCTTCCTGGATGATGTCGTGGCGCACCTTGATACCCGTGATTTCCTCGAAGGCCTTGGCCAGGGTCTTCGATTCGTAGACGTGGGTGTCGATGGTTTCCGAGACCACGGAAATTTCCTTGATGCCCTTGGCTTTCAGCTTGGCCGCCGCATCGATGAACCATTTCATTTCAGCAAGCTGTTGCTGCTTGCTCAGGCTGGATGGCTGGAATTCCTTGTCGATCCAGGTTTGCGCCTGCTTGGCGTCCGCCAGGGCCGCATTCGACACGAGCATGGCCGCAGCCGCGAAGACCGTGAACTTCAATTTCATCGTGAATCTCCTTTTATTTTATTGCCGGCCGCCTGCTGACGGTCCGGCCTCCATCAACACCGGCAAGCCGGTTATCCCCAACGCATCACTAGCAGTAACAACACAAAACTGATGGCAGCACCAATCGCCTGCTGCATTTCCGTGAACCCCGCCCACGCCAGATTGACATATGCGGCCGTGAGCAAGCCGATGAACAGGCGGTCGCCGCGCGTCGTCGGCATGGGCAAAAAGCCCTTGCGTGCTATGCTGGGCGAACGGATTTGCCACACCGTCATGCCTGCCAGCATCAAGCCGATGCAAATGAAGAAGATGGCCACTTCCGGCGTCCAGGCCATCCAGCCGAACAGGCTGACTGTGCTATCGGTATTTTCCATATCACACCCTCCCCATCGCAAAACCCTTGGCTATGTAATGCCGCACGAACCAAATCACCAGCGCGCCGGGCACGATGGTCAGCACGCCTGCGGCCGCCAGCACGCCCCAGTCCATGCCAGCCGCCGACACGGTGCGCGTCATGGTGGCGGCAATCGGCTTGGCATTGACGGACGTCAAGGTGCGCGCCAGCAGCAACTCCACCCAGCTGAACATGAAGCAAAAGAATGCCGTCACGCCCACGCCTGACTTGATCATTGGCAAGAAGATGCGGATGAAGAAGCGCGGGAAGCTGTAGCCGTCGATATACGCCGTCTCGTCGATTTCCTTGGGCACGCCAGACATGAAACCTTCCAGTATCCACACGGCCAGCGGCACGTTGAAGACCATGTGCGCCAAGGCCACGGCCAAATGCGTATCCATCAAGCCCACCGTCGAATACAGCTGGAAGAAGGGCACGAGGAAGACGGCAGGCGGCGTCATGCGGTTGGTCAACAGCCAGAAGAACAGATGCTTGTCGCCCACGAAGTTGTAGCGGGAGAAGGCATATGCGGCCGGCAAGGCAACGGTGACCGACATCACCATGTTCAAGGCCACGTAAATCATGGAATTGATGTAGCCGCTGTACCAGGAACGGTCCGTGAAGATCGTGTGGTAGTTGGCGAACGTCAGTTGCTGGGGCCACAGGCTCAGCACGCCGACGATTTCCTCGTTGGTCTTGAGCGACATGTTGAGCATCCAGTAGATGGGCAACAGGGACGCGAGCAAAAAGACGGCGAGGATGGCGCTGCTCATTTTCTTGTGCATCATTTCTGGTCTCCCGTGCCGACTCTCTGCATCCACGTGTACAGCACAAAGCAGAACAGCAGGATGATGAGGAAGTAAATCAGGGAAAACGCGGACGCCGGACCCAGGTCGAACTGGCCCACGGCCTTTTGCGTCAGGTACTGCGACAGGAATGTGGTGGCATTGCCCGGCCCGCCGCCCGTCAGCACGAACGGTTCCGTGTAGATCATGAAACTGTCCATGAAGCGCAGCAAGACGGCGATCATCAGCACATTGCGCAGTTTCGGCAGCTGGATGTAGCGGAACACGGCCAGGCGCGAGGCGCCGTCGATGCGTGCCGCCTGGTAATACGCGTCGGGAATGGCGCGCAAGCCCGCATAGCACAGCAGCACAACCAAAGGCGTCCAGTGCCAGATATCCATCACCATCACCGTCAGCCAGGCGTCGAGCGAATTGCCGTTGTAGTTGTAGTCAAAGCCCAGCTGATTCAGGGTATAGCCCATCAGGCCAATGTCGCCGCGGCCAAAGATTTGCCAGATGGTGCCCACCACGTTCCAGGGTATCAGCAAGGGCAGCGCGATCAGCACCAGTGCCAGCGACGCCTTCCAGCCGTCGGCCGGCATGCACAGGGCAATCAGAATACCCAGCGGAATCTGGATCGCCAGCACGGAGCCGGAAAACAGCAACTGGCGCAGCAAGGCGCTGTGCAAGTCGCCGTCCAGCATGACCATGCGGAACCACTCCGTGCCCACAAACACCTTTTGCGTGGGACTCAGGATATCCTGCACGGAATAGTTCACCACCGTCATCAGGGGCAGGATGGCGGAAAAAGCCACGCACAGCAGCACGGGCAGGATCAAAAGCCAGGCGCGGCGGTTGTTATCGGTTTTACCGTTATGTATCATCAGGCCACCCGCTTATCGTTGACATAGAACAAGGTACGTTGCGGCGGAAAGCGCAGCCGCATAGCATCCCCCGCCACCGCGTCGATGGCGCGCAGCTTGGCCGCCACCGTGGCACCGCCCAGCTGGAATTCCGCCAGGTAATGCGTGCCCATGTTGCGCACGGCCGTCACCGTGGCGTCCAGACAATGGTCGCTACCCTCGCCACCCTTGCCCACCGTCAGGCATTCGACGAATTCCGGCCGCACGCCCACGGTGATTTTCCCTTGCGCGCCGGAGAGCGCCGCGCGGGCGACAGCGGACACGGCCAGCGCCTGTCCCGCCACGCGCAAGCCGCCATCGTCCAAGGTGCAATCGAGCAAGTTCATGCCCGGGTTGCCGATGAAATAACCGACAAACGTGTGCTCGGGTTCCTCGAACAGCGCTTGCGCGCTGCCCGTCTGCACCACTTCGCCCTGCGTCATGACGACCACCTGGTCGGCAAAGGTCAGCGCTTCCACCTGGTCGTGCGTGACGTAGATCAATGACAGTTTCAGTTCGTGGTGGATTTCCTTCAACTTTCTGCGCAGCAGCCATTTCAAATGCGGGTCGATCACCGTCAGCGGTTCGTCGAACAGCACGGCCGCCACGTCGGGACGCACGAGGCCGCGGCCCAGCGAAATCTTTTGCTTGGCGTCCACGGACAAGCCGCTGGCGCGCAACTTCAAGTCGCCCGTCAATTCCAGCATCTGCGCCACCTGCTGCACGCGCTTTTTCACCTCGCTCTCTTTCCAGCCGCGATTACGCAACGGAAAGGCCAGGTTGTCGTGCACGGTCATGGTGTCGTAAATGACAGGAAACTGGAACACTTGCGCGATATTCCTCGCCTCAGTCGGCAGCTGCGTCACATCCTTGCCGTCGAACAGCACCTTGCCATGCGACGGTTTCACCAGGCCGGAGATGATATTGAGCAAGGTCGTCTTGCCGCAGCCGGAAGGCCCCAGCAAGGCGTAGGCGCCGCCGTCTTGCCACTCCATGCTCATGGGCCGCAGCGCATAGTCGGCGGGGGCCGTCGGGTTCGGTTTGTAGGCGTGGGCCAGGTCAAGCAGTTCGATGCGCGCCATGTCAGATGCTCCCTGTCTGCGGGGCAAACAACAAGCCACCATCGTTGGCGAAAATCAGCAAGGCATGCGGCTGGCAATACACGGTGCAGGCGCTGCCGATCTCCAGCTTGTGCACGCCGCCGAGCTGCGCCACCAGAGCCAGCTCGCCGCGGCGCGCATGCACATAGGTTTCCGAGCCGCTGATTTCCGCCAGGTCCACCTGCGTCGCGATGGCCACGTCGCCATCGGACTGCGGCGACAGATGCAGGCTGTGCGCGCGCACGCCGAGGATCACCTCCGTGCTGTCGCCCAGGCAGGCGCGCTGTTCGCCGCTCAAGTGAATGGACAAGCCATCGGCCGCCTGCGCCACGCCCTGCGCATCCACGCGTGCGGGAATCAGGTTGATGGGCGGGTCGCTGAAGGTGCGCGCCACGTCGATGGAATTGGGGGCGTTGAAGACGTCCAGGGTCGGGCCCTGCTGCAGCAAGCGTCCTTCGTGCAGCACGGCCACGTGGCCGCCCAGCTGCAGCGCTTCCAGCGGTTCCGTGGTCGCATATACGACCGTCGTGCTGCCGCTGGAAAAACAGTTCCGTCAATTCGCGGCGCAATTCCTCGCGCAGTTTGTAGTCGAGGTTCACCAAGGGCTCATCGAGCAGCAACAGGGACGCATCCTTGATCAGCGCGCGTCCCAGCGCCGTGCGCTGCTGCTGGCCGCCCGACAATTCTCCAGGCGTGCGCTGCAGATACGGCGTGATATGCAGACGCTCGGCCAGCGCCAGCACTTTCGCGCGTATCTGTTCCTCGGGCACCTTGCGCAAGCGCAAGGGCGAGGCGATATTGTCGTAGACGGTGAAGGCCGGATAGTTGATGAATTGCTGGTACACCATGGCCAGGTTGCGCTTGCTGACGGGCACGCCCGTCACGTCAACACCATCGGCCGTGACGGTGCCACCGCTGGGCTTGTCCAGGCCCGCCATCACGCGCATCAGGGTCGTCTTGCCGGCACGCGTGGTGCCCAGCAAGACGTTGATGGCGCCTGGCACCAACGCCAGCGACATCGGATATAAAAAGTCGTCAGCCCCCTGCTTCCTGCTGATCTTGTCCAGTACCAGTTGCACGCGCTTCTCCTCCAGTGATGGTTTCTTATTCTTCGCCGCACCCTCTGCGGGGCGCGGTCGCCAACGTGACCTTCTTAGGGCAACAACGGATGCTGCAGCAGCCAGGCGTCGAGCATGCCCGCCGTCTCGCGCGGCAGGTGCAGGCCCAGCTTGGAGCGCCGCCACAGGATGTCGGCCGCGCTGACGGCCCATTCATGGCGCCGCAAATAGTCGACTTCCGCCGCGTACAGGCCGGCGGCAATTTCCTCGCCCATGGCCGCCACCTCCGACCGCCCTGCCAACAGCACGTGAATGCGCGTGCCGTAAGCGCGCGCATAGCGCGCCACCAGCGCCGCCGGCAGCCAAGGGTACTCGCGCTGCAAGCCTTGCACGAACTGGCCGAACTCGCGCACGGAGCGGTTCTGCGGCACGGCGCCATACACGTCGCCACCGGGCAGGCAGGCGCTGGCTGTCCAGGCCGGCAGCGTATTGCCCAGCAAGGGCGCCAGCATATCCATTGCCTCCTCAGCCAGCTTGCGGAAGGTGGTGATCTTGCCGCCGAAAACACTGAGCAGCGGCGCACCTTCCTGGTCCAGCTCGAAGCGGTAATCGCGCGTGACAGCCTTGGCGTCAGCCGCCGCGTCTTCCACCAGCGGACGCACGCCGGCATACGTCCAGACCACGTCGGCAGGATTGACGGGCTTGCTGAAATAGTAACTGGAAAGCTCGCACAAGTAACGAATTTCCTCGTCATCGATTTCCACCTTGCCAGTGTCGCCGTGGTAATCGAGATCGGTGGTGCCGATCAGGGTGAAATCGTGCTCATACGGAATGGCAAATACGATGCGCCCGTCCGGATGCTGGAAGATATAGGCATGATCATGCTCGAACAGGCGCTTGACGACGATATGGCTGCCCTTAATCAGGCGCAAATGCCGCCCCTGTCCACCGGGCGCCGCCTGTTGCAGGAATTCGGCCGTCCATGGCCCGGCCGCATTGACGACGCTGCGCGCGCGCACCAGCGTCTGCCTGCCGCTGGCATGCTGCAGGGTGGCCATCCAGGACTCACCGTCACCCTCGCGCGCCAGCATCGTGCAGCGCGTCTGCGTCAGCACGTGCGCGCCCTTGTCCGCCGCGTCGACGGCGTTCAGCACCACCAGGCGCGCATCGTCGACCCAGCCGTCGGAATACACGAAGCCGCGCTTGAACTCGGGTTTTAACGGTGTGCCGGCCGCGTGGCGGGTCAGGTCGATGCCGCTGGAGGCAGGCAGGATTTCCCGCTTCGCCAGCATGTCGTAGAGGAACAGGCCGGCGCGTATCAGCCAGGCCGGGCGCTGGCCCTTGGCGTGCGGCATGACGAAGCGCAGCGGCCACATGATGTGCGGTGCAGAGCGCAGCAGCACTTCGCGCTCGATCAGCGCCTTGCGCACGAGGCCGAACTTATAGTATTCGAGGTAGCGCAGGCCGCCGTGTATCAGCTTGGTCGATGCGGACGAAGTGTGGGAAGCCAGGTCGTCCTTTTCGCACAGCACCACGGACAAGCCCCGTCCGGCCGCATCGCGCGCGATGCCGGCGCCATTGATGCCGCCACCCACCACCAGCACGTCGCATGCCATCGTTGTCTCCACACCTTGCTGTGCTGCGGCCATCGGGACTCCGTGTCTGTCGGGGAAAGGCCGGCGAGGAAAGACTAGGCATCGCCGGTGACTGTCGTTAAGATCAATACAGATGTAATTCGAATGCAATATGGATAAGATTACGCCAGAATACGAACCCATAGCAACATATTTTCATCACAACTTGTTCGTTTTTGTTCGTTTGTGATTTTTAAAGAGACAGCCCATGATTTTGAATCCCCGCCAGCGCCGCCTGCTCGAAGTGGTGCGCGAGAAGGTCACCATGTCCGTCGAAGAGCTGGCACAGCAGCTGGACGTGACGCCGCAAACCGTGCGCCGCGACGTCAAGCAGATGGAAGAAGCGCGCCTGCTGGCCCGCTACCACGGCGGCGTCGGCTTGCCCTCGTCCGTGGAAAACATCGATTACAGCCAGCGGCAAGTGTTCAACAGCGACGCCAAGCGGCGCATCGCGGCCGCCGTCGCCGCGCAGGTGCCGCACGGCTGTTCACTGCTGATCAATATCGGCACGACGACCGAGGAAGTGGCGCGCGCGCTGGGCCGGCACACGGGCTTGCACGTGGTGACGAACAACTTGAACGTGGCCGCCATCCTGGCCGACAACGCCGCCTGCGAAGTCATCGTGGCCGGCGGCGTGGTGCGCGGGCGCGACCGTGGCATCGTGGGCGAAGCCACCATCGACTTCATCCGCCAGTTCAAGGTCGACATCGGCATCATCGGTATTTCCAGCATCGACGAAGACGGCAGCCTGCGCGACTTCGACGCGCGCGAAGTGAAGGTGGCGCAAGCCATCATCGAGCAGTCGCGCGAAGTGTGGCTGGTGGCCGACCAGCATAAATTCGGCCGCAAGGCGTTGGTGCGCCTGGCCGACCTGGCGCAAGTCGACATCCTGTTTACGGATGCGCCGCCGCCGCCCCGCTTTGCCCAGGTCTTGCGCGACGCCAACGTGAAAGTGCGCGTGGCCGCCTGACGACGCCGCCGCCGGTGGCGCAAGCCCTCACCGGGCAAGACCTGGCCTTACCGGCTCAGTGCGCAATGGCAAGCTTGCCGAAGTGGCGCCCGCCGGCAGCCAGCTCCGCATACGCTTCGGCCGTGTCATCGATGCTGAACACGCGGTCGATGACGGGCACGATGCCATGCGCGGCGATGGCCTGGGCCGCCTGCGCCAGGTCGGCCACGGAACCGGTGTTGTTGCCGACGATGCGCAAGGCCTTGACGATGACGGGCAGCAAGTCGATGCTGGCGGCCGTGCCGCCGACAAAGCCCACCGTGAAGACCGTGCCGCCCACCGCCGCCGCGTTGAGCGAGCGCACGATGGTGGCACCGCCCACCGTCTCGACCACCAGGTCGGCGCCCCGCCCAGCGGTCAGTTTCAGCACTTCCGCGTCCCAGGCCGGCGTGGTCCGGTAGTTGATCAGGTGATCGGCGCCCAGCTGGCGCGCCCGTTCCAGCTTTTCATCGCTGGACGACGCCAGGATCACCGTGGCGCCCGAGGCCTTGGCGAACTGCAAGGCAAAGAGGCTGACGCCGCCCGTTCCCAACAGCAACACGACCGATCCTGGGCGCACCTGCGCCGAACGCACGGCATTCCAGGCCGTCGTCGCCGCGATGGGCAGCGCCGCACCCTGGACGAAATCAAGGTGGGCCGGCAAGGGGACCAGGCTGGCAACGGGGACGGTCACGTACTCGGCCAGCGAGCCCGGCAAGGTGACGCCGCGCATCGCGCCGACGTTGTGCGGCGAAATGGCGCCGCCCTGCCAGTTCGGCATGAAGTGCGGGATGACGCGGTCGCCGACGGCCAGGCCGCTGACGCCGTCGCCCAGCGCCGCCACTTCGCCCGCACCGTCGGCGACGGGGATCAGCGGAAAGGCCCCGCCGGCAAAGTTGCCCGTCGCAATGGCCACGTCCAGGAAGTTCAGCGTGGCGGCGCGCAGGCGCAGCAGCACTTCACCCCGGCCGGCCTGCGGCTCGGGCAGCTCGGTCTGGCGAAACGCGGTAAGGGAAGGAGCGGTCAGTTGTATGGCTTTCATGGTCTGTTCTCAATCGATGTGTGTCAGGGTGGCCGCAGGCTGGCGGGAAAACATCAGTGTCATTTATAATCATAAATAGATAAACTATGGTTTGATTCAATGATTTAACACTGAGGATTACCAATGGATTTGCTCGACAGCATGAAGGTGTACGTACTGGCCGTTGAGAAAGGCAGTCTGAGCGCGGCCGCGGCCGCCTGCGGGATCTCCGCGACGATGGCCGGCAACCATCTGCGGACGCTGGAAAAACGCCTGGGCATGCAACTGCTCCAGCGCACCACCCGGCGCCAGCATCTGACCGCCTTCGGCGAGGATTACTACGCGCGCTGCAAGGAAATCCTCAGGCTGGTGAGCGAAACCGATGTCCAGGCGCAAAACCTGCAACTGGCGCCCGCCGGAAAGCTGCGCATCACGGCGCCCCTCACCTTCGGCGCGGAAGCACTGATGCCCGCCATGGCCGTGTATCTGGAACGCTATCCCGAAGTGAGCATCGATGTGGCCCTGAGCGACCGCGTGGTCGACCTGGTGGAGGAAGGCTTCGAGGCCGCCATCCGTATCGGCCAGCTGCCTGATTCGACGCTGATCGCCAGGCCGCTGGCACCGTACCGGCTGATGATCTGCGCCTCTCCCGACTATCTGGCGCGCAAGGGAACACCGCGCCAGCCGGCCGACCTGAGCCAGCACGAATGCCTGTCCTTCTCGCCCGCCGCCCTGGCGCACTGGCGTTTGACAGGCCAGCAGGACGATGTATGCAGCGTGCCCGTCTCGGGCCGCCTGCAAGTCAATCACGGCCAGGCGCTACGCGTTGCCGCATTGCATGGCATGGGCATCGTGCTGCAACCGACCTTCCTGCTGGAAACTGACGTGCAGGCGGGCCGCCTGGTCCAGCTATTCCCCACGCATGCATTGCCCAGCCGCCCCTTGAGCGTGGTCTACCTGCCGGACCGCTATCGTTCGCCCAAATTGCGCAGCTTCGTCGATTTTCTGGTGGAACGGTTCATCTGAAGGGCGCCGGCAACAGGCATGTGCTATTCGACATTGATCGTAATTGAAATATTTATCAATTCGGCAAAATTCATGTTACCATTGATACAACATGAGTTATTTTTTTAATCTTCCTGTCCAGCTATACGATTATTTGCTTGTTATTGCTTTTTATCTATCTACAGCAAGAAAAAAGGAAAAACTCTTTGCCGGTAAGTGATTTCCTGTGAAAACAGTGTTAGAAATACCTCAAGCACGATGATTGTTCCCAAACAAACCACTCGACAGCAAGCGTGAAGGCCTGAACCATGCCGGCAACGCCGCCCAGTGAAGGAAGAGAAATGAGCCATAATTTTGAAACGGCCGCCACACCGCAAGCCGCCCATCCCAACAGCGTCCCCGTCAGCGAGCTGGAAGCCCATCTCGGTTACTGGCTGCGTTTCGTTTCCAATCACGTTTCCCACAGCTTTCAGAAAAAAGCCGAAGCCAATGGCGTGACGGTCTCCGAATGGGTGGTGCTGCGCGAAATGTTCCGCCTGGGTTGCACCTCGCCCACGGTACTGGCGCAAGTGTCGGGCATGAGCAAGGGCGCCGTCTCGAAACTGATCGACCGCCTGGAAAGCAAGGGCATGGTCAGCAAGTCGATCCTGCTGGCCGACCGCCGCCAGCATTCGATCGAACTGACCACGGAAGGCGAGGCGCTGGTGCCCGTACTGGCCGGAATGGCCGACCAGAACGACGAGGAATTCTTCGGCCAGCTGCCGCGCCAGCTGCGCGACGACCTGCTCGAAGCGATGAAGGAAGTGGCGCGCACGCATCAGCTCAAGAGCGCCCCGCTGAATTAACCGCGGTCATACGCCCGGCAAGGGTGACACGGTGGCACGGGCGCTTCGGCTATGATGCTGGCCTGACTGTCTACCAGGAACACGCATGGCCCTGCACATCGAAACTCCCTTGCTCAACTCGCGCGCCCTGAGCCTGCACAGCGAACGCGCCATCTGGCTCAAGCTCGAAGCCTTGCAGCCGCCCGGCTCCTTCAAGATCCGCGGCATCGGCCTCGCCTGCGAAGAATACGCGCGGCGCGGCGCCAGCCGCTTCATCTCTTCTTCCGGCGGCAATGCCGGCATCGCCGTCGCCTATGCGGGACGCCAGCTGGGCATTCCCGTCATCGTCGTCGTGCCGGAAACGACCAGCGCGCGTGCCAAGGCCCTGATCGCGCAGGAAGGCGCCGAAGTCATCGTGCACGGCGCCGCCTGGCAGGAAGCGAACGCGCTGGCGCAGGCCATGCTCACGCCGCAAGACGCCTTTCTGCATCCGTTCGACGACCCGCTGCTGTGGCAGGGCCACGCGGGCATGATCGATGAAGTGGCCAGCGCGGGCCTGAAGCCGGACGCGGTGGTGCTGTCGGTGGGCGGCGGCGGACTGCTGGCCGGCGTGGCCGAAGGCTTGCAGCGCAACGGCTGGGATGACGTGGCCCTGGTGGCCGTGGAAACGCAAGGCGCCGCTTCGCTGGCGGCGGCCGTGGCCGCGCGCGAACACGTGGCCCTGCCGGCCGTGACCAGCATCGCCACTTCGCTGGCTGCGCGCCAGGTCTGCGCACAAGCCTACGCCATCAGCCAGACACGCCTGCTGCACAGCGTGGTAGTGTCGGACCGGGCCGCCGTCGACGCCTGCCAGCGCTTTATCACCGACCAGCGCCTGGTGGTGGAGCCGGCCTGCGGCGCGGCACTGGCGGCCGTCTACGGCAAGGCGCCGGAACTGGCGCCCTACCGCAAGGTGCTCGTCATCGTCTGCGGCGGCGTGACGGCCACCACGCAGCAGCTCGACCACTGGACTGCCACCCTGTAAAACCTACGGCGCCGCCTCGAGCAGCGCCACGCCATCGCGGCCCTGCCCCTTGGCGGCATACAGGGCCTGGTCGGCCAGGTCCAGCAACTGCGTCGCCGTCAGCGCGCCTTCGCGGAAGATGGCAATGCCGATGCTGGTCGTCACCGGCAGCGGGCCGCTGGCCAGCTCGAAGGGCTGGCGGATGGCGTCGACGATTTTAGTGCCGACGTGCCGCACCTCGGCGGCGCTGTTCACGCCTTCGAGAATGATCACGAATTCATCTCCGGCTAGACGCGCCACCAGGTCGCTGGCGCGCACGCTGCGCACCAGGCGCGAGGCGAATTCCTTAAGCACCTCGTCGCCCGCTTTGTGTCCCAGGCTGTCGTTGATGGCCTTGAAACGGTCGATATCGAGATAGGCCAGCGCCATCGGCGCGCGCGCGGCCCGCGTGCGCTGCATGCTTTGCGCCAGCTGCTCGTCGAAGCGGCGGCGGTTGGCGATGCCCGTCAGGGTGTCGGTGGCGGCGGCAAACTGCAGCGCCGTGTGCATCGCCTTGGTTTTGGTAATTTCGTGTATCAGGCCATACACGCCTTCCACCACGCCGCTCTCGCCCACATCAGGCACGTAACTGGTCTGGAAAGCGCGCCGGCCGGCGTCCCCCTCGCCGCCGATGGTAAATTCATATTCGACCTCCTCGCCCGCAAAGGCGCGCAGCAGGTACTCCTCGCGCAGCTGGTAGGCTTCCTCGCCCAGCACCTCGCGTATCGACTGCATCATGCTTTCCTGCTGCGACCTGCCGAACCATTTTTCAAACGTGGCGTTGATGAACTGGTAGCGGTGCTCCCGGTCGATGTAGACGATCACCACGGGCACATGATCCGTCAGCAGCTTCAGGCGCCGCTCGCTGTCGCGCGTCTGCGCCTCGGCGATTTCGCGCTCGGCCACCAGCGAGTAGAAATCGCGGCTCAAGTCGCCGATCTCGTCGCGCCGCTCGATTTGCAGCACCTCGATGCCCAGGCGCTGGCGGCGGATCTGGTGCACCTGGCGGCGCAAGCGCTCCAAAGGCTGCAACAGGCGCAGCACCACGCGCCAGCCGGCCAGGCCCGCCAGCGCCGCCAGCAGCACGGCGGCCAGCAGGATCTTGCTGCGGATGGCGTGCAGCGGCGCGAACGCGTCGCTCATGGGATAGACGGAGGCAAGTATCCAGCCCGTCGAGGCGATGCGGTGGTAGGCAAACAAGGCATCGACGCCTTGCGTGGTGGTGCCCGTCAGCCAACCCTCGAAACCCTGCATGGCGCGCCGCGTGGGTACGCTGATGGGGCCCTTGGCTACGATATTCTGCATGATGCGAGACTTGTCGGGATGCTCGACGATCACGCCTTCGCTGGTCATGATGTACAGGTAGCCGCCCGGGCCAGGCTTGAGCGCGCCGAGACGCCCCAGGAAATCGGGCTGGCGCAGGTTCACGCTGGCCGCCAGCACATACCGCACGCCGCCGTGCGCGTCGAACACAGGCTGCGTCACCACGACGATGGGCATGCCGGAAATGCTGCCGTTGAGCGGCGCGGAAATCACCGAGTGGCGGGTCGCCAGCGTCTGTTCAAAGTAAGGACGGCCCTTCACGTTCAGCCCCGCCTGCGGCTTGAAGGGACTCACGCTGGCCAGGACGACGCCATCAATACCGACCACGCCGGCCGAATAAAACTCCCTGGCCAGCACCGTTTGCGCGGCCAGGAAGCGCTGCAGGCTGGCGCCGTCATGCGCGCCGCTGGCCGCCAGGCTGTCTGCCATCGCGCGCAGCACATTGCGCTTCGCGTCAAGTTCTTCATCGATGAAAACGGCGGCGCTGGCCAGCGATACGTACTGCTGGCGCCCCGTCACGTCGCGCATGCCGCGCTCGGCCACGGCCAGGGTGGCCAGCGCCAGCGAGGCCACGGCAGCGAGCACGAGCAGGAAGACGACCACGCTCATGCGCGCCTTCAAGCTGGCCGGCAAGCGCCCGCGCAGCCATTTGCGCAATCTCATACGCATCGTCACCACGCCGTCACAGCCGCTGCTGCAAATGCCGGCACAGGCGCTCGACCGATTCGTCCAGCGCCAAGGTGGCCGTGTTCAGAATCAGCGCGGCCGCCAGCGGCGCTTCATACGGCGCGGAGACGCCCGTGAATTGCGCCAGATGCCCCGCGCGCGCCTTTCCATACAAACCCTTGGGGTCACGCGCCTCGCACACGGCCAGCGGCGTGCTGACGTGGACTTCGATGAAATGATCCGCACCGATGATGGCGGCGGCCATGGCCCGGTCGGCGCGGTACGGCGAAATGAAGGCGGCGATGACGGTCAGGCCCGCCGCGTTCATCAGGCGCGCCACTTCGGCCGTGCGGCGGATGTTTTCATGCCGGTCTTCGGGGGTAAAACCCAGGTCGCGGTTCAAGCCATGGCGCAGCTGGTCGCCATCGAGCACCGCCACGGCGCGGCCCTGCGCCTTGAGCGCTTGTGCCAGCGCCAGCGCAACGGTGGTCTTGCCGGCGCCGCTCAAGCCCGTCAGCCAGACCGTGTCGTGTTGTCCTGCTGTCATCACACTGCCTCTCCCCTTGTAGAGCTGGCAATATAACAAAGCCGCGCAGGAAAGGACAGATTATCAGGCTGCGCTGCGCGCCTCAAGCAGCAACTGTCGTATCTCGGGCACGCAGGAGCCACAATTGCCGCCCGCCTTGACGCAGGCCGTCACCTGCGCCGTCGTCGTCAGTTTTTGCGCCTGGATGGCCGCGCAAATGGTGTTGCGCCCCACCCCAAAGCATGAGCACACGGTGGGACCGGCGTCCATGCCCTTGCCGATGGGCTGACCCAGCAGCACGCCGGCGCGGTCCGCCGCATCGAGCTGCGCGTGCGCAAACAGGCCGGCCAGCCAGCTGCGCGACGGCAGGTCGGGACGGGGCGAGACATACACGCATTGCGCGATGCGCCCCTCGTCCAGGTGCACGGCGCGGTACACGCCGGCGCTGGCGTCTGCGTAATCGAGCCAGTCGGCATTGTCGTCCGTGACGCCGAGCAGCGCGCGCGCCCAGGCGCCGAGATCCTCGATGCGCTGGCGACCCGCCAGTTCATAGCGCAGGAATTGCTCGCCCTGGATGCGCGTCCAGTGCGCCACGCCGTCCAGGTTCAAGGGCGTGCGGCTGAGGACAAACGCATGCCAGTGCACGCGGAACTGCTCGATGCGCACGGGCGTGTGCTTGAATTCTGGCTCGCCCGAGACAGGGTCGACCACCGGATTAACGACGGCGCCCACGCGCGCGTCGGACGCATTCGCATCGCTCCAGTGTATCGGCACGAAGACCTGGCCGCGCGCGATGCCGCCGCCATGCACGACGCGCGCCACCATCGCGCCCCAGGCGCTGCTGATGCGCGCCAGCTCGCCTTCGCGCACGCTGTATAGCAGCGCATCCTGCGGGTGGATGTCGATGAAGGCTTCGGCGACGTGGCCCGACAGCTTTGCCGCCTTGCCCGTGCGCGTCATCGTATGCCACTGGTCGCGCACCCGCCCCGTATTCAAGACGAGCGGATAGTCCTCGCCGGGCATGTTCTGCGGTGCGCGCGGTGCCGTGGGAATGAAACGCGCGCGGCCATCCGCATGCGCGAAGCGGCCGTCGCCGAACAGACGCGCCTGGCCCTGCGGCCATTGCTGCGGCGCCAGGGCGTCGTACTGCGCGGCACTCAGCGCCAGCAGGTTCGACAGATTGAACAGGCGCTTTGTGGCCCCTTCGTTGCGGAAGGCGGACAGGCGCGCGTGTTCGTCGAAGATGGCCTGCGGCGCAGTGAAATCAAAGCCTGCATAGCCCATGCGCCGCGCCACGTCGCACAGCACGTCCCAGTCGGCGCGCGCTTCGCCGGGCGCCGGCAAAAACGCGCGCTGGCGCGAGATGCGGCGCTCGGAATTGGTCACCGTGCCATCCTTTTCGCCCCAGCCCAGGGCAGGCAGCAGCACGTCGGCATGGACGTTCGTGTCCGACCGGGTGCTGATGTCCGACACCACCACCAGCTCGCATTGCGCGAGCGCGCGGCGCACCTGCTCGGCGTCCGGCATGCTCACCAGCGGATTGGTGGCGATGATCCACACGGCTTTGACTTTACCCGCCTCGATGGCATGAAACAGGTCCACCGCCTTCAGGCCAGGCTTGTCGGCGATGCGCGGCGCATCCCAGAAGGTTTGCACGGCCTCGCGGTGCGCCGGCTTGTCGAGATCGAGGTGTGCCGCCAGCATGTTTGCCAGGCCGCCCACTTCGCGCCCGCCCATGGCGTTCGGCTGGCCCGTGAGGGAAAACGGCCCCATGCCGGGCTGGCCGATGCGCCCTGTCGCCAGATGGCAGTTGATGATGCTGTTGACCTTGTCCGTGCCGGAGGACGACTGGTTCACGCCCTGCGAAAAGGCGGTGACGACCTTGCGCGTGGCGGCAAACGCCTGGTAAAACGCCAGCAAAGCTTGTGGATCGATCTTGCAGATGGCCGCCACCTGCAAGGGGTCGCCGCAATCCACGTGGGCCGCCGCCAGCGCTTCGTCGAGTCCCGAACTGTGCTGCGTGACGAAATCACCGGCGATCACGCCTTCCTTCGCCAGATAACACAATAAACCGTTGAACAGCCACACATCGGTGCCCGGCTTCACGGGCAAATGCAGGTCGGCCAGCTCGCAGGTGGCCGTGCGGCGCGGGTCGATCACCACCAGTTTCATGTGCGGCCGGCTTTCCTTGAGGCGCGTGATGCGCTGGAACAGGATCGGGTGGCACCAGGCCGTGTTCGAGCCCACCAGCACCACCATGTCGGCCAGTTCCAGGTCTTCATAGCAGCCCGGCACGATATCCTCGCCAAACGCGCGCTTGTGGCCTGCCACGGCCGACGACATGCACAGGCGCGAATTGGTGTCGATATTCGCGCTGCCCACATAGCCCTTCATGAATTTGTTGGCGACGTAATAGTCTTCCGTCAGCAGCTGGCCCGAGACGTACAGGGCGACGGCGTCTGGGCCATGTTCAGCGATGATGGCGCGCAAGCCGCCAGCCACCTGGTCCAGCGCAGCATCCCAGGAAGCGCGCTGCAGGACGCCATCGACGCGCACCTGCGGGTACAACAGACGGTTTTCCAGGTCCAGTGTGTCGCCCAGGGCCGAGCCTTTCACGCACAGCTTGCCCAGGTTGGCCGGGTGGTTGGCATCGCCGGCGATGCGGATGGCGCCGTCGGGCAGGCGTGTCGCTTCCACGCCGCAGCCGACGCCGCAATACGGGCAAGTGGTTTTCACGGGCGTGCAGCTTGTCATGGGATGTCCTGTCAGGCGGCCTGGGCGCACAGCGCCTGGCCAAACAATAAATGGGCGCGCAGTTTGCTGATGTCGCGGCGCTGCTGGATCAGGTCGAAATACCAGGGACCGTCCTGCACGTCGCCATACAGCACGGCGCCGGCCAGGCGGCTGCCCTGCACCACCAGGCGTTTGTAGACGCCGCGGCGCGGATCGCGCAGCACCAGGTCTTCGCTGCCCTCGCCGCCGATGATGTCGCCGGCCGAATACAGGTCAATGCCCGTCACTTTCAATTTGGTGGCGCTGGCCTGCTGCACGTAGCGCCGGTGCCCGGCACCTGCCAGGTGCGCGCCGCACACGCGCGCCTGTTCCCATATGGGCGCGACCAGGCCAAAGGTGGCGCGCCGGTGCTGCACGCATTCGCCCACGGCGTACACGCGCGGATCATAGCTTTGCAGGCAGTCGTCGACGACGATGGCCCGTTCGCAGTGCAGGCCGGCCGCTTGCGCCAGGGCGATGTTGGGGCGCACGCCAGCCGTCATCACCACCAGGTCGGCGGGGATGCTGCTGCCGTCCGCAAACTGCACGCCTTCCACGCGGGCGCTGCCCATGATGGCGGACGTTTGCGCCTGCATCAAGAAACGCAGGCCGCGCGCTTCCAGCGCCGTTTTCAGCAGCATCGATGCGGGCGCGTCAAGCTGCTGGTTCATCAGGGCACCGCTCATGTGCACCACGGTGACGTCCATACCCTGGCGCTGCAAGCCGTTGGCCGCTTCCAGTCCCAGCAAGCCGCCGCCGATGACCACCGCGTGGCGGTGCATGCGCGCCGCCTGCAGCATGGTATCGACGTCGGCGATATCGCGAAAACCGATCACGCCGGGCAGCGCGTGGCCCGGCACGGGCACGATGAACGGCGTGGAACCGGTGGCCAGCAGCAGGCGGTCATAACCGACCGTGATGCCGGACAGCGCCTCTACCGTCCGCGCCTTGCGGTCGATGCGCACGACGGGGTCGCCCGCGTGCAGGGTGATGCCGTTGTGCGCATACCAGTCGCGCGTGTGCAGCATGATGTCGTCCACGCTTTTTTCGCCGGCTAGCACCGGAGACAGCAGAATGCGGTTGTAATTGCCATGCGGCTCGGCGCCAAACACGGTGATGTCATACAGGTCCGGCGCGAGTTTCAATAGTTCCTCGACCGTGCGCATGCCGGCCATGCCGTTGCCGACTACCACGAGCGAGGGGCGCGCAGTTACCTTGGCTGGCGGGTTCACAGGGCCACCCACACCATGTCCGCAAACACGCGCGCCGGCCAGGTAGCCACAGAGTGTTCAGGTGCTTCGATGCACTCGCCGCTGGCCAGGTCGAAGTGCTGCTTGTAGATGGGCGAGGCGACGACGACGCGCTCGCCGATGCTGCCCACGATGCCCCGCGACAGCACGGAAGCGCCCGCGTTCGGGTCGATATTGTCGATGGCGTACACGCGCGGCGCGGAATCGCCGATGCGGAACACCGCCACGTGGCGCCCATCCAGCAGAGCGCACACGCCCGTGTCGGGCACGATGTCCGTCAAGGGACAGATAGCCACCCAGTTGTCGGCAGTGGCGCCGGAAAGTTCATTCATCGCATTCATGGCTCACGCCTCCACGGCAAGGATGGGGATCACGGTGCTGCGGCGCTCAATCTCGGTGGCGGGCCGGATCTGGCCCCGCTCTTCCACGAACACCACGTTTTCATCGTTCTTCTCGCTGTTGACGAAATGGCGGAAGCGCTGGCGCACGGCGGGGTTGGAGACGGCTTCCTTCCACTCGCAGGCATAGGTATCGACCACGTGCTGCATGTCCGCTTCCAGTTCATGGGCGATACCCAGGCGGTCGGCCACGACGACGGCCTTCAGGTAATCGAGGCCCCCTTCCAGATTGTCGCGCCACACGCTGGTGCGCTGCAGGCGGTCGGCCGTGCGCACGTAAAACATCAGGAAGCGGTCGACATAGCGCACCAGCGTGTCCTCATCGAGGTCGGACGCCAGCAATTCCGCATGGCGCGGCTTCATGCCGCCATTGCCGCACACGTACAGGTTCCAGCCCTTCTCCGTGGCGATCAGTCCAATGTCCTTGCCCTGCGCCTCGGCGCATTCGCGCGTGCAGCCGGAGACGCCGAACTTGATCTTGTGCGGCGTGCGCAAGCCCTTGTAGCGGTTTTCCAGGCGGATGGCGAAACCCACGCTGTCGGCCACGCCGTAGCGGCACCAGGTAGAGCCGACGCACGATTTCACCGTGCGCAGCGATTTGCCGTAGGCGTGGCCGGACTCGAAGCCCGCCGCGATCAGTTCTTCCCAGATGGCCGGCAACTGGTCGACGCGCGCGCCGAACAGGTCGACCCGCTGGCCGCCCGTGATCTTGGTATACAAACCGTATTTTTTCGCCACCATGCCCACGGCGATCAAGCCGTCGGCCGTCACTTCGCCGCCCGGCATGCGCGGCACGACGGAGTAGCTGCCATCCTTCTGGATATTACCGAGAAAATAATCGTTACTGTCCTGCAGGCTGGCGTGTATGGGAGACAGGACGAAATCGTTCCAGCACGAGGCGAGGATATTCGCCGCCACGGGCTTGCACACGTCGCAACCGAGACCCTGGCCATGCGCGGACAGCAGCGCGCCGAAGCTACGGATTTTGCCGACGCGTACCAGGTGGTGCAATTCCTGGCGCGAGTACGCAAAGTGTTCGCACACGTGGTTGTTGACGGCCAGGCCCTGCTTCTGCATTTCCGCCTTCATGATCTGCGTCACCAGCGGCACGCAGCCGCCGCACGCGGTGCCGGCCTTTGTGCAGCTTTTGAGGGCGGCTATGGTGGTGGCGCCCTCGGCGACGGCCGCGCACAGTGCGCCTTTCGAGACGTCGTTGCACGAGCAGATTTGCGCCGACTCGGGCAAGGCATCCACGCCCAGGCCCACCTTTTGCTGGCCGTCGGCCTGCGGCAGGATCAGGAACTCGGGGAATTCCGGCAGCTCGATTTTATTCAGCATCATCTGCAGCAAGGTGCCGTATTCGCTGGCGTCGCCCACCATCACGCCGCCCAGCAGGTATTTGCCGCAGTCGGAGACGACGATCTTCTTGTAGATCTGCTTGCGTTCGTCCGTGAACTGGTAGGAGCGGCTACCGGGCGCATTGCCGTGCGGGTCACCCAGGCTGGCCACGTCCACGCCCATCAGTTTGAGCTTGGTGCTCATGTCGGCGCCCTTGAACGAGGCTTCACCCTCTTCCTGCAGCAAATGGCGCGCGGCGATGCGCGCCATTTCATAGCCGGGCGCCACCAGGCCAAAGACCAGGCCGCCCCACAGCGCGCATTCGCCGATCGCGTAGATGTCCGGGTCGGACGTGACGCAGCTGTCGTCGATGGCGATGCCGCCGCGTGGTCCCACGTCCAGGCCGCAGGCGCGCGCCAGTTCGTCACGCGGGCGGATGCCGGCCGAAAAAGACGATCATGTCCGCTTCCAGGTGGCTGCCGTCGGCGAACTGCATGCGGTGCGTGGCCGCTTCGCCATCAACGATGGCCAGCGTATTTTTTTGCGTGTGCACGGTCACGCCCAGTTCCTCGATCTTGCGGCGCAAGACGCGCGCGCCGCCCTCGTCGACCTGCACGGCCATCAGGCGCGGCGCGAATTCCACCACGTGGGTGTCGAGCTTCAAATCGCGCAAGGCCTTCGCGCATTCGAGGCCCAATAGCCCGCCGCCGATCACCACGCCCGTGGTGGACTTGGCGCCCCAGGCCAGCATGGCTTCCAGGTCTTCGATGGTGCGGTAGACGAAGCAGCCATCCCTCTCCTTGCCCGGCAGCGGCGGCACGAACGGCGTGGAGCCGGTGGCGAACACCAGCTTGTCGTAGGCCAGCACTTCGCCCGTGCTGGCGGTGACGGTCTTCGCCGCGCGGTCGATGGACACGGCGCGCGCATTGAGTTTCAGGACGACGTTACCCTTATCGAAGAAACCGGGCGCCACCAGCGACAGGTCTTCCGCCGATTTGCCACTGAAAAATTCCGACAGGTGCACCCTGTCATAGGCGGGACGCGGTTCTTCGCACAGCACAGTGACGTGCAGGTGCGGCGCATTTTCCAAGGCCAGGCGTTCGAGGAATTTATGCCCGACCATGCCATGGCCAAGGACGACGATGTTCAAGGGATGGTTCATGCTTGTCTCCTCAGGCCGCGGCCATGTTCGGTTCGGCCGCTTCGCGGGTAAAGCGCACGGCGATGGCGCACAGGGCCGAGATCACCACCAGCGCGCTCAAGATGATCAGGGTCTGGCGGATGTCGCCCGTGCCCTTCATCAGGAATCCGGCCGCCACGGCGCCCACGTTGCCGCCTGCGCCGATGATGCCGGCCACGCCGCCGAGCGCCTTGCTGTCGATGAAGGGCACCAGCGCGTAGGTGGCGCCGCAAGCCATGTGGGTGAACAGGCCGAAGACCAGCATGGCGATGACGGCGTACGTGACGCTGTCGACTTTCGCAAACCACAGCAGGCCCACGCCTTCACCGATCATCAGCATGAACAGCAGGGTCACGCGGCTGTTCAGGTTGCCGCGCAGGGCCAGTTTGTCGGACATCCAGCCGCCGAGGGCGCGGGCAAACAGGGCCAGCAAGCCGAAGCTGCCGGCGGCCAGGCCGGCGGATTTCAAGGACAAGCCGAAATGGTCGACGTAGTACACGGCGGCGATGTTGTGAATGAAAATTTCGATGCCGAAGCAGGCGCCGTACGTGACGAACAGCAGCCAGACACGATAGTTGGAACTTGCCGCCTTGAAGCTGGCCCAGCCGCCGCTTTTGCCACCACCTTTGCCACCTTCGATGGCCGTGCCGGCCGCACGCAAGTCCGAGTAATTGCCTTCAGGGCAATCCTGCGTATAGCGCCAGTACAGCACGGCCATCACCAGCATCAGCACGCCCGGCACCAGCAGGGCAATGCGCCAGCCCAGCGATTCGGACACGCCCAGCATCAGCACGGCGCCCAGCAGCAGCGGCATCAGCGCCTGCGCCGCGCCACCGCCCGCATTGCCCCAGCCGGCGGCGGCCGCATTCGCCGTCCCCACTACGCGAGGCGCGAACATCACGGAGGTGTGATATTGCGTGATGACAAAGCTGGCGCCGACGGCGCCGATACCCAGGCGGAAGAACAGAAAGCTTTCATAGCTTTGCGACGCGGCCACGCCCAGCACGGGAATGGCGCCCAGCAGCAGCAAGCCCGTATAGGTCTTGCGCGGGCCGTAGCGGTCGCACAATGGCCCCACGATCAGGCGCACGAGGATGGTGATGGCGACGGCCGCGATATTGATATTCGCCACTTGCGCCAAGGAAAGGCCGAACTCGCCCTTGATGACAGGCATCAGGGGGCGCAGGCGAACCAGGCAAAGAAACACACGAAAAATGCCATCCACGTCAGGTGGAATGCGCGCATGGGCGGCGTGGCTAAGGAGAAGAGCGCGATGCTCGTTGCTTTTTGGCTGGCCATGATAGGTTCCCGAAATATCCCGTTGATAAAACAAAACGGCGCCCGCCCCAGCCGATGCAAGATCAGCCTGGGCGGACGCCGTTGTCCATGTGGTCCGTCGTTGGACCGTTGTGCGTTTATTCAGGGGATCGCCGTTGATCCGTATCTCTTGTGTAGCAAGCGCCGTGCCAGCTCCCCTACGGGCACGCAGCGCCATAGACACCTGCTTTGCGCCAGATCATGGTGCCTCATGGTGCAAGCACGCCACTTGCTGGTGCATGCGGGAACCAACGATGGCATATCTTATCTAAACTACATTTGAAGCAGGAGCGGGAGACCACGATGGTCAAGACACGGCGCCGCCGACTGTGGCCACCCTGGTTACCCTGGCTTGCTTGCATATGTGCCGGCGTGCTGCTCCTTACGTGGAGCAACACTGCCGCCGCGCAAGCGCCGAAGGAACACAGCGAGTTCGATGCCACCGTCGTCGCGCCCTTTCGTGCCGCGGCCGGTGCACGGACAACGCAGGCGCGCACATTTGTCCTGCACCTCGCCTATCCCGACGAAGGCCGCACCCATGCGGTGCGCTGGACCCTGACCTTGTCCGGCCCTGGGCCGCAAGGCGCCGTGCTGCGGCACTGGTCGGGCACGGAACAGGTGGGCGCTGGCGGCCAGAGCGTGAACTTGCCCTGGGATGGCCGCGCCGACGCCGATGCGCGCGGACGGCGCATGCTGGCGCCGGACGGTTTGTATCAGTTGCGCCTGCTGGCCATGGCCGATGCCGGCACGCCGCAGGAAGCGCTGGTGGAACAGCAATGGCCCATCCAGGTGCAGCGGGGCCCAAGCACGGCGCCCAGGGTGCCGGCCTTCCAGGCCGGCTTGCAACAACTGCCCGGCCTGGAAGGCCAGCCCGGCTACCGCATCGTCTACGCCAACCTGCACAGCCAGACGCGCCACAGCGATGGCGGTGCGGCGCTCGACGCCTGCCATGGCGCACAAACCCCGCAAACGGCGCCCTACGGCCCCATCGACGCCTATCAATATGCGCAGCAACATGGCCTCGACGCCTTGCTGACTTCCGAGCACAACCATATGTATGACGGTTCCGACGGCACGAATGGCGCTGCCACCCCTGCCGAAGCGATAGCCCTGTACCAGACAGGCCTGGCCGAAGCGGCCGCGTATTCGGCCGCCCACCCGGGATTTTTGGCCCTGTACGGCATGGAATGGGGCGTCATCAACAAGGGCGGCCACCTGAACATCTTCAATAGCGAGCAGTTGCTGGGTTGGGAAAGAAATGCCCAGGACCAGCTGCTGGCCGATGTGGAGACGCCGAAGGGCGATTACGCGGGCCTGTACACGCTGATGCGCGAGCGGGGCTGGCTTGGCCAGTTCAACCACCCGGCGCAAACGGGCCAGTTTCTCGTCGATGGCCAGCCGCTGGGCTACACGCCGGACGGCAACGCGGCCATGGTGCTGTGCGAAGTGATGAATACGTCCGCCTTTTCCACGAACGACCAGGAAACGGAGGCGCGGCGCAGCAATTACGAGGCGGCTTGCAACCAGGCCCTGGCGGCCGGCTACCACGTGGCCTTCAGCAGCAACCAGGATAACCATTGCGCCAACTGGGGCGCGTCATATGGCAACCGCACGGCCGTGCTGGTGGCCAGTCCGACCGCCGGCATGCCCGTTTCACGCGACAGCTTCCTCGAAGCGCTGCGCGCGCGCCGCGTGTTTGCCACCATGGACAAGCACGCGCAGCTGCTGTTGACTGCCAATGGCAAGTTGATGGGCGAGCGTTTCGATAACCACGGTCCTTTGCAGCTGGCCACCCATTTCAGCAACAGCGCCGGGCGGCAAGCGGCGGCCGTCGCCATTTTCCACGGTGTGCCGGGAAGCAACGGCTCCGTCACACAAGTGTCGGATCAGGCCGAGGTCACCCTCACGCCCGCGCCCGGCCCCCATTTCTATTACGCGCGGCTGACGCAGGACGATGGCAACCTCGTCTGGTCGGCGCCAGTGTGGGTCAATCAACTGCCGTGAAGGTGACAGGGGTGGCGGGATGCCGGGCCGTCAGTTCGGTCACCCAGTCGATCGCAAAAATGCAGGTTTTCCCTCGCACGATTGCCCGCCGCAGCGTACGCTGGCACTGATCTATGGCAACATGGCAGCGCCGTTTTGACAACAAGGCGGCGCAACCGACCAAGGCCAGGATTAGCGTATGGAACACTACTTCAATGCGACACCAATCTGAACCATGACAGAGATCACTTGCCCCTACCACGACGCCTGCGGCCATCATTTTGACAGCAGCGCACTCGATGCAGCCGATGGCGCCTTTCTGAAATCGGCCCTCGGCAAGAGCATGACCTTCATGTTTCTGCACTGCCCCGCATGCTCAAGGATATTCCAGTTCAATCCAGTCGCCTGGACAGCGCAGGCTTCTGAAGCCGTCGCCCCCAAGGTCGCGAAGAAAAGCGGCAAGCAGCTGGAAAAATTGCTGGCAAGGGAAAAAGTGGCCCTGCCCCAGGCCTATCTCGATCACCTCCACAGCGGAAAGTCGCGGCGCGACGCTGCGGTTTTCAGCGATGAAGATCCCTTCACGCTGTACAGCCTGGATGCGCTGTGCAAAGAGGTCGATGTGGATGGAACCAGGTATCTGGCAGTCCGGCAGCTGGCAGGCTTTGCGCAGGCCCTGGAGCAAGCGGCGGGAGCAGCTTCGAGGCAGGCAGCACCGTTCAGCCCTGCAGAGCTGGCGGCTTGCCTGGCCATCGGCGAGGAAAACACGCGCATCCTGTTCATCGACAGCCGCGACAACGAGGCATTGTGGATTTATCACCCTGACGGCGGCGATGTCGACAAGACACGGCTCACCGTGACCTCCCTGATTGGGCCCGGCGTATGCTGAAGAGCACAACACGCCGCAGATTCTGCGGCTTGCTTCCATTCCAGCAAACAATATTGGAAAAGTAATTATTTTTTAAGTAGTCGTCCACAGACACTGGTTCCTCACAGCAATCCATGGCACCATGGCTGCGCCGTTTTGCCTGCAACGCGGCCTCCATCGGACCAACCAGGAACCCTATATGTCGTCATATCGTACCTTCGCCAGCAGCATGCTGCTCGGCCTGGCCGCAGCGGGCGTAGCCCATGCCCAAGCCCCGGTGCCCGCCACCGCCCCTACCGATCCCCACCTGTGGCTGGAAGAAGTCCTTGGCGACAAGCCGCTGGCCTGGGTCAAACAGCATAATGCCGTCACCACCAAGGAATTGGAAGCCCAGCCCGGCTTCCCCGCCCTGCAGGCGCGCCTGAAAACCATCCTCAATTCAAAGGAACGCATTCCCTACGTCAGCAAGGAAGGCGAGTTTTACTACAATTTCTGGCGCGACGCCCAGCATGTGCGCGGCATCTGGCGCCGCACTACCCTGGCGCAGTACCAGCAAGCCGAACCGACCTGGGAAACCGTGATCGACCTCGACCAGCTGGCCGCCGGCGAAAATGAAAACTGGGTCTGGGGCGGCGCGACCTGCCTGTATCCGAAGGGCGAACGCTGCCTCATTTCCCTGTCGCGCGGCGGCGGCGACGCCAAGGTGGTGCGTGAATACGACGTGGCAAAACGCGCCTTTGTCGACGGCGGCTTCATCCTGCCGGAAGCGAAGGGCAGCGACGACTGGTTCAGCCTGCCGGAAGCGAAGGGCAGCGCCAGCTGGATCGACCAGGATACCCTGTTAGTCTCCACCGATTTCGGCCCCGGCTCGATGACCAGCTCGGGCTACCCGCGCATCGTCAAAGAGTGGCGGCGCGGCACGCCGCTGGCGCAGGCGCAAACGCTGTATGAAGCCAAACCCGACGACCTGAGCGCGGGTGCCTACAAGGACTTCACACCCGGTCACGAACACCAGTTCATCGAGCGGCAAATCGATTTCTACAGCGGCGAAATGTTCCTGCGCGACGGCGCCGAGTTGAAGAAAGTGCCGAAACCGGACGACGCGACGGCCTTCACCGTGCGCGACCAACTGATCATCACCCTGCGCTCGGACTGGAAAGTGAACGGCAAGACCTATGTGCAAGGTTCGCTGCTGGCCACGGATTTTAATGCCTTCATGCAGGGCAAGCAGGAGCTGGAAGTGCTGTACGCACCCACGGCCACGTCTTCGCTGGACAATGTCACGGCGACGAAATCGGCCATCCTCGTGACGACCCTGGACAAGGTCAAGAACCGCCTGACGGAACTGCGCCACGTGAACGGCAAGTGGCAGCGCCGCGCCGTCGATGCGCCGAAACTGGGCACCCTGGCCGTCAGCGAGCTCGATCCCGTCGACTCGGACCAATACTTCCTGACGGTGACCGACTTCCTTAACCCGACCACCCTGTACCTGGCCACGGCGCAGAGCGACAAGCGGACAAAAATCAAGTCGCTGCCCGCCTACTACGACGCGGCGCCGTACAAGGTGGAGCAGTTTGAATCGACGTCGAAGGATGGCACCAAGGTGCCGTATTTCGCCATCATGGGCAAGAAGACGAAGTTCGACGGCAGCAATCCCACCGTGCTGTATGGCTATGGCGGCTTCGAAGTGTCGCTGAAACCAAGCTACAGCGGCACCACCGGCGTGGCGTGGCTGGAAAAAGGCGGCGTGTATGTACTGGCGAATATCCGCGGCGGCGGCGAATTCGGCCCACGCTGGCACCAGGCGGCATTGAAGGAAAACCGCCAGCGCGCGTATGACGATTTCATCTCGGTGGCGCAGGACCTGATCAAGCGCAAGGTCACCAGCCCGCGCCACCTGGGCATCATGGGCGGCAGCAATGGCGGCCTGCTGACGGGCGCCGTGCTGGTGCAGCGTCCCGATCTGTTCAACGCCGTCGTCAGCCAGGTGCCGCTGCTCGACATGCGCCGCTATAACAAGATGCTGGCGGGCGCCTCGTGGATGGGAGAGTACGGCGACCCGGACGTGCCGGAACAATGGGCCTACATCAGCAAGTACTCGCCGTACCAGAATGTCTTCAAGGACAAGAAATATCCGCGCGTGCTGTTGACCACCTCGACGCGCGACGACCGGGTCCACCCTGGCCATGCGCGCAAGATGGTGGCGAAGATGGAAGAGCAAGGCCACGACGTGCTGTACTGGGAAAACACGGAAGGCGGCCATGCGGGCGCCGCCAACAACGACCAGCAGGCGCTGATGTGGGCGCTGACCTACACCTTCCTGCTGGAGCAGCTGAAGTAAAGTGGTGGTGTCGGATTACGCGGCGTGGCCGCTAATCCGACCCGCGCGGCCGCAGCATTGCTTACTTCGCCTGCGCGCTGGGGCGTTCGGCGATGCGGTCGCGGTAGGCCTGCAAATGCTGCAGCCCTTCCGCGCCGGGCCGGTACTTCATCAGGCCGCGCGCGAATTCCAGTGCGCAGAAAGCCGTGATGTCGGCAATCGTGAAACGCTCGCCGGCGATGTAGGGCTGCTGGGCCAGCACCTGGTCCAGCCATTGCGCCGTCTCGCGCAGCTTGCCCGCCTGCGCCGTGGCGAAGTCGGGAAACTGCGGGTTTTCCAGCGCCACCAGGGCCGGATGGCCGTGGCGCACCCAGTTGGCGGCCGCGCTGAACAGATGCAGTTCCACGCGACGGTCGGCCATTTCAATGAAGGCGCGCTCCTCGAAACCTTCGCCCATCAGGTTCGGCTGCGGCTGCAAACCTTCCAGGTAAGTGCAGATGGCGCGCGTCTCGGTCAGCACGCGCCCGTCCGCCAGCTCCAGCACGGGCACGCGGCCCAGCGGGTTTTTCGCCAGGAAGGCGGGATCGCGGTGCTGGCCCGCCATCAGGTCGAGCGCCACTTCCTCGATGCCTGCAATGCCCTTCTCGGCGATGAACATGGTAACGCGGCGTGGATTGGGCGTGCGGGGGCTGATAAACAGTTTCATGTGCAGGTCTCGTCTCGTTGTAGTGGTGGTTTGTGGTTGACAATCAGCTGCGGCACCAGCCTGCGGCAAGGCAGTCAGGCGCCCATCATACCAGCGCACCGTCATGGTGCGGCAGCTCTGGCGCGTTGACTTTGCCCCAATTTCCACTTAGATTGCTGTACGGGAACGCTGGCTTTCAGCTCCAGCGATGTCCCGCTACCGCCATCAACGCTCGCAGCCTACCCGGCTGGCGGGCGTTTTACTCATGAACCAAGGGCATACCATGCATCGCACACCGACTCCGCGTTTCCGCCGCAGCCAACTGGCCGCCGCCGTCCTGGCACTGACCGCCGTCACCGCCGTCATCCCAGGCCACGCCGCACCCGCCGCCAAATACGCGTCGGCCAGCCACGCCCTTGGCACCACCACGCAGCTGCCGCGCGGCGTCACGCCTTTGCACTATATCCTGTCGATCAAGCCGGACGCCGCCGCCTCGACCTTCAAGGGTGAAGCGGCCATTAAGGTGGCCATCGACACGCCAACGGCCAGCATCACCTTCAATGCCCTGAACCTGGCGTTTGCCGCCGCCGCCATCGAAGGCGCGGGCGGCAGCAAGCAAGTGACGCGCAAGATCGATATCGATGCGGACAAGCAGACGGCCACCGTGCATTTCGCCGAGCCGCTGGCAAAGGGCGAGTACCTGTTGCGCATCGACTACACCGGCAAGATCGGCACGCAGGCGACGGGCCTGTTCTCGCTCGATTACGACACGCCGCAAGGGCGCCAGCGCGCGCTGTACACGCAGTTCGAAAATTCCGACGCGCGCAGCATGCTGCCGTCGTGGGATGAACCGGACTACAAGGCCACCTTCGCGCTGGACGTGGTCGTCCCGAGCAACCAGATGGCCGTCGGTAACATGCCGATCGCCAGCAGCGAAGAACTGGGCAATGGCATGAAGCACGTGTACTTCGCCACCACGCCGCGCATGTCGACGTATCTGCTGTTCTTCGGCCTGGGCGACTTCGAGCGGGCGACAAAGATGGCGGACGGCACGGAAGTGGGCGTCATCACGAAGAAGGGCGCGCTGGCGCAAAGCCGCTTTGCGCTCGACGAATCGGCCGCCCTGCTGCGCGAATACAACGATTATTTCGGCGTGCGCTACCCGCTGCCCAAGCTCGACAACATCGCCGCGCCGGGCCGCAGCCAGTTCTTCGGCGCCATGGAAAACTGGGGTGCCGTCTTCACCTTCGAATACGGCCTGCTGCTCGACCCGACCATCTCGACGCAGACCGACAAGGAAAACATCTACACCACCCTGTCGCATGAAATGGCGCACCAGTGGTTCGGCGACCTGGTCACCATGCGCTGGTGGGACGATTTGTGGCTCAACGAAGGCTTTGCGTCGTGGATGGAAAGCCGCACCACGGAGCGTCTGCACCCGGAATGGAACACGGCCCTGTCCAACGTGAGCGGGCGCGAATCGGCCATGAACCAGGACGCCCTGCGCACCACGCATCCGGTGGTGCAGCGCATCGCCACCGTGGAACAGGCCAGCCAGGCCTTCGACGGCATCACCTATCAAAAAGGCGAAGCGGTGATCCGCATGCTCGAAGCGTACGTGGGCGCCGACACGTGGCGCACGGCCGTGCGCAGCTACATGCGCAAGCATGCGTATGGCAATACGGTATCCGACGACCTGTGGCGCGAAGTCGACGCGGCCGCCGGCAAGCCTGTCAGCGCCATCGCCCATGATTTCACCCTGCAGCCGGGCGTGCCGATGATCACCGTGGGTGAGGCCGTGTGCAGGAAGGGCCGCACGCGCGTGACCCTGACGCAGACGGAATTTTCGAAGGACCAGCCGGACAAGAAGCCGCTGTCGTGGAAAGTGCCAGTGATCGCTTCGACGGTCGGCAACGGCAAGCTGGCCAAGGTGGTGCTCAAGGAAGGCAAGGCCACCCTGAACGTGCCCGGCTGCGGCGCCCTGCTGGTGAACGCGGGCCAGAGCGGCTACTACCGCACCCTGTACGCGCCAGCCGGCACGCGCGCGCTGGCGGGCAGCTTCGCGCGCCTGGCGCCGATCGACCAACTGGGCTTGCTGGCGGACAGCCAGTCGCTGGGCATGGCGGGCTTGCAAGACCCGGCCGGCTTCCTGGAACTGGTGAAGGCCACGCCGCTGTCGGCCGACCCGCAAGTGCTGGGCCGGGTGGCCGGGTCGCTGAACGACCTGTATGAACAATACGCCGGCGATAGCGCGGAAAGCAAAGCGCGCCAGCAGGCTTTCGCCCGCTTCGCCATGGCGCGCCTGGCGCCGATGATGGCGCAGACGGGCTGGGAAGCGCGCGCGGGCGAAGCATCGAGCGTGGCGACCCTGCGCGGCCGCCTGATTTCCATCCTCGGCGACATGGGCGAGCCTGGCGTGATCGCCGAAGCCCGCCGCCGCTATGCGGCCAGCGAGCAGGCCGGTGAGCAAAATGCCGCCGCCATGCCCGCGCCGCTGCGCCGCACCATCCTGGGCGTAGTGGCACAGCATGCGGACGCCGCCACCTGGGAGCAATTGCACGCCAAGGCGCAGCAGGAAAAGACGCCGCTGGTCAAGAACCAGCTGTACGACTTGCTGGCCTCGACCGACGATACGGCCCTGGCGCAGCGGGCGCTGGCGCTGGCGCTGACGGATGAACCGGGAGTGACCAACAGCCCGGCCATGATCTCGCGCGTTTCGCGCAGGCATCCGGAACTGGCCTTCGACTTCGCGCTGGCGCACCTGGAGCAAGTCAATGCACGCATCGACGCCAGTTCGCGCAGCCGCTACTTCCCGCGCCTGGCGGCCGGTTCGGCGCAGCCGGAAATGATCACCAAGCTGGAAGCGTATGCGCAGGCCAACCTGCCGGCCAGCGCGCGCGGCGACGCCGACAGTTCCGTGGCCGGCATCAAGTACCGCATCAAGGTACGTACCGAGCGCCTGCCCGCCGTCGATGCGTGGCTGGCGCAGCAGGCGGGCTAAGCGCCTGCGCCCGGCGCCGCAGCACTACAGCGCCGGGCATTTCCCTGCCTTGTACAAAAATCCGGGCAAAAAAACCGGCTTCGCATGTCGCGGCAGCCGGTTGAAACGCTGTTTCAGAGCGCAGGGATAAAACGGGAAACACATGAAAAAGTGGAAATCGTGCCGGTCATTGAGGTGTCCGGCAACCTTACGCTCGGGGTTTCCGTGCGCCATGTATCCACTATGCCAGTCCTTCCGCCTGGCAGGCTTAGGACTTCATTAAAGCCCCTGCATTTCCCCGCTTTTACCCTGCATGCCTTGCCATCGCAGCAATTTCACGCTGCGCCAGCCTGTCTGGTGCCGATGGTTGAGCTCACCGGCTAAGCTGTTGAGTCATGCCTGCATCCTATCGCTCCCGGAACGTAGTGATTTGCGCACCGCATGCTGTGTGCCAACAAAAGCATCATAACAGCGCCATATGACCGGCTTATGACGTAACGCTAAGGTGCGGCGCCCTCCTTCACCGAACGCTTGACACCCGTCAATTCGATCTCCACTCGGCGGTTCGGCTGCAAACAGGCGATCAGCGCGGCGCGCGGCGCCACCTTTTCACAGGCGGCGACGGGTTCGGCCTTGCCCTTGCCATACGCACTGATGACATTCGCGATGCCTTGCTCGCGCAGCAACTGCTTCACCGTCAAGGCCCGCCGCTCGGACAGGGCCTGGTTATAGCTGTCCGTACCCAGGCGGTCCGTATGGCCCGTCACGGAAAGCGTGTCGATCTGCACGTAGCCCTGCTTCAGGCGTGCCGCCAGTGCGCGGATTTTCTCTACGCCCTGCGGCAACATGTCGGCCGTGCCGGCCTTGTCGAAGCGGAACAAGGCGTCCATGTCGAGCGTGATGCGTTCATGCGTAATGCGGGGCGGCAAAGGATCGGGTTGCGGCTGCGGTTTCGACTTGTCGGCCGGACACGCGGCTGCCGCGGACTGGGCTGCCGCCTGCGCATCCTCGGCCAGCTGCACATACGGATTCGCGTGGCGCCAGCCCTGCTGCTTGTATTCGTTGCCAGCATGCACCAGTTCCACTTCGCCGCACGCCACCTTTTGCGCCGCGCAGGCGAAGCCCGGCGACTCGCGTAACTGGCCAAAGCTGGCCCACAGGTCGTCGCGCAGGCGCGTGGCGTCGTTTACCAGCGGCGTGGCATCGCCGGGATTGGGCGTGCTGCCGTCTTCCAGCGCGGCAACGATCTTGGCCGATTCCTGCAGCGCCTGCAGGGGAAAGGCCGAGCGGTCGTTGCGCGTGTATTCGTGGAAAGACACGTCGAGCCAGCATTGCGCCTTGGACAGGTAATAGTCGCCCACGCGCACGCCGCCGTCGTTGAGCTTCTTGATGCGTTCCTGCAGCAGACGGTAAGCCTGCTGGTCGGCAGAGACGGCCTGGTCGCTGATGCGCAGCTGGGGCATGGCCAGCGGCGCCGTTGGCAGGGTCGGCGTGGCCGCCTGGGCCAGGCCCATGGCCAGCAGGCTGGCGAGCGGTATCAGTTTCATCATCGGGGTCATCATCGTAGTCATCGTCGGTATCAGTGAGGGAGTCATGGTAGTTTTCATGGCCGGGCCAGGGTACGGTTGATGGTGGCGTCTTTGCCTTTGAACAGGTTTTCATCGAACTTGAAGCGCAGGCGCAGATACGGTCCGCGCGCCGTGTAGTCGGCGCCCGTCAGGTCGCGGTCGGAAAAGCCCGACCAGTTGTGGCCGGCCGACAGCCACAGGTTTTGCGCCAGCAGATAGCCCACTTCGACGCCGTTGGCCCACTGGCGGCTGCCCCCTTGCGGGCTGCCCATCACGGCCGCCAGCACGCCGATGTCCCAGTGCTTGCTGATGTCGTAGACGGTGCGCCCGGAAAACAGCCACGCCGTGTACTTTTCCTGGCCCACAGGCAAGTTCTTGTCGTAGTTCTGCTTGGCGGCGACCCTGCCCGTGAACCACCATGGGCGGCTGGGGTGGTAGTCAAGGTGCGTGGAAACGATGTGCGCGCGGTAATTGTCGCCATCGATCTGCGACTGGTCGCGCACGGTCTTGTACTCGTAGCGGGCCAGGCCATTGAAACGGTTGTCGTCCACGGGACGCCAGGCAAAGCCCAGCTGCGCCCGGTCCTGCAGCACGTTGCCCACGGGCGCGCCACTGGCATCGTCGTTGTTGCGCGTGTACAGCAGGTAGTTGCGTGCAAGCAAAGTCCAGTCGCGGCTCAGCTTGCGCGCCCAGGCGATGGTATTGAGCCATTGATCCTGGCGCTGGTTGCCGGGCGCGATCTCGCTGTCGAACAAGCGCCGATACTCGAGCTTGACGGAGCCGCGCCACAGCGGATTGACCGAGTAGTCGAAGCCTGCCGCCACGGCCACGGCTTGTTGTTGCTGGCCGTTCATGACTTTCAGATACTCCACATTCGTGTTCGCCGCCAGGCCTTCGCCCAGGTTCCATGTATTGCGCAAGCCGGACGCCAGCTGCAAGTCGCGCTGGTTGCTGAGGCTGTAATCCATGGCGTCACGCATGCGGTACTCGCCAAACACGGTGCCGCCCGGCATGTAGCCCGTATCCGCGCCAGCGACAAAGCTGGTGCTGCGGTCGGCCGGATTGAGCGAGTACGCAGACGCCAGCCCCGTCTGGTTTTCATAGCGCGCGTACAAGCGGCTGCGCTCGGCCAGCTGGTATTGCGCGCCCAGGCCGTAGCGGTGCTGGTCCGCGTCGGAAACGCTTTTTTCCACGTCGCCATTCAGGGTCCAGCGCTCCGTGGCCTTGTATTGCGCGCCCAGGCGCACGGTGGTGGCGTCCAGCGGCACCGTCGCGCCCGTGCCCGCGCCGGGATTGATTGGCGCAAACGTGGTGATGCTGCCACCCGTGACAGGGTCGATGGCCGTGTTCGCCGTGCCGTTGCCAAAGAAGCCGCCCGTGGGATTGAGACCCGTGCCCAGCGGCGAGGTATTCGGCGCGATGCCGGCCGTCGACGGCATGCCGCCGCTCTCCTTCATGTGCTGGACGGAGACGTCGAGCAGCCAGCGCTCGCTGGCGTTCCAGGCCACGCCCAGGCGCTGCGCATCGCGGCGCGCGTCCGTGCTGCGCTCGTCGCTGCGGATGGCCTCGCCATACACGGTGATGGCGGGACTGAGCTTGTAGCCCGCCTTCACGCCCGCCTCGCCCCGTCCGCCCGTGATGCCGGCCGCCGTGTTATTGAAATCCTTGTCGGAGCGGCTCCAGTAGGCTTTCGCTTCCAGCTTCTCATCCTTGTACTGCAGCTCGACCCGGGCCGCATTACCGCTGACTTCATCGCGCAGCTCGCCCGCCTGGCCCGACGGCGTCGTGTAGATGTTGCCGCCCGCGCTGTAGCTGGTGGACGTGGTGCGCGCCACTTCGAGCACCAGCAGGCTGTGCTCGCCGAAGCGCAAGCCCGCGTTGACGCTGTGCAATTTGTACGGCGACAAGGGATTCCTGTCTTCCACGGCCGAGCCACCGAGCGAGACCATCTTGCCCAGCTGTACTTGCCCATCCACGCCCAGGGTCCAGAATTTTTCGCCGCCCTGGTCCACCTCATAGCTGATGCGTATCGATTGCGGGTCGCCATTCGGCGTCAGCGCGGGGATCGCCTGCTTGAACAGGATGCGCCCGCTGAACGGTTCGAAGCTGTAATCCTCGAAGCGGCGCAGCTGCGTCACTTGCACGATAGTGCCGTTCTGGTTCTTGTCGCGCACGACGATCTCGATCTTTTCCGAGTTTTCGATGGCGTTGTTGTTGCGCACGGCAAACGGGCCCGAAGTGCCGTTCGCCCGGTATTCCTCGACCACCTGCTTCAGGCTATCGTTGATGGCGAAGGCATTGGCGACGATGCCATCCTGTTCGTAGTGGCCGCGGCCGCCCGTGGCCGTGCGGTTGTACTGGCCCAGTTTTCTCTGCTGCAAGTTGGCCACGGCGCCGCCGCCCGTCATCTGGCTGAAGCCGTCGCCGGTGGCGAAGTCGCCATACAGCACATAGCTTTTTTGCTGGTCGATGCGCACGTACAGGCGGTCGCTGGAGCGGGCGTCGAAGTTGCGCACGGAACTGTCGCCGTAGACGGGATAAAACTCTTCCGGATTGACATCGCGCAAGAGACGCGCGCGCGTATCCTTGTCCGAATCGTAGGCGGCCGTCAGCAAGGCGTCGCCACGGATCGTCCCTTTCAGGAACATGGCCGCGCGGCCCGCCACGTTGGCCTTGCCATTGTTGAAGGCCCTGCTCCAGCGCTGAATGTCGCGCTCGAAACCATCGTTGAAGCGCGACGGCGAAATGGAGCTGCTCGACAGGCTGCGCTTGCTGATGATGCCGTCGATCAAGCCCACGGCCAGCATGTCGCGCAATTCTGGCAGGAAACTGATCGTGCCCTGCGCCGCCACGCTGCCGGCCGACACGCGCAGCAGCACATCCTGCGGCGTGGACGGGGCCAGCAGGCTGAAGCTCGCCAGGCCATCCTCCACCGTCAGCTGCGTGCCCGGCGTGACCTTGTCCGCATCGCGCCGTTCGGGACCCAGCTCGTCCGTGCGGGCGCCGGGCAGCAGGATGCGCCCGCCGCTGGCCTCGATGGTGAGCAAGGCCTTGCCTGTCAAGGGCTTGCCCTGCGCGTCATACAGCCTGACCGTCACCTTGACGGGGCTCTGGCCATCGGCCAGCACGCCATTCCCATCCGTCTCGACGGCGATGCGCGCCACGCCACGGTTGATGGCATAGTCGGAAAGGCCCACCTTGCCCGCAAACAAGGAGGGCGCTGCCACGCTGTCCGGCACGGGTATCTGGGCCTGGCTAGCGGCCGGGAAGACCAGCAAAGCCAGTACGGCGGCCATGCGCCGGGGCGCGGGGAGAGTTCTCTTCATGGCTTGTTTCTCTTTAGCAGCATTGGCAAGCGGCAAGTGAGGTGAAGGAGGCTTATTGCACATGGCTGCCTCCCGCGGCTGGCACAGCGGCCGGCATGGGCACGCGGGGCGCAACGACAGGCTGGTTGGCGCTGTCCGTCGCCTGCGCGGGCGCACTAGCGGGCTGGCTGCTGAAACTCAGTCCCGGCCCCGCCCTGCCCTCCCTTTCCACGCTGCGCACCTCACCCTGCGCGCGGCGCGCCTTGACTTGCTCCAGCACGGGGTTCGAGCACGAGCCTTCGATGAAGTCGGCACGCAACAGCTCGCCGTTCTTGGTATCGATGAACAGGCTGTGCGGATCGCCAAGGTTGCGGTTCGACGCTTCCATCATGCGGCTGGCGCGCGGCAACGTTGCGCCATCGACCTTGATGACATGGCTGTTCGGCGTGATGCCGCAATAGCTGTACTTGCCTTCCACGTCCGTGGTGAAGTTCGTGCCATCCTCCATATACAGACGCACCCCCGGTATGCCCAGTTCCTCGCCGTCCTGCACGTGGTTGTTGTTGCAGTCCACAAACACCTTGCCAGCGATGCAGGCATCCGTGGTGAACACGCCGCCCGTCACTTTCACTTTCGCGCGCGCCTCGTTCGAGGGCGGGCCGTTGGTGGTCGTGGCCTGAGCACGGTTGATACCGTCGCCCTGCAGCGAACCGACGCCCACGCGCAGGCGGTAGCGGAAGCTGGCGCTGGCGTTCGGCGCCAGCGACTCCAGCTTGAAGCTCAGTTGCGGCCCCGGCTTGCCGGACGGATCGGGCTGCAGCACGTTATTGCGCGTGGTGGTGCCGTCGATGTAGCGGAAACCGGCCGGCAATTTATCGAGCACGCTGACGCCAAACGCCGTCGCCACGCCCGTGTTCTTCACCTCGATCGTGTACTGCAGGCTGTCGCCGATCTCGGCCTGGGCCTTGTTGACGCTCTTGCTGATCAACAGCATCGGCTTGTCCGTCGTGTTGAACACCACGGGCGTGAAGCTCGGTGGCGTGGCGCCAGGCGAGGCCGGCAGCAGCAAGGTATCGGCCGAGCTGGCCAGGGCCAGCACGCTGGCGGGCGCCACCGGCGTCGTCGACGTCCCCGTGCCGCTGTAGCTGTGGCCAATGTTCATGCCACCGCCGTCCGTGCCAAACATGGTGCTCGCATACACCTGGTTCAGCTGCGGCACGGTGGGAATCGCCGCCACGCTGCCAAAGTCGACCAGCACGGTGAAAACGATGTTGCAGCTTTCCTGGGGCTGCAAGTCGCCCTTGCCGCTTAGCAAGCCAAACATGGTGACGCCGTTGAAGTCGGGATTGGCGACGCAGGCCGTGGCGCTGGCGGGTCGCGCCGTGACGGCCAGGCTGCCCGGCTTGAGGGTGACGCTGGTCGCCGTGGGGAAGACGGCCCTCAGGTTTTCCGCCACTTGCACCATGGTCGAGGTCGGGTATCCGGCAGGATAGCGGTTGGCCGCCTGCACCGTGTAGCTGATCTCGAACTTGCTGGCGTCGACTTGCTGCTGCGCGGACACTGCCTTGATGACATCGACCACTTGCCGCAGCAACACCACGGGTGTGGGCGTGTCTTCGCCCGTGAAGGCGATGCCGCCCACAGTATCCGAGGCGTTGCCATTGCGGTTGGGATCGACCTTTTCCGCCAGCGCAGCCACGTCCGCTGCCGTGGCCACGGCGCCCGCATGGCTGCCGCCATTGTTGGAAGCGTCAAACACGAGGCTGCCCACGGGCGGCGTGTAGGCCGGGTTGGCGGCGATGACGCCCGCAGCCGGGGCCGGCGGCACGCTGATGCTGCCGCCCGCGTTGGCGACATTGCCGCCCAGCGCGCTGGCAAACACGCTGTTGTTGTACTGCGGCAAAGTCGTCTCCTGCACCGTGATTTCCACGGTGAAAGTGATGACGCTCAACTCGCCCTCGCCCAAGGCTGCATCACCGTTGAGCAAACGCAAGTCGCTGCCGCCGCAACCGCCCGTAAAGCCCGGGTTGACGGCCAGTTGCTTGCTGCCGCCAATGGCGGGCGCGGCAGGTGGCGCGACGATGCGGCACGTGACCGGATCGGGGAAGGCGGCGCGCAGGCTGTCGAGCGCCTGCACATTCTGCGCCGCGCCCTTGCCCACGTTGCGGATCACGACCGTGTACGGCACGCTAAAAATCTTGGCCGACAGCTGGGCCACCTTGCCCACGCCCAGCGCCACGCCGACGGCCGGATTCGCCACGTCCGTGACGGCCGTGCAGTCAGATGCCTGCGCGCAGCGTGGCAAATCGGCACCGGCGGGCACGATGGTGTTGCTCAGCGTGCCGCTGGCGGCCACTTTCGCGCTCACCGTGACGGCGGCCACGGCATTGGGCGCCAGGCCGGCCGGCACCGTACACACCAGTTTATTTGCGGCCAGCGGCGCGCAGGTGGTGGGCGCGGCGGGCGTGACGACGATGTCCGTCAGGCTGGCGGCCAAGTCGTCCGTCAGCGTGATGGCTGCCGTGGTGGCACCGCTGCCGCCGTTGGTAGCCGTGATGCTCCAGCTAACGGTGTCGCCGATGCTGGCATTGGCCTTGTCCACCACTTTCTTCACCATCACGCTGGGGCTGGTGACGTTGGTCGTCGTCTGGCAATCGCTTAGCGCCAGGCACAGTGGCGCATCGGGACCCGACGGCACGACACGGTTAAGTGCCGCGCCCGCCTGGGTGACTGTGGCCGACACTTCCACGCTGGCTTCGCCGCCATTGCCGATCAGGCCGGCAGGCACGCTGCAGTTCAGCACATTGCCGGCCACGGGTGCGCAGGTGGCGCGCACAGGCGTGACCAGCACGTTCGTCAAGCCGGCCGGCAAGGTGTCGACCAGGGTCATGACGGCGCGCGTGGGACCGGTGCCCGTATTGCTGGCCGTGATGCTCCACACGACGGTGTCGCCTACGTTGGCGCTGGCGCGGTTGACGCTTTTCCGCACTGCCACCTTGGGTCCCGTCAACACGATGCTGGACTCGCAGCTGTTTGCCTGCGCGCAAGCTGGATTGTCCGGCCCGCTCGGCATCACGCGGTTCGACAGCGTGCCTTCCAGCGTACCGGTCGCCGTCACGCGCACGCTGCGCGTGCCATTGCCGATAGCCAATTGACCAGCCGCAATGGTGCAGCTTTGCACGCTATTCGCCACCCAGTTTGCCAGCGGCGGACACGTCACGCCAGCGTCGGCATTGACCGCAAGCACCGTCAAGTTCGCTGGCAGGATATCGGCCAGGGTCACCACGCCCTGGTTGGCCAAGCCGCCGCTGTTGACGGCGGTAATGGTCCAGATGATGCTGTCGCCCACGTTGGCGCTGCTGCGGTTCGCCGTCTTGCTGACGCGGATGACGGGACCCGGCATGGTCACCGTGGCCGTATTCGGCAAGTCATACTGCACTTCCGTCGAGCTGGTGGCGATGATGCTGACGATGGTCGAGACATTGCTGGCCGGCTGGATATACGACAAGCCGAAGCTGTGCGACTCGTTGGGCGCCAGGCTGGCGGGCAAGCCCGTCACCGTCAGCATGCCGCTGATGGCGTCATAGCTGCCGGCCGCGCCGCTCAGGGTCACGCCCATCAGGCCCTGCGCCAGTTTCAAGCTGTACGTCACGTTCTCGGCCGTGCCGGGACCAACGTTACTATAGCTGACGATGCCGTTGATCTGGTCGCCGGCAGTGGTGGTGCCGGGGAAACCGTTCAGTGTGGTGGTCACATCAACCAGCAGCTTGATGGCCGTGGTGCTGGTGCTGCAGTCCGCCGCCTGCGCGCAGACAGGATTGTCCGGGCCGTTTGGCAACACCGTGTTCTGCAGCACGCCAGCCGCGCCGGCCGTGGCGCGTAGCACCACTTGCGCCTGTCCGCCCGGCGCCAGGCCGGCCGTCACGCTGCACGTGACGATATTGCCCGCCACGGGCGCACAGGTGGCCAGCTGCGTGGACAGCACTTGCACGCCGCTGACGCCGGCTGGCAGGTTGTCGGTGAGTACGATGGCGGACTTGGTCGCACCCGTGCCGCCATTGCTGGCGGTAATGGTCCAGGTCAGCACGTCGCCCACGCTGGCATTGCTCTTGTCGACGCTCTTGCGCACCGTCACTTGCGGCGCCACTAAGGTCGTCGTGGCTTGGCAGGCGCTGGCCGTATCGCAGGCGGGATTGTCGCCACCGCTGGGCAAGACACGATTCGACAGGGTGCCACCCAGGGTGCCGCGTCCCGTGACGACGACCTTGCGGCTGCCGTTACCGGCGGCCAATTGGCCTGTCGCAACCGTGCATGCCTGCACGCTGCCAGCCGTCCAGCTTGCCACCGGCGGGCAACTCACGCCCGCATCAGGCGTCACGCTGAGCACGACGATGTTGGCAGGCAGCACATCGCTGACGACGACCGGGTGTTGATTCGGCAAGTTGCCCGTGTTCGTCGCCGTGATGCTCCAGGTCAGGATGTCGCCCACGGCCGCGTTCCACCTTGTCGACCGTCTTGCTGGCGCGGATCACGGGGCCGGGCAAGTTCGTCGTCGCCGTATTCGGCAAGTCGTTGACGATTTCCGTTGAACTGGTACCCACCACGCTGCTGATGCGCGAACTGTTGCTGGCAGGCTGCGTGTAGAACAGGTTGAAGCTGGCGCTCTGGCCGGCGATTAGCGTGGCCGGCAAGCCGCTCAGCACATACAGGCCCGTGCCGCTGTTATAGACGCCGCTGATGCCGGGCGCGCCGCTGACGGGGCTGAGAGAAACGCCGCTCAGGCCCGCTTCCAGCTGCAGGCTGTAGCTCATTGTTTCCGCCACGCCCGGGCCCACGTTGGCAAACGTCACCACGCCACGGATGGCGTCGCCCGCATTGCTGCTGGCGGGGAAACCGTTCAGGGTGGTGGTCACGTCGACCAGTAGTTTCGATACCACCGTGGTGGTCTGGCAATCGCCGGGGACGGCGCAGACGGGGTTATCCGGCCCGCTCGGCACCAGCGCATTCGCGAGGCTGCCCGACAGGGTCGCCGTGGCGCTCAGCTTGACGGTGGCGCTGGCCCCGGCGGCCAGGCCGGCCGGCACGCTGCAGGTCACGACATTGCCCGCCAGCGCGGCGCAGGTGGCGGGCGCCGTCGGCGTCACCAGCACATTCGCCAGGCCCGCAGGCAAGGTATCGGTCAGGGTGGCGATGGCCGTGCTGGGCCCGCTACCGCTATTGCGCAAGGTCAAGGTCCACGTCAGGGTGTCGCCCACGTTGGCTGCCGTCTTGTCGACGCTCTTGCTGGCGTTCAGCAAGGGCGCGCTGACGGTGCTGGTGGTGCTGCAGTCGCCCGCCTGCAGGCAGGCCGGGTTATCCGTGCCGCTGGCGCTGACGCCATTGACGAGACTGCCTGCCGCGGCAGCGCGCGCCGTCACTTGCAGCGTGGCATTGCCGCCGGCGGCCAGGCCAGCCGGCACGCTGCACGTGAGCACATTGCCGGCCAGCGGCGCGCAGGTGACGGGCGCGGCGGGCGTGACGACGATATTTGCCAGACCGGCCGGCAAGGTATCGGTGATGGTGGCGACGGCCGTGCTGGCCCCCGTGCCGCTATTGGCCAGGGTGACCGTCCACGTCAGGCTGTCGCCGATATTCAGGGCCAGCTTGTCGACGCTCTTGCTCGGCGCCAGGCTGGGGCTGGTAATGGTGGTGTGCGTCTGGCAGCTGCTGGCCTGGAAGCAGGCTGGATTGTCGGGGCCGCTCGGCATGAGCTGGTTGGCCAGGGTGCCGCCCACGCTGGCCTTGCCGGTCAGCACGATCTGGCGTTGGCCATTACCGGCCGCCAACTGGCCGATGGCCACGCTGCAACTCTGGCTGCTGTTGGCCACCCAGCTGGCCAGCGGCGGACAGGTGACGCCGCTGTCGGGCGCCACATTGGTGACGATGATGTTGGCCGGCAGCAAGTCCGTCAAAATGACGGCGCCCTGGTTGGCCAAGCTGCCCGTGTTGCTGGCCGTAATCGTCCAGATAATTTCCTCGCCAACATTCGCCACGGCCTTGTTGGCCGTCTTGCTGACACGAATGATCGAGCCGGGCATGGTGACGGTCGCCACGTTGGGCTGGTCGTTCGGCACTTCCACCGACGTCGTGGCAATGCGGCTGACCACGGTTGAGAGGTTGCTGGCCGGCTGGATGTAGCTGAGCTGGAAGCTGAAGCCCTGCCCCTGCACCAGGGTGGCCGGCACGCCGCTGAAGGTCACCAGGCCGGAGCCCCCGTTGTAGCTGCCCGCCACGCCGTTGACGCTCACGCCAGCCAGGCCGGGCGCCAGTTGCAGACTGTAGGTCACGCCTTCGGCCGGGCCGGGGCCGATATTGCTGAAATTGACCGTGCCGGCGATCGTGTCGCCCGCGTGCGTGCTGCCAGGAAAGCCGTTCAGGGTGGTGGTCACGTCGACCAGCAGTTTCACGGCCGTGCTGGTGGTGCTGCAATCGCCGGGCTGCGGGCAGACAGGATTGTCCGGGCCGCTTGGCACGACGGTATTGACGTAGGCGCCGGCCGCATTGGCCACGCCCTTGACGACGATATTCAGCGTGCTGCCCGCCGCCATGCCGGCCGGAATGGAACATACCAGCTGGTTGCCGCTCGGCACCGCGCACGTGGCGGGTGACGCAGGCAACACTTGCCACAGGGTCAGGTTGCCCGGCAAGGTGTCCGTCAGGGTGATGACACCCGTGGTCGCGCCCGTGCCCGTATTGGCCACGGCAATGGTCCAGGTCAGCGCGTCGCCCACGTTGATATTGCTCTTGTCGACGCTTTTATGCACGGCCACTTGCGGGCTGAGGATGGTGGTGCTGGTCTGGCAAGAAGCGGCCTGGGCGCAGGCGGGATTATCGGGTCCGCTCGGCAACACTTTATTGCCCAGGCTGCCACCGGCCGTGCCCCTGGCCGTGATGGTAATGCTGCGGCTGCCATTCACGGCGGCCAGCTGGCCTGCCGCGACAGTACATGCTTGCGCGCTGTTGGCCAGCCAGCTGGCCAGTGGCGGACAGCTGACGCCGGCGCCCGGCGTGACGGACAGCACCGTCACGTTGGCGGGCAGGATATCGGTCAGGGTTACCACGCCCAGGTTGGCCAGGCTGCCCGTATTCGTGGCCGTGATGGTCCAGGTAATCGTCTCGCCCACGTTGGCCGTCGTCTTGTCGGCCAGTTTCGTCACGCGGATGATGGGACCGGGCACGGTTGCCATGGCCGTGTTCGGCAAGTGGTTCGCCACTTCCACCGAGGTGGTGGCGATGCTCGACGTCACCATCGACAGATTGTCGGCCGGCTGCGTGTAACTGACGTTGAAACTGGTGCTCTGGCCATTCGCCAGGCCCACGGGCAAGCCGCTGAGGGTGACGACGCCCGTGGCGGGATTGTAACTGCCCACGGCGCCCGTCAAGCTGACGTTGCTCAAACCCGGCGTCAGCTGCAGGGTGTACGTCACGCCTTCGGCCGGGCCCGGTCCCACGTTGGCGTAGGTGACGGTGCCGGAAATCGTGTCGCCCGCCAGCGTATTCGGCGGGAAATTGTTCAGGGTGGTGGTGACATCGACCAGCAGCTTGACCACCGTGGTGGTGGTAGCGCAATCACCGGGCAGCACGCAGGCGGGATTATCTGGCCCGGATAGCAGCACGCTGTTGACGGCAGACCCGGCCAGAGTGGCCGTGGCGCTGACGATGACCTTCGCCGAGGCGCCAGGGGCCAGGCCGGCCGGCACGCTGCACGTCAGGTTCTGGCCCGCCACGGGCGCGCAGGTGACGGGCGCCTGCGGGCTGACGACGATGTTCGCCAGGCCGGCCGGCAAGGTGTCGGCCAGCGTGACGGCGCCAGTGCTGGCGCCAGTGCCGCTATTGCTCACCGTCAAGGTCCACGTGAGCGTGTCGCCCACGTTGATGCTGGCCTTGTCGACGCTTTTCTTCACCGCCACGTTCGGGCTGGTAACGGTAGTGCTGGTCTGGCACTGGGCCGGCGTGGCGCACGCGGGATTGTCGATGCCGCCCGGAACAAGGCTGTTGGCCACCGTGCCGGGCGCATTTGCCACGGCCTTGATGAGCACTGTCGCCTGCATGCCACTGCCCAGCCCTGGCGGCACGGTGCAGGTCAGGGTGGTGCCCACAGGCACGCCGCAACTGGCGGGCGCCACGGGCAATATCTGCAGCGCGCCCACGTTGGCGGGCAAGCTGTCGGTCAGGGTGATCGGACCATTCGTGGGGCCGCTGCCGCTGTTGATGGCTTTCAGGGTCCACGTGATGGTATCGCCGAGATTGACGGTGGTCTTGTCGACGCCTTTCGTCACGGCCACGCTGGGGCTGGTCACCGTGCTGGTGGTGGCGCAGCCGGCAGGCGTGGCGCAGGCAGGATTGTCGGCGCCAGTCGGCACGACGCTGTTATTGTAGGTACCCGCCGCCGCAGGCTGGGCCGTGACGGTGAAACCGGCGATGCCGCCGTTCGCGGGCAGGCCGGCCGGCACCGTGCAGGTGAGGATATTGCCTACCGGCACGGCGCAGGTGGCGCTGCCCACCAGCGCCACGTTCAGGCCTACCAGGTTGGCCGGCAAGGTATCGGTCAGCGTGATGGGCGCGGTGCTCACGCCATCGCCGCTATTCGTTGCCGTGACGCTCCAGGTCAGGCTGGCGCCGATATTGATGCTGGCATGGTCGACGGTTTTCGTCACCGCCACCTTGGGGCTGGTAATCGAGGTGACCGTGCGGCAGTTTTCCGCCGTCGCGCAGGAAGGATTATCGGGTCCGCTCGGCATGATGCGGTTCGCCAGGCTGCCGCCCGCCGTGGCGTGCGCCGTGATGGTAATGGTGCGGCTGCCGTTGAGGGCGGCCAGCTGGCCGGCGGCGATGGTGCAGGTCTGGGTGCTCGACGCCACCCAGCTGGCCAGCGGCGGGCACGTCACGCCCGGCGCCGCCGTCACGCTCGTCACCACCAGGTTGGGCGGCAGCAGGTCGGCCAGGGAAACCAGGCCCTGGTTGGCGATATTGCCCGTATTGCTGGCCGTGATCGTCCACGTGATGTTCTCGCCCACGTTGGCCGTCAGCTTGTCGGCCACCTTGGTGACGCGCACGTTCGGCCCCGGCACCATCACAGTGGCCGTATTCGGCAAGTCATTGGCCACTTCGACCGAGGAGGTGCCGATCACGCTGGTGACAAACGAGCTGTTCGAGGCAGGCTGGGTGTAGCTGAGATTAAAGGTGACGCCCTGCCCTGCCGCGAGATTCGGCGGCAGGCCCGACAGGACGATGAAGCCCGTGCCCGCGTTGTACACGCCCGTCACCCCGGTGACGGACACGCCCGTCAAGCCTGGCGGCAATTGCAGCGTGTATGTCAGGTTCTCGGCCGTGCCCGGCCCCACGTTGCGGTAGGTGACTGTGCCGCTAATGGCGTCGCCCGCATTCGTCGAACCGGGAAAGGCGTTCAGGGTGGTGGTCACGTCTACCAGCGCCTTGCTGACGACAGTGGTGGTCTGGCAAGTAGCCAGCGTGGCGCAGCTGGCGCCATTGCCGCCGGACGGCGCCACGCTGTTGACGAAATTGCCGGCTGCCGTGGGCACGCCAGTGATGCTGACCTGGGCGCTGGCGCCCGGCGCCAGGCCGGCGGCTAGCGTGCAGCTGAGCGTATTGCCGGCCAGCGGCGCGCAGGCGGCAGGCGCCGTGGGCGTGACGACGATGCTGGCCAGGTTGGCCGGCAGGGTATCCGTGAGGGTCAGGGCCGCCGTGGTGGCGCCCGTGCCGGCATTGTTCGCCGTCAAGGTCCACTGCACGGTGTCGCCGATGAAGGCGCTGCTCTTGTCGACGCTTTTTTGCACGCGCACGAGCGGGCTGACGATGCCCAGCGTGTCGCTGTCGACATTGTTCGCGGGAATCGGATCCAGCGTGGTGGCGCCGGCCGTCGTGGTGATCGTCAGGCTGCCGCTGGCGGGCAGGTTGAAGGTGGAACTGCAATTGATGCGCGAGCCGGGAATGAAGGGCGCCACGGGTGCGCTGCAGTTGGCCGTGGCGCCAGCTGGCAAGCCGCTCATCACGCAGGTGGGCGCAGCCGCGTTGTCGGGGCCGTTATTCGTGCACACGCCCGTCACCGTCACGGGGGAACCGGCATTGTAGGGACCGGCTGGCACCGTCGTGACGGCTTGCATGTCCGCCTGCAGGCGGCGGTTGCTGATGGTGCACGTGACGGGCGCCTCTGGCATGGTGAAGTTGCCCGCGTTGGCCGCACCCGATCCGATGACTGCGGCCGTATCCGTGCGTGCGCAACTGTAGCTGCTCTGGTACTGCGCCAGGTTGGTGGCCGTGCCCGCGCTTTCCGCGAACGTTGCAAGGTTGCCCACGCGCACCACGGCGCTGGCCGTGGCGCCGTTGCCGCCCGGCACGCCGGCCGTGCCGTTGGCATTCATGATGAACAGGCCGCTGTCGCTGGCGGGTGCCAGCACCTTGAGCACCGTCAAGGTATTCGTCCTGACGGTGGCCGTGGTGCTGCTGCTGTTGTTGCTGAGATCGCTATCCGTTTCATTGGGCGAGACGGTCACATTGGCCGTATTCACGATGCTGGCGGCGTCGCCCGGCGTGGCCGTGATCGTCACCGTCAGGTAAGAACCCGTGCTGGGGTCGCTGACGGCCGCATTCAGGGGCAGGTTGCCCATGGTAATGCTGACGCTGTTGCTGCCCGAACCCGAAGTTTTCGTGCCGCAGGAAGCGCTGCCGCTGGCGGCGCAAGTCCAGCTGACGTTGCTCAAGCTGGCCGGCAACACATCGTTGAAGGTGGCGCCCGTGCTGAGAGCCGGGCCGCGGTTCCACACTTTCATGGTATAGCTCAAGGGCTTGCCGACGGAAAACTGTGCCGGGCCCACCTTGCCGACGGCCAGGTCGGTCTTGCTATTGGTGCAGTCGGCATAGGAGCTGGCCAGGCTGGGGTCGCGCAATTGCGCAGCGGGAATAATTTCCGTCACATTGTCAGGACGCGTCCAGCGCATGTGCAAATAATTGATGCCGCCCACGTTATTCCACAGGACGCGGGCCAGATAACAGCCACCGGGCGTGGCGCTATTGAAATTGCCGGCCAAATTCTGGAAATCCGTTTCATTATTCGAATATTCTGCCACGCTGCCCACGGCCACGTTGTACACGGTATTGCGGTAATTGGTCGAATACTGGGTCGAGAAATCGACCTTTACGTCGTCGTCGTGCGAGACGCTGAACTTGTAGTTGCCCGCCTGCGGAAACACCACCAGCGTGTACATCACGCGACCCATGATCCAGGCCCGGCAGGCAGCCGACGTTTGCTGCGTATCGAAGTTGCATAACTGCGCGGGATTGGCGGGGGTGCCATTGGCCCAGTCCAGCTGCGCCGAGGTGCCCGTGCGTGCCGCGTTGGCGGCCGGATTGGCGGCCAGCGCCGCCAGACTGCCGAGCCGGGCCGTGCTGCCAGCGTTGAAGCCATTGTTGTAACTGGGCGTAGGCGGATTGGCCGGCACCCGCTCGATGCCGCGGTAATCCTCCCACAGCACCTGTGCAGTGGCGGGCGCGGCGGCACCCAGCAGCAGGGGAAGCCAGCGCCAGCGGCGCAACATGACACTTGGAAAGATGGGGTAAGCGGACGCGGCCAACAATCGCGGCCAGCATCCCCATGTAGCGCCCGGCGGACGAAAAAGCTGCATGGCGGCCGCAACGGCCTGCCGTTTCCTGGTGTGTTTTGATCATGTTGTTCGCTAAGAAATGTACTGCTGCAAGGTGCAGACCAATATAAAAATGACATTTATTTGTCATGATTATATGAACAAGTAACAGTTCAAGCGTACGACAACAGTGGTTTTTTTGTTTCCAACAAAGAAATTAAATTATCTCGTTGATATTTCGCAACACATTCATCAAATTAATCGTGCAGTTACGCTGACATTCTATTTTCTGACGCATACTGATCAGCTCGACATAATATTTAAATTGTCATTTATATAATGATGCGAAACTATCAAATGGGTAGTTTGTTTTTCAAAAGAAATTATTAATTCTGATTATCACTAATTATTTCAATACACATTCCCCTTCCATTATCCGCATTCCATCATTCGATCCTGCACCGCAGCAGAGTCATTTTCCAGCGCTTACTTTAGTGCCAACTCACTGCATTCATGTCTGCTGCCCTGCAAAAGATGGCATGCGGCAAGACGAATTGGTCTTGCAAAACGGCCGCGCAAGCGAAGAGGCTATCGCGCCGGTGCCCGAATCGCTTACTATCGCCCCATCGCACCCTGCGCCACCACCGTTGCCATCCCTATGCCAGGAGTCCTCTGATGCCACATGCCCACCGCCGCGCGCTGCTGGCCTGCGCCTGCGCCTTGCTCGCGGCCTGCACCCCGTTCGCCCCGCCGCCCGCCGCCTCGCTGCCCGCCGCGCCAGTAGCGGCGCCAGCCATGCAAGCGCCGCTGTGGCAGCAGCCGGGCGTGCGTGTCTTGCACATCGCCCCGCAGGAATCCCTGCTGACCATTACCGTGCGGCGCGGCGGCGCGCTGGCGCGGCTGGGGCATGACCACGTGATCGCCAGCCGCAACTTGCAGGGCGTAGTGGCGCCCGCACTGGGGCGTGCGCAATTTCAGTTCCGGCTGGATGAAATGAGTGTGGATGAGGAAAGCTTGCGCCAGGCGGCCGGCCTGACGACGACGCCGTCAGCCGACGCCATCGCCGGCACGCGCCACAACATGCTGGTGCGCGTGCTCGAGGCGGAGCGCTATCCGTGGGTGCGCATCGATGCCCGGCGCACGGGCAACAAGGAGGTGCTCGACGCCGATATCACCCTGCATGGCGTGACGCGCACGCTGCAACTGCCGGTGCGCATCGAGCAAGCGGCCGATGGACGCAGCCTGCAGGCCAGCGGCAGCCTGCTGTTAAAACAGAGCGACTTCGGCATCGTGCCCTTCGCCGTCCTGGGTGGCGCCATGGCCGTGCAGGACCAGATGGAACTGGCGTTCCGCATTACCGCCCGGCAAGACCTCAGCGCGCCAGGATCAGGCGCAAGCCCAGGCCGATGAAGATGGTGCCGGCCACCCGGTCCAGCCACAGGCCGGCACGCGGGCGACGGTTGAGCCACTTGCCGACGGCGCCGGAAAAATAGCCGAGCAAGCCGAACAGCACGCAAGCCTGCGCCATAAACACCAGACCCAGCTGCGCCGTCTGCCAACTGGCGTTGCCCTGGCCCGCGACGATGAACTGTGGCAGGAACGAGAGAAAAAACAGCACGACTTTCGGATTGATACTGTTGGCAAGCAAACCCTTGCCGAACAGGCGCAGCAGCGTCTCGTCCGGCAAGGCCGCCGCGCCATCGACTCTGGCGCCGCCACGGCTACGCAAGGCGCCGATGCCCAGCCACACCAGGTATAGCCCGCCAGCCACTTTCAGCGCGGTAAATGCGGTGGGCGACGCGGCCAGCAGGGCCGACACGCCGATGGTCGCCAGCACGGTGTGCGTGAGGCAACCGAGGGCGCAGCCCAGGCCGAACGCCATGCCCTGACGGCGCCCGCGCGACATGCCCACGCCCAGCACCATCAGGTTGTCGGGGCCGGGACTGGCGGTAATGACGACGGCGGCGGCCAGGAAGGCCAGGAACTGGTCGGGACTGAGCATGAATATCTCGCGGGCAAAGGCGCCATGATACCGGAGCGGGCGCCATGTCGGCAGGATATGAAATTGCCCGTATGTCACCGAGAGTCGATTAAAATGGGCACTCCACAGCAAACGACGCTGCCGCCAGTCCCGCGCGACCATCACCAAACCCATCGATGCCAGCCCACCCGCCCCCATCCCGCCACCGCGCTATCAGCTCCCGCATCAGCGCCTGGCTATGCGGCTGGCCGCTTGTGTTCGGCCTCGTGTTGGGCTTGACGGGCGCGGCGCAGGCAGCCCCATTGCTCCTGAACAAGCAAGGCATCCATCACCTGGGCAACGGTGGACAACTGTTTCTTGCCGGAAGTGACGCCCCGCCTGCCGATGCGGCCGCCCTGCCCGCCTGGCTGGCACGCCAGCGCCCGGCCGACCAGGTCGACCTGTTCGGCGGCGCCTATTGGCTGCATGCCCAGGTACGCAACGACAGCAGCGAAACGGCCTGGGTCATCGACCCTAACGATACCCTGATCGATCTGGTCGATCTCTATGTGTATGGTCCCGGGCCGCACACGGCGCCGCAGACCTTGCTGACAGGCTACCAGCGCCCGCACGAGTATTTGTTGCACTATGGCAGGAACGTGCAGCTGGCGCCGGGCGCCACGTATGACATCCTGATCCGCTTTTCCAGCCCCTACTATGCGCGCGCCCCCATGTTCGGCGTGAAGACGCAGCAGGACTACCGCAAGCTGGTGGCAAAGGAAAATTTCCTGATGGTGGCGTCCATCGGCGCCCTGCTGGCGTTGGGCCTGTTCAATTTCTTCATCTTTTCCATCACCCTGGACAAAGCCTCGGCCTATTACGCGCTGTACGTGCTGACGTATGGCCTGGCCTGGGCCATGACCTTCCACGTGTTTGCCGACCTGTTCGACTGGCACCAGTTGCAGCTGCATTACGTGCCGTTTTTCCTGCTGCCCGTCTTCAGCACCCTGTTCTACATGCATTTCCTGCACCTGCGTGACTACTCGCCCATGCTGTACCGCATCAGCAAGGTCAACCTGGTGCTGCCCTTGCTGTTCTTGCCCAGCTGCTTCTTCGCCCTGTCGTATGCGCACACCCTGGCCACCATCGCCATCAGCATCTGGATGCTGCTGGCGCTTATCTGCGGCATCGTCGTCTGGTGCCGCGGCTACCAGCCGGCGCGCTTCTTCGTGCTGGCCTTCGTCGCCCTGATGCTGCCCGGCTTTCTGATCCTGCCGGCCAACCTGGGCCTGATGCCGGCCATGGTGGCCAACGCCCAGCTGGTGACCCTGCTCGGCGGCACCTTCGACGGCTTGCTGCTGGCCTTTGCCCTGGCCGACCAGATCCGCCTGCTGCGCAACAACCTGGAACAGCGCGTGCAGGAACGCACCCTGGCGCTGACCCTCAGCAACGACGCCCTGCTGAAGGCCAAGGAACACGCGGAAGTGGTCAGCCGCCACCGCATCGATTTTCTGTCCGCCATGAGCCACGACATCCGCACGCCGCTGGCCGGCGTCATCGGCATGCTGAAATTCGCCCTGCGCGACCTGTCCGTGCGCGGCCGCACGCAGGAATACCTGCGCATCGGCCTGCACAATGGCGTCTCGCTCCTGACCATCCTCAATGACATCCTCGATTTCTCGAAGATCGACGCAGGCAAGCTGACCCTGGAAACCGTGGACTTCGACTTGCTGGCGCTGATCGGCGACGCGACCGGCATCGTGCAGGGCCAGGCCGACGCCAAGAGCCTGCTTCTGCGCCGCGAACTGGCGCTGGACCTGCCGCGCTACGTGCGCGCCGATCCCACGCGCCTGCGGCAAATCCTCATCAACCTGCTGGGCAACGCACTGAAGTTCACGGCGAATGGCGAAGTGCTGCTGGAAGTGCGGCACGCCCGCACGCCGCCGCGCCGCGACGGCTGCAGCGAGATCGAATTCATCATCAGCGATACGGGCTCCGGCATCGATGCGGACACCTTGCCGCGTTTGTTCCAGAAATTCGAACAGGCCGACCATTCCACCACGCGCCGCTACGGCGGCACGGGCCTGGGCCTGGCCATCTGCAAGGAACTGGTCGAACTGATGAATGGCACGATAGGCGTGGAAAGCCGGGTCGGCATCGGCTCGCGCTTCCATTTCACCTTGCCACTCACGCCAGGCAGCGCGCCGGCGGCCGATGCGCGCCGGCCGGCCCGCCACGCGCGTCACGCCTGCCGCCTGCGTATCCTGTGCGCCGAAGACGTGCGCACCAACCAGATCATCATCGGCACCCTGCTGGAAGGCATGGGACATGAGGTGACCATCGTGGAAAACGGCGAGCAGGCGCTGCACGCGCTGGGCACGGGCGCCTACGATTGCGTGCTGATGGATGGCCGCATGCCGCTGATGGATGGCGAACAGGCCACGCGCCTGATCCGCGACGGCGGCAACGCCCAATTCCCCATTCCCGATGCGCACATCCCCATCCTCGCGCTGACGGCCAACGCCAGCGAACATGACCGGCAACGCTACCTGGCCTCCGGCATGGACGACTTCCTCAGCAAGCCCGTCGACGAAGCACTGCTGTTCGAGAAAATCGACACCATCATCGACCTGCTGCTGGCGCGCGGCCACGCACTGCCACCGGCCGTGCCGGGCGAGAACGATACCCTGGCGCGCCAGTTCGGCCTGGACGACGCCGGCAGCACGGCGCAGGCGGACACGCCGGCGCCGGCCGATCCCATGACGGTGCCCGTGCATATCCTGCCGCTGGCAGGCTTGTCGCCGCAGCACTTGCAGCGCATCGCGCAAGCGTTCCTGTTGGAAGCGCCGCGGCGCCTGGACCTGGCCTGCCAGGCCGTGCGCGATGGCAATGCCAGCGCGGCGGCCGCCGCCTTTCACGCCTTGAAGGGCAGCGCCGGCTACCTGAGCCGCCCCACCCTGCACAGCCTGTGCCACCAGATGGAGGCCCTGGCCTCAAACGGCAAGCTCGAGAATGTGGGACAGTTCCTGCCGCAGCTGCAAGAGGCGCTGGATGTGGCGCGGCGCGACCTCGAAGCTCAGCCCGGCGGCTGAGGCATCCAGCCACGCGATTGCAGCCACGCCAGCAGCAGCTGCGGCCAGGCTGCCGGCTCGCTGCCCGGCTTGCCCAGGCCCCAGCCATGGCCGCCGTGCCGGAACATATGCAGCTCGACGGGCACGCCCGCGCGGCCCAGGGCGGCAGCCATCAGCCGGCTGTTCTCGGGTGGCGAGATCGGGTCGTCCAGCGCCTGCGCGATGAACATGGGCGGCGTGCGCGCATCGACGTGCAATTGCACCGACATGGCGTCGCGCGCCGCCTGCGTGGGGTGACTTCCCAGCAGCTGCTTCTTCGCATGCGTCGTATCGAATGGCGGCTGCATGGTCAGCACGGGGTACAGCAGCACGGCAAAGTCGGGCCGCGCGGACACGCCATCCATCGCGTCGACGGGCGTGTAGCGGGAGACGTCGGGCTGCACGGCCGTCATGCCGGCCAGGTGCGCGCCGGCGGAAAAACCGAGCATGCCGATGCGCGCAGGGTCGATGCCCCATTCGTTCGCGCGCGCACGGATCACGCGCATGGCGCGCTGGCCATCCTGGAAGGGCGCGGCCACCCCGCCGCCTTCCTGCGGCAGGCGGTACACGAGTTCAAACGCCGTGATGCCCTGCGCCTGCAGCCAGTCGGCGGCCGGGCCGCTTTCCTTGCCCGCCTCGATATGCGCATAACCACCGCCGCTGACCAGCAGGATCGCCAGGCCGTTCGGCTGCGCCGGGCGGTGCACGATCAGATACGGTTGCTCGACCTGCGTGAGGGAGCCCTTGGCGCTGTCGCGCTGCGGGCCCGACGCCGCCCCGCCGGGCGGCGCGCCGGGCCACAGCAGGATGGCGCCGGACGGCGCGGCGCTAGCGTGCAGGTGGACAAGGACAAGACACAGCAGCATCAGGCGTTTCATGATTCGCTCGCGCAGGACTCAATGAAACGCCATGATAACCAGATCGCTAGAAATCCGTCTCCCCCTGGATCACGGCCGGATAACCGGTCATGGCGCGCGAGGTCTGCATGCCGGCCATCACGGCCGCCTCCACGCAACCCGCATTCAAGCCCGTCTTGATCCAGTCGCCCGTAAGGAACAGATTGCTGAACCCTGACTGGTCGCTGGCCAGCCGGTACTGCGTGCTGCCCACCACCGACATCACGTAGCGCTCGGACGGGTCGACGTTGGCGCGCCAGTACTGGCTGTCGAAGCGCGCCGGCCCCGTGCCAGCCTTCGCATCGACCAGCCATTGCCACGGGAACGCGCCCGGCGCGCCCGCCTCGGGCCACAGCGCGCCGATCTCCCACTCCAGCTGGTGCAGCGCTCCCTCTTTGGCCCTGGCCGCGCAGCGGGCGGGAAAGCCCGTGTCGGTGACGGGCGGGTAGCTGTCGACGGGGAAGGCGCTGCAAAAATACGAGACGTTTTTCGGCGCCAGTCCCGCCGGCCAGTCTTCGTGCGCCAATAATTGATCCATGGGCGCCCACGTGTCGTACGGCTCAGTGAAGGCCGACAGCACCGGTTGCTGGCCCTTCGGCTGCGTGGTCCAGCCCATCTGCGACAGGTTTTTGTTCAACCACACCTGGTAAGCCTGCGTGGCCACGGTTTTCACCTTGTCGGCCGCCAGTTGCAGGGCCGGGCTTTGCGCCAGCAGTTGCGGGCATAAAGCCTGCAGCGAGCCGATGGAAATGCCGAATACCACCTTGTCGAAATCGACTCCCTTCTTCAATACCGTGGCGGGCAGCGCGCGGCCGAACGCTTGCTGGTACTGCTGCGGCCAGTCGCTCCAGTACGATTCCAGGTTGACTTCCTGCGCTTGCAGCAGCGCCGCCTGGGCCGGTTCGATCTGCGTGTAATCGGGCGCGCTGGGCCAGCAAGCGAGGCCTTTGACATCGACCAGCGGCGCGTAGCCGGCGGCAGGGTCCTTCAATTGCACCTGCTGCGTGATGCGGATGCTGTCGATGTCGCCGGCGCCCGGCACCAGTTCTTCCACGCGCTGGAAGAATTTGAATTCCACGCCCCTTTTTTTCAGCACTTCGTACATCGGCGTGAAAATCGTGTCGCCCATGCCGGCCTGCATCTTGAACATGATGCCGCCCTTGTAGGCCAGGCCGATGCGCGCCATCGCCCGCAAGAGCGTGCCAGCCTCGATGTTCGGCTTGCTGAAATCACCGCCCTCGTAGGCAAACACCAGGTCATAAAAACCGCGCACGGGAGCGGAATTGACGCTGAACTGCTCGTCGCCGCCATGTTTTTTCAGCCAGGCGCGGAAGTCGATATCGTTGATGACGTCGAAGCCGTTCTTGAACACGCCATCTTCGAACATGCCCTTCATGACCGTGATGCCCAGGTCCAGGCAGGTGAACAGGCGGCGCAATTCATCGTCGCCGTCGATCAGGGCGCGGTAGCGCAGGCGCAGCCAGGCGCGGATGCCGTTCAGGGTACTGGCCAGCAGCTGGTGGCGGGCCTGGTCATGACGCGTGGAATCGGGCGCCAGGTCGGCCACCAGCGCTGCCAGCGCGCCCACGGACAGGCCCACGTCGAGGCCCAGCTCATCAGCCTGCCCCACCACTTCATCGGCCAGACGGCGCAGCCAGCCCGGCCACGCGCCCCCGCCTGGCGCCGCGGTGGCGCTGGCACTGGCACGCTCTATGCGCGCATCGGCATCGGCCACTTGCCGGATCTGGTGGATCCACTGCTCGATCCAGCCCACCATGGCGATGGCCATCTGCCACAGGGTGATGTCTTCGCTGCCCTCGCCCGGTTCGCCCGGCAAGGTGGGAAAGACGATCGACCAGTTGCGCCACTTGCCCTTGACATCTTCCGACAGGGCCACGTAATCGTGCTGCTTGAAGGCGTCGCGCCAGGTGGCCAGCGGTGCGCCTGCCGGGCGATCCAGGCTGGCGTACGCTTCCTTGATCATCCTGAACGCATTCGCATAAAAGCCGAACCAGATATGCAGGCCGTGCTCCTCGATGCGCTGGCCCACTTGCGCATTGCGCCCGCTGGCGCCCTTGCCGCCCAGACGCCATCCCAGCTGGTAGACGGTGATGGCGTGCTGGTTTTGCCAGCCCGGCTGGTTTGTCAAATAATACGCGGTGGTCATGGCCGCCACGCCGCCGCCCAGGATGGCGATCTTTTGCGGCGCGATGCTCGAATTGTCGACCAGCTCTTCGCCCGGCATGGCCGTAAAGTCAAAGTTCACATTGAACGGCAGGATGGCCGCCTGCGGCCCCAGCTGCAAACCCAGGGTCTGGTCCAGCGGGAAGCTGTCGAAGGCGTGCAAGGTGCATTCGTATTCGTAGCCGAGCAGGCGCGCGCTGTGCAGGCGGTTGATCTCGGCGGGCGCGGCCACCAGGGCCTGGTACACGGCCTTCACGCCCGCGCTGTCGGGGAACTGCTTGAGGAATATCTGGTCGATGCGGGGATTGCGCAGCAAGGACAGAATATCGGCCCAGCCGGCCTGGTCCATGTCGAAAAAATCCGGGATGGAGAGGAAAATCTTGAACGCCTGCTCGATGAGTTCGAGGAAACTGTTGACGGGTTTATGCGGCCCCGTCTGCACGGTGGCGTTGACTTCCAGCAGCGGGTGCAAGGCCAGTTTCGTTTCCGGCGAAAAATGCTGGAAACCTTTGGCCGCCACCGAGCAGCGCAGCGGCTCGCTGCCGGCGGCGGGAATCTCGTAGTCGCACAGGTATTTCGGATAGCCGAACAGTTCGCGCCCGTTGATCAGGGCCATCGCGTCATCGACAAAAATATGGCACGGGTACCAGTAGATATGCGCGAGCTTGCCCGCCGCATCCATCTCGCCGACCATAATCCAGGTGACGATGTCCACTTCCGTGATCCAGCCCTTGGCCTGGTCGACGGGGTTGGCGGAGTCCGCATGGTTGACGCGTGTAAACGTCAGCATCACGTACGGCGACAGGGCTTTCAGGGTCAGCTTGCGGCCCGCCACCTGGTTCAAGGTGGTATTCACGGTCGCTTGCAATTTCGCCAGGTCGCCCCTGACGAAATAGCCGTACATTTCCGACTGTTTCAATTGCAGCGGCGAGTGCATCATCACCGAACCGCCCTGATAGATATACGAAGGTCTTGCCGAAGGTATCGCCGTCATTGCCCTGTCCCCTTTAAATTTCATTCAAACAAGATTTCTACAGTGTATTTGAGAAAGATCAATGAATGATATGAAATAAATTAAAGGATTTGCCAAGATGCATAGGCTCAGCAGGAAGGAGAAAAGTACAAGCGAAAGGCAAGTGGCGGCCATCCGGTGTAGGATGGATCATTCGTGCAAAGCAGGTGAGCTAACCGAGAAATGATTACTACCGACTACGTATCCACCTATTCAGGCAACCGTTTTTATCCCTTGCGCCCGCATATCGACAAGGTAGCCATTGAAGACATTGCCCACGGCCTCGCTTACCAGTGCCGCTTCAATGGACAGACGCAAGTGTTTTACTCGGTCGCCCAGCACAGCCTGATCGTCGCCGAACTGGTACCGCCCCATTTGCGCCTGGCCGCCCTGCTGCATGACGCGGCCGAAGCCTATCTGGGCGACATGGTAAAGCCCTTGAAAGTGCTGCTGCCGGAATTTGGCGTGCTGGAAGACAAGGTCAGCGCCATCATCGCCGCCACCTATGGCCTGGATTTTTCCGATTACGCGCCCATCAAGCAGGCCGACCTGATCGCGCTGGCAACGGAAAAGCGCGACCTAATGCCGCACTCGGCCGAACGCTGGGCTTACCTTGACGGCATCGCCCCCTTGCCCGGTATAATCGAAGCCATGGGTCCGGCCGAAGCCAAGCAGCGCTTCCTGCATGCCTTTACCCGGTTGGGCGGGCTTGGGCTTGCCGCATGAATGCTTCCACCCTGCCGCACGACGGGCGCTAAGCCACGGTTTTTGCACGGCTTTTTTAGATATCCACAGCAACTGTGGATAAAGTTGTTGATAAGCCCCTCTTGACAAGCCGCAACACTAGTATTGATGCGGGTTTCAACAATTTGCTGATTTCACAGGCAATTTTTTACCCCAATGAAATCAATGACTTAGAATCATGAGTTTGCGCTAGCGCAAAGTTACTCGACTACCATGAAAATATATTTTGCTGTGCATAAGCAGTCCCGGCGCCAGGCCGTCTTGCTTGAACAGCATTGTTTTGACAAACCCCGCAGACTGGCATAGTGTGGAGTAGCGAGTACGATCAACGGTGGATAAACGCATGAATATGGAAAGCGATAGCGCCGCCAAGGGGGCGGACGAACCCGACTGGCTGGTCGACGAGCCACTGGAACGGGCTGACGCGGCGGCAGAGCCTGCCAACGCGGCGCCTTGGCGCGTGCTGATTGTCGATGACGATGTTGACGTGCATGTGGTGACCAAGTTCGCCCTTAGCCAGGCCAGCTTCCAGGGCCGCAGGCTGAGCTTTTTGCACGCGTATTCGGGCGCCGAGGCGCTGACCTTGCTGCGCAGCACGCCCGATATCGCCGTGGTGCTGCTCGATGTGATCATGGAAACCCAGGATGCCGGGCTGCAAGTGGCGCGCCAGGTCCGCGAAGACCTGCACAACAGTGCCGTGCGCATCATCCTGCGTACGGGCCAGCCCGGCCAGGCATTGGAACACCGCGTCATCATCGATTACGACATCAACGATTTCTGGTGCAAGACCGACCTGACGACACGCAAGTTGTTTACTACCGTGATCGCCTCGCTGCGCACCTACGCAACCTTGCGCGAAGCGCAGCAACAAGTCGCCGAACTCGCTGCGGCACTGGCCCAGTGCGGCGACGCGCCAGCGAAACCTGCCGGCGGCACGCCCTGACCATCCGCCGCTACTTTCAGTCATAAAAACAAGAGCACTGGATAGGCATACAGGCTTGTAGCATGCCCCATTTTGGCCCATCTTGCCGCCCGATTGCATGTGCTGGCTGGCGCCAATTCCCTAAGTGGCGGATTGTTAAGCGCTTTTTCAGATATCCACACGGACTGTGGATATCTTTGTGGATAAGGGCCTATTGACAGGTCTCAAAGCCACAGCCCGTGCGGCTTTCAATAAACTGCTCAATCAAACAGCAAAAATAAACCCCATTAAAATCAATCACTTAGAAACTCACACATAATCACAAGAAAATTATTTCGACAATTTCGCTAACCCATCATTTGTGCATAACTGAGCCGTAATGATCAATCCGACAACGTCGGCTTAGCGCTGATGGCAACACAGTTGCCGTGCGGATACTCAATGCAAGGTCTGGCGGCGCTGCTCCGGGTGCAGCAGTACGCGCTCGATCAGTTCGGGGGCGACATTGTATGACTTCAGGTATTCCAGCGCGCACAAGGTGCTGAAGGCCGCCTGCACGGCGATGCCCAGGTTGACGATGTCGCACATTCTCTGATCGATGCGCACATGGCGCACCACAGGTATGACAGGCATATGCAGCGTTTCTGTGGAATGATGCATGATAAGCAACTCCTGCGAAGGGGGACGGAGGGAGGAAGACGGCGTAGCGGTGCGAACCGCGACAGTGCGGATAGAGACAGCGGTCATGTTGCCGCTAAAAGTATTGCCGATAAACTCTTAATGTCAATGGCAGGGAAACATGAGCCACGGTTTTTTCTTGCAGGTAGCACCGTAGCCGAAAGCGATGGACAAGCGCGAGCGGCCACGGCGATAATCAGTCATGCCCTCGCCTTCCCCCTTCCGCCCGACCTGCCCCGCCCGCAACCAAGCTCGCTTGCCGACCTGTTTTTCTCATTCACCTGGCTGGCCTTGCAAGGCTTTGGCGGCGTGCTGGCCGTGATCCAGCGCGAGATGGTCGAGCGCAAGCGCTGGCTGACGCAGGAGGAATTCCTGGAAGACTGGGCCGTGGCGCAAATCATGCCCGGGCCAAATGTCGTCAACCTGTCGCTGATGGTGGGCGGGCGCTATTTCGGTTTAAAAGGCGCGCTGACGGCGCTGGCCGGCATGCTGGCCGTGCCCCTCCTCATCGTGCTCGTGCTGGGCGTGCTGTACACGCGCTTTGGCGACAATCCGCAGATGGCGGGCGCCCTGCGTGGCATGGCGGCCGTGTCGGCTGGCATGATCGCCGCCACGGGCGTGAAACTGGCGACCGCGCTGGCCAAGCATCCGCTGCCCTTGTGGCTGACCTTGCCCATCACCGTGCTGGGCGTGCTGATGGTGGCGGTCTTGCGCTGGCCCCTGCTGTACATCCTGCTGGGCCTGGGCGGCATCGGCTGCCTGCTGACGTATCGAAAGCTGTCCTCATGACGCCGCCCTTGCAACTGGTCTTGAGCGCGGGCGACTGGCTGAACCTGTTCGGCCACTACCTGATGCTGTCGCTGATGTCGATCGGCGGCGCCATTTCCACCACCTCCGAAATGCACCGCTTCCTGGTCGAGCAACATGGCTGGCTGACCCAGGCGCAATTCAATGAATCGATCGCCATCGCCCAGGCCGCACCCGGCCCGAACGTGCTGTTCGTCGCCCTGATGGGCTGGAACGTGGGCATGAATGCGGGCAGCTATGCGGCAGCCTACCTGGGCGTGCTGGTGACCATGGTGGGCATCATGTTGCCCAGCACGACACTCACCTACGTGGCAGCCCAGTGGGGCTACCGCAACCGCGACTTGCGCCCCGTGCGCGCCTTCAAGCAAGGCATGGCGCCCATCGTCGTCGCCCTGCTGATTTCCACCGGCATGATACTGGGCGGCGCCAACCACGACATCCGCACGGACTGGCCCCTGTGGAGCCTGTCCATCGTGGCGGGCCTGATCATCTGGCGCACGAAGATCCATTTACTCTGGCTGCTGGCGGCCGGCGCCGTGCTGGGCTGGCTGCAGCTCGTGTAAGCCTACACGGCCAGGTGGCGCTTCACCTCGTCGCAATCCATCTGTGCAGCCGGTCCGCTGGCGACGACGCTGCCGCGCGACAGGACGATGAATTCATCGGCCAGTTCGCTGGCAAAATCAAAATACTGTTCGCACAGCACGATGGCCATGTCGCCGCGCTGTTTCAACAGGCTGATCACGCGGCCGATATCCTTGATGACGGAGGGCTGGATGCCTTCCGTCGGTTCGTCGAAGATAATCAGCTGCGGCTCGGCCAGCAGGGCGCGGGCGATGGCCAGCTGCTGCTGTTGCCCGCCCGACAAATCGCCGCCACGCCGCTGCAGCATCTCTTTTAGTACCGGAAACAGTTCATAGACGTGGGGATCGATGCGCGAGGCTAGCCGGCCCCGCTTCACTGCCATGCCCATCAGCAAGTTTTCCTCGACTGTCAGGCGCGCAAAGATGTCGCGCCCCTGCGGCACGTAAGCGATGCCCAGCTTTGCCCGCGCATGCGGCGCCAGCCTGGTGATGTCGCGCCCATGAAACAGCACCTTGCCCTGCGCCACGGGCAGCACGCCCATCAGGCATTTCAGCAAAGTCGTCTTGCCCACGCCATTACGCCCCAGCAAGGCCAAACACTCGCCCTTGCGCGCCGACAGATTGATGCCGCGCAAGGTGTGCGAGGAGCCATAGTATTGATTCAAATGTTCGACTTCCAGCATGCTTACCTTCCCAGATAGACTTCGATGACCCGCTCGTCCGCTTGCACTTCGTCCATGCGGCCCTGCGCCAGCACGGCACCTTCATGCAGCACGGTGACGATGCCTTGCTGGGCAATGTCCGTGACGAAACCCATGTCGTGCTCGACCACCATGATCGAATGTTTGCCGCGCAATTCATTGAGCAATTCCGCCGTGCGCGCCGTTTCCGCATCCGACATGCCGGCTACCGGTTCGTCCAGCAGGATCAACTGCGGCTCCTGCATCAGCAGCATGCCGATTTCCAGCCACTGCTTTTGCCCATGCGACAGCAAGCCGGCCGGCCGCGCCTCGTGGCCGTGGAGGCGGATCAAGCGCAAGATCGCTTCGATCTTGCCTGCCTGCTCGGACGTCAAGCGCGCAAACAGGGTGGGTGCCACGCGCTTGTCCATCTTCATCGCCAGTTCCAGATTGTCGAACACCGTATGCTGCTCGAACACGGTGGGGCGCTGGAACTTGCGGCCTATGCCCGCATGGGCGATCTGCGCTTCCGTCATGGTGGCCAGGTTCATGGTCTGGCCAAACCAGGCCGTGCCGGACGTGGGCCGCGTCTTGCCCGTGATCACATCCATCATCGTCGTCTTGCCCGCCCCGTTAGGGCCGATGATGCAGCGCAGTTCGCCCACGGAAATATCAAGGCTCAGCTTGTTGATGGCCTTGAAGCCGTCAAACGACACGCTGATGTCTTCCAGATACAAAATGGCGCCGTGCGTCGTGTCGACGCCCTCGCCTTTCACGCGCGAGTACGTCGGCCCCGCTTCCGCGCCGGCCATGCCGGGCAACATACGGATGCTCATGCGGCCTCCTCTGCCACGGCGGCCACTTTTTTACGTTTGAGTTTGCTCAACACGCCCAGCATGCCCTGCTGCATGAACAGAGTGACGACGATGAACAGCAGGCCCAGCGCGAACAGCCACAGTTCCGGCAAAGCAGCAGTGAACCAGCTTTTCAAGCCGTTGACGGTGAAGGCGCCCAGGATGGGACCGATCAACGTACCGCGCCCACCGACTGCCACCCACACGACCATTTCGATGGAGTTCGCGGGCGACATTTCAGACGGGTTGATGATGCCCACCTGCGGCACGTACAGGGCGCCCGCAATGCCGCACAGCACGGCCGACAGGGTCCACACAAATAGCTTGAACCACAGCGGGTTGTAGCCGAGGAACATCAAGCGCGTTTCACTGTCGCGCACGCCCTGCAGCACCCTGCCCAGTTTCGAGCGCACGATGGCGCGCGCGCCGATCAAGGCCGCCAGCAGGAAGGCCAGGGTCAGCAGGAACAGCACGGCCCGGGTGGCCGGTGCCGTGATGCTATGGCCGAGGATAGTCTTGAAATCCGTGAAACCGTTGTTGCCGCCAAAGCCGGTGTCATTACGGAAGAACAAGAGCATGAAGGCATAGGTCATCGCTTGCGTGATGATGGAAAAATACACGCCCTTGATGCGCGAGCGAAACGCAAAGTAACCAAACACAAAGGCGAGCACGCCCGGCACCAGCACGACGAGGGCCATGCAATACCAGAAATGTTCCGTGAACGCCCAGTACCACGGGTAGGTTTTCCAGTCGAGAAAGACCATGAAGTCGGGCAAGCTGCTGTGGTACTGGCCCTGGTCGCCGATGGCGCGCATCAAGTACATGCCGTGCGCATACGCGCCTAGGGCAAAAAAACACGCCGTGGCCCAGGGACAGGATGCCCGTGTAGCCCCAGACGAGGTCCAGCGCCAGCGCGGCCAGCGCGTAGCACATGAACTTGCCCACCAGCGCCACCGTGTAGGCGGACACGTGCAGCGCATGCCCCTCAGCAAACGCCAGATTAAAAACCGGCAACAGCGCCGCCAGCACCGTGCATGCGGCAATCGCCAGCCAGACGGGCCGCGTGAACAGACCCTGTTTGGATTGATAGGAGGTAATCATTCGACGCTGCGTCCCTTCATGGCAAACAGGCCCTGCGGCCGGCGCTGGATGAAAATGATGATGAACACGAGAATGGCGATCTTCGCCAGCACGGCGCCCGCCACCGGTTCGAGGAATTTGTTCACTTCGCCCAGGCCCAGCGCGGCGATCACGGTGCCGGCCAGCTGGCCCACGCCACCCAGTACCACCACCATGAAGGAATCGACGATATAGCTTTGGCCCAGGTCCGGCCCCACATTGCCCAGCTGCGACAGGGCCACGCCGCCCAGGCCCGCGATGCCGGAACCGAGGCCAAACGTCAGCATGTCGACCTTGCCCGTGGCCACGCCCACGCAATCGGCCATGCGGCGGTTTTGCGTGACGGCCCGCACGAACAGGCCCAGGCGCGTCTTGTTCAAAATCAACCACACGGCCACGACGACGACGATGGCAAAGGCAATGATGGCCAGGCGGTTGTACGGCAGCACGAGGCCGCCCAGTACGGTCACTCCGCCCGACATCCAGGCCGGATTGGCCACTTCCACGTTTTGCGCGCCGAAGATCGTACGCACCGCCTGCATGAGGATCAGGCTGATGCCCCAGGTGGCCAGCAGGGTTTCCAGCGGCCGGCCATACAGCCAGCGAATCACGGTGCGTTCCAGCGCCACGCCCACCAGTCCGGCAACAAGAAAGGCGGCCGGTAGCGCGGCCAGCAGGTAGGCTTCCTGCATGCCGGGCAGGTAGGTACGGAAAAACAGCTGGCACAGATACGTCGTGTAGGCGCCTATCATCAGCAATTCGCCATGCGCCATGTTGATGATGCCCATCAAGCCGAAGGTGATGGCCAGTCCCAGCGCGGCCAGCAACAGCACACTGCCCAGGGAAATGCCGTAGAACACATTGCCGGCAAATTCCATGCGCGCCACTCTTCCCTTGATCTGGCGCATGGTCTCAATGGCGGCCAGTTGCACGGCTTCATCGGGCTCGCCTTCCTTTTCCAGCATGGCTTGCAGCACGGGCAGCAGGCGCGCATCGCTGCTGCCGGCCAGCGCCTGCACGGCGGCCTTGCGCGTGGCCGCATCGGGCGCATGCAGGTTGGCGCTGGCGATCAGCACCTGCAATATCTGCTGAATGTCGGCATCACGCTCCTGCGCCAGCGCCTTGCGGATCAAAGTGATTTGTGCGGGATCGACGGATTGCTGCAGCGCTTGCGCAGCGGCCAGGCGCGTGGCCCGCTCGGGCGCCAGCAGTTTCAACCCCGACAAGGCGCCCGCCACGGCCGAGCGCAAGCGGTTGTTGACCATCACGCCATCGATGCCGTCGGGCAGCGGCACGCTCTTGCCGCTTGCCGGCTCATACGCCTGCTCGCCGTCGACGATGTAGACCTGGCCGTCGGGTGTCGCGTATAACGCGTCGTCCTGCAAGGCTTGCAGCACGCGGGCGGCCTCAGGCGTGGCCAGGGCGGCGATCTGCGCGACGGCGGCGACCCTTGTGTCGGGGTCGTCGCCGGACAGCGGTTTCAGCAGCTCAGGAGGGATGGCGGCCTGCGCCATGGATGACAGGCACAGGCAGGCGAAGACCAGCAGCGATGTGAATAGCCTCATTGATATCCCGGAAAAGCGTTGATAGTCGGCGCCACCGGACGCATTGTCCGGTGGCGCCGGCGTGGCTCTTTACAGCTTTTGCTTGCCCTCATTGCCCTTGATAAACGGGCTCCACGGCTGGGCGCGGATCGGCTCCTTTGTTTTCCACACGACATTGAATTGCCCATCCGCCTTGATCTCGCCGATCATCACGGGCTTGTGCAAGTGGTGATTGGTCGGGTCCATGGTCAGGGTAAAGCCGGACGGCGCCTTGACGCTCTGGCCGGCCATGGCGGCGATCACCTTGTCCGTGTCCGTCGATTTCGCCTTCTCCACGGCTTGCGCCCACATGTGGATGCCGACATAGGTGGCTTCCATCGGGTCGTTCGTCACGACCGAACCCGCGTTCGGCAACTTTTGCGCCACCGCATACGTTTTCCACTGCTTGATGAAAGCCGTGTTGACGGGATTTTTGACGGATTCAAAATAATTCCACGCCGCCAGATGACCGAGCAAGGGCTTGCTATCGATGCCGCGCAGCTCTTCCTCGCCCACGGAAAACGCAACGACGGGCACGTCCGTGGCTTTCAAGCCCGCATTGCCCAGTTCCTTGTAGAACGGCACGTTGGAATCGCCATTGATGGTGGAAATGACGGCCGTCTTGCCGCCGGTGGAAAACTTCTTGATGTTGGCGACGATGGTTTGATAATCAGCATGGCCGAACGGCGTGTAGACCTCGCTGATATCGCTATCCTTGACGCCTTTACTTTTCAGGAAGGCGCGCAAGATCTTGTTGGTGGTGCGCGGATACACGTAATCCGTGCCCAGCAGCACGAAGCGCTTGGCCCCGCCGCCATCCTTGCTCATCAGGTATTCCACGGCGGGTATCGCCTGCTGGTTCGGCGCGGCGCCCGTATAAAACACATTCTTTTCCAGCTCCTCACCCTCATATTGCACCGGGTAAAATAGCAGGCTGTTGAGTTCCTTGAACACCGGCAAGACCGACTTGCGCGACACGGACGTCCAGCAGCCAAACACGACGGCAACCTTGTCCTGCGCCACCAGCTGGCGCGCTTTTTCCGCGAACAAAGGCCAGTTCGACGCGGGATCGACGACGACGGCTTCCAGCTTCTTGCCCAGTACGCCGCCCTTGGCATTGATCTCGGCGATCGTCATCAGCGCCACGTCTTTCAGTGACGTTTCGGAAATGGCCATGGTGCCCGACAGGGAGTGCAAAATGCCCACCTTGATCGTGTCGGCGGCCAAGGCTGCCTGCATGTAAGTGGACGTGGCCAGGGCCAGTGCGCCGGCGGCGGCCGCTTTCAGGATGATACGTCGTGACATGGGGACTCCTGTGATGGGTTCGTGGGGGTCGGGCTGGGCATACGATGTTGTTAAAGCAGAATGCATGCCAGCATCCGCAGCCATCCACGATGGTGCATGCGCCATTCTTTGGTGCGCCAGCGGCGATTGCGCACGAAAAAAAAACCTGGCTGCACAAGGACTGTGCAGCCAGGCGGGCTGACCGAAGGCGAGGCGCGCACGGCGCATGTCAGCGGCGCCGCCGTGACTGGGCGGCGCCGCTACGCTCGCCTCACAGGTAGCGCGTGAAGAAGGCCGTAAGCTTGTCGACGGCCGGGCCAACGTACTGCGGCTTGTCGTACAGGTCGACGTGGCTGGCGCCGTCGACCAGGAATAACTCCTTCGGCTCGTGCGCTTTGGCGTAGGCCAATTCGCTGAAATAGCGCGTGTCCGCCTCGGTTCCGGCGATCAGCAGCAGCGGGTGTGGCGAAATCAGGTCGACGCGCTCATAGGATGCGTAGGCGGCGATGCGGTCGATGCTGGTAAACAGGTACTTGTTAGGCGAGTTCGGGTGCTGTCCGCGGGCGGTGCGGTAGTAGTCGGAGCCTTCACGATACAGCGTTGGCGTGCCATCGGCCACCTCGGCTGGCGTGTGCGGTACCACCGGATCGAGCCGCGCCGGATCGCCGCGCGCCTCGCGGCTACGCTGCAAGCCTACCTCGTCGAGCAACTCCCTGAGGGCGGCGGCACTGCCGCCACCGCCCAGGCCTTCGCGGAACAGCATGCCCATGTCCGTCCCGCTGACGGCGGCGACGGCCTTGATACGGCGCTCGGTCTGGGCCGTGTACGGCACGTAGCCGCCGGCGGCGCAAATGCCCAGCGCGCCGATGCGCAGCGGGTCGACCTGCGCCAGGTTGGACAGGTAGTTGACGGCGCTCTTGATGTCCTCGGCGCGAGCGAATGGATCTTCCAGGAAGCGCGGCTCGCCCTCGCTCTCACCCTGGTAGGCGGCGTCGAAGGCGAGCGTGACGAAGCCGCTGGCGGCCAGGCGTTCGACGTACAGGCCGGCGGTCTGCTCCTTGACGCCGCCGAAGGGGTGGCAGACGAGGATGGCGGCGCGGCGCTCGCCGTCCTTGAAGTCAGCCGGCAGATAAAGGTGGCCGGCCAGTTTCAAACCGTGGCTGTTGAATGTGACGTTGCTTCTCATGCTAGTTCTCCTGGTGGATGGCCGGGACGTGGCCAGTGCGATGCATGGTAGCGCCGCCCCCCATGTCCAACCAGTGCCGCCGCATCCTAGGAAAATCTATCCCTGGCACGCTGCCCGCCTGCCATGGCATCATCTAGGCATGACCACCCGCTCCCCCCAGCCAACGACCTTGGCGAGTTCCTGCGCGCCCGCCGCGCCGAACTGCGCCCCGCCGACGCCGGCCTGCCCGAGTTCGGCCAGGCGCGCCGCGTGCCCGGCCTGCGCAGAGAGGAGGTGGCGCAAATGGCGGCCATCAGCACCGACTATTACACCCGCCTGGAACAGGGACGCCTGCACGCATCACGGCCGGTGCTGGCGGCTTTGGCGCGCGCGCTGCGCCTCGACGAGGCGCAGGAGGACTACCTTTACCGGCTGGCCCACCAGGGTGGCGCGCTGACGCGCAGGCGCCCGCCCCAGCGCGTCGGCGAGCGCACGCGGCGCCTGCTCGACTGCCTGTGCGACGCGCCGGCGCTGGTGCTGGGCCGCTACATGGACGTGCTGGCCTGGAACGCGCTCGGCGCCGCCCTGTACCTCGATTTCGCCGCCGTGCCGGTCGCGCAGCGCAACCTGATCCGCCTGTCCTTCCTCGATCCGCGCGTGCGCGGCCTGTATGTGGATTGGGAGGCGATCGGTCGCGACTGCGTCTCCTTCCTGCGCATGGAGGCGGCGCGCTTTCCGGACGATCCGAGCCTGGCCGCGTTGATCGGAGAATTGTCCGTGCACGACGCCGACTTCCGGCGCTGGTGGGCTTTCCACCAGGTCGCCAGCGCCAACGTCGGCAGCAAGGCTTACCGGCACCCGCTGGTGGGCGAATTGACACTGGACTGGCAGATGCTGAATTGTGGCGAGGACCTCGAGCAGCGCATCGTCGTCATGACGGCGCCACCCGGCAGCGCCGCGCTGGCGGCGTTGCGCCGGCTGGGCGGCGCTGGCTGAACCGGGGAGACTGAACGGGAGCGAATTGCTCAACGAAGCTTAATCCTTGCGCGGCGCTCCGCGCAGGCGGCGCCAGCCCTTGCGTCCCAGCGGGAACAGCAGCACGAAAGCGATCAGCCACGGCAGGATGTAGGCCATGGCCGTGATAGCGTTGGCCACGCCTTCCGACAGATTTTCCGTGAAATTGCCCAGCGCGCGCTTGACGGGCCGCCAGAACGATTGCCTGCCTTCGGCGCTGATGACCACGTTCAGCAAGTCCGTATCGATGCGCTGCATCAACAGCGCATTGGCCGCTGTCGCCTGCTCCAGTTCCACTTGCACGGTCGCCAGCTCCTTGGTCACCTTGATCAGGGCGTCGACGTTAGCTCCCGAGCGCTTTTCCAGGTCTTGCAGCTGGACTTGGTACTGCTTGAGCATTTCCAGGCGTTTCTTGCTGTCGAGCACAGGACGGCCCAGGTCTTCCACCTTAGTGCCCTGGCTGGTGACGTCGCCTGCGGCCGCGACCAGCGCGACGAGTTTCTTGATGCCGGCCGGCTTGGCGCGCATGCTGATGCGCGCATGCACGTAGCGGCCGCCGTCGACGCTGGAATCGAGCAGCAGACAGCCGTTTTCCGTATCGGCCTTGCAGGCAGCGACCACTTTTTCATACAGGGGGCCGCACTTGCGTCTCGTGCGTATCGACGCTGACATTATGTTCATAGGCAAGGAATTCGCTGCCCTTTTCCTTGCCATCGAGGCGCGCGGCGCTCGATTGCCCGCCGCTCTCGCCCTTGCCGCCGCAACCGGCCAGCAGCAACAGGCCGATCAGACCAATATAGATTTTTTCATGATTTCTTTCTTTGGATTATTTGCTAAGCGGAAGCATCTCGACATCGGGCAGATGCGCCGCCACGTCCTGCACGGTCGCATAGCCGGTCAGCGCAGCCACCACCTGCGGCAATGGCGCCGGCCAGATTTCAGGCATGTCACGCTCCTCGGGCGCCAGCACGGGAAAGGCCAGTTGCTCCTGCGGCGGCGTGAAGGCGGCCGCGACGCCGGGCTTGTTGCCGCGCGCATCGATGCGGTACCAGCCAAACTCTTGCAGATACACGGCGTTCAAGCCATGCAGGCAAAATGGCGGCCCCACTTCGCCGACAGCCAGGCGCTGATAGCACAGGCCGGCAGGAATGCCGTTGGCGCGCAGCAGCGCGGCCAGCAAATGGCTCTTGGCATAGCAATAGCCCGTGCCATGCTGCAAGACGTCGGAAGCGCGACAGGTAACGGGATTGCGCTGGTAATCCCAGCTGTGGGCGACCTCGTCGCGCACGAATGCAAAGCAGCGGGCCGCGATGGCCGCGTCGCCCACCGCGCCTGCCGCCAGCTCGGCCGCCCTGGCGCGCACGGCCGGATGGTCGCTGTCGATATACAGGCTGCTGGCTAGATAGGGGGAAAAGTCGGTAGACATGGCATAAAGGCAATGCGAAAAGATAATGCGCGATTTTAGTCGAAGCGGCACGCAATCGAGCGTTTCCTTGCGCAGGAACAAAGAAAATCCATGCTGCAAGCTCGCTGCGCGGGGGCCGGCGACTTTGGCGACAGCCCGGTAGCTGGTATCATGCGGGCAAACGCCAGCCGGCCCCATTGGGCCGGCGCATGCAACACCTTGCGAAGCGGTTCCGCGCCGCCGACGCCTCCCCTACAGATCAGAGAAGCGAGTTCCTATGAGCACACCATCGTCCCACCCATCGTTCTGGCGCCGAGTCCCGCTGGCTTTCGGCGCCTTCTTCAGCACCCTGTCGGACGCCGCCTATGCGGCCCGCGTGGAAAAACTGTCCTTGCCCGAGGCTGCGCCCGTCGCTCCCGTGGCGCCTGCACCGGCGCCCGCTCCCGTGCCGACGCCGGCCGCCGCCCCCGTCATTTTGAAAGAAGCCACACCGGACGCGGCCCTGCAATTGCTGGCCCTGCTGCAGCGCGAAGCGCGATTGATCGACTTCACCCAGGAAAACCTGGGCAGCCATGCCGATGCCGACATCGGCGCGGCCGCCCGCGTGGTGCACGAAGGCTGCGCCAAGGTCATGCGCGAATACTTCACCATCGAAGCCGTGCGCCAGGAAGCCGAGGGCAGCCGCATCGTGCTGCAGGAAGGCTTTGACAGCGCCCAGGTACGCCTGACGGGCAACGTCGTCGGCTCGGCGCCGTTCACGGGCACCCTCAGCCACCGCGGCTGGCGCGCCTCCAGCGTGCGCCTGCCGAAACTGAGCGAGCAGCACGACGCCGCCATCCTGGCACCGGCCGAGGTGGAACTATGAGCGACGCGATCAACTCAAGCCCGCGCTACGCCATCGGCATCGACCTGGGCACCACCCACAGCGCCCTGTCGTATTTGAACCTGGTCGAAAGCGATGGCGAAAAGTCCAGCCACGGCGTACTGAAAGTGCCGCAACTGTCGGCGCCGGGCACGGTAGAAGAATTGTCGCTGCTGCCATCGTTCGTGTATCTGCCGCACGCCGATGAAGTGGCGGCGGGCGACCTGGCCCTGCCCTGGGTCACCGAGGAAGCGGAAGCGCCATTCGTCGTCGGCGAAATGGCCCGCAGCCGCGGCGCCACCACGCCCATCCGTTTGGTTTCCAGCGCAAAAAGCTGGCTGTGCCACCCGGGCGTGGACCGCCGCGCGGCGATTTTGCCGAACGACGCGCCTGCGGAAGTCGCGCGCATTTCGCCGATCACGGCCGCCACGCGCTACCTGACGCACTTGCGCCAGGCCTGGGACAACGCCCACCCGCAAGCGCCGTTCGCGCAGCAGGAAATCACCGTGACGATTCCCGCGTCCTTCGACCCGGCCGCACGCGAGCTGACGATGGAAGCGGCGCAGGCGGCCGGCTACGCCTCGCTGACCTTGCTGGAAGAGCCGCAGGCGGCCCTGTACAGCTGGATACAGACCAGCGAAGGGCGCTGGCGCAAGGAAGTCAAGCCGGGCGACATCATCCTGGTCGTCGACGTAGGCGGCGGCACCAGCGACTTTTCGCTGATCGCCGTGCTCGAACGCGACGGCGTGCTGGAACCGCACCGCGTGGCCGTCGGCGAACATATCCTGCTCGGTGGCGACAATATGGACCTGGCGCTGGCCCACCTGGTGGCCCGTAAACTGGCGGCCAACGGCACCCAGCTCGACGCCTGGCAAATGCGCGCGCTCACTTACGGCTGCCGCAGCGCCAAGGAAAGCCTGCTGGCCGACAGCGGCCTGGAAACGGCGCCCATCGTCGTGCCGAGCCGCGGCTCGAAACTGATCGGCGGCTCCATCCGCACGGAACTGACGCGCGCGGAAGTGTCCACCTTCATCCTCGACGGCTTCTTCCCGCAGGTGGAAGCGTCGAGCCGCCCCGCCGTGCGCACGCGTGCCGGCCTGACGCAACTGGGCTTGCCGTATGCGCAGGACGCGGCCATCACGCGCCACCTGGCCGCGTTCTTGGGCCGCCAGGTGGCGGCAACGGCCGAACTGGAAGGCTTTGCGGGCCGCCAATCGGATGACGCCAGCTTTTTGCATCCTACGGCCGTGCTGTTCAACGGCGGCGTCTTCAAGTCGGATTTGCTGGTGCAGCGCATCATGGCCACCGTCAACGACTGGCTGTACCTGGAAGGCGCGGAACCGGCGCGCATGCTGGCCGGGGCCGACCTGGACCTGGCCGTGGCACGCGGCGCAGCCTACTACAGCTACGTGCGGCGTGGCCATGGCGTGCGCATCCGCGGCGGCACGGCCAGTTCCTTCTACGTGGCCATCGAATCAGCCATGCCGGCCATCCCCGGCATGGAACCGCCGATCCAGGCCCTGTGCGTGGCGCCGTTCGGCATGGAAGAAGGCAGCGAACTGGAACTGCCAGGCCAGCAATTCGGCCTGGTCGTGGGAGAACCGGTGCACTTCCGCTTCTTCGCCTCGTCCACGCGGCGCAACGACCAGATCGGCGACTTGCTCGACTTCTGGGGACCCGATGAATTGCAGGAACTGAGCGAAATCCAGGCGACGCTGTCCGCCGAAGGCCGCCAGGCCGGCGACGTGGTGCAGGTCAAACTGCACGCGCGCGTCACGGAAGCGGGCACCCTGGAGCTGCTGGCCGTCTCACCCGACGGTGCCGAGCGCTGGAAAGTGGAATTCGACGTGCGCGGCACGCCGCAGCAATAAGCATGCGCAGCGCGAAGGTGCAACCGGCCTGGCTGGTCGGCATCGACCTGGGCACCACCAACACGGTGGTGGCCTATGCCGATGCGGCCGATGCGCAGGCGGGCATACAGCTGTTCGCCATCGAGCAGCTGGTCGCTCCCGGCGAAGTGGGTGCACGCCCCCTGCTGCCCTCCTTGCGCTACTACCCTGCCGCCGGCGAGCTGGCGGCGGGCGACTTGCAGCTGCCCTGGCCACAAGTTGCGGCGGAGGGCGATGAACCGCCAGTGCTGGGTGCCCTCGCGCGCCAGCTCGGCGCGCAAGTACCGGGCCGGCTCGTTTCCAGCGCGAAGAGCTGGCTGTCGCATGCGAACGTGGACCGCCAGGCGCCCATCCTGCCGTGGGGCGCGGACGCCGGCGTGGCCAAGGTGTCGCCCGTGGCGGCCAGCGCCAGCTACCTTGCGTATGTGCGCGCCGCGTGGAATCACCGCTTTCCGCATGCTCCCCTCGAAAACCAGGAACTGGTGCTGACCATCCCCGCCTCGTTCGACGAAGGTGCGCGCGCACTCACCCTGGAAGCGGCCCGCTTGGCGGGACTGGCCACCTTGCGTCTGGTGGAAGAACCGCAGGCGGCCTTCTACGATTTCCTGCAGCGCCGGCGCGCCACCCTGCGCGCAGACCTGGCCGATACGCGCCGCATTTTAGTCTGCGACGTGGGCGGCGGCACCACCGACTTCAGCCTGATCGACGTAGACTTCGATGTCGATGGCGAACCCCAGCTCACGCGCAGCAGCGTGGGCAACCATTTGATCCTCGGCGGCGACAATATGGACCTGGCGCTGGCCCATCTGGTGGAAACGCGCATGGCGGCCGGCGTCGAAGGCGGCATGAAGCTGTCCGCCGCGCGGCTGTCGCAGCTGATGGAGCGCTGCCGCGCCGCCAAGGAATTGCTGCTTTCCAGCGACGCACCCGACAAGGCCACCGTCACTTTACTCGGTGCTGGATCGCGCCTGATAGGCGCCAGCCGTTCCGTCGACATCACGCGCGAGGAAGTGGCGGCCATGGTGGTCGACGGCTTCTTTCCCAAGGTGGAACTCAGCGAGGTGGCCAGGAAAGGGCGCACCGGCATCGTCGAATTCGGCCTGCCGTATGCGCAGGACGCGGCCATCACGCGCCATCTGGCCAGTTTTCTGCAGCAGCATCAAGGGGCACTGCGAGGCGCACTGCCGGACACCTTACTGCTGAATGGCGGCGTGTTCCGCGCCGATGCGCTGGCGCGCCGTCTGGCCGAGACGCTGGAGCACTGGCGCGGCGCTCCGCTCACCATCCTGCATAACGATAATCCCGACGTGGCCGTGGCCCGTGGCGCCGTCGCCTACGCGCTGGCGCGACGCGGCCAGGCGCCGCGCATCGGCGGCGGTTCGCCGCGCAGCTATTTCCTCGTGCTGGGCGAAGCGGGCAAGGAGCACCGCGCCGTGTGCATCCTGCCCCGTGGCAGCGCCAGCGGCGAGGAAATCCGCCTCACGGAGCGCCTGTTCGCGCTGCGCCTGGGCCGGCCCGTGCGCTTCCACCTGGCCACTTCCCTCTTTGAGGCGGGCACGCCGCCGCAACTGGGCGAGATCGTCGACCTGGACGCCGGCGAGTATCTGCGCCTGCCACCGCTGGCCAGCGTGCTGCACGATAAACAGGATGCCAGCGACAAGCGCGAAATCACCGTGCAGCTGGCTACCGTCATGACGGAAGTGGGCACCCTGGAAGTGCATTGCGTGGCCGAAGCCGATGCCGGCCAGCGCTGGCTGCTGGAATTCCAGCTGCGCGCTGGTAAGGAAGAGCAAGGAGATGGCGAGGCTCAAGCCGTTTCGCCACGCATCAAGGAAGCCATCGAGAAGATCGAGCGCATCTTCGGCGGCAAGGCGCAAAAGGTCGAAACCAGGGACGTACGCCAGCTGCGCCAGCACCTGGAACGAGGGCTGGGCGGACGCGAAAGCTGGGACACTGCGCTGCTGCGCCAGCTGTTCGACGCCCTCCTGCTGCGCGCCCGTGGCCGGCGCCGCTCTGCCGAGCACGAACGTGTCTGGCTGAACCTGGCCGGCTACTGTTTGCGGCCCGGCTATGGCGACGCGCTCGACCCGTGGCGCATCGAGCAGCTGTGGGCCCTGTTCGACACGGGCATCCAGCATCACAAGGACAACCAGGTGTGCGCCGAATGGTGGACGCTGTGGCGCCGCGTGGCTGGCGGCTTGAGCACGCAGCAGCAACTGCGCCTGCTCGACGACTTCGCCTTCAACCTGCAAGCCGATGCGGCCCAGCGCGGCAGCCGCCCCGTCACCCTGGTCAACGGCAGCGACGACGACATGCTGCGCCTGGGCGCCTCCCTGGAGCGCATCCCCGGCGCCTACAAGGCGGAAGTGGGCGCCTGGCTGATCAAACGCCTGCAAAAGGCCGGCAAGAAGGAAGAAACGGCGGACACGAACACCCTGTGGGCGCTGGCCAGGGTTGGCACGCGCCAGCCCTTCCACGGCAGCGCGCACGAAGTGGTCGACAGCGCCATCGTGTCCGACTGGCTGCACGTGCTGCTGGCGCTGGACTGGAAAAAGACCGAGCCGGCCGCCTTTGCCGCCGCCCACCTGGCGCGCATGACGGGCGACCGCTCGCGCGACATCGCCGACGAATTGCGCGCCACCGTGTTGGCGCGCCTGAAAGCCGTCGGCGCCCCGCCCCTGTGGCAGGCGATGGTCAGCGAAGTGACGCAGCTCGATGAAGCGATTACCAAACGTATGCTGGGCGAGGCGCTGCCGCCGGGGTTGAAACTGATCGGCTGATCGGCTTCCAGCCCTACACCAGCGCCACCACCAACAGCAGCAGCGCCAGCGGCGCCTGCACCAGCACGATGCCCGGATGCGTGCGGCGCAGCTGGGCCCAGATGGACAGGCCCGGCACTTCCTCGTGCGGATGGTGGGCTTCGTCGCGCAGCGACATCGCGTGCAGGAACATGCCGGCGATCAGGGGGCCAGGATTGACCCACCAGCCCTGCTCGAGCAAGCCGCGCGACAAGTAGATGGCCAGCGCGCCGATGGCAAATGGCGAGGCCCACACCAGCACCAGCATCAGGCGGATGCCATAGAATTCCGCCAGGGTGCCCATGCGGTGCAAACGGCTGAAATCGTGGTCTTCCATGCGCCGGTCGATGGCCAGTTCGGCGCGGCCGTACAAGGCCCACAGGCCGCCGAACAGACAGCCCAGCAGCACGCCGATGACAATATCGGCCGCGAACACCGCATATTTGTTGACGTCGGCCGTGCCGATGCCCAGCGACGTGTGGGCGGCCGCATGCAGGTGCAGACTGGCCTGCTCGCCTTCGGCCGTCGTATAGCGGTCGCGCACGTCATACGTGCTGCCGATATACACGACGTTCTTGCGCAGTGCCCCGGCATCCACGCCAGCCTGGCCATCGATCAGTTTGACGCGCGTGCGCGTGGGGTTCAGGAATGCCGGCGCCACGGCGGCCGGGTGAAACGGCGCGGTGACGGCGTTCTGTTCGGCCGCCGCCTTGGCGTCGCCGCGGATGACGGGGTCGAACGCCCAGCGCGCCAATTCCTTTTCACTGCCCGTGCGACTGGCCAGCTGGCACACGCGACCGGCCAGCGCCAGCACTTCCTTTTGCTCGGACAAGACGGCCGGCATGGGCTGCTTCTGCTCCTGCTCGTCGGCGCCATGCGCCAGCTCGAAGGCCACGGCCGCCAGCACGGGACTTTTCAGCTCGATGCGCGTAACGGCGCCCATGCGTTCACGGATCCGCGGGCTGGCGAAATGGATGCCGGCGGCGCAGCGCGCGCGTATCCACGGCAGGTTCGCATTCCGGTCCGATTGTTCGGGCAGGATCAGCACCAGTTGCCGGCCATCGGCTGCCAGCCTGTCGAGCAGGCGGTCCAGTGGCCGCTCGCCCGCCTTGTGCTGCTCATACACGGCCGGCGCCAGGTCCAGGTCGATGGCCAGCACCTTGCTGCCGCGCGCGGCGGCGCTGGCGATCAATTGTTCCAGGCGCGTGCGTTCCAGCGGTTCGCGCTCGTCGAAGACCTGTTCGAACGCGGGCTGGTCGATTTCGATGATGCCAGGCCGGTAGGCGGCGCCCGGGTCCTTGCCCCGGTCCAGCAGCTGCCCCTGTGCCGCGCTGGCGCGCAGCATGGCCGCATCGAGCCATTCGAGCACGTGAAAGCCTTCCAGCGCCAGCATCAGCGCGGCGATCAGGCTGGCGCCGATCACGTGGTGCAGCAGGTGCGTGCCCGTCAGCTTGAAGGCCGAGCCTAGCTGGGCGACCGGCCACAGCAGGCGCCGCCAGAGCGGCGGGCGCGGTTGGTCCGGCTGGCTGGTTTCCACGGTGCGTTCCCTTTGCGTGCGTTACACGAGTTATCACTCAAGCAACAGTATTGACGAAAGGATAGTGTATTGCAGTTGCGCCCGTTCCGCCGCACGGCTGGCACGGGCCCGCCCGGCAGCTTACTTCGGCTTGGCCAGCAGCAGCTTGCCCAGCGCTTCGAAGGCCGGCGTGGTGGTCGGGTCGTTCGCCGCATTGGCCGCCGTCGGCGTCGAGGCGAAACGCACGATCACCATTTCCGCCTTCGGATCGACATAGATGCGCTGGCCGTACACGCCGCGCGCCATGTAGGCGCCATGGTCGTTATGCGTGACCCACCACATATCGCGGTAACTCCAACCCTTGAGCAAATCATAACCGCCCTTGGCGAACAGCTGCTTGTCGCCGCCGCGGCGGATATCCTCGACAGCTGCCTTGGGCAGAATCTGCTGGCCGTTGTAGCGGCCATCGTTGCGCAGCATCTCGCCGAAGCGGGCCAGGTCGCGCAAGCCCGCATTCAAGCCGCCGCCGGCAAACGGGGTGCCCGTCGAATCGACCGTCATGTAGGCATCCTGCTCGGCGCCCAGCTTTTGCCAGATATGCTCGGACAGGTACTCGTTGACGTTCTGCCCCGTGACACGGGCAATGATCCAGCCCAGCACGTCGGAGTTGACGGTGCGGTAGCCGAACGCCTCGCCATGCCTTCCCTCGTGCCGCACCGTCTGCAGGTATTCGAAATAGCTGCGCGGCCCCGTGTAATCCTTCGGCTTGGGCAGCGGGCTGCCGGCCGCCGCGTGCTGCCACACTTCCGCTTTCGGGTCGGCATAATCTTCGCTGAATTTCAGGCCAGTGGTCATGTCGAGCACCTGGCGCACGGTGGCGTCGCCAAACGCCGACGTGGCCAGTTCCGGCACATACTCGGCCACTTTCCTGTCCGGATCGAGCTTGCCTTCGGCCACCAGGGCCGCGCCGATGGTGCCCATCACGGACTTCGTCACCGACATGGCGCCATGCTGGCCGCTTTCCTTCAACACGCCAAGGTAACGCTCATACACGATGCGGCCCCGGTGCAGCACCACGATGCCGTCCGTGTAATTGGCGCCCAGCGACTGCTCCCAGGTCATGCTTTCCTTCGCGCCCAAAGGCGTGAAGCGCAGGCTGTCGATATCCTTGCGCAGCGCGCGCGGCAAAGGCACGGGCGCGGTCACGCCGCGCGATACCGCCACCGTCGGCATCAGTTGGCGGAAGTGCGACACGCTCCAGCGCAGTTGGGGGAAATTGAAATAACTGCCATCATCGAAGCGGATGATTTTATCGGCCGGCGGCGGCGCGCCCACCATCCATTTCAATGCAGCAGGATCGCTGGCGGCGGCCGACAGCGGCGCCGTCGTCTCGGCCGCGTGGGCGCTGGCGGCCAGCGCCAGGCAGGCGGCGGCCAAAGCCAGGCGGCGGGTTTGTGGCAGTGTCGTCATGCATATTCTCCTGTCGTGGCTGGCGCCGGCAGCGGCGCTCACTTCATGCGATGAATGCTAACAGAGAAACTTTTTATCTTGTTCTACGGCATCCTATTGTGCGGGCCACGCGCTGAGACAATCGTCTCACGCACGCCATGCTGCAGCGCAGGATGCGCGGCCCCACGCTTCGTGCTACAAACGAAAACACCATAAAATCAGACACGAGACACTGGAGAGCGCCATGCCCTACGTCCGCCAGACCAGCCATATCGACCGCGTGCGCGACCTGATCGCCGGCCGGATCGTCAATCCAGGCGCCGATATGGCCAGGCTGGCCTCGTCGTACCGGCGCTCGCTGGACGACTACCGGCTCGACCCCGCCTCCACCACGGGGCCGCGCATCCTGACGGGCGCCGAACTGCGCGCCATCCAGCAGTCCGAAGAAAATTTTCTGCGCTCCACGGGCCAGTGCCTGCCGCGCCTGCACGCCATGGTGCGCGAAGCGGGCTACTGCGTCATCCTCGCCAATGCGCGCGGCGTGACCATCGACTACGTGGTCGACACGAGCCAGCGCAAAGACTTCAAGAAGGCGGGCCTGTATCCAGGTTCGTGCTGGTCGGAAGAGGAAGAAGGTACGTGCGGCATCGCCTCCGTGCTGCTCGACCATGAAGCCATCACCGTGCACAAGACCGACCATTTCCGCGCCGCGTTCACGGGCCTGACCTGCAGCGCGGCGCCGATTTTTCGCCGCACGGCGACTTGATCGGCGTGCTCGATGCGTCGGCACTGAGCTCGCCCGACGCGCGCGACAGCCAGCGCCTGGTCAGGCAGCTGGTGCGGCTAGGCGCGACCCTGATCGAGGACGGCTTTTTTCTCAAATCCTACAGCCATTGCTGCATCCTGCTGGCGCACCGCAACCGCCACTTCGTGGAAGTGCAGCCGGAGATGCTGCTCGCCATCGACGAGCATGGCAATATCGTCGCCGCCAACCGCTGCGCGCGCGACGTCATCGGGGGCCTCGATAGCCTGCCGCGTCCCGTCGGCGAGGTGCTGGAAGTGCGCGCCGAACGGCTGTTCGATGCGCGCGCAGGACACAATCTGCTGTCCTTGCGCCTGGCCGGCGGCAGCACCTGGCTGCACGCCCGCGTGCGCGCGCCGCTGCGCCAGGCCAGCGTGCGTTCGCGCGCCATACGCGAAGTGCCCATCGCGCAAGACGCGGTGGCATACACGCCGCAGGAACAGGCCGAGCGCACGCGCATCGTCCACGCCATGAACGCCGCCAAATGGCGCCCGCTGCAAGCGGCGGCCATGCTGGGCATCTCGCGCGCCACCCTGTACCGACGCCTCAAGCAGCTGCACATCGCGCCGCCGCACCGGCAGTAAGCAGCAGAAAAAGCTGAGACTTCCGTCTCAATCGCCGCCATGCTGCGCTGCGGGATGCGGAGCCAGAACGCCAGTGTTACAACATCGTCAGCGGCAACACAGCCGCATCCCATCATAAAGTCAGCAGACTTGGAGGAGACACGATGCAAACCGATAGTAACCCGCACGACCTGACCGTGGCCGGCATCCTGGAGCAGCTCGAAGGCTTTCTTCGCGCCAGCGACAGCACGGGCGCCGCGCAACTGTTCGAACAGGACGGCTACTGGCGCGACCTGGTGCTGTTTTACCTGGAACCTGAAAACCCTGGAAGGCCGCGAGCAGATCGCCGCCATGCTGGCCGCCCAACTGGGCGCCGTGCAAGCGCTCTCCATCCGCATCGCCGACGGCGAACATGCGGTGGAAGCCGGTGGCGTGCTGCAAAGCTGGATCACGGTGGAAACGAACGTGGCGCGCGGCGTGGGCTTCATCCGCATCCGCGACGGCAAGATATGGACCCTGCTTACCACCATGAGCGAATTGAAAGGCTTTGAAGAAGCCAAGGGCGGCCGCCGGTCCATGGGCGCCGAACATGGCGCGCGCACGGACCGCAGCAGCTGGCTGGAAAACCGCGAGCAGGAAGCAAAGGAACTGGGCTACGCGCACCAGCCCTACTGCGTCATCATCGGCGGCGGCCAGGGCGGCATCGCGCTCGGCGCGCGGCTGCGCCAGTTGAATGTCCCCACCATCATCATCGAGAAAAATGCGCGCCCCGGCGACAGCTGGCGCAAGCGCTATAAATCGCTGTGCCTGCACGACCCCGTCTGGTACGACCACATGCCCTACATCCCCTTCCCGGACAACTGGCCCGTCTTCACGCCCAAGGACAAGGTCGGCGACTGGCTGGAAATGTACACCAAGGTGATGGAACTCAATTACTGGGGTTCGACTTCATGCGAATCGGCCAGCTTCGACGAAGCCACGGGCGAATGGACGGTGCAAGTACTGCGCGATGGCCAGGCAATCACCCTGAAACCGAAGCAGTTGGTGCTGGCCACCGGTATGTCGGGCAAGGCGAATATGCCGAAGTTCAAGGGCATGGACGTGTTCCAGGGCGAGCAGCAGCATTCGTCGCAGCATCCGGGGCCGGACGCGTATGTCGGCAAGAAGGTGGTCGTCATCGGCGCGAACAACTCCGCGCACGATATCTGCGCAGCCCTGTGGGAAGCGGGCGTGGACGTGACCATGGTGCAGCGTTCGTCGACGCACATCGTCAAGTCCGATTCCTTGATGGACCTGGCGCTGGGCGACCTGTATTCGGAACGGGCGCTGGCCGCTGGCATGACGACGGCCAAGGCCGACCTGACGTTCGCCTCGATTCCGTACAAGATCCTGGCCGACTTCCAGAAGCCCGTCTTCAAGGCCATCCGCGAGCGCGACGCGGACTTTTATGCGCGCCTGGAAGAGCGGGGCTTCATGCTCGATTTCGGCGACGACGATTCCGGCCTGTTCATGAAGTACCTGCGCCGCGGCTCCGGCTACTACATCGACGTGGGCGCCTCCGAGCTGGTCGCCGAGGGCAAGATCAAGCTGAAAAGCGGCGTCGGCGTGCAGGAACTGAAAGCCCATTCCATCGTGCTGTCCGACGGCACGGAACTGCCGGCCGACCTGGTGGTGTATGCCACCGGCTACGGCTCCATGAATGGCTGGGCGGCCGACCTGATCTCGCCCGAGGTGGCCAACAAGGTGGGCAAGGTGTGGGGACTGGGCTCTGCCACGACGAAGGACCCGGGGCCGTGGGAGGGCGAACAGCGCAATATGTGGAAGCCCACGCAGCAGCAAGCCCTGTGGTTCCACGGCGGTAACCTGCACCAGTCGCGCCACTATTCGCAATACCTGTCGCTGCAGCTGAAGGCGCGCATGGAGGGTTTGCACACGCCCGTGTATGGGCAGCAGCAGGTGCATCACTTGTCGTGATGGCAGGGGCAAGCAGATAAAAAAATGGCGGCGGACCGAAGTCCGCCGCCATTTTTATCATGCAGCCAACAAAGTTATTGTTTAATGGCTTCGATCGCAAACGTCAAGGTGACATCATCGCTGACGGCTGGCGCATATTTGCCGGCGTTGAATTCCGTGCGTTTGATCTTGGCCGTGGCGTTGGCGCCGCAAGCGTCTTTCTTCAGCATCGGATGCGGTGCGCAAGTGAACGAGGTGACGGTCAGGGTGACTGGCTTGGTCACGCCTTTCAAGGTCAGGTTGCCGTCGACGGAAGCCAGCTTGTCGCCGTCGAAATTGAACTTGGTCGATTTGTAGGTGGCGACCGGATACTTGGCCGTGTCGAGGAAATCTTCACCCTGGATGTGCGAGTTGAACAGAGTCGAACCCGTATCGACGGATTTGGTGTCGATCAGCACTTCGACGGCGCCCGTCTTGGCGGCGCGGTCCAGCGTGACCTTGCCGGTGGTGTTATTGAAACGGCTTTGCTGCGTCGAGAAGCCCATGTGGGTGTACTCGAAACGGGGGAAAGTGTGGCTGCCATCGATGACATAGACTTCAGGAGCGGCAGCGGCGGACAGCGAGAGGCCGGCGGCGGCGATAAAAGCGAGCAGTTTTTTCATTGTAGGTTCCTAACAGAAAGTGGAGGATGTCAAAACCGCAAGCAGCTGCAAGCGAACGGCGCCTGCTGCTGATTGTCTGGCTTCAGTTGCAACAGATTATGCATGGCATGAAGATCGATGTAAAACGGAAAATATACCTAGTTAGCATCGATAAAATCGATAATGCCCGGCGATAATGTCCGCGACAGCGCCTTCTGCTGCCGATTATTGTCTGCATTGCCAAAAATATCCAGCGTTATCCAGCACCGCAAATGAGAATGATTCTTGTTATTATTTGATGAGCTTGCTATCATGGCGGGCTTTGATAACGGGGAAACGCGCGGTGCTTGAACGCTATTACCAGGAATTGCTGCGCCTGATTTCGCGCTCCACGGGCTGCCGCGACAAGGCGCAGGACGTGGTGCAGGAAGCCTATTCCCGCATCCTGGCGCGCAAGACGGCCACTGGCGCAGCGTCACTGCACGCCGGGGCGGCGCCCGACAGCGGCCAGCGCGCGCTGCTCTACGTGACGGCAAAAAACATCGTCATCGACGAGCAGCGCCTGCACCAGCGCCGGCCGCACGACGATATCGATGAAGACCGCTTGCAGCTGCGCGCGCCGCGCGCCGACGAACCCGATCAACGCCTGCACGACCGACAAACCATGGAGCGCCTGCTGACCATCATCGAAGCCTTGCCGCCGCGCTGCCGCCAGGCCTTCGCGCTGTACAAATTCGATGGCCTGAGCCAGATCGAGATTGCCGCCCAGATGGGCATCTCCGTCAACATGGTGGAAAAACATATCATCAACGGCATGCTCGCCTGCAAAAAAGGCTTGCCCGACCGCGTGAATGGAAAAGACAGCGCATGACACAGACAACTCCCACGGCAGACGAGATCGACTTCCAGGCCGCGCAATGGCTGCTGCGCCACGATGGCAACCTGACCGTCCACGAACTGGCGGCGCTGCGGCAATGGCTCGAAGCCGACGCGCGTCACCAGCAGGCCTGGGACGAACTGGCCAGCACCGACGCGCTGCTGGCCAGCCTGCCCGCACAGCGCGTAGCCGCATTCAGCCAGCCCGCCCTGCCCGCGCCGGCGCCCATGTCGCTGCGGCGGCGCCTGGCTCAATTCCACCTGGCCGCCAGCAGCCTGCCGCGCGGCGCGCTGGCCGGCGGCTGCCTGCTGCTGTGCGGCTTGCTGGCATGGCCGCTGGCCAGCCATTTGCAGCGGCCCGGCTTCCAGCATGACTACAGTACGGCGCGCGGCCAGTTTGCCACGCAGCTCCTGCCCGATGGCAGCCGCATCGAACTCGATAGCGGCAGCGCCGTCGACGTGGCCCTGTACCGCGACCGGCGCACCGTGCGCCTGCTGCGCGGCCAGGCCATGTTCCATGTGCACGCCGACGCAGCGCGTCCATTCCAGGTGCTAGCGGGAAGCGCCACGGCGACCGTGCTGGGCACGCATTTTTCCGTGCGCCACGTGGGCGCCGCTACGCAGGTCAGCGTAGCGCAAGGTACGGTGCGCGTGGAAGGCACGGACACCGGCCAGGCGACGGTGCTGCATGCGGGCGATACGGTCACCGTCACGCCGCAGGGCGTGGGTGCACTAGCCAGCGTCAGCGCGCAAGCCGTCGGCAACTGGCGCGACGGGCGGCTCAATTTCGAGAACGCCACCCTGGCCGAGGCGCTGGCCGAATTCGAGCGCTATGGCGACACGGGCTTGCTGCTGGACGACCCGGCCCTGGCAGGACTGCGCCTGAATGGCAGCTTCGACGCGCGGCAGCCGGCGCAGTTTGCCGCCGCCCTGCCCCTGGCATTGCCCGTGCGTCTGCTGCGCCAGGACGGCAAGCTGCATATCGTCGCCCGCTGATTGTTTGACCATGCAGCGAAATAAAATCAATCCGCACGTCAGGGTAAATGATACTCATTCGTTTTAACTATGAATGATCAACACATCACCATAGGAAAAACGATGCACATGACTCCACCGCGCCATCCCTTGCATGCCCGCCTCTCGCCCTTGTTCCTGGCCATCAGCCTCACCTTCGCCTCGCCCGCCATCCACGCCGCCACGGCGGCCCCCACGGCGGCCGTGGAGTGGCAGATTCCCGCGCAGCCCTTGAACCGCGCGCTGAATGAACTGGCGCGCCAGGCTGGCATGGTGCTGCTGGCCGACGCCCGCCTGACGCAGGGTCGGCAGAGCGCCCCGCTGCAGGGCCGCCATTCGCTGCCGGACGCGCTGCGCCAGTTGCTGGCCGGCAGCGGCCTGCAGGCGCAGCTGCAAGGCGGCACGACCATCATCATCAGCGCGTCCGCGACCGTCGCCGCCGGCGCCGTGCAGATCGGCACCCTGCGCGTGAATGGCCAGGGCGGCAGCGGCATGTTCGAGGCGGACGACACGGATCCGGCCGACCTGCCCTACCTCACGCCGGCAGCCTCCGTGTACATTGGCCGCGAGCAGATCGAGCGTTTCCGCGGTACTTCGCCGGCCGACATCTTCAAAGGCGTGGCCGGCGTGCAGGTGGGCGACAGCCGCAACAGCGGCGCCGTCGACGTCAACGTGCGCGGCATGCAGGGCCAGGGCCGCGTGCCCGTGCTGATTGACGGCAGCCTGCAGTCATCGACCGTCTACCGCGGCTACGCGGGCATCGCCGACCGCAGCTACATCGATCCGGACCTGATCAGCGCCATCCGCATCGACAAGGGGCCGAACCTGTCGGCGCAGGGCGCGGGCGCCATCGGCGGCATGGTCAGCATGCAGACCTTGCGCCCGGAGGACATCATCCTGCCAGGCCAGCGCACGGGTGTGCGCCTGCGCGGCGGCATCCAGGACAACAGCGTCACGGCGCCCAGCGATTTCGGCAGCACGCCGCGCACGCACCGCAACAAGCTGGGCGATCCGCGCAGCGGCTTTGCCAGCATCGCCGTGGCCACGCGCCAGGACGACTACGACCTGGTGGCTGCCATCAGCCACCGCAGCATCGGTAATTATTTTTCCGGCACGCGCGGCTTCGGGCGCTATCAGCTGCTCAACGAGTGGGGCGACGACAATGGCGTGACGCAGTTCTTCAAGAAGGGCGACGAAGTGCTCAATACGGCCAATCGCACCACTTCGGCCCTGCTGAAGGCCAACCTGCGCCTGCCGCACGAACAGAAGCTGGAGCTGGGCTATCGCTATTTCGACAGCAGCTATGGCGAAATCATGCCCTCGCAAATCTACCGCAACAGCACCGGCAGCATCCCGCAGTGGGACCCGAGCCAGGTACGCACGAACGCGCTGACGGCACGCTACGAGTGGAAGCCGGAAGGCCAGAACCTCATCGACCTGAAAGCCAACCTGTGGCTGACGGACATGCAAAGCAAGTCGCGCAACGGCGACATCTTCAGCAATCCGCTCGAGGGCAAGCCCAATCCGGGCGACCACGAATGCAAGGAATGCGTGGAAGTGCTGTACCTGGCAAAGAACCAGGCGCGCAGGGTCGGCGCCGACCTGACGAATACCTCGCGCTTCGCCACCGGCATGGGCGCGCTCAAGATGGAATACGGCCTGTCGCTGCAAAACGAGGATATCGGCCCGGCCGACAGCGTGACCATCCTAGACGAAGACTTGAACGCCAATCACACCCTGCGCAACGGCAAGCGCCACGAGCAAAGCGCGTTCGCCTCGCTGCAGTGGCAGGCGCGCGACTGGCTGACGGTGGACGCGGGCGGACGCTTCCAGCGCTTCGATACACGCGACCGCAACCGCCGCGCGGAACAGCAATACCAGCCGCAGGGCTGGCAATGGGTCACCCTGTGGGACAAGGAAGGCGAGCAGCTTGGCGCCGCGAAATGGTACCAGGATGCGCAGGGCAAGTTCACGCCTGCCACCAATCCCGCGCTGGTGGGCGGCATGGTGGAAAACTATGGCGCCGAGCCGGCGCCACTGAACCTGTCGCAGGTGGACCAGTGGAGCGGCAACGGCTATGTCTTCCGCGACGCCATCCCCGGCCTGTTCAAATACAGCACGCCGATCCGCCGCAAGGACCACGGTTTTTCGCCCACCTTCGCCCTGACGGCGCGCCTGTCCGACAGCGTCAGCCTGTTCCTGCGCGACGCGCGCGGCCTGCGCATGCCCAGCCTGTACGAGTCGACGATGGGCTTTTCGGCCACCTATTCGTCGCCGCTCAAGCTCGAGCGCAGCCACAACCGCGAAATCGGCGTGAGCCTGGTCAAGGATGGCGTATGGAGCGCGGCCGACAAGCTGCGCCTGCGCGTCTCGTACTTTGACAACGTCACGCACGGCTATATCACGCGCCGACCGATACCCGACCTGCCAGCCTACGCGCAGAATTTCTCCATGGCGAACACGGACAAATACAGCGTCTCGGGCATCGAGCTGCAGTCGTCGTACGACCGCGGCACAGTGTTTGCCGACTTTTCCGGCACCTGGAACCGCAAGACGCTGATCTGCGACGCGGCCACGGCGGCTTACCTGCGCAAGGCCAGCAGCTGGAAATCCGATATCTGGAATACGCCGGGCTGCTCGCCCATCGGTTTTACCAGCTCCTACGTGAGCAACCATATCCAGCCCAAGCTGAGCGCCAACCTGACCCTGGGCACGCGCTGGCTGCAGAAAAAACTCACCGTGGGCACGCGTTTGACGCATGTCGGCCATCCGCTGGCGCGCCAGGACGACAAGGCCGTATGGCAGACGTGGACAGGCACTTCGCCGCAAGTGCTGACGCAGGCCTACACGCTGGCCGACCTGTTTGCCAGCTACAAGATCACGCCCAACGCCACCGTCGACGTGGCCGTGGACAACCTGACGGACCGCTACTACCTCGATCCGCTGACCCTGAGCCTGATGCCGGGACCTGGCCGCACGGCCCGCGTCACGCTCGGCGTGCGTTTCTAATTTGATTCATCCTTATAATAGAGAGCAACTATCCCATGCACACTGCAAGCGATACCACGATTTCCAACGCCGTACCGATTAACGCGGCGCCAAGCCGCAGCCAGCGCCTGAAAGCCGACACTATGGCCACCCACGACTTGCTCGACCAGCGCATCATGGCCAGCGCGCCCTTCTCCAGCCGAGAGAATTACGCGCGCTTCCTGCAGGCGCAATACGCGTTCCTGCGCGACGTCGACGCGCTGTATGACAACGCGCAGCTGGCCGCCCTGCTGCCCGACCTGGAACAGCGCCGCCGCTATGCCAGCATCGCGGCCGACCTGCATGACCTCGACACGCCCCTGCCGGCCGATGCGGCCACGGCGCCGTTCGACGCGCGGCTGGACCTGGCCACGGCACTGGGATGGCTGTATGTGAGCGAAGGCTCGAAGCTGGGCGCGGCCATCCTCTACAAACTGGCCGGCAAGATCGGCCTGGACGAAGACCACGGCGCGCGCCACCTGGCCGGCCATCCGGACGGGCGCGCGCGCCACTGGCGCGAGTTTACCTCCGTGCTCGACACGGCCGTCCTCGATGACGCAGGCGAAGCGCGCGTGATCGACGGTGCGCGCGCCGCCTTCCTGCGCATGCACGGCCACGTGGAGGCCTGCGCCTGATGGAGGAACCAGTGACCCGGGCAAGCGCGGAAGCGCACACGGCACGGCTGCGCCGCTGGGCCTGGACAGCGGCCGGCATGCTGATGGTGGCGCTGGGCGTGATCGGCGCCCTGCTGCCCGTCATGCCGACGACGATCTTCCTGATCCTGGCGCTGGCTTGTTTCAGCCGCGCCTCGCCGCGCCTGGAGCACTGGCTGCTGCACCATCCGCGCTTCGGCGCGCCGCTGCGCCAGTGGCGCGAACACCGGGCCGTATCGCGGCGCGGCAAAGCCCTCGCTTGCCTGGGCATGGCCATCGGCTTTGTCGCCATGTGCCTCGGCCATCCGCCCTGGTGGGTCATCGCCCTGGTGGGCGCAATGGAAATCGCCGTCATCATCTACCTGCTGCGCCGCCCGGAAGGGCCAGCGCCAGCAATCATGCAAGAAAAGGCGCCGCCAACGGACTGGCGCCGTCCGCTGACCATCGCCACCGTCTTCGCCATGCATGGCGCGCTGCTGGGCTGGGCGCTGTACCACCGCGCGCCGGCATCGCCTGTGCTGGCCATCGTGCCCGACGCGGCGCAACCGGCCATGCTGCTATACCTGCCGGCAGCGGCTCCGCCGAGGCCTTTGGAGCAGAATCTTGCTGAACAGGCCAGCGCGGCTGCCGCGCCTTCGCGCAGCATTGCAAAAAAGGCAGCGCCAGCCATCCGGCAATTCGTGCTGCAGCAGCCCGACGCGGCGCCCCTGCCGCAGCAGGCGGAGACCATGGCCGCCGTCGCCGAGGTGCGGCACGCCCCCATTTCGCCGGCACCTGTGGCCGCACCGTCCATGGCGGCGGCACCGCCCTCGCCTGCCTTGCCGCCCGCGCCGCAAGAGCAGCGCAGCGGCGCATCGAGCTGGGAAGGCAAGGTTTTGGCGCGCATGGAACGCTTCCGCCGCTACCCGACGGCATCACGTGCGCGCCACGAACAGGGCGTGGTGTACCTGCGCTGCCGCATCGACCGCGATGGCCAGGTACTGGCGGCCAGCATCGAGCGCAGTTCCGGTTCCGCGGCGCTGGACCAGGCCGCGCTCGATACCTTGCAACGGGCAGCACCTCTGCCGCGCATCCCCCTGGAACGGCCAGATCCGCTCGAATTATCGATTCCCGTCGAATTTTCTATCGGCTGACAGGCGAAAAACCGGTTTTGCTCTTGCAAAACATCCGTATAGACATTATTTGCATATTCAAAGCAAGATTCTGTCGTAGGAGTAATAACACGATCGGAGGTATACTACGCAACCGACGTTTCAGGCCGGCCCGATCCATTCCCGATCTGGTCCCTTTACCCGCCTGTCACGGTCCAATAAAAAAGGAAACACTGCATGACCACACCACACCGTACGCCGGTGATTCGCATCGACGGCGCGAACAAGACCTTCGCGCTGCCCAAAGGCGAACAATTCCACGCGGTCAAATCGGTCACGCTGGAAGTCTATCCCGGTGATATTTTCGGCCTGATCGGCAAGAGCGGCGCCGGCAAATCGACCTTGCTGCGCCTGATTAACCTGCTCGAGCGTCCCGACAGCGGCACCATTACCGTGGCCGGGCGCGAATTGACACGCCTCGGCAAAAGCGAACTGCGCGACGCGCGCCAGAATATCGGCATGATTTTCCAGCAATTCAATCTGCTGCAAAACGCCAGCGTCTTCGACAACGTCGCCTTCCCCTTGAAAATCCATGGCACGACCAAGGGCGAGCAAATCGCCGCCCGCGTCGAGGAATGCCTGGCGCTGGTGGGCCTGTCCGACAAGCTGCACAGCTATCCGGCGCAATTATCCGGCGGGCAGAAACAGCGCGTGGCGATTGCCCGCGCTCTGGCCAGCCACCCCGATGTGCTGCTGTGCGACGAGCCGACATCCGCGCTGGACGCGGAAACCACGCGCGCCCTGCTCGACACCCTGCGCGACATCAATGCGCGCCTGGGCGTGACCATCGTCATCGTCAGCCATGAGCTGTCGGTACTGGGCGCCATCTGCAACCGCGTGGCTGTCGTGGAAAACGGCGCCATCGCCGAACAATTCGATTTGAGCGACACGGCTACCCCGCGCAAGACGGCGCTGGGACGCGAACTGGCTTATTACGGCACCGAGGCGTTTGAAGCCACCGCATGGAAGGATGCAACACATGTTTGAAGAATCGATCAATAACGTCATCAAGCTGCTGCCGGAAATCTGGGTGGCGCTGGGCCAGACCATGACCATGCTGGGCATCGGCTTGACGGCCGCCATCCTGATCGGCGGCCCGCTGGGCATCTTGCTGTTCCTCGTCTCGGAAGGCCAGTCGCTGGAAAACCGTCCGCTGTCGACGATCCTCGGCTGGCTGGTCAACACCGTGCGCAGCTTCCCGTTCATCATTTTGCTGGTCGCCCTGACGCCGTTTACGCGCATCATCGCCGGCACCTCGATCGGCCCGCTGGCGGCCAGCGTGCCGCTGTCGTTTGCCGCCATTCCCTACCTGGCGCGCCTGGTGGAACAGAACCTGCGCGAAGTGCCGCGCGGCGTGATCGAGGCGGCGCACGCCATGGGCGCGTCGGAAATGCAGATCATCTTCCGCGTGCTGCTGGTGGAAGCGCGCTCCGGCCTGGTGCTGGCCCTGACCGTGCTGTCGATCAGCTTCCTGTCGTATTCGGCCGTGGCCGGCGTGGTGGGCGGCGGCGGCATCGGCGACCTGGCCATCCGCTACGGCTACTACCGCTTCGAGACGGACATCATGGTCGCCACCGTGGCCATCCTGATCGTGCTGGTGCAAACCATCCAGTTCGCCGGCACGCGCATCGCCAAGCGCCTCGACAAACGTTAATTCATATTCAGTATTTCAGTACAAGGAAAAGCATGAACCATATTCGCCGCAATCTGCTCCTGGCCGCTGCCAGCCTGGCCTTCGCCACCGCCGCCCACGCCAAGGACCCGAAAGAACTCGTCATCGGCACCAGCTCCGGCCCATACTCGGACCAGCTGAAGCTGGGCATCAAGCCCATCCTGGAAAAGCAGGGCTACAAGGTCAAGATCGTCGAATTCAACGACTACGTGCAGCCGAACTATGCGCTGGCCGAAGGCTCGCTGGACGCCAACGTATTCCAGCACATCGTCTACCTGACCAAGTTCGCCACCGATAACAAGCTGCCACTGAGCTCCCTGATCACCGTGCCAACCATGCCGATCGGCCTGTACGGCGGCAAGCAGAAGTCGCTGGCCGAAGTCAAAAATGGCGCCACCATCACCATGCCGAACGATCCGACCAACCAGGCACGCGCGCTGGTGATGCTGGCCAAGATGGGCTGGATCAAGCTGAAACCGAACGTCGACCCGCTGCGCGCTTCCGAGCGCGACGTGCTGGAAAACCCGAAGAAGCTGAAACTGGTGCCGCTGGAAGCGGCGCAGCTGCCACGTTCGCTGGCGGACGCCGACTACGCCTTTGTCAATGGTAACTTCGCCCTGGCCGCCGGCATGAAGCTGACGTCGGCCCTGAGCGTGGAAAAGATCTCGGACAGCTACATCAACCTGGTGGCCATCCGCACGGCCGACAAGGCCAAGCCATGGGTCAAGGACCTGGAAGCGGCCTACCGCTCGCGCGCCTTCCTCGACGCGACGAACAAATACCTGGCCGGCTACGAAAAGACGGACTACCAGCTGGCGCTGGAAAAGACGCTGAAAAAATAAAGCGGCGCATGCAATGCAAAAAAGGACGGCCAAGGCCGTCCTTTTTTTTCGCCAGCTCGCGCAAGCATCCTCAACACTTACAACGCCTAACAAAACCGTAGCGAGCGGAAGGAAGTTGTGGTTGAGAAGCGCAACTGTACGAAGGTACAGTGAGCATCGCAGACCGCAAATTCCGACGCGCAGTAGGTTTTGATAGGTGTTCCTAGAAGCGGTAACCGACGCCTACGCCGATCAGGATAGGATCGACCTTGACTTCGCTGGCCTTGGCGCCACCGATGAACACATCGCTGCGGATCTGCACTTTCTTGATGTCGAAGTTCAAGGACCAGTTTTTATCCAGCTTGTAGTCGACACCGGCTTGCAGCGAGTAGCCCCAGCTGTCATGTTCCAGGCGACCGGCGCCGTTCAGCAATTTCACGTCGGAGATATTCGTGTAGTTCACGCCTGCACCCACGTATGGGCTGAACTGTTTTTCAGGCATGAAGTGGTATTGCAGCGACAGCGTCGGCGGCAGATGCTTGAAGGTACCGATATTGTTGCCATCGAGCTTGACGTCATGCTTTTGCGGATAGGTCAGGATCAGCTCGGCAGCGATATTCGGGGTAAAGAAGTACGAAATATCGATTTCAGGAATCGTCTTGCTGCTGACCGTCAACCGGTCGGATGCGCCGACGCCACCAACAGGAGCAGATTTATCGGCCGGATCGAGGTGCACGGCGCGGGCACGGACCAGCCATGGGCTTTCCTGTGCCATGGCGTTGCTGGCGAATGCGCCGATGGCGGCCAGGACGATTGCTGCTGCAGTTGCGGACTTTTTCATTCTAGTTCCCTCTTTTTGTCGTTAAGTAACGCTGCGAAGTCTATGAGTGCAGTGCAGCAAAAACTTTGATCCACATCAAATAGTGCTAGATGGCATCACTAGAGGGATTTTTTTTCTTTGCCCAGGTCAAGAAAATGCGGCATTGCAAAATTAAGCCGGTTCGGCAAACAGGCTGGCGACCCAATCGGCAAACACGCGCACGCGCGGCGACAGTTGCCGGTGGTGGGGATACAGCACGGACACGGGCAAGGGGTCGGGACGCAAGTCCGCCAGCACTTCCACCAGTTCGCCAGCCGCCAGTGCCTGCTCGAGGTGATAACGGGGCGCCTGGATCAAGCCCATTCCGGAACGGCAGCAGGCGTGATACGCGTCCGCATTGTTGACGGACACGGTGCCCGGCAAGGCCACGCTATGCCGCTGTCCAGCCACTTTGAAATCGAAGGGCCAGATCTTGCCCGTCTGGGCGGAAAAGAAATTGACGGCGCGGTGGCTCGCCAAGTCCGCCAGCGTGTGCGGCGTGCCGTGCGCGGCCAGGTAGGCGGGGCTGGCGCAGGTCACCTGTTCCAGCAGCGCCAGCCGACGCGCCACTATCGACGAGTCGCCCAGTTCGCCCACGCGCAGCACGCAATCGACGCCTTCGCGCACCAGGTCGACGAGGCGGTCTCCCATGCCGATTTCCAGTTCGATCAGCGGATAGCGGGTGCAGAACTGGTCCAGCACGGGCATGACGAAATGCATGGCCAGGGTCGCGTGCAGGTCGATGCGCAACTTGCCGGCCGGCTGCTGCGCCGCCGAGGAAAACACGGCTTCCGTTTCTTCCAGGTCCGCCAGCAGGCGCACGCAGCGCTGGTAATACGCCTCGCCATCAGGCGTGGGCGTGACTTGCCGCGTGGTCCGCTGCAGCAGTCGCACGCGCAGCCGCGCTTCGAGCTGCTTGATGGCATGCGTGACGGTCGCCTTCGGATAGCCAAGGTCATGCGCCGCCTGCGTGAAACTGCGCAGTTCGACGATGCGGGTAAAAATGCGCATCGCATCAAATCGGTCCATGCCCCCTCCATTGTTATTCCCTGCTGCACAGTGTAGCGATCCGAGCGCTATTTTTCCATCTTCGACCACTGCTGGCCCAAGTTGCCCGCCACGCAATCGCCACTTGCACCGATGTCACTGGATCGCCGCCTGCGCGCGCAACATAATATGTTCAGTTCGCATATGAGAATAGTAATGATTATCATTTGCGATATAATGTACTACCTCGCTAGACGACTACGAAAAGGAATGGGAGACATGGATATATTGAGGGAACTGCGTGAATCGGGCTTGAAAGTAACCATCCCCCGCTTGCGGATTCTGCAGCTGTTTCAAGAAGGCACGATCAAGCACCTGAGTGCGGACGATGTCTACAAACTCTTGCTGGCCGAAAAAATCGACGTGGGCCTGGCCACCATTTACCGCGTGCTGATGCAGTTTGCCGAAGCGGGCATCCTGTTTCGCCGGCATTTCGAATCGGGCCACGCCGTCTTCGAATTGAACGAAGGCCAGCATCACGACCACCTGGTCTGCACGGGTTGCGGCAAGGTCGATGAATTCGTCGACGAAGGCATCGAACTGCGGCAGAACGAGATCGCCGCCGAGCGTGGCTTCGTACTGCATGAGCACGCGCTGTCGCTGTACGGCACCTGCGCCGAGTGCACGGCGAAGAAAATCCCGCCGCGCCGGGCCTGACGGGGCTTGGGCCGCCTGGGCGCCAGTGCCTTGGGGTAAGATTCGTTCAAGCTTGAGAAAGGATCACCCATGTACATCGGAGAAATCGCCCGCCTGGCGGGCACCTCGCCCAAGGCCTTGCGCCACTATGAAGCGCTGGGCTTGCTGGGCGACGTGCGCCGTTCCGGCGCCTACCGCGTCTACACGCAGCAAGACCTGGCGCAAGTCAAACTCATACGCCAGGCGCAGACCCTGGGCTTCCGCCTGGCCGAACTGCTGCCCGTCCTGGCAGGCGACGAGACGGACTGGGCCGCCCTGTCGCAGCACATCGCCGCCAAGCGCGCACAGGTGCAGCGCGATATCGCCCGCCTGCGTCAGCTCGACGCGCAATTGGCCGACATCGACACGGAAATCGGCGACTGCCTGGCGCGCCAGCACCTGCAAGCGGCCGCCTGAACCTGTCACCTCACACCGCGCTTGACTCTGCCATTAGGGGCAGGCTTTAGCATGCAAGCTGTTCTTTACTGGAAAGCCTGCATCATGCCCAACACGGTACCAAAACGTATCCTGATCATCCTCGGCCACCCGTCCGGCGACAGTTTCTGCGCCGCCCTGGCCGAGGCCTACGCCACCACGGCCCGCAGCGCGGGCCACACCGTGCGCGAGCTGCGCCTGGGCCAGCTGGACTTCGACCAGAACCTGCATGAAGGCTACCGCCAGGTACAGCCGCTGGAAGCGGACTTGCTGGCGGCGCAGGAAGCCATCAGCTGGGCCGAGCACCTTGTGTTCGCCTACCCGATCTGGTGGGGCGGCGCGCCGGCCTTGCTGAAGGGTTTCATCGACCGCATCTTCCTGCCTGGCTTTGCCTTCAAGTATCGCCCGGGCAAGGCTTTTCCGGCGCAGCTGCTGAAGGGCCGCACGGCCCAGCTGCTGGTGACGATGGACACGCCGCCCTGGTATTTCCGCTGGGTCTACCACATGCCCGGCATACACCAATTGCGCAAGACGACCCTGGAATTTTGCGGCGTCAAGCCCGTCAAGGTGGCCAGCTTTGGTCCCCTGATCGATTCCACCGACGCGCAGCGGGCGCGCTGGCTGGCACAGACGCAGGCGCTGGCCCGCCGCCTGTAAGCCCGGCACCAGCTTGCCATGCAGCCATCTTGCATACGGTTTTGACAAGCTGGTAATCAAGCCGTCATATTCAAAGGCTACCATAATGATATTGCCTGTTTGTCAGCCGCCTTGCCGTCGCGACAACAAGGGTCCGATCGTCATGTAAAGGTAGCCGCTGTGGAGTTCAACGCTTCTCGATTGCATCTTCCCCGTTATCGCACGTCCGTGGCGTTTGATCTGTGCATTCCCACGGAATCCGTGCAGGCCGACGCCAGCAATTTCGCCGTACTGGAACTGTTCACGGAACGGCGCGACATGATGAGCCTGCCCGTCACGGAACAGCGGCGTCCCATCGGCTTGATCAGCCGCAACATCTTCATGTCGCAGATGTCCAAGCCTTTTTATCACGAGGTGTACGGCAAGAAGAGCTGCATCGCCTTCATGGACAAGGAGCCGCTGATCGTCGACGGCGCCATGAGCATCGAAGACCTCACCTTCCGCGCCGTGGAAGCGGGCGAAAAGGCGCTGGCTGACGGCTTCATCATCACCGACGATGGCGCGCTGGCCGGCGTGGGCTTCGGCCTGCAGCTGATGAACGTGGTAGCCACCATGCAGGCGGAAAAGAACCGGCAGATCATGCACAGCATCGATTACGCCAGCGTGATCCAGCGCGCCCTGCTGCGCACCTCCGATGCGGAACTGCGCGCCACCCTGCCCGACGCCCACCTGGAATGGCAGCCGCGCGACGTCGTCGGCGGCGATTTTTACTTCTTCGAGCGCCACGCAGGCGGCTGGTTCGCCGCCATCGCCGACTGCACCGGCCACGGCGTGCCGGGCGCCTTCATGACCCTGATCGCCTCGTCGGCCCTGAGCCAGGCCCTGCGCGAGCTGGGGCCGCACGATCCGGCCGCCCTGATTGGCGCCGTCAGCCGTGCCATCAAGACCCTGCTGGGCCAGGACGGCGCCAGCAACGGCGAAGCCACCGGCCACGCGGGCTCGAACGACGGCATGGATTGCGCCTTCCTGTGCTACGACACGGCCAGCGCCAGCCTGCGTTTCGCGGGGGCGAAACTGGCGCTGCACGTGGTCGCGCCGGGCGAAGACGGCGTGCGCGCCATCGATGGCGCGCGCATGGGTGTGGGCTATGTCGACACGCCGGCCGGCTACCGCTGGCACAACGAGACGCTGGACATTCCCGCCGGCAGCGTGCTGTTCGTCACCACCGACGGCTTGCTCGACCAGATCGGCGGCGCGCGCGACATCGCCTACGGCAAGCGGCGCATGCGCGAGCAGTTGCTGGCGCAGCGCGACGCACCGGCCTGCGACGTGGCGGCGGCGCTGCTGCAGGACAGCACCGCCTGGCAAGGCAAGCAGCCGCGCCGCGACGACCTGACCTTTTTCTGTTTCCGCCTGTAGTTGGGCGCCATCGAGCCACCTTATCAACAAGAAACCGGGTCACCGGCTAGCCAGGAGCACGGACGTGCTGTACGAAGAATTCAATGAGTTTTGGGATGTAGCGCGCAAGCGCAACATCATCTTTTTTACGTGGGCTATTTCTCGCAGCACGTGGTGAGCGCCATTTCCGAAACCGTCAAGGCGCGCCTCGATACGGCCGGCGCGGCCGGGCCCACGCGCCGGCGCATCTTTTCCTCGTTCATCGAGATGTCGCAAAACATCATGCACTATTCCGCCGACAGCCTGACGCCCGATGCGCAACTGGACCAGCAGATGCGGCGCGGTTCATTTTGCATCGGCACGCGCGGCGACAGTTTTTTTCTACTGTGCGCCAACCCCGTCTCGACGGACAACGTGGCGCAGATCCGCGCCCGCCTGGAGCCGCTGCACACTATGACGATGGAAGAAATCCGCCTCGCCTACAAGAAGGCCTTGCGCGAGGAAGCGCCGGCCGACAGCAAGGGTGCGGGCCTGGGTTTTCTCACCATGGCGCGCGACGCCAGCGAGCCGCTGGAATTCGAATTCGTCCAGGATCCCCAGGAGCCGGGCCACACCATCTTCTGCATCAAAGCCATCATTTGAAAGAGCCGACTCAGGAAAGCATATGCAATTACCGTCACCACTGTTCATCGCCGCGACCCCGAGTTCGCCCGAAATCGACTTCCGTTTCGAGCAGCACACCCTGTCGATCAAGGGCGAGTCGTATCCGGAAAACGCGGCCGCCTTCTATGGCCCGCTGATCGCCACCGTGCGCGCCTACCTGGACGCCTGCCGCGAGAGCGCCATCACCGTCAACGTCTCGCTGGCCTACTTCAACAGCTCGAGCACGAAGATGCTGTTTACCCTGTTCGACACCCTGAACCAGGCCGCTGTCGACGGCAACCAGGTGCGCCTGAACTGGTATCACGACGAGGACGACGACACCATCCTGGAATTCGGCCAGGAGCTGCAGCAGGACTTTACGGCGCTGGACTTCCGCGACCATCCCGTGCAGGGCAGCTAGGGCATGCGCGCCGCCATCTCCGAGGCCGACCTGGAACCCGACCTGTTCACCGTGGAAGCGGCGGCACTGGCTGCCGCGCGCCGCATGCATGCCGACGCCAGCGCGTCGAGCGCAGAACAGCGGCGCGTGCTCGGTGAACTGATCAATCACTACGAGCGGCTGATGCGCGAAACACGGCGCCTGATCGGCCGCAGCGACCGCGCCGAGCGCGACATGCATTTGCTGAACCGCCAATTGCAAACCCTGGCCGGCCAGCTCGAATACCGCGCCACGCACGACCCGCTGACGGGCGCCCTGAACCGCGGTGCCGTGATCGACCACGCCTCGCGCTGCCTGGCGCAGGGCGACATGGCGCTGATCGTGCTCGATATCGACCTGTTCAAGCAGGTCAACGACGATTTCGGCCACCCGGCCGGCGACGGCGTGATCCAGGCCGTGGTCGACTGCCTGAAAGGATTACTGGGACAGGAGACGGCCATCGGCCGGGTCGGCGGCGAAGAGTTTTCCGTGGTCTGGCCCACCTCCTCGCGCGACGACGCGGCGCAAATCGCACAGCGCATCTGCGAGAGCGTCGGCCGCCAGCGCCATGCGGCGCCCATCACGCGCGCCATCACCGTCAGCGTGGGCCTGAGCTGGAACCGCGCCGGCACGGCCTTCGAAACGGCCTACAGCCATGCGGACCAGGCCCTGTACCAGGCCAAGCGCGAAGGACGCAACTGCGTGCGCCAGTGGCTGGAGAGCTGAATCAGCGCACTGAATCAGCGCATATGTTCGCGCGCCATGCTGCCGTCGCGGCGCATGGCCGCCGCCGCCCGCTGCATGGCCGCCGCCTGCGCCTCGGGCAATTCCTTGTTGCAGGCGAGGTAAGTCTGCACGCGGTTGAAAGTCAGCAGCGGCACCACCTTGCCCTCCCACTCCTTGCCAGCAAACGGCTTGCTGCCCACCGCCATGCCGACGGCCCACAGGTCGATGCGTCCGAGCAGCAGCTTTTGCGGATTGAGCCACTCCTGCGTCACGGGCGCCACGCTCAGGCCTCGCTGGCGCAGGTAGGCGTCGCGCGCGTCGCCGAGCACCGTGCCAATTACCAGGCCGCGCGCATCGGCTAGCGTGCGCAGCGCCAGGTGCCGCTCGGCCAGGCCGTAAAGTATCCATTCCGCCTCATTGAGGGGGCCGATCCAGCGAAATTGCGCTTCGCGCTCTTGCGTGCGGCTGGTGGAAAAGATGCAGGTATCACGCTCGCGCAGCGCCTGCGCATACGCACGCTTCCACGGCAGCAATTCAATGCTGTAGGAAAGACCGGCGCGCGCCATGATGTCACGCACCTTGAGCGTTTCACGTCCCACGACGACATTGTTTTCCATCATGCTCGACGGCGGCAAATGCTCGCCGACGATGCGCACGTCCACCGCCGCGGCCAGCGCTGGCATCAGCAGCGCCACTGCCAGCAGCCCTGCCATGCTTGCTTGTTTCATGCTTGCTTTCTTCCACTACAGGGGATTCAAGCCGATGTTACCATCGGCCCGCAGTTATGTCAGAAGAGAAACTTGAACCGTCCCTCATTGTTTTACCATCAGATCCACCAGCATGCGCGCAGGAGCGCTGAGGTTCGCCTGAGAGCGGTGTACCAACCCGATATCCCGATGGAAGGTGTGTGGCCCCAGGTCGATAACGCGTATTGCAGCCGGCCAACGTCGGTGGGCAGCAGTTTGTGGCAGCAAGGCAACACCAACGCGATTGGCCACGAGCTTGATGATCGCATCGAGTTCGTCGACTTCGCACACTTCGCGCAAAGGCAAATGCATTTTTCGCAGGAAACGATCGACCTGGCGCCCACCGAACGAGGCGCGGTCATAACGGACAAAAGGCTGCTGCGACAGTAACTCCACCCAGTCATCACCGGGCACGTCCCGTGGCACGATCAAACGGAACGGTTCGCGCGCCAGCGTGGTCCAGCGCAAGTCGCTCTGCAGTGCGAAGGGTGGGCGAATGATGACCGCCATGTCGATCTCGCCCGCATCTACCATGTTCAACAACTCCATTGACAAGCCAGGTAAAACGCGCGTGCGGCAATCGGGCAATCGCTGGTGCAGCGCGGCCAAGGCATCCGGCAGGAAGGAACGCTGCACTGAGGCGATCGCGCCTATGGTCACTTTGGCGGCCGGCGCGCCGGCACTTGCGGAGCCCAGGTTGTCGTACAGGCGTAACAACTCCTGGGTCTGCTCCAGTATCTGATGCCCCATCTTGTTGAGCCGAGCGGAGCGTCCCGCGCGGTCGAACAAGGACAAGCCCAGTTCGGCCTGCAGGCGCTGCATCTGTGCGCTGACCGCCGCTTGCGTCAGGCCGATCTTGTCGCCGGCAGCTGCAAACGTGCCCTCGCGCGCGACCGATACCAGGGTTTTGAGTTCTCGTATCATTCATCAATCCTATTTGTGTTTATGGAAAAAATATATTGATTATTTTTTCCATTTCGAGATTCTACAATACTTGAGCAGCGTCATTGACTTCCCCGCATCGCGCCGGATCACGACGCTGACCACACACCAACAGGAGATTTCACCATGAGCCTTTCACCTTTCCACCTTGCCATTCCCGTCTATGACTTGCCGGCGGCGCGCCGCTTCTACAGCGATGTGTTTGGCCTGGACGAGGGGCGATCCAGCACGCAATGGGTCGACTACAACTTCTTTGGCCATCAACTGGTGATCCATGAACACCCCAAGACGGCCTCGCAGGAACACGTGCATTCGAACCCCGTCGATGGGCATGACGTGCCGGTGCCGCACTTCGGTGTCGTGCTGGGCTGGAGCGAATGGGAAGCCCTGGCCGAGCGCCTGAAAACCTTTGGCACGAAGTTCGTCATCGAACCTTACATCCGCTTCAAGGGCCAGGTCGGCGAGCAGGCCACCATGTTCCTGTTTGACCCATGCGGTAACGCCCTCGAATTCAAGGCCTTCCAGAACATCGACCAGCTGTTCGCCAAGTAATACCGGTGGCACGGGTCTGGCCCGTGCCCAATTGCCATACAATAAAACGGGGACAGGGATGAAACGGATTTCTTTGGTTGTACAAATCGCCATCGGACTGGCGCTGGGCATACTGGTCGGCTGGTATTTCAATACGCATCCCTTGCACCAGGACTGGGTGAGTTCGCAAGTGCTCAAGCCCCTGGGCGATATCTTTATCAAGATGATGAAGATGGTGGTGGTGCCGCTGGTGTTCTGCTGCATGGTGCTTGGCATTGCCGGCGGCGATAACAAGTCGTTCGGCCGCATGGGCATGAAGTCGATCGGCTACTTTTTCGCCATCACCAGCCTGGCCATTGTCGTCGGCTTGTTGCTGGCCAATCTGTTCCAGCCTGGCACGGGTACCGATATCTCCTCCATGGTCCATGGCGCCACGGCGATGAAAATGGAGCCACCCAAAGGCGCGCTGGTCATCCTGCAGAACATTGTCCCGGAAAATATTTTCGTGGCCCTGTCGGAAGGAAAATTGCTGTCGATACTATTCTTCGCCGTGCTGTTCGGCCTGTCCCTCAATTCCCTGCCACAGGCCAGGAGCGCGCCGGTACTGGCCATGCTGCAAGGCATACTCGATACCATGTTCAGGGTGGTGCGCATCGTGATGGCCTACGCGCCGATTGGCGTGTTCGGCATGATAGGGGCCACCGTGTGCAGTTTCGGTTTCGCTTCGCTGTTGCCGCTGTTAAAGCTGATCGGCGTGGTGTACCTGGCGCTGCTGCTGTTTGCGCTGGTGGTGCTCGGCGGCATCTGCTACCTGATCGGCGAAAACATCTTCAAGTTGATACGTTATTTCAGGGATGAATTGCTGCTGGCATTTTCAAGCGCGGCCTCGGCTGCCGTCATGCCGCAACTGATGGAAAAGCTCGAAGCCTATGGGGTGCCACGGCGTATCGTCAGCTTCGTGGTGCCGGTCGGCTATGCCTTCAACCTGGACGGCGCGGCGATTTTTCTTGGCGTCGCCACCATCTTCATAGCGCAATTGTATGGCATCGACCTGTCGGCGACGCAACAGGCAATGCTGGTGATCACCATGGTGCTGACATCGAAAGGCGCGGCCGGCGTTCCTGGCTTTGCCATCATTATCCTGTCCGCCACGCTGGCCTCGGCCGGACTGCCGCTGGAAGGCGTTGCCCTGATCGCCGGCATTTTCCGGATCATCGACAGTGGCACGACGACCCTCAATGTGCTCGGTAACGCCGTCGCGCCGCTGGTCATCGCCCGCTGGGAAAAAGAGGCTTTACTTCCGCGGCAACCCTTGCCGGTATTGGCCCGCACCTGAGCTGGCAAATAGTTCAAAGCGCTTGATGGCCAAGCTCTCGTGCCAGGGAAGGACGTGTGTGGACTTTGCCGCTGTAATCCGAGCGCGCGGATTCAGCGGCTTTAGTGCCGCGCTCAGGGCGCGACGTGGGTATGGAATATCTTGCTGACGATCGTCCACTTGCCTTCGACTTTCAGCAAGTGGAAGAAGTCGGTGAAGCAGAAGCCTGAAACATCGTTCGTGTCGATGCGCACACTGGCGGCGGTGCCGACGATGTCGACTCTGACGATTGCCCCCTGAGCTTCAGGCGATGGTTGGAAAGCGGTGTCGATGCCGTCGAACAGGTTTTGGATACCTCCGCCAGTCAGCTTGCCTTCGGCGTCAACGCTGAACATCGTTGCCTGCCCGCTGAAGGCCGGTTTCATGATGCTGCTATCGGCTTGCTTGCAGCCTTCCTTGTACTTGTTCAGTACTTCGACGATGGCCTGATAGTCCTGCACATAGGTCGGTTTGCTCATGTTTTTACTCCTGGTTGTTAATACTAAAAAACCGGCCGCCCTGGCCGGCATGGGGTTCAATCCTTGTAGGTAGACGCGCTAGCCGCCGGTGCCGGGGACCATGCACCCAACTGTGCCAACTTGCTGGCGCGGTGGTCGAGCCACCAGCCGGCCTGGACATTCCAATTGGCATAGGCTGCGTCCGGGTTAGCCGCTCCCAGCGCCTGCTGTGCATGCAGGGGAAAGTGCGGATCGCGCAGCGCCGCATGGCCCAGTGCGACCAGGTCGGCCTGACCGGAAGCGATGATGGCTTCGGCCTGCGCCGGATCGACGATGATGCCGACGGCCATGGTGCCAGTATTGGCTTCGCGGCGGATCTGTGCGGCGAACGGCACCTGGAAGCCATAGCCGTTCGGGTATTCATATACGCCGAAACCACCGGACGAGCAGTCGATGACGTCGACACCGACCGCCTTCAGGGCTTCGGCCAGAGCGACGCTGTCATCGATAGTCCAGCCACTGCTGCTGCCATCGACTGCCGACAGACGCACGAACAGTGGCTTGTCCTGCGGCCAGACCGCGCGCACTTCGCGGGCGATAGCCAAAGGCAGGCGGATGCGGTTCTCGAAGCTGCCGCCGTATTCATCGCTGCGGTCATTGGTCAGCGGTGAGAGGAAAGCGTTGAGCAGAAAGCCGTGCGCAAAGTGCAGCTCGAGTACATCGAAGCCTGCCTCCAGCGCGCGGCGGGCCGCAGCAACAAAATCGTCACGGACCTTGGCGATGCCGCTAGCGTCGAGGGCGGTGGGCCGCAGCCAGCCGTCGGCCACCGGACGTGCGCTGGGCGACACCACTTTCCAAGGGATATCACCGCGTGCGGCGTCCTCGTCGTTCAAGGGGCCGTTGCCTTCAAAGGCGCGCTGGATGCTCGCTTTCGGCCCCGCATGGCCGATCTGGATGCCAGGCGTGGCGCCATAGGCCTTGGCAAAGGCAGCGATGCGCGCCAGGCCGGGAATGTGTGCGTCATTCCACAGGCCCAGGTCGCCATGCGTGATCCGTCCTTCTGGCGAGACGGCAGTCGCCTCGACCATCATCAGGCCGAAGCCGCCCAATGCGAAACGGCCGTAGTGGACGGCGTGGTAGTCGCTTGCGTAGCCGTCTTTTGCCGTGTACTGGCACATCGGGCTGAGGGCGTAGCGGTTGCGCAGGGTGACACCGCGCAATGTCAGGGGTTCAAAGATTTTGTTCATGCTTCTTTTCTCGAAAGATGGCTGGCCTAGCCGGATTGATTTGCTTGATGTGATCAGTATGCAGATCGGAGATAATGACGTAAATAGTCATAGGTGGAGATACAGTATGAGCAAAAAGTCATAATAGAAGGTCCGGCCAGCACTAAGGATGCAGGGCGCGCCCTCCCTTCACCGCCGTTGCACCTTCCAGGTCTGCTGACCTTCGAGGCTGCCGCCAGGCATTTGAACTTCGCTCGCGCTGCCGCAGAAATAGGCGTCACGCCGACTGCGGTATCCCGCACGATCAAAAACGTGGAAGCACAACTGAATGTGCGGCTGTTCAATCGCACCACACGCAGTGTCAGTCTGACCGAGGCTGGCGCGTCATTGAACGCGACATTGGCACCTGCACTTGCCTTGATCAGAAACTCCTTGTCACAAGCTTTGCTCACGACCGATCAACCGTCGGGCATGTTACGCGTCAGTTCATCCTATGTTGCCTACCGTATCTTGATCGAGCCGCACATGGCGTCGTTCCTGGAACAGTTCCCGCTGATTAATGTCGAGATCTCGCTCGATAATCAGCTGAGCGATATCGTCAGCGCCGGCTTTGACATCGGCATACGCATGGGGAGGAAACTGCAAAATGACATGATTTCTGTGCAACTGGGAGCAGTGCAAAAGAGAATCGTGGTGGCAGCGCCCGATTATTTCCGCGAGCGCAGTGAACCACAAACGATGGCTGAACTGCTCAAGCACAACTGCCTGCGCCAGCGCTATTGCGTCGGCGGGAGGCTGTATGACTGGAAGTTCGAAGATCGCGGTCAGATGGTACAAATCGACGTTCAAGGGCGCTTTATTTTTGACGAGATGCGATCCGTGCTCGACGCTGCAATACAAGGCCAGGGCATCGCTTTCATCCTGGAAGATTTTGCGAAGCAGGAGTTAGCCAACGGCATGCTGCGGCAGATACTGAAGCAGCACTGGGCATTGGATGACGCTTTTCATCTCTACTATCCGCATCGCGAGCACATGCCCGGAAAGCTGCGTGCATTCGTTGATTTCATGCGCACTGCCAATCAAACGAAAACGTCTTGATTTGATGGCTACTATTGCAGTGTGAATCTGCGGCAACGTGGCAACAAGCCAACGCCGGTAGAGCGTAATGAGAGCGACATTAGGGAGAGGGGTCGACGGAAAAGCAAGTGGCGGAAAACAGTAGGAGTCGAACCTACGGGAGAACGTCTGACGCCCTCCACCGGGTTTGAAGCCCGGCCACATCACCGGATGAGTGTGCTTTCCGCGGTGCCTGAGCTAAGTAATCCTCGGGAAATTATTGTGAAATAATGACGAACAGAACCGGATGCTATGCAAGGCGCCTGTTGCGACGCAGTGCAAGCACTGCTAGCAGCGGGCAACGCTGCAGAGCGTCGGTTATGGAAGTCAGAAATCACAATAATTTATTGGGGGTTACTTAATACTTAGCTGTTGGGCAAGGCTGCGGTGTAGGACCACAGCACCTGCGGGCGTAATAGATGCCCATTGCCAACACGACGAGTATAACCGACGCGATCAAAGAATTCCAAGACCTGGATCGCCCGCTTGCGGCCCAGGCCGCTGGCGTCGCGGAAGGTGGCCGCGCCCACGGCGCCAGAACCGGCAGGCAAGCCGGCTTCCTCTTCTGCCTTTTGCGTCAGTTCCCGCACCAGTTGCGCCAGCTCGGCCAGCGCCGCCTGGTGATAGAACAGGTCGTGCACCACCTGGCTGATCTGCCCTGCCTTGGCAAGTTTGCGCAACAGCCGGCGCGTTTCGTCCTCGGCCAGGCCGAAGTCGCGCGCCAGGTCGCGCGTCCAGGGCGGATCGGAACGCCCCTGCTCCAACGCTGCCAGCAAGGGCTCGGCCATCGATTGCTCCTGCGGCGTCAATTCCACGCTGTGCGTCGGCAAGTGCAGGCTGGCGCCGCGCGCCAGCACGCTGCCCTGCGCCAGCAAGCCTTCGACCAGGTGGCTCCACAAGGCGTCTTCCATCTCCGCGTCGACGATGCGTTTCAGACGCCACAGTTCCGGCCCCGCCTCGTCGGGCGCGCGCGCGTGGAAGATAGCCAGGGCAGTCAGCACCCTCTCTTCCAGCGCCAGCAACGCTGGCGGCGCCAATAGCAGGGCGTCGTTTGCGCGCAGGGCGATGCGCCGGGTATCGGGCGGCAGCGCCAGGGCGTCTGGCGGCAGCAGGGACAGGCGCACCAGCAGCGACTCGCGCAAGCCCAGCGGGCTTTGCGCCAGCAGGGCCGCATAGTCGCCCTGCGCGACAAACGCGGCCAGGGCATCGAGCCAGGCCAGCCTGGCCGGGCTGCGCCGCTTGCGCGCAGGGCCGAACGGATCGAGCACCATGCCGCCACCCACCGTCTGCGTCGCTTGCGCATTGCGCACGACGAAGCGGTCGCCCGGCACGCCGTGCATGGGGGCGTCGAACACCAGCTGTACTCTCCCCGTCTGCCCCGGTGACAGCGTCTCGCCATCGAGCATGACGGCGCGCGCCAGCTGGTGCGCCGCACCCAGGTGCACGTGCAGCGGCGACCAGGCTTTCAGCTGCACGCCGGCGTCGGGCAGCAGGGTCAGTTCCACGTCGAGGCGCTCGGAACACTGCGCCAGCGCCGGCGCGACGATCCAGTTGCCCCGTTCGATGCGCTCGCGGTCGATGCCGGCCAGGTTCAGCGCCAGGCGCTGGCCCGCCATGCCCGTTTCGGCCGCGCGGTTCTGCGCATGGATGCTGCGCACCCGCGCCTGCGCGCCACCGGGCGCCAGCTGCAGCATGTCGCCCACCTGCGCGCGTCCCGCCAGCGCCGTGCCGGTGACGATGGTGCCCTGCCCCGACAAGGTGAACACGCGGTCCACGCCGAGGCGGAACAAGCGCCGCTCGTCGCGTTGCGGCAGGCTGCGCGCCACCTGCGTCAGTTGCGCCAGCAAGGCGGCCACGCCGGCATCATTGTCGCGGTTGGCGACGGTGGGGAAAATCGGGCTGCCCGCCAGCGGCGTGCCGGCCAGCAGCGCCTCGATCTCCGCTTCCACCTGCGCCACGCGGGCGCTGTCGGCGCGGTCGATCTTGGTCAGCGCGACGGCGCCGCGCGTCACGCCCAGCAGCTGCAAAATGGCCAGGTGCTCGTGCGTCTGCGGCATGATGCCGTCGTCGGCCGCCACCACCAGCAGGGCGAAGTCGATGCCCGTCACGCCGGAAGCCATGGTGCGGATGAATTTTTCGTGGCCCGGCACGTCGATCACGCCCAGCACCGTGCCATCCGCCAGCGGCAGGTAGGCATAACCGAGTTCAATCGAGATGCCGCGCGCCTGCTCTTCCTTCAGCCGGTCCGTGTGCACGCCCGTCAGCGCGCGCGTGAGCGTCGTCTTGCCATGGTCGATATGGCCTGCGGTGCCGACGATCATGCGGCCAACTCGTCGAGCTGCGCGATGAAGGCCGTCTCGTGCGCCGCTTCCAGGCAGCGCAAATCGAGCCACAGGGTATCTTGCCCGATGCGCCCGATCACGGGGCACGGCAAGGCGCGCAGGCGCTGTTCCAGCGTTCCCAAGGGATTGCTCAGGCGCGAGCCTGGGGCGCTGCGCAGCGCCAGGCCAAAACTGGGCAACTGATCGACAGGCAAGGCGCCACTGCCGATCTGGCTTTTCATGGCTTCAGCCGTCACCACGTACTGCATGCCCAGCGCGCCTTGCACCAGCGGCAGCAGGGTTTCCGCCTGCGCACGCATGGCGGCGGCGGGACGCGTCAAGAGGCGCAAGGTGGTCAGGCGTTCGGCCAGCAAGTCCGGTGCGCGGTAGAGCTGCAGCACGGGGGCCAAGGCGGCCAGGGTCAGTTTGCCCACGCGCAGTGCGCGTTTCAATGGATTGCGCTTGATCTTCGCGATCAGGTCGGCGCGCCCGACGATGACGCCGCACTGCGGCCCGCCCAGCAATTTATCGCCGCTGAAGGTCACCAGGTCGGCGCCCGCTGCGATAGTTTCGCGCACCGTCGTTTCATGCGGCAAGCCGTACTGCGCCAGGTCGACGAGGGTGCCGCTGCCCAGGTCCACGGCCGTCGGCACCCCATGTTTTGCCGCCAGCGGTACCAGTTCGTCGAGCTCCACGCTTTTCGTGAAACCGGTGATCGCGTAATTGCTGCAATGGACCTTCATCAAGAGGGCAGTATCTTCATTCACGCCGTTCGCGTAGTCGGCCAGGTGCGTGCGGTTGGTGCTGCCCACTTCGCGCAGCACGGCGCCGGCGCGCGTCATGACGTCGGGGATGCGGAAGGCGCCGCCGATTTCCACCAGCTCGCCGCGCGAGACGATGACTTCCCTGTTCTGCGCCAGGGTGTTCAACATCAGCAGCACGGCGGCCGCATTGTTGTTGACGATGGTGGCCGCTTCAGCCCCCGTCAGTTCGCGCAGCAATTCCTCGACCAGGTCGTCGCGGTCGCCCCGCTTACCCGTCTCCAGGTCGAATTCCAGATTCATCGGCCACTGCAAGGCTTCCACCACGGCTTGCACGGCGGCGTCGGGCAACAATGCGCGTCCCAGGTTCGTGTGCAGCACGGTGCCCGTCAGGTTGAAGACGGCGCGCAGCTGCGAGCGCGATTGCGATTGCAGCCGTTCGGCCATTTGCGCGACGATGGCGACGGTCGATGCGCCCTCTTCGCAGACTGCGCCCGCCAGCATGGCGGTGCGCAGTTCGGCCAGCACGGCGCGCGCGCAGGCCAGGGTCTGCACGCGGCCGTAGTGCGCAATCAGGGCTAGGCAAGCCGCGTCGCCCAGGATGCGGTCTACCGACGGAAGGCGCACGGTTTGCCCCGTCGTCATGCTTGCTGGCCCTCGCTGCTTTCGTTCTTCCCCAGCCACAGCAGCGGATTGCCGCTGGCGCGCTGGTAGCCCGCTTCACCCACGAGCAGGTCGAGCATCAGGCTGGCCAGGTCGTCGGCCAGGGGCTCGACGTTGTAATCGTGTTCCTGGTTGAAGACCTTGCGGTAGGTATGACAGTCGTCGCAGGTTTCCGCGCGCGCCACTTTTTTCGGATCATTCGCCTTGTTGGGCAATTTGTCGTCCTTCGCCGCCACGGGGTCGAACGGCGCCGCATCAGCCGCGTCCAGGCCCTGGTAGGCGATCTTGCCATTCTGTTCGCAGGTCGAGCACTTCACGCGCACCATATGCCATTCGCTTTCGCAAATGCCGCAGTGCAGGTAGCGGTAGCCCTGCGACTGGCCGCCGATGCGGATCACGCTGGCAACGGGGTGCGAACCGCAAACGGGACACAGGGTGCCCGTTTCCAGGTCCGGCACGCGCGCGGCGCGCAGTTCGCTGGCCGACACCGACCACAGGATTTGCAGGGCGGCCGCGACGAATGGCGCATGCATGGGATTGAGGTTGTCGCCGTTTTCATCGAGCACGGCGTCGGCGCAGGCGTCCAGCGCCGGCGCGTCGAGCGCGCGCAGCTGGGCCAACACCTGGGTCAGGCCGCCGGACAGGGCCGGCTGGCTTGCCGCCGTGGCGGCCAGTTCATCGAGCAGGCTGGCGAAAATGTCGCGCCAGACGGGCGGACGAGCGCCGTTGACGGGGAGCACGGGCATGCGGTGCTGCATCGCGCGGCGCAGCGCGTCAGGGTCGGCGGCAGGCACGGCGCCAGGCGCCAGTTTTCCCACCACGGCAGCCTGCGCGTCGGCCAGCGCGGCCATCAGCACCAGGTAGCCCTGCATGCCCGCGTCGACGGGAATGCCCTTGATTTTTCCTTGCGCCAGTTCGCGCAAGCGCAAGGCGCGCGCCTTGAACAGGCTGTCAGGCTGCGGCAGCAGCAGGCGCGGAATCGCGTTGTGGTCCAGGCCTTCGATTTCGCCTGGCTGAAGAATGCGTTGTACCAATGGAGTTCCCATCAAAAAAGGGGATGTAAAAGTATTTTAATCGATAAAGAGAAAGGGGCCGATCCTGTGGGACCGGCCCCGGCTCTTGCAGCAGGGTGTCACTTGCAGCAGCTTAATCCTTGCTGTTGCGAATCACCGATTCAAACCACTTCGGGTGGTGCTTGCGCGCCCAGCCGTAAGTGACGGTGCCGCGCACCATGGCGCCGATCGAGCCCTTGACCCACAGGGCCGCATAAATGTGCACGATGATGGCGCAGATGATGCCGAACGCGCACACGGCATGCAGCAAGGCGGCCGCGCGGATGAGGGGAATCGGGAAATAGAACGCGAAGTACGCGCGCCAGATCACGATGCCAGACAGCAGCAAGCCCACCATGCAAGCGAGCAGCACGAAGAACAGGATCTTCTGGCCGGCATTGTATTTGCCGATCTTCGGAAGCTTCTCTTCGCGGTTGTTGAGCACGTCGTCCATCTGTTTCAGCCACTGCTTGTCGCCGTCTTCGAACTTGTTGTGGTGCCAGAAGCGCACCACCAGGATCGCGAACGAGACGAACATCACGAGGCCGGCAAACGGATGCAGGATGCGCGTCCATTGCCCGCCGCCGAACAGATTCGCCAGCCACGCCATCGACGGATGGAACATGGCCAGGCCGGATAGGGCCAGCATGACGAAGGTGATGGCGGTGACCCAGTGATTCGTGCGCTCGTTCGGGTTGTAGCGCTGGATCAGCGGGTTGCCCTCCTTGTCGCGCAGCTTGCCATCATGATGTTCAAAGTGGCTCATGCTGTTCCTCCCGGATGCGCTTGGCCTCTTCCAGCGCTTCGTGCTCTTCATCCTTGCTCACCTCGTTCGGACCGACACGCGTGTAATGGAAGAAGCCTGCCAGGGCCGTGGCAGCCATGCCGGCCACGGCCAGCGGCTTGGACCAGCCCTTCCAGAAGCCCACCATCGGGCTGATACGCGGGCGTTCCGGCAAGTTCGAATACAGCTTCGGCTTGTCGGCATGGTGCAGCACGTACATCACGTGCGTGCCGCCCACGCCCAGCGGATCGTACAGGCCAGCGTTTTCGAAACCGCGCGACTTCAGGTCGACGATGCGCTCTTCCGCATGCACCTTCATGTCTTCCTTGGTGCCGAAGACGATGGCGCCCGTCGGACAGGTTTTCACGCAGGCCGGTTCCTGGCCCACGGCGACGCGGTCCGAACAGAGCGTGCACTTGTAGGCGCGGTCGTCCTTTTTCGAAATGCGGGGCACGTCGAAAGGACAGCCGGCGATACAGTAGCCGCAGCCGATGCAGTTTTCCTGGTGGAAATCGACGATGCCGTTCGTGTACTGCACGATGGCGCCCGGCGCCGGACAGGCCTTCAGGCAGCCCGGGTCCTCGCAGTGCATGCAGCCATCCTTGCGGATCAGCCACTCGAGGTTGCCGTCGTTGTTTTCGTGTTCGGCAAAACGCATCACCGTCCACGATTGCGGCGTCAAGTCCGTCGGATTGTCATAGGTGCCATGGTTTTCGCCGACTTCATCGCGCAAGTCGTTCCATTCCATGCACGCCGTCTGGCAAGCCTTGCAGCCGATGCATTTCGACACATCGATCAGCTTGGCCACGGTGCCCGTCACCGGGCTGCGCGCTTGCGGCGGCGTCACCGTGGTAGCCGACAGGCGCCGGATATCTAAGGATTGCAGTGCCATTATTGAGCTCCCATCATGCTTTTTCCACCTTCACGAGGAAGGACTTGAATTCCGGCGTTTGCGAATTCGCATCCCCCACGCCCGGTGTCAGGGTATTGATCAGATACCCCGGCTTGGCCACGCCCGTAAAGCCCCAGTGCAGCGGCAGGCCCACGGTATGCACCTGCTTGCCCTCGATCATCAACGCCTTGATGCGCTTGGTGACGACGGCCTTGGCGATGATGTGACCCCGCTTGGAACTGACGCGCACTTCACCACCCGCAACGACGCCGATGCTCTTGGCCAGCTCTTCGCCGATTTCGACGAATTGCTGCGGCTGGATGATGGCGTTCAGGCGCGCATGCTTGGTCCAGTAATGGAAATGCTCGGTCAGGCGGTAGCTGGTGGCTACATGCGGATATTCCTCATGCGTGCCAAACATCTTCCGGTCATCGGCGAACACGCGCGCGGCCGGATTGCTGGTCGCCTGCGGGTTTTTCGGATGCATGGGGTTGTAGCCCAGCGGATTTTCGAACGGCTCGTAATGCTCGGGGAACGGTCCTTCGGCCATGGCGCCACGCGCAAAGAAGCGCGCCACACCCTCGCCCAGCATGATGAACGGACCCATGCCGTTTTCCGGCGGTTCGTCGACCTTGAAGTCGGGAATGTCGGCCCCGCTCCAGTTCGTGCCATTCCATTCGATCAGCTTGCGGGTCGGATCGAAGGCCTTGCCCTTCAAGTCGCACGAGGCGCGGTTGTACAGCACGCGGCGGTTCGCCGGCCACGCCCAGGCCCAGCCCAAAGTCTGGCCGATGCCGGTCGGGTCGCTATTGTCGCGCCGTCCCATCTGGTTGCCCGCCTGCGTCCAGCTGCCGGCGAAGATCCAGCAACCGCTGGTGGTCGTGCCATCGTCGCGCAATTGCGCAAACGAAGCCAACTGCTCGCCCTTCTTCACCAGCAGCTTGGTCGGATCTTTCGGATCGTACAAGTCGGCCAGCGCACGGCCGTTGAATTCGCGGGCGATTTCTTCCGGCTGCGGGTTATGCGGCTGCGCATAATTCCACGTCAGGTTGAGAATCGGATCGGGGAACTTGCCGCCCTCTTTCTTGTACATGCTACGCATGCGCAGGAACAGGCCCGACATGATCTCCAGGTCGCTGCGCGCCTGGCCCGGCGGTTCAGCCGCCTGCCAGTGCCACTGCAAGACGCGCGAAGAACTGACCAGCGAACCGCGCTCTTCGGCGAAGCAGCTCGTCGGCAGGCGGAACACTTCCGTCATGATCTTGGCGGGATCGACTTCGTGGTACTGCCCGTGCGGCTTCCAGAATTCGCCCGTTTCCACGGCAAGCGGATCCATGATGACGAGGAACTTCAGCTTCGACAGCGCTTCCGTGACCTTCTGCTTGTTCGGCGCGGAGGCCAGCACATTGAAGCCCTGGCAGATATAGCCCGTCATCTTGCCTTGGTGCATGTTCTCGATGGCTTGCATCAAGTCATACGGCTTGTCGAGTTTTGGCAAGTAGTCGAAGGCGTAGTTGTTCTCGGCCGTGGCGAAATCACCCCACCACGTCTTCATGAAGCTGACGTGGAATTTGCGGTAATTGCTCCAGTAGCTGAGCTGGTTCGGCCGCAGCGGCTTGGTGGCGCGCGCGTCGATATACGCATCGAAATCCTGCTCGCCCTCGTTGGGCAAGGTCATGTAACCTGGCAACAGGTTCGACATCAGGCCCAGATCGGTCAAGCCCTGGATGTTCGAGTGGCCGCGCAAGGCGTTCATGCCGCCGCCGGCGATGCCCATATTGCCCAGCAACAGTTGCACCATGGCGCCCGTGCGGATGGTTTGCGCGCCCGTCGAGTGGTGCGTCCAACCCAGCGCGTACAGGATGGTGCCGGCGCGTCCCGGCACGGCGGTCGAAGCCAGGGCTTCCGCCACCTTGTGGAACTTGTCGGCCGACACGCCGCACGTACGTTCGACCATCTCGGTCGTGTAGCGCGCGTAGTGCTTCTTCATCATCTGGTAGACGCAGCGCGGGTGTTCCAGGGTCGGGTCGACCTTGGCGTAGCCATCGTCGCCGATCTCGTAATCCCAGGTGGCCTTGTTGGTGTACTTGCCTTTTTCCTTGTCGAAACCCGAGAACAGGCCATCCTCGAACGCATAGTCTTCGCGCACGATGAAGGGCATGTCCGTGTAGTTGCGCACGTACTCATGCTGGATCTTGTCGTTCGTCAGCAGATAATTGATGATCGCGCCGAGGAAGACGATGTCCGTGCCGGTACGCGTGGCGCAGTAGTAATCTGCCACGGATGCGGTACGGGTAAAACGCGGATCGACAACGATCAGCTTGGCCTTGTTATGCGCCTTCGCTTCCGTTACCCATTTGAATCCGCAAGGATGTGCTTCTGCTGCATTGCCGCCCATGACCAAAATCACGTCGGCATTCTTGATATCGACCCAATGATTCGTCATCGCGCCACGGCCAAACGTCGGGGCAAGACCTGCCACCGTCGGTCCGTGTCATACACGCGCCTGATTATCAAAGGTCAGCATCCCCATGCTGCGCACTGTCTTGTGGGTCAGGTAACCGACCTCGTTGCTGCCGGCGGACGCGGCCAGCATGCCGGTGGAGAGCCAGCGGTTGACGGTCTTGCCGTCGGCATTCTTTTCGATCAGGTTGGCATCGCGGTCATCCTTCATCAGGCGCGCGATCTTGTCGAGCGCCACATCCCAGGAGATCGCTTGCCATTCCGTGCCGCCGGGCGCACGGTATTCGGGCACTTTCAGGCGGTTCGGGCTGTGGATGAAGTCCACCAGGCTGGCGCCTTTCGGGCACAGGGTGCCGCGGTTCACCGGGTGATCGGCATCGCCTTCCACGTGGATGATGCTGGAGACGGCATTTTTCGCGCCGTCACCCAGTCCATACAGCAGGACGCCGCATCCTACCGAACAGTAAGGACAGGTATTGCGTGTCTCGGTCGTGCGAGACAGCTTGTATTGCCGCACTTCCGCCATCGCCTGGCCCGGTGCGAAACCGAGCAGGGCGAGGCTGGAACCAGCAATGGTCGCGCCAGTTACCCGAAGGAACTGGCGCCTGGACATCTGAACCATATTCAGGCCTCTATGATGTGAGTAAATAAAAGTCATACGGCGTCGTGGTAGTGTCATATCACCAAGATATAAGCACCATGCCTGTGCCGTATGACAGGTATTTTACCCCTCAATCCCAGTCAAGGCTTAGTCCGCTGGAAAAAATTGCCTTTAGTCAATATTAATTTAGCGGTACCGAACATTCCCTCTAAATAATGCCCGCCTGCCCGGCGCAGCTACCCACCCATGAAAAAAACCCGCTCGCGAGCGGGTTTTGAGGGAGTGACAAAAATTACAGGCTATAGCGCAAGGTCAGCGCCACATTGCGCGGCGCGCCCGGCAAGCTCAGGTTCGGGCTGGAACCGTGGCCCGAGACGATGTAGCGCGTGTCGCCGATATTGTTGACGTTCAGCTGCACTTCATAGCGACCCGTGCGGTACGCGGCCATGGCGTCGGCCGTCACGTAGCCTGGCAGCACCACCGTGTTGCCCGGATTGGCGAAGCGGCTGCCGACGGCGTTCGCGCCGCCACCCACCGTGAAGCCGTGGCCCAGGTCTTTCGTCAGCCACAGGTTGGCCGTGTTGCGCGCCGTCAGGGTAGCGCGCTTGCCCTTGATGGCGACGGCACTGGCCGTCGTCGTGCCGGGCGCATTCACGCTGCGGTCGACGGCGATGGAATCGGTGATGGTGGCGTCCAGGTAGGCGTAGCCGGCCATCATTTTCCAGCCATCGTGCAGATCCGCATTGAAGGTCAGCTCCAGGCCGTCCGTGCGCTGCGTGCCGACGGGCACGATGCGGTTCGTGATCGGGTCGCTGGTCTTGATATTGTCGCGCTCCAGGCGGAACAGCGACACGGTGGCGTTGGCGCGGCCGCCCCACAGGTCATACTTGGCGCCCACTTCCGTGTTGCGCGTGGTTTCCGGCGCCAGGTCGGCATTGTTGGCGGCCAGGGCGAAGTTCTCGCCGCTCGGCTGGAACGAGCGGCTCCACGAGGCGTAGTACGACTGCGCCGCGCTCGGTTGCCAGACGAGGCCGGCACGGGGACTGTAAGCCGAATCCGTGCGCGACAGGTCGGCCGTCGTCAGGCCGGCCGCATTGGCCAGGCGCGACTGCTGCTTGTAGCGGTCGTAGCGCAGGCCGGCCAGCGCCTTCCACTCGTCGCTGAAACTGATGGCGTCCTGCACGTAGGCGGCGGCCGTGTCGTAGGTGCCGAAAGTATCGCTGCGTGCGCCCAGCTTGCTGCGGTTGACCTGCGGCAGCACGGGATTGAAGATCGATACATTCGTCGCCACCACGGTCGAAGCCCAGCTCGACGCATCCTTGTCTTGCTTGCCGAACTCGGCGCCATATAGCACTTCGTGGCGCAAGGTGCCCGTGACCAGTTTTTGCGTCAGTTCCGTCTGGTTGAACCAGCCGCTTTCGTCGCGGTTCAGCTTGGCGTGGCCCAGGCTCATCGTGCCCTTGACTTCATTGACGTTGCCGGAAATATTCGTGTTGTTGCGGTCCAGGTGATAGTCGTAATAGCGGAAGGCATTGCGCAGCGACAAGGTATCGCTGAACTTGTGCGTCAGGGTGGCGGCCGTGGACACCACGCGCGACTGGCTGAAGTCGGCATCGCGGGCATTGGCGGCGCCATAATAGGTGCCCGCATCGACGGCCACGGGACGGCCCTGGTAGGACGGAATGCCGAAGTCCGTCAGGCGGCGGTCTTCCAGGTAATCGCCCTGCAGCAGCAATTTGGTGGCGCTTGAGAGGCGGATCGCCACGCTAGGGGCCAGCGCCGTGCGGTTGATGAATTGCTGGTCGCGGTAGCTGTCCGACAATTCGCGCGCGCCCGTAACGCGCCAATCCACCGTCTCGCCGACCCGGCCCACGTCGACTTCGCCGCGGCGCCCTGCCGTGTTGCTCAGGCTCAGGGCCACGTCCGTGATATCCACGCCCGGTTTTTTGGTGATGCGGTTCACCAGGCCGCCCGAAGAACCGCGGCCGTACAGCACGGCGGCCGGCCCCTTGATCACTTCCAGGCGCTCCACGTTCGACAGGTCGCGGAAATACAGGGCGTCATCGCGGAAGCCGTCGACAAACTGGTCGCCGATGGCCGTGAAGCCGCGGATGAATACCTGGTCGCGCTGGCCGTCGCCCGTGGACAGGCCCACGCCAGGGATATTCTTCATGATGTCCTGGATCGACATGGCGTTCTGGTCGCGGATGACGGCGGCCGGCACCACGTTGATCGTCTGCGGCACGTCGCGCAAGGCCATTTCCGTCTTGGTGCCGCTGGCGGAGGTGGCGGCGACATAGCCATCCTTGTCCTTCGATGCCGTGACGGTGACGGCAGGCAAGCTTTCCTGCGCCCACGCCGCCAGTGGCGTAGCGCCCAAGGTCAAGGCGCCCAGTACGGCGATGGTGATCGGTTTACATCCTGGCTTGCGCTGTTGCTGCATACATTTCCCTGGTCAATGTTTTAATACGAATGATTATCATTAGTATTTTATCAGCCGCCGAGGGGAAAAGTAAGGTGAAATGTAAGTGATAGTACTTATGGACTAGGGACTTGATGTAAAAACACAACAGGAAATCAATATCAAAAAATAATTAAAATTGCTTTGAAAAACTATTTCCCTGCGTCAATGCTATACTTGCGGCTTGCTGGGCAGCGGTCAGCCTGACCGATATGCCCCTTGCTTCACCTCCATCGCCACGCTCAGCGTGGCGCGCCGCACAGCCATCACGCGGCACCCGATGACCCCGATCCCCTGCGCCTTGCGGCGCCTGTCCGCCCCTGCTGGCGGCGGCGATCATGACTATTAAACTGTTAGGAATTACATGAAAAACCTGAACATCGGCAGCCGACTTGGCGTCGGCTTTGCTGTCGTATTGCTGTTGCTTGCCGCCTTGACCATCACAGCCCTCGTGCGCATGCAAACGGCCAGCGACCTGACTTACCGCCTCATCAATACCAGCATCAAGAACCAGCGCATGGTGGCCGAATGGTCGAAGATCATTGAACTCAATAGCGTGCGCGGCGTCGCCTCGTTTGAAATCACCGATCCCGTCGTGCGGGCCAAGATCGAGGAAGACTTGAAAGTCGATGCGGAGCGTTCCAGCAAGCTGCAGGACGACATCGTCGCTGCGCTGCTCAACCCGGCCGTGATCGAGCAGTTCAAGGTGGTTCGCAAGGTGCGCACCGACTACGTGACGACGCGCGCGCGCGCCTTCAAGATGAAGGCCGACGGCGACGTGGCAGGCGCCAAGGTAGTGTTCGACAAGGAAGTCGCGCCGATCACGGCAGCCTACCTGGCCGAAGTGAAACGCTTTGCCCAGATGCAGATCAAGGCAGCCGACGGCGTCGGCGCCAGCATCATCGAAGCCTACAGCGGCACCCGCATCTTCCTGATCACCATGGGCGTGCTGGCCGTGCTGATGGGCATCGGTTTCGCGTGGTGGATCACGCGCTCGATTACCGGCCCCATCCGTGCCGCCGTGAAAGTGGCGGAAACCGTGGCAGCAGGCGACCTGAGCAGCGTCATCACGGCGCAAGGCCGCGATGAAACGGGCCAGCTGATGCATGCCCTGAAAACCATGAACGATAGCCTCGTCGGCATCGTCGGCCAGGTGCGCAGCGGCACCGACACCATCGCCACGGCCTCCGCGGAAATCGCCGCCGGCAACCAGGACCTGTCGTCGCGCACGGAACAGCAAGCCAGTTCGCTGGAAGAAACAGCCTCGTCGATGGAAGAACTGACCTCGACCGTGAAACAGAACGCGGACAACGCGCGCCAGGCCAATAAACTGGCCGGTGACGCGGCCGGCATCGCCAGCCGCGGCGGCGCCGTGGTCGCCGAAGTGGTGGCCACCATGGGCGAGATCAATACCTCGTCGAAGAAAATCGTCGACATCATTTCCGTCATCGACGGCATCGCCTTCCAGACCAACATCCTGGCCCTGAACGCGGCCGTGGAAGCGGCGCGCGCCGGCGAACAGGGTCGCGGCTTTGCCGTCGTGGCCACGGAAGTGCGCAACCTGGCGCAGCGCTCTGCCGCAGCGGCAAAAGAGATCAAGGGCTTGATCGACGACTCCGTGCAAAAGGTCGACGTGGGCACGGACCTGGTCGACAAGGCCGGCAAGACGATGGAAGAAATCGTGCAAAGCATCGGCTTCGTCACCTCCATCATGAGCGAGATCAGCAACGCCAGCGAAGAGCAAAGCGCGGGCATCGAGCAAGTCAACCAGGCCATTTCCGAAATGGACCAGGTGACCCAGCAAAATGCGGCCCTGGTGGAAGAAGCCTCGGCAGCGGCCGAAGCGATGCAGGAACAGGCGAGCGAACTGGCGCAGGTAGTCAGCGTCTTCCGCCTCGATGCCAACGCGGCGGCCACCGACCGTTTCAGCGTGAAAGCGGCGCAACGCAGCGCCCCGGCAGCACCGGCCACGCCAGCCCGCAAGGCTTCGGCCCCTGCCCTGCGCCTGCCCGTGACGCGCGCCAGCAGCAAGGCCACGGCGCCGGCAGAAGGCGAGTGGGAAGAGTTTTAAAGTGTGAGATTTAGTGCGTGGCAGTGACTGCCACGCATGCCGAACGGCCAGGCATCAGCACAGCCTGGCTTGCGCATCTTCCATGAGTTTCGCCAGCTCGCGCGGCACCGCCTGCGCCAGGAAATCGAGCGCCAGCTGTTCCGGATCGATGGCGGCATCCAGCGGTAAGCCATGCTCGAAGCCGCCCACCATGATTCGGCAGAAATGCGGCGATTCCGCCCGCGTTTCCACATACCAGCAGCCCGCATGGCCTTGCACGAAGTATTCGCCGATAAAGTAACCGAGCATGGTTTTCACCCACTGCCAGCTCTCGTCGCGGATGACGATGGTGCGCATGGCCGCGTCGATATACGGCAGGTATTCAGCCGCGTTCGTCAACACTTCGTGCGCCGGCTGGATGCCCAGGCGCTCGACAAAATTCACCAGCGAGGCGCCCAGCGCGTCATAGTAGGCATCAAAAGCCGTTTGGCTTTGCTGCAATAATTGTTCTTGTTCGTTCGACAGCATTCACACTCCACAGACATTCACCAATCCCGCCCATTTTCGAGAAATTGCGCGGCTCAGACTATCCCCTATTTTACGCCACGCTCACGTCCACCCCGGCCCGCTGCAGCAAGGTCTCATTGCGGGCGGACAGATGCGTCACCTGCAGATGCTTGCCGGCCTTGTCATAGCGCTCATACAGGGATTCGATGGCGGCGATGGCCGAGTGATCGGCCATGTGCAGGTGCCGGCAGTCGAGGATGACGCGGGCCGGATCCGACGCTGACTGGAACAGCTCCTGGAAATGCGTGGTGGAAGCAAAAAACAGGGTGCCGTGCGGCAGGTAGACGCGCATGCCAGGGTTGCTGTCATCGATGTCGGCACGCATTTCGCGCGCATGTTGCCAGGCAAAATTCAAGGCGGCGATGACGATGCCGCACAGCACAGCCATCGCCAGGTCCGTCAACACCGTGATCACCGTCACGGCAACGATCACCAGCGCATCCTGCAACGGCACCTTGCCCAGCACGCGCAAGGAACCCCAGGCAAACGTCTGCTGCGCCACGACGAACATCACGCCCACCAGGGCAGCCAGCGGGATGCGCTCGATCAGCGGCGACAGGAACAGGATGAACAGTAAAATCATCACGCCGGCCGTCACGCCCGACAGGCGCGAGCGGCCGCCCGAGCTCAAGTTGATCATGGTCTGCCCGATCATGGCGCAGCCGCCCATGCCGCCAAACAGGCCCGAAACGATGTTCGAGGCACCGAGCGCGATGCATTCGCGGTTCGGCTGCCCCCGCGTTTCTGTTATCTCATCTGTGAGATTAAAGGTGAGCAAAGTTTCCAGCAAACCCACCATGGCCATCAGCGCCGCATACGGGAAGATGATGTGCAAGGTGGCCATATCCAGCGGCACGGCAGGGAAATGCAGGGCCGGCAAGCCACCGGCGATATGCGCGAGGTCGCCCAGGGTGCGCGTGGGCAAGTGCAAGACATGGCTGAGCACGCCCACTCCCAAGATAGCCACCAGCGCCGGCGGCACGGCCTTCGTGACGCGCGGCAGCAGGTACACGATGGCCATGGTCAGGGCCACCAGCGCTCCCATCACATACAAGGGCATGCCTTGCAGCCATGCTTCGCCTTGCGCGGTGGCCTGGCGAAAGTGTTCCAGCTGGGCCATGGCGATGACGATGGCCAGGCCATTCACAAAGCCCAGCATCACCGGATATGGCACCATGCGGATCAATTTCCCAAGGCGCAAGATGCCAAACAGCGCCATCAAAATACCGCCGAGCACCACGGTGGCCAGCAGGTACTGCACGCCATGTTGCGCCACCAGCGCCACGATGACGACGGCCATGGACCCGGCCGCGCCCGAAATCATGCCGGGGCGCCCGCCAAAGATGGCCGTCAACGCGCAAATGATAAAGGCGCCATACAGGCCCATCAGGGGATTGAGCTGCGCCACCAGGGCAAAGGCGATGCATTCGGGCACCAGGGCGAAGGAGGTGGTCAAGCCCGCCAGGACGTTTTTTTGCAGGTTCGAGTACCACTCATCCCGAAAAGTTGTGTTGATCATTGAGTCAAATCCAAAGTCGGAACAGGAAATGCCGGCCTGATGGACAATAATCAGGCGCAGCCATGCCAGCGGGCGTCACAGAAAAGCTGCGCTGAGGTCGATCGGAGCAGGAAAGTCGTCAGTGACTACATCGGTATGGCGGAAAGGGGAAGTTTCATCAAGGCGCCAGGCGGCGCGGCTGAGCTTGCCGGCATTATACAAGATGCGCCGCCGGCAAAAAGATGGACAAAAAAATAGCCCACTCGAAAGTGGGCTATTTTTTTCATCTGGAGGCGAGGACGGGAATCGAACCCGTCTAAACGGCTTTGCAGGCCGCTGCATAACCTCTTTGCTACCTCGCCAGAGGAACTGCTTGGATGCGCCTTGCGGCCCACCTTGAAAACTGGAGCGGGAGAAGAGTCTCGAACTCTCGACCTCAACCTTGGCAAGGTTGCGCTCTACCAACTGAGCTACTCCCGCATTGGAGCTTGGTTACTGCCTAATCACGCTTGCTACTGCAGCGGATAAAAAAAGGAAGCCAGCTTAGCTTCCCTTTAGAATTCTGGAGCGGGAGAAGAGTCTCGAACTCTCGACCTCAACCTTGGCAAGGTTGCGCTCTACCAACTGAGCTACTCCCGCATTGGAGCTTCTATTTTCTGCTACTGCCATCTTGCTGTACTGCTTCAGCTTTCGCTGGAGCGGGAGAAGAGTCTCGAACTCTCGACCTCAACCTTGGCAAGGTTGCGCTCTACCAACTGAGCTACTCCCGCATACGAACCGCTATTTTACTGCTTTTTACTACCGTTTTACCAGTGCTGCGTTACTGCTGATCCAGCATTTACTGGAGCGGGAGAAGAGTCTCGAACTCTCGACCTCAACCTTGGCAAGGTTGCGCTCTACCAACTGAGCTACTCCCGCAGTGGACAACATTGTATCAGAAGCTCTACTACATCGCCAGTACTACTTTTTACTGCATCTGCTGTTTTTACCTATGACACGATCCAGAAAACTGGAGCGGGAGAAGAGTCTCGAACTCTCGACCTCAACCTTGGCAAGGTTGCGCTCTACCAACTGAGCTACTCCCGCGTCATCAACAACAGGCCAGCATTATAGAGGGATTACAGGGGCTGTCAACGGGCAATATCTGGTCTTTTGCAAAATATTCCGAAGAAAGCCGCCAATCCCACCTTAAGGTCCGCCGAATAGCGTAGCGAGCAAGCTCAATATCGTGTTGAGTAGCGGAGCTGTACGAAGGTACAGCGAGCAACGGAGACGCGAGAGTGAGCTGCGCAGTAGCTAGGCGGAGTGGCCTTAGTGCAAATTTCCCGCTTTTTCCTTGATCAAAGGCCATGCCAGGCGCAAGTAATAGAACATCGACCACACCGTCAGCACGCAGGCTATCCACAGCAGCTTCTCGCCCCACACGTGGGTGTCGATCGCACCGAAGATCACGTCGTGGTACAGCAGCAAGGGAATGGCCGTCATTTGCGCGGCCGTCTTGATCTTGCCGATCGAGCTGACGGCCACCGATTTCGATGCACCGATCTGCGCCATCCATTCGCGCAATGCGGAAATCGTGATTTCGCGGCCGATGATGATGAAGGCCAGCACGGCATTCACACGGTCCAGCTGCACCAGCACCAGCAAGGCGCCCGCCACCATCAGCTTGTCCGCTACCGGGTCGAGGAAGGCGCCAAAGGCCGAGGTCTGGTTCCAGCGTCGCGCGAGGAAACCGTCGAACCAGTCGGTCACGGCGGCAACAATGAAGACCAGGGTGGCAACCAGATTCTGGTCGCCATGCAGCAGCATCGACGGCGGCAGGTAAAACACCCCGACGACGAGCGGTATCAGGGCCACGCGCAGCCACGTCAAAAGGATGGGAATATTAAAAGGCATAAGGGTGCAATCGGCCGACGGGTAAATTGAATATGAAGAAAGTGTGAAGAAAGCGCCACTAGTCTACATGGCCCCGGGGTATTAGCCTAGTCCGCTTGCCGCAGCACCGGACCAGGCCACCTGTCCATCAATGCAGCTGCTTGTAGATTTCTTCCGCAAGTTGCGTGGAAATCCCCTCCACCGACATCAGGTCCTCGATGCTGGCGTCGACCACGCCGCGCAAGCCGCCAAAGCGCGACAGCAGTTTCTGGCGGCGCTTGGCGCCGATACCTTCTATTTCTTCCAGGCGCGACGTCTGGCGCGTCTTGGCCCGCTTGGCGCGCATGCCGGTAATGGCGAAGCGGTGCGCCTCGTCGCGAATTTGCGCGATCAGCATCAGCGCCGCCGATTCCTTGCCCAATTCCTGCGCCGCGCGGCCATCAACAAACAGCAGGGTTTCCAGGCCCACCTTGCGCCCTTCTCCCTTGGCTACGCCGACGATCAGGCTGATATCGAGCCCCAGTTCGGCGAACACCTGGCGCGCCATTTCGATCTGTCCCTTGCCGCCGTCGATCAGCACCACGTCGGGCATCACGCCATCGCCATTCGCCACTTTCTCGTAGCGACGCATGAGGACCTGGCGCATGGCCGCGTAATCGTCGCCGGGGGTGATGTCGTTGATGTTGTAGCGCCGGTACTCGCCGTTCTGCATGGCGTGGTGGTGGAACACGACGCACGAAGCTTGCGTCGCCTCGCCCTGCGTGTGGCTGATGTCGAAACACTCCACGCGCAGGCTGTCGAGGTCTTCCGTTTCCAGGCGCAAGGCCTCGGCCAGCGCGCGCGTGCGCGACTGCTGCGAACCCTGCTCGGACAACAATCGCGCCAGCGAAATCTCGGCGCCCTTCTGCGCCATCTCCAGCCACTGGCGGCGCTGCCCCTGCGGCTGGAAGATCAGGTTGATGCGGTGGCCACACTGCTCCATCAAGGCCACCATCAGGGCCGGCTGGTCGAATTCGATATTCAGGATCAGGGTGCCGGGGATGAATTTTTCCGTATAGTGCTGCGCCAGGAAAGCGGCGAGCACTTCCACTTCGATCGGCTCTTCGGCAATCGCCGCCGCATCGCTGAGCTGGCTGGGGAAGTAGGCGCGGTCGCCCAAGTGGCGCCCGCCGCGCACCATGGCCAGGTTGACGCAGGCGCGTCCGCCCTGCACCAGCACGGCGAGGATATCGACATCGGCGTCGCCCGTCGTTTCCATGCTTTGCTGGTGCAGCACGCGCGACAGCGAAGCGATCTGGTTGCGCACCACCACGGCCTGTTCGAACTTCAGCTCCGCGGCAAACGCATGCATTTTCTTTTCCAGGTCGGCCAGCACTTCGCTCTGGCGCCCGCGCAAGAAGCGCGCCGCGTTTTCCACGTCGCTCTTGTAGTCTTCCTTGCTGATCAGGTCCACGCATGGCGCGCTGCAACGGCCGATCTGGTGCAGCAGGCAGGGCCGCGTGCGGTTGGCGTAGACGCTGTCCTCGCAGGTGCGGATCAGGAACACCTTTTGCAGGATCTGCATCGATTCCTTGACGGCCCAGGAACTGGGGAACGGCCCGAAATACTGGTTTTTCTTGTCCACCGCGCCCCGGTAATACACCATGCGCGGCGCATCGCCATTGGTGATTTTCAGGTAGGGATACGACTTGTCGTCGCGGAACAGGATGTTGTAGCGCGGTTGCAGCGCCTTGATCAGGTTGTTTTCCAGGATCAAGGCTTCCGCTTCGCTGTGCGTGACCGTCGTTTCCAGGCGCGCGATGCGCTCGACCATCATGGCGATGCGGGGGCTGGCCAGGTTTTTCTGGAAATAGCTGGACACGCGTTTTTTCAAGTCGCGCGCCTTGCCGACATACAGCACCTTGTCAGCGGCGTCGAAATAGCGGTACACGCCGGGCAAGTTCGGCAGCTTGGCAACGGTGGCCAGCACCTGCGCGCGCGGGTCGGGCGGCGTTTCCGCCAAGGATGGTTCTGGGCTTGCTTCGGTCATTGCTGGCTCATTGCACACTTATAGTTACACTGCTTGCTCCACGATCACAAACGCGACCGCATATTCTTCTTCATCGCTGATCGTCACTTGCGCGCTCAGGCGGTGCATTTCCATGAACTCCGCCAGCACGCCACTGCAGACGATCATCGGCTTGCCGCTGGGATGGTTCAGCATTTGCGCGGCGGGCCAGGTCATCGGCATGCGCAAGCCCAGGCCGATGGCCTTGAAAACGCCTCCTTGGCCGCGAAACGCGTGGCCAGGAAGCGTATGCCGCGCACGGCATTCTTGGCGCTGCGGGCGCGGAATTTTTCCAGCTCCTGCGGCCCCAGTATCTTTTTCGCGAAACGCTCGCCATGGCGCGCCAGGGCCGCCTCGATGCGGGGAATCTTGCAGATATCGGTGCCGATGCCGTAGATCATGCTGAGCTCCTTTATTCGCGCGTTTAGGCTTTGCCAGCGAGGCGCGTGGCCACCATGATGGCCTTCATTTCGCGCACGGCATTTTCCCAGCCGACAAACACGGCATGCGCGACGATGGCGTGGCCGATGTTCAGTTCAGCAATGTCCGGAATGGCGGCGATGGCCTGCACATTGGTGTAATGCAAGCCGTGGCCTGCATTGACTTTCAAGCCGCGCCCCACGCCGAACAGCACGCCCGCCTTGATGCGTTCCAGCTCGGCCAGTTGCTCGGCGCCTTGCGTATCGGCATAGCGCCCCGTGTGCAGTTCGATCACGGGCGCACCGAGCTCGGCGGCAGCGGCGATCTGCTGCTCGTCCGCATCGATGAACAGGCTCACGCGGATGCCCTCGCCTTGCAGCTGCTGCACGGCCGCCTGCACTTCCTTGAAGTAGCGCACCACGTCCAGCCCCCCTTCGGTCGTCACTTCCGTGCGTTTTTCCGGCACCAGGCAGACGTCGGCAGGCTTGATGCGGCAGGCGAAATCAATCATCTCAGCCGTGACGGCCGCTTCCAGGTTCATGCGCGTGAGCAATTGCGGCGCGATGGCGATGACGTCCGCATCCTTGATGTGGCGGCGGTCTTCGCGCAAATGCAGGGTGATGGCGTCGGCGCCCGCCTGCTCGGCCAGCAGGGCCGCGCGGATCGGGTCCGGATACGCGGTGCCGCGCGCATTGCGCAAGGTAGCCACGTGGTCGATATTGACGCCCAGGTCGATGACGGGGCGGGAAGGCTGCAAAAAGCTCATAGTGATGGTATCCGTAAAATGCCGTAGCGCCGCAATGAGGTAAAGAGCAGCGCTACAGCTGCATTAAATCGATCAGTATCTGGCGCGTATTTAAGGTCGCGCCACCCAGTTGATGGGCCAGCAAAAAGCGCATCAGCAGCTTGCTTTGCGCCTGCGTGGCCACGTCAAGATAATCTTCGCGCTCCATGTCGAGCAGGGTCTTGCCCGTAATCTTAGGCCAGGCGTCGGCAGCGCGCGCCGGGCGCGGCCCCCGTTCCGGGTCGACCACGTACACCTGCCCCGCATCGACGGCCTGACGCGTACCCGTGCAGCGCGTCAGGTCGGCCGCCACGCCCGTTTCCTTGAGCAGGGCGCGCTCGAATTTGCGCAGCACGATGGGCGGCGGCTCATTGTGCGCCAGTTGATTCAAGGTGGCAACATAGTGGTCGAACAAGACGGGATGCGGGTCGTCGCGCGCGAGCAATTTGACCAGCAATTCGTTCAAATAAAAGCCGCACAGCAAGGCGGTCTTTTCCAGCGGCAACATACCGCCCACCCATTCCGCGCCGGTGAGGATGCGCAGTTCGGATTTGCCAGTCCAGCCCGCTTGCAGCGGTTGAAACGTCTGCAGCACGCCGCGTAACTGCGAATGGGGCCGCTTGGCGCCCTTGGCGACGAGCGCGATGCGGCCGTACTCGCGCGTAAACACGTCGACGATGAGGCTGGTTTCTTTATGCGGATAGCTGTGCAGCACGAAGGCTGGCTGGCCCGTGATGCGGCCGTCGCGCGTGGGCGGACGGCTGCGCCGGGGCGCTGTGGGAGGTACGGCCGGCGGCGCGATGGCCGCCGGCGCGGGGGGCAGGTACGGAGACAGCAGGTGAAGCTGGCGCGATGTCAGGCTGCGCTGGCGTGGTGGTGCTCATGCGTGTAGCGTCGCCCCCGGGTTGCGGCTTACTCGTAGCCGTAGGCGCGCAAGCCCGCCTCGTTGTCGGCCCAGCCCGACTTGACCTTGACCCAGATTTCCAGGTACACGGGGCCGCCGAACAGCTTTTCCATATCCAGGCGAGCCTGGGTGGAAACTTCCTTCAGGCGTGCGCCCTTGTTGCCGATGATCATGGACTTGTGCGTATCGCGCTCGACCAGGATGGCGGCAAACACGCGGCGCAAATCGCCTTCCTGCTCGAATTTCTCGATCAGCACGGTGCTCGTGTACGGCAGCTCGTCGCCGACAAAACGGAACAATTTTTCGCGCACGATTTCCGAGGCGAGGAATTTTTCGCTGCGGTCCGTGATGTCGTCCGGGCCAAAGATGGGCTGGTTTTCCGGCAGGAAGCGCTTGATCTCGTTCTGCAAGCCTTCCAGCTGGAAATGCAGCTTGGCCGAGACGGGCACGATGGCGGCAAAGTCGCGCATGGCGGCGATCTTTTGCGCGAACGGCAGCAGCACGGCCTTGTCCTTCACGCGGTCGGATTTATTGATGACGAGGATGCACGGCACTTCCTTCGGCAGCAGGTCCATCACTTGCTGGTCGGCCGGGCCGAAGGTACCCGCCTCGATCACGTACAAAATCACGTCCGAGGAAATCAGGGTATTCGTGACAGTCTTATTGAGCGTCTTGTTCAGCGCGTTCGAGTGGCGCGTCTGGAAGCCAGGCGTGTCGACATAGATGAACTGCGCGTCCGGTACCGTCTGGATACCCGTGATACGGTGGCGCGTGGTTTGCGCCTTGCGCGAAGTGATGCTGACCTTCGCGCCGATCAGCACGTTCATCAGGGTCGATTTGCCCACGTTGGGGCGGGCCCACGATGGCGATATAGCCACAGCGGAAGTTGTCGGGCATTTTGGTGGCTGTCATGCTAGTGTCGATTCTGTTTAGTGTGAGCGGCGATCGCCGGGGCAGCCGGGGCTGCCGCGTCGTCGCTCTGGATGGTGGCAATGCCGGCCAGCTTGAGCTGGGCGGCGCGCGGTTTCGGCTTGCGGCTGGCGGCTGGCGACTTCAACAGCGCCTGCTCGGCCACTTCCAGCGCCAGTTTGGCGGCGGCTTGCTCACCGGCGCGGCGGCTTCCGCCACGGCCGTAGACCTGGATATTCAATTTCGGCACCAGGCATTCGATCTCGAATTCCTGGCTGTGGGCGGCGCCGTGGGTGGCCACCACATTGTACTGTGGCAGCGAAATTTTCTTGCTTTGCAAAAACTCCTGCAGCAGGGTCTTGGCATCCTTGCCCAGGGTTTGCGGATCGACCGAGTCGAGGATGGGGATGTAGAAGGCGCGGATCACCGTGCTGGCGGCATCGAAGCCCGTGTCGAGGAAGATGGCGCCCAGCAACGCTTCCAGGGTATCGGCGAGGATCGATGGACGGCGGAAGCCGCCCGACTTCAGTTCGCCTTCGCCCAGGCGCAGGAATTGCGACAACTCCAGCTTTTGCGCGATTTCATACAGCGACTGCTGCTTAACCAGGTTGGCGCGCAGGCGCGACAGGTCGCCCTCGTCGATGGACTTGAAGCGTTCGTACAGGATGGAAGCGACCACGCAGTTGAGGATGGAGTCGCCGAGGAATTCCAGCCGCTCGTTATGCAAACTGCTGTGGCTACGATGCGTCAAGGCTTGCTGCAACAGGCCAGCATCCTGGAACGTATAGCCTAAACGGGTTTGCAATAGCTGAAGATTCATTGTTGTTTCTGTGTCATCTGAGTAATTCGGCTGGCCGCCGCGCGGGGAGTCGGCGCGGCAGCCATGGTCGGTCTGTTTCTACAGACCTGGCCGGCTTAGTGTATGCCGCCCACGCGTTTCGGATTGCTGAAGTTCATCCACACCAGGAAAGCCTTGCCGACGATATTCTCGTTCGGCACGAAGCCCCAGTAGCGGCTGTCCGCGCTATTGTCGCGGTTATCGCCCATCATGAAGTAATTGCCTTGTGGCACTACACACGTGAAACCGTCTTCGTTGTAGTTGCACGCATCCTTGTGCGGGAAATCCTTTACTTCGCGCAAGTTCAACGTAGGAGCGGGCTCGTCGTTGAGGATGCGGTGGCTCACGCCCGTCAGGTTTTCTTCCAGTTGCTTGTGGTAAAACAGTACTTTCATCGTCCAGGTAGTCGTCCAGCGGGGTGTACTGTACTTCCTTGCCATTGACCGTCAAGCGCTTGTTTTCATAGGTGATTTTATCACCGGGCACGCCGATCACGCGCTTGATATAGTCTTGCGACATATCTTTCGGGTACTTGAACACCATCACGTCGCCCCGCTGCGGATCGTTGACTTCGATGATCCGCTTATTGACGATCGGCAAACGAATGCCATAAGTGAACTTGTTGACCAGGATCAGGTCGCCCACCAGCAAGGTTGGCACCATCGAGCTCGACGGAATCTTGAACGGCTCGTACAGGAACGAACGCAGGCAGAACACGAGGGCGATGACGGGGAAGAAGCTGCCCGAATACTCGACCCAGGTCGGCTGGCGCAACAGGGCCGCCTCGATGGTGGCGCGGCTGCCGCCCGCGTCGGATTTGATGCCTTCGGCGGCCAGCTTGGACTGGCGCGCATCGAACTCGGCCAGGGCCAGGTCGGCCGCCTTGCGGCGCTGCTTGGACAGATAAAACACATCCAGGCACCAGACCAGGCCCGTCAACACCATCAGCACGAACAGGATTAAAGCGAAATTTCCTAAAATCACTTGCAGGTTCATTGATTAACCATCCACTTGTAAAATTGCCAAGAATGCTTCTTGCGGGATTTCCACGGAACCCACTTGCTTCATGCGTTTCTTACCCGCTTTTTGTTTTTCCAGCAATTTTTTCTTGCGGCTGATGTCGCCGCCATAGCACTTGGCCAGCACGTTCTTGCGCAAGGCTTTCACGTTTTCACGCGAAATGATGTTCGCGCCGATGGTCGCCTGAATGGCCACGTCGAACATCTGGCGCGGGATCAGTTCGCGCATCTTGGCGGCCACCTGGCGGCCACGGTACTGGCTGTTCGAACGGTGGACGATGATGGCCAGCGCATCGACTTTTTCGCTGTTGATCAGCATATCGACCTTGACCACGTCGGCCGCGCGGTATTCCTTGAACTCGTAATCCATCGAGGCATAGCCGCGCGACGTCGATTTCAGGCGGTCGAAGAAGTCCAGCACGATCTCGGCCATCGGCATTTCATACACGAGCTTGACCTGGCGGCCGTGGTAGCTCATGTCCATCTGGATGCCGCGCTTGCCGATACACAGGGTAATCACGGAACCCACGTATTCCTGCGGCATGTACAGATTGACCGTGACGATAGGCTCGCGCACTTCCTCGATGCGCGACGGATCTGGCATCTTCGACGGATTGTCGACGTTGATCATGGTGCCGTCGCGCTGGATCACTTCATACACCACAGTTGGCGCCGTGGTGATCAGGTCCATGTCGAATTCGCGCTCGAGGCGTTCCTGCACGATTTCCATGTGCAGCAAGCCCAGGAAGCCGCAGCGGAAGCCGAAGCCCAGCGCCTGCGATACTTCCGGCTCGTACATCAGAGCCGCGTCGTTCAGTTTCAGCTTTTCCAGCGAATCGCGCAGCGCGTCGTACTGGTTCGCTTCCACAGGGAACAGGCCGGCAAACACTTGCGGCTGCACTTCCTTGAAGCCAGGCAATGGCGCGGCGGCAGGACGGCTGGCCAGGGTGACGGTATCGCCCACTTTCGCCGCTTTCAACTCCTTGATGCCGGCGATGATGAAGCCCACCTGACCTGCCGACAATTGCGGCAAGGATTGCGAACGGGGCGAGAACACGCCGATGTCTTCCACCAGCTGCACCGAATCGGTGGCCATCAGGCGGATCTTGTCTTTCGGTTTCAGGGTGCCGTTGACCACGCGCACCAGCATGACCACGCCCACATAGGCGTCATACCAGGAGTCGACGATCAGCGCCTGCAGCGGCGCATCGGGGTCGCCCTTCGGTGGCGGCACCTTGACGATCAGTTGCTCGAGCACGTCCAGCACGCCGAAGCCCGTCTTGGCCGAGCAATGCACGGCGTCGGCCGCGTCGATGCCGATCACGTCTTCGATCTCGGCAATGGCGTTCGGCGGATCGGCGTTCGGCAAGTCGATCTTGTTCAGCACGGGCACCACTTCCACGCCCAGGTCCAGCGCCGTGTAGCAGTTCGCCACCGTTTGCGCTTCCACGCCTTGCGACGCGTCAACCACCAGCAGCGCACCTTCGCAGGCCGACAGCGAGCGCGACACTTCATAGCTGAAGTCGACGTGGCCTGGCGTATCGATCAGGTTCAGGTTGTAGATCTGGCCATCGCGGGCCTTGTAGTGCAAGGCTGCCGTTTGCGCCTTGATCGTAATGCCGCGTTCGCGCTCCAGATCCATCGAATCGAGCACTTGCGCCTCCATCTCGCGGTCGGACAAGCCGCCGCACAATTGAATGATGCGGTCAGCCAGGGTCGATTTACCGTGGTCAATATGGGCGATGATGGAGAAGTTGCGTATGTTATTCATTAACTAATATATGTGCGAGTGACAACACTGCTTTAACAGGAATCAAGGGGATCATGTCCGGGCCAAACAGGGCCAAAACCAGGCGCCCCACTCATGATGAAAAAAGCGCTCCGAGCAGGACATCTGCATGCCCAGGCGAGCGCTTTTGAAGCGACAGAAGCTGCTGCCTCGGACAGTAGCTTTTTCGACCTCCCCATTTTACCGGATTTCAGAGTAGAAAGCCCGTCTTTCAGAGGCCGGCACAGGGCAAGCCGACATTTTCAGCTGTTTTCAGCACCAGAATGGTGCAATGCAGTGTCAATATTGATAGTTAAGCTACACCAGGCAACGCCGTACAGCTGCCTCATCCAGAAAATAATGGCATAGCTCGGGCTGCGCCAGGTCGCCAAACAGCACCGGCACCAGTTCGTCGAAACGCGCCAGCAGCGAGGCATCGGGCGACGCATCGATGTCGATCACCTCGACGGTAAAGGGCTTTTCAGGCGGCTGCAGCAAAAGCAAGGCGTCGAGCATGTCCTGGCATAAATGGCAGTAACTGCGGGAATAGAGGGTAAAGTGCATGGGAAACTTGAATAACCCCAGGAACGGCGACTGAGGCCGGACGGGGACGCCTGGTCCCTGAGGTCCGACCCCAGCCTTTGCGGGGTGCGGGTTGAAAAGTTATTTTGCAGATGGACGCAGCGAAACGAATTGCGCCACGTCGCCACGGCGCACCAGCACGGCCGACGACTTTTTCGGATCGAGCTTGGCGACCAGGGCATTGAACTGCTTGGCGTCTTTCACGGCAACATTGTTCAACTGTAAAATCACGTCGCCAGGCTGCAGGCCAGCCAGGGCCGCCACGCCATCCGCCTCGTCCACTTGCACGCCGGCATCGATTTTCAGCTCCTGCTTCTTCGCGGCCGGCACGTCGCTGACCTTCAGGCCCAGTGCATTGACGGCTTGCGCTTCCGGCTCCTTGGCGCCCTTCTTCGCCGTTTTCTCGCCTTCCAGTTCGACAACGGTGACGGGAATGTCCTGCTGCGCGCCCTTGCGCCAGACGGTGACCGTGGACTTGCCGTTGACGGCCGCGCCGCCTACCAGACGTGGCAGGTCGGACGAACGCTCGATCTGGGCGCCGTTAAATTTCAAGATGATGTCGCCCGGCTTGATGCCCGCCTTGTCGGCCGGGCCACCTGGCTCCACCATCGACACTTGCGCGCCCTTGGCATTCGGCAAGCCCAGCGATTCCGCCACGTCCTTGCTCACTTCGCCGATCTGCACGCCGATACGACCGCGCACGACCTTGCCCGTCTTTTTCAGCTGCTCACCCACGCGCATGGCTTCATCGATGGGCACGGCAAAAGAAATGCCATTGTAGGCGCCGGACAAGGTGGCGATCTGCGAATTGATGCCGATCACCTCGCCGCGCATATTGATCAGCGGACCGCCCGAGTTGCCGGGATTGACGGCCACGTCGCTCTGGATCAGGGGCAGATAGTCGCCCGTATCGCGTGACTTGGCGGAAATGATGCCGGCCGTCACCGTGTTTTCCAGGTTGAACGGCGAACCGATGGCGATGACCCACTCGCCCACGCGTATCTTGTCCGAGTCGCCGATGGTCAGCCGCGGCAGATTGCCGCCCTCGATTTTCAGCAGGGCCACGTCGGTGCGCGCATCGGCACCGATCACCTTGGCCTTGAATTCGCGCTTGTCCGTCAGGGTCACGTACACCTCATCGGCGCCGTCCACCACGTGGGCATTGCTCAGCACGTAGCCATCGGCCGAGATGATGAAGCCGGAACCCACGCCGCGCTGCACTTCCTGCTCCTGCGGCACGGCGCGACGGCCGCCGCGCGCGCGCCTGCTGGCGCGGCGTCGGCATGGCGCCGCCGAAGAAGCGGCGCAGGAATTCCTGCATTTCCTGTTCATCCTGGCCGCCAGCGCCGGCGCCGCCCATTTTCAGGCGCTCGGTGGTGCGGATATTCACCACGGCCGGGCCGACTGCGTCGACCAGGTCCGAGAAATCAGGCAGTTTTACAGCCGGCACAGCGGCCTGCGCCTGTGGCGCCATGCCCAGCATGGTGGGAGCAAGGAAGACGCCAGCCGTACCGAACAATAAGGCGGAAAGCGTCTTCACTGAAAACGACTTGCTGGCGGCACACATGTTTTTTTTCATGGAAAGGATCTTTTCGAGTATTTAAACGGATCAAAACGGGGATCAGGCGATTGCCTACGTACATGATTGGCCGTCATGACGGAACCTCAGGGGCAAATACACCTGATAGCGCGCATGGCAAACGATGCAACAATATATCGCAAAAGCAAGATATTGCCTGCTCATAGTGTCAATCGTACCGAAGTCCAGTGTCAAGGGGGCAAAGAGGAGGTTAAGCCTGGCATAAGATGGCGCAGCGCTAACGCTAGCGCTGCGCCAGCGGTCCCGCTTCCAGCGGTTCGGCCACGCCCGGCGGCACGATGGGGGCGGACAGCGGTGGTAGCGGCTCCGCATGGGCAGCCGACCCTTCGGGCGCCGCCTCGGCGGCTAGCCGACTGGCCAGGCGCGCGTCGAATTGGGCGCTCAGTGCATGGCCATACTGCTCCGAGCGCAGCACGTCGCCAATCTGGCGATAGGCCTCCCAGGCTTGCCGTCCCGATGGCGTATCGAGGGCGGCAAAAGCCAGTTCGAGTTCGCTCGCCGCCAGCTCGCCATCGGCCAGCGCAGAAATAATCTCGTGCAATTGTGTGTGCGTATCCATGATGGGTCCTGCCATTTCAAGAGGATCAGTGCGAAAACCGGACGCAGCCATGCCAATCTCATACTCCCCAGATTACCAGCGCTTGTCAATCGGCATGTCCAGCAACGGTTTCAATTTCTCCGCAATCACTTCGCGCGCGCGAAAAATCCGGCTGCGCACGGTGCCGATGGGGCATGCCATGATTTCCGATATCTCTTCATAGCTCAGGCCCTCGATCTCGCGCAGCACGATGGCCGTGCGCAACTCGATGGGCAGCACATCCATGGCCGCATTGACGGTGGCCGCGATCTGTTTGCTGGCCAGCACCGATTCGGGTGTATTGTTGTCGCGCAATTTATTGCCATCGTCGAAGGATTCCGCCTGCTCGGCGTCGGCATCGCTGGACGTGGCGGCGCGCCGCCCTTGCGTGACGAGATAATTCTTGGCCGTATTGACGCCGATGCGATACAACCAGGTATAAAAGGCGGCATCGCCGCGAAAATGCCGCAGCGCCCGGTAAGCCTTGATAAAGGTTTCCTGCACCACGTCCTCGGCCTCCGCCTGGTCATGCACAAGACGCGACACGAGACGCATCAAGCGGCGCTGATATTTCGATACCAGCACATCAAATGCCCGTTTGTCGCCAGCCTGCACCCGCTCGACCAGTAACTGATCATACTCGCGCTCTGTGCTCACGCCCAATGTCCCTGTAGTCATGCAGCGCGGGCGCCTGTATGGATATAGAGTTAGCCCGCTGCAAGAAGTTCAGTGTTCGTCCCACTTTTATTCTCCCCCGCTCCGCGCCGCGATAGCCCGGCAAGCCACGGCCAGCGGGCGGAACGCGGAGCAGCAGTTGCCGCGCTGCACCAGCACATCCGTGCGCCGTCCGGCGGCATCCGCCAGGCACAGCACCAGCAGCGACGGCCACAAGGTCGAGCCAGGCAACAGGCGCAAGCCCGACGGCGCCACAGGCACCGGCCCGGCCGGCTCCGCCACCACGTCAGCAGCAATCTCCGGCGCCGCGCCATGCTCTAGATATACCGCCAGCCGCAACTGTCCAACCGGCGAAATATCAAGCGCCTGCGGCTTTCTGCGCCGGCGCAGCAAAACCAGCACAAACACGCCGCCAGCCGCACTCAGCAGTGCACCGCTCCAGCCCAGCGCATAGCCGCCCACCAGTTGGCCAGGACCAGGTCCGGCCGCAGCGCGCCACATGCCGCTCAAGGGCCAGGCGGCCAGCACCGCACACAGCCCCAGCAGCACTTGCAACAAGCGCAAACAGACAGGCGTGCGAATGACAGCCGCTACCGCGATTGACATAGTGCAAACTCAATGGGAAAAACATCAGGCGCGCCGGCACCATGCCGGGCAAATTCAGGCGCCAACGAACGTTGGCGCCGAATCAGCGCTCACTACGGTTTGACCGTAGCGAGCGCTTGAAAGTTCTTGCTTATTTCGCTTTACCGAAAATCAGCGTGCCATTCGTTCCGCCGAAGCCGAACGAATTCTTCACTGCATAATCGATCTTCATATCACGCGCCGTGTTGGCACAGAAATCAAGGTCGCACGCCGGATCCTGGTTGAAGATGTTGATGGTCGGTGGCGACACCTGATGGTGCAATGCCAAGACCGTAAACACCGCCTCCAGACCGCCCGCGCCGCCCAGCAAATGGCCCGTCATCGACTTGGTCGAGTTGACGACCAGATTCTTGGCGTGCTCGCCGAAGGTGCGCTTGATTCCCATCACTTCCGCCACGTCGCCTTGCGGGGTCGACGTGCCGTGCGCGTTCAGGTACTGAATCTGATCCGCGTTCAAGCCAGCGTTGTTGAGGGCCGCGATCACCGATTTGCTGCCGCCGCTACCATCTTCCAGCGGCGAGGTCATGTGATAAGCATCTGCGCTCATCCCGAAACCATGCACTTCGGCATAGATCTTGGCACCACGGGCCACCGCGTGCTCGTACTCTTCCAGCACCATGACGCCAGCGCCTTCGCCCAGCACGAAGCCGTCGCGGTCGGTATCCCACGGACGCGATGCCGTTGCCGGATCGTCGTTGCGGGTCGACAAGGCACGCGCCGAAGCGAAACCGCCCAAGCCCAGTGGCGACACGGTCGATTCAGCACCGCCGGCAATCATGACGTCGGCATCGCCGTATTCGATCATGCGCGCTGCGGCACCGATGCTGTGCAAACCGGTGGTACACGCTGTAACGATCGCCAGGTTCGGGCCCTTCAGACCATATTTGATCGAAAGGTTGCCAGAGATCATGTTAATGATCGAGGCAGGCACGAAAAATGGCGAGATACGGCGCGGACCGCGCTTTTCGTACTCGGACTTGGTTTCCTCGATCAGCGGCAAGCCACCGATACCGGAACCGATGATCACGCCGATGCGCTCGGCGTTTTCTTCGGTCACTTCCAGGCCGGAGTCCTGCATCGCCTGGATGCCTGCAGCCATGCCGTAATGGATAAAGGTATCCATGTGGCGGGCCTCCTTACCGGAGATGTACTCTTCGATATTGAAACCTTTGACTTCACCAGCAAAATGCGTGGTGAATGGCAGTGCATCGAACTTGGTAATCGTGGCAATGCCGGATTTACCTTCAATGATTGCGCCCCACGCCTCGGCAATAGTATTGCCGACAGGTGAAACGCAGCCCAGGCCGGTGACAACAACACGACGGTTTTTAGAACGGCTCAAGCGATTCTCCTGAAGTCGGTCAGACAGGCTTAGGCCTTGACGTGTGCGGTGGCGTAGTCGATCGCCTGTTGCACGGTGGTGATTTTTTCAGCTTGTTCGTCAGGGATTTCCATTTCGAATTCGTCTTCCAGGGCCATGACCAGTTCCACGGTGTCCAGGGAATCGGCGCCGAGATCGTCGACGAAAGAGGATTCGATTTTGATGTCTGCTTCTGCAACGCCCAGTTGCTCAGCGACGATTTTCTTAACGCGTTGTTCGATATCCGACATGTTATGGCTCCAAAGTGTGTGTTACGGAAAGTGCGCGCATTTTATCAGGTTTGCGCGTCCGAATACTAATTTCGGTGTCTGCTGCTAATTCAACCGAAGCTGCTGCTAAAAGATGCGATTATAGACAAAAACGGCCGTTGAATCATGCCACAAACGCCCGCCCTGTCTAGCTTTCACATCAATTCATGTACATTCCGCCGTTCACGTGCAGGGTTGTGCCCGTGATATACGCCGCTTGCGGCGAGGCCAAAAAGGCCACCGCAGCTGCTACGTCTTCCGGTTTGCCCAGGCGGGACAGGGGAATTTGCGTCAACAGGGCCGCGTGCTGCTCTTCGCTCAGGGCCTTGGTCATGTCGGTATCGATGAAGCCCGGGGCGATGCAGTTCACGGTAATGTTGCGGCTGCCGATTTCGCGCGCCAGGGCGCGGCTCATGCCTTCCACGCCGGCCTTGGCCGCCGCGTAATTCATTTGCCCCGGATTACCCGACGAGGCCACCACCGACGTAATGTTAATGATACGCCCTGCCTTGGCTTTCATCATGCCGCGCAACACGGCGCGCGACAGGCGGCCGACGGCCGACAGGTTGGTGGAAATCACGCTATCCCACTCTTCATCCTTCATGCGCATGGCCAGCTGGTCTTGCGTGATGCCCGCATTGTTGACCAGGATCGACAGGCTGCCGTAGGTTTTCTGCACTTCCTCGACGACGGCCGCGCAGCGCGCCGCATCGGTCACGTTCAGGACCAGGCCCTTGCCCGCCACGCCTTCGGCGGCCAGGTAATCGGTGATGGCTTGCGCGCCGCTTTCCGATGTCGCGGTGCCGACCACGGTGGCACCCTGCTTGCCCAGTTCGGTGGCGATGGCGCGGCCGATGCCGCGCGAGGCGCCCGTGACCAGCACGACTTGATTTGCTAAATTCATGAGTATCCTTAAGAGCAACCGCGGCAAACAGCCTGCCGCGATCTGATGTTTATTTGAGCTGCGTCAAAATACGTTCGAGTGAAGCCTGGTCGACGATGGCGTCGCCCACCAGCACGGGATCGATGCGCTTGGCCAGACCCATCAGGACCTTGCCCGGACCGCATTCGATCACTTGCGTGATGCCGTCAAGCGCCACTTTCTGCATGGTTTCCACCCAGCGCACGGGGCTGGCCGCCTGACGCACGAGCGCATCCTTGATGCCGGCGACATCGTTGACGATGGCCACATCGACGTTGTTGATCAGCGCGATTTGCGGCGCCGAGAACGTCAAGCCGGCCATGTACTCGCGCAAACGGTCCGATGCGGGCTTCAGCAGCGACGAGTGGAATGGCGCGGAGACGGGCAGCTTCATGGCGCGCTTGGCGCCCTTGGCCTTGGCCAGTTCGCAGGCGCGCTCGACGGCCGCCGTATGGCCGGCGATGACCACTTGCGCAGGCGCATTGAAATTGACGGGCTCGACCACCAGGGCCGGATTTTCCGCCGCCGCTTCCGCACAAACAGCGCGTACGTCGTCGTCCGACAGGCCCAGCACGACGGCCATCGTACCCTGCCCGACGGGCACGGCTTCCTGCATGGCTTGCGCGCGGAAACGCACCAACGGAACGGCGTCCTTGAACGAGATGACGCCGGCGGCAACCAGCGCCGAGTATTCACCGAGGCTGTGACCGGCCACGACCGTCGGCACGGGGCCGCCGGCCGCCAGCCAGGTGCGGTAAAAGGCCACGGCCGCCGTCAGCATCACGGGTTGCGTGTTGGTGGTCAGGTCCAGCTCTTCCTTCGGACCTTCGGCGATCAGCTTGCCCAAGTCGAATTGCAGGGCGTCCGACGCTTCGGCGACGGTCTGCGCAACCACGGGGTTGCCGGCGAAACCGTCGAGCATCGCAATCGCTTGCGAGCCTTGGCCTGGGAAAACAAATGCAAATTGTGTCATGTCGACTCCGTTTTTTTAATAGTGTTGCGGGATTACATGCGCGCCAGCACGGCGCCCCAGGTAAAACCGCCGCCCACGCCTTCCATCATGACGTTGTCGCCTTTCTTGACGCGGCCATCGCGCACGGCGATGTCGAGCGCCAGCGGGATCGAGGCGGCCGAGGTGTTGCCATGCTGATCCACCGTGACGACCATCTTTTCCAGCGGCAAGCCGAGCTTCTTAGCCGTGCTGTTCATGATGCGGATGTTCGCCTGGTGCGGGATCAGCCAGTCGATCTGGTCCGAGGTCATATTGGCGTGCGCCAGGGCTTCGTGCGCAACCTTTTCCAGCACGGACACGGCCAGCTTGAACACGGCCGGGCCATCCATGTAGAGGAAGGCGCTGCCCTCCAGCGCGCCGCCAGCCAGGCTGCCCGGCACGCTGAGAATGTTCGAGTGGCGGCCGTCCGCATGCAGCTTGGTGGCCAGAATGCCCGGCTCGGTGGAGGCCGTCATGACGATGGCGCCGGCGCCGTCGCCGAACAGCACGCAAGTGCCGCGGTCGTCGAAATTGAGGATGCGCGAAAACACTTCGGCACCGATCACCAGCACGTTTTTATGCATGCCCGACTGGATGAAGCTGTCAGCCGTGGCGACCGCATACACGAAGCCGCTGCAGACAGCCTGCACGTCGACGGCGGCGCAGTTATTCGTGATGCCCAACTTGTTTTGCACGATACAGGCGGTGCTGGGGAAGCTGCCGAAGAAATCGGGAGTCGAGCTGGCGACGATGATCAGGTCCAGATCGTTGCCGTTCAGGCCAGCCATTTCCAGGGCCTTCTTGGCCGCTTCCACGCCCAGGTCCGAGGAATTTTGCGACGGCGCCGCGTAATGGCGCGCCGAAATGCCGCTGCGCGAGACTATCCATTCGTCCGAGGTCTCGATGCCCTTGGCGGCGAGCTGTTCGGTCAAATCCTGGTTGGTGACGCGCTTCTCCGGCAAGTAGCTGCCGGTACCGATAATTTTGCTGTAAGTTTTGCTAAAAACAGTCATGCAAATACCCGTCCACTAAATGGTAGAGCTTGTTGATGTAGGTTCGTCCGGTACTGGCGTGCGCGGCATCAGCTCGGCGATCAGGCTGGCCAAGTGTGCTTGCACGTCATTTTTTGCCGCATCAAAGGCGCGGCGCAAGGCCCATTCGAAGGAATAGGCATCGGCGCTGCCATGGCTCTTGAAGACGAGACCACGCAAGCCCAGCAGGCTGGCGCCGTTGTAACGCGATGGATTCAAACGGTTGCCGATGGCTTTCAGGGCCCCGCGGGCGATCAGCGCGCCCAGCATGGTCAAGGGATTGCGCTTGAATTCGGAAGTGAGCACGTCCTTCATGAAGCGCGCCAGGCCTTCGATGGCTTTCAGGGTGACATTGCCGACAAAACCGTCGCAGACGACGATATCGGTCGTGCCCTTGAAAATATCATTGCCTTCCACGTTGCCGTAGAAGTTCAGCGCGCCACGCTCGTGGTCGGCCTGCAGCAGCTTCGAGGTGAGTTTCACCACTTCATTGCCCTTGATATCTTCCGTGCCCACGTTCAGCAAGCCGATCGTGGGGCGCTCGATGCCTTCCATGGCGGAAACAAGCACGGATCCCATGATGGCGAACTGGTGCAAGTGATGCGGTTCGCAATCGACGTTGGCGCCCAGGTCCAGCATGTAGGTGGGGCCATTCTTTTGATTCGGCAAGATGCTGCAGATGGCCGGGCGGTCGACGCCGGACATGGTTTTCAATACATAGCGCGACACGGCCATCAGGGCTGCCGTATTACCGGCGGAAACGGAGGCTTGCGCCACGCCGCTCTTGACCTGTTCAATGGCCACGCGCATGGAGGAATCCTTCTTGCGGCGCAGGGCCACTTCCAGGGGATCGTCCATGGTAACTTGTTCGGAGGCATGCAATACCGACAGGCGCGGATGCGTGTCGGCTTTATGTTTTTTCAGTTCGGCACGGATCACGTCTTCCAATCCAACAAGGATCAGTTCGGCTTCAGGCTCATGTCTTACGAAGGAAATTGCTGCAGGGATAGTGACTGAGGGACCGTGATCTCCGCCCATGCAGTCGATAGAAATTTTGATTGTCATTTGTTTTGATTCAGTACCGCTGTGGGCTTGCGGCAAGATGTGAATCGGACTGGAGCATACCAAGGCGGCACATGCGACCACAGCTCTGGCAAGCTTGATTCAAAATGACGGGTGCGCAAGATGAATTGCAGCCGATAAAAAAGAAGAAGCGGCGCCACGCCGAATAACCACGCAACACCGCTTTCATCTTACCCAACAAAAACGTCGATTACTCGTCGTTTTTGGTCTTCAACACTTTACGGCCACGATAGAAGCCGTTAGGGCTGATATGGTGACGCATGTGTGTTTCGCCGGTAACTGGCTCGACGCTCAATTGCGGCGCGACCAGGAAGTCGTGCGAACGGTGCATGCCGCGCTTGGAAGGGGTTTTCTTGTTCTGTTGAACTGCCATGATGACTCCTAATACATAAGTTCTAAAATTTTAGCACAATCGATTGGCAAATACATGCTAATCGAGTATCCCAGCGGCAAAGACTACCCGAAAATAGCCCGGACCGACATCGTTTATTACACTACATTTCACTACACTTGCCATACTCGATTACTACACGCGTTTGACACGTTCTTTACAGGAAGCATAAAAAACCTACTGCGCTTCCCGCTATCGCCTCGGCGTTGCTCAGCGTACCTTCGTACGCTTGCGCTACTCAAGACGATATCGGGCCGCTCGCCACGGTTTTTTAAGGCTTCCTTTCTTACACTACTTATTCTGGCTTCAAGTCTTTCAGGGCCGCAAACGGCGACTTCTTTTCAGTCTTGAGAGCATCGAGCTGCGCCGTATCGGGGCAGACCTCGTGTTTGGGTACCTGCGGCAGTGCCAGCAAGGCTTCATCTTCGATCAGGGCCGCGGCATCCATGTTGCGGCTGCCGACGATCACGTCGATCGTTTCATCGTTGATGATTTCTTCGATCTCGTCCGCATGCTCGTCATCCTTGCCCAGCATCAGAGTGGTCGTCGAATCAATTGCGTAAGCATACGGAGTCAGGCAGCGCTGGCAAACCAGCTGAACGGTGCCGTTGACCGACAAGGTCAGTTGTGGGTAGCCCAGCTTGCTGGTGCCGCCGACGATCTTCCAGGCGATCTCGCCGGAACTATCTGCACAATCCTTGGTCAACCGGGTCATTTCAGCGACAGGAGTTACACCCTCGCGGCTCCCGCTGATACGACAAAAATCAAAGGCGTCGATCACAAAAGCATTCATTGGTAGAAAATTTCCCCGGAAAACCTGCGATAATAACAGGGTTTTTAGCACCGAGTCAAAGGCTAAGCATCTTTTTTGACGCACTGATTGGCATATTTATCAACACACCAACAACATCGTCATGCCGCCTGGAGCCTCATTGACAGGCCCCGCGCCCCGGAATTCCGCTGGAATTCCCATGACGCACATACTTATACCGACTAGCGACGCCATGCCGGCCACCATCGATTACCGAATGATACCAACTTCCGCCCCATTGCGCTTGATTCTTGCATCGAGTTCGATCTACCGCAAGGAATTGCTGGAGCGCCTGCGCCTGCCTTTCGAGGTGGCCGTGCCCGATCTCGACGAAAGCCCCCTGCCAGGCGAAAGCCCCAGCACCACGGCCCTGCGCCTGGCGCAAGCGAAAGCACAAGCCGTGCTCGACCGCTTCCCTGGCAGCCTCGTCATCGGCTCCGACCAGGTCGCCACCCTGGACGGCGCGCAGATCGGCAAGCCGGGCAACCATGCAAACGCCCTGCTGCAACTGCAAACCATGCGCGGGCGCCAGACCGTGTTTCATACGGCCCTGTGCCTGCTCGACGGACGCCAGTCGCCCGCCATGGCGCAAGTGGAGGATATCCAGACCCTCGTCACCGTGCGCAACTTGCCCGATGCGGAACTGGACGCCTACCTGCGCATCGAGCAACCGTATGATTGCGCCGGCAGCGCCAAGAACGAGGGCCTGGGCATCGCCCTGCTTGAACGCATAGCCACCACCGACCCGACCGCCCTCACGGGCTTGCCGCTGATCGCCCTGACCGGCATGCTGCGCAAGGCGGGCGTGACGTTTTTCAATCTTTAATTTACCGACAATAAGAATATGACCGGCACCCTGTACCTGATCCCCAACCACCTCGGCCTGTCCGATGGCGCAAACGACCCGCTGGCCCACATCATCCCCGAGCAGGTGCGGCAAATCACCTCGCAGCTCGATTATTTCGTCGCGGAAAACGCCAAGACGGCGCGCGCCTTCCTGAAATTGATCGGCACCCAGCATCCGCTGGCCAAGCCGCTGCAGGAAATCACGATTTCCGAACTCAACGTCAATACCCCGGCGCAAGCGCTGGCCGGCTTGCTGGCGCCCCTGCTGGCGGGCCGCGATGCGGGCCTCGTCTCGGAAGCGGGCGTGCCCGCCGTGGCCGATCCCGGCGCCGACCTGGTGCGCCTGGCGCATCAGCACGGCATCAAAGTACGCCCGTTGGTGGGCCCCTCGTCGATCCTGCTGGCCGTGATGGCCAGCGGCTTGAACGGCCAAAGCTTCGCCTTCAACGGCTACCTGCCCACCGATGCGGCCCTGCGCGCTAAGCGCATCAAGGAACTGGAAGTGCGTTCGCGCAATGAAAAGCAGACCCAGCTGTTCATCGAAACGCCGTACCGCAACGCCGCCATGCTCGAAGCACTGGTGGCGCAATGCGCACCGTCAACCTTGATCAGCGTCGCCACCGACCTGAGCCTGGACACGGAAAGCGTACAAACGTGGAATGGCGGACAATGGAAGAAACAATTGGCCGCCGGCAAGGCGCCTGACTTCCACAAGAAACCGACAGTGTTCTTGTTGTTGGGCCAGTAAACGACAAACGCCACGGACACATTAGCCGTGGCGTTTGCATTATCCCACTACGACAGTCACTACACGCGACGGGTACCGGTATTTTTCTGTCCGCCTTTGCCCGTTTCCAGCACGAACTTCGCGCCATCGTCGCGGCCCAGTACCTTGACCAGGTACGGCATGACTTCGCGCAACATCGGCTCCAGGGTGTACGGCGGGTTCAAAATGAACATGCCGCTGCTGTGCAAGCCAAAACCATCCGGCGAAGGAGTGTTGACCGTCAGGGTCACGTGCAGCCAGTCCGAGCTGGGCAGTTGCTTCAGCTTGTCGGCGAACTGGCGCGATTCCATGCGCTGCAGCACCGGGTACCAGACGGCATACATGCCGGACGGAAAGCGCACGAGGGCGTCGGCCAGGGTGTCCTTGACCTTGCGGTAATCCATCTTGTCTTCGTATGGCGGGTCGATCAGCACCAGCGCGCGGCGCGATGGCGGCGGCAGCAGGGCTTTCAAACTCTGGAAGCCGTCGGCCTTGGTAATGAGCACGCGCTTGCCGCGCACGGTAGGACGCTCGCCCTGGGCCAGCGCATGCGCCTCGACCTTGCGGAAGTTGTCAGCCAGAATCTTTGCATCGGCAGGATGCAGCTCGAATAGGCGCAGACGGTCTTGCTCGCGGCTGACCTTGTCGGCGCAGTACGGCGAACCCGGGTAATAGCGCATTTTGCCGCTCGGATTCATTTCCTTGATCAGCTTCATGTACTCGGCCAGCGAGGCCGGCAGGTCCGTGCGGTCCCACAGGGGCGCGATACCCGTTTCGTACTCGGCATTTTTCGAGGCATAACCACCGTCGAGCGCATACACGCCCGCGCCGGAGTGGGTATCGATATAACTATAGGCGGTATCTTTTTGATTCAGATATTGCAATAACTGAATCTGCACATAATGCTTCAACACATCGGCGTGATTACCCGCGTGAAAGGCGTGGCGGTAACTCAACATAAGCTGGCTAATTCCATAATAAAAATAAACAAAGGCGGGGCTGCGCTGACACCGGGCAGGGCATGAAAACAGACTGGAGGGGTCAGGCTGCAGGGCCAGGAAACAGCATGGACCAGCGTAATCAGCGCGCAATAAGCTGCATTATCCACCAGAAAGGTGCATTGCATCAAAAAACACGGATAAACAAGCCCATCCATTCTCGGGACTGTGGCGGCCGGGCGCGGTAGAATACGCGCATCGGGTGCCCCGCGCCCATCCGCCTACTAATATATACAGCCATGCACAGCCTGACCCTCACGACCGATAACCGCGCCGACGTTGCGGCAACCCTGGCCGGCCCGCGCTGGACGGTGGCTTGCCTGTGCGCGCTGTGGTGCGGCACTTGCGGCACTTACCGCGCCACGTTCGAGGAACTGGCCGCGCGCCACCCGGACACGGTATTCGTCTGGATCGACATCGAAGACCAGGCCGACGTGGTGGGCGACCTCGACATCGACAATTTTCCCACCCTGCTGATCCAGCACGAGGACAACGTGGCCTTCTTCGGCACCGTGCTGCCGGACGGCGGCCTGGCGCACCGCATGGTGCAGGCGCAGCAAGCCCTCAACGGGGACGAACTGGCGGCGCTGGCCAGCAGCACGCAGGAACGGCGCGACTGGCAGCGCGACTGCAATCTGCGCACTCTGCTGGCATCCACCCTGGCCTGATCCACCTCAAGCCAGGCGCAGCGGCAGGCTGCGCAGCCGCTTCCCCGTCAAACTGAACACAGCGTTGGCCACGGCCGGCGCGATCGGCGGCGTGCCCGGCTCGCCCACGCCTTCAGGATGCTCGGCGCTGGCGATGATCACGGTTTCCACCTCGGGCGTTTGCCCCATGCGCAGCACGGGATAGTCGTGGAAATTGCCCTGCTCGACTTTCCCCTCCTTGAAGGTGATCTCGCCGCCCAGCGCCGCCGACAGGCCGAACAGCACGGCCGACTCCATCTGCTGGGCAATGATGTTCGGATTGACGGCGATGCCGCAATCGATGGCGCATACGACGCGCTGCACGCGAATCTCGCCGTTTTCCACCGATACCTGCGCCACTTGCGCCACGATGCTGCCAAACGACTGGTGCAAGGCCACGCCATGCGCATGGCCTGGCGGAGGACTGCCCGCCTTGGCAACTGCCGCATCGAGCACGGCAAGATGGCGCGGATGCCTGACCAGCATGGCGCGGCGGAAGGCGATGCCGTCCTGCCCCGCGGCATGCGCCAGTTCGTCGATAAAGCTTTCCTTGAAAAAAGCGTTGTGCGAGTGGCCCACCGAGCGCCAGTAGCCGATCGGCACGGGGCTGTCGGCGATCACGTGGGCGATGCGCTGGCTGGCGATCTCATACGGCATGTCGAATTCGCCTTCGGCCGTGGTCTTGTCCGGCCCCGCGCCGGGCAAGCCGAAATTACGCTGCAAAAATTGGTGCGTGATGGACCCGCTGACGGATTTATTGTCCCAGGAAGCGATGCGGCCGTGCTCATCGAGGCGGGCCGTAAAGCGGGCCAGCGCAGCGGGACGATACATATCGTGCTTTGTGTCCTGTTCGCGCGTCCACACCAGCTGCACGGGCGCGCCGCCGCACTGCAGCGCGATGGCCACGGCCTGGGCGATCATGTCCACTTCCAGGCGGCGTCCGAAACCGCCACCGAGCAGCAGCACCTCGATGCTGACGTCCTTCGCATCGACGCCGGCCACTTTCGCCGCCACGTCGACGGCGATGCCGGGCGCCTGCGTCGAAACCCACAGCATCACCTTGCCGTCTTTGACTTGCGCCGTGCAGTTGACGGGCTCCATGGCGGCGTGCGCGAGGAAAGGCGCGCGGTACTCGGCGGTGACCTGCCGCAAACCCTGCACGGCCTTGCCCTCCACCTCGCCGCTGGCGTGGTAGACATGGCCCTCCTCGCTATCCAACAAACGGGCAAACTCCGCGTAGACGCCGGCACTGGACAAGTTCGCTTGCGGGCCGGCCTTCCACTGCGTCGGCAAGGCGGCCGCCGCCTGCTTGGCGCGCCACCAGGTGTCTGCCACCACGGCGGCGCACGAGACGCTACGCTGGGCCAGCTGCGGCGTCAGATCCAGCACCTTTTTGACGCCGGGCATGGCGAGCACGGGCGCCGCGTCGAACGCGGCCAGGACATCGCCCAGGCGCGGCGGCAGATGCAGGGCCGCATACAGCATGCCGGGCGGGCGCGCATCGATGCCGAACCGCGCGCTGCCGTTCACTTTGGACGGCGTGTCGCGGCGCGGCGCCGGCTGGCCGATCAGTTTGAAATCCTGGGGCAATTTCAGCACGGGCGTGCCCGGGTCGATACCGGCGGCGCGCTGCACCAGGCTGGCGTAGCTGGCGCGCCGGCCGTCCGGATGCAGCACTGCGCCATCCTGCGTACGGCACTGCGCGACAGGCACCTGCCACAATGCGGCGGCGGCGCCCACCAGCATGGCGCGCGCCGACGCTCCCGCCTCGCGCATGGGACCCCAGCCATCCTTTACACTCGACGAGCCGCCCGTGACGATCACGCCCAGTTCGCGCGCCGCCTTGGCCACCGTCCATTGGGCCAGCGCCTTCAGGCGCCCCTGGTCGTCCGGATGGAACGGCAGGCTATCCTTGAGCATGGCGACATTGCCGAATATCTTGTCCATGGGCGCCTGGATCAGTTTGACACTGGACAGTGGCACATCGAGTTCCTCGGCCACCAGCATCGGCAAGGCCGTGTGTACGCCCTGCCCCATCTCGCTGCGCGGCATGGCCAGGGTCACGCTGCCATCCGTGCCTATGGCCAGCCAGCCGTTCAGCGCCACGGCACCATCCTGGAGCGGCAGCGGCGCGCTGCCGTGCAGGCGCTGGCGCGGCGGCAGCACGCCCCAGCCCAGCACCAGGGCGCCCACGCCAGCCACGCCGAGACCAAGGCCGCCGAGCAGGAAACGGCGGCGCGACGGGGAAGATTGTGCGGCCATGGGCTGTCCTTTATAGTAGTGAATGATCGATCCAGCGCTCCAGCATATCCTGCGCCAGCAGCGGGCGGCTATAAAAATAACCTTGCGCCAGCTTGCATCCATGGCGCAGCAGGAAGGCGGCCTGCTCTTCCGTCTCCACGCCTTCGGCAATCACCGACAATTGCATGCTCTTGCCCAGCTGGATGATGGCAATCGCAATCGCTTCATCATTGACGTCCGTCGAGATATCCTTGATGAAGGAGCGGTCGATCTTCAGGGTCTGCACGGGCAGCTGTTTCAGATACGCGAGCGAGGAATAACCGGTGCCGAAATCGTCGATAGCCAGGCCCACGCCGATGGCGTGCAAGTCGTTGATGAAGCCCAGCGCGTCGCCCGTGTTCATGATCACCGACTCCGTCACTTCCAGCTGCAGGCGCTGCGGCTCCAGGCCCGTTTCTTTCAGAATGGCGGCCACCATGCCGGCGATGCTGCCCCGCTCGAACTGCTTCACCGACAGGTTGACGGCCATCTTCGGCACGTGCAAGCCCTGCGCCTGCCAGCGCATCATCTGGCGGCACGCTTCGTCGAGCACCCATTTGCCCAGCTGGTTGATGAAACCGCTGTCTTCGGCCAGCGGGATGAAGCGCGCCGGCGGCACCAGGCCCAATTCCGGGTGGTTCCAGCGCACCAGCGCCTCGACGCCGACCAGGCGGCCCGTCTCGATTTCCACCTGCGGCTGATAATTGAGGAACATCTCGTTTTTCTCGATCGAGCGGCGCAAAAAGGTTTCCAGGCGCAGCCGTTCGACGCCTTCGCCCGTCATCGACGGCGCATAGAAGCGGTAGCCGTTGCGCCCGCGCGCCTTGGCCTGGTACATCGCCACGTCTGCATTGCGGATCAACATGTTCAAGTCCAGCGCATCGTCCGGATACAGGCTGATGCCCACGCTGCAGGTGACGAACAGTTCGTGGTCGGCCACCGTGAACGGCTGGTCGAACATGGTCATCAGCTTTTCCGCCACCTGCGTTGCGCCATATTCACCGTCGATGCGTTCGAGCAGGACGATGAACTCGTCGCCGCCCAGGCGCGCCAGGGTATCGCCTTCGCGCAGGCGGGCCGCCAGTTGGCCGGCCACCTTTTGCAGCAGTTCGTCGCCCACATGGTGGCCCAGGGTGTCGTTGACGTTCTTGAAGCGGTCCAGGTCGATGAACAGCACGGCCAGTTGCTCCTGCTCGCGCGCGGCGCACAGCAGCGCATGCTGCAGGCGGTCGTGGAACAGCAGGCGGTTCGGCAGCGCCGTCAGCGGATCGTGGTGGGCCATGTGGTCGAGCTTTTCCTGCGATTCCTTGACCAGGGTGATATCGCTGAACACGCCCACGTAGTGCGTGGTGCTGGCGCGCGCGTCGCGCACGGCGCTGATGGTCAGCCACTCCAGATACAGTTCGCCGTTCTTGCGCTGATGCCAGATTTCGCCGCGCCAGAAACCGCTGGCCTTCAATTCATTCCACATGGCCTCGTAGAACGCCGCGTCGTGGCGCGCCGAGCGTGTCAGCGCAGAGTGCTGGCCCACCGCCTCGGCCTCGGTATAGCCGGTGATCTGCGTGAAGGCGGGATTGACGGTGACGATGATGCCGCAGGCATCGACCACCATCACGCCGTCGGCGATATATTCGAGCACGGTGGCCGACAGGCGCAGCTTTTCTTCCGCTTCCTTGCGCGCCGTGATATCGGCATACACCCAGATGCTGCCTTCGTTGGGGCGCAGCGGATCGAGCGCGCAGCCGCTGACCAGCGCCCAGAACAGGCTCCCGTCACGCCGTTTGTACTGGCGCTCCTCACTGAAATCGCCGCCCATGCCCAGCGCCGGATACTGGCGCTCGCCCGCCTCGTCGAACGCATACGAACTCGTAAACACGATGGCGGTCGAACTGCCCGTCATCTCGGCATGGTCGTAGCCGAACAGTTCCTCACAGCGGCGATTGACAGAAATGATGCGGCGGTGGCGCACGAACATCACGCCGAACATCACGTTATCGAGGATCGCGCTCTGCTCCGTCAGCAGCGCTTCGATGCGCATTTCGTGGTGCTTGCGCTGGCTGATGTCCGCAATGATGCCGTCGACCCAGATGACGCCCTGCTCGCCCGCCTGCGGCTGGCCATTCTCGGCCACCCAGCGTTCGATGCCGAAAGCGTCGATGATGCGGTATTCCAGCGCATACGGCCGTACGTCGTGCACGGCCTGACGGACGGCGCTGCGGTGCTCGCGGCGGTCTTCCGGGCAGATCAGGTCGGCCCAGGCATGCGTGGTGCCGCGCATGAACTGGCGCGCCGAATAGCCGGAAATCTCTTCGATGGCATCGCTGACGAAATCGATGGGGCCATCGGGCCGGTAGCGGAAGACGGCGCCCGGCACCTGCGTGACGATGGTGCGGAAACGCTCTTCGCGCTGGCCCACATCCTCGAACAGCTGGCCGATGGCCGCGCGCATTTGCTCTAGCTGGCCCGTCAGGCGTCCCAGCTCGTCATTGCTGTGCGAAGCCAGGGGCGTGTCGAAATCGCCGTGCGACAGCCGGTCGGAAAAGCGCGTCAGGCGGCGCAGGGGCTTGAGCAGGCGGCGGTTCAGGAACAGCACGATCAGCGCCATCGACACGGCCAGCTGCGCGCCCAGCACGAAAATATAGGATATCTGCTTTTCGCGCAGCTCCTGCTGGCTGCGCGCATCGTCCATCTCGACGACAACGTGGCCGATGCGCTCGCCGCGCACGAGGATGTCGCGCTCGGCGCGGTACAAATTACCCACGGGCCGCTGCGGCGCCTGCAAGCTGATGAATTCCGTGTCGCCCTGCCCCAGCACCTTCACCAGCAGCACAGCGCGGTCGCGCATCACCGACTCGACCAGCGAATGGGCCGATTCCGCATTCATGTTCCACAGCGACTCCTGCATGCCCAGCGCCAGGATGTCGGCATTGCGCTGCAAAGCCTCATTCAGGCTGGTGCGCGCCGACTGGCGCTCATGCACGCCGACCAGCACATAGCTGCCGAAGATGGCGGGCACGACCAGGCCGCCGAATACCACCAGCAGCAAGGCGCCATAGATCGACGAGCCGAACAGCACACGCAGGCTGGCGCGCAGGCGCTGATAAGGTGAATTAAACATGCGGCAACAGAGCGACAGGGATCAGGCGGGCGATCATTGAACTTTACAGGGGAATTCGGGTGGTCAGGCGGGAAGAAACTTTATCAGGGGCAATTATGCATGGAAAAAGCGGGAAAAGTCACCAATAAACACACACCAGCGGCCACCTCATGTCATATAAACAGGGTTGAAAAACCACACGCAGACCGGCGCGTCCGGCCGACGCCAGCAGAAAAACGCGCAGCTTGCTATCATCGCGCCACTTTATCTAGAGGAACCACCATGACCTTCTCCATCTACTCCGCTTCGATCCCCGTCTTCAAACAGATCCTGGGCAGCCTGGCCGCCATCCTGGACAAGGCGGAAACGCACGCGCAAGACAAGAAAATCGACCCGAACGCCCTGCTGCAGTTCCGCCTGTTCCCGGACATGCTGCCGTTCGTGCGCCAGATCCAGATCGCCACCGACTTCGCCAAGGGCTGCGGCGCGCGCTTGGCCGGCGTGGCCGTGCCCCCTATGAAGACAGCGAACAGAGCTTTGCAGAGCTGAAAGCGCGCATCGTGAAAACCATCGCCTTCCTGGAAAGCCTGCCACAAGCGGACATCGACGGCAGCGAAACGCGCGCCATCACCACCGGCAGCGGCGAAAAGACCAAGCACTTCACGGGCCAGACCTACCTGTTCCACTACGCGCTGCCGCACTTCTTCTTCCACGCGACGACGGCGTACGACATACTGCGCCATAACGGCATCGAAGTCGGCAAGAAAGACTTCATCGGCAGTTTCTGATACAAATCAGCGTCGACGCGATAGAGGGATACTGCTCTATCGCGTCGCTATTAAGTATTCCGGCGCGGATAGCCTTGCGCCAGGATGCGCACCCACACCACTTCCTTCTCTTCATCCGTCATCGATACCCAGTGGGCCACTTCCACTACGCTACGACCGCAGCCGCGGCAGATTTCATCGAACGTCGTCGAGCACACGGCCACGCAGGGCGTATCGGGACGGGGCGGCAATTCCTTGTCAGCCATCAGGACACCTTCGGCAAGCCAAGCTTTTCCCAGCCTTCGGTGCCCAGCGCTTCCAGTGTGGCAATATTCTTGTCAAAAATTTCCGACGCTTCCGGGAACGCCTCGACGGCACGCTCGATGCTGTCTTCGCGCAGCAGGTGCAAGGTCGGGTAGGGCGAACGGTTGGTGTAGTTACTGATGTCGTCCTCGAACGTCTCGGCGAACTGGTAGTTCGGGTGGAAACTGGCCACTTGCAGTTCGCCTGCCAGGTGCATGTCTTCCACGGCCGCGTCGGCCACATCGAGAAACTCGTTATAGTCGAGGAAATCGTTCAGGGTGTACGGGTGGATCAGCAAGGTCGTGTCGATCTGCTCGGGATCCGTGTCGGCCAGGGTTTGCAGCTCGTCCATCAGCATCGCCAGCAAATCTTCCGGATTGCTCGATTCGCACACCACATAGCGGATCTGCTTCTTGACGTGCACGGCCTTGGCGAACGGGCACAGGTTCAGGCCAATCACGGCCTTTTCCAGCCAGGCAACGGTATTGGCGATGATGACGGCATTGTCGTCGTCGTGGCGCGGCGGGGTGTTCATATGCATGACTCTCTATCAATAAGGCGACCGGCAGCCGAATGGCCGGCCAAAGCCAAATTGTACGCACTCTTTGCGCAGTCTCATACTGAACGGCTGCCAGGCTTGCGCCACCCTCCTCGACATGTATGCTATAACAGCGGCCGAATCACGCATTGGGCAAATTAAATTTGCAATAATGACAGCATTTGCGAATGGAAACCCGGCCGTCTCCCGCTTATTGCCGCTTATTTCCTGTCATCATGCTGACATAATTCTTGACTCCGGCATGTGGATATACGTACACTCGCAGCTGAATCATGGGTCTGTCCGATGTTTCTCCGACGACAACAATGGAACACTATGCACGAAAACTCCTTTAAATCTACCGTCCTGGCGGCGTTGGCCCTGGCGCTTGCGCCCGCCCTCAGCCAGGCGTACGAAGCCGGTGTTGAGAGCGATAACGCGCCAGTCGCCGCCGCCGCACCTGCCTTGATCCCGATGACCGCCCAGGTCACGGCGAAACTCCCCACCCTCGACAACCGCCTGCAAAAGACCGACCGTCTGCTGAAAAACCTCAGCGACAATTCCGATCCGCTGCGCGAAGCCGACGTCTGGGGCCGCATCCGCAGCGGCTATGCGATTCCCGACATCAACAACCAGCTGGTAGCGAATCACGTCAACTGGTACGCCACCCGCCCCGACTACATCGCCCGCACCACGGCGCGCGCCTCGCGCTACATCTTCCACGTGGTGCAGGAACTGGAAAAGCGCGGCATGCCGACGGAACTGGCCTTGCTGCCATTCATCGAGTCCGCCTTCAACCCGCAAGCATTCTCCAGCGCCAATGCGGCCGGCATGTGGCAATTCGTGCCCGCCACGGGACGCGATTTCAACCTCAAGCAAAACATGTTCAAGGACGAGCGCCGCGGCGTGCTGGCCTCGACCGATGCGGCCCTGACATACCTGCAGCGCCTGTATGACATGTTTGGCGACTGGCAACTGGCCCTGGCCGCCTACAACTGGGGCGAAGGCTCGGTGCAGCGCGCCATCAAGAAAAACCAGGCGCTGGGCAAGCCGACCGACTTCGAAAGCCTGGCTGACCTGATGCCGGCCGAAACGCGCAACTACGTGCCGAAACTGCAAGCGGTGAAAAACATCATCGCCAATCCGGCCCAGTTCGGCCTGACCCTGCCCGTGGTCGACAACCAGCCGTATTTCACGGCCATCGACAAGACCAGCGACATCGACATTACCGTTGCCGCCCAGCTGGCCGAACTGTCGATGGATGAATTCAAGGCCCTGAATCCGCAATTTAACCGCCCCGTCATCATCGGCGGCGAAAAGACCAAGATTCTGTTGCCACAGGAAAACGCCGCCAAGTTCACCACCAACCTGGCGCAATGGGGCCACGCCTTGTCGAGCTGGACCACACACAAGATCACCAATGCGCGCGAACGCATCGAAACCCTGGCGTCGAAATTCGGCACCACGGCCGACGTGCTGCGCCAGGCCAATAACATTCCCCAGCGCACCAGTCTGCGCGCCGGCTCCACCATCCTCGTGCCGAAAACCTCGGCCACGATGAACAAGGACATCACTCAGGAAATCGCCGACAGCGCCACCATGTTGCTGGAAGCGGACCGTCCGGAACGGGCCGCCAAGGCACTGCGCCGCGCCGCCAAGGGTGGCAAGGTGCAAGCCGCGCCAATTTCCCTGGTGAAACCGCGCATCCAGCGTGGCGGTGGCAACAACAGAGCAAAAGCCCGTCACTGATCGCCTGAGCTGTATTGACGCACCTGACCGGCCGCCACAGCTTTGCTGTCGCGGCCGGTTGTACATCCGCCCACCCCGCCCACCTACCCAGACAGGAGTCGTCATGGCTTTCTTGCAAGGCAAAAAAATCCTCATCACGGGCTTGCTATCGAACCGCTCCATCGCCTATGGCATCGCCAAGGCTTGCCACCGCGAAGGCGCCACTCTCGCCTTCACGTATGTGGGCGAACGCTTCAAGGAACGCATCACGGAATTTGCGGCGGAATTTGGCAGCGAACTGATATTCGACTGCGACGTTTCCAGCGATGAACAGATCAGCGCCGTCTTCAGCGATCTGGCGCATCACTGGGAACATCTCGACGGTTTCGTGCACGCCATCGGTTTTGCGCCGCGCGAGGCGATCGCCGGCGACTTCCTCGACGGCCTGTCGCGCGACAGCTTCCGCATCGCGCACGATATTTCCGCCTACAGTTTTCCCGCCATGGCCAAGGCCGCCCTGCCCCTGCTGCATCCGGGCGCCAGCGTATTGACCCTGACTTACCTGGGCGCCGTACGCGCCGTGCCCTACTACAACACCATGGGCCTGGCCAAGGCGTCGCTGGAAGCGTCCGTGCGTTACCTGGCCGAATCGCTGGGCCCGCGCGGCATTCGCGCCAATGGCATTTCGGCCGGCCCCATCAAGACACTGGCCGCGTCCGGCATCAAGGATTTCAGTAAACTCCTGGGCTTTGTCGCCGAGCACGCCCCGCTGAGGCGCAATGTCACCATAGAGGAGGTGGGCAACACGGCCGCCTTTTTGCTGTCCGACCTGGCGTCGGGCATCACGGGCGAGATTACCTACGTCGATGGCGGATTTTCGCAAGTAATGGCGGTGAATCCCGAAGTAGAGTGATGCGGTAGGTAGCGCAGGTGCTGAACCTCTCGCGGCAAAACCTGCATAAACTGATGAGCAAATACCGCCACAGTTTCCCTGTTCCGGTGGCGCAGCTAACCCGGCAAATCAATCTTGCCGGGGAAACGCAACAAGCGCCGCCGCCCGCCGACATCGTGGCAATGCTCACAACCGAGCAAAATCTACGTATTCCTACTGATTTCACATAGGAAACATCAGCAAAACGTGGTAGGACTTTCGTTTCTTCCCATTTAGGCCGTGCAAAACGACGTCAAATACGGTATAGTGTCGTTGTGCGCTGCAATATGTTCCCTTGAAGCGATGGCAACACCGCAGTACAGCACTACAAACTTAGCAGCTTCGCAAGCCTTAGCGCATCCACAGGATGTCGCTTATAAAGCCCTCCCGCCTTGTGTGTCGCACCTGACACCGTCCCGGCGCAAAGCTTTTGTGCCGAAATTTCTTTCTAGTTGAGTCATTTCGTTTTGGTTGGCGTTGCTATTTTGCGTTCTGCTTTTTGCAAGAACGCTGATTTTTACGAAAGAAAAGAATGACATTTGAATCCTTAGGCCTGCATCCGTCCATCATCGCCGCTCTGACCGAATCGGGCTACACCGCGCCAACCGCGGTACAGTCGCAAGCGATTCCAGCCGCGATCGAAGGCCGTGATCTGCTGGTCTCGTCGCAGACCGGTTCGGGCAAGACGGCAGCTTTCATGCTGCCATCGCTGCACAAACTGGCCAGCGCCGAACAAAGCGCCGCCGGCAAGACGCCAAATCAGGAAATGCAAGCATCGCGCGCCCGCGGCGAGCGTCCACGCTTCAAGGCTGCCCAGCCAAAAATGCTGGTGCTGACGCCAACGCGCGAACTGGCCCTGCAAGTAACGACCAACACCGACAAGTACAGCACCGGCATCCGCCGCATCAAGGCCGTGTCTATCCTGGGCGGCATGCCTTACCCTAAACAGATGCAATTGCTGGCCAAGAATCCTGAGATTCTGGTCGCTACCCCTGGCCGTCTGATCGACCACATGGACTCGGGCAAGATCGACTTCTCGCAACTGGAAATCCTGGTGCTGGACGAAGCCGACCGCATGCTGGACATGGGTTTCATCGACGACATCGAAAAGATCGTGGAAGCGACGCCAGAAGGCCGTCAAACCATGCTGTTCTCGGCAACCTTGGATGGCGTCGTCGGTAACATGGCCCGCCGCATCACGAAAAACCCGCTGGTCATCCAGGTGGCAAGCTCGAGCAACAAGCATGAAAACATCACCCAGCGCGTCCACTTCGTCGACGATCTGTCGCACAAGAATCGCCTGCTGGACCACCTGCTGCGCGACGAAACGCTGGACCAGGCTGTTGTGTTTACCGCCACCAAGCGTGACGCCGACACCATCGCCGACCGTCTGAACATCGCCGGTTTCTCGGCTGCCGCCTTGCACGGCGACATGCACCAGGGCGCGCGTAACCGCACCCTGGACGGCATGCGCCGCGGCCAGGTCAAAGTGCTGGTTGCCACCGACGTTGCCGCCCGCGGTATCGACGTGCCAACGATCACCCACGTGTTCAACTACGATCTGCCGAAGTTCCCGGAAGACTACGTCCACCGCATCGGCCGTACCGGCCGCGCTGGCCGCAATGGCCTGGCCATTTCGCTGGTGAACCACGCTGAAGGCATGAACGTCAAGCGCATCGAACGCTTCACCAAGCAATTGATCCCGGTCAATGTCATCGAAGGTTTCGAGCCGAAGAAAACGGCATCGGCCCCACGTTCGAGCGCCCGTCCAGGCGGCTGGAAACCAGGCGACAACCGTGGCGGCGCAAAGCCAGCCCAACGCACGTTCAGCAAACCAGGCGCACCACGCAAAGACGGCGCGCCTAGCACCGGCGGCGGCTACAAGGGTTCCAATCCGCGCAGCACCGACGGCGCACGCCGCAGCTACGGCGACCGTTAATCACGGATAGCCGCTGCAAATTGCAGCGCGCGAGAAAAAGCCACCAGATATGGTGGCTTTTTTTTGCCCATCGATTTGACAGCGCTACACCGACTGGCTGCGCCCAATCAGATATTCTTCCACATCCGAAAAAATTTCTTATCATAAAAATCAATAATACTTTCAATAGAAAATATAGACTGATTGAAAACGCACATACATTACTCAAGATCAAACTTCACTGAAATTTTCAGAATATAGTCACATCAGGGGATGCAGATAACAATTCAATTATGTAGCCGAGACTGGGAATTTCCGCCATGAATTCCAACCCTGTACCAGAAAGCAACTCCATTGACCCGGAGAAAAAATCCTCGCTGGAATCGAAAATACAGGCAATGGATCTGCGGATGAACCGTCTTGAAAATCCCGAACACGGAAGATTTGAAAGACTGCAAAAAAGAGCCAGTTTCCTGGCTTTAATCATTGGCATACTATTAAGTACGATTTCTCTCTTCGATATTTTCTGGAGCCAGCCGCGCAATGAAATCTTCAGGCATATGGAAGAATTCAACAAATCCGTAAATGCCGTTTCAAACCTGCGTCAGAACATGATCCAGATTCAATATCAATCGAATAATCCACAAATGCTGATGGCGATGAATTCCATGGTTGCCCCGCAGGTACTGGCAAATATACAGTATGCAACTGCCTTGCTGCCGCGCCTCGGAGACCATGCGGGAATTCCCCAACTATTGGTATTGATATCGGAAGCGTTGAATATTTATGACTGGAAAAGTGCCACGACGCTGGTCGAACGAGCCGTTGCCATCAAAGATGCCGTGCCCTCGATGCAATCGGAAGCGAGGAGATACAAGGCGCGACTGATGTTTTCCACCGGAAAAATACAGGAAGGACGAGCGGCTTTCCAGGATTCTCTGAATGTACTGCGCAGCGAGTCTGCATTCGGAATTAATGGCGCCAGAGCCTATATTATCGCGGATTGGGCAATTTCAGAATTCGCCATGGGAGACTGCAATTCCGGGAGCGAACGGGTTGGCCAATTCATTCAACTATTGCAAGACCCGGAAATTCTGCCGCTCTCACGTTCGGGACTGATCTCCACACTAAAAAACCAGCTTGACCAGATCCAATCCAGAAAAAAAAGATGCATTCTCCCCAAAGAACTGGAAGATGCAAGCTAGCCGTTTATTTCAAGAAAAATGTGCCCGAAATGTCCGCACCATAAAATGCAACCATCAGCATTGAAAAATATGAAAACCCCATCGACATCTCTGTTGCTCATTGTTTTGACTGCCACCCTCGCCCTGCCAGCCGCTGCGCAACTCATACTTCAACCCATGGGAGTCGCCCCCATCATTGCCGAACAAACTCTGACATGCGGCGGAGCTGTTTCCTATGTGGCAGCCATCCCGGATATTGCAATGGCACGGCAAGGTGTATTGTTATTCCGCCCTGACTTCTTCAATCTTCCGCCTTTTATACAATGGTATATTTATACGCATGAATGTGCGCATCAATATGTAGGCAACAACGAACGGGCGGCAGATTGTTGGGCAATCCAACTGGGAAGAGATCAGGGATTTTTGCCGCCGCAAGCCATTCATCAAATATGCGCCTTCACATTTCCCAACCCAGGCGACTGGACGCATTTACCAGGCCCCCTACGCTGCGCAGAAATGCAAATGTGCTACGCAAATGACAGATAACAGGCTCGGCCACCAATTACAGTACACAACTACTTCTTCGACACCTTCTGGCGCGACAGCTTGCGCAGCTTGGCCTGCTCGAAGCGCGCGTGCTGCTCCGGCGTCTCCAGCGCCAGCGGCGGCACGGCCACGGGCTTGCGGTTGGCATCCACGGCGACCATCGTGAAATAGCAACTGTTGGCATGGCGCACCAGGCGCTGCTGGATATTTTCCGTCACCACGCGAATGCCCACTTCCATCGACGTCGTGCCCGTGTAATTGATCGACGCGAGAAACGTCACTAGCTCGCCCACGTGAATAGGCTGCAAGAACATCACTTGGTCTACCGACAGGGTGACCACATAGCTGCCCGAATAGCGGCTGGCACAGGCATAGGCGACGCTGTCGAGGTATTTCAGGATGGTGCCACCGTGCACGTTACCGGAAAAATTGGCCATATCGGGCGTCATCAAGACCGTCATCGTCAGTTCGTGGGCCGACCAGTTCATCGCGCTGTCCAAAGTGTTCTCCAAGGGGAAATTAAAAGTGTGGGAGGATGTGAAAACCGGCCCCAGGGGCCGGCGTAGACCTTACAGGCCCAGGGTGTCGATGTCGGCCAGCGATTCGCGGCCCTTGTCGGAAATGTCGTGGCCCTCGCCTTCGGCACGCGCCACGATGTGGGCTTTCTTGCCCAAGAAGTAAGCCACGTCCGACTCCAGCTTGGTCAGCGGATCGGTGGCGACGGCGCGCAAACCCATGATGCAGCGGCGCAGGAACAGCAGTTGTTGTGCTTTCTCGGTGATGGACAGACGGCCATCGCGGGCATAGCTGAGCAGCTTCAGGCCGGACAGGCGCTTGGCATTGCGGGCAACGCAAGCGCTGGGGCGCTCGGTCTTGATGCCGCGTGCAACTTGCTCCAGCGCGTCATATTCATCGGTCGTTAATTTCTCGTTCTTCATTACTTTTCCATAAAAGGCCAGGTGTTCGGCCCCCATGGTACGCGCCCCGCTGCGCATCGGCAACAGGCAACGTGAATCTACCGCCGCCCGGCATATGGCAAGGCGGCGGAAATACGGGCGTGGTGACCCTTATTTGTAGCTGCGCAGCAGCAGCCATGCCAGGCCGCAACCAGCCACGGCGCCCGCCAGGGCCAGCGCTACGAGGTTTTTACTGGTGATCACAGGGCGCCGGCCCAGGTAGATTTTGTTATGCAAGGAATTGCCCACGATGGTCTCCTGTACAAAAATTTTTATGATGTCTCATTATAAGAACAGAATCGTGACGGCCGCATGACACTCAACAGTTAGAGCTTGATTTGTATCCACTCGGCAACATTTATTAGTGTTTTTGTTGTTTAAATGGCGTGGCGCAGGCAGCCATCGCGCAGTCCATTTCCGGCTGGAAATAAACATGGCGCACATCTCCCCGCCCCCCGCCATGACGGGAGCGTCTTGCGCCATGACCGTGGGCCGCGTACGACTCGCCGCGCACCGCGACCCGGTCAATGCATTTTCACGGGCGGTGGTGGCGGCGTCGGCTCCTCGACCGGCGCGGGGTCAATATGCGGCGGCTGTTCTGGCGGCGGCGTGAGGGGATCGCCTTCCGGCGGTGGCGGCATATCGGGTTCGGGCGTGCTGTGCGCACGCAGCGGGGCATGACGGGATTGTGCTTGCATGGTGACCTCCTTTGCTCTACTGTAGCCGATGCGGCCAAATCCTGGCGCCCGCAAGTGGCAAGCAACTGCGGGAACTAAACGGCGTGGCGCCACTCCAACCTGGCAGGTATTTTATCCTGCGAATGCAAGCGATCCCCATGGCGCGCAAGAAAATCCTCTTTATTGCCGAGGCAGTAACTCTGGCCCACGTGGGCCGCCCACTGAGCCTTGCCCAAGGCTTGGACGAGGAGGAATATGAGGTGCATTTTGCCTGCGCCGATGGCTATGACTTTTGTTTCAAGCAAGCCCCCTTCCGGCGCTGGCGCATCGACAGTATTTCATCGCTGCAATTCCTGCAGGCGCTGGCCCACGGCAAGCCCGTCTACACGGAAAGCACCCTGCACGCGTATGTGGAAGACGACTTGCGTCTGCTTAATGCCGTCCAGCCCGATCTTGTGATCGGCGACTTTCGCCTGTCGCTGTCGGTCAGCGCGCGCCTGCAGCGCATTCCCTACATCACCATCAGCAATGCCTACTGGAGTCCCTACGTGCGCCAGCATTACACGGTGCCCAGCCTGCCCCTGACCGGCATGCTGCCCATCTGGCTGGCCGCGCCCCTGTTCCGCCTGATCCGCCCGCTGGCCTTCGCTTCGCACGCCGTGCCCCTGAACCGCGTACGCCGCCGCCATGGCTTACCATCGCTGGGCAGCGACCTTCGGCGCATCTATACGGATGCCGACCGCACCTTGTACGCGGATATTCCGCAACTGTTCCCGCCGCAGGCCATGCCGTCCACGCACGACTACCTGGGCGCCATCATCTGGGCGCCGCCGCTCGACTTGCCGGACTGGTGGCAGCGCCCGGAACTGAGCAGCGGACGGCCCATCATCTATGTCACCCTGGGCAGCTCCGGCCAGGGGCAATTGCTGCCGCGCGTGCTGCGCGCGCTGGCGCCCCTGCCCGTCACCGTACTGGCGGCCACGGCCGGCACCGTCCGTGTCGATGCCGTGCCGCCGAACGCCTATGTCGCGCCTTTTTTACCGGGCGACGCGGTGGCCCGACGCGCCAGCCTGGTGATCTGCAACGGCGGCAGCCCCACCAGCCAGCAGGCGCTGACGGCAGGCGTGCCCGTCATCGGCATCGCCGGCAACCTCGATCAATTCCTCAATATGCACGCCATCGCGGACGCCGGCGCCGGCTTGCTGCTGCGCGCCGACCGCTTCCAGGAAACCGCTTTACGCCTTGCCGCCACGCACATGCTCGACGATGGCCGGGCCAGGCTGGCGACACGTCAGCTGGCCACGGCCATGCGCAACTATGTGCCAGGGCAACGCTTGCTGCCCCATATGCACGCCCTGCTGGTTTCCGTGCCACAAGGCAGCCAGCCTTGAGGGGCAGCGTCGGTTTTTCTTACAGTGCGTCCGATAAGACCTGCATCGCGTCAACAAAAGCGCGCCAAGCCCTTGATTTCAAAAGAACCTCATGCGTTGGCATGGAAGTCGCTAGGTACTGGCCATGAGCACCTGCCGACAGGACTCAGGCAAGACTTCCAGACTCACTCAACCACGAGGTGACCACAATGAAACTCTCGAAACTGAAACTTCTCCCGGCCGCAGCGGCACTGGCCATGCTGTGCGCCGCCGGTAGCGCACAGGCGGGCGCCTACGGCTATGCCTACAACAACATCTTTGGCCTGCAGATCGCCGCCACCACGGGCTCGATCACCGCCCTGAACAGCACCACGATCTCGCGCGCCACGGCCACCCTGAATGGCGTCAGCGTCATCACTGGCGGTCCCGGCCTGCTCGACTCGCCCCGCGCCGCCGTTGGCGCCGTGACCAAAGGGCAAAACGATTTCACGCGACAAGGCCCCGCGGGCAACTACTCGCGCGGCGATGCGCAGATCGTCAGCACGCAGTTTCCGTCGTTCCCGCCCGGCTCCACCTCCACGCAGGCCGTGAACGTGGCCGAAGCCCACCTTGACGGGCCTACCGGCACGGCCGATGCGTCCGGCCGCAACGGTTCGACCACGGGCTTCTCCGTCAACTTCGTCGTCGGTTCGCCAACGGCAACGTTGAGCTTTGATTTCCTGGCCTCGCCCTTCATGCAAGTCTTCCTGCAAAGCACGGTCGGCCAGCTGTCCACCGCGACGGCCAACCTGGTGATGACCATCTCCATCACCGACTCGACCGGCGCGACCGTCTTCAACTGGACGCCCGATGGTGTCATCGGCTCGGGCATCTTCGGTGGCACGGAGAACGCCGATGCGGCCAACCTGAACACCGGCCTGGCGACCAACTTCCTGACGCGCGGCAACATGTTTACGTACGATCCCACCGGTTGCGGCACACCCAGCGGTACCGGCGTGGGCACGGCTTGCGGCGGCAACTTCAGCGCCGTCAGCAATGCCCTCGCGACCGGCAACTACACCTTGACCTTGAATGCGGTGGAGAGCGTGGACCTGGTGAAACAGGCGGCGACACCCGAACCGGGCACCTTGGCCTTGCTGGGTCTGGGCCTGGCGGGCCTGGGCTATGCCCGCCGCCGCAAAGTTGCCGCCTGAAACAGGCAACAGGGGGATTCACAGGCGAGGGGTTTCCTCGCCTTTTTTATGTGGCAAGCCTGTCGGTTTTCCTTACAACGCGGCCGACCAGGAGATGAGAATTTTCATGACTACTTTTTCTTGCACCCGACTGCCAACGATCCTGCTGGCCTTGCTGTTGCTGGCATGCAGCGGTACGACCAGCGCCGCCGCCTATGGCTATTCGTACACCAGCGTCTTTGGCCTGGTCATCAGCAATCCCACCGGCTCCACCACCTTGATCAGCAATATCGACCTGTCGCGCACCACCGCCACGCTCAACGGCAGCAGTATCATCAAGGGCGGCAGCAATGAGATCGATGCGCCGCAAGCGAAACGCGGCGCCGTCACCAAGGGAGAAAACGACTTTACCCAGCAAGGCATGGGCAATGCCGCGTATGCGCGCGGCGAGGCGCAAATCATCACCTCGCAAATCCCCCTTTTCCACCGGGCTCGACCAGCACGCATACCGTGAATGCGGCGGAAACCTTCCTGACGGGCGGCGGCAGCGCCGACGCCTCGGGACGCAATGGCTCCAGCAGCGCGATGACCGTCAATTTCGTCGTCGGCCAACCGGGCGCGACCCTGGCCTTCGACTTCCAGGCCCAGCCCTTCATGCAGTTGTACCTGGACGCACAGGCTGGCACGGGTTCGGCGGCCACCACGAATATGGCGATGACGTTTACCATCATCGATGAAAATGGCCAGATCGTCTTCAACTGGGCGCCCGACGGCAAGCTCGGTTCCGGCATCCTGGGCGGCACCGAGCTGGCTGATGCCGCCAGCCTCAATACCGGCTACGCGCAAACGCCACTGACCAGCGGCAGCGTATTCACCTACGACCCCAGCGGCTGCGGCGCGCCTACGGGCACCGGCACCGGCAAGACCTGCGGCGGGCAGTATGGCGCCGTCACGGACAAGCTGGTGGCGGGCAACTACACCCTGGTGTTGAACATGCTGAACAGTTCCGAACTGAGCTACGTGCCAGGCGTCACGCCCGTCGCGCTGCCTGGCACCTTGCCGTTGCTGGTGGCTGGCCTGGCAGCGTTGGCCAGCCTGACGCCACGGCGCAAACGCTGATCCTGACACTGACGCGCCTCACTGCCCCGCCGTTGGCGCCACCAGCAAGTCCTGCAGCGGACGGCGCAGCGAACGCGCAATGGCCGCAGGCCCCGCACCGATGCGCCCGAGGAACACGGCCCGATCAAACGCGTCGCCCCCCAGTACGGCCTGGCACCGCACCGCCAATTCCTGCGCCATTTCCTGCATGCCATCGGTGCGCGAAAAGATGCGCCGTTCACGCACATAGCGGGCGAAGATCAGCGGCGTCAATTCCGGCTGCAACTGCAGGCCCAGTTGCGTGGCCGTCAGCCAGAAACGCTGCATGGCGCGACCGGCCGCCACGTAATCGTCGATGCGGCGCGGTGGCGCCTCGGCCAGCAGCACGAAATGCGCGGCACAATACAGGCCGGGCAGCAAGTCCATCTGCAGGCGCGGCGCGACAGTACCCGCCAGCCAGGTATTGAAAAAATTCACGCGGCGCCAGCTGTGCATGACCCAGCGCATCAGGCGCGCCGTCATCGGATCGACACCGAGCGCCTGCTCCGGGATGCGGTCGCTGCTATAGCGCGCGCCCCATTCGATCACGTCGCGGTGCACCTTGTGCGCCTCTGGCATGGTCAGGCGCAGCTTCGCATTGTCGAACATCAGGCGCGCGCAGGCCAGGCGCGCGCGCGCGCCTTCGAACCACTGCACGCCGTAGCCAGGCGGCAAACTGGCCGCCAGCACCGCCTTTTCACTGGCGCGCAGGCGGCGCGTGCTGAGCCGCCGCCGCTGCACGCTGCGCCGCGGCAAGAAGGCCGCCAGCGGGTCGGGCAGCATGCCGGGGCTGTCGACCAGGCGCACATCAAAGGTGGGCAGGGTGTCGGGCATGGACAGGCGCCGGCGCGCTTCCATGCGCAAGCCATGGCTGCTGGCCGCCAGTGCCATGCTTTCGAGTAAGGCGCCCAGCGACAGCTGGCTGGGATGGCCGTCGAGGTCGTACACGCAATGGCTGCGCGTATCGAAGCCATGTACGACCACGTGCCGCTGGTCCACGACCTCAAAGCGCCACGGCTGCGTATTGTCGCCGCTGGGCGCCCAGCGCGCCTGCTCAAGGATGTTTTCCAGCACGGGATCGATCAGCAGTGCTTGCGCCATTTATGCCCCCTGCGCCGCGCGGCGCCGCTTGATGATGGCCATCGTCAGGCGCTGCAGCGGGTGACGGTTGCCGCCGGGACGCCAGGTATGCACGAGCTTGTTGCGGTAGGCGTCGAAATGCATGCCGTGCGGCGCCGCCATCACCTTGCCGCGTTTTAACAAGATCTTCAAGGCTTCCGTGGCGGCCGCGCCCGCGCACAGCTGGCAGCCCATGATGGTCGACGGCCCGCGCCGCTCCTTCAGGTTGATCGCGGACGGGTCGACCAGATAGGGAGCGTGCAAGCCGGCCGGCGCCAGCCCGACGAGAAAACGCAGCGCTTTTTCTTGCTCGGGCAAGTCGCCCCAGCCAAAATACTCTTCGAACGTCATGCCGCCTGGCATGAAGCTGAGCACAGCCGTGCCCATGCCCAGCGGCGCGGCCGTGATGGCGGGAATGCCCAGGCGCGCGCAAGTGGCGAAGGTGGCCTGGCGCGCGGGAAAGGCGAAGAAATCCAGGCCGTCCACGTACAGGTCGACACCGGCAAAGAACTCGGCCAGGTTGCTGTCGTGTATGCCGTCGGGGAACTGCCTGATTTCAAGTTCAGGATTGATATCACGCGCCATCTGCGCCAGCACGGCCACCTTGGGCTGACCCAGGGTGGAAACCATGGCGCCGGCCTGGCGGTTGAAGTTGGCGATATCGAAGGTATCGAAATCGGCGATATGAAAAGAGCCGATGCCCAGCCGCACCAGGGTCAGCAAGTGCACGCCGCCCACGCCCCCCATGCCGGCAATGGCCACGCGCTTGCCACGCAAGCTGTCTTGCTCCGCCTGCGTGACCCAGCCCAGGTTGCGGGCGAACGCCGCGTGATAGGAAAAGCCGTCTGTCATGCTCACCTCTTCTGTGCGTCCCTCGCGGACGAAAAAGTTTGGACAGGTGAGCCAGGGATAAGTTCCCCGTATGACAAAGAAAAGGGCTTAGCGCGTCAGGCGTCGCGGCGCTGCTGTCGGCGCCACGGCACCCACCTTGAACACGCTGACGATTTGCGCCAGCCCCGCCGCCTGCTCGTTCATCGCCTGCGCCGCTGCTGACGCCTGCTCGACGAGGGCAGAGTTTTGCTGCGTCATGTTGTCCATCTCGACGATGGCCTGGTTGATCTGCTCGATACCGGCGCTTTGCTCGGCGCTGGCCGAGGAAATCTCGGCCACGATATCGGTCACGTGCTGCACACTGGAGACGACTTTTTCCATCGTCTCGCCTGCCAGCGCCACCAGTTTTTCACCGGCGCCCACTTGCTCGGCGGAACTGTCGATCAATTGCTTGATCTCCTTGGCTGCTGCGGCCGAACGCTGTGCCAGATTGCGCACTTCACTGGCGACGACGGCAAAGCCACGGCCTTGCTCGCCCGCGCGCGCCGCTTCCACGGCCGCGTTCAGGGCCAGAATATTCGTCTGGAAGGCGATGCCGTCGATGACGGCGATGATGTCGCCGATCTTTTTCGACGAGGCATTGATGGCGCCCATGGTATCGACCACCTGGCTGACCACGCCGCCCGCCTGCGTCGCCACTTGCGAGGCAGAAATGGCCAGCTGGTTGGCCTGGCGCGCATTGTCCGCATTCTGGCGCACGGTCGAGGTCATTTCTTCCATGGTCGACGCCGTTTCTTCCAGCGACCCCGCCTGCTGCTCCGTGCGCGCCGACAAATCGTGGTTGCCCGAGGCAATCTCGCCCGACGCCGTGGAAATGGATTCCGCATCGTTGCGCACCTGGCTCACCAGATGTGCCAGGTTGTCGCGCATGGCCTTGATGGCCATCAACAAACTGGACGTATCGCCGGGGCGGGTGTCAATGTGTGTAGTGAGGTCGCCCTGGGCGATTTGCGCCACGATGGCCGCGGCATAGTCGGGTTCGCCACCAAGCTGGGCCAGGATACGGCGCAACATCAAGGCCGCCAGCGCGCCCACCACCAGCATCAGCGCGCCGCCAATGGCCAGCAGCACGCCCGCCTGCGCCCAGAACTTGTGGTTGATGTCATCGATATACGTGCCTGTGCCGATCAGCCAGTCCCATGGCGCAAATTTCACCACGGCATACATCTTTGCCACCGGGTCCTTCACGCCGGGACGCGTGCCGTCCGCCTGCACCAGGCCGATGCGGCTGGTGGCCAGGGCCACGCGGTAGCGGTCGCCCGACTGCTTCATGTTCTTTTGCGGCACGCCGATGCGCGAGGCATTCGGGTGTACGTACAGCAAGTCGGTGCTGAAATCGCGCACAAAATAATACATCTCGTCCTTGACGAAGCTGCCGATGGCCAGCTTGGCCTGCTGCTGCGCCTGCTCACGCGTGAGCTTGCCCGACTGTTCCAGCGCATACGCCTTTTCCACCGAGGCATTCGCCAATTCCACCAGCACCGTCAATTGCTCGACCCTTTCCGCCATCATGGTCTGGCGCAGCGAATACAGGGAGAATGAAGCGATGAAGACGATGCCCAGCAAGGTGCTGAAACACAATAAAAGAATGCGCGAACGGAGAGTCATGGGTACCTGGAAGTAAATAAGAGAATTAATTGCCCAGTGGAAATCTTTTCAGAAAAGCAAAACGGGCGGCGCTACCGGGCTGTGCCCGGCAGGCACCGCCCGCTATAAGTCATTGTCGAAGGTCAGGCCAAGGCTTCCTTGGCCGCCTCTTCCGGCGTCAAGCCGTCGTAGAACTGGTCGGTAAAACCACTCGACCTGCTCTTCGATATGGTCCTGCGCCTGCGCCACGGTGGCGCCACCGGCCACGAGGAAGCCTTCGACCTCGATACACCAGTTGATCAACTCCAGGGTTTCCGGATCGAGTTCTTCTTTCTTAGCCATCGTATTTCCTTGCTTGTTAAATTGCGATCACATCAATCAGCAGCAGTTTAACAGCTTCGCCACCGTGCCGCCCCCTGCAATTCAACAATGAAGATTACTTAGAGGCAACGTTTTTGCGTTCCGGATACAGCACCACCTGCACGTAATTGTGCATGTCCAGGTAGCGCTGCGCCGCCAGTTTGACGGCTTGCGGCGTGATGGCGCGCACGCGCTGCTCGTAGCGCAGGATGTGCACGGGATCGCGTCCCTGCGTCACCGAACCCATCAGTTGGTTCATCCAGTAATTATTTTCCCGCAAGGATTTCTGCTGGCGCGTGATCCAGTTCAGCTTGACCTTTTCCAGGTCCGCCACGGACGGCCCGTCCGCCTTCATCTTGTTGATTTCGGCAAAGGCGGCGGCGATCACCTTGTCCACGTTTTCCGGTCCCGTCGGCAAGTTCAAGGCCACCGAGTAATGGCCGTACGGGTGCTGGCCCATCGAGGTTTCAAAGCCGCCGCCATAGATCATGCTCATCTTTTCACGCAGCACTTCGATGACTTTCAGGTTCAGTACCTCACCCAGCGCCTGCAGGGTCAGCTTCTGCTCGTCCGAGTACGCCACGTCGCCATTGAAGGTGATGGAAATCGTGCTTTTGGGCTCACTGCCCATGTAGACCTCCTTCTTGACGACCCCGGTCACGGGGCGCATACCCACGTCGCGGTAGGCGTGCGGCACGTCGGCCACGGGCAAGGTGCCCAGGTAGCTGGCGATCAGGGGCTTGATCTTGTCGAGCTCGAAGCTGCCCGTGAAGATGAAGGTCATGTCGCGCGCGCTGGAAAAGCGCTGGCGGAAGATTTCCAGCGAGCGGTCCAGGCCCACCTTGTCGAAGTCGGCCACGCGCGGCACGCCATCGACGCGCGGGTTGTCGCCAAACATGGCGTGCTGGATGGCATCGTAGAACACGGCTTCCGGCTGCGCCATGCTGTTTTTCGCCAGGTCCTGCTGCTTGCCGATGAAGGATTGGTACAGGCCCGCATCCTTGCGCACGTCATGGAAATACAAATACACCAGTTGCAGCATGGCTTCCACGTCGGCGCTGCTGGCCGAACCGCCGAAGCCTTCGCTCAGTTCGCCCAGCGAAGCGCCCACATTGACCGTCTTGCCAGCCAACACTTTTTGCAAGTCGAGCGGCGCCAGGTCTTTCAGCCCCATGCTACCGACCACGGCGCTGGCATAGCGGGCGTTATAGATATCGGCGTCGCCAAACAGCGACTGGCCGCCGAAGCGCGTCGAGCCCATCAGCACCTGGTCATTCTTGAAGTCCGTGGGTTTGAGCAGCACGCGCACACCATTGCCCAGGGTCAGTTCCGTCACGCCGATGGCGCTATTCAACTTTTCAGCGACGATGCTGCCGCCAGCTGGCGGGCCATCCATCAGCTTGCTGGCCAGGACTTTTTCCGTGCGCGGCTCGATTTTCTGCTGCTCGGCTTGCGCCACGGCGTCGAGCAATTGCTGCTGCGTGGGTACGCTGGCGCCCGCTTTCGGCTCGGCGCCCATGAAGACCACCAGTTTCTTTTGCTGGTCGGGAATCACCTTGGCCACCGTCTCGTTGATTTCCTGCAGAGTTACCTGCGGCAAGAGTTCCTGCGCATACAGCAATTCATTGGCGATGCCGGGGATGGCTTCTTGCTCCAGGAAGTTGCGCGAATACTCGGCCACGAAACCGGCCGAATCGGACTTGTCGCGCTCGCTGTACGCGCGCTCGTAATTGCGCAGCATGTTCTTGCGCGCCCGATCCAGCTCATCCTGGCTGAAACCGAAGCGGCGCGCCCGCTCATCTTCTTGCACCAGCGCATCGACGGCAGGCTGCACGCCGCCCTTGCCCAGCAAGGCATACGCGCTGAACGATTCATAGCCGCGCACCAGCTTGCCCATGCTGCTGCCGCCCTGGATGAACGGGGGATTGGCTTGCTGCGTCAATTCCTGCATACGCGCGCTGAGCATTTGCCCATACAGGTTTTCGATCATCTGGCGGCGGTAGTCGGCAATGGTGACGGGCTCCTGCGCGGCGCGGATCGGGTAGCGGATGAAGACCGTGTCGTCCGGCGCTTCCTTGTCCGTGATCACCAGCGCTTCCGTTTGCGAGCGCTGCGGCACTTCCGCATACAGGCGCGGACGCGGCTTCGCGGGGTTTTTCAGTTTGCCGAAATGCTGGCGTATCATCGCTTCAGCTTGCTTCGGCTCCACGTCGCCCACCACCACGACGGCCATCAGGTCGGGGCGGTACCAATCCTTGTAGAAACGCTTGATGGCTTCCGGCTTGAACGTTTTCAGCACGGATTCCTTGCCGATAGGCATGCGTTCCGCATAGCGCGAACCGTTCAGCAGCTTCGGATACAGGACCTTGTTCATGCGGTCGCTGGCGCCCTTGCCAAGGCGCGCCTCTTCCAGCACGATGCCGCGCTCGCTGTTGATGTCGGCCGGATTGAATTTCAAGCCATGCGCCCAGTCTTCCAGCACGAGAAAACCCTTTTCCAGGTTTCCCTTCTTGTTCGTCGGAATCGGCAGCACGTACACGGTTTCATCGAAACTCGTGTAGGCGTTCAAGTCGGCGCCGAACTTCACGCCGATCGATTGCAAATAGGAAATCAGCTCATTGCGCTTGAAATGCGTGGAGCCATTGAAGGCCATGTGTTCCGTGAAATGGGCCAGGCCTTGCTGGTCGTCATCTTCCAGGATGGAACCGGCTTTCACCACCAGGCGCAATTCCACTTTCTGCGCGGGACGCGCGTTTTTCTTGATGTAATAGGTCAAGCCGTTCGGCAGCTTTCCGACGGTAACTTCTGGTGCCAGCGGCAAGGGATCGCTCAAACGGATTTCTGCCTGGGCCATGCAGGCGCACGCCAGCAAGACGGCGCCCGATATCAGGCGTAATTTACTCAGCTTCATGTATTCTCAACGGTAAGATTCAGTAAGCGTACCTTACACTGAAATCGTCTTTCCGCCATTAAAAACAGCTTAGGAAAACCTGCTTTTCCCAGGCAACTTTGCCGAATGACAAACTCAACAGTGCCCTGCCACATTTTTTCAATTGTGCTAAAGTATTGCCGCCGGTCATGTGGACCGGCACAACAATACGTCTTCGGGGCGGGGTGCGATTCCCCACCGGCGGTAAGACCGGCAACGGTCAAGCCCGCGAGCGCTTGTCGGGTTTCGCCTGATGAGGTCAGCAGATCTGGTGTGACTCCAGAGCCGACGGTATAGTCCGGATGAAAGAAGATGTGCAGTAAACGCGATGTCCCATCGGCCTGTCGATGCGGCCGGCTGCGTCTATTCGCTTGCCCTGCAGCGTTTTTCGCCTATGCGAGGAGCGTTTCACCATGTTAGTCAACAGCTATACCCTGCTTTCCAACGACCTGGAAGGTCGCATCCAATCCGCCCTGGCCGCCATGCGCGCCGGCATTCCCGTCATCCTGCTCGACGATTTCGACCGTGAAAACGAAGCCGATCTGATCCTGTCTGCCGAGAAACTTACGAACGAAACCATGGCCTTGCTGATCCGCGAATGCAGCGGCATCGTCTGCCTGTGCCTGCCGACGGACGTCGTCAGCGCGCTGGAGTTGCCGCCCATGTCGTCCGACAACGGCAGCCGCTACGGCACGCCGTTCACGGTATCCATCGAGGCGCGCGACGGCGTCACGACGGGCGTGTCGGCCGCCGACCGGGTCACCACCATCCGCGCCGCCATCGCGCCGAATGCCAAGCCAGCCGACCTGGTTCGCCCTGGCCACGTATTCCCCTTGCGCGCCGCGCCCGGTGGCGTGCTCGAGCGCCGCGGCCACACGGAAGGCTCCGTCGACCTGTCGCGCATGGCGGGCCTGAATCCGGCGGCCGTGCTGTGCGAGCTGATGAATCCGGACGGCACCATGATGCGCGGCGACGATATCGAGCGCTTCGCCGAACTGCATGGCATGCCGATTCTCACCATCGAAGAACTGGTGGAATGGCGCAGCACGCGCGAACAGTAAGGCGTCAGGCCATCCTTCAGGCGGCCACGGCCTTGGGCAAATGTACATGTTTGTACACGAGGCCTGCCGCCAGGCCATATGCGACGGCAATCGTCGCGTAGGCCAGCGGCAAGCGCAGCGACCAGTCCTGCACCATGTGCAGGATGCTGCCGATCATCGCCACGCCCACCAGGGCGCCGATCTGCCGGTTCGCATTCAGGGCCGCCGCCGCGCTGTTCGCATGCTGCTTGCCGGCCACCCGCATCACGGTGGCCGTCATGGCGGGAATGGCGATGCCGATGGCCACGTTCATGACGGCCGTGCCCAGCGCCAGCAAGCCATAGGGCGTATCCGGACGCAAACCCATCAGCAACAGCGCCATCACGGCGCCCACCAGCAAGCCGGCCAACATGGGCAAGCGCGTGCCATGGTGTTCCGCAATTGCGCCCGCCAGGAAATTCCCTACCGTATAGGCCGCCATCATGGGCAGCAGGCGCAAGCCCGACTGCAAGGCATCGGCGCCGCCAGACTGCTGCAGGAACAGGCTCAATAAGAACAGCTGGCCGAACACGCAGAAATTGATCAAAAAGCCCACGCCATTGGCCGCGCCAAAGCTGCTGCTGTGAAACAGTGCACGTGGCAACAGCGGATGGCTGCCGCTGCGCTCGCGCCGCAGCAACTGCCAGGCCGACAGGGCCGTCAATACGCCCGCTGCCAGCACGCCCGGCGACAGCCAGCCCAGCACGGGGCCTTCGATCATGACAAAACTCAGGCCCGCCAGCGCCGCCACACCCAGCGCATGGCTCAGCAGAGACAAAGCGCGCGGCTGGCGCGCCGGCGCGGCCAGCAGCAACTGCGCCATGACGATGGCCAGCACGCCCAGCGGCACATTCACCCAGAACACGCTGCGCCAGCCGAACTGGTGCACGAGGATGCCGCCGATCAGGGGGCCGGAAGCGCCCGCCACACCCACCAGGGCCGACCAGGCGCCCAGCATGCGCGTGCGTTCGCGTTCGTCGTCAAAGCTGTGCGTCAGCAAGCTCAGGGAACTGGGCATGAACAGGGCCGCGCCCGCCCCTTGCAGCAAACGTGCCGCCGTCAGGAAATGCCCGTCGGGCGCGGCGCCGCACAGGATCGAGCCGAGGATGAAGACGCCCAGGCCGCCCTGGTATACGGCTTTCGGCCCATAGCGATCGGCCAGCGCGCCGCCGGCCAGCAGCAGCGCGGCAAACGTCAGCGTGTAGCCGTCGACCACCCAGACCAGGCCCGTCAGCGGTATGGCCAGGTCGAGCGCGATATCGGACAGCGCCACGTTGACGGCCGTGACGTCAAGCATCGCCATGACGAAACCGAAGGCGAGGGTCAGCAGGATCAAGCCGTTGGCGCGGCGCGGTGTGGGGGCAGACATGGTTTTCCTTGCAAGGACAGCGGGGCAGCCATTATGCGAGCGTTGCATGATGCAGTAAACAGGCATAAACTCGGCACTACGATGCAAAAATGCATCCAAACACGAAACGGAAATCACTCATGGATTGGGATAACGCGCGCATCTTTCTGGCCATCGGCCGGGCCGGCACCTTGCGCGGCGCAGCGGCCCTGCTGCGCATCGACCAGGCCACCTGCGGGCGCCGCCTGGCCACCCTGGAAACGTCCCTGGGCGCCACCCTGTTCCTGCGCACGCCATCGGGCTACGTGCCCACGCCAGCCGGAGAGCTGGCGTTCACGGCGGCCGAAGCGATGGAACGGGCGGCCGACAAACTGCAGAGGGAAATGCAGGGCGTCGACAACCGCCTGTCAGGCCTCGTGCGCGTGGCCACCACCGACACCATGGCCAGCCATTTCGTCATCCGCGCCATGCAGCAGCTGCATGCGGCCCACCCGGACATCCGCATCGTGCTCAACGTGGCGCCGGCACTGGCCAGCCTGACGCGGCGCGAAGCGGACCTGGCCGTGCGTGGCGTGCGCCCCACCGACCCGGACCTGATCTCGCGCCACCTCGTCAAGCGCAGCCTGGGCCTGTATGCGTCGAAAAGCTACCTGGCGGAACGGGGCGAGCCCGTGCGCGGCACGGCGCTGGCCGGCCACGACATCGTCATCTACCACCATTCCGTGACGCCACGCCATGGGGAGAAAATCGCCGGCGAGCCCGTCGCCAACGCCCGAGTCGCCATGGAAGTGAACTCGGCGGCGATGCTGCAGGAAGCCACGCGCGCGGGCTTGGGCCTGGCCGAGCTGGCGACCCACCTGGGCGACATCGACCCGCAGCTCGTGCGCATCTGGCCCGAGCGGGCGGAAGCGTACGACGTATGGCTGGTCATGCACGCCGACCTGAACCGTTCTGCCCGCGTGCGCGCGGCGGCCGACGCCATCATTGCCAGCGTGGCGGGCCAATAGCGCACCTGCCGCGCACGGTTGCACGGCTGGACAATCACTTGTATCGAACGCATCCAATGTTAAGATGCCATGATGACCCTATCCGTCTCCCTCATCATCAGCCTGCGCCGCCTGCACCGGGCCACCATGGCCTGGCTGGTCAGCTGGTGGCGCATGCTGCATTTCGCCATCCTCGTGTTTTCGCTGGCCCTGTCGCCATCGAGCTATAACCGCGACAACCGCCCTATCCTCGCGCACCGCCTGGTGACGAACACGGCGCCGAACCTCGTGTGGTTCAGCGTCGCCTGCGCGCTGGTCAGCCTGGTGCTCATCCGCATCGTCGTCGTCAGCGCGCAAAGCTACGGCCTGTCGCGCTATGCGCTGGAAATGGTGGTGCGCGTGCTGGTGCTGGAACTGATACCGCTGACGGCCGCCCTGTTCGTCGCGCTGCGCCTGACCTTGCCTGACGGCATTGCGTTTGCGCAAATGCGCTCTTCCGGCATGCTCGACACCATGCAGCGCCAAGGCGTCGACCTGCTGCGCCGCGAATACTTTCCGCGCGTCATGTCCGGCATCTTCGCCGTGTGGATGCTGGCCATCGTCAGCTGCGTCACCTCGCTGATCCTCGCCTATATCACCATCTACGGCTTTACGCCGTGGGCGCTGCAAGGCTACACGCGCGTCGTGGGGCAAATCTTCAATCCGGCCGTGGCCCTGATCCTGATGCTCAAGGTGATCTTCTTCAGCTTTGCCGTGGCCCTGATCCCGCTGGCCTCTTCCTACTATCCGGAAGAGCCGCATGGCCGGCGCAACCGCCTGTGGGCCGCGCACGGCCTGTCCGAAATGCTGCGCCTGTTTTCCGTCATCCTGCTGATCGAAGTGGCTTCGCTGATGGGCAATTACTACTGATGCCCCGCCCGCCACCGCCAGCGATCCCTGAACCACCCATACGAGAGCCAGAATCCATGAGCCAGAGCCAGCCCCCCAATCCCGACCAGACCGACATCACGGCGCCAGACGCCGTCCTGCCTGCCCCACCGCCCGTGCGCCACGCCGAACTGAAGGCAGCCATCCTGCTCATCTTCATGTTCGTGCTGGTGGTCGGCTCCGTCGTCTACCTGATGTATGCGCGCGGCGCCTTCGAAGCCACGCAGACGCTGGTGCTGACGACCGACGATTCGGACGGCGTGGGCGTGGGCGCCGACCTGACCTTTTCCGGCTTTCCCATCGGCCGCGTGCAGCGCATCGAACTGGCGCCGGACGGCAAGGCCCGCGTCATCGTCGACGTGCCAAAGAAAGATGCGCACTGGCTGCGCAGCAGCTCCATCTTCACCCTGGAACGGGGCATCGTCGGCGGCGCCAAACTGCGCGCCTACAGCGGCATCCTGACGGACCCGCCGCTGCCCGACGACGCCACGCGCGACTTGCTGGTGGGCGACATGGCGGCGGAAATCCCCCGCCTGCTGGCCGCCGCGAAGGATTTGCTGAACAATGTGGCCAGCCTGACGGGCACCGATTCCGCCCTCGACGGCACTTTGCGCAATGTGCAGGCTGTCACCGGAAAGCTGAGCGGCCCGGGTGGCGCCATGGGCTTGCTGACGGGCGACGACAAGCAGTCGCGCCTGCTGGTCGAGCGGGCCAACACCCTGCTGGTCACGGCCGACCAGCTGGCGCGCCGCACGGATGGCCTGGTCGCCAATGCAGACACGCGCGTCTTTGGCGACAAGGGCGTCATGACGGATGCGCAAGCGACCATCGTGCAGCTGAACGCGCTGCTGGCCGACACCCGCGCCAGCCTGAAAAAGTCGACGCCGTGCTGGTCGAGGCGCAAGCCGTGGGCGCCAATGCCAAGGCGGCGACAGCCGACCTGGGCCCGCTGCGCGCCGACGTGGAAAGCAATCTGCGCAAGGTCGAACAGCTGGTCAATGAAATCAACCGCAAATGGCCGTTCAAGCGCAATCCGGAGATCAAACTGCCATGAGAAAACGCAATGTCACCTTGTCCGCCCTGGCCGCATTGTTGTGCACTGCGCTCACCGCCTGTTCCAGCGGCCCGCCCGTGCCGGACTGGAAAATGAATGCGCAAAGTTCCGTCGAACGGTTTCAAGCGGCTTACTTGAATGGCAACGCCCTGGTCGAGCAGACGGAATTCCGGCGCGCCCGCAGCGAGGTAGCCGGCACGGGCAAGCTCGAGCTGGTGGCGCGCATCGAACTGCTGCGCTGCGCCGCACGCGTGGCCAGTCTGGCCTTCGAAGACTGCGCCGGCTTTGACGCCCTGCAAGCCGACGCGACAGCAGCCGACCGCGCGTATGCGGCCTACCTGGCCGGCAAGGCGCAAGCCACCGATATCGCCCAGCTGCCGGAAGCGCAACGGGCGGCCGCCAGCGCCAGCTCCGATACGGCCGCCGCCAGCGCCGTGGCGGCCATCGCCGACCCGCTGTCGCAACTGGTGGCGGCCGGCGTGCTGCTGCGCGCCAGCCGCGCTACGCCGGAGCTGCTCGACACGGCCGTGGCCACCGCCTCGGACCAGGGCTGGCGCCGTCCGCTGCTGGCCTGGCTGGGCGTGCAGCGCCTGCGCGCCGAACAGGCGGGCGACACGCAAGCGGCGCAGCGCATCGCGCGGCGCATGGCGATCGTCGAGCAGCCGCTGGCCCCTTGAGCGCGCCGATGGCCGGCCCAAGGCAGGCGGAATCAGGCATAATCGAGCCAGGATGACAGCTATGCCGTGCAGACCGCGAGGTGTGACAATGCAGTTTGAGGATTTCGACCTTTCCACTCCCGATACCGGCCGGCATGCGGCGGCGGCGCTTGGCGACGACGTGTCGGCCGCCACGGCCGTGCGCCTGCAATACCTGCTCGACAATACACCCTCCATCATCTATTGCACCGTGCCCAGCGGCGACTTCAAGATGACTTTTGTCAGCAACAATGCCCTCAATGTGCTGGGCTACCAGCCCGATGAGATGGTAGCCGATCCCAATTTCTGGTTCGACCACATCCACCCCGACGATGCCCCCGGCATTTTTTCCAGCCTGGCGCAGATCTTCGTCGAAGGCGCGCGCGCTTACGAATACCGTTTCCGCGTGCGCGACGGCAGCTATCTGTGGATGCACGACAGCCTGCGCCTGGTGCGCGACGAGCATGGCGTGCCGTTCGAGGTGATCGGCTCGCTGACGGACATCACGGAACGCAAGCGCATGGAAGCGATGCTGCAGGCGCGCGGCGAAGAGCAGCAACTACTGATCAGCAAGCTGCAGGAAGCGCACGACCAGTTGCTGCAATCGGAAAAGATGGCGTCCATCGGCCAGCTGGCGGCCGGCATCGCGCATGAAATCAATAACCCGATCGGCTTCGTCAACTCCAACATGAGTTCGCTGCAAGGCTATGTCGGCACCCTGTTCGGCGTCATCGACCAGTATGAGGCGGCAATGCGCGAGGCGCTCGATGGCCCGGCCCTGGCCGCGCGCGTGGCCCAGGTGCGCGGCCAGGCTGACCTGGCCTTCCTGCAGGACGACATGGTGGACCTGGTGCGCGAATCGATGGATGGCTTGAAGCGCGTGCGCGACATCGTGCAGGCGCTGAAGGATTTTTCCCACGTGGGCGAGACGGACTGGCAAGTCGCCAGCCTGCATGCGGGCCTGGACAGCACCCTCAATATCGTCGCCAACGAATTGAAATACAAGGCGCGCATCGACAAACACTATGCCGAGCTGCCGCCGATACTGTGCCTGGCCTCACAGTTGAACCAGGTCTTCATGAACCTGCTCGTCAACGCAGGCCAGGCCATCAGCAGCGACGGCGTGATCAGCATCCGCACCGGTCACGCCGGCGACTGGGTATGGGTGGAGATCGGCGACACGGGCGCCGGCATCGCGCCCGAACACCTGAACCGCATCTTCGAGCCGTTCTTCACCACCAAGGCGGTGGGCAGCGGCACGGGCCTGGGCCTGTCGCTGTCGTACGGCATCGTCAACAAGCACGGCGGACGCATCGAAGTGGCTTCGGAAGTGGGCCAGGGCACGCGCTTTACCGTGCACCTGCCCGTATCGCCGCCGGCGGCCCAGGCAGCGTCCTAGCCTTCCCGCCCTAGCATTCCTTCAAGGGCGCATACACGCGGATGCTCAGGCGCCCGCCATTCTTGCTTTCGAAATCGAGCAGCTGGGCGATCACGCGGGCCGTCAGCACGTGTTCGGCCGCCAGCAGCATCAGGCCATCGCGGCTGATCAGGTCACGCGACAGCACCATGCCCGGCTCCAGCTGGCCCGACAGCACGGTCAGGTCGCGCGCCGGTGGCTCCGTCTCCTCCATGATGCTGCGGAAGGCGGCCACCACGGCCGGGTCGTAGCGTTTGCCGATGCTGTCGTAGATCAGGGTGCGGGCCTCGTCGGCGCGCAGGCTGCGCTGCACCATGGCGCCGATTTGCAAGCCATCGTAGTCCGACGCCAGCGTCAGGATACGCGCCCCCATGGGAATGGCCAGGCCCACCAGGCCATCGGGAAAGCCGCCGCCGTCGAAGCGCTCCAGTTGCGAGCGCAGGATCACGGAAACGGCGCGCAGCTCGTCGAGCGCCATCAATAATTGTTCGGCGCGCAGCGGATGCTTGCGGAACGCCGCCAGCTGATCGCCCGTCCAGGCGCTGGCCGGCAGTTCCAGCACATCGTCGCTCAAGCTGAGCTTGCCGATATCCTTGAGCAGGGCCGCGATGAACACGTCGCGCGCCTCCTGTCCTTCCAGGCCCAGCGCCTGCGCCAGCTTGCGCGACAGTTCGGCCACCCGCCGCGCATGGCCGGCCAGCTTGCCGCCGCGCATCTCGATCAAGTTGGAAAACACCTTGATCGTCGTCACGAACGTGGCCTTCAGACGTTCATTGGCCGCCTGCACTTCGTCGTGCGACAGTTTCAGCTGCTGCGTGCGCGTGGCCACCTTCGCTTCCAGGCTGGCATTGAGCGCCTGCAGCTGCACGTTCTGGCTGGCCGTCAGCGCTTCCAGGCGCAGTTTTTCCTGCTCCAGCGCGCGCCGTTCCAGCGCGTGGCGCACCACCAGCACGATATCGTTTTCGTCCCAGGGCTTGGTCACGTAGCGGTAGATCTCGCCCTGGTTGATGGCGTCGAGGATGGACTGGATGTCGGCATAGCCGGTCAGCAGCAAACGCATGGTGCCGGGCCAGCGCTGGCGCACCTGGGCCAGGAATTGCGCGCCATCCATGTGCGGCATGCGCATGTCGGAGATGACCAGGTCCACCGTTTCGCTCTCGAGCAGGGCCAGGCCTGCCGCGCCGCCGTCGGCCGTCAGCACGCGGTAGCCGTGCGGGCGGAACAAGCGCCGCAGCGAGGACAGGATATTCGGTTCATCGTCGACGCACAGGATGGTGGGCGGCGCGGCCGCGGTGCTGGTGCTCATGTTGTCCTGTTCAGTCATGGTGCGACGGCCTGCGCCTGGCGCACGGGCAAGGTGATGCGGAAGGTGGTGCCGCGGCCGATGATGCTGCGCACATCGATGCGGCCGTGATGTTTCTGCACCGTGGTGTAGGCCAGCGACAGGCCCAGGCCCGTGCCCTTGCCGACGGCCTTTGTCGTGAAGAACGGATCGAAGATGCGCGACAGGTGTTCGGGCGCGATGCCGCCGCCCGTGTCCTCGACCTCGATCCACACTTCCGTCGCGTTGTCGCTGCCCGTGCGCAGGGTGATGCGTCCGCGCGCCTCGCCGATGGAATGGGCGGCGTTGACGACCAGGTTCATGATCACCTGGTTCAGTTCGGAAGGCTGGCATTCGATATCGGGAATGTCGCCATACTCGCGCACCACGTCAGCCTTGTACTTGACTTCGTTATTCACGATATTGAGCGTGGTGTCGATGCCCTGGCGCAGGTCGGCCCAGACCCACTCCTGGTGCGCATCCGTGCGCGAAAAATCCTTCAGGTCCTGCACGATGCGGCGCACGCGCGAAATGCCTTCCTTCGATTCGCCCATCAGCAGCGGAATATCGGTGCGCAGGAAGTCCAGGTCGATCTGTTCGCGCAACGCGCGCAGGCGCGCCGCCACCACGGGGTCAGCGACGGCCGGCTCGGCTTCCTCATAGGCGTCGAGCATGCTGAACAGGTCGTCCAGATACCCTTCCAGGGTGCCCACATTGGAAAACACATAGCCGATGGGATTGTTGATTTCGTGCGCCACGCCGGCGGCCAACTGGCCGATCGAAGCCAGCTTTTCCGACTGCAGCAGCTTTTGCTGGGCCAGCGACAGCTTGCTGTTCAATTCCGTCAGGGCCAGGTTGCGCTCGCGCAATTCGAGATCGGCGATCTGGCGCTGGCGGATATCGTCGGCCAGGCGCTCGTTCATGTCGGCCAGCTGGGCCGTGCGCTTGGCCACCAGGTGTTCCAGGTTGTCGTGCGCCTTGCGCAGCGCCAGTTCCGCAAAGCGCCGCTCGCTCACGTCGCGCAGCGTTTCGATGGCGCCCACCAGGCGTCCCTGGCGATCGCGCAGGGGCGCCGCCGTGAAATGCAGCCAGTGGCCGTCGGGGCCGATATCGGCAAAGAAATCCTCGGCCTCAAAGGCGCCGGGAATCACGGGGGAGCGCTTCAGCTTGCCAAGGTAGAGTTCATTTTCGCCGAGCGCGATATCGTCGGCCACCAGCAGGTCGGCCAGGCAGGCGCGCGGCTGCGGATAAAACGCCTTCCAGTGGTCGCGCGTGCCGACCATCTCGGCGGCCGTAAAGCCCAGCAACTGTTCGCAGGCGCTGTTCCAGTGCGTCACCACGTGCTCCGTATCGATGGCGAAAGTGGCCACGGGATGGCCATCGAAAAACGCCGATAGCGCGATGGAATCGCCCTGGCGGCGTTCCGGCGTGGCGGGCAGTGCCTGCCCTGCGTCTGTTTCCATGGCCTCTATCCTGTTCATGCCAGCATGATGCGCGACATTTCATCGAAGGTGTGTTCGGCTTGCCCCAGCAGCGCCAGCCAGGCCGGCTCGTCCAGGGCGATGCTGCGCCAGCCCGCGGGCGACAGGGGCGGCACCAGCGCATCGTCGACGCCAGCCAGGTCGAGCGCAAGGGCGACGGCATTGGCCAGGTGCACGGCCAGCGGCAAGCCGCCCGCTTGCAGGCGATCGATGGCGTGGTGGTCGGCCACCGCTTGCTGTATCGCTTCGGGAAACTTCCAGTAGGCGGCCAGGGCGCTGCCCACCTGCGCATGATCGATGCCGATGACGGCCAGTTCCGCCTCGGTCATCTGGCAGTCATGCGCCTGGCGGTAGCTGCGCACGAGCGCGTGCTCGGCCGGGAAGCGCGTCACCAGCACCAGCGTGCCCAGGTCGTGCAGCAGTCCGGCCGTGAACGCCGTTTCGGGATTGACGCGCAGGTGCGGCGCCAGCAGGCGCGCGGCGATGGCCGTGGCCAGCGAATGGCGCCAGAATGCCTGGAAATCGAAGCTGCCGCTCGACGACGCGAAGCTGCCCGTCAGGGCGCAGGCCGTGACGACGGTGCGGATGCTGTGAAAGCCCAGCACGGAAACGGCTTGCGGAATGCTGGTGACCTTCGATTGCATGCCGTAGAAAGATGAGTTGGCGATGCGCAGGGTCTTTGCCGCCAAGGCCTGGTCCAGCTCGATCTTTTGCGCCAGCACATGCACGTCCGTGTCGTCCTGGTCCATGCTCGACAGCAGTTCCAGCACCACCACCGGCAGAGAAGGCAATTCCTGTATCTGGCGGATGATATGTTCAAAACTGAGCCGTGTCATGCCGCGCCCCCTTGCCGGTAGCGCTGCAGCAGCGCCAGCAGTTCCGCCCCGGCGGAATCGGGCGGCGTGGCGCGGAACAGCACGTCCAGCCGTTCCAGGCGGCGCGCTCGTTCCTGCTCGGCATGCGCCTGCGCGGCAGGGTCAGGCGCCTCTTCCATGACGACGTGGCAGCGCTCCACATTGCGCCGGCGCAAGGCCGTCAGGTTCGCCGCCGTCAGGGTGGCGCCCTGGGCCAGCAGCACGGCGCCGCTGGCGTCGCTCAGCGCCAGCGCCAGCACCATGCCTTCCTGCGCCTGCTCCATGGAAATCTCGCGTCCGCTCTCACTCATGTATCCACTCCATGACGACTCAGGGTGACCAGGCTGCCGCGCGAGCGTGAATGCAAGCCCATCGGATGGACCGCCACGGCATACGGCTGGCCATCGATAGCGGCCAGGCAAGGCGCACCCTGCCCGTCGAATAGTTGCGGCAAGACGATCGCCGCCTCGTTGCCCAGCAGGCCTGCGCCCCGTTCGAACAGGTTGGCCGCCGCCGCGTTGATGAAGGCGATCATGCCGTCTTCATCGAGCCCGATCACGGGCAGCGGCAGAAATTGCAGCAATTCGCGCGCGATGCCGAGGCTGACTTCATCGCGGCTGATCTGATGCTGTTGCTGATGCACCAACGCCTGCATGGCGGCATTGGCTGCCGCCAGCGCCTGGTTGGCGTCGCGCAGCTGCGCATTGAGGCGCACATTGTCGTCGTCGATGCCCTTCAGGCGAAAGGCTTCGGCGATATGCTCGCGCAGTTGATGGTCTTCCCAGGGCTTGGTTAGAAACTTGAAGATGGCGCCCTCGTTGACGGCGTCCGTGACGGCTTGCAACTCGGTATAGCCGGACAGCATGATGCGGATGGTTTGCGGACACAGCAGCTTGGCCTTGCGCAAGAAGTCGGCGCCCAGCATGCCGGGCATGCGCTGGTCCGACACGATCACGTCGACCGCATGGCTGGCCAGCACGTCCAGACCTTCCTGGCCGCTGTTGGCAGTGAGGATATGGTAGCCATCGCGCCGCAGCAGGCGCTTGAGGGAAGCGAGGATATTCGGCTCGTCATCGACCAGCAGCAAGGTGCGCGGCGGCACCACAGCCTGCTGCCCGGCATCCGCCGCCAGCACCGCGGTACCCGGCCCACCTTGCTCGTTGTGCAAATCCATCGGACCATCCTCTCATCGCCATGGCGATATCGGAGCTTGCCTGGAGGGTGAATCTGCTGCGAGAAACAGTCTTGCGAGTCTTGCGCGGCAGCCAGCTTGCGTGGAGATTATACGACTAAAAATTCCTCTATGGCACTTATCCGGCACTTATCCGCGCTGTGCCGGACACGGCGTGTCGCGATAAAACACAAAGCCGCCCAAGCCGATGGCTTGCGTATCGGCCTTCACGGCGTACACCAGCGTGTTCCTGGCCGCCTCGACCCTCAGCAGATTCTTGTGCAGCACCGTTTGCGCGTGCGACAGTTCCAAAGATGGGGTCGGCGCCAGTTGCAAACGCAGTTCGGACGTGGCCGCATCGTACGCCCAGCGACCCGGGTTGAAAAAGGCAAAGCCGCCATCGAAACGCAGGCTGCCATCCTTGAACTGAGTCAGGCAAATACCGGGAAATTCGCTGGGCGGGTTGTACCAGGTGGCGGCCACGGCGGCATCGGCCGGCATCTTGCCCGGCATCTGCATGCCAGCCGTGTCATTATTCCCGCCCATGCCGGCGCAACCGCCCAGCGCCGCGAAGCAGGCGGCACCGGCCATCCGTTTGATCATGATACTGTGCATTCCCGTCCCCTTGCTTTATAGAAACACAATCTTAGTCCGGGAAACGTGGCCGTTCAAGCGGTTAGCGCACATAAGGCGGATTTAATTGCCCTTGGCCGCCTTGGCCGCCATAGCTGCCGCCTCGCGCAATTTGTCCTTTTTGCTTTTGCGCGCGCCCTTTACGCCGCCATTGACCGTATCGGTGACGGGATTCACCGGCGCGGGCAGTTCCGTCGGCTCGAAACCGGCCACCACTTCGCGCACGATGCGCAAGTCGTTGCGGTTTTCGATCAGGCGGAAATGCGCTTCCGTATCGGCCGTCACAAAACTGATGGCCGTGCCACTTTCGCCGGCGCGGCCCGTGCGGCCGATGCGGTGCGTGTAGTCGACGGCCGAGCGGGGCAAGTCATAGTTGACGACGGCCGGCAAGCCGGCGATATCAATGCCGCGCGCGGCCACGTCGGTGGCCACCAGCACCTGCAAACGGCCCGCCTTGAAGTCCGCCAGCAGCTGGCTGCGCGTGCCCTGGCTGAATTCGCCGTGGAAGGCGCCCACATGCAGGCCCGCGCGCTGCAGCTTGTCGGCCACGTGTTCGGCCGCGTACTTGGTGGCGACGAACACCAGCACCCTGTCCCACTGCTGCTGCAGGATCAGGTAGCGCAGCAGCTGCGTGCGGCGCGGCACGTCGACCGTGATGGCGCGCTGCACGATGTCGGGCTTGTCCTGCGGTTCGGACGCCACTTCGATGCGCACGGGCTCCCTGAGCAGGCTGTCGGCCAGCGCCTGCACGCTGTCGGGGAAGGTGGCCGAGAAAAACAGGTTTTGCCGTTTCGCTGGCAGCAGCGCCAGGATGGCGTTGATTTCTTCGGCAAAACCCATGTCGAGCAAACGGTCCGCCTCGTCAAGCACGCACAGCGACACGCCGCCCAGCTTTACGGCGTTTTGCCGCACCAGGTCCAGCAATCGGCCCGGCGTGGCGACAACGATATCGGCGCCGCCGCGCAAGTCCATCATCTGCGGATTGATCGACACGCCGCCGAATAGCACGGAAATCTTCAGTTTGACGGGCAGCGGCTTGGCCAGCGCGTGCACCGTCTGCCCCACCTGCGCCGCCAGCTCGCGCGTGGGCACGAGGATCAGCGCACGCACCTGGCGCGGGCCGGCAGCGGGCGCCATCAGCGCCTGCAGCAGCGGCAGCGCGTAGGCGGCCGTCTTGCCGGAACCCGTCTGCGCCGCGCCCAGCACGTCGCTGCCGCGCAGGATGGCGGGAATGGCGGCAGCCTGGATGGCCGTCGGCGCGGCATAGCCGGCCTTGTCGACGGCACGGACCAGGGCGGGAATCAGACCCAGTGAGGAAAATGGCATAGCGGGCCTTCTTGTATATTCGTAAAGTGAGACCGGCCGCAATGTGCGGCCGGTCGGGATAGCGACAGTATAAAGCAGGCGGCTATTGCTTGGGCATTTGCAGTGTCGGAAAGCCCGCTTCGTCATAACCCGGCATGCTGCGCCGGATCGCGTGCGAAAAATCCGCGTCGTCGTTGGCCGCCCGCGCGCGCGCCGTGATGTGGCCCCCTATACGCAGCTGCTGGAAGGTCAAACCGGGCACCAGGCCCTTGACGTCGTACAGGTAGCGGTCCAGGTATCCCGAGGCCATCAGCCGGTAATCGAGCGGCAGGCCAGGCACGATGCGGCGCACCATCTCGAAGACGATGGTGGTGCAGTTGGCCGTCAGGGTGTTGTAGAACTGCGGCTTGTTCTTCAGCGCTTGCGCCTCGTCCAGGTAGGCGAGGAACAGCGAGCGCATGGCCGCCTTGGGCATCATCACGCGGTACAAATGCATATCTTCGCCGCGCGCATTCGTGCGCACGCGCAGGATGTCGCGCTCGTCGGCGGCGATCAGGCTCATCTCGAAATGCTTGAAAAAGCCACCGATGGCGGAAAAGCTCTCGCCCTTTTCCTTGCGGATCTCGATGGAAAACGTCAGGAAGCGCCCGTCCGCAAAACCGAACGAGATCAGGGTATGCGCAATGTACGGCCCCGTCCAGTACGACAGCGCCGTGTCCACCGTGCGCAGCTCGTCGAGGTCGTAGCTGCGCTGCTCCCACTTGACCGTGTAGTCATCATCGCTGCGCCAGTCGAAATTGCGCACATTGTCCAGGGTGACGAGATTGCCCTTGACCGTGCCCGTGACATTGCGCGCCACGTCGTCCGCCCACACGCGCTGCTGCTTCGGCGTGATCAGGCTCCACCACAGGAGCAGCAGGATAAAACCGGCCGCATACGGCAGCAGCACGCGCACATCGCCGCGCGTCCACCACAGCGCGATGCTGGCCACGCCCAGCGCGGCCCACAGCAGCGCGCCGATGGCTTGCGCCGCCGTGCCGCCGGATAGCTGGTACCACAGCGCCAGCGCGCCCCACAGTGCAGTCAACAGGAGAATCAGGGAAACGGCCATTTTGCCGATGCTGCCCAGCACGGAGCGGGCACGAAGTGATAAGAAAGTCATGCCTCAATTATAGGGGCAAGTGAAGATGTGCAAGTATTTCGGGCGTGCCCAGCGTATCTTGGGACAGGTATGCAATATTATTTCGATGGCATAATGATTTCTTTTGCAATCAATTCACCTTCACATGCAACTCCAAGGTTTTTCCATCGTCCAGGGTTACACCAAAATCTTGCTTGACGGGCAAGAACTTGACCTGCACAACGATTACGAATTCACGCATATCGACTATTCCATCGCTGCACGGCGGCTGCAACTGCATTGGGCACGCAGTGCCGGCGACTGGGTCAGGCCATCCATGCCCCCTGCGCTGACACTGGTTTGTGCAGGCGTGCATATGCTGAAAATCCGGGAATCCGACGAAGATGAGCATGTCAACGGGGAGAAATGCCTTTCCTCCATCGGCTTCATGTGGAATGCCATGCGCGATGACATGGATGGCGTCGCGTCGCATGAGGCGAGTGAAGGCTGCACGGACCTCTCGTTGATTTTCATGAGTGACCTGAGCATCAAGATTGCTGCCGTCGAAGCGCGCATCATCGTTGGCACCGGGCCGGCCATGGCAGCGGAATAGCCTCAGGCTACATCCATCGCAACAACGACAACAAACACGACAACCTTCAGGTGACACTTTGCAGCATCAAGCGCTCTACGCCCTCGCCGGCAGCCTCAATTCCCTCTTCATCGTCGTCAGCCTGCTTGGCCTGTGGTCGCAGCTGCAAAAATCTGGCGGCGCAAGCACGATGCCGGTATCGGCGCCGGCAAGACGACGGACATCCTGTCGATCAACCAGTTCACCGTCAGCTTCCTCGCGTATTGTGCGTTCTTTGTGTACGGCTATTCGATCACGCCGTTCAACCATTACATCGTCTGGCCCCGCCTGATCGCTGCGCTGATCGCGCTGGGCATCCTGTATGAAATTGACCGCGACCGCCGCAGCCTGACATCGCGCAATGCGCTGCTGGCCTGCGCGCTGCTGCTGTGCGCGGGCATGGCGGGGCTGGCCTTCGGCCCCACCTTCACCGATGAAAAGCGCGTGCTGTCGCAAGGCCTGATCGTCGCCGTCACCGTGCTGCTGGCGCAGGGCTATGCGCACCAGATCCGCCTCATCTACCGCTCGGGCAAGACGGGCGCCGTGTCCCTGAAAATGAGCCAGTTCATCCTGGCGATGGATATCAGCACCATCTTCTTTGCCTGCGTCATGGGGCTATCGACGGGCTGGCCCTTGCTGCTGCTCGCCTGCGTCAGCGCCACGACCAAATTGATCATCATGTGGCTGTTCCGCTGGGAGAAGACCAGCCCCGCCGCGCGCATGAAACGGCAGGCGCTGGCCTGACGCTAGAATAGGGATCCTGCCACCCTTGTTGAAAGAGCCGCCATGCAGCTGTCCCCCGCCATCCCCATCCTGCGCAGCTTTTCCGAAGCCAAGGCGCGCGAGTTCTACCTCGATTTTCTCGGTTTCACGCTGGACTGGGAACATCGCTTCGAGCCCACGGCGCCGCTGTACCTGCAGGTGACGCGGGGCGATCTCGTGCTGCACCTGTCCGAACACTACGGCGACGCCACGCCGGGTGCCGCGCTCCTGATTCCCGTCAACGATATCGCCGCCCTGCACGCGGAGCTTCAGGCGAAGGATTACCCGTATGCGCGCCCCGGCATCCGCGACGAGGACTGGGGCCGCATCCTGGAAGTGGCGGACCCGTTTGGCAACCGGCTGCGCTTCTGGCAGCGTAGCGAATAACGCTTATTGGCCGCTCAGCGCCCGCATTTCCGCATACAGGTTCGTCTTGCCCTCGAAGCCGATGCCGACGAGATCTGGCATGGTGATGTGGCCGTTTTCCACGCGCACGCCATCGGGAAAGCCACCGAACGGCTGAAATAAATCCGGATACGATTCATTGCCGCCCAGGCCCAGGCCCGCCGCAATATTGAGCGACATCTGGTGGCCGCCGTGCGGGATGCAGCGGCTGCGCGACCAGCCGTGCTGCTGCAGCATGTCCAGGGTGCGCAGATATTCCACCAGGCCGTAGCTGAGGGCGCAGTCGAACTGCAGCCAGTCGCGGTCCGCGCGCATGCCGCCATAGCGGATCAGGTTGCGCGCATCCTGCATGGAAAACAGGTTTTCGCCCGTCGCCATCGGCTTATCGTAGTAGCTGCGCAGAGTCGCTTGCAGCTCGAAGTCGAGCGGATCGCCGGCCTCTTCATACCAGAACAAATCGTACTGGCGCAGCGCCTTGGCGTAGGCGATCGACGTGTCCAGATCGAAGCGGCCGTTGGCGTCCACGCACAGCTTCTGTCCATCCTGCAGCACGTCCATGATGGCGTCGATGCGGCGCAAGTCCTCGTCCAGCGAAGCGCCGCCGATCTTCTTCTTGACCACCGTGTAGCCGCGGTCGATATAGCTGCGCATCTCGTCCTGCAGGGTGGACAGGCTCTGGCCCGGGTAGTAATAGCCGCCCGCCGCATACACGAAGACTTTTTTATCGGGCACGCCGGTGCCCTGCCGTTCGGCCAGCAGCTGGAACAGCGGCTTGTTCTCGATCTTCGCCACGGCATCCCAGATGGCCATGTCGATGGTGCCGATGGCCACCGAGCGTTCGCCATGGCCGCCCGGCTTTTCATTGGTGTACATGCAATCCCACACCTTGTGCGGATCGAGATTGCTGCCGTCTTCCGTGACGAGCGAGGCAGGGTCGGCGTCGAGGATGCGGGGAATGAAACGCTCGCGCATCAGCATGCCCTGGCCGTAACGGCCGTTCGAATTGAAGCCGTAGCCGACGACGGGCTTGCCGTCGCGGATCACATCCGTGACGACGGCCACGAGGCTCAGCGTCATCTTGGTGAAATCAATGTAGGCGTTGCGGATGGGGGAAGAGATGGGGATGGTCTTTTCGCGGATGTCAACGATCTTCATGCGGGTCTCCTGTGGATGAAAACAATGACGCCAGCTTACCCGCGATATAAAGCCATATAATCGATCTTAATTTAAACCATTCTTCACTTGAAGTTAATAATGAAAAGCGACGCCACCACGGAAATGGCTTTCTTTGTGCTGCTGGCCAAGCTGGGCAGCCTGTCGGCCACGGCGCGCGAGCTGGGCATCACGCCGCCGGCCGTTAGCAAGCGCCTGCAGTTGATGGAGCAGCGCCTGGGCGTGCGTTTGCTGAACCGCAGCACGCGGCGCATCAGTCTGACGGGCGATGGAGAAAGCTATCTGCAACAGGCGCGGCAAATTCTCGACGACATCCGCGCCATGGAAGAGTCGCTGGCCAGCGGCAGCGCCGAACCAAAGGGATTGCTGCGCGTAAACGCCACCCTGGGTTTCGGCCGCACGGTGATCGCGCCTTTGCTGTCGCAATTCGCCCTGCGCCACCCGCAGCTGGAAGTGCAGCTGCAACTGACGGACAGCCCCATCAACCTGGTCGAGCAAGCGTATGACCTGGGCATCCGCTTCGGCGACTTGCCCGACACGCGTTTGTCGGCGCGGCGCATCATGTCGAACCGGCGCTTCCTGTGCGCTTCGCCCGCCTACCTGCAGGCGCACGGCACGCCGCAGTCCCCCGACGAGCTGGCGCGGCACCGCTGCATCGTGCACCGGCAAAACGACGACGCCTACGGCATCTGGCGTTTGAGCAAAGGGCGCGCCACGCACACGGTGAAGGTGCGCGGCACGGTGGCCAGCAACGATGGCGACGTGGTGCTGGGCTGGGCCCTGGATGGGCACGGCATCCTGCTGCGCTCCGAATGGGACCTGGCCCGCTACCTCGACAGCGGCCGCTTGCGAGTGGTGCTGGCCGACTACGCACTGGCACCGGCCGACCTGTACGCCTACTACCCCAGCCGCCACCAGTTGCCCGCCAAAGTGCGCGCTTTTATCAATTTTCTCGGCCAGCAGTTGCAGCCGGAAGGGGCCACGGCGGCCGAATCAGGTTAAACTACAATATTGCGATATGGCAATATTATGAAGGAGTAAGTTTTGCTAGTCATACTCGGATTTCTCGTCGTGCTGTTTTCCGTCTTCGGCGGCTTCGCCTTGCAGGGCGGCCACCTGGCGGCCCTGTTCCAGCCGCTGGAATTGCTGATGATCGGCGGCGCCGCGCTGGGCACCTTCTTTGTCGGCAACGACGCCAAGGCCATCCGCGCCACGTTCGCCGCCCTGCCCACCCTGTTTCACGGTTCGCAATACACGAAAGCGCGCTATATGGAACTGATGGGGCTGATGTATGAAATCCTCAGCAAGATCCGCAAGGAAGGCTTGATGTCGGTCGAGGACGATATCGACGACCCCTACCGCAGCCCCATCTTCGTGAAATACCCGTACACGCTCGGTGACGAGCACATCCTGGAATTCATCACCGATTACCTGCGTCTGATGGTGTCGGGCAATATGGATGCTTATCAGATCGAAAACCTGATGGATAACGAGATCGAGACGCACCATGAAGATGCGGAAATGCCAATCCAGACGATTTCGCAGCTGGCCGACGCCATGCCCGCCTTCGGCATCGTGGCCGCCGTGATGGGCGTGGTGCATACCATGGCGTCCGTGGGCTTGCCGCCGGCCGAGCTGGGCGTGCTGATTGCGCAGGCGCTGGTGGGCACCTTCATCGGCATCCTGCTGGCCTACGGTTTCATCGCGCCGCTGGCCAGCTTGCTGCGCCGCAAGCACCATGAAACGGCGAAGATGTACCAGTGCGTGAAAGTGACCTTACTGGCCAGCCTGAACGGCTATGCGCCGGCGCTGGCCGTGGAATTCGGCCGCAAGGTCATTTCCGCCACAGAACGCCCCTCGTTCAGCGAACTGGAAAACCACGTGCGCCAGGTGCGCACGAAGAACTGATACGGCCTGTTTCAACAACCTCGGCAACCTGCCCGGCGCCTCAAGCTTCTGGCGCCGTCCAGACCAGGTTCCACAGGTGGCCATCGATATCCTCGAAACCCTGGTCATACATGAAGCCATGGTCCTCGGGCGGATGCGGTATGCGGCCACCAGCGGCCGCGGCCTTGGCGATCAGGCTGTCCACCTCTTCCCGGCTTTCGCAACTGAGGCAAATGACGACTTCATTGGCTTCCTTGGCATTCGCGACCGGCTTGTCGATCAGTGACTGGAAGAAGGGTTCGGTTGTCAGCATGGCCTGGATGGCGCCGTCAACGATGTTCATGAACGCCGCGTTCTCGCCGCTAAAGCGGGGATTGAAGGTAAAGCCGAGAGCGGAAAAGAAGGCCTTGGATTTGTCCAGGTCCTTCACGGGCAGGTTGAGGATGATCTGTTTGTTCATGGCGTTTCCTTGCTTAGGTGGAATGGGCAACCGGTGCGTCCTCCTAGCAACGGGTGACGGCACACAAAATCGACACGCTGGCGAACAAATATTTTCCTCTAGGATGGCAATAAATGAAAGCGTAAAAAGTGACGGAAAAAACGGCGTGATCGATGGCCTGCACGCAAGACCGGCATGCTTTCCAACCGTGTCTAATTGACATACCCGCCGCTGGCCGACTACGGCCCATCGAGACGTTAAATCATCTGATAGCGGCTGTCAGTTCAAGTCTGAGCGACGTCACCTGATACGACAGCCCGCTTCAGGCCGCATGCTGTCATTGGCAACCGCCGCCCCGAAGCAGACGCTCGGTGGAAAGCAGCAACATGCAGGTGTTAGGCCAAATCGCCTTCAATGATGATCACTTCGCGCTTGTAAGCTCGCAGAGCAAATTGCTTCGCCCTGGAGTAGGCAGGATCGATATAGCAGGCTGTCGCGTGCTTGTAACTGGGAAACTCGACGGCCAGCACCCGCGTACTAAATTCGGATTCAACCAGTACCCCCGGGTCTAGAAGCCTGACCTTGGCGCTATACTTCTCACCGATAGAAGTCCACAGTTCACTATATTCCTGCTGTGCCTTCGGATCAATTATGTCGGAGCCGAAAATAATCCAATAACCTTTCATTAAGATTCCCCATTTGCCAGTATATGTTTGTTTGTTGCTTTCGTCAGGTCATCCATTTCTGGGGAGTTGCCGCGTAAAAGATGAAATCGCATCCTCTGAAGTTTGGGAAGCGAGTGGGTTCCACTGGACGCCAGACCGTGCGATGACACCTGGCTTGAGCTGCTGATTCTCGTCATAGTCCTGACGTGGATGAAAGAACAGTGGTTCAAGATCGTCCAGCCGCGACAACCGTTCTGCATAGTCCTGCAGGTACTGCTCCCGTTCTTCCAGACTGACTTGGGCGGGCATCCATGCAGCAAAAGGCGGCAGAACGGTGAAGCCAGTGTATGCAAGAATTCCATTGTGAATAGGCCAGAGGATGTGATGCAGGTCGCCATCAATGCCGTTGGGCGCATAGAGGGTGCTTGCAGTACCTGTGGTCAGACTTAGCATGGCGCGTTTTCCCTTGAAGCGTCCGGTTCCATATTTGCGTCCAGATGAGTACGCGAAACCGCGACTTAGCACGCGATCGACCCAGCCTTTTAGCATGACGGGCATGGAAAACCACCACAAAGGAAACTGGAAAATCACCAAGTCGGACCATGTGACTTTTTCCTGTTCGAGCTCAACATCGCTGCATACCGTTGCATTTGCTTGGGCGTGCTCCTGTTCTTTCGATGCATCAAAATATTGCGCGTTCGCGCGATCACTAAACTCGTCTGGGTGAAGTACAGGGTTCCAGCTCATAGCGTAAAGGTCGCTCACTCGTACTTCATGACCTAGCGCTGTGAGAGTGCGCACTGCGGTTTGCGTCATAGCACCATTGAATGAACCGGACTCGGGATGAGCGTGGATAATCAGAATATTCATGTTTTACACCTTCCATAGGCTTGTACGATTGATGACGTGATTGTCCTACCGCGATCACCGTGGTACAAATCATTTGTTTTAACGCAATGAAAGAGAATAACTACATCATGCGATCCGATACTCCGCTCAAGGCCATTGCTTGCTTTGACGCCGTCATGCAGACCGGTAGCGCTGTACTGGCGGCTCAACAACTGTTTGTCACCCCCGGAGCCGTGGGGCAGCAGATTCGCAAGTTGGAAGAATGGCTGGGCCTGTCCCTGTTCGTGCGCAATGTACGCAAATTGCAACCAACCGAGGAGGCGCTGCGTTATTGGGAACAAGTAAGGCCCGCCCTGCAGCAGCTCGACGAAGCCAATGCCTCCGTGCAAGGCAGAGAATCGTCGCAGGTGCGTCTGAGCCTGCCACCGGCGTTTGCGAACACATGGTTCGCCAGACGCATGCCCGCTCTAACCTGCAGCCATCCTGGATTGAAACTTCACTTGAACGCCTCGAGTGAACCGGTTGACTTTCACACTCACACATACGATCTGGCAGTAAGGTATTTCGACGGCAAAGACGACAAACTTGATATCCAGTTGCTACTGATTGACGAGGTGAGAGTCTATTGCAGTCCTGGCTACCGAGAGAGCCTGCAATTGGCCGAAGTTGAGGACATGGCGCGTGCAACCCTCCTCTTTACGACCTCCCACTCAAATTGGTCGCGGTGGCTGGCCCAACTGGGGATGTCATTCGACGGTATGACCAGCAACTTACGTTTCGATCAGTCGGAAATGGCTATCGACGCTTCCTGTCGCGGACAGGGATTGGTGCTGACCAGCCCTTGGCTGGTGGAAGATAATCTGGAGAGGGGTAACCTGATTCAGTTATTCCCACACGCCCTGAGAACTGGAAAGAATTACTATCTGGTCTCTAGTCGCGAACGGCCACTGGTCGCGGCCGCGCAGCAGTTCCGGGATTGGATGCTTGACACTGCGCGAAGTATCAGCGGCGATGGGGAATGATGAATTGTCCGCTTTTGGCCGGTTGCAGTCGTTGGCAGACTGCGCCCCATTGCGGTCATTCAGGGGCTAAGTCAAATGTTTCGGTGAACTCAGCAAATGGATCGTCAACTTTGACTGCTTGATCTTGCACTATTCCGCTTAACGGCATCATACAACGCTAGGTTTGACAACTCCGGCAAGTCATCTTAGAGCGAGACCAGCCCCCTCAGTAGGAGTAATAACCCGGCCATCAGGTCGATCTCAAAGTGATACTTCAGGGGCTGCAATTCTGGCAGCGACAGCACCTGCGCCAAGGTGTCATGTGGGTGGCTCAGAGGCCAAAGCCCGATTATCAAGGCCATGGCTTGGCGCACGAACGCAACGTGATCCTCAACAGGTATCGACGGCATACAGCGGTGAAGCTGATGTACTATTTCTCCCATCGAAGCCACCGCGTTCATCTTGAACGTTGTCAGGCGCCCACCCGACACATTGTGCTCGATGATGGACGGTAAAATACTAAGCAGGCGGCACATCAGCGGATAGGCCACGCTCGCGTCGACGAACGCCTGCGCGATCTGTGCCGCTGTTGGCTGTGGCATGGCTGTCAAGCGCTTGGCAAGATCGAACTGCCACTGCGCCGATTCCTCCTCCAACAAGGCCAATAGCAACTCCTCGCGGTTTTCAAAGTACCGATAAACATTTGACTTGGTCATCTGAGCCTTACGCGCCAGCTCATTGAGCCCCAGTTCACTTAACTCCGTGCCGTCACTTAAGGCTGCCTTGGCTGTTTTAAGCAGATGCAACCGACGCTCTTCCTTCTGTTCGGGGCGGCGAGCACGTTGGAATGGTTCTCTAGTTGTCATTAGATCAATATTAAAAAATCTGGTGTCGCAACTGTAACGGTTTCAAGATCAGTTGACAAGAGACCGTCAGTCTCATATATTGGAGACCATTGGTTCTTTATATTTCATATTTTACTTGGAGCGCAATATGCCTACACCACTTATGGTTCGTTCGGAACTCCTCAAAAAGGATTTAACTGGAAGGATTTATGTTGTCACGGGTGCCAATTCTGGCATTGGCCTGGTCACTGCAAAGCAATTGACCAAGCAGGGCGCCACAGTTGTCATGGGTGTGCGTCGCTTGAAGGAGGGGGAACGCGTTGCCGCAGAGATTCGCCGGGATGTGTCCTCGGCCAAGCTGGTTGTGTACCAGTTGGAGTTGGGCGATTTGGCGTCTGTGCGCGCTTTCGCCGCTCAGGTTAATCGAAACTACCCGAAGTTGCAGGGCCTGATCAATAATGCCGGCGTCATGAAAACGCCGTTCAGCCATACCAAGGACGGCTTTGAAACCCAGTTTGGCGTCAACCACCTCGGACACTTCCTGCTAACCAATTTGCTGATGGACTCTCTGAAGGCAGGGGCACCGTCGCGTGTGGTCAACTTGTCCAGCTTCTTCCACGAGTTTTCGATGGGCCGCGAGGGCAATATCCACTTTGACGACCTGAACTACCACCGCCGGCCGTTCGATTCGTGGGAGGCGTACGCTCAATCGAAGCTGGCCAATCTGCTACACGCGCGCGAGCTTGGCCGCCGTCTGGCCGGCACTGGCGTGACCTCCGCCAGCGTCAACCCCGGTTTTGTACGCACCAATCTGATGACGATCCCCTTGCCGCTTTGGCTACAGCGATTGCTGGTAATTCCAGTGCTGCGCCTGGTCGGCATGATTGAGCCGTGGGAAGGTGCGCAAACCACCTTGCATGCGCTGCTGGCACCGGAAGTGGAGCAGCACTCGGGCGCCTACTACAGCCAGATCTCCCGTTACAAGGACAAGCCCTCGCGCCGGGGCGGCTGGCCGCTTAGCTCGCCTAATCCGGCGGCCCATAACGACGATGTTGCCTTACGTCTGTGGGAAGTCAGCGAAGCTTTGGTGAAGTCTAAATAAAAACAGCGAAGACTTTTCGGCGCAAGACGCGCGATAACAACTTGAAGAACTGTATGAACAAACGAAATTTTCTGAGCACGCTGACTCTCGCACTTGCCTTCGCTGGTGGCGCCGCCCAAGCCCAAAACACTCCTGTCGGGCTGTGGCAAATGCTTGACGAAGACAGCAAGCAGCCGCTGTCGCTGGTGCGAATCAACGAAGTGGGCGGTATTCAGAGCGGCAAGCTGGAAAAGTTGCTTGATCCGGCGCGCCAGAATGCCAAGTGTGTACTGTGCACCGACGAACGCAAGGACCAACCGATGTTGGGCATGACGATCATGCGCAACGTCAAATCGTCCGGCGATGGCATCTGGGACGGCGGCGAGATCCTGGACCCAAACAACGGCAAAGTCTATCGGGTACGCCTCAAACCAATCGAAGGCGGCAAAGCGCTTGAAGTACGCGGCTATATCGGGCCGTTCTTCCGCAACCAGCGCTGGGGGCGTGTCGAGTGAGCCGTAACCAATCCGCAGAATCGCATTAGATTCGCCGCCATCATCGATGGCTGGATGCTTATGTATCTTCCTCAAGTAGGAATTGTGATGACTACAAATCGAGTGGCTGCAAGGGGCGTTAGAGGTCACCCGTTAAACGTCTGCTCTTGGCCGATAGCGGAACTCCCCGAGAACATGTCTACCTCGGCCTCCTGTGTCAAACATTATTGTTTTGTGTCTGACTTTAATAGGCGCGCTCCAGTGAGGCTGCCGGATTAATCCACTGCATCGCTGAGCAGCGCATCCATCAATGAAAAAACGTGACCGCATCCGGTGCAACATGCGCTGCCAAACAGGAAAGGTAAGCGAAACGCGATGTCATTCAGCAAGGGCAAAGCGTCAGCTCGCGCTTGCAACCAGGCAAAGGCGGCATGGTGGGGTGAATTGTCGGCAGGGCCGGCAATCACCAGCAGCGTTTTCGCAGTTGGCGTAAAGACGGGATCCTCGGCGGCGACCGACAACCCTTGCGCTACCGGCCAAACATAGAGCTCTACGCCGCAGGCAGGACATGCCAGGCAGAACTCCTCGTTGGCAAAGCCGCCCAGCACTCGCGCCACGCCGGCAAATCCGGCGAATGATGCGGCGGCCTTAAGCAGGTAGATGCCGCTCACCGTGTCCTCGACCTGCCGCAGGTCGGCGGTTGCCATGACGAGCGCGGCCGGGACTGCGGCATGAAAGGCCGCGACATAAGGGGATGCCTTCAATTCCTCGTCGAGGCCGGCGCTTTCATGAATCGACGCCGCCAGCGATAGCACGCCGGCGCGCAGGTCCGGCGATGTCACCGTCGCCGCCAGGGAAACCAGGTGCGGGAATGCGGCGACCGAAGCCGGATAAATCGAGCCCTGGTGACAAATATGGCCATACAAATCGTCCAGGGCGTCGGCGTCTCCCCGCCGCAGGTCTTGCAGCAGCGCGGGAATTTTTTCAGCGCCGCCGTAACCATCCGTCAGGCTTGCCCATGCGGCAGAACGCAGATCGAGTGGCGTCGTTTCAGTCTGTTTTTCCATTGCATCAACTTAAACGATGGACGACAGGCAGTCAAGCCTGACGCTACGTGACCGTGTACTGCCCGGGGCCGGTCCAAGCGATGATCCTAAACGGGCCGGTGATATGGCCTTGATCCCTGTAGTACGTTACCACCTCGGCCGACAAGGATTTCATAGGAAAGGGTTTGATCTTCATGGGCTTTCCCGTGGTTTTTTGTCTGCATATGGCCGGTTGCGGACGGTCGGAATGGCTCAGCGCACGAAACTGTTACCCTCATGGTTAGCACGAGGTTTCTTCTCTCTGCTATTTTCTCTCTCCGCCATTTACGGAGCCGGCGCCGTTTCATCCGGGCAGCTGACCTCATCTTCCGGCGTATATAAGGTCATCGGCACGCGCTGGCCGTCCACTTCCAGTTCGCGCACTTTCGGCGGCACCAGCTGGAATTCGCCCGCCTGCAATTTCTCGCGCAGGGGCTTGCAGCGCAGGGCATCCGTGGGGATTTGCCCGCGCGCAGACCAGCTGCCATCTTCCTTTTCCGCCAGCAACACCGACGAGGCGCGCGGGTCATTGCTGATCAGCAGCACGTCCTGCTTGCCATCACCATCGAAATCAAGCAGATACGCATCGCACTGCGGCCCTGCCCGCTTCAAGCAGGCGGGCAGGCGCCAGGCCGGACTCACCTGCGTCCAGTCCTGGCGCAGGAAACTCTCCGGCAGCTTCGCCGTGGCCGGGCGCAGGGTCAGGTTGATCGACACGTCGCTCAGCGCGCCCGTCTCGTCGAGGCGGTTCTGGCGCTTGAGCATGGCCTCGGCACGGGCCCGCACGATGGCCGCGTCGGCGCCCGTCGTGCGCTTGCTCAATACCTGCAGGGCCGCCTGGCCATAACGGGCGCCCTGGAAGCGCAGGTATTCGAAATCGAACTTGTCCACGCCAACCTTGCCGCTGTCCAGGCGTGCCATCTGGCTGGCCACGGAAATGCGCGCCGGGTCCGCCAGCGGCGAGAACAGGGCAAACAGCACCAGCAGGGTGACAAAAGCGGTAGCCACGTTGACGTTGGCGATCAGGTGCAGCCAGTCGCCATACTTGCTGGCCGCCCAGGCATAGCCGGCGGCGTAGCAGGTGGCGACCAGCAGGCAGGCGGCGGCGATCAGGCGGTCGGAGGTCCAGCCATGCGACATGACGCGCAAGGTCAGCGCATAGATGGCGATGCCCACCACCCACGGCAGCAGCAAACAGGCCAGGCGCGTGCCCAGGCGGATGCCGCGCGCCACGCCATGGCCTACTTCGCCATTCTGGAAGGCGGCATTGATCAGCACCACCAGCACGCCGGCCATGCCCAGCAGCACGGACGCCGCATGGCGCGTGGCCCACAGGCGCTCGAAGCCGATGAAGGGCAAAGTCAGCAGGAAACCGGAGACGAGCACGGCAGCGATCGGCATCAGCCACGACAGCAGCACCAGCAGCAAGGTGCGGATGCCGCGCACGATGGATGGGCGCACGTCGGTGATGTGGATGGCGAACGAAAAGGCGAAGCAGATAACGGGAATCACGAACCAGGCCTGGCCCAGCAGCTTTTTCAGGAAACTGAGCTTGATCAGCAGGAACAGTTGCCCGCCCAGCCACAGCACCAGCCACAGGCCCAGCACGAACAGCAGGGAGAACAGCAGCTGGATACCCAGCTTCCAGGCGATTTCAAAGTAGGTCGGATAGCGGGCGATGCGCTGGCCATCCTGGGCGCTGGCCAGCACCAGCGCGTGGGCGATATAAAAGCCCACGACGCAAAAACCGAACAACTGGGCCGAGATCACGCGCAGCGGCGCGCCCGGCTTATAGTTACCCCAGATGACGTGCTCGGCGCCGCGCGCCACGTCATGCCAGGCCAGCACGGCCATCACGACGGCCGCGCCCGCCATCCACAGGACGATGCGCTTCGCCGACATATGGCCCAGGCTGGATACCAGCAAAATGGGCAACAGCAGGCTGACCAGCATCAACGGACCCAACAGGTAGGCTTCCGTGGCGGGCCACACCTTGTCTTGCGCCGTGCTGTACAGCCAGTACAGCAGCAAGCCTTGCAGCAGGCCCGTCACCAGGCGCGTCACCGCGATGCGCGGCGCCACCACCGGATCGAGCAACGCCATATTTTTTCCTGCGGCATCCTGCTGCATAGTCATTCCCTTAGAGTCGTTTATTGCTGTAAAGCACGGCCATTATTGCATTTCGTTATAGTCATCTCAACAGCGATTCGTGCGCGTGCCCTTCCCGCTTACCCTCGGAGCGGCGCAATGGCAGGCTTTGCGCCAGGCCCCAGGCCAGTTCCGGCACGATGAACAGCCACAGCACGGGCTGGCCCGTCACCAGCAGCGCCCACGCCATCCAGGTGGAAAACAGGTAACGGGCCGCCGCGTCATAACGGCCGAAGCGCGGCTGCGGGTCTAGCATACGCAGTACCGACCAGACCATCACCACGCTACCCAGCAAGCTGCTGATCAGCAAATGAAACGGCTCGAAGACAGGCAGCGGCACACCGCCCAGGCCCACGTTGAGGGTGCTCAAGTGCTCGCGCAAGAGCAGGAAGGTCCACGGCGTGGCAAACGCGGCCGTCATGAGCACATCATAAATGGCGCTGGCGCGCACCAGGCGGCGGAAGGTGGAAACGGACAACATGGGAACTCCTGTCAGTGGAAAGCGTCCATCTTCAAGGCTGGAGTACACTCCATGGTCAAGCATTTTATGAAAGAAAATCCCATGCGGATCGGCGAGATGGCGCAGGCGACGGGCTTGAGCCGCGATACCCTGCGCTTTTATGAAAAGCGGGGCTTGTTGCGCGCGCGGCGCGGCGCAAATGGCTACCGCGACTACCCGCCCGAGGCGGCCGACTGGCTGCGCTACTTGCGCACGGCGCAGCAGCTGGGCTTTACCCTGGCCGAAATCGAGGCCGACATGCCGCTGCTGGCCAGCGCCGATGCACCAGGCACGGCAGAACTGCTGCGCGCGGCGCTGACGCGCAAGCTGTGCGATATCGATGCGCGCATCGCGGGATTGATGCAGTTGCGCGGCGAACTGGCGCGGCGGCTGGAGCCGCAGGCGGCCGCGTGTCCGTTGCGGGGAGATGCCGATGCCGCTCGCTGAATTACTGCCGTGTCTGCGGTTGCTGGACGCGGGCTACGCGCCAGTCCCCTGAAAAACAAAAAACCGCCTGTGCGATGCAGCAGGCGGTTTTGACGTGGGGCGGAGCCGGGATTACTTGGCGGCCTTGCGGCGGCGCAGGAAGCCCATCAGGCCCAAGCCGGCCAGCAGCATGGCATAGGTTTCCGGTTCCGGTACGGCGGCCATCACGGAAACATTGTCGATCACGGCGCCCGAGTAATTGTCGAACGGCGTGCCGGCCTTGGCGGCGCTGGCAAACGACAGGGTCGCCAGGCCGGTGGAAGCGGCCGTGAAGCTCAGGGTATTGCTGTACAAGGTGTTCGAAGCGGCCGCCGTCGAGTAGAAATCGCCTGCCACGCCGCCGAAATTGACAGCTACGCCCTGGCCAGCCGGGCCGCCGGAATTGCGCGCCATGTCAAAGCTCAGGTTATATGTCTGGCCGGCAACGACACTGAAATTTTGCGACAGGAAACCCGGACCTGGCGTACCCAGCAAATCAATGCTGTAGCCGTCGATGGCATTGTAGCCATTGCGGATCAGGTCAACGGAACTGGCGCCCACGGTCCAACCCGTGATGGCCGACGAACCGCTGTTGACGACCTGAAAACCGCTGTCGAAGGTGTAGCCGGAAGCGACCGATTCAAAATTGCCATTCGTGATCAGGTTGACGGGGCTGGCGCTGGCGGTGCCTGTAGCAAACAGGGCGACAACTGCTGCGATGGTGGCGATTTTCATAGTCTGATTTCCTTGCCTTATTGGCATTAAAGTTACCTTGAGTGAAATCATATCTCAGCCATGATGAAAATCATAGAAATTTGCAAAAATATATTTAATGTAGAAAATTTGCAACGCTTTCAAGCGCGCTGCGTGGTGATGCAAGCGCGGCGCAGCGCTTGCGCTGTCAATCGAGTGCGTGGCGCGCCACCAGGATGCCATCCGCATCGGCGTAGATCCAGTCGCCCGGATGCACGGCCACGCCGCTGATCTGCACGCGCACGTCGCGCTGGCCGGCGCCCGTCTTGTTGCTCTTGCGCGGATGCGTGGCCAGGGCGCGCACGCCGATCTGGCAGACATTGATTTCCTCGCTGTCGCGGATGCAGCCATCGACGACGATGCCGGCCCAGCCATTGCTTTCGGCCAGCACGCCCAACTGGCCACCCACCAGCGCGCGGCGCAGGCTGCCGCCGCCATCGATCACCAGCACATGGCCCTGGCCCGGCGTTTCCAGGGTGCTGCGCACGAGCGCATTGTCCTCGAACACGTGCAAGGTGGTGGCGGGGCCGCTGAAGCGCACGCGCTGGCCAAAGGCGCGGAACACGGGCGGCAGCACGGCCAGGGTGCCAGCGTCCAGCATGGCCGCATAGTCGTCGCACAGGTCGGTGGTGGCAAAGGTCATGGGGACTCCTTGGGTGGCAAATGGCAACGATTCTATGCCTTTTGTAGCGCCGCGGCACGTGTTTTGCCGCCCACGCCCACGGCCGTGGCAATCGCCAGCGCCTGGAACACGCCAATGAAGACGAACAACAGGGCAGGATGGTCGCCATCCATCAGCGCGCCAAAGAACAGGGGCCCCACGGCCAGGCCGCTGTCGAGGCCCGAATACACGACGCCATACACGCGCCCGGTGGCGTTCTTCGGCGCGGCCGCGCGTATCATCAGGTCACGCGACGGCCCCGCCACACCCGACGTCAAGCCGATAGCGCCCATCAGCACCACCGCGCCCCAGGCCGGCACGACAGCCATGGCCAGCAGCACGGCCAGCAGCGCGGCGGCGGAAAAGGCGATCGCCACGTTGCGGTCCGGCTGCTTGCTGCGCGCGCCCACCACGCCGCCGGCCAACATGCCCACGGCCGAGGCCAGCATATAGGCCGTGTAGGCGCTGGTGGCCAGCGCCAGGCTCATGCCGTACAGCTTCACGAGGGCCACGCTGGCAAAGCTCTGGATGCCGCCCAGGGCGATGGCGGTAATGAAGAAGAAGGCAAAGCACATCCACACGGCAGGCAGGCGCAAAAAGTCCAGCGTGCCTTCGCCGCTGGCGATCTGGCCCGGCGCGGCCTTCCTGACAGGTTCGGGACGGATGGCGTGGCGGTTCAGGAACAGGATCAGCAACACGCCAAACGGCAGCACAGCCGCGCACTGCAGCGCCACACGCCAGTCATACTGGGTGGCAACATAGGTCATGAACAGGGGCGCCAGTGCCCAGCCGATGTTGCCGCTGATGCCATGCACGGAAAAGCCGTAGGCCACGCGGGCCGCCGAAACGCGCTGATTGAGGATCGTGTAGTCGGCAGGATGGAACACGCTGTTGCCCATGCCGGCCAGCATGGCGCCCAGCATCAGCGCCGCATAGCTGTGCGCGGTGGACAGGGCCAGCGCCGACACGCCCAGCAAGAAAATGCCGGAAAACAACACGGCGCGGGCGCCGAAGCGGTCGACGACAAAGCCGGCCAGCGCCTGCCCCACGCCCGAGATGATGAAGAACACCGTCATCAGCAGGCCCAGTTCTGCATACGACAGGTCGAAGGCGGGTTTCAGCCAGACGAACAGGGCCGCGAGGATCAGGTGGTAGAAGTGCGACACGCCATGCGCCAGCCCCACCAGGGCGATGACGCGCGCATCGCTGCGCAAGGTGGGAAGTTCGGATGCCGAGTTAGTTGTTATCATGTCATACCCTGTCTTATACTGGTGAAGCTCAAGTGTATGCAAAATACCATCGCCTGTTTTCCGACAGAACGACATAATTTATCGAATTAAGGCCAAGCTGATGGGTGTACCTGTCCTCCACCATACCCGCATGTGTCCGCCACGGGAAGCGCCCAGCGCGAGCATCCCCGTGACCATGATCGCGCGCGACCTGCAACCCGATGAATTCTTGTTACCGCACAGCCATCCCTGGGGCCAGGTCACGATGACGCTCGAAGGCGTGCTGCGCATCACCGCCAACAACAGCAGCTGGGTGCTGCCGCCCATGCGCGCCATCTGGATCGCGCCCAACGTGGAGCATGCCGTCACGATACTGGAAAAAACCCGTTTGCGCCCCCTGTGCATCCATGCCGCGCGCGCGCCCTTTGCGGGCCACGACTGCAAGGTGCTGGAAGTATCGAATCTGCTGCGTCAGCTGATCATGGCGCTGGAACAACTGGACCCGGGACAGGAACCGGCGCGCGAGGCGCTGCTGGCCGAACTGATCCTCGATGAATTGAAACGCTCGGCCACGCGTCCCATCCGCGTCCCCTTGCCCAGCGACAAGCGCCTGAAAACCCTGTGCGACAGCCTGATCGAGAAACCGGGCTCAAATCAGACCCTGGAACACTGGGCGCAGCAGGTCGGCGCCTCGGAGCGTACCCTGGCGCGGCTGTTCGAACGTGAATTGGGCATGAGTTTTGGCCAGTGGCGCCTGCAAGTGCGCCTGGCGCACGCGGCGCCCCTGATCGCGCGCGGCGTGCCGCTGTCACAGGTGGCCGAAGAACTGGGCTACGCCAGCCAGTCGGCCTTTTCCGCCATGTTCAAGAAGACTTTCGGCAGCTCGCCATCGGCTTTCTTTGCCCAGGGCGACAGAATGTAGCAAGCGTGCCGCGCTTCAGGCCATGAAGTCGAACAAGGAGTTCTTGCCCGTATAACCCGGCAAGGCCGAGTTCGTACCCATCTGTTCCTGGGCGGAGTAGGCCTTCACCAGCGCCTGCGCCTGCGCCGTCAGCGCCTTGGCCAGCACGGCTTTCTTGTTGGTCAGGGTGGTGATGTCCTTGCCGACCGTCTGCACTTCCTTGCGGATGATGCTCGTTTCGCCCGTCAGCTCGCCGATCTTGCTGGCGAACTGGTCCGCCACGCCCTTGCCGTTATTAGTAAACATCTTGCTGACGCCGTCCGGATCGGCCGCGATGGCCGCCTTGAGTTTTTTGTCGTCGAGCACCAGCTCGCCGCTCTTGCCCAAGGTCACGCCAGCGCTGCCCAGCACCGACGATGGCACGCCCGTGCTGGCCGTACGCAGCACTTGCTCCATCTGCGAACGCACCTGGCCCAGGGCCGTGTCGGACTTCAAATCGCCCTGCTGCAGGCTTTGCAGCTTGCTGTTGAGCTCATTGTAGGCCGTGACGAAACTGGCCACGTTGCTGGCGATCTGGCTGCTGTCCTTGGCGATGACGAGGTCCGTCGTGCCCTTTTTCTTCAATTCGATGGTGGCGCCCTCGACGGCCGTCGTCAGGGTATTCGTGGCGCTCTTGATTTCCTTGCCGTCGACGGTCAGCAGCGCATCCTGCGCGGCGGCCGTCTGCTGCATGCCCTTGCCGGCGCCGGGCGCATAGCTGAGCAGATTGCTGACGGCCGCGTCACCGGACACGCTGATGCGCATGCTGCTGTCGGCGCCGCTCTTGCCGTTCAAGGCCAGCGAGTAGCCATCGGGGCCCTTGACCACGCTGGCGTCGATACCCTGCTGCTTCAGCGCGGCGGCGATGCCGTCGAGACTATTGTTGCTGCTGTCGATGGTCAGCGAAATGATCTTGCCGCTGCCGGGCGTGAATTGCTTGCCGTCGGCCGTACCCACTTCGATTTTCACCAGTGCGGGAGCGCCCGTGCCGATGGCCGCGCTCGAGGATTTCTGCGCGCCGCTGAGCAGGGTCTGTCCCTGCGCCAACTGCTTGACGTTGAGTTCATGGCTGCCGCTGACAGCCTTGTCGGTGGTGGTGGCGCTCAGCACATCCTTGCTGCTGGACGTGGCCGAGGTAGCCAAGCCGCTGCCGGCCATGTTCTTGGCCACGGTCTGGAATTTCGCCAGCGCCGATTGCAACTGGCCCAGGCCCGAGAATTTGGCCTGGTCGCGCGCCAGGCTGGCGTTGAGTTTGACGACGCCCGTGTTTTGCGACTGCATCTGGCGCTCCACCTTCGCATACACATCGGCCGAGATATTGCCCTGCGTCGTCTGCTGCGTGTTGTTGGTGTAGGCCCTGCTATTGATGGTCGAATTAAACATGGTAGGCGTTCCCGTCAGGTGTATGGTCATGGCACACGGTTCAGGTCGTGACCGTGCTGCGCAAGAAACGGACGACAGGCGCGCGTGGCGCGGCGGCGTCCCTCTTCTGGTTGATAATTATGCAGTATTACTGGAATATCAAAACAGCGAACAGAATAGGTTTTTCCTGACTGCAAACCCATATGCACCATTTTAGCGCAATCACCAGCCGCTTAGCTTCGGGCTTGCCTCAGCGCATGAATTTCGAAATAGCACTGCTGACGGCCATGTCCAGCTTCAGGAAAGTGAGTCCCACCTTGAAACCTGCGCTACTGAAAATGCAGTGCGAGACGGACACGCGCGCCTCGATGATATGCGCCGAGCCATCGTAAAACAACTCGAACAGCACCTTGCCTTGCTTGCCTGTCGGCACCGGTTCCGCGATGACGGCCGACATGCCGCCCGGCCCCACGTCGAGGGTGCGTGCCGCCACGGGGCCCGCACCATCCATGACCAACATTGCCTTGGCACGCAATATCTTGCGTGCGCCCTGCCTTTGCTCAACTGACACTGTATTCCGCTTCTCTATCTATGCATTGTCGATGCGGATGCACGAGGCGCATCCATCGGACAAATATTATAGTTCTAAACGGAAACTTTGTTTGACTTGTCTCAAGCTTGGCATTTAAACCATACCAACTCTTACTCCAAGTCGCGGAGTTTATTAAATGCTTCGTCGATGCGCTCGACGCCGATGACCTTGAGACCTTCGATGGCTTGCTTGGGCAGGTTGGACTTGGGCACCACGGCCAGGGTAAAGCCCAGCTTGGCAGCTTCGCGCAAGCGCTCCTGCCCCCGTGGCGCGGGGCGGATTTCGCCCGCCAGCCCCACTTCGCCAAACACCACGAGCCCCCGTGGCAGGGGCTTGTTGCGCATCGAGGAGTTAATCGCCAGCAACACGGCCAGGTCGGCCGCCGGTTCCGTAATTTTGACGCCGCCGACGGCATTGATGAACACGTCCTGGTCGAAGGCGGCGATGCCCGCGTGGCGGTGCGCCACGGCCAGCAGCATGGCCAGGCGGTTTTGTTCCAGGCCGACGGACAGCCGGCGCGCATTGGGCAAGTGACTGGTGTCGACCAGGGCCTGGATTTCCACCAACAAGGGACGCGTGCCTTCCTGCGTCACCATCACGCAAGAACCGGGCACCTGGTTGTCGTGCTGCGACAGGAACAGGGCGGACGGGTTCGACACCCCCTTCAGCCCCTTTTCCGTCATGGCAAACACGCCCAGTTCATTGACGGCGCCGAAACGGTTCTTGATGGCGCGCACGAGGCGGAAGCTGGAATGGGCGTCGCCCTCGAAATACAGCACCGTGTCGACGATGTGCTCGAGCACGCGGGGGCCGGCCAGCGCGCCCTCTTTCGTCACGTGGCCCACCAAAATGATGGTCACGCCCGTCTGCTTGGCCGCGCGCGTCAGCTGCGCCGCGCATTCGCGCACTTGCGCCACGGAACCGGGCGCCGAACTGAGGGCATCTGAATACACAGTCTGGATCGAGTCGATCACCACCACTTCCGGCTTCAGGTCGTTCAAGGTGGACAGGATCTTTTCCAGCTGGATCTCCGCCTGCAATTTGAGTTCCTTGGCGTCGATGACGAGGCGCTTGGCGCGCAGGGCGATCTGCGCGCCGGACTCTTCGCCGCTCACATACAGCACGCGCTTGTGGTGCGACATGTTGGCCAGCGCCTGCAGCAGCAGGGTCGACTTGCCGATGCCGGGGTCGCCGCCGATCAGCACCACGCCGCCGGCCACCATGCCGCCGCCCAGCACGCGGTCGAATTCCTCGATGCCCGTGCCGAAGCGGGGCACGTCGATGGCGTCGATATCGTCGAGCGACAGCACGGGCGCCGTCTGCGCCAGCGACATGTGCTGCGGGTTCGAATAGCGGTTGTTGCCGCCCGTCTCGGGCAGGGTTTCCACCATGGTGTTCCACTGGTTGCACGAAGTGCACTGCCCCATCCATTTATTACTGATGGCGCCGCAATCGCTGCAGGTGTAGATGGTCTTGACTTTTGCCATGGTGTACTTTGCCCGGGTAAGGTGAAACGCTGTTTATATGTACAGTGAATTCACAGTATATACAAACGGTGGGCCGCCGTCACTGTGTCGCTTCGACCACGGGCACGCGCGGCGCCAGTGCGCACATCAGCTCGTAACCGATGGTGCCGGCGGCCAGGGCCACCTCATCGATCGGCATGCCCTGGCCCCACAAGGTCACGCTGCTGCCGACCCGTGCGCCCGGCACGTGCGTCAGGTCCACCATCAGCATGTCCATCGAGACCCTGCCGATGAGGCCCGTGCGCACGCCGTCGACCAGCACGGGCGTGCCTTCGGGCGCATGGCGCGGGTAGCCATCCGCATAGCCGCAAGCCACCACGCCCACCTTGATATTGCCGGCCGCTTCGTAGCGGCTGCCATAGCCCACTACTTCACCGGCGGCGATCTCCTGGATACCGATGATGCCGCTGCGCAAGGTCATCGTGGGCAGCAAGCCGAACGCTTGCGCGGACGTGCCGCCGGGAGCACCGCTGGGCGTGCCGCCGTACAGCATGATGCCGGGGCGTACCCAGTCGCTGTCGAGCTGGTGCAGCAGCACGCCGGCCGAATTGCACAGGCTGCGCGGCAAGCGCGTGCCTTCGCCGGCCGCGCCGATACTGGCCGCGCCCGCTTCGAAGCGCAGCATCTGCTGGGCCAAAGGCAAGCGCGTGGGCCCCGCCTCGTCCGCATTGGCGAAGTGGGTCATCAAGGTGATCGTGCCGATATGCGGCATGGCGCGCAGGCGCGCATACGCGGCGGCCACGGCGTCCGGCTTGAAGCCCAGCCGGTTCATGCCCGTATTCATTTTCAGGTGTACATCGATGGCGTGCGGCAGGCGCGCCGCTGCCAGCATGGCGATCTGTTCTTCGCAATGCACGCTACCGTTCAGCTTGTGCTGCGCCATGACAGGCAAATCGCTGGCGTCAAAAAAACCTTCCAGCAGCAAGATGGGCTTGCTCCAGCCCAGTTCGCGCAAGCGCACGGCGTAGTCGACCTCGACCAACGCCAGGCCATCGGCCCCGGCAAAGCCCCGCATGGCCCGTTCCAGGCCATGACCATAGGCATTTGCCTTGACGACGGCCCACACCTTGGCGCCGCGGGCGCCAGCACGGGCGCGCGCCAGATTGTGTTGCATGGCATCGAGATGGATGGTGGCGATGAGGGGCCTGGGCATATGCGTCGTTCACGGCGGGTGGGAAAGCCGTATTTTACCGGATGGGCGCGATCGTTCGCGATAGTCGCCCACGACAGCATGTATAAAATGCTCACATGTGATGTATTTTTCTACGGCAGAATAATTAAAGTTCACTTAGACAAAACTATGCAAAGCAGCCCCTTCCAAACTTGGGGTTTGCCGTTTTTTCGTGGTATAAAGCAAGCCAGATATGATTTCAGGCAATCCAGAATGAATCGTGGTTTTTATACCATCATGGCGGCGCAGTTCTTTTCCTCGCTGGCAGATAACGCCCTCTTTTTTGTCGCCGTCGATTTATTGGTGTCCATGAAATCCCCGGCGTGGATCACGCCGCTGCTCAAACTGTCGTTCGTACTATTTTACGTGCTGTTGGCCGCTTTTGTCGGCGCCTTCGCAGATGCATTGCCGAAAGGCAAGGTCATGTTCATCGCCAACATGGTCAAGATCTTCGGCTGCGCCCTCGTCTTCTTCCATGTACACCCTTTGCTGGCCTACGCCGTCGTCGGTTTCGGCGCGGCCGTGTATTCGCCCGCCAAGTACGGCATCCTGACGGAACTGCTGCCGCCGGAAAAGCTGGTGGCGGCGAATGGCTGGATCGAAGGCTTGACTGTCACTTCCATCATCCTCGGCACCGTCATGGGCGGCGCGCTCGTCAGCGGCCACGTGTCCGACATGCTGCTATCCATCGACATCCCCCTGATCGATACGGGCATCAGCAACAAGACGGAAGCGGCCTTGTGCGTGGTGGTCGGCATCTATGTGCTGGCAACCCTGGCCAACCTGAAGATTCCCGACACGGGCTGCGTGTATCCGCACCAGGAACGCAATCCTATCAAACTGATTACCGATTTTGCCAATTGCTATTCCATCCTGTGGAAAGACAAGCTGGGCCAGATCACCCTGGCCGTGACGACCCTGTTCTGGGGCGCTGGCGCCACCTTGCAACTGATCGTGCTGGAATGGGCCAAGCAATCGCTGAACATGCCATTCGACAAGGCGACCAGCCTGGTGGGCGTGGTCGCCATCGGCGTGGCCGCCGGCGCCGTGCTGTCGGCGCGCTTCATCCCGCTGCGCAAATCGCTGACCGTCATTCCGCTGGGCATCGCCATGGGCGTGATCGTCATGATGATGACGCAAGTGCACTCCGTGTGGATCGCCTACCCGCTGCTAATTTTGATCGGCGCCCTGTCCGGCTTTTTCGTCGTGCCCATGAATGCCCTGCTGCAACACCGCGGCCACGTCCTGATGAGCGCGGGCCATTCCATCGCCGTGCAGAACTTCAATGAAAATTTGTCGATTCTGACCATGCTGGCCGTGTATTCCATCATGATCCGTTTGCACCTGCCGCTCAATATCATCATCACCCTGTTCGGTCTGTTCGTCGCCGGCACCATGTACATGATCATGCGCAGGCACAAGCTGAACCAGGCCGAGCACGACAATCTATCCTTGATTGGCGAGCAGAAGCATTAAGCAATGTGGCGTCGGCTTACGCGCTATGCGCTAATCCGACCTACATAAATGCGGCGTTACGGCCATGGTTTATGGTTACGCAGGTAGCGCGCCTGTTATTCGCCGCGCGGCAGCCTGCTCCGTCCAGTCGTTCGGTACGACAAAACCGCGCGTGTGCTCCACTTCCCAGCCTTCGACATTGTCCACCGTGGCCACCATCACCGGCTGCGCCAGATCAAATAAGCGCGCCCGCAAGGCGTCCACATCGAGCACTTCCACATCGCGGCCCTTGAACGGCGCCAGCCATTGCAAGCGCGGCAGCACGACATAGCGCTGCTGCGGCAATTGGGTCGGCGTGCACCAGAAGCCGTGTCCATGCTCCTGGGAAATGCCGTCCATGCCGGGTATGGCGCCTGCCGCATAAAACAGCCAGCCCTTGACCAGCGCCTGCGCCGCCCGCACGGGTTGCACCAGCGATGTTTGTGCGGCCGGATGGCGAGACAAGGCCAGTTGCTTGTCGAGAATCTTGCGCATTTTCAACCCCAAAGTATCGGCCAGATTCGGGCCGATCAGGTGATTGAACACGCCGGGATCGGGCGCGCCTTCCAGCAGGTAGAACTTGGTGGCGAATTCCCAGTGCAGCAAGCCATTTCCGTCACGCAGCAGGAAATCGAACTCGCCCACCGTGTCGTTGCGGTTGACTTGCACCTGCAAGCCATGCGCTTGCAGCAGTCCATGCTGTTCAAAATAAAAGGCCAGCAGCTTTTCAGCATACAGGCCCAGGCGGGAATAGAATTTCGGCCCCAGCGCCGCATCGAGCGGCGATGGGTCCTCTTGCAGCCCCACCAGCCACGCCGCCACGGCAGGCGCGACGGGCGCGAGGCTGGCGATGCGCCCACCCCAGTGGGGGCTGGACGGGTCCAGCAAATCGGGCGAGTCGAGCAGCCAGGCCAGCGCACGCACGCGGGGGTGCGTCAAATGCCCCCAGCGCCGCTCGAAGCGGGCCTGGAAGGTGCCGATGTCCGTATCAATCACCGTGCGTGCTTTTCGCCAGGCACAGGTCGGCCCATGCGCGCGCCTTCGCCTTGCCCGTCTCGTCCTGCAGCAGCATTTCCGGATGGAAGGTAGCCACGACCGAGGCATTGCCCAGTTGGCACACCTTGCCGCGCACGGGTTTTTCACCAGGATTGATGCCGGCGGCGGCCATCGAACCGAGGGTGACGATGGTGCGCGGCTGCAGCAGGGCCAGTTCGCGATCAAAGTACGGGCGGCAGGCGGCGGACTCCGATTCGGTGGGCAAGCGTTCCTGGCCCGCCTCGTCGAGCGGACGGCATTTCAGCAAGTGCGTGATATACACATCGCTGCCCGCATCAACCTCGATGGCTTTCAACATATTGTCGAGCAACTTGCCCTGCTCGCCCGGCAAGGCGCGCCCTTCGCGTTCTTCAAAGCGCGACGGGCTGCTGGCCAGCATCAGCCAAGCACCCTGGCGGTCGCCACGGCCCATGACGACGCCCTTGCGCGTCTTGCACAAGTCGCAGCGCGCACACTTGGCGACGGCGGCCGTCAAGCCTTCCCAGTCGAGGGCGGCAATATCGGTGTCGCTCAGCTGCTTGGCGGGTGGTGGCGGCGGCGCATCGTCGAACCAGGCCGTATCGTCAGGCGCGGCGGCGGGAACTGGCGTAGTGGCAACGGCGACGGGCGCTTCGGCCTGCACCTCGGCGACCACCGCGGCGACAGACTCAGCGGCCACCTCGGCAACCACCTCAATCACGGTTTCAACGGCCTCGGCCACGGGCGCCGCCACGGCGACTTCCATCTCCACGAGAGCCTCGACGACGTCAACAGCTTCGGGCGCAACACCCTGACGCAAACGCCACAGGGGGCCGACGCCCATTTCATCGAGGAAAACGGCGCTGCGGCTCATAAGGTATAACGCATCACGATGGCGTCCTCACGTTGCGAGTTGCTGGCCGGATAGTATCCCTTGCGTCGGCCGATCTGTTCAAATCCATAGCGCTGGTAAATATCGAGTGCGCGCACGTTCGACGGGCGCACTTCCAGCAACATCGATTCCATGCCCAGCTGGCGCGCGCAGGCGCAGGACTGGTTCAGCAGGAAACGGCCCAGGCCCTGGCCCTGGATGGCGCCTTCGACGGCCACGTTGAGCAAGTGCGCCTCATCGACGACCAGCATCAGCAGAAAATAGCCAAGCAGGGTGCCGTCCACATCGCGCAGCACCCAAGCCGGGTAGCCGCTCTTGAGCGAATCGACGAAATTGCCATGCGTCCAGGGATGCGGGTAGACGCGCTGTTCCAGCGCCAGCACTTCGGCCAGGTCCGTCTCGGCCATCGGTTGATAGTCGAGGCGCAGCAAGTCCCAGCCTGTCGCGCTGTCATCCTGCGTCACTGCGTCCTTGCCCGCCTCCATCATTGTGCCGACTCCGCAGCGGCCTTGGCCTGTTGCATCTCGTGCCGTTCCGCGCTCGTGTAAGCGATCTTGTTGCGCAAATACAAAGGCTGCGCCTCGGCCGCCGTCACGAACTGACCAGCCGCAAAGGCGATGCGCGCCAGCTGCGCCACCTGCTCGGCGTGCGGCATGATGGCGGCATCGGCGTTGGCGGCACACGGCAGCGCGGCCAAGGCGTCGGCATAGGCCGCAAAACCGTTGCCGCAGCCAACGACGTCGCCTTGCGGCACCACGCCGGCCGGCGCGCTCAGGGCCGGTGGCAACACGGCCTGCAAGCCATTCTGATAGTCATATTGCGCCCAGTACACTTCACCCATGCGGGCGTCGAGCACGGTCACGATGCGCTGCGCGCCATGCTGCTGGTGGCACGCCAGCGCCATGGCGTCGAGCGTGACGACGGGCACGACGGGCAGGCTGGCGCCGTAGGCCAGGCCTTGGGCGATGCCGCAGGCCGTGCGCACGCCCGTAAACGAGCCGGGGCCGGAGCCGTAGGCGATGGCGTCAACGTCGGCCAGGGTCACGCCCGCTTCGGCCAGCAATTCCTGCACCATCGGCAGGATAGACTGGGAATGGGTGCGCACACCCGACGAGGCGCGGGAGAAGACGACATCACCGCGCAACAAGGCGCAAGAGGCGAGTTCGGACGAGGTTTCAATAGCAAGCAGGGTGGGAAGTAAGGTAGACATAGCGTATTTTACCTTGCCGCGCCATGCTGCGGCACTCTCCGCTGCGGCATGCCAAGGCAAGCCGGGCAGCGATCAGGCCGATGCGGCTTGCACAGTGGGCCCGCGAGGACGGCTATAATGAAAGACGCAGCTTATAATTTGACCGGCATCAAGTCTGCCGCGCCAAGTAGTCGCTGAGCAACATCGCCTTTCCACTCTTGCCCTGGTCCGTTCCGTGAATCCACTTCTTGCTAAACTGCAACCATATCCATTTGAAAAGCTGCGCCAGTTGTTTGCCGGCGTGACGGTCAACCCCGAGTATGCGCCCATCAGCCTGGGCATGGGCGAACCCAAGCACCCGACGCCAGCCTTCATCGAGCAGGCATTGACCGACAATATCCACGGCCTGGCCAGCTATCCGACCACCATCGGCTCGGAAGCCTTGCGCAGCGCCATCGCCGGCTGGCTGGAACGCCGCTACGACATCCCCAAGCTCAATCCTGCTACGCAAATCCTGCCCGTGAACGGTTCGCGCGAAGCGCTGTTTGCGCTGGCGCAAACGGTGATCGATCCGTCGGCCGGTTCGCTGGTGATCAGCCCGAATCCGTTTTACCAGATCTATGAAGGCGCGGCCTACCTGGCCGGCGCCGAACCCTATTTCGTCAATTCCGATCCGGCACGCAATTTCGGCTGCGACTACGACAGCGTGCCCGCCTCCGTGTGGGAAAAGGTCAAGCTGCTGTTCCTGTGTTCGCCCGGCAACCCGACGGGCGCCGTGCTGACCCTGACAGACTGGGAACACCTGTTCGCCCTGTCCGAGCGCTACGATTTCGTCATCGCCGCCGACGAGTGCTATTCCGAGATTTACCACGGCGACACGCCCCCGCTGGGCGCGCTGCAGGCGGCGCACATGCTGGGCCTGTCCACCATCGAGCGCCCGTACGCGCGCCTGGTCGTGTTTTCCAGCCTGTCGAAGCGCTCGAACGTGCCGGGCATGCGCTCGGGCTTCGTCGCCGGCGACGCGGAAGTACTGAAAAAATTCCTGCTCTACCGAACCTACCACGGCGGCGCCATGAGCCCCGCCGTGCAGGCGGCCTCCGTCGCGGCCTGGAACGACGAAACCCATGTCGAGGAAAATCGCGCCAAGTACCGCGCCAAGTTCGACGCCATCACGCCGCTGCTGCAAGCGGTGATGGACGTGCAATTGCCGGACGCCGGTTTCTACCTGTGGGCCGACGTCAGCCGCACGGGACTGTCCGACACCGAATTCGCGCAACGCCTGTACGCCGAATATAATGTGACGGTATTGCCTGGCAGTTACCTGGCGCGCGACGCGCACGGCATCAATCCGGGTCGCAACCGCATCCGCATGGCCCTGGTGGCCGAAACGGCCGAAGGGCTGGAAGCGGCGTTGCGCATAGTAAAATTCTGCCAGCAGCTTTCCGCATCCGCATCAACCCCTACATAAACAAGACATCATCATGAGCCAACAACTGCAAAACATCATCGACCAGGCCTGGGAAAACCGCGCCGAGATCAATCCAGGCAACGGCACAGCCGAACTGCGCGACGCCGTGTCCCACGTCATCAATGGCCTGGACAACGGCAGCATCCGCGTGGCGGAAAAAACCACGGGCGACTGGGTCGTCAACCAATGGGTCAAGAAAGCCGTGCTGCTGTCGTTCCGCCTGGAAGACAACGTCGTCCTGCCATCGGATGGCACGATGCAGTTCTACGACAAGGTCCCGACCAAGTTCGCCAACTACACCAAGGAAGACTTCGCCAAGGGCGGTTTCCGCGTGGTGCCGCCAGCCGTCGCCCGCCGCGGCAGCTTCATCGCCAAGAACGTCGTGCTGATGCCGTCCTACGTCAACATCGGCGCCTACGTCGATGAAGGCGCCATGGTCGACACCTGGGCCACCGTCGGCTCCTGCGCCCAGATCGGCAAGAACGTCCACCTGTCCGGCGGCGTCGGCATCGGCGGCGTGCTGGAACCAATGCAAGCGAACCCGACCATCATCGAAGACAACTGCTTCATCGGCGCCCGCTCGGAAATCGTCGAAGGCGTGATCGTCGAAGAAAACTCGGTCATCTCGATGGGCGTGTACATCGGCCAGTCGACCAAGATCTACGACCGCGCCACGGGCGAAGTGACCTACGGCCGCGTACCAGCCGGTTCCGTCGTGGTCTCGGGCAACCTGCCATCGGAAGACGGCAAGTACTCGCTGTACTGCGCCGTCATCGTCAAACGCGTGGATGCAAAAACCCGCGCCAAGACGGGCATCAACGAGTTGCTGCGCGGCATTTAATTAGTCGCAGCAAGGCGCACGCAGCACCCTGAATGTCCCGCTTAGGCGGGACATTGTCGTTTCTGTGCACGCCGGCGCAACACCTGTTGGAGGTAAAGCATGTCCAGAGTCGATTACGAAGCGTTGGAACCATCAGAGGATTTCCTGCTGATGTGCTACACCGGCAAGCCGTTTAGCGGCGTGGCATTTGAAAACGATTCTAATGGTATATTAATAACAGAAACCAGTTTTATTGATGGCCAGAAAAGCGGGATCTCCCGGCAATGGTCGGCTGCAAGCAGACTTATTCTCGAAGAATGGTTTGCCCTGAATGCGCTACACGGCACGGCCCGTGAATGGCATGACAATGGCGCACGCAAATCCGATGGCCACTATGAACTCGGAATATGTATCCAGGAACAAGTGTGGGACGCGCAGGGCACTCTGCTCAAGGACTATCGGATAGATGAAGCAGGCCCGCAATTTGCAACGCTGAAAAAACTGCGAAGCAGTCAGATTGGCGCCATTGCCGGCGCCGCGCATCTCCTGAACAGCGCCTGAGCACCATCTCCAATCGTCCCGCAGCCTTGCGCCATCCTGTCCTATACTGGATGGCATGAATACTCCTCCCGTATTGATCGTCGGCGCCGGTCCTACCGGCCTCATGCTTGCCCTGCGCCTGGCGCGCCATGGCGTCGATTGCCGCATCATCGACAAGAACAGCGGTCCCGGGCAGGCGTCGCGGGCCATGGCCGTGCATGCGCGCACCCTGGAGTTTTACCAGCAGCTGGGCTTTGCCGATGAGCTGGTCAGCCTGGGCATCAAGATCAATGCCATGCACATCCATGAAGGGGGAGAAGAGCTGGTGAAACTGGCGCTGGGCGAGATCGGCGAAGGGCTGAGCCCCTACCCTTTCGTGCTGAGCCTGCCGCAGGATGAGCATGAACGCTTTCTTATCAGCAAGCTGGCGGCGGCCGGCGTGTATGTGGAATGGAATGTGGCGCTGGACCTGTGGACGCAGGACGATCGCGAAGTGCAAGCCATCCTGCTGAAAGATGGCGAACGGCAATATTGTACGTTTGACTATATTTGCGGCTGCGACGGCGCCCGCAGCAAGGTCCGCGAAATCGCCGGTTTCGACTTTTCTGGCGGCACCTACGACCACCTGTACTACGTGGCCGATGCACAAGTGGCCGGCAACAATACGGATTTGCACGCCCACTTGGGCGCAAACTCTTTCGCCCTGATGCTGCCCGTGCGCACCAGCGGCATGCAGCGCCTGATCGGCATCCTGCCCGACCGCCCCGATGGCGCGCCGGCGCCCGTCTTTGACGACGTGCGGGAGCAGGTGGAAAGTTTGCTGAATATCCATGTCGAGCACGTCAACTGGTTTTCCACCTATAAAGTCCACCACCGGGTGGCGGCGCGGTTTCGCGAACGGCGCTGCTTCATCCTCGGCGACGCGGCTCATCTGCACAGCCCCGTGGGCGGCCAGGGCATGAACACGGGCCTTGGCGACGCCGTCAACCTGGCCTGGAAACTGGCGCAAAAGCTGCGGGGACAGAGCAACGACGCCTTGCTCGATACCTATGAAAGCGAGCGCATCGTGTTTGCCCGCAAACTCGTCGCCACCACCGACCGCGCCTTCCAGGCCATCGTCGCGCAAGGCATGGCCGGGCAATTCCTGCGCCGCTGGCTGGTGCCGCACGCGCTGCCCTTCCTCTCGGGCTTCGGGCGGGCGCGCCGTTTGCTGTTCCAGACCGTGTCGCAAATCCAGATCAGCTATGAAGACAGCGCCCTTTCCGCTGGCCACGCGGAATACCTGCGGGGCGGCGACCGCCTGCCATGGTTCTCGGACGGCACGCAAGACAATTTCACGGCCTTGCGCAGCATGGATTGGCAATTGCACATCTATGGCGAAGCGGCGCCCGAGCTGCTCGGCGAAGCGCGCGTGCTGAAACTGCCCGTGCATTGCTATACCTATAACGTGGCCGCCAAGCTGGCCGGCCTGGGCCGCGACGCGGCCTACCTCGTGCGCCCCGACGGCCACATCGCGCTGGCCCTGCATTTGCAGGAGAGCGGCGCCCTGCGCGCCCTGGCCTTGCGACTGGGCCTGCATTTCGGTCCGGCAGAATCGGGGAAGACGGCGCCACGGCCTGTGTAGGGGAAAGCACTGGGGCGTGTTGCACTGCCGCATCGACTGCGCATCGACTGTATAATGGCGGCTAACATCGCATTTTGCTCTGGCGCAAGCGCCGCGATCAAGCGAACCGCATTCATTCCCCTTAGCCCTACCCATGACGACCATTACACTCTACGGTATCCCCAACTGCGATACCGTCAAAAAGGCCCGCACCTGGCTGGCCGCGCAACAACTCGATTTCACTTTCCACGACTTCAAGAAGCAGGGCCTGGAACGCGCTACTGTCGAGGCATGGTTGCAGCAATTGCCGTGGGATGTGCTGGTCAACAAGAAAGGCACGACCTGGCGCGCCCTGTCCGACGAACGCAAGGCCTCCATCACCGATGCGGCCAGCGCCGTGGACCTGATGCTGGAAAACCCGTCCATCATCAAGCGCCCCGTGCTGGACAAGGATGGAAAGTTCAGCGTGGCGTTTTCGGATGCGCAGTACCAGGCCATTTTCTCGCTGTAACCCTCTAGTTGACCACCGGAACGATGTTGCCGGCACGACCTTACTCATGACCACCTCCAAAACCCTCGCCCTGACCGAAAAACTGATCGCCCTGTCCTCGGTCACGCCCGACGACAAGGGCTGCCAGCAGCACCTGATCGACCTCCTCACGCCGCTGGGCTTTGTCTGCGAGACGATACAGTCGAACGACGTCACCAACCTGTGGGCGCGCCGCGGATTGAGCTCGCCCGTGTTCGTCTTTGCCGGCCATACGGACGTGGTGCCGACCGGCCCCGTCGAGCAATGGCGCTCGCTGCCGTTCATTCCCACGCACCGCGACGGCAAGCTGTACGGCCGTGGCGCGGCCGACATGAAGACGTCGATCGCCGCCATGGTGGTGGCCTGTGAAGAGTTCATCGCCGCCACGCCCGAGCACACAGGATCGATCGCTTTCCTGATCACCAGCGACGAGGAAGGCCCGGCCACGGACGGCACCGTCATCGTCTGCGACAAGTTGAAAGAGCGCGGCGAGCAGATCGATTATTGCCTGGTGGGCGAGCCCACGTCGAGCGCGCAACTGGGCGACATGATCAAGAATGGCCGCCGTGGTTCGCTGTCGGGCCGATTGACGATCAAGGGCGTGCAAGGCCATATCGCCTACCCGCACCTGGCGAAAAACCCGATCCACGAAGCGGCGCAGGCACTGGCCGACCTGGTCGAGGAAAAATGGGATGCCGGCAATGAGTATTACCTGCCGACCTCGTGGCAAATGTCGAATATCAACGCAGGCACGGGCGCCAACAACGTGATTCCTGGCGACATGGTGATCGACTTCAACTTCCGCTTTTCCACGGCCAGCACGGCAGAAAGCTTGCAGGAACGGGTCCACGCCATCCTCGACAAGCATGACTTGGAATACGCTTTGCAGTGGACCCTGAGCGGCCTGCCCTTCCTCACGCCGCGCGGCACCTTGAGCGATGCGCTGTCCGCCGCCATCCTGGAAGAAACGGGCATCACGACGGAGCTGTCGACCACGGGCGGCACCTCGGATGGCCGGTTTATCGCGCAAATCTGCCCCCAAGTGATAGAATTCGGGCCGCCCAATGCCAGTATTCACAAGATCGACGAGCATATCGAACTGCGCCACATCGATCCCCTGAAGAATATTTACCGGCGCACGCTGGAGCACTTGCTGCCCGTCTGAACCAGAATACCGAGGCCCGTCACGGCGGGCCAGAACATCGTCTTTTCGAGAATGCCATGACCCCGAACCCGTTTTCCACGCCACGCGACCTGCTGCGCTACGCCGTTACCCGTTTTAATACCGCCAAGCTGTTTTTCGGCCACGGCAGCGCCGAAGCGTTAGACGAAGCGGCCTATCTGATCCTGCACACGTTGAAGTTGCCACTCGACAAGCTCGAACCTTTCCTCGACGCCAAATTGCTGCCGTCGGAAGTGGCCAGCGTGATGACGGTCATCGACCGCCGCAGCATCGACCGCGTGCCAGCCGCCTACATCACCAAGGAAGGCTGGCTGGGCACGTACAATTTCTATGTGGACGAGCGCGTGATCGTGCCCCGCTCCTTCATCGCCGAGCTGATCCCTGAATACTTTTCGCCATGGGTGGCGGAACCGGAAGCCGTGGAAAACATCCTGGAACTGTGCACCGGTTCGGGCTGCCTCTCCATCATGATGGCCGACGCCTTCCCGAACGCCGCCGTTGACGCCGTGGACATTTCCGCCGACGCGCTGGCCGTGGCCAAGCGCAACGTCGACACGTACAAATTGCAGGACCGCGTCACCTTGATCGAATCGGACCTGTACGCGAACGTGCCGGCCAAGAAATACGACTTGATCATCAGCAACCCGCCATACGTAAATTCCGCGTCGATGGGCACCCTGCCGCAGGAATACCTGGCCGAACCGCAAATCGCCCTCGACGGCGGCAGCGACGGCATGGACCTGGTACGCAAGATCATCGCCGGCGCGGCCGAGCGCCTGACGGACGACGGCATCCTGATGATTGAAATCGGCAACGAACGCGCATACGCGGAAGCGGCCTTCGGCGAGCTGGGCCTGACCTGGCTGACGACGAGCGCCGGCGACGACATGGTATTCCTGCTGACGGCCGAGCAGCTCAAGCTGGCATAAACGCTGGCGTCAGCGCGCAGCGCCTTAATTTACAACACAAAGAAAAAAATGATACGTTTCCTACAAGTAAGCCTGATGCGCGGCATCAAACCGTTGCTCGAACAAGTCGATGTCACCCTCAATCCGGGCGACAAGATCGGCCTGATCGGCGCCAATGGCGCGGGCAAATCGAGCCTGTTCGCCATGATGCGTGGCGAATTGCACCCTGACCAGGGCGAGATCGATTTTCCGGCCAAATGGCGCGTGGCTTACGTGGCGCAGGAAACGCCGCCGCTGGACCGCGCCGCGCTCGACTATGCGATCGATGGCGACATCACCCTGCGCAAACTGGAAGCGGAACTGGCGCGCCTGGAATCGGAGCCGGCCACGTCGGAAAACGGTATCGCCATCGGCGAAATCTATAGCGCCATGGCCGATGCCGACGCGTATACCGTGCAGTCGCGCGGCGAGCAATTGCTGCTGGGCCTGGGCTTTACCCTGGACCAGATGCAGCAACCGGTGGCGAGTTTTTCCGGCGGCTGGCGCATGCGTTTGAACCTGGCGCAGGCGCTGATGTGCCCGTCTGACCTGCTGCTGCTCGATGAACCGACCAATCACTTGGATCTGGACGCCATCATCTGGCTGGAAGACTGGCTGAAACGCTACGCCGGTACCTTGCTGATCATTTCCCATGACCGCGACTTCCTCGATGAAGTGGTCAACGTGGTCGTGCATATCGACGAACGCAAGCTGAAACGCTATTCAGGCAACTACTCGAGCTTCGAGCGCCAACGCGCGGCGCAGATGATCCTGGCCGCCGGCGCGCTGGAAAAACAGCAGCGCAAGCGTGCCCACCTGGAATCGTTCGTGAACCGCTTCAAGGCGCAAGCTTCGAAGGCCCGCCAGGCGCAAAGCCGCATGAAGGCGCTGGCGAAGATGGAAGAGCTGGCGCCCTTGCGCGCCGCCGCCGAATTCTCGTTCGAATTCCGCGAGCCTTTGAGCGCACCGAATCCTCTGCTGGTGATGGAAGACGTCGATGCGGGCTACAAGATCGAAAACGAAGCGACGGGCGAAATCACGCACAAGACCATCGTCAACGGCATCAAGTTTTCGCTGCAGATCGGCCAGCGCATCGGCCTCTTGGGCCAGAACGGCGCCGGCAAGTCGACCCTGATCAAGACCATCGCCGGCGAACTGATGCCCCCTGACGGGCGACGCCACCATGGGCAAGGGCTTGAACATCGGTTACTTTGCCCAGCACCAGGTGGAAATGCTGCGCCACGACGAATCGCCGCTGTGGCATCTGTCGAAGATCGCCCCGACCGTGCGCGAGCAGGAACTGCGCAACTTCCTGGGCGGCTTCAACTTCCCCGGCAACATGGTCACGGCCTCGATTGCACCGTTCTCGGGCGGCGAAAAAGCCCGTTTGGCACTGGCGCTGATCGTCTGGCAGCGTCCGAACCTGTTGCTGCTCGATGAACCGACCAACCATCTGGATCTGGAAACGCGCGAAGCGCTGACGGAAGCGCTGGCCCAGTTCGAAGGCACCCTGGTTGTCGTTTCCCATGATCGCCATTTGCTGCGCGCCACCACCGACGAATTCATCATCGTGGCTGACGGCAAGCTGCAGCCGTTCGACGGCGACCTGGACGACTACAAGGACTGGCTGTTCAAGACCAAGCTGGGCAAAGGAACGGACGTGCTGCCGGCCGCCGGCAAGGCCAACAAGACGGACTTCCCTGTGACTTCTTCCGTACCTTCGCCGGTAGCCGCCGCCCCTGCCGCACCCGTGCGCGACAAGCGCCAGGAAGCGGAAGACCGCCAGAAGGCCGCCGCCCTGCGCAAGCCGATCGAAAACAAGATCAAGCGCCAGGAAGAGCAAATTGCCAAGCGCAACGCGCAAAAGGCGGAAACGGAAGCCAAGCTGGGCGAGCCGACCATCTACGACGCTGCCAACAAGGCCAAGCTGAAGCAATTGCTGGCCGACCAGACCTTCTTCACCAAGGACCTGGCGCAGCTGGAAGCGGAATGGCTCGATTTGCAGGATCAGTTAGAGAAACTCGGCTAACGCAAAACACAAAGACGACTTTCGGGTCGTCTTTTTTTAGGCTGCCTGCATGGGGCTGGGGCTGCGGATCGCCATCAGGCGGTCGATGTCGACGAGAATCAATCGGCGGCCCGCCACCGTGCCCAGGCCCAGCAGATAATCGGCTTCCGCCTCGCCCAGGCCGGGCACGGCGGCGATGTCGCTGGCGGCCAGGGTGACGATATCGGTGACGCCATCGACCACCATGCCCATCACGCCATTGCTCAGCTGCAAGATGATCACGTCGGTGGCCGGATCGGGCGCGCCGTGGGCGCTGCCGAACGCGGCGCGCATGTCGACGATGGGGATGATCACGCCGCGCGAAACGGCCACGCTGTGCAGCACTTCCCCTTCCGAGGAAAAGCGGTCGAGTTCCTTCAGCGGACGCAATTCCCGCACGCAACGGTAATCGAGGCCGTATTCCAGGCCGCCCAGCCGGAAACTCAAGTACTGCGTCAGGTATTGCGCAGTTGCGGCGCCAGGCGTAGTCGTGGGCTGCATGGTGTTCCTTTCATCCGGTAAGCGCTGCCAGGATGCGCAGTGGCGCAACGTTGGCCCATGCTAACCAGCATCGCCGCAGATGGCGTTGAGAAACATCAATTCTCCAGGACGACATCACCGGATGCGGCCACGGCCTTGCGCCGGCGCAGCCATCTTCCCTTACAATACCCACATCGTTTCCCCACAGGCAGGCCATGCAACACCTCGTCAATCCCGCTGAAGTTGAATTTTCCGCCATCCGCGCCCAGGGGCCGGGCGGGCAGAACGTCAACAAGGTGTCCAGCGCCATCCATTTGCGCTTTCCCATCGCCGCCTCGTCGCTGCCGGAAGCGTACAAGGAGCGTTTGCTGGCCCTGCGCGACAGCCGCATCAGCAAGGATGGCGTACTGGTGCTCAAGGCGCAGCAGTCGCGCAGCCAGGAGCAGAACAAGGAAGAAGCCTTGCGGCGCTTGCAGGAAATCATCGACAGCGTGACCTTCCTGCCCGCCGTGCGCCGCGCCACCAAGCCCACGCGCAGCTCGCAGCGGCGCCGTCTCGACAGCAAGAGCACGCACAGCGTCCTCAAACAGTCGCGCGGCAAGGTCACCGACTGATTACGGCGGCGGCTGGTAGGTCCAGTCCAGGCTGCCAGTGCTGTCCGCGAACACGGGCTGCGTGGCTGGCGTGGCGCTGCGCAACAAGGCCTTGATTTCTTTTGGCGGCCGGTCGTAAACCTTGGCCGGCCCGGGCGGCACGACGAGGGCGCGTACCGTCGTTTCGCCATCGACCAGGCCCAGGGTACAGCGCGACTGGCCAGCCGTCGCCTGCCGCTCCTGGCGCACTTGCGCCACCAGCGCCAGCATTTGCGCATGCAGGATTTCCGACTGTTTCACTTCCACGCGCAGCCGCGCCACTTCCTTCAGCACGGGGGCGATGCGCGCGGCCAGCTTGTCGTACTGCAGCTGTTGCGTTGGCTGCAGCTGCAATTCGCCGCGCCGCAGCTGGCCCGCCAGGGTCAGGTAATTGCGTACCTCGGGTAATTGCGCGATGGCATCGATTTCCTGCTGGCGCTTGTGCTGCACCTGCTGGTATTGCGCGGCCTTGGCCAAGCTTTCCGCGATCTTTTGTTCCAGGGCGCTCAAATCGGGCACCAGGGGGAACAGCAGCATCTCCACCTGCTTGCGGGGACCGGCGCTGCCGATGCGGATGGTGTGCGCCGCCACGGCGCAGCCTTCGGCCAGTTCGATGACGACCTCGTCGGCAATGATCTCGCAATTGCTGGCGCTGTCTATCACCACGCGCGTGCCGGCGATGACGCAGCTTTCCGCACGCTTCACATGCACTTCGCCGCTCAGCGCCTGCAGCACGGAACCGGAAGCGACACCCTCGACGCGCACGTCGCCGTGTTCATTAAATGCCGTGCCGCCCACCAGGTTGCGCTGTAACCAAATTAAGCCGCCATGCGAGTGCAGATGGCCATACACATCGCCATGGATGGTGATATCGCTGCCGTCGAGCTGGCGCTGCTCCTGCACTTCGCCATACTCCTCGTAGGCGGCGCGCAGCTTCAAATTACCCGTGGTGCGGCTGCTGACGCCTTCGCGGCTGACGATCTTGTTTTCGATCGACATCTTGCCGTGCTCATCGACATTCACATACCCATCCAGGGTGGCGACGAGGAAATCGCCATCGCTGAAATGCTCGACCGCCGTGCCTGCCCCCGCCACCGTGAGCAGGTCCAGTTCCAGCGGTGCGGGCGGCGGCAGCAGCGTGCCGGCCAGGTCGTAGCCGGGCAAACCGGGCATGCCCGGCAGCAGACGCAGCAGGCGCGCGTGTTTTTTCACTTGTGGAAAGCGGTTCTTGAAGCTGAGCAAATCCAGGCGGCCATCGGAGCGTTCGCGCGGCGCATCGTCGCGGTGTATACCTTGCGACACTTCAACGAGCTGGGCGTCGCGTCCCGGCTGCGGCGGCAGCACCCGCGCCACCGTGATGCGCTCGGCCTTGCCGCTGGCGAGCATGGCGCGCACAGCCGCGCTATCGATGCCGTAGTGCACGCCCTTGCACCACAGGTCGGCCACCAGCTCGTCAAACTCGCGCCGCGCCGGCACCTGGCCATCCGAGTCAGGAGACAAAGCTTCAAAATAAAACTCGGCGCTGTCGCCACGGATCTTGACCTGTTGATACAGCGCGCGGCGCGGAGGTGGGAATGGCGCCACGCGTACGGCGATGCGCAGCAAGGCGTCGCCCTTGGGCGCGGCGCGGGGCGCGGGGGCATGGAACAGGGTCAGCAGGAACAAACCGTAATCGAGGCCGGCCAGCAGCTGGCCCGACTGGAACAACTGGTCGACGGCAATGCGCAGCTGCGCCGGCGCCAGGGACAAGTCAAGGAACACGCCCTCGTCGCGCTGGACGATACCGTGCGGCAAGCCGCCTGCGGGGGCCGCATTAGGAACCGGTGTGTCGTCGTCGCTCACGCCTTGCCTCCCCCAGCAACAATGTCAGAGAATTGCCTCAATGCACTAGAACAATATCACGGGGCGTGGCGGTGTGCCTGACTCGGCAAAAATGTGCTTGCCAGATGCAAACAGGGCCATGTCTTGCGAAATGGCCCTGTTGGATGGGGTGCGCGATGCCTAGCGGCGCGGTGGGTTGGAATAGATATCCTGGCCCACTTCATTGATCTGGCGGCGCAGGTCGCGGCGCTCGTCGGGCGTCATGCGGCCCGTGCGGCGCGAGGCGTCGGCGCCTTCGTTGGCGCGGCGCTGCTCTTCGGCGCGCGTGTCGAAACTGCGTGCGTCACGCTGTTCGCGCACTCGCGTATCATTGCTATTACTGCGTTGTACCTGTTCATACCGCTGAGCCTGCATTTGCTGCTGGTCGTCACGGCGTGGTGGCGGCTGGTTTTGCGCTGACGCCAGGCTGGCGGCAAACACGGAGCAAACGGCAAATGCGGACAGCACAGTCGTACGTGCGGCAATAGCTGCGCTGGGAGCGGTGTGAATTTTTTTAGTAAAGATATTCATTGAGTTCCTCTTCCGCGATGCCGTATAAACTTAAAGCTGATTTCCACTGTGGCCCCAGTGTATGATGCTTTACACGGTGCAGTAAGAGTAATTGGGTAAAGTTTGTAACACTTTGTAATGGGTCGCCACAGCCCCTTGCCGACGCCGCGCGAGGCGTTACTATAGCAACTAAATAAGATAACACGACACCCTAAATGACCACAACCTCCACTTCCGGCAGCAATACAACAACGCAATCGATCCACGGCCACCAGGCAAAAATCATGGTGGTCGATGACGATGTGCGCCTGCGCGACCTGCTGCGCCGCTACCTGACCGAACAGGGTTTCAATGTCTTCACGGCAGAGAGCGCGACGGCCATGAACAAGCTGTGGCTGCGCGAACGCTACGACCTGCTGGTGCTCGACCTGATGCTGCCGGGCGAAGACGGCCTGTCGATCTGCCGCCGCCTGCGCGGCGCGGGCGACCAGACGCCGATCATCATGCTGACGGCCAAGGGCGAGGATGTGGACCGCATCGTGGGCCTGGAAATGGGTGCCGACGACTACCTGCCGAAACCGTTCAATCCGCGCGAACTGGTGGCCCGCATCGGCGCCGTGCTGCGCCGCAAGGGCCCCGATGAAATCCCGGGCGCGCCGTCGGAAACGCCGCAAACCTTCGAATTCGGCGACTTCGTGCTGGACCTCGGCACGCGTACCCTGAAAAAGAATGGCGAAACGGTGCCGCTGACGACCGGCGAGTTTTCTGTGCTAAAAGTGTTTGCCCGCCATGCGCGCCAGCCGCTGTCGCGCGAGAAACTCATGGAACTGGCGCGCGGCCGCGAATACGAAGTATTCGACCGCAGCCTGGACGTGCAAATCTCGCGCCTGCGCAAGCTGATCGAACCCGATCCGTCGAGCCCGCTGTTCATCCAGACTGTGTGGGGCCTCGGCTACGTCTTCATCCCGGACGGACAGCCGCGCTGATCGCTGGCGAGGCATGATGAAGCTTTTTCCCGATATCAGCCTGGCGCGGCTGAAAAGCGGCTTGTTCTGGCGCACCTTTTTGTTGCTCGGCACCTTGACCACGGTCAGCATGATCGCCTGGTTCAGCATGATTTCCTTCATCCAGCGTGAGCCGCAGGCGCAGCAGATTTCCGCTCAGATCATTTCCGTCGTCACCATCACGCATGCGGCATTGACGCACTCGGCTCCCGAGCTGCGGCGCGAGCTGCTGTTCGACCTCGTCAGCAATGAAGGCATCCGCATCTTCTCGCTGGAAGAGGACGACCGCATCGAGCCGCCGCCCGACAATTACCTGATGCCCGACATCGAAGCGCTGGTGAAGGCCAAGCTGGGCAAGGACACGCGCTTTTCCGCGCGCGTCAACGGCGTGGCCGGCTTCTGGGTCAGCTTCAAGATCGATGACGACGAGTACTGGCTGATGCTGGACCGCGAGCGTCTGCGGGGCCTGACGGGGTTCCAGTGGCTGGGCTGGGCCAGCCTGGTGTCCCTGCTGTCCCTGCTGGGCGCGGCCATCATTTCCAGCCTGATCAATCTGCCGCTGTCGCGCCTGACGGCGGCCGCGCGCGACATCGCCAAGGGCAAGCAACCGACCCCGCTGCCGGAAAAGGGCCCGATCGAAATCATCGAGGCGAACCGCAGCTTCAACCAGATGGTCGACGATCTGAAACAGGTGGAATCGGACCGCGCCGTGATTTTGGCCGGTATTTCGCACGACTTGCGCACGCCGCTGGCGCGCATGCAGCTGGAAGTGGAAATGGCGAATCTGTCGGACGAGGCGCGCGAAGGCATCCAGTCCGATATCGGGCAAATGGACGCCATCATCGGCCAGTTCCTCGACTATGCCAGGCCGACGGAAGCGTCGAGCTTTACCGATGTCGACCTGAGCGGCCTGCTCAGCGACATGACGCGCGAAGCCATGCGCTTGTCGGACCTGAAGATCAACGCCAGCATCGCCGACGGCGCGCATGCGATGGGCAACCCCACCGATTTGCGCCGCGTGCTGAACAACCTGATCGAAAATGCGCGCCGCTATGGCAAGACGCCGGGCAGCGACATGACGGAAATCGACATCACTTGCCAGGTGCGCACCAGCCACGGTGCGAAAAAGGTGATCATCGAGGTACAGGATCACGGCACGGGCGTGCCGGCGGAAAAGATCGAACAGCTGATGAAACCGTTCACCCGCCTCGACACGGCGCGCGGACAGGCCAATGGCGCCGGATTGGGCCTGGCCATCGTCGACCGCGTACTGCTGCGCCATGGCGCCGAATTGCAGGTGCGCAACCGCGAAGGCGGCGGCCTGGCGTTTCAGATCAGCTTGCCAGCGGTATCAGCGGTATAAACGCAGGGAAACGGCACGGCTGTGCCGTTCCCTGCCGTTCAGGCGGACGCCGGTTCCGGCGCCAGCAATTTATTCATCAACAATTCCGTCGCACCATAGCCATACAGGGAATCGCTTTCCATGCCCGGCGTATCGAAGGGGATCGATTCCTCACGGTTCAGCTTGGCAGGATCGGCGTCCGCATAACTGGCGCGCCAGGCGCGCTGCAGGGATTCATTGCGGCGGATAAAGGCTGGCATGGGCCAGGCATCGCGCTCCCAGTGGGGGCTGTCGCCCAGCAGGGGCCAGCGCTCGTTGAGCAGGGCCATGTCGCCCGTGCGCAGGCGGCGCACGGCCTGTTCCGGCCGCAAGCCTTCCAGCTCTTCCAGCGCAGGCAAGCTGTCGCGCTTTGGCCCAAACATATATGCCAGCATGATGCGCCCGGCAGGCGCCCTGCGTGCCACCACGCCGACGGCATAACCGCCGCCCGGCAGGGGCACGGCAAACCAGCTGCCTTCTCGGTATGGTAATGATCTCATATAAAAACCCCAGGAGTACGCCGGACAGCCGCTGCTATCCGACCTTAAATTTAAGTAGGGGCACAGTCTACGCGAAGCAAGGCCAATGTGGCGCATGGTACGCAACAACAACAAACCAATAGTTACAATATTTTCTCGTCATAGTGATACTGAGCAACAATCGGCCCCGCCTTGAACAGCGCTTCCTTCATGGCCGTATCCAGGCGCGCATCGCGGCGCCGCATCCATTCGAGCAGCATGGCCGCTTCCTTGCGGCTGGTGTCGCCCGCATGCGCGAGTACGCGGCGCAGTTCCGGGTCCGTGCACGCCTCGAAGCGCTGGCTGTTCAAATCCAGCGCCTGCAGCGCGGCGATGGTGGCGCCGATGGCGCGGTGCATGTCGAGCGCGGTGGCCGGCAGGCCCGCTTCTTCCAGTGGGACGGTGGTCATGCGCATTCCTTTTCGCGTGGTGGTGACATCGGCTGCATTCTCCACCGCGCGGACGAAAAGCTCAAGCGTCCACGACACATTTCCACCTGTTCGGCCATAATCATGGTTCAGCAACAGCCTAAACCTCAGCGGCAGGAGTCTCATGTTCAATTTCGACTTTTACAATCCGACGCAAATCCTCTTCGGCCAGGGCCAGATCGCCGCCATCACGGCGCTGATCCCGCCGCAGGCCAGAGTGCTCATGACGTATGGCGGCGGCAGCATCAAGCAGAACGGCGTCTACGATGAAGTCAAGGCGGCGCTGGCCGGCCATACCTTGCTGGAATTTGCCGGCATCGAACCCAATCCCAGCTATGAAACCCTGATGCAGGCCGTGGCCATGGTGAAAAGCGAGCGCATCGATTTCCTGCTGGCCGTCGGCGGCGGCTCCGTGGTCGACGGCACCAAGTTCATCGCCGCCGCCGCCCTGCACGAGGGTGAGGCCTGGGACATCCTGGCGAAAGGCGGCAAGATCGTCGAGGCCGCCCTGCCCTTCGGCACCGTTTTGACGTTACCGGCCACGGGTTCCGAAATGAATGGCTCGGCCGTGATCACGCGCAAGGCCACGCAGGAAAAGCGCTCGTTCATGAGCCGCAAGGTGTATCCGAAGTTCTCCGTGCTGGACCCGTCGAAAACGTTTACCTTGCCGCTGCGCCAGGTGGGCAACGGCGTCGTCGATGCGTTTGCGCATGTGATGGAGCAATACCTGACCTACCCTGTGAACGCGTCGGTACAGGACCGCTTCGCCGAAGGCATACTGCTGACCCTGATCGAGGAAGGCCCGAAGGCCCTGTCGCACCCGGACGACTACGACGTGCGCGCCAACGTGATGTGGAGCGCCACCCTGGCCTTGAACGGCCTGATCGGCGTGGGCGTGCCGCAGGACTGGTCCACGCACGCCATCGGCCACGAATTGACGGCCTTGTACGAACTCGACCACGCACAAACCCTGGCCATCATCCTGCCCAGCATGCTGCGCGTGCGCAAGCAGGCCAAGCGCGCCAAGCTGCTGCAGTACGCGGCCCGCGTCTGGGGTCTCGATGGCGGCGACGAGGATGGCCGCATCGAAGCGGCCATCGCGCGCACGGAATTTTTCTTCCGCCACATGGGCGTCAAGACGCGTCTGGCCGACTACGGCCTGAATCACGCCAGCGTGGATGCCGTCGTGTCCGCCCTGGAAGCGCACGGCATGACGGCGCTGGGCGAACAGCGCGAAGTGACGCCCGCCGTCAGCCGCAAGGTGCTGGAGCTGAGTTTGTAGATTCGGCCTGCACTGTTGTAAAACGGTCAGCCGGGTGGGACAGCTGGCCGTGGTTCATGCTAAGCTGTCAGTTCGCTAGGGGTCCTGGAGCAGTCATCCGGGTGAGAGATACCCTTCGTACCTGATCTGGATAATGCCAGCGAAGGAAAGCGCAAAGTACCTCCCTCCTTTGATAGCTCCTGCGTTGGCGCCAGCCGAACAAGCAGCCTGCCGTGCTCTTTACAGAGTTGGCTTGAACCACGAGCAATCTATGTCCACACCGAATTTATCTGTTTCTGTACTGACCCTGGCCGTCCTGCACGCCTTTGCCGCGCCTGCCTTTGCCGCCAATGACACCACCGAAACCGCCGACCCGCAGGCCCAAAGCATGGCCGAAGTCGTCGTCACGGCCAGCAAGGCGCCGGCCGCCAAGCGCGCCTCCGTGGGCGGCTTTAGCGACGCGCCGCTGCTGCAGACGCCGGCATCTGTCACCGTGATTTCGCAAAAAGACATGCAGGACTTGCAAATCCGCAACCTCAGCGATGCCGTAAAGCTCGACACCAGCATCAACGACGCCTACAACGCCGTCGGCTATGCGGAACAATTTTCCATCCGCGGCTTCAAGCTCGACAACAATTCCAGCTACCGCAAGGATGGCGTGGCCATTCCTGGCGACACGCAAATTCCGCTGGAAAACAAGGAACGCATCGAAGTGCTGAAGGGCCTGGCAGGTTTGCAGGCAGGCGTGGCCGCGCCGGGTGGCGTGATCGACTTCATCGTCAAGCGCCCCACCGCCACACCGCTGCGCACCGTCACCGTGGAAACGCGCGAGCGAGGCACCTTGTACGGCGCCGTCGACCTGGGCGGCCGCCTGGAAGACACGCGCTTCGGCTACAGAGTCAACGTAGCGGCCGAGCGCCTGCGCTCTTACATCAAGGGTGCCGACGGCAACCGAAAATTCATTTCCGGCGCCTTCGACTGGCAGATTTCACCGCAAGCCCTGCTGCAAATCGATGCCGATTACCAGGACAAGGCACAGGCGACGGCACCTGGCTTCCAGTTACTGAATAACACGACCCTGCCGACTGGCATCAGCGCCGACGCCATGCTCAACCTGCAGCCGTGGACACGCCCCGTGGAAACCGTCACCAGCAATATCGGCCTGCGTTTCCAGTACGCTTTCAATGACGACTGGCACGCCACCTTGTCGGCCAACCAGCACTCGTTCAAGCGCGATGACTACACGGCCTTCCCGTATGGTTGCAGCGGGCAAGAGCTGTACCCTGGCTTTTGCGGCAATGGCGACTACGACGTGTATGACTACCGCAGCCTGGGCGAGACGAAAAAGCCGCTGAGCGCGCAAGCCATGATCCAGGGCAAGTTCGCCACCGGTACCCTGCGCCATGAATTCACGGCCGGCGTCTCGACCTTCCGCCGCAAGGACCGCGCCGGCCTGTACGTGTATGACTGGGTAGGCGTAAGCAACATCTATCAGCCGCAAATCGTCGGCACCTCACCCGGCGTCACGGGTCCCGTGCGCCTGGTGCGCAAGGATACGGAAAACTCCGTCTTCGTGCAGGATATCGTCAGCCTGGCGCCGAACTGGAAGCTGCATGGCGGCTTGCGCCATATCAATGTCGACGGCTACCAGTATGTGCTGAAAGCCGACACGGAAATCCGCGCCAAGCACGATTTCCTGTTGCCCAACGTCTCGCTCGCCTACACCCCGCTCGACAATGTGTCCGTGTATGCGGCCTACTCGCAGGGCATGGAACATGGCGGCACGGCCGACCGCAAGGCGATGAATGCCAACGAAGAGCTGACACCGAGCCGCTCGAAGCAGATCGAATTGGGCGTGAAGATGGATGTGACGCCGGACTTCATGCTGGCGGCCAGCCTGTTCCAGATCCGCAAGGGCCTGGAATTTCAGAATGCCGCCGGCTACTTCGTGCGTGAAGGCCAGGCGCAGCACCGTGGCCTGGAATTATCCGCGCAAGGCAAGGCGACCCACGACCTGAACCTGGGCGTCTCGCTCACGGCCCTGAACAGCCAGCAATCAAATACGGGCGAAGCGTCGCTAGACGGCAAGCGCGTGCCCAATGTGCCGGCCTTCAAGGCGGCCGTGCATGCGGACTACGCCGTGCAGCAGGTGGCGGGCTTGAGCGTCAACGGTAGCTGGGAATATGCGGGCAAGAAAGCGTTTGAATACAACAACACGACCTTCGTGCCGTCGTACAACGTGTTCAACCTGGGCGCCGCCTACGCCACGCGCATCGCCGGCACGCGCGCCGTGCTGCGCGCCGCTGTCAACAACGTGGCCGACAAGTTCTACTGGCGCGATGTGACACCGGAATCGGATGGCTATCTGTATCCCGGCGCCAGCCGCACGTTCAAAGTCTCGGCGCAGTTTGACTTTTAATTGAGGGAAATGGCAGGCGCTGCAGCGAGCGCCTGCTGCAACAAAGGCGCCGCCTGTTCCAGGCGCGCTTCCAGACTGTCGTGCAGCACGTGGTAGACAATCCCGCGTGCATCGAGTTCCTCGAGCAGGTAGCGGTAGATCAGCTGGCGCACGGCTTCCGACTCGCGCTGCAAGCCATCGGCCACCCACGGGCTGTCGGGCGCCGTCACCAGGGTCACATCGTACTGCGTGGCATCGGCCAGCGCCGCCAGTTGCGCATCGGCGCCGTGAAAGTAATGGCGGCTGTAGACCACCGTCATCAAGGGCGTCGTATCGCAAAACAGGAAGTGACGGGCTTGCGCGGCAGCGGCCGCTTCGCGTTCGACTTGTGTCAGCGCAATACCATACTGGTCGGCCGCGACGGGCACCCTGCCCTGCGTTTCCACGAATTCCCGCAAATACTCGGGTACCCAGACGGTGCCATGGCGCTCGGCCAGGGCCGCCGCCAGGGTCGACTTGCCCGATGATTCCGCACCCAGGATCGCCACGCGCACGCAGTTATCCATCACTTGAGGACCATGGCGCCGGGCGCGGCCGGCGCTGACTTCTTCCACGCCAGCAAGCCGATGATGGCCATCACCACGAAGAAGGCGTACAACACGGCCGTCAGGGTCAGGCCCTTGTGCAGGTACAGCCACACATACAGCACGTCGACGATGATCCAGGCGATCCAGTTTTCCAGCTTTTTGCGCGACAGCAGGAACTGCCCTACCAGGCTGCCTGCCGTGAGGAAACCGTCCGCATGGGGCACGTCCGTGTCCGTCGTCGTCAGCAGCCAGGCGATGAGCAGAAAGCCGATCAGCCAACCCGCGGCGCAGGCCAGCCAGCCGCGTCCATCGAGGCGCGTGACGGGCAGGGTCTTGCCGCCGCTGGCCGGATGCAGCCACTGGTACCAGCCCCAGAACGAGACGCTGATGAACAGCAATTGCAAGGCCATGTCGCCATACAGGCGCGACTCGAAAAACACGAAACCGTAGGCGGCCGAGGAAATGATGGCGAACAGCCACGCCCAGTGATTCTGGCGGATGTTCAGCGCAACGGTTGTCAGTGCCAGGACAAAGGAAATCAGTTCAAGCGGCGTGGTGGCAAAACCCAGCAGGAGAAGCGTATCGTTCATGGGAATCGTGATGAGGCTGGTGGTGCAGTATGCAATACCGGCCATGAATAAGCAAGATTGCTTACCCTCCCCTCCGCCGCGCCCGGGCGCTTCAGCCCTCAGGCAAAACCGCTCCTTGCCGCGCGCGCCAGCGAGTTCTGCACAATCATCTTGTGAAAAGGACGTATCAGCAGGATGTACGCGCGTCCGACCCCGTTATGGCAATGCACGACGCTGGCGACAGTCACGCTGCCATACCTTCCCACCTCCTTGTTGCGCAGCACCGACAAACGGAAGTCGAGGTGAGTGTCGTCTTCACCCAGGATGATTTCATCGTCGCTGCAGGAATAAATGCGGAAAATACCGATGCGCCCGTCGCGCTTGGCAGCCATCTGTTTCGCCGTCTTGATGCCAAACAGCGACACGATGGCGTCGCGCACCAGCATCAGCGCTTGCGCCCAGCCCGGCTGGCTGCCCAGCAGCTTGCGCGCCAGGCTTTCCATATCCAGTTGCTGCGCCTGCCGATTCGGCAAGGCGACAGCATAGGCGTCGGCCAGGTTGCTGCCCTGGTACAAGGGGGCGATGCTGGCGCCCGGCGGCAAGTCCACGGCGCGGACGGCGATGTTCATCTCTTGCATGTGCTCTCCATGTTTTCAGTGATAACATGAGCATCATACACGACAATGTAAACAGCGATAACATCGAATGACAACATACCATCACGGCAATCTGCGCGACACCCTGGTCACCGCCGCCCTCGCTCAGTTGGCGCAGCAAAGCGACGCCGCCCTCTCGCTGCGCGAACTGGCGCGCACGGTGGGCGTATCGGTTGCCGCCGTGTACCGGCACTTCCCCAGCAAGGAAGCCTTGCTGGCCGAGGTGGCGGCGGCCGGCTTCGCCAACCTGATACAGAAATGGGAAACGCAACTGCCGGCGCCGGGCAGCCTGCCCGCCGAGCAGCGATTTCAGCTGCTGGGCCAGCAATACATCGAATTCGCCCTGGCCGCGCCGGCCCACTACCGGCTGATGTTCGAGCACCAGGACGTGCGCCAGTTCCCCGCCCTGCAGGAAGCGGCGCAAGCGTGCTTCCAGTACGTGCTGCGGACGGCGGGCGCAGCCGTGCGCGAAGCGGGCCTCGACCCACGCTGGGACAAGGCCGCCGCCAGCGCCGGCTGGTCGCTGGGCCACGGCTACGTGATGCTGCTCCTGAGCGGCCGCCTGGCCATGGCCGATGGTGGCGACGAGCTGTCCCCGGCGATGGTGCCGCGCTTTTTCCAGTTGCCGGTAGAGGCCCTGCGGCAGGCTGCCTCGCAAAACGGGACAAGCGCAATATAGTCAAATTGACTCAGTTATCGGCAGGCGCCACCTTCAGGAGCTTTGGTTCATGTACAACATATCGATAGACACGCTCTCCGTCATTGCCAGGCAATGCATTGCGCTCACGTGTTTGCAACGCTTTTGCCAGCAGCATGCCATACACCATCAGGCGCTGTCCGCGTTCGCCGACCACATGTGGAAAGTGGCGCAGGTTGCACCTGAGGATTTTGCAGCCTGGGAACGCGGCTTTGCTTCCTTGCCTGTGACGGGCCTGGGCGACCCCTGGCCGAACGATCTCCGCATGGCAATACCCGGACACCTGCTCGGCGCGCTGGAGCAACTTGTCGGCCATGTGCTGGAAACGAGCGCCTGTACCTGGTATGGCGATGACCTTCCGGCAAGCCGGAGGCAGCTGGAAGCCGTCCTTGACATTTGTGTCCGGCATGATGTGGCTGTACCGCAGTTTGAGCATTATGTGCAGCACGATGCGGCACTGCGTGGCGGCTGGGGGCCAGTGCTGACGGACGAGGAAGTCAGGCGCTGGAAGGCTCTGATATAGCAGGCGGCCAGAAAGGGCGGCGAAGACGGCGAAGGCTGCGGATGCTCACACCAGGACGCGCTGGCGTACCTGGTCGAGCAGCCGCTCCTCTTCATCCGTATCGGCATCGACTTGCGTGACCACGGTCCAGAATCGCGCGCACGTCCTGATCTGCCCGAAAGCATCGCTCGTTTCCAGCCGCACCATGGTTTTCCTGAGACTGTGCAGATAGCCTTCCTCGATGGCACAGAGCAGTTCGTCATCAGCGTCGTCGATCAGTTCGAGCAGCGCGCCTTCGATCCTTGCGTAGCCCTCTTCCCAGAGTTGGCCAATTTCCGGCACATCGACTTCCATGCACTCGTTCGACCAGTCTGGAGGGTAATTACCGCGCTTCCTGTTATCGGGATCGGTGTCAAAGCTCAGCGAAAGGGACGGGAACGATACGGCGTTGAAGGCAAAGGCTGAAAATGCCTGATCCTTGAAAGCGGAGGCGCCAAGCACCGCCAGCGACGCGCTGGCCAGCTTGAAGCAAGTCTCTTCGACATCGTATGCCGTTTCAAACGTTTGCCAATCAGGCGACGAATCGGGAGTCAGGGGCATGGAGCGTCCGGTCAAAAAGAATAGCGGTGGATAGTGCGAGCAATTATACGTGGCGCAAGCGCAAAAAAGCCGCATCGGCCCTGCGGCGGATGCGGCTTTTATCTCAGTCAAGAAAGTTACTTCTTGGCGGCTTTTGCTGCCTTCGGATACTTGATGGTCATTTCCTGCAGCAAGTTATCTGCATGGTCCACTTCCTTCATCACCCACAACATGTAGCGGATGTCGAGGTGGATGGCGCGCGTGATGGCCGTGTCGAAGTACCAGTCCTTGGTGATCGATTCATACGTCGAATCGAAGTTCAGGCCGATCAGTTCGCCACGCTTGTTCATCACGGCCGAGCCGGAATTGCCACCCGTGGTGTCGGCGCTGGTCAGGAAGTTGACGGGAACCGTGCCCAGTGCCGGGTCGCGGAACTGGCCATAGCGTTTTTCCTTGACGGCGTCCATCAAGCCTTGCGGCGCTTCGAACGGCGCCTTGCCCGTGACTTTCTCGACGATGCCTTCCACGGTCGTGAACGGGCCCTTGGTGATGCCATCGCGCGGCGAGTACGGCGATACGGTGCCGTAGGTCACGCGCAGGGTCGAGTTGGCGTCGGGATAGACGGGCTTGCCTTGCGATTTCTTCCAGGCAATCACGGCTTGCATGTATTGCGGAATCACGCGCTCCAGGTTGCCGTCGATTTCCTTGCGGCGCTCTTCCAGCGCCGCCTCGACCGGCTGCAACTTGATGGCCAGTTGCATGAAGGCGTCGTCGGACTGGGCAACAGCGGCCTGGTCCTTTTCCAGCCAGGCCAGGCGCTTGGCCGTGTCAGCCAGTTGTGTCTGCTGGTACAGGGCGGCCACGGCCGCTGGCGCCGGCAGCAGCGCGTCCAGGCCTTGCGGATGGCTCTTCGCCGCCAGTTGCGCGTAACGCTTCAAGCCCGCGGCAAAACGCGCCTGATCGACCTTGTTGACGTACGACTGTTCCAGGCGCGCCAGACGGGCCTTGATGAAGGCCAGGTCGCGCTGCTGGAAGCCCGATTCCCGCTCGGCGTCCGCTTTCTGACGCTCCAGCGACAAGCGGTAGAGGGTGCGTGCGCTTTTGAGCAAGTCGCTGTTGGTGGCCACGCTCCAGGCGAACTCTTCTTCGCTCAAGGCCATGTCGCTGGCGATCGCCGCGTCCAGTTCGGCCAGCAGGGTCGTCGACACGTCCGGCTGCCTGCCATACCAGGCGCGGAATTCGGCGTCCTGCACGTCCTTGATGGCGGCGATGTCCTTGCGGGCAAAACCGTCGAGCAAGCCCTGGGTTTTCTTCAGCACGTTGTTGATGCTTTTGACGACGCTCGCATAGCGCACGGCAGCGGCCGCGTCGCCATTCGTCGCATCGGCCGTCACGGCCAGATCCGCTTGCAGTTCCGACACTTTCAGTGGGAAGGCCGTATCACGCGCGAAGCGGATTTCCGCCGGCAGCTTGTAGCGGCTGGTGCGGCCGGGGTAGCCCGCCAGCAAGATGCCGTCGCCGGCCTTCAAGCCTTCGGCCGAGACGACCAGGAAGTCCTTCGATTTGTACGGCACGTTGTCGGGCGACGGGTCGGCCGGACGGCCATCCTTGCCCACGTAGGCGCGCAGGAACGAGTAGTCACCCGTGTGGCGCGGCCATTCGTAGTTGTCGATGTCGCCGCCGAAGTTGCCGATCTTGTCCGATGGCGCGTACACCAGACGCACGTCGCGTATCATCATCTGGCGGATGCGGTAGTACTCGAGACCGCGGTGGAAGGCGGGCACGGAGCAGCGGTACATCTTGTCCGTTTCGCATTCGGCGATCAGGTCCTTGACACGCTTTTCCACGGCTTCGTGGCGCGCGCGGCCGCTCATGTCGGCCGTCAAGCCTTTCAGCACGCGGTCGCTGACGTTCTCCACCTTGTCGGTCACATACACCAGGCTGTTCGGACCGCCCGGCAGCTCTGCGGCGCGCGTCTTGGCCAGGAAGCCGTTGGTGATGTAATTATGTTCCGGCGTGGAATTGCGCTGGATGGCCCCATATGCGCAATGGTGATTCGTCACCACCAGGCCGGCGTCGGAGACGAAAGCGGCCGAGCAGCCGCCCAGCGACACGATGGCGCTCATCGGATGTTTGCTCAGGTCGGCCAGTTTTTCCGCAGGAATGTCGATGCCGACCCGTTTCAGTTCGGCTTTCAGCTGTGGCAGTTGGTGTGGTTGCCACTGCCCTTCGTCAGCGTGTGCGCCGGCGAACGCGCCCAGTAAGGCGACTGGTAATACGATAGTCTTGAACAAGATATGCCCCTCCATAAAAAGCAGGCGAAAGTATAGCCTGTTCAGGCCGCCTGGACCGGCAAAAACTTATCCAGGTGCAATTATCGTATCAGGCGGCCGCCCGGCCCCCGGCAAGGGAATCTGCAGGGCCAGCCGGCAACCGGCGCCCGATGCTGGCATGCCCACCTCGAAGTGGCCGCCCAGCGCCGTCAGCCGCTCAGCAATACCGATCAGGCCAAAACACTGTTTCTTGCGCTGCTGCTGCGGCGTGATGCCGATGCCGTTGTCGCTGATGGACACATACACGGCGCAGGCATCCGAACTGAGCTCGATCTCGACCTGGCTGGCCTGGGCATGCCGCATGACGTTGCTGAGCGCTTCCTGCACGATGCGGAACAGCACGATCTCGGCCTGGCTGCCGATGGCGACAAACAGCGCTTCATCGCGTATCAGCAGGCGGCAAGCGACGCCGCTGCGCTTGCGGAAGTCGCCCACCTGCCATTCGATAGCGGCCTGCAAGCCCAGATCCAGCGCCATCGGGCGCAGCTCGTTCATGATGCCGCGCACGCTCTTGATGGTGGTGTCGACATTGCTGAGCACGGCGCCGACCCGGCGGTGCAGGCGCGGATGGGAACCTTCCGTGCGCGCGCTGAGCATGGAAATATCGATGCGCAGCGCCAGCAGGTTTTGCCCCAGTTCATCGTGGATATCGCGCGAAATGCGCTTGCGCTCGTCTTCCTTGGCCGTTTCCAGGTGCAGCGCCAGTTGGCGCAGCTGCGCGTGCGACTGGCGCAGGGCGCCATCCATCAGCTTGCGTTCGGTAATGTCCGTGTGCGCCACCACCACGCGCAGCGGCCCTTCGCCGAGGAAACGGCTGATCCTGGCCTGCGACCAGCGAGGACCTGCGCGCGTGGCAAATTCATACTCGAGCGCAAACGTGTCTGCGCTGCCGGCAATGACGGAGCGGATGCCGGCGGCCAGCTCGCGGCCGGCGCTGCGCTGCCAGCGCGGGTCCGTCTCGCAAAAATCCAGATACTGCAGCGCCCGTGGCATTTGCCCGACGAAGGCCAGGCACGCCTGGTTGGCATGCAAGACGCTGCCCGACTGATCCAGCACCAGCACCCGGTCCGTCAGCGAATCGATGGTGGCATGAAAGAAACGCTCGGCATCGCGCAAGGCTTCCTGCGCCCGCTCGCGCTGGTGCACTTCCAGCTGCAGATGCTGATTGGCCCGCAGCAATTCAGTCGTGCGCTCGATGACGCGCTGGTCCAGCTCGCGGTGCAATTCGCGCAAGTCCGCCTCGGCCAGCTTGCGCTCGGTGATATCGGAAAACACGCCGACAAAATGGCTGATGGTGCCATCCTGGCTGTGCATGGGCGTGATCGACAGCGATTCGACGAAGCGCTCGCCATTCTTGCGCCGGTTCACCAGTTCGCCATACCAGCTGCCATCCCGGTGCAGGCTGCGCCACATCGCTTCATAAAAATGCGGCAAATGCGTGCCGCCGCCGAGGAAGGACGGATCGCGCCCGATGGCTTCCTCGGCCTGGTAGCCGGTGATGGCGGTGAAGGCGGGGTTGACGGAAATGATGCGGTTGTCGCTGTCCGTCACCAGCACGCCTTCGCGGATACTGTCGAGGATGACGAAGGCGCGCCGCAAGGCTGATTCACGCGCGTGCTCGTCGCCCAGGTCCGTCACCAGCATGCGCGCCGTGGCGCTGGCTGCGTCGAAATTGGCTTCAATGCGCACCATGCGGCCCGCTATGCCTTCGAACAGTTGCGTCTCAAGTACCTGACGCGCGCCACTGCTGAAGACGGCGTCGAGGAAGTACCGGAAACCACCCTGCGCCTGCGGCGCGATAAATTGCTCGAAACGCCGCCCCAGCAGTTGGGTCTTGTCGCGCCGCAACAAGCCACAGGCCGCCACGTTGACACGCGTGATGATGTTCTCGCGCGCCAATGAAAAATAGCTGACGGGCGCCTGCTCATACAGCTGCGCATAATGATCGCGGCTGCTTTCAAATTCATTCTTCAGCTGTTCCAGTTCGGCCAGGGCGGCACTCTGCATTTCCAGTTCGATGCGGCGGACCTCCAACTCGTGCAGCTGCTTCATCACGTCTTCATTCGACTGCGGCGGCGGTACCGGCTGGCGCTGCTGCGCCAACTGCTCGGCCTGCTCTCGCAATCTGGCCAGCACGCCACCGTCGTCGAATGGTTCGCTCATGAGGTGCTCTCTCTTTCTTTCCCGTTTGCCACCGCGCCGGACTGAATCTGGCGCAGCTGGGCTTCCAGTATCTTCACCGATGACAACTCTTCATTGCTCGCTTGCCATTCCTCCTTAGCCGGTTTGATTCCGTCGCGCGAGGTCTGCATGTCGTTGCGCACGGCATGGATGTCATGGCGTGCATCGATCAGCTGCTGCGCCAGTGCCAGCACCTGGGGGTTAGACGGCAGGCCCCGGCGCGGGGTGGCCGTCAGCGGTGCGAACGGCTCGGAAGAATGTCCAGGCGTGTCGGCGCTGCCCAACAACAAAACGCCATCGCGGTGCAAGGCGTAATGAAACAGGGGGATCAAACGCTGCTGCAGCTTGGTTTTGAGGTAAATCAAGTGGTCAGGCCGGCAATTGACAATATTACATTCTAGCACTCAAGCCATGCATGAAAACGCGAATTTGGCGCAGGAGTTTTACCCTGCGCCAGTCTGCCCTCTACTGCGCTTGCGGCACATGCCAGCCGCCGCCCAGCGACTGGATCAGGGCCACGGCCGTCGTCTGGCGGTCCGCCTGCGCCTGCACCAGCGAACGGCGCGCCGACAGGGCCGTCACTTGCGCCGTCACCACGTCCGTGTAACCGACTTGGCCCGCGTTGTAGCGGTTCAGCATCTGCTGCTCAACCTGGTCGGCAGCGGACGACGCCTGCTGGCGCAAGGCCAGCTGCTCGGCCAGCGCGCGCGTGGCCGACAACTGGTCTTCCACGGCGCCAAAGGCGGCCAGCACCGTCTGGCGGTAGCGCGCCACGGCCGCTTCATGGCCGGCCTTGGCCGCGTCCACGCTGGCCGTGGTGGCGCCCGCGTTGAACAGGGTTTGCGCGGCCGACACGCCCAGCGACCACAGGCTCGACGATGCATTGAACAGGTCGCCGACTTTGCTGGCGCCGGATCCATACGATCCCGTCAGGTTCAGGCTCGGATAGTAGGCGGAACGGGCGATGCCGATCTGCTCGTTGGCCACGGCGACTCTACGCTCGGCGGCGGCGATGTCGGGACGGCGCTGCAGCAGGGTCGACGGCACGCCCAGCGGCACCTCGGGCACAGTCAGGGTCCACGGCGCCACGGCCAGGCTGAAGTCCGATGGCGCCTTACCCAGCAGGATGGCAATCGCGTGTTCCAGCTGGGCGCGTGCGCGCGTCTGGCCGGACAAGTCGATCTGCGCATTGGCCAGCTGCGTCTGGGCCTGCAGCAGGTCGGACTTGGCGGCGATGCCGGAGTTGAAACGGTTGCTGGTGATGTCGAGCACGCGCTTGTAGCCATCTATGGTGGCGTTCAGCAGCGCGATCTGCGCATCGCTCTGGCGCAGCGAAAAGTAATTGGTGGCCAGCTCGCCCTGCGCCGACAGGCGCGCCGCGGCCAGGTCGGCCGCGCTGGCGGCTGCGCTGGCGTCCGCCCCCGTCACCCCGGCGCGCAGGCGGCCCCAGATATCCGGTTCCCACGAGGCGCCGATGGCCGCCTTGAAATTATTGTTCGTCTGCTGCTCGCCCCCGCCACCGGAACGGGCGCCGCTGCCCGTCAGGTTCACGGTAGGGAACAGCGAAGCGCGCTGTTCGCGCACCAGCGCGCGCGCCTGCTCGTACGAGGCGATGGCTGCCGCCACGTTCTGGTTCGATACTTCAATGCCTTCTGCCAGCTGGTTCAATTGCGCGTCGCCGAACAGGGTCCACCAGGGCCCCCGTTCCAGGGTATCGGCCGGCACGGCAGCTTGCCAGCCGGCCGCCTCCTTGAATGTTTGCGGCGCGGCGGCCGTCGGCGTTTCATAGGCGGGGCTGACGGCGCAGCCGGCCAGCAGGAGGAAAGTGGTGGCCGCTGCCAGTGCCAGCAAGTGGCGTGCGGGTACGGCGGACGGGATAGGTTTTACTTGCTTCATGATTGTGTGCTCGGGTTATCTGGCCCAGGAATGCGGCTCAATTGCTGCTCGTCGGCACTGCGCGTGCGCAGCTTGTCGAGCAGGATGTAGACCACCGGGGTGGTCAGCAATGTGAGTAACTGGCTGGCAATCAGGCCGCCGATGATGGCGACCCCCAAGGGCTGGCGTAGCTCTGACCCCTCGCCGAAACCGATCGCCAGCGGCAAGGCGCCAAGCGCCGCCGCCAGGGTGGTCATCAGAATGGGGCGGAAACGCAGCAAACATGCCTCGCGCACCGCTTCCACAGCTGTCAGCCCGCGCGAACGCTCGGCCTCCAGCGCGAAGTCGATGATCAATATAGCATTTTTCTTGACGATACCGATCAACAAAAACACGCCGATCAAGGCGATGATGGAAAACTCCATGCGGAACAGCAGCAATGCCAGCACGGCGCCCACCCCTGCCGACGGCAAGGTCGACAGCACGGTGATCGGATGGATCAGGCTTTCGTACAGGATGCCCAGCACGATATAGATCACCACGATGGCCGCCAGGATCAAGAGCGGCTGCTCCTTGTTGCTGTCCTGGGCGCTCTTCGCCGATCCCTGGAAGCTGCCGCGCACATTCACGGGCATGCCGATTTCCGACTCCGCCTGGGCCACGGCAGCCTGGCCATCGCTGAGCGGATAGCCGTCGGCCAGGTTGAACGACACGGTGGTGGCCAGCTCCCCGCCCTGGTGATTGATGGACGTCGCCGTCGAGCTTTCGGCAAAGCTGCTGAACGAGGACAGCGGCACCATGTGCGCCAAAGTCGTGGACAGGGCCGAGCCGCTGGACGGGTCGCGCGCCGCCGTCGTATTCGACGCCGTCGCCACGCTGGTGGTGGCTGTGGCGGTACTGGCGCTGGTGCTGGTGCTGGCGACGACGGCAGCTGCATTCGACGCCGGCACATACACGGAGCGCAGCGCTTCCGGGCTTTGCGCATAGCGGGGCGCCACTTCCATGATGACGTGGTATTGATTCAGCTCATCGTAGATGGTCGCCACCTGGCGCTGGCCGAAACTGTTGTACAGCGCATTGTCGATATCCTTGACTTGCACGCCCAGCTGCGTGGCGCGGTCCTTGTCGATGCTGACGAAGGTTTCCACGCCGTTTTCCGCCTGGTCCGTGTCGACGTCGATCAGGGCCGGCTGCATCTTCATCTGGTCGGCCAGTTTCGCCGCCCATTTCTTCAGGTCCGCCTGGTTATCGCTGATCAGGGTGTACTGGTAGGTGGAATTGCTGGAGCGCCCGCCCATGCGCAAATCCTGCACGGGATTGAGGAACAGCGAAATGCCCGTCACCTTGGCCAGTTGCGGACGCAGGCGCGCGATCACTGCCTGGCCCTTGTCCGTGCGCTGCGAGGCCGGTTTCAGATCGATGAACATGAAGCCACCCCCTGCCCGCCCGCCGCCGGTGAAACCAACGACGGTGGCGACGGCCGGATCGTCCTTGATGATGTCGACCAGCTGGCGCAATTTGCCCTGCATGGCCTGGAAGGAGATGCTCTGGTCGGCGCGCATGCCGCCATTGATCTGGCCCGTATCCTGCTGCGGGAAGAAACCCTTGGGCGCGGCCGCGAACAGGTACACGTTCAGGCCGACGACAAACACGAGGATGGTCATCACCAGCGCGGCGCTGGACAGGGCCCAGTCCAGGCAGTGCTCATAGACTGTCAGCATGCGTTCGAAGCCCCGCTCGAACCAGCGCGCCACTCTGCCTGGCGCCTTGTGCTGCTCGCCGCTTTTCAGCAGCCAGGCGCACATCATCGGCGTGGTGGTCAGCGAAATAACCAGCGAAATCATCACGGCGGCCGACAGGGTGACGGCAAACTCGCGGAACAAACGTCCCACCTGCCCGCCCATGAACAGCAGCGGGATGAAGACGGCCACCAGCGACAGGCTGATCGACAGCACGGTAAAGCCCACTTCGCGCGCGCCCAGCAGGGCCGCCTTGAAGCGGTCCATGCCCGCCTCGATGTGGCGCTGCGTGTTTTCCAGCACCACGATGGCATCGTCGACGACAAAGCCGGTGGCCACCGTGAGCGCCATCAGGGACAGGTTGTTCAGGGAAAAGCCCAGCATGTACATCACGCCGAAGGTGCCCAGCAGGGAGACGATGGTGGCCACGGCCGGGATGATGGTGGCGCGCACGCTGCGCAGGAAAGCGCTGACCACCAGCACGACGAGCACGATGGAGAGGATCAGGGTGAACTCGATCTCGTGCAGGGACGAGCGGATGGAATTGGTGCTGTCGGACGCCACCTGCAGCTTGATGTCGCCCGGCAGCTGCGCCTGCAGTTGCGGCAGCAGCGCGCGCACGCCGTCCACCGTGGCGATGACGTTGGCGCCGGGCTGGCGCGTGATCAGCACGATGACGGCCGGGTCGCCGTTGAACAGGCCCAGAGTATTGTTGTTCTCCACGCCGTCGACCACTTCGGCCACGTCGTCGAGGCGGATGGCGGCGCCATCGCGCCAGGCCACGACCAGGCTGCGGTAATCGGCGGCGCTGCGCCCGCCCGAGGCCGTCGCCGCGCCCGAATAGATCTGCAGGCTGCGCTCGTCGCCGGAAATCGCCCCTTTCGGGCGGTTGGCGTTGCTGGCCTGGATGGCCGCGCGCACGTCTTCCATCGACACGGCATAGTGATTGAGTTGATACGGCAGCAGTTCCACGCGCACGGCCGGCAGCGAGCCGCCGCCTAGTTCCACGTCGCCCACGCCTTTGACTTGCGCCACCTTTTGCTGCACCAGGTTCGACACGGCGTCGTAGATCTGGCCCGGCGTGCGCGTTTTTGAGGTCAGTGCCAGAATGATCACGGGCGCGTCGGACGGATTGGCCTTGCGATACGTCGGATTGCTGCGCAAGGTGGCCGGCAAGTCCACGCGCGAGGCGGCAATGGCCGCCTGCACTTCGCGCGCGGCCGAATCGATCTTGCGGTTCAGGTCAAACTGCAAATTGATGCGCGCCGAGCCCGTGCCCGACGACGACGTCATCTCGTTCACGCCCGAAATCACGCCCAGGCGCCGTTCCAGCGGCGTGGCCACCGAGGTGGCCATGGTCGCGGGGCTGGCGCCGGGCAGGCTGGCACTGACGGAGATGGTCGGATAATCGACCTGCGGCAGCGGCGAGACAGGCAGCACGAAGAAGGCGCCGACACCCGCCAGCGCGATGCCGATGGTCAGCAGCACGGTGGCGATGGGACGCTTGACGAACGGTTCGGACAGGTTCACGCGGCGCTCCCCGCGTTATCGGCCGGTTTATCCAGGTTTTACGCCCCGCGTTTTAGACGCGAAGCGCTGGCCCAGGCGGTCGAAGCCCAGGTAAATGACGGGCGTGGTAAACAAGGTCAGCACCTGGCTGACGATCAGGCCGCCGAAGATGGCCAGGCCCAGCGGACGGCGCAACTCGGCGCCCTCGCCCCAGCCCAGCATGAGCGGCACGGCCGCGAACAGCGCTGCCAGGGTTGTCATCAGGATGGGACGGAAACGCAGCAGCGCCGCCTGGTGGATGGCTTCCTGCGGGCTCTTTCCTTCATCACGTTCCGCCTCGATGGCAAAGTCGATCATCATGATGGCGTTCTTTTTCACGATGCCGATCAGCAGGATGATGCCGATGATGCCGATCACGCCCAGGTCCTGCCCGGAAATCATCAGCGCCAGCAAGGCGCCCACGCCGGCTGACGGCAGGGTCGACAGGATCGTCAGCGGGTGGATGTAGCTTTCGTACAGCACGCCCAGCACGATGTAGACACAGACGACAGCGGCAAGAATCAGCCACAGCTGGTTCGACAGCGAGTTTTCATACGCGCCGGCCGCGCCGAGGAAGGTCAGGGTCACCGATGGCGGCAAGGCGATGTCTTTCGCCGCCTGGCGGATGGCGTCGACGGCGCTGCCCAGCGCCACGCCTTGCGTCGTATCGAAGCCCAGGGTCGTGGCAGGGTATTGCGCCACGTGCGTGATTTGCAGCGGCGCCTGCTTTTCGCTGACGCTGGCAAAGGCGGACAGCGGCGTCGACTTGCCGGAACCCGTGCGCACCTGCAGGTCCGACAGGTCGGACGGCGTAGTAACGATGCCCGGTTGCGCTTCGAGGATCACACGGTACTGGTTGGTTTCCGTGAAAATCGTCGAGATGATGCGCTGGCCAAAGGCGTTGTACAGCGCGTCGTCAACGGTGGCCGTGGTCACCGACATGCGCGCGGCGCTGTCGCGATCGATGGCTACCACAACGGCGGCACCCGTGGCGCCCGCATCCGTGACAACGTTGCGCAACTGCGATTTTTCACGCATGCGCGCGGCCAGCTTGCCGGCCCACTCGGTGACGGTGGCCGTGTCGGCTCCTTCCAGCGAGACGCGGTACTGCGTCGGACCCGATTCCGCATCGATGGTGAGATCCTGCGTCGGCTGCAAATACAGGGTCACGCCGGCCACCTTGGCCACGCGGTTGCGCAGGCGCTCCATGATGTCGTCCTGCTTGCCGCTGCGCGGACGCTTCAGGTTGATCAGCATGCTGCCCGTGTGCAGCATGGTGTTGTTGGCTGCATCCACGCCCACCAGGGAACTCAGGGTATCGACAGCAGGGTCTTCCAGCAGCGCGCTGGCCGCCGCCTGCTGCAACGCAGCCATGCGTTCATACGAGACGGCTTGCGAGGTTTCGATGCGCGCCTGCAGCTGGCCCGTGTCCTGCGTGGGGAACAGGCCTTTCGGAATGGTGATGTACAAAATCACCGTCAGCAGCAAGGTGGCCAGGGCCACCAGCAGGGTCAAGCCCTGGCGTTTGAGTACCCACACCAGCGCATGGTCGTACTGCCCGATGACCTTGTCGAGGAAAGCCTGGATGCGCTGGCCCGTGGCGCTGACCTTTTCATCAGCGTGGCTCTTCAGCCAGCGCGCCGACATCATCGGCACCAGGGTCAGCGACACCACGGCGGAAATCAAAATCGTGATGGCCAGGGTCATGGCAAATTCGCGGAACAATCGGCCCACCACGTCGCCCATGAACAGCAACGGAATCAGCACGGCGATCAATGACACCGTCAGCGAGATGATGGTAAAGCCGATCTGCGACGCGCCTTTCAGGGCGGCGGCCATCGGCGTTTCGCCCTCTTCGATGTAGCGGGCGATGTTTTCGATCATGACGATGGCGTCATCGACGACAAAGCCGGTGGCGATCGTCAAGGCCATCAGGGAGAGGTTGTTCAGGCTGTAGCCGAGCAGATACATGACGCCGCAGGCGCCGATCAGCGAGATCGGCACGGACAGGCTGGCGATCACCGTGGCGCGCATGCTGTGCAGGAAGGCGAAGATCACCAGCACCACCAGCAGCACGGACAATAACAGTTCCATTTCCACGTGTTCGACCGAGGCGCGGATGCCCGTCGTGCGGTCGCTCAGCACGTCGAGCTTCATGGCCGCCGGCAGGCTGGCCTGCAAGTCGGGCAGCAGGGCCTTGATGGCGTCGACGGTCTTGATGACGTTGGCGCCCGGCTGGCGCTGCACGTTCAGGATGATGGCCGGCTGCTTGCCCGACCAGGCGCCCAGGCGCGTGTTTTCCGCGCTGTCGACCACGTTCGCCACGTCTGACAGGCGCACGGGCGCGCCGTTTTTATAGGTGATGATCAGGCGCTTGTAGTCTTCCGCCGTCACCAGTTGATCGTTGGCGTTGATGGTAAACGAACGCGTGGGACCGTCGAAACTGCCCTTCGCGCTGTTGACGTTGGCCGCCGCGATGGCCGTGCGCAGGCTGTCGAGGCCCAGGCCATATGAGGCCAGCAACTTGGTATCGCCCTGGATGCGCACGGCGGGACGCTGGCCGCCCGACAGCGAGACGAGGCCCACGCCGTTGACCTGGCTGATCTTCAGCGCCAAACGCGTGTTGACGATGTTCTGCACCTGCGTCAGCGGCATCGTGTCCGAGGTGATGGCCAGGGTCAGCACGGGCGCGTCGGCCGGGTTGATCTTGGCGTACACGGGCGGCGCCGGCAAGTCGGTCGGCAGCAATGAACCGCCGGCGTTGATGGCGGCCTGCACTTCCTGCTCGGCCACGTCCAGGGTCTGGCCCAGGGTGAATTGCAGGGTGATGAGGGAGACGCCGGCCGCGCTGGTGGAACTCATGCGCTGCAAACCCGACATTTGCCCGAACTGGCGCTCCAGCGGCGCCGTCACGGTCTGCCCCATGACTTCCGGACTGGCGCCCGGATACAAGGTCTGCACCTGGATGGTGGGGAAGTCCACCTGCGGCAAGGCGGCCAGCGGCAGGAACTTGAAGCCGACCAGCCCCGCCAGCACGATGGCCAGCATCAGTAGCGCCGTGGCGACGGGGCGCTTGATGAAGGGAGTCGATGGACTCATTGCGCTGCGCCCTTCGCTGGCGCCGTGGCAGGCGCGCTTGCTGGCGCCGATGCCGATGCGCTGGCCGCGCCATCAGCGTGCTGGCGGCGGTGGCGGCGTTCGCCGTTTGCCCCAGCCGCGCCGGCGCCGCCAGCGGCAGGCTTGTCGCCCGCCAAGGTGACTTTCGCTCCTTCTTTCAGGCGGTCGGCGCCTTCCGTGATGACTTGCTCGCCCGCTTCCAGGCCGGCGCGAATTTCCACCATATCGGTGGTGGCCTGGCCGCGCGTGACCATGCGCACGGTGACAGTCTTGTCGGCTTTCAGCACATACACGAAGTCGCCATTATTGCTGTGACGCAGGGCCGTGACGGGTACCAGCACGGCGCCAGTGATATTGCCCAGCTCCAGGCGCACGTTGACGAACTGGCTCGGGAACAGGGCCATCTTGTCATTCGTGTAGCGGGCCTTGGCGCGCACGGTGCCCGTCTGCACGTCGACCTGGTTGTCCAGGGCCGTCAAGCTGCCCTTGTCCAAGGTATGCGTGCGCGTGCGGTCCAGCGCCAAGGCCGCCAGGGCCGAGCCGCCATTCAGGCGTTCCTGGACGGTCTGCACCTTATCCTGCGGTAGGGAAAATTCCACGTCGATGGGCGAGAGCTGCGTCACTACCACCACGCCTCCCGTATCGCTGGTGCTCACCAGGTTGCCGATATCGACCACCTTCAGGCCGGCGCGCCCGCTGATCGGCGACACCACCTTGGTGTAGCCGAGGTTCAGCCTGGCCGTGCCTTCGGCGGCGCGGTCCGTCATCACCGTGCCTTCCAACTGTTTGACCAGGGCGGCCTGCGTATCGACGTCCTGGCGCGCGATGGAGTCCTGGCCCAGCAAAGTTTGGTAACGCTTCAGGGTCAGGCGCGCGTTTTCCAGCTGCGCTTCATCGCGCTGGCGCTGGCCCGTGGCCTGCATCAGCGCCATCTCGAACTGGGCCGGGTCGATCTGCGCCACCACCTGGCCCGCCTTGACCATGCCGCCTTCCTTGAATTTCAGCTCTTTCAAAATGCCCGACACTTGCGGGCGCACCGTCACGGTGGACGCGGCCGTCACCGTGCCCAACGCATCGAGCACCACGGGCAAGTCGGACTTCACGGCCGTGGCCACGCCAACGGTGGTCGAGGGGCCGCCGCGGCGCCCGCCGGGGCCGCCCGGACCACCGGGGCCGGCCATGCCGGCGCCGCCCTGGGTGCTGGTGCCGGAGTGGGTCAGGTACCAGGCACCGCCCCCAGTGCAGCCATCACGGCCAGCGCGATGACCGTGCCGACCATTTTCGAACGGCGGCTGCGCCGCGGGGTGTTGGGTGTTGTCTGCGAATCCATCGCTTATCCTTGTATAGGCCGCTGGCACGGCGAGTCTGTGGCGCCGGCCGAGGTGGAACACACTCAGGCCGGACGACCGTTTTTCGGGGTTGTTTCGGTACAAAGCCGGGGGAGTCAAGAGCTGAAAGTCAGCTGAAAAAACATCGCTCCCTAGCGTGAAACGACTCTAGCATAGTCATGTAACTGTTTCATTTCTACTTGAAACAATTATCCATGGCTTGCCGCGGGGGGCCTGGGCACGCACGCCTGCTGGCATGCCGCCACTGTGGGGAACTGGTGGAAAAATCAGGCTTGCGGGGCGTCGTGCCCCGGCGCCAGCGGTGCGCGGGCGACTCGCATGCAGATACAAACTCGCTACAAATCTCCCGCCATCGGCCTTGACCTGGCGCCACGCAGGTGCTCAGGCGGCGACAGACGGCAGCGATTCTTTACCCGGATTTACAGCGTCATGCCGAGGATGACATCCTGATAGTCGGTGCGGCCCACGCGGAAGGTGCGCCGGCCCACCTGCGCAAAGCCGCAGCGCGCATAAAACGCCAGCGCATCGTGGTTTTCCGCGTACACGCCCAGCAGCACGCGCCCTGCCCCGCTGGCGCGCGCCTGCTCGACGGCCGCCTGCATCAAACGCTGGCCCACGCGCTGTCCCTGGAAGCGGTGCAGCAGGTAGATGCGCTTGATTTCCAGGTCATTCGGCCGCGGGTCCGGCACTGGCAGGCTGGCGGGGCTGAGCACCAGGTAGCCGACGGGCGCACCGCCTGGCGTGGCCTCGGCCAGCCACAGCCGCATGGCCGGCAGCACCAGCCAGTCGCGGTACAGCTGCACGTCGTGCTGGCGCTGGCAATGGGCGATGACGTCGGCGCCATCGAGGATGCCGGCGAAAGCCTCCAGGAACGTCGATTGCCCCACCAGCGCCAGCGCCTGTTCATCGCCCTTCGCACAGGGGCGGATGCTGATTGCCGTGTCAGTTTGTGTATTCATGTCATTTGCCATGCCTTGCTCCTCATCGCTGCCCTGCATATGAAACAAGCCGGGCGAAGCCGGCTTGGGTATGCTGCGTATGTTGGTGTTACTTGCCGCCCAGGGGCACTTGGCACAGGCAGTGCGTGAGGGCCATGAACGGTTTGTGCTCGCGCGTGATGCCGGACAGCCAGCTCAGGTCCTGCGCCATGCCCAGTGCCGCGTCGGCCGGCAAGCCAGTGCCCGCCAGGCCCAGCTTCACGTGCTCGCCCAGCCCCAGCGAGGCCATGGCCTTGGAGCCGAACATGCCGATCAGGCGGTCCACGTTCGACGTTTCCTGCTCCAGGTACGTCACGCGGTAGTCGCTGCCCAGCTTGGCGCGCTTGGCGGCGGAAGCCAGCGCATCGCCATAGCTGCCGATGCGGTCGACCAGGTTGCGCTCTTTCGCCTGCAAGCCTGTCCAGACGCGCCCCTGCGCCACTTCATTGATCTTTTCCGGCGTCGTCTTGCGCGCCTTGGCGGCCAGGTTCAGGAAGTCGCCATACACGTGGTTGATCGAACCCTGGATCACTTGCGCGAAGCGAGGGTCGAGCGGACGCAAGGGATTACCCGCGTCGGCCAGCCAGGTGGTGGGCGAACCGGCCGTGTGGATGCCCAGTTTTTCCACCACCTTGTCGGCCGTCGGCAAAATCGCGAACACGCCGATGGAACCGGTGATGGTGGCCGCGTCAGCGATCACTTCATCGGACGAGGTGCTGATCCAGTAGCCGCCGGAAGCGGCTACATTGCCCATCGAGACGACCACCGGCTTGCCGGCGGCGCGCGTCAGTTCCAGTTCGCGGCGGATCAGTTCCGAGCCGAAGGCGCTGCCGCCCGGCGAATCGACGCGCAGCACGATGGCCTTGATCGATTTGTCTTCGCGGGCCTGGCGGATCAAACGCGAGGTGGACAGGCCGCCGATGGCGCCCGGTGGCGCGATGCCGTCGCCGATTTCACCGGAAGCGATAACCACGCCGACGGCGTCGCCGATGTGCACAGGGCGCAGCCGCGCCAGGTAATCGGTGTAGTTCACCTGGCGGAAGTTCGTGCCTTCCGTGTTCTTGGCGCCACGCGCCATCATGAACTGGCGCAGTTCGTCGCGCGTTTTCAGGCCGTCGACCAGCTTGGCGTCCAGCGACAGCTTGCCCAGGTCGCCGCCAGCTGCCGTCATCAGCGCGGGCAGCGCATCGATAGCTTGCATGATGGCGCCGGCCGGCAGCTTGCGCGCTTTTTCCACGTCCGTCGTGTAGGTGGTCCACAGACCGTTGTTCAGGTAACGGTCCGCTTCGGCCGCCGCTTCGGAGGGGCCGTTGGCGATGAAAGGCTCGGCCGCGCTTTTATACGTGCCCACTTTCAGCAGGTTGACCGTCACGCCCACTTTGTCGAGCGCGTCGCGGTAGTAATTGCGGTAGCGGCCAAAGCCTTCCAGCATGACGCCGCCCATCGGGTGCAGGAATACCTCGTCGGCCTTGGCCGCCACCAGGTACTGGCGCTGGTTGTAGCTCGAACCCCAGGCCGTGACTTTCTTGCCCGTGGCGCGGAAGCGTTCCACGCCGGCCGCCACTTCGCGCAGCGAAGCGAGGCCGCCGCCCTGCAATTCGTCGAGCAGGATCACCATGGAACCGATGTTCTTGTCCTTGGACGCCGTGTCGAGCACCGCCAGCACGTCGCGCAGCTGCACGTTTTTCTTGACTTCGCCGCTGACATTGGCCAGCACCGCCTCGCGCACGCCGCCCGGGGTTTCCTCGACCAGCGGGCCTTGCAAGTCCAGCACCAGCGTGGTCTTTTCCGCCAGGGGCTTGGCGCCGCCGCCAAAGATGGCGATCAGGATGGCAATGACGATCAGCAGGAAAATCAGATTGATGACCGCGCGGCGGGTGGCGTCCAGCGCGCGCCAGAATGCGCCAAAGCCGCGGCGCAGCGGCGGGAAGGGGTTGAGTGACATTGATGCTCCGTGGGGTTATGTACCTAAAGGAAATCAATATAACTGAAAATGGCTGGAATCGTCTTATTTTGACAAGTGTGCCGCGCCTTGGCCAGCCTGCCCTGGCGGCGTGGAAATGAGGAACAGGCCGCCCAGCACCAGGGCACCATTCAGGATCAGCAATTCCAGGCCGATGCGGTAATGCTCGAACAGCCGCGCCTGCTCCCCTTCGATCAGCGCGCACAGCAGTGGCCCGGCCAGAGCCACCAGCGGTACCCAGCGGTCGCGCACGCCGCGCCGGCTCAGCAGGCCGAAGGCGAACAAGCCCAGCAGTGGACCATAGGTATAGCTGGCCAGCTTCAGGATGACGCCTATCATGCTGGGACTATCGATCCACTTGAAGGCCATGATCAGGATCAAAAACAGTGCGGAAAAACCCAGGTGGACGCGGCGGCGCCAGCGCATCTGCGCCGCGGCACTCAAATCCTGCCTGCGCTGCAGGCCGAGGATGTCGATACAGAAGGTGGACGTCAAGGCAGTGAGCGCCCCATCCACGCTGGGAAACAGGGCGGAAATGAGGGCGATGAAGAAAATCAGTTGCACCACGGCGGGGAAATGTCCGAGCACCACGGCGGGGAACAGCTTGTCTCCCGTGGCCGTCACACCAGCCAGCGGCGCGTACAGGTGCAGCAAGCCGCCGAGGAACAAGAACAGCAGCAGCACGCCCGTCAGCACCACGGTCAGGCTGAGCATGTTCTTTTGCGAATCGCGCAAGGTGCGCACGGAAATGTTCTTTTGCATCATTTCCTGGTCCATGCCCGTCATGGCGATCGTGATGAACATGCCGGCGAGAATGTGTTTCCACACATAGGCGGGGCTGTCCGGGTCGACGGTAAAGATGCGCGTGAGGCCTTGCGCGCGCATGCGCTCGAGGCTGTCGATGAGGGACAAGTCCATCTCGCGCAGCAAAAACACGCTGCAGATGACTAGGCCGGCCAGCATGCACGCCGTTTGCAGGGTGTCGGTCCAGACGATGGTTTTGACGCCGCCCTCATAGGTGTAAAGCAGGATCAGCAGCAGCACGACACTGGCAGTCAGCCAAAACGGCACGCCCAGGCTGTCGAGTATCGTCGCCTGCAGAATATTGACCACCAGATACAGCCGCGCCGTGGCGCCCAGCAGGCGCGACAGGATGAAGAACGCCGCCCCGCTCTGGTAGGAACGCCGTCCCAGGCGCAATTCCAGGTAGCGGTAAATCGACGTGAGCTGCAGGCGGTAGTACAGCGGCAGCAGGATAAACGTGATGGCCAGGTAGCCCAGGACATAGCCGATCATCAACTGGATGTAGCCGAAACCGTTGCTCCCCACGGCGCCCGGCACGCTGATGAAAGTGACGCCCGTGAGCGTCGTGCCCACCATACCGAAAGCCACCAGCATCCAGTTGCTATCCTTGTTACCGATGAAAAAACTGTCGTTGGTGGCGTGGCGCGAAGTGCGCCACGCCACGCCCAGCAGGATCAGGAAATAGGCGAGGACAACAGCAAACAGGATGGTGGGGGACATGGGCGATACGCTGCGGATGGAAAGTGGGCTGCAATATACACGGGATTGCCGCCCCCGTTGTCGGGGACCGGCGAAATCCGCGCCAGAGCACCTCCGCGCTAGCTCTCCGAGGCTTGCCGCAGAGTGTGCAGGGTCGCCAGCGCCGTTCTGAAATGCACATTTGGCGTTTCCTGGCAGAAATTGTCCGCCGCGCCGCTGCCACCCAACAGTGGACTCGCCAGCGGCGCGTAATGCATACCCCGAAGCAATACTCCATACCGGTTTTCCAGCGCCAGCAAGCGCTGCGGGTCGACCAGGGCAAACCGCTCAGTCAAGACCTGTTCGAACAGTTCCTTGGCGCTAAGGGCGATCACGAACGACTCAAACGTATCGATGGCGAACAGGATAAAGATAAAACGGTCGCCGTCGCGGCGATAGCCGAGTTGATCGCCAAAGCATGTCTCCGCGAAAAAAACGGGTCCACCATCCGCCGGACGCGGGAAAATATCCGCCCAGAAATCTTTACGGTTCCACTCCTGGAACGAATCGCGCGGCGCCGGCGCTTCGCCATCCGCAAAAAAATACAGATCGTTGCGGCCGAAATAACCGCCACCGGCCTGCTGCAGAAACGCGGCAAGTTCTTCGGGAAAGGCCACCCCCAGCGCCTCGTCCGCAAAGGAGGCCATCGTGCCAGCATCGGCACTCACTCGTTCCGCCTGGGGAAATGCATTTAAAAACGCCTGGTACGATACATCCATGCACATTGCTCCACTAGTTTCTTGTACTGCCATTTACGATTGATGAAATCAGCACCCGGATGGTTTCACTTTTTCCACTTCCAGGCCGAACCACGGGCGCAGGCGCGTGCCGATGACGTTGCCGAGGAAGGCGCAGACCAGCCACAGCCAGCCGTGCAGGCTGCCCGAGACGATGCCGCTGAAATACGCGCCGATATTGCAGCCGTAGGCCAGGCGCGCACCATAGCCGAGCAGCAAGCCGCCGACGATGGCGGCGATGATCGAGCGCCGCGGGATGCGCCACACGGGTGCATAGCGGCCGGCCAGCGCCGCCGCCAGCATGGCGCCCAGCACGATGCCGATGTCCATCACGGAAGTCTTGTCTTGCGTCAGCGGCGCGGCCAGGGCGGCCGCGTTGGCCTTGGTCGACCAGTACGCCCAGCTGGCCGTATCGATGCCGATCACCGATGCGGCCTTGGCGCCCCACAGGGCGAACGCGGACGTCACGCCCCACGGCTTGCCCGACAGGGCCAGGGTGGCGAAGTTCAGCACGACGAGCGCAACGGCGCCCGCCACCAGCGGCCAAGGGCCGTGCAGCCACGACGACGACTGCGCCGGGCGCAGCGGCGTAGCGACGAGCTTGCCATGGCGGCGCTTTTCCACGAGCACCGTGATACCGGCGATCAGCGCGAAGACGATCCAGTTCAGCGCCAGCGCTGGTACCAGGCCCAGGCTTGTGACGAGGGAAATGGGCTGGAGTTGCGGCAGCGCCGTCCAGAATGGCATGTGCGCCGTGCCGATCACGGACCCGACGATGAAGGCGGCCAGGGTAATGAGCATGCGCGTGCTGCCACCGCCGACCGTGTACAAGGTGCCGGAGGCGCAACCGCCACCCAGCTGCATGCCTATGCCGAAGATGAAGGCGCCAAAGATGACCGAGGTGCCGGCGGGAGAAACCAGGCCCGCGACGGGCGTGCCGAACAGGGTGCCGGCCGACAGCGCGGGAAAGAACAGCGCCACGCCGACGGCCAGCATCAGCATTTGCGCGCGCAAGCCGTCGCCGCGGCCATCGGCAATGAAAACGCGCCAGGCGGACGTAAAACCGAAGGCCGCGTGATACAGGGTGATGCCGAGCAAGGCGCCCACCACGTACAGCGCGGACTGGATGGCGCCGACGGTCAGCGCCAGGTACCAGGCGCCGAGAACGATGAGCAATAGCGCAACGCCCAGCGGTTTCGGATTGATCGCGGCGCGCAGGCGCAGGGGTGACGTTGCTGTATCGGACATGGAGAGTAGGGGCCAGAGGAAGGTAAGCCCTATTCTAAACCCTACTCTCGCCCGTTTTGGTGTTTTCTGCCAGCAACTTACTTGTAGACCACGCCAGCTTAGTGCCCCACCGCATGAATCGACTTCTCGCCGCCGCTGCGCACGGGAAGCGGATAGCGCCGATCCATCCGGCCGCTCAAGGCCGTCAAGCCGAACGCACCCAGCACGACGAGGGCGCCGATCCAGCCCGTGTGCACCAGGCCTAGGTGTTCCACGATCAGGCCACCGCCCCAGGCGCCACCGGCGATACCAAGGTTAAAAGCGGCAATATTCAAGCCCGAGGCCACGTCAACGGCGCGGGGCGTGAAGTGCTCCGCCTGCTGCACCACATACACTTGCAATCCAGCCACGTTACCGAAGGCCACGGCGCCCCACAGCAGCACGGTGATGACGACGAGCACGGGATGCGGCGCCGTGAAGGTCAACAGCAGCAAGACGGCCGCCAACAGCAGGAAAATCAATTTCAGGGCACGCACGGGGCCCTTCTTGTCGGCCAGCCTGCCGCCCCAGATATTGCCGAACGCTACGGACACGCCATACACGAGCATCACCACGCCCACGGCGCCGGCGCTGAAACCCGACACTTGTTGCAGGATCGGCGCCAGATACGTAAAGGCGATGAAGGAGCCGCCATAGCCGACGGCCGTCATGGCGTACACCAGCAGCAGGCGCGGCTGGCCCAGCACCTGCACTTGCTGCAACAGCGAGGCGGGCTTGCTGTGGGCGATGTTCGATGGCACGTACAGCAGGCTGCCGATGAACGCCACCAGTCCCAGCGCCGAGACAGCGAGGAAAGTTTCGCGCCAGCCGAAATGCTGGCCAATGAAGGTGCCCAGCGGCACGCCCGTCACCAGGGCCACGGTCAGTCCCGTAAACATGATGGCGATCGCGCTGGCCGCCTTGTCCTTCGGCACCAGCGAGGTGGCGATGGTCGAGCCGATGGAAAAGAACACGCCATGCGCCAGCCCCGTTAGGATGCGGGCGATGACGAGGGTTTCGTAGCCGGGCGACTTCCAGGCCAGTAAGTTACCCAGGGTGAACAAGACCATCAACGACAGCAACAGGGTCTTGCGGGGGATCTTGCCCGTCAGGGCAGTCAGCACGGGCGCGCCGACGGCGACGCCCAGCGCATACAGGCTGACCAGCAAGCCGGCCGATGGCAAGTTGACGCCCAGGTCCGCGGCGATGGTGGGCAACAGCCCCACGATGACAAACTCGGTGGTTCCGATGGCAAATGCGCTGAGGGTCAGCGCGAGCAAGGCAATGGGCATGACAAACTCCGATAAAAGATGTTGGAATGCAGTATCGGGGTTTTCTTTATTTCGAAAAATGCCTCTCCAGGCAGAAGATACTTGCGCTGAATTCAACAGTACTGTGTTCTGCTACACTGCATCGATCGATTACGGAGCTGTCGCATGAATTCAGAAAAACTGGCGCTGCTGGTCACGCGCGAAATGCCATATGGGAAATATCAGGGGCGCTTGCTGGCCGACTTGCCGGGCCATTACCTGGGCTGGTTCGCGCGCGAGGGCTTCCCCTCGGGCGAACTGGGTAGTTTAATTGCGCTGATGTACGAGCTCGACCACAACGATTTGCGCGGCTTGCTCGACCCCTTACGCACGCGCAAGTCGCCGTGGCGGCCAGGCGAGTAAGGAGCGTAAGGCAGGTCTTAAAACTGGCGCACTTTCTTCGCCAGCATGGCGCTGAACTCGCCATTTTCCACCAGCTTTTGCAGCTCGCTGGCGCCACCGATGAGCACACCGTTGACAAAGACCATGGGAAACGTGGGCCAGCCCGTCCACATTTTCAAGGCATTGCGGCGGTGCCACTGGTTCAAATAGCTGCCGTATTGCAGGTAGTGGTAAGGCGTACCCAGCACGTCGAGGATCTTGCGCGCCTTGCGCGGAAACGGATTGAGCGCCATGCCGACCACCACCACCTGATGCGCGGCGATGGCCGCCTGCACTTCGCGCACGATGTCCTTGTGCTTGCTGCCGATCAAAGGACGGGCGGCGGGATGGATCTGGGTTTCGTCAAGGATGGCGCGGGTCATGAAAGTCCTGGGATGAGTGGCATGCGAATCACGCATTGTGCCATGCGTACCGCGTGGCGTGCGCTACACTGGCCTCTTCTCCTCTTCGCGTGAAATATATGCAAGCAATCACTGCCATGTCTGAATGCCGCACCCGCCGCCTGCTCGGCGCTCTTCTGCTCGCCGCCAGTTGCGCCAGCGCCAGCGCCGTTGCCGCTACTGTTGCCGCTACTGTTGCCGATCCTGGGCTCGAAACAGGCTTGCTCCATGCGCTGCACCTGAAAAAGGGCACGACGGACAGAGTGGGCACCTCCGGCAAGGCCATCCAAGCCTACATGCGCGAAGGCTACCTCGGCAAGTACCCCAAGCAGCGCTTCGATTACACCGATTACTACCTGCTGAAGAAGCCGGCAAGCTTCATGGGACATGAACTGGTGCTCATCGAAGAAGAATACATCTCGCAGTACATCGGCTGCTGCGTCAGCCCCGGCGCCGGCGTCACGGTCAGGGTGCGCGGCAACACGCAAAAGCTGCAAGCGTTCGCCCGCGCCCAGCGCTGCACCTTGACCGACCCTGTCGATATCCGGCATGCATTGAACGAGGTTGCGATCAAGACCCGGATGCCCAAAGGCCATTACGCGTCATTAAGCTGCCGCGAACGCGATGCCGAGCGCGAGGAGCCTGAGTCGTAACATGGCCGCCCGGCGGCATCCACGCTGCGCAATCGCAACCTTAGGTAATCGTGGCCGTCGAATAGGGTGACTGAGTATGCCAGCCCAGGCTCGCATACAGTTTCAAGCCATCCTCGGTTGCCACCAGCACCCGACGCGCGCTGCCCGATCTCTGCCTGGCCCCCAGCGCGGCGATCAGTACTCGCCCCAGCCCCCGGCGCCGATGCGCGGCTTCAGTAACGATACGGTCAAAAACAAAGACGCCGGCATGTTCCACGGCATGGCCGCTGGCGGCAAGAGCCCCATCGACAGTGAAAATACGCGCCGTCGTGATTGCCTGCGACGTTGCGACGTCAAGCCGGTACCCGGCCGGCAAAGCTGGCGCATGCAGACTGCCTTCATGGGTCATGAAAAAACCGCCAGGCAGCAATTGCCATCGAGACGGCAAGAGGCGGAGCAATTGCTCCCCGGAACCACACATCTTGATGAAAATATGCGGACGGTGAATCGAAGCTGCCAACTCGCTAATTCCCGGAACCGGTCGCGAAAAAACGTAGCGCCGGAATTCCGTGGGCAAGCCCGTATCGACGCGCCAGCCGCCGTGATCGGGCACGGGCAGCGCCAAGCCACGTGCAATGGAACGTGCGGCCAGCCAGGCAGCAAGAAGGCCAGGCTCAAGCAGATGCGCATTTCCTTGCTCCCCCATTCTCAGACTCCCCCATTCATCCCTGCTGATTTTGCCAGAGTAAAGCCGGCGGCTATCCGTCGGCCCCCATTCAGAACAGCTCGTCGAGCAGCAAGTGAAATTGCAGCTTGCCTTGATCGATGTCAAGGAGCCCATATTGCTCGACAAACCTTTGCTGTAGCGCGGCGTCCAACTCACCGAGAGCACGCCAGACGATGGCGATGTCCTGGTAGCGGTCGGCGATGCCCGCCCGTCCCACGTCGAGGCAGCCGACGACGGCGCCTTCCTGCAGGAGGATATTCTCCAGCGAAAAATCGCCATGCGTGACGACGAGGTCGGACGTGATTGGCAGGCAGTCCTGCAACGCCACCCACACCTGCTCCGCCGTCCAGCCTTCCCTACCGGCATCGAAATCGTCGGCATCGATTAGGCCCGCATCGATGCGCTGGCGCGCCTGGGCCAGCCGAACGGCAGGGCCGGCGTCGAACAGGCAGTCGCCCACGGGAAGCGCGTGCAGGCGGCGCAGGAAGGCGGCCAGCGCATCGACCACAGCGAGGCCCAGCGCAGGATTCGCCTCCAGCACCTGGGACGCCGTTGCACCCGGCAGTGCCGTCATCAGCAGCCATGCCTGATCCGGGCCTGCGACGCGCGCGAACTGGACCACCGCCGGCACGGGCAGGTACTGCGCCAGCCAGCGCAGGCGCGCCGCCTCGTCGGCGATGTCGGCGGCGGTAACAGCCCTGCCGTGCTTCAGGTACAGGTCCGGCGCACCGTCCCTGCCATGCAGGTGGTAGACGGCTGCATCCGACTCACCGATGCTGTCGCGCGCCCATTGATAAGCAGCCACGGCGGTGCGCAGGCTGGCGGGCATGGCTGCCGTCATGGCGGCTTGCCTGCTTTTGGATATGCTCATCTGTCTGGCCTTTTTCTATCCCAGCGGCACGTGCAAGCCCATCTTGAGGCAGGTCAGTGCCACCGAGGTGCGGTAGCGCCGGATATTGTCGTCACCGCCGAACAGGCGTTCCGTCAGCGCCTCGTATTCGGCCATGCTGCTGGCGGTAATGATCAGCAGGTAATCGGCCTCGCCCGTGATGCCGTAGCACTGCTGTATGGCAGACTCGGCCATGATGCGCGCGCGCATGCCGGCCGTGCGCTGCGGATGCTCGTCGTGCAGATGCACTTCCACCGTCAAGATCAGGGGACGGCCCAGGCGGCTCGCGTCAAGCACGGCCACCTCATGACGGATCACGCCGCTTTCGCGCAGGCGGCGGATGCGCCGCTGCACGGCCGGCGCGGACAGGTGCACGGCCTGGGCGATTTCGCGCTGCGAGGTCGTGTTATCGCGCTGCAAGATGTCCAGGATCGCCAGGTCGAAGGCGTCGAGGGCAAGGGAGGGCGTGAGCGAAAGTTGCGTCATGGAGGTCAAAATGCAGTGCAAATATCGGAGCGGACACAATAAACTTTCGCTATTCCGATATCAAGCCTTTTATCACCATGCCATTACGCCGCTATTCCTCGTTTATTCCCCTGCTGGCCATCCTCGGCTCCGTCACCTGCCTGGGCCTGGGCACTTCATGGGCCAAGCACAGCCTGTTCCCTCTGGTGGGCGCGCAAGGCACGACGGCCGTGCGCGTGGGCTTTTCCGCCCTGTTGCTGCTGCTGTTCTGGCGCCCGTGGCGCTGGCAGCTGAGCCGCGCCGACCTGCGCACGGTGGCCCTGTATGGCGCCGCGCTGGGTTTGACGAACCTGTGTTTCTATATGGCGCTGCGCACAATACCCTTCGGCATCGCCGTGGCGATCGAGTTTTCCGGCCCGCTGGCCGTCGCGCTGCTGGCCTCGCGCCGCCCGCTCGACTTTGTCTGGGTGGCCTTGGCCGTGGCGGGACTGGTGCTGCTGCTGCCGCTCGGCCACGACGTCAGCAAGCTCGATCCCACCGGCGTGCTGTTCGCGCTGGGCGCCGCCGTCTGCTGGGCCACCTATATCATCTTCGGCAAGCGCGCCAGCCATTTGCATGCGGGTCATTCCGTCTCGCTGGGCCTGGCCATGGCCGCGCTGGTGGTGGTGCCTGTGGGCGTGGCGCATAGCGGCGCCGCCCTGCTCTCGCCGGTGGTACTGGCCGTGGGGCTGGGCGTGGCCCTCATTTCCAGCGCCATTCCCATTTCGCTGGAAATGGTGGCCCTGAAACGCCTGACGCCGCAAGCGTTCGGCATCATGAGCAGCATGGAGCCGGCCGTGGCGGCCATGCTGGCGTTCATCCTGCTGGACGAACGCCTGGGGGCCGGGCAATGGCTGGCCATCGCCATGATCATGGCCGCGTCCATGGGCAGTTCCTATATGGCGCAGCGCCAGAAACGGGCGCCGGCCGCCGCCGTGCATACCTGAACCTCAGTGCACGGCCGCCCCCGCCACATGGGACGCCAGGTTGCGGCGCGCCAGCCACGCCAGCGGCAACAGGGCCAGCAAGGCGGCGGCCACGCCGGCCCACGGTGACGACGCCATCATTTGGCGCGAGACCATCAGCGCCCCCAGCATGGAGCCGAAGGAAATGCCGAGGTTGAAGGCGGAAATGTTCAGGCCCGAGGCGAAATCGACGGCTTGCGGCGTGTAGCGCTCGGCCGTGGCCAGCATGCCGGCCTGCAGGGCGGGCGACAGGCCGAAGGAGAACACGCCCCAGACGAACAGCATCACCGTCATCATCGAGGGCGAAGCGATGCTCAACGCCACGCCCGCTTGCGTGGCAGCCAGCAACAGCAGCATCAGGCGCAAGGCTTTTTGCCAGCCCAGGTGGCTGGTCAGGTAGCCGCCCGCCAAGTTGCCGGCAAAGGTGGCGGCGCCAAAGACGATCAGCAAGGCGCTGGCCATGGTGGCGGAAAAGCCCGTCACATCCGTCAGGATGGGCGTAATAAACGTGAAGGCGGCAAAGCTGCTGCCAAAGCCGAACGTCGTAATCGCCATCATGGTCAGGATGGGGCCACTGCCGAGGGCCGCCAGCTGCGTCATGGCCTTGCCTCCCTTGCCTTGCGGTAAACCTGCCGGCAGCCAGCGCGCCATGGCCGCCAGGCCCAGTGCGGCCAGGACCACCACGGCAAAGAAGGGCAAGCGCCAGCCCATCAAATTGCCGAGGAAGCTGCCGAACGGCACGCCAATCACCATGGCCAAAGTCAATCCCGCAAACATCACGGAAATCGCCCTGCCCGCCTGCGCCTTGCTGACCAGGCTGGCGGCCACGGTGGCGCCGATGGCAAAGAAGGTGCCGTGCGCCACGGCCGTAATGACCCGCCCCACCAGCAACCATTCAAACGTGTGGGAAAAGGCGGCCAGCAAGTTACCGGCCAGGAACACGCTCATCAGACCCAGCAAGGCAGCCTTGCGCGGCAAGCGCGACATCAGCAGCACCAGCAGCGGCGTGCCGATGGCCAGCGCCAGTGCATACAGGCTGACCAGCGAGCCGGCCGATTCGATGGAAATATGCAAATCCTTAGCGATGGTCGGCAAGATGCCGACGACGATGAATTCTGTGACGCCGATGGCAAAGGCGCCGACGGCCAGCGCCAGCACGCCGGGCGGCATCTTGCTGGCTGAAGTGGAAACAGGGCTTGCGGTGGTCATGATGGCTCCAACAAATAGTTCAAGCCAGCCAGTGTATCGAGAGAAATACTTTTGATATAGACTCTCATAATGGAAACACCTGTGAAATGGATTCAATAATGGCCAGGCAAGACATCAACCGGGCGTTCGAGATGGCCGTGTTTGCCGCCGTGGTGGAAACGGGGGCCTTTTCCGCCGCCGCGCGCCGCCTCGCCTTGACGCCGTCGGCCGTCAGCAAGCTCGTCAATCGACTGGAAGCGCGGCTCGGCGCACGTTTGCTCCAGCGCAGCACACGCCAGCTGCACACCACGCCCGAGGGTGACGCCTTCTTTGTGCAGTGCAAGCGCATTCTCGACGATATCGACGGCGCCGAGCGCGAAGCGGCGCAAGGGGCGGCGCCGCGCGGGCGCTTGCGCATCAACTGTTTCGTGCCGTTCGGCGTGCGCCATCTGCTGCCCACCCTGCCCGAGTTCGCGCAGCGCTATCCCGACATCGTGCTTGACGTCGTCGTCAGCGACGCCATCGTCGACTTGCTGGAAGACCGCACCGACATCGCCATCCGCACGGGCAAGCTGAAGGAGTCGAACCTGGTGGCACGCAAACTAGGCGAAGACGCGATGGTCGTGGTCGCCTCTCCCGCCTACGTGGCGCGGCACGGCCTCCCGCGCACGCCGCAGGAGCTATCGCAGCACAATCTGCTGGCGTTCAACTTCCGCTGCCAGAACGAAACCTGGCCCTTCCTCGATGAGGCGGGCAACACCATGCAGGTGACGCCGCAAGGCAATACCTGCGTCAGCGATGGCGAAAGCATGCGCCAGCTGGTGCTAGCGGGCATGGGACTGGGACGTTTTTCGCGCCAGCACGTGCAGCGCGATATCGAGCAAGGTCATTTAATACCCTTGCTGCAGGACTACAATCCGGGCGACAAGGAACTCGTGCACGCCGTCTTCGTGGGGCCGGGTTTGCAAGTGCCGGCCCGCGTGCGCGTGATGCTCGATTACCTGCTGGAAAAAGTGAAGCTGGGGTGAGCGCCGCCCGCACGCATCGCAGCCTATAATCGGCTTGTTACATTCAATTTCCAGGGAGCCACTGATGAAGTCCACCGCACATGATGCGCTGATCAGCACCTTGCAAGCGCGCTTCGCCCAGCATATGCACCGCCATGCCGGCCTGAGCTGGCATGCAGTGCTGTCTCGCCTGAACTCCGCTCCCGCCAGCCTGGCCGCCTTGCAGCAAATGGAAGACACGGGCGGCGAACCGGACGTCATCGCGCACGCCGGCGAGACGGGCACCGTCACGTTTTTCGATTGCTCAGCAGAAAGTCCGATGGGCCGGCGCAGCCTGTGTTTCGATGCTGCGGCCTTGGCCGCGCGCAAGGCCAACAAGCCGGCTGGCAGCGCCATGGCCATGGCGCAGGCAATGGGTATCGAATTGCTGACGCAAGACCAGTACCGCAAGTTGCAGGCACTGGCACCGTTCGACCAGAAAACCTCGAGCTGGATTGCGACGCCGGACAGTATCCGGGCGCTGGGCGGCGCCCTGTTTTGCGACCGCCGCTATGAACAGGTATTCGTCTACCACAATGGCGCCGAGTCGTATTATGCGGGCCGGGGCTTTCGCGGATTGCTGCGCGTCTGAGCGCCGCCGCTCAGACCAGCGCTTCCAGGCGCAACTGCCGGCCTTCATCGAGCATCAGCTCGAATTCGGCCGCCGGCACAGCCGGGCTGAACAGATATCCTTGCAGCTGGTCACAACCCAGTTCGCGCAGGAAGCGCATCTGCTCGGCCGTTTCCACCCCTTCGGCGACGATTTCCTGGCGCAGCTGCTGCGCCATGGTGACGATGGCGCGGGCGATGGCGCAATCGTTTTCCTCGAACGGCAAGCCGATGACAAACGAGCGGTCGATTTTCAAGGTACTGATGGGGAATTTCTTCAGGTAGGCGAGACTGGAATAGCCGGTGCCGAAGTCGTCCAGCGCCAGCGCCAGGCCCATGGCCACCAGCTGGTTCATGATGTCGATTACCTTGTCGGCACCGCGCATCAACAGGCTTTCCGTGATTTCCAGCATGATCTGGTCGGGCCGCACGCCATAGCGTTCCAGCACGGCCGCTATGCGCGCCGGCAATTGTTCATCGAACTGGCGCGCCGACAGGTTGACGGCGATGGCCGGCATGTGCAGGCCACGGTCTTCCCAGCTGCGGATCTGGCGGCAGGCCTCGTCCAGCACCCAGGTGCCCAGTTCCAGGATTAAACTGGTTTCCTCGGCGACGGGGATGAAGACGCCGGGCGAGACCATGCCGCGCATCGGATGCTTCCAGCGCAGCAAGGCTTCCGCGCCCACGATGCGCCCGCTGGCCAGGCTCACTTTCGGCTGGTAATGCAATTCCAGCTCCTTGTCGCCCAGCGCCAGCCGCATCTCGCTTTCCAGGCGCAAATGTTCCTTGGCCCTGCGGTTCATGTCCTCACGGTAAAACAGGAAGGTCGATTCGATGGTCTGCCCCGCCTTGGCCACGGCCACGTCGGCAAAACGGAACAGGGCCGGCGCTTCCAGCCCGTCTTCCGGATACACGGTGATGCCGATGCTGGCGCCCACATGCAGGGCGTGCGTGTCGATATTGATCGGCGCTTCGAGCAGGTTGAGCAGCTTTTGCGCCACATTCGCCGCATGTTCGCGCTTTTCGATATGCAGCAGCGCCACGACGAACTTGCTGTTGTCGACCCGCGCCAGGATGTCCGCGTCGCGCAGGGCGCCACGGAACAGCTGGCCGATGGCGATCACCAGCTGGTCGCCCACTTCATGGCCAAGCGTGTCGCTGATGGAACCGATGCGGCTGATGTCGATGACCATCAGTGCGCCATGCGTGCCCTGCCGTTTCGCTTCGGCCAGGCCCTGGTCCACCAATTGATTCAGCAGGCAGCGGTTGGGCAAGCCCGTCAGGCTGTCGTAGTTGGCCATGCGCTGCATGCGCGCTTCGGCATCCTTGTGCACTGAGATATCGGAAAACAGGGAAAACACGTGGCTGATTTCGCCGAACTCGTCGCGCACGACGCTGATGGTGACGTCTTGCGGGAACAGTTCGCCATTCTTGCGCTTGCCGATGATTTCGCCGCGCCAGGAGCCGTGGCCACGCATGGCGGCGCGCACCTTGGCGCGGAAGTCGGGATCGTGCACGCCCGAGCGCAGCAAGTCCGGCGTACGGCCGATGGCTTCCGCTGGCGAGTAGCCGGTGATGCGGCTAAAGGAACTGTTGATCGAGACGATGCGCTCTTCCGCATCCGTGATCAGCACGGCTTGCTCGCTGTCTTCGATGATGCGCGCGTGCAATTTGACCTTATCCACGTCGGACAGCGGCTCGCTCATGGCCGACAGGCGCACGGCCATGCCGCAAGCCTTGCCCGCCTGGTCGTGGATCACGTGGCGGTGCATGCGCAGCCACGTCACCATGCCCGACTTCTTGCGCCGGCGCACATCGGTGGCCACGTCGCCCTGGGTGAAATGCAGTTCCAGCACGCTCGCTTCCGCGTCGTCTTCCGGATACAAAAACAGGATGTGCTGGCCCAGCGCTTCCAATTCGGAATAACCGAACATCTGTTCGGCGCCATGGTTCCAGCCGATCAGGAAACCATCGGGATCGATTTCCAGCAAGGCGTCGGCCGGCGCCACACGCACCACGGGCCGGCTGGCGCCGCGCAAGCGCTCCAGTTCTTCCTCCAGCCGCGCCAGGGTGGCGGCCTGCTGCGGCCCCGCCTGTTCACGGGCATCCTGGGCCAGGCGCAGGCACAGCGCAACCTTCGCCTCAAGCATGGCAACCCCACTCTTGGGCCAGGTCGAGGGAAACTTTCAGGGGCGCTGCGGTGTATGTAATCATCAAAATCCCACTATGGGGCGTGGAGGTCGGGCGGGAAATACTGTGAATATGGTAACTTAAAAATGTTGGCGTATGTCAACATTTTAAGACCTACGCCGAATGGCCCGGCACTGCGTCCCGGGCCTGTCATGACCGAGTGTCACGCGCGGCCCGGCAGATGCTGCGTCAGGCGTGCAAACACATCCGGTTCGCGCATGCGCGCCATCCACCAGCGCAGCGCGGCGCCATCCTCGCCCACGCGCCAGGCCAGGTAAAACGTTTCCGACGGTTTCGGCTCTTCCACGGCCTTTTCCACCAGCTGGCCGCGCGCGATGGCGGCGCGGGCACATGGCCCCGGCAGGAAACCAAAACCCAGCCCCAGCACCTGGTAATCGAACTTGACCTGCATGTTCGGCACGCTCAAGGCATCTTGTCCCAGCAGCAGCCCCACGGTGCGCGGCGCCATCTGGCGCGCCGAATCGGCCACCACCACAGCCCGGTACTGCTGCAGGTGGCCGCGCGACAAGGGCTCCGGCACTTGCGCCAGCGGATGCGTGGGCGCAACGGCAAAGACGAAGTCGAGCATGCCGATCGGCTGCGCGATATAGCCGCCGCCCGCCGGCCCGTCACCGGGTGCACCCACCAGCAAGTCGGCCCGCCGGTCCAGCAACGCTTCCCAGGTACCCGACAGGGTGTCTTGCGACAGGCGCAAGCGCGTCTGCTGCGCCACGTCGTAAAAAGCGCGCACATCGTCGGCCAGGGCCACGGCGGAAAACATGGAATCGATGCCGATGGACAATTCCGTTTCCCAGCCGGACGCCACCCGGCGCACGCGGTGCTCGAGGTCCTGGGCCGCCTTCAATAAATAGCGGCCCTCTTTCAGCAACTCCTGGCCGGCCGCCGTCAGCATGACTTTCGGGCCATTGCGCTGGAACACTTGCACGCCCAGGTCGTCTTCCAGCTTGGCCACCGTATAGGAAATGGTGGACGGGACTTTATGCAACTCCTTGCCGGCCGACGAGAACGATCCGCGGCGGTCAATGGCGTCGACGATTTGCAGGGCTTCCAGGCTGAGTCTTAACATTCGATTTTTTCGATCATAGGTCGCAAGATTTTCCGTTTTTCTTTCTCTGCGCAGGGGCCTATACTTTCTCCATCGTAAAGCGAAGGGCAGAAAAGAAGCCACGGCGTAGCGCCAGGCAACGGTCCTTCGAAATTATCGCACATTAACCCTTAGAAACGGAGTCCACCATGTTACAGATTCGTCATAGCGAAGAACGCGGCGCCGCCAACCACGGCTGGCTCAATTCCCACCACAGCTTTTCTTTCGGCAGCTACCATGATCCCTTGCACATGGGCTTTGGCCCCCTGCTGGTGATCAATGAAGACCGCGTCACGCCAGGCCAGGGTTTCGGCACGCACGGCCACCGCGACATGGAAATCATTTCATATGTGCTCGACGGCGCGCTCGAACACAAGGACAGCATGGGCACGGGCTCCGTCCTGCACTACGGCGATGTGCAGCGCATGAGCGCCGGCAGCGGCGTGCGCCACAGCGAGTTCAACCACTCGGCGACGGATGGCTTGCACTTCCTGCAGATCTGGATCCAGCCAAACGTGACAGGCATTCCACCCAGCTATGAAGAGAAACACTTCACGCCGGAGAGCAAACGGGGCAAGTTGCGTTTGATCGCCTCCTCCGACGGCCGCCAGGGTTCCGTGCTGATCCACCAAAATGCAGCCATCTACGCCAGCATCCTGCAGGAAGGCGAACAGGCCGAACATGCACTCGACGAAGGCCGCCTTGCCTATGTGCACCTGATCCGCGGCAGCCTGGTGGTCAACGGCACGCCCTTGAAAGCGGGCGATGCGCTGAAACTGACGCAAGAAGCGGCCGTGACATTGACGCAAGCAGAAGACGCTGAAGTACTCGTCTTCGACTTGCCTAAATGATGGTACCTGGCCAAACCTACTGCGCGTTGCGCTTTGCGGCCTGCGATGCTCACCGGCTCGGCGCCCCCGTACTAAAGTACGGTTGCGCTTCTTGGCCACAAATCACTGCCGCTCGCTACGGTTTTGCCAGGCACCGCAAGTCAACCTTAAATCTTGATAAAAACAATTGGATTAACATGAAAAATAACACTGATCTGCTGCTCCCCCTCGGCCGTGCCGCCCTTGGCGTGCTGTTCTTTGTCTCGGGCTTGCTGAAAATCGGCGGCTTTGCGGGCGTGGCCGGCTACATGGCCAGCCAGGGTTTGCCGATCGCCAATATCTTGCTGGTGGGCGTCATCGTCCTGGAAGTGGGCGGCGGCCTGCTGCTGATTACTGGCTGGCAGGCGCGCTGGGCGGCGCTGGCCCTGGCGCTGTTCCTGATCCCCACCACCTTGATCTTCCACGCCTTCTGGAGCGCTGATGCGGCCCACTTCCAGGATCAGCTGACGAACTTCCTGAAGAACCTGTCCATCTTCGGCGGCATGCTGTTGCTGGTGGAGCGCGGTTTTCGCAAGGTCAAATAAGGCCGAGGGCTGCCTGTCACCGTCTTGTCATCCATCTGACATGGCGCGGTCACATACGCTGACTATCATGCGGTTGCCTTTAAATCACGCAACCACAGGACATCGCAGCCCATGAACAAGCCCAACGATCTGGCCATCAGCGCCACCGATCTGAACGACATTGACAGCAACGCGTCCCACGACAATCATTTCAACAGCATCCTGAACGCCCGCCTGAGCCGCCGCAACTGGCTGCGCGGCAGCGCCGTCACGGCCGCCACCGCCGTCATGGGATCGATGGGACTGTCCGCTTGCGGTGGCGGCAGCGATGCAGCCGCCGTCACGCCGACGCCGACACCCGAAAAACTGCTGGCCTTCACCGCCGTGCCAAAAAGCCTGGCCGATGTCGTGTCGGTGCCGGCCGGCTACACGGCCACCGCCCTGTATGCGCTGGGCGACTCGCTGCGCGCAGCCACGCCAGCCTACAAGAACGATGGCAGCGATACCGATTTCGATAACCGCGCCGGCGACCACCATGACGGCATGGAATACTACGGCCTCTCCGCCGCCGGTGCACCGCTGGCGTCCGGCGCCGAACGGGGCTTGCTGGCCATGAACCACGAAGCAACCACCGACGAAAAACTGTCCTCGCACTTCCTGCACGTGAATGGCGGCACCACCTCGCTGCCGCGCCCCGCCGCCGAAGTCGACAAGGAAGTGGCCGTCCACGGTCTGAGCGTGGTGGAAGTCAAAAAGACGGGCAGCGCCTGGGCCACCGTCAACGATTCCGCTTTCAACCGCCGCGTCACGCCGCTGACGGACATCGAGATTGCCGGCCCGGTACGCGGCAACGCCCTCGTGGTGACCAAGTATTCGCCGACCGGCACCAAGACGCGCGGCACCATCAACAACTGCGGCACGGGCAAGTCGCCATGGGGCAGCTACCTCTCCGGCGAAGAAAACTGGTCCGGCTATTTCACCCGCTCGGCCACCGACAATGCGGCGCGCGGCGACAAGTCCGAGGCTTCGCTGAACCGCTATGGCCGCAGCCAGGGCGGCGCCTCGCGCCACGGCTGGGAAACGGGCGGCAGCGACGACAAGTACGCGCGCTGGAACCTGAGCAAGATCGGCGCCTCGACCAACGGCAGCGACGACTACCGCAATGAATTGAACGGCATGGGCTACATCGTCGAGATGGACCCGTACGACAAGACCAAAGCCATCCGCAAGCGCACGGCGCTGGGCCGCTACGCGCACGAAAGCGCCGCCTTCAGCGTGCCGACCGTGGGCCAGCAGCTGGCCGTCTACATGGGCGACGATTCGCGCAACGAATACATCTACAAGTTCGTCACGACCGCCGTCTGGGCCGCCGCGGACGCCAATCCGGCCGACCGCATGGCCACCGGCGACAAATACCTCGATTCGGGCAAGCTGTACGTGGCCAAGCTGGCCGCCGACGGCACGGGCCAGTGGATCGAGCTGGCCATGTCGAACGCGCTGATCCAGGCATATGGCGCCTACAAGTTCGCCGACCTGGCCGATGTGCTGGTCAATGCCCGCCTGGCTGCCGACGCCGTGGGCGCGACGAAGATGGACCGTCCGGAATGGTGCTCGGTCAACCCGGCCAATGGCGAGATCTACTACACGCTGACCAATAACTCGAACCGCACCGTCAATCCGAGCGGTTCGTCGCAGCTGGCGCCGGACAGCGCCAATCCACGCGCCTACACGGACATGAAAGGCAGCAGCGCGCAGAACGGTAATCCGAATGGCCACATCATCCGCTTCAAGGAAGGCACGGGCGCGGCCGCAGCCACCAGCTTTAGCTGGGATGTCTACCTGTTTGGCGCCGAGAGCGGCGCCGACGCCAGCAAGATCAACCTGTCGAACCTGACGGCCGACCAGGATTTCTCGAGCCCGGACGGCCTGGCCTTCAGCCCCTACACGGGCATTTGCTGGATCCAGACCGACGATGGCGCGTACACGGATGTCACCAATTGCATGATGCTGGCGGCCATCCCCGGCAAGGTCGGCGACGGCGCAAAGTCCACCCTGAACTACGCCACGGCGGCCGGCGGCAACCTCGCGGTCGACACCTTCATCGGCAAGAAACCCACGGCCGACACGCTCAAGCGCTTCCTGGTGGGGCCGGTCGGCTCGGAAATCACGGGCATCAGTGAAACGCCCGACGGCAAGACCATGTTCATCAACATCCAGCATCCGGGCGAAAACACTGCGCTGGCCAATATCGGCGATCCGTCCAAATACACGAGCCAGTGGCCGGCCAACGCCGGCTATGGCGCCGGCAAGCGTCCCCGCTCTGCCACCATCGTGATCACCAAGAACGACGGCGGACGCATCGGCAGTTGATTTCCCGTGCCTGGCGGCGGCGTCCGCCAGGCAAAGCCAGCAATTCACCTTGTAAAAGGAGGAAGTGCCCCTAAGTAAGGCTTATCACCAGACATTGCAACAACCGAATGGCAGCCAGGGAAAACGTTTCCCTGCTTTTTGGTATGATGGCAAGGCGCGCCGGCACCGGAGTGGTGTCGCGCGCCTTTTATTTTTGATAATTACTTATATGAGCACAACCATGCAAAGCGGCGCAGACCTCCTGGCGACAGGCGAATTGGATTACACGACTTCCTGCGCACTGCCGACGCCGTGGGCCCAGTTCACCTTGCACGCCTTTGTCGAGCACGCCACAGGCAAGGAACACCTGGCCATGGTGCTGGGCGATATCGGAAACGGCGAACCGGTGCTGGCGCGCGTGCATTCCGAGTGCCTGACGGGCGACGTGCTGTTTTCCCAACGCTGCGACTGCGGCGCGCAACTCGAAGGCGCCTTGAAACGCATCGCCGAGGAAGGCCGCGGCATTTTGCTGTACCTGCGCCAGGAAGGGCGTGGCATCGGCCTGATCAACAAGATCCGCGCCTACCGCCTGCAGGAAGCGGGCGCCGACACGGTGCAGGCGAATGAACAGCTGGGTTTCAAGGCCGATGCGCGCAACTACACCTTGTGCAAGCCCATGTTTGCGCAATTCGGCATCCATAGCCTGCGCCTGATGACCAACAACCCGCGCAAGATCGCCGCCATGGAAGCGCTGGGCATCACGGTGGCCGAACGGGTGCCGCTGCTGGTGAACCGCAATGCCTTCAACCAGCACTACCTGAATACCAAGCAAAGCAAGCTCGGTCACATGATGACGCCGGAAACGGCGCCGGCGCTGGAAGACGGCGCCCTGTAATTCCCGGGCCGGCGCGCGGCGGCGCGTCACCTGGGCGCCGGCCCGCGCCCGCTTCGCTCCTGCTCACGCACAAAGGATGCATGAAATTATCTAACTACGCCTTCTTGCTGGCCAGCCTGTGCGCTGCCGCAGGCGCACACGCGGCCCCGGCGCCTACGCCAGCCGCGCCCCCCACCGCTTCGACGCCCCCCGCCAAACCGCCGCCGGCCACCGCCGCGCCCGCCGCCACCGAACATGCGGCCCTCCCGCCGCCCTCGTCGGCCGCGCAAAAGCTGTACACGGCGGCGCGCGCCGACATCCTGCAAGTACGCGTGCTGCTGAAAAACGGCCGCACGCAGTCGTCGGTCGGCTCGGGCTTTTTGATCGGCACGGGCGACCTGGTGGTGAGCAACTATCACGTGGTCTCTCAATTTGCACTCGACCCGGACACCTACGTGGGCGAATGGGTGGACACCAGCGGCCAGCGCGGCAATGTGGAATTGCTGGCCGTCGACGTGCTGCATGACCTGGCCGTGCTGCGCGTGAACCGCCATGGCACGGGTTTTTTCAAGATGCCGGAAGCGCTGGCGCCCCTGACGCAGGGCCAGTACCTGTATTCGATGGGCAATCCGCTGGACCTGGGCTTCGCCATCTCGGAAGGCTCGTACAACGGCGTCGTCACGCGCAGCTTTTACGACCAGCTGATGTTTACGGGACCGATCAATTCCGGCATGAGCGGCGGCCCCAGCGTCACGGCGAATGGCGACGTCGCCGGCATCAATGTCTCGAAACGCCTCGATGGTGAACTCGTCAGCTTTCTCGTGCCCGCCCGCTATGCCCAGCAATTGCTGGCCAAGGTGGCGCAGCAAGGCAAGCCGCCCAAGGACTTCAAACCGCTGGTGACAGCACAGCTGCTGGCGCACCAGGAAGTCATGCTGGCGCGCCTGCTCGACACACCGTTGAGCCTGAAAGCCATGGGCCCGTACCGCGTGCCCGTGCGCGAGTCGGACCAGATGCGCTGCTGGGGCCGCTCCAACGTCAAGTCCGACAAGCCCTACATGCTCGACAACACCAGCTGCGCCATGGAATCGGCCATCTTCATCTCCGGCGCCCTGCAGACGGGGCAAGTGTCGATGCGCCATGAATTTTTACGCAGTAGCGAACTGGGCGCGCTGCGCTTTTCCGAGCTGGCCAGCGCCTCGTTCAAGAATGAAAGTTTCGGCAGCTACAAGAGCGCGCACCTGACGGGGCCCCATTGCACCGAACAGTTCGTCAAGAACAAGACGCTGCCCTTGCGCGCCGTCCTGTGCGTGCGCGCCTACCGCAAATTTACCGGCCTGTACGACTTTGCCCTGCTGGCCACCAGCACCGATGAGCCACTCATGAGCCTGCAAAGCCGCATCGACGCGCGCGGCGTGTCTTACGCCAACGGCATGCGCGTCACGCGCACCTTCCTCGAAGCGCTGTCGCGGGAAAGCGGCCGCAAGCCATGAAAGCACCGTACTTCATCGAAATCCTCGCCGAGAATGGCGAAGTGCGGCAACGCCAGCGGATGGAGTCGCTGCCGATCCGCATCGGCCGCGGCTATGACAACGACTTCATCCTCGACGATGCGCATACGGCAGCCGCACACGCCATCGTCGAAGACGACGGCGCAGGCGCCCTGCTGCTGCGCGACCTGGGCAGCCAGAATGGCGTGATCCACCGGGGACAACGGCAACTGCAAGTGGCCTTGAACGGCAACAGCATCGTGCGCCTGGGCCACACGCGTTTGCGCGTGCGCGCCAGCGACCAGCCGGTGGCGCCCGAACTGAGCGACACGACCAGGCACGACTGGGAAGGCTTGCTCCCCGCCGTCGCCGGCCTGGCCATGATCGGCGCTTCGGCCGCCTTCAGCAACTGGCTCGGCGACGCAAACGCCTTCGACCCGATTTCCTACCTGATGATCATCGCCTACGCGCTGGCCGGCGGCCTGGTGTGGGCGTCGATCTGGGCCGTGGCAAACCGTTTGTTTGGCCGTGTGGCACGCCTCGGCCGCCACCTGTTCATCATCGGCTGCGGCTTGCTGGCCATGGAAGTGTGGGAACTGGGCAGCAATGTGGCGGCGTATGCGCTGTCGCTGGAAGTGCTGACGCGCTACGGTCGGCATATGTTCATCGTCATCGTCTGCGTCATGATCTATTACCATTTGTGCACGATCAAGCCGCAGCACCCGCGCCGCTTCGGCCTCGTCGCCGTCGTGCTGGCCATCGTCGGCTCGACCCTGATCCTGCTGAGCAACCTGCAGACCAGCGGCCGCCTGGCCGACGAGACGTATATGTCGGTGATCTACCCGCCGGCCTTGCGCCTGAGCCCCGATCGCACGACGGACGCCTTCTTCCGCGATGCGGCCAGCCTGCAGCGCGCCGTCGACGCCGAGCGCGGCAAGGCGGCCAAGGGTGCCGACGAAGACGAAGACAGCGGCGACTGACAACGCGCATGCAAAAAAGCCCGCCGTGTCCTGACAGACCGGCGGGATTTTTACGTGCGCCGCGAGGTGCGCGCAGTCTCGTTGCCTGCAACTTGCGCTTAGAACTTGTCGTCCTGCCTGCGGCGCGCCGTGAAGCCCAGCAAGGCCAGGCTGGTCAGCAGCATGGCGTAGGAGCTCGGTTCCGACAAGTCCGGTACCGGGCCATCGGCACTGGAAAAGCTGGCGAAATTGCTGTTGTCCGCCGCGAACTGGACTTGCTGGCCGCCATCGCAGCAGTTTTCCAGTCCATCGATGCTCAAGGTATGGTTGCCTTCCGACAAAATGCTCGAACCGGCGAGGAGCAGGCTGCTGCTATTATCGTTGCCAGCCCACCACAGCTCGCTGCTCTTGACGTCCAGCGCCACGCCATCATTCAAATAAGCGGTGGACACGTTGATGGTGCTGGCGTTCGCGTGTGCAAACACACCAGCAGCGATCAGGGACAGGGCGATTTTAGGCAAATTTTTCATGATGGGTATCCAGTCAATAAGTATTCAACGGGCGCAACAGACGTGAAGGCGCTTGAGCTGAATACACGCTGCATTGAGGCGTGTCGGCGTAGCGCAAGAATTGCAAGGATGAGCGGTCGGGGGCGTGGCTTCCGCAAAACATCGCGGCCTTGCGGCGTGCCATGGCGGCACTGCAAGCGTCCTGGAAAGGGTTCGGGTTCCCGGGACAAAACCAGACAGTTGACGGGTCAGGTAAAACGTTGAATCTATTCTATCTTAAATTCCCTGGAAGAAAAGTATTTTTCTTTTAGTCATGTAAGATATTTTTATGATAAGCACACTAAAACAAGCTGAACAATCGTGGCTGCACGGGCACTTTGCCCCTGCTGCGGTAGCGGGACCTGTCGCGCAAGCGCCACAAGCGTGCACGACAGTGTCGCATCTTGCGCATTTCTTTTCGCATGCCGCTGCACCACGCGGCGAAACAGCATGGCAAAATGTAGTCACGCTGCTATCTATCCGAACAGGGGGAAAGAGGAATGGTCGACCTGGAAGAACTACGCTATCTGGCACTGTCGTTTCCCGACACCACCGAGGAAGAACATCACGACCGTCCGGCCTTCCGCGTGGGCGGGAAGATCTTTGCCACCCTGCCAGATGACGAGCACATCAACGTACTGCTCGATGCAGAAGCGGCGCACATCGCCACCGTCATCACGCCATCGGGCTGCGAAAAACTGTGGTGGGGCGAACGGCTGGCGGGTATCACGGTGTGCCTGGCGGACGCCGAGCTGGACATGCTGGCCGCCGCCCTGACGGCCGCCTGGCGGCGCAAGGCGCCCAGCGACCTGGCCAAGACCATCGCCCCGACAGGGTAGTTACATCGGCCAATTGCGCAGCAGCAATCCCACCATTTGCTGCAATTGCTCGCGCGATACACCGGCCGCCGCCTGGATGGCCATGCCCTGCGACAAGGTCACGACAAAGCGCGCCTGCTGCTCCGGGCAGGAATCGGGCGGCAAATCCCCCTCTTCCTTGGCGCGCCGCAAGCGGTCGCGCAATTTGATTTCACCACGCAGGCGGCGCGCAAACAGTTCATCGCGGATCGGCAAGGCATCGTCGCTGCAGGCGAGCGCCGCATTGACGCCCATGCAGCCATGCGGCCCATCGGGCATAGTTTGCGCGTCGACATACTGCGTCAGCAAGGCTTCCACCACCTGGCGCGCCGTCGGCTGTTCCAGCGCCGCATCGAAAAACCGCATGCGCGTGTCGCTGTAGCGCTCGAGCGCCTTGTGGAACAATTGCTCCTTGTTGCCGAAGACGGCATACAGGCTGGGACGGTTCATGCCCATGGCCTTCGTCAATTCCGGCAGGGAACTGCCCTCATAGCCTTTTTCCCAGAACACTTTCATGGCGCAATCAAGCGCCTCTTCCGCGTCGAAGGTGCGTGGCCGCCCCGTTTTCGCCTTGGCTACTGCCTCTTTTTTATCTTGTTTCATACCGTTCGGTAAAAAATTATTGACAACAATGTCTGCCTGCCCTGATTATATACCGACCGGTTAAAAACCTCCCGGCTTTTCAGGAACCCCTATGCACATACCTTCCAACGCTACCAGCGACGACACCACCGTGGCGCCATGGCTGGCCGTCCTATCGGTCGGCATCGGCGCCTTCGCCCTCGTCACCTCCGAATTTCTGCCCGTCGGCCTGCTGCCCGCCATGGCCGCCGAACTGGCCATCAGCAAGGGCCAGGCGGGCTTGATGATCACCACGCCCGGCATCGTTGCCGCATTTGCCGCCATCTTCGTTACCGTCGGCTCGGGCCGCCTGGACCGCCGCATCGTGCTGCTGGCCCTCACGGCCCTGCTGGTCGTTTCGAACTTGCTGGTGGCGCTGGCGCCGTCCTACGGTGCCATCCTGCTGGGCCGCGCCATGCTGGGCGTCGGCGTGGGCGGCTTCTGGGCCATCGGCAGTGCCATCGGCCCGCGCCTGGTGGCGCCGCAGCACGCGTCGCGCGCCATGTCCATCATCTTCGCCGGCGTCTCGCTGGGCACGGTGGCGGGCGTGCCGGCCGGCGCGCTGGTGGGCGACTTGGTCGGCTGGAGAGTGGCTTTCGGCGCGGCCAGCGCCATTGCCGTGCTGGTCTTCGTAGGCCAGTTGCTGCTGCTGCCCAAGCTGCCACCGACGCAAGCCATCCGCTTGCGCCAGTTGCCGATGATTTTCGGCATCCGCAAGGCCAGGCTGGGCCTGATCGCCACGGCCATGCTCTTCACGGGCCAGTTCGCCGCCTACACGTATATCGCGCCATTCCTCACGCAAATCTCGCACTTGGCGGCCGGCACGGTCAGCGCCATGCTGCTCGTGTACGGCGCTTCCGGCTTCATCGGCAACCTCGTGGGCGGCTGGGCCGCCGGCCGCTACGAACGAGCCGCGCTGATGGTGACGGGCGCCGTGCTGGGCCTGTCCACCCTGGCCCTGGCCGCGTTCGGCAGCCATGCGCTCACCGCCATGTTGCTGGTGGCCGTCTGGGGTTTCGGTTTCGGCGCCATGCCGATCGCCGTGCAGACGTGGATGTTCAAGGCGGCGCCGCAGCTGATGGAAGGCAGCAGCGCACTGTTTGTCGCCATCGTGCAAGTATCGCTGGCGTCGGGCGCGTTGCTGGGAGGCATGGCCGTCGACCGGCTGGGCGTATCGAGCGCGATGGTGGTGGGCGGCCTGTTCGCCCTCGGCTGCGCCTTGACGATCGCCGTCTTCGGCAAGCCGCGGGCCAGCGCCAAGGCCGGCGCGGCCTGCATTGCCTCGTAGGAATCAGATGCGGCCGCGGCGGAATTCGCCGAGGAATTTCCTCACTTCGGCCGGCGTCATCACCACGTCCGCGTCGCCGTGATACGCATACAGGAAGGGCGTGCCGCCCAGGCGGTCCGTCAGCTTGGCAAAGAGTAAAAAGCGGCTGCCCAGCGGGTAACGCTGCACGTCGACCAGGCGGCGCGAACACTGCACGGCCAGCTCCGGTGAAAAGGCCTGGCCAGGCACCGGGCGGATTTCCACGCGGCCATGGATGGCGCGCGATTCGACGGCGACGTGCCGGTATGCATAAGTATCACGGGCCATGCCGCCACCTTGAATGAGGTAAAGGCGCCATCTTAAGCGAAGTGGGCGCCTGCCGTGTTACTGCGGCACGATGCGCAGCAAGCGGCCATTGTCTTCATCGGTCAGCGCGTACAGGTAGCCGTCCGGCCCCTGGCGCACGTCGCGCACGCGCGCGCCGATGGCCAGGCGGTCCTGCCCCGTCACCTTGCCGTTCGCATCGACGGCGATGCGGCGGATATCCTTGGCTGCCAGGCCGCCGCTGAAAATGCTGCCGCGCCAGGCGGCAATCTTGTCGCCCGTGTAGACGGCCAGCCCTGACGGCGCCGGCGACGGCACCCAGGCCACGCTCGGATTGATCATGCCCGCCACTTCATGCTTGCCGACAGGTTCATGCGTCGTGTAGTCGGCGCCATAGCTTTGCAGTGGCCAGCCGTAGTTGCCGCCCGCCACCACCAGGTTCAGCTCATCGCCGCCGTACGGACCGTGTTCCGTGGCCCACACGCGTCCCGAGACGGGATCGAGCGCCAGCCCCTGCACATTGCGGTGGCCATACGACCAGATTTCCGGCAAGGCGCCCTTGGCTGCCAGCGGGCTGCCGGGCGCCGGTTTGCCTTCTTCCGTCAGGCGCAGGATGGAGCCCTGGTGCGTGGCCAGGTTTTGCGCCTGCTCGCGCGCCAGGCGGTCACCGATGCGCAGCGGCGGATTGCCGCCATCGGCCACGCTCATCAGCAAAGTGCCATCTGGCAGCCACAGCAGGCGCGAACCGAAGTGCTGGCCGCCGCTTTTGTCCGTGGCGACCTTGAACAGCGTCTGGATGCCCGTCACCTTCTTGCCATCAAACACGCCGCGCACGAGGGTCGTGCGATTCGCGTCATTGCTGCCTGTCGACACCGTCATGTAGACTCTTGGCGCGGCCTTGCCCGCATCCTGCGGGTGAAGGACGATATCGAGCAAACCGCCCTGCCCGCCCGTAAACACCTTGGGCATGCCTTCCAGCGCCACGTCGGTAAAAGTCTTTCCATTCAGCAGATGCAAGGTGCCCTGCTTGCTGGTAACGAGCGCGCGTCCCTCGCCCAGCCAGGCGATGCCCCACGGCTGGCGCACGCCTTCGGCCACAGTGATAGCCTTCCATTGCTGTTTCGCGGCGGGCGGCTCGCCCGTGGCTTGCAGTTCGGCCCAGGCCGATGGCGCGACGGCCAGTGCCCATGCAAACAAGATACTGGTACGGCGTAACTGGAACATGCTCTCTCCTGTCAGTGGTCAATATTCGGTGGCGTATCAGGCGCGCAGCAGCAAGGCCACGGCTTCCGCCGCGATGCCCTCTTCACGGCCCAGGTAGCCCAGTTTTTCATTCGTCTTGGCCTTGATGTTGACCTGGCCCAAACTCACGCCCAGGTCTTCGGCCACGTTCGCGCACATGGCGGCGATGTGCGGCGCCATTTTCGGGCGCTGGGCGATGATGGTGGCGTCGATATTGCCGATGATATAACCGGTTGCCTGCACGCGGCGCACGGCTTCGCGCAGCAGGGTGCGCGAATCGGCGCCCTTGAATTGCGCGTCCGTGTCGGGAAAATGGCGGCCGATGTCGCCCAGGGCGGCGGCGCCGAAGAGGGCGTCCGTGATCGCGTGCAGCAGCACGTCCGCGTCGGAATGGCCGAGCAGGCCCAGGTGATGGGGAATTTTCACGCCGCCGATGATCAGGTCGCGGTTTTCCACCAGCGCGTGGCAGTCATAGCCCTGGCCGATGCGGAAAGGCAGTACGGGAGTCGTTGTGTTCATGCGGGTCTCTCTGGAATTCAAGGATGGTTCAGGTACAGCTCGGCCGTGTGTATGTCGCGCGGCAGGGTCACCTTCAGGTTGCGCGGGTGACCCTCGACGAGCCTGGGCGCCAGGCCCAGCGCTTCGACGGCGCTGGCGTCATCCGTGATGGCTTGCGGATCGGGCGCTTCGGATAAAGCCTGGTGCAGCAAGGCATAGCTGAACATTTGCGGCGTCTGCGCCAGCCACAGGCCGTCGCGCGGTACCGTCTTTGCCGACACATTGCCCGGCCCCGCCCGCTTGACGGTGTCGACCACGGGCAAGGCCAGCAAGCCGCCAGCCGCATGCTCGCCCACTTCCATGATCAGCTTTGCGATCAGCGCCGGCGTCAGGCCGGGCCGCGCCGCGTCATGCACCAGCACCTGGTCGTGGGCAGCTATGCTGCCCTGCACGGCGTGCAAGCCATTCAGGATGCTTTCCATGCGCGTGGCGCCGCCGCAGCGCAGCACAGTCACGCCCTGCTCCGGCACGACGGCATCGATCTGACCATCGTCGGCGCTGACGACGACATACGTATGCGCGATCAGCGGGCTGGCGAGAAAGGCGTCGAGCGCATGGCGCAGCATGGGTTTGCCGGCGATGGCTAAATACTGCTTGGGACTGCCCGCTTCCATGCGCGCGCCCACGCCGGCGGCTGGGATCAACGCAAAGTAGCGGACGGTGTTTGGTGCTGCTGTCATGCCATTCCTCATCTAATTGCCTAATTGGCGGGCGCTGCCTTGCCCGTTAGGATGTTTTGTATCTCGCCTTTACACGCCTTGCCCAGGCGCGCATATTCTTGTGGAGAATCGATGGCTGCCTGCAAGGTTTCCACCTTGCGCATTTCGGCCTTGATGTACGGCAACCAGCCCGTGTCGATCTCGCGCGCCAGCGCCGCCTTGGCCGTGCCGCTGGGCGCATACAGGGGCCGCGCCTCGAAGCGTTTGGCCAGCGCCGCGCGCACGGTCTTTTCCACCCGCGGCAAGTGTTCCATATAGGTTTTCATGTGCCGCAGCTCGTGCGCGAGTATCTCATCATACGCGCAAGTGCCGGGGGCAAACTCGCGGCCGATATAGATCACCACGGGCGCATATGTCAGGGTCACGGTAATCTGCGGCGCCACGCATTCATAGCCGCTGGCCGGATCCTGCAGCATGGGGCCGGCCAGGGCAATGGCCACGCGCGAATCCGTCTTCGTCAATCCCAGTACCCAGGTATTGGCGCGCGCCGTGCCCTTCATGACCGTCAGGGCCTTGTATGGCAGATGCGTGTCGATGGAATAGCCATTCTGCTGCGCCGTCAGCACGGACACCGTCTTGCTGATCGTGTCTTCGCAGCGCACCTGGAACGGCGTGCGCGCAGCCCCGTGTGCGCCCAGGCTGGCCGACGCCAACAGCAGGAAGATCGCCGTGCGCATGCGCGGAATCAGGCTGGCTGCCAGGCGCCGCTGGTGATCTTGTCGAGCCAGAAGATGCCGATGACGGTTTTCACGTCGGTAATCGTGCCATCCTTGACCCAGTCGAGCAGCTGCGGCACCGTGGCCGTGAACGTTTCCAAAAATTCGCCCTCGTCGAGCTGGCGTTCACCGGCCACCAGGCCGCGTGCCAAAAACAGCTCCAGGTGCTCGTCGGAATACGCGATGGCATTATGGATGGTGGAGACGAATTGCCAGTCGCTGGCCGTATAGCCCGTCTCTTCCAGCAACTCGCGCTGGGCGCAAGCCAGGTGGGATTCTCCTGCATCGATCTTGCCGGCGGGGAATTCAATGAAGACCCGGTCCAGCGGATAGCGGTACTGGCGTTCCATCAGCACCGTGCCATCGTCGAGCAGCGGCAGGATGACGACGGCGCCCGGATGCAGGACGAATTCGCGCGCCGTGATCTTGCCGTCAGGCAGGGCGACCCGGTCGCGCTGCACGCGCAGGAAGCCGCCCTGGTAGACGAGTTCACCGTCGACTTTGGTTTCAATCAGATTCGTATCCATGGAATTCCTTTATTCAATAAAAAACGGCGCCAGAGGCGCCGCTTTCGGAGGATGGTGCCTAGCGGCGTTTACGCAGATAACGAGTCACGAAACCTGGGAAAGCCAGCACCAGGAACAGACATCCCGTGATGGCATAGAACTCCCACGTCTGCGGGAAACCGTTGCCGATGCGCGCTTCGAGCGCGAACGCCACGGCGCCGACGATGAAGTACAAAATCACCATCTCCAGCAGGCGCAGCGCCAGCGGCTTGCGCCAGCCTTTGCCTCCGTCTGCCTGCGCCGCCCTTTTCAGGGGCACGGCGGCAAACAGTTTCTCGTTCAGGAAAGGCAGGTTGGCGCCCAGGATGCCCAGGGCGATCACCAGCCAGCTCGAGGCGGTGACATCCATCGATCAGGACGCCAGGGTCTTGGTGATGGCGGTCGCGCAGGCAGCCAGGATGCTGTTAGGCATCACACCCAGCGCCAGGACGAACACGCCGTTCAGGGCCAGCACGACGCGCATGTCGCCATGCACGACTAGCGCGTTGCTGTCGGTCGGCTCGTCGAACCACATCATTTTCACGACGCGCAGGTAGTAGAAGGCACCGATCAGCGAGAACAGCACGGCAGCGATGGTCAGCCACAGCTGGCCCGTGGCCAGCACGGATGCGAGCACCGAGTACTTGGCCATGAAGCCCATCAGCGGCGGCACGCCGGCCAGCGAGAACATGAACAGGGTCATCACCAGCGCGAAGATCGGGCTGCGTTTGCCCAGGCCCTTGAAGTCGGCCAGTTCTTCTGCTTCGAAACCATTACGTGCCAACAACATGATCACGCCAAAGGTACCCAGGGTGGTGAACACGTAGGTGATGACGTAGTACATCGAGGCGCCGTAGGCGGTGGCTGCGCCAGCCGCGTTCAGGGTGTTGTTCGGTGCGTCAACGGTACCGGACAGCAAGCCCAGCAGAACGAAGCCCATTTGCGCGATGGTCGAGTACGCCAACATACGCTTCAGATTGGTTTGCGCGATGGCGGTGAAGTTACCGATGGCCAGCGACATCACGGCCAGCACCAGCAGCATTTGCTGCCAGTCATGCGCCATCGGCAGCAAGCCTTCGGCCAGCAAGCGCAGGGTGATGGCGAAGGCAGCCAGTTTCGGTGCCGCGCCCAGCAGCAGGGTCACGGCCGTCGGCGAACCTTGATACACGTCAGGCACCCACATGTGGAATGGCACGACGCCCAGTTTGAAGGCCAGGCCGGCAACGAGGAACACCAGGCCGAAGACCATGATGGTGCCGTTGGTCTTGCCGTTTTCCAGCGCGACGCGCAGTTCGCCCAGGTCCAGGGTGCCGGAGGCGCCGTACAGCATCGAGATACCGTACAACATGAAACCGGAGGCCAGCGCGCCCAGGATGAAGTATTTCATGGCCGCCTCCGTGGCCTTGGCATTGTCACGACGCAAGGCGATCAGTGCGTACAGCGACAGCGACATCAGTTCCAGACCCAGGTAGATGATCAGGAAGTTGTTGGCCGAGATCATGATCATCTGGCCCAGCAGTGCAAACAGGGCCAGCACGTAGAACTCGCCGCCCAGGTTACCCGACAGCATGCTGCGGTCGGTGGCATAGGCACGCGAGTAGATCAGGGTCAGCGCCACGGCGCCGTACGAGAACAGTTTCAGCAACTGCGACATCGGGTCCGACACGAACATGTTGTGGAACGTGTAGACGGTAGTGCCCGCATTGAAGTCGCCCACGGTCAGCAAGGCGCAGCCGGCCAGGGTCAGCAAGGACAGCGCATAGGTGATCGAACGCTTCGCCGCAGGCAAGAACATATCGATCAGCAAGAGCGCCGACGTGGCGATCAGCAGAAAGATTTCCGCGTACAGCGGTACCAGATTAGGTGCATTAGTCATGTTATCGGTCTTCTATTTAAGGCAACTTGCTGGTGGCGACATGCTGCAGCAGGTCAGCAACCGAAGTTTGCATCGTGTCGGTGAACGGGGCTGGGTACAGACCCATCACGAGCACGGCGATGGCCAGCACAGCAAGCATGAAGAATTCACGTTTGTTGATGTCGGTCAGTTCGGCCACATGCTTGTTCTTGATCTTGCCGAACACCACGCGCTTGGCCATCCACAGCGAGTACGCCGCGCCCCAGATCAGTGCCGTTGCAGCCAGCAGACCAATCCAGAAGTTGTACTTCACCGCGCCCAGGATCACCATGAACTCGCCGACGAAGCCGGAAGTCGCTGGCAGACCGCAGTTGGCCATCGAGAACAGCACGAAGAAGGCGGCAAATTTCGGCATGCGGTTCACGACGCCGCCGTAGTCGGCGATGTTGCGGGTATGCATGCGGTCATACAGCACGCCGATGCACAGGAACATCGCGCCGGAGATGAAGCCGTGCGAAACCATCTGCACGATACCGCCCTGCACCGAAATGTCGTTGAACATGAAGAAGCCCAGGGTCACGAAGCCCATGTGCGCGATCGACGAATAGGCGACCAGTTTTTTCATGTCGGTTTGCACCAGGGCAACCAGACCGATGTAGATGACGGCGATCAGCGACAAGGCGATCATGAAGCCCGACAGGTAGTGGCTGGCGTCCGGCGTGATCGGCAGCGAAAAACGCAGGAAACCATACGCGCCCAGTTTCAGCATGATGGCGGCCAGCACGGCGGAACCGCCCGTAGGCGCTTCCACGTGGACGTCCGGCAACCACGTGTGGACGGGGAACATCGGCACTTTGACGGCAAACGCCATCAGGAAGGCCAGGAAAATGAAGATCTGCTCGTTCATCGTCAGCTTGAACGCATGCCAGGCCAGGATGTCGAAGGTACCCGTCACATTGCGCAGGTAGATGATGGCAACCAGGGTCAGCAGCGAACCGAAGAAGGTGTACAGGAAGAACTTGAACGACGCGTACACGCGGTTCGAACCGCCCCAGATACCGATGATGATGAACATCGGGATCAGGGTTGCTTCAAAGAAGAAGTAGAACAGCAAGCCGTCCAACGCGCAGAACACGCCGATCATCAGGCCCGACAGGATCAGGAAAGCGCCCATGTACTGGGCGATGCGCTTCTCGATCACTTGCCAAGCGGAAATGACGACGATGACCGTGATGAAAGCCGTCAGTGGAATGAACCACAGCGACAGGCCGTCGATACCCAGCGAGTACCAGATATTGAAGGTTGCTATCCACGGTGCTTTTTCGACGAATTGCATGCCGTGTGCGGCGTTGTCGAAATGCTGGATCAGCGGCAAGGTGCACAGCATGCTGAGCACGGCGCCAGCCAGCGACAGCCAGCGGGTAAAGCCCGCTTTGCTGTCACGGCCGAGAGCCAGGACCAGGACGCCGCAAATGATCGGCACCCAGATCGACAGACTCAGGTAAGGAGGTAGTGTAGAAATCGTAGACTGCATCATGGTTCTCAGTATTCTTTTATCAGGTCAGCTTACTTAGCGGGCCAGAATGGCAGGAAATAGATCAGGAAGCCCAGCACGCCCAGGATCATCACGAATGCATAGTGATAGATGTAGCCGGTCTGCAGCACTCGCGACAGCGAGGACAGCCAGGCGACGACCTTGGCGCTACCGTTGACCAGCAGGCCATCGATCAGCTTCTTGTCACCGAAGTTCCACAGGCCATTACCCAGCAAGCGGGCACCGCCGGCGAACACGACTTCATTGAACTTGTCCATGTAGTACTTGTTGTCCAGCAGGGTGTGGATCGCGTGGAACTTGGCAAAGAACCAGGCCGGCACACGCGGGTTGACCATGTAGCAGTAGTAGGCTGCCACGACGCCGGACAATGCCAGCCAGAACGGTGCCGTCGACAGGCCGTGCAGCGCCATCGCCATTGCACCGTGGAATTCATGCGACAACTCTTCCATTGCTGGATGGTTTTCGCCGACGAAGATCACGCCCTTGAAGAAATCGCCATGCAGCATCGGGCCAATCGTCAGGTAGCCGATGATCAGCGACGGGATCGCCAGCATCACCAGCGGGAACCATACGACGAACGGGGACTCATGCGGCTTCTGGCCAGGTTCCAGACCGTGGTGGCCGTGGTCGTCCTCGGAATCGTCATACGATTCCTCTTCGTGATGGTCGTCATGCGCATCGCCGTGCGCGCCATGGGCCGCTTTCGGTGCGTGATGGTCGTCGTGACCGTGCGCATGCGCCTGGCCGAAACGTTCCTTGCCGTGGAAGACGAGGAAATACATGCGGAACGAGTAGAAGGCGGTGACGAACACGCCAGCCAGCACGGCGAACTGGGCAAAGCCAGCGCCCCAGATGTGCGTCGCTTCGACGGCTTCGATGATGCTGTCTTTCGAGTAGAAACCGGAGAACAGCGGCGTGCCGATCAGGGCCAGCGAACCGACCAGGGAAGTGATCCAGGTGATCGGCATGTACTTGCGCAGGCCACCCATGTTGCGGATGTCTTGATCATGGTGCATGCCGATGATGACGGAACCGGCGCCCAGGAACAGCAGTGCCTTGAAGAATGCGTGCGTCATCAGGTGGAACACGGCCACGGAGTACGCGGACGAACCCAGCGCCACGGTCATGTAGCCCAGCTGCGACAGGGTCGAGTAAGCAACGACGCGCTTGATGTCGTTCTGGATGATGCCCAGGAAGCCCATGAACAGTGCCGTGATGGAACCGATCACCAGGATGAAGGACAGTGCCGTGTCGGACAGTTCGAACAGCGGCGACATGCGCGAGACCATGAAGATACCGGCCGTCACCATCGTCGCGGCGTGAATCAGTGCCGAGATCGGGGTAGGACCTTCCATCGAGTCAGGCAGCCACACGTGCAGCGGGAACTGCGCCGATTTGCCCATCGCGCCGATGAACAGGCAGATGCAGGCGACGGTCAGCAGGGCCCAGTCGGTGCCTGGCAGGCTCAACAGTGCCAGTTCGTCTTTCTTGGCGAACACTTCCTGGTAGTTCATGGTGCCAGCGTAGGCCAGCAGCAGGCCGATGCCCAGGATGAAGCCGAAGTCGCCCACGCGGTTGACGAGGAAAGCCTTCATGTTGGCCACGATGGCCGTCGGACGCTGGTACCAGAAACCGATCAGCAGGTAAGAGACCAGGCCCACGGCTTCCCAACCGAAGAACAGTTGCAGGAAGTTGTTGGCCATGACCAGCATCAGCATCGAGAATGTGAACAGCGAGATGTAGGCGAAGAAGCGGTTGTAGCCTTCGTCATCCTTCATGTAGCCGATCGTGTAGATGTGCACCATCAGGGAGACGAAGGTGACCACGCACATCATCATCGCCGACAGCGAATCGATCTGGAAGCCCACTTCCATCTTCAGGGTGCCGATCGTCATCCAGTTATAGATCGTGCCATTGAATGTCGCGCCATCCATCACTGCCAGCAGTGTCTGCACGGACAGGATGAACGCAATCAGTACGCCCAGGATCGTCGCGGTATGCGACGTCTTGCGTCCGACCAAATTACCCAGGAACTGGGTGCCAAGCAAACCTGCAATCGCGGCACCGGCCAGCGGCGCCAGCGGTACGGCAAGAAGGAGGTTAGGGTTGAGGAGTTGCCCCGCCATGATGAACCTTAATCGTTATTATTCGAGAGATCGAGTCTGAAAAACATCAGCCTTTGAGGCTGTCCAGGTCTTCGACGTTGATGGTATCCAGATTACGGAACATCACCACCAGAATAGCCAGACCGATAGCCGACTCAGCGGCGGCAACCGTCAGGACGAAGAAAACGAAGATCTGACCGGCCGCGTCGCCCATGAAATGGGAGAACGCGATGAAATTCATATTCACCGCCAGCAGCATCAATTCGATTGCCATCAGCAATACGATGATGTTCTTGCGGTTCAGGAAAATACCGACGATCGAGATTGCGAACAGGATCGCGCCCAGGACCAAAAAATGTGTGAGCGATAATGTCATGGTGCCTCCTTAACTTCCGGCTCAGCCGCAGGACGCTCTACAACCGCGTCCATCTTGATGATCTTCAGGCGGTCGTTGCGCTTGACGCGTACCGCATCGCCTGGAGCAAAATGCTTGGTGTCCTTGCGTTTGCGCAGGGTCAGTGCAACCGCGGCAACGATGGCCACCAGCAGCACGACGGCAGCGATCTCGAAGGCGAACACATATTTCGTGTAGATCAGCAGGCCCAGTTCCTTGGTGCCGCCCAGGTTGACGTTCACCGGAGCGATGCTAGGCGCAAAGTTGCGGAAACCGTGCCACAGGACAGCGGCCATTTCCAGCACGATGATCACGCCCACCGTCACGGACAGCGGCAAATAGCCCCAGAAACCTTCGCGCATGCGGTCGATATTAATATCGAGCATCATGACCACGAAGAGGAACAGCACCATCACGGCGCCGACATACACCAAGACCAGCACGATGGCCAGGAATTCAGCTTGCAGCAGCATCCAGATGCCCGCTGCGGAAAAGAAGGACAGCACCAGGAACAGTACTGCGTGGACCGGATTACGGGCCGTGATGACGCGCGTCGCTGCCAGAATCAAGATCAGCGCGAAGGCGTAAAACAAAATTGTTTTAAAGTCCATAAAAAACCCAATAGACGTACAGATGAACGAGGGGCGCGCCGCAGCCAGGGGCTACGGCGCATCCATCAGCGATAAGGTGCGTCGGCGGCGCGCGCAGCGGCGATGTCATTTTCGTAACGATCACCTACGGCCAGCAACATCTCTTTCGTGTAATACAAATCCCCGCGTTTCTCGCCGTGGTATTCCAGGATTTGCGTCTCGACGATCGAATCGACCGGGCAGGACTCTTCGCAGAAACCGCAGAAGATGCACTTGGTCAAGTCGATATCGTAACGCGTGGTGCGGCGCGAACCGTCGTCACGCTGTTCCGATTCGATCGTGATGGCCATCGCCGGGCAAACCGCTTCGCACAGTTTGCAGGCGATGCAACGTTCCTCGCCGTTCGGGTAGCGGCGCAGTGCGTGCAAGCCACGGAAACGCGGCGAGATCGGTGTCTTCTCTTCCGGGAATTGCACCGTGATCTTGCGCGAAAACATGTACTTGCCTGTCAACGCCATGCCCTTGATCAGCTCGCCTAACAAGAGGCTGCTGAAGAAATCTTTTACCTTATCCATTCGTATGCACTCTCTTACTTCCAAATATTCCAGGATGTCTGCATCCAGGCAGCGACGAAGACCAGGTAGACCAGCGTCAACGGGATAAACACTTTCCAGCCGAGGCGCATGATCTGGTCATAACGGTAGCGTGGGAAAGTACCGCGCACCCAGATGAACACCGACACGATGAAGAAGGTCTTGGCGAACAGCCAGAAGAAGCCGCCGAAACCACCCCAGAACTCGAGGAAGGCAAATGGTGCGGACCAGCCACCGAGGAACATGATCGAAGCCAGGGCGGCGATCAGGATCATGTTGGCGTATTCGGCCAGCATGAACATGGCGTAGGCCATGCCCGAGTACTCGACCATGTGGCCGGCAACGATTTCCGATTCGCCTTCGACGACGTCGAACGGGTGGCGGTTGGCTTCAGCCAGGCCCGACACCAGATAGATGACGAACATCGGCAGCAACGGCAACCAGTTCCACGACAGGAAGTTCACGCCCTTGTCAGCGAAGAAGCCGATTTGCTGGCCGCTGACGATGTCGATGAAGTTCAGGCTGCCCGAGACCATCAGCACGATGACCATCACGAAGCCCATCGGGATTTCATACGAAATCATCTGTGCCGAAGCGCGCATGGCGCCCATGAACGAGTACTTCGAGTTCGAAGCCCAGCCGGCGATGATGATGCCGTAGACTTCCATCGAGGTAATCGCCAGCAGCATCAGCAAGCCCGCGTTGACGTTGGCCAGCACGGCTTGCGGACCGAACGGCACGACCGACCAGGCGGCCAGAGCCGGCATGATGGTCATGATCGGGCCGATCACGAACAGGCCCTTGGCGGCCTTGGACGGGATGATGATCTCTTTGAACAAGAGTTTCAGCGCATCGGCGATCGGCTGCAGCAAGCCCAGCGGACCCACGCGGTTCGGGCCGACGCGGATCTGGATCCAGCCGATCAGCTTGCGTTCCCACAAGGTCAGGTAGGCAACCAGGCCCATCAGCGGCAACAACACGCACAGGATCTTGATCAGGGTCCAGAAGAACGGCCACGAGCCGCCCAGCAAATCCTGGCCACTGCTGTTGATGACGTTTACAAATTCAGGCAGAGCCATCAGATTTTCCCCTCTGCTGTTTCAACTGTGATGTCACCGAACATGCCGCCCAGGCTAGCCGTCGAGGCATGCGCCGCCGACACTTTCACCACATTGGCTGGCAGGCCGGCATGAATTGCCGCCACCAGGATGGCGCTGCCGGAGCCTTGCGCCACTTTGACCTTGTCGCCCGCCTTGATGCCCAGCTTTTCAGCCAACGCCAGGGACAGGTGCGCTTGCGGCGCGGCGCCATCGACCGTGCGCAGCAGCGGTTCGGAGCGGCGTACCAGCGCGTCGGCGAAGTAGATCGGCACGTCGGCGATGCGTTGCAGCGCTGGCGAAGCCGGTGCGTACGATGCCGCTTCCGGCGCGTTCTTGGCGATGTTGTTCAGCTGTGCCGACAAATCGGTCACGCCGGCACCAAACGCTTCGTCGCGGATCGCTTCGGAGGTGTCGTAGTCGAAACCGGCCAGGCCCAGGATGTTGCCCAGGACGCGCAGCACTTTCCAGGCTGGACGGGTTTCCGCCAGCGGTTTGACGGTGCCGTTGAAGCTTTGCGCGCGGCCTTCGCAGTTGACGAAGGTGCCCGAGGTTTCAGCGAACGGAGCGATCGGCAGCAAGACATCGGCGTAATCCATGCCGTGCTTGAAAGCGGACATGGCCACGACCATGTCGGCGCCATCCAGGGCGGCGCGGGCCGCTTGTGGATTGGCGGCATCGAGTTCAGGCTCCGCGTGCAGCAGTACGTAAGCTTTTTTCGGCACGGCAAAGGCGGCTTGCACGTTGGCGCGCGGCTTGGCGACCAGGTGCGCGCCAACCGTGTTGGCCGCTTCCGTCAGGTAACCGAGCTTGGCGCCCGTCTGTTCGGCGATCCATTGCGCGGCAGCATGCAGTTGCGACGCTTGCGGGTGTTGCGTTGCCGCGTTACCCAGAAGCACCGCGCCATTGCCACCAGCCATCAGGCTGGCGGCGATGGCGACAGCCACGTCCGAAGTGGTCACCGCTTCAAAACCGTTTGGCGCGGCGATTTCTTTCGCTTTGGCAACAGCGACGACCACTTCCGACAAGGCCGCCAGCCAATCGCTTGGTGCAACGATCATCTTGTTGGCGATGGTGATCAGCTGGTCATCGTCGGAGGCGTGCAGGATCGACAGCTTGGCGCCGCCCTTGACGGACGCGCGCAAACGCGTGGCCAGCAATGGGTGATCCTTGCGCAGGAACGAGCCGATGACGAAGGCGCGCTTGATCTGGCCAAATTCGTTGATCGGCATGCCCAGCCATGGCTTGACGCCGGCGTCCAGCGCGAAGTCGGTCTGGCGCAGGCGGAAGTCGACGTTCTCGGAACCGAGACCGTTGGCCACTTTTTGCAGCAGTACCAGTTCTTCGACGGTCGAATGCGGCGTTGCCAGCGCGGCGATGGCGTCAGCGCCATGCTCGTGCTTGATATTCTTCAGGCCGTGCGCCACGTATTCCAGCGCCGTTTGCCAATCGACTTCTTTCCACTCGTTGCCTTGTTTCAGCATCGGGGAAGTCAGGCGTTCGGCACTGTCCAGCGCTTCGTACGAGAAACGATCCTTGTCCGAGATCCAGCACTCGTTGACGGCTTCGTTTTCCAGCGGCAATACGCGCTTGACCTTGCCAGCTTTCACTTGCACGATCAGGTTCGCGCCCAGGCCGTCATGCGGGCTGACCGATTTGCGGCGCGACAGTTCCCACGTACGGGCGCTATAGCGGAACGGCTTCGAGGTCAGTGCGCCGACCGGGCACAGGTCGATCATGTTGCCCGACAGTTCGGAGTCGACCGTCTGGCCGACGAAGGACACGATTTCCGAGTGTTCGCCGCGGCCGATCATGCCCAGCTCCATCACGCCGGCCACTTCCTGGCCAAAACGTACGCAACGGGTGCACTGGATGCAGCGCGACATTTCCTGCATGGAAACCAGCGGACCGGCTTCCTTCGGCTGCACGACGCGCTTGTCTTCCTTGTAGCGCGATTCGCTCTTGCCGTAGCCCACTGCCAAGTCTTGCAACTGGCATTCGCCGCCCTGATCGCAGATAGGGCAATCGAGCGGGTGGTTAATCAGCAAGAATTCCATGACCGACTTTTGCGCCTGCACAGCTTTATCGCTGGCGGAGCGCACGATCATGCCGGCACTGACCGGGGTCGCACAAGCAGGCAAAGGCTTGGGCGCCTTTTCCACTTCGACCAGGCACATGCGGCAGTTCGCTGCGATCGACAATTTCTTGTGATAGCAGAAGTGCGGAATGTAGGTTCCCAATTTGTTGGCGGCGTCCATCACCATGCTACCAGCAGGGACTTCGACTTTTTTGCCGTCTATTTCGATTTCAACCATGGTGATCGTTACCTGACGCAGCTTAGATATATGCGGGCACTAAGCAATGCTTGTGCTCGATATGATATTCAAATTCTTCACGGAAATTCTTAATGAAGGCCCGTACCGGCATGGCAGCCGCATCGCCCAGCGCGCAAATGGTGCGGCCCTGGATGTTGTCGGCGATCGAGTTGAGCATGTCCAGGTCGTCTGGACGACCCTGCCCCTGCTCGATGCGGTGCACCATGCGGTACATCCAGCCTGTGCCTTCACGGCAAGGCGTACACTGGCCGCACGATTCTTCAAAGTAGAAGTAGGACAGGCGTTCCAGCGCCTTTACCATGCAGCGTGTTTCGTCCATCACGATGACGGCGCCCGAACCCAACATCGAACCGGCTTTCGCGATCGAGTCGTAATCCAGGTCGGTCTGCATCATGATGTCGCCGCGGATCACCGGAGCGGACGAGCCGCCAGGGATCACGGCCTTGATCTTTTTGCCACCGCGCATGCCGCCTGCCAGTTCCAGCAGGGTCGCAAACGGGGTGCCGAGCGGCACTTCGTAGTTGCCCGGTTTTTCCACGTCGCCCGAGATCGAGAAGATCTTCGAACCGCCATTGTTCGGCTTGCCCATCGCCAGGTATTTCTCTGGACCGATGTTCAGCACGAAGGGCACGGCCGCGAAGGTTTCCGTGTTGTTGATCGTCGTCGGCTTGCCGTACAGACCAAACGAGGCAGGGAAAGGCGGCTTGAAGCGCGGCTGGCCTTTCTTGCCTTCCAAGGACTCCAGCAGGGCCGTTTCTTCGCCGCAGATGTAGGCGCCATAACCATGGTGCGCATGCAACTGGAACGAGAACTCGCTGCCCATGATCTTGTCACCGAGGAAACCGGCGGCGCGCGCCTCTTCCAGCGCTTCTTCGAAACGCAGGTATTCCTGGAAGATTTCACCGTGGATATAGTTATAGCCGACGGTGATGCCCATCGCATAAGCGCCAATGGCCATGCCTTCGATCAGGGCATGGGGATTGTAACGAATGATGTCGCGGTCCTTGAAAGTGCCCGGTTCGCCTTCATCTGTATTGCAGACGAGGTATTTTTGACCCGGGAACTGGCGCGGCATGAAGCTCCACTTCAAGCCGGTAGGGAAACCCGCGCCGCCACGGCCGCGCAAGGACGAAGCCTTGAGGTCGGCGATGATCTGTTCCGGCGTGATTTTCTCTTCCAGGATACGCCGCAGGGCGCTATAGCCGCCGCGGTTCACATAATCTTGCAAATGCCAGTTCTTGCCATCCAGATCCTTGAGGATCAATGGATCGATATGGCGGTTGTGGAGTGACGTCATTTCTTGAGTTCCTCCAGCATGGCGTCGATTTTCTCGTTCGACATCCAGCTGCACATGGTTTTATTACTGACCAGCAAGACAGGCGCATCGCCGCAAGCACCCATGCACTCGCCTTCAACCAGGGTGAACTGGCCATCAGCGGTGGTTTCGCGGAAATCGATACCCAGTTTCTGCTTCAGGTAGTCTGCAGCGCGCACGCCGCCCGACAGGGCGCATGGCAGGTTGGTGCACACGGTGATCTTGTGCTTGCCCACGGGCTTGACGTTGTACATATTGTAGAACGTGGCCACTTCCTGCACGGCAATCGCCGGCATGCCGATGTAATCGGCCAGTTCCTTCATGGTTTCCGGCGCCAGCCAGCCCAGTTCATCCTGGGCATGGGCCAGCGCGGCCATGACGGCCGACTGACGCTGGTCGGCCGGGTACTTGGCCAGCTCGCGGTCAATTTTCTTATAGCATTGCTCTGATAACAACATACTTTTTGCCTCTTAGCGGTCAATACTGCCGAACACGATATCTTGCGTCCCGATGATGGTCACGGCGTCGGCAAGCATGTGCCCACGCGCCATCTCGTCGAGCGACTGCAAGTGGGCGTAGTCTGGCGCGCGCAGTTTCATGCGGTACGGCTTGTTGGCGCCATCGGACACCAGATACACGCCGAACTCGCCCTTCGGATGCTCCACGGCACTGTAGGCCTCGCCTGGCGGCACGTGGAAACCTTCCGTAAACAGCTTGAAGTGGTGAATCAAGGACTCCATGTTGGTCTTCATGTCGACGCGGCCCGGAGGCGCCACCTTGCGGTTGCTGGTCATGACAGGACCTTCATTGTTGCGCAGCCACTCCACGCATTGCTTGATGATGCGGTTCGACTGGCGCAGCTCTTCCACGCGGACCAGGTAGCGGTCGTAGCAATCGCCGTTGGTGCCGATAGGAATGTCGAAGTCCATCAGGTCGTACACTTCGTACGGCTGTTTCTTGCGCAAGTCCCACTGCACGCCCGAGCCGCGCAGCATGGCGCCCGTAAAGCCCATGGCCAGCGCATCTTCCGGCGAGACCACGCCGATGCCGACGGTACGCTGTTTCCAGATACGGTTATCGGTCAGCAGGGTTTCGTACTCGTCCACGGAATTCGGGAAACGGCGCGCGAAGTCTTCGATGAAGTCCAGCAGGGAACCCTGGCGGTTTTCATTGAGCTTGCCGATCGCCTTGGCGTTGCGGATGATCGACGCCTTGTGCTGCGGCATCGAATCCGGCAAGTCGCGGTACACGCCGCCCGGACGGTAGTAAGCCGCGTGCATGCGCGCGCCCGAGACTGCCTCGTAGGCGTCGAACAAGTCTTCGCGGTCGCGGAAGCAATACAGGAACGGACCCATGGCGCCAACGTCCAGCGCGTGGGTACCTAGCCACATCAGGTGATTCAGGATACGCGTCATCTCGTCGAACATGACGCGGATGTATTATGCGCGCAGCGGCACTTCCAGGCCCAGCATCTTTTCGATGGCCATCACGTACGCATGTTCATTGCACATCATCGACACATAGTCGAGACGGTCCATGTACGGCACGGATTGCAAATAGGTCTTTTGCTCGGCCAGCTTTTCGGTGGCGCGGTGCAGCAGGCCGATATGCGGGTCGGCGCGCTGGATGACTTCGCCATCCATCTCCAGCACCAGGCGCAGCACACCGTGCGCGGCCGGATGCTGCGGCCCAAAGTTCAGGGTGTAGTTCTTAATCTCAGCCATTATTTCATCCCGTAATGTTCTTCGCGGATCACGCGCGGCACGTTTTCCCGCGGCTCGATCGTCACGGGCTGGTAAATCACGCGCTTTTGTTCCGGATCGTAACGCATCTCGACATAGCCGGAGACGGGGAAATCCTTGCGGAACGGATGGCCGATGAAACCGTAGTCGGTCAGCAGGCGGCGCAAGTCGTTGTGGCCTTCGAAGAGGATGCCCAGCAGGTCGAACGCTTCGCGCTCGTACCAGTTGACGGCACGCCAGATGTTCACCACGGAAGGCAGCAGCGGCATGTCGTCGTCGGGTGCGAACACGCGCACGCGCACGCGCCAGTTGTGCTTGACCGAGAGCAAGTGCGACACGGCCGCAAAACGCAGGCCATCCCAGCTACCGTCGCCATAGGTCGAGTAGTCGACGCCGCACAGGTCGAGCAACTGCTCGAAATGCAGGGTCGGATCGTCGCGCAAGGTCTGCATCACGGCCAGATAGTCCTCGGCCTTGACGACCAGGGTGACTTCGCCCAGTGCAACCGTCGTGCTAACGCGATCGCCCAGGGCAGTGCCGAGGGCGTTTTGCAATACTTCTAAATGTGTTGTCATAATCTGAAGCGGCCCGGTTAGCGTGCGATCGTGCTGGTACGCTTGATCTTGTTCTGCAACTGCATGATGCCGTACAGCAAGGCTTCAGCGGTCGGAGGACAGCCAGGCACATACACGTCAACGGGCACGATGCGGTCGCAACCGCGCACCACGGAGTAGGAGTAATGGTAGTACCCGCCGCCATTGGCGCAGGAACCCATCGAGATGACCCAGCGTGGCTCTGCCATCTGGTCGTAGACCTTGCGCAAGGCCGGCGCCATCTTGTTGCACAGGGTGCCGGCAACGATCATGACGTCGGACTGACGCGGCGACGGACGAAACACGACGCCGAAACGGTCCATATCGTAGCGGGCTGCGCCCACATGCATCATTTCGACCGCACAGCAGGCCAGACCGAACGTCATCGGGAACATAGACCCGGTGCGCGCCCAGTTGATCAGCTTGTCGGCCGAGGTGGTGATGAAACCTTCGCTTAATACGCCTTCAATAGCCATGGCTTATTCCCAGTCAAGGGCACCTTTCTTCCAAATGTACCAAAATCCGACCACGAATTCAGCGATGAACACCATCATCGTGACGAAACCGGCCCAGCCCAGGTCGCGCATTGCAACGCCCCATGGGAAAAAGAATGCCGTTTCCAGATCGAACAAAATAAACAGGATTGCGACCAGATAGTAGCGCACATCAAATTTCATGCGCGCGTCTTCGAATGCTTCAAAGCCACATTCGTACGGGGAGAGTTTTGCTGCGTCGGGCTTGTTAGGGCCTAACAGGCGCCCCAGGAGCTGGGGAGCGATACCGACACCAAGGCCGATAATAATAAACAGCAGGACGGGGAAGTAATTTTCGAGGTTCACGATTGATAAGCTTATATTGAACGATCGGTTAAATGAGGACACTGCGATCATTTGCAGCGTATCTAACGCACGACCCCAATCAAAGCTAAGACCAGGATCGAACGACACATCCTCGTAAAAAAAGCCAGCAACTTTGTACGAGCCATGGCTCGTGCGCCGTTGCTGGCTTCTGATTTCTGGTGCCGACGACGAGACTCGAACTCGTACAGCTTTCGCCACTACCCCCTCAAGATAGCGTGTCTACCAATTTCACCACGTCGGCGGTAAGGCCCGTATTCTACTCTGCTTTGCCGCTAAAGTTAATGCACAAATGCATCAAAACACAGATAAAAACGATAAATTTTTACATCTTCCAGTGCGCCACGATTTTTTCCTGCCGCACTGCTGAAACATTGAGCAATAATCTGCCCGTAATGAGAATTACTCTCGATGAGGTGTCGAGATACCACTCAGTTACTACTAATTTACTTCGGAATCGCGCCTGCCGGAGTGCTGGCAACCGGTGCCGCCGCTGCCGGAGCGCTGGCCGCTGGTGTCGCAGGGGCTGCTGGCACCGTCGTCGGGATCGCGCCCGCGCCGGTGACCGGCACTGGCTTGACGACTTTATCCATCACGCCGCCGCCAACCGTGGTGGCGCGCTGATTGGCCATCAGCGACAGGGCCAGGGTGGCGCCGAAGAAGATCGCGGCGGCAACGCCCGTCGATTTCGACATGAAGTTCGACGAACCCGTCGCACCGAACAGGCTGCCCGAGGCGCCCGAACCGAAGGCGGCACCCATGTCGGCGCCCTTGCCGTGCTGCAGCAACACCAGCGCGATAATCGACAATGCCGAAATAACCTGTACTACCACTACCAGATTGAACATCATGTTCATTGCAATTCCATTCTTAGTTTAAAGTAATTCAATCAGCGGCGTGAATAATCGCCAGAAAATCCGCCGCCTTCAATGCTGCTCCACCGATCAGACCGCCATCGATATCCGGCATCGCCATCAATTCTTTTGCGTTCTCTGGCTTCATGCTGCCGCCGTACAGGAGTTGCACGCCGGCGGCAGCTACCGCATTCTTTGCCACCAGCTGGTCGCGCAATACCTGATGCACGTCCTGCGCCATTTGCGGCGTGGCTGTCTTGCCCGTGCCAATAGCCCAGACTGGCTCATAGGCCAGGACCAGTTTCGCCACGTCGTCGTCGCCAATGGCCGCCAGCACGGCGCCCAGTTGCTGCGCCACCACGGCATTGGTCTGGCCCGCTTCGCGCTGCGCCAGCGTCTCGCCGATGCAGACGATAGGCGTGATGCCCGCCGCCAGCGCGGCAACCGTCTTGGCCGCCACCTGCGCATCGCTCTCGCCATGGTAGGCACGGCGCTCGGAATGCCCGATCACCACATAGCTGCAGCCAAAATCCTGCAGCATGGCGGTCGAGATTTCTCCCGTGTAGGCGCCGCTGGCGTGCGCGGAAACATCCTGCGCACCCCAGCCGAGAGCCGTGCCTGCCAATTGCGCCTGGCACTGCGCCAGGTACGGCGCAGGCACACAGACGGCGCTGGCGGCGCCAGAGGCAGCCAGGCCAGCCACTATTTCAGACAATAACACCGCGTTCGAGGTGCGACTGCCGTTCATTTTCCAATTTCCGACGACGAGTTTGCGACGCATAGTAGCCTAAATTCTAATAACCCATCATTCTAACTCCGGCACCGATGCCGGTCAAACAGGCAGTGCCCCGTTTCAGGCAACTTGCAACATGATCTTGCCCACGTGCGTGCTCGTTTCCATCAAGGCATGCGCCTCGTTGGCTTTTTCCAACGGGAAAGTTTGATAGATCACGGGCTTGATCTTGCCCGCTTCGATCAGCGGCCAGACAGTCGTCCGCAGGTGGTGCGCAATGGCCGCCTTGAAGGCGACGGGACGGGGGCGCAGGGTCGAGCCACTGACGCTCAGGCGGCGGCGCAGCACTTGACCCAGGTCCAGCGTGGCCTTGGTGCCGCCCTGGACGGCGATCAGGCCGATGCGGCCATCGTCAGCCAGGCAATCGATTTCGCGCGGCAGGTAGTCGCCGCCCACCATGTCGAGGATGACGTCGACACCCTTGCCAGCGGTCAATTCCTTGACGACGGCAACGAAATCTTCCGTGCGGTAGTTGATGCCCCGTTCGGCGCCCAGCGCCTCGCAGGCGCGCGCCTTCTCGTCGCTGCCGGCCGTGGCGAACACGCGGTGACCGAGCGCAGCCGCCAATTGAATGGCCGTCACGCCGATGCCGGAGGTGCCGCCCTGCACCAATAAGGTTTCGCCATCGGCCAGCGCGCAACGGTCAAACACATTGCTCCAGACGGTAAAGAAGTTTTCCGGCAGGGACGCGCCTTCCAGCGCCGTCAAGCCCTTCGGCAAGGGCAGGCACTGGCCGGCAGGCGCGGCGCAGTATTCGGCATAGCCGCCGCCTTGCACCAGCGCGCAGACCAGGTCGCCCTTCCTGAATTCAGTGTTGCTGAAATCGCCATCGACGACTTCGCCCGCCACCTCCAGGCCGGGCAAATCGGATGCGCCGGCTGGCGGCGCATATTTACCCAGGCGCTGCAGCACGTCGGGGCGGTTGATGCCTGCCGCGTGCACCTTGATCAGCAGTTCGCCCACCTTATATTGCGGCATGGGACGTTGCGCAATCTGCAAAACGTCGGCGGGACCTGGCTGGCTGATGGCAACTGCACGCATGGCGGGACTCTTTCAAGGGAAAACGGCGATTGTACGCCAAGCCGCTTGCCCTTGCAGCCCCCCCTCTTGAGGCCGCCCTCTCCTCTTAACCGGCGTCCGTCTTCGACTGGCGCGGCAAGGGCGTGCCCGGCTTCCATTTCGCCGACAGGGCCTGCCCTTCCTCGACTTGCTCATGCGTCATCTTGCGCACCACGGCGGCGCGCTGATCGGCCGCATTCGCGTTGCCATTCGCCGCTGCCAGATTCCACAACATGTAGGCGATGACGTTGTCCTGCTGCACGCCACCCATGTGGTAGCGGTACATCAGGCCCAGCACCTGCTGCGCCTCGGCATGGTTCTGCTCGGCCGCCTTGCGAAACCAGCCTACGGCCTGCTTGTGGTCTTGCAGCACAGCGTTGCCCGTGTAATACATGGCGCCCACCACGTACTGGGCATCGGCCTTGCCCTGCTCGGCCGCCTTGCGGTGCCAGAACATGGCTTGCTTGTAATCCTGCGGCAAGCCCCGTCCCATGTAATACATCAAGCCCAGCAAATGCTGGGCATCGGCGTTGCCAGTCTTGGCCAGTGGCAATATTTCCTTGTAGGCTAGCGTGTAATTCTTGTTGTTGTAGGCACTGGCGCCTTCGGCGAAGCCAGCCCGCGCGGGTAGCTGTATCGTCAACAGCATGAGTAATGTAATGATCAGTTTTTTCATCGGAATGGGATGTGGTCTGACTACTTATTCTTGTCCTGCCAAAGGCCTGCGGCAGGATGCTTTTATTTCCAGCTAACTTTGCCCAGGCCCTCGACACTGACATCGCGGTTGGCCGGCTTGCCGTACACCACCACCGAACCGAGGCCGCTCAAGTTCAGCTTGGCATTCGTATGCGCATTCACCGTGGCGTTGCCCAGGCCGCTCAGTTCCAGATTGACGGCATCGGCTTCGAATTGCTGCGCATTCAGGCTGCCCAGACCGCCCAGGCTGGCTTTCAGGATACGCCCGCGCCCGCCCAGCACCACGGAACCGGCGCCCTGCAAGTCCAACTCGGCCCGCTCATTATTGCCTATCCATATCTGCATGCTGCCCACGCCGCCCAGGCTGGCATTGAGCTTGCGGTAGTCGCCCACCAGCTTGATGCTGCCCGCCCCTTCCAGCGACAGGGTCAGCTCCTCGCCCGTGAAACCCGTAATGTCCGTACTGCCAAAACCTTCCGAGCTCAATTCGCGCAAGTTCGGCAAAACCAGGTCGGCACGGATCGACGACGGGCCGATCTTGAAGCCGCGCACTTCCGTTTCGATGTGCAGGGTGTCGCCGCTTTGCGCCGTGCTGACATCGGCGATGTAGCGCTTGTCGGCCGTGATGCTCAGCGAAGGCACGTTGCCCTGGCGAATGCGCACTTCCATTACGCCATCGAGCTTGACGCGCACCACGCGGGCATCGATGGTGCGCATTTCCAGCAAGCGGGTCTCGGCGGCCGCGCCGCGCACGAGGCCCAAAGTCGCCAGGAACAGCAGCGCCAGTTGCAGTGTCTTTTTCATGTAATGCATCCTCGGTATCTTGTTTTTATCTGTCTGGGCGCCCGCCTGGGGCGCCTGCATTGCTCGCGCAGCACCACTGTAGCAGCGCCGAAAATTGCTGACAATGACTTTGACGCCTGACAAAACCGTAGCGAGCGGCAGTGAGGCTCGGCGCCCCCGTTGGCCCGAGAAGCGGAACTGTGCGAATGCACAGTGAGCATCGGAAGCCGCGACCCGCGACGCGCAGTAGGTTTTGATAGGTGTCTTATGCGAAACGGGCTTTTTCTGCGGCGCTCAGGCGCTTGGCCTTGACCACCACCACTTGCATGGCCGCCTTGTTCGCTGGCGCGGCCAGGGTGGCCGTGGAACTGGCCACTTGCAGGGCCGGAGCGGCCGGGGCGGTGGCGTAGCAGCTGGCGCTGAGCAGGATGACGGCGGCGACGGCAATGATTTCCATGTTTTTAGCGACGTTCATTTGAATCTCCTCGGGTGTCTGGCAGTGGGCTTGCGGTATGGTGTCACTATAACCATACTGCCCCCAGCAGACACGCCGATTGCGACGAACTGCGCTTTTGGCAGGCTGGCCTGACAAAAACGCGGATGAACGTGCCGATAAGCGTCGCGACTGCTGCGCTTAAAACTCTTCCCACTCGTCGGCGCCCGACTTGGCTGCCTTGACGTGCTTGGCCGGCGACAGTGCGCGAGCTGGCGCGTGCGGTGCAGGAGCGGCTGGCCTGGCCTTGAGGCGCGTCACGGGCGCAGGTGCCACGGCAGGGCCCGCATCGCCCAGGCGGAACATGCCGACAGCTTGCGCCAGGTCCACGGCCTGCTCCTGCAGGCTTTCCGCGGCAGCGGCGGCTTGCTCGACGAGGGCCGCGTTTTGCTGCGTCATGGTATCCATGTGCGTGACGGCCGTATTGATCTCGCCGATGCCGGCGCTCTGTTCGCGGCTGGCCACCGTGATCTCGCTCATGATGGCCGTCAATTGCTGCACCGACGCCACCACCTGGTCCATGGTCTGGCCCGCTTCATCGACGAGGCGGCCGCCCGCATCCACCTTTTCCACCGAGTCGCCGATCAATTCCTTGATTTCCTTGGCCGCGCCAGCAGACCTTTGCGCCAGGTTGCGCACTTCAGATGCCACCACGGCAAAGCCCCTGCCCTGCTCGCCCGCGCGTGCCGCCTCAACGGCCGCGTTCAGGGCCAGGATATTCGTCTGGAAGGCGATGCCGTCGATCACGCCGATGATGTCGACGATCTTGCGCGAGCTTTCCTGGATGCCTGCCATGGTGCCCACCACCTGTTGCACCACGCGGCCGCCCTTGGCTGCCACTTCCGAGGCGGACACGGCCAGCTCGTTGGCTGCGTGGGCGTTTTCCGCATTCTGCTTGACGGTCGAGGTCAGCTCATCCATCGAACTGGCTGTTTCTTCCAGCGCGCCCGCCTGCGCTTCCGTGCGTGACGACAGGTCGGCGTTTCCTGCGGCAATATCGGCTGATTCGCTGCGCACCAGGGTGCTGATGCTGCGGATCTGCACCAGTACGGTGGCGATCTTTTCGACGAACAAATTGAACGCCTTGGCAATCTGCGCCAGCTCGTCCGAACCTTGCGCGTCGAGGCGGCTGGTCAAGTCGCCGTCGCCCGTGGCGATCGCTTCCATCGCATCGCGCACCAGCCCCAGGCGGCGCAAGGCGCGCGCCACCAGCGCGCTCAATACCGTGGCGGCCAGGACCAGCACCAGCAAGGCCGTCAGGGCCGAGGCGCGCAGCATGGAGCTCAGGGCCTGCGTCGCTTCTGCGCGGTCGAGCACGGTCGCCAGCAGCCAGTCGCTGCCCGGCACTTTACTCACATGCAAGATGCCGTTACGTTCGCCGAGGCGAATGGCGGCGCCATCGCCGCTCTTTTCGATTTCGGCCAGCGCCTGCGCGCTCAAGCCCGGGTCCAGCTCGGCCAGCGGTTTCAGGGTCAGCTTACCGTCCGGGTGGGCGATGATCTTGCCGCCGCCATCGACGAGGAAGGCGTAGCTGGACGCCGTTGGCTTGATCGAGGCGACGTTTTGCACCACGGCATCCATCATCACATCGGCCGCCATCACGCTTGTCACGCTGCCCTTGCCGCCCAGCGGCTCGGCAAACGTCACCACCAGCTTGCCCGTGCTGGCGCCGATATACGGTGCCGTGATGACGGGGCCGCCCGCTTCGGAGGCCAGCTTGTACCAGGGACGCGCCGTGGGATCGTAGTCGGCGGCGCGCTTGCGCTCTTGCGAAAAAATGGCGTGCTTGTCGGCAAAGCCGATATACGCCATGTCAAAGGTGCCCGCCTGCTGGGCCGCCTTCAGGGCCGGCAACGGATCGGCCGCTGTGGCGCCCTGCTTGAGCGAAGCCACGACGGCTTGCTTGGAACGCAGCCATTCGGCGATGGCCTGCGCATGGCTGTGCGACAACTGCAGCATCTGCGTGTCGAGCGCCGCCAGGGTGCTTGAGCGCGTAGTGAAGAAATTGGCAATGGCGACGGCCAGCATGGCCAGCACGACGATGGAAACGGCGATGGCGATCAGCCGCGCCTTAAGGGAGGACAACATGGTGCATCCAATAAAAAAAGAGAAAATCGGGAGGGATGCGCCATGGTCGATGAATAAGATTTTGTCGTCAAGCAATACCGACTCTCAATTACCCATAAACAACAATTGATACCATATATTAACTACGTCTCGCCGCGCAGCTTGCGCAAGGCCGGCGATTCGCCGCCCGTCGCCTCGATGCGGAAGCGGGCAAATGCCTGCTCCAGCTCAGGGTAGCGGCGCAAGCGGCCCTCGCTAAAGTACCGCCCACCCGGGATATCACCCCACGGCAACGGCACGGCCATGGCGCCGGCGGCCGCCTGCGCCAGCAGTGGCCCCAGCGCGCTGCGCAAGTCGGCCACCTCAGCGTCCACGGGTGCCAGTCGGGCCAGCCATTGTTCCAGTTCGGCGGCATGGGCTTGCAAACGCTGTTGCTCCATCATCTCTCCTCAATTCTTGATCGTGCCGATCAGCACGGGGACCGACCATAAGCTACGGTTGGGTAGCAGATATTGCTGCGCACCGCCACGGCGCCTCACCAGCCCGCCCAGCTCTTCCGTCGGCGCCACCTGGCTGACGAACACGTTGACGGTGCCCTTGGGCATGATCTGATACACATCATACAGCGGTGCCTCGCTCTTCAAGGGCAAGCCAAAACAGTCGGCCAGGCTGGCGCAGCGACCCGACGCCAGCTGCAATTGCGCGCCGGTGGTGAAATATGGCGAGTACGGCGATACATTCTGGCCACGCGGCACGATCTTCACCAGCGCGGCCGACATGGCTTGCAGGTCGGGCAAGGTACTGCCGGAAGCAAGCTGTTCGACTGCCCGCGCGTAAATCGTCTCGGCCGGCGCAGCAGGATCGGCGGCGCTCAGTTCGCGCAGGAACTGCTGCCCTGCCCCGCTATCGAGATAGGGATCGATCGCTTCGCGCTGCAAACCCGCCGTCTTGAAGGTGCTGAGGTCATTGATTTCGCGCGCATGCACGACGCGCAGGGCGTCGATGTCTTGCGCCGGCATGGCCGCGGACGCGGCGGCGATGGGAATGGGCAGCGGCACCGGCATGGGTGCGTTGTCCAGCTGCGCCCGGACACCGGGCGCGACGGCAAGCAGAAAGGCGGCGGCCAGCCCGCAGAATGTGCGCATGCTGCATCTCCTTGGAAGACTCGTTCAGGGGAATATCCATCCCAAATCTACAAGGAGCAAAACAGGCCGATGCGAGCTGCATCAAGGCCGGCGCAGACAGGCGCGCAGGCCAGCGCTCGCTTTCGATGCAGCGCAAACGCGGCGCATAAAAAAACCGCCAGGGCTTGCGCGCTGGCGGTTTTTGAGCATGCGGCCGAAGCCGCACTCAGACTAACTTAAGCGGCTGGCGCTTCGTTGCCTTCAGCAGCTTTCATCGACAGCTTCAGGCGGCCGCGGTCGTCCGTTTCCAGCACTTTGACGCGAACCAGCTGGCCTTCTTTCAGGTAGTCGGCCACGGCGTTGACGCGCTCGTTGGCGATCTGGCTGATGTGCAGCAAGCCGTCCTTGCCTGGCATGACTTGCACGATAGCGCCGAAGTCCAGCAGTTTCAGCACGGTGCCTTCGTAGGTCTTGCCCACTTCGACGGAAGCGGTCAGTTCTTCGATGCGGCGCTTGGCTTCCTGGCCGGCAGCAGCGTCAACGGAAGCGATGGTGACCACGCCTTCGTCGCTGATGTCGATCTGGGTGCCCGTCTCTTCGGTCAGCGCGCGAATTACGGCGCCGCCCTTGCCGATTACGTCACGGATTTTTTCCGGGTTGATCTTGATGGTGATCAGACGCGGTGCGAAATCTGACAGTTCGGTTTTGACGTGCGGCATGGCTTTTTGCATTTCGCCCAGGATGTGCTCGCGGCCTTCCTTGGCTTGCGCCAGTGCCACTTGCATGATTTCCTTGGTGATGCCCATGATCTTGATGTCCATCTGCAGCGCCGTGATACCGTTGCGGGTACCGGCAACCTTGAAGTCCATGTCGCCCAGGTGATCTTCGTCGCCCAGGATGTCGGACAACACGGCAAACTTGCCGCCTTCCTTGATCAGGCCCATGGCGATACCGGCCACGTGTTCTTTCATCGGCACGCCGGCGTCCATCAGTGCCAGGCAGCCGCCGCACACCGATGCCATCGACGAGGAACCGTTCGATTCCGTGATTTCCGATACCAGGCGCACCGAGTAGCTGAACTCTTCAGCTGCTGGCAGGGCGGCGATCAGCGCGCGCTTGGCCAGGCGGCCATGGCCGATTTCGCGGCGTTTAGGCGTACCGACGCGGCCCGTTTCGCCGGTGGCGAACGGAGGCATGTTGTAATGCAGCATGAACGAATCGGTGAACTCGCCCATCAGCGCATCGATCTTCTGGCTGTCGCGGGCGGTGCCCAGGGTAGCGACGACCAGCGCTTGCGTTTCGCCGCGCGTGAACAGGGCCGAACCGTGGGTGCGTGGCAGCACGCTGGTGCGGATCGAGATCGGACGCACGGTGCGCGTGTCGCGGCCGTCGATGCGTGGCTCGCCGTCCAGGATTTGCGTACGCACGATTTTCGCTTCGATGTCGAACAGGATGTTGTTCACTTCTGCGCTGTCGATGGAGGCGCCGCCAGCAGCAGCCGCTTCAGCCGACAGGTCGGCGATCACTTCCGACGTCGCCGCTTTCAGCTTGGCCGTACGCTCTTGCTTATCCTTGGTTTGATACGCGTCATTGATCTTGGCGTTGGCGAAATGCGCGACGCGGGCGATCAGTGCTTCGTTTTTCGGCGCAGGCGCCCATTCCACTTCCGGCTTGCCGCCGTCACGCACCAGGTCGTGAATCGCGTCGATGACGACTTTCATCTGCTCGTGGCCGAAGACCACGGCGCCCAGCATGATTTCTTCGGACAGCTGTTTCGCTTCCGATTCGACCATCAGCACGGCCGTTTCGGTACCGGCGACAACCAGGTCCATTTCCGACGTTTTCAGTTGCTGGACGGTTGGGTTCAGGATGTACTGGCCGTTGGCGTAACCGACGCGCGCGGCGCCGATAGGACCGCTGAAAGGCACGCCCGATACGCACAGGGCAGCCGAGGCGCCGATCATGGCGGCGATGTCCGGATCGATTTCAGGGTTGACCGACAACACGTGAATGATGACTTGCACTTCATTCAGGTAGCCTTCCGGGAACAGCGGACGGATAGGACGGTCGATCAAACGGGATGTCAGTGTTTCTTTTTCGGAAGGACGGCCTTCGCGCTTGAAAAAACCGCCCGGGATTTTACCGGCAGCATAGGTTTTTTCAACATAATCAACCGTCAAAGGGAAGAAATCCTGGCCTGGCTTGGCATCTTTGCGTGCCACTACCGTTGCCAGAACGACGGTATCTTCGATCGACACCAGCACTGCGCCGGATGCCTGACGTGCGATTTCGCCGGTTTCCAGGGTCACTTGGTGTTGACCGTACTGGAAGGTTTTCGTAACTTTGTTAAACATGGGGTATCCCTTTTCTAATTGCCGACAGATTTTCAGGGGCTGTCGTTCACCTCACCACAGGCGGTGGAAAAACCGTTGCCGCCTTTACTACTTTACTTTTAAAACATGATATCGGTAAGAGAATACTTTACTTACAGATATAAATCCGGAATTCAAATGACAAAATGCCCGCGTCAGCGAACTGGCGCAGGCATTTCTGTATAAACCTTGTACGGCAAAAATTACTTGCGCAGACCAAGTTTAGCGATCAGGTCGCGATAACGGGTAGCGTCTTTAGCCTTCAGGTAGGACAACAGGCTCTTACGACGGTTGACCATCATGATCAGGCCGCGGCGGGAGTGGTGATCTTTCGAGTGGGCTTTGAAGTGGCCGTTCAGTTCGTTGATGCGAGCTGTCAGCAGTGCAACTTGCACTTCAGGGGAGCCGGTGTCGTTTTGACCACGTGCGTTGTCCGCGATGATAGCGGCTTTGTTGATGTTTTCTACTGTCATGATAAACCTTTCACATGCGGTGCACAGAGTCTGAACCCTATCCACCGTGAACTACGATTATTAAAATACTGGCCTATGCTTCCAACCAGACGCGCAAGTATATCGGAAAAAAGCCCGCCTGTATCCTGTCGTGCGGGCTTTTCTCGGCGCATGATAGGATTTTCCTGCATTTCAGGAGGTCAAACATGAAAAAACTGCTCAAATTGGCAACACCGCTGCTGTTTGCCGCACTGGCCGGCTGCGCCAGCTGGAACGTCCCGCCTCCCCAGCCGGGCGAGCCGCGCGCCGCCGTGGAAGCGCGCCTGGGCCGCCCGACGGCCATCTACCAACTGCCCACGGGCCCGGAACTGGAATACGCGACGGGACCGTACGGCCAGTACACCTACATGGCCCGCTTCGACCCCGACGACAAGTTGATTTCCTACGAGCAAGTGCTCGACACGCCGGGCTTTGCCCGCATCAAAGTGGGCGTGTCGACCCAGCAAGACGTGCTGCACACCCTGGGCCGCCCGACGGAAAAATCCTATCTGTCCATCCCGAAACTCACCGTCTGGTCTTACCGCTACAAGGAGTCGGGCGTATGGGATTCCATGATGCACGTGCACTTCGACCACGACGGCATCGTGCGCATGATGATGAACGGCCCCGATCCGGACAAGGAAGAGCGGCGGTCTTTCTGGTGACATATTACTGGCGCAACGACGCCTGATAAAACCGTAGCGAGCGGCAGTGATTTGCGGCCGAGAAGCGCAGCCGTGCTGAAGCACGGTGAGCATCGCCGGCCGCAAAGCGCGACGCGCAGTAGGTTTAATCAGGCGTCCTCCCTACGGCTGCGGGTCGATGCGCTCGTCCTTGGCATGTAACTTGTTCAGCGCCGACAAATACGCCTTGGCCGACGCGACGATGATGTCCGGGTCGGCGCCCACGCCGTTGACGATGCGCCCGTCGCGCGACAGGCGCATGGTCACTTCGCCCTGCGACTGTGTGCCCGTGCTGATGGCGTTGACGGAGAACAAGACCAGCTCCGCGCCGCTGGCGGCCGCGCTTTCGATGGCGTTGACTGTGGCGTCGACGGGGCCATCGCCCTGCCCTTCGCAGCTGCGCTGTACGCCGCCGACGAGAAATTCCACGCGCGCATGCGGCACGGCGCCCGTCGTCGACTGCTGCGCCAAGGAAATGAAACGGTAGTGCTCACTCTCCTGCGCCTGCTGTTCTTCACTGACGAGGGCCATGATGTCTTCATCAAAAATCTCGGATTTCCGGTCCGCCAGCTCCTTGAAGCGCAGGAAGGCGGCGTTGACTTCCGCCTCGGAGTCGAGCGCGATGCCCAGCTCGTGCAGCCGCTGTTTGAAAGCATTGCGGCCCGACAGTTTTCCCAACACGATCTTGTTGGCCGTCCAGCCCACATCTTCGGCGCGCATGATTTCATACGTCTCGCGCGCTTTCAATATGCCATCCTGGTGGATGCCGGACGCGTGCGCAAAGGCATTCGCGCCGACGACGGCCTTGTTCGGCTGCACGGCAAAGCCCGTAATTTGCGACACCATTTTTGACGCGGCCACGATTTGCGTTGTATCGATGCCCACCGTCAAGTTGTAATAGGCGGCGCGCGTGCGCAGCGCCATCACCACTTCCTCCAGCGCCGTGTTGCCGGCCCGCTCGCCGAGTCCATTAACCGTGCATTCGATCTGCCGCGCGCCACCTATCATGACGCCGGCCAGGGAATTGGCGACAGCCAGGCCCAGGTCGTTATGGCAATGCACGGACCAGATGGCTTTATCGGAGTTCGGTATGCGTTCGCGCAAGCGCTTGATGGTATTGCCAAAGATTTCAGGCACAGCGTAGCCCACCGTATCGGGGAAATTGATGGTGGTGGCGCCCTCGGCGATCACGGCTTCCAGCACGCGGCACAAAAAATCCTCGTCGGAGCGGCTGCCGTCTTCGGGGCTGAATTCGATGTCGTCCGTGAACTGGCGCGCGTAGCGCACGGCGTTTTGCGCCTGCGTAAGCACTTGCTCGGGCGTCATGCGCAGCTTCATCTGCATGTGCAGGGGCGACGTGGCAATAAACGTATGGATGCGCTTGCGCTCGGCTGGCGCCAGGGCTTCGGCGGCGCGGGCGATGTCGCGGTCGTTGGCGCGCGACAGCGAGCAGATGGTGGATTCGCGCACGGCGCCGGCAATCGCCCGTATCGACTCGAAGTCGCCCTGCGAGGCAGCGGCGAAGCCCGCCTCGATCACATCGACCTTCATGCGTTCGAGTTGCTTGGCGATGCGCAGCTTTTCCTCGCGCGTCATGGAGGCGCCCGGCGATTGCTCGCCGTCGCGCAAGGTGGTGTCAAAAATGATGAGTCGGTTGCTGGTGTTCATGGCTGCTCCTGGCTGGCTGAATACTGGCGATGCTACCGACTCAGCGCATCAATGCTCGTGGTCGGTCTGGATGATGCTGACGGGCTTGCCCTTCGCCATGCGCCAGAAAAACACGGCGTAGCCGGACAGGCCATAGGCGACGAAAATCGGGAACAGCACTTTCGGCGGGTCGATGGATATGAGCGCGAAGAACAGTGCCAGCAGGAATACCACGATGAAGGGCACGGACTTGCGGAAATTCACATCCTTGAAGCTGTAGAACGGCACGTTGGTGACCATGGTCAGGCCCGAGAACAGGGCGATCGTCCACGACACCCAGGCCAGCTGGTTGCCGGCAAACTCCAGGTCGTTCATCAGCAGGATGAAGCCGGCCACCATGGCCGCCGCTGCCGGGCTGGGCAAGCCCTGGAAGAAGCGCTTGTCGACCACGGCGATATTCGTGTTGAAGCGGGCCAGACGCAAGGCGGCGCCAGCGCAATACACGAAGGCGGCCAGCCAGCCCAGTTTACCCATGCCGCGCAGCGACCATTCATAGATCACCAGCGCCGGCGCGGCGCCGAACGACACCATGTCGGACAGGCTGTCGTACTGGGCGCCGAATTCGCTCTGCGTATTCGTCAGGCGGGCAATGCGGCCATCGAGGCCGTCGAGGATCATGGCGATAAAGATGGCCCAGGCCGCGTGTTCGAATTTCTGGTTCATGGCCATGACGATGGCGTAGAAGCCGCAAAACAGGGCTGCCGTCGTGAAGGCGTTCGGCAACAGATAAATGCCGCGGCGGCGCAAGGTTTTCTTGCCAGTGCCATCGGTCACCGGCTGGCGCACGAATTTGCTGAAGCGGGACGCTTTGGATACTGCGGGGGTGCCGTTCTTGCCTCTACGACGGGGGAAGTTTGCCATGTTGTTCCATATCTTGTGTACTGCGGGGGATTCGGTGCCTGATGGCAGGCGCATTCGTCTTGCGGCATGCGCCTGCCGATGTTGCCATTATAGAGGAGCCACCGCCAAAGAAAAGCGCGGCGGCGTCAAGCTGGCAATATTGACGCCTATTCAAGCATCATTTGAACTTGACCTTCGCCACCAGGCCCATGTTGAGGGTCGTTTCGCCTGCTTCGAAGCTCGGTTCGGCCACCTGGTTGCCGCCATAGCCCACGGAGTCGGCGCTCATGTTGCGCGCGCCGGCCACGCTGACGCGCTGCGCGTAATTGCCCGAGCCCTCGAAATCGATGGTATCGATGACGGCGTCATTGACATTGCGGCCCATGGCGCCGGCGATGGCGGCCACGCGCTCGTTCAAGTTCTTGTACGCGGCGGCGATGCGCTGGTCATCGAGCTTGCGGACCGTGGCGGGCGCCAGGCCGAAGTTCAGGCGGTTCAGGGTCAGCACGCCTTGCGCTGCGGAAACGGTTTTCGGCAAGGCGTCCAGATTCGTCGTCGTCACCTGCAGATACTGGCCCACTCTCCAGCCGGTCGGCACTCTTGGCTTGGCGGCGACGCCCGGCGGCAGGGGCGCCGTTTCCGGGTACACGGCATACGTGTAATAACCCTGGGTCTTCAGCACGGCTTGCGGATCGGCTTTCTTGACGATGGCCGCGCCCTGGTTCATCTTCTGGTTGACGCGCGAGGCGGCAGCGGCCTTGTCCTTGTCCTGCTCTTCGATGGCCAGGGTGACGGTCACCTGGTCGTTCGCATGCACCACTTCGCCGTTGGCGGGCACCACCACGAGGGTGCCGGAGGTGGGCAGGCTTTGCGCTTGGGCGGACAGGGCAACGGTAGCGGCGGCGGCAGCCAGCATAGCTTTCATGACGGTCATGGTGTTCTCCTGGAAAATAATGGGGCAAAAACGACCATGGGGCCAACAGCCCCATGATTTCTTAAAACATGCTAACGCGAAAATCTTTTCGCTTTGACAATCTTACTTGAACTTGACCTTGCCGACGACACGCATGTCGAGCGTCGTTTCGCCCGGCTCGAAGCTCGGTTCGGCGACGGTGCTGTCTTCGGCCATCTTGGCGCTACGCATCATCATCGGTGCGGCGGCAGGACGGCTTTCGGTGGCGTAGTTGCCCGAACCTTCGAAGTCCACCGTATCGAGTACGGCGTCGGAGACATTGCGGCCCATGGCCTTGGCGATGGCGGCCACGCGCTCGTTCAGGTTTTTATACGTGGCGGCGATGCGCTGGTCGTCCAGCAGGCGGATGGTTTCCGGCTTCAAGCCGAAATTCAAGCCATTCAGGGTCAGCACGCCTTGCGCCGCCGACACGGTTTTTGGCAGGGACGCCAGATTGGCCGTCGTCACTTCCAGGTACTGACCCACGCGCCAGGCCGTTGGCAAACGCGGCTTGGCGACGGCGCCAGCCGGCAGTGGACGCTCTTCCGGGTACACGGGATAGGTGTAGTAACCGTACGATTTCAGTGCCGCCGACGGATCGGCCTGCTTGACGATGGCGATGCCCTTGTTCATCTTCTGGTTGACTCTCGACGCGGCGGCAGCCTTGTCCTTGTCCTGTTCTTCGACAGCCAGGGTAGCGACCACCTGGTCATTGACATGCTTGACTTCGCCAAATGCGGGTACGACCACCAGGGTGCCGTTGGTTGGCAGGGTTTGAGCTTGTGCGTGGGCTTGCGCGCTCAGGGCAACGGTGGCTGCGGCGGCAACAAGGACGGATTTCATCACGGTCATGGGGTACTCCTAGGTAGTTAATATGGCTGACAGCCCGCGAAGGGGGTGCTTTTGCCACCCCTTTCGTCTGAGAAACTTGTCAAACTGTGTAGATTCTAACGCCTCATTCATTCCCGTGGCGCAAATTAACAAATCGTCACAAAATGTGCTGACCAGTCACATCTGCTCACATTTCAATACGCCGGCATTCAAAATAACATCGTTCTTAGTGCCCCACCACCGCGCCGCCGCTGCGCCGGCCCGGCTTGAAACTGTGGCGGTGCGCGCGCCAGGCGATAGTCAATGCCACCAGCAGCAAGGCCAGCATGGCCCACGGGAACGATGCCGCGCCATAGCCGTCGAGCAGCAAACCGCCGGCCAGGCCGCCGCCCGCGATGGCCACGTTCCAGATGGTCGCCACCATCGCTTGCGCCACATCCATGCCATCGCCGGCCGCGTCCGCCGACGCCGTCTGCAGCAAGGTGCCGGCGCCGCCGAAGGTGATGCCCCAGATGGCCATGCTGATATAGATGACGGCGGGCGAATCCATCGCCAGCCCCAGCGCCACCACCACGAGGGCAAGGGCGGCGATACAGCCCAGCACGAGCGGGCGTAGCCAGCGGTCTATCAGCCGGCTGACCAGCCAGATGCCAGCCAGGGAGCCCACGCCATACACGAGCAGCACCAAGTCGATGCGGGGGCGCAAGCCGGACGGCGCCAGGAACGGTGCGATATACGTATATAAAATGTTATGCGCCAGCATCCAGGCGACGATGACAAACAGAATCGGCCGCACGCCCGGCGTCACGAACACCTGGCGTATCGACAGGCGTTCGCCATTCTTTTGCCCTGGATAGTCGGGCACGGCAGCCAGTATCCAGGCGACCAGCACCACGGTCAGGCCGGACATGATGCCGAAGATACTGCGCCAGCCCAGCACGCCGCCCATCAACGTACCCAGCGGCACGCCCAGCGACAGGGCCAGCGGCGTGCCGATCATGGCTATGGCCATCGCCCTGCCCTGCTGTTCGACGGACACCATGCGGCGCGCATAGCCGGCCATCAAGCCCCAGGCCAGCCCGGCGGCCATGCCGGCCAGGAAACGCGAGGCCAGCGCCACCATGTAATTGGGCGCCAGCGCCGTCATGGTATTGAAGAGCAGGAAGCCACCGACGGCCAGCAGCAGCACCTTGCGGCGACGCCAGCCGCTGGTCATGGCGGTCAAGGGAATGGCGGTCAGGATGGAGCCGATCGCAAACACCGTGACGAGCTGGCCCGTCATGACTTCCGAAATACCGAGGCCCTGTGAAATCTGCGGCAACAGGCCGGCGGGCAAGGTTTCGGCCAGGATGGCGATAAAGCTGGTCATCGCCAGCGCCAGCAAGGCGGCCAGCGGAAAGCGTTGGGAAATGGAAGTGCCGGCAGGGCCTGAAACAGGCACTGCGACGGTCAAACGGTCAGTCATGTGGGTACCTCGGGTTGCGCAGGCGACGTTTCAACGAGCCTGGCGTGCGATTAAAATAGCGGTAATGCGCGTTGCGGTCGGCAGAAACCGAAACAGATGCAGTCCATAGGAAACTGCAAAGGAAGGGCGGGATTATATAGGAGGCGTGCGAAAAACGTGCGCGCAAGAAAAAAGCCAGGCTCCTTGTGGAGACTTGGCTTGCAGTCCAGCCCATTCATCGGCGAAGGCGACGCTCAGGCATCGTTCGCCGCATTCAAGTCGCGGAAATATGTATTGATGCTGGGACGAAAAAGAAAGAATGAAAAAATGGCAAACGCCGCCAAACCAGGCAGCAGCGCCGTTTTGTCCGGCGCGAAGGCCAAACCAATGACGCCAGCGGCCACACTCCAGCTCACATACAGCAGCCGGCCCCACTTGAGTCTCTTGAGCATGGCGACCGCTGCCACCACGTTAATGATGCCGCCGCAAAACATGGTGTAACGCAGCGATGTCGGCAACGCATCCTGCGCCAGCAACTCAAGCGCGACAACCACGGAACTCCACAACATGAGGAAGGTAATAATGCCGAGGGACATGGGACGAGGACGCAAGACATTGACGGCATTCACGATACTGATCCTAAAAAATTCTGGGAGGCAATAATAACAAAAAGGAATATTTAAATATACGCATATTCCCGCTGTGATCAGCTCAGACGAAAAAAAGCCGGCTTGCGCCGGCTTCTTGTGAAGAACTACAAATGCTTAGTTCTTCGACTGGTCAACCATCTTGTTCTTGGCGATCCAAGGCATCATGGCGCGCAGTTTTGCGCCCACTTCTTCGATCTGGTGCTCGGACGTCAGACGGCGACGCGAGATCAGGGTCGGTGCGCCAGCCTTGTTTTCCAGGATGAAGCTCTTCGCGTATTCACCCGTTTGAATGTCTTTCAGGCATTGACGCATCGCATCCTTGGTAGCCGAGGTCACGACTTTAGGACCGGTCACGTATTCGCCGTATTCGGCGTTGTTCGAGATCGAGTAGTTCATGTTGGCGATGCCGCCTTCATAGATCAGGTCGACGATCAGTTTCAGTTCGTGCAAGCACTCGAAATACGCCATTTCAGGAGCGTAGCCCGCTTCCGTCAGGGTTTCGAAGCCTGCCTTGATCAGTTCCACGGCGCCGCCGCACAGCACGGCCTGTTCGCCGAACAAGTCCGTTTCGGTTTCTTCGCGGAAGTTCGTTTCGATGATGCCGGCACGGCCACCGCCGTTGGCCGAGGCGTACGACAGGGCTATATCGCGGGCGATGCCCGATTTGTCCTGGTACACGGCGATCAGGTGGGGCACTCCGCCACCCTGGGTGTAGGTAGCGCGCACGGTGTGGCCTGGGGCTTTCGGCGCGACCATGATCACGTCCAGGTCGGCACGTGGCACGACTTGGCCGTAATGCACATTGAAGCCGTGGGCGAAGGCCAGGACGGCGCCCTGCTTGGCGAACGGAGCGATGTTTTCGTTGTAGACCTGGGCGATGTTTTCATCTGGCAGCAAGATCATGATGACGTCGGCCGCTTTCACGGCGTCGTTGACTTCCGCGACTTTCAGGCCCGCTTGCTCGACCTTGGTCCAGGAAGCGCCGCCCTTGCGCAGGCCGACGGTGACGTTGACGCCCGAATCGTTCAGGTTTTGTGCGTGCGCGTGGCCTTGCGAACCGTAGCCGATGATGGCAACGTTTTTGCCTTTGATCAAGGAGAGGTCAGCGTCTTTGTCGTAAAAAACTTTCATGGTATTTCCTATAATTTGATGATGCGTTGTTGTTTTAAATGCGGCGCCAGGACCGCGTAATGCTGCTGTGTGCTTTTATACTTTGAGGATGCGTTCGCCGCGGCCGATACCGGAACCACCGGTGCGGACGGTTTCCAGGATGGCGGCGCGGTCGATCGAATCGATGAACGCGTCGAGCTTGACCTTGTTGCCGGTCAGTTCGATCGTGTACGTCTTTTCGGTGACATCGATGATGCGGCCACGGAAGATATCGGCGGTGCGCTTCATTTCCTCGCGCTCCTTGCCCACGGCACGAACCTTGATCAGCATCAACTCGCGTTCGATATGCTGGCCTTCGGTCAGGTCCACCACTTTCACCACTTCGATGAGGCGGTTCAAGTGCTTGGTGATCTGCTCAATGATGTCGTCCGAGCCGCTGGTGACGATGGTCATGCGCGACAAGGTCGAGTCTTCCGTCGGCGCGACCGTCAATGTTTCGATGTTGTAGCCGCGTGCCGAGAACAGGCCCACCACGCGCGACAGGGCGCCCGCTTCGTTTTCCAGCAAGACAGAAATTATATGGCGCATGATTAGAGGTCCTCCGAGCCGAGCATCATTTCGGACAGGCCTTTGCCGGCTTTCACCATTGGCCACACGTTTTCGGACTGGTCGGTAATGAAGTTCATGAATACCAGCCTGTCTTTCATGCCAAACGCCTCTTTCAGGGCGCCGTCGACGTCGCCCGGTTTTTCAATTTTCATGCCCACGTGGCCATACGCTTCCGCCAGCTTCTCGAAGTCGGGCAGCGAATCCATGTACGACTCGGAATAGCGCGAACCGTAATCGATTTCCTGCCACTGGCGCACCATGCCGAGGAAACGGTTGTTGAGCATGATGATCTTCGGCGTCAGGTGATACTGCTTGCACGTGGCGAGTTCCTGAATGCACATCTGGATCGAACCTTCGCCCGTGATGCAGGCAACGGTGGCGTCCGGATTGGCCATCTGCACGCCCATGGCGTAAGGCAAGCCGACACCCATGGTGCCCAGGCCGCCAGAATTGATCCAGCGGCGCGGCTTGTCGAAGCCATAATATTGTGCGGCCCACATCTGGTGCTGGCCCACGTCGGACGTAATGAAGGCGTCGCCCTTGGTGATCTGGAAGACCTTTTCCACCACCGATTGCGGCTTGATGACCAGATCAGAGGTCGGATATTTCAGGCATTCGCGGCCACGCCATTCGGCGATCTGCTTCCACCAGTTACTCAATGCATTGACGTTCGGCTTGGCTTCGGCCGCGTCCAGTTGCGCGAGGAACTCGATCAGCACATCCTTGACGTTGCCAACGATGGGAATGTCGACCTTCACGCGCTTGGAAATCGACGATGGATCGATGTCCACGTGGATGATCTTGCGCGGATGCGAGGCGAAATGTTTCGGGTTGCCGATCACGCGGTCATCGAAACGGGCGCCGATGGCGATCAGGACGTCGCAATTCTGCATCGCCATATTCGCTTCATAGGTACCGTGCATGCCGGGCATGCCGACATACTGCTCGCTCGAGGCGCGGTAGCCGCCCAGGCCCATCAAGGTGTTGGTGCATGGGAAACCCAGGCGGTCGACCAGCTTGTTCAGCTCGGGGGCCGCATTCGCCAGGATCACGCCGCCACCCGCGTAGATCATCGGGCGCTCCGCTTGCAGCAGCAGCTGCACGGCCTTGCGGATCTGGCCCGAGTGACCCTTGTCGACAGGGCGGTAGGAACGCATGTCGACTTCCTTCGGATAGTCGAAATGGCATTTGTGCATGCTGATATCCTTGGGGATATCGACCAGCACGGGTCCCGGACGGCCGGTACGGGCGATGAAGAAAGCTTTCTTGATCGTCGCTGCCAGGTCCTTGACGTCCTTGACGAGGAAGTTGTGTTTGACCACGGGGCGCGTGATGCCGACCGTGTCGCATTCCTGGAACGCATCCTGGCCGATGGCGTGGCTCGGCACCTGGCCGGAGATCACAACCATGGGAATCGAGTCCATGTACGCGGTCGACAAGCCCGTGACGGCATTCGTGACGCCCGGACCGGACGTGACAATGGCGACACCGACTTTGTTCGAGCTGCGCGAATAGGCATCGGCGGCGTGGATCGCGGCCTGCTCGTGGCGTACCAGGATATGCTGGAATTTGTTTTGCTGGAAGATGGCGTCGTAGATATAGAGTACGGCTCCGCCCGGATATCCAAAGACGTGCTCGACGCCCTCTTCAGCCAGACAGCGCACGACAATTTCTGCGCCGGTAATTGGTCCTGCTGCTGCTTCGGTATTCATGAAACATTCCTTTCAAGGTCCATTGGAGATTGATCGGATGTTCTTTCCTGACGAAGTTCGCTGTGCGCGACAGTGCTCCTGCTTCCCTTTTCATGCGGTCACGCAATTTCTTTGGGCACCCATAGATACCTTACAAAACAACGCTTAACGCAACTCGTTTGGCCAGAGTTTCTGTGGCGCCTGTACGAACCGCTCGCGCTTGTGGCGCGGGTTAGAACAAACTGCCTACAAATGAAAGCGCGTCTTGCCGCGGATGGCCTTGTGTGCCGGTCGCGACCTGACCATAGGGCTTTGGGGTGTTCAAAGCGTCCCATACGTTATCGCGTCGCACCATTATGGTCAAGGAAAATGTCAGCCGAAAGGCCATTTTGCTCACACGCGGTGCAAAAACCCTGCGGAAACGCACATTTTTTGCTAGCATGCACGGGTTGCAAAAAGCATACCCGCCCCAATTCGCCCACCGCACCCGCAGCCGCTAATATCCCCCATACCGCATGGCAACAGACAAAGAATTATCCGACTTCCTAGAAAATGTCGAGCGGCGCGCTTTCAAGCAGGCCGCGTACGCGGTCCGCAAGGAAGAATCGGCACTCGACATCGTGCAGGACGCCATGATCAAACTGGCCGAAAAATACGGTGACAAGCCGGCCGCCGAACTGCCGATGTTGTTCCAACGCATCTTGCAAAACACCATACTCGACTATTTCCGCCGCGAAAAGGTGCGCAATACCTGGGTCAGCCTCTTCTCCGGCATGAAGCCCTCGGGCGACGAGCATGAGGATTTTGATATACTTGACACTTATGAATCGGAACAGGGCACCAGCGCCGCCGAATCGTCGGCCGACCAGGTCGAACGCGCGCAGATGCTTGATTTGATTGATGCTGAGGTACAAAAACTGCCCGCACGTCAACGCGAAGCCTTCCTCATGCGTTATTGGCAGGACATGGATGTGGCTGAAACAGCGGAAGCGATGGGTTGCTCCGAAGGTAGCGTGAAAACACATTGCTCTAGAGCTACCCACACGCTCGCCGAATCGCTGAAAGCCAAGGGAATAAAATTATGAACACCGACGATCTCAATTTCGCTTACAAAGTGCGCCATGCACTGAACGAAAAACTCGACGACCTGCCCGCATCGGCCACCGATCGCCTGGCAGCGGCACGCAAGCTGGCCCTGTCGCGCAAGAAGGCGGACGCGCCCGCCGCCGTCACCGTGCGCCAGAACGTGTTCGCCGGCATGGCCAGCAGCCTCTTCGTCGAGCCGCTGTCGTGGCTGGGCCGCATGAGCATGATCATCCCCCTGCTGCTGCTGGTCGGCGGCCTGGTGGGCATCTATCAGTTTGAGCAGGAACAACATATTGCCGAACTGGCAGAAATCGACGCCGCCGTGCTGTCGGACGAATTGCCGCTCTCCGCCTATATGGACCATGGCTTCAACGCCTACCTGACGAAACGCGAGCAATAAGCATGGCACGCATGAGCGTACGCAAAGGCTGGCTGGCTGGCGGCATCGGCCTGGGCGCCTGCGCCCTGGCCGGCGCTGCCTGGGTAGGCACGCAGCAACATCCCGCGCCCGCCGCGCCTCCCGTGGCGGCAACGCCCGTGGTGGTGCCGGCGCCAGCCGCCAAGCCCGGTTCGCCCCGCACGGCTGGCAAAGGAGGAACGCCGCCCAAGGCCAGCGACAACCCGCCCTGGAACAAGCTGTCGCGCGCGCAACAGGTAGCCCTGCAGCCGCTGGCGGGCGAATGGAACAAGCTGGAAGCCTTGCGCAAGCAAAAATGGCTCGATATCGCCAGCCGCTTTGCCTCCATGTCGCCGGACGAGCAAACCCGCGTACATGAACGCATGCGTGTATGGATCAAGCTGACGCCGGAACAGCGCAGCCTTGTGCGCGAAAACTATGCGCGCACGAAGAAGATTGATCCAGGTCAAAAAACCGCGCAATGGGAGCAATATCAGCAATTGCCGGAAGATCAAAAGAAAAAGCTGGCGACGGAACTCGTGCCGAAAAAACCGCTGAGCAAAGTGCCTGCGATCAATTCCAACACGAGCAAGCCGCCGGCACTCATGGCGCCCGCCACGCCGGCAGCGCCTGCCGCCACCACGCCCGCCCTGCAGCCCGCTCCCGCAGCGACGGCAGTGCCGGCAAGCGATCCTGCAGCAGCCCCCGCCGCCGCGCCCGTCACGCCACCCATCACGCCTGCCCCACTGCCAACCAATGCCAAATAGCACGCCTGCCGCCCGCATCATTTCCCATCCCACGATCAAGCGCCGCCTGATTTCCATGGTGTATGAGTCGCTGCTGGCCCTGGCCGTGCTGTTTCTGCCCTTCCTGCTGTTTGAACTGGCCGTGCAGGGCGCGCACACGCCACTGACGGAACACATGCGCCAATGCCTGGCCTTCCTCGTCATGGGTGCCTATTTCATCCATCAATGGAGCCGCGAAGGGCAAACCCTGGCCATGAAAACGTGGCGCCTGAAAGTCGTGCTGGCGGGCCACGCCCATGTGCCGCTGCGCGTGGCCGCCTACCGCTACGTCCTGTCATGGATGTGGCTGCTGCCGGCCCTGCTGGTGTCGTATGTATTCGATTTGCAGCACTGGGCGGCCCTGGGCGCCATCGGCGTGGGCATCCTGGCCTGGTCAGGCACGGCCCTGCTCACGGGCAATGGGCAATTCCTGCACGACAAGCTGGCGGGCACGCAAATCGTGCAATTGCCGGCCCCCGCGAAGAAGTCGAAGAAAGTGGCTGCCTGAGTTTTTACGCGGCTTGACCTGGGTCATTGAAGCGCCACGGGGGCTCTGCGATCATGGCATGCCATGAATAATTCCGCCCCCCTCCCCCACACACGCTTCGCCCCCTACCGCGAGGAAGTCTGCAGCGAAGACGACGTCAAGTATCTCGTCCACACCTTTTATGCGGCCGCGCGCGACGACGCCATGCTGGGCCCCATCTTTGCCGCCGAGATCAAGGATTGGGATGCCCACCTGGCAACATTGGTCGATTTCTGGTCAGGCTTGCTGCGCGGCACCATGCGCTACCACGGCAAGCCACTGGCCCAGCACGCGCAAATGGAACACCTCACGCCGTGCATGTTCCGCCGCTGGCTGACCCTGTTTTTTGCCACGACCGAGAGCATGGGCAACCCGGTCCTGCAAGAGAAGGCCGATACCATCGCCTTGAATATTGCCGAACGGCTATGGAAAAGCTTTGCGGAAAGCCACGCCATCGTGGCGCCGCAGCCTTAGAATCTTTCGTAACCCTGCAGATAGCGCCACTGGCCTGACGGCATGGCGCCCATCGAGATGCGGCCGATGCGCAAGCGCTTCATGGCGACCACTTCCAGTCCCACCATCTTGCACATGTGGGCGATCTGGCCCGGCTGCACGTTTTTCAAGGCAAAGCGCAAGCGCGTTTCGTTCTGCCAGCTGACCTTGATCGGCGGCAAAGGCTTGCCATTAAAGGGCAAGCCGTGATTCAGCAGCGCCAGGCCATTGTCGGCGATGGCGCCCGACACTTCCACGATGAATTCCTGCTCCACCGTTTTCGCTTCGTCGACCAGCTTGCGGGCCACGCGGAAATCCTGCGTGAACACCAGCAGGCCGGAGGCCATGGTCTCGAGTGGATTGGTGATGGTCAGGCCGATCAAATGACGCTTGAGGAAGCGCGTGACGGAACTGGGCGCCACATTTTCCGGCGTGAAAATTTCTTCGGGACGCAAGCAAGCGAGGGCCGGCTTGCCTTCCGCACCCACGCCGCCATTGACGCCGGCCGGCTTGTGCAGCAGGATCGTCACGGGCGGCATTTCTTCCAGCGTGGCGTTCGGCAGCAGCACCACCGCCTGATTGTCGGCCACGCGCGCGCCCGACTCTTCCACCAGCACGCCATCGACCGTGACCCAGCCGCCCTCGATATACAGCTCGGCCTCGCGGCGCGAACAGGGCACGTCTTCAGACAGGCGCTTGGCCAGGCGGACGGTGGGCATTTCAATAGGTGTGGTCATGGAGAGGCGCAAAAAGCAAGAGGAGGAGAAAGCCGGTATTGTAACCGACCCGCTCCTCCCCTCGTGTGCGGCAGCGTATGCTTACGCAGTGGCCTTGGCCAGCTCTTCGGCAAAGAAACGGTGCCCCATCTCTTCCAGGCCCAGCGTCTGCAGCACTTCCTGCAGGCGCTCCGTCGGCGCTGGCGCGGCAAGTTCTTGTAGCTGGCGATGATCAGTTCATTCTTCATCGAATGCTCCCAGCCCACCAGCTCCGTCACACTGACCTGGTAGCCGTGCGCTTCCAGCTGCAGACAGCGCAGCACGTTGGTGATCTGGCTGCCGGAACTCGCGCGTGTGCAGCGGGTGGCGCCACAGTTCCGTCAAGACACTCTTGCCCAGGCTCTTGCCCTTGTTTTTCTTCAAGACAGACGCGACTTCGGCCTGGCAACATGGCACCAGCACCATGAATTTCGCCTTTTTCTTCAAGGCGAAGTGGATCGCGTCATCGGTGGCCGTGTTGCAGGCATGCAAGGCCGTGACGATGTCGATCTGCTGCGGCAGCAAGTTTGACTCCGTCGATTCGGCCACGGACAGGGGCAGGAAGGACATGCCTGGAAACTTGAATTTCTTGGCCAGTTCCTGCGAACGCTGCACCAGCTCTTCGCGCGTCTCGATGCCGTAGATGTGCGAACCGTCGTTGCCGTTCTTGAAGAACAGGTCATACAAGATGAAACCCAGGTAGGACTTGCCGGCGCCGTGGTCGACCAGCGACACGCCGGGGTGGTCCAGCTGCACTTCGCGCAGCAGCGGCTCGATGAACTGCGTCAGGTGGTACACCTGCTTGAGTTTGCGGCGGCTGTCCTGGTTCATCTTGCCGTCGCGCGTCAGGATGTGCAATTCCTGCAGCAAGGCGACCGACTGGCCATCCTTGATCTCGGGCATGTTGCTGGCGGCCGTGATGATGTCTTTCGGTGCAAGGACTGCGGTGGCGGCGGCTGCCGCGCCCTTAGCGCGCTTCATCGATCCACGCCATCTGTATCGCTTCGAGCACTTTTTCGCCGCCGCGCGTGTGGTCATCGTCGAAGCCGTCCAGTTCCACCACCCAGTTATGCAGGTCGGTGAAACGCACGGTCAAGGGATCGATGTCCGGATGCGCGTCGTACAGCGCCTCGGCGATCACGTGAATGTCGGACCATTTCATGTTAGTGGCTGCCTTCGCTGACCTGGTTGATCGTGTATTTCGGGATTTCGACGACGAGGTCGGCGTCGGCCACGATGGACTGGCACGACAGGCGCGACACGGCTTCCAGGCCCCAGGCCTTATCCAGCATGTCTTCTTCCAGTTCCGTCGCTTCGTTCAGGGATTCGATGCCTTCACGCACCAGCACGTGGCAGGTGGTGCAGGCGCACGATTTTTCACAGGCGTGCTCGATGTCGATGTCGTTTTCCAGCAGGATGTCGCAGATGGACTTGCCGGCAGGTGCTTCGATGACGGCGCCGTCCGGGCAAAGCTTGGCGTGCGGCAGGATAACGATTTGTGGCATGGTTTCTTCTTTCAGTCTGTCATTCGGAGCGCGGCCGCAGTCAATGCTCGCGGCGGCGCGCTGTTCAATTAGCTTTATACGACCTGGTCGAGGGACTTGCCCTTCAAAGCAGTGCGCACGCTGCGGTCCATGCGGCGCGAAGCGAAATCCTCGGTGCCGTCGGCCAGCGCTTCGATCGCCAGCTTCAAGGCCTGGTGGTCGATGGCGCCGCTTTGCGATTGCACGATGGCGTCGCGCACCTTGCTCATCAAGCCATCCACGGTGACGCGCTCCGCATCGTCGAGCAAGCCGCCGTCTTCATCGAGGGCCGACTGCGTGGCCAGCAGGATGCGTTCCGCTTCCACCTGCTCTTCACGCAGCGCGCGCGCCACCATGTCGACGTCGGCCGAGGTATACGAATCCTGCAGCATGCGGGCGATGTCGTCGTCGCCCAGGCCGTAGGCCGGCTTGACGCTGATCGACGCTTCCACGCCCGAGCGCAGTTCGCGCGCCGAGACGGACAGCAAGCCGTCCGCATCGACTTGATACGTGATGCGGATGCGCGCGGCGCCCGCCACCATCGGCGGAATGCCGCGCAGCTCGAAGCGCGCCAGCGAGCGGCAGTCGCTCACCAGTTCGCGCTCGCCCTGCAGCACGTGCACGGCCAGCGCCGTCTGGCCATCCTTGAAGGTCGTGAACTCCTGCGCGCGCGCGCACGGGATCGTCGAATTGCGGGGAATGATCTTTTCCACCAGGCCGCCCATGGTCTCGATGCCCAGCGACAACGGGATCACGTCCAGCAGCAGCCAGTCGTCGCCGGCGGCGCGGTTGCCAGCCAGCAAATTCGCCTGGATGGCCGCACCCAGCGCCACCACCTTGTCCGGGTCGATATTCGCGTGCGGCGTCGTGTGGAAGAATTCGCTCACGGCGCGCTGCACGTGCGGCATGCGCGTGGCGCCGCCCACCATCACCACGCCGTCGACGTCATCCGCATCCACGTTCGCGTCGCGCAGGGCCTTCTTGATGGCGTTCATGGTCTTGCCCACCAGGTGCTGCGTCATGGCGGCAAATTCCGTTGCCGTGATGCGCAGGTGGATCTCTTCGCCCGAGTTCAGGGCCGCGTCAATCATCGTTTCCGACTTGGTCGACAGCGTTTCCTTGATCTCGCGCGCTTTCACCATCAGGATGGCCGTGTCTTCGTCCGACAGGGGCGCCAGCTTGGCGTGCTCGCTGATCCAGCAGAACAGGCGGCGGTCGAAATCGTCACCGCCCAGGGCCGAGTCGCCGCCCGTGGACAGCACTTCAAAGACGCCCTTGCTCAGTTTCAGGATCGAGATGTCGAACGTACCGCCGCCGAGGTCATACACGGCGTACACGCCTTCGGAAGAGTTGTCGAGGCCATACGCGATGGCGGCGGCCGTCGGCTCGCTCAGGAGGCGCAGCACATTGATGCCGGCCAGCTGCGCCGCATCCTTGGTCGCCTGGCGCTGCGCGTCGTCAAAGTAGGCGGGCACGGTGATCACGGCGCCGACCAGGTCGTCGCCCAGCGAATCTTCCGCGCGCTGGCGCAGGGTGGCGAGGATTTGCGCCGATACCTCAACCGGGCTTTTCACGCCGGCCACGGTTTTCAGTTGCACCATGCCAGGCGTATCCTGGAAGTCGTAGGGCAGATTTTCCGCGTAGGCGATGTCGGCCAGGCCGCGGCCCATGAAGCGCTTCACGGACACGATGGTGTTCTTCGGGTCGGTGGTTTGCGCTGACAGGGCCTTGTAGCCGATGTTTGCATGGCCGTTCGGCAGGTAGCGCACGACGGAGGGCAGCAAGGAGCGCCCGTCTTCGTCGTTGAGCACCTCGGGGATACTGTTGCGGACAGTGGCGACCAGGGAATTGGTGGTACCAAGATCGATGCCGACGGCCAGGCGGTGCTGGTGCGGCGCGGTCGACATGCCTGGTTCGGAAATTTGCAGAAGTGCCATTGTATTCGTGCCTCGATTAATTTTTTGCGTGATGCAGCTGATGCCTGTCGCGCATTATAAGATGCGCGCCAGACTGGCGCTTGGCACGCGGGTCAAGCGATTGGCCAGTCAGGCTTCCATGGCTTCGTATGCAAAACGCACTTCCTCGCCGAATTTGTCGAGGAACATCAGGGCGCGCACGCTTTGCGCGGCATTCACATAGTCGGCGGCGTCCAGCTGGGCCGCCACCTGGGCCAGCAAGGCCTTGCGTTCGCCGCGCAGCTGGCGGTCCAGGGCGTCGAGCGCGTCGGCATCCTTGCCGGCCCGGGCGTCGCCCAGCTCCTCGCGCCATTCCATCTGCTGCATCAGGAAGCTGACGGGCATGGCCGTGTTCGATTCCGTCTGCAAATCGACGCCATTGAGCTCGCACAGGTATTGCGCGCGCTTTTGCGGGCTTTTCAGGGTTTGATAGGCTTCATTGGCGCGCGTGGCCCATTGCATCGCCACGCGCTTTTCAGCGCTGCTGGCATTGATGAAGCGGTCTGGATGGACCTTGCCCTGCACGTCGCGGTAGGCCGCGTCGAGCGCGCTCATGTCGAGCCCGAACTGCGCCGGCAACTGGAATAATTCGAAGTGGTTTTGCATAATGGTCGGTGGTCGCTGTACCGCAATCGATGGGTACAGCGCACCGACCGGGGTCTTGCCAGCTGTTTAAATCCTGAAGGACTCGCCGCAGCCGCAGGCGTCTTTTTCGTTCGGATTGTGGAACTTGAAGCCTTCGTTCAAGCCTTCGCGCGCGAAATCAAGTTCCGTGCCGTCGATGTAAGGCAAGCTTTTCGGGTCGACGAAGACCTTCACGCCGTGCGATTCGAAGACGCTGTCTTCGGCCGCCACTTCATCGACATATTCAAGCTTGTAGGCCAGGCCCGAGCAGCCCGTGGTACGCACGCCAAAGCGCAGGCCCATGCCCTTGCCGCGCCGTTCGATATAACGGTTGATGTGTTTCGCCGCTTTTTCGGTCAGTGTGATCATGTATTTCTCCGCTCCTGCCCCACGCCTTGCGGCGCTGGGCAGGATGCAACTTTAGGCCGCAGCCGGATGGCGGGTCTGGTAATCCAGCACTGCCGCCTTGATGGCGTCTTCCGCCAGGATGGAGCAGTGAATCTTCACTGGCGGCAGGGCCAGTTCTTCGGCGATCTGCGTATTCTTGATGGCCAGCGCCTGGTCCAGGGTCTTGCCCTTGACCCATTCGGTCACCAGCGAGCTCGACGCGATGGCCGAACCGCAGCCGTAGGTCTTGAACTTCGCATCTTCGATCAGGCCATCGGCACCGACCTTGATCTGCAGTTTCATCACGTCGCCGCAAGCAGGCGCGCCTACCATGCCGGTGCCGATGGTTTCATCACCCTTGTCGAAAGCGCCCACGTTGCGCGGGTTTTCGTAGTGATCGAGTACTTTGTCCGAGTAAGCCATTTTGATGCTCCTTTAATATTCTTGCCGGCCCCGTGAGCGGAGCCTTCGTGATGGTTAGTGGGCCGCCCATTGGATCGAATTGATGTCGATCCCTTCCTTGAACATGTCCCACAGGGGCGACAGCTCACGCAATTTGTGTACTTTCGATTTCAGCAGGTTCACGGCGAAGTCGATGTCTTCCTCGGTCGAGAAGCGGCCGATGGTGAAACGGATCGAGCTGTGCGCCAGTTCGTCGCTGCGGCCCAGGGCGCGCAGCACGTACGATGGTTCCAGGCTGGCCGAGGTGCAGGCCGAACCGGACGACACGGCGATATCCTTGATCGCCATGATCAGCGACTCGCCTTCGACGTAGTTGAAGCTGACGTTCAGGTTGTGCGGCACGCGGTGGTCCATGTCGCCGTTGATGTAGACTTCTTCGATCTCTTGCAGACCCTTGGCCAGGCGGTCGCGCAAGGCCTTGATGCGGCCGATTTCGCTGTCCATTTCTTCCTTGGCGATGCGGAACGCTTCGCCCATGCCGACGATCTGGTGCGTCGGCAGGGTACCCGAGCGCAGGCCGCGCTCATGGCCGCCACCGTGCATTTGCGCTTCCAGGCGCACGCGCGGCTTGCGGCAGACGTACAGGGCGCCCACGCCTTTCGGGCCGTAGGTCTTGTGCGCCGTGAAGGTCATCAGGTCGACCTTGGTCTTTTGCAGGTCGATGACGAGCTTGCCCGTCGCTTGCGCGGCGTCGCAATGAAAGATGATGCCTTTCGAGCGGCAGAACACACCGATCTCGTCGATTGGCTGGATCACGCCGATTTCGTTATTCACCAGCATCACCGACACGAGGATGGTGTCCGGGCGCACGGCCGCGGCCAGCTGCTCGACTGTGATCAGGCCATTGTCCTGCGGTTCCAGATACGTCGCTTCGAAGCCGATGCGTTCCAGTTCGCGTACCGTGTCGAGCACCGATTTATGCTCGGTCTTGACGGTGATGATGTGCTTGCCCTTGGTCTTGTAGAACTGCGCCGCGCCCTTGATGGCCAGGTTGTTGCTTTCCGTCGCGCCGGACGTCCAGATGATTTCGCGCGGATCGGCGTTCACCAGGGCCGCCACGTAGCCACGTGCTTCTTCCACGGCTTTTTCCGCCGTCCAGCCATACATGTGGCTGCGCGATGCCGGATTGCCGAACTGCTCGCGCAGGTAGGGAATCATCTTGTCGGCGACGCGAGGATCGATCGGCGTGGTGGCCGAGTAATCCATGTAGATCGGAAAATGCGGTGCGGTTTCAAAGTGCACTTGGCCTACGTTTTTTTCAGGGGCGTTCATCAATAACTCCAATGCAATCAGCAACTTAGTATTTTGTAATGTTCAACCGAGGGCGGCGTGGTTACGGTGCATCACCATCACGCTTTGTTCGGCAATCTTTTGTCTCTGCTGGTCGACCAGGTCCTGCAAGGACACAGAATCCAGATAATCGACCATTTTTTCGTTGAGCGTGGACCACAATTCATGCGTCATGCAGCGTGCCCCCGTGGCCGCATCGGCGCCGTGGCAATGTTCCTTGCCGCCGCACTGCGTGGCATCGAGCGGCTCGTCGACGGCGATGATGATGTCGGCCACCGTCACCTTGTCGGCACGGCGCGCCAGGCTGTAGCCGCCGCCGGGGCCACGAATCGATTCGACGATCTCATGGCGGCGCAACTTGCCAAACAGCTGTTCCAGGTAGGACAGGGAAATCGACTGGCGCTGGCTGATGCCGGACAAGGTGACCGGACCTTTGCCCTGGCGCAGGGCAAGATCGATCATTGCAGTCACGGCAAAACGGCCTTTTGTAGTCAGACGCATACATCCTCGGTTCAACTAGTTTAAAATATTGCGGCTTTTCAACTTCTCAAACCCTGAGTAGTTGAATGATTTAGTCAAGTATAACAAATTCGGCGGGGTTTGTCAGAGCGCCCCTCGATGACCACAGGGCTAGGAGGGGCATGGCCGGCCGCGCCAGGCGCGGCGGCTTCAGGAAAACAACAATAGGAAAATCGCGGGCGTTCTCAGCCGCGTAAAGCTGTCCGTACTTTCATCAGTTCAAACCCCAGCAGGTTCAAGCCGTCCCAGGTGGAGGGATCGCCGATGCGCGGATTGTCCGACGCCAGGCCCACGCCCCAGATGCGGTCGACGGGACTAGCTTCGACGATGACGCGCTCGCCCGTGCCCAGCAAAAACTTGCGCAACGCGGCCTTTTGCGAGAACTTGGCAAAATTGCCATCGAAGACGATGCCAGCGCGCGCCGCCTCCCATACCCTGGCGTCAAAGTTCGCCACTTCGCGTCCCAGTTTTTTCACTTCCGACGGCCGCCCTGCCGCCACGATGCGCGCCTGCACCGCCGTGTCGCCAAACAGGGCCGCCTTTTGCGCCATCATGTAGTGTTCGGCGGTCGCGTACGTCACGCCAGCGAGGCTGAACGGTGACGGGAACCACTGGCTGAAGCAGCTTTTGTCGGGCACCTGCAGGCTGCGCCGGCGTGTGGCCCCAGAAATACAGATAATCGGGCACGCCGCCCGCCGCGATCCACGCCTTCAATTCTTCCACGTTACTGATTTGCATATTCCCCGCACTTCCGCCAGACAGGCGATGATTCAAGCTCAAGCACGCAATAGTTGCATCGGGCCAAACAAGGCCTGCATGTCACGATTGCCGATAAAGGACAGATTATACGGATGTTCCGCCGTCACCTGCGGCAAGGATGCCGCCACCGGCAGGCGTTTGATGAGCTCGGCAATCTTGCCCCACAACACCAATTGCGGCAAGGCCGCCCCACCCTGCTGCGCCAGCGCTTCCAGCACCACTTGCAGGAAGGGCAGCCAGCCGCGCGCATCCTGCACGGGCGGCACGTGGGAACGGAACACCAGCGCCGCATTGAGCAGCAAGAAGCCCTGCTCCGTCATCTTGCGCTGCAAGTCCGGCAGGGTCTGGATCACGCCGCTGCCCGGCAGCTGCGCGGCGGCCGCCACGGGCGCCATGGCCACGCCGGACGTGTCACCGCCCTGCAACTGGCCATCGGCCACCAGCAGCATCTTCATGAAATTGCGCAAGGACGTGGCGCGGTTGACGGGCTTCGACAGTCCCGAGGCCGACCATAAACTGCCGACAGCGCCATCCATGAAGCACACGCCCGTGGCGCTGTCGGCACGCGGATACGGTCCCTCGCCTACCAGCACGTAACGCACCTGCGCCAGCGGCAAGGCAAAGGCGGCAAACAGCCGGCCCTGCGTGGGCAGATAATCATCGGCGGCCAGCGCCGGCAAGTAGGCGGGGTCTGCCGCCATCACGGCCTGCAAGCCGCGCAGCAGGATGGGACGCCAGGAAGCATGCGCCAGGGACAGGGCATCGGTGATGCTGGCAGGAACGGTTGTTGCGGTCATGTGGCGTAAAGTATTTGGGCAAACGCAAATTGTAGCGCACCGGCAAGCTGGCATTGACTGCCCCAAATCAAGCACGCGGAAAAAAGCCCCGGCCTGCATGCTGGCCGGGGCCGTTCACTTCTAACGCTGATCCAAGCTATTCGGCGTCTGGCTGCTGCGACGGATGCGCGGCGGCAAACGCCGGCAAACCGGCGCAATGCGCATGGATGCGCGCCACGCGCGGATATGGCGCCAGGTCGATGGCGAAGCGCTGCGCATTGAACACTTGCGGCACCAGGCAGCAATCGGCCATCGTAGGGCTGTCGCCATGGCAGAACAGGCCCGCGCCGGACGGGTCGCCCTGCGCCAGCAGCGCTTCCACGGCCGCCAGTCCCTCGGCCATCCAGTGGCGGTACCACTCCTGCTTGGCCTCGTCCGACAACCCCACGGTGTTTTTCAGGTATTTCAAAACACGCAGATTCGTCAACGGATGCGCATCGCAGGCGATGGCCAGCGCCAGCGCGCGCACTCTGGCGCGTCCAAGCGCGTCCGGCGGCAGCAAGGGCACGCCGGGACGCGTTTCCTCGAGATACTCGAGCATGGCCAGCGACTGCGTCAGGATGGCGCCGTCGTCATCGAGCGCCGGCACCAGCGCCGACGGATTCACGGCGCGGTAGGCCGGCAGCAGTTGCTGGCCGCCGTCCTGCAGCAAATGCACGGGGATGCTGTCGTATGCGATGCCCTTCAGATTGAGGGCGATACGCACGCGGTAGGCAGCCGAACTGCGAAAGTAGGTGTACAGCTTCATGGGGCGCCCTCCCCTCAGGCGCGTGCGGCGCCAGCGTACAGGGCCACGGTCTGCTCGATGCTGCCAAAGATGCTGGCGCCCGCCGCGTCGCGCATCTCGATGCGCACCGTGTCGCCGAACTTCAGGTACGCCGTCTTTGGCGCGCCATGTTCGATGGTTTCATACATGCGCACTTCGGCCAGGCAGCAGTAACCCACGCCACCGTTCCCGATGCTGGAGCCGAACAGGTTGCCCTGCTTGTTCGACACGGTGCCCGAGCCAACGATGCTGCCGGCGCCCAGTTCGCGCGTCTTGGCCGCATGCGCCACCAGCTGGGCAAAGTTGAAGGTCATGTCTTCACCCGCATTCGGTTTGCCGAAAGGCTTGGCGTTCAGCTCCACCAGCAGCGGCAAATGCAGCTTGCTATCCGCCCAGTCGGCACCCAGTTCATCGGGCGTGACGGCGACGGGTGAAAACGCGCTGGCCGCCTTCGACTGGAAGAAGCCGAAACCCTTGGCCAGCTCGCCCGGAATCAGGTTGCGCAGCGAGACATCGTTGACCAGCATGACCATGCGAATCGCTTTCGCCGCTTCGTCCACGCTGGCGCCCATGGCCACGTCGCCCGTGATGACGGCCACTTCCGCTTCCAGGTCGATGCCCCATTCTTCGGACAGGGCAAAGATCGGGTCGCGCGGACCGATAAAGCTGTCGGAGCCGCCCTGGTACATCAGCGGGTCCGTGTAGAACGAGGCCGGCACTTCCGCGTTGCGCGCCTTGCGCACCAGCTCCACATGGTTGATGTAGGCGGAACCGTCGGCCCACTGGTAGGCGCGCGGCAGCGGCGAGTGGCACAGCGCTGCATCAAACGGCTGGGCGTCCGGCGCCTGGCCAGCGTTCAGGTCGGCGTAGGCAAGTTCGAGCTTGGGCGCAACGGCTTCCCAGTTGTCGAGCGCCGCTTGCAGGGTGGGGGCGATGGCCGCCACGCGCTGGTACTGGCGCAAGTCGCGGCTAACGAGGATCAGGGCGCCGTCGCGGCTGCCGTTTTTCAGGGTTGCGAATTTCATGGAATGTGTTCCTTGTTTGGCGTAGTGTTCAGATGGCGTCAATCTGCAGTGTTCAATCTGCTGCGGTCACGCTTCGGCCGGCGCGTGCATCCAGGCCGCGTGCTTCGGTGCGCGGCGCGTCTGCGACCATTCTTCCAGCATTTCCCATTTGACGGCGTCCAGTTTGGCCATCATCTCGGGCGTGCCCACGTTGGCCGCCAGTTCCAGACGGTGGCCGTTCGGATCGAAGAAGTAAATCGACTGAAAGATGGCGTGGTTGACGGGACCCAGCACCTCGATGCCACCAGCTACCAGGCGCTCCTTGGCGGCCAGCAGTTCTTCCATGCTGCCCACTTCCAGCGCCAGGTGCTGCACCCAGGCCGGGGTATTGCGGTCGCGGTCCATCGGCGGCTGCGTCGGCAGCTCAAAGAAGGCCAGCACATTGCCCTGGCCCGCGTCGAGGAAGACGTGCATATACGGGTCCGGCGCCTTGGTCGACGGCACCAGGTCTTCGGCGATGGCGAGGACGAAATTCATGTTCAAATGCTTGACGTACCACTCGACGGTTTTCTTTGCGTCGATGCAGCGGTAGGCGACGTGGTGGATTTGCTTGATCTTCATGATGCTTGTCTCCAATGGATGGCGCACTGGGCGCGATGGCTGGCCTGTTTTTCAGCTTTTCACCATTAGAATCGAGTTCCAGCTATCATACAAACAATTTTTAACCATTGATTTATCGGATTATCTTATGAGTCCAAGCCTGCGACAGATGCGCGCCTTCGTGGCGCTGGCCAAGACCGGCAGTTTTACCCTGGCCGCCGAATACCTGCACGTGACGCAATCGGCCTTGAGCGGCTTGATCAAGGAACTGGAAAGCGTGCTGGGCGTGCGTGTGGTCGAGCGCAGCACGCGCAAGACGCAGCTGTCGGAAATCGGACGCGAACTGTATCCGCTGTTTGAAAAGATGATCGAGGACCTCGATGGCGCCATGGCCGGCATCGCCCAGCGCAAGGCACTGAAAACGGGTATGGTGCGCATCGCCGCGCCGCAGATGATGGCCTGCACCCTGCTGCCGGAAGTGATCGCCGCCTACCGCAAGGCGCATCCGGACGTGCAGCTGCGTCTGGTCGACTGCCCTGTGGAGAATGTATCGGCGCGCGTCTTCAGCGGCGAAGTCGATTTCGGCATCGGTCCCGAACGCGATCCGACGGCGGAAATCGCCGCGCAAGTGCTGTTCGAAATGCCCTTCGTGCTGGTCTTTCCCGAACAGCATCCGCTGCAGCAAAAGGAAAGAGTCACCTGGGCCGACGTGGGCGACTACCCCTTCATTTCACTGCAGGGCCAGTTCACGGAGCGCCTGCTGCGCGACATGCACGGCGCGTTTCGCGAGCTGTCGCTCAACCCCTACAATGAAGTGACCTTCATGACGACGGCGCTGGCCATGGTCAGCGCCAACCTGGGCATCACGGTCTGCCTGCCTTACGCGGAACCGATGGTCAAGCTGTACCAGTTGCAAATGCGCGCCCTGCACGAGCCGGAACTGACGCGACGCTTTTTCGTGTACACGAAAACGGGCCGTTCGCTGTCGCCGGCAGCCGAAAGCTTCATGGCCTTCCTGTTCCAGTTCGTCGAGACGCACGAGTGGAACGTCGGTGGAAACAACGGCGCACGCGACGCCCTGCCGGCGGGCAGCGCGGCTGGCGCCGCCTTATAATGTCGCATCGTCCCTTGCCGCTTACGCCATGACTCAGCCTGTCCAGAACGACCTGTCGCCCATCGACGCCGCCACCATCGCCCTCAACCAGCGCATGAACAAATTCGACGGCCATGCACAGGTCTGGCTGTTCGGCTATGGCTCGCTGATCTACAAGGCCGATTTTCCCTATCTTGAACGGCGCCCCGCCAGCATCGCCGGCTGGACGCGGCGCTTCTGGCAAGGCTCGCACGACCACCGCGGCACGCCCATGGCGCCGGGCCGGGTCGCCACCATCGTGCCGCAGGCAGGCGCCGTGTGCGACGGCATGGCTTACCTGATCACGCCCGAAGTCTTCGCCCACCTCGACCACCGCGAAAAGAACGGCTACCTACGCCTGGCCACCGATATCACCTTCGACGATAGCAGCAAGGTCGAAGGCCTGGTGTACATCGCGAACGAGGAAAACGCCGCCTTCCTCGGCGCCGCCCCGGAACTGGACATCGCTCGCCAGATTGCCCGATCAAACGGCCCCAGCGGTCCGAACAGTGAATACCTGCTGCACCTGGCCAACGCCCTGCGCGAACTGGGTAAGAGCGATCCGCATGTCTTTGCCATCGAGCAACATCTGGCGCAACTCCAGACACCTACCCAGGACAGCGCCGCAGCCCCCTCCGGCACCTGAGACCAGTCCCTGTTTCCGGGTTCCCAGACGGCGATGCGCCACGCCCGGCGACCGGCTGCATGCCCCTAGCTGCCGAGCACCGCTCCCCCTCCCGCATTTCAACTTGTGAGCACGGCCCTGCAGCCTCGGCGCTGACGGCGGTTTAATTCAAAACAGATCCAGCTGCCCCGCATTGCCATTTTTCACTTTCGCGCCCAGCGGCGGCACCACCAACGGACGGCGGAACTGCGTGCAATCGAGCTGCTTGAAGCGGCCACCCTTGCCGTGCAGCCCCAGCCGGTGCACAGCTTTCTCGAAACGCTGGCGAATGAGGTCGGCCCACACGCCTTCGCCCCGCATGCGCGCGCCGAACGCGCTGTCGTAATCCTTGCCGCCACGCATTTCGCGTACCCGGTTCATCACGCGCTGGGCCCGTTCCGGGAAATGCGCTTCCAGCCATTGCTGGAACAGCGGACTCACTTCCCACGGCAGGCGCAGCACCACGTAATGGGCGTGGATGGCGCCCGCGTCGCGCACGGCTTCAAGCAGTTGCTCGATTTCCGGTTCCGTGACAAAGGGAATGATGGGCGCGATGCTCACGCCCACGGGGATGCCCGCCTCGGTCAGGGTGCGGATGGTGCGCAAGCGCCGCGCCGGGGCGGCCGCGCGCGGTTCCAGCGTGCGCGCGATGGCCGGGTCGAGCGTGGTGACAGTGATGGCCACGGCGGCTAGGCGCTTGGCCGCCATGGGCGCCAAAATATCGATATCGCGCTCGATCAGCGACGATTTCGTGATCAGCGCCACGGGGTGGTCGCACTCGTGCAGCACTTCCAGCACGCGCCGCGTCAACTGCCGTTCGCGTTCGCACGGCTGATACGCATCGGTATTGACGCCCAGGGCGATCGGTTCGGGCACATACGATGGCTTGGCCAGTTCACGCCGCAAGAGTTCGGGGGCGTTCACCTTGGCGTAGATGCGGCTTTCGAAGTCCAGCCCAGGCGACAGGCCCAGATAGCTGTGCGTGGGACGGGCAAAGCAATAAATGCAACCGTGTTCGCAACCCCGGTACGGATTGAGCGATACATTGAACGGCAAATCGGGTGAAGCGTTGCGCGTGAGGATGGTGCGCGCCTGCTCGTCGGTGACCTGCGTTTTCCAGCCCGGAGCTGCCGCCTCCCCCTCCGCCCCGTCCAGGCCGCCCACGTTCCAGCCATCGTCGAAACCGGCGCGCGCATGCGCCTCGTAGCGCCCTTGCAGGTTCGAGACGGCTCCACGGCCCTTTTGGGCTTTCAGCGATTGCGGCGGCAACATGGCTTGCCCGGCGAAGCTGTCATCGTGCTCTGGAATGATTGCTTTCATGAACGGCCTCATTAACTGTATATACGTACAGTATACTATGCCGCTGTGCGGGCAAGATCAAGGGCTACGGTGATGCCGTTTCACGCTTTTTCACCATGCGGCATGACATAACTCAACTGCTGTGCGACAAAGCCGTCAAATGCCGTGATCAGGGGAACAAAGCGAGGCGCGTCCTGCTCCAACTGCATCAGGGCATAGCACGTCGCTTCCAGGGTCGATAACTGGTCTGGCGCATGCGCCTTGCGAATCAGGTAATGGGAAGCGGGCGTATCGCGCAGAGGCAGGCGCGGCAGTTGTTGCAAAGGGGGATTCAGATACAGCATCTTGCGGCTCTTGCGCCAGGTGGCGTCCAGCACCACCAGCCGCAAGCGGGCGGGATCGAGCAAAATGGCAGGGTCGAGCGCTGGCGGCGGCGCGATGCCCAGCGAACGGTCGCCGGGCGTATCCGGGTACAGCAGCACGGTGTGCTTGTCGGCCAGCAATTCGGCGAGCGTATCCGGGGCAAACTGCTCGCCCGTCAGCAAGCGGCTGTTGGGCAGGCTCAGGTGCAGCAAACGGGCGCTGCCTTTGGCATTGTGGACTTCCAGCGGATGCTGCAGGATCAGCACGTCCACCGCGTGGGCAACGGGGGCGACCCAGCGGCAGATGCAACTGGATACAGCGCGCAGGCAGGCTGGGCAGCGCGCGCGTTTGGCCGGTTCAGCCAGGGGGACAATGCAGCGGTAGGGCTGGAGGTAGGGCTGGAGGTACGGCGGGTGGTCATGGCGGAGCGCGTTCGCGGCTGTCTTCAAGCCGCGATTGTAGCGCCCGCGCCATGCCAAGGGGAATCTGCGCTTAAAACTCTTCCCATTCGTCGGCGCCAGACGCCACCGGCGTCTTCGGCGTGCGTGTGCGCACAGCTTCCGCTTGCGCCACCTTGCCCGGCGCGGGTGCAGTCACGGCTGGTGCTGGCGCGCGGTGTTTGGCAGGCTGGATGGCGGGCCGCATGGCAGGTCGCGTGGCAGCTGGCGCAGACGCCGTCACGGAAGCACTAGCACTGGCGGTCTCATATTGCTGCGTTGCATCGAGCTTGAACAAACCCACCACGTCGGCCAGCTTCGCCGCCTGTTCCTGCATGGATTCGGCCGCCGCGGCCGCCTCCTCCACCAAGGCCGCGTTTTGCTGCGTCACCTGGTCCATCTGGCCGATGGCCTGGTTGACTTGCTCGATGCCGGCGCGCTGTTCATCGCTGGCGTCGGTGATCTGGTTCATGATCTGTGTTACATGGCTGATGCTTTGCACAATCTCATCCATGGTGCGGCCAGCCTTGTCCACCAATTGCGAACCGGCCTCGACCTTTTGCACGGAATCGTCGATCAAGCCCTTGATTTCCTTGGCCGCCGCGCTGGAACGCTGCGCCAGGTTGCGCACCTCGGAGGCCACGACGGCAAAACCGCGGCCCTGCTCGCCAGCCCTGGCCGCTTCCACGGCCGCGTTCAGGGCCAGGATATTCGTCTGGAAGGCGATGGCGTCGATGACGCTGATGATGTCGACAATCTTGCGCGAGGAATCGTTGATCGAGCCCATGGTGCTGACCACTTCCGAGACCACCACGCCACCCTTGCTGGCGATCTGCGAGGCGTCGATGGCCAGCTGATTGGCGCTGCGGGCATTGTCCGCGTTGAGTTTCACGGTGGAGGTCAGCTCTTCCATGGAAGACGCCGTCTCTTCCAGGGAACTGGCCTGTTCTTCCGTGCGCGACGACAAGTCCAGGTTGCCAGCGGCGATTTCGCTCGACGCCGTGCTGATGGATTCGGTGCCGGCGCGCACCTGGCCGACGATACTGACCAGTTTATCGTTCATGTTTTTCAGCGCATGCATCAATTGCCCCGTTTCATCGCGGCTTTCCACGACGATATGGCTGGTCAGGTCGCCAGCGGAAACGGCTTCCGCCACCTCGACAGCGCGCGTGATGGGACGCGTGATCGAGCGCGTGATCCAGTACGCGCAAGCGATACCCAGCAAGATGGCAACCACGCCCAGCGAGATCAGCAGCAAACGGCCATTTTCGTAGCGCGAACGGATTTGCGCAGCCGTTTCATCGAGCAATCTGGCTTCCAGCACTTCCAGCTTCTTCAGCGCCGCCAGGTAGATGTCGCGCTTGACGGCCATGTCGCCTTCGTACAGGCGCTTGCCCAGTTCCAGGTCGCCCGCATTCTTGGCCTTGAAGACATTCTTGCGCACTTCCGTATAGGCCTTGCGCGTACTCAGCACGTCCTGGTACAACGCCTGCTCTTCGGCGCTCAGCTCGCTCTTGCCGATGTCGTTCTGGATTTCCGTGGCGCGTGCCGACGACACCGCCATTTCCTGTTCAAACTGCTTCTGGTGTTCGGGATCGCTGACTTTCCAGGCGGCCGCCGTGCGCGCCGCGTTCACCTCGATGACCTTGGTCCATTCAGCGATCAGGCGCTCATTGCGCACCTTGACGTTGACAAGCGCATCAGTTTCCTTGCTGGCGCTTTGCATCTGCACGATGCCCACCACGGTCAAGGTCGTCAACAGGAACAGGACGGCGGCAAAACCGCCACCGAGACGTACACCGATTTTGAGGTTTTTCATTGCGTGATTCCTATCTGAAAAAAACAATGCACAGACGCCACGAAACCGACCTACTGCTACGTATCAAGATAGTAGGCATCTGCCGTGCGGCAATCACGAACGGTGGCGCAAGGTTAGCCGCGTCACCAAAATGGCAGCACGCAGCAGCGCACTACTTTGTAGCAGATTGTGAGTGAATCAGCGTGGTATGGCAAGAAATAACATGCAGAAAAGCAACAACCAGAAGGCGCTATGCCGCCACGAACGGGCGGCAGGCAGGCAAGCTCAGTTTTGTTTCACGTAGATCAATTTTGATGTATCGAAACCCAGGCCACGGGCTTTCTCGATCAGGCGCTGCTGCAAGGCCGGATCCATGGCTGGCGTGCGCGACAGCAACCAGAAGTACGACTTGTCGGGGCCACTGATCATGGAATAGCTGTCATTTTGCTGGTCCGAATCAAAAACGATGTAGGAACCATAGAAGGGGCCAAAAAACGACACTTTCAGGTAGCCCACGTCTTTCTTGTCTACGAAATACGCCTTGCCTTCCGCTTCCTTCCAGATAGCGTCCGCATCCTTGTAGCCGCGATTGAGCACTTTCAGGCCGCCATCCTGTCGCAGACTATACTCGGCCGTCACATGGCTCAGGCCCCGTTCGAAGGAATGATCGAGGCGCGCGATTTCATACCACTTCCCAAGATAGCGGGTCGTGTCAAAGTTATTGACGGGATGAATATTCTCGGGCCGGCCCACACAGCCGGCCAGCACAAGCACACTCAGGAACAGCAGTTTTTTCATGGTCTTCCCCATAACTGGAATCAGGGTTGCAGCGCACGATCGACGATGCGGCGAATCGCGCCATTGTTCTGCATGCGCACGATGGCGGCATTGAATTGTTCGATAAAGTCATCGCGATAAGGGTAGGCGACAGGCCGGCGCTCCGTAAAACCCAGGTGGCCCTGCTGGCTGGCCAGCTGCGCGGTTTCCTGTATCGCCTGCATCGGCGTAGCCGGCGGACCCTCGCGCCGGATGCGCTGCAATTCCCACTGCGCCGACAGGCGGTCGCTGACATAGCAATCGATACGCCCGCGCATCAGCTTGAGCAGATTCGTGCGCGTGCCCTTGGCCGTATCGAAAACGATGTTGGACGCTTGCAGGGCTGCCATCTGCTTCGCATCGCCCAGCAAAAACCCCGCGTTCACGCCAATGTGCAGGCCAGCGTAATCGGCGGGCCACTGCTGCAGCTTGCGCTTGGCCAGCACGTCCTGGTTGCACAGCACCACCAGCTGCTCCATCAGCAGCGGCACGGAATAGCGCACGTACGGCCGCTCGCTGCGCCACGAATACGGCGGATACAGGGCGAAGGCCTCACCCGTCTGCAGCATCAGCACGCCCCGCTTCCAGGGCACGGGACGCAGCTGCACCGCATACTGCGGCATCGATTGCGTTGCTTCGCGCACGATCTCCGTATAAATGCCTTTGATCTGGCCGTTTTCAACGTAGGAGTACGGCGGATAGTCATCGTCGCCATAAATCACCAGCGGCACCGCAGTCCCGGCCTGCACGCCGGCAGCGATGAACAGGCATAGCGCGGCAGGCAAAATGAGCATTCTGGACATGCCCGAAGAGTAGCATGGAAGGGGCCAACGCCGTCATCCGTTTGCGCTGTTCGTACCCAGCATCTCGTCGAGCTGCGCCAGGGTGCCGGCGTCCTTCACGACGGCGCGCAGCCACAGGTGCAGCGGCAGCTCGCCCCAGCTGGCGGCCTTGTCGGCCAGGTAGGCGACGGGACTGTGCGGCTCCGTGCGGCGAAAAAAATCGGCCACCTGGCGCAGCTGGGCCAGCGCCTGCTGGCGCTGCACGATGGCGCCCCCGCTGCTGCCGGCGACCTGGCCAGCGGCAGGCGGCGTGCCGGCAAAGTCCGCGCCAGGCGACAGCGGCGCGATGAAATGAATGGCGTTTTCCAGCGCTTCGCGCGCGGCGCGAAAACTCGGGCCATCGGCGCCGAAACGCGCATCGACGCTGCGCTCGAACGCCAGCAGCGACTGCATGCAGTATTGTGCATCGGCCAGCAAGCGGTCGGAAAATGCGCGCGTGTTCCTTTGCCGCGCCGCCTCCATCTGCGCCAGGGTCGATCCTTCGTCGTGGTGCGTATCGCCCCAGCCCTGTTCCGCTGCGCCCTGCGCCAGGCTGGCGGCCGCGCGCTGGCGCGCCGCATCGAAATCCTGCAGTGCATACAGGCCATCGGTCCCTTCGGTCAGCGGGATCTCGCGCAGCAGCTGTGGCGTGCGTGACAGCAGCCAGAATACATTGCCGATGCGCTGTTCCTGGTCGCCCTCTTCCGCCGGCGGGTACAGTCCCTCCCAGTAACGCTCGCACAGGCCGGCCAGCAGCGCGTAGCCATCGCCCAGGCCACGGAAGTGGCGCGTTTTTGCGTGCGCCTCGGCCAGCCACACGGCCACGCGCAAATCCTTGCTGCTCCTTGCGATCAGCTGTTCGCAGCGCGTCGCCACGAAAGGCCAGTCGGCTTCCTTCAGCGCCGTCACCCACTCGCCCTGGTCCAGGCTGGGATCATCGTGCTGGCGCGCGCGCGCGATGGCGTCGAGCTCCTGGCTGAAAGTGAGGTCATCGCCGCATGGACTGACGGCGCTGACGGGGTGCAGCAACTGCTCCAGATTGAACATGGCGCTCTCCGCAGGGTGGCGTTACTTGATGGCGTTATTGGATGGCCTTACTTGATCGCGTATTTGAACTGTCCCTGCTTGCTGGCGCTGACGCGGATGGACGCGACCGGCTCTCCTTCGGCCATGCGCGCCAGCACCGCTTCGGCGATCGCCGGCAGCAGGCTGCCGTTGAGGATCTGGTCGACATTGCGCGCGCCCGAATCGACCTCGGTGCAGCGCGCCAGCACGGCGTCGACCAGGCCCGCGTCATGGCTGAACTGCGCCTGGTGGTTACGCGCGATGCGCGCGCCTATCTTCGCCAGCTTCAGCGCAATGATCTCGGCCAGCACCGCATCGTTCAGGGGATAGAAGGGCAGCACCTTCAGGCGTCCCAGCAGGGCCGGCTTGAAGTGCGCCACCAGTTGCGGGCGCACCAGTTCTTCCAGCGCGGCCGGCGTGGGCAAGTCTTGCGCCGCCCGGTTCAGGCAGGCGGCCATCATGGCGCCCGAACCCAGGTTCGAGGTGGCGATGATAATGGTGTTGCGAAAATCGACTTCGCGCCCTTCCGCATCATCGAGCACGCCCTTATCGAAGACCTGGAAGAATAGTTCCAGCACATCGGGATGGGCCTTTTCCGCTTCATCGAGCAGCACCACGGTGTAGGGCTGGCGCCGCACGGCTTCCGTCAGCACGCCGCCTTCGCCATAGCCGACATAGCCGGGTGGCGAGCCTTTCAGGCCGGCCACGCTGTGCGCCTCCTGGTACTCGCTCATGTTGATGGTAATGAGCTTGCGTTCGCCGCCATACAGCAGATCGGCCAGCGCCAGCGCCGTTTCCGTCTTGCCCGTGCCGGACGGGCCCGTGAACAGGAACACGGCTTGCGGCTTGTTCGGGTCGTCCAGGCTGGCGCGCGCCGTGCGCACACGCTGCGTTACCGCCTCGATGACGTGGTCCTGTCCCAGCACCCGTTCGCGCAGCGCCCCATCCAGCGTCAGCACCGTGCGGATCTCGTCCTTGAGCATTTTCCCCAGCGGGATGCCGGTCCACCCGGCGACGATGCCGGCCACCACCTGCGCATCGACTTCCAGCGGCGACAGCGGCGCTTCTCCCTGCAGGGCCGCCAGTTCTTCCTTCAGCGCCAGCAGGCGCGCCGCACCGATTTCGCCCGGCCGCTCGCCGCGCAGCTGCGCGCGCAAGTCGCCGATCTGCACCACCAGCGCCTTTTCGCGCTCCCAGCGCTGCGCCAGCGCCGCGATCAGTACCTGCCCGTCGTCATGCTCGCGCCGCAGTTGCGCCAGGCGCGTGGTGCCCGCCTTACCGGGCGCTTCACCATCGGCCGCCTCGCGGGTCAGGGCGGCGATTTCCGCGCCAATGCGTTCCTGGCGCCGGTTCGCGTTTTCCAGCTGCGCCGGCGCGGCGCACTGGCCCAGCGCCACCTTGGCGCAGGCCGTATCGAGCACGCTGATGGCCTTGTCGGGCAGCTGGCGCCCGCTGATGTAGCGGTGCGACAGGCGCACCGCCTCGACGATGGCGGCGTCGCGCACGCGGATGCCGAAATGGCGCTCCATCAGCGGCGCCATGGCCCGCAGCATGGCGCAGGCGATGTCTTCGCTGGGCTCCTCCACCTTCACCACCTGGAAGCGCCGCGCCAGCGCCGCATCCTTTTCAAAATATTTTTTGTACTCGCTCCAGGTGGTGGCGGCGATGGTGCGCAGGGCGCCGCGCGCCAGCGCCGGTTTCAGCAAATTGGCCGCATCGTTCTGCCCCGCCTGGCCGCCGGCACCTATCATGGTATGCGCCTCGTCGATGAAGAGGATGATGGGGTGCGGGCTTTTCGTCACCTCGTCGATGACATTCTTCAAACGGCTTTCGAATTCTCCCTTCACGCTGGCGCCAGCCTGCAGCAAGCCCATGTCGAGCGCGTGGATGTGCGCGCCCTGCAGCACCTCGGGCACGTCGCCTGCGGCGATGCGCAAGGCCAGGCCTTCCACCACGGCGGTCTTGCCCACGCCCGCCTCGCCCGTGAGAATCGGATTGTTCTGGCGCCGACGCAGCAGGATATCGACGGCCTGGCGTATCTCGGCCTCGCGGCCGATCACCGGATCGAGCTTGCCGTCGCGCGCCAGCTGCGTCAGGTCGGTGGTGAACTGGTCCAGCGCCGGGGTTTTGCTGGCCAGGGTAGCAACAGGATCGTCGCCTGTGTCGGAAAGCCGCGGCACCGCCGCGCTTTCCTCCTCGCCGGATCCCGCCGTGAGCTTGTCCGGATGGTGTTTCAGCTGCTCCACGCTGAAACGGGCGAACAGCTTCGAGCCACGGTAGGCCAGCTGCGACAGTTCCGGTTCCGTCAGCAACGCCAATAAAAGATGGCGGCTGCGGATGGGCCCTGGCTGCGCCGTGTCCAGCGAGGCGATCAACCAGGCGTGCTCGAACAGCAGCGGCAAGTGGGGCGAAAACACGGGCGTGCGCGCACTGCCCGTCCTGAAGCCGCCAATCTCGCGGCGCAGGTCCGCCTCCAGCGCCGTCAGGCTGATTTCGCTGCGCCGCGCGATGGTGACGAAATCGCTGCGCTCCTGCTCCAGCAGCGCCAGGAACAGGTGTTCGATATCGACTTCGTACTGGCCCAGCCCCACGCAGATGCCGGCGGCGCGGGTGGCGGCCGTGCGCGCCGTGTCATTCAGTTTGGCGATCAGTGTCTTGAGGTTATTGCTCATGCTGCGGCTCCCTTGCGGTTGATCGAATAGCGCAGCGACGATGGCTGCAGCACGGCGTCGAAATTGACCGTCTCGCCGCCGGACTTCACGGCCAGGGTGCCGCTGATGACAAAGCCGACCCGGTTGATCGCGCCCGCTTCGCGCTCCAGGCGGGCGCGCACGTTCCGCAGGCGCGGTTCGTGGCGTTCGATGGCGGCCTTCAGCGCGGCACAGATGCGGGCGCGGTCATCGCTGCTGGACAAACACATGCCGGCGAAATCGATCAGGCCATAGTTGACGATGGAGGCCGCGCATTCCGGATAGGCGTCGAGCGCGCCGGGCGGCAGGGCCACGCGCGTGTTGAGCAGCTCTTCCAGGTCGCGCGCCACCGCATCCTTCAATTGTTCCAGCGACAGGCGCACCGCCACGCCGCCCGCCGCCGCACCGCCGTCGCCCATCAGGCGGTCGAACAGGCCAGGTACATAACTGTCCATGCGCTCTCCTGAAAAGTCGGCGCGGCGCGGGCGGAGGTGGCCGCCGCGCGCCGCGCACCATGGATCAAGCCACGCGGTTCGCGGCCAGATCCCAGCCGCCCGAGGTATTGCCACCGGCGCCGCCCGTCACTTTTTGCTGCGTGTACTTCCACTTCACTTTCGAGAACTTGAAGCCGACGTGTTCACCGAGGATGTCGCCTTCTTCCACGTTCGGCGTCACGGCGCCGATCAGCACATTTTCGATTTCGATTTCAAAATACTTGACGCGCTCGCCCTGGCCGTCGGCGCGCATGAATTCGAAGCGCGCCTTGGGAATGGTCTTGCCGGCCGAGCAGGTCTGCAGCAGCACCGGCGAGGCCAGGTCGGCCAGCTTGGAAATGACGATGTCCTTGTGCTCGCAGCGTTCAGCCGTGTGGCCGCCGCCCGTCGAGGCGGTGGCCGACTTCGGCTGCGCGACGCTCCAGCTGACCGATTTGCACTCGATCCAGTCCTTGTGCTTGTCATCGGTGGACTCGCCCTTGATGCCGTCTATCTGCAGATATACATCGATTGCCATGGTGTGCTCCTCTGGTTGAAAGATGGGTGAATCAGGAATTGGTCGACTTCGGCAACTCCGCGACCAGTCGGAGCGAAACGGATAATTCATCGAGCTGGAAGTGCGGCCGCAGGAACGACACGGCGCGGTACACGCCGGGCCGGCCCGGCACTTCATGCACTTGCACGGAAGCCTCGCGCAGGGGGAACTGCGCCTTCTGTTCCTGGCTGGCGTTATCGTCGAGCAGCACATACTGCATCAGCCAGCGGTTCAAAAAATCTTCCACGTTGGAGGCGGCGGCAAAGCTGCCGATCTTGTCGCGCATCATGGCCTTCATGTAATGGGCGATGCGCGAAACGGCAAAGATGTACTGCAGTTGCGAAGACAGCACCGCGTTCGCGTTGGCCGCGTCGCTATTGTACTTGCGGCTTTTCTGCGCCGACTGCGCGCCGAAAAACGCCGCATACGCCGTGTTCTTGCAATGCACCAGCGAGATGAAGCCCAGGTCCGACAACTCCTTTTCGCGGCGGTCCGTGATCGCCACTTCGGCCGGGCATTTCAGGGCCACGTCGCCCTCGTCCGTCTTGAACGTATGCGTGGGCAGGTCGTCCACCAGGCCGCCGCCCTCCACGCCGCGGATGGCGGCGCACCAGCCGTAGTCGGCAAAGGCGCGCGTCAGCTTGCAGCCGAACGCATACGCGGCGTTACACCACAGGTATTTGTGATGGTCGCTGCCATCGACTTCCTCGACGAAGTTGAAGCCTTCGACGGTGGTGCCATCGACGGGATTGAACGGCAGCCGGCCCAGGAAGCGCGGCAAGGTCAGGCCGACATAGCGTGCATCCTCGGATTCGCGGAAGGCTTTCCATTTCGCGTACTCGATGGTGTCGAACACCTTGGCCAGGTCGCGCGGCTTGCCCAGGTCGCCGTAGCTTTCCAGGCCAAACAGCTCGGGCGCGGCCGAAGCGATGAAGGGCGCATGCGCGGCGGCGGCGATGTGCGACATCTGCTCGACGAAATACATGTCTTCCGGCTGGCGCGAGATGGCGAAGTCGCCCAGCAACGCGGCAAACGGCGCGCCGCCAAAGGTGCCGAATTCCTCTTCATATACCTTCTTGAACATGCTGCTCTGGTCGAACTCCAGCGCGGCCTGGAAATCCTTCACCAGTTCGCGCTTGGTGGCGTTGAACATGCGGATCTGCAGGCGCGTTCCCGTATCGGAATTGCCGACCAGGTAGCGCAGCCCCGTCCAGCTTTGTTCGAGCTTCTGGAACGGCGCCGCGTGCATGATTTCGCTGAGCTGGGCGGAGATCAGGCGGTCGATTTCCGCCACGCGCGCGTCCAGCGTCGCCGACAGGCTGCTCGACATCAGCACCGTGCCGTCTAGCACCTGCGCCACCAGTTCCGAGATCAGATCGCGTGCGCGCGCATGTTCGGCGCCGGACTTGGCGACGCGGCTTTGCTCGACAATCTGGTCCAGCAAATCGGTGGCGGCCGGCGCGCTGGCGGCCGATACTGCAAGGGCTTCTGCCTGGGCGCTCATCTCAATCCTCCTGCGCTGGGAACTGCGGTTTCAGGGTGGCCAGGCTGTCCGTGTTGTTCAGCACTTCCGTCAGCAAGTCTTCCAGCTTGTCGTTGCCGGCCAGCTTGTTGCGCAAGTCGGCCAGCTTGGTGCGCGCCTCGAGCAGCTTGCGCAAGGGATCGACCTGGCGCACCACCGATTCCGGGCGGAAGTCATCCATCGAGCGGAAATGCAGGTCGACGGCGAACGTGCCGCCCGCCTCGCTGAGGCGGTTCGGCACGGCGAAACGGACCACCGGTTCCACGCCGGCCAGCACTTCGTCGAAGTTGTCGCGGTCGATGGCGACGAACTTGCGGTCTTTCAGGCGTTTTTTTTCGCTGTCCGGATTGCCGCCAAAGTCGCCCAGCACGCCGACCACGAAGGGCAGCTCCTTGTTTTCAATCGCGTCGCCAATCTCGACGTCATAGGTCATTTGCACGCGCGGCGCGCGTATCTTTTGCAGGCGTTTCTGCACGCTGTCGGACTTGGGCATATCGCTTCCTTCGCTAAGGGGGTGGTGGGAACGCGGACTTATTTCAGGCCGCTGAACGGATCGGCCGCGCTGCCTTGCTGCGCTGCGCCCTTCGCCGCCGGCGTACCGGAGCCGGATGTGGCCGCGCGCTTGCCGGCTGCCGGCGGACGCTTGGCCGGCGGCACCAGCACGTCTTCACCGATGCTCGCGCGCAGCAGCTTGGCCAGGTCCTGCGCTTCCGACCGCAGCGAGCCATTCAGATTGTTTTGCCGCGACAGGTCGGCCAGCGCCTTGCCGGACAGGCGCAAGCCGCTGACGGCGACGATGCTGTTGGCGACCTTGTCGTCCGGGTCGCGTTCCAGCGCTTCGAGCGCATGGCCGATGGCGTCGCCGTACTGGCCGCGGTCGAACTTCATCTGCGCCATTTGCAGCCACGGCGCCTTGTCGGCCGGGTAGCTGCTGCCGCCGCCCTGAAGCAGGGTCATGGCGCGCTCGTACTGGCCGGCGCGCGCCGCCGCATCGGCGTCGCTCATCACTTGCGCCAGGGTCGGCGCGCCAGTTTTTTGGGCGCCGGCTGGTCCGGCGTGGCGCAGGCGGCCAGCAGCAAAGCGCTGGCGAAGCAGGCAATACGGGGCAACATGGGTGCTGGCTTCATCGGGGCACTCCTTCACGTGGAGGACGCTACCGCTGGGAAAGATGGGCGGCGCCTTGGTGGAGGCCATTATTGATCGCCAATTTTTTGGCCAAATTGAGATTAATCAGCAAAGAAGAAGTTCCATATCACAGCCGCGTGCAGCGACATGAATCCTGATCTGGCGCAGTAATTACCTTGATCGCGGACGGATTTTGCGCCAACGCAAGCAGGTCGCCCGTGCATGCGTTTAAATGACTGCAACACTTTTATTTCCCCTCTTCATTTTTTGCAAAGGTCGCCCCGCCCATGCCATCTGACGCCCTGCTCCGCCGCCTGGCCCCCACCACCGCGCTACTGCTGCCGGTGTTGCTGCTGGCCGGTTGTGCGGGCGGCGCCATCGGTACCCTGGCCAATGCGGCGCTGCAGATGGCCGGCGTGGCCAAGCCGCCACCGGAACTGCCCGACGCGCAAAAGCCGCCGCGCAATGTCAGCATCCGCCTGCACGCGGCGCAGCGCCTCAACACGGATGCCGATGGCCGGCCGCTGGCGCTGGTGGCGCGCATCTACAAGCTGCGCCAGAGCGCCGCCTTCGAGCAGGCGCCCTACGACAGCTTCCTGGACCCGCAGCGCGAAAAGGCCGCGCTGGGCGCCGACCTGATGGAAGTGAAGGAAGTGCTGCTGGTGCCCGGCCAGCGCTACGAAGTGCAGGAAAAAGTCAGCAAGGAAGCGTATTTCATCGGCGTGGTGGCCCTGTTCCGCGCGCCTGCGGCGCAGCGCTGGCGCGCCACCTTTGCCGCCGCCGACGCGGAACGCGGCGGCATCACCGTCGGCCTGCACGCGTGCGCACTCAGCGTAGCCAGCATGGACAGCGGTATGGCGCCGCTGGCGGCCCTGCGCTGCCAGTAACTCAGGCCAATAACGCAGGCCAATAAAGCACAGCGACACGCCACACTTTCAAGGAGAAACGAGATGGGCATGGCAGCGAAAGTCTTGTGGGGAGAAGGCCTGTTCCTGCGGCCGCAGCATTTCCAGCGCCAGGATCAGTATCACGAAGCGCGCCTGCATCACACGGCCAGCGCGCTGCATCCCTACCTGTGGGGCGTGGCGCACATGCAGTGGGACCTGGCTGCGCTGAAGACGGGCACCTTGCGCTTGCAAGCCCTGTCGGCGATCTTCCGCGATGGCGAAGTGTTCGAAGCGCTGGGCGACGGCGCGCCCGGCAGCGATACCCTGCCCCCGCCGGTGGACCTGGAAGCGCTGCCGCCGGCGGTGCAGGAAGTGACGTACTATGCGGCCCTGCCCATCCTCAACCGCGAAGGCATGAATTACACGGTGCAGGCGTCGGCAGCAGGCACGCCGGCCAGCACGCGCTTTGCACACGCCCTGCGCGCCACGCCCGATCTGTTTACGGAGTCCGCCGTGGCCGACGTGGCCTACCTGAAGAAAACCGTGCGCCTGATTCCCGACAGCGAGGCGCGCGGCTCCTACGACTGCCTGCCGCTGATCGCCCTGCGGCGCACGGTCTCGGGCGGCTTCGAGCCCGTACCCTCGTTCATGGCGCCCAGCCTGGCGATCGCCGGCGCGCCGCGCCTGCAGGGCGTGCTGGAACACCTGCTCGACGCGCTGCAGGCGAAAGTGAGCGCGCTGCACGGTCACCACCGGGAACCGAGCCGCAACGTGATCGAGTTCCGCTCGGGCGACGTGTCCTCATTCTGGCTGCTGCACACGGTCAGCACGGCCGCCGCCGCGCTGATGCACTATGTGCGCCATCCAGCCCTGCATCCGGAGCGCCTGTACGAGGCGCTGCTGGGCCTGGCGGGCGGCCTGCTCAGCTACTCCAAGCATTACACCCTGGCCAACCTGCCCGCCTACGAGCACGCGCAGCCGGGCGCCTGCTTCGACGCCATCGACGCCATCGACGCCATCGACGCCATCATCCGCGAACTGCTCGACACCGTCATCTCGTCGAAGTATTTTTCCATCGCCCTGCTTGAGGACCAGCCATCGTACTACCTGGGCAAGCTCGATTCGGGCAAGATCGACCAGCACACCACCTTGTACCTGGCGATTCGCGCCGCCATGCCCGCCATCGAACTGGTGGACGTGGTGCCGCTGCGCGTGAAAGTGGGCGCACCCGACGACGTGGAAAAATGCGTGCTGACGGCCATGCCCGGCCTGAAGTTGTCGCATGCGCCGCAAGTGCCGGCCGCCATTCCCGTGCGGCCCGACACCTATTATTTTGCGATTGAAAACCGCGGCGCGCTGTATGAACAGATGCTCAAGGCGCAGTCGATTTCCGTCTACGTGCCGGCCGGCATACGCGACCTGCAGCTGGAACTGATTGCGGTGACGGCATGAGCCAGCTCATCGAACGGCGCGCTGCGCCCTCCCTGCTGGGATCACGCGGTTCCGCCCCGGCTGACAGCAGCCGGCATGCCGGCAGCGCCCTGCTGGACCTGATGCACGAAGGCTTTTACATGCTGTTCATGCTGAAGCACGGTTCGGCGCCTGGCGACGAGCAAAGCTTCATGGATCGCATCACGGCCTTCCTCGACGACTTCGAACGCGAAGCGAAAAAGATCCGCGCCGATGGCGACGATATCGAGGCGGCCAAGTATGCGTTTTGCGCGGCCGTCGATGAAATCATCCTGGCCTCGCCTTTCGCCCTGCGCAAGCAGTGGGAGCGGCGCCCGCTGCAACTGCTGATCTTTGGCGACCAGCTGGCCGGCGAACATTTTTTCGACCGCCTCGACGCCTTGCGCGGCAAGGGCGCCATGCGCGTGCAGGCGCTGCAAGTCTTCCATATGTGCCTGTTACTGGGATTCCAGGGCAAGTATGCGATCGACGGCGGCGAAAAACTCAGCTACCTGACGGCGCGCCTGGGCGACGAGATCGCCCACATCAAGGGCAAGAGCCGTGGCTTCGCGCCGCGTGCGGAACGCCCCGACCAGGTGGTCAACAAACGCGGCAACGACGTGCCACTGTGGGCGCTGTCGAGCTTTTTCGCCCTGCTGGCCATCTGCGCCTACCTGGGCTTGAAAACGCATCTGACGCGCGGCACGCAAACGACCCTGGCCGCGTATGCGGACCTGGTCAAGCTGGCGCCGCGCCCCGCGCACCTGACGATCACACTCCCCTGATCATTGCGCGCGGATCATTGAGCAATGCGGAACTCGATGCGCCGGTTTCTCGCCCGGCCATCGGCCGTGGCGTTGCTGGCCACGGGACGGTCCGGACCCTGGCCCGACACCAGCACCGAATCGGCTACGATGCCCTTGCTGGCCAGGTAGCCGCGCACGGCTTCGGCGCGCGCCTGGCTCAGGGCCACATTGCTGGCGCGCAGGCCCGTGTCGTCCGTGTGGCCGATCACCTCCACCTTGCGTCCCCGCAGCTTGAGCATGACGGCCGCCATCTCGTCGAGAATGGCCAGGCCGGCTGGCGTGATGGAAACCTTGCCGCTGTCGAATTCGATGATGCGCTTGTCGAGCGCCGCATCGAGCAAGCCCTGCTCGGCCTCGGCCGCCCTGACCCGCAAGCCATTGTTGACGACATACGTGGGATTGAGGCTGGTGGCGATGTCGCTGGCGATCTGCTGGCGCTGCGCCTCGTTTGCCACTTCGCCGCGCACGCTGACGTTGTTGCCGGCTATGCTGATCTGCCCCCGTGAAATGAGCTTCAGGTTCGGCGCGATCAGCTTTTGCACATAGCCGTTCCAGTTGGCCGGCACGGCCACGTTGCCGATGGCGATCTGGTCGACCACGCGCTCGGCGCCATACAGTTCGCGCAGGCGGGCCAGCACGGCCGCCTTGCCCGCCTCGTCGGCCAGGGTGCCCGTAACGAGGATCTGCCCCGGCATCGGCGTCTGGGGCGCTTGCGCTTGCGCCTGGGCGTGGCAAGAAGTGGCCGCAGGAAGCAGCAGCGGCAGCAAGAAAATGACAGGTGATTTCATCGCAATCCTTCAGGCAAAGGTATCGGCAAACATGGCGCAGGCCGAGCGCAGCGACAGCTGTCCCTGCTGCAGGCAGGCGGAAAACTGGCGCAGCGCCGCGTCGTGTCCCAGCTGCTCGTCAACCCAGTCGAGCTGGTCGAACACGATCAGCCGTTCGCTGCCGGCCTGCGGATCGATCAGCGCGCGCAAGCCATGCGGATCGGCGCCGCAAAAACCGATCACCAGTACGGGCGCCTCGTCGAGCTCGGAAAAGAACAGCGCCAGCTCGAAATCAGCCTGGCGCAGAAAAGGCGCGATCAGGTGCAGCCAGAAGCTGGCCACCAGGTCGCGCAGCTGCGCGTCCTGCGGCAGCGGCAGCACCAGGCTTTTCTCCAGGCGCGGCAAGCCACTCTGGCGCACCGGCTGCAACAGCAGGCCCAGACCCAGCAGCAATTCGCGCACCGTCACCGGAAACGCGGGCGAGGCCAGCATCGCCTGCAAGCCATGCAGCGTCTGCGCCTGCAAAAAGGCGGCCAGCCGCGCCGCGTGGCCAGGTGCGGCCGGCTCGACTTCGACCACGTTGCCGGCCAGCGCCAGCAGGGCCGGCCCCGGTTCGGCGCTGGCCACGATGCCCTGCGACAGCTGCTCCACCCGCTGCCACAGCGGCGCCAGCGCCAGCGGGCTGCAGGCGACAAAGATGTCGGCGTCGTCGACTTCCAGCGCGCCCATGGCCATGAAGGGAAAGCGCCGCTGCGACAGGTCATTGCTCGCTTCCAGGCGCCCGGCGATGGCGCGCCGGCTGCGCGTGCCGACAAAGGCAAAGCGCAGCGGTGGCAAGGCGTCGTAATTGAGCTTCCAGCGCGGCTCCACCGTGAGGGCATTCATGACCTGCGCCAGCCAGTCGTCGAGCAGCTGCACCAGTGCGTGATTGTCGCAGGCCTTGATGAAGTCGCCGCGCGCGGGGATCTTGCCAAAGTAACCGAGGCGCACCTGCTGCGCCGCGCGCATCATGGCGACACTCCCGCTGCAGCTACAGCAACGGCGGCAATGGCCGGCGGGGGCGCGGCTGGAACACCGGGCGTGCCGACGATCGTCTCGGGCAGCTGCATGCCGCGAAAGCCCTGCTCCTGCACCGCCGTGGCAGACCCGGCGCCCGTCGTCTCGGCGCTGCTGGTGATTTTCAGGTCGACCGCCACGGCCACCTCGCCGCGCGCCCAGCGCAGTTCGAACGCGCCGCCATCCTTGCGCTTCTTGGTCGCCGCATCGATCATGCGCTTCAAGCCGAATTGCCCCGGTTCGTTGAACAGTTCCACCGTGCGCCCGTCGAAGGTGACGACCGTGATGCGCGCGCCCTGGACGCCGGACGCGCCTTGCGGGCCCGGATGGACCATGTTCGTCCACTGCGCCGGGGTATTGCGGTAGCGCAGCTGCTGGCCGTCGATCTCCACCGTGTATTCCAGGGTGCCCGGCGCGGGCGACGGCTGGATCTGGAAGACGGTTTGCGCCGCCGTCGAGGTGGCCGCCACGCCGCCCGCGCCCAGTGGCGCAATCCAGCCAGGGAAGCGCGCCACCGCCTGCGGCGACAGGCTGATGCCCATGTCGGCCCAGGTGCGCGGCGCCAGCACGTCGCCGCGCCGCACCACCAGGGGGCCCATGGAGGTGGTGACGAATTTCGCCACCAGGCCTTCCGGTCCGAAGAACTGGCCGATCTCCAGGTTGCTCGCCTCGATGCGGGCCGTGGGCGCAAACGGATATTTGTTGGCCAGCGATTTCTGGAACGGTTCATACACCTGCGCCGCCCAGGTCTTGTTGATATCGAGTTCGGCCGGCGCGACGATGACGGCAAAGGTCTGCATCAGCGGGCGCACGAGGATGGGGCGAATCGCCTGCTTTTGCGCGTCGTTCATCCCCGTGAGCACCTGCTCGTCGACCAGCTTCAGGGCGTCGGCCAGTTCGGAACCGCTGCCCTCCAGGGTCTGCTGCATGAACTGGCGCGCGCCCGGTCCCGCGTCGCCCTGGTTCTTCAGCTGGTTCAAACGGCTGCGCAGTTTCGACAGCGCTTCCAGATAGGCGCGCATCAGCGAGGCATTGTTGTCCCTGGCCGCCACCAGCTTGCCCACGCCGGCAAATTCGCGCCCCACGGGTCCCATGGGCTTGTCCAGGCGGGCCGGGTCGAGCTGCGCATTCATGCCCGGAGTGGCCGTCAGCGGCGACGGCGCGCGGCGCAGTACGGTTTCCTTGAACCAGGCGATGATGCCACGCTCGGCCTTGCGCAATTGGGCATTGTGCAGCGCCGGGTTGTCCCACGAGGTTTCCTCATAGATGGTTGTCAGCAGTTTGGCAATCGGCGACGCTTGCGGGTCGCCCAGGCGGTTCATCGCCTGCACGGCGCCGTCAAAGCCTTTCAGGTCGGCGACGGCGACGCCCTGCACGAATTTTTGCCACTCGCGCGCGTAGTCGGCCTTGTACATGGCCACCAGGTTTTTCTCGATCTGCTCCGGACTGCCTTCCAGGGTCAGGTCGTCGGTGGAAGCGCTTTTCAGCACCCAGTCGGCACTTTGCAGCTCACGGTTGGCGGCGTCGCGAAAGGCGCCCTCGACGAACTTTTCCCAGGCCTGGCGCGTAAAGGCGCCGGAGACGGCATAACTGCCCGCCAGCAGGGCCTGATCCTGTTCGCCGACGACGCGCGCCACCGTCATGCCGGGAAAGCGCGTCGAGGCGCGCGCCTTGACGTCGGCATACACGCGCTCGCGCGCCGGCATGCCGCGCACCACGCGGCGCAGGTTTTCGCGTGCCTGGTCGACCAGCGCCAGCTTCTGTTCGATGCGCGGCCAGGATGGATCGCCGGTCTGTGCCAGGTAAAACGTCAACAGCCGTTCGGCGCTGCGTATCATCTGTTCGCGCGGCATGGCGCCCCGATTTTCTTCCAGCCAGCCGCGCCAGAAACGCGTCAGCTGGTCGTTCAGATGACTGCTCTCCGCATGCGTCTTATCGGCCAGCATCAGATAGGTTTTTAGCGCGTTGTAGGCATCTTCCACATTCGTCGCACTGGCCGCCTGGTACTGCACGCTGCGCGGTGCGGCTGGCGCCGTGGTGGACGATGCGGCGGCTGGCGTCTGCGGCGTGCGCGCCGTAGGCTGCAGCTGGTCGGCGCTGGCGTTCATCTCGAACAACAAGGCTTCCAGCGCGCCCGCCGCGGGAGCGAGCATGACCTGGCGCGCGCCGGAAAAATATTCCTCGCGCAGCTTGCGCTCAAGTAATTCACCCTGGTACAGGCCCAGGCGCAAGGACCACGGCCGTTGCGTGCGGTACGCTTCCAGCTGCTCGATGCGGTCCTGCAAGATCTCGAGCGCTTCCAGGCGCGACTGCAAGTCCAGCCGACGCTCCTGCAGCTTCACCACTTTATTCAGATCGGCCTCGACGTTGGCCACCAGTTGCCGGTTGCCCAGGTAGGACCAGCTCCAGCCGCCCAGGCAGGCGCCAAGCGACACCGTCGCGGCAAAGAACACGGCGTACTTGAAGCGCAGCTTGGCGCGGTTGGCATAGTTGGCCACCAGGTGCTTGTCGGCAAAAATGACCTTGCGGAACAGCTCCAGCAGGAAATAGCCATGCTGGCGCGCACCGGACGGTACTGCGGCCGGTGCCGGCGTGAAGGCCAGGTCGAAGCGGCGCGCCACCTGCTGCGAGGAGGCACTGACGGGCTCGCCCTCCTGCAGCGCACTGGTGAAATAAAAGCCGCGGAACACGGGCTGGAACTGGAACGGGTTTTCCTCGAACAGGGTGGCGATGAAGGCGCGCAGGGCCGGCTTGATGGCGGCAAATTCCAGCGGAAAGGTAAATACGCCGGGCGCCATCGTCTTGCGCTGCCGGTGCGCCATGTTGGCCAGGCTCAGCTCCATCAAGCCATCATGCAATTCATCAAAACTCTGGTCGAAAAAGGTCAGCAGGTCCGCCGTGGGCAGCTTGCGCTGGTACGGCATGGTGGCGCCCCAGACGCGCTCGCGCTCGCTGCGTTCGGCATCCGCGAAAAACTCCGTGAAGCCGGCGATCAGGTCTGCCTTGGTAAATACGATGTACAGGGGCGCGAACACTTCCAGGCGCTCGATGACGTCTTGCACGCGCTTGCGCAGGCTGCGCGCCAGTTGCATGCCGACATCGGGGTCGCCTTTCAATTCGGCGATGCTGACGGCGACGAGGATGCCGTTGACGGGCGCCTTGCGCCGGTATTTTTTCAGCAGGTCGAGAAAGCCGAACCACTCGCCGCGGTGCTCGTCGACGACGGAGTAGCGTCCCGCCGTGTCGAGCACGATGCCGTCCGTGGTGAAAAACCAGTCGCAGTTGCGCGTGCCGCCCACGCCTTGCACGACCTTGCCGTCGGCGAAAGGGAACTGCAGGCCCGAATGCAGGATGGCGCTGCTCTTGCCGGCGGCCGGATTGCCGATGATCATGTACCACGGCAATTCGTACAGGGCGGCGGCGCCCGATTTGAGGCCCAGCTTGGACGTCTTGATGGTCTCGATGGCGGCCAGCATGCCCGTGCGCACGGCGTCGAGTTCGCCCTGCTGGGTACTGCTGGCCGTCGAGGCCGAGGCCGCTTGCGCGGCGGCGATCTCGGCCTCGTTGAGGATGGCCTGGCCCAGCGCCTGCGCATCGCGCCGTGCGCGGCGCCGGCGCCACAGCCACAGGCCCGGCCAGGTGACAAAGGCCAGCAGCAGCAAGGCCAGCGCCCAGATCAGTGCCACTTCCAGTACCTCGGCGCCCAGGTACAGGAACACGGCCAGCGCCACGAAGCCGAAGATGGTCAGATTGCGGCTATCGGTGAGGAAATGCCAGATTCGTCGCAGCATGATGAGCCCAGGGTGAGGTCGCAAAACAGGATGGACGCCGCCGCGCAGCAAGGCGGAGTCGGCCCATGCTGACAGCAATGCGGCGCGCCTTTGTTGACATATGACAAGTACCAGGCGCCAGCGCGCGGCAGGCGCCTGCGCGCCATTGACGCTGCGCAAGCAAGCTTGCCGCTGTGAAAATCTGGCCGGCACGCGGCGCTAGAATGGCTGGCGCGGCTTACTTGCCCAGCACGCGCGATTGCAGCAATTCCGTGTGGCCGAAATCCATCATGGTCCAGCGCCCGCCCCAGCGCAGGCCCACCGATTCGGCCGTCACCCCATATAAACGGTAGCCACGCATGGCCCAGGCATTTTTTTCAGAAATGATGAGCTTTCCTTCATGCATGAATGCGCAATCGGCTGCCAGGCCATACTGGTGATAGCTTTGAAACGCCCTGGCGTTCGTCACGTTCGGGCCGGCTGCCGCCAGCTGGTCTTGGCGTGCCGGACTGCGGTAGCCTTCCAGCAAGACCATGTCATAGCCATGCACCTCCTTCATGATCTTGAAGACCAGCAGCAGGCGCTGCGCGTAATCGTGGTCGAGCAATTGCCAGTTGCGGCTGGCGCCGCCCAGCAGCGGGCGCAATTGCGTTACTTCCGCCGTGGAAAACAGCAGCGGCGGCAGGCTCAAAGGCGGCACCAGCTGTTCGCCTTTCAGCAAGTCGCTAACCTGGTCATTGATCGCGTGTTGCTGGTCAGCATAGCCGCGCAGGGCGATGCGGTCGCTGGACAGCCAGGCCAGCAGCGGCGGCACGATGACCAGCACGCTACCTGCCAGGCTCAGCCAGCGATGCCGCCACAGCAGCTGCCAGGCGCGCGCCATGCCCGTGCCCGTGTGCTGCTGCACGCGTTGCCACTGCGCGCCGCTGCCGCCCTTCAGGTGCTGCGCGCGCCGCTGCATGCGCCAGCCCAGGTTGACGAGCGTGTGCAGCACGATGGCGCGGCCGCCGGGAAACAGCAGCAGCCAGCAGGCAAAACAGGCCAGCAAGAAATACATCAGGACCAGGGCGACGAACATGGGACGCTCCGTGACGGGGATAGTCGGGGCCGGGCAGCGTGCTCGGCGGTATCGCTAGATCGTAGGCGTCCGTGGCCCGCATGCGCGCGGTTTTACATCAAGGTCAGTCGAGTTTGATCCATTGCGGAGGTGATATTTTGTCTTTATTGAAAACCGGGGATGGCAAGGCGCGCGGTCCCAACCTGCTGAGCAAGGCCGGCGCGGCGGGCGTGCCAATCGAAAGCAAGGGCATCCTGTCACAGCTCGAACACGGCGTCGCCGCGCCCGCGGTCATGCCGGCCCTGCGCTGGCGCCCCCGCTGGCGGCACTGGGCCGCTGGCGCGCTGTGCCTGGCGGTGCTGATCACGGCCGTGCTCACTGAGGACATGACCATCGTGCCCCTGCCGGCAGCACCTGCCACGGCCATGACGGCGCCCCTCATGCCAGCACCATCGGTACTGCCGCACGCGGTGCAGGCGGCCACCATCGTCAATACGGCGGGACCGCCCCTGCCTGCGGCGTCTGCGGCGTCCGCCACGACAGCAAGCGCAGGTGCAAGCGCGCCGCACAAGACGCCACCACCCGTGCGCCAGGCGGCCGCGCGTCCACAGGGGCCGAGGCCGGCTGCCGCGCCCGGCGATAGCGACGTCACCTTGCTGACGGCGATGGTCGCCCATGCGCACCGGCAAGAAGGCACGGCAGCGCCCGTGCGCGACGTGGTGCTGCGCCAGCGGGAGCAGAAACAGGAACAGGAACAGGAACAGGAAACGGGGGAACTCTTGCAGCGCTGCAAGCAGCTGGGCCTGATCGAGGGCATGCTATGCCGTTCGCGCATCTGTTCAGGCCGCTGGGACAGCGATCCAGCCTGCCATTGAGCGCCGGCGGACCAAGGTGAACCTCAGGCGCGCTCGGACACTTCGATCAGGTTGCGGTCCGGGTCGCGCAGATAAACGGAACGGATGGGCCAATTGGCGCCCGTACGGGCCACCGGTCCTTCCTCGATGGCAATGCCCAGCGCCGCCAGGTGGGCAATGAACACGTCGAGCGGCACGGCGGCGATGAAGCACAGGTCCAGCGAGCCAGGCGTGGGCAAGTCCGCCTTGGGCAGGAATTCCTTGCCGGCCTCATGCAGATTGATTTTTGCGCGCCAAACTTGAAGGCATGGCGGCCGGCGCCAAACGTTTCCAGCTGCATGCCCAGCACGCGCGTATAAAAATCGATGCAGGCTCGCTTGTCGCGGGTGGTCAATACCAGGTGATCCAGGTGGTCTATCATGTATTTCTCGGGTGAGTGGCCGCGTCCATGCGGCCTTGCAAAAAGCCTTCCATCAGCGCCAGCAATGCCTGCGGCTGCTCCTGGTGCGGCGTATGGCCGCACTGCTCGACGATGGCGGGCACGGCGTTGAGCGCCTGCGCCACGATAGTGTCGACCTGGGCCGTGCTGCCGTACTGGTCCTCGCTGCCCTGCACCACCAGCGCCGGGCATTCGACGGAGGGCAGCAGGTATTCGATATTCCAGAACTGGAATCCATAGCTGAGCCAGGTATCCGACGAGGCCTTGAAGATGTTTTCCGTCTTGTCGCCATGGTATTTCGCCAGCGCGCGCAGCTTGCCAGCGCCAAACGCCGCGTCCGCCACGCGGATGCCATCGAGCGTGACGCCTTCGACAAACACGTGCGCCGCTTCGGTGATGATGCCGCGCAAGCGCGGCGGCTGCTGCGCCGCATAGATCAGGGCGATGCTGCCGCCATCGGAGTGGCCGACGAGAAAATGGTCCTGTCCCGGCAGCAGCGCCGCGAGCACCTGCGGCAGCTCGCACAGCGCGTAGTCGTGCAAATAATGGAGTTGGCGGCGCACCGCCAGCGGCGACGACAGTCCATAGCCGTGGCGGTCATACAGCAAGCCGCGGCATCCCGTCGCCTGGCATAGCTGCGCGGGGAAATCTTTCCACATCGCACTGCAGCCGAGCACCTCGTGCAGGAATACCAGGCAGGGCTTGGCAGGGTCGCCTTCGATCAATTCGTAATAGATATCGGTTTCGGCACTCAGGTTCAGTATCGGCATGGGCTAGGCTCGCAACGGGTTCCGCATCGACAGGTTGGCTGGGGCTATTGTGCCATTGTCCTGCGCGGCATGCGTGACGGCCCGTAAAAATAGCCTGCGGGAAAAGATCTTGCGGCCTGCCTGCAAGATGTTTGCGCCAGCACAAGTGAGTACCATTTTTCCGGCCGCCCTGCGCGCTTTTTGCCCGCGCGTTTGCCTAGAATGACTTACTCCAACAGCATGGAGCAGGCGGCTACCTTATCAGCCAGGACGTGACACTGGCCGTCACGGCAACAGATAGGGCGTCTTGCCGCACGACGACAGGCGCGGCGTCCAAACTATCGATCAGGAGTACATCATGGATATGAAAGTAGAACATCGCACCGGTAGCAACCTGGCCCTGGAAGAAACCGATGCACCGATGGAGCAGGAAGGAAAAAGCGCAAAAGGCGCGGCCGCACAGGACTTGAACCTGAGCGCCGCCGCCTTCACCACCTTTTACACGTGGACCGCCAATGGCGTGCATCCTTCGGTCAACTTCACCAATCCCAATGTGAAGGCCAATTCGCGCGTATTTCTCAACATCAGCGAATATGGCGCGACTCCCCAGGACCGTTTCATCGGCTCAGCCCGCATGGCCGTGTACAACATCGCGCCGTACAACGGCGGCTTCCGGGCCTGGGTGGATATCTCGTGGGGCAGCCCGCTCAAGGTGCGTTTCGACGTGTTTGTCGATCCCTGATCCGGGAAACACTGTGCGTGCCCCTGCCACCAGCGGGCCGGCATCGCGCACGTCGCTAAGACACTGAAGGGATGGCAAGCGTGAATGGGAAACCATGCGCGCATGACAAAAAGGGCCACGTGTTGCCACGTGGCCCTTTGCTATTGCTTGTTCTGGCTCCCCGACCTGGACTCGAACCAGGGACCTGCGGATTAACAGTCCGTCGCTCTACCAACTGAGCTATCAGGGAAAGGAGGCCGAATTATATACGTCAAAATTTCTCATGTCCAGTTGTTGCGGCATAGTTGCTGCATGAGCAGCAAAACAGGCCGCCAGAGAAGCCATCCTCGCCAGCTGGCTGTGCCCGTCTGCGCGGCGCCACGCAAGATAGTAGAATAGCCAGGCCTTGCCGACACGGAAGGCGCACAACGGCATGCCGGCAGCGGGCGTCAACCACGCCTCCGCGCGGACATGCGCTTGCAAGACTCACCTTGCCCCTGGCTTACTGCTCTCGCCCGACATGACAGAAACAAGCGCACCCTTGGTGGACAATCCCGGCAGCGGTGACAGCTCGGCGGAAATTGCCGAGCATATGGCGGCGGCCATAGTGGCGCGCCAATTGCCGCCCGGCACACGGCTGCGCGAAGAGGCCCTGTGCCGGCTGTATGGCGTCAGCCGCACCAAGATCCGCGCCGCCCTGCTGATCCTGTCCAAAGACAAACTCATACGCATGGTGCCCGACAAGGGCGCCTTCGTCAGCCAGCCAACGGAAGCGGAGGCACGCGACATCTTCGCTGCGCGGCGCATCATCGAAGCGGCCCTGGCGCGCGAATTCGTCGCGCGGGCCAAAGCTGCCGACTACAGGATGCTGGAGCGGCACCTGAAAGCGGAACGCCTGGCGCTGGCGCAAGCGACGCCGCTGCGCTCGCAACTGCTGGGCGACTTCCACGTATTGCTGGCCGACATAGCCGGCAACACCGTGCTGCGCGACATCGTGCGCGAACTGGTGGGCCGCAGCTCGCTCATCACCATGCTGTACCAGTCGGGCCACGCCGCCGCCTGCTCGTACGACGAACACGGCCGCTTTCTCGACGCGGCGCGCAGCGGCGACGCGGATCTTGCTGCGCGCCTGATGGTGGAGCACCTGACGCACGTGGAAGCGGCCTTGCGCTTCGACGGCAGCGCGGGCGACGCCAAGAAAGACTTGGTGGCCGCGCTGCTGATGTAAGCTGCGCCATCAAAAAGGCCGCCCCTGCTGGTGCACGGGCGGCCTTGTCGCATGCGCCGGCAACTGCTTGCCGACGCGTGCCCTACTTTCCCCGCTATTCGCCCAGGTAGATAAACTTGAACAGGAAGATGGCGGCGATGATGTAAGCCACCACGGATACCTGCTTGCCCTTGCCCGTCAACAGTTTCAAGACCGCATAGGTGATGAAGCCGAAGGCCACGCCGCTGGCCACCGAATAGGTAAATGGCATCATCAGCGCCGTGATGGCGGCAGGAATGCTTTCCGTGCTGTCATCCCAGTCGATGTAGGTCAGCTCGCGCAGCATCAAGCAAGCCACGTACAGCAGCGCCGGCGCCGTCGCGTACGGCGGCACCGTGTGCGCCAGCGGGGCGAAGAACAGGCTGCCCAGGAACAGCAGCGCGACGGCCACCGCCGTCAAGCCCGTGCGTCCGCCCGCTTGCACGCCGGCCGCGCTTTCGACGAAGGCCGTGGTGCTCGACGTGCCCAGGCAGGCGCCGGCGGCAATCGCCGTGCTATCGGCCAGCAAGGCCTTGTTCATGCGCTCCATTTTGCCGTCTCTTAACAAGCCGGCACGGTTGGCCACGCCCATCAGGGTGCCCGTCGCATCGAACAGTTCGACCAGGAAAAATACCAGCACCACGTTGACGATGCCGATCGACAGCGCGCCCATGATGTCGAGCTTGAACAGGGTCGGCTCGATGGCGGGCGGCGCCGAGACGATGCCGTTGAACTGGTTACCGCCAAAGAAGAAGCTGGCAATCGTGATGGTCAGAATGCCGATCAGGATGGCGCCCGGCACTTTCAGGCGGTCCAGCGCGACGATGATGAAAAAGCCGAGGATGGCCAGGATGGGCGCCGCCTGGTGCAAGTCGCCCAGGGCGATGATGGTGGCGGGATTCGACACCACCACGCCGGCGCTTTTCAGGGAAATGATGGCCAGGAACAGGCCGATACCGACGGTAATGGCCGTGCGCAGTGCGGGCGGGATGCTGTTGATGATCATCTCGCGCACCTTGAACAGGCTGACCAGGATGAACAGGCAGCCGGAAATGAAGACGGCGCCCAGCGCCACTTCCCAGCTCATGCCCATGCCCTTGACCACCGTGTACGAGAAATACGCATTCAAGCCCATGCCCGGCGCCAGGGCGATCGGGTAGTTCGCGTACAGGCCCATGATCAGCGTGCCGATGGCGGCCGCCAGGCAGGTGGCAACAAAAACGGAGTCTTTCGGCATGCCCGCGTCGCCAAGGATGGACGGGTTGACGAAGATGATGTAGGCCATCGTCAGGAACGTGGTCAGGCCGGCCAGCAGCTCCGTGCGCACATTGGTCCCGTTGTCCTTCAGTTTGAAATAGCGTTCCAGGAACTGCATGATTAACCCCTTGTTTTGGTAAAACCGCGCGCCTGGTCTTGGACTATGCGCATCTTTTTTTTTTACAACAACTCTTTGCTTGCTTACTTGCTTACTTGCCTGGCGCGCCGGCCGGCTTGAAGGCCCACCAGCGGCTGCCCGCGAAATTCCAGACCAGTCCGATTCCCGTCGCCAGCACCTGCGCCAGCCAGTAATACCAGCCCAGCTGGTGCACCAGCAGCCACATCAGGCCCGTATTGATGCACCAGCCTATGCCCAGCAAGGTGAAATACTTGGCAGCCGCCTCGCCGTGTCCCTTGTCGCTTTTAAACGTGAAAAAATAATTGAGGATGTAGTTGACGACGGAACCGAGGATATAGCCGATGCCGGAAGCGGCGGCGGCGCTGATGCCGGCCCATTCCACGCCGCCCCACAGCACGCTGTATTGCACGGCCGTGCCGGAAGCGCCGACAGCGGCGAAACGTAAAAATTGGTGATGCAGGGAATGGGACATTGTCAATTTTCAAATGAGACGAAAGCAATCGCCAGGATAGTGCCAGAATAAAAAATGGCTACGATTGCTCGTAACCATTTTTCAGCCTGCATTTTACTGCAAGTTGCGCCCAACGTTCATATTCTCCGCCGCGTCGGCACTCAAACGTTGCGCTGGCGGCGCCGTCGCAGCCACACCAACAGCGCGATCAGCAGCAGGATTCCCACGATGCCGCCGGGCAGCATGAACGGCTGTACACGCGCCAGCACGGGCTTCTCGCCGCCGCTGCGCGCCTGCGCCACGTAGGCGGGGGTGACGGACACGTCCGGGTTGCCGTACTGCTTCAGCACGTAGTTGGCGATCGAGGCGATCTGCTCGTCCGTCAAGGGCTGCACGTACGAGCGCTGGTCGAAACGGGGCATGAAGGCTCCGTGCTCCTCCCCTTCGATCTTGCGCTCGACGCCAAACAAAATGGCCGAGACCAGATTGGCCGGCGTGTTGCCGCCCGTCGCCGTATTGTTAAACAGGGCCGGATACGCCTGGCCCGTGCTGCCGGCGCCGCTGGCCGAATGGCAGCTGGCGCAGTAGCCGGAAAACAGCACGGCGCCGCTGTTGAGCGAGTGGTGCTCGGTGGAACCGGCCATGCCGCGCATTGCAGCTTCTTCGCTGGCCGCGCTGCCGTGGCTGAACGCGGCCTTGGTCTGCCCCGGCGCGCGCACGGGCGGCACCGTGCGCAGCCACGCGACGATGGCGGCCACATCGTCATCGCGCAGGAATTGCAGGCTGTTCTGGATGGCTTCGGCCATGCCGCCCGCCGCCTGCCCCTTGCCTTCCACGTGGCCCGTCTTCAGGTAGGCAGTGAGTTCCGCATCCGTCCACGCGCCGAGACCGCTGACCTTGTCGGACGTGATGTTCGGCGCGTGCCAGGAACCGAGCGACGCGCCCGCCAGGGTCTGGCTGCCGATTTCCGCCATCAGCACATTGCGCGGCGTGTGGCAGGCGCTGCAGTGCGCCAGGCCTTCGGCCAGGTAGGCACCGCGGTTGATCTGCGCGCTCTTTGCCGGGTCCGGCACGAAACGTTTATTGTCGAGGAACAAGGTGTTCCAGCCCAGCATCGACAGGCGCACATTGAACGGGAATGGCAGGGCCGTCTGGCGCGCAGGCTCATCGACGGGCTTGACGGCCTGCATGAAGTAGTAATACAGGTCGCCCACGTCCGCGTCCGTCAGCTGCGCATAGCTGGTGTAGGGCATGGCCGGGTACAGATGGCTGCCATCGGCACGCACACCTTCGCGCAGCGCGCGCGCAAAGTCGCTTTCCGTATAGTGGCCGATGCCGCCTTTTTTCGATGGTGTGATATTCGTCGCGTAAATCGTGCCCAGCGGCGAATCGATGGCATAACCGCCCGCATACGGCTTGCCGCCCGCTGCCGTATGGCACGCCATGCAGTCGGCCGCGATGGCCAGGTAGCGGCCACGTTCCAGGCGCGCATCGGCACTGCCGGCGGCAGGCGCGGCCGGGCGGTCCGGCGTCAGGGTGACGGGCGGTGCCGAGGCGGGCACGGCTGCAACAGCGCTGCCAGTCAGCAACGCCAGGCTGAGAGCGAAGGACAGGCGGCGCATCATGCTGCCTCCCTTGCCAGGGTACGGGCGATGTCGTCGGCCGCGCGCAAACCGAGCGCGGCCATGCTGAGGGTGGTGTTGACGACGCTGGCCGACGGCATGGCGCCGCCGCCCGGCAGCCACAAATTGGCGTGATCGTGGGCGCGGCAATTGCCGTCGACGACGGAGTCGGCACGGTTACTGCCCATGATGACGCCGCCCATGATGTGGTTATTCGCGTTCAGGCTGCTGGTGATGTTGAACTCCACGGCGCCAAACAGCTTGCCGATGTGCTCGAGCTGCGCATGCGCGGCCTTCGCGCCATTGCGCACGTAATCGCCCACGTCGTAATAGATGTCGGGACAGGCCAAGCCCAGCGGGTCCTTGCGCGTCTTGCTCAAGGTCAAACGGTTATGCGCTTCGGGCAAGGGTTCCAGGCTGATCGACAAGTCCACGCCGAACGCGGCGCGGCGGCGGATCTCGTCGTCGAGATCCTTGCCCACCAGGCCCAGTTTCAACGACTGCTGGGTAGCGGGTCCCACCCTGGTGATATTGTTCAAGATCATCTTGTTGGCCGAATACTGCGACCGGAAAGCGCCGTCGCGCGGGCCCACCAGGCAGCTGCTCTGCGCCGGGCCACGGCCCGTCCAGATCGGCTCATTGGCGAGGAAGGTACAGTGGAAGCCCGAGTGGTCCATCATGTTGCGGCCCACCTGGTCGGAACTGTTGGCGATGCCGTTCGGATTGTTCTGGTTCGCCGCCAGCAGCAGCAAACGGGGCGTCTCGATCCCATTGCAGGCAATCACGAAGGCCTTGCCCGTCGCCATGTGTGACTGTTTTTTCGCGTCATACCAATGCACGGCTGTCACGCGGTTATTGTGGTCCGTGTCGATGCGGTAGACGACGGCCTCGGCCAGCACGCCAGCGCCCTTCAGCTCGGCCCGTTCCACATGGTGGATGCCGTTGTACATGGCGCCGATGGGGCAGATCGGCTGGCAGTTATTGTTGCCGCAGCACGTGGGACGGCCCTGCCATGGGCGCGTCGAGCGGCCTTGCGGGATCGGTACGGAACGGTAGCCGTGCAGGTTGACCACTTCGGCGAAGCGCTTGTCGCCATACCCCCAGGGCACCATGTCCATCGGGTAAGGCGCGCTGCGCTCGCTGGGTGATTGCAAGGCGGGATCATTGGGGCCGGCCACGCCCATTTCCTGCTCGGCGCGGCAATAGTACGGTTCCAGCTCATCATAGGAAATGGCCCAGTCGCGCCCTACCCCGTAATCGCTTTTCATGCGCATGTCGGACGGCAAATGGCGCCAGCACGACGCGGCCCAGTGCCAGGTCGTGCCACCCACCGTGCGCAGATAACCCTGCTGGAAACTGCTGCCGCTGGGGCCAGACAATTCCACGTAGTTATTCTTCGGGAAATACAGCGGCGCAGGCGCGTTTTCCGCCTGCGGATACAGGCCCTGGAAGTCGGAACCGACACGGTTCTCAAACGGCATGTTGCGCCAGTTTTCCACGGCTTGCCCCCGCTCGATGCGCAGGCCCGCTTCCAGCATGATCACGGAATGGCCTTGCGCAGCCAGTTGGTCGGCCATCATGGCGCCGACAACACCGGATCCGACAATGATGACATCGGCGACGACGTCGCCATTACTCTTGAATTGGGGTGATTTCATTTTGCTTGCTTGCCTTTCGGTTCGGGAGTGCCGGTGGTGGCCGGGGCCGGTACGGGTTTTGGCGCCACGGGCGCGGAAACGCCCACGGCCGGCGGCGCCTTCAGCCACCACAGGGGGCCGTAATTGCAATACGTGGGGACGACCTGGCCATCGGCCACCGTGCGGTACATCAACGCTTCCGCATACGAGACGACGATGGATTTCGTGCCCTGCGCCGCGTTGCCGGCGACAGTGCCCGTGTACCAGGCGGCAACGATGGCCAGCGCCAGTTCGCGCAAGCCAGGATCGGTGGCTGCGGCGGCGCTGGCGGCCGCCAGCAGGGCCTTCGCTTCCTGGCCCGTGACGAGCAGCGCGCCCAGCCGTGGCAACTGGTCGGCGAAACCGGGCACGTTGGTGCGCATGGCTTGCTCGATGCGCGCCGCCGTCGCGGCGGACAGATCGCGGTGGCCCGTGATCGTTTGTGACAAGGTGTAGAACAGCATCGTGGCAGGCGCCAGGCCGGTCGCCGGGGCGCTGGCCGGCGCCTGCATGGCGGCGGCGACAGGGATTACTCCAGAAACCGGCCTGCGCCAGCAAGGCGGCCAGGCCGATCAAGGCGTGGCGGCGGCTGATGCGGGGAAGGGATGAAACGGATGTTGCAGATGGTTCGCTGCCTGGATGGTTCATGAGACTCCCGCAAGACTTGTGGTTTTATTGACTTCGATGATTGCGCTAGATTGCATTTGCGCATAGATGGAACCGGTTCCATATTATCCTACAGAAGTAAATTGTCTGCCAATGTAGTATTACTAGCGAGAATCTGACTTGTGCAATTCCTGCATGGATTCAGGCGTTTCGCGCAGGCAAAACGCCAGTCCCGGCTGGCCGCCCAGGCGGTAATGGAAATCGAGTACGCTGCCGCCGGCCAGGGTCGGCTTGCCCGGCAAAGGCAGCGGGAGATTCAGGCTGCATTCATGGTCGCCCAGGACGATGTCGCCATGCACGCGGATGCGCGTCAGCAATCGCGGCGCCTGCTCCAGCAAATCGGGCAAGCGGATGCTGGCGGCCGGCAGGCTGTCGCCCTGCCCATTCGAGCCTTGCTGCCAGGCGCGCAAGGCGTCCGCATCGAGCGCAAACACGCGGCCCCAGTCCGTACACGGCTCATCCGGCGCGCGCCGGTCCAGGCCCAGGTGCACGGTGACGGCCGCCGGCAGCAGCGCCGCCGCAGGCGCTTGCGCGTGCAAGTTGCGCAGGATGGCCACCTGCGGCTCCTTGCCCAGCGCCGTATTCATGGTTTCACTGACGATCACGTCCGGCATGGCGTCGTCGGGAATGCGGTAGGCGGCCGCATCGGCGCACAGGTATGCCGTCACATGGCTATCCAGGCCCAGGCTTGCAATCAGTTCGCGCGCATAGCCCAAGGTCTGCGCATGCACGTCGAGGATGGCAAACTGCACCAGGTCCGCATCCAGCACGGCCATCACCGGCAAGGCTAGCAAGGCGAACGGGCCGCAGCCCGCATACAGCACGCGCACGGGCCGCCCACCGCTCACGTCCAGGCGCTCGCGCACGGCCAGCGCCAGGCCTTGGATGAAGGCGGCGCTGCGGTACGGCTCGCGCGCGCACAGTCCCGCCTGCACGGGCGAGATGGCCCAGCCGCTGGGCAGGAAGCTTTCGCCATCGCGCAAGCCGTCCTGCCGTTCCATGGACAGGCGCGAGTGGCGTTCGACGAGCCGGCGCAGCTGCACCGTTTCGCCGACCAGGCTGGCCAGGGAACGCTGCGGATCGCACAGCGCGGCCGCAATGGCGGCCAATTCCGCGCGTGCCGGATTCACGCGCGACTCCACTGGCAAGGCGGGATAAAGACAGAATGCATGGCGGCTTCCTTGAAATGATTGCAAGTACGCGGAAAAATTGGCAGCATAGCAAATAAATAAACGCCCGCTGATTTGCCTCGATCGCAACCACCTACCGGAGCACCGCACCGATGCACGACTTGCCGCTATCCGCCCCCTACCAGTTGCGCCTCCAGCGCGACGATGACGATGGCTTTGCCGCCGCGCTGTACAGCTCCACGCGCGACGACCTGCGCCAGATGCCGGCCGACCCCGCCGTCATCGAACAGTTGATCGCCATGCAGCGCCGCATGCAAAGCCACGGCTATCGCCAGACGTATCCGCACGCGGTGTATCTGGTGCTGCTGCACGGCGACACTCCCATCGGCCGCCTGATCCTGGATCGCCAGGGCGAAGTGCTGCACCTGATCGACATCGCCATCCTGCCCGCCGCGCAAGGCCAGGGCGCCGGCAGCGCCGTGCTGCGCGGCCTGCAGGCGCAAGCAGTCGCGCAGCAATGGCAGATCCACCTTGCCGTCAACAAAAGCAACGCCGCCGCGCGCGCACTGTACCAGCGGCTGGGCTTTCGCCTGCGCGGGGAAAACGAGGTACAGGAGCAACTGGCATGGGGCGCGCCATAGTGCCGGCGCCGAATCCGCCCAGCACCTGGCTGCAGCTGCCGCTGCGCTTTGATGTGGCGCGCATGCAGCGCGACAGCGACCAGTTTGCCACCGGCGAGTGGATCAGCCATTTCAATACGGGCGCCTACGACCATGGCTGGAGCTGCGTGCCGCTGCGCTCGGCCGGCGGCCAAGCCGGCCACATCATGCCCGTCGACGGCGCCGCCTATGCCGGCACGCCGCAACTGGCGCGCTGTCCCGGCCTGCGCGAGGTGCTCGCCAGCTTCGCATGCGACATCCGCGCCGCGCGCCTGATGGCGCTGGCGCCGGGCGCCATGATCCGCGCGCACCGCGACGCCGGCACGTCGCTGGCCGATGGCTTGATCCGCATCCACATCCCCATCCACACCTCGCCGCAGGTGCTGTTCAGCATCGATGGCGAGACTGTCCACTTCACGGCCGGCCACGCCTGGTACATGGACGCCAGTTGCCTGCACGCGGTGCACAACCGGGGCACGACGCCGCGCATTCACCTCGTGCTCGACTGCGTTACCAATGCCTGGCTCGAAGCGCTGTTCGCCTCTGCCGGCTTCGTGCCGAAAGCGGCCCACAAGTAATGGCGACCCCGGCATCCACGATGGCAATGTGCGGGCCGTCATCGCCCAGCTGCGGCTGTCACCCTCGCCGACCAGCATGGCGCTGGCTAAGGAATTGGCCGCCTTGGCCGACGGGAGCGCGCCGTGAACGCCGCGCCGGGCCTGGCCCAGCAAGAACGCTTGCTGGCCAGGGGCGAGACGGTGGCATGGCATGAGGGCATGGACTTGCGCGGCTGGTATCCGCTGTACGTGGAGCGCGGCGCGGCGCTGGCGGACGCCGCCATGTGCTGGCGCGAGCTGGGGCAAGCAGCCTTCAGCGACGCCTTCTTTGTCAATACGCTGGCGCGCCAGCCGCATGAGGAACGCCGCGTCTGCCGCACGCCGCTGGCGGCGCTGGCGACGCTCGGCGACAGCCTGGCGCCCGACGCCTTCATCTTCCACGTCTCGCGCTGCGGCTCAACCCTGCTGAGCCAGCTGTTGGCCTCCCTGCCGCAATGCATAGTCATGTCCGAACCGCCCGTCGTCGACTCGCTGCTGCGCCTCCATCACGACAGCGGCGACCGGTCCGCCAGCGTCGCCCTGCTGCGCCAGGCCATCCTGGCACTGGGCCAGCGCCGCTCGGGCGAAGAGACGCACTTCCTCATCAAGTTCGACTGCTGGCACATCCACAGCCTCGATTTGCTGCGGCAAGCATTTCCCGGCACGCCCTGCCTGTTCGTCTACCGCGAACCGCTGGCCGTGCTGGCCTCGCACCAGCGCCAGCGCGGCCCGCAAATGGTGCCCGGCATGCTGCATCCGGCACAGCTGCCACTGCCTGCGCACCAGCTGGCGCCCGGCGATATCGATGGCTATACGGGCCTCGTGCTAGCCAGCCTGTTCAGCGCCGCCCTGCCCCATGCGGCCGCCGGCCAGTTGCAGTTAATTGACTACAAACAATTGCCAGGCATGCTCTTCAGCGATTTATTGGACCGCCTCGGCATCGCCCCCACAGCCACGCAGTTGCAAGCGATGCGCGCGCGCGGCGGCGTGCACGCGAAATACGGCACGGCCTACCACGGCGATCCGCCAGTGCCCGCAACGGACAGTCTGTCGGCCATCGCCGCGCAGTTGCAGCCCGGCTATCTGGCGCTGGAAGCTTTGCGGCTGCATGCGCGGCAAGGCCATTTTCCATGAAACCAAACGCTGACAAGGAGGCATATCGACGTATCTGCTGGAGACCATGCGATAGATAGCTGTACAACTGCGGCGCCCTTGCAAGCAAGCTGAAACTGACCCCCATACCATGATAAAAAAAATGACATTGGCAGTATTCTTTACAGCCCTGTTTCCCTTCTACGGATGCAAGGCGCAAACCACGGCGGAAGCGAAACCCGTTTCCGCCGAAGTCACCACCACCCTGACACCCGTCATTGGCGGCATACAGCAGGTGGTGGAAATCAAGACGGACGACGCGAACAAGCCCGTCCTGCTGTTCCTGTCCGGCGGCCCGGGAAGCTCCATGATCAAGGGGGCCGATACCTTTACGAATAGCCTGAAAAGCAGATTTACGATTGTGCAATGGGACCAGCGGGACGCCGGCAAGACATTGAAACTCAATCCTTCGCCCACGCAGCCGTCCGTCGGGCAGATGGAGCAGGACACGTATCAAGTCATACAATTCCTACGCAAAGAGTTAAAGCAGGAAAAAATATACTTGCTGGGCAGTTCCTGGGGCAACGTCCTGGGCTTTGATATCGTCAAGCATCACCCGGAGCTGCTGCATGCCTATTTCGCTTCCAATCCTGTCGTGAGCCAGCTGGAAAGCGAAAAAGAATTGCTGCAAGCCTTGAAAGTGCACTTCAAGGACAATGCCGTCGCCAGCGAGGAACTGAACGGCGTCAGCTTCCCGTTTGCCAGTGACGAAAGCATGTTCTATTTAAGGAAATGGCTTTTTTACAAGGATGGCAAGGCATTTGCAACGAGCGAAGGTTTCAAGACGGGCTTTCTTCAATGGTCAAAGACCTGGTCGCCAGTCTGGAATGAAGTCATGAACATTGATCTGCCCAAGACCTTGAAGAGCGTTGACTGCCCCGTGTATTTTTTCGTCGGAAAAAACGACATCCAGACCTCGACCAGGATCACGCAAGCGTATTTCGACACATTGAAGGCACCAAGGAAGGGACTGTTTTTCTTCGAGCATTCCGGGCATCAGATACACCAGGATGAACCGGTGAAATTTCAAGAGGCCATCATCAAGACACTGGAGATAGCTCAACCGAGCAAGTAAGAGCGCCTGTAACGCAAAAAGCCCAACCGTTGAAGGCTGGGCTTTTTGCTACTACGTGTTCTGGCTCCCCGACCTGGACTCGAACCAGGGACCTGCGGATTAACAGTCCGTCGCTCTACCAACTGAGCTATCAGGGAAAAGAGGCCGCATTCTATAGGGGAAATTTTGCCATGTCCAGATTTCCCCTAGAAAAATGTATATTTTCCCGACGTCACCCTGCCTGACAGCGGTCAGCCGGGATGCTCTTGCGGATAATAGTCAAAGACCAGCACCCGACCCAGCCATGGTTTGAGCTGCTCGACAAAGGCCAGGTGCGCCGCATGGGCCAGATACACGTCGCGTGCGCCAACGTCATCGAAGGTCAGGGTAAAGCAATCGGTAAAGCCATCATCGAGGCCTTCCGGGCTGACGTTCGGCCCCCATTCAAATTGCCGCACACCGGGAATGCGGTGTTTCAGCTGGGAAAACTCATAGACGAGCTCGGCGTGCTTGGCAGACGTAATGCCATCGAGGAAGTCGCACAGGACGATATGGCGCAAGGCGGAAGTACAAGTCATGGGAAGGTGCTCCTGAAGTGATGCATTCAGGATAGCGCAAAACGCGATCACGCACCGGCCGGCCCTGCCGGTTGCGGCGGAAAACAAAAAAGGCCATGTTTTTCAACATGGCCTTCCGAATTCTGGCTCCCCGACCTGGACTCGAACCAGGGACCTGCGGATTAACAGTCCGTCGCTCTACCAACTGAGCTATCAGGGAAAAGAGGCCGTATTATATAGGGCAAATTTTCAATTGTCTAGATTTCCATAGGGAAAATCTTATCTTGCTCCTGCACCAATACAGCCGGCAAGAAACAAAAAAGGCCACGTTTTTCAACGTGGCCTTTCGAATTCTGGCTCCCCGACCTGGACTCGAACCAGGGACCTGCGGATTAACAGTCCGTCGCTCTACCAACTGAGCTATCAGGGAAAAGAGGCAATATTATATGTCGCTTGTTCCATATTTGCAAGACGCATACTGCACCTCGACAAACACGGCCATCGCCGACTTTCTACCGCCATCAGCGCCGCACTTGCATGCAGCGCCGAAGAAGCAAGATCTTAAAGCACTTTGGCGATCGCGTCAATAACGATGTCGATATTGCGCGAATTCAATGCTGCCACGCAGATACGACCCGTGTCGACGGCGTAGATCGACTGCTCGCGCAGCGACGCCACTTGTTCCTTGCTCAGGCCCGAGTACGAGAACATGCCGATTTGCTGGCGCACGAATTCGAAGTCGTGGACTGGCGCCTTGGCTTTCAGTTTTTCCACGAAGGCATTGCGCATTTCGCGGATGCGCACGCGCATGCCGGCCAGTTCCTCCTCCCACAGCTGGCGCAGTTCCGGCGTGGCCAGGACGGTGGCGACCACCTTGCCGCCGTGTGTAGGCGGATTCGAGTAGTTGGTGCGTACGACGCGCTTCAATTGCGACAGCAAACGGGCTGCTTCATCGGCGCTGGCAGCGACGACACTCAGGGCGCCCACGCGCTCGCCGTACAGCGAGAACGATTTCGAGAACGAGTTCGACACCAGCAGCGGGCCGCCCGCGTCCGCAAAGCGGCGCACCACGGCGCCATCTTCGGCGATGCCGTTGGCGAAACCTTGATAAGCCATGTCCAGGAACGGCACCAGGCCGCGCGAGGTGACGACGGCGATGATCTGATCCCACTGGGCCACGCTCAGGTCGGCGCCGGTCGGGTTATGGCAGCAGGCGTGCAGCACGACGATGGAGCCGGCCGGCATGGCGTTCAGGCTGGCCAGCATGCCGTCGAAGTTCACGCCATGGGTGGCGGCATCGTAGTAGGTGTAGTTATTCACAACGAAACCGGCGTTCTCGAACAGCGCGCGGTGGTTTTCCCAGCTTGGGTCGCTGATGTAGACTTGGGCGCCCGGCGCGAAGCGCTGCAGGAAGTCGGCACCGATCTTCAGTGCGCCCGTGCCGCCGATGGCTTGCACGGTCACGGCGCGGCGCTCTTGAATTACGGCGCTATCGGCGCCAAATACGAGTTCTTGCACCGCCTTGTCGTAGGCAGCCAGGCCTTCGATCGGCAGATAGGTGCGTGGGGCGGCCTGTTCGATCAGGATGGCTTCCGCCTTGCGTACGCAAGCTAACAGAGGCACTTTACCGTTGTCGTCATAATAGACGCCAACGCCCAGATTGATTTTGGCGGGATTCTGGTCCGCGTTAAATGCTTCGGTGATGCCCAGGATCGGGTCGCGTGGGGCCATCTCGATGGCGCTAAACAGACTGGCAGAAACAGTTGGGTTCGTCATGATAAGATTGGATTCGATTGGAAGCAGGTTCACAGCGGAGTTGTAGACAGCGCCCCAAAATACAACGCCAGGGCCGCCAGCAGAGCACTATTCTAACAAAGGTCTGATTCACATGCCCGAATTATCTACCGCCAGCGAGGCGGAAAGCGCAATTATCTCTTTCCCGGACTCCCCCTTCAAGCTGCACCAGCCCTTCCCTCCGGCCGGCGATCAGCCGGCGGCGATCGCCCAGTTATCCGAGGGGATTGCCGACGGACTGGCCTTCCAGACCCTGCTGGGCGTGACCGGTTCGGGCAAGACCTACACCATGGCCAACGTCATCGCGCGCATGGGCCGGCCCGCCATCGTCTTCGCGCCGAACAAGACCCTGGCGGCGCAGCTGTACAGCGAATTTCGCGACTTTTTCCCGCAGAACGCGGTCGAATACTTCGTCAGCTACTACGATTACTACCAGCCCGAAGCCTACGTGCCGCAGCGCGACCTGTTCATCGAAAAGGACTCGTCGATCAACGAGCACATCGAGCAGATGCGTTTGTCGTGCACCAAGTCGCTGATGGAACGGCGCGACGTCATCATCGTCGCCACCGTCTCGGCCATCTACGGTATCGGTAATCCCAACGAATACCACCAGATGATTTTAACGTTGCGCGTAAAAGACAGGGTCGCGCAGCGCGACGTCATTGCGCGCCTGATCCAGATGCAGTACACGCGCAACGAGGTCGATTTCGGCCGCGGCACCTTCCGCGTGCGCGGCGACACCATCGACATCTTCCCCGCCGAGCATGCGGAGCTGGCCGTGCGCCTGGAAATGTTCGACGACGAGATCGAATCGATCCAGCTGTTCGATCCGCTGACGGGCAGAGTGCGCCAGAAAATCCCCCGCTTCACCGTGTACCCGGGCTCGCACTATGTGACGCCCCGCTCCACCGTGCTGCGCGCCGTCGAGACCATCAAGGACGAGTTGCGCGAGCGCCTCGAGTTCTTCCGCAAGGAAAACAAGCTGATCGAGGAACAGCGGCTCGAGCAGCGCACGCGCTTCGACCTGGAAATGATGGCGGAAATCGGTTTTACCAAGGGCATCGAGAACTACTCGCGCCACCTGTCCGGCGCGCTGCCGGGCGAACCGCCACCGACCCTGGTCGATTACCTGCCGCCCGACGCCCTGATGTTCCTCGACGAGTCGCACGTGCTGACGGGCCAGTTGAGCGCCATGTACAACGGCGACCGCTCGCGCAAGACCAACCTGGTCGACTATGGCTTCCGCCTGCCGTCGGCACTCGACAACCGGCCCTTGAAATTCGAGGAATTCGAACAGAAGATGCGCCAGACCGTGTTCGTCTCGGCCACGCCGGCCGAATACGAAAAGACACATTCCGACCAGGTGGTCGAACAAGTCGTGCGCCCAACAGGCCTGGTTGACCCGCAAATCATCGTGCGCCCCGCCAGCAGCCAGGTGGACGACCTGATGTCGGAAATCGTCGAGCGCATCAAGAAGGACGAGCGCGTGCTGGTGACCACCCTCACCAAGCGCATGTCGGAACAATTGACGGAATATCTGGGCGACCATGGCATCAAGGTACGCTACCTGCACAGCGATATCGAAACGGTGGAGCGCGTGGAAATCCTGCGCGACCTGCGGCTGGGCACCTTCGACGTGCTGGTGGGGATCAACCTGCTGCGCGAGGGCCTGGACTTGCCGGAAGTGTCGCTGGTCGCCATCCTCGACGCGGACAAGGAAGGCTTCTTGCGCTCAGAGCGCAGCCTGATCCAGACCATCGGCCGCGCCGCGCGTAACCTGAACGGCACGGCGATTTTGTACGGCGACCGCATCACGGACTCCATGCGCCGCGCCATCGACGAGACGGAACGCCGCCGCGCCAAGCAGATCGCTTTCAATACCGCCAACAACATCATCCCGATCGGCGTGAAAAAATCGATCCGCGAAATGATCGACGGCGTCTACAGCCCGCAGGAAGCACGCGAAACCCTGCAAGTGGCACAGGAAGCGGCCAAGTTCGAAGCCATGAGCGAGAAACAGGTCAGCAAGGAAATCAAGCGCCTGGAAAAACTGATGGTCGACCACGCCAAGAACCTGGAGTTCGAAAAGGCGGCGCAGGTGCGCGACCAACTGCACCTCCTCAAGCAGCAGCTGTTCGGCGCGCCCGGCACCGACAACGTGGCGTCGATACTGGGCAAATAGACTACTATCCGCGCCTGGGCTGGCTTACGGCTCCGGCAGCGAATAGTCGATGTCGTAGAAATGCTGGCCATTGACGATGCGGATGGCCAGCGTGCCGCTGATGCCCGTCAGGTGCCCCGTGCCGGAATGCGGCACGATCTCGATGGTCAGCGCCTGCTGACCATCCGCCATGGTGCCCGCATGCTGCGCCACGAAGCTGCCTTCCCTGCCCTGCAGGACGCCCGTGATGGCTTCCATGGCGACATAGCCGGCCGCGCCTTTGGTGTCCGTCACGGCATTGAGCATCTCGCCCTTGGCCGTGGCGACCAGGTCGCCGGCATAGACTTTGTCGAGCAGCACCTTGCCCAAGGTCGTGCGCCCCGCGCGCTGCGGCGCCGAGGAAGGCGTCATACTGATGCTAAAACTTCCCGTGGCGTGCGCATGCATGCGATGATCTCCCTTTGTAGACGAGGCGGCGCCGGCTGGCGCCACCGATAGACAAGCTGCGGCCAGCACCAGGCCCGACAAGCTGTGTGATTTCATGATTCCCTTTCCATCAATACGAGAGGACCAGCTTAAGGCCGCACAGGAGAAAAATATTGGATAAAACCGACAGCACGCGCAATGTGCTCGCCGCGCGCGGCCAGGCGCCGAAAGGGATCGTCGACCCGCAGGCAGCGGCGCGCCGCATACGGCTGGCGACCTATCCGCCGGCTAGCGCGCTGGCGCCATTCGTCGAGTATTTCTGGGTCGTGGAATGGGACAGACGGGGCCGCGCGCCGGAGACGCAGCGCGTGCTGCCCTACCCGAACGCCCACCTGGTATTCGACGCCGGCCGCACCGCCATCCATGGCGTGGTGCGCGGCGCCTTCGACAGGCCTTTGATCGGGGCGGGCAAGGTGCTGGGCGTGCGTTTCGCGCCGGGCGGCCTGCGCCCGTTCATCAGCCAGCCCCTGTCATCGTTCACCGACACGACCATCGCCGCAGATGCCCTGCTGGACATGCCGGCAAGGGATGCCGAGGCGCTGGTGCTGCAACAAGCCGACGATACGGCCATGGTGGCACAGGCACAGGCGCTGCTGCTGGCAAGGCGGCCGCAGGCCGATGACGCCGCCCTGCTGGCCGCCAGGCTGACCGCGGCCGCGGCGGCCCACAATGGCCCGGCCAGCGTGGCGCAGCTGTGCGAAAAAATAGCCATCGGCGAACGCCGGCTGCAGCGCCTGTTCGCCAACTACGTGGGCGTGCCGCCGAAGTGGGTGATCCAGCGCTACCGCCTGCAGGAGGCGATCTGGCGCCTGGCGCAACCCGATGCGCCCGACCTGGCCAGTCTGGCGCATGAACTGGGCTTCTTCGACCAGGCCCATTTCAGTCGCAGTTTTGCGGAACTGGTGGGCAGCACGCCGCTCGACTATCGCCGTTCGCAGCTGCCCACACCCGCCTAGCCGGCCGCCTTCACGTCGTCCAGATACGCACGGATGATGCTGGCGAAATCCGCATCGGCCGTCAGGCCCAGCGCTTCGGCGCGTGCCGTGTCCCAGGCGCCGGGCCAGCTCTTGACGATGCGCTCGACGGCGGGATCGGGCGCGTAGCTGATGCGGGCCGTCACTGCGCTGCCGGCCACTTGTTCCAGCGCGGCGATCATCTCGCCCACGCTGACGCTCAATCCCGGCAAGTTCACCGTGCGGCTGGCGCCGAACGCCTCGCCCGCCAGTTCGTGGCCGGCGATCAGGGAAGCAATGGCGCCGCGCGGCGACAGCAGCCACAGACGCAAATCGGTGGCCACAGGGCAGACGGCCGCCTCGCCATTCAAGGGCTCGCGGATGATGCCGCTGGCAAAAGACGACGCCGCCTTGTTCGGTTTGCCGGGACGCACGCTGATGGTCGGCAGGCGCAGCACGCGACCATCGACAAAGCCGCGGCGGCTGTAATCGTTGAGCAGCAATTCGCCGATGGCCTTTTGCGCGCCGTACGACGATTGCGGGTTCAAGGCCGTCGTGTCCTGCACCACGTCCGGCAGCTTGCCGCCGTAGACAGCCACGGAACTGGTAAACACCACCTTCGGCTTGTGCCCCAGTTCACGGCAGATATCGAGCAGCAGACGCGAGGCGTCCAGATTGATGCGCATGCCCAGCTCGAAATCGGCTTCCGCCTGGCCGCTGACGATGGCGGCCAGGTGGAAGATCGATGCGGTCTGCGCGTCGATGGTGGCGCGCATCAGGGCGCCGTCGGCGATGTCGCCCGTGACCACTTTCACGCGCGCATCGTTGAAGTCATGCGCGGCCACCACGTCGACCAGTACCAGCTCGCTGATCGTTTGCAACTGGCCGTGGCTATCCGTCAGTTGGCCTTGCGCCAGCAACTGGCGCGCCAGGCGCTGCCCGAGGAAACCGGCGCCGCCGGTGATCAGTACTCTCATTTCATTTCTCCTTGCTTGTTGTTGTGTACGGCGAGCCAGCCCAGGCCATCCTCGGTGCGCCCGCGCGGACGGTATTCGCAGCCGATCCAGCCCTCGTAACCCAGTTCATCGAGCAGCCTGAATAGATACGGGTAATTGACTTCGCCATCGTCCGGTTCATTGCGCGCCGGGACGCTGGCGATCTGCACATGGCCGATGCCGTCGAAGTTGTTCCTGAACGTCATGGCGATATCGCCCTCGACGATCTGCGTGTGGTAAAAATCCATCTGCACCTTGACGTTGGGCGCGCCCGACTCCAGGCGCAGCGCATGGCCTTGCGCCTGCGTGACGAGGAAATAGCCGGGCATGTCGCGCCCGTTGATCGGCTCAATCAAGAGTTCGATGCCATGCTCGCCCACGGCCCTTGCCGCGTACTGCAGGTTGGCCAGGTAGGTGGCGCGGTGCAGCGCGAGGTCGGCGCCGACGGGCAGCAAGCCCGCCATCATGTGCACGCGCGGCGTGCCCAGTGCCAGCGCATACTCGATGGCGCGCGCCACGCCTGCGCGGAATTCCGCTTCGCGGCCCGGCAGCGAAGCGATGCCTCGCTCACCGGCGGCCCAGTCGCCCGGCGGCAAGTTGAACAGCACATTCTGCAAACCGTGCTCGCGCAGCCAGCCGGCTACTTCCTGCGGCGCATAATCGTAAGGGAAAAGAAATTCGACGCCCTGGAAACCCGCTTGCGCGGCGGCGGCAAAGCGCTGCGGGAAAGGCACTTCATTGAACATCATGGTCAGATTGGCGGCAAAGCGGGGCATGTGATATCTCCTTGGGAATCTTATAGTTCGAGCTTGAAGGTGTGCTTCAAGTCCGCGATCTGCGCCGCGTCGAGCGGGCGCGTGGGCACGTCGCGCAGCAGCAGGAACAGCTTGGCCGTCTCTTCCAGTTCCTCGGCCGCATACACGGCCGCTTCCAGGCTGCTGCCCGAGACCACGGGACCGTGATTGGCCAGCAGCACGGCCGAGTGCTTGCGCGCCATGGCGCCAATCGCCCCCGCCAGCGCCGGGTCGCCCGGACGGTGATATGGCACCAGCGGCAAACGCCCTACCTTCATCACAAAGTATGGCGTGAGCGGCGGGATGCAATCGTCATGGTTCAAGCCGCACATGCACGACACGGCGGCCGAATGCGTCGAATGCAAGTGCACGATGGCGCCGGCGCTGCTGCGCTCTTCGTACATGGCGCGGTGCAAAAATGCCTCTTTTGAAGGCGGCGCACCGCTGATCAAGTTGCCGTCCCAATCGAGCTTGGACAATTGCGCGGGATCGAGCCGCCCCAGGCTGGCATTCGTCGGCGTGAGCAGCCAGCCATCGGACAGGCGCACGCTCAGGTTGCCGCTGCTGCCGGCCGTCAGGCCACGTTCGAACAGCGACTTGCCAAAGTCGACGATCAGCTCGCGCTGGCGCGATTCGGTGGCGCTCATGCCAGCACCTGCCAGGCCTTGCTGAAGAAATCGACGGTGCCGAAATTACCGGACTTGAGGGCCAGCGCCAAGGGCGCCCTGCCATCGTCGCCCGGCGCCGGCAAGGCTAGCGTCCACGGCACGCCGGGGTCGATCTCTGGCCCGATACGCAAGCCCGCCACGCCCAAGGCCTTGACGACCGCGCCCGAGGTTTCGCCGCCGGCCACGATCAACTGGCCCACGCCAAGGCGTACGAGCCCTTGCGCGATGGCGGCCAGGGTTTCCTCGACGAGGGCGCCGGCACGCTCCACGCCCAGCTGCGCCTGCACGGCGCGCACGGCGTCCGGCGTGGCCGTGGCATAAATCAGGACAGGGCCTTGCGCCAGGTGCGCACCAGCCCAAGCCAGGGCCTGCTCCACCACGGCATCGACCACCTCGCCGCCAGCGGCCAGCTGCAGCGGGTCGACGTGGAATGACGGGGCACGCTCGCGCAGGTGCGCCACCTGCTGTTGCGTGGCCACCGAGCAGCTGCCCGAGATGACGGCACGCAAACCCGTCGGTGGCGGCAAGCGTCCCGCCTGGCCCGCGAACGAGGGCGACAACTGGCCCCGCTGGCGGAAATTTTGCGGCAGTCCCAGCGCGATGCCGGAGCCGCCCGTGATCAGCTTCAAGTCCGCGCAGGCGGCGCCGATGGCTTCCAGGTCGCGGTTCGACACGGCATCGACGACGGCGAGATGGCAGCCCTGCGCGCGCAAGTCCGTAAAGCGCTGGGCGATGGCGGCCGCGCCCTTCTCCACCACGCTGTAATCGGCCAGGCCTACCCTGGCATGTACCTGCTGCTGCAGCACGCGCACCAGGTTCGAATCCGTCATCGGCGTCAGTGGATGGTCGCGCATGCTCGATTCGGCCAGCGGCACGTCGCCAACGAACAGGTTGCCCTTGTAGATGGTGCGTCCGTTGGCAGGGAACGCGGGGCAGGCAATCGTAAAATCGGTATCGAGCGCCCGCATCAGCGCCTCGGCCACGGGGCCGATATTGCCGCGTGGCGTGGAGTCGAACGTGGAGCAGTACTTGAAGTAAAACTGCTTGCATCCGGCTTGCTGCAGCCAGGCCAGCGCAGCCAGCGATTCGGCCACCGCCTCTTCCGGCGCATTCGTGCGCGACTTGAGGGCGATGACGACGGCATCGACATCGGCTGGCGGCGGACCTTGCGGCACGCCGATCAGCTGCACCGTGCGCATGCCGGCCTTGACCAGCATGCCGGCCAGGTCGGTGCCACCCGTAAAATCGTCGGCGATACATCCCAGTAATACAGTCATGATATTTCCTTCCTGATTCAGTTACGCTTTCGCCGGCAGATCGATACCCGGGAAAGTTTTAATGACGGCCGAGTCGTCCTCTCCGCCAAAGCCTGCCGCCGACGCCTGCATGAACATCTGGTGCGCCGTGGCGGACAGGGGCAGCGGAAAGACGCTTTTCTTCGCGTAATCGAGCACGATGCCCAGGTCTTTCACAAAAATATTCACGGCCGACAGCGGCGTGTAGTCACCCTGCAGGATGTGCGGCACGCGGTTCTGGAACATCCAGGAACTGCCGGCGCTGTTCGAAATGACTTCGTACAGCGCATCCGGATCGCAGCCGGCGCGCAAGCCCAGCGCCATCGCTTCGGCGGCGGCGGCGATATGCACGCCGGCCAGCAGCTGGTTGATCATCTTGACTTTCGAGCCTTGGCCCGGCTGTTCGCCCAGCCGGTACAGCCTGGCGCAGATGGCATCGAAAATGCCGGCGCAGGCGTCGAATGCGCCGGGTGCGCCGGCCGCCATCACCGACATCTCGCCGGCAGCCGCCTTGGCCGCGCCGCCGGAAATGGGCGCGTCGATGAAGCGCAGGCCCATGGCCGCCAGACGTACGCCGAGCGCCTCGGCAAACTCCGGCGCCACGGTGGCGCAGGCGATCACCACGCTGCCGGGCGCCAAGGCGTTGGCGGCGCCTTGTTCGCCAAACAGCACGGCTTCCGTCTGCTGCGCATTGACGACGACGATCAGCAAGGCTTGCACCTGCGCCGCCAGTGCGGCGGGAGACACCGCCGCACTGGCGCCCAGGTCCGCCAGCTTTTGCACGGTCTCGGGTCGCACGTCGCAGGCATGCACTTCGAAGCCGGCACGCAGCAGGGATTGCGCGATGCCCATGCCCATGGCGCCCAGGCCGATCACGCCCACTTTTTCGATTCTTGCGCTCATAATTTGCTCCACTTGTTTACTTGTTCACCAGCTTGGCCGGCACCCGCATGATGATGAAGGCGCCAAACACCAGGATGCCCGCCAGCAGGTAGATGGCGATGTCGGTCGATTGCGTCAGATCCTTGATGGAACCGATCATGTACGGTGCCGCGAAGCCGGCCAGGTTGCCCACCGAGTTGATGGCGGCGATACCGGCGGCGGCCGAGACGCCGCCGAGGAAAGCCGTCGGCAGGCTCCAAAACATGGGCGAAGCAGCGAGGATGCCGCCAGCGGCGATCGTCAGGAAGAAGATGGCCCAGCCCGTGTTGTGGGCGCCCGCCAGCGCGCTGCAGACGATGGCGGCGGCACCGACGACCAGCGGGATGGCCATGTGCCAACGCCGTTCGCGGTACTTGTCCGAGCTGCGGCCCAGCAGGATCATCGACGCCACGGCCACCGAATACGGGATCGCCGTAAAGAGACCAATATTGAGCACGCCCGTCACGCCGGCCGCCTTGATCAGGCTTGGCAGCCAGAAGGTCAGCGAATACTGGCCCATCACGCAGCAGAAATAAATCAGCGCCATGACCCAGATGCGCGGGTCGGCGAACATGGCGCGGATCGACGGGTGCGATACCTTGCCCTGCGCTTCCGTGGCAATGCGCTGCTCGAGGATGACTTTCTCGTCTTCCGTCAGCCACTTCGCGGCGCGGATGCTGTTATCGAGGTACAGCAGCACGGCCACACCCATCAGCGCGGCGGGAATCGCTTCGAGCACGAACATCCACTGCCAGCCCGCATAACCGTGCCAGCCGGCGAAGGTTTCCATGATCCAGCCAGACAGGGGGCCGCCGATCAGGCCCGCCACGGGAATGGCGGCCATGAAGGTGCACACCATGCGCGCGCGGCGCTCGGACGGATACCAGTAGGTCAAATAAAGGATGATGCCGGGGAAGAAGCCCGCCTCGGCGATGCCGAGCAGGAAGCGCATGACGTAGAACTGGGTCGGCGTGGTGACGAACATGAAGGCGCCCGAAATGATGGCCCAGGTGATCATGATGCGGGCGATCCACACGCGTGCGCCGATCTTGTGCAGCATCACGTTGCTGGGCACTTCGAACAGGAAGTAGCCAAGGAAGAACACGCCGGCTCCCAGGCCGTACACGGTTTCGGAAAACTGCAGGTCGGCCAGCATTTGCAGCTTGGCGAAGCCCACATTCACACGGTCGAGATAGGCGACGATGTAGCACAGCATGAGGAAGGGGATGATGCGCCAGGTCACCTTGCGGTAGACGGCGTCGTCGATGGTTTTCTGGCTTGCGGCCGCGCCGGCCGGCTGGCCAGGCATTGCTTGTGACACTTCCATGCTTGTCTCCTGATCACTGGGGGATCGACCGTGCCGGATTTTTATGGTCCACCGAAGGTGGCTGGCAACTTGTCTAAAATTTGTATGGATGTATATTATGTGTGTGTTTTGTGTGTGTCAAGCTGTATATTCCATATAATGGCAAGCAAGCCCCATGAGAACCGCTAGCACAAGGATGCACCCGATGGACCGCACGTTCAGCTTTACCCTTCCCCCGCCGGAGCCCGCCGCGGGCAGCTTCACCACCGGCACCCTGGGTGCGCGCGTGGCGGCCCGGCTGCGCCAGCAGCTCCACCACGATGGCCTGGCCAGTGGCACGCGTTTGCCATCGGAGCAGGCCATGGCCAGCCACTTCGGCGTGAGCCGCACGGTGCTGCGCGAAGCCATCGCGCTGCTGCAGGCGGACGGCATCGTCGTCACGCGCAAAGGCAGCGGCACGTTCGTGTGCGCGCAGGATGGCGCGAAGACCGGCGAACGGGGTGACGCGCTGACGGAGCAGTCGGTGCAATCGCTGCTGAACCTGATCGAGGTGCGCCAGGGGCTGGAAGCGGAAATCGCCGCGCTGGCGGCCGTGCGCCGCACGCCGGGCCAGCTGGCCGATATCGAACATGCGCTGCGGCGCATCGAGGAAGCGGTGGCGGCCGGCGTCGATGGCGTGGAAGAAGACGTGCGCCTGCACCTGTGCATCGCCGAGGCGACGGGCAACCCCTACTGGCCGAAATTCGTCGCCATGTTCGCCGACCCGATCCGCTCGGCCGTCAAGGTGACGCGCGCGAATGAAGCGCGGCGCACGGACTTTTCCATCGAAGTGCGGCGCGAACATGAAAAAATCGTGCAGGCGATCGCCGATGGCGACCCGCAGCGGGCGCGCCAGGCGGCCATGGAACACATGCAGCACGCGGCCGAGCGCGTGCGCCTGGCCGACCGCGAATTCTGGCGTGGCGACGGCGGCGCACTGGCGCGCACCCTGGGACGCGATCCCATCATGCAGAAATAGCCGGCTCCCTTTCAGGGATAGCTTGGCCGGCGCATGTGGAACAGGCTGTCCGGTCCGATCTCAAAATAATCGGCCGGCCCGCCACCGCGCAATATCGGCGCAGCGGCTGCCGTGTCGTACACGCCATCCGTCAACAGATGGCGCGCGATGTGCACGCCCACCACCTCCCCCAGCACCAGCCAGCTGCCGACAGCGTCGCCATTGACGCCTTGCAGCTCGATGATCTGCGTGCGCCGGCATTCGAAGGACACGGGGCTTTCGGCCACGCGCGGCACGTTGACGATGCGCGAGGCGGCCGGCGTCAGGCCGGCCAGCGCGAATTCGTCGACCTCGGGCGGCGCCGGCGCGCAACTGGCATTCATCGCCTCGGCCAGCGGACGCGTCGCCAGGTTCCACACGAATTCGCCCGTCTGCTCGATATTGCGCAAGGTATCCTTGCGGCCGATGCTGGAAAAACCGATCAGCGGCGGATGGTAATTGAAGGCGTTGAAAAAGCTGTACGGCGCCAGATTGAGCACGCCCGCACCGCTGCGCGAGGCAATCCAGCCGATCGGCCGCGGTCCGACAATCGCGTTGAACGGGTCATGCGGCAGGCCATGGCCCTGTGCAGGTTCATAAAAGTGAATGTGATCGGTCACGCGCGTTCCTGAAGTCAAAAGTAGTCAAAGGCGCCCGGGATGGAGCGCCGAGAACGACAGCTTACTGGAATTGCCGCCACCGCGTTGCCGGCCCTTCGGCGCCAGGTGCGCTCGCTCACAGACGACCAAGGCGACAATTGTATGGCGCGCAGCGCCATGCCTCGCTTATGATGGCGCAACTCAACCCTTATCATTGCGCTACCGCCCATGCATACCCTCACGCTGCACCAGAAAGTGTTCTTGCTCCTCTTGAGCATCGTCACCATCGGCTTCGGCTGGATACTGGCGCCGTATGCGGGCGCCATCTTCTGGGGCGTCATCCTGGCGATCCTGTTCGCGCCCGTGTACCGCTGGCTGCTGCGGAAAACCAGGGGCCGCGCCGGCCTGGCGTCGCTGCTGACCTTGCTACTCATCATCGTCATCGTGATCCTGCCGCTGTCGCTCATTTCCGTGTCGCTGGTGAACCAGGCGGCCAGCGTCGTGGAGATGGTACGTTCGGGCGAAATCACGGTCGCCATGTTCTTCAATAAAATCATGGCGGTACTGCCGCAATGGTTGATCAACTTGCTCGACCGCTTCAACCTGACCAGCCTGGCCAGCCTGCAGGACAAGCTGGCCGAGGGCGCCACGCAGGTGAGCCAGGTGGTGGCGGTGAAAGCCATCAATGTGGGCCTGTACACCTTTGAATTCCTCACCAGCCTGTGCATCATGCTGTACCTGCTGTTTTTCCTCATGCGCGATGGCTCCACCCTGTCGGCCCGCATCAAGGGCGCCGTGCCGCTGAGCCGCAAGTACAAGCAGCGCCTGTTCACCAATTTCACGACGGTGATCCGCGCCACCGTGAAAGGCAACATCCTCGTGGCGATTGCCCAGGGCGCCCTCGGCGGCCTGGCGTTCTGGTTCCTGGACGTGCCCGCGCCCCTGCTGTGGGCCGTGCTGATGGCCTTCCTGTCGCTGCTGCCGGCCGTCGGCGCCGCCCTCGTCTGGGCGCCCGTGGCCGTTTACTTCCTGGCCACGGGCGCCATCTGGCAAGGCGCGGGCCTGGCCGCCTTCGGCGTCTTCGTCATCGGCCTGGTCGACAACGTGCTGCGCCCCATCCTCGTGGGCAAGGATACCAAGATGCCGGACTACGTGGTGCTGCTGTCGACCGTGGGCGGCATGGCCCTGTTTGGCCTGAACGGCTTCGTCATCGGCCCCGTGGTGGCGGCCCTGTTCATCGCTTCGTGGGACCTGTTCGTCTCGGCCAGCGAATTCCAGGCCGAGGATTGAGGCGTCGCGGCCTGGCATGACGGCTTGAGAAGATCATCGCCAGGCGCATTTTCCAGTACCCAGGGGAGCACAATCCGCGTTCTGCCCGAAACCTGTTTACAGCACTGTTGCAAATTTGCATACTGGTGCCACCTTCATCACGGCAGGCGTGACACCGATGCGCATCAACCTTGCACGACAGGAGCAGGATTTTCTCTCCGGCCAGCGTGCCCATGGCCCGTACGTCGCCGCCATTATTCTGCTGCATCTGGCGCTGCTCTGGGCGGCCACGCGGCCAGTCCACACAAGAATCGAGCACGATGACCGGGTCTGGCTGCAACTGATGCCGCCACTGCCGCCAATGGCAAGGTTCATTCCAACCGCCCAGCCCGATCCAGCGCCGACACGTCCGCCAGCAATCCGAACCGTCCCCGCCGACACGACGGCATCGGCGCCGCAGGCATCGACGCAAGACAGGCCGCCTGACGATGCCCCCGCCGGCAGACCCGCTGCCTGCCGCCCCCAGGGCCAGCCCCCTCACCGTGGCGCAACAGGCGCTGCAGGCCGCCGGCGCCATCGACCGCCAACTGCGCGCCGAGCATCCACAGGAATTCGTGGCGCCGCCCGATACGGCGCAGACGCGCCTGGCAAAGGGCTTTGCGGAAGCGCACGCGGCGGTCAAGCCAAAGTGGTTCGAAGCGGCCCGCATCGAGCTGTTCAGCGCGCCAAACGACCCGAAGCGCATCTACCGCGTCATCACGGCGACGGGCGAATACTGCATCTATTTACCGGACAAAGGCAACATGACCTTGAACCTCAGCGCCAGGTCCGGCTATGCCGGTTTTGGCGAAGGGACCGCGGCGCCTTGTCCCATACGGTTTTAGCAGCGGGCGATGCAGCGCGTCTCCTCGGTGCAGTGGTGCATGGCACCCTGGCAGCGTCCCATCTTGCAGAAATATTCCCTCCAGAATCCGGCGCCGCCAACGGCGCCACTTGCGCTTCCCGAAACAGGCTGGAACAGCCCGGCGGCAGAGTGTCCGCCGGCGCCGGCCAGCCTCGGCAACTATCCACATGAGACCGCATTTCATATCGACTATCATGTTGAAATAGTACGTATTTAACAACAAAATCGAAAATATAGCTTTTGACGCAGTGGGCGCCGCGGCGTAGTGTCGGTCCTCCCGACAACCACGTATTGAGGAGCCTTCCATGGCAAATCCACTGTGCTTAATGATGCCGGTACTACCCGGCACCAATCCGACCGCCATCGCCGCAACATTGGTGGAATTCCAGGCGAAGATCAATGCCGCCCTCACCGAGATCGGCACTGTGCACTTTGCCCGCTTCACCCTGCTGGACCGCTCCCAGCCCAATCTGCTGCCCAACATTAGCTCGGCGGGCACGTCCAATAGCCTGATCATCGGCGTGATCACCGAGTATGACGGCAGCTTCAATGACTACATCGAGGATTTCGTGGCCCGGCTGGGCGATGTATTCGACGCACTGCTGCAGTTTGTCGTGGGTGGCAAGGCGTTGATGCCCGTTGCCAACCATGTGGCCGCATTTGAAGCCTTCATCACGGCCAACGACGCCGCGCAGCACCTGCCCAATAAAGGCCTGTATAGCGCCTATCCGCAGACAGTCCAGAAAATTCTCGCCTCGGTCTCAACCTAACACCACGCCGGGGCTGCGCAAGCGGCCCCACCACCTGCCAGCCACCACCCCAGCCCCCGGAGACAGCATGGCCGATCCCACCATCGATTACGACGACGTGCAAGGCACGATCCTGCGCGGCTACCGCGTCAACCTTGCGCGCCATTTCATCTTCAGCATCACGGATGCCGCGCAGGCACGGCGCACCATCGCGGCTCTGCTCGACGGCAGCGACGGACTGCCGTCCATTACCACCGCGCGCCATATCCATCCCAAGCCGCCCTGCTTCCTGAACCTCAGCTTTACCGCTCCCGGCCTGTCTGTGCTGGGAGTCAGTGCGGCCGACCTGGCCACCTTTGACCAGGCATTTCAACGCGGCGCCACCGATCCGCTCAGCATCGCTGCCGTGGGCGACGTGGGCGACAGCGCCCCCGCACATTGGCTTGGCAACCTGGGACCGGCCACCGAGAATGAGCAGGTGCATGCGCTGCTGAGCCTATGGGTCAGCGAATCGGAGGTAGTGCTGCAGGCAACATCAGCCAAACTACGTAGCGCCTTTGCCGCCGGCTGGCGTGAACTGTATGCGCACGACGGCGTGGCCCTGCCAGGCAACCGCGTGCATTTCGGCTATCGCGACAACATCGCCCAGCCGGACGTCGATGGCGCCCCGCCGCGCAAGCGCGAGCACGAACCTGACCCGCTCAACAGCGTCATGACGGGGGAATTCCTGCTCGGCTATCAGAATGAAAACGGCGGTACCTACCAGGTGCAGCCGCCGCAATTGTCCACCAATGGCAGCTATGCCGCCTTCCGCATCCTGGAGCAGGACGTGCCCCTGTTCGACAGCATCCTGAGCCAGGGCGCGGCCAGTTCCGGGCTCAGCACCGAAATGGTGGCCGCCAAGATGTGCGGGCGCTGGCGCAACGGCAATCCGCTGGTGCTCCGGCCGGACGAGGCGGGCCCCGTGCTGCCGGACGCCAGCCTGAACCGCTTTCACTATGTCGATGAACAGCCGGAACTGGACGACACGCTGGGCCTGAAATGCCCGATCGGCTCGCATATCCGCCGCAACAATCCGCGCGACGAAGCCGTTGTGGGCGCCTCCGCCCGCCACCACCGCATCGTGCGGCGCGCCATGCCCTACGGTAGCGAATATGATCCGGCCGCCCCCATCGCAGCGCAGCGCGGCCTGGTCGGCTATTTCATCAATGCCAGCCTGCGCAATCAGTTCGAATTCCTGATGAAGCAATGGAACAATGACGATGCCTTCGTCAAATCGGCCGTCGGCCCGGCCGGTCCCGAGGCGGGCAATGCCACGCTCAACATCAGCGGCCAGGACGTATTCCTGGGCATCAACGACCCGGCCGTCAGCTCCTTCACCTTGCCCGGGGTGGGCCCCAAGGGCAGCGGCAATACCACACTGCAGCATTTCTCGCGCAGCGTCATCACGCGTGGTGGCGTGTATTGCTTCTTCCCCAGCATCACGGGATTGCGCTACCTGGCGAACCTCGGCTAGGCGGCGGACGGGACACGGATGCAAGCGGGAACGGCTGGCGCACGAACGGCCCGGATCGCTTGCATTGATCCTGTCATTGCACTATCGTTGCAGCACGCGCGTGTTGCCAACCTTGCAAAATAACAGGAGATCCACCGTGTCACTCATCCTCTACGGCCATCCCTTTTCCTCGTACACGCAGAAGGTGCTCATCGCCCTGTACGAAAACGCCATACCGTTCACCTTCTGCTGCCTGGCGCCCGACATGCCGCAGCACCTGCAGCAGTGGCTGGAACGCTGGCCGCTGCGCAAATTTCCGCTGCTGGTGGACGGGGAGCGCAACGTCGCCGAGACCAGCATCATCATCGAATACCTGCAACTGGCCCATCCCGGCCCGCTGCGCCTGCTTCCGGACGATCCGATGCAGGCGCTGGAAGTGCGTTTTCTCGACCGCTATTTCGACCTGCACGTCATGACACAAGTACAGCATGCCGTCGGCGCCGCCCTGACTGGCGACCCGGCGAAGACCCGGGAGGGCCGCGCGTTTGCCGGCGAAAAGCTGGACCTCGCCTACGCCTGGCTGGAAGCCCACCTGGCCGGCAAGACGTGGGCCGCCGGCGAACACTTCAGCCTGGCCGACTGCGCCGCCGCCCCCTCGCTGTTCTATGCGGATTGGACCCAGCCGATTCCCGCAACGCTGCCCCTGTTGCGCGCCTACCGGGCGCGCCTGCTGGCCCGTCCATCGTTCGCCCGCGCGGTGGAAGAGGCGCGCCCATACCGCCACCTCTTCCCCCTGGGCGCGCCGCAGCGCGATTGACCCTGTTCAGCCAAACACGGGGCGGAAAAAGCTGCGCTCGTAGCTGACGATGCAGCGCGTCTCTTCGGCATAGCGGAAAGCAGCCTGGCACTCGGCATCCTGCATCGAGTCGCTGCGGTACTGTTCGTACAGGGCCAGGCTGGGAAACGAGAACATGGCCAGCGCGACGTTGCTGGCGCCTTCGGACGGTAAAAAGTAGCCGTGGTGCTGGCCGCCGAAACGTTCGACCAGCGGTATCCACAGCTTGCCGTAAGCTTCGAATTCCCGCAATTTATACGGGTCGATGATGTAACGCAAATAACAGGTGATCATGCGGTTTCCTTGTGAAGGTTCAGGTCCATCAGCATGCCAGATTCCCAGGAGCCGATGGCGGCCAGTGGCGAGCCAGGCAAAAAGTCCAGCGCGCAGGGATAGATAAAATCTTCCTGCGCCAGCACGCCGAGCCCGGGCCAGCCGTAAAACAGCAGCTTGCCCTTGCCGATGCGTCCCAGCGCCCTGCCATCGGGCAGCCAGCGCAAGCCGTTACCCGTGCCACCACCCGCCTCCACGGCCACCTTGGCCAGACAGCAGCCGTTGGCCAGCGCGTACATGGACAGATACTCCTCGCCGCCGGCATGGTGCAGCACGGCCAGATACGCTCCGTCCGGCGATGGCGCGCAGGACTTCAAGCCTGGCAGCGACAGCACCTTGCGCCCGCCACCGTCTTGCAAGGGCCAGTCCCATACACTGCAGTAATCAGGTGGCTGCACCTGCCCCTCGTCCACCGATTTGACGCCATGCTGGACCAGCAAACTCCGCCCGCCATCGATGGCGCAGACACCCCGCAGCATCTCGCCCGGATGCACCTGCGTGAAAAGCGCCTCGCCCGTTTGTGCGTCGCGCACCCGCAGACGGCCATCCCAGCCGCCGTCGGCCAGATACCGGCCGCACGGCGACCACGCGGGACCACAGCCTTCGCCATCCTTTTTGTTCTGGAAGTTCACCAGCAACTGGCCCGCCCCGGCATCCACCACGGCCAACTGGCCCGTCGTGCTCTTGATGGCGAGCCGGCCGCCGTCAGGCGAGAATGCCATGCCCGACATGTGCGCGATGAATTTTCCGCGCCACAGCTTGGTCCGCGCCGCCACGTCCCACAGGACCAGGTAGCGCCCCAGCACGGCCAGGCGCGTGCCATCCGGTGAAAAGCGCACGCCGTAGCTGCAGCCCAGCTTCAGGGGCTTCTGCGCTGCCGTCATGGGCGCGCCAGGCGGTACACGACGCAGTCGATATCGTAATGGCGCTCCATGCCCACATATTGCATGCCCAGGCGCGTCATGACCTTGATCGAGGCGGCATTGTCCGGGTGCGCCACGGCCACCACTTCGGGTGCGCCGACGACGTCGAAGGCATGCGCGACGATGGCGGCGGCCGCCTCGCTGGCATAGCCCTGCCCCCAGCCCGTGCGCGCCAGGCGCCAGCCGATTTCATGCGATTTATTTTTGTCGCCATCGAGGTGCTGCAGGCAGGCCATGCCCACCATCTCGCCGTCATCGAGGCGGATCAGCGCCCACCAGGAATAGCCCCACTCGGCCCAGCGCCCCACCAGCCGCGCAACGGCGGCGCGCGTGTCCTCTTCCGCTTCAGGCTGTCCCGCGTTCAGATACGTCATCACCTCGGGATCGGTGTTGAGCGTGCGCATGCGCTCGTAGTGGTTTTCGGTAATCGGTTCCAGGCGCAGGCGCGCCGTCGTCAGTATGGTCATCGCATTTCCTTGGACGAAAAAAAAGACGATACACGATCGTCTTTTTTTTGCAAGCGCGCACGCAATTACTTGCCTGCTTCGCCCTTCTTGATCCACGCCGCCAGCTGGTGCGGACGCAGGCCGTCGTAGTCTTCGAATGGCTGGTGGATCCACGGGTTGTGCGGCAGCTCGTCGAGGAAGTAGTCGGGACGCACGACGGAGCAGCCCTTCAGCCAGATCACGGCCGATTTGACTTCGGTCACGTCAGGGAAGTTTTCCTTCAGGTGACGCGTGACCTTGTCCAGGGTGACGCCCGAATCGGCCAGGTCGTCGACCAGCAGGATGCGGCCAGCCAGCGGGCCCTTGGTCATGGTCATGTACTTGGCGATATCGAGGTCGCCGCGCACCGTGCCGGCGTCTTCGCGGTAGGAGCTGGTCGACAGGATGGCCAACGGCAAATCAAAAATGCGCGAGAACACGTCGCCAGGACGCACGCCGCCGCGCGCCAGGCACAATACCTGGTCAAATTTCCAGCCCGATTCGTAGACCTTGAGCGCCAGGCGCTCGATCAGGCGGTGATACTCTTCCCAGTTGACCCAGAGATGTTGATCGTTCGATTGTGGGGTAGTCATGATAGTGGAATCTTATTATTAGCGTGATTAAAAAAATCCGCCTTGCGGCGGATTGTGTCCAGCAGCTTACTCGAATGGGTGACGCAGCACGATCGTTTCTTCACGATCCGGACCGGTCGAAACCATGTCCACCGGCACGCCGACCAGTTCTTCGATGCGCTTGATGTAAGCGCGCGCTGTTGCTGGCAGGGCCGCCAGCGATTTCGCGCCGACCGTGCTTTCCGTCCAACCTGGCATCTCTTCGTACACAGGTACGCAACGGGCGGCTTCTTCAGCGCCCGATGGGAAGATGTCCGTGGCCACGCCGTCGATGGTGTAGCCGGTGCACAGTTTCAGCGTTTCGATACCGTCCAGCACGTCCAGCTTGGTCAGGCACATGCCCGTCACGCCATTGATCTGCACGGAACGACGCAACAAGGCAGCGTCGAACCAGCCGCAGCGGCGGGCACGGCCCGTCACGGTGCCGAATTCATGGCCGACTTGCGCCAGGTGGTGGCCGACGCCTGCATCCGTTGGCAGTTCCGACGGGAACGGGCCGGAGCCGACGCGCGTCGTGTAAGCCTTGGTGATGCCCAGGATGTAGTGCAGCATGCCAGGACCGACGCCCGAACCGGCGGCGGCATTGCCGGCCACGCAGTTCGACGAGGTGACGAACGGATAGGTGCCGTGGTCGACGTCCAGCAGGGAACCTTGCGCGCCTTCGAACAGCAGGTTGGCGCCGGCCTTGTGCGCCTTGTACAGCGCGCTCGACACGTCGGTGACCATCGGACGCAGGCGCGGCACATAGGCCAGCGCGTCGTCGAGGGTCTTCTGGTAATCGATGCGCGGAGCTTTCAGGTAGTGCTCCAGCACGAAGTTGTGATAATCGAGGTTTTCCGCCAGTTTTTCAGCGAAACGGCTCTCGTTCAACAGGTCGGCGACGCGGATGGCGCGGCGCGCTACCTTGTCTTCGTAGGCCGGGCCGATGCCCTTGCCGGTGGTGCCGATCTTGGCCGCGCCGCGCGCAGCTTCACGGGCCAGGTCGAGTGCCGAGTGGTAAGGCAGGATCACCGGTGCGGCGTCCGACACTTTCAGGCGCGAAGCGACTTCGACGCCAACGGCTTCGAGCTTGTCGATTTCGCGCAGCACGTCCGGCACGGAAACGACCACGCCGTTACCGATGTAGCAGGCGACGCCTGGACGCATGATGCCCGACGGGATCAGCTGCAGCGCGGTTTTGACGCCGCCGATGACCAGCGTGTGGCCTGCATTGTGGCCGCCCTGGAAGCGCACCACACCTTGAGCGTGATCGGTCAACCAATCGACGATCTTGCCTTTACCTTCATCGCCCCATTGGGTGCCGATGACAACAACGTTCTTTGCCATAATTTTCTTTGACATCACTCAACCTAAGTTTTTAAGAATCCAGCTACTACCATTATCGGCAAGTACCAGCACGCGATCGCACTCGAACTCGTCTTGTTCATTACTGTGACCCGGCATACTCTGGATCACGACCTCGCCCGCCTTGCGCAACTCGGCGATTTTTTCCTTCAATTCTGGCGCGCTGCCCCACGGCGCGCGGATCGAATGCTTCCGTTCCGCGGTCGGCAACAGGCGCGCCAGTTCGCGCAAATCGAGCGAGAAGCCGGTCGCGGGACGTGCCCGGCCGAACGCTTCGCCGACGTGGTCATAACGGCCGCCGCGCGCAACCGCGTTCGGCAAGCCAGGTACATACAGCGCAAACATCGCGCCACTTTCATATTGGTAGCCGCGCAGGTCGGCCAGGTCGATCGCCACTTCGGCGCGGCCCAGGGCCTTAGTTTCCACAGTCGCGGCCAGCGCGGCCAGTTCGGCCAGCGCCTTCAGCACGCCCGGCAGCGGCGGCAGCATTTCGCGCGCACGCGCCAGCACATCGATGTCGCCGTACAGGTTCGGCAAGGCCAGCAGCGCATCGCGCGTCACGGCGTCATAGCCAGCCGTCAGCGCACGCAGGCCCGGCGCATCTTTCGCGCGCAGCAAGGTGTACAGCGCAGCTTCGTCGCGCACGGCGGCGGCGTCTTGCGCAATGATAGCGCGCAACAGGCCAACGTGCGACAAATCCAGGCGCACGCTATCGAAACCGGCCAGTGCCAGCGAAGCGAGCGCCAGTTCCTGGATCTCGGCGTCCGCTTCCAGGCCGGCGTGGCCATAGATTTCGGCGCCGATCTGCAGCGGTTCGCGGGTGGCGTGCAAACCCGACGGACGGGTATGCAGCACGCTGCCGGCGTAGCACAGGCGGGTGACGGTGGCACGGTTGAGCAGATGGGCGTCGATGCGCGCCACTTGCGTCGTCATGTCGGCACGCAGGCCGAGCATGCGACCCGACAGCTGGTCGACCAGTTTGAACGTGCGCAGGTCGGTATCCTTGCCAGCGCCAGTCATCAGCGATTCCAGATACTCGAGCAGCGGCGGCATGACCAGTTCATATCCGTACAGACGGAAATTATCCAGCATGAGGCGGCGCAGCTCTTCGATCTTGCGCGCTTCCGACGGCAGAACATCGGCAATATTTTCGGGCAAAAGCCAATTCGGCATGAGGGAGCGAGATACGGAAGAAAGTTGAAAAAATGCATCATGCGAGGCAGCGGCGGGCGCGCCAGGCAAGAGGCCGAACCTGATATTTTACGCGAAAACACGGGCCTTTAGGGATAAGTTGTCCGAATCGCTGCCGCACAGCCCTAAAAACACTGCATTTTACGCCGTCCCGCAACAGCATGGCGGGCACAAAAAAACGGGGCCGGCATTAACGCCGGCCCCGTTGCTGCCCCCGTCCTTGCGGCCGGGTGCAGTCTGGATGCTGCCTTACTTCTTGGCCGAACCGGCTGCGCCGCCGCCCTTGAAGTACTTGAAGAATTCCGAACTCGGATCGACCACCATCACGTCGCCCTTGTCCTTGAACGTGGCGCGGTAGGCTTCCAGGCTACGGTAAAACTTGTAGAACTCCGGATTCTTGCCAAACGCTTCCGCATAGATCTGCGACGCCTTGGCATCGCCCTCGCCGCGGATCTTCTCGGCTTCGCGATACGCTTCGGCCAGGATCACCGTGCGCTGCTTGTCGGCGTCGGCGCGGATTTTCTCGGAGTCGGCCGAACCGGTCGAACGCAGCTCATTGGCCACGCGCACGCGCTCAGACTTCATGCGCTCGTACACGGAGTTGTTGATCTGCTCGACGTAGTCGACGCGTTTCAGGCGCACGTCGACGATTTCCACGCCGATCGCCTTGGCTTCCGCCGAGACCTTCGCCAGGATCGCTTCCATCACCTTGCCGCGCTGGCCCGAGATCACTTCGCGCACGGTGCGCTTGGTGATTTCATCGTTCAGCGCTGCCTTGACGATTTGCGACATGCGGTTGCGGGCCGGCTTTTCATCGCCGCCAAAGCTGCGGAAATACAGCCGTGGGTCGGCAATGCGCCATTTCACGTAGGCGTCGACGAGGATGTTCTTCTTCTCGGCCGTGATGAAGCGTTCCGGCTCCGGCGTGTCCAGCGTCAGGATGCGCTTGTCCAGATACAGCACGTTCTGGAACGGCGGCGGCAGCTTGAAATACAGGCCCGGCGTGCTGATGACTTCCTTGACTTCGCCGAGGGCGAAGACGACCGCATACTTACGCTGGTCGACCACGAACACGGTCGAGGACAAGAGCATGATCGCGATAAAGCCCGCGATCAGGGCGGCTACGATACGGTTCATTAGCGGCTCTCCCGTTCACGCGAAGAGCGGCGCGTATTGACTTCTACTGTCGGCATGGCTTCCTGTGGCAAAACAGTGTTGGCTGCGGGTGTCGCGGCAGCACGGGCGGCGGCAGCGGCGGCATCGGTGGCAGCCGTCTGGGCGATCAGCTTGTCGAGCGGCAGATACAGCAGATTGCTGCCCGTCTTTGCGTCGACCATGACCTTGCTGGCACTGCTGAATACTTGCTGCATCGTTTCCAGGTACATGCGGTCGCGCGTGACGACAGGCGCCTTCTGGTACTCGACCAGCACCTGCTTGAAGCGCGAGGCATTACCCGCGGCGTTCTCGGTCACCATCGCGCTGTACGCGGCGGCTTCCTCCATCAGGCGGAAAGCGGCGCCACGGGCTTTTGGAATGACGTCGTTGGCGTAAGCCTGGCCTTCATTCTTCTGGCGTTCGCGGTCCTGACCAGCCTTGACGGCATCGTCGAAGGCGGCTTGCACCTGCTCCGGCGGCTGCACGGCCTGCATCGTCACGTTGGTGATGACGGCGCCGACCTTGTAGCGGTCGAGAATGTGCTGCATCAGCTGCTGCGTGTCGTAAGCCACTTTTTCGCGGCCTTCGTACAGCACGAAGTCCATCTTGCTGCGGCCGACCACTTCGCGGATCGCCGTTTCGGCAACCTGGCGCAGCGTATCTTCCTGGTCGCGCGTGTTGAACAGCCACGCCACGGGATCTTTCAGGGTGTATTGCACCGCGAACTGGATGTCGATGATGTTTTCATCGTCCGTCAGCATCAGCGACTCGCTGGCCTGCTTGTTGCGCAGCGACTGACGGTAACCCACTTCCACCGTGCGCACCTGCGACACGTTGACGGTTTCGTCGGTCTGGAACGGGTACGGCCAGCGCCAGTTGAAACCGGCCGGCGTGGTGTGGCTGTACTTGCCGAACGTGAGCACGACGCCGTTCTGGCCCTCTTGCACGATGAAGGCGCCGCTGGCGAGCCAGATGAAGACGGCGATCACGCCGACCACGCCGGCGGTGATGCCGGCGCCCTTCATGTCGGGACGCGGACCACCGCCACCGCCGTTGTTATTGCCGCCGTTGTCGGGACGGTTCTTCTGTCCGAAAAAGGCGTTCAGGCGCTGATTGAAATCGCGCCACAACTGATCGAGGTCCGGCGGACCTTCGCCGGGCTTTTTACCTTCTTGGGCTTTCTTGCCGTCGTCCTTGCGATTGCCCCAGCGGGGATCGTTCAGGGACAACTTCAAGCCTGTTTTTTTGAGTAGGGAGACAAGCATAACTATCGTGTTCCGACTTGGGAGTGGGTGGAAATCCTATCGTCCTCGCCAGGCTCTTCGTCCTGGTCCGGGGCGGCGCCATCGTGCTGGTCGTACTGACCGTCCAACTGATCTTCCTGCTGTGCTTCGTCGTTCTGATACAGGTGGGCCGAACCGGGCGCCTTCCTGGCCATCTCGACAATCGCATCGCGCAGCAGGTCGAGCCCGCTGCCCTTCTGCGCACTGACGAACACGCGACTGATCGTAGCATATTCGTCGCGTTCCACCGAAGGCTCCAGCCCGGCCGCATCGATCTTGTTCCACACGAGGATTTGCGGAATATGATCGGCGCCGATCTCTTTCAAGACCAGGTTGACCTGCTCGATCTGCTCCATGCGCACCGGCGACGCGGCGTCGACGACGTGCAGCAGCAAATCGGCATGGATGGTTTCTTCGAGCGTGGCGCGGAAGGCGGCCACCAGTTGATGCGGCAATTCGCGCACGAAGCCGACCGTGTCGGAGATCACCACATTACCCACTTCCTGGCCCAGGTAAACCCGGCGCGAGGTGGTGTCGAGAGTGGCGAACAACTGGTCGGCGACATACACGCCGGCCTTGGTCACGGCATTGAACAGGGTCGACTTGCCGGCATTGGTATAGCCGACCAGGGACACCGAGAATGTGTGATTGCGGCCGCGCGCGCGGCGCTGCGTTTCGCGCTGCTTGTGCAGCTTTTCCAGGCGGGCGCGCAAGGCCTTGACGCGGTCGCCGATCAGCCGGCGGTCGGTCTCGAGCTGCGTCTCGCCGGGACCGCGCAAGCCGATACCGCCCTTTTGCCGCTCAAGGTGGGTCCAGCCGCGGATCAGGCGCGTAGCCAGATGCTGCAACTGGGCCAGCTCGACTTGCAGCTTGCCCTCATGGCTCTTGGCGCGTTGCGCGAAGATGTCGAGAATCAGGCTGGTACGGTCGAGCACGCGCACATTCAGACGCTTTTCCAGATTGCGCTGCTGTGCAGGTGAGAGGGCATGGTTAAAAATGACGATTTCCAGGCCATCGTTGACGACGACGTCGCCAATTTCATCGGCCTTGCCGCTGCCGACGAAATACGCGGAATCGGGACTGGAACGCTTGGCCGTGATGGTGGAAATCGGGTCGGCGCCAGCCGAACGCGACAACAGCATGAGTTCCTCCATGCTGGCGGCGAAGTCGCTGTGACCGAAGTCAACCCCGACTAGTGCCGCGCGCATGATGGCATCAGATTGGTTGTGGCGGACGCCGACGCCGATGCAAACGCATCAGCGCCGCTGGCGCGGACGGGGGCGATGGACGGTGAAAGGCGCTGGGCCGTCAAGCTCAACGCTTTACTCCGCTTCAGATTCAATATTGAGATTGACGGCACGGGCCGGCACCACTGTCGAGATGGCATGCTTGTACACCATCTGTGTCACCGTATTGCGCAGCAATACGACATATTGATCGAACGATTCGATATGGCCCTGCAATTTAATGCCATTGACCAGGTAGATCGAGACAGGAACATGCTCTTTGCGTAATGCATTGAGGAATGGGTCTTGTAACAGTTGCCCTTTGTTGCTCATAACAGCTCCGTTGTTTATGTTGTTGTGTAAGAATTGGAGGCGACTTGCTTGATTTCAAGTGCTCTCACATCTTTCAAAGAAAGAAAGATGCGTCATAGCTACTGTAACCTGTTTTCGCGATCGCTGTCGCGCATGGCGCATTAACACTTTATTATTTTCGTGCAACAGCCATTGAATTGGCTGTCGGCGCCGCATTATCTCTGCGGCGCCTTAATATGCACTTAATCCAGCTGTTAAATCATTACTTGCTTGGCGTGCGTGCAAACGGGTTTTTACCCGTGCGCAGTTCGATGCGCAGTGGTGTGCCGACCAGCGCAAACGTATCGCGGAAATGTTTTTCCAGATAGCGCTTGTAAGGATCGCCAACGGCGTCGAGCGCATTGCCGTGAATGACGATCACAGGCGGGTTCATGCCGCCCTGGTGAGCATAGCGCAGCTTCGGACGAATCGAACCTTTGCGGCGCGGTTCCTGCTTCTCCACGGCCTCGATCAGGGCGCGCGTCAGCTTCGGCGTCGACAGGTCGCACATGGCGGCTGCATACGCGGCGTTGAGTGACTTCATCAGCGGACCGATGTTGGTACCCTTCAGCGCCGAAATAAAATGCATCTGCGCGAACGACAGGAAATCGAGCTTGCGGTCGATATCGATCTTGATTTCATCGCGTTCGTGCGATTGCAAGCCGTCCCATTTATTCACGGCCACCACCAGCGCGCGGCCCGATTCCAGAATAAAGCCGGCGATATGCGCGTCCTGCTCTGAAATATCCTGCTGCGCGTCGAGCATCAGCACCACCACGTTGGCTTCGGAAATCGACTGCAGGGTTTTCACCACCGAGAATTTCTCGATCGCCTCAAACACCTTGCCGCGACGGCGGATACCTGCCGTGTCGATCAAGGTGTATTGCTGGCCATCGCGCTCGAACGGGATCTCGATCGAATCGCGCGTCGTGCCCGGCATGTCGAAGGCGATCACGCGCTCTTCGCCCAGCAGGGTGTTGATGAGCGTCGACTTGCCCACGTTCGGACGGCCGACGAGGGCAATCTTGATGCCGCGGTCGGTCTTTTCCAGCTCTTCAGGCTCATCCGGACGCTGTGCGAACGCCAGGTCCAGCATCACTTCGACGAGGTCGTTGACGCCGTCGCCGTGCGCCGACGAAATCGCATACGGATCGCCCATGCCCAATTCATAGAATTCGGACACGACGGCCGTGTAGCGCATGCCTTCGCTTTTGTTGACCACCAGCAAGACCGGGCGGCCGCTCTTGCGCAGGAAGTCGACGATGGTCTTGTCATGCGGGGTCAGGCCTTGGCGGCCGTCCACGATGAACACCACCACGTCGGCCTCGGCCACGGCCTGCTTGGTCTGCAGTGCCATCTGGTGCATGATGCCTTCCTTGGCGACGGGTTCGAAACCACCCGTATCGATGACCAGGAAGGGACGTTCGCCGACACGGCCTTCGCCATAGTGACGATCGCGCGTCAACCCAGGCAAATCCGCCACCAGCGCATCGCGCGAGCGGGTCAGACGATTGAATAAAGTCGATTTCCCAACATTGGGTCGACCTACTAGTGCAATTACCGGCTTCATTGTATTACTCGACCGCGAGAGCGGTCACTGTCCCTGATTGGGTTTGAAAAATCAAATTCGAACCGGCAACAACGGGAGCCGAAACAATCGGGCTACCGTCGGTGCTGACACGACCTATTAATGCACCATCTTCCCGTGACAGGAAGTGGATGTAACCTTGATAATCGCCGACGGCGACGCTACGGCCGTAGGAGGCCGGCGTCGACAGGCGGCGGCGCGCCAGCGCCTCATTCTTCCAGGCGCTCTGGCCGCCTTCGCGGCTGAACGCCACCACGGCGCCCTGGTCATCGGCAACAAACACGAAACGCTGGTCGACGGCCACGCCCACATCGGACGAGATCGGCTTGCTCCAGCGCGGCACGCCCGTGGCGGCATCGAAACAGCCTGCCTTGCCCTGGTAGGTGACGGCGCACACTTCGCCTTCGAACACCACCGGCGTGCCGGCGATGTCGGAGACGCGCTCCAGTTCGGTAGCACCGCGCGGTTCGCTGACGACGATCTCCCAGCGTACCACACCGGTGGCCGCCGTCAGTGCCAGCAGCTTGCCGCCTGGCTGTGCGACGTAGATATTCGCGCCGCCCAGCACCATGCCCGGCGCATTGCGCAAGGTCAATGCCGGCGTGGCGCGCTGCACCGTCCACTTGCGCTCGCCCGTCTTGGCGTCGAAGCCGACGATGCGGTTGTCCACGCTGCGTACCACCACGACGCCCTGCCCCACTACGGGCGGGGTCAGCACTTCACTGGACGCCTGCGCCTTCCACAGCTGTTTGCCATCGGCGTCAAACGCCAACACGGCGCCCTTGGCGGCGCCCACGGCCACCACGCTGCCATCGCTGCCCGCGCTGGACGTAATGTCGCTGCCGGCCTTGATGCGCCACGTTTCACGGCCGCTGGCCGCATCCAGGCGCGCCAGCGCGCCATCCGCATTGACCACGTACAGGCTGTTGCCGGCCAGCGCAGGCGTAAACGCATACACACCGGCCTTGCCGATCGAATACTTCCAGGCGTCGCGCACGGCAATGCTCGATTTTAACTCGACCAGCTTGGCCGGTTCGACTTTCGGATCTTTCGAGGCGAACGGGTTCCAGGACGAGCAACCAGCCATCAGGGCCAACAGACTTGCAGCTACCAGCTTTTCAGTGACACGCATAAGTATTATCCAACCTTTTTCTTGTACTTGTAAGGGCAAGGCAGGCGGCGCAAAACGCCGCGCGGCCACGCCATCAGTGTTCCTGTCAGGCGGCAGCCTTGTCAGCCTTGGCCTTGTCTTCCGGTACCGTACCGCCGATCGCTTCCAGTTTGACCTGGATCAGTTGACGGCCTGGATTGTTCTTGTCCGTCGCGGCCAGCGCGGCCAGATAAGCCGTGCGCGCCTCGGCCAGCTTGTTTTGCGCCACCAGGATGTCGCCCTTGCGGTCGGCCACGGCGCCGGCAAATTGCGCCACGGGAGCCGTCGCCAGCACTTTCAACGCTTCATCGTAGGCCTTTTCGTCCAGCAGGACACCCGCCAGGCGCAGCTTGGCGATGGCCTTGTACTCTTCCGTGCCGTGCTCGGCCACCCATTGCAGCTGGGTCTTGGCCGTTTTCAGGTCGTTTGCGTCGAACGCCACCTTGGCCGCGGCCAAGGCGCTCATCTGCGCATACGCCGTGCCGCTGAAACGCGATTGCATGTCACCAGCCGCGCGCATCACCTTGGCGGTGTCCTTGGCGGCGATGGCGTTTTGCAATTCGTCGTACAGCTGGCCCGCTTGCGCAGCCTGCGTGCGCTGGTAGTACTGCCAGCCAGCCCAGCCGCTATAGCCTGCCAGCGCCACGATCAGGACCCAGGAGGTCAGATTGCCATTGCGCTGCCACCAGGCCTTGAGGGTTGCCAGTTGTTCTTGTTCTTCGTGATCGTATGCCATGGGTCGTCAGTTTTAATGAGTAGTTGATCGAGGGTAGAACGGTCTTGCTTCAAATCAGTGGTGGTGATGCACGTGGCCGCCAGGACCGTGGTCATGGCCGCAATCGTGGTCGCCGATGATCTGGTCCACCACGTAATCGACGACGTCGTCGAACGGCACCGTGTTCTGCTGCGCGCCAGCATCGGCTTCGCGCATGGCTTTCACCGTGGCCACATTGTTGGCGATTTCATCGTCGCCCATGATCACGGCAAACGCCGCGCCGCTGGCATCGGCTTTTTTCATTTGCGTCTTGAAGCTGCCGCCACCGTTGCTCGCTGCGCAATGTAGCACAACGTCCAGGCCTGCATCGCGAATCCGCTCTGCCAGCACGAAGGCTTGCAAGCCGGCCTGCTCGCCCTGGTGCACCAGGTAGACGTCGCACTGGGCCGGTTGCTCCGGCTCGGCCGCGTCCTTCATCAGCAGCACCAGGCGCTCGACGCCCATGCCAAAACCGACGGCTGGCGTCGATTTGCCACCGAACATTTCCACCATGCCGTCATAGCGGCCACCGGCGCACACCGTGCCTTGCGCGCCCAGCTTGTCGCTGACCCACTCGAACACCGTGCGGTTGTAGTAATCAAGGCCGCGCACCAGGCGTGGATTGATGGTGAAGGGAATATTGTTGTGGTTCAATATCTTCTGCACGCCGTGGAAGTGGGCCAGCGATTCTTCGCCCAGGTAGTCCAGCAGCTTCGGCGCGCCGTTGACCATATCCTGCATGGCAGGGTTCTTGGTGTCGAGGATGCGCAACGGATTGCTGTGCAGGCGGCGCTTGGCTTCTTCGTCGAGCAACTCGCTGTGGCTTTCCAGGTAGGCGATCAGGTCGGCGCGGTGGCGCAGGCGCTCGGCCGCGTCGCCGATCGAGTTCAGCTCTAGGCGGATGCCTTCCAGGCCCAGGTCATCCCACAGGCGGCGCGACATCATGATGATCTCGGCGTCGATATCCGGGCCCGTGAAACCGATGGCTTCCACGCCGAACTGGTGGAACTGGCGGTAGCGGCCTTTTTGCGGGCGCTCGTGGCGGAACATCTGGCCCTTGTACCACAGGCGCTTCGGGCCTTCGTAGACGAGGTTGTGCTCGACGACGGCGCGCACCACGCCAGCCGTGCCTTCAGGACGCAGGGTCAGGTTGTCGCCGTTCATCGAATCGGTGAACGAATACATTTCCTTTTCCACGATATCGGTCACGGCGCCGATGGCGCGCGCGAACAATTTCGTTTCTTCCACGATCGGCGTGCGGATCTGCTGGAAGCCGTAGCTTTGCAGCACGGATTGCGCCGTGTTTTCAAACAATTCCCACAACGGCGCGTCGGCGGGCAGGATATCGTTCATGCCTTTGACGGCGGTGATTTTATCTGCTTTTTTATTTTCGGACATGGTATCTACTTTTATTGGCTACGATTGCTGTTCAATTTTTGACGTATTCAGGAGTCTAGGCTTGCAAGCCTATACCGCTACGCTGGCGAGCGACATGTCGCTCGAAACCCCAGCTGCGCCATAGTGACTCTGTACATACTTCAAGACGATGTCCTGGAATTCCTCGACGATGCGTTCACCGCGCAGGGTGACGACTTTTTCGCCGTCGACAAACACGGGCGCGGCCGGCGACTCGCCGGTGCCGGGCAGGCTGATGCCGATGTTCGCATGCTTCGATTCGCCGGGGCCGTTGACGATGCAGCCCATGACAGCCACGTTCATCGCTTCCACGCCCGGATATGACTTTTTCCACTCCGGCATCTGCTCGCGCAGATACGTCTGGATGTTGTCGGCCAGCTCCTGGAAGGTGGTCGACGTCGTGCGGCCACAGCCCGGGCAGGCGATGACCATGGGCGCGAACTTGCGCAATCCCATAGTTTGCAAAATTTCCTGGCCGACGATGACTTCGCGCGTGCGGTCGCCGCCCGGTTCGGGCGTGAGCGAAATGCGGATGGTGTCGCCGATGCCCTCTTGCAGCAGCACGGACAGCGCCGCGGTGGACGCCACGATGCCCTTGCTGCCCATGCCCGCTTCCGTCAGGCCCAGGTGCAGCGGATAGTCGCAACGCTGCGCCAGTTCGCGGTACACGGCGATCAGGTCTTGCACGCCCGAAACCTTGCACGACAGGATGATCTTGTCGCGGGCCAGGCCCAGTTCTTCTGCCCGCACGGCGTTTTCAATCGCCGACGTCACCAGCGCTTCATACATGACGGCTTGCGCCGGCCATGGTTCGGCGCGGCCCGCGTTTTCATCCATGATGCGCGCAAGCAGCGCTTGATCGAGGCTGCCCCAGTTCACGCCGATGCGCACCGGCTTGTCGTACTTGCAAGCCGCTTCGATCATTTGCGCGAATTGCGTGTCGCGCTTGGCGCCCTTGCCCACGTTGCCAGGATTGATGCGGTATTTCGACAGCGCGCGCGCGCAATCGGGGTAATCGTTGAGCAGGGTATGGCCGTTGTAATGGAAATCGCCCACCAGCGGCACGTCGATGTCCATCTTGTCGAGCTGCTCGCGGATGTAGGGCACGGCCGCAGCCGCTTCCGGACGGTCCACCGTCAGGCGCACCAGTTCCCGAACCGGCACGCGCCAGTTCCTTGATCTGGATCGCCGTGCCGATGGCGTCGGCCGTATCCGTGTTCGTCATCGACTGCACCACCACGGGAGCGTCGCCGCCCACCCAGATCTGGCGCTGGCCGTGCGCGATCAGCACCTTGCGGCTGTCGCGGCGGCCGGATGGACCGGAGCCAATCGCTGTTTTCGAGGTAGCCATAATATTATCTTCTGAGTTTGCTTGAACGATGACTGCAATTATTTAATGCTGACACGGGAAATCGTGCCGCCCGCAACGGTCGGCAAGTCCAGCTTGGCGCCGCGCAAAGTTGCCTGCACGACACCAGGCTTACCCACCACCAAGGTGGCCGGTCCCGTAATATCGAACGTTTCCGTGCTACCCGCCTTGACCATGCGCGAAATCAGCGGCGTGCTGCCTGGACGGCGAATCTCGACCCAGGAATCCTGTTCCACTTTCAATACCAGCGCATTCGCGCCCAAGGCAGCGGCGGTGGTAGCGGCGGGCGGCGTGACGGCAGCCGTCGTCGCTGGCGCGGGAGCCGGAACGGCGGCTGGCGACAAGGCGGCGGCCGGTGCCGAAGCAACGGTAGAGGCAGGCGCACCCGTCTGCGTATCGTTGCCTGGCGGCGGCGGGACGGAAATCAGGGGCACGGACGGCGTCTGCACGGGCGTCAAGTCCTGGCCCGGCTTGATCAGCGTCGTTTCCACGGGACCCACTTCCGCATGCGCGGTTTCTTTCTCGGCATGCGAAGAGAGCAGACTGGCCGGCACATAGCCCAGCTTATACGCGCCAAAGGCGGCGGCCACGACGACGGCCACGGCGCCGGCGATCCAGAGGGGAGTCTGGTTCGACGAGCGCTGCGTCATCGACGGGAAGCGCGATTCCGAGAACGTGGCGGAAATTTCACGCCGCACGGGCGCGGCCGGGTCTTGCGTCGGCGCCGGATGGACTTCGATCATGGCCACCAGCGGCGCCGCGTCGAGACGCACCACCTTGGCGTAGGCGCGCACGAAACCGCGCACCACGGCAACGTTCCGGCAAGGCCGCCATGTCGCCCTCTTCCAGCGCGATCACCTGGCGCGGCGCCAGCTTGAGCTGGTCGGCCACCTGTTCCACTGGCCAGCCCAGCGCTTCGCGCTGCGCCTTCAACTGTGCGCCTGCCAACGCAAGATTGCCCTGGGACTGCTGCTGAGGCGTTTCTGCCCGCTCTGAATTCATTGGTATTCCTGTCTCACTCATCAAACGCCCCATTTTGATAAGCAGCATATTCGGGGGAGCCGGAATGGTGGTTGCGCAAAAGCGCCCCCAGGCCAGCTTCCGCACCCGCATCCCCGAGCTTATGCTGCACCTTGATCCCGAGCCACAGCACATCGGCCGCCTGGCTCTCCATTGTTGCTACTTTACCGAGCCGCTCAAAGTATTGAGCCGCTTGCCGGTAGTCTTGCTGTTGGTAATACACGCGCACCAGGCCGGCATAGGTGATTGCCACGCCAGGTGCGATGCGCTCCGCCTTGAGCCAGTATCCGGCGGCGCGCGGGTAATCTTTCATGAGCAGGCTGCACGCCGCCGCATTATGCAGCGCCAGTTCAGGCGTGCCATAGGCAACATCTTGCAATGCGGCATCAAAATACGCCAACGACTGCGCCGCGCGCCCCGTCTGGCACAGAAACAGGCCATAATTATTGCTCAACTCGGGATTGTGGGGCGCAAGGCGCAATGCGTAAAGAAAATCTTTTTCAGCCGCAGCAGGTTGGCGAAGGGCAGCAAAAATCAGGGCGCGCATGCCGCGCACCTGGGCGTTGCCCGGCACCAGCTGCACCGCCTGCTCCGCTTCTTCCAGTGCCACCACGAACTGGTCTTGCATATAATAGGCGCTGGCCAGCTGCAAGCGCAAGGCGGCGCGCTGCTCGACCGATGCAGCTTGCTCCTTGTCCGCGGTGGAAGCACAGCCGGCCAGCAGCACGCCAAGGCTGACAACAGCCACGGCAAGTGCGCCAGGATAAGCCATGCCTCCCCGCATCAGGAGCGGATCTCCACGATCTTGCCGAAATTGGCGCCAAATTTCTGTTGATACTCGGTCATCTTTTCCATGCGCTCCTGCACCCGGGTGCGGTCCTTGACTTCGCCGGCCAGCTGGCCGCAAGCCGCATCGATATCGTCGCCGCGCGTCTTGCGCACGGTGGTGATGATGCCGCCATCCATAAGCACCTGGGCAAACGCCTTGATGCGCGGGTTTTTCGAGCGGAACAGGCCCGACTCGGGGAAGGGATTGAAGGGAATCAGGTTGAACTTGCAGTTCACGCCGAACTCGCGGTCTTGCACCAGCGCCAGCAGTTCGCGCGCGTGCTCGTCGCTGTCGTTGACGCCGTCGAGCATGCAGTACTCAAACGTGATGAAATCGCGCGGGGCGAATTCCAGGTAACGTTTGCAGGCCGCCATCAATTCCTTCAGCGGGTATTTCTTGTTCAGTGGAATCAAACCGTCGCGCAAGGCGTCGTTCGAGGCGTGCAGCGAAACGGCCAGGGCTACCGGCACTTCCTGCGACAGCTTGTCCATCATCGGTACCACACCCGAGGTCGACAGGGTCACGCGGCGGCGCGACAATCCGTAGGCGTTGTCGTCGAGCATCAATTTCAGGGCCGTGACGGTCGGCTCAAAGTTCAGCAGGGGTTCGCCCATGCCCATCATCACCACGTTGGTGATCTGGCGCTCGCCTTTCGGGCCCGGTTCGATGCCCTTGGTGCGGCGCAATTCGAATTCCGCCATCCACAGCTGGCCGATGATCTCGCCCACGGACAGGTTGCGGTTGAAGCCTTGCTTGCCCGTCGAGCAGAAACGGCAGTTCACGGCGCAGCCTGCTTGGGTCGAGATGCACAGGGTGCCGCGATTTTCCTCCGGAATGAACACGGTTTCCACGGCATTGCCATTGCCCACGTCGACCAGCCACTTGCGCGTGCCATCCGTCGAGGTGTGGTCGCTGATGATGGCCGGGGCGCGCACTTCTGCGCGCGTGGCCAGCTTGTCGCGCAGCGACTTGGCCAAGTCCGTCATGGCGTCGAAGTCGGAGGCGCCGAACTGGTGTATCCAACGTTGCAATTGTTTTGCACGAAACGGTTTCTCTCCCAACTCGGCGCAGTAGGCGATGAGTTGCGCGGGATCGAGGTCCAGCAAGTTGGTGAGGGTCGTCGTATTCATGATCATGTCTATTCTAAAAATCCGTCCCCGCGCGCATCAGGAGCGAAAACTCCACAGCGCAGCGGGAACAGGGGGTGATAAGTTATTTCACAGATAACGCCAGGAAATAACGTTATCTAAGGCAATTAAGCCTTCAGTTCTGGGAAGAAGTAAGCGATTTCCACTTTAGCAGCTTCGACAGCGTCGGAACCGTGTACGGCGTTAGCGTCGATCGAATCGGCGAAATCGGCGCGGATCGTGCCTTTTTCTGCTTTCTTCGGATCGGTCGCGCCCATCAGGTCACGGTGGGCCAGAACGGCGTTTTCGCCTTCCAGGGCTTGGATCATGACTGGACCGGAAACCATGAAGTCGACCAGATCCTTGAAGAAGCCGCGTTCTTTGTGCGCTGCGTAGAAACCTTCAGCTTGTTCGCGCGACAGTTGGGTCATGCGTGCTGCAACGATTTTCAGGCCAGCGTTTTCAAAACGGGAGTAGATTTGACCGATTACGTTTTTTGCAACTGCGTCTGGTTTGATGATCGACAGGGTGCGTTCGATTGCCATGTGTGAAAACTCCAATAAAAAGTAAGGTTTAAAACGGTAAATTGATAACTCAATCAACCTTTGATTTTACCATACTCCACCCCATATCACCCAGACAGGCAGGGAGCGTCTTGCCGCCCTGCCCCTGTTTAATGAAATCTTAAGCTGCTTTTTTGGCAAATTCCGGCCCTCATGCTATCCTTGGGTAAAGCAGTAATTTGAATTGACAACACGGAGGCACTATGAATCAGAACATGCAACGCACCTTTGATCTGTCGGGGGGCATGCAGCAAGTCCGCCATCAGGTCTTGCGCAACACTTACTGGCTGCTGGCGCTATCCATGATCCCGACCGTGCTGGGCGCCTTCATCGGCGTGCAAATGCATTTGCCGATGCTGACCGGCGGCATGGGCTTCATCATCTTCATGGCCGTCGCCTTCGGCTTCATGTACGCGATTGAAAAGACCAAGAACTCGGGCCTCGGCGTCGCCGTCCTGCTAGGTTTTACCTTCTTCATGGGCCTGATGCTCACGCCTATCCTGACGCGTACCCTGGGCTACTCGAACGGCGGCATGCTGATCATGACGGCATTCGGCGGCACGGCCACCATCCTGGCCGTGATGGCAACGATCGCCACGGTCTCGAAGCGTGACTTCTCGGCCATGGGAAAATGGCTGTTCGCCGGCGTGATCGTGCTGATCCTGGCATCGGTGGCGAACATTTTCCTGGGCTTGTCGGCACTGTCGATCGTGATCTCCATGGTCGCCATCGCCATCTTCTCGGCCTACATCCTGTATGACGTGCAGCAAATCATCAACGGCGGCGAGACCAACTACATCTCGGCCACCCTGCGCATCTACCTGGACGTGTACAACATCTTCACCAGCCTGCTTTCTTTGCTGGGCTTCGCCGGCGGCAGCCGCGATTAGGCACTAGGGCATGTCCAGTCCTAAAATAGGTTGACAGTATTTATTGCTGTAGAAACGCCCGATGCACCGCATCGGGCGTTTTGTATTGCAAGGCCGTATGCGGCCGTTCCTGGTTGTAGATCCGCACCGATTGCGACACCATTTTGCTCGCCTGTTTCAGGTCTGCAGGTCGATTTAGCAAGAACTCGCCTTTCAGAATGCCGTTGATGCGTTCGGCCAGCGCATTCTGATAGCAGTCATAGCCGTCTGTCATGGAGCAAGTCAGTCCGTGACGACGATGAATTTCCTGATAGTAAGTTGAGCAATACTGGATGCCCCTGTCTGAATGATGGATCAGCGGTGTCTTGCGCTGTCGCGCTCGCAGGGCCATTTTCAGGGCCTCGCTAACTTCCTCGGTTTGCAGGCTCGCGTGCACGTGGTAGCCCACGATTTTGCGCGAGTATGCATCCGTCACCAGGCTCAGATAGACGAATTTCCCGGCTGTCGGGAGATACGTAATATCAGCTACCCACACCTGCTCCGACTGCGTGGCAAGTACTTGTCCCGGTCCCTCCTTGAGCAGGTTGGGATGGCGCCGGAAACGGTGACGGCTGTTCGTGGTCTTGTGATAGGCCCGCTGCGGCTGCACCAGCAGCCGCTCCTGCCGCAAAATGGCAAAGAGCCCATCGCGTCCCACTTTGATATTTTCCCGGGAAAAGGCTGCACCGAGTATGCTGTGAAGCTTGCGCGTGCCGATGCGCGGCTGACTCAGGCGTATCGGCTGAACCAGCTTGACGACAGTTTGTACCCTTTCCAGGCACTGTCGCTCGCGCTGACGGCGCTGGTAATAGGCTTGGCGGCTGATGCCGACACAGCGGCAGGCCCGCTCGACGCTTAATCCTTCGACTTGCTTGCGCGCGATGACCTGCCCAAAGGCTTTTTTACCGGCACCCCGTACTCGTCACGCAGGACGTCGAGAACCGCTTCGAACAGCGCACATTTCTGTCTTTCTTCCTTGAGTTGACGCTCCAACTCCTTGATGCGTTGCTCTGGCGTCAGTGGCCTGGCCGGCTTGTCTGTCATCATCGCGCTCCGTTGACTTCGGCCCCTTGAATGCGTCCAATCCTGCAGGCCGTGTTTGCGACACCATACCAAAACTGTCGACCGACCCTGGATTCCGTAGCGCATTTGCGCCTGCTTGTACGTCATCTCGCCTTTTTCCACTTGCTCGACAACGCTCAATTTAAAAGCCAGACTGTAATCGCGCTGGCTGCGCCTAAACCCTTGTTCCATTTGACACTCCTTCTCTGCATCGAAAAAGTGTCAACTTATTCCAGGACGGGTCAGCATGAAAATAAAAGCCGACCCTTGGGTCGGCTTTTTTACGTCTGTGAAAAAAGCCGCCCGTAAGGCGGCTGTTCGCGGCATGTCCGCGCCATGCGGCACCACGATCAAAAGTCGTGATTCGATGGATACTCGCTGTAAAAATCGTTATCCCATTTGAAGTTGGTGAAGGCCACCGTCATCGATATGTCGAGCGCTTCGACGAAATGCCAGCAGCCGACGGGCAAAAACAGGATCTCGCCCGGCGCCAGCACGCATTCGCGCACCTGCACGTCGGCCATCAGCGGATAGCGCTGCACGTCGATGTCGCGCCCGTCGACGGGGGTAAAACAGTGCCGCTGGTTATACACGCGCGCCACCTCGCAGGCAGCCATGATACGCAGGCGCTTGCGCCCTTTTACCTGCGCCATGAAGTTGTTCGTCAAGTCGTGATGGAACGGCGTCACCGTGCCGGCCGGGCCGAACCATAAAAAGCCCGTGGGACCGCCCTCCTGCTTCAGGTATTCGGGCAGCTGGCCGATATCGTCCCACAGCTCGCGCAAGGCTTGCCGGTTCTGCGAATTGTTGTTCGCCGTCATATAGAAATCGTTGGTCGCGCCACTGCCCTCGACCAGGGTCGCGTACTCGCCAAAGGCCATCTTGCGCTTGTGCGCCACACTGTTCATCTCGTATTGCGCGTCCGCTTCGCGGCCGAACTGCACCTCCACCTCGCGCTGCGCGCAATGGTCGCGGAAGTAGGCCGGACTCCACTTGGCCATGGCGGGCCAGTCGTCCATCATGCCCGTGATGATGACGGGCTGATTGGTGGAATAGTATTCGTCCAGGAATTCCTGCGCGGACAGCTTGTCGCGACGGGGAATCTCGGGCGGGCGCAGCTGGTTCAGCTTGCGCTGGATATCGATCACCCAATCGCGCTTGGCCAGGCGGTTCGACAGGCGAACGGCGCCCGCCAGATACGGGCTGTGCAGCGCCATCTCCACTTCGCGGCGCGCCAGGGGCTCCGCGATGCCAGCCTGCTGCAGGACCGGCATCAACGCCGACGGATGGCTGCCCAGCATGAGGTTTTCCGCAATCCAGCTACGCCACTCGCGGCTCAGCTCCCGCTCCGGCTGCTGCTTCTGCTGCTTGACTCCGAATGTCGATACCGCCGCCATCATCCGTCTCCTGTTTTTATGTAAACAAGCGACCGGGCAGCGTGTGCCACCCGGCCGCATCCTACTCTAGCGCAGTATTACCGCACCTTCCACACCTCGGTCGCCAGCACGCCATTCGCATCGCCATCGAGTTCCCACGAGAACGCGCCGCGCAAGCCCTGGTCCTTGACGTATTTCACCTTGGTGCCGATGACGGTCGGATCGTCATAGCTCCACCACTGGCCGCCCGCACCCGTGTACAGGTACAGCTGCTTGGTCACGGGATGGTAGTAGCGCGTGCCGGCCTTGGCCACGAGGATTTTGTAGTCCTCGATGCCCGTCTCGTAGGTGCCTGGCGCCGTACCCGTGGCCGCCTGGTACAGGCCATCGCCATTCGGTCCTGGCGCCACGCCCGTCCAGCCGCGACCATAGAACGGAATGCCCAGCAGCAGCTTGTCGCGCGGCACGCCGGCGGCAATCATGTACTGCACCGCCTTGTCACCCACATATTCGCGCGCCATGCCCGTCGACGGATCGGCAGGGTCGGCAAACAGCTGGGCATTGAAGTTGGTGCTCGTTTCCCAGCCGCCGTGGAAGTCGTAGGTCATCAGGTTGATCCAGTCCATATACTGCGAGTACAGGGCCGGTTCCGTGTTGTCGATCTTGTCCTTGCCGGCGCCGACAGCGGCCGTCAACAGGTAGCGCTTGCCGTTGGCTGCGCCCAGCGCATCGAGCTGGCTGCGGAATTCCGCCATCAGCAAGGTGAAATTGCGCTTGTCGTTGGGACTGACCGTGTTGTACGGCTGGCCGCCGCCAACCGGGTATTCCCAGTCGATGTCGATACCGTCAAAGATGTTGGCCGCCGCGCCCACGCCACCGCGCCCGCCCTGCACCGGCAAATTGCCCTTGATGTAGATATCGATGCACGAGCGCACCATCTGTTTGCGCAGGGCATCCGTGGCCGAACCGACGGAGAAGTTTTTCGACCAGCTCCAGCCGCCCAGCGAGATGAACAGTTTCAGGTTCGGGTGCGCCGCCTTCAGCTTTCTCAGCTGCAGGAAGTTGCCCGACAGGGGAGCGTCCCACGGTATGGCCTGACCATCGACGGTGCGCTTCGGCGTGCGGATGTAGTCGGCCTCGGCATCGCCGCCCGTGCCCGCGTCCGGCGAATTCGGATTCGTCGCGCCCGGCTCCGTCTTGGTGATCATGCCGCATTCGTAGCCGCCGTTTTTCGGATAGATATTGCCAAAGGCGTAGTTGATGAAGGTCAACTTGTCAGCCACGCCGCTGGAATGCACGTTCGCCACTTCATAGTCGCGGCCGTACACGCCCCACTGCGCAAAGTAAGAACCGACTTCGCGGCCCGTTGGGGTTGGGGTTGGGGTTGGGGTTGGGGTTGGGGTTGGGGTTGGGGTTGGGGTTGGCGTTGGCGTTGGCGTTGGCGTTGGCGTCGGTGTCGGAGTAGGTGTCGGTGTTGGTGTTGGTGTTGGTGTTGGCGTTGGTGTCGGCGTCGGTGTTGGAGTCGGCGTTGGTGTTGGCGTGGTGCTGCAGATTTCCAGGCTGGTCCACGGCTTGCCCGTGCCGGCGGCGCCGCTGCTGGTCGACGGGTTGTCGCCCTGCGTCCAGTAGTTGGCGCGGTAATTCGTGCCCGCATAGCTGACGGTGGCGCCCGCGCTGTAAGCCGTCCCGGCCACCCACGCCAGTGCACACGTGCCACTGGTGGGCGTCGGTGCCGGGGTCGGAGTGGGGGTCGGGGTTGGATTCGGCGTTGGCGTTGGCGTTGGCGTCGGGGTGGGAGTAGGTGTCGGCGTGGTGCCGCCATCGCACGTGCCGCCGGCGCTCCACAGGCTAGGCGTGGAAACGGGATTCCAGCCCGAGCCCACGTGATCCGTTTGCGTCACCAGGGCCGTGTAGTTGGCGCCCAGGTAAGTGACCACCGTGCCGGCGTTGTAGGTGCCGCCCTCTTGCCACGGCACGCAGGCGACCACTGTGCTGGCCGCCAGCAATTGCGCGCCAGCCGGCGCGCCGGCGTCACCACCACCGCCGCATGCTGCCAGCACGCCACCGCTGGCCAGACATACCATCATGTTCCTGATCGTTTTTTTGAGTATTAAATTTTCCACGCTGTCTCCTGTTCAGGTTTGCGGAAATACCACTCTGCTTCAATAAAAGCTACCCTGTGATTTTGTTTTTTTGCAGCTGCAAGAACAGCATGCTGCTGAAAAAATAGGCGGTCAAGTGGTTTTGAAGTGGCCTCAAAGTGGGCAATACCACTTCACGCAAAAGCCGCAGCGACAGAGGCGTATGGCGTGTTGTCCTACTGGACAATCAAAAAAACGGCAGAGAGAGGATGAAAAAGACGCTGGAACAGGAAAAGACAGACCAGTTTTATAACACGCTGTAAGTGGTATTGGGGTAGCGTGCCGTGCCGTTGAAGACGGCAGCGGCGGGTGCCTGCCTGGCCACCCGCCGCGCCAGGCAGACTTATTGAGGCAAATCAAATACCGCCATGGACTCCACGTGCGAAGTGTGCGGGAACATGTTCACCACGCCCGCCTTGCTCAGCACATAGCCCGCTTCCAGCGCCAGGATGCCAGCGTCGCGCGCCAGGGTCGACGGGCTGCACGAGACGTACACGATGCGTTTCGGCAGCAGGTCCGGACGTACTTGCGACAGGCCAACCAGCGCCTGGCACAGGGCCATGGCGCCATCGCGTGGCGGGTCGACCAGGATGCGGTCGAACTTGCCCAGTGCGATCAGGTCGTCCGTCGTCACTTCGAACAGGTTACGCGTCGAGAATGAAGTTTTTTCCGCCAGGCCGTTGGCCAGCGCGTTTTCCAGCGCCCGTTCCGTCAGGGTGGTGCTGCCTTCGATACCGACCACTGCGCTGCCTTGCGTGGCCAGCGGCAACGTGAAATTGCCCAGGCCGCAGAACAGGTCGGCCACGCGGTCCGTCGGCTGCACTTCCAGCAGGCGCAAGGCTTTCGACACCAGCACGCGGTTGATGTGGTGGTTCACCTGCGTAAAATCGACGGGTTTGAACGGCATCTTGACGCCGAATTCCGGCAGCAGGTAGTGCAGTTGCTTGTCCAGCGGATAGAACGGCACGGCCGTTTCCGGGCCTTTCACCTGCAACCACCATTGCACGCCGTATTCGTCGGCAAAAGCCTTTAATTTCGTTTTATCGTCCGCCGTCAACGGCGCCATGATGCGCAAGACCATGGCCGTGACGTCTTCGCCGACGGCCAGTTCGATCTGCGGCATCTGGTCGAAAATGGACAGCGAACCGATCAGCGCACGCAGGGGCAACAGCATGGCCGAGATGTGCGGCGGCAAGATTTCGCAGCTATCCATGTCGGCAACGAAAGCCGATTTCTTTTCATGGAAACCCACCAGCACGGCGTCTTTCTTCTTGACGTGGCGCACCGACAGGCGCGCGCGGTAGCGGTAGCCCCAGGTCGGGCCATACATGGGGCGCATGATGCTTTGCGGACGCACCTTGCCGATATGCCACAGATTGTCTTCCAGCACGCGCTGCTTGATCGCCACCTGCGCCGATGGCTCCAGGTGCTGCATCGAGCAACCGCCGCAATTGTCGAAATGCTTGCACTTGGGCGTCACGCGCATGGACGATTCGCGGTGCAGCGCCGTCATGCGGGCCATTTCCCAGTTCTTCTTTTTCTTGAACGTCACAAAGCTGACGCGCTCGCCCGGCAATGCGCCTTCGACAAACACGACCTTGCCCGGCGAGCCGTCTTCGTTCTCAATATGGCCAACGCCACGGGCGTCCATGTCGAGCGATTTGATTTCGATGATATTTTCTTGCATAGCGATCAATAGGTAAGAGTGGGCCAGGACGCAGGGCCGCGCTGGAACTTGAGAGAATGGGGAAAAGGTCAGGCGCCGCGAGCGGGGCGTATGATAGCAGATGCTGCTCCGGAAATACCGGGAACGGCTGCCTTACAGCAGGGAGTCGCGCACGACGCCGCGCGCCGCCATCGCCCGTTTGAGCTTGATCAAGGCTTCCTGCTGAATCTGGCGCACGCGCTCTCGCGTCACGCCCATTTCCTCGGCCAGGGTTTCCAGCGTGGCCGGATCGTCGTTGTCGAGGCCGAAACGGCGCATGATGACCACGCGCTGCTTGTCGGGCAGCTTGGTCAGCCAGTCGCGCACCAGCACCGTCATTTCATGGTGTTCCGCGCGCGCATCGGGACTGTCCTCGCTGGCGCCGGGCAGCATGTCCATCAGCGAGGACTGCGGATCGTTGTCGAGCGGCGCGTCGAGCGAGGTGGCGTGCTCGGACAGGGCCAGGATATCCTGCACCTCCTCCACGGGACGGCCCACCAGGTGGGCGATGTCTTCCGCGGTGGCATCCTTGCCGTCGTGGTGCTGGGCCTCCAGGTGGTATTTGCCGCGCAGGATCTGGTTCAGTTCGCGCACCATGTGCACGGGAAGGCGCACCGTGCGCGCCTGATTCATGATGGCGCGCTCGATGCTCTGGCGTATCCACCAGGTGGCATAGGTGGAAAAGCGGAAGCCGCGCTCGGGCTCGAACTTGTCGATGGCCCGCATCAGGCCAATGTTGCCCTCCTCGATCATGTCGAGTAAGACCACACCGCGGTTGATGTAATGCTTGGCGATCGACACGACCAGGCGCAGGTTGTGCTCGATCATGGTTTGACGGGCTTCGAAATTGCCCTGCTTGGCCAGGGTGGCGTAATGCACCTCTTGTGCCGCCGTCAGCAATGGCCGCGTGCCGATCTGGTTCAGATAGTGCTGCGTGGTATCGGTCGACAGCTCAGCCGCCAGCACTTTTTTCAATTCATCGACACTTTCGACCAGCACGCTGACGCTGGCCACCTCGCCGCCCTCGCCCGCGTCGACGGCGTCAACGCCGTCGAGTTCGCCGGCATCGTCCGTCACGACTTCGTCCGCCACGTCTTCCGGCGGTTCCGGGTCATCGTCGAGCTGATCGTGCGGCGCGTGTGTCATTGCTTTACCTAACGGTTAGGCAGGAATTTCGAAGGGTCGACAGGTTTGCCCTGCTGGCGGATTTCAAAGTGCAGCTTCACGCGGTCGGCATCGGAATCGCCCATTTCGGCGATAGCCTGGCCTTTGTTGACGTTCTGCCCTTCCTTCACCAGGATGCTGCGGTTATGCGCATACGCCGACAATAAACTATTACTGTGCTTCACGATAACAAGATTACCATAACCACGGATTCCGCTCCCGGCATACATGACTTTTCCCGCGCCGGCGGCCACCACCTGCTGGCCCGCCTTGCCAGCGATATCGACGCCCTTGTTCTTGCCTTCGTCAAAAGTGCCGATGACCTTGCCTTCGGAAGGCCACATCCAGCTGATTTTCTCGTCGCCAGGCGCCGATGCCGCAGGGGCTGCCGCGGCGGCGGCCGGTGCGGCGGCGACGGCAACTGCTGGCGCTGGCGCTGTCGCAGGCTTGGCATCGCTGGCGCCGCCATCGGCGCGCAATTCGGCCAGGGTGGCGTCGGAATACGCGCGCTTCTCGCCGCGCGGGCCGGTTTTCTTCGGCACGACAGGCGCGGCCGGCTTGACTTCCGTTGCTGGCGGCATGACGATGGCCGACGTTTGCGCGCCGCCCATGTCTCCATTCGGCGGCAACACGCGCAGCACCTGGTCGACCTTGATGTCGTTCGGGTTGCTCAAGTCATTCCAGGCCACCAGGTCGCGGTAATTCTGGCCGTGCTCGAGGGCGATGCGCAACAGGGTGTCGCCGCGCTTGACCGTGTAAAAGGCCGGGTCGCGGTCACGCGGATCGCTGGCGGCGGCGCTGCTGCTCGATGGATGGCGCTCCACGACGGGTGCCTGGACGCCCGTCGTGCCGCAACCGCTCAACAGCGCGGCCAAGGTGATGCTACATAGAAGTATGTTACTTTTTTTAATCATTCGCATGTAATTGTATGTCCTGCTTGCTAGCTGATCCGGGGATCATATGGTGCCCGGGCGCAAAGGTACGAAATGGCAATCTTCCAGGGTTTGGCTAGTCCATTCCATTTTCCCCACCCGGGTAATGAGTTGTAAATGTTGCAATTTAGCCCCCACTGGCGCAACCAGACGCCCGCCGGGCGCCAGCTGTTCCAGCAGGGCTTGCGGGACTTCCAGGCCGGCTGCGGCAAGGATGATCCCGTCGAAGGGCGCCGCCTGCGGCAAGCCAAGCATACCATCTCCGTACTGCAAGCGCAGATTTGACACGCGCAGCGGGCGCAGATTGGCCTTCGCCAGCTCGTGCAGGGGCCGGATGCGCTCGATCGAATACACCTCTTTCGCCACCAGCGACAGCACCGCCGCCTGGTAACCGCAGCCCGTGCCGATTTCCAGCACGCGCTGCAAGCTACCGCCCTGGCGCATCACTTCGATCATGCGCGCCACGATGTACGGCTGCGAAATAGTCTGGTGGTGGCCGATGGGCAAGGAAGCGTCGATATACGCCTGCGACGCCAGCGCCTCGTCCATGAACATGTGGCGCGGCACGGCTTGCATGGCGTCGAGCACCACCTGGTCCTTGACGCCCTGTTTCGCGATGCGCGCCACCATGGCCCGGCGCACGGCCTCCGAAACGAGCGGATTTTGCCGTGGCGGCGACACCACCGCCGACTGCGCCCGCTCATTGGCGATGGCCTGCGCGCGCGACGGCGCGATGGGCACCGTGGCGCCATGGTACGGCGCACCTCCCCTGGCCGCAGTTTGCGCCGCATTCTGGGTCGCCGTCTGCGGTGTGGCGATCCTGGCCTGGGCCAGCGACTGCCCCCCGCCCTGTCTGGCGGGCTTGCCGGCCAGCGAATCGAGGGTAAGGGGGAAGGTACGCGGCTTGTCAGTCATAGTAAGCGGTCATGCCAGGCCTTTTGCCAATGCATCGAGTTGGGTGGTATGGGTCAGGTCGATCTGCAGCGGCGTGATCGATACTTGTCCATGTTCAACGGCATGGAAGTCCGTGCCCGGACCGCCTTCTTTGGCAGCGCCAGCCGGGCCGATCCAGAAGATTTCACGGCCACGGGGGTCGAGGGCGCGGATCACGGGTTCGGCCGAATGGCGCTTGCCCAGGCGCGTGGCCACCATGCCTTGCAATTGCTCGTAAGGAATGGCGGGGATATTCACATTCAGCAGATACGGTTTCTGCAGGGCGTCAAACTGGCGCTCGACGATTTCCCTGGCCACGCGGGCGGCCGCGTCCAGGTTGGCCCAGCCGAACTGCGACTGGGAAAAGGCGATGGCGGGAATGCCGAACAGATAGCCTTCCGTGGCGGCCGCCACGGTACCCGAATACAGCGTGTCGTCGCCCATGTTGGGGCCGTTGTTGATGCCGGACACCACCAGGTCGGGGCGCTCGATCAGCATGCCCGTCAGCGCGACGTGCACGCAGTCGGTGGGCGTGCCGTTGACAAAATAAAAGCCGTTGGCAGCCTTGTGCACGGACAAGGGCCGGTCCAGGGACAGCGAATTGGAGGCGCCCGAACGGTTGCTGTCGGGCGCCACCACGACGATCTCGGCAATGGGTGCGAGCGCGTCGGCCAGGGCCGTCAAGCCAGGCGCCAGATAACCGTCGTCGTTACTGATAAGAATTCTCATAACGAGATTTTACCTGAAGCAATGCCAACACTGCGCGTACCGCACGCCGATAGTCAGCATTATTTGTGCCGCCACGCGGCCATGGCGCGCGGCGTCAGCGCTGCTCGATGCGCGCCTCCGACAACGCCCCTTCCAGCGCCTGCACTTCATCCTCTTGCAAGGCCAGCAAGGCATTCAGGTCGCCCTGCAACTTGTACATTCTTTTCAGCTGCGCCATGCCGCGCCTGCGCAGCTTACCGGGTACGCCCGGGCGCAGCAGGCAGGACTTCAAATGGCCGGCCAGTTCGCCCGCCTGCGGATACTGTTCGCGCTCTACCATGCCTTGCAACATCGAGATCATGCTGGCCAGGGTGTCCGGTTCGGCCCCTTCGTGGCCATAGGCGCGGCCGGCCAGGATGGTTTCCTGCAAATGCCGCGCGCCGTCCAGCACGCTGTCCGTATGCCCCGTGACGGACGCGTTCAAGAGCCGGTCGCTGCCGCTGAGGACAGCGTCTTCCAGCAGGCGCGCCGCCTCGCTGTCGCCCTGTTGCTGCAAAGTGCCGGCCAATTGCGTCTTGCTGTGCAAGGTATCGAGGTGGTCTTCGCCCAGCAGGCGCGCATGCACTTCCAGCACCTGCTCCTGCACGCTGCGCGCCGCATCGAGTTCACCGCGCCGCAGCAGCGCCTCGGCCAGCTTGCGCTGGCTCATCAGGGTTTCCGGATGGTCGAGCCCGTGCGTGCGCTCGCGTGCCGCCACCTGGTCTTCATGCAACTGGCGCGCGCCGGCCCAGTCGCCCTGCCCGGCCACGATATCGGCCAGCAAGTCGCGCGTGGCCAGGGTGGCCGCATGGTCGTTGCCCAGGCGCCGCTCCTGCGCCTGCAGCACGGCAACGAACATGCGCCGCGCGCCCTCCAGGTCGCCTTCATGCCCCAGCGCCTGCGCCAGGGCCAGCTTGCTGCGCAAGGTATCGCCATGCTCGGCGCCAAACAGCCGTTCGCGCGCCGCCACTACCGTGGCCAGCACTTGCTGCGCCTGCGCCAGCCGCCCCATGCGCAGCAAGGTGGCGGCGCGGCCATCCAGCGCTTCCAGGGTCAGCGGATGCTCGCCGCCCAGCTGGCGCGCGTAGCTTGCCAGCACCGCATCCTGCAACAGCAGCGCCGCCGCCAGCTCCCCCTGCAGCAACAGGGTTTTCGCCAGACAGGCCCGGGCGGCCAGGGTGTCGGGATGTTCGCTGCCCAGCACGCGCTCGCGCACGTCAAGCACGTCTTCTTCCAGGAAGCGGGCTTCATCGAGCTTGCCCAGCTGGCGCAGCAGGCGCGCCATGCTGCTCTTGCACGCCAGGCTGTCGGGATGTTCCTCGCCCAGCAGACGCACGCGGATCTCGACGCTCTGGCGGAAGGCCTCGAGCGCCTGCACGCTACGTCCATCCTTGCGGTACAGCTCGCCCAGACGGGCCAGGTCGCGCGCCAGCGGCAGGGCCACGGCGCGGCCAGGTTCGGCCAGCAAGGCCTGGCGCGCTTCACTGATGGCGCCCAGCAAGGCGATTTCACGGCTCGATTGCCATGGAAAGTAGCCGCCCGTCAGCCAGTGCAAGAATGCTTCGAAGGTGCGCGTGAGGGAAAAGCGGTCGCCGCCCTGGTCAATACGCACGGCCAATTGTTCGCCATAGGCAAAGGTTTTCGTCTGCTGCAACTGGACTTCGTCGAAATAGCTGTCGAGGGCAATCTGCGACAAACCGTAGGAAGTGCGCAGCAGGCGCTCGAACATGGGCTGGAAGCCGGCGATACCCTTGTGCGCATCGCCGCGGCGCCACTCGGCGCGCTGCGCGCCATCGCCCATTTCTATGCGCGACGGCAAGGGGTACACGAGCAGCGGACGCTGTTCGTCTTCATGGCTGCGGCGGTACTCGATGGCCCGCGTGACGAGCGCATCGACGCCTTCCAGACTTTGCCGGTTCGGCGTGAAGACCACCACCAGCTTTTTCGGCAGCAAGGTGGCGCAGATGCCGGCGCTGTCCGTGCGCCCCGTGCGCGAATCGACCAGCACATAGCGGAAATGCTGGGCCAGGGTATCGGCGAAGCAGCGGAACAGGGCCGGGCAGCTGTCGAACAGCTGATCCCAGCGCATCTGCGCCAGGCGCTCGCTGTAGCTGGCGTCGAAACGCCCCGCGCGCATCAGGTACAGCGGGCTGCCCTGGTCGACGCGCACCACGTACTGCTGCCAGTCGATGGCGTCAAGCACGCGCTGGGCCAGCGCCGCATCCTCGCGCCCCCCATCTTCGCGCCCGCTCGCCTGCCCGCCGGCGCGCCCGCCCGCCGTTTCCAGGCTGATACGTTCAAGCTGCTGGCGGCACGCCTCGAAGAACTCGAGCACGCCCGGTCGCTCCTCGTGCTGCTCGAAATAATGGTGCAGGCCCGGCGCTTCCATGTCCCAGTCCAGCATCAGCACGGGCACGCTGGCGTTTTCGCGCCGCGCCAGCAGCACGGCGATGTTCGACAGGGCCATGGTACGGCCGGTACCGCCCTTGTAGGAATAGAAGGTGACGACTTCGCCAGGGGCGTTCAAAGGCGGCAGGGAGAGGCGTTGGCATTCCATGACAGGACCTTTTACGTGATTAACGTGGAAAGTGGGGAGGCGGAATGGCGCGCCATTCCGGTGGAATAGCAGGCAACACGAAACGGCTGCAATCGTGGCCGGGCGGTGTTGACCGCTTGAGCAAGTGGTAATGCGTGGCGATGCGCTGCACGATGCGTTCGATGTCAGGCAGGTATTGCGGATTCGATTTCAGGTCGCCGCTGGCCAGGGTGTAACCGGAGAAGTCGACGTACAGGCCCGACTCCGTGATTTGCGGCGGCAAGCCGTCCGGATGGCGCGTCATGATGATGGGGATGATCAGGTGGCTGGGCAGTTCATACCAGGCGCGCCGCTCCTGCTCGATCAGCTGCATGGCGGCAAATTCGCGCCGCGTGTAGCCGTGCGCTTCATATTTTGGCGTGTACAGCACGATCATGCAGACGCTCTGGCACATGGCGCGCGCCACGCGCAGGTCGATATCGTCGCCACCGCCCAGTTGCTCGCTGTCGATGAACAGGACTTCCTCGCGGTCCAGGTGCGGTTCCAGATAGCAAGCCAGCGCCTCGATGAGGTCATTCTTGAACTTGTTCATGAACGCGTATTGGCCGTGCGCGTAACTCAAGAAACAGCCGTAGCGGATCTCCATGGCATCCCCCTGCTCCCCGTGCGGCCCTGCCATCGCCGCGCCTTGATCCTGCAAGGCATGAGCCCACTGTAGACCGCCCGGCAACAGCTCAGTTTGCGCTGGCGCAAAGATGTGTCTGGCGTCCTGGGCATACGTCACAATGCCAGAAAATGGCGCGATCACGCCGCTTTCTAGCATGCCAGGCGCGCAAGCCGACGCCGCGCAAAAAACGCTACTCGCTTGATAACAAAGGGAAATAAGCCGGCGCGCGATGGCGCCGGCAAGCAGGACTTAAGCGCCCTTGGCGGGCAGGTTGCGGAAGAACTCCACCACTTCGGCAGTATCGCGTGTGCGCTTGAACGGTGGCAGGCTTTGCCAGATGCGCTTGCCGTAGGGCTTGGAAATGAGGCGCGGATCGCAGATCATCAGCACGCCCCGGTCGCCCTCGTCTCGGATCAGCCGGCCCGCGCCCTGCTTCAGGTTGATGATGGCTTCCGGCAGCGAGTGGTGCATGAAACCATTCTTGCCCTGCTTTTCCATCACCTCGATACGCGCCGCCAGCACCGGGTCGTCCGGCGGCGCGAACGGCAGCTTGTCGATGATCACGAGAGACAGCGCATCGCCGCGCACGTCGACGCCTTCCCAGAAACTCTGACTACCGATCAGCACGCCATTGCCGGCCGCGCGGAACTGGTCCAGCAATTCCGTGCGACCCTTTTCCCCCTGCACGAACAGGGGGAAGTTCAGGCCCCGCTGCTTGAATTCGTCGGCCAGGCGTTCGGCGGCCCGCTTCACGGCGCGCAAGGTGGTGCACAGGAAGAAGGTGCGCCCGCCCGCCGCCTCGATGATGGGCAGGGCGCAGTCGATGACGGCATCCGTGTAGCCCAGCGAATTGGGTTGCGGCAGGTTTTGCGGCACGAACAGCAAGCCTTGCTGGCCATAGTCGAACGGGCTCGGCCAGGTATGCGACGGTTCACCCGTCAAGCCCATCTGTTCGGAAAAATGCTTGAAGTCGTTTTTCACGGCCAGGGTGGCGGACGTGAAAATCCAGCTGCGCGGCGTGCCTTCGCGCTGGTTGTTAAAAATCGGCGCGATCGACAATGGCGTCTTGTGCAGCTGCAGCGAGCTGGAAAACGCTTCCACCCAGAACACGGCTTCTTCGCCGGCCGCCACCTTGGCCTTGGGATCGAACTTCCAGCCGCTCAGCTGCTGCGCCAGCTCGACGCCGCGCACGCGGCACTGCTCCAGCGTTTCCGCCCGTTCCGCCTGGGTTTCCAGCACGGCCACCATGCCGTCGAGCTCATCTTTGAGGGTGTCGAGTGCGGGGAAAAAGTCGCTCGACGGGGCGATCTGCGGCAGCGACAGGCGCACGATATCCTGCGGGAAAGTCAAACGCAGGTCGCGCGCCGCCTTTTCCACCACCGTGACGGTCTTGGCCCAGTCGATGCCGCGCGCATGCGCGAGGCCCTCGGCCAGCACGTCACGGCACAGTTCCAGGATTTGCGAGGTCGACACCGTATTGCCAAAGAATAAAGTGGCCGTATCGGGCAGCTGGTGCGCCTCATCGAAGATGATGGTGTTGGCCGAAGGCAGCAATTCCGCCACACCCGTGTCCTTCAGGGCCACGTCGGCAAAGAACAAGTGATGGTTGACCACCACCACGTCGGCCTGCTGGGCTTCCTTGCGGGCCTTCATGACGAAACAATCCTGGTAATACTGGCACTCGGCGCCCATGCAGGTATCGCGCGTGGACGTCACCAGGTTCCAGATCATGGCGTTTTCCGGCACCTTGGCCAGCTCGGCCTTGTCGCCGGAACTGGTCATCTTGATGAAGCGCGATATCTCGCGCAGGTGACCCACGTCGTCGCGCGACGTCATGCGCCCGTTCTGCAAGGTGCGTTCCAGGTGGTAATGACAGACGTAGTTCGAGCGGCCCTTGAGCAAGGCGACGGAAACGGGCGCCTGCAGCGCCGCGCGCACGGTGGGGATATCGCGCAGGAACAATTGATCCTGCAAGTTCTTCGTGCCGGTAGACACGATGGTCTTGCCGCCCCACATCAGGGCCGGCACCAGGTAGGCGAAGGTTTTACCGGTGCCCGTACCCGCTTCGGCGATCAGGGTCGTCTGGCTGTCAATGGCGTTGGCGATGGCTTTCGCCATTTCCGTTTGCGAACGGCGCGGCTTGTAGCTGCCCACGGCCGGACCGAGCGGGCCGCCGGCGCCAAACAGGCGCTCGATGTCGGCATCGTGCTTGCCAGGCGCCGCCTGGGGTTCGGCTGGCAGACTGGCTTGCAGATCGACAGGCTGGCCATCTGGGCTTGCGGGCAATAAATTGTGATCGGTCAAAATATACTTAGGTGAAGGCTGGACTGGACGCTACTGGCGCCCCTCAGGCGGGAACGTCGGGCACCAACTGCATTTTCAGCAAGGTGATGTGATCCTTCAATTGCAATTTGCGCTTTTTCAGGCGGCGCAGTTGCAGCTCGTCATGGTGGCCATCGAGTATCAGCAACTCGATGACGGCATCGAGGTCGCGGTGTTCCACGTTGAGTTCAATCAGGCGCCGCTCTATTTGCTGTGCATCGCTCATGTGTTGCGTTCCAGGCAGTGTTGGTAACAGTGTTGTTAAACCGGCGCGCGCAGCGTACGCAGGCAGCCATTGGACGTAGTTTAACCTGCCGCGCGCCTTAGGGCACGCCATTTCCGGCATGCCCCTTGCGTGGCGGTGTTATTTGGCAGGCGGCACAGGCACAACAGCGGCCGGCGTGCTGGCAGCGGCGGCCGCCGCCTTGGCTGCCTTGGCCTGCGCTTCGGCCTGGCGCTCGGCCAGGCGTTGCGCCACCCGTTTCTGGCGCGCCACGGCATCCGCCTGCCTGCGTGCATAGGCTGCTTCACGGGCGGCGCGGCGCGGGGCATCGGCAGCGTCGGCGGCAGCCTGCTTCGCCACCTTCGCCGCTTGCGCGGCCTCGCGCTCGGCAAGGCTCTTGCCTTCCGGCTTGGGCGGCGCCGGCTCGGGCGTGACCACTTTCACGGGCTTGGGCAAGGCCGCGGCACGCTGCTCGGCGTCCAGGCGCGCACTTTCCTGCGTCCGGGCCAGGTCGATATCGCGCAGGCGCACGGACTCGGCGCGCTTGAAGTGGTTCGCTTCCGCTTCGACGGCGCGCAGTCGCACGAGGATCAAACGGCGCTTTTCCTTGGCCTCGTCAAGGCAGTTATTCACGAAAAACTTGTCGTAGCACTCCAGTTCGCGTACGACAAACTCGTTTTCAGCCGCCGCGCGCTCGGCGGCGACCTGTTTCAGCTTGGCGTCCGCTTCTTCCACCGACAAGGTGGCGGGCACCTGCGGTGCTCCGACCTCATCCAATGCCGCGGCACCCTGGTGCGCGCAGGCGGACAATGCCAGGACCAGGCCCAGCGCCGCACCCAGCTTGTATAGTGTATTTACCATCATGTTCCTTATCCCTGCCTCAAACGATCGCGTCGGCCGCGCCGCGCTGTTCTTTTTCCATGTATTCGCGCGATTGCATCTCGATGATACGCGAAACGGTACGGTGAAACTCGTTGGCCAGCATGCCGTTCGTGTACAACTGATCAGGCGCCACTTCGGCCGACATGATCAGCTTGACCTTCTGGTCATAAAACACGTCGATCAGCCAGGTAAAACGGCGCGCTTCGGACGACTGCGCCGCCGACATGGCCGGTATGCCGGACAATATCACCGTATGGAAGCGGCTGGCGATTTCCAGGTAATCATTTTGCGAGCGGGGCCCGCCGCACAGCGTGGCGAAATCGAACCAGATGATGCCGCCGGCGCGGCGCAGGCAGTGGATTTCGCGGCTCTCGATGCGGATGCGCGCGTCTTCGTCGGCCGTCTCGGCGATGCGCGTGTAGGCATCGCGCAGGGCCTTGTCGGTGGCGGCGCCCAGCGGCGTGTAGTAACTTTCCACCTGTTCCAGCGCGCGGCCCCGGTAATCGACGCCGGCGTCGACGTTCATCACGTCGAGCTTGTCCTTGAGCAGCGCGATGGTCGGCAACATACGGTCGCGGTGCAGGCCGTCCGGATACAGCAGGTCCGGATCGTAATTCGAGGTCATGATGAAAGACACGCCATTGGCGAACAGGGCCGACAGCAAGTTGTACAGGATCATCGCGTCGGCGATGTCGGAGACGTGGAATTCATCGAAACAGATGAGGCGATATTTCTTGGCGATGCGCTTGGCCACCTCGTCGAGCGGGTCGGCCACGCCTTTCAATTCATCGAGCTGCTGGTGCACGCCGCGCATGAATTCGTGGAAGTGCAGGCGCGTCTTGCGCACCAGGGGCACGACCGAGTAAAAACTGTCCATCAGGAACGATTTACCGCGCCCCACCCCGCCCCACATGTACACGCCTTTCGGCACGGCAGGACGGTTCAGCAGGCGCTTGAAGGTGCTCGAGCGCTGGCCCTTGTAGGCCACCCACTCGTCATAGCACAGCTGCAGGCGGTCGACCGCGCGCCGTTGGGCGGCATCGGCCTTGAAATCACGCTTCTGCAACGCGTGCTGGTAAAACTCTTCTACGTTCATGGGATTCGCTTTAACGCACAAGGGCGCCGGCGGAAAAAATCCGCGAGCGCCCCCGTAGGACTAACTACAATTAAAAGTTCAACGTGCGCTTGTCAACAGCCAGTGCCGCTTCCTTGGTCGCTTCCGACAGGGATGGGTGAGCGTGGCAGATGCGCGCGATGTCTTCGGCCGACGCCTTGAATTCCATCGCCACGACGGCTTCGGAAATCAGTTCGGACGCCATCGGGCCGACGATGTGCACGCCGAGGATTTCATCGGTCGTCGCATCGGCCAGGAATTTCACCATGCCCGAAGTGTCGCCCAGCGCGCGCGCACGGCCATTGGCCATGAACGGGAAGGTGCCTGCCTTGTAGGCGATGCCTTCGGCCTTCAGGGTTTGCTCGGTCTTGCCGACCCACGCGATTTCCGGCGAGGTGTAGATCACCCACGGAATCGTGTTGAAGTTGGTGTGACCGTGCTGGCCAGCGATACGCTCGGCCACGGCAACGCCTTCTTCTTCCGCCTTGTGCGCCAGCATCGGGCCGCGCACGACGTCGCCCACCGCCCACACGTTCGGCAAATTGGTCTTGCAGTCGCCGTCGACGGCGATGAAGCCGCGTTCGTCCAGCTGCAGGCCTACTTTATCGGCACCCAGGCCATTCGTGTTCGGCGTACGGCCGATCGAGATGATCAGTTTGTCGAACACGGCTTTTTGCGCTTCGCCCTTGGCGTCCACGAATTCCACGGTGACGTCTTTCTTGCCTGGCGTGATCGCACCGATCTTGCAACCGAGGTTGATCTTCAAGCCTTGCTTGGTGAACAGCTTCGACGCTTCCTTGGCGATCTGCTCGTCGACAGCGCCCAGGAAGACCGGCAGGCCTTCCAGCACGGTGACATCGGAACCCAGGCGGCGCCAGACGCTGCCCATTTCCAGGCCGATCACGCCGGCACCGATGACGCCCAGCTTGGCTGGTACGGCATCGATGGCCAGAGCACCCGTGTTCGACAGGATCAGTTTCTCGTCGAATGGTGCGCCCGGCAGTTCGCGTGCGTTCGAACCCGTGGCGATGACCACGTGCTTGGCGCCCAAGGTTTCGTTGGCTTCGCCCGTCACGCTGATCTCATACGCGCCAGCGGCGGCGGCAGCGAAAGCGGCGCGGCCGTGGAAGAAGGCGATCTTGTTCTTTTTGAACAGGTACAGGATGCCGTCGTTGTTTTGCTTGACGACGGTGTCTTTGCGCTTGAGCATCTGGCCCAGGTTCAGCTTCAGGCCGGCGACGTCGATACCGTGCTCGGCAAAGCTGTGACCCGCGTGTTCGAAATGCTCGGACGATTGCAGCAATGCTTTCGACGGGATGCAGCCAACGTTGGTGCAGGTACCGCCAGGCGCGGCGCCGCCCTTGGCGTTCGACCACTCGTCGACGCAGGCGACGGAAAAGCCCAGCTGTGCTGCGCGGATGGCGGCGATGTAGCCGCCAGGGCCCGCACCGATGACAACTACGTCAAATTGTTTAGTACTCATGTTTTGTTATTCCAATCTCTTCGTCTGGTACGAAAATCCACAATAGAAGGTAAATCACCACGCCGAAGCCGAAGGTCAATGTAAACAGGACGAAGACGAGGCGCCAGATCCACGCTTCCATGCCGGAAGCGCGGCCCAGGCCGCCGCAGACGCCACCGAGCCAGCGGTCGTTGCGCGAACGGCGCAGGCGGTTGAATTCCTGCACCAGGTCGTTCGCCGGGCCGGCAGCCGCATCGGCGCCGGCGCCGGACGTGCTGTCCGGCTTGTCCAGGTTGATATTGCTCAGGAGCTTGGCTTTCGCTTGCGCGAATTCCGCGTCGCTCAGGGCGCCCGCCAGGTGCAACTCGTGCAGACGCTTGATTTCTTCAGAGATGTTCATAGGAATCCTCTTTCATTGAGATCAGCCAGCTGCGTCTTCTGGCAAGGGGTATCAGCTACATTGCCCCGGCGGCTACGCCGGGGACTACAGTGCTTACAGGTCCAGCAGCAGGCGTGCAGGATCTTCCAGCGCTTCTTTCATCGCCACCAGGCCCAGGACGGCTTCACGGCCGTCGATGATGCGGTGGTCGTAGGACATGGCCAGGTAGTTCATCGGACGCACCACGATCTGGCCGTTTTCGACAACCGCGCGGTCCTTGGTCGCATGCACGCCCAGGATGGCCGATTGCGGCGGGTTGATGATCGGGGTCGACAGCATGGAGCCGAAGGTGCCGCCGTTCGAGATCGAGAATGTGCCGCCCGTCAGGTCGTCCAGGGTCAGCTTGCCTTCCTTGGCTTTCGCGCCGAATTCACCGATTTTTTTCTCGATGTCGGCGATCGACAGCTGGTCCGCGTTGCGGATGATAGGCACGACCAGGCCGCGTGGCGAACCGACAGCGATGCCGATGTCGAAGTAGCCGTGGTAAACGATGTCGTTGCCGTCAACGGAGGCATTGATGATCGGGTACTTTTTCAGGGCGGCGACGGCGGCCTTGACGAAGAAGGACATGAAGCCCAGCTTGACGCCGTGCTCTTTCTCGAACTTGTCCTTGTACTTGTTGCGCAGGTCGATGACCGGCTGCATGTTCACTTCATTGAACGTGGTCAGGATGGCGTTCGTCGATTGCGATTGCAGCAGGCGCTCGGCGATACGTGCACGCAGGCGGCTCATCGGCACGCGCTCTTCAGGGCGATCGCCCAGGCTGGCGGCCGACGGCGTGGCAACTTGTTGCAGCGCTGGCTTGGCAGCGGCTGGCGCCAGCGGCGCGACAGCTGGCTTGGCGGAAGCGGCCAGGGCGTCGCCCTTGGTCACGCGGCCATCTTTGCCGGAACCGGCGACGTCGCCAGCGGACAGGCCTTTTTCGGACAGGATCTTGGCGGCGGCAGGCATGGCGACATCGCCTTTGGTCGCAGCGGCTGGCGCCGAAGCGGTCGAAGCGTCTTGGGCGGCGGCAGCCAGGGCTGGCGCAGGAACAGCCGATACTTCCATCGGGCTGACTTTGGCCGAACCGTCGGTGTCGATGATGGCGATGACTTCGCCGGCGACGACGGTGGCGCCGTCAGCCTTGATGATTTGCACGATCACGCCAGCGGCAGGTGCCGGCAGTTCCAGCACTACTTTATCGGTTTCGATATCGATCATGTTTTCGTCGCGCGCGACTGGTTCGCCGACTTTCTTGTGCCATGCGAGCAGGGTCGCTTCTGCAACTGATTCCGACAACTGGGGAACTTTGACTTCGATTTGTGCCATGTAAAACTCCGTTTATTTTGTTATTGCGGCGCCGCCCCTGCGTAGCAAGGGCAGCGCTCCGTCATGATGTATGCAAGCAGGCGCCATGCATAGACATGGCGCCCCTTATCCTGCCACTTACTTGGTCAGGATAAAACCCTTCAGCTTCGAGAATGCCGTTTCCAGCAGATCTTTTTGCTGGGCGTAGTGCTTGTCATAGTAACCGACAGCAGGCGACGCCGAAGCAGGACGGCCGGCGTAGGCCAGACGTTGACCCGATTCCAGGCCTTCGAAGATATTGTGCTGGATCTGGAACCAGGCGCCCTGGTTTTGCGGCTCGTCCTGCGTCCAGACGACTTCGACCAGGTTCGGGAACTTCTTCAGTTCAGCAGCGAACGACTTGTGCGGGAACGGATACAGCTGTTCCAGGCGCACGATGGCCGTGTCGGTCTGGCCACGGGTCTTGCGTGCGTTGACCAGGTCGTAGTAGACCTTGCCCGAGCAGGCGACCACGCGCTTGACTTTCTTGGCGTCGATTTTGTCGTCGACTTCGCCGATGACGGTCTGGAAACCGCCCTTGGCCAGGTCGGTCAGCGGCGAGCCGGCATCCTTGTTGCGCAACAGCGACTTCGGCGTCAGGATCACCAGGGGCTTGCGGAACTGGCGCACCATCTGGCGGCGCAGCAAATGGAAGATCTGCGAAGCCGTCGTCGGCTGCACCACTTGCATGTTGTTGTCTGCGCACAGCTGCAGGAAACGCTCGGGACGCGCGGACGAGTGCTCAGGACCCTGGCCTTCGTAACCGTGCGGCAGCATCATCGACCAGGCCCGAAGCGCGGCCCCACTTCACTTCGCCGGAGCTGATGAATTGGTCGATCACCACTTGCGCGCCGTTGGCGAAGTCGCCGAACTGGGCTTCCCAGATCGTCAGGGTGTTCGGTTCAGCGGTCGAGTAACCGTATTCGAAGGCCAGTACGGCTTCTTCGGACAGCACCGAGTCGATGACGGTAAACGGCGCCTGGTTGTCCGACACGTTTTGCAGCGGAATGTAGGTACCTGCATCCCAACGCTCGCGGTTTTGATCATGCAGGACGGCGTGGCGGTGCACGAAGGTGCCGCGGCCGGCGTCCTGGCCCGTCAGGCGGATGGCGTAGCCGGACGATACCAGCGATGCGTAGGCCAGGTGTTCGCCCATGCCCCAGTCCAGGTTCATTTCGCCACGGCCCATGGTGCCACGGTCGCCCAGTACTTTTTCAACCAGCGAGTGGACCTTGAAGTCTTCCGGCACGGTGGTGATGCGGGTGGCCAGGCGTTTCAGTTCCGTCATCGGCACGGCGGTATCGGCCGAATCGGTCCATTTCTTGTTCAGGAACGGCAGCCAGTCGACGGCGTACTTGTTCTTGAAGTTCGAGATAACCGGATCGACGGTATGCTTGCCGGCGTCCATGGCGTCGCGGAAAGCGGCCACCATCTTGTCGCCGCCATCGGCAGGGATCACGCCTTGCGCTACCAGCTTGTCCGCGTACAGCTTGCGGGTGCCTGGATGCTGGCCGATCTTCTTGTACATCAGTGGCTGCGTCAGTGCCGGCGTATCTTGCTCGTTGTGGCCAAGCTTGCGGTAGCAGATGATGTCGAGGACGATGTCCTTCTTGAATTCCATGCGGTAGTCGAGCGCGATTTGCGTCGCCAGTACCACGGCTTCCGGATCATCGGCATTGATGTGCAGGACCGGTGCTTCGATCATCTTGACGACGTCCGAGCAGTACAGGGTCGAGCGGGCATCGCGCGGATCCGACGTGGTGAAACCGATCTGGTTGTTGATCACGATATGCACCGTGCCGCCGGTATGGTAGCCACGGGTCTGCGCCAGATTCAGCGTTTCCATGACCACGCCCTGGCCGGCGAAAGCGGCATCGCCGTGCACCAGGATAGGCAGCACTTGCGCGCCCTGCGCATCGCCGCGGCGATCCATGCGGGCCTTGACGGAACCTTCGACCACAGGGTTGACGATTTCCAGATGCGACGGGTTGAACGCCAGCGACAGGTGGACCGGGCCGCCTGCGGTGGAGATGTCCGACGAGAAGCCTTGATGGTACTTCACGTCGCCGGCCGGCAGGTCGTCGCCATGCTTGCCTTCGAATTCTTCGAACAGTTCCTGCGGCGCCTTGCCCAGGGTGTTGACCAGCACGTTCAGGCGGCCGCGGTGGGCCATGCCGATAACGATTTCCTGCACGCCTTTTTCGCCGGCGCGCTGGATGGTTTCATCCATCGAGGCGATGAAGGTTTCGCCGCCCTCCAGGGAGAAGCGCTTCTGGCCCACGTAGCGGGTGTGCAGATAGCGTTCCAGGCCTTCAGCCGCGGTCAGGCGGTCGAGGATGTGGATTTTTTTCTCTGGGGTGAAATTCGGGGTGGAGCGGATCGATTCCAGTTTCTCTTGCAACCAGCGCTTTTCGGCCGGATCGGAGATGTACATGAATTCGGCACCGATCGAACGCGTGTAGGTATCGCGCAGATAGTTGAGCAGATCGCGCAGCGTGGCGGTCTCGGGGCCAAAATAGGTATTGCTGATGTTGAACACGGTGTCCATGTCCGCGTCGGTGAAACCGTAGAAGCTCGGCTCGAGCTCAGGGATCATCGGACGTTCCTGGCGTTGCAGCGGATCCAGATTGGCCCAGTGCGAACCGAGGTAGCGGTAAGCGGCGATCAGTTGCGTGGCGGCGACGCGCTTGCGGCCCATTTCAGCATCGAAGGAAGCGGTCACTGTACGGATCGGACCAGCTTTTGCGCGCTCGGCGAACGAGGCGACGACGGAGGCATGCGCCACGTCAGGCTTGTTGGTGCCGTCGACGGCAGGCACGTGCTGCATCGCGTCGAAGTAGGAACGCCAGTTATCGGGTACCGAGCCTGGATTGTTCAGATACGCCTCGTACAGGTCTTCCACGTACGGAGCATTCCCACCGAACAGGTAGGAGTTGGTCGTTAATTGCTGCATATATTGCTCACCTTTCTTCGCGCTTCGCGAGGAATTAGCGGGTTAATCTAACCTTCCGCGACACGGCCTGACCGGTTAGCGGATTGCACATCAAGTTGTGGGGAAGGGCTTTTTTATTGCACCAGCATTCTGCATACCGTCATTTAGAATAGCACGCGGTATTGTAACGCAACAACCACTAGTTGAATTTTATTTGGCAAGCAAATGTAAGCTGTGTTGTTGATTTTCCCGGGCTTGCGGCCCGTTACTGTTGCGCTTATGCGATTCCGCCGCCAGCACCGGCGCGGCGCTGGCGCGCAAGTGGTCTGACTGATAACGGCGGCGCCCCGATGGCCGCCAGCCAATCGGCGTCGCCGGCAAACCAGTCCACCAGGAAGTCGAGCATGGTGCGCAACAGGGGCGACATATGCTGGCGCGAAGTGTAGACGCCGTAGATGCCCATGTCCTGCGGCTGATACGCGGGCAGCAGTTCCACCAGCTGCCCGCTGGCGATCAGCGGCGCGGCCGAATAGCGCGGCTGCATGGCGATGCCCGCCCCCGCCACCGTGGCCACCAGCAGCACCAGCGACTCATTTGCCGACAGGCGGCCGCTGACGGGGACAGTGAGCGCTTCCCCGTCATGCGTGAACTGCCACAGGCTCTTGCCAAAATACGTGTACGTCAGGCAGTTGTGCAGGGCCAGGTCTTCCGCCCGGCGCGGCGTGCCGTGCGCGGCCAGATACGATGGTGCGGCGCACACCACCGAAGCGCAGCTGGCCAGCTGGCGCGCGATCAGGTTCGGCTCGAGCGCGTTCGTGATGCGGATCGCCAGATCGATGCGCTGCTCCACCAGATTGACGGCGCGGTTCTCCATCTGCAGGTCGACGGCGGCGCGCGGGTAGCGCCGCAGGTAAGCGGTTACTGCGCCAGCGAGCGCCGTCTGTGCCAGGGATTGCGAGCAGGTGATGCGCAACAAGCCGTGTGGCGTATCGAGGCCTTCGGGCGAGGTGACGGCCATGGCGCCGGCCACTTCCAGCATCTGCCGGCAGCGCGCCAGGGTAGCCTCGCCCGCATCCGTCAGGCTCAAACGGCGCGTGGTGCGATGCAACAGGCGCGCCCCCGCCCACTGCTCCATTTCAGCCAGGTAGCGCGTCACCATGGCGCGTGACATGTCGAGCGCCTCGCTGGCGGCCACCATGCTGCCGCGCTCGGCGATGGAGACGAATACTTGTGCTGCGGTGATGCGGTCCATGCGGCTACTCCCTTGATTCATCCGATCCATGCAACTAAGTATTGCAATCTACCCTATTTCTCGCGTCTGGTCGAAAGGATAATATGCGGGAGAGCACCCAATGCAGAAAGAACAATATGTTTGCACGCGCCGCCCGCCCCTCCCGTATGTTGGAAACCTTTCGCCTGGATGTGCTGGGATGCGCACCGTCCACTTCACTGCTGCTGAGCGGCGCGGAAGACGCCATCCTCGTCAATGCCCAGTTCCTGCGCGACGATGCGGCGCAGTTAGCGCACACCATCGCCGCCAGCGGCAAGCGCCTGACCACCATCTATATCAGTGCGGCCGAACCGCAAGCCTATTTCGGCCTGGGCGTGCTGCAGCAAGCCTTTCCGCAAGCCGACATCCTGGCCAGCGGCGCCACGGTCGAGGCGATCCGCCGCCAGGCCGGCGCCAGGGTCGCCCACTGGGGCGGCATCCTCAAGCACAATGCGCCGCGCCGCATCGTCCTGCCCCAGCCCTATGAGGGCGACAGCCTGCAACTGGAGGGCAGGCACGTCGCCCTGCGCCACCTGGAAGCGGCGTTGAACTGAGGCTAGGGCCAGCGGTCTTACAAGACAGCCAGGAAGCGCTCATACTCTTGCGCGCTGCGCGCCAGCCGCTCGACATAGCCCGCTTCCTTCGGCCCGTCTTCCGCGCCATAGAAAGCAAAGAAGCGGCGGTTGTCGGCGCCGATATACGCCAGGGTGACATCGAACGGCGCCAGCAGCTGCGCCAGCGTGACATTCCACTTGCCTTGTTGCGTGAAGTCTTCCTGGCGGATGCCAGCCGTGACGGCCAGCGCCACTTTTCTCCCTCTGAAGGCATCGCCGCCCGTGCCGTAAGCCCAGCCATACGCCAGTACCTCATCGAGCCACTGCTTCAGCAAGGGCGGGCAGTTAAACCAGTACATGGGGAATTGCAAGACCACATTGGCGTGCGCCTCCACCAGCGCCTGTTCGCGCGCCACATCGATGTTTCCATCCGGATAAACCTGCTGCACGTCGTGAATGGTGTAGCGGTCGGGATACTGCGCCAGCTCCTGCAGCCAGCGCTTGTTGGCCACCGAGGTGGCGATGGAGGGATGGAAGACGATAACGAGGGTTTTCTTCATGCTGCTTTCCTGAGTATGGGATGGATGCACCGGCCCGCATGCACAGAAAAGCAGGCAAGCCGATACCCTGCCCCGTGGCGCGTGGCCGCACTCCCAGAGGCAGAAACAGCATAGCCATGGCGAGTACTTTTCACAAGTACGCACATTGACTACTCATACAGTATAAAAAGTAAGTTACCTTACTGCAGAAAGCCGCCTTGTCATACATTTTTGGGTCAGACTGGCTGGTGCCGCTCACCCCACTCGCACAGGGTATGCAGCACGGGGATCAGCGAGGCGCCCTTGCTTGAGAGGGAGTATTCGACCTTGGGCGGAACTTGCGGATATTCCTTGCGGATGATCAGCGCATCGGCTTCCAGCTCCTTCAGGACGACGCTGAGGGTCTTGAAGGCGATGCCACCGAGGTGCCGCTTGAGTTCGTTATGGCGCAGCACCTTGTTTTCCGCGAGCGCATACAGGATCAGCATCTTGTATTTGCCGCCGATCAGCGATAAGGTGTAGCCAAATGCCGTATCGCCCAGGGCCACGCCGCTGGGGGCGCATGTTTCTTCATTCATCGCGTTGTGCTTCCTGTTGAGCCAGGGTCCGAGCATAACAGCCTGACAGCCCTGGTTTGCATCGAGCGCAAGATGCGCATAAAAAAACGGGCCGAAGCCCGTTTTTTGTTTGCTCGATACCGCCGTGGATTAACGCTTGTCCAGTGGCAGTACTTCGCGCGTGGTCGAACCGACGAACAGCTGGCGCGGACGGCCAATTTTCTGTTCCGGATCGGCGATCATTTCGTTCCACTGGGCGATCCAGCCGATCGTACGGGCCATGGCGAAGATACCTGTGAACAGCGATACCGGGATGCCCAGCGCCGATTGCACGATGCCCGAGTAGAAGTCGACGTTCGGGTACAGTTTGCGCGAAACGAAGTAGTCGTCGTTCAGTGCAATCTTTTCCAGTTCCATCGCCAGCTTGAACAGCGGGTCGTCTTGCAGACCCAATTCTTGCAGCACTTCGTAGCAGGTTTCACGCATCAGCTTGGCGCGTGGATCGAAGTTCTTGTACACGCGGTGGCCAAAGCCCATCAGCTTGACGCCGGAGTTCTTGTCCTTGACTTGCTCGATGAAGGCAGGGATGTTCTCGACGGTGCCGATTTCTTTCAGCATGTTCAGTGCCGCTTCGTTGGCGCCGCCGTGAGCAGGGCCCCACAGGCAGGCGATACCGGCAGCGATACAGGCGAACGGGTTGGCGCCCGACGAACCGGCCAGACGGACGGTCGATGTCGATGCGTTTTGCTCGTGGTCCGCGTGCAGGATCAGGATGCGGTCCAGGGCGCGCACCAGCACGTCGTTGACCTTGTACTCTTCGCACGGGTTGGCGAACATCATGTGCATGAAGTTGGCGCTGTACGACAGGTCGTTGCGTGGGTACACGAACGGCTGGCCGACCGAGTACTTGTAGGTCATGGCGACCAGGGTTGGCATCTTGGCGATCAGGCGGATGGCCGACACTTCGCGGTGACGCGGGTCGTTGATATCCAGCGAGTCATGGTAGAACGATGCCAGCGCGCCGACGGTGCCCACCAGGACCGACATCGGATGCGCGTCGCGGCGGAAGCCACGGAAGAAGAATTGCATCTGTTCGTGCACCATCGTGTGCTTGGTGACGGTGTCGACGAACTTGGCTTTTTGCGCCGCGTTCGGCAGTTCGCCGTTCAGCAGCAGGTAGCACGATTCCATGAAGTCGGCGTTGACGGCCAACTGTTCGATCGGGTAACCACGGTACAGCAGCTCGCCCTTGTCGCCGTCGATGTAGGTGATCGACGAGTTGCAGGCGGCCGTCGACATAAAGCCTGGGTCGTAGGTGAACTTGCCGCTACCGGCGTACAGTTTGCGGATGTCGATGACGTCCGGGCCAACCGTGCCTTTGTAGATTGGAAATTCAAGCGATGGGCTGCCATCGGAGAACGACAGGGTAGCTTTTGTGTCAGAGATATTCATGGGCTCTTCCTTCTCGGGAGTGAGTCGAAATTAAAATCAAAAATTCTGGCTGCAATTCGCACCGCAATTCGGCAGTGCTACAGCGCGCCACTCGCACCGTTTGCAATATATCGCCCAGGCGTCTAGGCAATGCGCAGTCGTTGCAGCAGTGCGCGCACATGCGGCAGATCGACTTCGCCTTCCGGCTCTTTACGGGCCAGTACCAGATCCATTAACGCATTGTCCGATAAATCCAGCAAACGCGTCAGCGCGTCAACTTCTTCATCGGTCAATTCGGTTTCATACGCATCGAGAAAACGGGTCAGGATAATGTCGTTTTCCAGCAGGCCACGGCGTGAACGCCAGCGCAGGCGGGCGCGGTTGGCCGGGTCGGCCTGATGCGAGGACAAAATTGATTCTGTCATTTGGTTTTACCACTTTACGTGTGCCTTGCGGCACGGTGCTGCTTTGCAGGCGCCTCCTGCAGGCAAGAGAGGATACCCTCTTCCCGCAAACGGCGCCCGGCGGACGCGATCAGACGAATCAGATCGCGCGGCGGACCATCAATTCCTTGATCTTGCCGATCGCCTTGTTCGGGTTCAACCCTTTCGGGCAGACGTCGACGCAGTTCATGATCGAATGGCAGCGGAACAGGCGGTACGGGTCTTCCAGGTTGTCCAGACGCGCACCTGTGGCTTCGTCGCGCGAATCGGCGATGAAGCGGTAGGCTTGCAGCAGGCCGGCCGGGCCGACGAATTTGTCCGGATTCCACCAGAACGACGGGCACGACGTGGAGCAGCATGCGCACAGGATGCACTCGTACAGGCCATCGAGTTCTTCGCGCTGTTCCGGCGATTGCAGGCGCTCTTTTTCAGGCGGGATCGAATCGTTGATCAGGAAAGGCTTGATCGAATCGTACTGCTTGAAGAATTGCGTCATGTCGACGATCAGGTCGCGGATGACTGGCAAACCCGGCAACGGACGCAGCACGATAGGCTCCGACAGTTCGTTCAGGTTGGTGGTGCATGCCAGGCCGTTCTTGCCGTTGATGTTCATCGCGTCCGAACCGCACACGCCTTCGCGGCACGAGCGGCGCAGGGCCAGCGAGTCATCGACGTCCGACTTGATGCGCTGCAGTGCGTCGAGCAGCATCTTGTCGGTGTCTTTCAGTTCGACCGTCAGGTCTTGCATGTAAGGCTTGGCATCCTGGTCAGGATCGTAGCGGTAGATTTTGAATTTGAGAGTGCGTGCCATGTTCTGACCTTTAGAAAGTACGTGGTTTTGGCTTGAAGGTATCGACCGTCAGCGGTTTGGTCACGACTGGCTTGTATTCCAGGCGGTTGCCTTCCGAGTACCACAGCGTGTGCTTCATCCAGTTGTCGTCGTCGCGGGTCGGGTGATCATCTTGGGCGTGAGCGCCGCGCGATTCCTTGCGGGCTGCTGCCGAGACGATAGTCGCTTTCGCCGTTTCGATCAGGTTGTCCAGCTCCAGCGCTTCCACGCGGGCCGTGTTGAACACCATGGACTTGTCCTTGAAGGAGACGTGCTTGCGGCGCTCGTCGAGCTTCATGATTTCGACCACACCCTGGTCCAGCATCGCGTCGGTACGGAACACGCCACAGTACTTCTGCATCGTGGCGCGAATCTCGTTCGCCACGCCCTGCACGGTTTCCGTGCCGGTCGAGTTTTCCAGGCGCGCCAGGCGGCCCATGGCGAAATCGGCAGCGTCGGCTGGCAAAGGCTTGTTTTCCTTGGCTTTCAGGCCGCTGTTGACGATGTGGTTGCCGGCCGCGCGGCCGAAGACCACCAGATCCAGCAGCGAGTTCGTGCCCAGGCGGTTGGCGCCGTGCACGGAAACGCAGGCGCATTCGCCGATCGCGTACAGGCCGTTGACAACCTTGGCCGAATTATCCGGACCGGTCGGGGTGACGACCTGGCCGTGGATGTTCGTCGGAATGCCGCCCATCTGATAGTGAATCGTCGGCACGACAGGAATCGGTTCCTTGGTGGCGTCGACGTTAGCGAACTTGTGGCCGATTTCCAGGATCGACGGCAGGCGCTTGGCGATGGTGTCGGCGCCGATATGGCGCAGGTCCAGCATCACGTGGTCCTTGTTCGGACCGCAGCCGCGGCCTTCCTTGATTTCCTGGTCCATCGAACGCGAAACGAAGTCGCGCGGCGCCAGATCCTTCAGGGTAGGCGCATAGCGCTCCATGAAGCGTTCGCCTTCGCTATTGATCAGGATACCGCCTTCGCCGCGCACGCCTTCGGTGATCAATACGCCCGCGCCGGCCACGCCGGTCGGGTGGAACTGCCAGAATTCCATGTCTTGCAGCGGCAGGCCGGCGCGTGCCGCCATGCCCATGCCGTCACCGGTGTTGATGAAGGCGTTCGTCGACGCGGCGAAGATACGGCCTGCGCCGCCCGTGGCCATGACCGTCGTTTTTGCTTCCAGGATCATGCATTCGCCGGTTTCCATTTCCAGCGCAACAACGCCGATCACGTCGCCTTCGGCGTCGCGGATCAGATCGAGTGCCATCCATTCGACGAAGAAGTGCGTACGCGCGCGCACGTTGCGCTGGTACAGGGTGTGCAACAGGGCGTGACCGGTACGGTCGGCTGCCGCGCAAGCGCGCTGCACCGGCTTTTCGCCGAAGTGGGCCGTGTGGCCGCCGAAAGGACGCTGATAGATGGTGCCGTCAGGGTTGCGGTCGAATGGCATGCCGAAGTGTTCCAGCTCGTACACGACCTTCGGTGCTTCGCGGCACATGAATTCGATGGCATCCTGGTCGCCCAGATAGTCGCCACCCTTGACGGTGTCGAACATGTGCCAGAACCAGTTGTCTTCGGCCATGTTGCCGAGCGACGCGCCGATACCGCCCTGCGCCGCAACGGTGTGCGAGCGGGTCGGGAAAACTTTCGACAGGACAGCGACATTCAGACCGGCTTCAGCCAGTTGCAACGACGCGCGCATGCCGGAACCGCCGGCGCCAACGATTACCGCATCAAAGCGGCGGGTAGGGATTGCAGATTTATATGCTGCCACGATTACACACTCCAGAGTATCTGTACCGTCCAGCCGGCACAAGCGATCAACCACAGCATGGTGGCAATTTGCAGGGTCATGCGGAGGCCAACGCTTTTCACGTAGTCCATCCAGATATTACGTACACCGACCCAGGCGTGGTAGAACAGGGCGACGAAGGTCACCAGGCTGAATAATTTGAACCATTGCTGTGCGAACAGACCTGCCCAGCCTTCATAGCTGAAGTTGCTGCCGGTCAGGAAGGCGATCAGCAGGATGGCGACGTAGGCCACCATGACGAGGGCGGTGACGCGTTGCGCCAGCCAGTCGCGCAAGCCGTAATGGGCGCCGACGACGAGGCGTTTCGGTCCGATGTTATTGTTTGCCATTAAAATACTCCAAACAGTTTCAAAGCGACCAGAGCGGTCAGTACCAGGCTGATCACCAGAACGAACTTGGCGGTATTGCGCGCGGGCTCTTTCTCGGCGGCGACGTGCACGTCCATGAGCAAGTGGCGGATGCCGGCGCAGAAGTGATGCAGGAAGGCCCAGACCAGACCCAAGGTGATCAGCTTGACGAACCAGTGCGAGGCGATGCCCTGGAAGTAGGCGTAGGACATTTCGGAACGCAGGCTCAGTTCCAGCATGTACAGGATGCACGGCAGCAGGGCGAAAATGATGATGCCGCTGATACGATGCAGGATCGAGACGATGGCGCCGATCGCCATGCGGTAGTTCGACAATTCGGTAACATGGATGTTACGGAATTGCGGCCGTTCTTTTTTGGTACTTCTCTTACGGCTTCAGACATAACAAAAACCTCCCCTTTGAATTTCAACTAAATATTGAAGCCGCGATTTTCGCCGATTTTCGCAACCCATACCAATATCTATTGTTACATATAACCAAAATGGTTTTTTACTACAAAATACCGCGCTACTTTCCGTAGTTCACGTAATTTAATTACAGAATCGCCGGCAAAACACGACCCGCCGGGGCGGGCCATGCTGTCGCTGCGCTTTCCGTTGTCTCCGTTGCCCGCCTTGCGGCAGGCACCTTGCAAGCGATGTACTTCGGCCTTGCTGCTTGTTCGGGCGCCCGAGGGCGCCCCGCCGCTTCAGCTGAGTTCATTCTGATAATGATGGCGACTGGTCAGGTACAAGCCCCGGCGCAGTTCGACCGGCTTGTCGCCGTAGGTAAACGACACGCGCTCGGAACTGAGCAAGGGCGTGCCGAGGTCGATATTCAACAGTTGCGCGGCGCCCGCATCGGCGCAGACGGCGCGGATCTGCTCGGACGCGCGTATCATGCGCGTGCCAAATTCCGTTTCGAACAGGCCGTACATGGGGCCCTTGTATTCCACCAGGCGCTCGGCCGTCAGGCCCTTGAAGATCAGGCCGGGCAGCCACAGCTCCTCGACGATGGTCGGCACGCCGTCGAAATACTGCACGCGCTTGATGAAGATGACGGCGTCGCCGGACTTCAGGTCCATCAGACGCGCCACGTCGGCCGGTGCGCGCACGCGCTTGACTTCAATAAACTTACTTTCTGGGTAATGCGGCACGCCTTCGTCCGGCACCAGGCGCAAGAAGCGGAAATGCGCGCGCGCCTCGTGGTGGGTGGAAACGAAGGTACCCTTGCCCTGGCGGCGCATGACGAGATTCTCGGCGGCCAGTTCATCGATGGCCTTGCGCACCGTGCCCTGGCTGACCTTGAAACGGCCGGCCAGCTCGACTTCGCTGGGAATGAGCTCGCCCGGCTTCCATTCGCCCGATTGCAGGCTTTGCGTGATGAGCGCCTTGATCTGCTGGTACAGGGGACTGAAGGTGGGTGAGGCCACGGAAGTGGTGGCAGTGGCGGCAGTGGTATTAACGACGCTGGCGACAGGGGTGGTGGTGCTGGCCGCTGCGGCAGCAGGCGTGGCCGGGGTGCCCGCGGTCGGACTGACCGCCCCGCTTGCAGCAGTGGCATTATTGGTCAGATTGGACGAGGCGGAATTCATAGTCCGACATTTCAACACAAATCACTGCCCGCGTCCAGTAAAACACTCGTAGTTATCTGTCTTATATAAGACATAAGATATGATTGACAGATACAGATCAGAGGCCTAAACTGCCCTCGATAAAACTTGTGAGCCATCGTTTTATGTTGTCGGCCAGCCACTCTGGCCTCGTGCAGCACGAGCGTGACGGCAGCGTACACCAGCAATTCGGTGACGCGGGCCGGTTTTGGTATCATTATAGTTTTTCCGGATAAGCGTAAGCCCAGCTTCAAGCCCGTTTTCTTTCCCATTTTTGGAGATTCATCATGGCTAAAACCCCAATGCGTGTTGCAGTGACCGGCGCCGCCGGCCAGATCGGCTACGCCCTGTTGTTCCGCATCGCCAATGGCGACATGCTCGGCAAAGACCAGCCTGTCATCTTGCAACTGCTTGAAATCCCGGACGAAAAAGCCCAGAAGGCGCTCAAGGGCGTGATGATGGAAATCGACGACTGCGCTTTCCCTCTGCTGACGGAAATGACCGCCCACTCCGATCCGCTGACCGCATTCAAGGATGTCGACGTGGCCGTACTGGTTGGCGCGCGTCCACGCGGCCCAGGCATGGAACGCAAGGACCTGCTGGAAGCGAACGCCCAGATCTTCACGGTACAAGGCAAGGCGCTCGACGCCGTCGCTTCGCGCAATGTCAAAGTACTGGTGGTCGGCAACCCTGCCAACACCAACGCCTACATCGCCATGAAATCGGCGCCATCGCTGCCAGCGAAAAACTTCACCGCCATGCTGCGTCTGGACCACAACCGCGCGCTGTCGCAAGTCGCTGCCAAGACCGGCACCGCAGTGAAAGATATCGAGAAGCTGACCGTCTGGGGCAATCACTCGCCAACGATGTACGCCGACTACCGCTTCGCCACCGTAAACGGCAAGGCAGTCAAGGATCTGATCAACGACCAGGAATGGAACGCCAACACCTTCCTGCCAACCGTCGGCAAGCGCGGCGCGGCCATCATCGAAGCGCGCGGCCTGTCGTCGGCAGCGTCGGCAGCGAACGCCGCCATCGACCACATCCATGACTGGATGCTGGGCACGAACGGCAAATGGACCACCATGGGCGTACCGTCGGATGGCTCGTATGGCATCCCTGAAGGCACCGTATTCGGTTTCCCTGTCACCACCGACAACGGTGAGTACACCATCGTTCAAGGTCTGGAAATCGATGCATTCTCGCAAGAGCGCATCAACCTGACCCTGAAAGAACTGACCGAAGAGCGCGAAGGCGTGAAACACCTGCTGGCATAAATCCAGTATTGGCGGCGCGGCCTGAGCGCCGCCCGCCAAGAAGGCCGCCCCGCGAGATTCGCGGCGCGGCTGTTTTATCAAGTAGTTTTTACCTGCAGAAATGCCTTAAGCATGCACCCTTCCGAGGTTTTATTCCAAGGCAAACGCCAGCCGCTGTTGCTCGCCGCTTGCGACCACTACGCCGGCTCTGAAAAGCTGATGCGTAAATCGATTGCTTTGCAACAAGAGCTTGGCCCCCTGTTCGACATCACGTTCGACTGCGAAGACGGCGCCAGCGCCGGCAATGAAGAATCCCACGCCCACCTGATCGCCGGCCTGCTGGCCAGCGACGAGAACCAGTTCAACCGCATCGGCGTGCGCGTGCACGACGTCGACAGCCCGTTCTTTGCGCGCGACGTGGAAATCATCTGCACCGCCGCATCCCGCCTGGCCTACATCGCCGTGCCCAAGGTGGGCGGCGTGCAGGACGCCATGCTGGCCATCGACCTGATCAACCTGCACGCGCGCCGCGCCGGCCGCGACAACCTGCCCGTGCATATCCTGATCGAGACGCACGGCGCGCTGCGCGATGCCTACGCCATCGCCGCCCTGCCCCAGGTCGAATGCCTGTCCTTCGGCATCATGGATTTCGTTTCGGCCCACTACGGCGCCATTCCCGCCGCCGCCATGCGCACGCCGGGCCAGTTCACGCACCCGCTGGTGGTGCGCGCCAAGCTGGAAGTGGCGGCCGCCTGCCACGCGCACGGCAAGGTGCCGTCGCACAACGTGACGACGGACGTGCGCGACTCGGCCGTGGTGGCGAATGACGCCCAGCGCGCGACAGCCGAGTTCGGCTACACGCGCATGTGGAGCATCCACCCGGACCAGATCAAGCCCATCATCAAGGCCTTCACGCCGCGCCTGTCCGAAGTCAACGAGGCCAGCAACATCCTGAACGAGGCGCTGCGCGCCAACTGGGGACCGATTGCGCAAAATGGCCGCTTGCACGACCGCGCCAGCTACCGATATTATTGGACCGTTTTGCAACGCGCCAAACTGGCAGGCCTCGGCCTGCCCGAGGCGGCCGCTGCATTACTCAACGCGCTGCCTACCAGCACCACAGAAAACTGACAGGAATTACACGATGTCCATCTCCAAATTAGCAATTGCCTGCAGCGTCGCGCTGGGCGCCATGACCCTCACGCTGGCACCAGCCAGCTTCGCCGCCACGGCAGAGGCAAATCCCAAGGCAGTCAAGGCCAAGCCAAAGGCCAAGACCACCAAGGCCAAGGCGGCCGCCAAGGAAGCGCATCCGCTCGCCATGTCGGTCGCCGACAAGGAAGAAGCCGATGAACCGAACACGACAGGCTCGGCCTCCACCGATTTCAATTGCGAGCTTGGTAATAAAATTACCATCTACACCAATGCTACTGACGACAAACACATCGCCCTGCGCTGGAAGAAGCGCCTGCACCGCCTGAGCCGCGTTGGCACCACCACCGGCGCCAACCGCTTCGAGAACCGTTTGTATGGTCTCGTCTGGATCGGCATCCCGGCCAAGGGCATGCTGCTCGACTCCAAGCAGGGCCGCCAACTGGCCAATGAATGCAAGGATGCGGAGCAAGCCAAGCCGGCAGCAGTGGTGGAAGCCCCGCCATCGCTGGGCGTGCTGCCGGCGACCGGCGGCTGATGTGAGCAGCAAGGGCCTCTTCGGGGGCTCAGTCATGTTTTGTAATTTGAATAATCAATAAATAGACGATACCCAACAAGGAGAGGTCATGTCCCGCAACACTCTGAACACGCTCAAGGACTTTAATATTTCGGATAGCAAGAAGGGCAAGCTGTATTCCCTGCCTGCGCTGGAAAAAAGCCTGGGCATCAATGTCTCCCGCCTGCCAGTGTCGATTCGTATCGTGCTCGAATCGGTATTGCGCAACTGCGACGGCAAAAAAGTCACCGAAGAACACGTCAAGCAATTGGCGAGCTGGGGCCCGACCGCCGAGCGCACCGACGAGATCCCGTTCGTAGTGGCGCGCGTCGTGCTGCAAGACTTCACCGGCGTACCTCTGCTGGCCGACCTGGCAGCGATGCGCAACGTGGCCGCCAAGATGGGCATCAACGCCAAGAAGATCGAACCGCTGGTACCGGTCGACCTGGTGGTCGACCACTCGGTGACCATCGATCACTACCGCGAAAAGAAAGCGCTGGACCTGAACATGAAACTGGAATTCTCGCGTAACAACGAGCGTTACCAGTTCATGAAATGGGGCATGCAAGCCTTCGACACCTTCGGCGTCGTGCCACCAGGCTTCGGCATCGTCCACCAAGTCAACCTGGAATACCTGGCGCGCGGCGTGCACCACGCAGGCAAGAAAGCCGGCGACGTGTACTACCCTGACACCCTGGTCGGCACCGACTCGCACACCACCATGATCAACGGCATCGGCGTGGTCGGCTGGGGCGTGGGCGGCATCGAGGCGGAAGCCGGTATGCTGGGCCAACCGGTCTACTTCCTGACGCCAGACGTCATCGGCGTGAACCTGTCGGGCGCGCTGCGCGAAGGCTGCACCGCCACCGATCTGGTACTGACCATCACCGAACTGCTGCGCAAAGAAAAAGTCGTCGGCAAGTTCGTCGAATTCTTTGGCGAAGGCACCGAGTCCTTGACCCTGACCGACCGCGCGACGATCGCCAACATGGCACCGGAATACGGCGCGACCATGGGCTTCTTCCCAGTCGACGAAGCGACCATCGATTACTTCAAGGGCACCGGCCGCAGCAAGGCTGAAATCGCCGCGTTCGAAGGCTACTTCAAGGCGCAAAACCTGTTCGGCGTGCCAAAAGCCGGCGACATCGACTACACCCGCGTGGTGGAACTGAACCTGGCCACGGTCGCTCCGTCGCTGGCTGGCCCGAAACGCCCGCAAGACCGTATCGAAATCGGCAACGTCAAGGCAAACTTCGCCGAGCTGTTCGCCAAGCCGACCACGGAAAACGGTTTCAACAAGAATCCGGCCGACCTGGCTGCCGTGTACGAAACGACGAACGGCGTGAAAGTGTCGAACGGCGACGTACTGATCGCCGCGATCACCTCGTGCACCAACACCTCGAACCCGAGCGTGATGCTGGCTGCCGGCCTGCTGGCCAAGAAAGCCGTGGAAGCCGGCCTGAAAGTCGCTCCGCACATCAAGACCTCGCTGGCTCCCGGCTCGCGCGTCGTGACTGAGTACCTGACCGCTGCCGGCCTGCTGCCGTACCTGGAAAAACTGGGCTTCGGCGTGACCGCCTACGGCTGCACCACCTGTATCGGCAATGCGGGCGACCTGACGCCTGAGCTGAACGCAGCCATCGCCACGCACGATATCGTCGCGTCGGCTGTGCTGTCGGGCAACCGTAACTTCGAAGCGCGTATTCACCCGAACATCCGCTCGAACTTCCTGGCTTCGCCACCGCTGGTCGTCGCCTACGCCATCGCCGGCAACATGACGCGCGACCTGATGACGGAACCTGTCGGCAAGGGCAAGGGCGGCAAGGACGTCTATCTGGGCGACATCTGGCCGACCTCGGCTGAAGTCTCGGCCATGATGAAGTTCGCCATGAACGCCAAGGTGTTCAAGGATAACTACGCCGACGTCAAGGGCGCACCAGGCAAGCTGTGGGAAAAAGTCACGACCGTGTCCGGTCAAGTCTACAACTGGCCGAAATCGACCTACATCGCGGAACCACCATTCTTCGACAACTTCTCGATGACGCCAGCGGCTGTCGCCACCGGCATCGAAGGCGCGCGCGCACTGGGCGTGTTCGGCGATTCCATCACCACCGACCACATCTCGCCAGCCGGCTCGATCCAGGAAAATGGCCCTGCAGGCAAATGGCTGAAGGAAAACGGCGTCCTGAAAGCGGACTTCAACTCCTACGGCTCGCGTCGCGGCAACCATGAAATCATGATGCGCGGCACGTTTGCCAACGTGCGTATCAAAAACCGCATGATCCCTGCCAAGGCAGACGGTTCGGCGGTCGAAGGCGGCATCACGATTCACCAGCCTTCCGGCGAACAGATGTCGATCTACGACGCAGCGATGAAATATGTTGCTGAAGGTACGCCAACCATGGTCTTCGGCGGCGAAGAGTACGGTACGGGCTCGTCGCGCGACTGGGCAGCCAAGGGCACCCAGCTGCTGGGCGTGAAAGCCGTGATCACCCGTTCTTTCGAGCGCATCCACCGTTCGAACCTGGTGGGCATGGGCGTGCTGCCGCTGCAATTCATCGGCGACGACAGCGTGCAAACCCTGGGCATCACCGGCAACGAAACCTTCGACCTGAAAGGCCTCGAAGGCGAAATCAAGCCACAGCAACTGGCCACCCTGGTGATCCACCGCGCCGACGGCACCAGCGTCGACGTGAAAGTGCTGCTGCGCATCGATACACCTATCGAAGTCGATTACTACAAGCATGGCGGTATCCTGCCATTCGTGCTGCGTCAACTGCTGGCCGAGTAATCAGCCCAGCTGTGAGACAAGATAAAAGCGCCGGTTCCGACCGGCGCTTTTTTTCGTCCCGACGCCCCGTTTTTCCTTGAAATTTAGACTATTGGCATGATCTAAGGATAGCTTACGTATTGCGTGCGGCTGAATCCTCTACAATATGGTTATAAGGGTTTATCATTGTTTGACTGATCCATTTTTTTCACTTTCCGAGACTCTTATCCCGCTATGCGTCGTCCTTCCAAAGATTCATCCCATAAACTGACTGCCGACAGCCAGCGCCTGGTCACCTTTGCCCAGGCGATCGTACAGGCAGCCAGCCGTCTCGAAGAGCGGTCCTGGGAACACAGCCTGGATACGCAGCTCCAGAAATTACTCAAAACTGGCCACCAGGACACCATCGACAACACCCTGGGCAGCCTGTTCAAGGAAGACTTGAACGCCTACGACGTGCTGATGGACTGCGTTGAAGCCATCAGTGAATCAACCGTCATCACGCATGAAGATGTGCGCTATGACGCCCTGCTGGTCGCCGTGCCCATTCTGGCGTGGACGCGCTTTTCCATCGCCTCCGGCCCCATGGCCGGCGACACGCACGGCGTGCTGTCGGCGCATTTCGCCGCCCACCTGCTGGCCGATGGCACGAAGATGGCCATGGCGCCAACCCTGTACTCGATCGACCAGCTGCCGCGCAGCCACGTCGAGACCTATGCCAAGACGCAGAAGCTGGCACTGGCCGCCCTGAAAGGCACGGCCGTCAAGCCCTCAAGCAAAGAAGCGGAAACGGCGCCCTTCCTGGCCGACACGCGCTACCTCCTGGTGGCCGTGGTGGCGCCTGCTGGCGCACCGCTGTTCCGCTGGCAGACGCCGGCCAGCCAGCTCGACTTCATCGCCGAGCGCAGCGCCGCCCTGGAACAATGGCGCACGCAGGCGACGCCGACGATTGCCCGCCTGCTGCCCGGCTGCGGCCTGGAATTGCTGTTGCCGGAAGCGTACTACGTGGCCTGCCGCGAAGCGGACAAGCTGATCCGTCCCGTCTCCGTGCGCGCCGCCGTGCACTACCTGACGCATACGCTGGCCATCGAGCCATCGGAACTGCGCGCCGTCATCGCCGGTTTCGGCGAGGAAGCGGCCGATGGCCAGGTGGATGAGTACCGCATCGCCTTCACCCTGCGCCAGGCGCCGGACGTCATCTACGGCATCGTCTGGCCTTTATATGGCCAGGAAGACGAGGATGGCACGCCGATCGAAGGCCTGATCCAGGTCGGCATCGCCGCGCTGGACAAGCAAAAGACGCCCGTCGATGAAATCATCGAGCACCTGAACGCGGCCGGCGTGACGCAGATCAAGCGCCACGCGGAACGCTTTGTCGGTGAATACTGCGACGATTGCGGCGCCCCGCTGTTTGCCGACCCGGTCGGCGAGCTGGCGCATGCGGAAATGCCGGAAGATACGCCGCAAGGTACCGAGCACTTCCATTGATCTGATGACACACTCTTCAAACCTACTGCGCAGCCCGCTCTCGGGTCGGCGTTACTCGCTGTACCGTTAGTACAGCTGCGTTACTCAACCCGATATCGGGCTTGCTCGCTACGGTTTGAAGAGGTGTCGATACCTTGATTAAAAGACGTTTAAAAACAAAAAGGCGGAACCTCGGTTCCGCCTTTTTACATTTCAAGTCGCGCTTATCGCGCCATCACCACTGTGAAAACGGGTGGCGGATCAGGTTTGCGTTGTAGTAGCGCGCATCGCCCGACACTTCCGCGCCTATCCAGTCGGGCTTGTCGAAGGGCTGGTCTTCCGAGGCCAGTTCGATCTCGGCCACCACCAGGCCCGCATTGGCGCCCAGGAACTCGTCGACTTCCCACACCATGCCCGCGTATTCGATGCGGTGGCGGTACTTTTCGATCAGCGGCTGTTCGCACAGGCCGTCCAGCAGTTCGGCGGCGTCGGCCAGCGGGATCGGATACTCCCACTCGCCGCGCGTCGCGCCCACGTTCGCGCCCTTGATAGTCAGCATCGCCTGCTCGCCTTCGATGCGCACGCGCACCACGCGCTCGCGCGCAGACGACAAATACCCCTGGCGCAGCAGGACCGACTGGCCCAGGCCGCGCCAGGCGTCGCCGGCAAGCAAAAATTTACGCTCGATCTCGATACCCATGAACAACGCCGTTCAATCCAGCGACAGCAGGATAGGCTGCAGCATGGCCGCGCCCAGGGCCGCGCTGCGCGCGCCGTTCCAGCCTACGGCCGGATCGGGCAAGTCGGCGTTTTCCTTGAACGGCATTTCCAGGGTCAGCGCCAGGCAACCGAAGTGGTGGCCGATGTACTTCGACGCCAGGGTCAGCATGTCCGACTTGTACTTGCTGGCCGCATAGCCGAACTTGTCCTGGAAGTCGGGACTGGCCTGCTTGTAGCGCTCGATGAAGGCCTTCTGGTGCGCCGCTTGGACCGGCGTGAAGTTTTCCAGCATTTCATTGCCGGCCACAAAGTTGTACGGCAACGCTTCATCGCCATGGATGTCGAAGAACATGTCGACGCCCGTTTCGTGGATCTTGTTTTTCACGCACAGCACTTCCGGGCTGGACTCCAGCGATGGCGTCATCCATTCGCGGTTCAGGTTGGCGCCAGCCGCATTCGTGCGCAGGTTGCCGCGGATGGAGCCGTCCGGATTCATGTTCGGCACGATGTGGAACACGGCGCGCTGCAAGAGCTTGCGCGCGATCGGATTGGCGTCGTCGAGCAGCGAGTCGATGAGGCCTTCGACGAACCATTCGGCCATCGATTCGCCCGGATGCTGGCGCGCGATGACCCAGATTTTCTTTTCCGCCTGCGGGTTGCCGATGGTCACCATGTTCATGTCGCGGCCATCGACCGTGCTGCCCAGGTCGGATACGCGCGCCAGCGGATGCTCGGCCACTTCGCCCAGCAGGCGCAAATGGCGTTCCCACGAATACGGCTCGAAATAGGCGTAGTACACGCTGTCGAGTTCCGGTGTATGCGAGATCGTCATGACCTGGCCATCGAACGACGTCGGCACGCGGAACCAGTTTTCGCTGTCGTAGCTGGCCACGGCCTGGTAGTCTTCATAGCCGGCCGGATAGGTGGCCTGGCCCGCGTTCAGGAAGCGCATCGTGCATGCCTGCCCCCGCGCGCCCTGCAGGCGGAAGTGGAACCACTGGTGGATGTCGGCGTGGCTATCCTTGCGCAAGTTCAGGTCGATGGCGCCGGCGCTGGTGGCGCTCACCACCTCGATGGCGCCCGAGTCGAAGTTCTGGCTGATTTTAATGGTCATGTAATGATCCCGTCCGAATGTAAGTGTTCCGGCGTCGCCTCGTGGGCCAATGCCGGCGCGCTAAAAAACGCAGTGTAAGCTATCCCGCTATTTTCCGCCCTTTGGCCCCGTTCGCAAAGCCTGGTCCGGCGATTTATGCACCAATCCGGGGCATCGATGGAAAAGTGCCGGGCAAAAGCGCGAAAAATCGGTCAGCTGTTGCATCTACCGGACAAAAAACTGATTTGTAACAGCGGCTGACACATTGGCGCCGGGTCGCCCCCCTATAATTCTTGCTTTCATAGAGTCGCCAGGAAAGAGTCGTGGACAAGAAGTTAACTAATATCCAGGAAAGAAAGTTACGCGAGGCTCAGGCGCGGCGCGAGCACATCATCGACGTCGTCAAAGATCTCATCAAGAAGGGCGGCGCACGCGCCGTCTCCATCCGCAAGGTGGCCGAGGCGGCCGGTTTTTCCACTACCGTCGAGTACGCCCTGTTCCGCGACAAGGCCACCCTGATCGCCCAGGCCATGGACAAGGACTTGCTGGAACTGGTGCGCGCCATGCGCACGGCGTGCGCCACCAGCACTGACCCGTGGGAACGCATCCGCCTGGTCGGCCGCGCCTACATAGAATACGGCTTCCAGCATCCCGACGAGTATTCGCTGATCTTCATGGAGCTGCGTCCGCATGCGGAAATCGATGCCGTCGAAGTCGAACACGGCAATATCGAACAAGACCCGTACGCCTATGCGCTGCACCTGTTCGGCGAGCTGGCGCAGGCGGGCCAGGTGCGCCAGGACGAGCCGGCGCTGCACACGATGACGCAAATCTTTTGGCAATCGCTGCACGGCCTCGTGTCGCTGCGCATCGTCATGGATGCGGGCGACCCGTGGACGCCGCACCCGGAAATGAACGCGCATATCGACGATTTGCTGGCTGTCGTCACGCAAGGCATCCGCCTGCGATTTGCACCGGCACTCTGACCTTTGATCTGGCGCAAGGTGCGCCGGGCGGGGCAGGCGCGGTGATGCACCGCCCTGCCCTGTCCTGCCTTTATCTGCGCTGACCTGACTTACTACGCGGCCAGCATGCTCTGCGTTTCCTGGTAGCGCGTATGCCACGACAGCGCCTGCTCCAGGATGTGCGGCGTGTGGCCGCCGCGCTGGCACGCCGCGTCGTAATACGCGCGCAATTGATCGCGGTAATCGGGATGCGTGCAGCGCTCGATAATCAACGGCGCCCGTTCGCGCGGCGCCAGGCCACGCAAGTCCGCATAGCCCCACTCCGTGACCAGCACGTCGACGTCATGTTCCGTATGGTCCACATGCGAGACCATCGGCACGACGCTGGAAATGCGCCCGCCCTTGGCCGCCGATTTCGACACGAACATCGACACTTGCCCATTGCGCGCAAAGTCGCCCGAGCCGCCGATGCCATTCATCATGTGCGTGCCGCACACGTGCGTGGAATTGACGTTGCCATAAATATCAAATTCGAGCGCCGTGTTCAGGGCGATGATGCCCAGGCGGCGCACGATTTCCGGATGGTTGCTGATCTCTTGCGGGCGCAGCACGATCTTCGAGCGGTAATGGTCGATATTGTCCATCAGCTTTTGATGCACGGCGGCCGAGAGGGTGATCGACGAGGCGGAGGCAAACGCCAGCTGGCCCGAATCGAGCAGCTCGATGGCGCTGTCCTGCAGCACTTCCGAATACATCGTCATGTTCTGGAAAGGCGAACCGATCAGGCCATGCAGCACGGCGTTGGCGATGGTGCCGATGCCCGCCTGCAGGGGCAGCAATTCCGGGCCCATGCGCCCGGCTGCCACTTCGCCTTGCAGGAAGGCGATCACGTGGCTGGCGATGGCCTGCGTTTCCGCGTCGGGCGGCAAGGCGTTCGACGGGCTGTCGGGGCTGTCCGTGATGACGATGGCGGCGATGCGGGCCGGATCGATGGCGATGGCCGTGCTACCCAGCCGCTGGTCGACGCGCGTGAGGGGAATCGGTTCGCGGCCCGGCAAGGTTTGCGGAATATAGATGTCATGCAAGCCTTCCAGCGCCAGCGGCGTGGACAGGTTGATTTCGATGATGACCTGCGTTGCCTGCTGGGCGAAGGCGGCGGAGTTGCCCACCGACATGGTCGGGATGATGGCGCCCGCGGCCGTGATGGCCGTCGCTTCGATGACGGCGATATCGACGGCAGCCAGATTGCCCGAGCGCAGCTGCTCGGCCGTTTCCGACAGATGCTGGTCGATGAACATGACTTCACCGTTGTTGATCTTGCCGCGCAGCACAGGGTCGACCTGGAACGGCATGCGGCGCGCCAGCACGCCCGCCTCGGCCATCAGGCCGTCGCTGCCATTGCCCAGCGAAGCGCCCGTGATCAGGGTCAGGCTCAAGGGGTCTTGCAGGGCGCGCTCGGCCAGCGCGCGCGGCAGGGCCTTGGCGTCGCCGGCACGGGTAAAGCCGCTCATGCCGACACGCATGCCGTTGCGGAACAATTTGGCTGCCTCATCGGCGCTCATGATTTTGCTGAGCAAGCCTGGGTGGCGGATACGGTCCTCGTACATCGTGATGCTCCTGATATTCTTAATATTCTCAAACTGGATGGCTGTCATACACCAACCCCATAAGTGGATTCAGTATAAAATCCCGGTTACATGCATGGCATGAATTAATTTCGCCAAACCCAGTCGATATTTTCATGCTTCGCCGAGGCGAGCCCCATCTTGGATATCCGTTCCCTGCGCTATTTTGTCGAAACCGTGCGCCTGTCGAGCTTTACGCAGGCGGCAGAATCGCTGCACCTGACCCAGTCCACCATCAGCAAGATGGTGCGCCAGCTGGAAGAGGAAGTGGGCGCCCAGCTGCTGGTGCGCGACGGGCGCAAGCTGACCCTGACGGACACGGGCCGCATCGTCTATCAGCACGGCCAGGAAATGCTGGCCAATATGCGCCAGCTGACCCTGGAAGTGCGCGACACCCAGGCCTTGCAGCGCGGCAGCCTGACGGTCGGCATCCCGCCCATGATCAATGTGTTGTTCACGCCTGTATTGAAGGCCTTCCGCGCGCGCCACCCGCACATCAGCCTGACCCTGCAGGAAGACACGGGCCAGCAGATCGAGCGCAAGGTGGCGGCCGGCGAGCTGGAAATCGGCATGACGGTGCTGCCGGCCGACCCTGAACTCGATCTCGTGGCGGTGACCATCGCCAGTTACCCGATCTGGGCCCTGGCCGAGCCGGGCACGTTCCAAAAAAACCGCACGACACTGCCCTTCAAGGCGCTGGCCGACCTGCCGCTGGTGCTGTTAAAGGATGATTTCGCGCTCACGCGCAGCCTGCGCCAGCATTTCGCGCAGGCGGGTTTCTCGCCGACGATTGCGGCCCAGAGCGGCCAGTGGGACTGGCTGGTGGCGATGGCCTCGGCCGGCCTGGGCGTGGCCCTGCTGCCGGAGCCGTTCATCCACCGCCTGGCCGGCGAACCGTTGGAGGCGGTGCGCCTCGTCGAACCGGAAGTGGCGTGGCAGGTGGCGCACGTCTGGAGCGGGCGCTATCTGTCGCATGCGGCGCGCGCCTGGCTCGAGGTATGCCAGGACGTGCTGGGCACGCCGTTCGCGCACTGACAAAAAAAGGGTGGCCGTGGCCACCCTTTTGATTGATCACGACAGCGCAGCTTATTTGGCGGCGTCGTCCTTGTACATGCTGGCGTACTTCCAGCCGAAATACAAAATGAAGGTGTAGCACAGGGCCGGCACGAGGAAGGACAGCTGCAGGTTGATATGGTCGGCCAGGAAGCCCTGGATGAACGGCACGATGGCGCCGCCGACGATGGCCATGCACAGGATGCCCGAGCCTTGTCCCGTTTGCGCGCCCAGCTTGTTCAGGGCCATGCTGAAGATGGTCGGGAACATGATGGAATTGAACAGGCCGACGGCGATCAATGCCCACATGGCCGTGTGACCGCTGGAGAACACGGCGACGAGGATCAGCGCGATGACGACGGCGGCGTTGAAGGCCAGGGTCTTGCCCGGGCTGACATAGCGCATCACGGCAAAGCCGACGAAGCGGCCCAGCATGGCGCCACCCCAGTAATAGCTGACGAAATAGGCGGCGTCGGCGTGGCTGAGGCCAGCAATATGGCTCTCGCCCAGGAAGTTGATCAGGAAGCTGCCGATGCTGACCTCACCACCGACATACAGGAAGATGGCCAGCGCGCCCAGCACCAGGTGACGGTGCGACCAGATCGAGACCTTGTGGCCATCCTGCGCCAGGGCAGCCGCATCGTCCGCATGCGAAATCTTCGGCAATTTTGCCAGCGCGAACAGCACCGCCAGTATCACCAGGGTAGCGGCCAGCACCATGTAAGGACCTTGCACGGAGGCCGCTTCCTTGGCGCGGTAGGCCAGTTGCTCGGCCGCTGGCAGCAGGTCAAACTGCTGCACCGTCAGCACGGTGCCCGACAAGATCAGCATGCCGCCGAGCGCTGGCGCCACGGTCGTGCCCAGCGCATTGAACGCTTGCGTCAGGGTCAAACGGCTCGACGCAGTTTGCGGATCGCCCAGTTCCGTCACGTAGGGATTGGCCGCCACCTGCAGCACGGTGATGCCGGCCGCCAGGATGAAGAAGGACAAGAGGAACAGCGCATAGCTGCCGGTGGATGCGGGGTAGAACATGGCGCAGCCGGCGGCGGCGATCAGCAGGCCGGCGACGACGCCGCGCTGGTAGCCAATTTTCTTGATCAGCATGCCGGCCGGCAGCGAGACGATGGCGTAGGCGCCAAAGAAGCAGAACTGCACCAGCATCGCCTGTACATAGGTCAGCGTGTAGATCGAGCGCAGATGGGGAATCAGCACATCATTGAGCGAGGTCAGCAGCCCCCACATGAAAAAACAGCACCGTGACAATGATCAGGGCGCCTGTATTGTTTTGCGTGCCGGCCTGTGCGGACGGTACGCCCTGGCCTTGCTTTACGTATTCCATACCTTCTCCATTTTTCAATTCCAAGTTGATCGCGCCAGGCATGGAAGCGTTTCCACCCGGGCAGCACCAGGACGCGCAAGCGCCACGCAGATATCAGCGTGGGCCATGACTGCCATCAGCGATACGGGGGCAGGCACGGCGATTCTTGCGCGCGGCAGGCGCACGGCCGACCGTTTCTCGTCAGAACGATGTCTTGTGGGCGCGGCACGCCTGCGGGCTGCGTCTGAAAACAACATCCAGGACAAAACAGTCTTGTAGTAAAACTACGATACTGCGCCGGCATTATGCCTTAAAGCCCCGTATTGCGCAGCTTTCCCGCCTGTTATTATAAAAATGAATAGCTGACATTTGAAATCAAAAGTAGCCTTATAACTTGGAATCGCTATACTTATATTGCAGTGCAGCACAACGCGGCACGCCACATAAGGAGTCTGCCATGTCTACCGCATTTACTTACCACACCACGCAAAACAGCAATATCGTCGCCACCCTCGTCCACGCCGCCAAGCGCGTCGGAGCCTGGCTGAACCAAAGCAGCGACCGCCGCGAACGCGCTTACGAAGAAGCCTACCTGGCCGAATCGACCGACCGTTACGATCTGGAATACCGTATGCGCGAACTGGCCCGCGCCAACCCGCAGCCTAGCTGGATGAGCGGCCTGAGCCGTTAAGTGACGCAGTACCCAGCCACTGATTGGCTGTGCAACATCGATAGCGCCATCCTGCTCGCCTTGCGCTTGAGCACAGGATGGGCTATACAGGCGGGATGAAAACGCCCATCACCATCCTCGCCATCGCCGGCAGCCTGCGCGCCGCCTCGCTGAACACCGCCCTGCTGCGCGCCATCGCCCAGCTTGCCCCAACGCCATTCGACATCCGCATCTATCAGGGACTCGGTGAATTACCCCTGTTCAATCCCGACCTCGACGCCGACAGCTTGCCGGCCGTGACAGGCCTGCGCGACGCCATCCTGGCGGCCGACGTGCTGATGCTGGCCAGCCCCGAATACGCGCACGGCGTAAGCGGCCCCATGAAAAACGCGCTGGACTGGATGGTAGGAAATGAATCATTCATCGACAAGCCGCTGGTGCTGCTGAACGCTTCGCCGCGCGCCACGCATGCGCAGGCGTCCTTGCGCGAAACGGTAAGCACCATGTCGGCGCGCCTGATCGACGAGGCCTGCATCAGCCTGCCTCTGCTGGGGTCGGGTCTCGATGCGGATGGTATTGCCGCGGACCCGGCATTGCGCCGGGCCATCCTCAATATGCTGCAGTGCATCAGGTCATTTTCATGACCCTCTGCACGTTTCGCTATCATTTGATCTAGTTTTACTACGTACTTCTACGGATCGCTCAGTGCGGGATCATGCCGGTGAAAACGTAGGCCTGCAGCATGGTGATGATACCGATGATCACGGCAAACAACAGGCTGTGCTTCAAGGTAAAGCGGAACAGGTCCGATTCCTTGCCCACCAGGCCAGTCGCCGCGCAGGCGACGGCGATCGATTGGGGCGAAATCATCTTCGCCGTCACGCCGCCCGTCGTATTGGCCGCCACCAGCAAGGTGTCGGAGACGCCGATCTGGTGCGCCGTCGTGTTTTGCAGGGAGCAGAACAAGGCGTTCGAGGATGTGTCGGACCCCGTCAGGAAGACGCCCAGCCAGCCCAGGAATGGCGAGAAGAACGGGAAGGCGGCGCCGCTGCCGGCCAGCAGCAGGGCCAGGGTGGACGACATGCCCGAGTAATTGGCAACGAAGGCAAACGCCAGCACCAGGCCGATCGACAGCACGGGACGGCGCAATTCCACCACGGTTTCCACGAACGCCTTGAAGCCATCGCGCGGCTTCATGCGCAGCATCAGCATCGACAGTACAGCCGTCAGCAAGATCGCCGTGCCCACGGCCGACAGCAGGTCGAGCTTGAAGACGGCGTCATACGCCTTCGGCGCGGCCACGATGGGCATCGTCTTGATCACCAGCTGGTCCAGGTAGGGCACGTGAATCTTGATGACCAGACTTGACAACGCGCCGCCGGCGGCAAACAGCGCCTTGAAACCGGGCAGGCTCCACACGGTGACGATGGCCGTCAGCAGGCCGAACGGCGCCCACGCGCGCATGGTCTGCGCCGTCGTGTAGGGCGAGGCGGCGCGGTTGCCGCTGCCGCGCAGGTCCGCCTTGCCGGCGCCACCGCCAAAACCGGACAGCGCAGCCGTGCCGCCGCCGACGGCATGGGCCACTTTCGCATTCTTTGGCTGCCACACTTTCAGGAACAAGGTCAGCGACACCAGGCTGACGAGGGCCGAGGTGATGTCCGGCAGTTCAGGGCCGATATGGTTCGACGTGAAGTACTGGGTCACGGCAAAGCTCAAACCCGTCACCAGCGCGGCCGGCCACACCTCGCGCACGCCGCGGAAACCATCCATCATGAAGACCAGCCAGAACGGCACCAGCAGCGACAGCAGCGGCAGCTGGCGGCCCGCCATGGCGCCGATCAGGAAGGGGTCGATGCCCGTCACCTGCCCCGCCACGATGATGGGAATTCCCATGGCGCCAAAGGCCACGGGCGCCGTATTGGCGATCAGGCACAGGCCCGCCGCATACAGCGGGTTGAAGCCCAGGCCCACCAGCAGCGCCGACGTGATGGCCACAGGCGCGCCGAAACCGGCCGCCCCTTCCAGGAAGGCGCCGAAGGCAAAGCCGATCAACAGTACCTGCAGGCGCTGGTCGTCCGTGACGGACAATACGGAGGCGCGGATGATCTCGATCTGCCCCGTCTTGACGACAATTTTATACAGGAAGACGGCCGTGACGATGATCCACGCGATCGGCCACAAGCCATACGCAAAGCCGTAGCCGGCCGCCGCCAGCGCCTGCGGCACGGGCATGCCATACGCGAAAATCGCCACGGCCAGCGCCAGCGCCAGGGTGACGGCGGCAGCCACGTGCCCCTTGATGCGCAGCGCCGCCAGGGCGATGAAGAAGAAAATGATGGGAATGGCTGCCGCCAGCGACGACAGCCACAAGCTGCCGAGCGGTGTATAAAGTTGGGTCCAGGTTTGCATGTCGGGTCTCCTCCGGTGGATGCGGGTTAAGTGAAAAACAGCTTTTAATGTCATTGTGTGTAGCGTGTTTTTTACGGTGCTGCGGTGCGTGGCTATTCCTCCTGCCCCCGCGCATTGAGCAGGTCGGCCAGGCTGCGCGGCGCCGGCATCAAGGGCTTGCGGTGCTGCGTCCAGCCCAGTTGCGCGCGCGGCGTCAGCATCCGCAGGCGCGTGGCGGCCCAGCGGAACAAACGGTAGCTGGCCGGGCGCCCAAAGGCGCCGCTCCAGAAGCGCCAGATCAGGCTTTCGCCGCGGCTGAACTTGGCGCCCTGCCCGCGCAGCGGATGTGCCACCGCCTCATGCGGATTGCGGTTGGCCTCCGTGCGCAGGCGCACCAGCAGCTGCGGAATCGGGATGCGCACAGGGCATACTTCGCCGCAGGCGCCGCACAGGCTCGACGCGGTGGCGAGGTCGGCCGTCGCCTCGAGTCCCAGCAAGTGGGGCGATATGATCTTGCCGATCGGCCCCGGATACGTGGTGCCGTAGGCGTGGCCGCCGATGCGCGTGTAGACGGGACAGTGGTTCATGCAGGCACCGCAGCGTATGCATTGCAGGGTGGCGCGCAGCTGCTCGTCCGCGTAAGCCTGGCTGCGGCCGTTATCTAGCAAGACCAGGTGCACTTCGCGCGGCCCATCCTGTTCACCGGCGAGGCGCGGGCCGGAAATCAGGTTGAAATACGTGGTGATGGCTTGCCCCGTCGCCGAGCGCGTCAAGAGACTCGCCAGCGGCACGATATGTTCGAGCTTGGCCACCACTTTTTCCATGCCCATGATGGCGATGTGCACCTCCGGCACGGACGTCGTCAAGCGGCCATTGCCCTCGTTTTCCACCAGCCACAGGGTGCCCGTGTCGGCCGCCGCGAAGTTCACGCCAGACAGGCCGATGTCCGCCTCGACGAAGGCCTGGCGCAGGGCGCGCCGCCCCGTCTGGATCAAACTGTCGACGTCTTCGGTATAGGACGCGTCGGGAATATGCTCGGCGAACAGGCCGGCGATATCGGCCTTCGTCTTGTGTATCGCCGGCATGACGATATGCGACGGCTTTTCGCCGGCCAGCTGGACGATGTATTCGCCCATGTCCGATTCCAGGCACGTCATGCCGCGCGCTTCCAGGTAGTGATTGAGCTCGATTTCCTCGCTGGCCATCGACTTGCCCTTGATGAAGCGCGTCGCGTGGTTCCTTTCGGCGATGGCGTGGATGATGGCGTTGGCTTGCTCGCCGTCCTCGGCCCAGTGCACCTGCACGCCCGCCGCTGTCAGCCTGCCTTCCAGCTGCACCAGCAAATCGGGCAGCCGCGCCAGCGCATGCTGGCGCACGGCTTCGCCGATGTCGCGCAGGCGTTCCAGCTCGTCGCCGTCGGGGAACTGGGCGCTGCGCTTGTCCTGTAAAAAATCCATGGCACCGCGAAAACTCTGGCGCAGCTTCGGGTCGTCCAGCGCGGCGCGGGCGCGCGCATGGAAGTCCGCCGGCTTGACGAATTGCATGGGCTTGGCGTTCATGGCCGGCCTCCTTCCTGGGCTGACAAATCATCGATGATCAGCACCCACAGCCAGCGCGGGCCGTGTGCGCCATAGGCGAGGGTTTGCTGGATGTCCGACGTTTTCGAGGGGCCCGACACCAGCACCAGATTCGATGGCATACCGTCCGTCCAGCGCTCGGCGCGCGCCGCCGCATGCAGGTCCGCATGCAGGGTGCTGGCATACACGAGACAGATATGCAGGGGCGGCGCCAGCGACACCGTGCGCGGCGTGGCCGCATCGGGTGCGATGACCAGGGTACCCGTGGCGGCGATACCCGAACGGGCGACGGTAAAGCCGGCATCGACGGTATCGAACAACTCGCCCTTCCACTGCGCCAGTGGACGCTCAAAAGGCAGCGCTTCCACGCCAGCTGGCAAGGCGGCGCGCAATGCCTGGCCTTCGGTGCCGCCGGTATCGAGCAGCAAACGGCGCGCGCCGTTTGCACCCAGGCGCTGCGCCAGCAAGGCGGGCCAGGCATCACTGCTCACGCAATCGACTTCCGCGTGCGCGTTGCGCAACGCTGCCTGCATGGCGGCTACCTGCTGGCGCGGCGACTGCGGCGATGCGACGCGGCGCGCCTGGTAGTGGCTGTCGATGGCCGTATCGATGGCCTCCGCCGCTTCGGGCGCTGAAGGCGCGGCGGCACGCAGACGCCCCAGCATGCGTTCGCGGGCAGTCAGGGTGGCGCTCATGCCGCGCCCCCCGTGCGGCGCCACAAAAAGCTGGCAAGGTGCTCGACGGGCAGCGGCGCGCCCTGCTGCTGCGCGGCGTGGCCGATATTGAGCAGGCAGCCGCAGTCGGCCGAGACGAGCCGGTCGCAGCCCGTGGCGCAGGCCGAGGCGATCTTGTCGCTGACCATGGCGCCGGAAATATCCGGGTGTTTCAATGAAAACGTGCCGCCGAAGCCGCAGCATTCCGATTCGCGCTGGTGCTCGATGCGCGTCACGCCGGGCAAGGCGTCGACCAGGGCCACGCCGTGCACCCGCGTGCCCATTTCACGGCGCGCGCCGCATGAGGTATGCAGCACCACGTTTTCCTCCGCCTGCCCGGGGGAGGCCAGGGCCAGGCCGGCCAGGTCGAGTTTCAGCACGCAGACGAGAAATTCACTCAGTTCATACACGCGTTCGGCCAGCTCCAACGCCTTGGGCCCGGCAACCGGATCATCCTGGAACAGCTGCGGCCAGTGGTGACGCATCATGCCGGCGCAGGAGCCGGACGGCACGATCACGGGCCACGGCTGCGCAAACAGGTCGAGCTGGGCGCGGGCCACGGCACGTGCCTGTTCCGGGTTGCCGCTGCTGTAAGCGGGCTGGCCACAGCAGCTCTGGCCGCGCGGATAATGCACCAGCAAGCCTTCCCGCTCCAGCAGGCGCACCGCGTCGAGTCCCGCCTGCGGCACGAACAGGTCGACCAGGCAGGTGGCAAACAGGTACACCTGGAGCGGTGCGGGTGGGTAGTGGCGTGGCTGGCGCGGGTCTGGCTGCATGAGTGTGTCTCCCCGGCGCTCTGTGTGTTGCTGCGGCGCCGCTGTGTGTTGTTAAGAATGACCGGTTCACGCATAATTCCAGCTTACGCAAGCCACTTCAAATTGCTCGGACCACTTTAAAACAACAGCGGAAGACATCGATGGCGACAGGCATGCAAACGCGGGGCAGGGTCGAGATGGTGATGCGCAGGCTGGAAACCGCCCTGCTGGACGGCAGCTTGCTGGCGGGCGCGCAACTGCCGGCCGAACGCCTGCTGGCGCAGCAATATGGGGTCTCGCGCAACACCGTGCGCGAAGCGGTGCAGCGGCTGGCGGCGCGCGGACTGGTGCGCAGCCGGCGCGGCGCGGGCGTCTTTGTGACGGATCAATTGCGCACCGGCATGGCGTCGCCGTGGAGCCAGCTGGTGGCCGACCACCCCGCCCTGCGCGACGACATCCTAGAATTTCGCCGCGTGTTGGAAGGAGCGACGGCCTATTTTGCGGCGCAGCGGGCCAGCGGGGACGAGCGCGCGCAGATCATGGCGCTGCTGGCCGAGCTGGAACAGGCGCGCGCCAGCGACGACAAGCACGGCGAGGCGCAGGCCGACGCGCGGCTGCATGAAGTCATCGCGCAAGCGTCGCACAACACCATGTTCCTGCACCTGCACACCAGCATCATCGGCATGCTGCGCGAACACATCACCATCAATGGCACGGGCTTGCGCCAGCAAGACGAGGCGACCTCGCTGCAACTGCTGTCGCAGCACCGCACCTTGTGCGAGGCCATCTGCGCCAGCCAGCCCGAAGAGGCGCGCACGGCCATGCAAGGCCACATCGATTTCGTGCGCACGCGCGTCACCAGCGACGACTAAGGGTCACTGGTAGGACCAGTGCATGAGCACAATAGCAGCAAAAACTGCTACCATCGCGCGCCGCCACTCCTTTCGTCCGCACATGACCGTCCTCAGCCACACTCATCCGCTGGTGCGCCAGCTGGAAAACGACTTGCTGCCCCTGTTCCGCGCCGCCCTGCCGCCACTCGCGGCCGCTGCGCCGCAGGTGCTCGCCTCCGTGTTCGCCTTTTCCAGCGGCACGGCCAGCGCCTTCCAGGATTATCATTTCGGTATTTCCTGCCTGCTCGAAGCGGTGTCCGAAGATGCCCCGGAAGAAGTCGCCCTGCTGGTCAGCGTCACGGGGCTCGACACCGGCGCCCGGCTGAGCGCACAGGTCGTCTGGGGCCAGCCCTCGGGCCTGGTGGAAATGCAGGCCGCGCTACAGGCTGGCGACCTGCATGACCTGCATGCTGCCCTGCCCGGCTTGCTGGCCAGCTTGCAACAGGCAGCCAGCCGTGGCAGGCCGAGATTGTGACAGGCGCATGAAAAAGTGCCAGGAAACAACAACTTACGATTTCCGTAGCGCAACTTTATTGACTTCCACTAGCCCTAGCCCCTATCCTTTCGGTTACGTTTAGTGAGAATGTGTGCATGTTCCCGCGAGCATGCAGACCATGTCGCCTCGCTTGCGCAAAGTCCATTCCGCATTTTTATTGCAACCATCAGGGCAACGCGCCTGGACGGCCGCTGCCGGCAAATACGGAGCTGACTGTCATGCCATCGCACCACCATTTTCCTGCAATATCCTTGCTGGGCTGCCTCTTCCTGCTGGCCGCCCTGCCCGTACAGGCGCAGACCACGGACAGCACCATCGCCGCCTTCAGCGCCAATGCCAGCCTCACCTCGCAATACATTTCGCGCGGCTTTCGCCAGACCTGGGGCAAGCCCGCGCTGCAGGCGGGTGCCGACTATGCGCACCCGAGCGGCTGGTCGCTGGGCACCTGGGCGTCCACCGTCAGTGACCGCTATATCCAGGATGCGAGCATCGAATGGGACCTGTACGGCGGCTACAGCGGCACGGCTGGCGAGCTGGGCTACAGCCTGCTCGCGTATTACTACAAATATCCGGGCGCCGTCTACCGCGCCTCGGGCGTCAAGTACGACTATGGCGAGCTGTCGCTGGGCCTGAGCTACAAGATGCTGTATGCCAAGTACAACCATACCGTCACGCGGGATTTTTTCGGCATCACCAATGCGCGCGGCACGGCTTACCTGGACGTGGGCGCGAATGTCGACCTGGGCAATGCCTGGACCTTGAACCTGCACGCCGGCAATGGCCGCGTGGCGGGCACGGGCAATGCCATCTGGAACTGGCGCGACGCCAAGGCCGGCGTTACCAGGGCCTTCGACGGCGGCTGGAGCCTGAGTGGCGCCGTCACGCGCGCGTGGGGCGCCACCGACGCCTACGACCATTACACCCTGGGCATCCCGAATGCGACCGGTCAGTTCGACACCTCGAACCCGGCCGCGACGACCTTCGTGCTGGCCGTCAGCAAGACTTTCTAGGCGCGCTACCCGCGACGCCCGAGACACCGATACCTCTCCCCATCAAGGAACAGCCTCATGCAACTATCACTGAACAGTAAAATCTGCGTCGCCGCCACCGCGCTCGCCATCCTCAGCCTGGGTGTCACGGCCGCGGTAATCGGCTACAAGAGCAGCGCCAGCGCCGAAGCGGCCGCTTTGGCACTGGCGCGCACCTCGACGCGAGAAGTGGCGGGCGCGCTGCAGGCGCGCATCGCCAGCAACCTGGCCAGCGTCTCCAGCCTGGCCGGCGCCATGCGCGGCACCAAAAGCGCCAGCCTGCCCCTGCAGCGCGAACAGATCAATGAGCTGACCAAGGCGACGTTGACCAGCTCGGAAGACTTGCTGGGTTCGGCCGTGACGTGGGAACCGAACGCGCTCGACGGCAAGGATGCGGAATTTGCCAACCAGAAGCCGAACTACGACGCCAGCGGCCGCTTCATGCCCTACTGGACGCGGGGCGCCGGCGGCAAGCTGCAAGTCGAACCCATCGTCTTCGACCCGAAACCGGGCGCCAACGACTGGTATGACGTCCCCAAGCGCACGGGCAAGACCTACTTTACGGAACCGTATATCTACCCCGTCGATGGCAAGGATGTGCTGATGGCCTCGCTGGTGGCACCCATCATGATCGACGGCAGCTTCAAGGGCACGGCCAGCGCCGACTTCATGCTCACGCGCCTGGCGAAAATCCTCGCCGACCTGAAAGTGATCGAAGGCGGCAAGCTGGCCCTGATCTCGAACGGTGGCCTGTACGCCAGCCATCCCGCGCCTGAACGCCTGGGCAAGAAAGCGGACGACGTGCCGGCGGCCGGCCTGGAAAAAGGTGCGCCAGGGCCAGCCGTATGAATACGAGGATGACAAGGGCTACATCCACTTGCTGCAGCCGCTACAGATCCACCCCGACATCGCGCCGTGGAGCGTGGAACTGAACTTTCCGAAGAGCGTGGCCACCGCCTCGGCGCGCGACCTGATGATCTACACGCTGATCGTCGCCCTGCTGTGCGCGGCAGCCACGGCTGGCATTTTGATCCTCGTCGTCAACCAGCTGACGCGCCCGCTGCGCACCCTGGGCCGCACCATGACGGACCTGTCCAGCGGCGACGCGGACCTGCGCGTCAAGCTGGAAGTCAAGGGCACCGACGAGCTGGCCGTCATCGGCAAGGGTTTCAACGCCTTCGTGGAAAAGATCCACGCCGTGCTGCTGCAAGTGCAAGCCAGTGCCGACAACGTGGCGCGCGCCAGCGCGGAAATTGCGCAAGGCAATAACGACCTGTCGGCCCGCACGGAACAGCAAGCCAGTTCGCTGGAAGAAACGGCCGCCTCGGTGGAAGAGCTGACGGGCACGGTCAAGGAAAACGCCGACCATGCGCGCCAGGCGAATCAATTGGCCGCTTCCGCATCGAGCGTGGCGCAGAAGAGCGGCGAAGTGGTCGGCAAGGTGATAGCAACGATGACCTCGATCAATGACTCGTCGAACAAGATCGTCGACATCATCAGCGTCATCGATGGCATCGCGTTCCAGACGAATATCCTGGCCCTGAACGCGGCCGTGGAAGCGGCGCGCGCGGGCGAACAGGGCCGCGGTTTCGCCGTCGTCGCCACGGAAGTGCGCAACCTGGCGCAGCGCTCTGCGGCCGCGGCCAAGGAAATCAAGCTGCTGATCGACGACTCCGTGGGCAAGGTGGCCGCCGGCAGCAAGCTTGTCGACGAAGCGGGCGCCACCATGGAGCAGGTAGTCGACAGCGTGCGCAAGGTCACCGCCATCATGGCCGACATCAGCGTCGCCACCACCGAGCAAAGCGACGGCATCGCTCAGGTCAACCAGGCCCTGGCGCAGATGGATGGCGTGACGCAGCAAAACGCGGCCCTGGTCGAAGAAGCGGCAGCGGCAGCGGAAAGCCTGCAAGACCAGGCCAGTCATCTGGCCGAGGTGGTCAGCGTATTCAAGCTGGGCGAGCAAGCGCGCCAAGTAGCGCCGACAGCAGCGCCGCGCGCCGTGACGCCAAACACGTCAGTGCCAGCCAAACGCCTGAGCGTTGCCAAGCCACAAGCGGCACAGCGCGCGCCAGCCAAGGCAGCGGCAGGCGATGACTGGGAAGAGTTTTAAGCCGGCCATTTTTGGCGACAGTCGGCGCCATTTTCAGGCGCCGGCACGAATAGCGCTCTTTATAAACGGCCATATTAATATATGCCTCCCGCAGGATTAGGCGCGGCACCCCGCCTGTTTCTCTTCGCCGCCATTGAATGGCGGCACTTGAGATTATCTTCATTTATCTCCTGCCACATCAGCACCAGGAAATGATCAATCGCTCCTGCCGGAAATTATCCAATGGCCATGCTCAATGCAGGCATTGCAGCCAATTATGGATTTAACAAGAATAAAATAGACATGTACTTTTTAATATCGCCGCGCATACGGCACGGCCTCCAGCCGGTTGATGATTTATAGGGATTACGCATGAAAAAAGTATTAGCTTAATTAATGGTATCGAGCACCGTGGTATTGACTGGCTGCGGTGGTGGTGGTGATGACGCAGTTGTCCCGCCAGTGGTGGTCGCGCCTCCGGCTCCGCCGGCACTGGCCGCTTATGTTGGTACTTGGCAACCCGCTTGTAACAGCCAATACCGCCTGCGCCTGGTCGTCGCCCTTAAAAGCGATGGCACCGGCGCTTTGGAAATGTCGACCTACGGCGAAACTTTCAGCACTCCCGATTGCCGCGGCCCCGTGCAGTTCACGGAAACCATGAGTGAAAAAATTACCGCGACGCCAGATGGCGCAGGCAATATTCAGCTCAAGCTGGCGGCGGACAGCCCGGCGTCGGACATCCGCATCGACAAAGTCGTATCATCGCTTCCAGCCCACACCATCCAGATTACGGGTCCTACCGTCACAACGGTGCTGCTGGATGGCAAACCGCATTGGCGCATCAATGATGGCAGTGGCGACTACACGGACATCCCGGACACCGGCTTGCAAAAGGCAGAAATTGGCAAGGGCTGCTTTTATCTGCGCGGCAATGAATTGTTTACCGTGATGGAAAAAGACGGCGCTTATGTACTCGATATGCGCTATGTAAAACAGTAAACGATACATTAGCCATTGCGCCGCATGGTCGGCGCAATGCGCACCAGTTACGCCGTATATTCCCTTCAGTCCATCAATTCATTTCAGCGCCTTGCCGCGACATGATCCAAATCAAGTCAGAGATAGTTTCGGTGAGAATTTCCCCCTATTAATACTCCTATAATCAGGCCGCGTTGGCGGCACGCTCCGCTGCCGGATGAAAAGGACTCTGAATGAAAAAATTATTGGCAGTATTAGCCGGCTCGGCCGCGGCACTCCTGACCGGCTGCGGTGGCGGCGGTGGCGGCGGTTCGACACAGCAGCTTGCCGGCGATTCCGGCACCAACTCGCCACTAGCGGCGTATATCGGCACGTGGCAGTCGGCCTGCGACAATCACGACCGTCAATTGCTCGTCATCGCGTTCAAGAGCGACGGCAGCGGTTCGCTGGAACTGACGCCGACCGGCGAGACCTACTTCAAAGCCGATTGCTCCGGTCCCGTGATCGCGACGGACGGCATGAGCGCGAAAATCACCGGCAAGCCGGACGGTACAGCAGACATGTTGATCAAGCTGGCGGAAAATGCCGCGCCGACGAACTTGCGCGTCGATAAGATTACCTCGTCGGTTCCGGCCTATTCCTTCCAGCGCAGCGGCACCACCGTGAACTATGTGTTGCGAGATAAGAAGCAGCAGTGGTGCGTCGACGTGGACAATGGCGAATCGTGCATGTGGGACAAAGGCATGCTGCCGGCGCTAAGCGTCCCCGGCGGCCTGTCGTTGCGCGGCAACGACCTGTACACGGTGATGCTGGACAAGGGTGTGTATGTCCTGGACATGCACTACGTAAAAAAGTAGGCGCGTGATCTGTTGCAGGGCCGCCCGGCCCTGCAGTTGCCGCTGCCACATCTTCTCGCCCGTCGCTTCACGGACTCGTGGTCGTTAGCAGCTAATGTGTAAAATCAAACAGACATTGCAAAAATAAAAAGCTATCCTGTTAAAAAACAGGAGCTTGCCATGTCGCAGCATACCTTCCCCCTGCCCTCCCACGCCGCACTGGATGCCCTGCTGCAGCCGCAGGACAGCGCTTTCCACCCCATCGAAGGCTTGCGGCGTTTGCGCGAAGCGGGACTGGACCAGTTACCCCCTGCCCGGCCACGGCGCCACCCTGCAGCGCTGGCAAATGCTCGCAGCCATTGCCGCCATCGATCTCTCCCTGCTCAAGCTGTATGAAGGCCATACCGATGCGCTCGCCATCCTGGCGGAAATTGGCGGCTCCGGTATGCCGGCCGGCAGCAGCTGGGGCGTCTGGTGCGCGGACATGCCGGGCGCGCGCGTCCGCTTGCGGCAAACAACCGATGGCCGCCATGTGCTCGACGGACGCAAGGCCTGGTGTTCCGGAGCGAAGGGCCTCAGCCATGCCTTGCTCCATTGCTGGAACGACGATGGCCAGGCTTGTCTGGCCTCCGTGGCCCTGTCGCAGCCGGGTGTGCACGTCACGGACGAAGGCTGGCAGGCCGTCGGCATGCATGCCTGCGCCAGCGTCGACGTGACTTTTTCTGCCGCGCGCGCCTTTCCCGTGGGCGCGCCTGGCGCGTATCTGCAGCGCCCCGGTTTCTGGCATGGCGGAGCAGGCATCGCGGCCGCGTGGTATGGCGCGGCCGGTGCTGTCGCCAGCCACCTGCATGCGCGCGCGCAGCACGCCGCCCCCGACCCCGTCCGCCTGGCGCAACTGGGACAAATCGACTGCGCGCTGCGCGCCACCGGCGCCCTGCTACGCGAAGGCGCGGCCGAGATCGACGCACAGCCGCAGCGCGACGCCATGGGCCTGGCCCTGCGCCTGCGCCTGGCAGCGGAAGATGCAGCCACCCTCGTCCTGCACCTGGCCACGCGGGCGCTGGGCGCCGGCCCCCTGTGCAGCGATGCCCGCTTCGCCCGCCTGGCAGCCGACCTGCCCGTCTTCCTGCGCCAGAGCCATGGGGAACGCGATCAGGCCGTACTGGGCGGCATTGTCGCCGGCGCCGAAGAGCACCCCTGGACGCTGTGACGGCGCGCGGGCAAAAAAAATCGCCGGACCGGATTGATTCCGGGCCGGCGCTCAGGGCTAGCCTGACTACGTGATTACTTGAGCGGCATGGCGATACCGAACATCACCGACTGAGTACGTCCGCTATCGATGTTCAGATTGCTGTTGTAGTCCAGCGTGATGGTCATGCCATTCGACAGCAGCAGCTTCACGCCCAGCCCCGCCGCCCAGTTGCCCGTCTGCTGCGGCACCGTGCGAATCACGTACACGGGGCCGTCCGCCACCAGGTCGGCATACGCCAGGCGCGCATCATCGGCGCCCTGGAACTGGTGTCGGTACTCGAGTCGCGCACGCGGGAACCACGTGCCCAGGCCGCCCACATAGATGCCCTCGGCCCGCACGCCCAGCGCGCCGATGCGCGAACGCACGGTTTGCTTGAAGTAGCTGAGGGCATTGATGCCCGCCGCCTTCTCCGTGTACGGATCGAGCTTGGCCGACATCAGTTCCACGCGGCCATATGGCGACCACATCCAGGTTTCCTGGCGCATCTCGATGCCGCCCACTACCGCGCCGAACACTTGCTTGCCGTCACGCTCACCGGTGGCGAAACCGCTGCCGTCACTCAGGTAGCGCGACGCATCGTATTGCAAGGTGCCGTAGCCAAGCACGCCATCGAGGAAGACGCCCTTGCTTGGACGCAGGCTGCCATACACTGCCGCCACGGCGCTGTCGGCCGTGCTGCGGCTGCCGTTCTGGCCCACGTCACTGCGATCATGGCTGAAGCCGGCGCCCACGCCCAGGGTGGCCAAGTCGCTGAGGCGGTAATCGCCGCCCACGCTCACGCCATTGGTGCGGAAACGGAAGCCCGTGTCGCGGCCATTCACATAGTGCTGACCGAAGTCGACCGCACCGCCCAGCCACAGCGACAAGGCCTGCTTCTGCGTGTCCGGTTTCTGCGGCATGTCCGGCAAGCCATTCGTGGCCTGACTGACGTCCGCACCGCCCGCCTTGTCGCTGCTGAAACCGCCATCATGCTGGCGCAAGGCCGCCTTGCGCATGAACGGTTTCACGGCCGTGCCAAACACCCGGTCCGCTTCCTGCTCCTGCCAGCGCGCCAGCGCCGCCGTCGGGTTGCCGCTGTCGTTCGGCGGCGTCAGGCTCAGGCCAAAGCTCGACCGTCCCCAGCCGTCGCCATGCAGGCTTTCCAGGCGCTGCGTGAAGTTCGACAGCTGCGCGCTGGCGAAACGCCGCGCCGCATCGGCTTGCGCCGCCTGCAGGCCGATCACTTCCGGATCGACCGACGGGTCGCGGCGTGCCGTCACGGTCACGTTGACCACGCCCGGCTTCGAGGTGGCATAGGCATTGCTCAGGGTGTAGCTGACGACGGCCGCCCCGGCAAACTTGCCCGAGGCCGCAAAGCTCAGCTGGTACGACGGCTTGCCGGCCGTGCCCACGTCGCGCACCACCGCCTTGCCCGCCTCCGCCGGCGCCACGCTGAGCACATTCGCTGCCGTGAACGGGCCGCCCGTGGCGCCCGCCGTCAGGTCGACCGTCACCGTCAGGCCCGCCACCACCGTGGCGCTCTGGCTGACCACTTGCGGCATCGGATTGACACTGATGCTCGCTTTCACCGGCGCCGAGGTGCCGAACACATTCGACACGGTGTAGCCGATGCTGATGTCGCCGCTGGTATTGATGCCTGGCGTGTAGACGATGTCCATGCCGCTGACCGTCGCCGTGCCGCTGGCGGGCTGCGTGGTAATCGCCACTGCCGTGAACGGCCCGCCGGTGGCGCCTTCCGTCACATGCAGGGTCACCGGCGTGCCGGCCAGTACCGTCGCCGTCTTGGCGACAGGCACCGGCACCGGCTGTGGCGCCACCGTCAGGCTGACCGTGGCCGGCGCGGAAGTGCCGCCCGGGCCCGTCGCCGTGTAGCTGAAGGCGTCAGGACCGAAGTAGTCGGCATTCGGCACGTACGTCACCTTGAAAGCGCGGCCGCTGCCGCCCCCCGCCGCGCCGCTCGAGACCACCGTGACGCGCCCGTGCTGCGGCGGCGTGACGATGGTCACATCCGTGATCGGGCTGCCATCCGTGGAAGCGATGGTCAGGCTCACTTCCTGGTTGGACGAGGTGGTCGCCGTCTCATTGGGCACCGGCGGCGGCGCCTGGTTCACCTGCAGGGTCAACGCTTGCTGCACCGTGAACAGGTGCGCGTCCGCCGCTTGCAAGGTGAAGTTGTAGCTGCCCGCCACTGTTGGCGTGCCGCTGACGACACCGGTCGCCGCATTGAGCACCAAGCCGCTTGGCAAGGTGCCACTGCTCACGGAATAGACATACGGTGCGACGCCGCCAGCGGCCGTGAATGTCTGGCTATACGCGTCGCCGGCACGGATCGCCGCCAGGCTGGCCGGCGTCAGGGTCAAGGTTGGCGCTGCGATGGCCAGGGTATAGCTGTTGGTCGCGCTGAACGGCGCGCCCACGCCCGTGCTGCTGTCGCTGGCGCGCAGGCTGAACGTAAAGCTGCCAGCCACGGTCGCCGTACCCGACAGCACGCCGGTGGCGCTGTTCAGGCTCAAGCCGGCAGGCAGACTGCCGACGCTGACGCTGTAGGTGTATGGCGCCATGCCGCCCGTCGCCGTGAGGGTCGCGCTATACGGCGTTTCCGCCGCTGCATTGGGTAAACTGGCCGGCGTCAGGCTGACAGTGGGCGCGCCCACGGTAATGGTCACGGTGGCCGGCGCCGACGTGCCGCTGCCATTCGTGGCCGTATAGGTAAAGCTGTCGCTGCCGCCGTAACCCGTCGTCGGCGTATAGGTGATGCTGGTGCCGCTGGCCGTCGCCGTACCGTGCGATGCGCCAGAGGCTACGGCCACGGATGTTGCCGCGCCGCCGCTCAGGTTCAGGGTGATCGGGTTGACGCTGCTGCCGTAAGCCACCGTGGCGCTGACAGCGCCGGCAACGGGCACGGCGATCCCCACGCTGCTGGAATAGGCGCGCGCGCCCGTGTATGGGCCGCTGCCGGTGCTGCTGTCGGTCGCAGTGACGGTAAAACTGTACCCGCCAACCGCCGTGGGTGTGCCGGACAGGGTGCCGTCCGCCGCCAGGCTCAGGCCCGTCGGCACGCTGCCGGCAGTGACGGCATAGCTGTACGCTGCCGTACCGCCGGCGGCGGTGATGCCCTGGCTGTAGGCCACGCCGGAAGTCATGGCCGGCAAGACCGTCGGCGTAATGCTGATCGTTGGCGCATTGACCGTCATCGAGTAGGCGCGCGCACCGGAATACGGACCGCTGCCCGTCGAACTGTCCGTGGCGCGCACGGTAAAGTTGAAGACGCCGCCCGCCGTCGGCGTGCCCGACAACAGACCGCCGCTGGACAGGCTAAGGCCGGCCGGCAAGGCGCCAGCGGTGATGGCGTAGGTGTATGGCGCGGCGCCATTCGCTGCGCTCACGTTCTGGCTGTAGGCCGCCCCCACAGTTGCCGCAGGAACGGTACTTGGCGCAAGCGTGATGGTGGGCCCGCTGACCGTAATCGTCACGGTGGCCGGCGCAGAGGTGCCAGCGCCGTTGCTGGCCGTGTAGGTAAAGCTGTCTGGCCCGCCGTAGCCTGCCGTCGGCGTATAGGTGATGCTGGTGCCGCTGGCCGTTGCCGTGCCGTGCGAGGCGCCGGAGGCGACGGCCACCGAGGTCGCCGCGCCGCCGCTCAAGTTCAGGGTGATCGGATTGGCGCTGCTGCCATAAGCCACCGTGGCGCTGACGGCGCCGGCAACCGGTGCAGCGAAATAAGTGAATTGATCGGCCACGCCGGTGTTGCTGGTGCCGCCCGCCGTGGTCACGCGCACGTCGATAGTGCCAGCGCTGCCTGCCGGCGCCGTCGCCGTGATCTGCGTGGCGCTGTTGACGGTGTAGCCGGTGGCCGCCGTGGCGCCGAACGTCACGGCTGTCGCACCGCTAAAATTCGAGCCGGTGATGATGACTGTGGCACCGCCGGCGGTAGGGCCTGAAGTGGGCGAAATGCTGCTCACCACGGGCCGTGCCACGTAGGTAAATTGATCGGCAGCGCTGGTGCCGCTGGTGCCGCCTGGCGTGGTGACGCGCACGTCCACCGTACCCGTACCGGCCGGCGCCGTCGCCGTGATCTGCGTGGCGCTGTTGACCGTGAAACCGGTCGCCGCCGTGGCGCCGAACGTCACCGCCGTGGTGCTGCTAAAACCCGTGCCTGTGATGGTGACGGTGCTGCCGCCAGTGGCCGGGCCGGCCGTGGGCGAAATGCTCGTCACCGTCGGTACCGCCACAAAGGTGTACTGGTCCGCCGCGCTGGTGGCGCTGGTGCCCCCCGTCGTGGTGACGCGCACATCGACTGTGCCCGTACCGGCCGGTGCCGTCGCCGTGATCTGCGTGGCGCTGTTGACCGTAAAGCCGGTGGCCGCCGTGGCGCCGAAGGTCACCGCCGTTGCACCCGTAAAGCGCGTACCGGTGATGATGACGGAAGTGCCGCCGCCCGTCGGGCCCGCAGTGGGAGACAGGCTGCTGACCGTCGGCGCACCCACATAGGTATATTGATCCGCCGCGCTGGTGGCGCTGTTGCCGCCGGCCGTCGTGACGGTCACGTCCACAGTGCCGGCACTGCCGGCCGGCGCTGTCGCCGTGATCTGCGTGGCGCTGTTGACGGTAAAGCCGGTGGCGTTGGTGGCGCCAAACTTCACGGCCGTAGCGCCCGTCAAATTGGTCCCTGTAATGATGACGCTGGTACCGCCGCCGGTGGGGCCCGCCGTCGGCGAAATGCTCGTCACGGTAGGGGCTGGCACCGCTGCGATCGTCATGGTGACATTCTGTGCATTGGCATACGGCCCACCGCCGCCGGTGCTGTCCTGGATCTTGACCGAAAAAGTGGAGTTGCCCAGAGCGGAAGGGGTACCTGACAGCAAGCCGCTGGACGACAGGCTCAGGCCGGCTGGCAGCGTGCCCAAGCCTACCTGCACCGAATACGAATATGGCGCGGTCCCGCCGGTGGCATTGAACTGGAAGCTATAGGGCTGGGAAATGGCGCCCGTTGGCGGAGTCCCCGGCACCAGGGACAGCGTCGGCACGGCGATCGCGCCGGAATAATTCTTGGTCGTAGTGAAGGCAGTGGGCACGGTCGAATCGGTCACAGTGACGCCAAAGCTGATATTACCCGTGGCAGTGGGCACGCCCGAAAACACGCCATTTGAAAAGCTCAGGCCAGCGGGCAAGGTACCCGAAGCAGGAGAGTACGTGTAGGGGCCGACGCCGCCGGTAGCCGTCATGGTTACGTTGTAAGGCTGGCCAATCACGGGAGTCGGCAAGGTGGTTGGCGAGACGGTGATGGGGCTCGATATCGGCAAGACGGTCACGGTGAAGACGATGGGGTTTGCACTATCGTCATACAGCGTGAAGGTATCGGACAGGTCACCGAGGCCATCGTTCGTATACGTGACGATATTGTCGTCATCGTTGACGACGCCAGGGATGTCGCCGTGCAAGGGCGCCGGGTCCAGCCTGGTCAAGCCAAAGAGCGAACAGAAATTCAAATCGATGGTGTGCGAGCCGCCTGCGGCCACCGTGAAACTCATCGTGGTTGGACAGGCCGCCTGTGCTGGATTCATCCCCATCGCCAGCATGAGCGCGCATAGCCAGGCAAACAGCCGGGGGAAACGACGCCGTCGATCAGGCTCGCCTTCCCGCAGGCTGGCTCCGCGCCGCCGCTGTGCGGCAAATAAAAGGATAGAAAGTGCCGATACGAAACGACCAGCAATGCCGTTGCAAATTTGCAACATAGTGTCTCCAGTACAGAGGTTTTTTAAGCAATTTGGGGGATGAATCCAAGCCAGGCGCAGCGCTGAAAATGGGCGTTCTCTGAGTGCCAACATGTGTTGACGCTTGCCATATGACAACGTATGCTACTCTGAGTAGCTAATAATGCAACTCCAAAAAAGGTTTCCTGAATAACAATAATCATGCCCTATGGAATGCATTGCCATATTGTCATGAAATAACTTTCTAACCGTGGGAGAAAAGAGATGGCTGATGTTTATCTTGGACAAATCATGATGAGTGGTTTTGGTTTTGTGCCGCGTGGTTTTGCGGCATGTAACGGGCAATTACTGCCTATAAACCAGAATCAGGCGCTATTTGCACTACTGGGTACTATGTATGGAGGCAATGGTTCTACCACCTTCGCCTTGCCTAACTTGCAAGGTAGCACGCCCGTGCATTCTGGCTCATCGGTAGATGGCAGCTGGCAGCCCCCCTACATTCAAGGTACGCGCGCTGGCGCGGAAGCTATTACCTTGCTATCGACTAATCTCCCTGCCCATGGCCATACGGCGAACGCGCTGACGACGGCCGGCACCCTGAAAAACCCCGTCAACGCCCTGTACAGCGGGAGCGGGGCGGAAGCCATCTACGAGCCTGCTGTGGCGGGCGCACAGGTGACGCTATCCAGCCAGACCCTGGCCGCGACAGGCGGGAACCAGGCACACAACAATATGCAACCCTTCCGTGTTCTCAATTTCAATATCGCCCTCAACGGTATTTTCCCATCGCGCAATTAATTTGCCTGCCACTCTCTACGGAGCATAGATATGAGCACACCCTATGTCGGCGAAATTCGCCTGTTCTCTTTTGCACGTATTCCGCAAGGCTGGTTCGCCTGCGACGGCAGCCTGCAATCGATCGCCAATAACGAAGTCCTGTACACGTTGCTAGGCACCACCTTCGGTGGCGACGGCGTCAATACCTTCGGCCTGCCAGACTTGCGTGGCCAGGTGCCTGTGCACCAGGGCACCGGTCCCGGCTTGACGAACAAAGTCCTGGGGCAAGGTGGCGGCAGTGAACAGGTCAGCTTGCTGGAAGCGCAGATACCGCAACATACGCACGGCTACAATGTGAGCACGACAACGGCAACGGCGTCCGTACCGGGTAACACCACGCTGCTGGCCGCCCCGGCTAAAAATGACAAGATGTACACCAGCAATTTGAATGGCTTGACCGCCTACGCGCTGGCGCCAGCATCGATCAGCGGCACCGGTGGCAGCTTGCCGCACGAGAATACGATGCCCACCCTGACGGCTTCATTCTGCATCGCCTGGGCAGGTATTTTCCCAAGCCAGCAATAACAAATACCGACTCACAGCACGCAGGCTGTTCGCCATCGCGCGCGGGCGCTGCCTTCAAAACTGACCAGGAGAACCTACCGTGTCATCACCATACATTGGCGAAATACAAATTTTTGGTTTCAATTTCACACCCGCCGGGTGGGCAAGCTGTAATGGCGCCACCCTGCAAATACAGCAATTCTCCGCCCTGTTTTCCCTGATCGGCACGCAGTATGGCGGCAATGGCACCACTACTTTCCAGCTGCCCAACTTTACGGGGCGCGCGCCCTGCGGCCAAGGGCAGGGATCGGGCCTGAGCAACCGCATCGTGGGTGAAACGTTTGGCAGCAACACCGCTACCGTGGACGTGACGCAAATCCCCAATCACACGCATGCGCTCACCATACGCCGCCAACCCGACGCCAACCTGCAGCACAATGTGCCGCTGGCTGGCGATGGCTTAACCACCATCCTGGGCACGTCCGCCTTCGCCCCGGCGGCCGCGCCGAACACCACCTTGTCGCCAGCGGCAATCTTGCCTGTCGGCGGCGGGCAGGCGCACGAAAACCGCCAGCCGATGCTGGCGCTGAATTTCTGCATCGCCCTGCAAGGCGAGTTTCCTGCGTTTAATTAATATCTGAAACCACACACAGGGCGGCGCCATCGCAGCGCCGCCCTGGCTGGCAAGCTCGCCAGCGCCATGCTCAACCGTGTTATCAGTTGAACACGGCCTGATACAGGAAGCCGTCACTGTCACGCGCCACCGGCACCAGGAATATCCCAACCTCGCCAAACGCTGCATGCTGCATCTGGAAAATCTTCTGGCTGAACAGGATGGGCGAGCTATTGTGAAATAACAGGCTGAACGGCTGGCGCAGCATGCCCTCCAGGGTCGCTGACGGCAGCGGGCGCACTTCCTTCAGGACAAAGGCGGCATTCGCATCGCTGGCCGCAATAAACGTCTCGTTGACGCGCGCGGCAAAATGTTCGAGGGTCAGGACATTCATCATTCCAGGTATTCCATTTCGTAAGCAGTGTGGTGAAGACGATGTCTGATTCTAATGGAATCGTAGCCGCTCCGGCACGGCATTTTCCATGACAAGCTGGCAGTCACCGCCGCCCCTTTTCCAGGGGCCATATGCGCCGCGGGGCGGAAGCAAGCTGCTCCCCCCCCGCGGCGTTACTCACTTTATCGGCAGCCCTACTTGAGCGGCATGGCGATACCGAACATCACCGACTGAGTACGTCCGCTATCGATGTTCAGATTGCTGTTGTAGTCCAGCGTGATGGTCATGCCATTCGACAGCAGCAGCTTCACGCCCAGACCCGCCGCCCAGTTGCCCGTCTGCTGTGGCACCGTGCGGATCACGTACACGGGGCCATCGGCCACCAGGTCGGCATACGCCAGGCGCGCATCATCGGCGCCCTGGAACTGGTGGCGGTACTCGAGTCGCGCACGCGGGAACCACGTGCCCAGGCCACCCACATAGATGCCCTCAGCCCGCACGCCCAGCGCGCCGATGCGCGAACGCACGGTTTGCTTGAAGTAGCTCAGCGCGTTGATGCCCGCCGCCTTTTCCGTGTACGGATCGAGCTTGGCCGACATCAGTTCCACGCGGCCATATGGCGACCACATCCAGGTTTCCTGGCGCATCTCGATGCCGCCCACCACCGCGCCAAACACTTGCTTGCCGTCGCGCTCACCGGTGGCGAAACCGCTGCCATCGGTCAAGTAGCGCGACGCGTCGTACTGCAAGGTACCGTAGCCGAGCACGCCGTCGAGGAAGACGCCCTTGCTTGGACGCAGGCTGCCATACACGGCCGCCACGGCGCTGTCGGCCGTGCTGCGGCTGCCGTTCTGGCCCACGTCGCTGCGGTCATGGCTGAAGCCGGCGCCCACGCCCAGGGTGGCCAGGTCGCTGAGGCGGTAATCGCCGCCCACGCTCACGCCATTGGTGCGGAAACGGAAGCCCGTGTCGCGGCCATTCACATAGTGCTGACCGAAGTCGACCGCACCGCCCAGCCACAGCGACAAGGCCTGCTTCTGCGTGTCCGGCTTCTGCGGCATGTCCGGCAAGCCATTCGTGGCCTGGCTGACGTCCGCACCGCCCGTCTTGTCACTGCTGAAACCGCCATCATGCTGGCGCAAGGCCGCCTTGCGCATGAACGGTTTCACGGCCGTGCCAAACACGCGGTCCGCTTCCTGCTCCTGCCAGCGCGCCAGCGCCGCCGTCGGGTTGCCGCTGTCGTTCGGCGGCGTCAGGCTCAGGCCAAAGCTGGAACGTCCCCAGCCGTCGCCATGCAGGCTTTCCAGGCGCTGCGTGAAGTTCGACAGCTGCGCGCTGGCGAAACGCCGCGCCGCATCGGCTTGCGCCGCCTGCAGGCCGATCACTTCCGGATCGACCGACGGGTCGCGGCGTGCCGTCACGGTCACGTTGACCACGCCCGGCTTCGAGGTGGCAAAGGCATTGCTCAGGGTGTAGCTCACCACCGCAGCGCCAGCAAACTTGCCCGAGGCCGCAAAGCTCAGCTGGTACGATGGCTTGCCGGCCGTGCCCACGTCGCGCACCACCGCCTTGCCCGCCTCCGCCGGCGCCACGCTGAGCACATTCGCTGCCGTGAACGGGCCGCCCGTGGCACCCGCCGTCAGGTCGACCGTCACCGTCAGGCCGGCCACCACCGTGGCGCTCTGGCTGGCCACCTGCGGCATCGGATTGACACTGATGCTCGCTTTCACCGGCGCCGAGGTGCCGAACACATTCGACACGGTGTAGCCGATGCTGATGTCGCCGCTGGTATTGATGCCTGGCGTGTAGACGATGTCCATGCCGCTGACCGTCGCCGTGCCGCTGGCGGGCTGCGTGGTAATCGCCACTGCCGTGAACGGCCCGCCGGTCGCACCTTCCGTCACATGCAGGGTCACCGGCGTGCCGGCCAGTACCGTCGCCGTCTTGGCGACAGGCACCGGCACCGGCTGCGGCGCCACCGTCAGGCTGACCGTGGCCGGCGCAGACGTGCCGCCCGGACCCGTCGCCGTATAGCTGAAGGCGTCAGGACCGAAGTAGTCGGCATTCGGCACGTACGTCACCTTGAAAGCGCGGCCGCTGCCGCCCCCCGCCGCGCCGCTCGACACCACCGTGACGCGCCCGTGCTGCGGCGGCGTGACGATGGTCACATCCGTGATCGGGCTGCCATCCGTGGAAGCGATGGTCAGGCTCACTTCCTGGTTGGACGAGGTGGTCGCCGTCTCATTGGGCACCGGCGGCGGCGCCTGGTTCACCTGCAAGGTCAACGCTTGCTGCACCGTGAACAGGTGCGCGTCCGCGGCTTGCAAGGTGAAGTTGTAGCTGCCCGCCACCGTTGGCGTGCCGCTGACGACGCCGGTCGCCGCATTGAGTACAAGGCCGCTTGGCAAGGTGCCGCTGCTGACCGAATACGCGTACGGCGCGATGCCGCCAGCGGCCGTGAACTGCTGGCTGTAGGCGGCGCCGGCGCGGATGCCGGCCAGGCTGGACGGCGTCAGGGTCAGGACAGGGGCCGCCACCGTGCCGGAATAGGCGACTGAGGCCGAGAAGGGAGCGCCTACGCCAGTGCTGCTGTCGGAAGCGCTGACGGTAAAGTTGTAGGCGCCAGCGACCGTCGGCGTGCCCGACAAGGTACCGTCCACCGCCAGGCTCAGGCCCGTCGGCAGGCTGCCAGCGGTGACGGCATAGCTGTACGCTGCCGTCCCACCGGTGGCGGTGATGGTCTGGCTGAAAGCGACACCGGCCGTCATCACCGGCATTGTCGTCGGCGCGAGGCTGAGCGTCGCTGCATTCACCGTCAGCGCGTAGGCGCGCGCACCGGAATACGGACCGCTGCCCGCCGAACTGTCCGTGGCGCGCACGGTAAAGTTGAAGGTGCCGCCTGCCGTCGGCATGCCCGACAGCACACCGCCGCTTGACAGGCTCATGCCCGCAGGCAAGGCACCAGCAGTGATCGTGTACGTGTACGGCGCCATGCCGTTCGCGGCGGTCACGTTCTGGCTGTAGGCCGTACCTGCGGTTGCCGCAGGCACGGTGGATGGCGCAATTGTGATGCTTGGCGCGCTGACCGTCATCGTCACTGTGGCCGGCGCCGAAGTACCGAGGCCGTTGGTCGCCGTGTAGGTAAAGCTGTCGCTGCCGCCGTATCCTGCCGTCGGCGTATAGCTGATGCTGGTGCCGCTGGCCGTCGCCGTGCCGTGCAAGGCGCCGGACGCCACCGCCACCGACGTCGCAGCGCCGCCGCTCAAGTTCAGGCTGATCGGATTGGCGCTGCTGCCATAGGCCACCGTGGCGCTGACATTGTTGGCAACGGGTGCACCCGCCGCCACGGTGACAGAATACGCGCGCGACCCCGTGTAGGGTCCGCTGCCGGTGCTGCTGTCGGTCGCGGTAACGGTGAAGTTATATGGCCCCGCTGCCGTCGGCGTACCGGACAGGGTGCCGTCCGGCGCCAGGCTCAGGCCCGTGGGCACGCTGCCTCCGGTGATGGCATAGCTGTAGGTGGCCGTGCCACCGCCGGCGGTGATGTTCTGGCTGTAGGCGACGCCGGCTGTGATGGTCGGCATGGCCGTCGGCGTGATGCTGATCGTTGGCGCATTGACCGTCATCGAGTAGGCACGCGCACCCGAATACGGCCCGCTGCCCGTCGAACTGTCCGTGGCGCGCACGGTAAAATTGAAGACGCCGCCCGCCGTCGGCGTTCCCGACAGCACACCGCCGCTGGATAGGCTCAGTCCCGCGGGCAAGGCGCCGGCGCTGATCGCGTACCCGTACGGCGCGAAGCCGTTCGCGGCGGTCACGTTCTGGCTGTAGGCCGTACCCACTGTGGCAGCCGGCACGGTGGGTGGCGCAATCGTGATGGTCGGCGCATTGACCACGATCGTCACGGTGGCCGGCGCCGAGGTGCCGATACCGTTGGTGGCCGTGTAGGTAAAGCTGTCTGGCCCGCCATAACCTGCCGTCGGCGTATAGGCGATGCTGGTGCCGCTGGCCGTCGCCGTGCCATGCAAGGCGCCGGACGCCACGGCCACCGACGTCGCCGCGCCGCCGCTCAGACTCAGGTTGATGGGATTGGCGCTGCTGCCGTAGGCCAAGCTGGCGCTGACATTGCCGGCAACGGGCGCACCCGCCGCCACGGTGACGGAATAGGCGCGCGAACCTGTGTATGGCCCGCTGCCGGTGCTGCTGTCGGTCGCGGAAACGGTGAAGTTAAACGGCCCCGCTGCCGTGGGCGTACCGGACAGGGTGCCGTCCGGCGCCAGGCTCAGACCCGTGGGCACGCTGCCGCCGGTGATGGCATAGGTATAGGTGGCCGTCCCGTTCGCGGCGGTGATGCCCTGGCTGTAGGCGACGCCGGCCGTCATCGCCGGCATGATCGTCGGCGCAATGGTGATCGTCGGTGCATTGACAGTCAGCGCGTAAGCGCGCGAGCCATTGACGGCCAGCGAGTCCGTGGCGCGTACGGTGAAATTGAACGTGCCTCCCGCCGTCGGCGTGCCAGACAGGCTGCCGACGCTAGACAGGCTCATGCCTGCAGGCAGGCTGCCAGCAGTGATCGCGTAAGTGTAAGGCGCCGCGCCACCCGTCGCGCTCAAGGCCGTCGCCGAATAAGCCTGGGCCACCGTTGCAGTCGGCACGGTGGCAGGCGTCAGCGTGACGGCGGAAGTGATCGTGACGTTATACACGATGGGCTGCGCCAGATCGTCCTTGACGGTGAAGGTATCCGAGGTCGCGCTGAGATTCGTATTCCTGTAGCGCACGGCATTCGTCACGTTCGAATCCTCCAGCGTGCCGTATTGCGGCGGTACCAGGGTACCCGTCAGGCCGAAGGGGGAGCAAGCCGAAATGGAATAATCCTCGAAATACTCTTGCCCCGCCACCACGCTGATGCTGCGCGGACTCGGGCATTGACTGGCGGCAGAGGCTTGAAGGGAAAACAGGGAAAGCAAGGCAAACAGCAAGGCCGCCGCCAGCCGCATCAGCCAGGGCGAGCGCGTGTACCTGACAATCGCTGTAGCGGCCCTGCGGGCAATGGACACATCAACACTACGGACAGGCGCAGGCAGCCATCCAAATTTCGTGAAATTTAGAAACATTCGTCTTCCCTCGATACATTATCTTGACGCTGGGCCTTGCACGGATAAAGGTCATGGCAAACATGCGCGCCGATGACAGCTACCATCCACAAGGCTGAAGATGGCTTCCCAGCATGATTGAAACTTGCTTTACGTCAATCAATGCTACTACGCATTACAAAGAAAGCAACTATAGAATGCTATCAAAAAAGGAAGGGTTTAATAAAAATCAATTCTTGTTAAAAAAATGTACTTATTAAACAACAAATGTAAAAAAAAAGAAACCGCATTAATGGCTATATTGACCAAGCCACCGTGAGCCATGCTGGCGCAGCGGTACACCGTTTTACATAGGCAACATGGGGCTTACCGCCCTTCCCCCCGTCCAGTACAACTTGTATCTCGGCAGAAAGCCGGCTTTGCATGACGGAACGTCGGCGGCGCGTGCCTGCCGCCATATTGGCAGCGGCCGCATCGAACTGGCGTGGCGCACCCGGAAATCAGTTGTACGAACGCCACGCCGGAGGCTGTCACCTTGCAAGCTACCCGCGCAGGATTGCGTGCCGGTGGGCGGCGTGGCCTGCCAGGCATGCTTCCCGGCAAGCCACGCCACCGGCCGCCAGGTTTACTGCATCGCCTCCAGCAAGCCCGGTGCAAACTCGGCGCCATGCTTGACCTGCGCGGTGGATGCCTTCAGGGTGGCGCCGATCGGCTCGGCACGGCCAGCCAGGCATTGCCCCAGGAAGTTTTCCGTCACCGCATTGAAGGCGATGTTGTTCACCGGCCGGGCAAAGCCATGGCCTTCGTCGGGGAACAGCACATACGTGACGGGAATATTCTTGGCCGCCATGGCCGCCACGATCTGGTCCGATTCAGCCACATTGACGCGCGGGTCGTTGGCGCCCTGGCCGATCAGCAGCGGGCGCTGAATGTTCTGCGCGAAATTCAGCGGCGAACGCTCCTTCAGCAGCGCCTTGCCCTCTTCCGTGGTCGGGTCGCCCATGCGTTTGTAGAACTGTTGCTTGCCCGCTTCCCAGTACGGCGGGATGGTTTGCAGCAAGGTGAACAGGTTCGACGGGCCGACGATGTCGACGCCGCAGGCAAACGTGGTCGGCGTGAACGCCATGCCGGCCAGGGTCGCGTAGCCGCCGTAGGAGCCGCCCATGATGGCCACCTTGTCGGCCGTGGTCACGCCACTCGTCACGGCCCATTGCACGGCGTCGAGCAAGTCATCATGCATCTTGCGGCCCCACTGCAGGTCGCCGGCCGAAATGAATTGCTTGCCGAAGCCCGTCGAGCCGCGGAAGTTCACCGACAGCACGGCGTAGCCGCGGTTGGCCAGCCACTGGTGGTAGCCGTTGTAGCCATACGTATCACGCGCCCACGGGCCGCCGTGCACCAGCAGCACCATCGGCACCGTCTGCGACGGCGCGCCGCCGGCGTTCGCCTTCGATGCCTGCGGCAAGGTGAGATAGGACACCAGCGTCAGGCCGTCGCGCGCTTTGATTTGCTGCGGATACATGGGCACCAGCGGCGCGCCTTCCAGTTCCGGACGCGTCACGTACAGCCGCGTGAGCTTTTTGGTCTTGCGTTCATACAGCCAGCTCGATGGCGGCGCCGTGACGGCATCGACGGCCACCAGCCATTTATCGTCGGCCTCCGTGCGCGACGTCACCGTGAACTGGCCTTGGGTATTTTTTTTCAGGAAGGCCAGGTCGCCTTTCAGCTCGTCCGTCAGCGGCAGATATTCCTGCTGCAGATAATTGACCGTATAGGCCTGCACCCGGCCCGTGCGCGTGTCGTACAGGGCATCGGCGATATCGGTGCGCGGGTCTTGCGCCACCACCGTGCTCTTGCCGCTGGCCACGTCCTGCGCCAGCAGCGCCGAGGTATTACGGCCGCGCGAATCGGCCCAGTACAAGGTCTTGCCATCGACCGTGAAGGCCAGCGGCTCCGTGGTCTGCGAGTCTTCCAGGCCGACTTCGGCCAGCGGCGTGCTCTCGACCTTGCCATCGGTCAGGCGGAAATACTGCATGCCGCCATCGGCGCGCGCCTTGCTGGCGATGCGCAAGTTGAGCAGTTCATCGGCGACATAGCCGCCATAACCATCGTTCTGCTGCACCAGGGTCAGCTTGCCGCTGGCCAGGTCCAGGCTGTACACGTCGTGCCAGCGCGCATCGCGGTTGTTGATGCCGACGAGGATGCGGTCCTTCACCTTGCTGCTGATCTGGACTATCCGCACGCGGGTCTTCTCGAACGGCGTGTAATTGATCTGTTTGCCGCTCGCCACATTCACGCCGTACAGCAGGAAGTTTTCATCGCCGCCCTTGTCCTGGATGAACAGCAGGGTTTTCGAATCAGGCGACCAGAAGCTGCTGCGGATGGGCCGCACCTTTTCATCCGTCAGCGGGTGCGCCTGCGCCAGGTCGCTGGCCGGCGCGACCCATACATTGAGCACGCCATCGCGCGGCGCGATCCACGACAGCCACCGCCCATCGGGACTGAGCTTGCCACCGGACTTGCTGGGATTGCCGAACAACTTGGCCCGCTCGATCAGCGGCGTTTCCTTGACAGGGGCTTGGGCGTGCGCCGGCAGTGCGCTGGCGAACAACAGGACAGGCAGGACATAGCGAATCATGGACACCTCATGGTTGATGAATGAAGGGAAACTTCACACGTGCATGTGCCAGCAAATCATAGGCCAAAGCAGTATTGCCAGGTTGACTACGCGACAGGAGACGGAAATCGGGGGATAGAATGGCGAAAATGGGGGCTGGCTAACGGACGAATGAAATTCAAACGATATCAGTTGCGTCTGCAGCTAATCTCGGCCCGACCGCTGATGACTAACGCGTCTTTGTCGTTGACCGTCGAATACTTAGTATATGGAGACATCTCCGGGCATTTTCTCTTGCTCGATCATGTCGACCATGCCGACCGAAATCATTGGGCCGGATGTTGGTGCAAGCAGCGCTTTGAACAACACAGCTCCCCCTCTTCGCAGGGGGAGTTTTTGGAATGGCGATGTTAGGTTTTACCGGGCTGCAGGAATTCGGTCAAACCTTGGAACCACATCACCTCGACAAAATCGCCACTGATGGCCAAATCTTCCGTATGCAAGGCTGTCAGGAAGGCCTCCTTGCTCTCCTTGGCGGAAAGGATGGCAAAGCCGCTGGGCCCATCTCTGAACGTCATGATGAAACCGGGTGCCTTGGTCAATCCGGCTGCAGAATTGATTTTTCCTTCCGCTATCGTGAAATGGCGCCCGGCCCCGCTTCGAGTCTGCATCTGGAAAACCAGTTTTTTGCCTTGGACATACTTGGCGCATGCGGGGTTGCTCTTGACGGCCCTTTGCAACAACTTGGTCAGTGCCCACAGCAAAAATTTAAATTTGAGCATGATGATCACTCGTCAAGAAACTGGATGGCGTGCATCAGGAAGCGCTCCGGATACTGAAATTGGGCGCCGTGGCCGGCATCCGGATAAATGAATAATTGCGCGTTTGGAATGTTTTGGGCCATGTGCCAGGAATTGATGGAAGGAATCATCACATCATTCACCCCATTCAGGATAAAGGTCGGCTGTTTGATTTCGTGTAGATGGACGTAAGGGGTGGTCGGATCCAGTTTCGGCAAATAGTACATATTGGCTTCGATCTGCGCCTGGATAACGGCAGGGGAACTGGGTGGATCCTGATCAACGCGTTGATGGCGGCGGTTCCAGAACTCGCGTCCGGCTTTTTTTGCAGCCTCGGAGCGCCCAAAGAACAGGAACAGGAAATCATCGACGGTCGGCACCGGACGCGGCGCCACTTCCAACACACCGGGATCCGAATCCGGATTTCCGCCCCGCGGGCCGGTGCCAAGCAGCATCAGCTTGCGCACCAGGTCGGGATGGCGGCGCGTCAGGTCCTGGGCCTGGAAACCGCCCAGTGAAAACCCCAGTACATCGACTTGGCGCAGGCCAAGTGCGCGGATGACCGCGGCCGCGTCGTCGGCCATGTGCTCGATGCGCGTGCGTGGTACGCCGGTAGAGGATGCAACGCCGCGTCCGTTGTAAAGAATGACTTCGCGCCCGGCAGCCAAGCCATCTGTCAGGAGCGGATCCCAGTGATCCATACCTCCACGAAAATGTTGAAGTAAGAATACTGGTGCTTGTCCGGACGTGCTGTTGCCCCAACGGCGGTACGCGAATTTTTCTCCATCCACTTCGATGAAACGGGTGGGGGCAGTGAGGTGAGTAGTGGTCATGATCTGGTCTTCCTGTTAATTTTGTTAAACTTCGTTATGTATACGCATGGTTCTGGTCGCGTTAGCGCGCCAGGAACGCCAGCGCTTCGGGTACAAATGTGACATGAAACTGAAATATGCCGCCGTGACCGGCATCGGGATAGATGGCGAGAGTGCTGTGTGGAATCCGCCGTGCGAGGTCGCGCGAATTTACGGTAGGAACCATCCGGTCATGATCGCCATTAACGATCAATACGGGCTGCTTGAGCACCGACAGGTCCGCTGGCTGTTTTTGCCCCCACGCCTTCAAGGCCTGCAACTGTGCGATGTATGCGGCAAAGGTGATTTCCTTGTCGCGGTTATCCACTCGCTCCTTTAAGCGCGCCAGGAATGCCTTGCCTGCTTCGACGCCCTTGGGCGTGCGGGTGAAGAAAAGGAATTGCTTGGGGTCCTGGCCGGTGAAAAGTCCCTTGAGCAGATCGACATTGGCGACGCCGGCCACCTCGCTGATGCCTTCACCACCTGCCGGGCCAGTTCCCGCGAGTATCATCTTGCGCACCAGTTGTGGCTCCTTGAGCGCAATTTCTTGGGAGATCATGCCGCCCATCGAAAAACCGAACAGGTCAACCTGCGGGTAGCCCAGTGCCTTGATGAAGGTAATGGCGTCGTCCGCCATCTGCTCGATTGAGTTCGGTGAAGTACCACTCGACGCGCCGACACCACGGTTGTCGAAGACGATCACATGATGCTTTGCAGCGATACCATCCACGACCCGGGGATCCCAGTTATCCAGGACCGCGGCCAAGTGGTTGAGAAAAACCACGGGCGTTCCGCCATTTTGCTGGCCCAGTTCCCGATAGGCGAAATTTACTGCGCCTGCGGCAAGGAATTGTGTGGGAACCTTGCTCCATGTGATCGCCTCTGCCTGCACCACCGGCACCGGATTGGCTTGAGTGGCGCCTGCGCCGTCCGCGCTTGCCGCCGACGAGACCGATGGTGCGCCCAGGGCGAAAGCCAAGATGCCTGCCGTCAGTAGCTGTTGCTTCAATGAATTGTGCATTTTATGAACCTCCACGATGTGAAATTGCTCGATGTCTGGCACTACGCCCGCAGGCGACGCGTTCTGAACGTACCCCAGCCGCTTATTACCAGCGACTTCGCCAGGGCCCATAAACCGCTCTCGTCTGGCCGCGGATTGCCGCCGGCAGCGATACGCTTCAGTTGCAGGGAGTACCACAGAATCTCCATCAGGCCCAAGCCGTCGATCTGCTTGATCCCCGTCTTGATCGGACGTACGCTGTGCTTGCTGTCCTGTCCCTGCAACAGAGCCGACGGTGCATCGGGATCAATTACCATCAGGCGCGCCAGCCCGACTACGTCGACTGCCCCGGAGCGCAGTGCCGCGTTCATGCCTGCTACGCTACGGAATCCACCGGTGACCATCAGCGGTACCGGGACCACGGCGCGCACCTTCTCGGCAAACTCGATAAAGTAGGCTTCGCGTGCCTGGGTGGATGCCTTTAGTGGTTGTGCGACGCCGGTTTCGTAAGTGCCGCCAGAGATTTCCACCAAGTCGATTCCTGCATCGACCAATGCCCTGACCACCGCCAGCGACTCTTCTTCGGTAAAACCGCCGCGCTGGAAGTCCGCCGAATTGAGCTTGACCGCGACCGGGAAGTCACTGCCGACCTGGCGCCGGACTTCGGCGTAGACAGCCAACAGGAAGCGACTCCTCTTTTCCGGCGTACCGCCCCATTCATCATTGCGCTGGTTGTGGTGCGGCGATAGAAACTGATTGATCAGATAACCATGCGCCGCGTGGATTTGCACACCGCTGAAGCCGGCCTTCTTGCAGATCGCTGCGCTGCGGCCGAATCGTTGAATGATTTCAGTGATTTCGGCAGTTGTGGCCTCGCGCGGCGTATCGAACAGCGCCGCCAAGTCCTTGCTGAACGGTACGGCCGATGGCGCCAGATTGCTGGCATTCAGGCCCTTGGTCGATTGCTTGCCGGGATGATTGAGCTGCACCCATATCGCGGCGCCCTGATCGGTTGCCGCATGCGCCCATTGCGTCAAGATGGGCAGGTCGCACTCGTCCTCGATCACGACATTGCCAGGCTCGCCCAATGCGCGGCGGTCGATCATCACATTTCCGGTGATGAGCAGGCCAATGCCCGACGAGGCCCAGCGTCGATACAGCCGCACCAGGCTCGGCGTCGGATGGTTGGCATAGGTTGCCAGCGTTTCGCTGGTGGCCGCCTTGGCCAGGCGGTTACGCAGGACGGCGCCGTTCGGCAGAGATAAAGGTTGGGTCAGCATGCGCGCTCCAGGCACAGTGCAATGCCTTGGCCACCGCCGATGCACAGCGATACCACCGCTTTGTTTTTTCCGGTACGTTGCAGCGCATGGGCAACCCTGGTGATCAGGATGGCCCCGGTTGCACCGATCGGGTGGCCGTGGGCGATCGCGCCGCCGTCGATGTTGAAGCGCGCCGGATCGATCTGCAGTTCATCGCGCACGACGATGGCGATGGCAGCGAAGGCTTCGTTCACTTCGACCCGGTCAACCTCGCCTATGCTCCAGCCAGCACGGTCCAGCGCCTGGCGTATCGCCGGCAGGGGGCCGAGACCGAAGTAGCCGGGTTCGACACCAGCAACGCCTATGCCACGGATGATGAGCATTGGTTGAAGTCCGACCTCGCGCGCGGTTGCGCTGTCGCAGACGATCATCGCAGCCGCACCGGCGTTGACGCCTGGGGCGCTACCGGCAGTGATGGTGCCATCTGGCCGAAACACCGGCTTCAGCCGCGCCAGCGTTTCTTGCGTGGTGTCAGGGCGGCCGGACTCATCGACTGCGAAGGCAATTGGACCCTTTTTTTCCATTCAAGATCAGTGGCTCGATCTCGTCGCTGAACCAGCCTGCGGCCTGAGCCGCGGCAAAGCGCAGCTGACTTTGCGCCGCGAAGGCATCTTGCGCCTCCCGCGTGAGGCCGTACTTTTGCACCAGGTCTTCGGTATGCCAGCCTGAATGGCGCGTCGAGAAAGCGTCGTGCAGGCCATCGAGCAGCAGCGCGTCGATCGCTTCAGCGTTACCCATGCGGGCGCCAAAGCGCATGCCAGGCAACAAGTACGGCGCGCGATCCATGTTCTCGGCGCCGCCGGCGATGACCATCCGCGACAGGCCGGAGGCAACTTCCGCATAGGCGGTGGCGACCGCTTGGGCGCCCGACCCGCACACCCGGTTCACGGTCAGCGCCGGCACGGCCACGGGCAAGCCGCCGCCGATTGCAGCTTGCCGTGCAATGTTCATGCCGTTGCCAGCCTGGACGACATTGCCGATTACCACCGAATCGACCAATGCGGGGTCCAACCCGGATCGGCGCAGGGTGGCCGCGATGGCGTGGGCGCCGAGCGCGCTGGCCGGCGTGTCTTTCAACGAACCGCCGAAGCTGCCGATCGCGCTGCGAACGGGTGAACAGATGAAGATGTCTTTACTCATTGCTAGTCCCTCAGTAGATGCCTGTCCTTGGTGAAAGGCAGGTCGGTAAAAAACACAGCGGCGGCTGGGCACACATAAATATGATTTGAAATACGCGTGCATGAAATGGTTTGTACCGCTGAGTAACCTTTCAGGACGAGTGCTTTCATCGTTCCCCTCTTTTTATGTATGTTCAAGCTATGCTGGCAAGACTGCCGCCTCTCCGCCGCGCAGAATTGTCCCTGCGCTCTGCGGTGCAAGGTCTACGATGCTGCTCGGTTTTACGTGTAACAGCGCCAGCGCGAGCAAGAGTTCAATCACAACAGCGGCTAGGATGCCAGCCCTTACATGGCCGGCTGCCAGCTCAAAAATACCCAGCGATGCCAGTACAAAAGAGGCCACCGCCAGTCCCTTGCTCATCGCCGAGCGTGCCAGCGATGCTGACGCGTTTCTGGCCAACCAGAACATCACTGCAATACCAGCATAGAGAGCCGCCGCGCGACGCCCGACCAGGTCGGTCACTGATGTAGCCGCGATCCCCCATCCCACTAACACCCGCTGCGGCTCAAACATCCACACGAGCGCCAAGGCAAGAAAAAGTAGCGAGGTCAATATCGCCAGATGGTGGAAGCTGAGTTTCATCGCATCATCCCGCCAGCGCCGGATAGTCGGTATAGCCCTGCGCACCACCGGTGTACAACGTTGCGGGATCGAGGGGATTCAAGGGCTCGTCCTGACGCATACGCGCGACCAGGTCGGGATTGGACAGGAACGGCCGTCCCATGGCGATCAAGTCGGCAATACCCTCGTTAAGCGCCTGTTCCGCGCTAGTCTTGTTGAAGCCCCCGGCGAGAATGAAGGGGCCGTGGAACGCAGCACGCAGCGCCGATTTCAGTGCCTCCGGCACCGGCGGCGTACCACTGGCGGAATGATCCAGTACGTGTACGTACATCAGACCCAACGCAGACAATTGCTTGACCAGCGCAATATACTGCTGGTCCACGCCGTCAAAGGCGGCGGTGGCGTTGACGACACCATAAGGCGACAGTCGAACGCCGACGCGGGCGGCACCGATCTCCTTCACCGTCGCTTTGGCGATCTCCAGCAGCAGCCTGTTGCGTCCTTCAATGCTGCCACCATAGCCATCCGTGCGACGGTTGATATGTGGATTGAGGAATTGTTCGATCAGGTAACCGTTAGCCCCATGCAATTCAATACCATCAAAACCAGCGGCTACAGCCAACCGTGCCGTGTGCACATGCTCATCGATGGTGCTGGCGATGTCCGCCTCGGTCATCGCACGCGGCGGCGTATGGGCTTGAATGCCAACGGTATCGGTGCGCATTTCGCCAGGGCACACCTCTGCTGAAGGCCCCAATACTTCCGCGCCACCAGGCATGTTAGCGAGATGGCTTACCCGTCCGGAATGCATGACTTGCAGGACGATCTTGCCACCTTTGGCATGAACGGCCTCGGTCACCAACTTCCAGCCTTCTGCCTGGGCTTCGTTGAACAAGCCAGGCATGCGGGCATATCCCAGGCCGTTGGGCGACGGCGAGGTGCCTTCGGTGATGATGAGTCCAGCTGATGCACGCTGGCCATAGTAGGTGGCCATCAAGCTGTTTGGTGTGTTGTGCTCGAGCGCACGCTGGCGAGTAAGCGGCGCCATCACGGCGCGGTTGCTGAGCTGGGTGCCACGCAAATCGAAGGCTTCAAATAACATGTTTATCTTTCATTGTAGGAGTAAATGTGAATCAGGCCGGCAGCAATCGCGGTGCGACCTTGCCGGTATTGGTGCTGGAAAAAAGTTCGGCACGCGCCGCTTCAAAACGTTCGATGACGGCGACGTCGGCCACTGCAGGCAAGGTCATACTTTCGCCCTTGTCGAGCGCGGACAGCGCGGCATCTACCATCGCGCCTGTCGACATGACGGTATCGGGATTCAGCGTGGCCAGCGGTACGCCGGACTGGTCCCAGACCTCAGTGGCCGTGGCCGCCGGAAGCACGACCTGCACCGTTACTGCAGTGCCTAGCAATTCCTGCTGCAGCCCACGGCTGAAACTCAGAACAAACGCTTTGGTGCCGCTGTACACTGCACTGATCGGCAAGGAATGCAGCGCCAGTGCCGAGGAGACATTAATGATCAAGCCTTCGTTCCGCGCTTTCATTCCCGGCAAGGCTGCGTGCGCCAAGCGCGTCAACGCGGTGATGTTCAGCGCAATTTGCGCTATGGAATCTTGCAGCGCGCCGCCAGCGATCGGAGCCAACCGTGCAATGCCGGCGTTGTTGACCAATACGCTTACCGCCGGATTGGTCGCCAGCACTTCCGCCACGCTGGCTTGACCCTCGTCCGTCGCCAAGTCGGCGACAAGTGGCGTGACTCTTACCCCATGCGTCGTAGCAATCGTAGTGGCCAGCGATTGCAGGCGCTCTCCGCGCCTGGCAACCAGTACCAAGTCATAGCCGCGTTGGGCGAAACGGTCGGCATACACCGCACCTATCCCCGACGAGGCGCCGGTGATCACTGCAGTTTTTCGGGAAGATGTAGACATTGTTGTTCCTCTCAGGGGTTAAAAATGGCTTGCTGGCCAGCTTGCTGCATTAAAATATGATACGCATCATATTTTGTTTCAAAAAAAAGCCGAAATGCTTATTCGGCCGCAGGGGTAAATTGTTTCATCGTAGCAGCCCGCAATGCCTCAGACAGTGCCGGATCGTCGACCGCGCGCGCTATCATGGTGGTACCGATCAGCGCACATAGCAGCGCCATTGCCTGTTCATGCGTCTGCTGCTTGCCCCAGTCAGGTAACTGGCGCGCAATCAGATCGATCATCTCCTTGATGTGCAAGGTGGCGGCATGCCGCACTTCAGGTGACTGGCGTGGCATTTCCGATCCCAACGCCGAGACCGGACACCCTGTCTCAATCGCACTGATATGTTCAGGTGACAGATAGGCCTGCATGATCGCTTGCAGCGCCTGTCCGGGTGGCGCTGCCGCCACAACACGCGACGCCAACGCAACCGAATCCGCACACGCTCGATCGCCTGCCTCGACCAACAAAGCATCGCGCGATGCGAAGTGCGCGTAGAAGCCTCCGTGCGTCAGACCGGCCTCCTTCATGATGTCCGCCACGCCGGTACCATCATAGCCGCTACGACGGATTGCACGCGCCGCCACCTCGACGATGCGATCGTGCGAAATTTCTTTGCGACTCCTGACTGCGCTTTTGGTATATTTCTTTTGCATGACGATCATCATATACCATTTTTGCTTTGCCTGCACCCAGCACTTTAAAATAGGCCAGGCAGCACATCTCAACACTTCATTGGCATTAACCATGCGGTGACTTTTAAGCTCCCGCATCGCTGGATATACGTGACTGGAGGTTGAAACCAACGCTATTTGGTGTAGGTTTCGAAAGCGAAACGGTGATGGCAACCGAAACTATCGACGCCGCGTTGCCCCTCCCTGCGCACATGAATAGGGGCGCCAGTCAAGTGGCAGCTACAAGCTAGCGTTCGACGCGCACCATGCGGTGCCGGCTGCGGCCCAGGATGCTAGTGTTGGCCTAACGCAGCGTCACCTTTAATCTATATGGCGAGCAGCCATTGATCCCTGCTGATAATCAGATGATGCCCACCCTCAATGGAGGGGAATTTGCAACGCATGATGACACGGAGTTAAACGCTATACGGTTACCCGCCCATAGCGGGTCGCGGTCAACCGCTCGGAACGGAACAGGACTTGCTGTTCCGGAACCCACCGCTGCATAACCCGGCATCCGGGTAGCCTTGCACGCGCCGAACGCGCCTCAGCCCCTGCAATGCGCGGCAAGCGCACCGAATGCCTCGTCGAGCAACTGGTATATCGGCGCCGCATGGGGATCACGTGCAAATCGCGACAGCGCGACATCAAGGCAAGCGAGGGAGGAATAGACCAGGGCGGCGGCTTCGGTGCGATGATTCTCGACATCGCCGAGCCGCTTGGCGACTTCCGGGGTGAGATCGACCGCCCAGAGGCTATGCTTCTCCATATTGTGGGCGCGCAAACTCGCCGTGGTATCGACGACCCGCATCGTCCGGGCGGCGGCTTCGGGATCCTCGGCGACCTTGTCGGCAATCACTTCGAATGCCTGCCGCAACGATGTCCATACTCCCTCGCTCGACGGACGAGCAGCGAATGCGGCCACGACCCTCGGTCCGAACGCCACGTGGGTTCCCACCACGGCGTCCTCCTTGGTCGAAAAGTAGCGAAAAAAGCTGCGCCGGGAGATGCCGGCTGCAGCGGCGATCTCATCGACGGTTACGCTGTCGAACCCTTTTTCGTCGAACAGCGCCAACGCACATGCGGCGATCGAGGCGGAGACCGCATCGCTCTTCAGCCGCTGCAAAGGCGTACCTAAACTTTTTGTTTTTTCCATGTTTGTTATAGTCCATCTGATTGACACTCAGTGCCAAATTTGGCGTATGATGCCAATTCAAGACTGGAACGTAAGATTTTTTCCTGCGAGGATTTGCGCTTGGCGAAAGGGCTTATCAACCAAACGAAGGGTGGTTTAACCATGGCAACGGTACCAGACATCATAAGCAGGTTCCTCGGTGCAGTCAATGAACGTGACGCAGTGAAACTCGGAGTGTGCTTCACTCCCGACGGTCAGTATTTCCTCAAATTCCCAGACCCCGCGATGGTGGGCAGAGAAGTCATCCGGGACTATTTCGGAGCCTTCTTCCCGAAGACATCGAAGGCCAAGTGGGATGTGATTTCGTGCGGGGTAGACGGTGACACTGTCTACGTCGAGCGCCAATTGTGCACGGGTCTTCCCGCACTGAGTGGTACCAGGGGACGGAGGCAATTAATCCGACGCAGGAAAGGAAGGCTTGATTGCCTCCGTCCCCTTTAATCCCCGACCGCCTCAGGGCACGAGGACGAGTTTCCCGCCAATGCCGCCCATTAGGATCATTCGCGAAGTCGCGCGCTGAAAGCTGACGACCGATCCGGTTGGCAGCTTTGGCCGCCTCCGGACCTCCATCGCCGGCTGGATCCTGGTCACTCTGCAGGTCTCAGCCGTTGTTGACACATTTAACCCAGATAGCTCTCACAAATGAAGGATACGATCATGCAAAAACGTAAATTGGGCACCAACGGCCCGGAAGTCTCTAGCATCGGTTACGGTGCCATGGGCTTTCATCTGGCCTACGGGGCCGCCGACGAGCAGGCTGGACTGGCGACAATCCGTCGTGCCCATGATCTCGGCGTGACGTTCTTCGATACGGCCGAGCTTTATGGCTGGGGCGAAAACGAGAAGTTCATCGGCCGCGCCGTCAAAGGCTTCCGCGACGACGTGGTGCTGGCTACAAAATTTGGGTTCACCCGTTCCTATGGGACCGACAGTCGTCCCGAGCACATTCGCGAAGTCACCGAGAACAGCCTGCGCTATCTGGGTGTCGATCATATCGATGTGCTTTACCAGCACCGGGTTGATCCAAACGTGCCGATCGAAGATGTGGCCGGCACCGTCAAGGACCTGATCGCCGAGGGCAAGGTCAAGCATTTCGGATTGAGCGAAGCTGGTCCCGAAACGATCCGCAAGGCTCACGCAGTGCAGGAAGTCGCAATGCTGCAGACCGAATATTCGGTGTTCGAGCGCGACGTGGAAGTCCTGTTCCCGCTTTTGCGCGAGCTCGGTATCGGCTTTGTCCCCTACTCGCCGCTCGGCCGCGGCTTTCTCACCGGTGCCGTCAAGCCGGCCGCCGAATATGAAGAGACCGATATGCGTCGGGGCGATCCGCGCTGGCAGCCCGGAAATTTCGAGAAGAACGTCGAAGCCGTCCGCCAGTTGAAAGAGCTTGCCACGTCGAAGCGCGCCACCGTTTCGCAATTGGCGCTCGCGTGGTTGCTCGCTCAGGGCAACAACATCGTGCCGATCCCCGGCTCTCGCAAGGCGGAGCGCGTCGCGGAAAACATCGGTGCTGCCGATCTGGTGCTGACGGCGGAAGACCTGGCCAAGATCAAGGAAATTCTACCTGAAGGCGGTTTCGGCGAGCGCTATGCCAAAGAATACGCGCCAACCTGGATCTAATTGGAGCGCGTCTTTCAAGGGGATCAAGGCAATGTAGTGCGTCCAGCTCCATTGTCGTATCAGGGATATACGACAATCCGCGCCTCCGCGAAGGTGGCGGGGAACTGGACCATGCGGCGCAGGTCTTTTGACCGAGAGCCTGCTGCCGTACTCCTGCACCAACTAAAACTGCCACGGACTCAGGTACGGTGTAAATCCGGTCAACAAGCTAAGGAGTAAGAAATGTCGATTTATATTGTTGGTGCAGTCGAAATGCACGATCACGTCGGCGATGGAAAGCATGCGGAACTCGGGGGCGGGCGATGCAGGAATTCACGGACGCGGGCTTCGAGCTTGAGGGCCTCTCGGTAGATGGCAACCCAAAAATCTACGAAGGCACACAGCCCGCCGACCATCTGATGTTGTTCAAGTTTAAATCGAGAGAAGATTACGAGGCGTTTGTGGCATCAGAGACTTATCAGAAGGCCCTGCCGCTTAGGCTGGCATCAAGCACCACACGCTTCATGATGGCGATGGACTCCATGTGACATAGCCGGCCTTACACAGGTGGGACACCACCTGAATCGGATGGACCAAACGCTGCCGGTCAAAAGCGGTGTGAGCAACAGCGATGTACTACGCAGCTAGAAATGCAATGTCGACCACTCCAATTCCCCGCTCAATATGATGAGCAGGATTGTGTCTTATCCGTGAATCAATTTCGTGTGCAAATTAACACTTCGATACAGTAATTGAAGAGCCCAACTTTTTTAACGATTCGCCCTTCTAAAGTGTTTGCTCCAGTTCTAGTCATGGCGGCATTTACCGCCGACCAGGGCTGGAGCCGCCCCCATTCCACAATGCTACTACTTAGGCACGCCCCAAATCGAAGACAATGCCCACAGCTTAATATCCTTCACCTCGGCGCTAGCTCCCAGGGAAAATAGCGATAATCTTGGCGTCGCAGGATCAGGGAATATCTGGCTGCTCAGCACAGCCTCCCCCTCTCCTGCAAAGACTGTTACTGACGCAGTATCGAATAGGATGCGCAAACGTAGTTGACCATCGCGCAGCGCCATCGGAGCGACCTGCCGTTTGGAAAATCCGGTCAGCGATGTAGTATCGCCAGCGTGGCTGCGGTCCAGATACAGCACGCCTTGCTCGCGGTCATATCCCACGTCGATTCTCTGACCTTGAGCACCATTATGCAATCGCACGCCGGCAAGCCGTGCCTTGCCGGGCTTCAACTGCATTTCCAGCTCCAGTGCCCCTCCTTTGTGAATTTGCGGCTCCATGGACTGCGCATCTGCTGGCACGCTCAGCGTCGTTGCCTTGTAGAGCAAGTCCGTACGCAAACGCTGCAATTCAGCAACCGGTTGCTGAACAAGTCGTACCCGGCCGTCTACGGTACGCAATGACACTTCGCGTGGTACCGATTGAGCGCTGCGCCAAGGCGCAGTCGGCACCTGCTGCCCGTATAGCCAATTGTTCATCCAGCCTATCATGATCCTTCGATCGTCCGGTAGTCCGTTCCAGCTGACTGCGGCATAATAATCGGCCCCATAGTCGAGCCATTGGACCTGGTCGCTCGGCCGGACCGTCGTGACCGATGGTTCGCGGGACATGTTGTTGCTGGAGTGCTGCGACTGAGAATCCGAAGCGAAGGTCGTGCCGTCAAACGTCCCGACGAAATACTGTGTTCCGGAGCCGCCCGCCGGCCCACCAGGATTGAGGCTCATCACAAGCACCCATTTACTGCGGGAGACATCGCCGTCAACTGGCAGCTCAATGAGATCAGGGCATTCCCACGCGCCGCCTACGGCATTCTCCGGACCGAATTCGCTCATCCAATCCCAGTGCAGCAAATCACGCGATGTATAAAACAAGGCTTTATGCTGGTTCGGCAAAACGAGCACCATTACCCACTTTTTCTGGGGTGCGTACCAGAATACTTTTGGATCGCGAAATTCTCGATATTCGTCAGCATACGGAGCAGGTGGCAATGCGATCACTGGATTGCCAGAGTATTGAATCCAGCTGCGGCCACGATCCAGGCTATAGGCCAACGATTGCGCTTGCGTGCCAGGGCGCACTGATTTGCCATTGGCAAATTCCTGCGCCTGCGGATAGACGCTGGTGTACAGTGCAATCATGGCTGGCCGCCCTGGTTGCCCCAGGCCGCTGGTATTGGCCTGATCAACCACGACACTTCCGGAAAAAAACATTTGCGTCACCGATCCTTGCGCGTCTTTCTCCACCGTCAGCGCCAGCGGCAATTCTTGCCAGTGAATCAGATCGCGACTGACCGCGTGTCCCCAGGACATATCGCCCCAAGTACTGCCGTTCGGATTGTACTGATAAAAAGATGATATTCGCCTTCGTAGTAGACCAGGCCATTGGGATCGTTCATCCAGTTGCGCGCAGGAGAATAGGATAGCTGCGGACGGAACGCTTGCTGGTAATTTGCTGAAGACAGATCCGCTTGCACGGCGCATCCACTGCTGAATACTGTGGCACCAAAGGTCAAAAGGGTCATCATTGTGCGGCTCATTCTACGTCTCCATTATCTATTTATTATGTTGAAATCATGACCTTTCGAAGGCTGTTCGTACGCCAGTGATCAGAAATGTCTAACGTTGTCATTTTTTGAATGATAAGTAGTCCGCCAACTACCGTCAACAGAAAAATCTGCCACAGGGCGGGGCATAGCAGCGCCAGTATGTTGCGCGACAGGTACATCTTGCCGCGCCGTTAAGCGCTTTATTTCAGGCAATCGCGCGCGTTGAATGTCTTGACGGAAGGTATCGCCAACATCGATACGACGGGACAATCCGACGCTGTCGATCCGGTAGTATCGGGCCCGCCCAAGAGAACCTTCGGCTGGAAGACAAATAGCGCAGAACACATTTCCTTTGCATTTCTGTTGACGCCGTACGCAGAAATGCTTACCATAAAAATACAAATGACAACGTTAGACATTTTCTGTCGCACAACGAAAGTCAGCACATAAGAACAGCACCAAGGAGACAGTGTGGCAACGATTCATGATGTGGCGGAGAAGGCGGGCGTATCGATCAAGACGGTATCGCGCGTGCTCAATGGCGCTACCGAAGTATCCGAAAAAACCCGTGAACGCATTGAACTGGCGATGCGCAGCCTGGAATTCACGCCCTCGGCAGCGGCGCGCATGCTGCGTGGGCGACCGACCGGCCTGGTGGCGGTCATCGCCGAACGGCTGACGACTACCCCTGATTCGTCCGAAATCATCAAAGGTATTCAACTCGTCTGCGAACAGCTCGGCAAGGTGATGCTGATTGGCGAGACGGGAGGAAGCGCCGCCATCGCCAGTCGGCTGGTGGCCGATATGCGCGAGCGCCGCGTGGAAGCCATCCTGTACGCCACGCCGTTTCACCGGCAGGTGGAGCTCGCACCGCTGATGGGCGGCACGCCCGCCGTGCTGGCCAACTGCTATGAGGCGGCGGGACGCTACACCCAGGTTGTCCCGGACGACGAAGGAGGCGGCTATGCGGCTGCGCAGATCGTCCTGCAAGCCGGCCACCGCAAAATCGCCTTCCTGCAGCTGATCCAGGGCATGGTGGCGACTGAATTGCGCTTGCGCGGCTTTCACCGGGCCATGCGCGAACATGGTGTCACTCCCGACGCGGAATGGCTGATCCATGGTGCGGACGAGGCCGATGCAGACGAATTCTCCCACCTATCCGACGCAGTCGACCGCCTGTTTGCCAAAGCGAACCGCCCCACGGCAATCTTGTGCGGCAATGACAAGATGGCCATGCGCGTCATCTTTATATTGCAACGGCGGGGCTTGCGCGTACCTGCCGATGTCTCAATTGTTGGCTTCGATGATTTCCGATTGATTTCCGAAGCGCTCGATCCGGGTCTGACGACGGTCGCCCTGCCCTACCGTGAAATTGGCGAGTTGTCGGGACGCTTTGCGCTGGAGCAACCGCCGCAAGAAGCCGCAACGATCCACGTTCCGTGCGTACCAGTCATGCGCGGCACCGTCAGTGCCCCTCCTTCCCGTACGGCGGCCAAGGATAAACGGTGAGGCCCGCGTTGGCTGTGGTGCTGGCGGTCTTGACGGCGCCAGCATGGGGCGCACCTCAAGAGATCAGATTATGGCGCCATGATACGGGTGATGTTGAAATGGCGGCAGGCCGGGCTGCCGTCGAGCGTTTCAATCGTTCGCAGCAGCGCTGGAAAGTGGTGGTTGAAGCCATTCCCCAGGGCTCGTACACTGAATCGATTACGGCCGCCTCAATGGTCGGCCAACTGCCATGCATCATTGCGATGGACCAACCGACTGTGCCTAACTTTGCCTGGGCTGGACATGTGCAGCCTCTCGATACCCTGCTGCCGACAGATGCCGTGAAGCGCCTGCTGGAAGGTGGACGTGGTTCGTATAAAGGCAAACTGTATAGCGTCGGACAGTTCGACGTCGCGCTGGCGCTCTTTTCCCGCCGCAGTCAGATCGAAGCACTCGGCGTGCGTGCCGCCACACTGGAGCATCCCTATACGGCTGCCGAATTTCACACCATCTTGCTCAAGGCCAAGCAAAGCGGGCGCTATCGTTTTCCGCTGGATTTGAACGGCAGGTTCAAGGGCGAATGGTCCAGCTACGCCTTCTCGCCATGGCTGCAAAGCGCCGGAACGGATCTGATAGACCGTAGCAGTTACCTGCGAGTGGACGGTATGCTCAACAGCGATGCTGCCATTCGCGTGGGCCGTTACTATGGTCGCCTGTTCAAGGACAAGCTGGCCGAGCGCAACCCTGCGGACGACCGGGCCTTCGAGCAAGAACGGACACTCTTTCACTATACGGGATCCTGGAAGGCGCGCGAATACAGCGAACGATTCGGCGATGACCTGCTGGTCATGCCACCACCCGATTTCGGCGATGGTCCAAAAATAGGCGCCGGAACCTGGCAGTGGGGTATTACGCGCACCTGTCGACAGGCTGATGGCGCGGCAGCCTTCCTGACGCACTTGATCTCGACACCCGAAATTGCCGAAGCGTCGCGCGCCACGGGCCTGGTGCCAGTAACGGTCGAGAGTGCCGCTATGACCGAACATTATCGTCCAGGCGGTGACTGGCGCCTCTATTTCGAATTCGCCCGGCGCTATGCGGTAACACGGCCGGCGACCCCAGGCTATCCGGCCATGTCGTCCGCTTTTGAAAAGGCCATGGCTGACATTCGTAGCGGCAAAGATGCGGCCGATGCGCTCGACGAAGCGGTCGAGGCGATAGAACACAACATTAGCCGCAACAATGGCTATGGCTTTGATGCAGGCAAACCTCGGAGCGCACCATGAAAACCAAACTTGGCCAGGACAGCCCGTTCGCTACAGCGCTGTTCGTCTCTCCCGCAGTATTGTTGTTCCTGCTGTTCGTTGTGCTGCCGATGCTGCTCGCTGCCGGAGCGACCATGACGAATCACCGCCTGATGTCGCCAGAAGCGACCAACTATATCGGCTTTGACAATTACAAGCGCCTGTTGTCACTCAAGGTTGCCGCCATTGATCCGATCCAAGACGCGCGCGGCAACCTTGTACGTGATGCAGACGGTGTGCACTTTCCCACCTGGCGCCAGGTACGCAAGGCGCGTCCGGAACTCGAGGGCTACCGCGAAGCGTTCCGCGTTGAAGTGGGAAATCAGCGCATCGTGCTGGCGGCCACGGATCCCCTGTTTTACCGCTCGCTGATTAACACATTCCTGTTTGCCGCTCTGGTACTGCCCCTGCAATGCGGCGTGGCACTGGGTCTGGCGATACTCGTCAACCAGCGCGTGCGAGGCAGAGTCTTTTTTCGCACCGTGTATTTCGCCCCCGTCGTGACCTCCATGGTAGTGGCATCCATCGTATGGGCCTTCATGCTCAATACGGACCGCGGCATGCTCAACGAACTATTGCGAACATTGCTGCACGATCCCGACGCCGGCCCCGACTGGCTGGGTGATAGCGCCTATGCATTGCCAGCCATCGCACTGATGTCGGCCTGGCAAGGCGCGGGATTCCAGATGCTCGTGTTTCTGGCAGGTCTGCAATCGATCTCTGCCGAGCAATATGAGGCGGCCACCCTGATGGGCGCCAACGCCTGGCAGCGCTTTGTGCACGTGACCCTGCCCGGGCTGCGCAATACCATTATTTTCGTGCTCGTCTCGACGACGTTGCTGGCCTTTGGCTTGTTTACGCAGGTTGACGTGATGACATCCGGCGGACCGCTCGACTCCACCTCGACAGTGGTATATCACGCTGTGCGCAACGGATTCAAGGAGCAGGATGTGGGTTACGGATCGACCATTACGCTGGTGTTCTTCCTGATCGTCCTGGCTCTGTCGCTGCTGCAACGTCTACTGGTATCAAAAGGAGAATCAAAGTGAACCGACCACTGCGCAAGGCGCTCGGCGCCACTGCACTGTTCCTTTGCATGAGCGTGATCGGCATCATCTTTGCCACTCCACTCCTGTTCATGTTCGCCTCGTCGTTCAAGAGCGATGCAGCGATATTTTCCAACCTGTCCAGCTGGAAGGCATACGTGCCTTCGGCAGACTGGTCGATGCGAAATTACCAGGCCGTGTTTGAAAAAAGCGACTTGCCAGGCTTCCTGCTCAATTCCACCTTGATCGCCGCCTTGATCGTGGTCGGCGGGATTCTCGTCAACAGCATGCTTGCGTATGCGATAGCGCGCATGCGCTGGCGTGGCCGCAAGGTTGTCCTGGCGCTGGTAGTGGCTATGGTAGTCGTGCCATTCGAAGTAATCGCCATCCCGCTGCTGTCACTGGTGGCCCGCCTGCCATGGCCGGCCTTCGAGCATGGCCAGGTCGTACTGCACACCGGCTGGTTCAACAGCCTGCATGTGCAGGTGATTCCCTTCCTCGCCAACGCCTTCTGCGTGTTCCTGTTCTATCAGTTTTTCCGTGACATTCCACCTGAACTGGATGAGGCGGCAAAGATGGACGGTGCCGGCCCCTGGACGGTGTACGCGCGCATCATCATGCCCAACAGCGGACCGGTCATCGCCACCGCCGCCATCGTGTTGTTCATTTCAGCCTGGAACCAGTATCTGTGGCCGATCATGGTGGTGCAAGGCGAAGCATTCCGGCCGGTCCAGCCGGGCATCCAGCAGTTCTTCGGACGTACCAATTCGTGGGGCCAGATCATGGCCTACGCATCGGTAATTACTTTACCCGTGCTCGCGGTGTTTCTGGCGTTCCAGCGACAATTTGTCGCCTCGGTCGCCGGTACAGGCATCAAGGGCTAACCTGAGATTAATCATGACATTACAAATCGACAATAAATACATATGGGACTTCTGGCACTTCGCACAAGACGATCTGCAGCACCTGTTTTTCCTGCAGGCCGACCGTGCCATCGGCAACCCTGACCTGCGCCACTGGAATGTGTCGGTTGGACATGCGGTATCGACCGACCTGCGCAACTGGACAGCATTCGGTACCATATTTGGTCCCTCTGCTGACCCGGCCTGGGACGACTTTACTACCTGGACTGGCTCCGTCATCCAGGCCGAGGGCAGCTATCACCTTTTCTATACCGGCACCAGCCGCGCAGAGAACGGAATGTGCCAGCGCATCGGCCATGCAACGGCAAGCAGCATCAATGGCCCGTGGACGCGTGTCGGCAGCGGCCTTGCACTGGACCTGGATGAACGTTATTACGAGGAGTACCAGGAAGGTCGCTGGCATGACCGCGCGCTACGCGATCCGTGGGTGCTGCCGCAGAAAATGGACGGTATGTACCATATGTTCTACACGGCGCGCCGCAACGACGGCCCACTGTATGAACGTGGCGTGATCGGTCACGCCGTCTCGCCGGATCTGATCCACTGGGAGGCGACGGCTCCCGTGTATGCAGGCGGCCACTACGGTCAACTGGAAGTGCCACAGATCTTTGAGCGCGACGGCCGCTGGTACTGCGTATTTTGCAATGTCAGCGCCCACTGGTCGGAAGCCATGCGCACGCAACATGGCGGCGGGGTTTCCGGTACTCACTATTTGGTGGCTGACCATCCGCTGGGGCCGTGGCAGCCGGCCCCCGGCTTTCTTGACGGCGATGAACCATGCCGGCGCTATGCGGGAAAGATCCTGCATGACCCGGTCACGGGTGGCGACTGCCTGATGGCGTTTGAAGATACCGGTGCCGATGGCCAATTCGTCGGCCGCATCGGTGACCCGATCGCCTTGCGCCTGGAAGGTGGACTGTATCAATTAGGTCACTTATTGACGGAAAAATGACAACGATAGACATTCAGTAAAACCGACAGATCTGACAAAACAATAAAATGCTGGAGGAGACAAAATGAAAAAAAAGTACCCTGCATTCGCACGCCACCATGCACACCGTAGCGTCTTTGCCGCCTTGCTGTTATCGACGCTGGCTTGCGCCCAGGCCGGCCAGCTACCCGCAGCGCCGCTGAGCCACTGGGCCCTGGACGAGCACGATGGCAGCCTGGCCATGGATACGCAGTCGGGACGGCGCGACCCAGTTGATTACGTCTTTAATACAGTGCGCTTCAAGCCCCGTTCCTCGCCGCTATGGCGCGGAACGGACAAGTGCATCAAACAAGGCTGTCTGCTGTTTGATGGCTACTCGACCGTCTTGCGCGCTCCCGCCTTGCGCGACAGCCAGTTAGCGCAGGGCTTCACGCTGAGCGCCTGGGTGGCACCGCACGCCTTCGAATTTGGCGATGGCGGGCACTACTCAGCTTTCCTGAGCCAGTTCGACGCCAAGGCAAAGCAAGGCTTTTCCTTCGGCGTCTACCGTTTTGGCGCCTTCGGCATCCAGCTCGGCTTCGGCGACGCCCTTATTGACGTGCGCGCCAAAGAGCACAAACTGCCGCGCGACACTTGGTCGCATGTGGCGGCAAGCTATGATCCGGCCAAGCGGCAAGTGGCACTGTTCTTGAACGGCAAACGCGTCGCGCTGGCAACCGCTCCCGGCAATGGACGTTTTAGCATGCCGGAGCGCGCCTTGACGATAGGACAGCATTCGCAGCCGGAACAGATCGGTGGCGTCTTTCAGCTCAATACCTTTCTTGGCTTGATGGATGAAGTGCGTATTGATGCCGGACCGAGCGATGCCACGGCACTCGCACGCCTGGTGGCTGCCGATCTGGCGCCTCATGCCGGCACAGTGCCGCAGCTGACATCCGTTGATTTAAACATCGCTGCATCCACTTTCGACGGCGACCGCTATCGGCCGCAATATCATCTGATGCCTGATGCGGGATGGATGAACGAGCCGCACGCACCGCTCTATTACCAGGGACAGTACCATCTGTTCTTCCAAAAGAATCCGTTCGGGCCGTTTTGGCACCAGATCCACTGGGGCCATTGGGTCAGTAGCGACATGGTGCGCTGGCGTGAACTGCCGATCGCATTGGCACCGGAAGACGATGGGCTGGCCACGGATGGCATCTGGTCTGGCAGCGCAACTTATGCTGCGGATGGCACGCCGGTCTTGTTCTTTACCGCTGGCAATGACTCGGCGCGTCCAAACCAACGTACGGCGATGGCAACGCCAAGCAACTTGCGCGATCCGGATCTGGTGCGCTGGAGCAAATACCCGACGCCCGTCACCGTGCAGGAAACTGGGATGGGTCGCTTCGGCGAATTCCGCGACCCGTTCGTCTTCCGCGATGGTGTGCAGCAGCGCTGGTTCCAGCTGGTCGGTTCGGCGCTGCCCGGCGGCAGCGGCACGGCGCTGGTCTACGAATCGGACGATTTGCGCAACTGGACGGCCCGAGGCCCGCTGTTTTCTATCGATGCAGCAAGCTTTCCTGGCATGGAAGCCACCTGGGAATTACCGGTGCTGCTGCCGGTCGGCAAAGGCAGCGATGGCCGTGAACGACATGTGTTCCTGATCGATGTGCGCGGCCAGGCCTATTATTGGACCGGCGTGTTCGATGCCGCCAGCGCCCGCTTCACGCCCGATGTTGCCGCGCCGCGTACTTTCGATGTCGGCGAGGGTCACTTTTCCGGACCGAGCGGCTTTGTCGATCCGAAGACGGGCCGCAGCATCGTGTTTTCCATTGCCCAGGGAGAGCGAACGCTGCAGGACGAACGCGATAGCGGCTGGGCGCATAACGCCGGCCTGCCTGTCAGCCTGTCATTGGGTGCCGATGGTGAGCTGCGCCTAGCCCCGATTGACGAACTGTCCAGCTTGCGTCAGCAGCAATTGCTTGACCTGCATACCGTCAGCGTGGAGCAGGCCGCGCAGGCCCTTGCCGCCATTCAAGGCGACCTGCTGGAGGTCGAACTGGAACTGGCGCCTGGCCCAGCAACTGGCAAACGCGGACTGACCTTGCGCGCCACGCCTGATGGCATCGAGCATACCAACCTGTATGTTGACACGGCGCAGCAGCGCCTGGAGATCGACCGGCGCCACGCCACGCTCGATACCGAAGCGCGCTCACGCGGCGTGCAAGGTGGTCATTTTTTACTGGGTGGCGAAAACCTGCGTCTGCGTGTCTTCCTGGACCGCTCGATGGTGGAAGCCTATGTCAACGAACGCAAAAGCCTGACCAGCCGGGTGTATCCGACTCGCCTGGATGCCAAGGGCCTGGGTTTGCTGGCCCTGCCTGGCGATCATATCGTTTCGCTGAAGGCGTGGGAAATGGGCGCAGCCAATGGCAAGCCGGTCGTGCCGGCAACGGCCACCCCGTCGTCCCGATAACATCCATCTACGGCTGTCAGGCTGGATTAATGACGCGCATGCGCGAAGGAGTAAACAAGATGGCAACAATTGAATTACAGGCAGTCGCCAAGACCTATCCAGGCAAGGACGCGCAGTATATTTTGCGCGGCATCGACTTCCTGATCGAAGACGGCGAATTCGTCGTGCTGGTCGGGCCTTCCGGCTGCGGCAAGTCGACCTTGCTGCGCATGATCGCCGGCCTGGAAGAAATCAGCGCCGGCGAAATCCGCATTGACGGTGAACGCGTCAATGACACGCCGCCGGCCAAGCGCGGCCTGTCCATGGTGTTTCAAAGCTATGCCCTCTATGCGCATATGAGCGTTTTTGAAAACATCGCCTTCGGCCTGCGTTTGGCGCGCGTGCCCAAAGCGGAAATCAAGGTGGCAGTGCATGCGGTGGCCAAGATGCTGCAGATGGAGCACCTGCTGCAACGGCGTCCGCCGCAACTGTCCGGCGGGCAGCGCCAGCGCGTGGCCATCGGACGCGCCATCGTGCGCAAGCCGCGTGCCTTTCTGTTTGACGAGCCGCTGTCCAATCTCGATGCGGCCCTGCGCGCCGACATGCGCGTGGAAATCGCGCGTCTGCACAAGCAGCTTGGCGCCACCATGGTGTATGTCACCCACGATCAGGTCGAGGCGATGACACTGGCCGACCGCATCGTGGTGCTGGGGCCGAATGGCGTGCAGCAGATCGGCGCCCCTATGCATCTGTATGATTGCCCTGCCAATGTCTTCGTCGCCGGCTTCATCGGCAGTCCCAAGATGAATCTGTTTCCGGCCACCCTGGATGCAGCCGGCCAGCTGCACATTGGCACAGTGCGCCTGAACTGGAGTGATGCGCGCCAGCCTCAAGCCGGGGCTGAGGTGACGGCCGGTATTCGCCCGGAGCATTTGGTGGCAGACCCGCATGGCGCGATCGAGGGTACCGTCTTGCTGGTCGAGCGCCTGGGTGCGGAGTCTTATGTACATCTGGCCGTGCCGGGACTGGACAAGCCATTGATGGTCGTGGTGTCAGACGAGCCCCCGGCTGTCGATGCGCGTTGGCGCGTCGCTCCGGTGGCTGGAAGGGTGCATGTATTTGACCGTGATGGCCTGCGCAGGGAAGCCTCAGCGCAGGCAGCAAATAGTGGGGAGGTGGTAGCAAAAGTGTCGTAGCACAGACACGGGAAGGAAGGTATGCAGATTGTAGATAAAAATGACAACGTTAGACATTCAAAAAACTACTCGGGCTCCTCAGAGACGCCTGATAATCATAAAAGGAGATAGCGGTATGACTTACTCAATCACTCGTTACATCTGCCGTTCTGCGGCCCTGGCCATCTGCCTGGCACCGGCGCTCGTGTTCGCGCAGCAGCAAGCCACGCCGGATCAAACCTTGCAAGCCGCGCCGTCAGCGTCCGTGCCGGCAGAGCTTGATCCCAACGCCGTCGTCGTGGTGACCGGCGTGACACGGACGACCACCAAGAAGAACGCCACTTTCTCGATCAATACACTCAACGCGGAAGACATACAGCGGCTGGCCCCCATGAGCACCGCCGACCTGCTGGCCAACTTCCCCGGGATTTACTCGGAAGGCGGTAGCGCAGGCGAAGCAAGCAACAATATAACCGTGCGTGGCTTGCCCGCGACGGGCGGCTATCGCTTCGCCCCTCAGCTCATCGACGGCTTACCTGCCTATGAAGAGCCGGAAGCGCCGTTCATGAACAACGACGTATTCATCCGAGACGACCTCATGACAGAGAGCGTGGAGGTGGTCAAAGGCGGTCCGGGCGGCATCTTGTATTCGAACGGCCTGGGCGCCACGGTGAACCACATCACGCGCACGGGTGGCGATCGCCTGGCTGGTGGTTATAAGGTTGAATATGCAGACTACGGTTTCTTGCGCCAGGATGCCTTTTTATCCGGCCCGCTCACGCCCAACTTGCGCGCTGCAGTAGGTGGCTTCTACCGGCGCAGCGATGGCGTGCGTGATACCGGTTACACGGCGGACCGCGGCGGACAGGTGCGCGGCAACCTGGTATACACCAGCAACGATCGCAAGACGACGGCACGTGTCGATGCACTGCTGATCAACGACCGTACGGCCTTTTACCAGAACTTGCCCATCTCCGTGCCGCGCTTCGAGAAGTCTGGCACGCCGTCCAATCCGACCAGCATCAACCAGGATTCGATTCAGCCTCTGGGCATCGATTTTGCACATGGCACCACAGCATCGCCATACAACCGCCGCTTTAACATGTTGGGCGAGTATGGCAGCCGGACCATCGACCAAGCCGACGGCATCCATCCAGATTTCAAGATGCTGACCTTGAGCGGCTCGCAGGAGCTGGACAATGGATGGAAAGTATCCTCTGGCCTGCGTCATACCACTGGCACGAATGGCTTCAATGCGGTGTTTACAGGCAACGACACGGCATCATCGGCCAATTTTCTGAACGCCCGCTACCAGAACGATGTCATTTCGCCCGCACATGGTGCGGCGTTGAACTGTAATCTGAGCAACGCGAAGCTGGTCGGCTACTTCAACGTTCCAGCCAACAACGCATGTGCTGCGTTCGCCAATATCAGCCGTGAGGATTTCATCAAGAAATATGGCAAGGCCACCGGCGTGCAGGGCCGCTATCTGAACGATGGCAGCGAGGTGCCCGGCCCGGCAAACCTGAATTTCATGATTCCGTTCATCGCCGAGGTCGATGCTTCAAGCACTTCTCTCGACCTGAAAGCGCAAAAGACCTTTGAACTGAAGGGCACGCACGATCTGACCTTCGGCATCTACAAGAGCCGCTACAAATATGCGACCAACTTCCAGCAAGCCTTGCTGGTGAGCGATGTGACATCCCAATCACGTCTGGTGAACTTGACAGCGGTTGATGCGCAGGGCAACCAGGTCGGCCCCAGTTTGACGCAGGACGGCGCCATTCTGCCCGGTTCCGGCGGCTTCGTCAGCCAGATCCAGGGGGATGGCAACGCCGCCTATCTGCTTGATCATTGGGAAACGCTGAACAGCAAGCTGAAAATGGACATAGGCGTGCGCTGGCAAAACCTGAAAGCCGATGTGAGACGCCGCGACCGCGACATTATCACCGACCTGACGCCAGCCGGCGTCGTCGTGGGCTCGACACAGGATACGACGGCCGATAATGAAATCAGGTTTCCCGGCGATGCGCATACGCTGAAGAAAACATACCATGGCGTAGGCTGGTCCTTTGGCGGCAATTATAGTTTCAGCAAGCCATTGGCGATGTATGCCCTGGCATCCAACTCATTCCGTCTGCCCAGCCTGCAAGACTTGAATGACCTGAGCACAGCATCTGCCACGGTCATCAACGGCAAGCCCGTCGATGTCAGCGCGGTCGAGAAAATCCGTCAGTATGAATTGGGCTTGCGCTACCTCACGCGCGGCTTTGGCGCTTCCGTGGCTGTGTTCTACAACAATTTTTCACCACGCAGCTCTGTCAATATCTATAAAGACATCGCCTCATCACAATGCGCCAGTCAGGGTGGCGTGACGCAAATCAATTCCTGTCCCGATGTGGCGCAATTGTACAAACGCGGCGTGCGCAATATCGGCACCGAAGTGGAATTGACATGGCGGCCGACGGCCATTGATGGCCTGGAGTTGAAAGGCAATGTGGTTCTGCAAAATCCGAAAGTTACCGGCGCCACCTATACCGTGACGCAAGAGGACAAGGATGCGCAGGGCGTAATCTCGGGCTACCATTATCTGCAGATCAGCGAAGATGGCCGCCGACCACGGCGCCTGCCTAAAGTAATGGTCAATTTCATGCCGTCCTACGACCTGAAAGCAGCCACTGGTCTTCCATTGAGTCTGTATGGACAATTCCAGTATTACGGAACGCGCTTCTCGGAAGCGTCGGATAACAATGTGACCTTGTATCCGGCCTACCATATCATCAATGCAGGTGCCCAATACCAGTTCACCGAACGTCTGAGCATGCATTTGCATGTGGCCAACCTGACCAACGAACTGTCATTCACGGAAGGCGATCCGCTATTCAACGACTTGCTTTCGCCAGATGGCAGCCGTAACCGTGGCGTGGCAAGACCGTTGTTTGGACGTACCATCCGCGCCAGCCTGTCCTATATGTTCTAGGACTCCCCGCAAACTAGGTGGAGGTTTGCAAGCCCGCTCTTATAGCGGGCTTTTCCTATTTGACGGGTAATATTAGCCGCCTTGAATAGCAATGCATTCACCAGACAGTACTGAATTACTTACGCACCAGGACTGAGTGGCTACGGCAACAGTCCCCGTCAACCAGCTTGATGATTTCTTGCCCTGGAACTGCAACTTGCCAGCGGCTCCTTCCAGATGACGCAGCTTCCCAATGCGTAGATGCCATCATTAGCCAATTTGCTACTTTACTCAAGACGTCCCTATACATGATCTTTAAGGCGTACAGTTTTCGGAGTTTTTCCGGTCCAAGATTGGAACGCTCTTGCAAACGAGTTGGCATCCTCAAAGCCCAGTAGGAACGAGATTTCAGCACTCGACATTTCTGTATTGCGCAGATAGTGATGCGAAAGCGACTGGCGTAGCACATCAAGCGTCTGTTGGAAGCTGGTCCCCTCATCTTGAAGCCGGCGCTGGAGGGTACGGACGCTGACCGCAAGCTTTCGACTGACCGATTGCATTGACACCTCACCAGCAGGCATGGCTTCTAACAGTGTGCCGCGCACCCGCTCCATCATGCTTGCCGTCTTGTCCAGATCCGCCAATCTCTGGCGCAGAGAAGGCTCAAAAAACAACCACATTTTGTGATTTTCTGTCAGGAACGGCCGCTCCATATCTTCATTCGAAAATACCAGGGTCGCTAGCGGGGCGTCGGTGACATCAATGCCGAAATAATGCTGGTAAGCCAGCGCATGACGGCTCTCATCAACCGCCGAGGGCAAGCTCACGCTCAGGGGTTGTACATGGCTGCGTGTAGCCAACCGCGCCAGCTGGACGAAGAACACCAGCTTAAATGCCAGGAACACTGTCGGCGGCGGCAGGGTATGATCCATGAAATCGATGGTGACTATTGTGTGAGCAACGCGGCGGTCGACGCCGATAATCATCGGTGCGATCAGTTTGACATAGGTAGCAATCCGTTCAAGTGCGCCGGCCAGGTTTGCGCTGCACAACGCGGCGAATAGTTCGGGATCGAACCAATCGGACGACATGACCTTCGCTATCTGCAGTGCCGTCGGCAATTCTGGATCAATAGATGCCGCCTCGGCATCGATAGCTGCCCAAAGCTTAAAAAAGTTGACTGGGTCCAGACGGACATTTTGGCGCGCAAACAGATCACCCGGAAGCTGTGCACGTCGCAAAACCGGTGATGCTGAAATACCGGCATCCTGCATCAAAAGGCGCCAGCCTGGCCAGATTGCGTAGTCCAGTGTCCGGCCGTGGCGGCCGCCTGGTGTCGGGATGGTTTTAGTATTCACAGGCTGAGTGTAACGCGCAAAATATGCCATCGCAACAGCAGAACGCGCCAATTTCATGTGTTTTCAATTGGCGTGTTTCGCTGTCAAATTGGCGTGTTCGGCTAGTGATGATGGCGTGAATTGCAGGCAAAGTGACGGGAACGGTAGGGGCGCAGAAAAATTCTTTATACCCTTGTTTTACCGAAATCAATGAGCAAACTGATCCAACCAATACGGGGTAACACAATGAAAAAAACAGTCTTAATTACCGGCGCGTCGTCGGGTTTTGGCTTGATGCTTGCCAATAAACTCCATCACGACGGCTACACGGTAATCGGCACTTCCCGCCAGCCGGAAAAATATGCGCGCAGTGTGCCGTTCACGCTGCTGCGCCTCGATCTGGACGACGACAACTCCATCGAGTCGTTCACGCGTGAGCTCTTCACGCATATCCGCCATCTCGATGTTCTGGTCAACAACGCTGGCTACATGGTGACGGGCATCGCGGAGGAAACGCCCATCGAAGTGGGCCGTCATCAGTTCGAGACCAACTTCTGGGGCACCGTGAAGGTGACCAACGCCTTGTTGCCTTACTTCCGCAAGCAGAAAAGCGGCCAAATCGTTACGGTCAGCTCGATTGTCGGCCTGATTGGCCCACCCAACCTGTCATATTACTCGGCGTCAAAACACGCGGTGGAGGGCTACTTCAAGGCGCTGCGTTTTGAATTGAACGACTTCAACATCAAAGTCAGCGTGGTGGAACCGGTCTGGTTCAAAACCAAACTCGCCGACAATTCCGTCTCATCGACGGGCGGTAATATCTCGGACTACGACACCTACCGCAAACAGGTGCGCGCAGCGACCCAAAAAGGCATCGACGAGGCTGAAGCACCCGATGCGGTCATCAGCACCATCAGCAAGGTCATAGAGAGTAAAGAGCCGAAGTTCAGCAACCCGGTGGGCAAGATGACCGGGATGATGCTCTTCTTGCAGAGCTACGCACCCAAAATATTCGAGGGCGCGATTCTCAAAAGCGTCAAGACCGCAGCGTAAATTTGTGCCGGTTCCCGGCATAAATCGATGACCTGCAGCCGACGATATGGGCTATTACTTCGGCACAGGAAACAAGCAATTGCAAGCAAATGAAAAGGCTAAAAAATGAAATATTATCTGTGTAAATTCGTGCCGCCGCGCGCTGATTTTCTCACCACCATGTCGACCGATGAACTGACGTGGATGAAACAACATGGCGATTTTCTTAACGACCTGCTCGCGAAAAAACGTGATCGTCGCGCACGGTCCGGTGATCGACGCCACCGGCGGTTACGGCGTCTCGCTATATCAGATCGCCGATAACGAAGACATCGCATCTTTTACTTCGCAAGACCCAATTGTCAAAAATGGCGTGGGCCACTATGAACACTACGTGATGCTGCATCTGGCATCGCGTCCCTAAACCCCTTTTTGGAAAATCACCACCATGAAAATTCAAGGCTCTATCGCGCTCGTCACGGGCGCCAATCGCGGGCTGGGCGCAGCGTTCGTGCGCGCGCTGCTGGCCGCCGGCGCGGCCAAGGTCTACGCCGCCGCGCGCAACCCATCGGACATCACGGCCTCAGGCGTGGTACCGGCGCGCCTGGATGTCACCCGTCCCGACCAGATTGACGCGCTCGTCCGTGAACTGGGCGATGTGAATCTGTTGATCAACAATGCCGGCATTGGCGGTTCTGGCCCGGTGCTTGCAGCCGCATCCATCGATGCGTTGCGCCAGCAATTCGAAGTCAACGCGATCGGGCCGTTGCGCATGGCGCAGGCATTCGCGCCGACCCTGTCCGCCAGCAGTGAAAGCGCCATCATCAATGTGATCTCGGCCCTAAGCTGGGCTACACTGCCCGGCGTGACCGGTACCTACAGCGCGTCCAAATCAGCCGCCTGGGCCTTGAGCAATGCGATGCGACAGGAATTGACGGCACAGGGGACGGAGGTGCTGTCGCTTCACGTCGCTTTCATGGACACCGATATGGCACGCGGTGTGCCGGGAGCCAAAGCGTCACCTGATGAGGTTGCGCAGATGGCACTCACCGCGCTGGAGGGTGGACAATCCGAGGTCCTGGCTGATGACGTAACCCGCAACGTACATGCCGGCCTGACAGCGGTGCCGCCGCTGTATCTAGGCATGCTGGGCTAGCATGACTAGATCGGCCGTGCCACCTGGTTAGGCGGCATTCGCCCTTGCTGGCTACTGGGGGCCGGGTGCTTTAAGTACCGCTGGCTTGCGTGTCATCATGGCTTGCCCCTTCGTTGGTAAACGGCTTAGCTTGCCTGCAGCGCTTGCGCGCGCGAGGTTAGGAAGGCAGCCAGCAGCAGTACGGCAGCGCTGGCGATGAACGTGCTCTGATATCCGCTCTTGTCGAACAGCAAGCCACCCATCGTGGAACCGAGGGCGATGGCGAGTTGCACGACGGCAACCATCAACCCGCCCCCCGCCTCTGCATCGCGCGGCAGCGTTGTCGCCAACCATGACCACCAGCCCACCGGCGCAGCGGTCGCGACAACGCCCCAGATGCCCAGCAGTACCGTCACGGCAGCGACCTTGCCGCCAAAGAGGGTCAGCGCCACGGCGATCAATGCCATCAACACGGGAATGGCGACCAGCGTGCGGGAAAAATTCCACTTCAGGAAATTGCTGATGACTGTCGTGCCGATAAAGCCGCCTGCGCCAATCGCCAGCAGTATCAGCGACAGCGTGGGTATATCTACGCGCGTCACGCTTTCAAGAAATGGACGCAAATAGGTGAACAAGGCGAACTGTCCCATGAAAAACGTGCTGACAGCCAGCATGCCCAGGGCAACCTTCGGGTCACGCAGCAGTGTGAAGACCTTGCGCGAACCCGCCGAGCTAGCCTGGGGCGGCATGGAAGGCAGACTGATCCACTGCCAGACAAAGGCAACCAGGGCCACTGGCACCAGGCAAAGGAAGGCACCACGCCAGCCGATGACGGAACCGAGATAACTGCCCAGGGGCGCGGCGACGACGGTTGCCAGCGCATTGCCGCCATTGAAGATGGCCAGCGCGCGCGGCACCTGATGGGGCGGCACCAGGCGCATCGCGGTGGCGGCCGACAAGGACCAGAAGCCGCCAACCACCACGCCGATTAGCGCACGTCCCGCCATGTACAGAAAATAGTTCGGCGCCATCGCGACGACGGCCCCGGAAACGGCCATCAGTGCGGTCAGCCCCAGCAGGAGCATCTTGCGGTCCATGCTGCCAGCGATTGTGGAAATCGACAGGCTGGTGAGCACGGCGAAGGCGCCGGAGATGGCAATGCCCTGTCCTGCCAAGCCTTCGCTAACCAGGAGATCCCTGGCCATGGGCGTCAACAGGCTGACGGGCATGAATTCCGAGGCGATCAGCGCGAAAACGCACAGCGTCATTGCGAAGACACCGCCCCACATGGCCGCTTGCGTAACGGCATCAGCGTGCCCGTGCACGCCATCCGGGGTTGCTTTGCTGATTGGTGCTGTCATGGGATGCGCCTAGGCCAGATTCTTGTGGAAGAACGCGTTCAGCTTGTCCCAGGGGATGAGCTTGACCCGGTCATACAGGTCGACGTGCCCGGCGCCTGGCACGATCACCAGTTCCTTCGGCTCCGCACTGAGGCGATAAGCATCTTCGCTAAACTCCCGGGAATGCGCCTGGTCGCCCGTAATGAACAACATGGGGCGCGGGGAAATCGTCTCGATATCGTTGAACGGGTAAAAGTTCATGAACTTGACGTTGCTGGCCAGCGTCGGGTGCGTCGTCAGTTCGCGCGACGCCCCTGTCGGCGTGAATTCGCCGCGCGAGGTGCGATAAAAGTCGTAGAACTCGCGCTGGATGGGATGCGTATTGGCGTCGAGCTGGTGCACGGTGCCACCGGTGTAGGCGATTGCGCCACCGCCAAACTCCACGTAGCGCTGTTGCGTCGCCTCTGCAATGATCTGCTTGCGCTGCGCTAGCGTCTGCGAGTGGTTCAGCGCGTTGCGGTTGGCGGCGCCCATGTCGTACATGCTGACAGTGGCAATAGCCTTCATGCGCGGATCGATTTTGGCGGCACTGATAACGAAACTGCCGCTGCCGCAAATGCCGAGGACGCCGATCCGTTCCCTATCGACGAACAGCTGGGTGCCCAGATAGTCCACCGCCGCACTGAACGCTTCGGCGTAGATATCGGGTGCCACGGCATTGCGCGGCTGGCCGGCGCTGTCGCCCCAGAACGACTGATCGATGGCCAGGGTGACAAAGCCCTGTTCGGCCAGTTTCTGCGCGTACAGGTTCGAGCTTTGCTCCTTCACCGCACCCATTGGGTGGCCGATGATGATCGCGCGATGCCTGGCATTGTGGTCGAGGTCCTTGGGCGTGAACAGATTGCCTACGACCTGCATCTGGTACTGGTTGTTGAAACTGACCTTGTGTGTAGTGACTGTCGCGCTTCTGTAAAAGTTGTCAGCTTTGTTGGACATATCCGGCAACGGCTTGGAATCGGCAGCGAACGCCGAACTACCGGTAATGGAAAGGCTACCCAGCACGGCCATGCCGGTGCCAGCGCTCTTTAAGAAATCGCGGCGCGCTACATCATCTATGTTCATGTCTGTTTCTCCAGTTCGTTCGGTATGGGCTGGGCGTATTACGTTTAGCGACATCGTACGTGGCGATTAGCGCATCGGCGCACCGAAAACTCGAACAGGCATATGTGCTACAGCCATGAATACTCTATATATTTATATCTAAACTCACACATTCCCCTTAATATCATAGATAGTTGAGCAACACGCCGAGACATCATCAACTGCAGGCTTCAGGAATCATCAAAATGGCCAGAGACAATATTATTGATATTCTTATATTTTTCGAAGTCGCTCGCCAACGCAGCTTCACCCGTGCCGCCATCAAGCTGGGCATGTCCCAATCCACGCTCAGTCACATCATTCGGGATCTGGAAGCCAGGCTGGGCGTGCGGCTGCTCAATCGCACGACGCGTAGTGTTTCACCCACAGAAGCAGGCCAGCGCCTGCTGAGCAATGTCGCACCGCGACTTGAAGAGGTCCATGCAGAAATCGCTGCTGTGAGCGATTTGAATGGCAAGCCGGCGGGCACGGTGCGCATCACCGCCATTGACCATATTATCGATACATTGTTGTGGCCAAGACTGGCGCCGGTGCTGCCTCACTATCCCGACCTGCATATCGAGATTCAATCAGATTACAAGCTGATCGATATCGCGGCGGACCGCTATGACATCGGAGTGCGTTATGGAGATCAAGTCGAGGAGGATATGATTGCAGTCAGGCTCACGCCGGACATTTCCACCATGATCGTAGGCTCGCCTGACTACTTCTCTTGGCATTCGCAACCAGTCAACCTAGAAGATCTCTTGAAACATAATTGCATCACGCTGCGGCTCGCAAGTAGTGGTGGCATTTATGCGTGGGAGCTGCAGCATGATGGACGCAACTTGGAAGCCCGGGTGAGTGGCCAGGCCGTATTTACCAGCGCCGTGTCCATGGTACAAGCCGCCTTAAGTGGTAATGGCTTGGCATTCGTGACGGAAGATCTGGTGGCCGAGCATGTACGCGACGGACGATTAATCAGCGTCATGAGTGACTGGTGTGGAAAGTTTCCGGGCCTCCATGCCTATTATCCCAGCCGCCGCCACGAATCGAGGGCGTTACGGATTGTTGTCGAAGCCATCCGTCACAAGGAGTAAGCCAAGAAGCAGATCGTCAGATCAGTCCTTGCCTAAATTGATGTGTCCGAGCCGCTGCAACATACCAATCATCTTTCTGGATGTCTGCTGTTGGCCGGTTGCCGTCGTTGCCAGGTACCGCCCGAAACGGACATTCGAGCTATCGGCTACTTCGTAGCTCCTTCGCACATCTGTCGCTCTTTATCCCACCTGCCACCACGGTCCCAAGCAACTGTCTATTCGCACTTCGTTCCGTAACCACAGGCCGACGGCGACCATTAATGCAAGCACAAATGCCCCAAGCAGACGCTTTCTAGTTTTCATTCGTATTGGTCGGTAGCGAATAGGAGAATTCGAAAGTCCGCAGCCGATAGCGGACATCAGCAGGCGACGATGAAATCATACGTCACGTAAACGGAAAAACCCAGTACCGATATTATACAAACGTATAATATACAGTACTGGATTTCTATACAGCTTGCGCTGTAACTCCTTGAATCTAATGGTCGGGGCGAGAAGATTCGAACTTCCGACCCCATGCACCCCATGCATGTACGCTACCAGGCTGCGCTACGCCCCGACGAGGTGGGAATTATAGCAGAGGCTTTTAGGTTTTTGCCATGCTTTGCGCATGATTCATATCGAACTGCGCAAACTTTTTTGCATGGCCCAGCCAAGCGGCCTATTCGCTCAGCAGGAGTGCCGTCAGGACGATGCGAAAACCGGCGATCAGGGGCTCTACCTTCACGTCGGGATTGTGCACCACCCGCACTGGCAAGCCCTGGTACATGGCGATCATGGCATCCAGCCTGCCTTCCAGCATCTCTTCATCAGCCGGCAAGCCGCGTTTGATGCGCGCGTCGCGGATAATCGAAAGCAGTTGCTGGCGCGAGCGCCGGTCCGCGCAATGCAGCATCTCCGCGATGGCGGGGTTGCGCGATGCCTCGGCAAAAATTTCCAGCGGCATCACCCACGTTTTCGGATCCAGGCTTTCCAGCACGTGCTCGCCCGCATTATCGATCACGGCTTGCAGCGGGTCTTCGCGCTGCGCCAGGTCCTGCATCAGGTTCGACACCCGCTCCGTATTCTGCATGACGAAGGCGGCGATGATCGCATCCTTGCTGTCAAAATAATTATAGATGTGGCCCGCGCTCATGCCGGCCGCTTTCGAAATCTCGGCCATGCTGGCGCCGTGAAAGCCGCGGCGGCTGAAACAGCTTTCGGCCGCATCGAGCACCTGCTTGCGCCGCGAGTTGGCGCGTTCGGGATCCGGATGCTTCTTTTCAACTTGGTTCATGACTTTTCCAGTAGCGCGCCGGCCCTGCCCTTGCGGGCAAGGCCGGCGTCGGCGTCCCCGTGATTATTGGACGCCGCCAGCCGCCGCGACGGCTGTCTGCTCAGGCTGCCAACCGCCGCCCAGCACCTTGTACAAGGTTACCAGGTTGGTCGATTTGGCCAAACGCGCCGTGATCAGGCTCTGCTGCGCCGTGTACAGCGCGCGCTGGGCCACCAGGGCGTTCAGGTAGGACTCGGCGCCCTGCTTGTAACGCGCGTCGTGGATGGTATAGCTCTTCGTCGACGCATCGACCAGCGAGACCTGCGATTGCAGGCGCTCGTCGATGGTGCCGCGTTGGGCCAGCGCATCGGACACTTCACGGAAGGCGACCTGGATCGCCTTTTCGTATTGCGCTACAGAGATTTCACGCTGCACCTTGGCGATATCGAGGTTGGCGCGGTTCACGCCGCCATCGAAGATCGGCAAGCTGATTTGCGGGATGAAGCTCCACGTGCCGCTGCCCGCCTTGAACAGGCCCGACAGGTTGTCGCTCAGCGAACCGGCCGTGGCCGTCAACGAAATGCGCGGGAAGAAGGCTGCGCGCGCCGCGCCGATGTTGGCGTTGGCAGCGCGCAAGGTGCGCTCGGCCGCCAGCACGTCGGGACGGCGTTGCAGCACGTCCGACGGCAAGCCGGACGGAATGTCCGCCAGCGCCGTCACGGCGCCGAACTCGCCTTGCGGCAGCAGGTCGGCCGGCACGGGGCCGCCCACCAGCAAAACCAGCGCGTTCTGATCCAGCGCCACCTGGCTCGTGTAGACAGCCACGTCGGAACGGGCCGACTCGACACTGGTCTGGGCATCGTACTTGTCCAGACCCGAGGTGGCGCCCGCACTGAAGCGGCGCACTGCCAGGTCATACGACGATTGCTGGCTCTTCAAGGTGTCCTGCGCCACGCGCAGGCGTTGCTGGTCGGCCACCAGGTTCAGATAGGTACTGGCCACTTCGGCCACCAGGCTGATCTGCTGTGCACGGCGTGCTTCTTCCGTGCCCAGGTATTGTTCCAGCGCGCTGTCGGACAGGCTGCGCACGCGGCCGAAGAAGTCCAGCTCGTACGCCGATACGCCCAGGTTCGCCGTGTACTGGCGATTGATGGACGCTTCGCCATTGGCGCTGGCGTTCTTCGGCACGCGGCTGGCCGTCTGGCCGCCGGAAGCCGACAGAGTCGGGATCAGCGCGGCGCGTTCGATGCCGTACGTGGCGCGCGCCTTCTCGATGTTCAGGATCGAGACGCGCAGGTCGCGGTTGTTGGCCAGCGCCAGTTCCAATACCTGGCGCAGGCGCGCATCGGCAAAGAACTCGCGCCAGGCGACATCCGCCACCGGCTTGGCGTCGGCGGCGGCCGTGTCGGCCTTGTAAGAAGGGCCCGTCGGCCACGCCGTCGGCGCCGGCGCTGCCGGACGCTCGTACGTGGGAGCCAGGCTGCAGCCGGCCAGCAAGGCCAGTGCCGCCATGGAGAGTAGCGTTTTTTTCATATTAATGCGCATCCTTAGAAAGCGTGACGGCTGGCGAGCCAGGCGTCGCCGGCGTGGTTGGCGCGTCCGACTTCGAGAAGAAGCCGCGCACCAGCACGAAGAACACCGGCACGAAGAAGATACCGAGGAACGTGGCCGTCAACATACCGCCCAGCACGCCGATACCGATGGCGTTCTGGCTGCCGGAACCGGCGCCGCTGGATATGGCCAGTGGCAGCACGCCCAGGCCGAAGGCAATCGAGGTCATCAGGATTGGACGCAGACGCAGACGCACCGCATGCAAGGTCGCGTCCAGCAGCGACATGCCCGATTCCTGCATTTCCTTGGCAAACTCGACGATCAGAATCGCATTCTTCGCCGACAGACCCACCACCGTGAGCAAGCCCACCTGGAAGTACACGTCGTTCGACAGGCCGAACATCCACGTACCGAGCACGGCGCCGATCACGCCCAGCGGTACCACCAGCAACACGGAGAACGGAATCGACCAGCTTTCATACAACGCGGCCAGACACAGGAACACGATCAGCAGGGACAGCGCGTACAGCTGCGGCGTCTGCGAACCGGATTCGCGCTCTTCCAGCGAGACGCCGGTCCAGCTGAAGCCGATGCCAGGCGGCAGCTTGGCTACCATCTCTTCCATCGCGTTCATGGCGGCGCCCGTGCTTTGGCCCGGCGCCGGGGTACCCAGGATTTCTACCGACGGCAAGCCGTTGTAGCGTTCCAGGCGTGGCGACGCGTAAATCCACTTGCCGGTGGCGAAGGCCGAGAACGGCACCATCTGGCCAGCGGTATTCCGCACGAACCACTTGTTCAAGTCTTCCGGCAGCATGCGCGAACTGGCATCGCCCTGGATGAACACTTTCTTCACGCGACCACGGTCGAGGAAGTCGTTCACATACGAACTCCCCCAGCCGACGCTCAGCACGCGGTTGATTTCCGAGATCTGCAAGCCCAGCGCGGTGGCTTTCTGCTGGTCGATGTCGATCTTGTACTGCGGCGTATCTTCCTGGCCGTTCGGACGCACGCCGACCATGGCCGGATTCTGCGACGCCATGCCCAGCAACTGGTTACGCGCCGCCATCAGGGCGTCATGGCCGACACCGCCGATATCCTGCAGCTGCATGTCGAAACCGGTGGCGTTACCCAGTTCCAGCACGGCAGGTGGTGCAAACGTAAACACCATCGCATCCTTGATCTGCAACAACTTGCCCATGGCGCGACCGGCCACGGCCGGCGCTTTTTGCGCCACGTCCTTGCGCAGCGACCAGTCTTTCAGGCGCACGAAGGCGATACCCGTGTTCTGGCCGTTACCGCCGAAGCTGAAACCGGCCACGGCAAACACGGAAGCGACGTTGTCTTTCTCGCTGTTCATGAAGTGGTCTTCGACCTGCTCGATCACTTTCAGGGTGCGCTCTTGCGTGGCGCCCGTCGGCAATTGAATCTGCGTAAACAGGATGCCCTGGTCTTCTTCCGGCAGGAAGGAGGTTGGCAGGCGCATGAAGATGAACACGAGGCCGGCCAGCAACAGCACATACAACAACATCGAGCGGGCGCGGTGCGTAATCATGGCGCCAACCAGACCCTGGTATTTGTTGCTGCTGCTATCGAAGCTGCGGTTGAACCAACCGAAGAAGCCCTTGTTGGTGGCGTGATGACCCTTCTCTACCGGTTTCAGCAAGGTGGCGCACAAGGCTGGCGTAAAGACCAGCGCGACGATGACGGACAGCACCATCGACGAGACGATCGTGATCGAGAACTGGCGGTAAATCACGCCCGTCGAGCCGCCGAAGAAGGCCATCGGCACGAACACGGCCGACAGCACCATGGCGATACCGACCAGCGCGCCCGTGATCTGCGTCATGGACTTGCGCGTCGCTTCCAGCGGCGACAAGCCCTCTTCGCTCATCACGCGCTCGACGTTTTCCACCACCACGATCGCATCATCGACCAGCAGACCAATGGCCAGCACCATGGCGAACATGGTCAGCGTATTGATCGAATAGCCAAACGCATTCAGGATGCCGAAGGTACCCAGCAGCACGACCGGCACGGCCATGGTCGGGATCAGGGTGGCGCGGAAGTTTTGCAGGAACAGATACATCACCAGGAAGACCAGGATGATCGCTTCGACGAGGGTCTTGACCACTTCTTCGATGGACAGTTTCACGAACGGGGTCGTGTCGAACGCCACCTGATAGCTCATGCCTTCAGGGAATTGCTTGCTCAGGTTGCCCAGCATGGCTTTCGCCGCATTGGCCGTATCGAGCGCGTTGGCGCCCGTCGCCAGCTTGATCGCCACGCCGGTTGCCGCATGGCCGTTGTAGCGGGCCACGGTATTGTAGTTCTCGCGACCCAGCTCCATGGTGGCCACGTCCTTCAGGTGCACCATGGCGCCATCGGTGGTGGTTTTCAGCAAGATGGCACCGAACTGCTCCACCGTTTGCAAACGGCTTTGCGCCGACACGGTAGCGTTCAACTGCTGGCCCTTGATGGACGGTGTGCCGCCCAGTTCGCCAGCCGATACTTCCGCATTCTGCGCCTGCACGGCCGTGATCACGTCCGCCGGGGTCAGGTTAAAACTTTGCAGCTTGGCCGGATTGAGCCAGATACGCATGGCGTACTGCGAACCGAACAGTGTCACATCGCCCACGCCGGCAACACGGCTGAGCGGATCGACGACGTTGGCGGCTACATAGTCGCTCAAGTCGGTCTGGTCCATCTTGCCGTTTTCGGAAATGAAGCCGAACACCATCAGGAAGTTCTTCGTGGCTTTCGACACGACGAGGCCCTGTTGCGTGACAGCCGTCGGCAGCAGGGGCGTGGCCAGCTGCAGCTTGTTCTGTACCTGCACCTGGGCGATGTCGGGATTGGTGCCACTGGTAAAACGTCAGCGTGATGCTGATGCCGCCAGTCGCATCGCTCGACGAGGCCATGTAGCGCAAGCCGTCGATGCCCTTCATCTTTTGTTCGATGACCTGGGTGACAGCGTCTTCCACGGTCTTGGCGGAGGCGCCAGGGTAGGAGCCGCTGATCGAAATCGACGGCGGAGCAATACTCGGGTACTGCGCGATCGGCAGGCTGAGGATCGAAATCACGCCGGCAAGCATGATGACGATCGCGACCACCCAGGCAAAAATCGGGCGGTCAATGAAAAAACGGGCCATTAATATTCTCCTGAATTAGTGGGCGCTGGCAGCCGATGCTGCGGCAGAAGCGGCAGCGGCAGGCGCGGCAGCAGCCTTGGCCGGCACGGCAACGGCTGGCGCGCCTGGCTTGACTTTTTGCAAGCCTTCCACGATCACGCGATCGCCTGCGGCCAGGCCGGACGTCACCAGCCAGTCATTGCCGACCGTACCGCTGGTGGTCAGCACGCGTTGCTCGACCTTGTTTTCCTTGTTCAGGATCAGGGCGGTTGCCTGGCCCTTCTGGTTGCGCGTCACGCCCACTTGCGGCACGGTGATGGCTTTTTCATCGACGCCCGTTTCCAGCTGGGCACGCACGTACATACCTGGCAGCAATTCGCCTTTCGGGTTCGGGAACAGCGCGCGCAAGACCACGTTGCCGGTGGTCGGATCGACCGTCACGCCGGAGAACTGCAGCTTGCCCGATTCACTGTACTTGCTGCCGTCCGGCAAGAGAAGGTCAACCTTGGCCTGACCTTCGCCCACTTTTTTCAGCGAGCCGTCGGCCATCTGACGTTTCAGGCGCAGCAAATCCGTGCTCGACTGGGTCACGTCGACATAGATCGGATCGAGTTGCTGCACGGTGGTCAGGGCTTCCGCCTGGCCCGCCGTGACCAGCGCGCCAGCCGTCACGGTCGAGCGGCTGGTGCGGCCGCTGATCGGCGCCGTCACGGTGCTGTACTTCAGGTTGATATTCGCCGATTCCAGCGCCGCGGTGGCGGACTCGACGTCTGCCTTGGCTTGCTCGAAAGCAGCGACGGCATCATCGTATTCCTGGCGGCTCACGCCTTCGATGGCAACCAGTTCCTTGTAGCGCGACGCTTTCGGACCGGCCGTCAGCAGGTTGGCCTTGGCTTTCGACAGCGCGGCCTTGGCCGAATTGTAGGCAGCCTGGTACGTGGCGGGATCGATCTGATACAGGGCCGTGCCCGCTTTCACATCGCTACCTTCGACGAACAGGCGCTTCTGGATCAAGCCACCGACTTGCGGACGCACATCGGCGACCTGGTAGGCATTCGTACGGCCGGGCAATTCGGCGCTCATCGGCAACGCGGCCGGATTAACAGTAAACACGACCACCTGTGGCGCTTGCTGCGCGTGAGGTGCTTCCTGTTTTTTACTGCAGCCGGCCATGATTACAGTGGCGCACAGAACGGCAATAGCGCCGCTCGTACGCGGCGACGTCAAGGAAAATGTTGGTTGCATCTTGGACTTTCTGAAAAAGAAGCTGGCTAGTGTCGTTAGTGTGACTAAATTTATTAACGCAGACCAAAGAATGAACGATCATTCTAAAATCGTCAAGCATCGTTACAATTGAAACATAGTAACTATCAAGCGAATTAAATTATCAATGAGGCAATTAAATGAGGACGGCAACAGCAGCTGCACGCCAGCGAAGTCGGCTAAAAACCTGGTGGGCGCTGGCAAAAACGGCAATGCGGGAAAGCAGAATTGAAGGAATACTGTAGCAGGGTAATACGTTTTTTGCTGAAGCGCAGATCCTGTGCGCAACATTTCCCTGAACGGCCTGGGCCGCCGACATAATTATTTACTAATGGTATCGAAAAGACATGCTGCGACAGACGCGCCAATATGCTGGCACAGCGTGGCGTAGCGGGAGCCCAGCGACGACATGCTGCGCGCACCCGGCGCAGCATGCCGGGGGGGGCTAGGCGAGAGGAACGACGTTTATTTCCACTTGCCGCGCAATTCCTGCACCTTTTGCTGCAGCAGTTCCGGCGTGGCGGCCTCGGGCGCCACGGGCATGCCCACGGCCAAGGACAGACGCGAGCGCAAGCCCGCCTTGAAGGCGCGCTCGAACAAATGACCATTGCGATGGCTCAGCAAATGTCCCCACAAGCCGCGCAGCGCCAGCGGAATCACAGGCACCTTGCTGCGCTCGACGATCTTGGCGATGCCGCCCTTGAATTCGCTGATCTGGCCCGTGCGGGTCAGCTTGCCTTCGGGGAAGATGCACACCAGTTCGCCTTGGTGCAGCGCTTGCGCGATATCGATGAAGGCCTTTTCCATGAGGAACGGGTCTTCCTTCGCCGGCGCGATGGGAATGGCCTTGGCCGTGCGGAAAATCCAACCCATCAGCGGCATCTTGAAGATGCGGTGGTCCATGACGAAACGGATGGGGCGTGGGCTGGCCGCCATGATGACGATGGCGTCCACATAGCTGACATGGTTGCATACCAGCACGGCCGCGCCTTCCGTGGGGATGCGCTCGCCGTCGACGACTTTGACCCTGTGCACGGTCTGGATGAGTATCCACGCCAGGAAGCGCATGAGGAATTCCGGCACCAGCGAGAAGATGTAGGCCGCCACCAGCGCGTTCAAAATGGCCGTGACGAGGAACAGCTGGGGTATGGTAAAACCTTGCCCCACCAGCACGATGGCCACGCCGGCCGCCGCTACCATGAACAGGGCGTTCAAGATATTCATGCCGGCGATCGTGCGCGAAATGTGTTTCGGGTCGCAGCGCGTCTGGATCAGGGCGAACAGGGGCACGATAAAGAAGCCGCCGAACACGCCGATCATGACGATGTCAATCAAGATGCGCGGCACGCCGGCTTGGCTGACAAACGCCAGCGCATCGACCACTTGCGTATTCGCATACGCATTGCTGGCGAAATACAGGTCGATGCCGAACAGCGACAGGCCGATGGAGCCGAACGGCACCAGGCCGATCTCGATCTTGTGGTCCGACAAGCGCTCGCACAGCAAGGAGCCTGTGCCGATGCCGACGGAAAACACGGTCAGCAGCAGCACGAACACGCTGTGGTCGCCATGCAGGAAATCCTTCGAATACACGGGGAACTGGGCCAGGATCAGGGCGCCGTAAAACCAGAACCAGGAGTTGCCCAGCATGGCCAGGAAGACGGGACGGTTCTTGCGCGAAAAATTCAGGTTGCGGAACGATTCGGCAACAAAATTCAAACTCACCTTCAAGTCCGGCTCGGGCGCCGGCGTGCGCGGCACGCGGTAGCTGGCGACCAGGCCGAACACAGCCACGGCAATCGTCGCGCCGGCCACCAGTTCCACGCCCAGCGGCTTGTGCACGATCAGCACGGCGCCGAGGATTTCACCCAGCAAGATGCCGACGAAGGTGCCCATCTCGATCAGGCCATTGCCGCCGACCAGTTCCTCGGGCTTGAGCTGCTGCGGCAGATACGCATACTTGACGGGACCGAACAGGGTCGAATGCACGCCCATGCCGACCACGGCCGCCACCAGCAGCCACAGGGTATGCGTCATCCAGCCAGCGGCGGCCACGGCCATGATGGCCAGTTCCATCCATTTCACGAAACGGGCCAGGCCCGCCTTTTCGAATTTGTCGGCCAGCTGGCCCGCCGTGGCCGAAAACACGACATACGGCAGGATGAACAGGCCGGGAATCAGGTTGGTGATGGTGGATGGGTCGAGCGTGGTCCAGCTCAACGCATCGTAGGCGAGAATCACCATCAGGGCCGTCTTGAACAGATTGTCGTTGAAGGCGCCAAAGAACTGGGTCCAGAAGAAGGGCCCGAAACGGCGTTGCGACAATAAGGAAAACTGGCTGCTTTGACTCATGGCATGGGGAACTGGTAATTAAGGAATTGCTAAAATACAGCACTATCCTGCGCACGACAATCTGAATGTCGTCATCTTGCTTGGCGTCAATACGAAAAACAGCATGCCACGTCATGCTCGCCTTGCCGCCGCACGCGTTTCCCGGCACTTGCCCTGGCACGACAAAAATCGCCTGTTTCTTGATAATAAGGTAATGTGCGCATACCGTGGGTGCCTTTGCCCCGCTCTTCCAGGAAAGCTGCCCCATGTTTGGATTGATCACGCTGTTCATCCTTGGCTTGCTGATTACCGGCTTCGTGCTGGTGCTGCAGTACCGCAGAAAAGTTGCCGATCTGGAGTTGCTGACGGCCCGCCTGCGCAAGGAAGTCGATAGCATCCACAAGCGCCTGCAAACGCTGGAAGGCCAGGACGAAGCGCCGGCTACCGCGCCCGCCGTGGAGCTTGCTGCGCCTGTTCCTTTGCCTGTGCCTTTGCCTGTGCCTGTGCCTGTGCCTGCTCCTATTTCCGCGCCTGCACCGGTGCCGGTGCCGCCAGCCGTCCCCGTGCCGCAAGCGGCCGTGATCGAGCCGGTCGAACTGGCAAAGGTCGCTCCAGCCACTACATCCGCACCCGCGCCATCGGCACCACCTCCCCCAGCCAGGCCCGCACCTGCCGCCCCCAACACCCCATCCTGGATCGCGCACCCTGACGGCCTCGTTGCCAAGGCGAAGAACTGGTTATTTACCGGCAACCTGGTCGCCAAGCTGGGCTTGCTGATCCTCTTCCTCGGCGTCAGCTTCCTGCTCAAATATGTGTCGGCGCAGGTCACGGTGCCCATCGAGCTGCGCCTGGCCGGCATCGCACTGGCCGATATTGCCCTGCTGGCCTGGGCCTGGCGCATCCGAATCAAACGTCCCGGCATCAGCTTGCCACTGCAGGGCACGGCGCTGGCGATATTGATGCTAGTGACGTTCGGCGCCTTCCGCCTGTATGAACTGATCCCGGCCGGCCTGGCTTTTGCCGTGCTGTTCGTGCTGACGGCGTTCACCTGCGTGCTGGCCGTGCTGCAAAACGCCGTCTGGCTGGCCGTCTTTGGCATCGTCGGCGGCTTTGCCGTGCCCCTGCTCGTGTCGACGGGCAGCGGCAACCATATCGGCCTGTTCAGCTATTACGCGCTGCTCAATGCGGGCGTCTTCGCCATCGCCCTGAAGCGCGCCTGGCGCGTCCTGAATGTGCTGAGCTTTGGCTTCACCTTCGTCGTCGCCACCACCTGGGGCCTGCTGCGCTACACGCCCGAGCACTACCTGTCGACGCAGCTGTTTTTGATCCTGTTCGTGCTGTTCTATATCGGCATCGCGATTGCCTACTGCGCGCGCCAGGCGCCGCGCCTGAAACACTATGTGGATGGCACCCTCGTCTTCGGCACGCCGCTGGCAGCCATGGGCTTGCAATATGGCCTGGTCCAGCACTTTCACTTTGGCCTGGCGTTTTCCGCACTGATTGCCGGCCTGGGCTACACGGGACTGGCCGTGACCCTGTGGCGCCGCACAGGTTTCAAACTGCTGGCCGAAGCCTTCCTCGCGCTGGGCATCGTGTTTGGCACGCTGGCCATCCCGTTCGCCCTCGATGGCCGCTGGACGTCCGCCGCCTGGGCGCTGGAAGGCGCAGGCATCGTCTGGGTCGGCTTGCGCCAGCGCCAGACCCTGGCCTGGGCCTTCGGCCTGCTGGTGCAGGGGGCCGCCTGGCTTGCCTTCCTCGTCGCCATGCAGGAACTCGATACGGCAGCGGCCCTGCACGCCAACATCTGGCTCGGCTGCGCGCTGCTGGCCGCCGCCGCACTGGTGATGGCCTTCAATTTCCGCCGCCACGGCAGCCACTTGTACCCCGAATTCATGAGCAGCCTGTCCGTGCTGTTCCTGACGGCCGCCACGGTCTGGCTGCTGGGCGGCCTCTGGAGCGAAATCCTGCTGCGCACGTATGCCGCCACGCAATTGAACCTGCTCACCATCAGCGCGCTGGCAGTGGCAGCCCTGCTGGCGTGGCTGGCGCGACGTGAACAATGGCATGCGCCGCGCGCGCTGCTGCTGGCCGTGCAGGTGCTGGCCGGCATGATATTGCTCAGCCGCGCCAGCTGGACCTGGGACCAGCACCCGGCCAGCCTGTTCGAAGGTTCCTTCCTCAGCGCCCTGCTGCTGGGAGCCGCCGCCTTTGCCAGCGCCCGTTTCCTTGCGCTGCGCGCGCGCGGCGGCGACGAGCTGCTGGCCCTGGTAGCGCGCCCGCTGCTAGTCTGGAGCGGCTTGCTGTGGTTTGCCGCCATCCTCGTGCCCTTCACCAGTTGGCTGCTGCGCCTGATCGACGGCGACCTGGAGCTGCAGCCGCACGCGGGCGAGCACTGGCTGGCGCTGTACCTGATTGCCGTGTCCATCACGACGCCTGTGTTCGCCCTCCTGGCGCGACGACTCGATTGGCCACAACTGCGCTGGTTCAGCGTGGCTGCCTGGCTGGGTCTGCTTGTGTGGAGCGCCAACGTGCTGCTGACGCTGTACCTGCACGATTACCTGCCGACCGGCTTGAGCTGGCTGGCCCTGGCCAGCGCCCTGGCGGCCGGCGAATACCTGCTGCTGGCCTGGCCGCAAGCGGGCTGGCAACTCGACGTGCGTGCGCTGCGTTTTCTGCATACGCTGCGCACGGCCGCGCCCTGGCTGATGCTGTGGCCCGTGGGCGCCATGCAGGTCAGCGCCTGGCTGGCACAGCATGAAGACAGCGTCAGCCCCGCCTGGGCCCGCTACTTGCCGGCCTGGACCATGATGCTGGCGCTGGCCTGGCTGATCCGCCGCTGCCGCGCTGGCGCCTGGCCGGTGGCGCCGATTGCCGCATGGTACCAGCGCACCCTGATACCGTTGGGCGCGCTCTGGTCTGTGCTGCTGATCGCCGCGTGGAACATTTTCGACGATGGCGCCATGGCGCCACTGCCCTACTTGCCGTTGCTCAATCCGCTGGACTTGAGCACGGGCTTTGCCGTCCTGCTGGCCATTGCCAGCTACCGCTTGCTGCCAGCAGGCCACTTGCCCCTGCCCGCCGTGTGGCAGGCGCGCTTGCCCGTCGTGGCCGCATGCTTGCTGTATGGCTGGTTCAATCTGATGCTGCTGCGCACTGTCTCGCACTATGTCGGGGTGCCGTATACCTTTGACGCCATGCTGGCCTCGCAGTTCGTGCAAGCGATGCTATCACTGGTGTGGAGCATCACGGCCCTGCTGCTGATGCGCCACGCGGCCCGCCAGCAGCGACGCCAGCAATGGAGCCTGGGCGCCGTGCTGCTGGGGCTGGTCGTGCTGAAATTGTTCGCCATCGACCTGTCGAACGTGGGAGGCATCGAACGCATCATATCCTTCGTGGGCGTGGGCTTGCTGATGGTCTTGATCGGCTACCTGGCGCCTTTCCCCAAGGCTGCCGCGCCAGCGCCAGCGCCAGCCGAACCGCAACAAGGAGCCGCATGAAACCCTCATTGATCTGCTGCAGCCTGCTGGTGGCAGGCGCCGCGCTCGCCGCGCCTGGCCAGGATCGGCCACAGGACTATGCCTGGAGCATGCCCATGCATGTGCCTGCCGGCGCGGGCATCGTGCAGCTATCGTTGCCCAAGGAAGTCTACCTGCACGCCCGCTCGGCCAGCCTGGCCGACCTGCGCCTGTTTGACGCCGACGGCAAGCGCCTGGCCTATGCCATCGGTGCGCCGCCTGCGCAATCGGCCACGCAGAGGACAGCCATTCCAGCCCGCATCTTCCCCGTGACGGGCGCGCCAGCAACTGGCGATGGCTTGCAAGGCATCGACATCCGCACGGCCGACGATGGCCGCTTGCTGTCGGTCAGCACGCGCGCCGGCACGGCAGCGACCACGGCGGCGCTGCAGGCGCTGATCCTCGACCTGGGCAAGCAAACGCAAGACAAGCGCATCGCCGCCTTGCACTTCACGCCGCCGGCCCGCACGGACAATTACAGCGCGCAAGTGCTGCTGGAAGTGAGCGATGACCTGAAGCAATGGGACGCCATCGGCACCACCACCCTGAATTGGCTCAGCAACGGCGACACACAAACCCTGGCCAACGACAGCATCGCCTTTGCGCCGCGCGCCTTTCGCTACGCACGCCTGAGCTGGCAAGCGGGCGAACCGCTGGCCTTTGCGGCGATCACGGCGCAAGCCATCAGCGAAACGGACATCGCCCCACCGCGCGCCTCCATCGTGCTGCAAGGCGCGCCCGGCAAGCAAGACTATGAATGGCGCTATGCCACTCCCCTCGCCATTCCCGCCGACAGCATCGCCCTGCAATTGACGCACAACAATGTGGTGCTGCCCGTGACCCTGGGCGTGTATCGCCAGAACAGCTATGTTCCCCGGCACCGGCTACACCTGCGCCACCAGGCGCGTCCCGCGCAAGGCGCGTATTTTGATCCCCTGCTGAGCACGACGTTTTACCGCATCGGCCTCGATGGCAAGGAGAGGATTTCGGGCGACCTGGCCATGCCCGTGACGCAAACTGGCGAATGGGTGCTGCAGACGACCAAGGAACACCCGCTCTCCGCCAGCGATGCGCCCGCCTTGCGCCTGGGCTGGACACCGGCCACCGTCATCTTCCTGGCCAGCGGCAAGCCGCCCTATCAACTGGCGTTCGGCAACAGCAACGCCGCCGCCGTCGCGCAGCCGCTGTCGCAGGTGGCGCCCGGCTTCAAGGCAGACGAATTGCTGGCGCTCGAGCCGGCCAGCGCCGGCCCGCTCCAGCCCACCGCTGGTGCGGCGGCACCAGCACTCGCCACAAAGGACGGGGCACCGTGGCGCCTGGCCGCACTGTGGAGCGCACTGCTGTTGGGCGTGGGCGTGCTGGGCTTTTTTGCCTGGCGCTTGCTGACGCAGATGAAGCTGGAACAACAGGAGCAAACGGGGCAACAGAAAACGGATGGCGCAAGCCAGCACGACTAAGCACCAGGAAGACTAAGCGCCAGAAATGGTCTTGTTGTGGCGTACTGATTTACTGACTTACTAGCCTCACTGCTGATTTACAGACTTACTGGCGTCACTGCTGGCTTGCTGGCTTACCGGCCAGCTTGCTCGCTCACTGCCTTAGCAGCGCCTTGAACGTCTGCGGCATCCACGGCCGCGCCGCCAGCATGAAGCTGATGGCCAGGCGCTCATCGCCGGGCAGACGCGCGTCCTCCTGGTGTTGCTGCGAGAATTCCACTGCCACTTGCTTCAGGCGTTCCAGCAAGGCTGCCGTGGATTTTTTCGACAACATCACGTTCACCAGGCGCAACAATTCCGTCTCGCCATCGAACTGCGAATTCAAATAGTCACCATAGGCTTCCTTTTTGAAATACGTGTGGATGGGACCGTTCGGTATCCAAGCAAACGTGCGCGCCACCAGCAGTTTGACCCGGTTATTCGGCAGCAGTTCCAGAAAACCGATCTTGTCGAGGCGCAGCAGGTATTTCACGGCTTGCGCTTCGCTGATGTCGTAGATGGCGACGATCTGTTCCAGCGGCAGCAGGTTCAGGGCGGACACGGCCACCACGAACAGTCGGGTGTCCTCGAGGATTTCCTTTTCCTGTGCATACGTCAGCCCCGTGATCAGGGTGGGCGTAGCCTGGGCTGACTGCACGGCCAGCGCCAGCTGCTGGAAATCGCTGCCGATGGCCACCAGGATCTGGTCCAGCCGTTGCAGCGTAAATTGCTTCTGCGAAAACATCCGCTTGACGCTGGCTTCGGACACGCCGATGCGCTGGGCCAGCTCGGCATACGTGACGGCGCGCGCTTTCAACAGGCGTTTCAAGGCTTCGATCAAGGCGTGGGTTTGCGGCATGCACTTCCTTTATAAAAATAGCATCGGTTCCGGCTGCAAAAAAGTAGCGTAATACGCTACCTGCGGTATGCCTGCCCGCTACGAGTAGCGTTTTCATTGACCAATTGCCCACAGTCTACAATGATGGCGTTGCCACTTGGCACACTTGAAGGAGAAACACATGAAACGCTTGCTGCCCCTCTGCCTGTCCCTGTCGCTGTTGACGCTCTCCGTGGCCGCTCCCGGCCTGGTCCACGCCGCAGCCTCGGAGAACCTGTCGAAAGGCTCGCAAAACCTCAGCCAGGGTTCCGCCGTGGTCGTCGCCGGCTCCATGTCGATGCTGGTCGCTTCCGGCCAGGTGGTCGTCGCCAGCGTGGAAACAGTGGGCGAAGGCATCGTCATCGTGCTCAAGGGCGCTTCCGAGGCGGGTGGCGCGTCCATCCAGATGAGCACGCAAGCGGCCAAGGGACTGTCGCTGGCGGCCGGCACCGTGGTCAATGTGGTGGCAATGTCCACCGGCCACATGCTGGTCATGTCCGGCAAGGCCATCGCCTTCATCCCGAACGAACTGGGCAAGGCACTGCTGCACCACTCCAAAGTGTAATACCCAAAAAGAAGAACAGGACATCCATGAAACACGTACTCGCCATTACCCTGCTGTGCGCCGCCAGCCTGACGGCCCAGGCCGCCAACTCCGATACCACCAACGCGTCCGACAATGCCAGCATGGCCTCGGCCATCGTGCTGGTCGGCTCCATGTCGGTGCTGGCCGCCGCCGGTGAAATCGTTATCGACAAGGTGGAAGACGTGGCCGACGGCAGCGTACTCGTGCTGAAGAGCGCGGCCAAGGGCGCCTCGCAGGCGGCCACTGCCTCCGTCAAGCTGAGCCAGAAAGCCATGCAAGGCCTGTCGCTGGCGGCAGGCACGGTCGTCAACGTCGTGGCCGTCTCGACGGGCCACATGCTGATGCTGTCGGGCAAGGCCATCGCCTATGTGCCGAACGCGGCCGGCAATGCCATCCTCCACCATTCGAAAGCGTGAAGCCATGAAACGCCTGACTGCCATTATCATCAGCCTGGCCCTGGCCGGTGCCGCCCATGCGGGGCGCTCGTGCGAGGAAAAGCAAACGGACGCCAGCACGCTCGTCAAATCGATGGACCTGGCGCAAAAGACCTTGCAGGCGCTCGATGCCTCGGGCGCGCAAGTGGCGCTGGTGGCGCGCGCCGGCCAGGATCTGTCGAAGTACAATTTGCGCTATTCGCACATGGCGCTGGCCTGGCGCGACCACCCGAAGGGGCGCTGGCTGGTGGTGCATGAACTCAATGAATGCGGCACAGCCCAATCGTCGCTGTACAACGAAGGCTTGGGCAATTTCTTCATGGATGATGTGTTCATGTATGAAACCCTGATCCTGATTCCTGGCCAGGATACGCAGCAGCAACTGGTGCGCCTGCTGACCTCGAGCACGCCCAAGCGCCTGCATGAGGCGCACTACAATATGCTGGCCTACCCGTTTTCCACCAAGTACCAGAATTCTAACCAGTGGGTGCTGGAAACCCTGGCCGCCGCCAGCAACGAGCCTGGCAAGATCGAAACGCGCGCCGAAGCGCAAGGCTGGCTGCGCAGCGCCAGCTACGCGCCGCAGACGCTCAGCATACCCGCCGCCACGCGCCTGGGCGCGCGCATGTTCCGTGCCAATATCGCTTTTGACGATCACCCTTTCGAGCGCCGCATGACGCGCCAGATCGACGTCGTCACCGTCGACTCCATCGTGCGCTTCATGCGCCAGCGCGAACCGAAGGTGCAGGAAATCGTCGTGCGGGGAAATTAATCTGGCGCCAGGGCGGACAATAGCAAGGCGGGCGCCTGCCCCAGTGGCGCCGTGCTGCACAGCACGATGGACAGCTCGGCATGTGCCACGGCCATGCAGCTGGCCTCCTCCACGCCTAGCTTGTAGCGCGCCTCCGCCTCGCTCCAGCGCTGGTAAAAGACCGCCCGGCGTTCCTCAGGCGGCAGCTTTTCCAGCTCGCCCGCCACGGCCGCGCCAAACGCCTGGCGCGCAAGCGCCAGCACGTCGCGCCTCGGGTCGCGCAGCTCAATATCGAGCCCCAGCCGCGTAGTACCGCACAGCGCGCAGGCGACCCAGTGGCCGCTGTGCGAAATGCTGAAATAGGGACCGCCGGAGGGTGCCAGCAGTCGCGGCGCCTGGCCTGGTCTCTCTTCCAGCGCGATGGACTCCGGCGCCACCTCCAATATTTCCCCCATGGCCGCGCGCAGCAAGGCGCGCCCCAGCAGGAACTGGCGCCGTCGCAACGGCCGCACAAAGCGCGCGTATCGGGCCGCTTCCGCCGCACCCAGCCAGGATTCATACTGATGGAGCTGCGCAACAGCGATCGTGCGGATATCGAGCAGGCAGATGCTGGCGCCGGTAGCGGACGAGGCTGGTGACATGAACGTGTATGGGTAGGCAAAGGCGCAGTCTGCCACAAATCGGCAGCACGAAGGCAGGTAAAAGAGCACGGCAAAAAAATAGCAGCGCGGTCTCCCGTCGCTGCGATTTTTAGCAACCTCGCTGACGCTTGCGCGCCGTGCCGGTCTTAATTCGTCATGGGTGCCGCGACGGCTTTGTCATCGGCGCCAGTCGGGCCGCCTTCGGCACGCACGTAGTTGGCCTTGATATACGCGCTGGTCAGGTTGGCAATGCGCGTCAACATCAGGTTGTCATGCACGCCAAACGTAAAACCGGCGGCCATGGCGTCGGCACGCTGGAAGAATTCCGGCGTCGCAACCAGCGCACCCTTGTTATCGCGGATCATGACGCGCATGCGAACGCCCGAACTGCCAGCCAATGGCCCCAGGAATACGCGCTTGGCGCCGCTCTTGAACTGGATTTCTTCCACGATCGGCTCAATGGTCAATACGCGGCCATTGGCCGGCGCCGCGTTCCAGGTCCTCAGCGATTCGGCCAGGTCCTTGCGGATGTTTTCGTCGATTTTTGCCATGCCAGCCTGGTTGCCCTTGTAACCCTCGGCAAACACCGTCGGCTTGACTTCGATACGGCCAAACGACGAAAACGCCTCGCTCGGTGCCGGATTCTGCGTGGACGATGCCTTGATCGGCGTGGCACAGCCCTGCAACATGGATACTGTCAGCAGTGCGCCGGCCAGGATGGTGGTTCTTGATGCTTTGTACATATTCTCTTTCTATTTTTTATTGGAATGGTTTCCAAGCACCTTGAACTTGGCAAAGGCGCCCGTAACCTGTTTGAACAGCTTCCCTGCTACTTGCTTACTTACAACTTACTTACTACTTACTTGCTACTTCCTGCTGCTTGATTGGTACTTACTTGCCTGTTTTCAACTTCACGAACTCACCCTTCAAGGCCACGCCCGTCATCATCGTGCCTTCATGGCATTCGAATTCCGTGGCGCTGGAATGTTCGATATTCTTGTAGTTGCTGACGATATTGACGACGGCATCCGCGCCCACCGACTGGGCGCGCTTTTGCAGCGCCAGCATGGCCGAGAGGAAGGCCCAGTTACACGAGGTTTCTGCCGACTTGCCAACGCCATTGGTTTTCTGGCTGGTCTTGTCGCTGCTGATGCGCGTGGCAATCGGAGGTGTTGCCTGGTCGCCGAAATAGAATTTGACGGTATCGCCAAGGCGGGCCTGGGCATCGTTGGCGGACATCGCATTGGCGATCGGCATCATATGTTTGGTATCGCCTGCCTGTGCCGGCAAGACAAACGTCAACGTTGCACTCATGGCTGCCAGGATCATCATTTTTTTCATGCTATTTTCCTCAATAAGTTAGAGATGGGACAAAAGGAAGCACACTTGCCACTTGCGTCAGCACAAGCGGATTTCACGGCCGGTAACGCTTGAAAATCAGCGACGTGTTGATGCCGCCAAAGGCAAAATTATTTGACATCACATACTCGCATTCGATGGCCCGGCCTTCGCCGGCGATGTAATCGAGCGGTGCGCATTGCGAGTCGACCTGTTGCAAATTGATGGTGGGCGCAAACCAGCCTTCGCGCATCATCTCGATACTGATCCACGCTTCCAGCGCGCCGCAGGCGCCCAGAGTGTGGCCCATGTAGCTTTTCAGCGAACTGATAGGAGTACGGTCGCCAAACACCTCGAACGTGGCTTGCGACTCGGCGATATCACCCTGCTGCGTGCCGGTGCCATGCGCATTGATATAGCCGATGTCGGATGGCTGCAAGCCGGCGTCGGCCAGCGCCAGCAGCATCGCCTGGCGCATGGTGACAGCGTTCGGCTGGGTCACGTGGCAGCCATCGCTGTTCGTGCCGAAGCCCACCAGCTCCGCATGTATGGTGGCACCGCGCGCCTGCGCATGTTCGAATTCTTCCAGTATTAGGCAACCGGCGCCCTCGCCGATCACCAGGCCATCGCGGCTGGCGTCGAACGGACGCGGCGTCGTATGGCCTGCGTCGTTGCGCGTGCTGGTGGCGAACAGGGTGTCGAAGACAGCCGCTTCGGTGGCGCACAGCTCCTCGGCGCCGCCGGCGATCATCGCCAGCTGCTTGCCGCCGGTGATCGCCTCGTAGGCATAGCCGATGCCCTGGCTGCCCGAGGTGCAGGCGCTCGAGGTCGTGATGACTCTGCCCGTGACGCCGAAAAACACGCCGATATTGACGGGCGCCGTGTGCGCCATCATCTTGATATAGGTGGTGGCGTTGATGCCCTTGGTGGTGCGCTCTTCCATCATGCGGCCAAAGTCGCCGATGGCGCTGGGCGTGCCGGCGGACGAACCGAAGGAAATGCCCATCTGTCCGCTTTTGACCACGGGGTGCTCAGCCAGGCCCGCGTGTTCCAGCGCCAGTTCGCTGGCGCGCGTGGCCATCAGCGCGATGCGTCCCATGCTGCGCACGGCCTTGCGGTTATAGCGCTCCGTCAGCGCGAACGGCGCGGCCGGCGCGCCCAGTTGCGTATTAAGGCCTTCGTAATCGGCCCATTCGTTCATGCGCACGACGGCGTTGCGGTACTCGCCCAGGCGCTGCCGGATGGCCGGCCAGTCATTGCCAATCGGGCTGATGCCGGCCATGCCGGTCACGACTACCCGGCGGCTCATGCCATGCCTCCATTCACGGAAATGACCTGGCGCGTGATGTAGCCCGCCTCCTCGCCAACGAGGAAACTCACGGCGGCTGCCACCTCTTCCGGCGTGCCGACTCTGCGCGCGGGGATCATCTTCAGCGCTTCGTCGAGTGGCACCTCGCTGATCATGTCCGTCTCGATCAGACCCGGCGCCACGCAGTTCACGGTGATGGCGCGCTTGGCCAATTCCAGCGCCAGCGCCTTGGTCGCACCGATGATGCCGGCCTTGGCTGCACTGTAATTGACTTGCCCCCGGTTGCCGATCAGGCCCGAAACGGACGCCATGGTGACGATGCGCCCCGGTTTACGGCGTTGTACCATCGGCATCACCAGCGGGTTCAGCACATTGTAGAAACCATCGAGGTTGGTCTGCAGGACGATGTCCCAGTCCTCGCCCGACATGGCGGGAAACGCATTGTCGCGCGCCACGCCGGCATTGCACACGACGCCGTAATAGCAGCCATGTTCTGTGATGTCCGCTTCCAGCGCGGCGGCTGCCGCGGCACGGTCGCCGATATCGAATTGCAGCACGCGTGCCGCGCGTCCCAGCGCCTGCACCTGCTGCGCCACCGCGTCGGCTTCGCCGCGCGCGCTGCGGCAATGCAGCACCACGTCAAAACCGTCGCGCGCCAGTCGCAAGGCGATGGCCTTGCCGATGCCGCGCGACGACCCCGTCACCAATACACTTTTACTCATGCTGCGCTCCATTCATACTCTCCTGCAGAAATTGCTTTGCATCTTCGGGCTGAAATACCGTAATCGTCGCCTGCGCCAGCACGGCGCCCGCCATCTCGATACGGCACTCGAACGCGCCCAGTCCATTCTCGCCTTGCAAGGCCTGCTGCACATGCACCTGCAGCACGCTGCCGTCCACAAACAAAGGCACTTGCGCTTCGTAGCGCCGTGCCCCCAGCAAAAAACCGATCTTCACGGGTGCCCCGGCCTGGCGCGCCAGGTAGCCCGCATGCGCGGCGATCGCCTGCGCCATGTATTCGATGCCGACCCAGCTACCCACGCCGGCCGACGGCGCGTCATAAAATACGCTGCCGGCATGGATGGCCACTTCGGCGCACAGGTTTTCGGCATCGGCCGACAACACACGGTCGAGCAGTACCATGGCCCCGGAATGGGGTACCAGCTCGCGGATAGTTGGAAAACTCATGCTCCCCTCCCGAACAGCAGGGCGGCGTTCGAGCCGCCGAAGGCAAACGAATTGCTCAGGGCCCAGCCGAGCGGACGCCCCAGGCGTGCACCGGGCAAGGCCAGGCGCAGCGGCGGCAGGGACTCATCAGGCACGCCATCCCACAGGTGCGGCGGCAGCAAGCCCTCAGCGTTATCGTCCTGCATCGCCAGCCAGCACAGCGCGGCCTCGATGGCGGCCGCCGCGCCCAGCGCGTGGCCTGTCAGCGGCTTGGTGGAGCTGCTCATCGCCGTGGCGCCGAACAGGTCGGACACCACGCGCGCCTCCATCGCATCGTTTTGCGGCGTGGCCGTGCCGTGCAGGTTCACATAGTCGACTTGCGACGCCGTGATGCCCGCGCGCGCCAGTGCCTGGGCGATGGCCAGCCGCGCACCACCGCCTTCGGGGTCGGGCGCCGACATGTGGTGGCCATCGGATGATTCGCCCCAGCCGCGCAAGGCCACAGTAGACGGTTGCGCAGTCATCAGGAACAGGGCCGCGCCCTCGCCGATATTGATGCCGTCACGGTTCGCGCCCAACGGATTGCAGCGCCGCGCACTGACAGACGCCAACGCGGAAAAACCGGCCACGGTAAAGCCGCACAGGGTATCGACGCCGCCCGTCAGCACGGCGTCGCACAGGCCCATGCGGATCAGGCGCGCCGCGCTGGCCATCGCCTTGGCGCTCGACGAACAGGCGCTCGAATGCACGAGGGTCGGGCCGTCGATGCCCAGTTCATCGGCCAGCATCAGGGCCGGCGACGCCATCTCCTGCTGCCCGTAGTGAAAGGCATCCGGCAAGCCGTCGCCCGCCACATGCTGGCCGATCGCGCCTTCCGTCTCGGCGATGCCCGACGTGCTGGTGCCGATCACCACGGCCACGCGGTCCGCGCCGTAGCGGGCGATGGCCTGCTCCACGGCCGGGCGGATCTGCGCCAGCGCCGCCAGCGTCATCCGGTTATTGCGGCTGCGCGCGGCGATGCTATGCTGCGCCACCGATGGCAAGGGCGCATCGACCACGCCCAGCGGCAGCACGCGCCCCGGCGTGTAGGTGTCGACGGGCACCACGCCGCTGTGCGCTGCAAACAGGCGCGCGCGCACTTCTTCGCGACTGGCGCCCAGCGCGCAGATGATGCCGCAGTCATTCAGATACACAGTCAAGCCATTCATTCAACTTCCTTCCGGGGCGTTCTGTATCGTCAGGCGATAGCGGTAGCGCAGGTTGTCGAGCACCACCGTGCCGCTCCAGCGCGGCATGCCGCTGTAGTCGATCACCGTCACCGCCTCGTCATGCAGGAATAGGGTGCGGCGCAAGCCGCTGTCTTCGATGCGCCAGCCGGCCGGCAGGGCTTGCGCGATCGCCTCGCGCGGCCACAGGGTCAGCTGCATGTCTTCCAGCACGTCCTCGGCGCGCACCTGCGCCGGCAGCATCAGGTGGCGCCAGGAGGTCATGTCCTTGCCGTCGTAATGCAGCGACAGCACGCGCTGGCCAAACGCCAGTCCCACCAGGTCGAGATGCGACGGCTCCACTTCCAGCGCCGCATCAAGTTCGTCGATGCGCCCCGCCCGTTCGACGACCAGGTGCTGCTGCACGCTGACCGTGGCGCCCAGCGCCTGCGGCGCCAGTTTCAGGCCCAGGCGCGCCGGCGTGGAGGACGGTGCACTGGCGCAGCCGGCCAGCAGCGCCAGCATCAGTGCCGCTATCGATGATTTATATTGCAAAGCCATCAGGCCACTCCTGCGGCATCGGCCGCCTCTGTACTACGGTGATCGTGATCGGCTTCGGCTAAGCACGGCGACAGCAACCACACCAGCGCCGTGCCGATCAGCATGGTCAGGCCAAACGCCTGCAATGCCGCCGTCTTGCTCAGCGCCAGCAAGCCGAAAGACAGAATGGTATTCGCCGCCGACAGGCCCACGGCCAGCCACGGCGTGTTATTGCCGCGGTCCGGATGCTCCTGCATGAAAATGCCGTAGTCGACGCCGACGCCCAGCAGCAGCATCAGCGCCAGCACGTGGAACAGCTGCAGCGGCATGCCCAGGTAGCCCAGCAAGGCCAGGGCCGCCACGCTGGCCAGCGCCGTGGGCGCCAGCACGCGCCAGGTGCGGCGCCGGTAACGGGGCAGCAACAAACCGAAGACCACCAGGTAGGCACCCAGTACCACAGCACCCATATAGACGCGGTAGCGGCCCAGCACCGAGGAAATTTCACTTACCTTGTCGACCCACTGCACGCCGGGCATGCCCTCGCCCGCCTTCGCCAGCAGGGGAATGGCCGCGTACTGCATGCCGCGCAAGGCGACGATGGAGGCATAGCCGCCTTCGACCTTGCCCAGCCACAGGTGGCGCCATGGCTCGCTGGCTGGCACCTTCAGGAAGGCATCGATCGACAGCGGCGCACCGGCTTGCTCCAATTGCGCGCGCACCTTGCCAGCCCACTCGGGACCTTCATCGACCGACTGCGCCAGCAGGTCGAGCGCGGCGCCCGGTTGCAGGATGGCCGCGTCGAACAGCGCACGGCGCGCCATCTGCGTTTGCAGCGACGGCACCCAGTTCGACATGGCCTGGTAGCCGCTGATGTGCTTTTGCGCGATCAGCGGCAGCAGGCGCTGCTTCAACACTTCCTCACGCTGCAGCACGGCTTCCGCGCTATCGCCGCGCACCAGGTAAAACTGCACCGGCGTGGGCCCATCGAGCAATTTGCTCAATTTGATCTGGTCGCGTATCAGGTGCGCGGGCGGCGTTTGCAGCAAGCGGATATCGTCGTTGACGCCCAGGCGGCTGATGCCGAAGAGCGCAAACAGGGCAAACAGCACGCCGCCAATCAGAGTGGCGCGGTTGGCCCGCAACAGCGGCCAGCGCGCGCGCGCCGCGCCATACTGCCTGACCAGCGCGCCGCTCTTCAAGGTACCACCGCCGATCAGCGCGGGGAACCAGCACACCACCGTCAGCCAGGCAAACACCAGGCCCAGGGCGGAAAACACGGCCATGTGGCGCAAACCGGGGAATGGCGTCAGCGCCAGGCCCATATAGCCGATGACGGCGGCCAGCAGGGTCAGGCACAGGCCCGGCAGCAGGCGGCGCAGCAAAGTGCGAGAATCGAGCGCGGGATCGGCGCCCAGGCGGTTGCACAGGAAATAGATGCCATAATCCTGCGCCACGCCGATCAGGCTGGCGCCGAATACCAGGGTCATCAGGTGTATTTTGCCAAACAGCAGCCAGCACACGGACAGGGAACCCAGGCAGCCGATGCCGATCGACAGCAGGATCAGCGAGATCGGCTTGAACGAGCGGAACGTGAACCACGTCAGCAGGATGATGCCGGCCAGGGAACCCAGACCGATGGTCGACATTTCACCCGCCGCCTGGCTGCTGGCGGCCGCCGCATGCAGGATCACGCCGGCGCTGATGATTTCCACGCCGGGCACGGCCAGCCGCGCCGCCGCCTCGGCTTGCGCCAGCGCGGGCAACACGCTTTCCTGCGCGCCCAGCGAAAACGCGGGCAGGCTCAAGGTCATCGGCAGCAGCACATACTGGCGCTCGCCGTCGGCGACGAACAAATGGCCGTCACGCGGGCGCACGGGCGTTTCCTGTGCGCGTTCCTGCACCCAGCCGCCGAACAGGCCGAACGGATCATCCTGCCAGGCGCCCAGTTTCGGTCCGCCGAAAGGACTGTAGAGCTGACTGAGCGCAGAGTCGCGCCAGAACGCGGGCGCTTCCTGGCGCAGCTGCGTTTCCTGCGGCGCCGTCAGCAAGGTCAATCGATGCTTCTTGAACAGCGCCAGCCAGTCGTTCTGCGTCTGCTCGTCGAGCGGCGTGGACTGGAACAGGCCCGCATGGCGCGCCAGCACGGCGCCGTAGGCATCGGCCGCTTTTTTGGCCTCGGTCCAGTCGGGCGCACCGACCAGCACCACCACGCGCTGCTGCGCCGCGTCGACCATGTGCGTAAACGAAGCCTGCAGCACCGGATCGCGCTCCTGCACCGGCAGCAAGGCGAGAATGTCGGTTTCGGGCGCGATGCGCTTGCCCAGCCATAGATAGGCGTTATGCGCCAGCAGCAGCGCCACCACCAGCGCCCAGGCGATAGCGAGCAGGCGCCCGGCGTTGCGGCCGCGGTTTGTCAGGGAAGTCAAAACAGGGCCGCCTCTTGCGCCGTGATGGCGGACGGTCCCGTTTCAATCGCCGAGAACACGATGCTGGTGCGGTCGCCGCTCGCCTCGCTGATGCTGATGTTTTTCACGAAGGCGCCGCCATCGAGGCGGATGCTGCCGATGGCCTTGGCCAGCGCCGGCTGGCGCGCCTTCAGCGCCACCTGCCAGGTGCCGCCATCGATGCTGCCGTCCACTTCAAACAGCGTATCGAGTTGCGCCAGGTCGCCGGCCAGCAGCGAAAACAGCACGCTGTTGATCATCTTGACCACCGGCTCCGTCTTCGCGTCCAGGCGCATGGCCACGCGCTCACCCTGGAAATGCACGATCTCGTCGCGCGTCAGGCGCAGGGTATTCGGAAACGGCTGCAAGGTGCGCCACAAGACGCCCTTGCCAGCCACCACGCAAAAGCGGCCATTCGACGCCAGCGCCTTCTTCATGCCAGCCAGTTGCTTGCTCTGGTCAAAGCGGCCGCACAGCTGCTGCGGCTTGGCCAGCATGGCCTCGATCTTCGCCACAGGCGCGGCCGCATGGACCGGCAGCGTCGCCAGCAGGCACAGACTCGCCAGCAAAACTTTGAATTGTTTTTTCATACGGCCTTTAATCCCAATTTTTCAAACAGTATCGGTGGCGAGGCAAAGCACATCTCGCCGCTGGCGATATCGACGGCCACCTGCGTCGTGCTGGCGCGGTTCAGGCGCTTGCCCGTCGCGCTGTCGCTGACCAGGTACTCGATTTTCAGCCGGTCTTCCCATTCCACCAGGTCGGCGCGCAAGGTCAGGCGCTGGCCAAAGGTAGCTGGCGCCACATAGCGCAAATGCATGTCGATCACGGGCCAGGCATAGCCGGAGGCTTTCATGTCGACGTAGTTGTAGCCGATGCTGTCGAGCAGCGCGCAGCGCACCACTTCGAGGTATTTCACATAGCGGCCGTGCCAGACGATTTCCATCGGGTCCAGGTCGAAGAACTGCACCTGCATTTCCACTTCGGCATGCCAGCGGCTGGGCGTGGCCTTCTTGCCGCGCACTTTATGCGTCTCAGTCATTCCCGACTCCGTACAGTGGCCAGGCTTGTGCGCGTATGCGTTCGAGCAGCACGCGCAGTTCCGGGTCGAGTCGGCGGTCTTCCTCGACGGGCACGATATCGGCGGCCAGCGCCTCCATCATCGCCGCCAGCGCCGCTTGCGGCGGCACGTCGGGATTGACCTTGCAGCGCAGCCAGACACCCTGGCGCACGGTAATCAGAAGTGCCGCGGCAACCTGCTCGCACAGTTCCAGCACGCGCAGGCAGTCGCGCGCGGCGATGGTGCCCATGCTGACCTTGTCCTGGTTGTGGCATTCGGTCGAGCGCGAAAACACCGAGGCTGGCATGGTCAGTTTCAGCGCTTCGGCGGTCCAGGCGGAGGCGCTGATCTGCAATGCTTTCAGGCCGTGGTTGATGGCCGCACGCGGACCGGTGGCGCCCGACAGGTTGGCCGGCAAGCCCTGGTTGTAGCGGCTGTCGACCAGCAAGGCCATCTGGCGGTCCAGCAAGTCGGCCAGGTTAGCCACCGTGTTCTTCATGCTGTCCATGGCGAAGGCAATATGACCGCCGTAGAAATGGCCGCCATGCAGCACACGCTCGCCTTCGGCGTCGATGATGGGATTGTCGTTGGCGCTATTGAGTTCATTCTCGATCGACGAACGCAGCCACGGCAAGGCGTCGGCCAGCACGCCGATCACGTGCGGCGCGCAGCGGATCGAATAGCGGTCCTGCAGCCGCTTGCCGTTGCGTTCCCAGGAATCGGTGGGCAGATCGGCACGCAGCCAGGCCGCCACCTGCTGCATGCCGGGATGCGGCTTGACGGAGAACAGGGTTTCATCGAAGTGGTGCGCGTTGCCATCGAGCGCAAACGAGGCCATGGCCGTGATGCGCGTCGTAAGGCGCGTCAGATACTCGGCGCGCTCATACGCCAGGCAAGCCAGCGCCGTCATGACGGCCGTGCCGTTCATGATCGCCAGGCCTTCCTTCGGACGCAGGCGCAGCGGCGTGATACCCGCTTCGCGCAGCGCCTGTTCAGCCGGCACCTGTGCCCCGTCACGCCACACTTCGCGTTCGCCGCACAGCACCGCCGCCAGGTAGGACAGGGGCGTCAGGTCGCCGCTGGCGCCGACCGAGCCTTCCGATGGAATCAGCGGCAGCAGACCGGCGTCAAGCAGGCGCGCGATCTGCGCCAGCAGTTCCACACTGACGCCGGAAAAACCCTTCGAGAGCGACGCCAGGCGCGTAGCCATGATGGCGCGCGTCTGCGCCGGCGTGAAGAATTCACCGAGGCCGCAGCCGTGATAGGTGTACAGGTGGTGCGGCAGCTCGGCCACCAGTTCCGGCGGCACGGTCACGGTGCACGAATCGCCATAGCCCGTGGTCACGCCATAGATGGTGCCGTCCTCGCGCAGCAGGCGGTCGAGGAAATCGGCGCCGCGCGCGATCGCCGCCAAAAAGAGGGGGTCGCTGGACAGTTCGGCGCTGGCCCGGCCATGCGCGATGTCGGTAATGTCTTCGATGCGCAGGCGCTCACGGTCGAAGCGGACGGTACGCCGGGTGTTTTTCAGGTCAGCGAGTTGCATCGGGAGTATCCAGTCTTGAAGTATCGGGGAGTTGCCAAAAATCGTAGAAGTTGAACCATTCCAGCGGCGCGCGCAGGCAATGGTGCTGCAGCCTTGCCGCGTAATCGGCCACCAGTTCGGCCAGCATCGCCTCGCGTGCCTTGCGCGGCAGGTGCAGCGACTCGCGGAACAGTTCGAAGTGTACTTCGGAGCACTGGCCGATGCGCATGGAAAACAGCAGGTACACGGGGCATTGCAGCACGCTGGCCAGCACATATGGACCGATCGGAAAGGCGGCCGGCTGACCAAGGAACGGCGCCACCGCCACGCGCGGCTGCGGCGAGACGGGAACACGGTCACCGGCGATCACCACGAACTCGCCCTGCGCCACCTTTTCCGCCAGCAGCATGGCCGTGGCAGGGGTGATTTCCGTCACCTGCATGAGATTGAGCTGGCTGTCAGGATTGAGACGCTCCAGCATGCGATTGAACGCTTGCGCATGGCGCGTGTGCACGAGCACCGTCAGCTTCAAGCGCGTATTGCGCTGCGAGAGTACGCGACACAGATCCAGGTTACCCAGGTGGGCGCAGATCAGCAAGGCGCCGCGCCCCTCGTCCAGGCAGCGGTTGACACCATCTTCGCCATCGACGCCGTGCAGGTTCACGCTACGCGTATCGTACAAGCCCCCCATAACAGCATCTTGTCGAGAATGGTTTCCGCAAACGTGGCGAAGTGCCGCAGCACGCCTCAGGTTTTCCGGGCCACCGCAGGCCGCGACGCGACGCAAGTAGGCGCGCGAAACGCGGCGCGCACGCGACTTGGTCAGCACATACCAGGCCAGCACCGGATACAGCACGATGCGGAAAGGCCAGCGGCCGAAGACGCGGCAGATCCAGAACAGCAGGCGCATGCCGGCCACGAAGCTGACTTCGTTGAAGCCGGACCAGTGTCCGCGCGGCTGGTGCGATGCTGCAGTCATCGCGCGCGCCAGTGGCGGGCCAGCAGGCGCGGTGCGCGCCACAGCATGCCGAAAAACAGACGCGCGTGCATGCGCGAAATCAGCACGTTGTCGCGCCACAGCTGAAAATGCGAGACGCCGTCGCTAGGATAACCCACGCGCGTCGGCAGATTCGCCATCGGCAAGCCATCCCAGTACAGGCGCACCAGCACATCGGTGTCGAAATTCATGCGCTGTCCCAGTACGCCACGCTGCGCCAGCGCCATCAAAGGCGCCAGCGGGTAGACGCGAAAACCGCACATGGAATCACGGATCTGCAGCGACAGGGTATTGATCCATACCCAGACGTGCGTCGCATAGCGGCCGTAGTAGCGCGCCTTGGGTACCGAGGCGTCGTACAAGGGGTAACCGATCACCACCGCTGCAGGCGTGGCTCGCGCCTGCGCCAGGAAGCGCGGCACATCGTCCGTTTCATGCTGGCCGTCCGCGTCGATCTGCAGCGCATGGCTATAGCCGTGCGTGTGCGCATGGCGGCAGCCCGTCAGCACCGCCCCACCCTTGCCCTGGTTGTGCCCATGGCGCAGCAGGGTCACGCGCGACGGATGCGCGGCGGCCAGTGCGTCGAGCGTGCGCGCGCCGGCGTCAAAGCTGCCGTCGTCGACGAGAATCAACGGCACGCCATGCGACAGCAGGCGCTGCACCACGGCGCCGATCGCGTGTTCATGGTTGAACACGGGGATCACGATGCAGGGGTGAAAACGCACCTCAGTCACCATGCGCTCCGGCGCGGCCAAAGCGCAGCAGCGAATGACAATAGCCGATACCGTCGCGCGCGGTCAGCAACTCCAGGCCGGCGGCTTGCGCCAGGCGGATATAGTCGGTGCTCTGGTAAATCTTGCTGTTACCGCTGGCCATGGCCGTGAAGTATGGCGAGGTGTTGATCAGGCAGTAGGCGGCGATATCGTACTGCTGGCGGTCCCAGAAGGTATCCATGATCAGCACCTGCCCGTTCGGCCCCAGCGCCTGCGCCACGCGGCGCAGGATGCTGGCGATGGCCGACTCGCTGAAACAGCTGAGAAATTGACTCATCCAGATCAGATCCATGCCGGCCGGCAGCGGCGCCGCGTCGTCGAGCAGGTCGCAGGCGTGCAAATGCGCCCGTTCGCGCACGCCTGCGTCGGTCAAGGTCCGGTCGGCTACCGCCAACTGGCGTTCCAGGTCGACCAGGTGCAGTTCCACGCCCGCATGGTAGGCCAGCGCCGCACTGGCGAACTTGCCAGTATTGGCGCCGATGTCCATGATGCGGCGCGGCGCCGTGGCGAAGACGTCCGGGAATATCTCGGGGAAGGACGTATCTGAATAATGATGATCAAAGGCGAACCAGCTGCCCTTGGCCGGCTCCGACAGCGCCGACAGGCCCTGGTACAGGGTGGGCCAGTCGCCCAGCGCGGCCAATCCCAGCGGCTGCTCGGCGTCAAGCGAGCGGTCCAGGTCGAACAAGCCCTGGTAGCAGACGTCATGCATGAAATCCAGGTTGACCTGGGTGATGCTATCCGTCAGCATGCAAAAACCCACCTTGTCGAGCACATAGGCACCATCGCGCAGCGAGACGACGCCGGCCGACAGACACGATTCCAGCGCCACCTTCAGCGCATATTCCGTCCAGCGGCCGCTGGCGGCCATGTCGGAAATCGTCAGACCGCTGTGCCCCGTGTCGGCCAGCGCCTGCAGCATGCCGCGCTTCCAGGCATAGCGCACGCATTGAAAGACGACGGGGCCGAAAGCGATTTTTTGCGCCTCGAAACGGGCGGCAAAGGCGGTCTGGCGTTCGGGTGAGAATTTTTTATCTAACATGCGCTCGCTGCTGGAGTGGGTATATCGGCGCCGCCATCGGGAACGGCAGCGGCATTCGGGTGAAACAGGATGCGGCCGCTGGCATGCTGGCCGGCGTCCGACAAATAACGGAATTGCAGGCTGGCCTTGAAGGGGTCGTATTCCAGCGCCAGCCGCACCGGCCGGTCCGGCAGCACCGGCTGCTGGAATTTCAGGGCATGCATGGCGCGGAAATGCATAGGCAGGTCCAGATGCTGGCGCGCGAAGTGCAGCGCCCACTCCACTTGCACCACGCCGGGCAGCAAGGGCGCGCCCGTGAAATGACCATCGAAATAGAACAGATTCGCAGGTACGCGCAGCTCGAACAGCAGCTGTGGCGTTGCACACGCGATATCGCTCTCGATCAGCTGCGCGTGCGGCAGGCGCGGCTTTTCCAACAACGCCAGCAGCAGCGCCTGCGTCGTCTTGCCCTGCGCATTGATGGGCAATTGTTCCAGGTAGCGCCAGCGGCGCGGCAAGGCAACGGCGTCGACCTGGCCGCCCAGCGCCGTTTGCAGCTGACGGTTAAGGGCCAGCTTGCCTTCGGCGTCGAGCAGCGCGCGGCCGGCAGCGCTGCAGACGATAAAGGCGGCCACCTTCTGACGCTCGCCAGCCCGCGCATCGCACAGCAGCACGCGCGCGTCCAGCACCAGCGGCGTGGCCAGCAATGCCGCTTCGATGGCATTGAGGGAAATGCGTTTTTCTTCGATCTTCACGATGCGGTCGCTGCGTCCCAACAGCTGGAAGCGTCCTGGCGCCGTTTGCCGCGCGCGGTCGGCCAGCCCTAACCAGCCATCGTCGGACAGGTGCGCCGAACGCACTTCCAGCGCGCCGTCGTCCAGCAGGCGCCAGTCCACGCCAGGAAAACCTTGCCAGCTCTCGTCGTCAGGGTGCTCTGGCTCGCGCTGGCGCCAGGCTACGCCTCCCGTCTCCGAGCTGCCATAGATTTCGCGCGGCACGCAGCCTAGCAAGTTCCCCGCCGCCAGCGCGCTGTCCAGGGCCAGCGGTCCACCCGAGGAAAACACGGCGCGCAGCTGGGAGCGCGCGCAGGACCAGTCCAGGTATTCCGGCAGCCGTTTCAGGTGCGCGGGGCTGGTGGCCAGCACACATGGACCGTGCGCCAGCAAGGCGGCCAGCTGTTCGGGGTAGTCCACGCTGTGCGCATGCACGGCACGCCCGGCGGCCAGCGGCCACAAGACCTTGAACAGCAAGCCGTAGATATGCTGGTGCGAGACCGTGGCGACGACGGCCGCGCCATCGGCATGTTCGCCAAACAGCTGTTCCAGCGTGGCCACCTCACTGGCCAGTTGCGAGAGTTTTTTTGGAATGGCTTGCGCCGCGCCCGTACTGCCGGAGGTGTACACCACCAGCGCCGGGAAATCGGCGGCGAGCTCCGTCCACACACGCTCGGCAAGGCTGTCCGCTGGCAGGGGCAGCGGCGCATGCACTGCCGGGAACTGTCCCAGGAAACCATCGACGGACGCAGCCAGGGAAGCGCAGCTGGCCGGCAGCGTATCGGCTGTCAGCCAGACGGTCTTGCCCACCTGCCAGGCACCCAGCAAGGCGGCGCCAAACTCGATGCTGTCGTCCAGGTACAGGGCGAAATGGCGGCCAGCCTGACGTTCCAGCAAGCCGGCCCAGGCGCACATGCGCGCCGCAAAGTGGGCGTAATCGAGCACCGCGCCATCGCGCCAGCCCACGGGCATGGCCGACGGGCGGCCGTGCATGGACAGCGCAAGGCGCGCCAGCGAGGAAATCGGTGGATGTGCTTCAGGCACAGGAACTTGCGGCAACGATGATTCAGGCATGGTGCAAACGCTTAAAACGCAGGCGGACGAGATACTCGCCGCCAAATAACAGGGCCATCAGGATATAGGCGATGACTCCCGTGTACAGCGACCAGACGGCTTCGCTCGCCCACAGTGCCGTGCCCAGCGCGATGCCGCCATTGATGATGAAAAAACCGCACCAGACTTGGGTCACGCGACGCGTATAGTGCACGGCGGCGGGTGGAAAATCCTTCTCGCGCAAGCGCGCCAGGCGTTCCACCACCGACGGCGGCGCCCACAGGCTGTAGCCAAAGGTGGCCAGCAAGACGACGTTGACCAGTACCGGATACAGTTTCAGCGGCAGCAGCAGGTTACTCCACACGGTGATGGCGGCCAGCAGCAGCGCGGCAGACACCGACCAACGCGCGGCGCGCTGCAGTTTCAGCGCGGGCAAACGACACACGACAGCCAGCAACAGCAGCAGCGCCAGCCAGCGCGGCTCGACCTGGCCGTGACCGAACCAGATCGCCAGCGGGTACAGTACGGTCAGCAGCAACGCGACGGCATTGAGCAGCACGCGTTATGCCGCTTGTTCCGACACCGACATCGCGCGCAGCGCCTCGACCACATCGTCGATCGTGCGGATGGTCTTGAACACTTCCGGCTGCAGGCGCTTGCCCGTCAGTTGCTTCAGCTTGACCGCCAGGTCGACCGCGTCGATGCTGTCGATATCGAGTTCGGCATACAGATTCGACTGAGGCGTCAGCGCCGTCGGATCAAGCTCGAACATTTCGGCCAGCAGCTGCACTACCCATGCATACAGTTCATCGCGGCTCATTGCGCTCATATCTACCATTTTGCTGCTCCTTACTTCTTTCTGTGAGTGTCAACCATCGCCGCCAGCGCCCGTACCGAGGCAAAGTGGCGGCGCGTATCGGCCGAATCGGCCGACAGGGAAATGCCGTATTTTTTTTGCAGGGCGACGCCCAGTTCCAGCGCATCGATCGAATCGAGTCCAAGGCCCTCGACAAACAGGGGCGCATCCGTATCGATATCGGTAGCGCTCATGTCTTCCAGTTGCAGCGCCTCGATGATCAGTTCCTTCACTTCTTGTTCAAGCATGTTGTTCCTGTTTCCCGCTAAAGTAATGTTGCAAATGAGTGGTCAAGGTACGCGCCGCCATTACGTCGCTGGCACCACCGCCGGTAAACTCGTCGATCGCCAGGTCGTCCTGCACGACGATCTCGAAATGCGCACGGCGCGCCGGCACGCGCCACCATGGCTCGCCCTTGCCCAGGGTCCTGGGCAGGCACCGTATCAGCACGGGCGTCACGTCGCGGCGGCCGCGCACGGCAATATTGGCCGCGCCCCGCTTCAGGACTACTTCGCCGCTGCATGGCGTCCGCGTGCCTTCCGGGAAAATGATCAGGTTATTGCCGCGCTCCAGCGATGCCAGGCAGGCGTCCACCAGTTCGGCGCCGCCCGTGTTATTGATATAGCCTGCCGCGCGCACGGGGCCGCCCGTAAATGGGTTATTCCACAAATCGGACTTGACGATACAATCGGCCTGCTTGACATACGCCATCAGGAAAATCGTGTCGATCAGGGTCGGATGATTGGCCAGGATCAGCAAACCGCCGCGTTCCAGCTTGTCGAGACCGCGCAAGTCATAGCGCAGCACGCCGAGAAAACGCATCAGACCGATATACAAGCGAAAACTCCAGCGGATGATGGCGCGCGCACAGGTAATGCGCGTCTCGCGCCGCCACACCAGCACCTGCAGCACGGGGAACACCGCCACGCGCAGCAGCAAACCACCCAGCCCGAAGGCGGCAAAACTGACCGCGGTCGCGAGAGTACGCCAGCCTATCGATATGCCGGCGCGGGCAGTCTCCAGCCTAAGCATGGCGGCTCCAGCACCATGTCAGGCGGTTGGCCGCATGCTCGAACGTGCGAACCTCACCGAGCATGAATCGCAACACGGCCAGACTGCCCGGCATGGCGCCGGCGGCAACCGCCAACGCATCATCACTGCCGCGGGCGCGCCACGTCAGGCTGAAAGCGGTACCCGGGGAAGCCTCGGCCTGCAGCAGCCAGGCAAACGCATGCGGCTGTTCATGACAGTCTTCAAAAACCTCGAATGGTACTGGCAAGGGACACTCCGCCAGCACCAGCAATACCTGCGTCGCGCCGTCGGCCAGCAAGCCACACGCCTCGATCACCGCGGCCTCGAGGCTGGCAGCACCGGCGGCGACGGCCAGCTGATTCGCCGTATCGGCGCGGGCGATGGAAAACAGACCTGCGCTGGCATTGTGCACGGCCATGCCGAACGCCGTCGGCGATAGGGGTTCGCTCTGGGCCAGCGCCGATAACAGTTCGACGGCGCGCGCCACCTCGCCATGGCGAGAACAAAAGACGAGCGGAATATCGCGCTGTTCGCCGAGGCAGGCGTACGCCACTTCGAGCGCCATCTTGCCCAGCTGACCAGCGCGGCGGCGCAGCATCGGCGCCATCGCACGCACGCCCGGCTCGCCGGCAGCAGTAATCGGTGCGGCGGACAAGGCGCTTTGCGCCCACTCGTTCCATTGCTGCGGCGTTTCCAGGCCTGGCGCCCAGGCGGCATGTCTGACGATTGAAAAACGGACACCATCGGTGCGCATATGCATTTTCCTGAGCTCAAAAAAAGGGCGAACTCACGTCAAAACTGCGCAAAAAGCCTCGCCGGCGTTCTTTTCAAATTATAAACGAAGGAAGTAAAAATAACTAAAATAAATGGCCATGCGGCAACTTTTTAAATGTAAATACAAAACCCGTATTTTAAAGAATGTCTGGCTTTAGTTACTATTTGTAACACTCTCATCCATTATTTTCCGATGGAAAAATAGGCATTCTCCGGCAAACCGTCAGCATTCTCGGGACGGGTGTTTTTTATCCACGATCAAAATAAGAAGCGCATGCCACACATAGAGCGTTGTTTTTAGATAACACGCGCAGCATGCGCAACGGTGCGGCAAACACAGCCGTCGAACATGACTGGCCAATGCGCCGCCAAGATGGAAAGGCCCGGAAAAACGGGTATCAAGATATTACCCACGCATGCATCATCGAGGATTAACGCCGGGCGCAGCAAGGACAATACAGAGCGTTTGCTTTATGCAAGTTTCAGCCGGCGGATTCAACTCTGGCGGCTTTGTCTTGTCAACAGGGAAAAGAATGGATCGGTCAGCAATACTAGCGCCACCATGCGCCACCCACGGTCATGGCAAAGAAGGCGGCGGCATGATCGACGCCAGAGAGGCACCGCAGCGGCATGGCGCCAGACGCCACCAGCGCCAGCGCGAACAGCACGGCGCCGGCGATTTACGGTGTATAGATAGTGAGGACGGCCAGTACTGGCGCTGTGAAATACAGGCCCAGGGCCGTGCCGATGGCGCACTGGCCCGCCTCGCGCACGCGCACGGGGCAGGCCAGTTCGCGCCCTGCCAGGCGCAGCGCGGCCCTGGCAAACAGAGGACAGATGCCAAACCGGTGGCCAGCGCGGCACAGACTGCGCGCCAGCGTGGCCACCTAGGCACCGTTAAAACACCCAGAGCTTATCGGCCGGCATGTGCAGCCAGTACTTGCCAGCCTCGAGCTTGTGGCGCGAATATGCGCGCAGGCTGATGTTCTCGGCGCCACCGCGCTCGAACAGGCATTCCCAGCGGTCGCCCAGGTACATGCAGGTCAGGAGCGGCAGCTCGATGGCGTTGTCCACCTGCGTGGCGCTGATTTTCACTTCCTCGACGCGTATCATGGTGGTGACTTCCGTGCCCACGTTGGCGCCGCGCGCCACGCCCTGCATGGGGGCGCCGTCGACCAGCAGGCGCACCTGACTGCCTTCGCGCTGCACCACCTTGCCGGGCAGGCGGTTGTTGCTGCCCATGAATTCGGCCGTAAACAGGGTGTCCGGCGTTTCATACATGCTTTGCGGCGTGCCCTGCTGCTCGATCTTGCCGTTATTGAGCAGCAAAATACGGTCGGAAATGGCCATCGCCTCGCCCTGGTCATGCGTCACCATCAGGGCCGACAGGCCCAGGCGCACGATCAGTTCGCGCAGGAAGGCGCGCGCTTCCTCGCGCAGCTTGGCGTCCAGGTTCGACAACGGTTCGTCGAGCAGGATCACGGGCGGGTTGTATACCAGCGCGCGGGCGATCGCCACGCGCTGCTGCTGGCCGCCAGACAGCTGATGCGGATAGCGTTCGCCCAGGTGACCCAGGCCCAGCTGCGTCAGCACTTCCTTGATGCGCGCGGCGATCTCCGTGCTGCCCATCTTGCGCAATTTGAGGCCGTAGGCGACGTTGTCGAACACGGTCTTGTGCGGCCACAAGGCGTACGACTGGAACACCAGTCCCAGGTTGCGATGCTCGGCCGGCATCTCGAAGTGCTTCGCGCCGTCGAAGACATTGCGCTCGCCGATCTGGATGGTGCCCGCCTTCGGGCTTTCCAGCCCGGCCACGGCGCGCAGCAAGGTGGTCTTGCCGCTGCCCGAAGGCCCCAGCAGGGCGACCACTTCGCCTTTTTGCAGGTGCATCGAGACACCCTTCAGGATCTGGTTGGCGGCAGCGCCGGTGCCGTAGTCCAGGTACAACTCATTGACGGTCAATTCATTCATGATGTGGTCTCAGTTTTTGTATTTAGTTATGCAACTTGACGCCAAAGCGCAGCGCGATGCCCAGGCCGATGGCCACCAGGGTGATATTGATGAAGGACAGCGCCGCTACCAGGTCGGTCGAGCCGCCTGCCCACAGCGATACCAGCATGGCGCCGATCACTTCCGTGCCTGGCGAAAGCAGGTACACGCCCGTCGAGTACTCGCGCTCGAAGATCAGGAACACCATCAGCCAGGCGCCCAGCAAGCCGTATTTGATCAGCGGCAGCGTGACGTCGCGCGTCACCTGGCCGCGGCTGGCGCCCACGGCGCGCGCCGCCTCTTCCAGCTCCGGTCCCACCTGCAGCAGCGCGGTGGAAATGAGGCGCATGCCGTAGGCCATCCACACCACCGAATAGGCGAGCCACAGTGCGAAGATCGTCGACCGCAGTTCGCGCAACACGGGAATCACATGACCGCTCAGCCACAGGGCCACGCCGTTGTCCATGCCTTTCAATATGCCGTCGAGCCAGGCCGGCACGAACAGGAACACCCACAGGAACGACAGGCCGGCCAAGAGGCCAGGCACGGCGCGCGGCACCAGCACGCTGTAGTCGAGCAGGCGCGTGATGCCGTCCTGCTTGCGGTGCATGGCCAGCGCGATGAAGCTGTAGCAGCCCACGGCCAGCGCGCCGCCGACGACGCCGATCAGGATGGTGTTGACGATGCCGCGCACCAGCGAAGGCTGGTCGAAAATATCGCGGAAATGCTGCAAGGTCAGCACGTCGGCCAGGTGCACGCCCTCGCCCCAGTACTGCACGAAGGAGCGCAGCACGATGCCGCTCAAAGGCAGGATGATGGTGAAGATCAGCCAGCCGGCCAGCAAGGCAAACGCCAGCCACTTCCAGCGGCCCAGCGGCATGGCCTTGCTGCGCGCGCCCTTGCCTTTGATCGACACATACTTGTTGGCCGATTTCAGCAGCCAGCGCTGTATCATCACCAGCGGCATGGTCACCATCACCAGGCACACGGCAACGGCCGCCATCAGGTGGTAGGACGGCGTGCCCAGTTTATTCGTCAGCTTGTACAGATAGGTCGGCAGCACCAGATGGCCTTCCGGATCACCAAGCACCAGCACCAGGCCGAACACTTCGAAGCCGAGGAAGAACACCAGCACGCCCGCATATGCCAGCGCCGGCATGATCATCGGCAGCGACACATTGAGCATCACCTGGATCGGCGAAGCGCCGGCCACGCGGGCCGCTTCTTCCACGTCCGAGCCCAGGCTTTTCAGTGCTGACGAGGCATACAGGTAGACGTGCGGCACGTGCGTCAGGCCGGCGATGATGACGATGCTGGTGAAGGAATAAATATTCCAGGGCACGAAGCCGAGCAGCTCCTTGGCCCAGATCGAGTAAAAGCCCACGGGCCCCATCGACACGACGTAGCCAAAACCCATCACCATCGGCGACACAAAAATGGGCACCAGCAGCATGGGCGCCACCCAGCCGCGGCCCGGCAAATCCGTGCGCACCATCAGGAAGGCCAGCATGCCGCCCAGCGGCACGGCGATGACGGTCAGGCCGAAAGCCAGCATCAGGCCATTCTTGAAGGCCATGGAAAAATCGGGATCATCGAAGATGAAACGGTAGGAGTCAAAGCCGAATTCGCGCACCGGCATGAAAAACGGCGCGTTCAAAAAGCTCTGATAAAAAATCAGGAACAGCGGCAGGAAAATGGCGATCAGCGTGATCGTCACGACCACGCCGCGCGACCAGTTCAGGCGCGACAAGGGAGAGCGCGACCGTGCAGGCAGCGGCAAGATGGCAGTTTGCATGATGAATCCAATGAATGAAGGGTGCGGCAACCGTCCGCGGGCACGCGCCTGCGGACGGCCAGGACGGCGTTATTTTTTGCCGGCTGTTTCTTTCCACTGCTTCAAGAAGGCCATGCGCTTGGCCGGCCCCAAAAATTGCAGGATGATCGGATGCACGGGAATCGGTTTGACATTGGCCGCACCGATGAGCTTGATCAAGTCGGCCGAAGTGGTCTCGCCGGTGACGTCGGCGCGGATGGCGAACAGCTTGGCGCCGTTCGCGATGATGGTCTGGCCGCGGTGCGACAGAATGTAATCGAGCCACAGCTTGCCGGCGTTGACGTTCTTCGCGTTCTTGTTGATGAACTGCACGCGCGACAGGATCAGCGTGTAATCCTTGGGCAGCACCACGCCGATCGACGGGTCGGTCTTGGCGCGCACCAGCGCGTAGGAGCCAAGTACGTTGTAGCCGATCAGGTTTTCACCCGAGGAGATGCGCTCCATCATGGTACCCGTCGACGACTGCACGCGCACCTTGGCCGTGCCAAAGGCGTTTTCCAGCGCCAGGAACTGCTGATATTCCTTCGCATCCTGCGCCATGAACATGAAGCCGACGCCCGACTTTTCGATGTCGTAGGTGGTGACCTTGTCCTTGAATTTCGGCGTGGCGATCAGCTTGACGAAATCGTCGTGGTTCTTCGGCACTTCCTTAGCATCGAGCAAACGCTTGTTGTAGACGATGGCGGCCGGCTCGAACGTGGTGCCGTAGGCCTGGTCGTCCCACATGGCCCAGCCGGGAATCTTGGACGCTTCGACAGATTTGTACTTAAGCGCGTAGCCATCCGAGGCCAGGCGCATCTGCAAGTCCATCGCGGACGACCACATCACGTCGGCCGTGTTGCCGCCGGCGGCCACTTCGGAAATGAAGCGGTTATACACTTCCGTCGAATTCATGTCGTTGTATTCGACCGAGATGCCCGGATACAGGGCGCTGAAATCCTTGATCAGCGGAGCGGCGGCCTTGCTGTCGGTGGCGCTGTAGATCACCACCTTGCCTTCCTTCTTGGCCGCGTCGATGACCTTCTGGTAGTCGGCCGGATAACCGGGCGGCACTTGCGCAAAAGCGGCGCCGGCCAGGCTGGCAAACGCAGTGGCAAGGGCGGCTTGAAGCAGGGTCTTGGTTTGCATGGGGTTGTCTCCGTCTATGAATAGGTTTTTTTAATAGGATGTCGTTCAGCGCATCAGGCCAAGCTCATTTGCCTGCCTGGCATACTCGTCGACCGCCTTCTTGACATACGCGGTCAGCTTCGGCCCCGTCAGGGCGAATGGGTACAGGCCGGCCTGGGCGCGCCACTCGGCGAACTGCGGCGTGGCCATGACGCGGTCAAAGGTGGCCACCCAGCGCTGGTAGTCCGCCTCCGGCACCTGCGGCCCCATCCACACGCCGCGGATGATGGGCCAGACCACGTCGAAGCCCTGCTCGCGCGCCGTCGGCACGCCGGCAAGCACGCCGGGCAGGCGTTTTTCCGACAGCACTGCCAGCACGCGCGCATGGTTGGCGCTGGCGTTCAGGGTGGCCTCGGACGTGTCGCCCGAGACCACCTGCACGTAATCGGCCTGCATCGCCGTAAACACTTCGCCGCCGCCTTCGAGTGCGACAAAACGCAGCACTTTCGGATCGATGCCGGCATGGCGCGCCACCAGCGCCATCTTCAGCCAGTCCTGGCTGCCGATGGTGCCGGAGACGCCGATCAGCACCTTGTCCGGATGCTGGCGCAATGCCGCGATCAGGTCGCCCAGCGTCTTGTAGGGCGAATCGCTGCGCACGGCGATCATGCCGTAGTCGGCGCCCAGCGCCGCCACCCAGCGCACGTCGCCCGCCTTGGCATTGCCGAACTTGCCCTGCGCCAGATTGAGCAGCGAGCCGCCCGAAAAGGCCACCAGCGTGTTCGGCTCCGCGCGGCGCCGTTGCGAGCCCATCGAGTGCCAGGCCACGGCGCCGATGCCGCCGGGCAGATAGCTGATGCGCATGGCCGTTCCCGCAGCCGCGCCTGCCCCGCCCTCCTGCGCCAGGCCTTTTTTCGCCAGCTTGCACGTCAAATCCATGGCGCCGCCCGGCTTGGACGGCACTACGCACTCGGCCGGCGCGGACGCCTGTGCCCCGGCCACGGCGGGCAGCAGGCACAGCAGCGACAGGAACAGGGCGCGCAGCATCGTCATGGCTTAGAAGCGGTGCTGGATGCCGGCGATCAGGCCGCGCTGCGTGTCGCCGAAACCGGCATCGTCACGCGACAGGCTGACCAGCTGATTGTGCTTGGCCTTGGCATACGCGCCGGCCACATACAGGTCGGTGCGTTTGGACAGGGCATAGCGCACGCGCGCCACGTACATGATCGGATCGGCATCGAGATTGGCGGCCACGTTTTTCACGTCCTGGTAGTAGATCACGCCCGTCAGGGTGATGACCGGCGTGGTCTTGTAGCTGACGCCGCCCCAGTACAGGGTGCCGCGCACGTCGGGCTTGCCGGAGGCAGCCGGATCGAGCTTGTAGTCGCGCGCCGCCGCCTGCACTTTCCACGGGCCGTCGTCATACATGGCGCCCAGGTGGTACACGGTGGTCTTGTCGCGCGCGCCGCCGGCGATGGCATTGCCGTTCACCTGTTCATACGTGGCCAGCAGGCTGACAGGGCCGGTCTTGTAGGTGACGGCCGTGGACAGCTTGGCGCTGTCCGAGTTGCCCGTCGACTGCTCGCCGAAACCATACGATGCGCCGTAGCTGAAGTCGCCCGTCTTGCCCGAATACTTGACCATGTTGTCGAAGGCAGTCGTCATGCCGTATTTGCTCGGGCCCGTCGCGTTGGCCGAAGTGGCCCACGAGTAGAACGGTGCATAGGCCATCGGATCGAACGGCAGCACGAAGTCATACACGGTGGTGAAGGAGCGGCCCAGAACGACGCGGCCAAACGCGCCTTCCAGGCCCACATTGGCCTGGCGCTTGAACAGCGCGCCATCAGCCGCGCCCGTGTCGACCAGGATGCCGCCTTCCAGATTGAAGACGGCCTTCAGGCCGCCGCCCAGGTCTTCGCTGCCCAGGATGCCCCAGCGCGAGGTGTTCATGCCACCCGAACTGACTTGCGTCATCGAGCTTTTGTTCGGACCGGCGTTGCTGGTGTTGCTGATGCCGGCGTCTAGGCGGCCGTACAGGGTGACGTTCGACTGGGCGTGGGCGCTGCCGGCAGCGGCGAGTACCGCCATGGCGGCCAGCGAGAATGCGGTTTTCTTCATGTAAAGTATCTCCCTTAGATATAGTTATTAGTGATATGCCTGATCAATTTCATGAATCAGGATCACACTATATGAGCGCGATCCTTTCAATTCGCTTTCAGACTGACAGGTGTCGCCCACCAGCCACAAGGTGGACAAACATATTCATCGCCGCCCCTGTCGGCGCGGCGCTGACAGGCTTACACTGCATCCATTTCAACGAATGGCGGAGACCATGCGCATATTATTAGTGGAAGACCATCTGGAGCTGTCGCACTGGCTGGCAAAGGCCCTGCGCGACGCGCACCTGACGGTGGAGACCGCCCACAACGGCGCCGATGCCGACGCCCTGCTGCACACGCAGGAATACTCACTGGTGCTTCTCGACCTGACCCTGCCGAAGATGGACGGCTTGGACGTGCTGCGCCGCCTGCGCGCGCGCGGCGGCACGCGCGGCAAGACTCCCGTCATGATACTCACGGCGCGCGGCGGCCTCGATGAAAAAGTACAGGGCCTGAACCTGGGTGCGGACGATTACATGGCCAAGCCGTTCGAACTGGCCGAACTGGAAGCGCGCGTGAAAGCCCTGCTGCGCCGCAGCCAGGGCAACGAAGCCCTCGTGCACACCTGCGGCGCCCTCAGTTTCGACACCGTCACGCGCATGTTCAGCTATGCCGGCGCGGCGCTGGCCCTGACGCCGCGCGAACACGCGGTGCTCGAAGCGCTGATCACGCGCTCGGGGCGCGCCGTATCGAAGGAAAAGCTGTTCGACGAAGTCTTCGCACTGGCCGACGACGCCAACCTGGACGCCATCGAACTATACATCCACCGCGTGCGCAAGAAACTTGAGAGCGGCGTGGAAAGCGGCTCGCCCGACGCCGCCGTCATCACCACCCTACGCGGCATCGGCTACCTGCTGCAGCCGCGCAGCGCCATGGTGCCGGCCGCGCCAAAATGACCGTGCGCGCCCCACCCCTGCCCGTGTTCGAGCGCCTGCGCCGGCGCTGGGCGCAGGGCCGGCCGCTGGGCAGCCTGCGCAGCCAGCTGCTGCGCTGGCTGCTCATCCCCCTGGTGATGCTGGTGCTGCTCGATGCCGTCTTCGTCTACCGCAACGCCCTCGACGCGGCCGACATGGCCTACGACCGCTCCTTGCTGGCGTCGACGCGTGCGCTGGCCGAGCGCGTCTCCATCGTCGGCGGCAAGGTGGTGGCCGAAGTGCCCTATGTGGCGCTCGACAGCTTCGAGACCGACACCCTGGGGCGCATCTACTACAAGGTGACGGGCATCAACGGCGAACTGGTCTCGGGCTATGGCGACTTGCCGCCCGTGCCGAAAAACGTGCCCCGCTCGCAGAATTATCCGGCCCTGGTGCGCTTCTACCACGCCGACTACCACGGCAAGCCGATCCGCATCGCCGCCCTGCTGCAACCCGTGTATGACGACTCGATGCGCGGCATCGCCCTGATCCAGGTGGCCGAGACGCTCGATGCGCGGCGCGGCCTGTCGAACCAGATCCTGTTCGATACCCTGAGCTGGCAGGCGGCGATGATACTGGTGATGGGCGCCCTCGTGTGGTTTGCCGTGCGCCTGGTGCTGCGGCCGCTGATGCGCTTGAAAACGGAAGTCGAGACGCGTACCCTGTCCGACCTGTCCGACGTCGATCCCACGCTGGTGCACAAGGAAATGCGCCCGCTGGTCAGTGCCATGAACGGCTCCATGTCGCGCCTGCAGCAACTGATCGCCAGCCAGCGCCGCTTCATCGCCGACGCCTCGCACCAGTTGCGCACGCCGCTGACGGTGCTGAAAACCCAGGCCGAACTGGCCATGCGCGAATGCGAGCGCCAGGCGGGCTCCCCGCCCGACATCGCCGCCCTGCGCGACATTGTGCGTTCGATCGCGGCCACCACCGATTCGACCGTGCTGCTGGCCAACCGCCTGCTGACCCTGGCGCGCATCGAACATGGCGGCGACAGCCTTGCCATGGACACCGTCGCGCTGCGCGACGTGGCGCAGCAGGTGGGACTGGAAATGGCCATGGCCGCCGTTGGCAGGAATATCGACCTGTCGCTGGAAGCACCCGACGAAGCGCCCGTGCATGGCCAGGCCCTGCTGCTGCATGAACTGCTGGCCAACCTGGTCGACAATGCCCTGCGCTACACGCCGCAAGGTGGCAGCGTGATCCTGCGCGTGCGCGCGGCGCAGGCAGGGCACGGACACGATGACGGCGCCGTGCTGGAGGTGGAAGACAGCGGCAAGGGCATCCCGCCGGCCGAGCGCGAACGCGTGTTGACGCCGTTCTACCGGGTCGGCGCGGCGCTCGAGAGCAATCCGGGCGGCGCCGGGTTGGGACTGGCCATCGTGCGCGACATCGCGGCCCTGCACGGCGCGCGCCTGGAACTGGCCACGGCGGCGAATGGACATGGATTGAAGGTCAGCGTGCATTTCAGCGGCGCTGCATGACGGGCTGCGCAGATAGGTATTTCACATTATGCGTTGCCCAAAAACAACAAATGATTTATTTCTAATATTTTTTAAATAATTGCCTTACATAAACATATTCATCCCTATACAATTCGGTTCCCATTAAGCGGCGAGACAGTCTCTCCGCATTAATTATCTAGGATTAATATGAAAAAGCAATTGTTTGCAGCAGTCGTCGGCGCCGCCCTGGCATTCCCTTTGTTCGCCCAAGCTGAAGGCTTCTACGCCGGTGCTAACATCGGTCGTTCGGAATTCAAAGCAAGCGTCGATGGCCAAGGCTCGGAAAAAGAAAACAAAACCGGCTACAAAGCGTACGCTGGCTACGATTTCACGCCAAACTTCGGCGCAGAAGCTGGCTACGTTAATTTTGGCAAGGTGAAACTGTATGCGGAAGACGCATCGGCCCACCTGAAAAGCAGCGCGTTTTACGTGGCGGCCACAGGCACCCTGCCATTGAACGAACAATTTTCGCTGTTCGGCAAAGCTGGTGTAACGCAAAATCGCGCCAAAATCAGTTTCAACAATGACTACTTTGATTTCAGCGGTTCCAAAAACAAGACCGCAGCCGTCTTTGGCATCGGTGCTGCTTACCACTTCGACAAAAAACTGTCGCTGGTCGCGGAATATGAAAACTTCGGTAAAATCCTGGACGTGGATGGCGGCAATCTGAAAGCCGACCTGCTGTCGATCGGCCTGCGTTACAAGTTCTAATTCACGCTCACGCGTATCAGCATCAAGCCGTTCAACGGCAAATGAAAAACCGGCTACCAAGCCGGTTTTTTATGGGCGCGTGGCGCGTCACCGTCACCGATGTTAAGATCGCGCCCTGGAATTGACTGAAAGCACCGCCATGATGACCAAAGAAGACGTAACCGAACTGTTCGCCAATATCGCAGAAAACGCGCCGTGGGATCTGTCCCAGCCGCTGCTGTGGGGCTATTACTTCACCAACCCGACGTCCGAACCGCTGGAGCAGGCCGCCACCTTGCTGGCGCTGCAGGGCTACCGCCCCGTGGAACTGTACCAGCCCGAACTCGACGATCCGGCAGCACCGCCCGTGTGGGTGCTGCACGTGGAAAAAGCCGAAGTGCATGGCGTCGACAGCCTGCACGCACGCAATGGCGAACTGATGGCGTTTGCCCAGGAAAACCAGCTGGCCAGCTATGACGGCATGGATGTAGGTCCGGTCGGCGCGCCCGACGTGCCGCAGTTGTAACACAGTCTGTCAAAGAAAAAACGGCGCCCGCGGGCGCCGTTTTGCATGCAGCCGTGTGAAAATCAGCTCAGGTTTTCCAGACGGATCTTGGTGACCGTGCCCACCACGCTATGCAAGGCTTCCATCTTCTCGATGGCGGCCGTGACGTTCTTTTCCTGCGTCTGGTGCGTCAGCATGATGATGTCCGTATGCGTCTCGCCTTCGGCCGGCTCTTTTTGCAGCATGGCGTCGATCGAGATGCCGCGTTCTGCCAGGATGCGCGTCAGGTCGGCCAGCACGCCCGGCTGGTCGGCCACGTGCATGCGCAGGTAGTAGCTGGTGGTGATTTCCGACATCGGCAAAATCGCGATATCGGTCATCGCGTTCGGCTGGAAGGCCAGATGCGGCACGCGGTGTTCCGGGTCGGCCGTGGCCAGGCGCGTGATGTCGACCAGGTCGGCGATCACCGACGAGGCGGTCGGCTCGGCGCCCGCGCCGCGGCCCGAGTACAGGCTGGCGCCGACGGCGTCGCCATGCACCAGCACCGCGTTCATGGCGCCTTCCACATTGGCGATCAGGCGCTTGGCCGGGATCAGGGTCGGATGCACACGTAGCTCGATGCCTTCCACGCCGTTGACGATGGCGCGCTTGGTGATACCCAGCAGCTTGATGCGGTAGCCCAGCTGCTCGGCGTAACGGATGTCGACGGCATTGAGGTTGCTGATGCCTTCCACGTAGGCCTTGTCGAACTGCACCGGGATGCCGAAGGCGATGGCCGACATGATGGTGGCCTTGTGCGCGGCGTCGACGCCCTCGATGTCGAAGGTGGGGTCGGCTTCGGCATAACCGAGTTCCTGCGCCTGTTTCAGCACGGTGGCGAAATCGAGGCCCTTGTCGCGCATTTCGGACAGGATGAAATTGGTGGTGCCGTTGATGATGCCGGCGATCCATTCGATGCGGTTGGCCGTCAAGCCTTCGCGCAGCGCCTTGATGATGGGGATACCGCCGGCGACGGCCGCTTCGAAGGCCACCATCACGCCCTTGTCCTGGGCGGCGGCGAAGATTTCGTTGCCGTGCACGGCCAGCAGGGCCTTGTTGGCCGTGACCACGTGCTTGCCGTTGGCAATGGCCTGCATCACCAGGGTTTTCGACAGGTCGTAGCCGCCGATCAGTTCGACGACGATGTCGATCTCGGGATCGTTGACGATCAGGTAGGGGTCATTGACGACCTTGCAGCCGCCGGCGACCAGCGCTTCGGCACGCGCCACGTCGCGCACGGCGACGGCGACGACTTCAATGCCGCGGCCCGCCCGGCGCTTGATTTCTTCCTGGTTGCGTTTCAGGACGCTGAACGTGCCGTAACCGACATTGCCCAGGCCCAGCAGGCCGATCTTGATGGATTTCATAGTTGTACTTGACTGCTCATAAGTGGCGCCCCCTTGGGCGGCGCCAGGTTGATCGGTATGGTTGATCGAGATTGCTGCTGCTGGCTGATTCAGCCCCGGCCGTGACGCTTGCGGTAACCTTCGAGGAAGCGCGCAATGCGGTTCATGGCATCGGTCAGGTCATCGGAGTTGGGCAGGAAGACGACACGGAAATGGTCGGGTGCGATCCAGTTGAACCCCGTGCCCTGCACGATCAGGACCTTGGCTTCGGCCAGTAATTCATAGGCAAACTGCTGGTCGTCGGCGATCGGATAGATCTCCGGGTCCAGGCGCGGGAACATGTACAGCGCGGCCTTCGGCTTGACACAGGTGACGCCCGGAATATCGGTCAGCAGCTTGTGCGCCAGGTCGCGCTGTTTCAACAGGCGCCCGCCGGGCCCCACCAGGTCTTGTATGCTCTGGTAGCCGCCAAGCGCCGTCTGGATGGCAAACTGCCCCGGCGCATTGGCGCATAGCCGCATCGAGGCCAGCATGTTGAGGCCCTCGATGTAATCTTTTGCGTGGCGCTTTTCGCCCGAGACCACCATCCAGCCGGAACGGTAACCGCAGGAGCGGTAATTCTTCGACAGGCCGTTCATGGTGATGAACAACACGTCGTCGGCCAGCGAGGCGATCGACACGTGCTCGGCTTCGTCGTACAGCACCTTGTCGTAGATCTCGTCGGCGAAAATGATCAATTGATGCTGGCGCGCCAGTTCGACGATCTGCAGCAGCACTTCCACCGGGTATAGCGCGCCGGTGGGATTGTTCGGGTTGATGACGACGATGGCGCGGGTATTCGGCGTGATCTTGCGACGCATGTCCTCGATGTCGGGATACCACTCGTTCTGCTCGTCGCACACATAATGCACGGGATTGCCGCCCGACAGGCTGACGGCGGCCGTCCACAGCGGGTAATCGGGCGCCGGCACCAGCACTTCGTCGCCACTGTTGAGCAGGGCGTTCATCGACATGACGATCAGTTCGGAAGCGCCATTGCCCAGGTAAATGTCATCGATGGTCACGCCGGCGATATTCTTGCCCTGCGTGTAATGCATGACGGCCTTGCGCGGCGCGAACATGCCTTTCGAATCCGTATAGCCGGCCGCATTCTGCAGATTGAGCATCATATCGCGCACGATCTCGTCCGGCGGATCGAAGCCGAATACGGCCAGGTTGCCGATATTGAGCTTGGTGATCTTGTGGCCTTCTTCTTCCATTTGCCTGGATTTTTCCAGGACCGGGCCGCGGATGTCGTAGCAGACGTCCGCCAATTTATTCGATTTCTGAATCGGTCGCAAAATAAATCCCTGTCGTGATGCGGCGCGGTGACCAGAACTTGCAGCATGATAGCCGCGCCAGAACTATGAACCCGTGAAACTGCGATGCGAAAGACTGCAAGGGGAAACAACCATTCTCGCCGAAAACAGGCCATTTTATCAAATTAAACATGGCGAACCCCAGCATTTGACGCCGATTCTGCCACGCTGGCGCATCCGGGCGTCAATCCGGAGGGGGCGCCATCTTCATCTTCCCTTAATCTTGCAGCATTACCATGGCGCAAGCAAGCATGGCCACTGTGGCGCCGAACATTGCAATTTGGAAAGGATATTGCTTTTCAGTCGCTCTTTTCTGTCATTTATGGCATGCTTACGCCCTTGGCGGCGGCACGCAATTTGGCCGCGCGCGCACCGATCAACTGACACGACCAGCCCCCGATATCGCCATGAAACTCCATGCCAGCAGCACCCAACAATACCAGACTGTCACCGGCTATGACGAAAACGGCGTCGAGATCAATGCCCAGCCCTACAACTACAGCCTGATCGTCATGCCGGAAACGCCGCCACGGGCGTGGGAGGTGGACAGTTTCGAACAGCTGAGCGAGGCGCATTTCGCGCAAATCCTGGCCGATGCGCCCGACGTGGTCATCCTCGGCACGGGCGAACGCCAGCGTTTTGTGCACCCGAAGCTGACAGCCGCGCTGACCATGCGCCGCATCGGCGTCGAATGCATGGATAGCCAGGCTGCCTGCCGCACCTACAATATCCTCATGGGCGAAGGCCGCAAAGTCACCCTGGCCCTGATCCTGGCTCCGGCCGCAGGCAAGGCCGCATGAAAATCAATGTCAACGAACTGCACTCTTCCCGGGTGCTGATGTGGTCCCTGCTGGGCATCTTCATCGTCGTCACCCTGTATGCGCTGGGGGTGCGCACCCTGGTACCGCCCGACGAAGGCCGCTACGCCGAGATGGCGCGCGAAATGTTCGTCACGGGCGACTGGATCACCACGCGCCTGAACGGCATCAAGTACTTTGAAAAACCGCCGCTGCAAACGTGGATGAATGCGCTGACCTTCGCCGCCTTCGGCCTGGGCGAATGGCAGGCACGCCTGTGGACTGGCCTGTGCGGCATCATCGGCGTGTGCATGACGGCCTACGCGGGCAAGAAAGTGTTCGGCCCGCGCGTGGGCCTGTATGCTGGCCTGGTACTGGCGTCGAGCCTGTTCTGGCTCGCTTCCGGCCAGATCAATTCGCTGGACATGGGCCTGTCGGGCATGATGACGATTACCCTGGGCAGCCTGCTGGTCGCCCAGCGCGACGACGCCACGGCGCTGGAACGGCGCAACTGGATGCTGGTGTGCTGGGCTGGCATGGCGCTGGCCGTGCTGGCCAAAGGCCTGATCGGCATCGTGCTGCCGGGCGGCGTGCTGGTGCTGTATTCGCTGTGCGCGCGCGACTGGCGCATCTGGACGCGTTTGCACCTGGTCAAGGGCTTGCTGGTGTTCTTTGCCATCGCCACGCCGTGGTTCGTGCTGGTCGCCCTGCGCAATCCGGAACAGCCGCATTTCTTCTTCATCCACGAGCATTTCCAGCGCTTCCTGATGAAGGGCCACAAGCGCGAAGGCGCCTGGTACTACTTCCTGGTGCTGCTCATTCCCGGCATCCTGCCATGGATAGGCGTGCTGCCGCAAAGCCTGGTCGCCGCCTTCCAGCGCCAGGAGGGCGCCTTCCAGCCCCGCTTGATGCTGCTGGTCTGGGCCATCTTCATTTTCTTCTTTTTCAGCTATTCAACCTCGAAGCTGCCTGGCTATATCGTGCCCATCTTCCCGGCGCTGGCCCTGCTGGTGGCGCTGTACCTGGAATCGGCCTCGCGCCGCCAGCGCCTGTTCGCCGCCGGCCTGCTGTGCGTGCTGGGCGCGGCCATCCTGATCGGCGGACCGATCGCCTTCGGCAAGGCCAGCGCACGCGATGCGGAAGCCCTGACCGCGCTCAAGGGCTACCAGCCATGGCTGATGGCGGCCGGCTTCTTCGCCCTGGCTGGCGGCGCCCTGGCCTTGCTGCATGCACGCCAGTTGCGCCGCGACATGACGGTGCTGACCATCGCCGGCGCCGGCTTCCTCGCCACGCACTGCATCCTGGCCGGCTCCGAACTGTATGGCCAGAACCGCGCAGGCACCGACATGCTGCCGCAGATCCAGGCCGAACTGACGGCCGATACCAAGCTCTATTCGGTCGGCATCTATGAACAGTCGCTGACGTATTATCTGCAGCGGCCCGTGATCCTCGTCGATTACTGGGATGAATTCACATTTGGCCTGAAACAGCAGCCCGAACTGTCCATCCCGAGCATCGAGCCTTTCATCACGCAATGGACGAACGATGCCAACGCCGGCGTCCCCGACATGGCCATTATCAGCCTGAACCGTTACAAGGAATTGCAAGAGCGTGGCGTGCCCATGCGTGTGATTGCCGAAGATGCGCGCCGCATGGTGATTGCCAATAAATAAATGTTTAAAGGGGCGCGTGGCAGCACGGATCGCGCCCCGGCCAGCTTGCCCCGGCCCCGCATCAGCAGGATTTTTCACAGATGAAGGGGCTGCGCCGCCATACTGACGATATAAAATAGCCATGCCTGCCGGCGGCTTTTGACCGCACTGGCAGCGTCGGCGACGCCGATACCCTGACACAATACAGATCCAAGAATTGCGCCCCATGACCTCTACCCTGCCCTTTTTGCCCTTTTCCAAACCCACCATCGACGAAGCGACCATCGCAGCCGTCGGCGAAGTGCTGCGCTCGGGCTGGATCACCAGCGGCCCGAAAGTGCAGGCCTTCGAAGCCCAGCTGTCCGAGTATTTCGGCGGGCGCCCAGTGCGCACCTTCAATTCGGGCACGTGCACCATGGAAATCGCGCTGCGCATCGCCGGCATAGGTCCCGGTGACGAAGTCATCACCACGCCCGTGTCGTGGGTAGCGACGGCCAACGTCATCATCGAAGTGGGTGCCACGCCCGTATTTGCCGATATCGACCCCGTCACCCGGAATATCGACCTCGACAAGCTGGAAGCGGCCATCACCCCGCGTACGAAAGCCATCATCCCAGTCTACCTGTCCGGCTTGCCCGTCGACATGGACCGCCTGTACGCGATTGCTGAAAAGTACAATTTAAGGGTCGTGGAAGATGCGGCGCAAGCGTTCGGCTCCACCTGGAAGGGCAAGCGCATCGGCGCATTTGGCGACTTCGTCTCGTTCAGCTTCCAGGCCAACAAGAACATCACCACGGGCGAAGGCGGCTGCCTCGTCCTCAACAACCTGGAAGAAGCCAAGCTGGCCGAGAAATACCGGCTGCAGGGCGTGACGCGCAGCGGCGTCGACGGCATCGACGTCGATGTGCTGGGCGGCAAATACAACATGAGCGACATCATGGCCGCCATCGGCCTGGGCCAGTTCGCCAACATCGATGCGATCACGGCCCACCGCCGCGCGCTGGCACGCCACTATTTCGCGCAATTCGGCAGCGAATTCGAAGCGCAGAGCGGCGCCCAGCTGCCCGTGCAGGACTTTGAAAACAGCAACTGGCATTTGTTCCAGATCATCCTGCCCGACAATGGACCCGGCACGCGCGCCGCCTTCATGCAGCAAATGGCGCAGCAAAACGTGGGAACGGGCTATCATTACGCACCGATCCACCTGTTTACCATGTACCGCGAACGCGGCTTTACCGAAGGCATGTTCCCCGTCTCGGAAAAGATCGGCCGCCTGACCGTGACCTTGCCGATGTTCTACGCCATGACGACACAGGACGTGGAACGCGCCGTCGCCACCGTCAAATCCATACTCGTCAAATGAGCAGCGCGCCGATGAAACCTGAACTGTCCATTATCATTCCAATCTATAACGAGCAGGATGGCCTGGCCAGCCTGTTCGCCCGCCTGTATCCGGCCCTCGATGCCTTGCAGACGAGCTACGAGATCATCTTCATCAACGATGGCAGCCGCGACAATTCGGTGGCCATTCTGGCGGAACAGTTCCGCCAGCGCCCCGACGTCACGCGCGTAGTCTTGTTCAATGGCAATTATGGCCAGCACATGGCCATCCTGGCCGGTTTTGAAGCCTCTCGCGGGCAAATCATGGTCACACTCGACGCCGACCTGCAAAACCCGCCCGAAGAAATCGGCAACCTGGTAGCGAAGATGCGCGAAGGCCACGATTACGTGGGTTCGATCCGGCGCAAGCGGCAAGATTCCGCCTGGCGCACGCTGGCGTCGAAAATGATGAACCGCCTGCGCGAAAAGATCACGAATATCAAGATCACCGACCAGGGCAACATGTTGCGCGCGTATGGCCGCAACGTGATCGACCTGGTCAACCAGTGCGCCGAAGTCAACACCTTTGTTCCCGCCTTGGCCTACACGTTTGCCCGCAAGCCCACGGAAATCATCGTCGAGCACGAGGAACGCTCGGCCGGCGAGTCGAAATATTCGCTGTACAGCCTGATCCGCCTCAATTTCGACCTGGTCACGGGCTTTTCGCTGATTCCCCTGCAAATCTTTTCGATGCTGGGCATGGCGATGTCGCTGGGCTCGGCATTGCTGGTGATCTTCCTGCTGGTACGCCGCTTCCTGCTGGGCGCCGAGGCCGAAGGCGTATTTACCCTGTTCGCCATCGCCTTCTTCTTCATGGGCGTGATCCTGTTCGGCATCGGCCTGGTGGGCGAATACGTGGGACGCATCTTCCAGCAAGTGCGCGCCCGTCCCCGCTATGTGGTGCAGACCATCTTGCAGGACGGCATGACCCAGGCGGAAGCCGAGGCGCCATCGTACGTGCGCCTGGAAAAGCGCCAGGTGGGCCGCTGATGGGCGCCCCACGCGCCGTCGTCTTCGGCTACCACAATGTGGGCGTGCGCTGCATCAAGGTGCTCTTGGCCGGCGGCGTCGATATCGCCCTGGTCGTCACGCACGAAGACAGCCCCACGGAAAACCTGTGGTTCGAATCCGTCGCCAGCCTGTGCCAGGCCGAAGGCATCCCGTACATCACGCCATCGGACGCGCGCGCGCCCGAACTGCTGGCGCAGGTGCAGGCGGCAACACCGGACATGCTGTTCAGCTTTTACTACCGTCACATGTTGCCCGCCAGCATCCTGGAAGTCGCGCCCGCCTACAATATGCACGGCTCGCTGCTGCCGCAATTCCGCGGCCGCGCGCCCGTCAACTGGGCCGTGCTGCACGGCGCCCTGCAGACGGGCGCCACCCTGCATGAAATGACGGTCAAGCCGGACGCCGGCGCCATCGTGGCGCAAACGGCCGTGCCCATCCTGCCCGACGACACAGCGTTCGAAGTCTTCGGCAAGGTCACCGTGGCGGCGGAGCAAACGCTGTGGAACGTGCTGCCGGCCTTGCTGGACGGCACGGCGCCGCGCCAGCTCAACGATTTGCGCCAGGGCGGCTACTTTGGCGGGCGCAGGCCCGAAGACGGCAGGATCGACTGGAAGTTACCCGCACAGCAGGTATACAACCTGCACCGGGCCGTCGCACCGCCCTATCCCGGCGCCTTCACCGAAGTCAACAATGTCATTTACACCATCGAAAAAGCCCGTTTGAGCAAGCATTCCGCAGGAAGTTTGCCACCGGGCTTGGCGGTAGTGGATAATTGCATCTTTGGCGTCTGCGGAGACGGCCACATGTTGGCCATTTCCGCGCTGAGGGCTGCCGGGGAGCCAATTTCGGCTCAACAGTTGCAAGCAAGTCTGACCACCCGCGTCAGCACACACTGATATCACTCAAGAGAATCTCACATGAAAAAAGTCCTCATCTTAGGCGTCAACGGCTTCATCGGCCACCACCTGTCCAAGCGCATCCTGGAAACCACCGACTGGCATGTCTACGGCATGGACATGAACACGGACCGCATCACTGAATTGCTGGAAGATGACAACTACAAGTCGCGCATGCACTTCTTTGAAGGCGACATCACGATCAACAAGGAATGGGTCGAATACCACGTCAAGAAATGCGACGTGATCCTGCCCCTGGTCGCCATCGCCACGCCATCGACCTACGTCAAGCAGCCGCTGCGCGTCTTCGAACTGGACTTCGAAGCCAACCTGCCCATCGTCCGCTCGGCCGCCAAGTACGGCAAGCACCTGGTCTTCCCGTCGACTTCGGAAGTGTATGGCATGTGCCATGACGAGGAATTCGATCCGGAAAACTCGGAACTGATCTGCGGCCCGATCAACAAGCCGCGCTGGATCTATTCGAACGCCAAGCAATTGATGGACCGCGTGATCTGGGGCTACGGCATGGAAGGCCTGAACTTCACCCTGTTCCGTCCCTTCAACTGGATCGGCGCCGGCCTGGACTCGATCCACACGCCGAAAGAAGGTTCCTCGCGCGTGGTGACGCAATTCTTCGGCCACATCGTGCGCGGCGAGAACATCTCGCTGGTCGACGGCGGCGCGCAGAAACGCGCGTTCACCTACATCGACGACGGCATCGATGCGCTGATCCGCATCATCGCCAACAAGAACGGCATCGCCAGCGGCAAGATCTACAACATTGGCAATCCGACCAACAACTATTCGATCCGCGACCTGGCCGGCATGATGCTGACCCTGGCCGCCGAATACCCGGAATACGCTGAAGGCGCGAAACACGTGAAAATCGTGGAAACGACCTCGGGCGCGTACTACGGCGCCGGCTACCAGGACGTGCAAAACCGCGTGCCGAAAATCACGAATACCTGCGAAGAGCTGGGCTGGGCGCCGGTCACCACCATGGCCGATTCCCTGCGCAATATCTTCGACGCCTACCGCAGCCAGGTAGCCCAAGCCAAAGCCTTGATGGATTAATGTTGAGCAAGCCGTTCCTGACCCTGAAAATCGACGTCGATACCTATCGCGGCACCCGTGAAGGCATGGGCAATCTGGTGCGCATGCTGGCCGCGCACCAGGCCAAGGCCACCTTTCTGTTTTCGCTGGGCCCCGACCATACGGGCTGGGCCCTGCGGCGCGCCTTGAAGCCCGGCTTTTTCAGCAAGGTGTCGCGCACGTCGGTGGTTGAACACTACGGCTTGAAAACATTGATGTACGGCACCTTGCTGCCGGGACCCGATATCGGCAAGCAATGCGCGGCGCAATTGCGCGCCGTGCGCGATGCCGGTTTCGAGTGCGGCATCCACACCTGGGATCACACCCTGTGGCAAGACAACGTGGCCAGGCGCAACGCCGCCTGGACCATCAACATGATGCGCAAGGCCGCCAACCGCTACGAGCAGGTGTTTGGCGTGGCGCCGCACACGCATGGCGCGGCCGGCTGGCAAATGAATGTCAGCGCCTTTGTCGAACACGACACGGCCGGCTACCGCTTTGCCTCCGATGGCCGCGCCATGCTCGACGCGCGCGGCGCGATGGTGCATCCGGGCAACGGCCCGCATCGCGTGCGCAACGGCAACACCATCCTGCAATGCGTGCAATTGCCCACTACCCTGCCCACCCTGGACGAGCTGCTGGGCTGCGAAATCGACGGCAAACTGATCACAACGAGCAATGTTGCCGCGCATATCCTGTCATTGACGGCGGACAATCCGCGCGATCACGTATATACCTTGCATGCGGAACTTGAAGGACAGAAACTCGCCCCCATTTTCGAACAACTGCTGGCTGGCTGGAAAGCCCAGGGCTACCAGTTTGCAGCGATGGGCGATTATTATGAAAAGATAAAAGATGCGGACTTGCCCGTTTGCCCCGTCACCTGGGATGAGTTGCCCGGGCGCTCGGGACGCCTGATTGTGCAGGGCAAAGCGGCCTGAATGCTGTATTGTTGCACCTGGATGCGTTGCCAGATTAAAAAACAGCGCTGATGATCACCGTTCAGGAGAGAACCTGTGGCTGATAGCCAATCCCTCGTTAGCATACCCGACTTTAGCGCCGCCATGACCAGCGGCAAGACCTTTCAGTTGCTGGGCCGCCCGGCCAAGGCCACCGTGCTGTTTTTCTATCCGAAGGACAACACCCCTGGCTGCACCACGGAAAACATCGCCTTCCGCGATGCTTATGCGCAATTCGTCGCCGCCGGCGTGGAAATCTACGGCATCAGCCGCGATTCCCTGCGCTCGCACGAAAGTTTCAAAGCCAAGCTGGAACTGCCGTTCGAGCTTATTTCCGACCCGGACGAAGCCGTTTGCCTGCTGTTTAACGTCATGAAGATGAAACAGATGTACGGCAAGACGGTCCGTGGCGTCGAACGCAGTACGTTTGTGATTGACGCCCAGGGCCGATTGGTGAAAGAATGGAGAGGCGTGAAGGTCGCAACTCACGTGGAAGAAGTGCTGGAATTCGTAGCGCATCTGAATTGATCGTCTGTTTTGATCCAATGCGCGTTGCCGGCTTCCAGCGAGCTTAGTTCAACCGCAGTTCAGTTCACGGTACCTATCGCCATTTTGAGTCAACGAAGCGCCTCCATCCACTCCGCCAGGCGGGCCTGTAGCCCGCTGATGGCATCCATGACCGGCCATGCTGCCGGCCTTCCGGCAGTTACTCGTCCTGTAGCACTGTTGTTCCCCCGCATCCACCCCATGAGAAGTGCCGCCAGAAGCTGGCTGCCCATGGGCGATTCATTCCAGAAATTTTTTGATTGAGATCCTGATGCCACTGCCAAAATTACCGAGCAAGCCAGCCACCATCCTGGCCACCCAAGATTACCCAAGCGCAGGCGCAGCGCGCCCGGCCACCAAAACCCCGGCAGCCAAGAAAGTGGCTGCACCAATTATCGAAGCGGCGCTCGCCGAAGTTGCCAAGCCGGTCCGCAATGCGGCCACGAAGATCAAGCAAGTGGCCGCCCTGATGGTCGCCAAGCCTGCACCGGCGCCGGTTGCGGCAGTCCCCGCCGCCGCACCTGTTGTTGCAGCGAAAGCCAAGCCGGCGGCAAAAGGCAAGGTCACGCCGATCAAGCCCGTCAAGCAAGCCGAGCAGCCACACCCGGCCAAGCACAAGGCTGTGGAAGTGCAACTCAAGTCGTCCGCCAGCCGCGCCGCCGACCAGCGCGGCATCAGCAAGTTGTTCGTGCTCGACACCAACGTGCTGATGCACGATCCATCGTCACTGTTCCGCTTCGAGGAACACGATGTGTACCTGCCGATGATGACGCTGGAAGAGCTGGACAACCATAAAAAGGGCATGACGGAAGTGGCGCGCAATGCACGCCAGGTCTCGCGCACGCTCGACGCCCTGATCAGCAATACGGATGACGACGCCATCGAACACGGCATCTTGCTGTCCAAGCTGGGCAACAAGGACGCCAAGGGCCGTCTGTTCTTCCAGACGCGTCTGCAAAGCGCCGACTTGCCGGCTGGCTTGCCAGTGGGCAAGGCGGACAACCAGATCCTCGCCGTCGTGCGCTCGCTCGAGTCGGAACAGGAAGGCCGCCCCGTTGTGCTGGTGTCGAAAGACATCAACATGCGCATCAAGGCGCGCGCCCTGGGCTTGCCAGCCGAAGATTACTTCAACGACCATGTGCTGGAAGACACGGACTTGCTGTACTCGGGCATCGTGCAATTGCCGGACGACTTCTGGAACAAGCACGGCAAGGACATGGAGTCGTGGCAGGAAAGCAAGAACGGCTATAGCTCCACCTTCTACCGCGTGACGGGCCCGTTCATTCCATCGCTGCTGGTCAACCAGTTCATCTACCTGGAACCGAAAAACGGCGAAACGCCATTCTACGGCCAGGTCAAACAGATCAACGGCAAGACGGCCGTGCTGCAAACCCTGCGCGACTTCAGCCACACGAAGAACAATGTATGGGGCGTGACGGCACGCAACCGCGAGCAGAACTTCGCGCTGAACTTGCTGATGAATCCGGAATGCGACTTCGTCACCCTGCTGGGCCAGGCCGGTACCGGCAAGACCCTGCTGGCCCTGGCCGCCGGCCTGGCGCAAGTTCTGGAAACCAAGCTCTACAACGAAATCATCGTTACCCGCGTCACGGTGCCGGTGGGCGAAGACATCGGTTTCCTGCCAGGCACGGAAGAAGAAAAGATGTCGCCGTGGATGGGCGCCTTCGACGACAACCTGGAAGTGCTGAACAAGTCCGACTCCGATGGCGGCGAATGGGGCCGTGCGGCAACGCAAGACCTGATCCGCTCGCGTATCAAGATCAAGTCGCTCAACTTCATGCGCGGCCGCACGTTCGTGAACAAGTTCCTCATCATCGATGAAGCGCAAAACTTGACGCCGAAACAAGTCAAGACCCTGGTCACGCGCGCCGGTCCCGGCACGAAGATCCTGTGCCTGGGCAACATCGCGCAGATCGACACGCCGTACCTGACGGAAGGCTCGAGCGGCCTGACTTACGTGGTCGACCGCTTCAAGGGCTGGACCCACAGCGGCCACGTCACCCTGGCCCGCGGCGAGCGTTCGCGCCTGGCCGATCACGCCAGCGAAGTGCTGTAAGTTTTACCCGGCGGCAACAGCCGCCTCAATATCAGAAAGCCCCGCCTGCACTGCTGCAGGCGGGGCTTTTTTCATGTGCGCGCCTTTCCCCTACGACATGTTCTAATACCGCTCTCTTTCTTCCTGAACACTTCGCACTATGCATCCCGCCATTCAGTTGCTGCTCTGCCTTATCCTTTTCATGTTCATCCACATTTCCGTCATGGCCGTGTGCGCTCGCGCATTGGGCATCACCGTGCGCAGCGTCAGCTACGGCGTGGGACCGACCTTGCTGACGCTGGGAAAAATGAAGGTCAAGCTGCTACCCCTGGCCGGCAATGTGGCGTTGAAGGATACGCGCGAGGAAACGCTGTATGACGACGCCCCCTGCCTTGACGCCTACAATTTCCAGCCGCTGTGGAAGCAACTCGTGTTGCCGCTGAGCGGCGTGGTCGTCTTGCTGGCCTTGTCGCTGGGCATCATGGGAGCCTCGGGCTGGGAGCGCTTTGTCGCGGCTTTCGGACAAATCATCCGCGGTGCGCTGGCACCGTTGTCGACGGCGCAGGAATTGCTGGGTGAATGGGAAACGTTTGCCCGTACGCACGGCTTTGCGCTGGTGTTCGCCCTGTTCTCATTGAAAATGTGCGCCTTCAACCTGCTGCCGTTTGCCGGCCTGAACGGAGGACAGGCGCTACTGGCCATCGCGCGCGGCGGCAAGCCCTATGTGTCGTGGGAAGAGACGGCAGCAAAATGGCTGTTGCTGCCGGGACTGGCGATCTTGCTGGCATGGGTGGCGGCGTTCGGCTGGTATGGCTGGCGAGCCATGTCGGCGTAGGCCGGCTTGGCGCCTGCGCGCAAGCCGGCCTGCACACATCAGTTCACCCTTTTGGCCGGCATGTCCTGCCCTTCCTGGCGCAATACCAGCTGCTCGGTCTTGCCATTGGCATCCTTGCTGAAACGCACTTCCGCATCGACTTCATTCGAGAAGAAAGCCGTATCACTCATCGGCAGCATGGCCAGCTTGCGGAAACCCGTCACCTGGGCAAAGAACTTGTCGCCTTCGCGCGTCACTTCCAGATAGACTTCGGGCGCCAGCGCATACCTGCCCACGTAGGCATCGAATTGCGCCGTCGTCATGGCGACCACCGTACGCACTGGCTTGGCGGCGCTGGCGCGTTCGTGCACCGTCTTCGATTCGCCGCCGTCATTGAGGATCAGCTGCGCCTCGCCCTTCGGTCCCCGCTCAAATTCGGCTGTGGTGAGCGTATTTTCAATCAGGAAGCCATTTGGCGAGTATGCCAGCATGCGCTGTGCGGGACGGCCCGTGCGTTGCAGCAGCAAGTTGCCCTCGAAGTTACGGATCGTATAGCCGGCCTTGTCGTTGATGGCATACACGCCCGCGTACGCATCGAGGATGGCGGGCTTGAGCGTGATGACCTTGATCTCGGGATAGGGCCGGCCGACGGCGACAGCAGCCGCCTTGCGCGCTACCACATCGGGATCGACCAGGCCCGTATCCGAGTTTTCCAGCACGGCCACATACACTTTCTCCTTCGGCAAACGCATCGCAAACGTGGAAAAACCATTGATGCCGCCGCTATGGTGGATGATGGGCGTGCCTTGCCAGGTGCCCACTTTCCAGCCCAAGCCGGAGCGGCTCGGCTTGCCGTCGTTCAGCTTGGCCTGCGTGAATGCCTGTTGCCAGGTGTCCGCCTTGAGCAGCTTGCCGTCGGAGATGGCCGCGTCCCAGCGCGCCAGGTCGTCCACGGTGGAAACGAGCGCGCCGGCCGCATACGGCTGCGTCATGCTCAGGGGCAGGTTCGGCACATAGGCCTCGCCCGAACGGATATGCCCGGCCGCGCGCTTGGCTGGCCGGCGCTCGTGGCCTTCATATGCCGTGTCGTTCATGCCCAGCGGCACAAATATCTGCTGTTCCATGAAAGTGGCATACGGCTGGCCCGCTGCCTTTTCGATGATAGAGCCCAGCAGGAAATAGCCGGAGCTGCTGTAGCGCCACTGCGTGCCCGGTTCAAAATCGAGCGGATCGTTCTTGAAGAAATCGATCATCTGCGCCACGCTCAGGTCTTTCGTACTGTTAGGCACGAATTCAGGCTTGACCGTGTAGTCGTGGATGCCGGACGTGTGCGCGAGCAACTGCTCGATCGTGATTTTCTTGCCGTGAGTCGGATAGTCGGGCAGGAACTTCGTGATGTCATCGGTGATGGCCAGCTTGCCCTGGTCGGCCAGCAGCAGGATGGCGACGGCCGTGAATTGCTTGGAAATGGAACCCAGGCGCAGCGACATGTCCGGCGTCAACGGCTGGCCATCCTGCACACTGGCCAGGCCATACGCCTTGCGCAACAGGGGCTGGCCATCCTTGACGACGATGACGACGGCGCCCGGTTCCGTAGACTTGTAATAGGGAGCGATGCAGGCATCGATCTGCGCGGCCAGCGCTTGATGCCGCTGGCTTAGTGGAGCGGGTTCGCCGGCCCAGCCGGCAGGGGCTTGCAACAGGATCAGGGTGGCGAGGCAGATGCTGGAAACTTTAAACATGCAGATCACTTTCACAGGAAGGATAAACAAGCTTGGTCGCTCCCCTGGCGGCGGCTATCGGGATGAAGTATTTTGCCTTGGGAAATATTTCCAAAAAGCTCATTTAGCCTAACAGACGCAAGCTGCACAATTCTCTTCATTTGTCACACTGATAATTCATGCTGGCCCAATGTTATGCAGTATGCTCGAACCACTGCTTTACGACAATTGCAAAGGATTCATCATTCTCACGCTCGATACCTGTGGCAAACACCTGGCCCTGTGGGCCATTCGCGCCTACCAGCGCTTCCTGTCCCCATGGAAAGGCTTTACGTGCGCCTACCGCGTGCTGACGGGAAGAGACAGCTGCTCCGCCTACGGCCGCCGCGTCATCGGGCGGCATGGCTTGCGCGTAGGCCTGCCATTATTACAACGCCGCCTGCGCGCCTGTGGCGAGCGACATCGCCAGCATCAGGCGTTGCAGCAGCTTGGCCGCCGTAGCGGCAGACATCTGGCGCAGGCGGGATTTTGCGATTGCGACATTCCCTCGCCGGACTGCCAGCATTGTTCCTGCGAGCCATGCGACTTGCTCAATTGCGACTGGCCCAGACGAAAAAAAGAGACAGTAATTTTAGTGAGTACATGGATTTAAGTTGCAAATGAAATATTCATTCATAGAATTAATAATACCTATCGCCACTGTGAATTGGCCGGATATGGGTCTGCGGCCTATACTCAAGCCGTCTCCCCTACATTGCTTCCCATGCACACCCAGCTCAGCCCGCATACATCGCGGGCTTTTTGTTCCCGGCAATTGCCACTCTGTCTTTCCCCTCTTACCAGTCACCGGACGCGCCTCTCCCCGCCAGCCCAGCCCCCGGCAGGGAGCACAGCATGATCGTGCGCGAGCGTCCGTCGGCGCTGCGGCTGTTCCTCGTGGTGCGCGGCTCCGTCCTGCCGCGCATCCGCACCACGCTCATCGTCAATACCCTGATCGCCACCCTCGTCACCTGGTGCCACGGCACCCTGTTCGACCACAAGGTCATCCTCACCACCATCCCGTTTACCCTGATCGGCTTGCCGCTGGCCATCTTCCTGGGCTTTCGCAACACGGCCGCCTACGACCGCTACTGGGAAGCGCGCAAGCTGTGGGGTGAACTGGTCTTGCGCAGCCGTAATTTCTCGCGCCAGTGCCAGACGATGATACGCAGCGACACGCCTGCCCACGCCAGGCTGGGCCTGGAAGATGTACGCGTGCGCATGATTTACCGCACCATCGCCTTTTGCCACGCGCTGCGCCACCAGCTGCGCGACACGCGCGGACCGGCCGACTTGCAGCCGCTGCTGCGCCCGGCCGAATGGGAAGCGGCCTGCAAGGCGGCGAACCCGTCCGACTACCTGATGCTGCAGATGGGCCATGACCTGGCCGATTGCGTCCGGCAAGGCCGCATCGACAGCATCCTTGCCACGCAGATCGATAACACGGTCTCGGCCATGGTGGGCGCAGGCGCCTCGTGCGAACGCATCCGCAGCACGCCGATCCCCTTCTCCTACTCCCTGCTGCTGCACCGCACGGCCTATCTGTACTGTTTCCTGCTGCCCTTCGGCCTGGTCGATTCGCTGGGCTTCATGACGCCCTTCGTCGTCGCCATCGTCGCCTATACCTTCTTTGGCCTCGATGCCCTGGGCGACGAGATCGAGGAACCATTCGGCGAAGATGCCAACGACCTGCCCCTGTCGGCCATGTGCCGCGCCATCGAAATCAGCTTGCGCGAATCCGTGCAGGATGAGAACGTGCCGCCGCCCATGCAAGCCGCCGATTTCCTGCTGAATTGATACGCACGGCAGCTTTCCCCTTGACCTTACCATCGGGGGAAGGCTTACGGTGGAAGCACTTAATCATTCAAGGAGTGCTTGCATGTATCAGTTACAAGTTGAAAACATGAGCTGCGGCCATTGCGTCGGCTCGGTCACTAAAGCGGTGCAAGGCATCGATCCGCAAGCCCAGGTGCAGATCGACCTGGCCAGCAAGCGCGTCACGGTGGAGTCGTCCGCTGACCTGGGCGCCATCAGCGCCGCCATCGTGGAAGCGGGCTACCCCGTTACCAGCGCCCAGTAACAGCCTCAGCAGCACCAAGACAGCCGGCCCTTGCGCCGGCTGTTTTTTTATCCGTTCAGCTCGGGATAATGGCGGAAGATGCCTTCCTCATTGAATGCGATTCTGCGCTTCGACTTCAGGTAGCGGGCGATATTCGGCCGCGCCGCCACCGTGTCGTGCAGCGCAAACAGGGCAGGATACTGGGGCGCCAGGCGCGCCATAGCTTGCGGAAACGCATAGTGCAGGCCCGCCAGCATCTGGAACAGCGACAGGTCGCCATACGTGAGTTTGGCGCCCACCAGATACTGGCCGCGGCTGCCGTTGTTCAGCAGCACCTGCGTGAAATAATCGAGAAACTTGGGCAAGCGCGTCGCGCGGAAATCCGCGCTGCGCAGCATGGCTGCCTGCTTTTGCTCTGCATAATATTGGTTCATCGATAGCGGATGGTGCGTGTCGTGCACTTCCGTCAGCCAGTCGGCCATTGTCAGTTGCAGCTGGTTCAGCCACAAACGGCCGCTTTCCGCGCGCGGCGCCAGGCCCAGGCGCCGGCCCAGGTACAGCAGGATATTCGTGGTCTGGCCGATCAGCACGTCGCCATCGCGCAGCACGGGCGGCGCGTAGGCGGCCTGTGGCGTGGCGCCACCATCGAGGCAGGCCAGCATGGCGGACAGGCCTTGCCCCTTGCGTTCAGGCAAACGGGCGATATCGCGGTAGTCGGCGCCCGCCTCTTCCAGGGCCAGCCGGATGAATTCGCCGCGCCCCTGTATCGTGGGCCAGTAATACAGGTCGTACGCCATACACACCTCCGTTGATTTACATCAATGGCAGCAAGCCTTCACTTCCGTTTCGCCGGCCAGCCCCAGGCTTTGCAGGATGGGGCAATCGGGCTTGTCGTCGCCGTGGCACGATTGCGCCAGGTGGGCCAGGGTATCGCGCATTTCCGTCAGTTCGTCGATGCGCTTATTAAGCTCGGCGACGTGCGCGAGGGCGATGCCTTTCACGTCCGCGCTGGCGCGCTGGTCGTTTTGCCACAGCGACAGCAGTTCGCGGATCTGTTCCAGCGAAAAACCCAGCCCCCGCCCGCGTTTAATAAAACGCAAGGCGTGCAAGTCGTTCGGCGTGTAGATGCGGTAACCGGCGTCGCTGCGCGCGCTGGGTTTTAATAGGGCAATACTTTCGTAGTAGCGTATCATTTTTGCCGATACGCCCGTCTCGCTTGCCGCCTGGCCGATATTCATCCTTATTGCTCCTTGGTATGCGCGCTACCTGAATGACTACGGGCTTTCCAGCGGCGCAGCAACAGGGCATTGCTGATCACGCTGACGGAACTGAAGGCCATCGCCGCGCCCGCCACCATGGGGTTGAGCAAGCCAAAGGCGGCCAGCGGAATGCCGATCAGGTTATAAATGAAGGCCCAGAACAGATTCTGCCGTATCTTGCTGTAAGTGCGGCGCGAGATATCGATGGCGTCCGCCACCAGGGCCGGATCGCCGCGCATCAGGGTGATGCCGGCCGCATGCATGGCCACGTCCGTGCCCGTCGACATGGCGATACCCACGTCGGCGGCCGCCAGCGCGGGCGCATCGTTGATGCCGTCGCCCACCATGGCGACTTTCGCGCCCTCGCCTTTCAGCGCGACAATTTTAGCGGTTTTATCGGCCGGCAGCATTTTCGCCGCCACCGTGTCGATGCCCAAGAGCTTGCCGACGGCATCCGCGCTGCCCTGGTTGTCCCCGGTCAACATCACCGTGCGGATGCCCAGGCTATGCAGATGGGCAATGGCCGCCTGCGCATTCGGCTTGACCTGGTCGCTAAAGGCGAACAGGCCCAGCAGTTCCGATCCCGAGGCCAGCCAGGAAATCGTGTTGCCCGTGTTTTCCAGCGCCAATGCCTGGCTGGCCAGCGGCGCCATGTCCACGTGCAACTCCTGCATCAGGCGCGTGCTGCCCAATTTCAGTTCCAGGCCATCGACGTGGGCCGCCAAGCCGCGGCCTGGCAAGGCCGACAGACCCGTGGCTGGCAAGGGTTCGATGTGGCGCGCGCTAGCCGCATCCAGCACGGCCGTAGCCAGGCTGTGTTCGCTGCCGCGCTGGATGCTGGCCGCCAGTTGCAGCAGCCGTGCATCGTCGACGCCATGCGCATGCAGGGCTGCCAGCGCAGGTTTCCCCACGGTCAGGGTGCCCGTCTTGTCGAACACGACGGTATTGACGGCGTGCGCCACTTCCAGCGCTTCCGCATCCTTGATCAGGATGCCGTAACGGGCAGCCACGCCCGTGCCGGCCATGATGGCCGTCGGCGTGGCCAGGCCCAGCGCGCACGGACAGGCGATGACCAGCACGGCCACGGCATTGATGATGGCGTTCTCCAGCTCGCCAGTAGCGAACCACCAGCCCAGCATGGTCAGCAGCGCCAGCAGCAGCACCACGGGCACAAAGATCGCACTGACCTTGTCGACCAGATGCTGGATCGGCGCCTTGGCTGCCTGCGCATCTTCCACCAGGCGGATGATGCGCGACAAGGTCGTTTCGCCGCCTACGGCTTGCGTGCGCACCAGCAACAAGCCATCGGCATTGATGGCGCCGCCCGTGACCTTGTCACCCGGATGCTTGTCGACCGGCAAGCTTTCACCCGTGATCAGCGATTCGTTGATCTGGCTGGCGCCTTCCACCACCACGCCATCGACGGCCACCCGTTCACCAGGGCGGATGACCACCAGGTCGCCCACTTTGACCTGTTCCACAGGCAAGTCGATCTCGATGCCATCGCGGCGCACGCGGGCCGATTCCGGTCGCAAGACTTGCAGCGCGCGGATGGCCGAGGCTGTCTGGCGCTTGGCGCGGCTTTCCAGCCATTTGCCCAACAGCACCAGGGTGATGACCACGGCCGAGGCCTCGAAGTACAGGTGCGGCAGCATCTCGCCCGCCGTCAGCCACTGGTAGACGGACAAGCCATACGCGGCGCTCGTGCCCAGCGCCACCAGCAGATCCATATTGCCGCTGCCGGCACGGGCCGCCTTCCAGCCCGCCTTGTAGAAGCGCGCGCCGAAATAGAATTGCACGGGCGTGGCCAGGGCAAATTGCAGCCAACCGGGCAGCATCAAATGGATGCCGGCCCACTCGAACAGCATGGGCAACATCAGGGGGAAGGCCAGCACGGCTGCGAACGCCACTTTCATGCCGTCGCGGTTGGGTGCGGCAACGGGCGCGCTGGACTGGCTGGCGGCGGGCGCCGTGGCGGCATAGCCAGCCTTGTCGATGGCGGCGATCAGGGTGCCCGCCTCCAGGCCGCCCGTCACTTTGATGCGCGCGCTTTCCGTGGCCAGGTTGACGCTGGCGGCCAGCACGCCCGGCACTTTCAGCAAGGCTTTTTCCACCCGGCCCACGCACGAGGCGCACGTCATGCCGGCGATATTCAGGTCGATTTCGCGTTGCGCCACGCTGTAGCCGGCCTTTTCCACGGCCGCCTGCAAGGTGGCCAGGGAATTGGCGTGCTGGACGTGACTTTGGCCACTTCGGTGGCCAGGTTGACGCTGGCCTGGCTCACGCCGGGCACGGCGGCCAGGGCTTTTTCCACGCGGCCCACGCACGAGGCGCAGCTCATACCTTCAATGGCCAGCGCCTGCGCATGCGCGGCGGCGGAAGGGGAAGCGGCGGGAGCGAGTGCACTCTGGTTCATGGCATATCCTGTACGAAAGATTAACTAATACGATCAGGATCTGCTATCCAACGATGGGAAGGTCAAGCCCTATTTGTCAGGTGTGCCGGACTTGCAGGGAACAGCTTAGCGCACCACGCAATCGATGGCGGCAGGCTTGTTGCCGGCTGCAGCGCTGCCTGAGCTCGATGGCGACGCTGAAAAGACTGGCGGCGGCGTGAACTTGATGCCGGGATTGACGGGCAGCAACACGGGCGGCTGCTTGAAGTTGGGCGTAAAGCCGAACTGGCCGGCGGCAAAATTTTGCGAACCGGCAGGATTGGTCACATGAATCAGACCATCGAGCACCTGCACGTACAGGCCCGGCACGATCGCGGATGCGGCGCGAGCCGTTGGCGTGCCCGGCAGCGATCCGAGCGCCACATACTCGGCAACAAACGTCGTGCCGCGAATGCCGATGGTGGCAGCCGGCGTCTTCATCTCGAAGCGCTCCTTGTTGCGCTTGCCCAGCAAGCCCGTGACGGAACGCAAGCCACCCTTGAGCAAACTGAAGATGGCGTGGTCGCCATCGGGCTGCTCGGCCGTGTAGCTGAATTGCTCGATCACGAAACTGGTATTCGGTTTCAAGGTGATTTCGCTATTGTCGATCAGCCGGATCAAGGCATAGGTCTCTTTTTCCGTCAGCAAGGTGTCACCCTGCTCGACCTCGGACTTGATGGCCAGGATTTTCACCTTGCCATCCGCCTTCTTGGCCATCAAGGGGCCACTCAACTGCATCACCGTGCCCGCCACCTGCCCGGCCCAAGCGTGCGCGCCCAGACACATCAGGGCCAGCCACAACAAGGCCTTAGTTGCAGAACGTTTTTTTAATAGAGTCATTGTCTTTGTATCCTGTTGATTTACCTGTGGCACCGGCAACATCCTTGTCGTCCTTCACCTCGTCATGCTTGGTTGGCTGCATGGAAGCGAGCGGGGCGTTGGCACGATCGGCTTGTTTGATGAAGCGCAAGGCATCGTCGATGGCGGCGCTGACACCGGCATCGATGACGGGCTTGTCGATCGTCGTGGCGGGCAGGAAGATGACGTCCGGCATGGCCACCGCTCCGTTCGGCGCCAGCAAGCTGACGTTGGCGCGCTGACGGTTGATGCGCACGCCCGCTCCACCCGTGATGCTGCCCGTTTTCGCCAGCACGCTCATGCTGGCCGCAGCCGGCAAAGCGACGCTGGCCGTGTCCGCAAAGCGCACATAGCCTTCCGCGCTGGCGGCAAAATTGCCGCCGACGAGGACCTTGGCATTGCCTTCGACACGAATATCGCCGCCCGCCACCAGGCTGATGTCGCGCGCCGCCGCCAGCTGCGCGCCATCGCCCAGCACCACGTCCGTACTGGCATTGAGGGCAATGTCATTGCCCTCGATCTTGCCGTTGACGGTGACGGGGCTGTGCGCCGTCACGCTCACGTTGCCGCCATTCGCATTGATATTGCCAGCCGCGATGCCGCCCGTGTTGTCGATGGCGATATTGCCCGCGCCAGTGGTCAGCGTTCCCAGGGTCAAGGTAGCCGGCGCAGAGGTATTGTTCAGCACAATGCCGCCGCCGGCACTATTGCTGGCAGTAAAACTGCTTACCTGGTTGCCCGCATGGCCCAGCACGATGCCATTTTTCGCCTGCGCCGTCAGGCTGCTGGCGAGCAGCGCGCCGTCCTGGCCGATGGCGCCGTTCAGGGCGCTCAGTTTCACCTCGTTCGCTGCCAGGCTGGCGAAGCGCAAGTCGCCCTGGGCTTGCGTGATGGCCAGCTGGCCCGCCAGCCGGATAGCGCCGGCCACCTGGCTGAAGCTGTTGGCGACAAGCAAGTTGCCGTTGCCGCTCAGCACACCGCCACCTTGCGCATAGCGCTCCGCTGACAGGCTGCCGTTCAGCAGCAAGCTGCCACCGTTGATTTCCAGGCCGCCCAGCGCGGAGAGGTCCGGCACGCTATCACCGAGGGTCAGGCTGCCGCCCGTCAACAGCAAGCCCGTCGCCGAATTCAGGTTTTTCAGGATGGTGCTGCCGGCCGCCGCACTGTAGGTGACGATACCCTTGCTGTTGCTAAAGTCGACAGCCAGCACGTTCGCGCCTTCCGGCACCACGCCGCCGTCCCAGTTGGCGGCATCGCTCCACAAGCCGCTGCCACTGCCGACCCAGGTCGACAATTGTTTTTGCGCAATCGTGGCCTGCGTCGTGCCGCCCGTTGAGGTCAGCAGGTAATTTCCCGCATCCGCGCCGCCCAGGCCCAGATTCGTCACGAACACCGTCTTGCCCGCGCCCGCATTCTTGTCGCTAAAGCTGGCCAGGGCCGACACGTCCAGGCGGTCGCCAGAGACCCGGTTGTCGCCGAAACTCAGAGCGGCACCCGTCGTGCCGTCATAGGTCTTGTTGACGCCGTTAAATTGCACGTTGAGCGTACGCGGCGTGATATCGGCCGTGGTGCCGCCGCTGCCGCTGGCCAGCACATAATTGCCCGCGTCGGCGCCCTGCAGATTGCTGCTGTCGTAGCTGTAGCTGACGTTCCTGCTCCTGCCCGCATTCCTGTCGCTGAAGCTGGCCAAGGCACCGGACAAGGCCACTTGGTCGTTGCCCATCAGGCCTTCGAACAGGGCGCTGATGCTGGCATTGGTATTGCCGTCGTACACCTTGCTGGCGGCGCTGAAGCCGCCAGCATTCAGCACGGCGCGGCTGATGTCGGCAAGGCCGCTGGCATCGGCCGCAACACTGTAGTTGCCCAAGTCATTGCCCGACAAGCTGATGCCGCTGGCGTTGACCACTTTGCGGCTGCCCGCGTTCTTGTCAGCGAACACGGCCGTGCCTTGCGCGCTGACGCTGTCACCATTGACCACATTTCCCAGCGTGAAGGTGGCGCCGCCAAAGCCCAACTGGCCATCGTAGACCTTGCTGCCGCCGATGCTTACCGTCAGCATGCGCGGCGTGATGGCCAGGGTGGTGGTGCCGCCCAGGCTGATGTCGTACTTGGTCGACCACAAGCCCGTCAGCGCATAGCTGCCGACATTGCGCGCGTTGCCGTAGCCGAGGCTGCCATTGGCGCCCGTATCGCCGTCGAGCAAGCCTACATAGCTCAGGCTGCCGAGGAAGCTGGCCAGCTGGCCATCGTAGACCTTGCTCGCATCGGCCGTCACGGTCACTTGCAGCGGCTTCAAAAAGGCTTTCAGCATCGGCGTCGTATAGCCATCATAAATACGCCAGACGCTGTTGAAATTGTAATCATTAAAACTGCCCTGCTGCTGCATCTGCACAGTGGTACGACCCGTGGCGCCGCCCTGGTCGAGCATGGTGCCGGCCGTTTCATAGTTCCAGAAACCATATGCCACGCCAGCGCCCGCATCGGCCCGCCCCACCAGGCCGCCCACCGTGCCTCCGGCAAAGCCGCTGCCGGCCACGGCGCCGCTACTGTAGACGTGGCTGGCGGTGCTGCCGGCCTCGCTCCAGCCGATCAGGCCGCCCAGGTTTTCATGGGAGACGGCGGGATCACTGTTGTTGGCAGCACCCACTGCGCCAGTGGCATAAGCATTGCTGATGCTGCCGCCGTTGCGCCCTACCAGGCCGCCGATATTCGCCGCACCGTGGACGGTGCCCGTGGCGTACGACTGGGCAACCGCTCCGTCGTTATTGCCCACCAGGCCGCCAACCATCGTGCGCGCGCCCGTGACGGCGCCACTGGCCGTCGACGCCGTGATGCTGGCGCCCGTCTGGTTCAAGCCCACCAGGCCGCCGATGCCTCCCGCGTCATCGGCAGTAGCGCCATTGACCGCCCCGCTTGCACTGGCAGCAGAGATCCTCCCGCCGTTGCTTCCGACCAGCCCGCCCACATTACGCCGGCCACTAACGATGACGCTGCTGCTGACATTGTCGATCGTACCGCTGAGCACATTGCCCACCAACGCACCCACGTTTGTCTTGCCAAAGACGCTGCCCCCGTTCAGGTTCAGGTTACGCACGGTGCCGCCCTGCAAGCTGCCAAACAGCCCCACGGGCGAATCGTAGGACCCGCCGTCGATGATCAAGTTGCTGATGGCAAAGCCGGCGCCATCGAATACGCCGGAATAGGCCGCGCTGCCTCCGGCGATGGGAATGAAGCCCTTGCCACCATTCCAGTTCACCGTGCCGCTGGCGTCGATATTGCCGGCCAGGCGATAATTGTTGCCGAGACCAAGGCTGGCTATGCCTTGCAAGCCATAGATATCGGCGAGCAGATAAGGTGAAGCGACACCGTCGCCACCGGCCACGCGCAGGAAACTGGCGCCGCTGCCGATAGTGAAATTTCTGGCGCTGAACCCTGGCAAGGCAGCTGCATTTTGCACCCAGCTGCCGCCGTCGAGAGAAAAAGTGCCGTCCACCGTCACGGCACCCGTGGCCGTGATACCGGAAGCTGCATTGAGGTGCAGATCGCCTGCCCTGGCAAGCGCATCCGATATGCGTATGCCGCCCGTGTTCGTGCCGTCGCCGATGGTCAGCGACGAGGACGAGATGCCAGCCAGCTCAATCGCGTTCAAACTCAGGGCCGTGCCTGATTTGGTGCCCAGGTCGATGCTGCGCGAACTGTTCAGGGGCTTGATGATGACATTCGCGCCGCCGCCCGTGCCGCCGAAGTTGACCTTGCCGTTAATGCCGATATTATCTGCCTGCAAGGTCACCGTCTGGCCGGCGATTCCGCTGCCCAGCAACTGATCTCCGCTGCCAGTCAGGTCGATAGCACCGCCCTGGAAATTGCTGATCAGGCTCAGATGGCCGCTGCCGACATCGACCACGCCGGCGCCACCTACGCTGGCGCCGGAAAGATAAACGCTACCGCCATTGCTGGTGATCGGCGCCGCCAGATTCACAAGCGAGCCAACGGCCCCAATGCTTCCGCTGCTGGCATCATTGGCGAACAATCTGACGGCTCCGCCATTGGTGGTGATGGATGCGTTAACGTTGATCGTTTCGCCCGCCTGCGCCGTCAAACCCACGCCTTGCTGCGTGATATTGACGGCGCTGTTGAAATTGATGCGATGCGTTGCCTGCAACGTGACGTTGCTGCTGGCGCTAGAAAGGAGGTCGGCGCCGATGCTGGCGTTGCCGGTGGACGGCGCGTCGGCGAACTGATCGACGTCACCCAGCTGGCCGCCCGAACCGGCGACTACGGTGATGTCATACGGATCGAGCAGCCAGTTGCCGCGCTTGCCACGCGCCGCGCTGGTATTGACGCGGATGCCGTCGACGGCCAGGTAATGGCCGGACGTTTCCACGAAGCCGCCGTCGCCGCCTTGCGCGCCGCCGCGCGCGGAAAGGCTGCCGTACACCTGGGCCGATGCATTGCCCCAGGCGATGATCTTGCCACCGTTGCCATTGCCGATGGCATCGGCAGTGACGCTGGCGTCCTTGCCAACCAGCGTTTGCCGCGCATTCTGCACGGCCGCGTTCTTGCCCTGGTAGTCGCCGCCCAGCAAGACCGTGCCGCCGCCCGTGGCGCCGCTGGCGTCAACCTTTGCATTGCCCAGCAAGCCCACCTGCTCGCCCAGCACCTGGATGTCGCCACCCTTGCCGGCCGCGCCGGTGGCGCTGGTGACGCTGCCCGCTTCGAGCAGCGCCTTGCCGCTGGCCTTGAGGACGATTCTGCCGTTGTCGCCGATGACGGCGCTATTCGCATTGAGCACGCCGCGCTGGCTCACCAGCGCGCCGGCCATGCCGATGCTGCCACCCTGGGCAATGATCTGGCCCAGGTTCAGGGCCTGGTCCGTTGGCGCCGAGAGCAGCACGCGCAATTGCGGATTGCCGGGGTCGGCCAGTTGCACACTGCGCCCGGCCGCCAGGATCACTTCGCCATTCGGCGCCGTGATGATGCCCGTGTTTTCCACGTTCGGCGCGATCAGCAGCACTTGCCCGCCCTTGCCCGCATGGATGGCGCCCGCATTGCTGACCGCGCCAGCGACGCTGCCGGCTGTAAATTCACGCTTGCCGGAAAGGAAATCCGCATTCGACAGGCCCAGGCTGGAGGCCACCAGCCCGTTCACGTCCACTTTCGCGCCCTTGCCGAAGACGATGCCGTTCGGGTTGATCAGGAAGACCTTGCCGTTCGATTCGAGCGCGCCCAGGATCTTGCTGGGGTCTTGTCCCGTAATGCGGTTGAGCACGGCGCTACTGCCGTTTTGCTGGATGAAGCGCGTGATTTCGCCCGCATGGATGGAAAAGCTCTGCCAGTTGATGATGGTGTTGGGCGTATTCGTGATCGAGAAGATGTTGCCCTGCTGGTTGAATGTCGCCTGTCCGTTGACCACCTGCGGCGAGGCGGGGTTGGCCTGCGCAGCGCCGAAACAGCCAGCCAACAGCAGCGCCAGCGCCGTGCGGCGCAGTGGCGGCGCAAAGGGTGACGAAAATGATGGCGTCAGGACGAAAACGGAGGCGTGCTGGACGTGCTTGTGCATGGTGTTCATCCTGATACTAGTAGGCCAAGGCGAGGCGGAAATACAGGCGGTTGGCGCCCCGCTGTCCCGTGTCGCCGCCATTGACGACATGGGCGTAATCGAGTTGCAGATTGGCATAGCTGCTCAGCAGCAAACGCAGGCCGAGACCAGTGCTGCCGATGGCCTGCGAGGTGTTTTCGCCGGGCAGTGCATGGTTGCGGCGCAGCCAGGCCGTGTCATAGAAAGCCAGCGCGCGGCATTGGTAGCCGAGCGCCTGGCCGCACCAGTTCGGCGTGTACAGTTCCAGGTTCAGGTTGGCGCCCGTATCATTGGCCACCTCGCGCTCGGCAAAGCCCCGCACGGACGCGGCGCCACCGGCGCCGAACTGCTCGCCCGGTACCAGCGCGTCCGGCGTGACTTGCGCATTGACGAGCGCGCGCCATTGCCAGTCGCCGGCCAGCACGCGCCCCGTGCTGGCGCTCAGGCGCAAGGTGTTGTAGGCCGCCTTGGCATGCGCGCGCACTCTGTCGAAATCGGCTTGCGCGCCGTGCTTGCCGCCAGGAATATTGTGCGCGAAGGTGACCGCCACGCTGGTCTCGCCCGTGGGCAAAGTCCAGCTGCCGATGTAGCTGACGCTGAGCGGATGCACGGTGACGTCGGCGCCCAGTTCCATGCCGAACAATTGCACACTGTTGCGGTAAGCCTTGTAATCGACGCCGTACACGAGCTTGGGTTCGAAATCGCCGCTGCGGGCAAAGTTCTGGTTGTAGCGGATGCCGGCCATGCTGCCCTGGCCGCTGACGGCGAGGTCGAAAATGCCGGCCGAAATGCTGCCCGAATCGACGTTCGAATAGCTGGCGAAAAAATCCATCGAGTCGCCCAGCGCATACAGCGGCAAGTGGTAGCCGGCGCCATACACGCCCACCTTGTCCGGCTTTTCCAGGCTGCTCGTGTATTGCAGGCTGGCCACATGATCGCGGCCGAACAGGTTGGCATGCTGCAGCACCACGCCCACGTGCGTCTTGCCCGTTTGCGCATTGCCCGTGTTGTCCACATTGAGCATGGCTTTCCAGGGCTTTTCATCGGCCACCGTGACGATGGCGTCGATGGCGCCCGCCGGCTCGTCGGCTTGCAGACGCACCTCGATCTTGCGCGCCGGGTTTTCATTGGCCAGCTTCAGGCTTTGCGACAGGGCCGGCAAGTTCGGCGTCTCGCCTTCGCGCAGGGATGGCAAGGCGCGCCGCACGTTGGCCTCGTCGACATGGGCATTGCCGCTGATGGCGACCTTGCCCAACGGCGTTTGCAGCACGCTCAGGCGCACCACGCCACGCTCCAGTTCCTGCTCGGGCAGTTGCACTTGCACGGCGCTGTAACCGCGCTCGCGGTAAGCCGCCTCCAGCGCCTCGACGGCGCGGGCAATGTCGGAAAAAATCGCGCTGCGCACCCGTGTAGGGCGCCATCAACGCTTGCACCTGCGTGGACGTGAGCAAGGTATTACCCTCGACGTCGAAGCGGCGGATCTCGAAGCGCGGCACGCCGTCTTCCTGCATGGCAGGAGCAGCTTCATCCATGGAAACGGCGGCGCCGACGGCGCCGACGGCGAACAGCAGCGCGGAACCCGCAAGCAGGTGCACCAAACGATATGTCATGTGAAGGATTTCTTGTGTAACCGGACAAGCGCGCGGCCCGCAGGCGCCAGCGTGTACGGCAATGGATTGAAGACAAATTTTAGACGGCTTTTTGTTTCCAGTCAGAAATTTCTAACATTTCTCCCTGATTTTTATCGCAACGCAACAAACAGTGCGCCATGGCTGGCATTTTCCGGTGCGCTGGCAGGCCTATTTGCTGTGCAACTCTGTCACGCCATCCCAGTCGGCAGGCGGCGGCAGGTGGCGATAGCGCTCCAGGCGTGCCGCGTACAGGCGGTACAGGCTGTCGTCGGGGAAGTCCGCCTGCAAGTGCGCGAGCTGCGCGCCAGCCGCCTCCCAGTCGCGGGCGCGCAGCAGGGCCAGCACCGCTTGCCAGCGTTCCAGCTGCGCCAGCTCGACGGCTGCGGCGCCGGCCAGCAGGCAGCGCGGCTCGAAGATGGCCACCGCCTCCTGCTTGCCCAGCACGCGTATGCGATCGAGCTCGCGGTAGACAAAGTCCGGGGCGGCGGCGCGCGTGGCCTCGCCCAACACGATGCCCACGCCATACAGCTTGCTGGCCCCTTCCAGGCGCGCGGCCAGGTTGACGCTGTCGCCCATGACGGTGTAGGCGCGGCGGATGCGCGAACCCATGTCGCCCACATGCATGGGTCCCGTATTGATGCCGATGCCGATGCGCAGCGCCGGCCAGCCGCGCGCGCAAAACTGCTGGTTCAGCCGCGCCGCGCTTTGCTGCATCAGCAAGGCGCTGGCCACGGCGCGGCTGGCGTGGTCGGCAAAGGCGACGGGCGCGCCCCAGAACGCCATCACGGCGTCGCCGATGTATTTGTCCAGCGTGCCGCCATGGCTGTCGCGGATATCTTCCGACATGGCCGTCAGGTATTCGTTGATGTATTCGCGCAGCGCGGCCGGCGCCAGTTGCTCGGAGATGGCCGTGAAACCGCGCACGTCGGCAAACAGCACCGTCAGTTCGCGGTTCTCGCCCTCCATGGTGTAGCGGCGCGGATCGTCGGCCATCTCGGCCACCAGCTCGGGCGCCACATATTCGCCGAAGCGCGCCACCAGCGCGCGCCCCTTGCGCACCTCGAAAAAGTAGCCCCACGCCAGGTTGACGATGAACAGCGCGACGATCAGCAACAGCAGCACGGCGCCGCCCAGCACCAGGTCGTGCACGGTGTACAGATACAGATTGATGGCGACGGCGGCCACCAGCGCGCCCACGGTCGCCAGCATCACGCCGGCCGGCGGCAACACGGCCAGGGCGCCCGCCAGCAGCAGGCCAAACAGCACGACCTGCACCAGTTCGAACGCCAGCGCATAGTCGGGCCTGGCCTTGAAGCGTCCGTCGAGCATGGATTTGATCAGGTTGGCGTGCACTTCCACTCCCGGATACTCGGCATTCACGGGCGTGGCGCGGATATCGTTCAAGCCGGGCGCCGTGGTGCCCACCAGCACGAGGGCGCCCTTCAGCAACGCGGGCGGCACCGTGCCGGCCAGCACATCGGACGCCGACACATAGCGGAAAGCGCCGCCTTCGGGACCACCCGCGCCGCGGTACTGCACCGTGGTGGTCAAGGCTTCGCCCACCGGTATCGCCAGCGCGCCACGCGGCGTGAACAGCATGATGTGTTCGAGGCCGCCGCTGGCCAGTTCGCGCGCCGACAGGGTATCGGCCGTGCCCGTGAAACGGGGGCGATGGCGCGCGCCTGCAGGTAGACGGCAACGGTGGCCAGCGACAGCGACGGATAATAGCCGTCGCCGATGCGCTGCAACAGGGTCGAGGAACGCACGACGCCATCGGCATCAGTCAGCGCCGTGAAGATGCCGGCGCCTTGCGCGGCCGCCTGCAGGGGCGCGATATTGGCTTCGTAGCCGCGCGCCACGTAGGCCGTGACGCTGCGTCCGTTCAAATCGGCGACGGTGAAGGAGGGCCTGGGCAGCACGCCCTTCCTTTGCTGCTCCGACACGCTGTAGCCCAGCACCACGGGCTGGCCGCGCATGGCTTCGGCAAACAGGCCGTCGTAGTCCATGGCCGGGCGCAGTTTTTCAAGCTGCGCCGGCAAGCCCGCCACGCCCGCCAGTTCGCCGCGCGCCAGTCCTTGCAGCACGGCGTAGCCGGAACTGGTGTCCGCTTCGGGAAACGAGATATCGAAGCCCAGCGCGGCCACGCCGTAATGACCGGTGAGCTGGCGCACCAGGCGCGCCTGGATGTCGCGGCTCCAAGGGAAGCGGCCCACCCGGGCCAGGCTTTGTTCATCGATGTCGACGATGACGATGCGGCGGTCGAGCTGCGGCGCATCAAAGCGCATGCGCCAGTCGCCCAGCATGGCATCGAACCGCGCGATAGTGTCGTTGCCGGACAGGCACAGGAGGGCCGCCGCCACGCTCAGGAGCACGCCCAGCAGCGACCGCGCCCCATGCTTGCGCAAGGCCAGCGACAGCTTCAAGGGGTATAGCCCGGAATGGCCGCCTCGTCGACGGCATCGATCTGGCTCGGATGCAAATGCTTTTCAGCGAAGGTCAGATAGACTTTGCTGCGGATAAAAACGTCGAACAGCTCGGGGTCGATATGCCCGTTCAGACTGAAATTGCCGAGGATGCGCAAGGATTCGGACAGCGACTTGCCCTTCTTGTAGGGCCGGTCGCGCGCCGTCAGGGCCTCGAAAATGTCGGCGATGGCCATCAGCCGCGCCGGCACCGACATCTGCTCTTTCGTCAGCCCGCGCGGATAGCCCTTGCCATCCATGCGCTCGTGGTGGCCGCCCGCATATTCAGGCACCTTCTGCAGGTGCTTGGGCCACGGCAGCGCTTCGAGCATGCGGATCGACACGCTGATATGGTTGTTGACGATGGCCCGCTCGGCCGCCGTCAGGGTGCCAGCGCGGATGGTCAGATTTTCCGTCTCGTCGGCGTCCAAAAAATCGCGCAGTTCGCCATCGGCGGCGCGCCAGCGGCGCCTGGCTATCTGCCGCACGCGCTCCTGGTCGGCCTGCGCCATGCTTTCGCCGCCGATATTGGCCGTGCGGATGAAATCGCGTTCTTCGCGCAGCGCCGCCTGCTCCAGTTCCAGCGCGCGGACGATGGCGTCCTTCTGCTGCGGCTGCGCCGCCTGCCGGCGCAGGGCCGCGATCTCGGCGTCGCGCAGCAGCACTTCGTAGCGTGTGTCGATCAGGGCGATGCGATCGAAAATGGTCTCCAGCTTGGTGGCCTTGTCGACCACGTGCACGGGCGTGGTGATCTTGCCGCAGTCGTGCAGCAGGCCGGCCAGCCACAGCTGCTTGCGCTCGTTGTCGCTGAGCCGGAAATCGGCTAGCGGTCCCGTTTGCGTGGCGTGCACGGCGTCGGCCAGCAGCATCGTCAGCTCGGGCACGAACTGGCAGTGACGCCCCGTGTAGGGCGACTTTTCATCGATGCCGATATTGATCAGGGTAACGAGCGATTCGAGCAGTTCTTCCAGCTGCGAAATGAGCAATTGATTCGTCAGGGCCACGCCCGCCTGCGCGGCCAGCGCCTCGATGAAGCGCTGGTCGGTGGAAGAAAAAGCGCGCACCTGGCCCGTCTCGCCATCCTTGGCATTGACCAGCTGCAGCACGCCGATCAACTCGCCCTCGTGGTCGCTCATGGGTACCGTCAGGATCGATTGCGTGTGGTAGCCGTGGTGGCGGTCAAACTCGCGCATGCCGGAAAAATTGAAGCCCTCGTCGCGGTAGACGTCGGCGATGTTCACGCTGCGGCGCATATTGGCCGCATACGCCGCCACCGACGCCAGGTTGGGCTGGCCCGCGCCATCGAACAGGGGCACGCCAGGCAAGCCCATGTCGGCGCCCTGCGCGATGCCCAGGCTGTCATTGACACTGATGTCGAACGCCAGCTGGCGCCGGTCGGTAGCGGGACGATACAGGGTAGCGCCATCGGCGCCGCTCATGCTTTTTGCCAGCAGCACGATGCGCTGCAACAGCGCGCCGATATCGTGTCCCTCGCCGCCCAGGCCGTGGCCGAGCGCGACACTGAGTTCGGTCAATTGCTCCAGTCTGTGGGCGATTTTCTCAGGGTGCAACTGAGGCATGTTGGCGGCAATCAGGTAATGGGCAAGCAAAAAAGGGGAAGTCGGCAAGCGCCAGTGTAACGGCCACCCTGCGCACTGTACATTACTTAGTTACAACAAAATGAAATAACTTTCCGTATAGCAACGCACATAAATGTTGCCGCCAATCTCATTAATTAGAATAGAATTAACAATAATTACACCGTAACAAGGTACTGAATGAAATTCACGTTCAGGGGCGTGCGCGGCTCCATCCCCTCTCCCGGCCCGCGCACGGCGCGCTATGGCGGCAACACCACATGCATCGAAGTGCGCACCGACAACGATAGCCTGATCATTCTCGATGCGGGCAGCGGCATCTTCTCGCTGGCGCAGCAACTGCCGCCGGGCGAGCCCGTTGACGCACACGTCTTCATCACGCACAGCCACTGGGACCACATCCACGGCCTGCCCATGTTTTCGCCCCTGTTCGTGGCCGGCAACCGCATGCGCCTGTACGGCGCCCACGATGCGGCCGCCGGACGCGGCATCGAGCACGTGATGGCGGTGCAGCTGCAAAACAGCTATTTCCCTGTCAGCGAAGCGGCCATGGCGGCCTGCATCGAGTACCGCACGCTGGCGCCCGGCGAAGCCGTCGAGGTGGGTGGCGCGCGCGTGCGCGGCGCGGAAATGAACCACCCTGTCGTCAACCTCGGCTACCGCATCGACTGCGGCGGCGCCGCGCTGTTTTTCAGCGGCGACCATGAACCGTTCTACAACCTGCATGCGCCCGGCCATGCCGAGCATGCAGCCAGCGCGGTGCGCAATGCGCAGCGCCAGGCCGGCATTGACGCGGTGGTCGCCGGCGTCGACGCGCTGATCATGGATTGCTCCTACACGCGCGAGGAATATCCGGGCAAGCAGGGCTGGGGCCACGGCACCTTCGACGCCGCCTTCGACCTGGCCCTGCGCTGCGGCGCGCGGCGCCTGTACTGCACCCACCACGAACCGACCCGCAGCGACGAGCAGCTCGAAGCCGTGTTTGCCGACGTGATGGGCCGCTATGCGAGCCGCCTGGACGGCCTGCAGGTGTTCCTCGCCTACGAGGGACTGACGGTGGAATTGACCGGGGCATAAAAAAAGGGAGCCGCAAGGCTCCCTTTTTACTGGCGTTGGCTATCCATTACATGATGTGGTGGCCTATCCACCAGGCGACTGCTGCGACGAAGGCCGAAGCAGGAATCGTGAAGATCCAGGCCCAGACGATATTGCCCGCCACACCCCAGCGCACGGCCGACATTTTTTGCGACGAGCCGACGCCGACGATGGCGCCCGTGATGGTGTGCGTGGTCGACACGGGAATGCCCAGCGCCGTCGAGACGAACAGGGTGATCGCGCCACCGGTTTCGGCGCAGAAGCCGCCCACCGGTTTGAGCTTGGTGATCTTCTGGCCCATGGTCTTGACGATGCGCCAGCCACCGAACAGGGTGCCGAAGCTGATGGCCGTGTAGCACGAGATGATGACCCACATCGGCGGCATGGCGTCAGCCGCACTGGAGTAGCCGGCGGCGATCAGCAGCATCCAGATGATGCCGATGGTTTTTTGCGCATCGTTGCCGCCGTGACCCAGGCTGTAGGCGGCCGCCGATACCAGTTGCAAACGGCGGAACCACTTGTCGACCTTGCGCGGCGTCGAACGCACAAAAATCCACGACACGAGCAGCATCATGATCGAGCCAAATACAAAGCCCAGTACGGGTGCGATCACGATGAAGGCCACCGTTTTCCACAAGCCGGCCGCGACCAGCGCGCCCGTGCCCGACTTGGCGACGGCTGCGCCCACCAGGCCGCCGATCAGGGCGTGCGAGGACGACGAAGGAATCCCGTAGTACCAGGTAAAACAAATTCCAGAAGATGGCGCCCATCAGCGCGCCGAAGATCACGTACTGGTCGATCACCGCCGGGTCAATCGTGCCCTTGCCCACCGTGGCGGCCACGGTCAGCTGGTGGAACACGAAGATGGCGACGAAGTTGAACGTGGCGGCCATGGCAACCGCGGTCTGCGGTTTCAATACGCCCGTCGAGACCACCGTGGCGATCGCGTTGGCGGCATCGTGGAAGCCGTTCATGAAGTCAAACAGCAGTGCGAGGACGATCAACAGGCCTAGCACGTAGATGCTGATTTGTATGGTCATTGTAGTTTCTTTTCTGATTCTGGTTCAGGACAGGCCCAACGCTTACGCGTTTTCGACGATGATGCCTTCGATAATATTGGACACATCTTCGCAACGGTCGGTCACGGTTTCCAGAATTTCGTAGATCGCTTTCATCTTGATCAGATTGCGCACGTCCGGTTCGTCGCGGAACAGTTTGGACATGGCGGCGCGCATCACGTGATCGGCGTCCGATTCCAGGCGGTCGATCTCTTCGCAGATGGCGACAATCTTGCGCGAGTTGTCCATGTTGTGCAGCATGGCGACGGCGTCGCGCACTTTCTCGGTACAGGCCAGCACCAGTTCGGCCAGGCGCTTGGCTTCCGGCGTGACGGCTTTCAGGTCGTACAGCGAGACAGTTTGCGCCGCATCTTCCAGCAGGTCGAGGATGTCGTCCTGGCGCGTGATCAGCTGATGGATGTCGTCGCGGTCGATCGGCGTGATGAAGGTCTTGTGCAGCATTTCCACGGTGGCGTAGGTGACTTTGTCCGCCTGTTTCTCGATGCTTTCGATCGCATGCACGCGGTTTTCCAGGTCGTCGAAATTGGTCATCAGGCCGAGCATCTCTTTCGCGCCCTTCACGCACAGTTCCGCGTGCTGGTTAAACAATTCAAAAAACTTGCCCTCAGTGGGCATCAAGCGTCCAAACATGTCATTCTCCGTTAAGCATTGAGTCGTGTTATTTACTACAGAAAGCCGCCCCGTATGAGGGGGCGGCCAATGGAATATCAGTGCTGCTGTGTTAGTCGCCTTGGTAAAGCGCCAGGCCACCACTGTAATTGCCAAATTTGGTGTACTGCCCCATGAAGGTGAGGCGGATGCTGCCGATTGGACCGTTACGCTGTTTTACCGATGATGATTTCGGCCGTTCCCTTGTCTGGCGAGTCGGGGTTATACACCTCGTCGCGGTAAATGAACAGGATCACGTCGGCATCCTGCTCAATAGCGCCCGATTCACGCAAGTCGGACATGACAGGACGTTTGTTCGGGCGTTGCTCCAGCGAGCGGTTCAGCTGCGACAGCGCGATCACGGGGCAACCGAGTTCTTTCGCCAGGCCTTTCAAGCCCCGTGAAATCTCGGAAATTTCCGTGGCGCGGTTGTCGCCCGGCGTATTGGCCGACATCAGCTGCAAGTAATCGACGATGATCAGGCCAAGCTTGCCGCATTGACGCGACAAGCGGCGCGAGCGGGCGCGCAATTCGATGGAATTCAAGGCCGGCGTTTCATCGATGTACAACTGCGCGTCGTTCATCTTTTGAATCGCATTCGTCAGGCGCGGCCAGTCTTCGTCGTTCAGGCGGCCCGTGCGCAGACGGTGCTGGTCGAGCTGTCCGACGGAGCCGAGCATACGCATGGCCAGCTGGGCGCCGCCCATCTCCATCGAGAACACGGCCACGGGCAAGCCGCTGTCGATGGCCACGTTTTCGCCGATGTTGACGGAAAACGCCGTCTTGCCCATCGATGGACGGCCCGCCACGATCACCAGGTCGCCCGGCTGCAGACCGGAGGTCATGCGGTCGAGGTCGATGAAACCGGTGGGCACGCCCGTGATTTCACTCTGGTTGTCACGGCTGTACAGTTCATCGATGCGCTCGACTACTTGCGTCAGCAGGGGCTGGATGGCAGTCCAGCCCTGGGCGCCGCGCGCGCCTTCTTCGGCGATGGCGAAAATCTTCGATTCGGCCTCGTCAAGCATCTGCTTGACTTCCTTGCCTTGCGGGCTGAAGGCCGTGCCGGAGATATCGTCGGCGACGGTAATGAGTTTACGCAGCACGCCGCGGTCGCGCACGATCTCGGCGTAACGCCGGATGTTCGCGGCCGATGGCGTGTTTTGCGCCATGGCGTTCAGGTAAGCGAGTCCGCCCACATCATCGGCCTTGCCGAGCTGGGTCAGGGTTTCAAAAACAGTAATGACATCGGCTGGCTTGGAAGCGTTAACCATCTTGACGATTTGCTCGAAGATGATGCGATGGTCATAGCGATAGAAATCCTCCGCATGCATGAAGTCGGCGATGCGGTCATACGCGGCATTGTCGCGCAGCAGACCACCGATAACGGATTGTTCTGCTTCGATCGAATGCGGCGGTATACGGAGGGAATCCAGTTGCGGATCAGAGGGGGCGTTCATGGCGCGAATTATACCCGCTTCGGCGTGCTGGCAAAAATAAAGGGCTGAAATTGAGCGAAAAAAGGCCACAAAAAAGCCGGGCGAACCCGGCTTTTCATAGTGCGGCAGCGCTTGCGGGCCAGGCCCGCAGACGATTACGCGTTCGCGTCTGGAACGACAGCGATAACAACTTCCACGACCACGTCGGTGTGCAGAGCAACCGAAACGTTGTGCTCGCCAACGATCTTCAGCGGGCCGGTAGGCATGCGGATTTGTGCTTTTTCAACAGCAAAACCTTGCTTGGTCAGCGCTTCAGCGATGTCGAAGTTGGTGACGGAACCAAACAGACGGCCATCAACACCAGCTTTTTGAGCAACTTGAACGGTCAGACCGCTCAGTTTTTCGCCTTGGGCTTGCGATGCGGCCAGTTTGGCGGCAGCAGCTTTTTCCAGTTCGGCGCGCTTGACTTCGAATTCAGCCACAGCGGTTGCCGTAGCACGACGTGCCAGGCGTTGCGGGATCAGGAAATTACGTGCGTAACCGTCTTTGACTTTGACGACTTCGCCGAGGTTACCGACGTTAACAACTTTTTCTAACAGAATGATTTGCATAGTTCTTCTCCAGGAATATCTGACCGATTAAGCGTGGTGCAGATCGGTGTATGGCAGCAGCGCGAGGAAGCGAGCGCGCTTGATTGCGGTGTCAACTTGGCGCTGGTAATGCGCTTTGGTACCGGTCAGGCGTGCTGGCATGATCTTGCCGTTTTCTTGGACGAAGTCTTTCAGCGTGTCGACGTCTTTGTAGTCGACTTGCTCAACGTGAGCTGCGGTGAAGCGGCAGAACTTCTTGCGTTTGAACAACGGGTTTTGCTGTTTGCGTTTTTCTTTAAGCTTGAGCTTATTTTTGTCGAACTTTTTACCGAATGCCATGTCAGGCTCCTGTATCTAAAATGCGCTAGTCAGAATTGACTGCACTAAAATCAATGATGTGAAACACCAAACTCTTGCTGTTGCGGCTCTTCCTGGCCAGGAAACCCGTGAACTGATATACCCCGCCCAAGCTTGCCTGACTGAACCGGCCTGAGATTTCGCCAGCGGCTAGCGCGGCAACATCAAACTCGGTCAAACGGGCAATCCCTGCTTCCATCTGCTGCGAACTGTGTTGCAATACTGCATTCACAATCGGCAGTCCTGCCGGGGTATAGCGCAATATTTCGCGCTCGGCAATGATGGCGGTTACTTGTAGCTGGTTCAGCGCACGATCCTGGTCAAGAATTAAGCTGCTGCTGCGGCTGGAGCGGCTGCTGGTGCTTCGGTGCGGTGGCTTTTGGCCGCGTCTTCGCGTTGTACCGATTTCATCATCGGCGAAGGAGCTGTTTCAGCTTTCTTCATTTTAACGGTCAGGTGACGCAACACGGCATCATTGAATTTGAATGCTGTTTCCAACTCGACCAGGGTCTCGTTGTCGCATTCGATGTTCAGGCAGATGTAGTGTGCTTTAGGCAGCTTTTGGATCGAGTAAGCCATTTGACGGCGACCCCAATCTTCCACGCGGTGAACCGAACCGCCGCGGGTGGTTACGCTGGCTTTGTAGCGTTCGATCATCGCGGGCACTTGCTCGCTTTGGTCCGGATGGACGATAAAGACTATTTCATAATGACGCATGCAAACTCCTTCAGGTCGGATTGATAATCGCCCACCCCGGCGTCAAGACGGGTGTGGGAAGGTCAGCCGAAGATTATAACCGCCTTTTGCAAACGTTTCAATCATTCCTTCCACAAGCGCCCGAAAAGCCCGTGCGCCACCATGCTTTCCACCCGTGGACAAGTATTTCTTGCGAAATTCGCCGAAAACAAGGAAATCCCCTTGCATAGTGGGCGATACTGTACAAAAATACAGACTGTTCATATAGACAGCATTTTAGTATGCACCCACCGCTCATGATCAAGCTGACAGCACGACAAGAACAAATCCTGAACCTGATCAAGGACGCGATTGAAAACACGGGCTTCCCCCCACCCGTGCCGAAATCGCCAATGAACTGGGTTTCAAATCAGCCAATGCGGCCGAAGAACATTTGCAGGCCCTGGCCCGCAAGGGCGCGATCGAGATTTCGCCTGGCACCTCGCGCGGCATCCGCCTGATCGGTGCGGCGGCGAGTGCGGCCGCCGAAGCCCTTGCATCGAAGGTGCCGGCAGCGCTGCTGATGTCGCTGCCCCTGATCGGCCGGGTGGCCGCCGGTTCGCCCATCCTGGCACAGGAAAACCTGGAGGCAAGCTATAACGTCGACCCGGCACTGTTCTCGGCCAAGCCCGACTTCCTGCTGAAGGTGCGCGGCTGGTCCATGCGCGACGCCGGCATCATGGATGGCGATTTATTGGCCGTCAAGAAGGTCGACAGCGCCAAGAATGGCCAGATCGTCGTGGCCCGCATCGGCGACGAAGTCACCGTCAAGCGCTACAAGAAGACGGGTTCCGTCATCGAACTGCTGCCGGAAAACCCCGACTTCAAGGTCATCACCGTGTCGCCGGAAGATGAATTCGCCCTGGAAGGTTTGGCAGTGGGACTGATGCGCAGCTGGCACTGATTGATCGCACCTTCATAAACCTACTGCGCAGCCCACTCTCGGGCATCCGTTGCTCGCTGTACACATGTACAGCTCCGCTACTCAACCCGATATTGGGCTTGCTCGCTACGGTTTCTGAAGGCACGGCGATATCGCCTTTGAATAGCAAGAAACAAAGGGCCGCAACAGCATGACTGTTGCGGCCCTTTTTATTTGTCTGGCGGCCTATGCATCCAGTGCCTGGCGGAAATCCTCGAGCAGATCGGCTTCATCCTCGATGCCGACTGAGACGCGGATCAGCGACTCGGCGATGCCCATGCTGGCGCGGCGCTCGGCACCCATCTCGTAAAAGATCGTGTGGGCGACGGGAATGACCAGGGTGCGCGTGTCACCGAGGTTGCTCGCTGGAATGGCAAGATTGAGACGATTCAGGAAATCGAAGCAGTCGATGCCATCCTTCAACTCAAAGCTGAACAGGGAGCCATAGCTGCGGAACAAATCCGTCGCCAGCGCGTGCTGCGGGTGCGACACCAAGCCAGGATAGTGCACGGCCGCCACTCTAGGGTCCGCTTGCAACATGGTGGCCAGCGCCAGGGCGTTCGAGCAGGTTCGGTCCATGCGCAAGGCCATGGTTTCCGCACCGACGGCAATATGGTGCGCCGCTTCCGGGCCCAGGGAGGCGCCGAAGTCGCGCAAGGCCTTGGCGCGGATTTGCGCGATGCCCCACTGCGCCGGCGCCGCCTTCTTGTAGTTTTCAAAGATATTCGGGTACCGCGTCCAGTCGAACACGCCCGTATCCGTCAAGCTGCCGCCCAGCGCATTGCCGTGGCCGCCGATGGATTTGGTCAAGGCATTGACCACCAGGCCCGCGCCCACGGCTTTCGGGCGGAACAAATATGGCGTCGTCATCGTATTGTCGACGATGTACAGGATGCCCTTCTCACGGCACAGCTCGCCGATCTTTGCCAGGTCGGCGATCTGCGTGCGCGGATTGGCGATGGTTTCAACAAACACGATGCGCGTGGCCGGCGTGATGGCGGCGGCCACGTTGGCCACATCGGTGGCGTCGACGAAGGACACGGCGATGCCCTGCCCCGTCACCGTTTGCCACAGGCTGTTGGTGTTGCCAAACAAAAAGGCCGACGAGACGACGTGATCGCCCGCGCGCAGCAAGGATTGCACCACGGCGCCGATGGCGCCCATGCCGGTGGCGAAGCACAGGGTCGCCACGCCGTCTTCCATCTTGTTGACCTTGTCTTCCAGCGCAGACACCGTCGGATTGCCCTGGCGGCCATAGCGGAAACCCGGCTCCTTGCCCTGGAATACGGAAGCGAGCTGGCGCGCGTCGGCGTAGCCAAAGGCAACGGAGGTGTGCACGGGCTTGTGCAGCGAGCCATGCTCGATGCCCTTGCGGCGGTCGTTATGCAGGATGGTAGTGGTAAAGCCGTAGTTTTTTTTATCGTTCATGATCGCAGAGAAAAAAAAGCCCGGCGCAGGCCGGGCAGGTTACTTATGCTTCCGTTGTCGCCAGGTTCAGGTTCAGCTGGGAACGTGGCGTATCTTCGGGCGCTGCCGCCTTCGGATGGTGGCGCGCATATTCCAGGCGGTCCAGGTATTCCTGCGACACGTCGCCCGTCACGTACACGCCATCGAAGCACGACGCCTCGAAGTTGGTCAGGGCCGGGTTGACGTCGGCGATCGCCTGCTTGAGCGCGCCGATATCCTGGTACACCAGGTAGTCGGCCGTGATTTCGCGGCACACTTCTTCCGTCGTGCGGCCGTAGGCGATCAGCTCGTCGCGCGTCGGCATGTCGATGCCATACACGTTCGGGTAGATGACCGGAGGCGCGGCCGAGGCGAAGATGACTTTCGTCGCGCCCGCTTCGCGCGCCATCTGCACGATTTCACGGCTGGTGGTGCCGCGCACGATGGAATCGTCGACCAGCAGCACGACCTTGTCCTTGAATTCGGACGGGATGGCATTGAGCTTCTGGCGCACGGATTTCTTGCGTGCAGCCTGGCCGGGCATAATAAAAGTGCGGCCGATGTAGCGGTTCTTGATGAAGCCTTCGCGATATTCGATGTTCAGCGCCATGGCCAGCTGGATGGCGGCCGGACGCGAGGAATCGGGAATCGGCATGACCACGTCGATATGCACGCCAGGCAACTCGGCGCGGATCTTCTCGGCCAGGTATTCGCCCATTTTCAGGCGCGTGGCGTACACGGAAGCGCCGTCGATGACGGAGTCGGGACGGGCCAGGTAGACGAATTCGAACACGCACGGGTTCAGGCTGGCATTGTCGGCGCATTGGGCGCTGTGCAATTGCTTGTCAGCATCGATGAAGACGGCTTCGCCGGGACCGATGTCGCGCACGAAGCGGAAGCCCATGCCTTCCAGGGCCACGGATTCGGAGGCGATCAGGTATTCAGGACCCAGCTCCGTTTCATTGATGCCCAGGCACAGCGGACGGATGCCGTGCGGATCGCGGAAGGCCAGCAAGCCCACGCCGGCGATTTGCGCGACGGCGGCGTAACCGCCCTTGACGCGGCGGTTCAGCACGGTGACTGCCTTGAAGATGGCTTCCGGGTCCAGGTTCAGGCCCGTCGTCGCTTCCTGGATTTCATGCGCCAGCACGTTGAGCAGCACTTCCGAATCGGAATCGGTATTGATGTGGCGGCGGTCGTTCTTGAACATTTCCAGCTTCAACTGTTCCCAGTTGGTCAAGTTGCCATTGTGTGCCAGGGTGATGCCGAAGGGCGCATTCACATAGAACGGCTGTGCTTCCTCTTCGCTCGACGAACCGGCCGTCGGGTAGCGGCAATGGCCGATGCCCGTCGTGCCTTGCAGCGAACGCATATTGCGCGTACGGAAGACGTCACGCACGAGGCCGTTGGCTTTGTGCATGGAAAACATACTGCTGTGATTGGTCGCAATCCCTGCCGCGTCCTGACCGCGATGTTGCAGGAGCAACAAGGCATCATAGAGCAATTGATTGACAGGTTGATGGGAAACGACGCCGACGATGCCACACATGGTGTGCTCCTAAACTGTGCTACTGATTTTAAAAAAATTCAAAATTTCACATGCTGCGCGTAAGCGGCAGGCAGATAAGGCTTGATGGCGCGCGCGCCCTGTTCCGCGAACGGGCTGAGCAGCGCGTTTTTCCAGAATGGCTGCTGCGGTATGGACGTCATGCCACACAAGATGACGGCGGTCAGCACGATCACAAGGCCCCGCGCCACGCCGAACAGGCTGCCCAGGGTGCGGTCGGCCAGGCTCAGGCCAGTCACCTTGACCAGCGCGTCGACCGTCATGGAAAGCAATCCCATCAAAATACGCACGCCGATGAACAACACCACGAAGGCCAGCAATAAACGGATGGCTTCGCCCGGTACGGCTTCCGGCAGGAATTTCGCCAGGGTGGCGCCATAGGCGTTGGCAATGACGAAAGCCACGATCCAGCTGACCAATGACAGTATTTCCTTGACCAGGCCGCGCATCATGCTGATCAGCACGGACGTCACCAGCACGAACAGCACCAGGTAATCGAAGATCGTCACGCGCGTTCAGCCTTGCAACATCACGCCGGCACCAGACTGCCGCCCAGGCCCAGCTTTTGCAGCTTGGCGCGGGTCTTTTCGGCATCTTCGCGGCTGCCGAACGGCCCCACGCGCACACGGATGCGCTCGCCCGCCGGGCTGGAGACTTTCTGCGTGTACGACTTGATGCCCGCTTCGCGCAGCTTGTCCTGCAATTCATCGACCTTGTCCTGCGTCGCCAGCGCCGCCACCTGCACCACGAACTTGCCGCTGCCGGCATCGTGCGCCTTGTCTTGTGCTTTCTCTTGCGGCTTGTCTTGCGGCTTGCCTTCCAGGATAGCCAGCGCGCGCGCGGCATCGTCAGCCGATTGCGCCGGCTTGGCAGGCTTCGGCTCAGGCTTGGTTTCCGGTTTTACTTCATGCTTCGGCTCAGGCTTGGGCTCGTGTTTCGGCTCGGCCTTGGGTTCCGGCTTGGTTTCGTGCTTAGGCTCCGGTTTTGGCTCCACCTTGACCGGCTTGGGCTCAGGCTTGGGCTCGGGTTTCGGTTCCACATACGTCGGCTTGACCGGTGCAGGCTGAGCAGCTGCCAGCACGGGTGCCGGTGTGGGCTTGGCCGCAGGCGGCAGCGGAGCGTCGACGATTTCCTCGGACTGGTCCAGGCCATTCGATGCGGCCTGGGCCGGGACGGCCGGCACAGGCGCAGGCGCGGCGGCCTTTTCCTTCGACGGAATGTCGATGGCGATATCGTTGAAAGGTGCTTTCGGCTCGGAATCGAGCAGCATCGGCAAGCCGACAGCCACGCCCAGGGCCAGGGCGATGGCCCCGACCAGGCGGCGGCGTGCGCGCTTTTTTTCAGGCAAGACCGGATCCGGCGCTTCCTTGCCGCCACGGCGCGATCCACCTCCACCGGAGGTGTTGGCTGCGCGCTTGCGGGTCGGCGACTGTGCTTCGCCAGGGACATAAAAGCCGCTGTCTTCGCCAGAGGATTCTTGCTTGTTTTTAAACAGTTTCGAGAACAAGCCCATGCGTGATTTTCAGTCGAGTGCGTTTCAGTGAAGTGAGGATTTTCGGGCCTTCATCACGCCTGCGACGGTGAGGAAAGAACCAAAGACCACAATTCTATCATTCTCACCGGCCCGGCTCATTGCATTTGCAAAAGCTTGTGCCGGATCATCGAAAATAGCCACAGTATGTTCACTGCTGTCGGGCTTATCTTCCAGCATGATCTGCACCTTGGCGGCCAGCTCGGAAGCCGTGGCTGCACGCGGCGAAGGCAGACCCGTCAGGCACCAGTGGTCGACATGTTCGCTCATCGCGGCCAGCACGCCATCGATATCCTTGTCCTGCATGGAGCCGAACACGGCGTAGGTGTACGGGTGGAAACCCATATTGCCCAGGTTCTGGTTCAGCGCCGAGGCCGCGTGCGGGTTGTGCGCCACGTCGAGGATCACGCTGGGGCGCCCAGGCAAGACCTGGAAGCGGCCCGGCAGTTCCACCGTCACGAGGCCCGTGCGCACTTCCTGCGCGCCCACGGGCAGTTTCAGCTTCAGCACTTCCAGCGCAGCCAGCACGGCCGTCGCATTGAGTATCTGGTTGGCGCCACGCAAGCTTGGATACGCGAGCGAATTGCGGCGCTGCTCGCGCCCGCCGTAGTTCCACTGCTGCTTGTCGCCCGAGTAGTTGAAATCGCGGCCCATCAGCCACAGATCGGCGCCGATGGCCTCGGCATGGTCGATCAGCGACTGCGGCGGCACGGGGTCGCTGCAGATGGCCGCCTTGCCCGGGCGGAAGATGCCCGCCTTTTCAAAACCGATCGCTTCGCGCGTGTCGCCCAGGTAATCCGTGTGGTCGATATCGACGCTGGTGACGATGGCCACGTCGGCGTCGATCACGTTGACGGCGTCCAGGCGCCCGCCCAGGCCCACTTCCAGGATGACCACGTCCAGCTTCGCCTGCGACAGCAGGTGCAAAATCGCCAGGGTGGTGAATTCGAAATACGTCAGCGGCGTGTCAGCGCGCACGGCTTCGACGGCATTGAAGCTGGCGACGAGCTGTTCGTCGCTGGCCATCTCGCCCAGCACGCGGGCGCGCTCATTGAAATCGAGAAAGTGCGGCTTGATGTACAGCCCCACTTTGTAGCCGGCGCGCAACAACACGGATTCCAGCATGGCGCAGGTGGAACCCTTGCCATTCGTGCCCGCCACCATGATCACGGGGCAAGTAAAAGCCAGCTGCATGCGCGCCTTGACGGCTTGCACGCGGTCCAGGCCCATGTTGATCTGGGTTTCCGAATGGCGGGTTTCCAGCATGGCGAGCCATTCCGGCAAGGTGGTGGGGAGCTTGTGCATGGGAGACTTCTTGATGAGGAGACAGTGCGCGCGGCGCGCAGACGGTGTAGCGTGGCAACCGGGCGGGTCCGCAGGACACCACCCGGCCTGTTACTTTGGCGTTACGCCAAGACTTCGACAGCCTGGTTTTGCAACAAGGCCAGCAGACGGGCGATTTCTTCGCGCATCTTGCGACGGTCGACGATCATGTCGACGGCGCCCTTGGTGACGAGGAACTCGGCGCGCTGGAAGCCTTCCGGCAGTTTTTCGCGCACGGTGTTTTCAATCACGCGCGGGCCGGCAAAGCCGATCAGTGCTTTTGGTTCAGCGATAACCACGTCGCCCATGAAGGCGAACGAGGCGGATACGCCGCCCATGGTCGGATCGGTCAGCACGCTGATGAATGGCAATTTCTTTTCGGACAGCTTGGTCAGCATGGCCGTGGTTTTCGCCATTTGCATCAGGGACAGCAAGCCTTCCTGCATGCGCGCGCCACCGGTGGCGGTGATGCAAATGAACGGCACTTTCTGTTCCAGCGCGATTTGCGCGCCGCGCACGAAGCGCTCGCCCACGACGGAGCCCATGGAGCCGCCCATGAATTCAAATTCGAAGCACGCCACGACCACTGGCAGGCTCATGATGGCGCCGCCCATGACGACCATCGCATCGGTCTCGCCCGTCGCTTCCATGGCGGATTTCAGGCGATCCGGGTATTTCTTGCTGTCCTTGAATTTCAAGGTATCGACGGGCAGGATTTCCTGGCCGATTTCATAGCGACCGCCCGCGTCAAGCAGGCTGTCGAGGCGTTCACGTGCGCGGATGCGCATGTGATGATCGCATTTCGGGCAAACGTGCAAATTCGATTCCAGGTCCGTACGGTACAGCACGGCTTCGCACGACGGGCACTTGACCCACAGGCCTTCCGGCATGGTCTTGCGCGCGGCAGCATCAGAACGCTGTATGCGCGGTGGCAGCAGTTTTTCCAACCAACTCATATTTTCTCCTTGGGCCCTTGTAGGGGTAGCGTCGGTGGACGCCCCCGGCAGACGATAAACGGCGGCGCCCCCGCAGGGCGCCACCAAAAAATTTTATCTATTGCACAATGACAGGCATTCAGTGGCCGAAGTGTAGCCGTTTATCGCCGGGCTGTCGAACTTTGCCGCCACCCGAGCTTGCGTAAACAACAAGCTTGCTCAGGCGTCCAGTGCGGCGCGGATGCCAGCCGTAAAGCTGCGCACGGCGTCGACGGCGCCCCCTTCCGGGGCATTTTCAATCTCCTGGATGATGCGGCTGCCGATCACGACGGCATCGGCCACCTTGGCAACGGCCTTGGCCGTGGCGCCATCGCGGATGCCGAAGCCCACGCCGATAGGCAATTTTACATGCTGGCGGATGGCTGCAAGACGCTCTGCCACCTGTTCCGTATCAATGTTACCGGCACCCGTGACGCCCTTGAGCGACACATAGTAGCTGAAGCCGCCGCCAACCTTGGCCACTTGCGCGATGCGCTCTTCGGTCGAGGTGGGAGCCAGCAGGAAAATCAGGTCGAGGCCGGCTGCGCGCATGGCGGCGGCAAATTCCTCACATTCTTCCGGCGGATAGTCGACGACGATGGCGCCATCGGCGCCGGCCGCTTGCGCTGCCTCAATAAACGCGGCGCTGCCGATGCGTTCGATGGGGTTGGCATAGCCCATCAGTACCACGGGCGTCGTCTGGTTGGTCTCGCGGAACTGACGCACATAGCCGAATACATCGTGAATGCCGACGTTGAACTTCAAGGCCCGTTCGCAGGCGCGCTGGATGACGGGGCCTTCGGCCATGGGGTCGGAAAACGGCACGCCCAGCTCCAGTATATCGGCGCCGCCCTCAACGAGCGCGTGCATCAGGGGCACGGTGGCGTCGGGGCCGGGGTCGCCGGCGGTGATGAAGGTGACCAGGCCGGTCTTGTTGTTCGATTTTAAATTGGCAAAGGTGGTGGCGATACGGGACATGGGGAGCTTTCTTTATCAGTGGAGGATGTCGGATTACGCGCTGAAGCGCTAATCCGACCTACGCAATACCGGGATTGTCAGTTGATTAACTGAAATTCAAACCCATGCGCTCCGCCACGGTATGCATGTCCTTGTCGCCACGGCCCGACAGGTTGGCCAGTACGATCTGGTCTTTCGGCAAGGTGGCCGCCAGCTTGGCCGCGTAGGCCAGTGCGTGCGACGACTCCAGGGCCGGGATGATGCCTTCGATATGGCAGCAGTCGTGGAAAGCCTGCAAGGCCTCGTCGTCCGTGATCGACACGTATTGCGCGCGGCCGGAATCTTTCAGCCACGCATGTTCCGGACCCACGCCGGGATAGTCGAGGCCGGCCGAGACGGAATGCGTCTCGATGATCTGGCCGTTTTCATCCTGCAGCAGATAGGTGCGGTTACCGTGCAACACGCCCGGGAAGCCGGCCGTCAGCGAGGCCGAGTGCTTGCCCGTATCCAATCCTTCGCCAGCCGCTTCCACGCCGATCAGTTTCACATCCTTCTGGTCGATATACGGGTAAAAGATGCCCATGGCGTTCGAGCCGCCGCCGATGCAGGCGACCACGTAGTCGGGCTGGCGGCCCGTCATTTCCGGCATCTGCACCAGGCATTCCTCGCCGATCACGGACTGGAAGTCGCGCACCATCATCGGATACGGATGGGGGCCGGCCACGGTGCCGATGATATAAAAGGTGTTTTCGATGTTGGTGACCCAGTCGCGCATGGCTTCGTTCAGCGCATCCTTGAGGGTCTTGGAGCCGGATTCGACGGGCACGACGGTAGCGCCCAGCAATTTCATGCGGTACACGTTCTGCGCCTGGCGCTTGACGTCTTCGCTGCCCATGTAGACCACGCATTCGAGGCCGAAGCGGGCACAGATGGTGGCCGTAGCCACGCCATGCTGGCCGGCGCCCGTCTCGGCGATGATGCGCGGCTTGCCCATGCGCTTGGCCAGCAAGGCCTGGCCGATCACGTTATTGATCTTGTGCGCGCCCGTGTGGTTCAAGTCTTCGCGCTTGAAATAGATTTGCGCGCCGCCGGCCATTTCGGACCAGCGCTTGGCGTGATAGATGGGCGATGGACGGCCGACGAAATGTTTCAGCTCGTAGCGGAACTCTTCGAGGAATTCCGGATCGACGCTATAGCGGGCGTAGGCGTCTTTCAGCTCGGCCAGCGCATGCGTGAGCGTTTCGGCAACGAAAGAGCCGCCATACGGGCCGAAGTGGCCGCGCAGGTCGGGAAACGGGTAATCGGTTGCGTGGAACAATGCGGCGGCTGCGCCGGGCGCGGCGCTGTGGTCATTCATGTGGTCATTCATGGTGGTTTCCTCTGGCAATGATGGCATCGGCATCCTGCACCGCGGCGATGAACGCGCGGACTCGGGATGCGTCCTTGATGCCCTTGGACGCTTCGACACCACTGCTGATATCGACGGCGCAAGGGCGCACGCGCACCACTGCGTCAGTCGCGTTTTGTACGCTCAAGCCACCACTTAAAACGACCCGAGGCGCGAGTTCTTCTGGAATGAGGGACCAATCAAATACCTTTCCTGCACCGCCGTAGGCATCCACATAGGTGTCCAGCAAGAGGCTGGAAAACAAGGGACTGGCGGCGCGATAGCGCTGTTCGTATTCTAGCAAATCTTCAAAGCTGGTGTCGGGTTTGATGCGGAACACTTGCGTAAACGGCGTATTCACGGCGCCGGCGAGCGCCGCGCTGTGTTCGGGCGTCTCATCGCCATGAAATTGCAGCAGGGACAAGGGCGCCACGGCCTTCGTGGCCCGTACCTCGTCCACGGTGGCGTTGACGAACAGGCCCACCGTCGTCACGTAGGGCGGCATGGCCGCGATCAGACTGGCCGCCTGCTCGGGCGTCACGTAGCGGGGGCTTTTCGGATAAAACACAAAGCCGATGGCGTCGGCGCCCGCCGCCACGACCGCCTGGATGTCTTCAACGCGGGTCAGGCCGCAGATCTTGATGCGTGTGCGTGGCATGTTATTCCTTGATGTTATTGCTTGATGCGAAACGTCAGAACCAGGGCAAGGCGCTGCTGCTATCTTGCGGCAATGCCCATTTTGGATCGTAATCGATCTGCGCCAGGTACAGGCCGTCCGGCATGAAGGTGGGCGCCGCCGCGTGGCGATCTTTACTTTCAAGCAAGTGCCCCAGCCAGTCCGGTTTTTCGCGCCCCGTGCCGATGTAGACGAGCGAACCGACCAGGTTGCGCACCATGTGGTGCAGGAAGGCATTCGCCGTAATGGTGAAGATGACGCAATCACCGCGCCGCTCAATGCGGATGTCATGCATGAGCTTGACGGGCGACTTGGCCTGGCATTGCGCGGCGCGAAAGGCCGTGAAATCGTGCCAGCCCAGCAGCGGCTGCACGGCCTGGCGCATCAGTTCCACGTCCAGCGGACGGAAAAAGAAGCCGGCGCGCCCTTCCACCAGCGGTGAACGGGTGGCGTTGTTATACAACACATAATGATAGGTACGCGCGCGAGCGCTGAAGCGGGCGTGGAAGAAATCGTTGACGGTGGGGTCGCCGGCCAGCTCTTTGGCCCAGCGCACGGCGATGGATTTCGGCAGGAAGGCGTTGACGCCGCGCACCCACGAGTGCACGTCGCGGTTCAGCTCCGTATCGAAGTGCACGACTTGCTCAAGCGCATGCACGCCCGTATCCGTGCGGCCGGCGCACGTCGTGGCCAGGCGCACGCGGGCAAACTGCTCCAGCGCGTTTTCCAGCTGGTCCTGCACCGTTTGCCCATCTTCCTGTTTCTGGTATCCGTGCCAGGCCGTGCCGTCGTACTGCAGGCCGAGGACGATACGCTTCAATGGCGTTGCTGTCGTAATATTTTGCATCGAAGCATTATACCGGCGCAAAGGCAGCCCCGCCTTCCGGCCACACAAGCGCCTGAGACGGCGTTCAGGGCAAGGCGCGCGGTCGAAGACAGTACGAATAGTACGGCGAGACCGTGCAACGCAGCCATGGACGTCGTATCAGGTGCTTAGCTCAGCAGCGCACGCATGGTATTGGCTTTTGCGACCTGTTCGGCGCTGCCGCCCTTGATGACCTCATCGATCAGCTCGCGCGCGCCTTCCTTGTCGCCGATTTCCTGGTAAGCGATCGCCAAGTCCAGCTTGGTATCCATTTCCATGTGGATGGCCGACAGCGGGTCGTCCACGCCGACGCTGGCCGTCTTGCCATCGTTGAGGTCCAGGTCGATGCCGGACAGGTCGAATTCCTGTGCCGGCGGTATGGCTTCCGGCAAGGTCGCCGGCGTTTGCGCGTCGTCGAACAGGCTGTCGAGGGAAGGCTCGGCCGCCGCGACCGGCGCGGCAGCTGGCGCCACCGGTTCGTCGAGGTCGAAATGGGCCAGGTCCACGTCCTTCAATGGATCGGGCAGCGGCGTCAAGCCGGCGCCCACGCCATTCACGGGGCCCGCTGGCGGCACCAGATCCAGGCCGAAATCCATGCTGGCGTCATAGTGCGCATCCTGCGCGGCGGAGACCGGCTTGCTGTCCGGTCCCGGCATGACGATCGGGTCGCTGGTGGAAACGGGCTCGAAATCGAGGCTGTCGAGGTCAAAATCGAGGGGCGCGCGCGCATCGCGGGCCGCTACGGAGGATACCGGCTCGGCCGGCGCCAGGTCAGCCGATGGCACTGACTCAGGAGTAGACAGATCGTCGGGCAAGTCCATGCTCTGACCATGCAAGTCGTCGCCGGCAGCCTTGCTCAGGCTGACAACGGCGTCGTCTTCCGTATCGCCATACAGGGGATTGGCAGGATCGAGCGCCAGGCCCAAGGCGGCCGCCTGCGGCCACTCTTCACCCTGACCGCGCGTCAGGCTGTACAGCTCGCTGGCCTGGTCTTCAAATGCGCGCACATCGTTGCGGGCCGAATAGATTTCCAACAGCTTCAGGCGGGCCGCATGGCGTTCCGGGTGGATGCGCAAGGCTTCTTTGAGGATATCTTCCGCCTGGCCATCGCGGCCGTAGGCGATATACACGTCCGCTTCGGCGACCGGGTCCGTTTCATTCGCATCGAGCATGCTGGCCCCCGCCACGGCGGCCACACCGGCAGCGGCGGCGCCAGTGCCGAACAGGTGGTTGCTCGCTTCGGACTGCTGGTCTTCCGGCGCCAGGCCAGCCGGCGGCGCCACTGGCGCTTCCGGCTCAAACACGGGGGCGATATCTTCCGCGGGCGGCGGCACGTCCTTGCGGCGGCGCGCGATCACCAGCGCGGCCACGGCAGCCAGCAGCGCTGCCAGGCCGATGCCGACGGCACCCAGGTGGTCATTGATCTTGTCGGCGAAAGTCGGTTCCAGCGGCGATGGCTTTTTCACCAGCGGTACCGGCTTGGCTTTCGGCACAGGAGGCTGGGCTTCGGTCGGCGCGCTGGCGATGGCACTGGCCGGTGCACTGGCCAATGCGCTGGCAGCAACCTCGGCCGGTTTGGCGGGCGCCGGGGCGCTCTTGTCGGCCATGGCCTTGCTCTTGACCGCCATCAGCTTTTCCAGGTCGCTGACGTTCTTTTCCAGCTCTTTTACGCGGGCAGCCGCTTCATCGACCTGTTTCGCCTTGGCGATCTTGTCTTCCTCACTGGCGACGGCGCTCTTGCCGGCCGACTTGGCCGCCGGCTCCGCCTTCGACAGTTTCAGCTTGTCTTGCGACTCGCTCACGGCCGTCGGCTTTTCCTGCACTTTGGTCGGGCCGATCTTGCCGGCCGTGCTTTGCGTCGCTTGCGTGGCCTTGGTCGGCTTGCTTTGCGACACCTGGCCTGCCAGCTTGTTGCGGTAGGCTTCGAAATCGATGGCGTGCGCCGTCACGATGCCCTTCGCTTCAGCCGCACCAGTAGCGCGTACGGTGTCCGCACCCGGCACGGCCAGAATGCGCCCGGCCTGCATGCGGTTCATGTTCTCGCCCTTGAAGGCGTCGGGATTGGCGCGGTACAGGGCCACGAGCATCATGTCGAGCGAGACGCCCGATGGTTTCAGTTCGCTGGCGATGCGGCTCAAGGTGTCACCCGCCTTGACCTTGTATTCACCAGCCGGCTTCTTGCGTGACTCTTGCGCCGCCGTCGGCTCCACATTGCGCCCGGCCCGGCCCGGTTCGGCCGGGGCCGTCACTTGCGCGCCGCGCGTCTGGCGCGCTTCGGGCGTGTCGAGCACGAATGCATATTCGCGCACCTGGCGACCGCTCTTGCTGCTCAGCTCCAGCAGCAGGTCGACCAAGGGTTCGGCCACCGGTTGCGCCGAACTGATGCGGATGAAGGCCTTGCCGTCGCGGTTTTCCACGGCAAACGTCAACGCGTTCAGGGCGGGATTGAATTCCACGTTGGCCTGGCGATACGCGTCCGGCGGCGCCAGCTTGGCCAGCAGGCTCGAGGCCTCGCCTGGCTTGACGGCCGATAATTCGACCTCGGCGCGCAGTGGCTGGCCGGCGGCGGACAGCACCGTGATCTTGCCCAGCTCGGCTGCGGATACCGCCGGTGACAAGAACACCGCACAGGCGACAGCGCTGCTGAGTGTTTTAATGGCAAGGGAGGCGACCCGGGGACGAGTGTGTACAGGCATAGTTGGCGGCATCTTAGTTGACATGGGAAAACTGTTACTTTTCCAGAGGTATCAACATATCATCATGCCCAGAGCTATGCAAGCTCCGCATGGTTGAGCCTTGACGGGCTCAGGGCGAAAAAAAAAGCCGGGAATACAGCCCCGGCTTGATTTAGATCAGCAATTTATTGCCATTAGGCGTCGAGCAAAATGCGCAGCATGCGGCGCAGTGGCTCGGCCGCGCCCCACAGCAATTGGTCGCCCACGGTGAAGGCGGACAGGTATTCGCCACCCATGCTCATCTTGCGCACGCGGCCGACTGGAATCGTCAGGCTGCCCGTGACCGCCGCCGGCGACAAGTCGCGCACGGACGCTTCGCGCGTGTTCGGCACGAATTTCACCCATTGATTATTGCTGGCGATTATGTCGTTGATTTCATCGAGCGGCACGTCTTTTTCAGCTTGATGGTCAGGGCTTGCGAATGGCAGCGCATGGCGCCGATGCGCACGCACAGACCGTCGACAGGAATTTCCTTGGTGCCGAAATCGATGCCGCGACCGAGAATCTTGTTGGTTTCCGCGCCCGCCTTCCACTCTTCCTTCGACTGGCCATTGCCCAGGTCCTTGTCGATCCACGGGATCAGGTTGCCGGCCAGCGGCGCGCCGAATTGTTTGATTTCATCCGGGGAATAGCCGTGCTGGGTGGCCAGCACCTGGCGGTCGATTTCCAGGATGGCGGAAGCCGGGTTGTCCAGCAGCGCCTTGACGGAGCCGTTGATGGTGCCAAATTGCGTCAGCAGTTCGCGCATGTGCTGCGCGCCGCCGCCCGATGCCGCCTGGTACGTCATCGACGTCATCCAGTCGATCAGGTCGTGCTGGAACAGGCCGCCCAGGCCCATCATCATGCACGAGACGGTGCAATTGCCGCCGATGTAGTTCTTGACGCCCTTGCCCAGCGCATCCTTGATGACGTGCAGGTTGACGGGGTCGAGCACGATGACGGCGTCTTTTTCCATGCGCAAGGTCGAAGCCGCATCGATCCAGTAGCCATTCCAGCCGCTAGCGCGCAGCTGCGGGAAAACGGCGCTCGTGTAGTCGCCGCCCTGGCAGGAAATGATGATGTCGCACTTGGACAGTTCGGCGATGTTGTTGGCATCCTTGAGGATGGTTTCATTCTTCGCCATGGCCGGCGCCGCGCCGCCCGTGTTCGAGGTGGTGAAAAACACCGGTTCGATATGGGCAAAATCGCCCTCTTCCTGCATGCGCTGCATCAGGACCGAACCGACCATACCGCGCCAACCTACCAAGCCAACTAATTTCATTACCATTCCTCAAGATGAGACGGCGACTGCCGTCATTAGACTATTTTATCCCAGTGCTTTTACAACTGCATCGCCCATCGCCTCGGTACCGACCAAAGTCGTGCCCGCTTCGTGGATGTCGGCCGTGCGCAAGCCCTGCGCCAGCACTCGCTTGACGGCTGCCTCGATACGGTTTGCCTGCTCTTCGCGGTTCAGCGAATAGCGCAGCATCATGGCGGCCGACAAAATCGTCGCAAGCGGATTGGCGATGCCCTTGCCCGCGATATCGGGCGCCGAGCCGTGCGATGGCTCGTACAAGCCCTTGTTGTTGGCGTCCAGCGAAGCCGATGGCAGCATGCCGATCGAGCCCGTCAGCATGGCGGCCGCGTCCGACAAGATGTCGCCGAACATATTGCCCGTTACCATGACGTCGAATTTCTTCGGCGCCCGCACCAGTTGCATGGCCGCGTTATCGACATACATATGATCGAGGGCCACGTCCGGGTATTCCTTGTGCACGTCGGTGACGATGTCTTTCCAGAACTGGAACGTTTCCAGCACGTTCGCCTTGTCCACGCTGGTCAGCCGCTTGTCGCGCTTTTGCGCGGCCTGGAAAGCCACGTGGGCGATGCGGCGGATTTCGCCTTCCGCATAGCGCATGGTGTCAAAACCTTCGCGCTGGCCCTTGAACGGACCGTCCGGGCACTCGCGCACGCCACGGGGCTGGCCGAAATAAATGTCACCCGTCAATTCGCGGATGATCAGGATGTCCAGGCCGGACACCACTTCCGGCTTCAGGGTCGATGCGCCCGCCAGTTCCGGATACAAAATGGCCGGACGCAGGTTGGCGAACAGGCCCAGGTTCTTGCGCAAACCCAGGATAGCTTGTTCCGGGCGGAACTGGCGCTCCAGCTTGTCGTATTGATAGTCGCCCACGGCGCCGAACAGCACGGCATCGGCCGCTTTCGCCAGGGCCAGGGTGCCTTCCGGCAAGGGGTGTCCATGGGCCGCATAGCCGGCGCCGCCCACGGGTGCTGTTTCCAGCTCGAACGATTCGCCCAACACATTCAAGACCTTGACGGCTTGCGCGACGATTTCAGGACCGATGCCGTCGCCGGGTAAAATTGCAATTTTCATATTTTTATCGATTAGATGACGTTGGCGAGCCAAGGTTGGCTATGCAGGTGGCGTTCTTCGAAGGCGCGGATATCTTCCGCATGGCGCAGGGTCAGGCCGATATCGTCGAGGCCATTCATCAGGCAATACTTGCGGAAGGCGTCGATCTCGAACGGGTACGAAACGGAACCATTGCTGGTGCGCACGCACTGCTGTTCCAGGTCCACCACCAGCTTGTAGCCGGGAAATGCCTTGACTTCATTGAACAGGTGCTCGACCTGGCTTTCCGACAGCACGATGGGCAGCAAGCCGTTCTTGTAGCAATTGTTGAAGAAGATGTCGGCAAACGAGGGCGCGATGATGGCGCGGAAGCCATACTGGTCCAGCGCCCACGGCGCATGTTCGCGCGAGGAGCCGCAGCCGAAGTTCTTGCGCGTCAGCAAGATCGAAGCACCCTGGTAGCGCGCCTCGTTGAGCACGAAATCGGGGTTCAGCGGGCGGCGGCTGTTGTCCTGGCCCGGTTCGCCATGATCGAGGTAACGCCATTCGTCGAACAGGTTGGGGCCGAAACCGCTGCGGTGGATCGATTTCAGGAATTGCTTCGGGATAATCGCGTCGGTATCGACGTTGGCGCGGTCCAGCGGGGCCACCAGGCCTTCGTAAATCGTAAATTTATCCATGCTGTTTCTACTCGGTAAGACGCGCGGCGCAGGGCGCCGTCACGTCACGGTTTATTTTCCGCCGGCGCCAGTGACGACCTGGCCGACTTTCTGCACATCGCGGCCGATGCCGGAGACGGTGTTGCAGCCAGACAGGATGACGGTGGCGATGAGGAGGGCGAAGAGTTTTTTCATGATGATTTCTTGATAGGAAGTAAGGGACCGAAAACGCTAGTGTAAACCAGCGGCGCCAGTCCCTGCCGTCATCGCAATCCCCGCACGTCGACAAAGTGGCCGGCGATACCCGCCGCCGCCGCCATCGCAGGCGACACCAGGTGGGTACGTCCGCCCTGCCCTTGCCGGCCCTCGAAGTTGCGGTTCGAGGTCGAGGCGCAGCGTTCACCTGGTTCCAGACGGTCCGCATTCATGGCCAGGCACATGGAGCAGCCGGGCTCGCGCCATTCGAAACCGGCATCCTTGAAGATGCGGTCCAGCCCTTCGCGTTCGGCCTGGTCCTTGACAAGGCCGGAGCCGGGCACCACCAGCGCCAGGGTGACGTTCGAGGCGCGGTACTTGCCGCGCACCACGGCGGCGGCCGCGCGCAAATCCTCGATGCGCGAATTGGTGCAGGAACCGATGAAGACCTTGTCGATGCGGATGTCTTCGATGGCGGTGTTCGGTTTCAGGGCCATGTAGACGAGCGCCTTTTCCATCGCATCGCGCTTGACGCTGTCTTTTTCCTGGTCAGGGTCCGGCACGCGGCCATCGACGCCGATCACCATCTCGGGCGACGTGCCCCAGGTCACTTGCGGCACGATGTCAGCGGCGTTGAGGGTGACGACGAGGTCGAAGCGGGCGCCCGGGTCCGAATGCAGGGTGCGCCAGTAGGCCACGGCGCGCTCCCAGTGCGGACCGGCCGGCGAAAACGGACGGCCCTTGACGTAATTGATGGTAGTGTCATCCACGCCGATGATGCCGGCGCGCGCGCCCGCCTCGATGGCCATATTGCACACCGTCATGCGACCTTCCATCGACAGCGCACGGATGGCCGAGCCGCCGAACTCGATACAGTAGCCCGTGCCGCCAGCCGTGCCGATCTTGCCGATGATGGCCAGTACGATATCTTTCGCCGTCACGCCGGCCGGCAAGGCGCCGTCGACTTGCACCAGCATGGATTTGGATTTCTTTTGCAGCAAGGTTTGCGTGGCCAGCACGTGTTCCACTTCGGACGTGCCGATGCCGTGCGCCAGCGCGCCGAAGGCGCCGTGCGTCGACGTGTGCGAGTCGCCGCACACGACCGTCATGCCGGGCAGGGTCGCGCCCTGCTCGGGGCCGATCACGTGCACGATACCCTGGCGCTTGTCGTTCATGTTGAAGTAGGTCAAGCCGTAGTGCTTGGCGTTCTTGTCCAGCGTTTCCACCTGCAGGCGCGAGACGGGATCGGCAATGCCGTCGACCCGGCTGGTGGTTGGTACATTATGGTCGGCCACGGCCAGGTTGGCGGAAATGCGCCACGGCTGGCGGCCCGCCACGCTGAGGCCATCGAAGGCTTGCGGGCTGGTGACTTCGTGCAACAGGTGCCGGTCGATGTACAAAATTGTCGTGCCATCATCTTCGGCCCGAACAACGTGGGATTCCCAGAGTTTGTCGTAAAGCGTCTTCATCATGATTTATGCAGCGTTGCCACAGCCTGTAGTAAGTGATCTGTCGTACTGATCGAAGGGATCGGCAATGATTATGCCATATATTGTGCAATGCAGAACCAAAAGCCGCCCCAGCGTGGGATAGGCGATACAAAATTTGGCGCACTTTGCGGATATGGCGAAAAAATTGCTGATACGAAAATCCGCCAAAATGCCGGCGGGGCGAATAAAAATCGAAAAAAGCCGAAAAAAAAGCCCGCTGCAGAGGTCTGCAGCGGGCTTGATGTGAACTGGCCTGTGTTTCTAGGCAGCCATGCGCACACTTCCCCTGCAACCATCCATCAGGAAAGATAGGCCCACGACTAGCACCAGCTCGCCTTCAGCCGAGCGGGCTGTACCGGTAATGCCTTCCACGGTGATGGCCGTCATCGGCTTGATCACCAGGTCGGCCGTGCCATCGACGGCTTCCACGGCGAGAATGTACGGCTGTGGCGCAGCGACCACAATACCGACGCGCTCGCTGCACGATTCGTAGCCCAGGGCGCCGGCCAGCGAGCGCACAGGCAATGGACGACCCTGGTCTTTCAGCACGGGCGCACCGCCCACTTCCATGAAGGTTTCCGGCAATTCGACGACGCGCTGCACCACCGCCATCGGCAGGGCCAGCGCGGCGCCCGACGTCGACACCAGCATGGTCGGCACGATCGACAGCTCGATCGGCAGGCGGATGGCAAACTTGGTGCCCTTGCCCAGCGTCGATTCGATGTGGATGGCGCCGCGGTTCTTCTCCACGGCCGTTTTCACCACGTCCATGCCCACGCCGCGCCCGGAGACGCTGGACGCGACTTCCTTGGTCGAGAAGCCCGGCAGGAATACCAGCTGGAAGCATTCGTCGTTGCTCAATTGCGCGTTTTCGCTGATCAAGCCCTTTTGCTGGGCCTTGCTGCGCAGGAAAACCGGGTCCATGCCCTTGCCATCATCCTGCAGCACGATCATGACGCTGTTGGCTTCCTGCCATGCCTTCAGCGAAATATACGATTTGGCGGGCTTGCCGGCAGCCAGGCGCGCTTCCGGCGATTCGACGCCATGGTCGAGCGAGTTGCGCAGCATGTGCACGAGCGGATCGTACAGGCTGTCGACCACGACGCGGTCGACTTCCGTCTCAGCGCCTTCGATGGTCAGCTCGACATCCTTGCCCAGGTCCTTGGCCAGTTCGCGCACGAGGCGCGGGAATTTCTGGAACAGGCGGCCGACAGGCTGCATGCGCGTGGCCAGGGTGGCCCGCTGCAGTTCCGTCGAGTAGCGCGAGGCGCGTTCCAGGGTTTCCGCCAGAGTCGCCATCAAGGTGGCGGCCTGGCCTTCAAATTTGAATTGCAGCAAGCGCTCGAGCAGCACGGCAGCCTGGTTGGCGGCCTGCACGGACTCGCCGGCCACTTCCAGCAGCGCGTCGAGCTTGACGGCGTCGACGCGGATGCTGTCTTCCTTGACGGGCGCGGCATGGCGCACTTCCGGACGCTCTTCGCGGCGTTCCGCGCCATCCCAGGCCTTGCCGGCCGGCTTGGCGGCAGCGGCAGGCGTGGCGGCCACGACGGCAGGGGCAGCGGCGACGGCGGACACCGGCGCGGCAGCGACCCGGCTAGCCTCGGGCACGACGACGTTATACATGCTTTCCCAGTCCAGGCCATCGGCGCTGGCGGTGGAAACGGCAGCGGCAGCGGCGGGCGCGGCCACGGCAACTTCAGCGACCTGGGCAACGGGCGCGGCCACTTCCGCCACCACGGCTGCGGCCGGCGCGTGTGCGTCCATGCCCTTGCCTTCGATAGCGTTCGTCAGGATGTGTTCCAGCTCTTCCGGCATGGCCGGCAAGCTTTCCGGCGCGGCGCCATTCGCCAGCTCCGTCAGCTGGTCAGCCACGAAACCGGACGCTTGCAACGCCGCCTCGATGGCGATCGGCGTCACGGGCGCGGCGCCCGTACGCAAGGCGTCGAACAGATTTTCCGTCAGATGGCAAGCCGCCACCAGTGCGGGCAAGCCCATGAAGCCGGCGCCACCCTTGATGGTATGGAAAGAACGAAACACGGCATTCAGTGTTTCCTTGTTGTCAGGATCACGCTCGAGGCGCAATAAGTGCTCTTCAACATTAACTGCAAGATCCATCGCCTCAACGACGAAATCCTTGAGCATATCGTCCATTAGAATCCCAAATCCGCAAGAAGGTCGTCTACATTATCCTGGTCCAGCGCCACCGACGGCACGGACGGGCCCTGCATCAGCGGCACCGGCTTTTGCGCCAGTTTTTCGCGCACTTCGGCCGGCGCGTTGTCGCGCAGCAGCTGGGCAAGCTCGTGCTCCACCGTCTTGGTGATGTTGACCACTTTTTTGATCAGCTGGCCCGTGATGTCCTGGAAGTCCTGCGCCATCATGATTTCCAGCAAGCGCGCTTTTTCCGCTTCCGTCGCTTCGGCAACGGCTTGCGCGAACTGGCGCGAATCACCGGCCAGGGCCTTGAATTCTTCCAGGCTCAGCTTGCCGTCGAACAGGGCCGTCCAGCGGCTGTCCATGTCCTTGGCTTTCTTCGACAACACATCTTGTGCCGGCATGCCTTCGTCGAGCGTGTTCAAGACCTTGTTGGCGGCCTGTTCCGTCAGGGTGGCGACATATTCCAGGCGATCCTGGGCGTCGACGATCTGCGACGACGCTTCCGTCAAGGCCTTGTCGTAACCCAGTTCGCGCAGCGAATCGTGCAGCAGGCGCACGATGCCGCCCAGGCGCTCGAACATCGGCTTGTCGGACTGGTCGACAGGGTCGGCTGCTTCACCAGGCGCGTCGGCGCTGGCGACGGGCACCGCTTCCGGTGCGGCTGGCGCGGCAGCTGCCGGCACGGCCGCGCTGGCCGACACGGAGTCAAACAGCGCGTCAAAATCGTCGTCCGCGATCACGGCGGGAGCGGGCGCGGGGGCAGGCGCCGGCGTGGCTGCGGCCGCGCTTTGCGCGGATACTTCATCGAATAATGCATCGAAATCATCAGCGGCGTTGGTCATATCCCTGCTTCTCCATAATTTGTCAAAATTCCGCCTGAACTGTGCGTTTTACAGACTGATACCCACAATTTCTCGATTAAGATGATTTGAGGCAATACCGCTGCGATGGTGCGAGTGTAGCAGGGCGCCGCCCTGTTGGTAAATCTCAAAACGCGCTTCCTGGTGCAAAGCTGGTCCACAAGAGCTTTTCCACCAGGAAATAAGTGTTCCTGCTGTTGTATTTTGAAATACTACCATTGGCGTGCGTGCAAGACCACGCGGCGCGCAAGAGAAATCCTGCTCGCGGGCACCTGTGCAATAGCGCCACACGGACATCGTTGCAAGTAAAACACGATCTTTCTGCCAATGTTGTCTATACTGAAGGTGCAATAGTATTGATAATTATCAAGTCTTTACATGAATACTATGCTGCCGCCACGTCTACAATAAGAGGCGTTGCGCGCGCTGAGTCACTGCCAAAGGACCTGCCATGTATAAGAAAATTCTGATCGCCACGGACGGCTCCACCGTCTCTAACTTGACGGCCTGTGCTGGCGTTGCCTTTGCCGAACAGATGCACGCCGACATCCTTGCCGTGTACGTGGCGCCCGAGTACCAGTACCCGGTGTACATCGAAATCATTCCGCCAAGCTATCCCAGTGAAGAGGAATACCGCATCGCCATGCGCAAGGCAGGCGCCGACCACTGGCAGCCCATCCTCGACGCGGCTGCCAAGCGGGGCCTGCAAGCAACGGGCCTGACAGCGTTTTCCGACAGTCCCGCCCTGAAAATAGTGGAAGTGGCGCAATTGCAGCAATGCGACCTGATTTTCATGGGCTCGCATGGCCGCAGCGGCTGGGGTCAGTTACTGCTGGGCAGCGTGACCAACAAGGTGCTGTCGCACTCCAAATTGCCCGTCCTCGTGCATAGACTGATCAAGGAACCCCCTTCGAAATAAGGGGTCACATGGCCACGGGGGCGGCCATTGCCGGCACATCAAGAAAAAGGCACAATGCGGCAGCTTCAGTTAAAATGACAACGTTTCTCGTTTTTTAACATTGATTGTCCGGTGACGGACACCGCAGATTACACGCCTCCAGATTGCCGCCTATGATACGTATTGTGATTGCCGACGACCACACCATCATGCGCGAAGGATTGAAGCGCATCCTTGACGGCGCGCCGGATATCGACATCGTGGGTGAAGCCATCGATGGCTTTGAAGTACTCAACCACGTGCGCCAGGGCGGCTTCGACCTGCTGCTGCTCGACCTGTCAATGCCGGGCCGCAGCGGCGTCGACCTGATCCGGCAAATTCGCAGCGAGGCGCCCAAGCTATCCATCCTGATCCTCACCATGCACGAGGAAGAGCAATATGCGGTGCGCGCCATCCGCGCCGGCGCGCAAGGCTATCTGACCAAGGAAAGCGCGGGCACCCAGCTCGTGGGCGCGATCCACAAGGTGGCGTCGGGACGTCCCTACATCAGCGCAGAGGTGGCAGAGCAACTCGTGCTCAACATCATGATGCCAAATGAAAGCTTGCTGCACAAACAATTGTCGGACCGCGAATTCGAAGTCTTTTCCCTGCTGGTGGCAGGCAAGTCGATCACGGAAATTGCCAACAATCTGCACTTGAGCGTGAAAACCGTGAGTACGCACAAGACGCGCATCATGCAAAAGATGGGCATGAGTTCGCTGTCGGAAATGGTCCAGTATGCGGTGGCGCACCGCCTGCTATCCCCGTTCAAGACCTAAGTCCGGCGACGCGCGCCCGCGCGTCAGCGGTAGGAACAATCCTACTTCACCTACCACAGCTCCTACTGCCATATTCAGCCACTGCTGATATTAATTGCATACGGTTGTTGGCATACTGAAACCAGTCATCAAGTTGCTGGGAAGTTATTTCATCACACAGCAAGTCGTCAGCGAATTGAGCATTACCTGCCTGGACGCGCGCCGCCCCTTCCCTGCCCGCCGTCCTGCGCACCCCGTCAGTCAACTCTGAACTACCTGTCACCAGGAGATGAACATGCTGTCCACGCAAACGCCTGAAACCCGCGCCGCCTCTCCATCGCTGGCCCCCTCCTCTCCGATGGAAGCAGGACGTCAGCGCCAAGGTCGGCTCTGGTCGAACCTGAAGGAGGTATGCGACCTGCTGCATATCTCCAGCGCCTGCACCATCGCCGCCGACGAGCTGCTGTTCCAGCACGTGCAATTCAAGACGGGCCAGCGCGTGCACACCATCGGCCAGCCGTTCGACACCTTGTACATCGTCAATTCGGGCTTCCTGAAAACCGTGCTCATCGATGAATTCGGCAACGAACAGGTGCTCAGCTTTCCCATGAAAGGCGACATGCTGGGCGTCGACGGCATCCACTCGCGCCACTATTCCTCGGAAGCGGTGGCCCTGTCCGACTGCGACCTGATCCTGTTGCCGTTCAAGAAACTCACGGCGCTGGGCAGAGTCCACCTGGAACTGGAAAACGTCATGTATGGCGTGATGAGCCGCGAACTGGTGCGCGAGCAAGCCATGATCGGCATGCTGGGCGCCCTCAGCGCCGAAGCCCGCGTGGCGCGCTTCCTCGTCTCGCTGGCCGACCGCTTCGCGCAGATGGGCTACTCGAGCAAGCTGTTCAACCTGCGCATGACGCGCCATGAAATCGGCAGCTACCTGGGCCTGACCCTGGAAACGGTGAGCCGCACCTTGTCCGCCTTCAATGAAATCGGCCTGATCACGGTCGACCAGCGCACCATCGGCATCAAGGATCCGGACGCCCTAAAAACCCTGCGCCGCCTGCCGCCGTCGCGCTCGCGCGCCAAGCAGCTGGCCGCCGCCAAACTCAAGGCCGATACCACTGCGGCCACCACCGCCTCGGCGCAATTGCTGGCCACCATCTAGCGCTATCCCGATTTCTTCAAGCTTGGCACAGGCTTGACCCGGCCAAGGCGCGCACCGCCTTGCCGGGTCTTTTTTGCTGCCGCTCCCTTGCGCGCCGCGCCAAAGGCCGCCTTTGCGCAGCACGATCTTCCACGCTGCCATCCCAGCGTAAAAAAGCGCAGATTCCGCACAAATAAGCCTTGCTTTTCGGGCCACATTCAACAATAATGCAAATACGAATCATTCTCAACTGAGACAAAGAAAGCCCAACATGCAAAGCTCAAAACCAGCCTTGATCCAGGATGCCGCCAGCGCCCACGTCCGTCCTCCCGTCAGCATGACCCAGCCGGCACGCCGCATCACCAGCGAAGCGCTGCTGCAGCAGGGCCGCGAAGTGGAGATTGAGCACAGCGGCAAGATCTATCGCCTGCGCGTCACCCAATTGAACAAGCTGATCCTGACTGCCTGAAGCAGCACGGCAGCCAGTCACCACACTCGCCAGCCAGTCGCGCTCCGTGCGCGCAGCCAGCCAAACCACCGCACAGGAGTGTTTGATGGCGAACGACCGACCTTCTCCGATGTTTCCTTCCCCGCAAGGCCAACAGCCTGAACTGCTGCTGTCGGCCGTGCTGCACCTGATGTCGCACTACCATGCGGGCAGTCCCTGCGAGAAACTGGCGGGTGTCATCGAACGCCATCTGCAAGTGCTGTCCAGTTCGCCCGGTCTGGGCCCTGTGCTGCAAGCGACCTGCCAGCAACTGTCGCAGCAATGGGCCGCCCTGGTGGCGCTGCACCGGCCCGCACCGCGCAGGACCACTTTGTTCGAGCGCCTGGCACGCATGCTGAGCGCCAAGCGCCCGGCCTCGCCCCTGCCGCAATAATTTCTCTTCAACACCCCACCGCCCAACAGGATATCGCCATGTGTGACAAAGACCAGTCCCTGCCCGTCATCAGCAATTGTTCCAGCGACGGGGCCGAAACGGCCGCGCTCGCTTCCGCGCCGCCGCCGGCTGTGGGAACTGTCGCATACCTGCCATTGCCCGCTGGTCGGCGTGGGTTTGCCATTGGGATACCTGCGCAAGCTGGTAGGCAAGATGACAGGCGGGCGCGTGCTGGCCGACGACTATGAAGTGCACGTGGGCGCCGTGACGGAATGCGGCGCGCGCAACCGCCTGTCCGAAGCGCTGCAAAAGGAACTCGAACGTCGCTACGCCCCCGTGATCCTGCGCTTTCGCGGCGCCAAGACCACGGAACAGGTAGCGCAACTGTGGCGCACGGCCGTCGCCAACGGCGACGTGTCGGGCGCCTTCTGGGCCGGCCTGACGCATCCGCGCTGCGACGCCGAGCTGGAAGAGCAGATGTGCCGCGACTTGCACATGATCCAGCACCAGGCCGGCGCCTGCGTGCGCGCCGACATGGGTAAATTTACGGCCTTGCAGGAAGAAAATGCGCGCCTGGCGCACGAACTGGCCAAGCTGCAACAGCGCAGCCAGGCCGCACTGATGGAAAAAACGGGCGAGCTGGAACGCCAGGAAGCCGTGCTGCTGCGCGCGCGGGCCGAGGCCATCGGCAAGGATAGCGTCATCGACGGCTTGCGCGCGGAGCTGGCGCAGCTGCAGGCAGCCATCCCGGCGCTGGAATCGCGCACGCGCCTGGTCGAGCGCCTGGCGCAAATGGATGAGCGCGAAAAGGAATTGCGCCTGCAAATCGCGGAATTGAAGCAAGCCCAGCCACGTCCGACCGCGGCCGTGCCGCCACCGGCACCGAAGCTGGAAGTGCCGACCGGCGGCAAGCTGAAAATGCCGATCCGCCTCGTCGATCAAAGCGTCTTGTGCGTGGGCGGACGCAGCGGCAATGTCGCCACCTATCGCGCCCTGATCGAGCGGGTCGGCGCGCAGTTCGCCCACCACGACGGCGGCCTGGAAGACAATGCCAACCTGCTCGACTCGAGCCTCGCGGCGGCCGACCTGGTGATTTGCCAGACGGGCTGCATCAGCCACAGCGCCTACTGGCGCGTCAAGGATTATTGCAAGCGCACGGGCAAGCGCTGTGTCTTCATCGACAACCCCAGCATCTCCAGCCTGGCGCGCGGCTTGCAGGAAGTGAGCAGCGAAATGGAACCGGCCGCGCTGACCACGGCAGAGTAACAAAGGCGGCGCGGCAAGCGCCGCCGACCCGCTTAGGCCTGCAGCTCGCGCGCGATGGCCTCGCGCAAGATCGCATCGTCGACCGTGGTATCGGGCGCAAAACGTCCCACCACCTTACCCTCCTTGCTGATCAAAAACTTCTCGAAATTCCACAGCACGTCGCTGGGCTGCTCCTGCGTGATGCCGTAGCCGGCCAGCTTGGCGCGGAAATCGCTGCCCGGCTTTTCCTGCGCCCGCGGCTGCTCTTGCACCAGGCGCTGGTACAGCGGATGCTGGCCCGGGCCCTTGACGACGATTTTTTCAAACAGGGGAAATTGCACGCCGAACGTGCCACGGCAAAAGTCGGCGATTTCGGCATTGCTGCCCGGCTCCTGCGCACCGAATTCATTCGCAGGGAAACCGGCCACCACCAGGCCCTCGGCGTGCTTGTCGGCGTAGAGTTTTTCCAGTCCTTCGTACTGCGGCGTCAAGCCGCACGCGGAGGCCACATTGACCACCAGCACCACCTTGCCGCGATACGCGTCCAGACTGGCGGGCTCGCCATTGATGCGGCGCAAGGGAATGTCGTAAATGCTGTCGCTCATGATGTGTCTCCTCGGATCAAACAATCATGATAGCTGCGCGCGCGCGAACGCGCTGGCGGCGTCAGAAACTCAATAGACGTCGCGCCGGTAGCGCCCTTCGGCCGCCAGTGCGTCGAGCGCGGGCCGGCCCAGCATTTCTTGCAGGGCCTGGTCGACGCCACCCGCCATGCCGGCCAGGCTACCGCAAACATAGATGGCCGCGCCCTGCTGCAGCCACAGCTTGACTTCGTCGGCATTGCCGCGCAGGCGGTCCTGCACGTACATCCGCTCGGGCTGGTCGCGCGAAAACGCCAGGTCCAGGCGCGGCAAGTCGCCGCTGGCGTGCCACCGTTCAATTTCGTCGCGATAATGGAAATCATGGGCCAGGTTGCGCTCGCCAAAGATCAGCCAGTTGCGCCGCTGCCCCGCCAGCACGCGGCTCTTCAGGTGGCCGCGCAAGCCGGCGATGCCGCTGCCGTTGCCGATCAGAATCAAAGGCCGTTGGGCATTGTCTTCCAGGCGGAAACGCCGGTGCTGGCGCAAGCGCAGCTGCACCACGTCGCCCACGGCCGCCTGCGCCGTCAGCCAGCCCGAGGCCAGGCCCAGGCTACCGTCGGGATGCGCATGCTGGCGCACCAGCAAGTGCACGCCGCCATCATGCGGAATCGAGGCGATTGAATATTCGCGCGGTTGCGATGGATCGGCGGGGGCAGTCACCTGCACCAGGTCGCCCGACTGCCAGTCAGGCAAGGTACCCGCCATGGGCGCCAGTTCCACGTGATAGATGGCGCCGCCGGCGCTGCCCGGGTTGAGCAGCTGCCTTTGCGTCAGGCGCCAGTCGCCAAAAGCGGGCGCGCTCCAGTCCGGCGCGTCGCTGGTGCCGGCCAGGTGGCTCAGGTGCTGGAACCATTGCTCGATGGCGGCGCTGGCACTGCGGTCGACTTCGATGCGTTCAAACAGGCGCGATGCGCCCTGCGCGGCCAGCCAGGCGTCCAGCGCACGGCCAAAGCCGCAAAACTGGCCATAGCTGCGGTCGCCCAGGGCCAGCACGCCATAATGCAATTGCGGCAGCACCACCCCGCCCGTCATCAGCCTGCCCATGAAGGCGGCCGCATTGTCGGGCGCATCGCCTTCGCCATATGTGCTGACCACAAACAGGGCCCGTTCGGCTTGTTGCAGATCAATGGCCGTGACTTCGGCCAGCGCGCACAGGCGCACGGGAATGCCGGCCAGTTGCAGGCTCTGTGCCGTTTGCGTGGCCAGTTCCTCGGCATTGCCCGTCTGGCTCGCATACGCCACCAGCCAGGCGGGACTATCGGCCAGCGCCGCCTTAGCGGCGGCGGACGCGCGGCGCTTGGCGCGCGCGCGCAGCCAGGGCGCCAGGCACACGCCCGCGTAACTGAGGGACAGGGCGGCCAGCAAGGCCAGCCGTGTCGTATCGTGCGTAAAAATCATGGAATTAATCGTTCATTCGTCGAGCATGGCCAGCATGTGGCTGCTCAGCGTTTCATGGTAGCCGTGGCCGTCGCGCTGCAGGAAGCGTGCGGCCAGACCCTGCTCTTCGGCCAGCGCCATGCCGGCTTCTGGCCCCAGCACCGTCAGGGCCGTCGACCAGGCGTCGGCCGCCATGCATTCGGCGTGCACGACAGTGACGGAAGCGAGTTGATTGGCGATCGGCATGCCGCTGCGCGTATCAATGGTGTGTGAGAAACGAACTGTGCCGTCCTCGAAGAAACGGCGGTAGTCGCCCGAAGTCGCCACGGACAAGCCATGCAGCGCCAGCAACATTTCCGGCGGATGCTGTGTATTATCGGCACTATCGGCGGCGCCATCGACCTGTTCCAGCATCACCCACCACGGCTGGCCGTCGGGCTTGCTGCCGGCGCCGCGCAGCTCGCCGCCCACTTCCACCAGGTAATGATGGATGCCCTGGCTATCCAGGTAGCGGGCCAGGCGGTCCACGCCATAGCCCTTGGCCACGGCGGACAAGTCGAGTTGCAAGCCGCCCGGCTGGCGCGCGCGGCGGGCCGGCAAGTCCAGTTCCAGGCGGCGGCGCTGGCGCTGCGCCAGCAGCAACGCCACGGTATCGTCTTTCGGCGGCAGGAAGCCCGGCTCATCGTAGCGGTTGCGGGGGCCGAAGCCCCACAGATTGACGAGGGCGCCGGCGCACGGGTCGTACGCGCCGCCGGACGCCTTCGACACGTGCATGGCAAAGCCCAGCACCTCGCAAAACGCGCCAGGCAGGCTGTGCCAGCTGCCGGGCTCGGCCCGGTTGAAGCGGCCCAGGTCGGACTCGTCGCTCCAATGGCTCATTTGCGCCACGACCAGGTCCAGCTGCTGCTGCAAGCCCTGCTGCAAGTCGGCGCTGCCCGCGCGTCCCGGCATGGCGGACTCCAGCAAACGCACCGACCAGCTGGTGCCCATCGTCAGGCCGCGCAAGTCCCGGATCGCGGCGCCGGGCGGCGCGACCTGATCGGACATATGCTGCGGCAGCAGGACCCGGCGCATCGATGCTCTCGCTCGCGAAGATGCCGCCGCTTACTGCGGCAGCACTTCCACGGTGGCCGCGTACGTCATGCGGCGCTCGGGCATGGCTGGCGGCTGGCCGGCCATGGCCGGTGCGGCCGCCGGCCAGGTGCTGCTCAGGTAATACATGCCGGCCGCCGGCACCGTAAACGTGATCTCGCCCTTGGCATCGGTGCTCTGGCGGATTTCACCGAGCACGCCACGGTAGCGCACGCCACCAGGCACCAGGCTGAAGGCCTGGTTCGCTGCCGGCTTGCCGTCGACCAGGAAGCGCCACGTGGCTTTCTCGCCCGCGCGCAAGTCGTTCGGATGCGTCACTGGAACGAATTCCAGGCCCACGCCTGTCGGCTTGAACACTTCCGTACTGGTTTCGCCATTACTGAAGAAGGTTTCCAGGCGTGCTGCCGTGCGCGTGATTTTCAAGTCTTTCGCGTCGGCCGGCACATCTTTCTTGAAGGTTTCCTCGTTGCCGCGGAAACGCTTCTGCTCACCGTTCACCGTGTAGCTGCCCATCACGTTTTGCGACACGATGGCCGCTTTATACGTGCCCGGTTTTTCCATTTTCACATCGAAGACGCTGCGCAAGCGGCCCGTGACGGTGTTCGCCGGCGTCACTTTCGCGCCATCCGGGCCGATCACTTGCAGCGCGTCGAGGCGCAGCGGCTGGTGGTCGATTTCAAACAGGCCATCGGAGACGGCCGCATCCACCGTCACCCAGGCATCCTTGCTTTCCACCATCGTGCTCGAAGGCACCATCCAGCCGCGGTGGGCGTGGGCGTTCATGGCCAGGCCAGCCAGGGCCAGGGCGATCAGTGGTTTATTGAGTTGCTTCAACATGGTAGAGGCGCCTTAAGGTTTGAGTTGGACGACGACATTGCCGAGTTCTTCCTTGCCCTTGGCAGGAACGGACTGGGCCGATTTCAACGGCCACTGGAACGGCACGCGCACCAGTTCGCGTCCGCCCGCTTCGCGCGCCGCTTCCACCACCACCTGGTATTCGCCGGCCGGCAGCTTGTCGAGCAAGGCCTTGGCGCCGGGGAAAGTCAGGGTATGTTCGCCCGGCGCACGCGTGGCGCCGCTGACGCCGTCAACGGGCATAGCCAGGTCGCGGCCACTCTTGCGCCACCATTGGCGCATGTCCTTCAGCCATTTTTCTCCCGCCTTGTCCTTCTTTTTCACGTCATACAGCACCGTCAAGTTGCCGACGACCTTTTGATCGGCCGTTTCCAGCCACGCCGCCACGTAGGGACGGTGATATTCCGCCACGTTCAGTTGCGGAATTTCAAGCTTGAGGGCCAGGTCGGCCGCCATTGCCGAAGTGCCGATCAGGGGAAGGCCAAGCGCCAGGGAGTAGCGTAATTTCATGGTGTGCCTGTAAAAAGGAAAAAGGAAAAACGATCAGTGAATAAACAGCAAGGCGATCGCGCAGGGTATCAAGATACCGAGGCCAACCATCGGCCAGGTAAATGGCCGGTTGGCCGCGTGGAACTTCAAAATCAATAAACCCGTCAGACAAAACACGATGCAGGCGCCAGCAAAAATGTCGATGAACCAGCTCCAGGCCACACCCGTGTTGCGGCCCTTGTGCACGTCGTTGAGCCAGGACACCCAGCCCCGGTCCGTCAATTCATATTCTGCGGCCCCGTCTTCCAGGCCAATGCGCACCCAGGCGTCACCGCCCGCCTTGGGCAGCGGCAGATACACTTCGTCGATCGACCATTCGGCGGGACGCCCGCCCGCGTTGAGCGACCATTGCTGCTTGAGCCAGGTCTCGGCGGCGGCCGGCATGGGCGCGTTGGCGCCATCATGCTTGGCGGCATAGGCGGCCAGTTCCGTAACGAGGGGCGCCGGCAATTCCGCCTTCTGGCGCGTGATCGACGGCTTGGCTTCGATCTGGCCAGCGTGGTTCAGGGTGATGCCGGTGATGGCGAACAGAAACATGCCCAGCAGGCAAAGCGCCGAGCTGATCCAGTGCCATTGGTGCAAATTCTTCAGCCAGACGGCGCGGCTGGCGTTGTTCTTGGCCTTGTCTGCAGCGCCCGCATTACCCATAGTTCGCTCCCGGCAAGGAGCGAGCCAGGTGGCGCGACAAGTCAGTGTGCTTCATTCCCATCCTTCAATCAAAGTTCATACCCATCAATCCAATAAATGATAATGATTATCATTTATTAAGTCAATACATGGGGCGCCCCGCCGGGCCAGCGTTTTGTAACAGCTTTGAAACATACACGGCGCGACAGCGATCATGCGCGCCGCTACGTAAGCTGCCGTACAGAGCCGCGTGCAAGGCCCGCTTATGCTGTTGTTCAGGACAAACAAACAGGAGCACACCATGCAAACGTATTCCAGCGAACAACTGGCCAGCATCGCGGCCAGGATCAAGGACGTCAAATTCGGCATGCTGACCACCAGCGACGACATGCGCACCCTCACCAGCCGGCCACTGACGCAGCAGCAGGTCGATAGCGAAGGGCATATCTGGTTCTTTGTTTCGGACGAGGCGGCTTATACGCGCGATTTGCCGAACAATCCACAAGTCAACGTCAGCTTCGTCGACACGGGCGACAGCCTGTATGTGTCCGTCTGCGGCCACGCGCAGCTGCTGAAAGACCGCACCAAGGCGGAGGAATTGTGGAACCCGCTGGTAAAAGCCTGGTTTCCGGGTGGACTCGACGATCCGAAGCTGTCGCTGATCAAGGTGACCATCCAATCGGCCGAATACTGGGATAGCAGCGCCAGCAAGATGATGCAATTCTATGAAATGGCCAAGGCCGCCATCACGGGGGAGACGCCGAAGGAGCTAGGCGAACACGGACGAATCGACCTGTAGCCAAGTCGCCAATATTGCAGGCGCCAACAAGCAGCGGCCTTAGTCCTCCGCGTGGGGGAATGGCCAGCCGGCGTGCGCGAACACGTCTGGCAGCTGGCCCTGCAGGGATTACCAAACAGTCAGGAAGGGAAACTCAGACGCCCGTACTGCCCGTGGTGTCTGGCGCATCGTCGGCGCTCTGCCGGCTCTGCCCTGCCGAGCCGGACTGGTGATGTGGCAAGCGGTCGGCACGCCGCACTTCGCCGATGGAAAACAGATCGTCGCCGATATCGAGGCCTTGCTCGCTATCGACCAGCACAAAACTCTCAGCCAAGTCGGCCGTGCTTTGCTTGCTACCCGCCGTGGATGGCGTGTCGCCCTGGCTATTGCCCGGTTGCGGCGTATTCGAGTTGCCCATTATCTTCTCCCTGATCATCTATGCGAGTTGACTGCGAGGTGGTTGCCAGGTGATTGCACATTGCCGACGCAGCTCATTCATCATAGTCCATGCCTGCTGCATTGCATCAAAATTTTGCGGCTATGGGAAAGGTGCGGTCATGACCAGCGGCGTGCCTGCCTGCCGCTGGCCATGATCAGTGCGACTGCTTGCTATTGCTTGTTGCGCGAACCCGAGCTGGAACCTGAGCTGGAACCCGAACCGCCGCTTTGCTTGTTGCCACTGCCGCGGTTGCCATCCGGCTTCATGCTGGCATTGTCGCGCGCACCACCGGAGCTACCGGCGCTTTGCCGGTTGGCATCGTTCTTGTGGCTTTGGCTGCCTGCGCGGCGTGCCTCTTCCGACGTGAATTCATGTGCCGTGCCCTTTTCATGCGCGGCACGTCCGCCTTCGCTGGCGATTTCGCGCTGCTGGGCAGGATCCATGGAAGCAAAGCCACGTTTGCTGGTATCGCTTTGCTTGTTGCCGCCGCTGCTGCTACTGGTTTTACTACCTTGCTGTTTATTGTCGCTCGATGTGGCCATGATGATCTCCTTGATCAATGGAATCAGAAACAGTGCAAACCATGCAATTCTTCCCCCTCGCACGGCAAGGGAACCCTCATCTTAGTGCGCACATGGGGCACAAGAAATAGGAGGATGGCAAGAGCGCATGTAGGATGAGTCCCGCCCACGGTAGCGTAGTTACTTTCAGTTTTCCACCAATAGTACCAAACACTCAGCAGTTAGCGGGTAGCGGAAAAATCGCCGCGTCGGTCGTCACATACACGCGCTCGCCAGCGGCTGGCCGCACCGCATGCCCCCCGTAAAGGCGCCAAACGAGGGCAGGATGGCGCGCTGCTGGCCCAGCAGGAAACACGGCAGGCGCAAGCCGCCCCGCTCAGCGCGCAAGTGAAATACAGGATGCACGTGTCCGGCCAGCACATAGCCGGGCGCGACGGTGTCCGGGTGATGGCAGAACGACAGCTTGCCCACTTGGTGCGGCTCATTCACCATGCTGATACCCAGCGCGGTGGCCGGATCGCCCGCATGCGCATCGTGGTTGCCGCGCACCACCGTCAGGCGCACGTCCCGATGGCGCGCGCGCCAGGCCAGCATGGCGGCCACGGTGGCGGCCGCATGCGCGGCGCGCGCGTGCAGAAAGTCGCCGAGAAAGACGATTTCCTCGCAGGCATACATGGCCAGCAAGGCGTCAAGCGCCAGCAGGTTTTGCGTGGTGGTGCCGCGCGGCACGGGCACGCCCAGCGCACGGAAGGCGGCCGCCTTGCCGAAATGAATGTCGGCGATGATCAGCATCTTGCGCGCCGGCCAATATATGGCCTTGTGCGCCAGCAGCCAGACTGCTTCGCCCGCCAGTTCCACCACGCAGTGCGCTTGCCGCTGCCCGCTCATGCGGCCGCCTTTTCCAGCGCGCTGACCAGCCGTGCCACCCGGTCCGACAGCTTTTCCGTCGTCAGCTGTTCGCGGAAGCGCTCGACCATCAGGCCGAAGGCAAAGGGCGAGGCGCGCTCCAACGGTTGCAGGGAAATCCGCCGTCCATGCAACTCGCGCAAGGTGGCGCGCAAGCGCGTCAGCTCCAGTTCCTGTTCCAGCACTTCGCGCTGCGCCTGCGTGAGCAGCAAATTGGCCGCATCGTGCTTGCGGAACACTTCAAAGAAGAGCGAGGACGAGGCCTGCAACTGGCGCGCGCTTTTCGGCTGGCCCGGATAGCCCTGGAATACGAGGCCGGCGACGCGGGCAATTTCGCGGAAGCGCCGCTGCGACAATTCCGTCGCATTCAGGCTGGCCAGCACGTCTGCGAGCAAGTTGTCCGTGGTGAACAGGGGAATATCGGCGCCGCTGGCGGCCGTCAACAGCGGCGCAAAATCGATATCGTCCGCGCCCAGCAATTCAAAGCCATAGTCGTTGACAGCGATCGACAAGGTGGCCGGCTGCACGCGCGCGATGCGGTACGCCAGCAGGGACGCCAAGCCCAGGTGCACCGAGCGACCCGCGAACGGATACACGAACAGGTGATGACCTTCGCGGCTGGACAAGGTTTCGAGCAAGAGGCTGGCGCGCGTGGGCAGGCTGGACCATGCCTGCTGGATGGCCAGCAGCGGCGCCAGCGCGCGCATTTCCGGCCCGCTGGCACGACCCTCTTGCGCCAGCTGCAGCTGGTCCAGCACGGCGTGCGCCAGTTCCGACGACAGCGGCATCTTGCCGCCCTGCCAGCGCGGCACGGCGCCGCGGCTGCCTGTAGCGCGCCGCACGTAGGCAGTCATCTCGTGCACGCGCACGAATTCCAGGATGCGCCCGCCAAACAAAAAATGGTCGCCCTGCTTCAGGCGCGCGATGAACGATTCCTCGATGCTGCCGATGCGTCCGCCACCGAGGAACTTGACCTGGATCGCCGCCTCCGACACGATGGTGCCTATGCTCATGCGGTGGCGCCGCGCCAGGGCCATGTCCGGCACGCGGTACACGCCCGCCTCATCGGGCAGCACGCGCCGGTATTCCGGGTACACGGTCAGGCTTTGCCCGCCGCGCGCGACGAAATCGAGCGCCCATTGCCACTCGTCCATTGTCAGGTGGCGATACGACCAGGCGCCACGCACTTCCCCATACAGCGCCGGCGACTCGAAGCCGCCGCCCAGGGCGATCGTCACCAGGTGCTGCACCAGCACGTCGAGCGGCTTGTCCGGCACGGGGCGCGCTTCCAGGTGGCCCTGCGCCAAGGCCGCGCGGGCAGCCGCCGCTTCCAGCAATTCCAGGCTGTTGGTGGGCACCAGGGTGACGCGCGAAATGCGCCCCGGCGCGTGGCCGCTGCGCCCGGCCCGCTGCACCAGGCGCGCGATGCCTTTCGCGCTGCCCACCTGCAGCACGCGTTCGACGGGCAGGAAATCGACGCCCAGGTCCAGGCTGGACGTGCACACGACGGCTTTCAGTTCGCCCGTTTTCAGGTGCTGCTCGACCCACTCGCGCACTTCGCGGTCCAGCGAACCGTGGTGCAAGGCGATCAGGCCCGCCCAGTCGGGGCGCGCATCGAGCAAATGCTGGTACCACAGCTCGGCCTGCGAACGCGTATTCGTAAACACCAGGGTGGTGGCGCTGCCCTCGATCTCGGCGATCAAGGGCAGCAGCATCTGGATGCCCAAATGCCCGCCCCAGGGAAAGCGCGTGGGATTGATGGGGATCAGACTGTCGACGAGGATGCGCTTCTTGACCTTGCCTTCCACCAGCACGCCGGCGTTTTCCTCGCCCAGCAACACGTCCTGCGCCTGCTGCAGATTGCCCAGGGTGGCCGACAGGCCCCACGTCATCAATGCGCCATTCCAGCGGCGCAAGCGGGCCAGGGCCAGCTGCACCTGCACGCCACGCTTGCTGCCCATCAATTCATGCCACTCATCGACGATCACCGCTTCCAGCAGGCTGAAACGTTCCTGGGCATCCACCTGGCTCAGCATCAGGGACAGGCTTTCCGGCGTCGTGACGAGCACCTCGGGCCAGGCCTTTGCCTGCCGTGCCCGCTGCGCGGCGCTGGTATCGCCCGTGCGCGCCTCGATGCGCCAGCCGGGAGCGAGCTCCGCACCCGAAGCTTGCAGGGCGCGCACGGTATCGGCCGCCAGCGCCCGCATGGGCGTGATCCACAGCACGCGCAAACCCTGCTTGCGCCCCTTGCGCGCCAGCCGCTCGGCGCGCAGCAAGGCGCCGAACCAGACGGCATACGTCTTGCCGGATCCCGTACTCGCATGCAGCAGGCCGGACTGCCCCTGCGCGGCAGCCCGCCAGACGGCCCGCTGGAATGGAAACACGGACCAGCCGCGCACGGCAAACCACGCGTCGATGCGCTGCGCCAGCGCGCTCTTGCTCATGGGGCGTCCTTCATGCGATGGTCGCCAGCATGGCCTTCAAGGTGGCCAGGGTATCCGCGTCGGCGATGGCCTTGTCTTCGCGCCGGCGCAGGATGCGGGGAAAGCGTACGGCGATGCCCGCCTTGTGGCGGCTGGACGCGGCAATGCCTTCGAAGCCGATCTCGAACACCATCGTCGGCTGCACGCTGCGCACGGGGCCGAATTTTTCTATCGTCGTCTTGCGGATGACGGCATCGACCTGGCCAATTTCCGCATCCGTGAGGCCCGAATACGCCTTGGCGAACGGCACCAGCTTGCGTTCGCCATCCGTTTCACTGTCCCATACGGCGAACGTGTAGTCCGTGTACAGCGACGCGCGCCGGCCGTGGCCCGCCTGGGCGTAGATCAGCACGGCGTCGATGGCATACGGGTCGATCTTCCATTTCCACCAGGTGCCCACGTCTTTCGTGCGGCCCACGCCATACGCGGCCGACACGGCCTTGAGCATCAAGCCTTCCACGCCGCGCGCCCGCGATTCGCTGCGGATGGCCGCCAGCGCGTCCCAGCTTGCCGCCTCGATGCGCGGCGACAGACGCAGCGCGGGAGCGTTCACGCCAGCCACCACGGTTTCCAGCAGCGCGCGGCGCTCCAGCTGGGGCAGCTGGCGCACATCCACGCCATCGAGTTCCAGCACATCGTAGGCCACCAGCACGGCCGGCAACTCGGCCAGCAGCTTGGGCGACACAGTCTTGCGCCCCATGCGCTGTTGCAAATCGGCAAATGGTGCCGGCACGTCGCCCGGCTGCCAGACGAGGATTTCGCCATCGAGCACGGTGCCTTCGGCCAAGGCCAGCTGCGCCAGTTCGGGAAACCGCTCCATGATCAATTCCTCGCCGCGCGACCACAGCCAGTTCACGCCCTCGCGGCGCAGCAGCTGGGCACGCATGCCATCGTATTTCCATTCGACCAGCCAGGCGCCGATGTCACCCAGTGTCGCCGGCTCCGCCTGCAAGGGGTGCGCCAGGAAGAAGGGGTAAGGCTGGCCGCCGCGCAGCGCATGTTCGCCCTCCGACTGCGCGGCGATCAGTGTGAGAAACCCCGCGCCCGTGGGACTGACCTTGCCATCGGTCCAGCCCATCAGGCGCTGGGCGATCAGCTTGCTGTCGACGGCGGCGATGGATGCCAGCGCACGCGTCACCAGCAGCTTCGACACGCCCACGCGAAAGCCGCCGCCGATCAATTTGATCAGCAGGAAGCGTTCGCGCGTTTCCAGCTCGTCCCAGTAAGCCAGCAAGTCGGCGCGGATGGTGTCGGGCGCTGCGCCACGCAAGGGCGCGATGCGCCGCTCGACCCACTCGGCCAGGCCGATGTCGCTGCGCCTGGTGGGCGCGGGCAGGATCAGGGCGATGGTTTCGGCCAGGTCGCCCACGGCGTGATACGCCTCGTCGAACAGCCAGGCATCGAGGCCCGCCCTTTCGGTTGCATACTCGCGCAGCAGCTTGGTGGGCACGGCCTGGCGCGGCTTGCCGCCGGCCAGGAAATACACGGCCCAGGCAGCATTCTCGGGCGAGGCGCCGCGAAAATAGGCTTGCAGCGCCGCCAGCTTGCGGCTGGTGGAGGTAGTCTCGTCGAGTTCCCCGTAGAGCCGGGCAAAGTCACGCATGGGTGACGTCCTCCGCTGCAGTGGAAGCACCAGGCGCACTGTCATCGGCTTCGTCATCGCCATACTCCGTCTCGAAGCCGCCCGCCTGCCAGCCGTTTTGCTGCAGCCAGCGCACCATCACGGAAATCGAGCCATGCGTGACGATGATGCGTTCGGCCTGCGTGGCCTGGATGGCTTGTATCAGGCCGGGCCAGTCGGCATGGTCGGACAAGACAAAGCCCCGGTCCACGCCACGCCGCCGGCGCGCGCCGCGCAGCAGCATCCAGCCGCTGGCAAACGCATCGCTGTAGTCGCCGAAGCGCTTCATCCACGGCGAACCGGCCGCCGACGGCGGCGCGATCACCATCGCCGTCTTCAGGGCCGCCTTGTCCGTCACATCGCCCACCATCACGGTGGCGGGCAAGGCCACGCCGGACTCGCGGTAGACCTGCGTCAAGGCTTGCGCCGCGCCATGGCAGATGATGGGGCCGATGGTGGCATCCAGGCCGGCCAGGATGCGCTGCGCCTTGCCGAAGGCATAGCAGAACAGCACGCTGGTGCGCCCTTCGGCCGCATTCCTGCGCCACCACTGGTTGATGTCATCATATATTTCCTGCGGCGCCTGCCAGCGGTAGATGGGCAGGCCGAAAGTCGATTCCGTGATGAAGGTGTCGCAGCGCACGGGCTCGAACGGTACACAAGTGGGGTCGGGCTGCAGCTTGTAGTCGCCCGACGCCACCCACACTTCGCCGCCGTGCCGCATGCGCACCTGGGCCGAGCCCAGCACGTGGCCGGCCGGATGCAGCGAGACTTGCACGCCGTGGTGTTCGATGGTGTCGCCATACGCGAGGCCCTGGATGGAAACGGCGCCCAGGCGCGCGCGCAACACCTGCTCGCCGGGCGCGGCGCACAAGTAATGCCGGTGCCCGACTCTCGCATGGTCGGCGTGCGCATGCGTGATGATGGCGCGCTCGACGGGGCGCCACGGGTCGATGTAGAACTGACCCGGCACACAATACAAGCCTTCCTTGCGCACCACCACCATGTCTGCCATGCCCTGCTCCCCATGTAAAAAACGCATTGGAATGGGCTGATTCTAACGCTCTTGCGCCAGATCACTGTTCGACAGCGCACCATGGCCTCACGCGGGGGCAACGAATTCCGCCATGAAGGTACGCGTGGTGTTTTCCGGAAAGGCAATGGTGACCTGGTCGCCTGCCACCGACAGCACGGTGCCGATCTGGTAGCGGGGCACGCACACGCGGCTGCCGACGGCGATCTGGGGTGCCGGCGCCTGGACGGGCGCAGGCGGCAATTCGTCCAGGGTAATGGGTGCGGCCAGCGCGGGCGGCGACTGGCAATTATCGCAAGTGCAGCAGTGCTCGAAATCAGCGGCATCGCCAAAGTAGTCGAGCAGCAGTTTCCAGCGGCACATGCCACTTTGCGCATATGCCACCATTTGCTCGAGCGCCTGTTTGTCGCGCTCCTGCTTGTCGACGTAGACCTGCGCCAGCTGCGCATACGAAGGCATGGCGGCCGATGGGGCTTTCAAGCTGTAGCCCAGCCTGCGGTCCTGGCGCAGCAGCTTGCCGTCTTTCAACAATTTCAGACACACCTTCAAGTGGCCGTCGGAAAACTCGGGCAGGCTGGACGCCAGCGCAGCGAACGCAAACGTGGCTGGCAACTCTTGCGCCGCCGCCACGATGGCGGCCAATTCTTCGACCGTGGGGTAATGCTTCGCCAGAAAGAATTGCTGCACCCGCTTGTCTTCCTGGAAATACAGCAAGGTACAGTCGGCGGACAAGCCATCGCGCCCCGCCCGGCCCGATTCCTGGTAGTACGCTTCCAGGTTGGCCGGCACCTGCAAGTGGATCACGAAGCGCGTGTCGGGCTTGTCGATGCCCATGCCAAACGCGTTGGTGGCCACCATGATGCGGCGCTCGCCGCCCATAAACAAGTCCTGGTTGTGCTTGCGCTCGCGCGCCGCCAGCTTGCCGTGGTAGCACGTGACGCTCTCGCCCAATTCTGCCAGCCGCGCCGCCAGGTCCTCGACGGCCTTCACGGTGGCCGCGTACACGATGCCCACGCCTTGTGTCTCGCGCAGCAGGCGCAAGACGGTATCCTGTTTTTCTCCGGCATTGGTGACCTGGATCACGCGGTAGCGCAAATTGGCGCGATAGATGCCGGTATTGATGAGCTGTAGCTTGCGCGCTTCCAGCTGAGTGTCGATATCGGCAATCACTTCCTTGGTGGCCGTGGCCGTCAGCGCCAGCACGGGTGGACGGCCCAGCGCGCGCAGGGCAGCCGCGATTTCCAGGTAGGCGGGACGGAAATCGTGGCCCCACTGGGAAATGCAATGGGCTTCATCGATGACGACCAGGCTGGGCGGCGCACCGGCCAGCAGCGACAGGAAGGCGGCGCTGGCCAGGCGTTCCGGCGTACAAAAGATGATGAGCCTGCCGCCCTGGCCTATGCGGGCGACGGCGTCGTCCTCTTCCGCGCGCGACAGGCTGCTGTTGAGCTGCACGGCCGTGATGCCCAGTTGGTGCAGCTTTTCCAGCTGGTCCTTCATCAGCGAAATCAGCGGCGACACGACTACCGTCGCACCGGGCAGCAGGGCGGCCGGCAGCTGGTAGCACAGGGACTTGCCGCTGCCGGTGGGCATGATGGCCAGGGTGTCGCGCCCGGCCAGCACGCTGTCGATGACGTCCTGCTGGCCCGTGCGTAACTGCGCCACGCCAAAGACGGAGCGCAGCAGACGCCGTATCTTGCGCTGGCGGGCACTGCCCGGGTCTTGCACTGCAGAAATGGTAGTCGCCATCATGGTCCGGTCCCTGACATGCCGGCGCCAACCGCCAGCCTGTCGTCACTTTACGGCCGGGCCTGGCGTACGGCCATAGGACGGCTGCTACCGCCCGCGTAGGAATTCAGGAAGCAAAGAGGATGGCCCAGAACAGCATCAGCAAGCCGGCAATCGACACGCACCACACGAGCGTGCGCACGACGGGTACGCCAAATGCGTACAGGGGCAGGTACAGCACGCGCGCGGCCAGGTACAGGGCGGCGCCATACAGCGTCAGCGCGCTTTCCTGCGCCGTTACGTGGGCGATCAGCACGGCGGCGGCGAACAGGGGCAGGGTTTCGAACAGGTTCGCCTGGGCCCGCTGCAAGCGGCCCGTGATCTTGCCGACGGGCGGGCCTTCGCCATCGCGCGCACTCACGTTATAGGCCGTGCCTGTCTCGCGCGTGCGAAACAGCGCGGGCAGCAGGATTTGCACCAGCGCCAGCACGAGGGTACAGACTAGCATGGTCAGTTCAGGGGTCATCCTTTACCTCTGCGGGTGAGACAGGCAGGCCGCGCGGGCGCGTACCCGTCAGGGTTGGTCGAGTGCCGCTTGCAACTCCGTCAAATCATAGGGCTTGCGCAAGACGCTGGCGGAAAAGCCCAGCTCGTCCATCGATTCCTTGCCATAGCCGGTGGAAAAGATGATGCGCATGTTCGGCTTCTCGCGCAGCACCATGCGTGCCAGCGCGATGCCGGACATGCCGGGCAGGCTGACATCCGTAAACAGGATATCGAAGTCTTGCTCGTTGAGCAATTCCCACGCCGCCTCGCCATCGGACACGCCGCTGACCGTATGGCCCAGCATGCCCACCAGTTCGCACACCATCAGCTGGGAATCGAGATTGTCTTCCACCACGAGTATCTTCATGGGTGTCGGCATGTCACCCTGCGGTGCCAAAGCATGGCCCGTCAAGTCCAGCCCCGGCGTGCCGCCTCCCTGCACGCTGGCCGCCGTGCTGCCTGCCACCGACGCACCGGAGCGTTCGAACTGGCGCGCGCGCATTTGCTGCTGGCGGTTGGCCAGCACATGGCGCAGCTTGCGTGCCAGCTCTTCGCGCCGGTATGGCTTGCTGAGCAATTCCACCCCCGCATCGAGCCTGCCCTCGTGCACGATGACATCCTGCGCATAGCCCGAAGTAAACAAGACGGCAATATCGGGCTGCAACTCGCGCGCCTGGCGCGCCATCTCCGTGCTGCTGACGGGACCGGGCATGATCACGTCCGTAAACAGCAGGTCGATCGGCGCGCCGCTGTGCAGCACGGCCAGCGCGCTTTCGCCATCCTCGGCCTTGAGCACCTTGTAGCCGAGCGCGCCGAGCATGTCGACCACGGTGGTGCGCACGCCCACGTCGTCTTCCACCACCAGCACCGTTTCCGTGCCGCCCGTGACGACGCCGCTCAATTCCAGCTCCTCGTCCGCTTCCGCCATCAGGGAACGGGGCAAATAGATTTTGACTCCCGTGCCCACGCCAGGTTCACTGTAAATGCGGATATGGCCGCGGCTTTGCGTGACGAAACCATACGCCATCGACAAACCCAGGCCCGTGCCCGCGCCTTCCGGCTTGGTGGTGAAGAAGGGCTCGAATGCGCGCTGCAGCACGGGGCCGCTCATGCCACGGCCCGTGTCGGTCACCGACAGCATCACATACTGGCCGGCCGGCACGTCGACCAGCTTGTGCACATACTGCTCGTCGAGCACGACATTGCCCAGCTCGATGGTCAGCTTGCCCACGCCATCCATGGCGTCGCGCGCATTGATGGCCAGGTTGAGGATGACGTTCTCGATCTGGCTGCGGTCGACCAGGGTATTCCACAGTCCGCCGCCCCCCACCAGCACGATGTCGATCGCTTCGCCCAGGGCGCGCCGCAGCAGCGCATCCATGTTGCGCACTACGCGGGCCAGGTCGGCCACCACCGGTTGCAAGGGCTGGCGCCGCGCAAACGCCAGCAGGTGCGACGACAGCTTGGCGCCCCGCTCGACGGCGGCAATCGCCGTGTCCAGGCGCTGGCGCATCAAGGCATCCGTGCCCGCCAGGTGCTGCAACAAATGCAAATTGCCGGAAATGATTTGCAGTACATTGTTGAAGTCGTGCGCGATGCCACCCGTCAGCTGCCCCACGGCTTCCATCTTTTGCGCCTGACGCAAGGCGTCTTCGGCCTTGGTGCGCTCACCCACTTCCTGTTCGACCCGGTGCTCCAGCGTTTCGTTCAATTCATGCAGCGCTTTTTCCACGCGGCGCCGGTCCGTGATGTCCGTCTTGACGGCGATCAGGGAACGCGTCTGCCCCTGTTCGTCCAGCAAACGGCTGACATTGCTCGACACCCACACTTGCGAGCCATCGGGCTTCAGGTAGCGCTTTTCCAGCGAGAACGACTCGCCCGTTTCCACCAGGCGCTGGAACAGCACGCTGTTGCCAGGCACGTCCGCCGGATGCATGATGTCGTTCATATTCAGGCTCAGCAGTTCCTCGGCGGAACGCCCCAGCATGCCGCACAGGGCGCCGTTGACGCGCAGGAAACGGCCATCGAGACCCAGCTCGCACAAGCCCACCGAAGCCTGGCCGAAAATGGCGGCCATGCGCTCCTGGCTGGCGATGAGTTCATCCTCGATCTGACGCCGCTCCGTCACATCGAACGAGACGCCCACGTAGCGGCGCTGGCCCGGCACGCGGCCGGCCACCACCTCGCCCTGGCGCGCGATCCAGCGCAGCGCGCCATCGGCAGGACGGCGGATACGGTATTCCACGTATTCCAGAGGATTGGTCGCCAGAGCAAGCTTGCTCGGTCCGACCTTTTGCTGGTCACGCGCATCGACCAGGCTCACCAGCAGACCTTCCGTCACTTCCTCCTCGTCGGCAATGCCCCACAGGCGGCGGAAGGTAGGCGACACCACCATCGCGCCCGTCTCGGGGAACCATTCGAAGGTGCCGATGCCGCCCGCCTGCTGAGCCATGCGCAGGCGCTCCTCGCCTTCCATGCGCTCGGTGACGTCGATGCCCTCGACGAGTATGCCCGTGACCACACCCTCGTCATCCTTGATGGGCTGGTAGACGAAGTCGATCTGGCGCTGGCCCGTCTTTCCGTCCGCCGTCTGCAAATCTACCTTCACCTGGCGCCCCTCGAAAGGTTCGCCCGTGCGGTAGACCTGGTCGAGCAGTTCGATGAAACCCTGCGCCTTGATTTCGGGCAAGGCCACTTCGACTGTCTTGCCCAGTAAATCGCGGTGACCCACCAGGCGCAGATAATGTTCATTCGCCAATTCGAACACGTGCTGCGGCCCGCGCAACAGGGCCATGAAGCTTGGCGCCTGCTGGAACAGGGCGCGCAGCAGCGCGCGTTCCTCACCCAGGCGGCGGTTGGCCGCGCGCACGGCCTCGCTCTCCATCTGCAAGGTGGCGTTGAGTTCGCCCAGCTCGGCCGTGGCCAGCTTCAGCTGGCGCCCCTCTTCCATGCGCGCCGTCAATTCGAGCGCCGTGCACAGCACGCCGTCCACCTGGCCGTCGGCGCCATGCACGGGCGTGTAAAACAGATCGAAACAGACATCCGCACGCTGTCCGTCGCGCAACAGCGGCAAACAGCACTCGCGGTGCACCTGCGTCTCGCCGCGCAATCCCGCTTCGAGGATGCGCGCGTTCCAGTTCCAGATTTCGGGCCAGACGACCGGCACCGTGCCGCCCAGCGCCGCCGGATGGCGCTCCCCGGCGATCTGGATGTAGTCGTCGTTATAAATCATCACGTGCTGCGGGCCCCACATCAGCACCATCGCCATCGGCGAATTGAGCACGATGTCGACGCTGGTGCGCAAATTGGCGGGCCAGCCATCGAGTGCGCCCAGGCTGGTGGCGGACCAGTCGTGCCGGCGCACCAGCTCGCCCATGCTGCCGCCGCCGCGCGGCCAGGATGGCGCGCTCATGTCGCCATTTCCGCTTGCACGCGCACCTGGCACTGGCGCGGGATGCGCACCGTTACCACCGTACCCTGCGCGGCCGTCGAACTGAGCTCGACCGTGCCGCCGTGGGCCTTGACGAACATGTTGACCGTGTACAGGCCCAGTCCCAGGCCCTGCCCCGTCCTGCGCTTCTCGCCCGCCTGCTGGAACGGTTCGAACAGGGTGGGTAGCAAGGCGGCAGGGATGACGCCACGATTGGCGATGCGCAATTCAATGCTGTCGGCGGCCCGTCCATCGAGGGCCAGTTGCACCGGCGTGCCCGCCTCGCCATGCGTGAGGGCATTGCATAACAGATTCGAGATGACTTGCGACAGCAAGCCTGCATCGCACTGCCCGTGCAGCTCGCCGACACTGCTGAGCTCGACAAGCGGGGCCTGGCCGGCCGTCTCGAATTCCTCGACGATGGCGCGCACCAGCGCCAGGTAGTCGTGCGTGCTGCTGCGCAACTCCATCGTACCGGAACGGATGCGCGCCAGGTCCAGCAACTGGTCGACCATGCGCGCCATGCGCTTGGCGCTGCTTTCGATGCGCTGCGCCGTGACGATCACCTTCGGGTGGTCGCTCATCATCGGCAGCAGCATGGCGCCATTCATCACCACCGACAAGGGCGTGCGCAAGTCGTGGCCCAGCACGGCCGTGAACAGTTCATTGAGGTGCAGTGCATGCTTGAGCTCGTCAAGCTGGGCCGACAATTCGCGTTTCTGCTGGTACAACTGCACCAGCACCGCCACCTTGCTTTGCAAGGCTTTCACATCGATGGGCTTGTACAGGAAATCGACGGCGCCCGCCTCGTAGCCACGGAAGCTGTAGCTGGGTTCGCGCGACGCGGCCGTGAGGAAAATCAGGGGAATGCTGCGCGTACGCTCGCTGCCGCGTATCAGCTCGGCCAGTTCGAAGCCATCCATCTGCGGCATTTGCACGTCGATCAGGGCCAGTGCCACTTCATGTGTCAACAGCAATTCCAGCGCCTCGGCGCCCGAGCTTGCCTTGAGGATGACAATACCGGGGCGTGCCAGCACGGCTTCGGCGGCGACCAGGTTTTGCGCGATGTCGTCAACGACGAGGATATGGATAGGAGCGGTCACGGAATCATCTTCAGGCATCGCAACGGCAAGATGCCATCGTGTTTCGATATGGATATAAACATTGTTTCAATTCTCACATATATTACACGCACTGCTCTACTCCCACTCACTTGTGTTCGCCATCACCGAGCAAGGCCAGGCTGGCAGCCATCTGCGGCAAATCGAGCACGCGGTCGGCACCGGCCCGCTTCAGCGCGGCGGCCGGCATGATGCCATAACTGGCCCGCTGCGGGTCTTGCACCCAGGCACTGCCGCCCAGCTGTCGCACGCGCGCCAGCCCCGCCGCGCCATCGGCCGAGGCGCCCGTCAGGATGATGGCCAGCATGGCGCGCCGGTAGGCGTACGCGGCCGTTTCCAGCAAGACATCGATGGACGGGCGCGAAAAATACACGGGCGCTTCCTGCGACAGGGAAAAACAGCCATCGGGTTCGACTTGCAGGTGGTAGTCGGGTGGCGCGAAATACACGACACCCGCCGCCAGCGGCTCCTTGTCCTGCGCCTCGCGCAACGGTAACTGGCAACGCTCCGCGTACAGCTGCGGCAACTGGCTCGAGCGGCCCGGCGCCAGGTGCAGCACCACCACCACACTTGCGCGGCAGCTGGCGGGCAAGGCGCGCAGCACGATGCCCAGCGCTTCCACGCCGCCGGCCGAGGCGCCGATGGCGATCAGGCGCAGGCCAGCGGGCGGTGGCGCCACGTCGCAGGTCGGCAGCATGTCAGGCACGCTGGAAGATGCGCTCAGCCGGGCTCAGCTCGTTGAAGCTGGCCGCATGGCGGCTGAAATGCAGGCTTTCCTTCATGCCCAGGCCCAGGAAGCCCCGGTTTACCAGCGCTTCGTGGAACAGGCCAAGGCTGCGGTCTTGCAAGTCTTTATTGAAGTAAATCATGACGTTACGGCAGGAAACCATGTGCACCTCCGAAAACACGCTATCCGTCGCCAGGCTGTGGTCGGCGAAGACAAACTGGCGCCGCAAGCGCCGCTCAAAGATGGCGCCCTTGTAGGCGGCCGTGTAATAGTCGGACAGCGAGCGCTTGCCGCCCGCCAACTGATAATTCTCGCTGAACTGGGCGATGCGCTCGATCGGATAGATGCCCGCTTCGGCGGCGGCCAGCGCTTCCACATTGATGTCGGTCGCATAAATCATGCTGCGCTCAAGCAACCCCTCTTCTTCCAGCAAGATGGCCAGCGACCACACCTCTTCGCCGCTGCTGCAGCCGGCCACCCATATCTTGATGGAGGGATAGGTATGCAGCATGGGCACGACTTTTTCGCGCAAGGCGCGGAAATACGCGGGATCGCGGAACATCTCGCTCACTTGCACCGTGAAAAACTGCAGCATCTGCGCGAACATGGCCGGCTCGTGCAAGATGCGGTCCTGCAATTGCGACAGGCTGGCGCAGCCGAAGCGCTCCATAGCCTGGCGCATGCGCCGGCGCAGTGAGGCCACCGAATAATCGCGGAAATCGTGCTGATACCGCAGCAGTATTCCCTCAAGCAATAACTTCAGTTCTATGTCGAAAATATCGTCATCTAGCAATTTGACATCCACCCTTCTATCCATGCTGCATCCCCGGCCCCGCACCGCTACACGGGTGCAGGAGGCCAGCTGAAATGCTAGCAGATCGCCGGCGATTATCGCGCAGGGAAAGTGCCAGTTAGGTACGCTGGCGTACGCTCGCGCGTCTTTTTCAGGCATCCACGCCCTTCATGCCCTCGTCCGTATAACGCGCGCCCGCCGCCATGCCCAAGGGAAAGGCAGCGTTCATCGCCACCAGTTCGGCCCCGTCCAGCTGCACAGCCAGCGCGCCGAGGTTGTCGTGCAGGTAGGCGATGCGCTTGGTGCCGGGAATCGGGATGATGTCGTCGCCTTGCGCCAGCAGCCAGGCCAGCGCCAGCTGGGCCGGCGTGCAGCCTTTGCGCGCGCGAGGTTCTTGACCTGCGCGACGATGGCCTGGTTGCGCGCCAGGTTGCCGGCGGCGAAGCGGGGATTGAACTGGCGGAAATCCCCCGCCTCGAGACTGGCCGCATCGGCGATGGCGCCCGTCAGGAAACCGCGGCCCAACGGGCTGTAGGCAAAGAAACTGGCGCCCACGTCACGGCAGGCGGCCAGCACGCCCTGCTCCGGTTCGCGCGTCCACAGCGAGTATTCGCTCTGCACGGCCGCCACGGGGCAGATCGCCGCCGCACGTCGCAAGGTGGCCGCGCTCACTTCGCACAGACCCACGGCGCGGATCTTGCCCTCTTGCCGCAGTTGCGCCAGCACCCCCATCGAGTCTTCCAACGGCGTCTCGAGGTTCAAACGGTGCAGATAGAACAAGTCGATAGTGTCGAGCCCCAGGCGCGTCAGCGACGCGACGCACGCCTGGCGGATGTAGGCGGGAGAATTGTCGACGCGGCGCGCATAACTGCCCGCCTCGCGCGCCAGGCCGCACTTGGTGGCGACCAGGGCCTGGCCCGGGTGGCGCGCGAGGAAACGCCCCAGCAATTGTTCGTTGTGGCCAAAGCCATACGCGTCGGCCGTGTCGAACAGGGTCACGCCCGCCGCCAGGGCCGCTTCCAGCGTGGCCAGGGATTGCGCCTCGTCGGTGGCGCCGTAGAATTCCGACATGCCCATGCAGCCCAGGCCCAGTGCCGAGCTGTTCAAGCCGCTATTGCCGATGCGTCGTTGTTGCATGCTGCTCTCCTCATGTGGTGACTCAATGCAGCCAGTCTAGGCTGCGCCGGCGGGCGGGGGAATGTGCGATTTCGTGATACCTTTCTGGTATGAGAGCCCTCGACACCCATGCCTTGAGCCTGTTTTGCGCCGTCGCCCGCTGCCTGAACTTTCGCCAGGCGGCGGAGCAATTGCACATGACCCAGCCGCCCCTGTCGCGCGCCATCAAGGCGCTGGAAGAGCGGCTGGGCGCGCGCCTGTTCGAGCGCGACACGCAGGGTGTGGCCTTGACGCAAGCGGGCCGCACCCTGCTGCCGCAGGCCTTGCACATCATCGCCTTGCTCGATGCGGCGCAAGCGTCGCTGCGGCAAGACAGCGCGCCCGCGCGCCTGCGCCTGGGCCTGACGAGTTCCGTGGCGGCCGGCCTGTTCCGTCCGCTGCTGGCGGCGCTGGAAGGGCAACTGGGCAATGTCCGCCTGGAACTGACGGCGGCACCCTCGCCGCGCCTGGTCGCAGCCGTACGCAAGGGGCTGCTCGATGCGGCCCTGCTCGCCCTGCCCAGCGCCACGTTCGAACTGGCCGTGCAGCCGCTGGCGCGCCAGCCCATGATGCTGGCCCTGCCTGCCGGCCACCGGCTGGCGAAGAAGCGCAAGCTCAGCCTGTTTGATATCGCCCAGGAATCCGTCTACTGGTTCGAACGGGCGCGCCAGCCCGCCTTCTTCGACCATTGCCAACAGGTATTTCGCCGGCATGGCTTCGCGCCCGCTTTCCTGCGCGAAGCGCCAGACCACCATGTACTGCTCGGCGATGTGGCGGCCGGCAAGGGCATGGCGCTGCTGGCCGACTCGTTCCGCGCGCTGCGCCTCGCTGGCGTGGCCTACCGGCCATTGGTGGAGGGTGAGGAATTGGCGGCCGGCATTGGCCTGGCCTGGCGGCAAGAGCACGGCCATGCGAGCCTGCCCCTGCTGCGCCAGCTGGCAGCCGAACATCTGACAAAGTGAGCGGCCGCGCGCGGATGCGCCAGACGCGCTACCATGGCGCCTTCCCCATTTTGCGCGCCACCACGACCATGACGTTTACCATCAGCGACGCCGCCTACGGCACCGATACCCCCGCAGCCAAGCACGCCATGTATGCGGACCTGCGCTCACAGCTGCAAGGCTTGCTGTCGGGCGAGAGCGATTTCATCGCCAATACGGCCAACTTCAGCTCGCTGGTCTTCAACACCATGCCGGGCTTGAACTGGGCCGGTTTTTATTTCCTCAAGGGTGATGAACTGGTGCTGGGACCGTTCCAGGGCAAGCCAGCCTGCATCCGCATCAAGAAAGGGCGCGGCGTGTGCGGCACCACCGTGGTCGAAGGCAAGTCCATCGTCGTGCAGGATGTGCATGCGTTTCCCGGCCACATCGCCTGTGACGTCAATTCCCGCTCGGAACTGGTGGTGCCGGTCTTTGCGAACGGCCAGATCATCGGCGTGTTCGACCTCGACAGCCCTTTGATCGGGCGTTTCGACGAGGTCGATGCGCAGGGCGTCGAATCGCTGGTGCGCGTGCTGGAAGCGGCTATCGTTGCAGCGTAGTCAGTTGCCGGACTTGACGGCGATGAATTCGCCCTTGCCGACGGTCGCCAGGCAAGTCGTGTAGCGGCTGTCGGCGCGGATAGCGTCAAGAAACCCCGCCATGTCCGCGTAATGCGAACTGGCATTGTCAACCACCAGCACGCCGCCGTCCGCCAGCGCCCGGTCCAGCTGTGGCCACCACTGCGCGTATTGCTGGCGCGCGGAATCGAGAAAGATGAAATCGTAGGCGCCGTCAGCCGCATCGCGCAGCACGTCGCCCGCGTCCGCCAGCAACTGCTTGACCACGCCCTGCAATTGCGCGCGCACAAAGTTGGCGTACGCCATGTCGAACTTGTCCTGCGCCTTTTCCACCGTCACCACGCTGCCGCCCAGCGCCTGCGCCGCGCGCGCCAGCCACAGGGTCGAGTAGCCGTTCGAGGTGCCGATTTCCAGCACCCGGCGCGCACCGCGCGCGTGCACCATCACGGCCAGCAATTCGCCCGTGTCGCGCGTAATGTTGAGCATGCGGCTGGCGCGCTCCGCGTGCGCCGCATCGTTGCTGCTACCAAATGCTTCAAGTTCGCTCAACAGGGTATCAATGTCAGGCATGATGGCTCCTTGTTCAAAACATCAGCATAGCAAAAAAACTAGGCGCCGGCGCGGCGGCGCAGGGGGTGCTTCAGGTACTGCACCATCACCACGCCCAGCAGGGTCACGCCGCCGCCGATCACGTCGTAGTTGTGCAAGGTTTCACCGAGGAACAGCATGGCGATGATCACCGTGAACACGGGCAACAGATTCATCAATGTCGTCGCGCGGCTGGGACCCAGCTTGGCCAGGCCGTGCATCCACAAGAATGGCGCGATGATGGACGCGGGGATGCCGGCAAACAGCACCAGCGGCAAGCCGGCGCTGGTGACGGGCGGCGCGGACTGGCTCAGGTAATACACGAACAGCACGGGCACGGCGCACCAGACCTGGATCAGCAGGGAGTGCCAGTTATTCAGGGGAATCTTCCAGCGCTTGAGCAGCACGCCATAGCCCGCGTACGACAAACACGCCAGCAGCATCAGGGCGTCGCCCAAGGCCGCGCCATGGGCGATCAGCGCGGCCGGGTCGCCATGGCTGAGCAAGTAGCCGAGTCCCAGCAGCGACACGAGGCCGCCAAACACGCCGCCCACGGTAGGCGCTTCGCCCAGCAGCAATACGGACAGGCCCACGGCCAGCAGCGGCATCAGCGATGCGAGGATGCCCATGTTGGTGGCCGTCGTCGTTTGCGCGGCAATGTACGCGAGGCATTGGTACATGACCATGCCCAACATGCCCAGCACAAACAGTTTGCCCAGATACGGTTTCACGACGGCCCGCTGCTTCCACACGGCCCGGCCAAACACGAGCGCCAGCAGCACGCCGGCCAGCAGCCAGCGGTAAAACGAGATGGCGGCCGGATCGATCACGCCCACGGCCATCTTGCTGACGATGGTATTGATGGCCCAGATCAGCACGGCGATCACGGGAAACAGATAATGCTTGGCTTTCATGCAAGAACTCCACTATTCAATGAGCGCCATTTTCGCATGGTCCGATTCCATGGATATAATGAATACCGGACAAACGATGCGAAGAAGAGGACAAGATGGCCAGCAACCAGCATTTCCCCGCCGTTTCCGACAGCCTGCCCTATCCCGTGTACTTTCGCCTCGACGATTATCACGCGCACCAGCAATTCGATTACCAGAGCCATCCATGGGGACAGCTCACGTATTGCTCCACGGGCGTGATGGAAATCATGGTGGCGGGCCAGCGCTACCTGTCGCCGCCCCAGTACGCCGTGTGGATACCGCCTGAGACCTTACACGACGGCTATATCCGCCAGGATGTCGTGTTTCACTCGGCGTATATCGACGCCAGCCTGTGCGCGCAACTGCCGGCGCAGCCGTGCGCGCTTGTGCTCAGTCCCCTGCTCAAAGCCATCCTCGGCGACTTTGCCGAACGGGGCGTCACCACGCCCGCCACCCAGGCCGACCAGCGCCTGGCGCAGGTGCTGGTCGACCAGTTGCAACTGGCGCCGTGCAGCCGCAACTACCTGCCGGGCAGCGACGAGCCCGTCATCGCGGCGCTGCTGGCCGCCCTGCAGGCGGATCCCGGCAGTAACCGCTCACTGGCCGAGTGGGCCGCGCAATTGCACGTTACCGAGCGCACCCTGGCGCGCCGCTGCCAGCGCGAACTGGGCATGCCGTTTGGCGAATGGCGCCAGCGTCAGCGTTTCCTGGCGGCCCTGCCCCTGCTGGAACAAGGGGAAACCGTGCAAGCCATCGCGCTGGAACTGGGCTACAGCACGGCCTCGGCCTTCATCGCCATGTTTCGCCGGCAAAGCGGCGGCACGCCGGACCAGTTCCGCCGCGGCCTGCGCTGACAAAGCGGGTCCGGTTTGTCATATGAGGATGCTAAAATTCAAACATCTTTCCAGAGAGCAAAAGGACGCGCATGAACCCCAGCACCGAAACGGCCACCGATACCCAAGGCAGCGAGGACATGCCCCAGGCATCAGCAACTGCCGTGACGGCGCCAGCGCCCCTCAAGCTCGACAAGGAAGAAGTCCCCACCGTCCTGGGCAAGCTGCGCACCCTGGTGCAGGACAAGACGCGTTTCGAGCCGCACGACATCACGCCGCTGGGCGATGAAGACATGCTGCAGGATTTTTCCCTGCAGGCCAATTACGCGCTCGAGGCGCGCTTCGAGCAGCGCGTCATCAATGGCTACTTCGCGCCCTCGGGCAACGACTGCCGCTGCCAGGGTGGCCTGCACGAGGTGGGAGCACTCGCTCACGCGCAGGAGAAGGAACGCCTGCGCCGCGCGGCGGCAAAGCTCGACAATGCCTTGCGCCAGGCGGGCCAGGCCTACAACGACGTCGAGGCAGGCGTCTATCTGCCGCACGCCGTCAAGTACTGGCACCTCGATACCTGCAGCGCCTGTTCCGGCAAAGGCCGCATCAGCTGCCACACCTGCCACGGTTCGACCACGGAAATCTGCTGGAGCTGCCACGGGGGCGCACCGTCAGCTGCGACGCGTATGGCTGCTACGGCAGCGGCAAGGTGTCGTGCTCGTATTGCAGCGGCAGCGGCACGGTGTCCGAGCAAGTCACCGATTACGTGACGGTGCAAGTGCCCACTACCACCTACAGCAACGGCAGTTCGCACACCAGCTACCATAGCGAAACACGCACGCAATACCGCACCGAGCATCGCAATTGCTACCATTGCAGCTACGGCAAGGTCACGTGCAACAGCTGCCACGGTTCCGGCAACATCAATTGCGGCACCTGCCGCGCCAGCGGCAGCGTCACCTGCCGTACCTGCAGCGGCGTGGGCGACTTGCGCTGCAACCCGTGCGACGGTTCCGGCAAGGTGGGCAAGGCGGCCTGGGTCGACGTGCATGTGACACCCGGCTACAGCGTCAGCCTGCCCAAGCAGGCGCCCGACGATGCACGCCGCATCCGCGACAAGGAGAGCGTGCACTCACTGGCCGCCATTGCCAGCAGCCTGGCCCTGGCGAAAGTGACCATTTACAATGAAGACCAGCCGCAGGAAGTCGACGCCCTGTACGGCGCCAAGCTGCGCATCGTGCGCCTGGACGCATCTTGCAACGCAGAAAAGCATCACCTGGTGGCGTACGGCACCGACTTGCGCTGGCTGACGCTGGACGACATCGTGGAAAAGCTGCTGCGCGGCGACCTCAAGGCGCTCAGCGACGCGCTGGCCGGCAGCGCAGACGACGGCCTGTTCTCGGCCCACGTACAGGGCTTGCTCACGCCGCTGCGCGACGTGGCCGCCTCGGAACTGAATGCGGACGTGATCGAGTCCGTCCTCAGCGGCGACGCCGACCACGCGCACGTCGATGTCGTCTCCGCCGACTATGCCAACAATGTGCGCACCTGCGTGCTCGGCGCCTTGCGCCAGGTCTACACGCGGCTGGCCAAGCAGTTCTGGTGGAAAAGCGCGCTGGTCGCCCTGGCCGCCGCCATCGCCACCTGCTTCTTCGCCGGCCGCGGCGCCGCCGCCGTCGCAGGCATGCTCGTCACGGGCGCCGGCTACTGGCTGTTCAACCGCAAGGTCAAGGCCGTGCTGAGCGAGGCGCTGGGCGGCGAGCAGCAAGCCGAACGGGCCATGCGCATCGCCGGCAAGGGCCGCCGCAACCAGCTGGCGCACGTGCTGATCCTCGCGCCCGCCAGCCTGGCCGTGCTGGCCGCCAGCTATGGCTTGCCTGTGCGCATGCGCCCGGTTGCCGCGCCGGCGCAGGCGGCCATGGCGTCGGCGCCCGTCGCGCCCCATGCGCCGGCCACCGTGCCGCAGGACGCCAGTAGCGCCAAAGCTGTCAAGCTGTACGAAAATGGCGACAAGGCGCAGGCGCTGGCCATGCTGGAAAGCCTGGTCGGCAAGGGCGACGCTGGCGCGTATGGTTTATATGGCTGGATGCTGCTGATGGGCGAAGGCAAGCCCGGCCCCGTCACGGCACCGACGGCGCAGCAACGCGAAGCGCGCCAGGTGGCCGCCAAGCCCCTGATCGGCAAGGGCCTGATAAAGAACGACAGCTATGCGCTGACGGCGAAAGGCGTGATGCTGGCCGAAGGCTGGCAGGAAGCACGCAACATGGCGCGCGGGCTGGACCTGCTGAAACAGGCCGCGAACAAGGGCAATGCGCAAGCCATGCATTTGCTGGGCCTGTACCACGTGCGCGGCTACCAGATCCCCGTCAATCACAAGGAAGCGCGCAAATGGTTCACCCTGGCCGCCGACAAGGGCAGCGCGGGCGATATCTACAACCTGGGCCTGATGGACTGGGAAGGCGCGGGCTTGAAGCGCCCCGACCGCGCCAGCGCCATGCAGCGCTGGAAGATCGCCGCCGCCATGGGCGAAGAACGCGCGATCAAGGCGGTAGCCCAGGGACAACCTTAAGCGGCTGCCGCCAGCACCTGCAAGGCCATCGGGTTCGGCGTCGGCTCGCCGACTTTCGTCAGCAGGTTGCGGTCCGTGTGGTGGAACGGTTCGTCCTTGCCGCGAATGAGCATGACCGTGTCTTCATCGTAGCCCCAGGTGCCGTCGGCGTGGATGTCGACCTTGATGCGGTATTCGACGGTGGTGAACGCGTGTTCGAGGAAGGGGTTCGAGCAGATGCCGTAGGCTGTCGAGTCGCGCTTGGCCACCAGTTCGAAACTGGTGGCGTCCGCCGTCGTCGTACCGGACGCCATGGCGATCTGGCCGCGCGGGATGGCCAGGGTCTGGATCACGGCGCCCGTGGCCGGCTCCCACAGCCAATAGCCCACCTGCTCATGGTAGGTTTTCACTTGATCCGGCTTGGTGATGTGGATGTAGTAGCGCAAGCCGTAGAACAGTTGCGGGCCGTTGGTGACGGGGTCGATCGGCTGCAGTTCGATGCGCTCGACAAACGCCTGCTTGCGCGGGCCGTCGGCTTTCGGCTTGACGTCCAGGCCGCGCGTGCCCGTCCAGATGCCGGCCATGCCCGTCAAGGGACCCAGGTTGTTCAAAGTGTGCACGTCGGCGGACGGCTCGGTATAGATATCTTCGGGAAAATCGCTCATGCGGAAGTCTTCAAAATGGGGCAACAGTGCTTGCCGCCATTGTAAGACGCGCGCCGCCGGCGGCAAAGCGCCAGCCGTCAGGGAAACTGCGTATTGTGGCGCTCGATGAACAGCAGGGCCGCAGCGGCCAGCGCGGGACGCTGCGCTTCAAACACGGCTGCATCGTGCGTTTGCAGCAGGTTGGCGGCCACCTCGGGCAGGTCCAATGCACCGGCGATGAGCGCCGCCACCGCGTCGACATTCACGTACAGGGCGCTGTCGAAGCCTTCCCAGTCCACATAGGCCAGCCACTCGGCCAGCATCACCACGCCGGCGACGGGCGGCGTCAGGGCGGCGATGCGCCCGGCGCGCAGCACACTGTCCGTGCCGATCTGCTCCTGCTGCTGCACGGCCAGCGCCACGTGCTGCAGCGCGTCTTCCGGGTCGCGCCGGTATTTGTTCAGCAAGCGCTGCGTCAGCGTATAGCGTTCGGCGTCGATGCCGCGCAAGGCAGCCGCCACGTCGTAGTCATGCAGCGCCAGGTGGCGCACCGCGCAAGCCGCGTCCACGCCGGCTTTCGCGGCGACGATATCGGTGAGCTGCTGCCGGCGCGCGTCATCCATGCTTACACCAGCGGGTCGGTCAAACCGGTCAGGGTGAAGATTTCAAAGCCCGTTTCCGTCACGGCCAGCGAGTGCTCGAACTGCGCCGACAGCGAACGGTCTTTCGTCACCGTCGTCCATTTGTCCGGCAAGACCTTGACCTGGTAGCTGCCCACGTTGAGCATCGGCTCGATGGTAAAGATCATGCCCGGTTCGAGCACGATGCCCGTGCCGGCGCGGCCATAGTGCAGCACTTGCGGCGTGTCGTGGAAGACCTGACCCACGCCATGGCCGCAGAAATCGCGCACGGAGGAAAAGCCCTGCGCCTTGGCCACCGCTTCGATGGCGGCGCCCACGTCGCCCAGGGTGGCGCCCGGACGCACGGTGTGGATGCCGGCCATCATCGCTTCATACGCCGTGTTGACGAGGCGGTTGGCGAGGATGGAGACGGCGCCCACCTTGAAGGTGCGGCTGGTGTCGCCAAACCAGCCCTGGAACTTCGGCGTCACGTCGATGTTCAGGATGTCGCCCACTTTCAGGATCTTGGTCTCGGACGGGATGCCGTGCGTGACCACGTGATTTACGGAGATGCAGCTGGCGTGCTTGTAACCGTGGTAGTCGATGGTGCCGGGGATGGCGCCGGCGGCGCGCATGAATTCTTCGCACAGGGCGTCGAGCTTGGCCGTCGAGACGCCCGGTTTCACGAAAGGCGTGATGTAATCGAGCGTGTCGGCGGCAATGCGGCCGGCCGCGCGCATGCCGATAAAACCTTCTTCATCGTGCAGGGGGATTTTCTTGCCGTGTTCAAGCTGGGTGGAATAGCGCATGGTTTTCTTCTTTGTTAGTGTGATGTGGTGTGTAAGGCCCAGCCCCGCACGGCGTCGTGCGAGGCGCGCAGCATGGCGTCGACACTGGCCGGTATCGGCCGCTCCTGGGTCAGGTAAGGCTTGACGACGGCCACGGGCGCGTCGATCAGCACGAACTTGAGCAGCATGTGGTCCAGGTCCAGCTCCGTGGTGGCGGGCATGGCTTCGGCGCAGCGGACAAAGCAGGCGTCGAGCGCCGCCTGTTCCTCTTCGACGGCGGCCAGCAATTCCTCGCTGAGGCCACTGCTGAAATCGGGGCTGTCCGCGCATTGCAGCAGGAAGCGCGCATACACGGGCTTGCGCCGGCACCAGTCCAGCAAGCCGTGCACGCCGGCCCAGGTATCGCCGCCGAGCCAGCGGCTGGCCACTTCCTCGCGGAAGTCGCTCTTCACGCGCAGCCAGGCGCGCGCCAGGATGGCGTTGCGCGAATCGAAGCGGTGATACACGGAGCCGATGGGCGCACCGGCCTTGACGGCGATGGCGGCCATCGAGACGGCGCCCACGCCGCACTGGGCGGCGACGGCGATCGCGCTGTCGATGAAGTTGTTTTCGTTGAATTTTGCGAGTCTGACCATTCAAATAGAATACAGATTCTATTTGAATTCGTCAAGCGGTCCGAGATGCACCGACAAGAGTTGCCCCGCTGCCTTACAATGGTATGCACGAACCGCTACAAGGAGAATCCGCTTGCTTACGCCCCCTTTCATCGCCTCCTCCCGCTTCGACGATCCACGCCTGGCGTTGGAACAAGTGCAAGCCATTTACCGCAGCAGCATCGAACACTTGCGCGATGCGCTGCAGCGCTTTGTCGCCGGCGAAGACATGCACGAACGTGTGCGCGCCTGCTACCCCTTCGTGCGCATCCAGACAGACACCGTGGCGCGCGCCGACTCGCCGCTGGCTTACGGCTTTGTCGCCGGTCCCGGCGTGTTTGAAACCACCCTGACGCGCCCCGACCTGTTCGGCGACTATTACCTCGACCAGTTCACCCTGCTGCTGAAAAACCATAACAGCGGCCAGAAGGTACACCTGGAAGTGGGCGTGAGCGCCCAGCCGATCCCCGTGCATTTCTCGTTCGCCGAGCATGACCATATCGAAGGCAATATGGATGCGGGCCGCCGCTTGGCCATGCGCGACCTGTTCGACCTGCCCGACCTGTCGGCCATGGACGACGGCATCGCCAACGGCACGCACGAACCGGCGCATGGCGAAGCGCAGCCGCTGGCCCTGTTCACGGGCCCGCGCGTCGATTACTCGCTGCAGCGCCTGCGCCACTACAGCGGCACCTCGCCGCAGCATTTCCAGAACTTCGTCCTGTTCACCAACTACCAGTTCTACATCGACGAATTCATCCGCCTGGGCCACGCCATGATGGACCGCGCGCCCGATGCGGCCGCACCCTCGGACGACGACGGCTACATCGCCTTTGTCGAACCGGGCAACGTGGTCACGCGCCGGGTCGGCCAGACGGTCGAAAGCGAAGATGCGCTGGGCGCCGCGCCGCCGCGCTTGCCGCAGATGCCCGCCTACCACCTGCTGCGCGCGGATGGTAGCGGCATCACCATGGTCAATATCGGCGTCGGTCCCGCCAACGCGAAAACCATCACCGACCATATCGCCGTGCTGCGCCCGCACGCCTGGCTGATGCTGGGCCATTGCGCCGGCTTGCGCACCACCCAAAGCCTGGGCGACTACGTGCTGGCGCATGCGTATGTGCGCGAAGACCACGTGCTCGACGAAGACTTGCCGCTGTGGGTGCCGATCCCGCCGCTGGCGGAAATCCAGCAGGCGCTGCAAACGGCGGTGGCGGAAATCACCCAGCTGACGGGGCATGACTTGAAACACATCATGCGCACGGGGACGGTGGCCAGCACGGACAACCGCAACTGGGAACTGCTGCCGCAACGCACGCCGGAGCGCCGTTTCAGCCAGAGCCGCGCCATCGCGCTGGACATGGAAAGCGCGACGATCGCCGCCAACGGCTTCCGCTTCCGCGTCCCGTACGGCACCCTGCTGTGCGTCAGCGACAAGCCGCTGCACGGCGAAATCAAGCTGCCCGGCATGGCCAACCACTTCTACCGCGAACGGGTCGACCAGCACCTGCGCATCGGCATCCGCGCCGTGGAATTGCTGCGCCGTCAGGGCGTGGACCGGCTGCATAGCCGAAAATTGCGCAGCTTTGCGGAAGTGGCATTTCAGTAATCATTACCCTGTCCGGCGGACCACTTGGTCCGCCAGTCATCTCAAGAAAAACAAATGACTCTACTCCAAAGCTCCACTTTCGCCCTGGCATTGGGTTTGTCAGTACCGGCGCTGGCACAAACCACCGCCACTCCCATCTACATGCTGCTGCAGCCGTTAGTGCAAAACGATGCGAACGGTGTTGATATCTGCGGAGTGGATGCCACCGCTGCAGTAGTCATAGACAAGAAACTTGAAACGTATGAATTCCAGTTCTATGTTTCAGCTTCGACATTTAGCGGCCACATCGATGCAGGACAGCTGAGTGATCCAGCCAAGCCGAAAACAGCGGGAAAACAGAAAGCATTACCCCGCCCCACGGGATTCTGGATCGCCAGGAAGGACAACGGCGAAGCACTGCATGCGCGGGACATCCAGGCGTCCGGCAAACCGGGGCATATGGCCGGCATGGCCGATCTTATCCCTGCCAGCAAGCAGTTGATGAATCTGATCGAAGGGGAAGAGATGCAGATTTCCATCGAGTACCCGAACCAACGCAGCCAGACCATCATCCAGTTCTCGCAAAAACTCGCGGATGAAGATCACAATGCCATGCTGTCCTGCGTGAAAGACCAGATGGTCTCGATACGCAGAGAGTATGAGGCGCATAAACAGAAGTAAAAAAACGGCGCCGTGAAGGCGCCGTTTTTGATTGTTGCATCGTTTACAGGAAGCGATCCAAAATTTTCCGCGTCGTCTTGTCGATATTGAACATATCGCGGATCAAGAAATGAATGCCGTGGTTGTCGGCGATCAGCAGTGACGTGGCGCCGATGCGGCGGATGTCTTCCTCGCCTTTCAGCACGAATTGCGTCTCGCCCCGGTCCGTATCGACATGCCAGGTGCATGGCGTGGCGAAGCTGCTGACGCTTTTCACGCGCGCAATCTCGGGCATGAATTCGCGCCCTTCCAGCTCTTCCTGCAGCAGGCTGCGCGCCGGTTCCGCCAGGGCGTCGAGGCGGTCGATCCACGCCACTTCCTTGCCATTGCCCAGCACCAGAGAAATACCTTCGTCGGGCGACTGGATGGGGAAGGCGCGCACGGGCGCCACGCCTTCAAAGACCTGGCCGTCCGCGTCCGTCATCACCAGCTTGCCGAAGGTGTCGCGGCTTAATGTAAAAGTTGTACTGGCCATGCTTATTCCTTGTCATCCAGGGCGAGTTCGTTGTTGCGCGCCTGTGCTTCGTAGAGGCGGAAATAGGCGCCCTCTTTCGCCATCAGTTCATCGTGACTGCCCACTTCGACGACTTGGCCGCGGTCCAGCACCACCAGACGGTCGGCCCGGTGCAAGGTCGACAGCCTGTGCGCGATGGCGATCGTCGTGCGGCCCTGCACCAGGTTGTCCAGCGCCTTCTGGATTTCTTTTTCCGTTTCCGAGTCGACCGACGATGTCGCTTCATCCATGATCAGGATGCGCGGGTCGATCAACAGGGCGCGGGCAATCGAGATGCGCTGGCGTTCACCGCCGGACAGGCCCTGGCCACGCTCGCCCACCATCGAATCGTAGCCTTGCGGCAGGCGCAGGATGAATTCGTGCGCATGCGCGGCGCGCGCGGCGGCGATAATCTCCTGGCGTGTCGCGTGCGGCTTGCCGTAAGCGATATTTTCCGCGATGGTGCCGAAGAACAGGAACGGTTCCTGCAGCACCAGGCCGATATTGCGGCGATAGTCGGACACGGCGAACGAGCGGATGTCGACGCCGTCGAGCAAAATCGCGCCTTCCGACACGTCATAGAAACGGCAGATCAGGTTGACCAGGGTGCTCTTGCCCGAACCGCTGTGGCCCACCAGGCCGATCATCTCGCCCGCCTTGATGTTCAGCGTGATGCCGCGGTTGACGGCCCGGTTGCCGTAGCGGAAACCGACTTCGCGCAAATCGATCCTGCCTTCGATTTTGTCCAGTTTGACGGGTTGCGCCGGTTCCGGCACGCTCGACACGTGGTCGAGGATGTCGAAGATGCGCTTGGCGGCGGAAGCCGATTTCTGCGTCACTGAGACGATACGGCTCATCGAGTCGAGGCGACCATAGAAGCGCGTGCTGTAGGCGATGAAGGCGGTCAGCACGCCGACGGTGATTTCGCCGCGCGACAGTTGCCAGATGCCGAAGCACCAGATGACCAGCAAACCCATCTCCGTCAGGAAGGAAACAGTAGGCGAGAACAGCGACCAGACCTTGTTCAACTTGTCGTTGACGGCCAGGTTGTGCGCGTTGGCGTCGCGGAAGCGGGCCGCTTCGCGTTTTTCCTGCGCAAACGCCTTCACCACGCGGATGCCGGGAATCGTATCGGCCAGCACGTTGGTCACTTCGCTCCACACGCGGTCGATCTTTTCAAAGCCCGTGCGCAAACGGTCGCGCACCAGGTGGATCATCCAGGCGATGAAGGGCAGCGGCGCCAGGGTCATGATGGCCAGCCATGGATTCATCGACCACAGGATCACGCCCGTCATGATGATCATCAGCACGTCGGAAGCGAAATCGAGCAAATGCAGCGACAGGAAGACGCAGATGCGGTCGCTGCCGCTGCCGATGCGCGCCATCAGGTCGCCCGTGCGCTTGCCGCCAAAGAATTCCAGCGACAGTTTCATCAGGTGTTCATACGTGGCCGAGCGCAAATCGGCGCCCATGCGTTCGGACACCAGGGCCAGCACATAGGTCTTGCCCCAGCCCAGCAGCCAGGCCAGCAAGGCCGAGCCGAGCAAGCCGCTCATGTAGTACACCACCAGCCATGGATCGATATGCTTGCCGTTCTGATACGGAATCAGCACATTGTCCATCAGCGGCGCCGTCAGGTAGGGCGGAATCATGTGCGCAGCCGTACTTAGCAGCATCAGCATGAAGCCCAGCGCCAGCTGGCCACGGTAGGGATGGGCAAAGCGCCACAGGCGGAACAGGGTCCAGGTCGATGGCGGCGTGTACAGGACCTTGGCGCAGATCGGACATTCTTCCTGCTCGGGTTCCAGCGGCGCCTTGCAGCTGGGACACACTTCCTGCTCCGCTTCCAGCACGGGCTGACCCGTCAGGTGGCTGTCGAGGCGCTCGACGAACTGTTCCAGCACGCGGATGGCGTGCAGGTTCTGTCCCAGGGTAAAGCGCCACGAGGCCAGGCGGCCATGGTCGTCGAACAGTTCCAGGTGGCCGACACCGGCGTGGTCATGGTGCGTCAGGCGCAGTCCAGGGCGGAAAGACCAGCTTTTCCAGACGGTATCGCCCGGCGAACGGGCCAGCAAACGCTTCTCGGTGACAACAATTATGCCTTTTGTGAAACGTAATCGCGCATCGAGGTCAACCTCAACGCTACTTAAAACGTTCTCCCCTGGAGAAAGGTTGCTCTCCACTTCCGCCAGCCAGTGTTCCGGCAGCGAAGTGAGGGGAATAGTTGTTGCAGGAACACTCAGTTCAGTTGTCATCGTAAAGCATACTCCGGCTCGAGGCCAAGCCCTTCAGGGCGGGATTTGGGGGATGGGGCAGACGCCCGATCAATGTTTGTGTACTGCGCGATGGCGAGGTAGATGCACCAGTGGCAATTTCCTGTATTGTATCGAATGGATGCCTGCCGGTAAGGAATGATGGCAAAACGGCGCAAAAAAATGAGCGGCCATCGTACGGAGACAAGTATACAACAGCCCACTGTTGCGCAAATGCTCCAGCTTGGCCCGGAGTCGGTATCTTTATAACAAGTATGGCAACAATTAGTAACAATTAGAATGACAACACCAGCAGAATACGAGAAGCAAACGCGACAAGAGACCGCTAAAAGTGGCACACTGCGCATACCCGGGATAAAGAACCAAGCACGAGCCTGAAAAGACTCTGTAGAGCCAACATAAAGTATCTGGCGCCCAGACGCCTGGCTTGTTATCAAGAAACCACTTACATGATCAAGAAGAAGAACATCGAATTTTCCCGCGTCACCCACTTGCGCGGCCCCAACATCTGGACTTATCGCCCGGTGATTGAAGCCTGGGTCGACATCGGCGAACTGGAAGATTACCCATCCAATACCCTGCCCGGACTGTACGAGCGCCTGGTGGCGTGGCTGCCCGGCATGATCGAGCACCGCTGCGGCGTGGGCGAACGGGGCGGCTTTTTCGAGCGCCTGCGCGAAGGCACGTGGTCGGCCCACATCCTCGAGCACGTGGTACTGGAACTGCAAAACCTGGCAGGCATGCGCACGGGCTTCGGCCAGACGCGCTCGACCAGCCAGCGCGGCGTCTACAAGATGGCCTTCCGTACGCGTGAAGAGCACGTTGGCCGCGCCGCCCTGGCCGCCGCGCGCGAACTGCTGATGGCTGCCATCAACGATGAAGCCTACGATCTGGAAGCGGCCTTGGCGCCCCTGCGCGACATGGTCGATTCGCGCTGCCTGGGCCCGAGCACGGCCAGCATCGTCGATGCGGCCACCGAGCGCCGCATCCCTTCGCTGCGCCTGAATGACGGCAATTTGGTGCAGCTGGGCCACGGCGCCGCGCAGCGCCGCATCTGGACGGCCGAAACGGACCGCACCAGCGCGATTGCCGAAGGCATCGCCAGCGACAAGGACCTGACCAAATTCCTGCTCAAATCGTGCGGCGTGCGCGTCCCTGAAGGCAGCCTGGTGCGCAGCGCCGAGGCAGCCTGGGAAGAAGCGCAAGACATCGGCGTGCCCGTCGTCGTCAAACCGTATGACGGCAACCATGGCCGCGGCGTGTCGCTGAACCTGATGACGGAAGCCGACGTGAAAGCGGCCTACGAACTGGCCGCGCGCAAGGGCGACAGCTCGGCCGTGCTGGTGGAAAGCTTCATCACGGGCGACGAACACCGCTTGCTCGTGGTCGGCAACAAGCTGATCGCGGCCGCCAAGGGCGAATCGTTGTGGGTCGACGGCGACGGCGTCTCCACCGTGCTGGAACTGGTGAACGCGCAGATCAATACCGACCCGCGCCGCGGCGAAGGCGAAGACTTCCCGCTGGGTACCGTCAAGCCGCATGAATCGGGTGAAATCGTGCTGGAACTGCAGCGCCAGGGCATGACCGCCCTGTCCGTGCCGCAGGCCGGCCAGAAAGTGCTGATCCAGCCGAACGGCAACGTGGCCATCGACGTCACGGACGACGTGCATCCGTCCGTCGTGCATGCGGCCCTGCTGGCCGCGCGCGTGGTAGGCCTGGATATCGCCGGCATCGACCTGGTCACCACCGACATCACGCGTCCGCTGGAAGAGCAGCGCGGCGCCATCATCGAAGTCAATGCCAGCCCCGGCCTGCTGGCGCACATCAAGCCGGGCGTGGGCCAGCCCCGCCCTGTCGGCGCGGCCATCGTCGACCACCTGTTCGCCCCCGAGGAAACGGGCCGCATTCCGTTGATCGGCGTGACGGGCACGCGCGGCGCCAGCCTGATCGTGCGCATGCTGTGCAAACTGCTCAACCTGTCGGGCCTGCATACGGGCGCCGTCTGCAGCGAAGGCATGTACCTGGACCAGCGCCGCGTCGTCAGCAACGATTGCGTGAACTGGGACGCGGGCCAGCGCCTGCTGCTCAACCGCACCGTGCAGACGGCCCTGTTCGAGAGCAATCCGCGCATGATCCTGGCCGAAGGCCTGGCCTACGACAAGTGCCAGATCGGCATCGTCACGGACATGGGCAGCCTCGATAGCGTCAAGGATTTCGACGTGCTGGATGAAGCGGGCCTGTACAAGGCTGTGCGCAGCCAGGTCGACGTGGTGGTACCAACGGGCGTGGCCGTGCTGAACGCTGCCAACGCCCACGTGCTGGAACTGGCCGAGCTGTGCGACGGTAGCGTGACCCTGTATGCGCAGGATGGCAGCCTGGCCGCCATCGCGGCGCAACTGGCCGCCGGCCAGCGCGCCGTGTTCGTACGCGGCAACCACATCGTGCTGGCCGAAGGCGGCATCGAAACGGTCTTGCTGTGCCTGGACCTGCTGAAACCGGCCACGGCCGGCAATGTCGACAGCGTGCTGGCAGTCGCCGCCGCCGCCTGGGCCCTGAACCTGCCCGTCGACCTTATCTGCGCCGGCCTGCGCACCTTCGACGCGGCCCCTGGCTGCATCGGCAACTAAGACTCGAGCCCGGCTTCGGCCGGGCCCACAAGAACACAACAGGATTACGGTTTAATTATGGAAGTATCTCGCGTACGGGCCTTGCGTGGCCCTAACCTCTGGAGCCACGACACCGCCGTGGAAGCCATTGTTTCCTGCACTACGCAGGAACTCGACATCGCCCAGCTGCCCGGCTTCGAAGCCCGCCTGCGCGCGCGCTTTCCGCAACTGAGCCCGCTGCAACCGCTGGGCAACTACAACGCCGCGCCAATGGCGCAGGTGCTGGAACTGGCGGCGCTGGGCCTGCAGGCGCAAGCCGGCTGCCCCGTCACCTTCAGCCGCACCACATCGACCCTGGAAACGGGTATCTTCCAGGTCGTCGTCGAATACTCGGAAGAAGCCGTCGGCCGCCTGGCCCTGGAACTGGCGCAGCAACTGTGCCGCGCCGCGCTCGACGATGCGCCGTTCGACCTGGCCGGCGCCCTGCACCAGTTGCAGGAACTCGATGAAGACGTGCGCCTGGGCCCCTCCACCGGCGCCATCGTCAACGCCGCCGTGGCCCGCAACATCCCGTTCCGCCGCCTGACCGAAGGCAGCCTGGTGACGTTCGGCTGGGGCAGCAAGCAGCGCAAGATCCAGGCCGCCGAAATGGACGGCACCAGCGCGATCGCCGAAGCCATCGCGCAAGACAAGGAACTGACCAAGAAGCTGCTGGACTCGGCCGGCGTGCCGGTGCCGCGAGGCCGTGTCGCCATCGACGCGGACGACGCCTGGGCCGCCGCCTGCGAGATCGGCCTGCCCGTCGTCGTCAAGCCGAAGGATGGCAACCAGGGCAAGGGCGTCACCGTCAATGTCACCACGCGCGAACAGCTGACGGCCGGCTTCCTCGCGGCGCAGGAATTCCGCGACGACATTCTCGTCGAGCGCTATCTGCCGGGCCACGATTTCCGTTTGCTCGTCATCGGCAACAAGATGGTGGCAGCCGCCCGCCGCGACCCGCCGCAAGTGGTGGGCGACGGCCAGCACACGGTGCGCGAACTGGTCGACCAGGTCAACCTCGACCCGCGCCGCGGCAGCGGCCACGCCACCTCGCTGACGAAAATCCGCTTCGACGACATCGCCTTGGCCAGCCTGGCCAAGCAGGGCTATGTGGCCGAATCCGTGCCGCCCGTGGGCCAGCGCGTGATTTTGCGCAATAACGCCAACCTGTCGACGGGCGGCTCGGCCACCGACGTCACCGTCGACGTGCACCCGGAAGTGGCGGCGCGCGCCGTCGCGGCCGCGCACATGGTAGGCCTGGACATCTGCGGCGTGGACGTCGTTTCTGAAAGCATTTTAAAACCGCTGGAAGAGCAGAACGCCGGCATCGTCGAAGTGAACGCCGCACCGGGCCTGCGCATGCACCTGGCGCCATCGTTCGGCAAGCCGCGCCCCGTGGGTGAAGCCATCATCGCCGCCATGTTCGCCGAGGGCGACGATGGCCGCATTCCCGTTGTCGCCGTTACGGGCACCAACGGCAAGACCACCACCGTGCGCCTGATCGCCCACCTGCTGACGACCTCTGGCCTGCGCACGGGCATGACGAATACCGATGGCGTGTACATCGAAGGGCGCCAGATCGACAGCGGCGACTGCAGCGGCCCGCGCAGCGCGCGCAACGTGCTGCTGCACCCTGACGTGGACGCGGCCGTGTTCGAAACGGCGCGTGGCGGCATGCTGCGCGAAGGCCTGGCTTTCGACCGCTGCCAGGTCGCCGTGGTGACGAACATCGGCGCGGGCGACCACCTGGGCCTGAACTACATCACCACCGTGGAAGACCTGGCGGTATTGAAACGCGTGATCGTGCAGAACGTGGCCGACAGCGGCGTAGCCGTCCTGAACGCCACCGACCCGGCCGTGGCCCGCATGGCCAAGAATTGCAGCGGCACGGTGACCTTCTTCGCCGCCGACAAGACGCATCCCGTGATGGCCACGCACCGCGCACAAGGCAACCGCGTGGTGTACGTGGAAGACGGCAAACTGGTCGCGGCACAGGGCAAGGACCGCCATGAAATCGCGCTGTCGCAAGTGCCGATCACGCGCAACGGCGCCATCGGCTTCCAGGTCGACAACGTCATGGCTTCGCTGGCCGCCGCCTGGGCCGTCGGCCTGGACTGGAAAACCATCGCGCTGGGCCTGAAAACCTTTGCCAATGAAGCCGACAATGCGCCGGGCCGCTTCAACGTCTTCGATTACAAGGGTGCTACCCTGATCGCCGACTATGGCCACAATCCGGACGCCATCCTGGCGCTGGTGCAGGCCGTGGAAAGCATGCCGGCCAAGCGCCGTTCGGTGGTCATCAGCGGCGCCGGCGACCGCCGCGACGAAGACATTCGCCAGCAGACGGAAATCCTCGGCGCCGCCTTCGACGACGTGCTGCTGTACCAGGACCAGTGCCAGCGCGGCCGCGCCGACGGCGAAGTCGTGGCACTGCTGCGCCAGGGCTTGAACGGCGCCAAGCGCACCAGCCATATCGATGAAATCAACGGCGAATTCGTCGCCATCGACAAGGCCCTGGCGCGCTTGAACGAAGGCGATCTGTGCCTGATCCTGATCGACCAGGTGGAAGAAGCGCTGGCGCACATCGCCAAGCGCGTCGCCGAAGCGTAAGTACAGCCTGACGGCATACTAGGGCGGCCTGCGGGCCGCCCTTTTTTATGGGCGCGCGCCGCCTCCCTCCGCGCACCGGCATGGTGCAAAAGCCCCCTTGCAAGCTTGTAAATTCAGGCATGAAAATTGCTCATAAGAAAACATAAAATGGGCTGACGAAAAGGTGGTACACGCATGGTGGGCAGAATCTCGCGCATGATCGGGAAATTGACGGTGGGGCGCAAACTGGCGCTGATCTATTTGCTCGATCTGTCCGCCGTCATCTTCATTTCCGGCATCCTCATCAACGAAAAATACATCGCCATCGATTTCTCGCGCAAGGAAATGGCGGGCAATGACTACATCGCCGCGGTCCGCGATGCGCTGCTGCCCCTGACGCGCAGCACGGCGCAACCGGGCGCGCAAGCGGCAGCCGTGGAGCAGGCCGAACGCAGCTTCGGCGCGGGCATGCGCAGCGCCGAACTGAATGCGCAATTTGCCGCCCTGCTGCGCCAGGCAGCTAGTACTCCCGCTGCGCCCGACGACAGCATCGCGCCCTCGCCCGCCTTCGTCGCCGGGCGCGAACTGCTCACGCGCGTGGGCAACCAATCCAACCTGATCCTCGACCCGGACCTGGACAGCTATTACACGATGTCGCTGGTGATCCTGCGCTTTCCGGAACTGCTGGAAGTGATCAACAGCACGCGCGCCCTGGCCCTGCAACTGGCCACGGCCGAAGGTGCGCAGCGCCAGCGCCTGCAGACCCAGTTCCTGATTCTGGAAGGGCGCATGGACGCCACCATGGGCGGCATCGGCAGCGACTACACGGAGGCGTTCGCGGCCAGCACGCCGCTGCTGCGCCAACACCTGGACGGCTCGCGCGCGGCCCTGCAGCAAGCCGTGGCGCAGTTACGCGCCAGTACCCAGGCGCTGGCCAGCGCACCTGTCCATGCGGCCGGCAGCACGGCGCTGGCAAGGCATGATGCGGCAGCCGTCGCAGCCCTGCAGCGTGCCTGGCGCGAGGCGGAGAACGAATTGCACCGCCTGATCCAGCTGCGCGTGGACGGCTTTTTTATGCGCATGTGGCTGCACCTGGGCACGGCCGTGCTGCTGCTAGTGATGATACTGGGCCTGGTGTTTTTCGTCGCGCGGCAGATCGCCCTGCCCATCCGCCGCCTGGCGCGCGTGGCGCAGGAGGTACGCGAAACGGGCGACCATAGCCTGCGCGCCGTCTGGGACAGCGAGGACGAAACGGGGCGCCTGGTCAGCGCCTTCAATACCATGCTGCAGCAGCTCGACTTCCAGCGCATGGCGCAGCAGGAACTGGTGGCGCGCGCCAGCGCGGCCGATGCGCAGCGCCAGCTGGTCGACGCCATTCCCATCCCGCTGATGGTCACCTCGATCCCCCATCACCAGGTGCTGCACGCGAACCAGGCCGCGCACGCGTGGCAGGGCGGCCTGGACCTGGATCCGTGGGTGGACGGCATGCGTCCGCAGGCCCGTTCGCGCTTCTTCCAGCGCTTGAGCGACTTGGGCGCCGTCGATGAATTCGAGGTGTGCTGGAGCGGCGGCGGCACGCCCACCTGGGCCTTGATTTCCGCGCGCCTGATCGACTACCAAGGCCAGCGCGCCGTGCTGTCGACCTTCACGCCGATCAACAAGATGAAGTTGATGGAGTCGCGCCTGGAACTGTGGGCCAAGGTGTTCGAGGCGTCCGCCGAAAGCCTGATCGTGATGGACGCCAGCATGCGCATCATCACCGTCAACCAGGCCTTCCGCCGCCATTCGCTGTACGACATGGTGGAGCTGATCGGCAAGCGCCCGGCCTTTTTGCTCGCGCCCGACAACAGTCCCGAGCAGCTCGACAGCCTGCGCCGGACCCTGGCGCGGCGCGGCTACTGGCAGGGCGAGATCCGGGTGCAGCGCAAGTCGCTGGAAAGCTATCCCGCCTGGCTGGTGATGAACGCCGTGCGCGGCCTTGACGGCGTCACCACGCATTTCATCGCCAGCTCGCTCGACATCAGCGAACGCAAGGCCAGCGAGCGGCAGATCGAGCACATGGCCCACCACGATGCCCTGACGGGACTGGCAAACCGCCACGTGTCGAAACTGCGCCTGGCGGCCGCCATCGCGCAGGCACGCCGCAGCGGCGAAAAGGTGGGCGTGCTGTTCGTCGACCTGGACCGCTTCAAGCACGTCAACGACGCGCTGGGCCACCATGTGGGCGACGCGCTGCTGCAATCGGTGTCGGCGCGCCTGCTGCAGCTGGTGCGCGAAGGCGATACCGTCAGCCGCCTGGGCGGCGATGAATTCGTCGTCATCCTCAACGGCATCGGCGATGCTGCATCCATCGCCGCCCTGCTCGACACGCGATTGATACCGGCCATGCGCCAGCCGCACCAGGTGGAAGGCAGCGAGCTGTATGTCTCGTGCAGCGTGGGCGTAGCCATCTATCCGGATCACGGCGACGACATGGACACCCTGATGCGCCACGCCGATGCGGCCATGTACCAGGCCAAGAGCGGCGGGCGCGATCACGCGCGCATGTTCACGCCGCAGATGCAGGAGCAGCAGTTGCAGCAGCTGCACCTGGAAAGCGACCTGCGCCACGCCATCGAGCGGCAGGAACTGGTGCTGTATTACCAGCCGCGCATCGATGCGAAAAGCAGCCGCCTGAATGGCGTGGAAAGCCTGATCCGCTGGCAGCATCCGCAGCACGGCCTGATCGCGCCCGACAGTTTCATTCCCGCCGCCGAGGAATCTGGCCTGATCGTCTCCATCGGCGCGTGGGTCATGCGCGAAGCGTGCCGTCAGCAGGTGGCCTGGCGCGAGGCGGGCGCGGGCGACATCGCCGTGTCGATCAACCTGTCGGCCATCCAGTTGAAAAGCGGCGGCCTGGTGGCGACCTTGCGCGAAGTGCTGCGCGAGTTTCCCGTCACGCCAGAACAGATCGAATTCGAACTGACCGAGTCTATCCTGATGGACAACGTGGACGACACCATCGCCACCCTGCACGCCATCAAGGCGCTGGGTTTTGCGCTGTCGATCGACGATTTCGGCACCGGCTATTCGAGCCTGAACTACCTGTGCCGCTTCCCGCTCGACAAGCTGAAAATCGACATGAGCTTCGTGCAGGACATCCACGGTTCGCCGCAGAATTTGGCGGTGACGAAAACCATCATCGGCCTTGGCCACACCCTGGGCTTGACGGTCACCGCCGAGGGCGTGGAAAGCGCGGCCGATGCCGACGTGCTGCGCCACGCCGGCTGCGATGAATTACAGGGCTACTATTTTGCCCGCCCCATGCCGCAGGCGCACTTCATGGCCTGGCTGGCGCAAAGCGCCGCGCCCTGCACCGCCTGACACCACCTGTGGAGCGCCCGCAACGCGCGCACGCCGGATTCGACAACGCGCGGTGCGCCGCCAGGGCGCATGAACGCAGCAGGGATACCGGAATTGGTATTGACATCGCAAAAGAAGTCATTTGTGGGGCAAAGTCATTCCAACCTACCATGTTTCTGAGCAAGTTCCAGCTCTGGCGGCGACTGCCGCAGCGTTCTCAACATAACTAAAATACAGGTGGAGACAAGATGAAGCAATTGATGGCAACGGGCACCCGCACGCCCAGGCAAAACACACGATTGACATTGAAGGCCACGGTGGCCGCCCTGGCCGGCGCCGGCCTGCTGAGCAGCGCTTCCGTCTGGGCGCAACAGGCGCCCGCCGTGGAAACACCGGCGGCGGAGGCGGTGGAAACTGCACCGGTGGCACCCGCGCAAGCGGCGGCGCCAGCCGACAATGCGGGCATCGCCGTGGTGGCCGTCACGGGCGTGCGCAGGGCAGCACAAAGCGCACAGACGATCAAGAAAAACAACGACCAGGTGGTCGACTCCATCGTCGCCGATGAAATCGGCAAATTCCCCGACAAGAACGTGGCCGAGATCCTCGGCCGCGTGACGGGCGTGCAGATCCGCCGCGAAGGCGGCGAGGCGGGTTCCGTCATCATCCGCGGCTTGCCCGGCGTGGTGACCCTGCTCAATGGCCGCGAGATGTTCACGTCCGTGGGCCGCAGCCTGTACCTGGCCGACATTCCGACGGCCATGCTGCAGCGCGTGGACGTGTACAAATCGCAGGGCGCCGACATGGTCGAAGGCGGCACGGCCGGCGTGGTCGACGTGCGCACCAACCGCCCGTTCGACTTCAAGGGCTTTACGGCATCGGGCAACGTGCGCGCCGAGCACCGCGACAAGTCCGGCTCGACGGACCCGAACGTCAGCGGCATGGTCTCGAACCGCTGGAAGACGCAGTACGGCGAATTCGGCGCCCTGCTCGGCCTGTCCTACCAGCGCAGCAAATACTATGACGAGACGATCTGGAACGCCGAACCCGTCAAGCGCCCGGAAGCGGGCAACATCACAGGGCCCGATTCCGTCGGCATGATCCCGACCGTGGGCGACCGCAAGCGCTATGCGGCGAATGCCGCCTTCCAGTGGCGCCCGAACTCGCAGGTGGAAGTGTATGCGGAAGGCATGTCGACCCTGATCAAGCACGCGTTCGACAGCCAGTTCTTCGTCGGTTCGCTGCCGTGGGGCCAGAACCCGGACATCACCCTGATCCCCGGCACCAATCAGGCGGCCACGGTGGGCAAGATCGACGGACCATGGTCGCCGTTCACGCTCGGTTCGACCCAGGCGCGGCGCGACCGCTCGATCGGCTCGCAGGGCGCCATCGGCGCGCGCTGGGATATCACGCCGCAGCTGCGCGCCACGACGGAACTGGCGCGCACGGTCAGCAATTTCGAGCGCGAATTTCCCATCCTCGACTTCCTCGCCCATCCGACCAGCATCATCGGCAGCACGAACGTGAACGGCGGCGCGCAGATCAGCTACCCCGGCTACAACATGACGGATCCGAAGAACTACACCCTGCTCGGCTTCTACGATAACCACAGCCACGACGAAGGCAGTTCAACCGACTGGCGTGGCGACGTCACCTACGACATGGACAGCACGGGCTTCTTCCGCGAATTCTCGGGCGGCGTGCGCCTGGCCAAGCGCAAGGCCGAATCAATCCGCGAAAAGAACGTGCAAGGCGGGCTGACGTCGATCATGACTGCCGATGCCCTGCCCGGCCTGGCCTGCACCTCGCACAAAAACACGGGCAACTTCGGCCTGCAAAGCTGGCTCACGCCGTGCCGCGATTTCATGCTCAACAACACGGACACGCTGCGCCAGCTGTTTACGGGCAGCAGCGAGCGCAGCCCGGACGATCCAATGACTCACTTCAAGGATGTGGAAAAAACCAATGCCATCTACGGTAAGGCGCGCATCGGCTTTGACCTGGCGCAAGTGCCAGTCGACGGTACCTTGGGCGTGCGCGTGGTGCAGACCAAGCAGGACTTGCAAGGCAATTCCTCGCAAAACGGCATCGTCACGCCGGTGCGCGTGAAGACTTCGGATACGGACGTGCTGCCCAGCCTGACCCTGAAAGCCATGTTGCGCCAGGACTTGATCGCCCGCCTGACGGCCGGCAAGGCCGTGCAGCGCCCGAACTTCGCCGACTTCAATCCCGGCGTGACCCTGGGTCAAAGCCTGGAGATGGTGCGCCCGACAGGCAGCGGCGGCAATCCCGACCTGAAACCCGTGGAAGGCAAGAACCTCGATGCGGCGCTGGAATGGTATTTCGCGCAGACGGGTTCCGTCACGGCCACCGTGTTCCGCCACAACTTCAAGAATTACATCCTGTCCGGTTCAGCCAAGGAAACGTATGGCGGCATCGAGTACGACATCACGCGCCCGCGCAACACCTCGAAGGGCCATCTGCAAGGCGTGGAAATGGCCTACCAGCAGTTCTACGACAAGCTGCCCGGCTGGATGAGCAGCCTGGGCCTGCAGGCGAACGCCACCTACATGACGGGCGAGCTGGAAGAACTGAATGGCGGCGTGCATCCGTTCACGGGCATGTCGAAGTGGTCGGCCAATATCGTCGGCCTGTACGAACAGGGACCGTGGTCGGCGCGCCTGGCCTACAGCTGGCGCGACAAGTACGTCGACGACTACAACTACCGTGGCAAGGGCATCCACCTGACCGTGGCACCCACCAAGACCCTGGACGCGTCGGTCTCGTACAAGCTCAACCCGAACACCACGGTGACTTTGGACGCCAACAACCTGCTCGACTCGACCTACCGCGACTACCACGACACGCCGGACTATGTGCGCGATGTGCGGCGCTATGACAAGGTTGTCGGTATCTCAGTCCGCTGGAGCTACTAACCAGTCCCCCACCCTTTCTTCCTTGCGAGGGTTTCAGCGCCAGCCGGCAACGGTTGGCGTTTTTTTTGCACTGAGGAATCTATCCGACAGTGGAGTGATCTGGCGCAAAGTGGCGCCGCCGGGGCGCTTTTATGCTGGCAGCTTGACTAGCGAACCCGGCGGGGACAGCATGCGCGAGGCACGGCAAGTCGACAGACAATTATTTCAACCCGACATCCCGGTGCGGCTCGACATGCGCACGGCGGCGCTGGTGGAACATGCGCTGGCCTTGCAGGAAATGGCCGGTACGGGCGCCGCCGCCCTGTTTTTGCACTGCCACGACGTGCCGCTACCCACCGCCTTGCGCGTGCTGACAACGGGACCGCGCCGCAAACCGACCGGGCCGCATCTGTTTTCCCGCCTGCGTCCACGCACGGCCGCGCTGGCGCGAGGCGCGCCGCTACCGGCGCGCTGACGAATCCTGTACCATCGCCGCAACCTATTAACTGAGGCACGGCGATGCAGGCAGCGACACCCCACGACTCCTATGCGGCACTGATGGACCTGATCAAGGCGCGCCATGCGGACCTGAGCCCGCAATTCCAGGCCGGCGCGCGCTACCTGGTCGACCACCCGGACGAGGTGGCAGTGTCCTCGATGCGCAGCATCGCCACGCGCGCGCAGGTGCAGTCGGCCGCCCTGGTGCGCCTGGCGCAACAGCTGGGCTTTGCCGGCTGGCCGGAACTCAAAGCCATCTTTGTCGAACGCCTGCGCGCCGGACCGGCCGGCTACGCGGCGAAGGCGGGCGCGCTGGCCGGCAAGGACGGAGACCTGGTCACCGAAGTGTTCACGGTGCAGCAGCGCAACCTGGCCGCCACGGAAGGCGCCAACCACGCCGCCCTGGAGGCAGCTGCCAGCCTGCTGCAGGCGGCGCCCCGCGTGCATGTGGCCGGCTTTCGCGCCGCCCACCCCATCGCCTACACCCTGCATTATCTGTACCGGCTGCTGCGCCCCAGCGTGCAGCTGCTGAGCGGCCAGGGCGGTACCCTGGAAATGGACTTGCGCGCCCTGCAGGCGGGCGAAGCCGTCGTCGTCGTCAGCTTCGCGCCGTATTCGAACGAAGCGCTGCTGGTGGCGCAGACGGCGCGCCAGGCCGGCTGCCAGGTGGTCGCCATCAGCGACAGCGCCATGTCGCCGCTGGCCCTGCAGGCTGACGCCAGCATCGTCATCGCCGTCGACAGCCCCTCGTTCTTCCCCTCCATCGTGGCCGGCGTGGCCGCCGTGGAAAGCCTGGTGGAATTGCTGGTGGCGCGCGCGGGGCCGGACGCCGTGCAAGCCATCGGCGCGGCGGAAAAGCAATTGCGGGCGCTGGGTGCCTACGCAGAAACATCAAATGATGCAAAATAAAAACAAATACATCAAACGTTGCAATAGCGTGCACCGCATCCTATAATCGGCCATCCCCCCTTGCCGATAAGAAAGCGATGCCATGAGCCATGTCTTCCACCGCAGCCTGAGTACCAGCTATCCCGTCGCCGCCGGTGGCGATGGCCCATACCTGATCGATGCGGGTGGCAAGCGCTACCTGGATGCCTGCGGCGGCGCGGCCGTCTCCTGCCTCGGCCATTCGGATGCCGCCGTGATCGCCGCCGTGCAGCAGCAGATTGCCACGATGGCGTACGCGCACAGCTCCTTCTTCAGCAGCGAACCGATGGAACAACTGGCCGATTTCCTCGTCGCCAGGGCGCCAAGCGGCATCGACAGCGTGTATTTCGTCTCGGGCGGCTCGGAAGCGGTGGAAAGCGCGCTCAAGCTGGCGCGCCAGTATTTCGTCGAACGGGGCCAGCCGCAGCGCCGCCACGTCATCGCGCGCCGCCAGAGCTACCACGGCAATACCCTGGGCGCGCTGGCCACGGGCGGCAACGCCTGGCGCCGCCAGCAGTTCGAGCCGCTGCTGATAGACGTCACCCATGTGTCTCCCTGCTACTCCTGGCGCGACCAGCAGGCGGATGAAACGGATGGCGACTACGTGGCGCGCCTGGGCCAGGAACTGGAAGACAATATCGTCGCACTGGGCGCGGACAAGGTCATGGCCTTCATCGCCGAGCCCGTCGTCGGCGCCACGGCCGGCGCCCTGCCCGCCGTCGCCGGCTACTTCCAGCGCATGCGCGAAATCTGCCAGCGCCACGGCATCCTCCTGATCCTCGACGAAGTCATGTGCGGCATGGGACGCACGGGCAGCCTGTTCGCCTGTGAGCAGGAAGGCATCACGGCTGACCTGATCTGCATCGCCAAGGGCCTGGGCGCCGGCTACCAGCCCATCGGCGCCGTCATGGTATCCAAGGATATCCGCGACACCCTCCGCGCCGGCACAGGCTTCTTCCAGCATGGCCACACCTATATCGGCCACGCCACGGCCTGCGCCGCGGCCCTGGCGGTGCAGCGGCAGATCGAGGAGCGCGATTTGCTGGCCAAGGTGCGCGCCATGGGCGACTTGCTGCAGGAGCGGCTGCATGCGCGTTTCGACAGCCATCCGCACGTGGGCGACATCCGCGGCCGCGGCCTGTTCCTGGGCCTGGAACTGGTGCAGGACCGCGCCAGCAAGCAGCCGTTCGACCCGGCCCGCCGCCTGCATGCGCGCATCAAGGCGCAAGCCATGCAAAACGGACTGATGTGCTATCCCATGGGCGGCACCATCGACGGCCTGCACGGCGACCACATCCTGCTGGCGCCGCCCTACATCATCGACGCCAGCCACGTCGATGAGCTCGTCGACAAGCTGGGCACGGCCATCGAGGCTTGCGTGGCATAGCCGCGCATGCCTGCGGCAGAATCGGGCTAAGGACTCTGCCAGCAAGTTTTGTTCACTCCTTGCCAATATTAATTGACTTATTCTAAACAATCGTTTTAAATCAGGAAGTTACTCATAATCAATCATCTTGAGCATTCAAACATCGCATTGCCCTTTTCGATGCTGGACGCCCACGTAGATGCACTCTGAAGCCAAGGTATATGGAACTGCTCGACTCCCTGCGTCAGACCCCACTGCAAGACGACACGATCAGCGGGCACTATGAAGTGCGCCGCTTGCTGGGTGAAGGCGGTTTCGGTCATGTATTCGAAGCCTGGGATGCCAAGCTGTGCCGCAGCGTGGCGCTGAAGCGTTTGAAACCGCAAGCCGACGTGCTGCATCCGGAAAAACTCATCAATGAAGCGCGCCTGGCCGCCTCGCTCAAGCATGCCGCCTTCGTGCGCATTTTCGCCATCGAGGGCCAGGGCACGAGCCAGTCCATCGTCATGGAACTGGTCGAAGGCCAGACCCTGGGCCAGTTCATGCACAGCGGCAAGGCTGACCTGCAAGCGGCGCTCGACATCGCCTACCAGATCGCCGACGCCATGGACGAGGCGCACGCCATGGACCTCGTGCACGGCGACCTGAAGCCATCGAACCTGATGCTGGAAGCGGATGGCAAGGTACGCATCCTCGACTTCGGCCTGGCCCGCCACATCGACCCGCAAGCGACGCAAACGACCACCCTGTGCGACTTGCAGGGCACCATCGCCTACATGGCGCCCGAGCGCCTGATGGGCCGCCTGCCCGACACGCGCGGCGACGTCTACGCGCTGGGCGCCATGCTGTACGAAATGCTGGCCGGCCAACGACATTTCGCCCACCTGAACGGCCTGGCCCTGGCCGCCGCCCACATGCAGGCGACGGAAGCCTGGCCCGACCTGCCGGAAACCGTCCCGCCGACCATCAACGCCCTCGTGCGCGCGATGACGGCGCACAACCCGGCCGAACGGCCACGCACCATGCGCGATGTGCGCGAGGCGCTGGGCGCACAGCGCGGGGAACCACTCATGTTGGCCACGCCCCTTGCTGACGAGACGCCTGCGAAGGAAGAACCGCCGTCCACCGTCTCCATCCGCCTGCCCCTGCCACGCAAGCGCACCCTGAAATGGGGCGCGGGCGTGGCGCTGCTGGCCGTGCTGGCGGGATGGCAGCTACCCAATATCATTCCTGCCGTCAAATCGCTCATCACGGGCGAGGAAGCACCTGCGCCGTACTCGGAAATGGCCAGCATGGCGGCTGGGATGGAAGCGTTGCGAGTGTTTGATCGTGATACCAGTCAGGCCTTGGCGATCGAACAATTCACCACCGTGCTGGCGCACAACCCAGGCAGTGCGGCGGCGGCGGCCGGCCTGTCCCTGGCATATAGCCAGCGCTACGTAGGCAATGGCCGCGACGAAACCTGGCTGCAGCGCGCCGATGCCAGTGCCCAGCAGGCGTTGGCGGGGGATGACCAGCTGGCGCTGGCACATGTCGCGCAAGCCTGGGTGCAGGAACTAAAGGGACAGTCCGAGGCCTCCCTGAAAAGCACCGCTGCAGCGTTGAACCTGGATCCACAAAACCTGCTGGCGCACATGGGCAAGATACGCGTGCTGATGAATGTGCAGAAATTTGATCTGGCACAGTCCATCATCGACAAGGCACAACTTCTCTACCCGCGCGAACGCCTGTTTCACATCATGCAGGGTATGCTGTACTTTCGCCAGTCCGCCTACACCCATGCGGAAAAGTCGTTCCGCAAGGCCATCGAGCTTGATCCGCAATCATCGAACGCTTATGCCTACCTGAATGCCACCCTGCTGCGGCTGGACCGCAACGATGAAGCCTTGCGCATCCTGCAGCAGGGATTGCAAATCCAACCACACTGGGAGCTGTACAACAATCTGGGCACCTCGCTGTTCGCCAAGGCCGACTACTTGGGTGCGGTGGAAGCGTTCAAGAATGCCGTCTCGTCCAGTAAGGGCAGCCCGAACACCTATTTACTGTGGGCTAACCTGGCCGACGCGCAACGCTGGATTCCAGCCCAGGCCGCTGCATCGACGGATTCCTACCGCCGCGCCATCGCGCTGTTGACGCCCATTTTGCAACGCCGGCAGGATAACGCGATGATTCATTCGCGCATGGCACTGTACCGCGCCTACGTGGGAGAGGCAACGGAAGCGCTGGCACGGCTCAAACAGGCGCTGGAATTGTCCGGCGAAGTGGCAGACGTGCAGTTCCGTGCCGCCCTGACCCATGAGCTGATCGGCAATCACGACGAGGCGCTGGCGGCACTACAACAAGCGGCCAAACTCGGCTACCCCGTCAATCTGATCGAGACCGCACCCGATCTGTTGAACCTCAGGCGAGATGCTCGCTACCAGCAGTTTATTATTAACCTGAAAAAAGATCGTAAAACATGACGCATGTAAACCCTTGGATGAAACTGTCCGTACATTTTGACGCAGACCAGACCAGCAGCCAGCTCGACTACAAATTCACCTCCTGCGATGGCACGGCGGATCCTCGCCACGGCGAATATATGGGAGGTGTGCACTTCCAGCAAGGACAGCATGTCTACGTGGACGTCAATTGCTGCGGTTCCAAGAAAAGCGGCTTCACCTCATTCCAGATCGTCGATTGCTGCATCGTCACCATTCCGCAGCTGACGCAGATCGGCCCGAATGTGCCAACCATTTACTCGGCCCCGTCGCCATTCCTGCAAGCCATCGGCGCCACCTATCCGCTGCAACTGGATTTCGAATCGCACCTGCTGCCACCAGATCCTGAACTGCCAGACCTGCGCCGCATACGCCAGGAGTGGAAACATACACTGGACGTAGGCCATACAAAAGGCCGCTGGGAATTATCCTTTGTCATTACCGTGCGCATCCTGCGCGGCGAAGGGGTGCAACCGGAACTGCGCGTCTTTGCCTTCGATCCGGAAAGCTCTGTCGGCGGTTCGATCGACATGTAACAGCAGGCGCTTGGCGCAAGCGCTGCGTGGACAGCACCGCCGCCCGTCCCACTCCAGGCCGCGCCGACCTCCATCGGCGCGGCTTTTTCACATCCGCACGCAATACGCCGCCCCGCCTGCCGAAAGCGGTAAAATGACGGCCTTGAACCCAAGCTCCGCCCACTGGCGCGGTCTTGAATGCACACAGCACCACACACAGCCCGGCAGGCACGCATTTTCCGGCCGCCGGACCAACGACAAAGAACACATGACCACCGTCCCAAAAGAAATCAACGCCGCCGCGGCAAAGAAAAATTCGGCTGAAAAGCTTACTCCCATGATGCAGCAATATTTAGGCATTAAGGAAAACCATCCGACGATGTTGGTCTTCTACCGCATGGGCGATTTCTACGAGCTGTTTTTCGAGGATGCGGAAAAAGCCTCGCGCCTGCTGGGCATTACCTTGACGGCGCGCGGCGTGGCCAGTGGCAATCCGATCAAGATGTGCGGCGTGCCGTTTCATTCGCTCGATGGCTACCTGGCCAAGCTGGTCAAGCTGGGCGAGTCGGTGGCCATTTGCGAGCAGATTGGCGATCCGGCCACCAGCAAGGGCCCCGTCGAACGCAAGGTCATGCGCGTCGTCACGCCCGGCACACTGACGGATGCGGACTTGCTGCCCGAGAAGGCCGAGCGCCCGCTGCTGGCCATGTGCAGCATCACGCAGCGCAAGACGGTGACGACGGGCCTGGCCTGGCTGTCGCTGGCCAGCGGTGCTTTGAAGCTGATGGAGTTTTCCGGCGACAGCGCCACCGTGGCCGTGCGATTGCAGCAGGAACTGGAACGCATCGTGCCTGCCGAAATCTTGAGCGGCGACAATGGCAACCTGTTCGACGACTACGCGGGCACGCACATCAACCGCGTGCCGGACTGGCATTTCGACGTGGTCGGCGGCCACAAGGCTCTACTCGATCAACTGGGCGTGGCAACCTTGACGGGCTTTGGCGCGGATGGCCTCGGCGCCGCGTTCGGCGCGGCCGGCGCGCTGCTGCGCTATGCGCAATCGACGCAGGGACGCGGTCTGCAGCACGTGCGCTCTTTGACGACGGAAACGGAAAGCGAATTCATCGGCCTGGATGCGGCCACGCGCCGCAACCTGGAATTGACGGAGACCATCCGCGGCCAGGAATCGCCTACGCTGTTCTCTCTGCTCGACCATTGCCGCACGGCCATGGGTTCGCGCATGCTGCGTCATTGGCTGCACCATGCGCGGCGCGACCAGAACGTGGCGCGCGCGCGCCATGAAGCCATCGCCGCGCTGGCGCAAAGCGAAGCGGCGGGGCCCTTGGCCGCCACCCTGGCGCAAGTACCCGATATCGAACGCATCACCACGCGCATCGCGCTGCTGTCGGCCCGTCCGCGCGACTTGGCCGCCCTGCGCGACGGCTTGCTGCAATTGCCGGCCCTGCGTGGCGACGTCGTGCGCTGCTACGGTCCTGGCCAGGGCGGAGAAACGGGCTTGCTGGCCGCCATCCACGCGGCCCTGGCCACGCCAACGGCCTGTCTGGATTTGCTGGTGCGCGCCGTGGCGCAGGAGCCGGCTGCCATGGTGCGCGACGGCGGCGTCTTCGCTACCGGTTTCGACGCCGAACTCGATGAATTGCGCGCGCTGTCGGAAAACGCGGGCCAGTTCCTGCTCGACCTGGAAACGCGTGAACGGGCGCGCACGGGCATCGCCAACCTGCGCGTTGAATACAACAAGGTGCACGGCTTCTATATTGAAGTCACGCACGGCCAGACGGACAAGGTGCCGGACGACTACCGCCGCCGCCAGACCCTGAAAAACGCCGAGCGCTACATCACGCCCGAACTGAAAGTGTTCGAAGACAAGGCCCTGTCGGCGCAAGACAAGGCCCTGGTGCGCGAAAAGCTGCTGTACGACCTGTTGCTGGCCGAGCTGGCGCCGCACATCGGGACTTTGCAGACGATCTCGCAGGGCCTGGCCCAGCTCGACACCCTGAACGCGCTGACGGAACATGCGCAGCAGCACAACTGGGCCGCGCCGCAACTGGTCGACGAGCCGTGCATCAACATCGTCGAAGGCCGCCACCCGGTGGTGGAAAAGCAGATCGAACGCTTCATCGCCAACGACTGCCGCTTCGTCAACGAGCGCCGCTTGCTGCTGATTACCGGCCCGAACATGGGCGGTAAATCGACCTTCATGCGCCAGGTGGCCCTGATCACCCTGCTGGCCTACGTGGGCAGCTACGTGCCGGCCGCTTCCGCCACCATCGGCCCCATCGACCGCATCTTCACGCGCATCGGCGCCACCGACGACCTGGCGGGCGGGCGTTCGACCTTCATGGTGGAAATGACGGAATCGGCGGCGATCCTGAACGGCGCCACCGAGCACTCGCTGGTGCTGATGGATGAAGTGGGCCGCGGCACCTCGACCTTCGACGGCCTGGCCCTGGCGTGGGCCATCGCGCGCCATCTGATCGACAGCAGCCGCAGTTTCACCCTGTTTGCCACGCATTACTTTGAGCTGACGCAATTGCCGGACAGTCACCCTAGCGCCGCCAACGTGCATCTGTCCGCCGTCGAGCACAAGGACAGCATCGTCTTCCTGCACGCCGTGCAGGCCGGTCCCGCTTCGCAAAGCTACGGCTTGCAGGTAGCGCAACTGGCCGGCGTGCCGCAGCCCGTGATCAAGGCCGCGCGCAAGCACCTGGCGCGCCTGGAAGCGCAAGCGCTCGACGCCACGCCGCAGCGCGACCTGTTCGCGCTGCCCTCCGCCGATCCGTATGCGCAGGAGGAAGAAGAGGAAGCGGCAGCGCCGCTGGCCGCACTGAACGCGGCGCAGCAAGCCTTGCTCGACGCCATCGCCGACCTCGATCCCGACGCGCTCACGCCGCGCGATGCGCTGGAACAGCTGTACCAGTTGAAACGGCTGGCCGCCGCATGACCACGCGGCGCAGCATCGCTAGCCTGTGCCTGCTGGCCGCCGGCTTGCTGGCCGCCAGCCTGCCGTGGCAGGCGGCGCTGGCCGCCCAGGTCGATCAGGCCGGCTTCGAGTTTGCCGTGCTGGGCCATTCCTTCAACGCCGGGCCCGACGATGGCCCCCTGAAAAAGCCATCGCCGACACCAGCGCCTTCAATGCCTCTTTCGTGGTGGCCACCGGCATCAAGGCCGCCAGCGAGTCCTGCAGCGACAAATTGTATGGCCAGCGCAAGGATTTGCTGGACGCCAGCGGCCCGCCGCTGATCGTCTCGCTGTCGGCCAGCGACTGGGCCAACTGCCGCAATTCGCGTGGCAGGATCAACGCCATCGAACGCCTGAACCGCTTGCGCGACGTGTATTTTTCTGACGACCAGAGCCTGGGCCAGCGCAAGCTGACCCTGTCGCGGCTGTCATCGACGGCGAAATTCCGCAGCTACGCGGAAAACGCCCACTGGGAATACGGCGGTGTACTGTTTGCGACCGTCAACCTGCCCGCGAATAACAACCATTTCTTACCGGAAGCGGGACGCAACAGCGAATTCGAAGACCGCCTGGTGGCCAACCGCTCCTGGCTGCAACGCCTGTTCGCCATGGCGCAACGCAAGCAGCTCGACGGTATCGTGCTGTTCTCCGATGGTGACGTGGGCGTGCTCGATGAAGACGACAACTCGCTGCTGCCCAGCTTTAGTTCGAAACAGGACGGCTTTGCCGGACCGCGCAAGCAGATCCGCACCCTGGCGAAGAAGTTCAGCGGCAAGGTCTTGTTGGTCGATACGCAGCGCGATGGCGACGCGGACGGCAAGGAGGGTAAAAGTAAAAAGGCCGCAGCCAGGGCAGGCGGGCCTAAAATCAGCTGGAAAGGCAACCTGGGCCACGTCAGCATCGATAACGACTGGTCCGCCATCGCCGTAAGGCCCGGCAAGACACCGTTCTTTGAGGTACGTCAACGGGCCATCAGGCCATCGGCGCAAGCAAGAGCCAAGGCGTCGACTGTGCGCCGTTAATAACAACGGCACAAACGAACAGGCCGGCATATAGCCGGCCTGGAAGAAGCAGTATTAATGAATCGGGTGGGTGCGGAAGTGGTCGCCCTCTTCGCCTTCGCCTTCATCATCTTCATCGCCATGGTCATGGCCGTGTGCGCCATGCACGTGGCCATGGGCGATTTCTTCGTCGGTGGCTTCGCGTACGTCAGCGACGGTCAGCGAGAAGCGCAGCGCGATGCCGGCCAGGGGATGATTACCGTCCAGCACGACCTTGTCGTCGGCGATATCGGTGACCGTGAAGATCATCGCTTCTTCGTCCGGCGAATCGCTTTCCGGCATGCCTTCGAACTGCATGCCCACTTCCAGCGGCTCAGGCAGGCGATTGCGCGGCTCGACCTTCACCAGGGCTGGATCGTATTCACCGAAAGCATCATCCGGTTCGATCTGGATCGTGTTGGAGTAGCCAACTTCCTTGCCGTCGAGTTCTTCTTCGATCTTCGGCAGGGTGTTTTCATAATCACCGTGCAGGTAGACCATCGGCTGACGGCCGTCTTCGATCAGATTGTCTTGCGCGTCTGACAGTTTGTAGTTGACAGTCACGACCGTATTTTTGGCAATCTTCATTATGCTTCCTTTCATTGTATAAGCTGGCAAATTATACCTTCACGCCGCCAACGGCAGGCGCATTCCTGCATTTCCGGTTGTTATAATGGGCGCATGAAAAAATTAACTCTCCTCGGCGATATCACGCCGGCGCAATTCCTGCGCGATTACTGGCATAAAAAACCCTTGTTGATCCGTCAAGCCGTACCCGGCTTCAAGGCGCTGTTCGATTTCAAGGCCCTGGCCGAGCTGGCCACCCTCGACCACGTCGAATCGCGCCTGGTCAGCCATGCCGATGGCCACTGGAACATGCAGCAAGGTCCGCTGACCAGCCTGCCCTCGCTGAAACAGAAGGAATGGACCCTGCTGGTGCAGGGCGCCAACCTGCACAGCGCCAAGGCCGACGCCCTGCTGCGCCAGTTCCGCTTCCTGCCGGACGCGCGCCTGGACGACCTGATGGTCAGCTTCGCCACCGATGGCGGCGGCGTTGGCCCGCATTTCGATTCCTACGACGTGTTCCTGCTGCAAGGCCAGGGCAAACGCCACTGGCGCATCGGCGCGCAGAAGGACCTGAGCCTGATCGACGGCTTGCCGCTGAAAATCCTCAGCAACTTCACGCCCGACGAAGAATTCACCCTGGAACCGGGCGACATGCTGTATCTGCCGCCCCACTACGCGCACGACGGCGTGGCCATCGGCGATTGCCAGACGTATTCGATCGGTTTCCGCTCGCCCACGTTCCAGGAACTGGGCGAAGCCTTCCTGCAATTCATGGCCGACTCGATCGACTTGCCAGGCATCTACAGCGATCCCGACTTGAAAGCATCGGGCAAGCCGGCGGAAATCCCCCGTGAAATGCTCAGCACCATCACGGAAGAAATGAACAAGGTGCGCTTCACGGAAGAAGACGTGACCATCTTCCTGGGCGAACACCTGTCGGAACCGAAGCACAATGTGTTTTTCACACCGCTGTCCAAGCCGCTGACGGTGGGCCGTTTCGCGGATGCCGCACAAAAAAAAGGGTGTCGTGTTGTCGCGCAAGACCCTGATGCTGTATCGTGGCAAGAATGTCTTCATCAATGGCGAATCGTTTGCCATTGGCAAGGCCGATAAAACGGCCCTGGAAACCCTGGCCAACGAACGCGCCCTCGATGGCGCCGCCGTGGCCCAGGCTTCCGATGACGTGATGGATGCCTTATATACCTGGTATCAGGATGGCTGGATCGAACTGGCCTGAATGAATGGGGCGTAGCAAAGTGGTATTACAGCAGGTGAAATATCAGCATCTGTGTTGGCGCAATAAAACATATTATTTCTATATCGTTTTGTCGCGCTTTCGCAAATCGCTTACACTTGCTTGCAATTTGCTTCGGCAAATATTGCGATATCACAAAATAGTTGCGAATTTGCCTCTTGCTCCTATTGCGACGCACCAAAAATCGCTATAATATTCGGTTAGGAAGTTTCCGTTGTCTGGCAGGCACCACCTGGTACGAAAAGCCTTCGAAGACGACCTAACGAGCGATAATTACCGGTAATTATTCATCGCAACAATATTGATTTATTTTTTGAAATAATTAAGGAAAACAAATGAAAAAATCCCTGCTGATCGCCTCCCTGATGGTTGTTGCTCTGGCTGCTTGCAGCAAAAAGAAGAAGCTCCTGCACCAGCACCAGTAGTTGAAACCCCAGCACCAGCACCAGCAGTTGAAGCTGCTCCAGCTGCTGCTGCTGACGCTGCTGCTTCGGCCGCTACCGACGCTGCTGCTGCTGCTTCGGCTGCCGCTTCGGCCGCTACCGACGCTGCTTCGGCTGCTTCGGCTGCTGCATCGGCTGCTAAGTAATTTAGCACCCTGCACTAGAGAAAGCCGACCTTAGGGTCGGCTTTTTTGTTGGGTAAACGCCCAACCAAACCTACTGCGCGCCGCGCTTTGCGGCCTGCGATGCTCACCGTACCAAAGTACGGTTGCGCTTCTTACCCACAAATCACTGGCGCTCGCTACGGTTTTGTTGGGCGTTGCTGCGTCCAGGTGCATAATAATAAAAAAGGCTGGCCCGGTTTCCCGGATCAGCCTTTTTTATTGCGCGGCAGGTTTTACGACCTGCCGCTATCACCCTGCTTATTTCAGCTGCTCGTTCAGCAAGCCCAGGATCTTCTCGGCCACTGGCGAGACGTCCGGCTGGCCTTCGTTGCTGAGGATACTGACCAGGCTGGTCGAACCATTGCCGGCCTTGACGAGGACGCGGTAGCGCTGCGCTTCCTTGTCCTTGTCGGACGACGAACCCCAGCTGAACAGTTTCGAGAAGAAACCATCTTTCTTGACCGCGTCCGGATCGACGTAACGCACGAAATACGTGCCTTGCGTGCGGTCGCGGTCTTCCACGGTGAAGCCAACGCGGTCCAGCGCCAGGCCGACACGGCGCCAGGCGCGGTCGAAACCTTCATCGACTTCGATGCCGCGCGCCGGCGTGGCGGCGTCGCCGACCAGCTTGGCGTGCAGCGGCTGCACGATGGCGCCGTCGACGGCTGTCTTCGCTTGCGCATCGTCGCTGGCCGCACCCAGGCGCGTCATCAGCTTGGCCAGGAATTGCGCTTCCAGGCCCGGATCGTTCGGACGCGCGGTCCAAGTGGTGGTTTCCTTGTCGCGGCCCGTGACGACCTCTTCCACGCCACGGTGGCTGATGTAGATCTCGGTCGAACCATCGGCCAGACGTTCCACGCGGGTGCGGAACTTGTCTTTTTCACCGGTCGAGTACATCGAATCGAAAGCCTTGCCGATGGTGTTGCGGATAAAGTCTTGCGGCAACTTGGCGCGGTTTTCGTTCCACTCGGTTTCCATGATGCCAGCCGTGGGCTGGTCGATGGCGACGGTAAAGCCCGAATCTTCCCAGAATTGCTTGAGTTGCGGCCACAGCACTTCAGGCGACTGCTTGACGACCAGCCAGCGCTGGTTGCCCGCGCGCTCGACCTTCACGCCACCTGCCGTGACAGGCACGACACCCACCACGCCGTCGGCGCCCACGATGACGGGCGCGCCGGCCGTGGCATTGCGCTGCGCGTTGTAGCCGGAAGCCGTGGCCACGCCGTTTTTTGCATCCGGCAAGGAGTAACGGTTGTCCTGCTGCAATTGCGTCAGGTCAGGCGGCACGTCCAGGGTGCTGGCTTTCTTGACCGACTTGTAGTCGACCTTGTCGCCACCGACTACCGAACTGATCATGCCGCAGCCCGCGAGGCTGGCTGCGACGGCGCCGATGACGATGCCGCGGACGGCGATGGTGGCAGGCGCCGATTGGGTTTTCTTGCAATTAGTCATGTCGTAACTGGATAAGAAGCTAAGTAGCAGCTGGAATCAGGGAAGGTCCGGACTGGTCAAGCCCGGGCTTAAAGTTCGGCTTAAGACAGGATGCCAGCATCGCGCAAGGCATCGCGCACGGTGGCATGGCAATTTTCAGCCAGCGGTACCAGTGGCAAGCGTATGCCGGCTGGCATCAGGCCCATTTCGGCCAGCGCCCATTTGACGGGCACCGGGTTGGGCTCGACAAACAATTTCTGGTGCAGAGGAAAAACTTTGTTATTGATGGCAATCGCCGTGGCGCGCTCGCCCGCCATGGCTGCGACGCACAGTTCGTGCATGGCGCGCGGCGCGACGTTGGCCGTCACAGAGATGTTGCCGTGGCCGCCGCAGAACATCAGCGCCATGGCCGTCGGATCATCGCCCGAGTACACGGCGAAGTCGGCCGGCACGAGGCGCAGCAGGTCGATGCCACGGCCGATATTGCCGGTCGCATCTTTCACGCCGACGATATTCGGGATGGCGGACAGGCGCACGATGGTCTCGTTGCTCATGTCGGCAACCGTGCGGCCAGGCACGTTGTACAGGATGACGGGAATGTCGACGGCTTCGGCGATGGCCTTGAAGTGCTGGTACATGCCTTCCTGGGTAGGACGGTTGTAGTACGGCACCACTTGCAAGACAGCATCGGCGCCCGCTTCTTTCGCATAGCGCGTCAGTTTGATGGCCTCGGCCGTGGAGTTGCCTCCGGCGCCGGCGATGATAGGAATGCGTCCCTTGGCATGTTCGACGGTCAACTGGATCAGTTCGCAGTGTTCTTCCACGCTGACTGTTGCCGATTCGCCCGTCGTGCCAACGATGACGATGCCGTCCGTACCCTCGGCGATATGCCAGTCGATCAGCTTGCGCAGACCTGGAAAGTCCAGACTGCCGTCTGCGTGCATCGGGGTGACGATTGCTACAATGCTGCCCTTGATCATAGTAAGTTTATAGCGCCGATAAATAAAACAACGATTGTAGCGGATAGCCCGCGCCTGTGGTGCATTCTGACATAGTATGGCCGCTCAAAACGTCGGCAGCAGGGCTGCCAACCGTGGAAAATCCGGCCGGACGGCACAAATTCGTTGCACCAGAGCAGCTTTTGGCTGTTCCACGCGCCCATCCTCATACGCTACCACACGCAAGGCGTGCTGCACCGCCCAGGTCAGCATTTCGCCTTCCTTCAGCAGGAATTTAGGGTTCGACGGCTTGCCGAATTGCTCATTGCCTTCAGCGAACGTTTCGTACAGCAACACGCCATCGGGCGCCAGGCTGGCAATCATGGCTTCCAGCAGCGGCCGGTGCAGATAATTAGTGACGACGATGCCGGCAAAGCGGCCGGGGGCGAACGGCCACACGGCGCCCGGCGCTTCCAGGTCCACCAGCGACGTGGTGATGCCCGTGCCGGCCGCCTTTTCCAGCATCTCAGGATCATGGTCGAGCGCGATCACGGGGTGGCCCAGGCTCACCAGGTGGCGCGCATGACGGCCTGCGCCGCACGCCAGGTCCAGCACTTCGCCGCCCGGGATCAGGGGTGCCCAGCGGCGTACCCAGCCCGAAATCGCTTCAGTTTCTATTGTTGGTTCAATTACTTGCATCGGTACTTCCATCAATTATTTGCGTACTTCCAGTTGCGGGCATCAAGTCAACAGGGCCGTCAGGGGCGTGACCAGGGTGACAAAAATACCAATGACAAATTCGATCGCCGCCAGCAAGGCGCGGTTCAAGATGCCCGTGTACATCAGCAGCACCAGGGCGCCGAACACATACAGGCTGTAGCGCTCGATGCTGGCGTAAGGACGCGCCAGCTGCATCGGCAGCAAGCCCGTCATGATGCGTCCGCCATCGAGTGGCGGCACGGGAATCAGGTTAAAGACAAACATGGCCGCATTGACGCTGACGCCGGCGCCCGCCATCTTGCGGAAAAACATGCCCATTTCCGTCGGCGGCAGGATGCTGAGGACGACAAAGGCGATCATCCAGCCCAGGCCCATGACGAAATTGGCGCCAGGGCCGGCAAACGCCACCCAGGCCATCTGCTTCTTCGGATTGCGCAGGCGGCTGAAATCGACGGGCACCGGCTTGGCATAGCCAAACGGTACCTGGATCGTGAAATACAGTATCAAGGGCAGCAAGATCGTACCGAAAGGATCGATATGCCGGATGGGATTGAGGCTCAACCTGCCCTCGTTCGAAGCCGTGGGGTCGCCGAAATAACGGGCGGCGTAGCCGTGCGCCGCCTCATGCAGGGAAATGGCAAACAGCACCGGCACCAGGTACACCGCAACGGTCTGGACTATCGTATTGAAATCGCTCATGACCGCGATTCTACCAGAGGCGAACCAGGCCCTTTCTTACGTTGTCATTAAGAACAGGTGAAGATCGGCGCCATAACGGGCACCCGATGCCCCTCTACAAGCCCAGCACGGCCGGGTCACCGCGTCCCACGCGCACCACCTCAGGCTCCGGCCCCGTCAGGTCGATCACGGTACTGGGGCCATGTGCGCAGACGCCGCCATCGATGATCAGGTCGACCAGTTTTTCCAGGCGTTCACGGATGGTGTCGGCATCCGTCAGGCTGTCTTCGTCGCCGGGCAGGGTCAATGTCGCGCCCAGCAGTGGCTGGCCCAGTTCTTCCAGCAGGCATTGCACGATGCGGTGCTGCGGCACGCGCAGGCCGATGGTCTTGCGCGAAGGATGACTGAGACGGCGCGGCACTTCCTTGGTCGCTTCCAGGATGAAGGTATAGGCGCCCGGCGTGGCCGCCTTGAGCAGGCGGAACTGGCGATTGTCGACCCTGGCGTAAACGCCCAGCTCGCTCAAGTCGCGGCACAGCAGGGTCAGGTGATGCTTTTCATCCACGCCACGGATGCGGCGCAGGCGCTCGACGGCGCTCTTGTCGTCGAGCTGGCACACCAGCGCGTAGCAGGAGTCGGTGGGCAAGGCCACGACGCCGCCGGACTGGATGATTTGCGCCGCCTGCTTGATCAGGCGCAATTGCGGATTCTCTGGGTGTATATGAAAAAATTGACTCATGTGTAAGCGTTCTGGCGAACCAGCTTGTTAAGTTAGCATTATTGTACGCCGCGCAGCGCGGCAATACGTTGTTCGAGCGGCGGATGGGTGGCGAACAGTGCGCCCCAGCCGCCATTGCCGCCGCTGATGCCCAGCGCCTGCATCGATTGTGGCAGTTCGCCCGGCGGCACGCCGCCCAGGCGGGCCAGCGCATGCATCATCGGCGTCGGGCTGCCCAGGAGCTTGGCTGAACCGGCATCGGCACGGAATTCGCGCTGGCGCGAGAACCAGGCCACGATGATGGAGGCGAGCAGGCCGAAGATCACTTCGCACACCATGACGGTGACGAAATAGCCGATGCCGCGTCCGCCGCCTTCGCGGTTGTTATTCTTCAGCAGCACATTGTCGACAAAGAAACCTACCACCCTGGCCATGAAGACGACGAAGGTATTCACCACGCCCTGGATCAGGGTCAAGGTGACCATGTCGCCATTCGCGACGTGGGCGATTTCATGGCCCAGCACGGCTTCGACTTCATCGCGGTTCATGCTTTGCAGCAGGCCCGTGGAAACAGCCACCAGCGCCGAATTTTTGAACGCGCCCGTGGCAAAGGCATTCGCGTCACCGTCGTAGACAGCCACTTCCGGCATGCCGATGCCGGCCCGCTCGGACAGCGCGCGCACGGTATTGACCAGCCACAATTCGGTCGAGGAAGTAGGGTTATCGATGACGCGCGCGCCCGTGCTCCACTTGGCCATAGGCTTGCTGATCAACAGGGAAAAGATCGAACCCGTGAAACCCACCACCAGCGAAAACACCAGCAGGCTGCCCAGGTTCAGCGTGCTGCCGCGCGCCGGATTGCCCACGCCCAGCAAACTGAGCACGAGCGACAGCACCAGCATCACGGCCAGATTGGTTGCAATGAAAAGGACGATACGTTTCATGGGCGATGGCTCCGAAAAACAATAATAACTAAAAGATAAGTATGCGGTCGCGACTTTTCAAGCCCTGCGCACATCCTGCACTTAATACCTAAGAAAATCGTCGCGAGCGGATGTGAATTGTGGCCGAGAAGCGGAGCTGTGCTAAAGCACAGTGAGCATCGCAGGCCGCAAGTCGCGCCGCGCAGTAGATTTTCGACGGCATTAAAACCAGTCGTGCCAGATCGGGGTCACGTTGGCAGGCAACGGCGGCAGCTTGGCAAAATCCACGCGCGATTCGCCCGGCGCATGGAAATCCGTGCCGCGCGAGGCGAGGAAGCCGTAGGCGTTGGCCAGTTGCGCGTATTCCGGATACTGGTCCGGACTGTGGCTGCCCGTGACGACTTCGATGGCCACGCCACCGAGCTGCTTGAATTCATCGAAGAGCACGCCTTGCGCCATGTCGCTGAAGCGGTAGCGGCCCGGATGGGCGATGACGGCCACGCCGCCCGCGCCGCGTATCCAGCCCACGGCTTCGGCCAGGGTGGCCCAGCGGTGCTCGACGTAGCCAGGCTTGCCTTCCGACAGGTATTTCTTGAACACGTCGGGGATATTCGCGCACTTCCCCATGTCCACGATGTAGCGGGCAAAGTGCGTGCGCGACATCAGGTCCGGGTTGCCGACAAATTTCAAGGCCCCTTCATAGGCATCGGGGATGCCGGCCAGGTCCAGCTGGCGGGCGATTTCGCGGCCGCGCGCGTCGCGCCCGGAGCGCGTCTGGTGCAAGCCCTGCACGAGACCCGGATTGTTTTCATCGACTTGCAAGCCCACGATGTGCACGGTTTCGCCGGCCCAGGTGATGGAAATTTCCACGCCGGCCACGAAACGCATGCCCAGATCCAGCGCGGCCGCGCGCGCGGCGGCGACACCGGACACTTCATCGTGGTCCGTCAGCGCCCACACGTCGACGCCAGCGCGGTGAGCGTACGCAGCCACGGCGGCAGGCGCGAGGACGCCGTCGGAAATATTCGAATGACAATGCAGGTCGACTTTAAGCATGTGAAAACAATACCCTGCACGGGCTCAGCATGGAAGAAGTTTTCATTGTACGCTGCTTGTCAAATAGCGCTGCAGCGTTCCCGACACACATCAGGCCAAAAAGGCTTCCACCAGCCGTGCCAGTGCTTGGGGCTGGTCATGATGCAACATGTGGCCCGCGTCCAGCATCATCTCGCAGTGCACGTCCTTGATGCAGGCCAAACGCCGGTCGATTTCAATCCTTGCCTCTTCCTTCGGCCCCATCCATTGCCACATATTCGTGTCATCGGCTTCCACCCACAGCACGGGCGCCGTGATGCGGCGCCAGCACGCCATCACTTCTTCCACCTGGTACAGGATGGGATTGACCCTCTTGTGCTGCGGGTCGCCCATGATGTCCCACTCGTCCGCCTCGTTCTGCGCCGACCAGTGTTCGGCCAGAAACGCCGCACGGTCGTCCGGCAAGCGGGGATTGGTCTTTTGCAGGCGCTCGGCCACGGCGCGCTGCGAAGGATAGCTGCGCATGGCGGGCGGCTCGCGCAATTCATCGAGCCACTTGGCGTAGCGGCCCGGCGCCTGCTCCGGCTTGGTCGCCATCATGCCGAAGCCTTCCAGGTTGATGAAACGGCTGATGCGCTCGGGCCGCACGCCCGCGTACAGGCCGGCCACGTTGGCGCCCATGCTGTGGCCCAGCAAGTTGACGGGAGAGTCCGGCGAATAGTGCAGCAGCATGGCATCCAGGTCGGCCAGGTAGTCGGGGAACCAGTAGGTGTCCGATTGTGTGTACTCGCTGAGGCCAAAGCCGCGCCAGTCGGGTGCAATCACGTGCCAGTCGCCAGCTAACTCGTCGACGACGAACTGGAACGAGGCGGCCACGTCCATCCAGCCGTGCACCATGAACAGGATGGGCGCCCCTTCGCGGCCCCAGTGGCGCACATGCGTGCGTGCGCCGCGGATGTTGATGAATTCGAGACGGGAAAGTTTCATGGGTTTCATCTCATTGCCTGCCTTGAAAGTGGCGCAGATGGCGCCACATGCTGTGTCTGTAGATAGTGCGGATATAAAAGTACGACCGTTCGATAATTATACCGGATTGGCGCTCGGCATCAGGACTTGTGCTGCAACAGCGTAAAATAGCGTACGCAGCACAGTAAAACTTCAGCGTCCGGCCGTGCCCGGCGCTTCCACCACCGCCACAGGCTAACGATGACACTCTACCAATTGGGCGCCGATGCGCCGCAGATTGATGCTTCCGCTTTTGTTGCCGACACGGCCAATGTGATCGGCAAGGTGACCCTGGAAGCGAATACGTCAGTATGGTTCGGCGCCACCATTCGCGGCGACAACGAACGCATCACCGTGGGCGCCAACAGCAATGTGCAGGAAGGCGCCGTGCTGCATACGGACCCAGGCTACCCGCTGGACATTGGCCAGAACGTTACCATCGGCCACCAGGCGATGTTGCATGGCTGCACGATCGGCGATGGCGCTCTGATCGGCATCCAGGCCGTGATCCTGAACGGCGCGAAGATCGGCAAAGGGTGTCTGGTCGGCGCGGGCGCACTGGTCACGGAAGGCAAGGAATTCCCCGACAATATGCTGATCCTCGGCTCACCGGCGAAAGCCGTGCGGGCCCTGACGGCAGACGATATCACCAGGCTACAAGGCAACGCCGTGAACTATGTGCAACGCGGCCTGCTATTTAATACGCAACTCAAGAAGATTGGATAAGAGAATGACGACTGAAACCACGGGCGCAGTCAGCGCAGCCGTTACCGGCCAGGATACCCTGCAAAAATTTATTTTCGACAACGCCGCCGTGCGCGGCCAGTTCATCGATGTTTCCCACACCTGGCAGGAAGTGGTGTCGCGCCACGCCTACCCGACGGCCGTGAAAAAGTACTGGGCGAAATGGTGGCTGCCGCCGCCCTGCTGTCGGCCAACCTCAAATTCAACGGCTCCATCATCATGCAAATCCATGGTGACGGCCCCGTGCGCCTGATGGTAGTCGAGTGCGACTCCGACCTGCGCCTGCGCGCCACGGCCAAGCTGGACCCGGACGCCACCATTGCCGACGTCGCCACCGTACCGCAATTGCTCAACGCCACGGGCAAGGGCCGCTTCATCATCACCCTGGACCCGGCCGACAAGGTGCCAGGCCAGCAACCGTACCAGGGCATCGTGCCGCTGGACGGCGACGACATGGCGACCGTCATCGAAAACTACATGTTGCGCTCGGAACAGCTCGACACGCGTCTGTGGCTGGCCACGGATGACACCGTCTCGCGCGGCCTGCTGCTGCAAAAGCTGCCTCACCATGGCGGCAAGGCCGAAGCGACGCCCGTGTCGGAAGAAGATGCGCTGGACACGTGGCACCGCGCCGTGATGCTGGCGTCGACCCTGAAAGAGGAAGAAATCCTCGCCACCGACATCGAGACCCTGATGCAGCGCTTATTCTGGGAAGAAACGATCCGCGTCTTCGATCCGTTGCACCCGAGCTTCCATTGCAGCTGCACACGCGAAAAAGTGGGCAATATGCTCAAGATGCTGGGCGAGGAAGAAGTCAACAGCACCCTCGATGAAGTGGGACAAGTGGGCGTGAACTGCGATTTCTGCGGCCAGCACTACGAATTCGACAAGGTCGATTGCGCGCAACTGTTCATCACGGATGCGCCGGCGGAAGTCTTGATTCCTCCTGCAGCAAGCATTAACTAAGCATTACAGTTTCGCCATAATCTCCGCGCCGCCCCTCAGGCGGCGCAGTTGTTTCCACTGTCATCGTTCCGTCATCAGTTCGTCATCAGCCCGTCACGCGCCGCCGTTACGCTGCGCAGCTTGTATTACTTCCCACTTCCCACAGGCTGATGATGACCACCCACTTGACGCTGGCCCTGCGCCGCCATTCCTTCCATGTTTTGCTGGGCGCCTGCGCCGCAGGCCTCTCCTTGCCGGCACTGGCGCAAACGGCCGTCGCCGCCGCCGTGGCGTCCGCCGCTACCGAGATGGCCACGCCTGCCACTGCCGCTGATGACGGCGCACCGATGACCACCGTGGAAATTTCCTCGCGCAAGACGCGCTCCTCGGTCGCCCTGAGCAAGAATGAAATCCAGAAAATCCTGCCCGGCACGAATCCCCTGAAAGCCTTGCAAACCTTGCCGGGCGTCAGCTTCCAGACAGCTGATCCTTGGGGCAACAACGAGCAAAACCTGTCGCTGTTCGTGCACGGTTTTTCGGGCCAGCAACTGGGCTACACCATGGATGGCGTGCCGCTCGGTGACCAGCAGTACGGCAACTACAACGGCCTGTCGCCGCAGCGCGCCGTGATCAGCGAAAACGTGCGCAGCGTCGTGCTGTCCTCGGGTGCGGGCGACCTGGCCACGGCGTCGACCAGCAACCTGGGCGGCACCATCGAAACCTATTCCAGCGACCCGCTGGCCACGCAAGGCGCCAGCGTGCAGCAAACCGTGGGCAGCCACCGCACCTCGCGCACGTTCGCCCGCTACGACACGGGCGCCTTCGGCGACGGCAGCAGCGCCTATTTTTCCATCCTGCACCACGAAGCGCGCGCCTGGGATTTCGATGCGCGCCAGGGAGGCGATCAGTTCAACGCCAAGTACGTCAACCGCAGCGACGCGGGCAAGCTGACCCTGTTCTTCAATTACTCGGACAAGATCGAGCCGAACGAAGACAGCACCGTGCACGTGGCGGGCGAGACGAGCGCGCCGTACACGCGGCCCTTCCTGTACCCGGACTTCAAGGCGGCCCTGAACTATTTGTCGCCGACGGGCGCCACGCCTGCCGCCGACGGCAACAATTACCGCAATTACTATAGCGATGCGCAGCGCACCGATTACCTGGCCTACGCCAAGTTCGACGCCAACTTGTCCGAAGGCACGACGTGGTCGAACCAGGTGTATTACCACAAGGATGACGGCGCGGGCGTGGTGGCCGGCCCCATCGGCGTGGCCGGCTTGCCGGGCCTGTTCAGCGTGTACTACCCGAAACAGAACCTGAAACAGGTGTTCGGCAACTCGGGTTACGCCGTGCGCACGACGGAATACGACATCAAGCGGGGCGGCTTCATTTCCACCCTGCGCAAGGAAATCGGCGAGCATCAGCTGGAAGCGGGCCTGTGGCTGGAACAGAACCGCTCGTCCGCCTACCGCCGCTGGTATGCGCTGGACGTCAACAACCCGACCTCGCCATATGACCGCCCCAGCAATCCCCTGATCACGCAATACGGCAGCGAGATCGACAACAAGGTGGTGCAGCTGCACTTGCAGGATGAATGGCGCATCCGTCCTGATATCGCCCTGCAAGCGGGCTTCAAGTCCAGCCTGCAGTTTGCCGATGGCCAATTCCCCGTGCAGCCGGCCAAGGGCGCCATTTCCGGTGGTTCGACGGCCTTGCCGGTCGGCACCATCAACACGAAAAAATGGTTCTTGCCGCAAGTGGGCGCGCGCTGGGATTTCACGCCGCAAGACCAGTTGTACTTCAATATCCAGAAAAACATGCGCCAGTTCGTCACCTATGGCGGCGGCGGCGCCTCGCCATGGAGCTTGTCGAGCCAGGCGGCCTTCGACCTGTTCAAGCGCGATGCCAAGCCGGAAACGGCCCTCACCTATGAAGTGGGCGTGCGCGGCAGCCACGCGCTGAACCTGGGCGCCATCACGGCCATCGATGGTCAGGTCAATGTGTACCACGTCGATTTCAGCAACCGTTTGCTGCAGATCAGCCCGACACCCGTGATTTCCTCCATCATCGGTGGCAACCCCGTGCTGGCCAACGTGGGCAGCGTGCGCACGGACGGCATCGATATCGCCGGCACCGTGCACTTCGGCAATAATTTTTCGTTCTACAATGCCCTGTCGTACAACCGCTCGCAGTACGCGGACAATTACAACAATGGCGCCGCGCTGGTGCTGACGGCAGGCAAGAACGTGCCGGGCTCGCCGGAATGGCTGAACAAGTTTGTGGCCTCGGCCACCTTTGGCGATATCGAAGTGCAACTGACGGGAGACTATGTGGGCAAGCGCTACGCGACGTACACCAACGATTTGTCCGTCCCCAGCTATTTCCTGATGGGCCTGGGCGTGTCGGGCAAGCTGCCAGCCATGGCCAGCTGGCTGAAAAACCCGCGCTGGCGCGTCAACGTCAGCAACCTGGCCAACCGCGAAGGATCGCTGAACGTGGTGGTGGGCGCGGCCGACAAGACGTACAACACCTTCCCGATCGCCCCGCGCCAGGGCTTTTTGACCTTGACGGCGGATTTCTGATGCGCGCTCCGCATCTCGCCCCTGTCTTGCCGCAACGGCATTTTTCACGCCGCAGCTTCGTCCGCGCGGCCGCCGGCGGCCTGGCCCTGGCCGCCGCGCCCGGCTTTGCCGCCGGCCTGCTGGCTCCGCCTCCCGCGCGTCCGCTCGTGTTCGCCCACCGGGGTGCCAGCGCCCTGCGCCCCGAGCATACGCTGGCGTCATACGCCAAGGCCATCCTCGACGGCGCCGACTACGTCGAACCGGACCTGGTGGCCACGCGCGACGGCATCCTCGTGGCGCGCCATGAAAGCAATCTGATCGACACCACCGACGTGGCGCGCCGGCCTGAATTTGCCAGCCGGCGCGGCAAGAAGATGGTCGACGGCGAATGGCACGAAGGCTGGTTTGTCGACGACTTCACCCTGGCGGAATTGAAAACCCTGCGCGCCATCGAACGGCTGCCGAAAGTACGCACCGGCAACACCTTGTACGATGGACAATTTCAGATCCCGACCTGGGAAGAAATCATCGATTTTGTTGCAGCGCAATCGGCCGCCAGCGGCCGCATCATCGGCCTCGTGCCGGAGCTGAAAAGCTCGACGTACTTCCGCGATGCTGGCCTGGCGCTGGAAGACCGATTCCTGTCGACCATGCTGGCGCACGAATACACGCGCCGCGCGCCGATCGAGATCCAGTCCTTCGAAGTGGCGAATTTGAAATACCTGCGCGAGAAGCTGGGACGGCGCGCCAACGTCCGTCTGATGCAGCTGGTGGTGGGCGGCGATGTGCGCCCGATGGACGTGGCCAAGGCGGGCGGGAAGCTAACGTTCGGGCAAATGACGACGCCGGCCGGTCTGCGCGACATCGCGGCCTACGCGGACGTGGTGGCGCCGCCCACGCGAGGCGTCATCCCGCTGGGCGCCGACCAGCGCCTGGCAAAACCCTCTTCCATCGTCGACGATGCGCACCAGGCGGGCCTGCTGTTGCACACGTGGACCTTCCGCCCGGAAAACCGTTTCCTGGCGGCCGACTTCCGCGACGGCAATGGCGAAAATGCACGCAACGAGGCCGGTTCCGTGGCGGAAATGCGGCGCTATATCGAAACGGGACTGGACGGCTTTTTCAGCGACGATCCGGGTTTGGGACGCATCGCCGCCGGATAAACATTTCGTAACAAATTCATTTTCAGGGCGTGGCCAATGGCTACGCCCTTATTATTCGTTTCTTGAATTTCTGAAATTGGAATTTCGAATTGGACGCATATCGCAAACTCCATTATTGTGCAATGCAACAACAGACCATTCATGGAGGGCATATGTCCACTTTTACCAACACCTACAGCAACGACAACGACAACTACTTCAGCAACCTGGGCCGCGCCACGCGCGCCTTCCTCGGTGCCCTGCTCGCTTCCAAGCCGTACAGCGAACTGGCACAGAAGGAAGTCATCGCCACCACGGCAACCAGCGCCGATGACGAGCGCTATGTGCGCCCTAGCAAGAGCGATTTCGCCCTGTTGAACTCGGAAGCGAACCGCTACGAAAAGCTGATGCCGAACCTGGCCTCGGAACTGCGCTTCCTGGCTTCGCGCGGATAAAAAAACGCCCAGGGCGGCGTTGCCTGCGCCTTGCCGTACGTGTGTACTGTCTTCGGCTTGGCGCCTGGCCCTGGACGTTTTTTTAAAGCTAACTCTATATAAACAACTTACTGGAATTTTTATGATGTTTCTCGAAACCGCACTGATCGCTGTTGCCGTCGTGGTCACCGGCATCCATTTCTACCTGATCACGACCGGCAAAGCCCGTTTCTGATCGGCAAGCAGCAAGGTAGTAGCACCACGCCGCGCCATGCGGCCAGTCGTGTGTAGCAGTACAGAGTAGCAATACAAGGTAGTAAGGTGATATGTCAGCCTGGCAATCGGTCCAGGCTGGCAAATGGGAAGTAATCCGTACTCAGTGGGGCGCAGCAGCGTCCACCGGCGTTTCCAGCAGTGGCGGGGTCTGGCCCTTGCGCACGATCTGCACGAAAATCTCATTCTGTTTGACCATGCCCAGCTCATAGCGGGCACGCTCTTCGACGGCGCCCGTACCATCCTTCAGGTCGCGCACTTCGGATTCGAGCTTGGCGTTTCGCGCCTTCAATTCCATATTCTTTTTATTGGCCACCGCCACTTGGGCTTCCATGTCGGCAACACGCAGCCAGCCACCTTTACCCAGCCAGAGGGGAAATTGAATCAACAGCAGCAGGGCTGCCAGGGCGAGCGTAATCAGGCGCATGGGGCATTCAGTTAAAAAACCGGCCGGATATCTCCGGCCGGCCAGTGGGTTTTACATCAGCTTACTTCAGATTATAGAACGCATCGCGGCCAGGGTAGCTGGCGATGTCGCCCAGGTCTTCCTCGATACGCAGCAACTGGTTGTACTTGGCCATGCGATCCGAGCGCGACATCGAGCCGGTCTTGATCTGCAGGGCGTTCGTGGCAACGGCGATATCGGCGATGGTCGAGTCTTCCGTTTCACCCGAGCGGTGCGAAATGACGGCCGTGTAACCGGCGCGCTTGGCCATTTCGATGGCGGCGAAGGTTTCCGTCAGGGTGCCGATCTGGTTGATCTTGATCAGGATCGAGTTGGCGATGCCTTTCGAGATGCCTTCTTTCAGGATCTTGGTGTTGGTGACATACAGGTCGTCGCCGACCAGTTGCACTTTCTTGCCCAGTTCCGCCGTCAGGATCGCCCAGCCATCCCAGTCGCCTTCGTGCATCGCGTCTTCGATCGAGATGATCGGGTACTTGTCGCACCAGGTCGCCAGCAGGTTGGTGAACTCGGTGGCCGTCAGGCTCAGGCCTTCGCCTTCCATTTCGTACTTGCCGTCCTTGTAGAACTCGGACGCGGCGCAATCGAGGCCGATGGCGATCTGCGTGCCTGGCTCGTAGCCCGCTTCTTCGATGGCCTGGATGATCAGCTTGATGGCTTCTTCATGGTTGGCCAGCGATGGCGCGAAACCGCCTTCGTCGCCCACGTTGGTGTTCAGGCCCTTCTTGTGCAGGATCTTTTTCAGCGTGTGGAATACTTCCGCGCCGTAACGGACGGCTTCCTTGAACGACGGGGCGCCCACGGGAATGATCATGAATTCCTGGATGTCCAGGTTGTTGTCGGCGTGCGCGCCGCCGTTGATGACGTTCATCATCGGCACTGGCATCTGCATGGCGCCCGAACCGCCGAAATAGCGGTACAGCGGCAAGCCGGCTTCTTCAGCGGCAGCCTTGGCCACGGCCATCGAGACGGCCAGGATGGCGTTGGCGCCCAGGCGCGATTTGTTTTCCGTGCCGTCCAGGTCGATCAGGGTACGGTCCAGGAAAGCCTGTTCATTGGCGTCCAGGCCCATGATGGCTTCGGAGATTTCGGTATTGATGTTTTCGCATGCTTGCAGCACGCCCTTGCCGAAGTAGCGCTTGGCGTCGCCATCGCGCAATTCCACGGCTTCGCGCGAACCGGTCGAGGCACCCGACGGCACGGCCGCACGGCCCATCACGCCCGATTCCAGCAACACATCGCATTCGACGGTAGGGTTACCGCGCGAGTCCAGGATTTCGCGACCGATAATATCAACAATAGCACTCATGTCATTCTCCAAAGTTAAGCGTAACAGGGGCTGCACACTGCGTTCTGATGCGCAATAGCACAAAGGGGGCAAAGAAACTCCCGGCGGGAACGATCTGGCCGGGAGCTGTCTTACGGTAATACTGTCGCGATCGACCGCGTTATTCCGCAGCGGCGTTGGCTTCTTTGTGCGCCAGCGCTGCCTTGATGAACGAGGTAAACAACGGATGGCCGGTGCGTGGCGTCGACTTGAACTCAGGATGGTATTGCACGCCCATATACCATGGGTGAGAATTTTCACCCGTGCGTGGCAATTCCATGATTTCGCACAAATCTTCGCTCGGCGTGCGGGCCGAGACGATCAGGCCAGCCGTTTCGACACGGGCCAGGTAGTGATTATTGGCTTCGTAGCGATGACGGTGACGCTCGGTCACCACGCTGCCGTAGATCTCGGCGGCGAGGGTGCCCGGATTGACGGCGCAGGTCTGCGCGCCCAGGCGCATGGTACCGCCCAGGTCCGAGTTTTCATCGCGCAACTCGACTTTACCATCGTGGTTTTGCCACTCATTGATCAGTGCAACGACAGGTTGATCCGTATCAAGGTCGAACTCGGTCGAATTCGCGTTCGGCATGCCTGCCTTGTTGCGCGCGTATTCGATCAGGGCCACTTGCATGCCCAGGCAGATGCCCAGGTAAGGGATCTTGTTTTCACGGGCGAACTGGGCGGCCTTGATCTTGCCTTCCACGCCGCGCTTGCCGAAGCCGCCCGGTACCAGGATGGCATCGTACTTGGCCAGGTTGTCGCAACCCGTCGTTTCGATTTCTTCCGAATCGATGTACTCGATGTTGACGCGGCTTTCCGTGTGGATGCCGGCGTGGCGCAGCGCTTCGATCAGCGACTTGTACGACTCGGTCAGCTCGACATACTTGCCGACCATGCCGACGGTCACTTCCGCCTTCGGGTGCTCCATCGTGTAGATCAGCTTGCTCCAGATGGACAGGTCGGCCGGTGCCGGATCGAGGTCCAGCGCGTCGCAGATGATCTTGTCGAGGCCCTGGTCGTGCAGCATTTGCGGCACTTTGTAGATGGTGTCGACGTCCCATACGGAAATGACGGCCTGCTCTTCGATATTCGAGAACAGTGAGATTTTCGCGCGCTCGTCTTCCGGAATGGCGCGGTCGGCGCGGCACAGCAGCGCATTCGGCATGATGCCGATTTCGCGCAGCTTTTGCACCGAGTGCTGGGTCGGCTTGGTCTTCAGTTCACCGGCCGAGGCGATGTAAGGCACCAGGGTCAGGTGGACGAAGGCCGTGTTCTTGCGGCCGGCGCGCAGGCTCAGCTGACGCGCCGCTTCCAGGAATGGCAGCGATTCGATATCGCCGACGGTGCCGCCGATTTCGCACAGGGCCACGTCGTAGCCTTCGGCGCCACGGCGGATGTAATCCTGGATTTCATTGGTGATATGCGGAATCACCTGCACGGTCTTGCCCAGATATTCGCCCCGGCGTTCCTTGCGGATCACCGATTCATAGATCTGGCCAGTGGTGAAGTTATTCACCTTTTTCATGCGGGTGGAGATGAAGCGCTCGTAGTGACCGAGGTCGAGGTCGGTTTCGGCCCCGTCATCGGTGACGAATACTTCACCGTGTTGCATAGGGCTCATCGTGCCAGGATCGACGTTGATATACGGGTCGAGCTTGAGCATGGTGACTTTAAGGCCGCGCGATTCGAGGATCGCGGCGAGGGAGGCGGCGGCAATCCCTTTTCCAAGGGAAGACACAACGCCACCAGTGACGAAGACAAATTTGGTCATTGCAGATGGTGCCGAACGGCACGTGCGGGAAATTGAAATTATACACTAAAGCCCGCCTGCGTCGCTCCCCGCGCACGGAAATTTGCGCCAAATACCGACTATCCCTCCCCCTCCTGCTGTCTACGCACAACATAATTGCGCGATAGCAATAATTGAAATATTTCCAATTCCATACCTTGTGTGGGCGAGCGAACAGACCCTGACACGCTCCGGCCGCAGACTGGGATTTTTCAACGGAGGTACATCATGAGCTACGAAGAACGCGACGCCTACGGCATGTATGTCAACCGCGGCCACAAAGGTCCCGGCCCTGAATTGATGGGTGCCGACACCCTGATCGGCGACCATGTGCACAACGCCAAGGATGAGCATCTGGGTGAAATCAAGGAAATCATGATCGACATGCGCAGCGGCAAGATCGCCTACGCCGTCATGTCGCACGGCGGTGTCTTCACCATCGGCGAAAAGCTGTTTGCCGTGCCTTGGGAAGCGCTGCTGCTCGACACCGTCAACAAGCGCTTCACCCTCAACGTCGACAAGGAACGCATCGAAAACGCGCCCGGCTTCGACACGGATAACTGGCCGAACATGGCCGATACCACGTGGGCCAATTCCATCCATAGTTACTACGGCACGACGCCGCGTTGATAACACCTGACAAAACTTATTGCGCGGTGCGCTTTGCGGCCGGCGATGCTCACTGTGCTACAGCACAGCTGCGCTTCTCGGCCACAAATCACATCCGCTCGCTACAGTTTTGTCAGGCGTCGCAGCTTTAGTAAAAAAACTAGAACCGGTATTCCAGCCCCGCCACATACGTCCTGCCCCGTGCCGTGCTCAGCGGCGTATTCTCTTGCGACTGCGACGGCATTGAGTTCAGGCGGTTCAGCGCTTCCGAAAAATCCTTGTTCATGGCGTTTTGAACCGACAGGCGCAGGAACAGATTCTTGCTGACCTGGTAGCTGGCATACAGGTCCACCACGGTCGGGATCTTCGGATTGTCCACCTTCGTCACTACACCCGTTACTTCATCGGCCTCATTGTCCGGCGACAGGCGGCGGTTCGAACCCGTGTGCTTGAGGATGGCGCCCACTTCCAGCTTGTTGTCCAGCAAGCGCGTGCCCACGTAGAGGTTGTAATACACACTGGGCAGCTCGCTGATGTCGGCCGCGCCAAACCACGCGCTGGCGATCGAGGTGGGCTGGCGCGTCGTCTCACGCGTGTACGACAGGCGCGCATAGGCCGGCCCCAGCTGATATTGCGCTTCCAGTTCCCATCCCCGTGTATACCGGGCGTGGCCGAGTTGATGTAGATATACATATTGGTCACGTACTCATCCACATTCTGCCAATCCTTGGCAATCACTTCCGCGATATTGCACTTGCGGCCGCTGTCGCATACGAGGAAGGACTGGCTGGTGATATAGCCGTCGATCTTGCTCTTGAAATACAGGGCCTTGAAGTTCAGCGCGTCACTCGCGCTCAGCAAACCATGCAGGCTGGAATTGAAGCCCAACTGGTAAGTCGTCGCTTTCTCGCCCTTCAGGAAAGGATTCATCGAGGCGCCGCCATCGTTGGAGAAAAACACTTCCTGCGGATTCGGGCCGCGCATGGTGCGCTCGGCGCTGGCAAACGGCTGGAACCACGGCGCGACCTGGGCCGACAGCATCAGCGAAGGATTCACACCGTGTTCTTTCAGCGCAATGCGCGATGCGCCTTACGGGAAGCACTGCACGCGCAGATCGCAGGCAGGCTTGTAGCCCGTCAGCTCGAAGCTCGTATAGTTGAGGCCGGCATTGACTTGATAGATGCCACGGTTGTATTGCAGGCCAGCATATACGCTGTCGATCTTTTGCCGTCCTTCCGGCCCGAAAGTATTGTTTTCAATCGATTGCTGGTTGGCATCCGGGTTATCGGGATCGTCGACCAGGCTTTCCACATGTTTGCTGTATCTGTTACGCATCATCTTTCCGCCCAATGTCACCAGGGCGTCGCCGCCCGCCAGCTTGAAGCTGCTGGTGTTGTTGATGTCAAAGGCATCGGCGCGGTTGGCCGCATTCGTGTTGATGAAATTGGTCAGCGCCTCGGGCATGTATTTCTGATTGCCACGGCTGCTGCTGGCAACCACATTGAGGTCGATCAATTCCGAAAACGGCGTGTAGTGATATTTTACGTAGTAATCGTCGCTCTGGATGTCGCGGCGCGTAAAGGTGCTGCGGTAATCGCGCGCTGACAATTCCAGCGCGTGGAAGTCATTCAGCTTCAGGTCCAGCTTGAGCAACTGCGACTTGGGCTTTTGCTTGTAATAGCGGTTATAGCCGAAACCGAATTCCTCGCTGTTGACGCCCTTGGCATTCTTGTAGTTGTTGCCGATCACGCTCGCGCTGGTGGCGGCCATGAAGCCCACGCTGCCGCCATCGAAGGCGGGGTTTTTCATGGCCACGGCCAGCATGGCGCTGCGCCCCACGCCATTATTACCGGCGGACATCTTCGTGCGCGCCCCGGTTTTTTCACCGGCGAAGACCACGTCATCAACGCCGATGGTGCGGAAATTGGCGCTGCCGGCCAGCGCATTGACGCCGTCACCGCCGATGACATTGCCGCGCGACACATCCACGCCGATGATGAAATTCGGGTCGATCAGGGCGCCGAACTGGCTGCTTGGCACGCCGCCATGCGAGACCGACGAGGGCGCGCTGCCATAATAATTCTGGCTCACGCCATCGACCATCATGTTGACGCGGCCCAGGCCCGACAGGCCGCGAATATTGACGCTGACGGCGCCCTGCGCCGGATCGATCTGGGTAAACGTGCCCGGCATGCTGCGCACGATCTGGTCCACTGGCTGCAAGCGCGTGTCAGGCCCACGCGCACTGACGGCACCCGGCTTTTCCAGCGCCTGGCGTTCCGCAGGGACCGCCTCGCCCGAGACATTCAGCGGCGAAAGTTCGACCTTGCCGCCGGTATTTTCTTGCGCCCACGCGTGTTGCGCGAGCACGGCCATGCACACGCCCACGGCATGCGCCATTATCTTGATATTCATACACCCTCGATTTCTTATTTGATTGGAAAAACTGCTAAAGCGATTCAGGTGGCGCCGTGGCTGCCATCCGTTTCCAGCTTGAAAGACACGGGCAAGGTGACCGTCACCGTGCCCTGGTGTAAGACGTTGTCGGGCGGCGCCGGCAACGGTTGCGCGCGCTGCAGCACTTGCAAGGCTTCGCGGTCGAGCAGCACCGTGCCCGATGAAGTGATCAACTCACTGGCCAGCAATTTGCCGTCGCGATCGACCTGGAAGCGCACCCAGGCGGCGCCGGCCCGCTTGCGCTGGCGTGCGTCACCCGGATAGCGCTTGAAGTGGGCCAGGTGGCTGAGCACCCGGCTTTGCCAACTGGCCGGCGCCGCGTTGGCGGACAGCGTGTCGCTATTGAAGGGCGCTGCCTGCGGACCGTGCACGGCGGCGGGTGCCGGCGTGGCGCTGCTGCTGGCCTGCGCGGGTAATGACGTTTCCTTGGCGGCATCCTTGCCCGGCTCAGCCGACGGACTGGACGCCGCCTTTTCCTCTTTTTCCGCCGCGATGATCTCCGGCACTGCGGCGCGCACCAGCACCGGCACCGCCTCTTGCCGAACGGTGCTCCGTGGCGGCCGGGAATCGCTGGAGGCGGCCGACTGGCGCGCGCCCACGGCATGCGCGACCTGCGTTTCCGCCGACATGGCTTGCGCGGCAAAGACCACCATCACGCTGGCCGCCGGGTTGGCGGGCGCCACGGCGACGGGCTGCCAGCTGGCCCACAGAATCAACGCCAGCATGCCCGCTACCACCAGCGCCGTGGCGATGCCCCAGTTCAATACAGGGCGCGGATTCACCGGCCCTCCCGGCCGACCAGGCCCACTTTCAGATAGCCGGCCTGGCGCAGGGCATCCATCACGCCCAGTACGTCTTCATACGCGGCTTGCTTGTCGGCCTGGAAAAACAGCGTGCGCTGGCGGTCGCCGCCCGTCTGTGCGTCGAGCAGGCGGCCCAGCTGCTCGCGCGCCACGGGAGCTACGCCCAGGTACAGGCTGTGATCCGCTTTCAGGGAGACGAACAACGGTTGCTCGGGACGCGGTTCGGGCTTGGCCGTGGCGGCCGGCAAGTCGATTTTCAGGTCGACGGTCGCCAGCGGCGAAACCACCATGAAGATGATCAAGAGCACCAGCATCACATCGATGAAGGGAGTGACATTGATCTCGCTCAACTCCGGCATGTCGGCCGTGTCGTCGTCCGACGAAGGGAACAGGGAAGCCATGGTTCAGGCCGGCTTGCGCGTGTCGAGGTCGCGGCTGAGCATCAGCAACACTTGCGCCGACGCGGCGCGCAGTTGCGCCTTGTACTGGTTGATGCCACGGCTCAAGACGTTATAGATGACGACGGCGGGAATCGCCGCCACCAGGCCCATGGCTGTCGCCAGCAAGGCTTCCGCGATGCCCGGCGCGACGGTGGCCAGATTCGTGCTCTGGCTGACGGCGATACCGATAAAACTGTTCATGATGCCCCACACGGTGCCGAACAGGCCGACGAACGGCGCCACGGCGCCGATGCTGGCAAGCAGGCCGATGCCTTGCGCCATGCTGCGCACCTGCTGCGCAATCAACTGCTCCTGGCGAAAACCAGCCCGCTCCTTCAGGCCCGCCGCCGGTGCGCTGGCGGGTGTCAGGCTCAGCTCCTGCTGTACCTCGGCCAGCAGCAGCTGCACCAGCGAGAATTGGCCTGCGCCCTCCACTTTGGCGGCTGCGTCCGGCAAGGAGGTCGCCGTCTTCAGCAAGGCGACGGCTTGCGCCGCCGCGCGCCGGGCTTGCAGCAAGCTGGCGCCCTTCACCAGCAAGACCACCCAGGTGGCCAGTGCGGCGACCAGCAAGCCGATGAGCACGCTTTTGACGACCTGGTCGGCGGCGAAAAACATGCCCAACGGCGACATGTCGTGCGGCAAGGCGGACGCTTGCGCGGTGGCATGGAACAGGGAAAGAAACACGCCGCCAGCGGCGGCTTTGATACAGAGGATACGCATGGAAGCTTCAACAGGTAACAGGCATGGCTGCGCCAACGGCGCGCACGCGCATGCAAAAAATCGGACGGACTACCTGGCTGCTATGGAGGAGCTTGCTGGGGGAGAGTGCCGGGCTGAACGCCCGGCGGACGTGCAGGAATTATTTGGCGCTGGCGACGGCGGGTGCCACAACAGGCGTGAACCAGACGAAATCCGCCTGCGGCGCCAGCACCGTGGCGCCGCGCTGCGCCAGCACCAGCACCAGCGGCGCCGGGCCGCCCGTCAAGTCCTGCACGTGCAGCGGCACGCCCAGGTCCTTGTGCGCATGGTAGGCGCCGGCGATCAGCATGGCCGGCGCGGGCGCGGCCAGCAGGCGCTCGGCCATGCGGCGGTCGCGCTGCTGCTGCACCGACAGCATGGCGGCCAGGCGCGACTCGTCGATCTGGTTGTCGTGCATGACGCGGATAATGTCTTTCAATTTATCATGCACCTTGCCATCGTTGGCCAGGTTGGAATGCTTGCCCTGCACGGCCGGTTTGTCGATAAACAGTTGCTTGATTTCGCTGCGGTCCAGGTTGGCCGACCAGACGGGGTATGGCGCGCGCATCACGGTCATGACCAGGTCGCCATATTGCTCCCACTTCCAGTTCGGCTGCCACGCCACCAGCTCGGCCACATGTTCGGGGCGCACGACGGGATCCGTCTGCAGCCATGGCTTGACCTTGTCCACCTTGGCTTGCTGGTCCGGGTTCAGCATTTCCAGCAGCACGCTGCCTTGCGGACGCTGGCCCTGCAACTGCAGCAGCAGCCATTGCTCGATCTGGTGATGGCTGAGCTGGTCATGCTGCTCGCCCACGATGACGCGGGGCGCGGCGGCCAGCTGAGCCAGCAATTGCTCGGCAGTCACGCGCTGGCCGCTGCGCAGGTCGACGATCTCGCCCAACTGGCGCACATCCTGCGCAGCAGACGTCGCGGCGGCGCCAGTGGCCGCGCCGCTCACGGGTGCGACACTGCTGCAGGCGCTCAGCGCCAGCACGCAGGCGGGCAGGACGGTGGTGAGGGACAAGGGGAATTTCATGGCATGGCCTTTCGGGTCAACGCTGTTGTAAAAACACTCAGGCGGGCATTTTAATAGAAATGATTCTCATTTACAACCAATGCACGGCGAACCATGCAGATTTTTTTACAACTGGCAAAAAATCAATATGGTGCTTCGGTGAAATCCCCGGGCGCGGAGTAGAATAAAAAAAACGGAGGACTCGCGTGAATCAAACTGACCAGTTGGCGGTACTGAAAAAACCGCTGCCAGAATCTCTTGCTGCCGTACTTTCCCTGATCTTTGCCGACCGCTTTTCCATGACGCAAGCCATGCGCGCCCACCATGGGCGCGACGAGTCGAGCTATCCCCCCATGTTACCGGACGCTGTCATCTTCGCGCATTCCACCGAGGAAGTGGCGGCTGCCGTCAAACTGTGCAGCGCGCACGACGTGCCCGTCATCGCCTATGGCAGCGGCACCTCGCTCGAAGGCCACGTATTGGCCCTGCACGGCGGGGTGACGATTGATCTGTCGCAAATGAATCAAATGGTCGCCGTGCATAATGAAGACTTGACGGCCACCGTGCAGGCGGGCGTGACGCGCAAGCAGCTGAACGAGGAAATTCGCGACACGGGCCTGCTCTTCCCCATCGACCCGGGCGCCAATGCATCCCTCGGCGGCATGGCGGCCACGCGCGCCTCGGGCACGAACGCCGTACGCTACGGCACCATGCGCGAAAACGTACTGGCCCTGACGGTGGTGACGGCCGATGGCCGCATCATCAAGACGGGGACCAGGGCGAAAAAAATCTTCGGCCGGCTACGACCTGACGCGCCTGTTCGTCGGCAGCGAGGGGACCCTGGGCATCATCACGGAAGTGACGGTGAAACTGTACCCGCTGCCCGAAGCGATCTCGGCGGCCGTGTGCTCGTTCCCCGGCACGGGCGAAGCCGTCAACGCCGTGATCCAGACCATCCAGATGGGTATTCCTGTGGCGCGAGTCGAGTTTCTCGATGAAAATGGCGTCAAAGCCATCAACGCCTATGACAAGATGGCGCTGCCGCAAAAACCATTATTATTGTTTGAATTTCATGGCACGCCGGCCAGCGTGGCCGAGCAGGCACAGCTGGTGCAAGCCATCACGGCGGAACACGGCGCCAGCGATTTCGAGTGGGCCAGCCGCCCCGAAGACCGTTCGCGCCTGTGGGCCGCGCGCCATAACGCGTATTTCGCCCTGCTGCAGATGCGTCCCGGCAGCCGTGCCATTTCCACCGATTGCTGCGTGCCGATTTCGCGCCTGGCCGAATGCATCCTGGCCACCAAGGCCGATTGCGAAGCGCAGGGCCTGGTCTACGCCATCATCGGCCACGTCGGCGACGGCAATTTCCACGTGCAGATGCTGGTCGATCCCGATGATCCGGCGGACATCGCGCGCGCGGAAAAGGTCAACAGCGACATGGTCACGCGCGCCATCGGCATGGACGGCACGTGCACGGGCGAGCATGGCGTGGGCATGCACAAGATGGCCTTCCTCGTGGAAGAACATGGCGAGGGCGCCATCGACACCATGCGCGCCCTCAAGCATGCGCTGGACCCGAAGAACATCATGAATCCAGGGAAGATCGTGCGCTGGTAACTATAATTCCATGCGCATCGGCACGAAGGCTATGCCATCCATTTCCACCCTCGGCCCCGTGGCGACAAAGCCCAGGCTTGTGTACAGGGGCAAGGCGTACAGGGAGGAATTGACGGTAAAGGCCGTCACATCGCCTTTGGCCAACGACGCATCGCGGGCTGCCTGCCACAGGCGGCGCGCCATGCCGCGCCGGTGCTGGGCGCGCGGCACGAACATGTGGAACAGATGCGTGTTGTCGCGCATGGCCACCACGCCGGCCAGTGCGCCGTCGATATGCGCCAGCTGATACGCGTAGCGCGACTGCGACAGATAGCCTTCGATGGCCGGCTGGCGGCAATGTTCGATGAACTTTTCCGCCCCCGCACCGTCGGGATGCAAGGTCAAAAAGAGCATCAGGTCATCGATCAGGGCGACGATGGCGGGCGCGTCGGCGACCAGGGCGGGACGCAGTGTCGGTTCGGGCAAGGTTGTCATCTTCAAATAATGCCATGCCCTCCTCCCCGTCGGCAACTTTCAACAGAAATCACGGCTGCTGGTCCTCAAGCGCCCCAGCAGATGCGACATGTCGACCAGACGCTTGGCCACCAGGTTGCGCACGATGCCTTCACGCTGCCACACGCCGTACACGCCCAGCAGCGGCGCGCTCAGCACTTCGCGCCGCTGGCTTTCCACCAGGTCGGGCCAGACGATGACGTTAACCGTGCCCGTCTCGTCTTCCAGGGTCATAAAGATCACGCCCTTGGCCGTGCCCGGACGCTGGCGCACGGTGACGATGCCGCAGGCACGCGCCAGCTGGCCATCCGTGTAGCTGGCAAGCGTGGCGGCGGGCAGGAAACGCTGTTCCAGCAATTGCTTGCGCAGCAGCGCCAGCGGGTGGCGACCCAGGGTCAGGCCTTGCGCGCGGTAATCGCTGACGATGCTCTCGCCTTCCGTCGGGGCGGCCAGCACAGGCAAGTCTTCCTCTTGCGTGGTGGCGCGCAGCAAGTCCCTGTCGGGCACGGCGCCAGCCGCCTGCCACAGCGCCTCGCGCCGGTGGCCCGCCAGCGCGTGCAGGGCATTGCCGGCGGCGAGCACCTGCAAGTCATGACGGTCCAGGCCGCCACGCAGGGCCAGGTCGGCCACGTCGGCAAAGGCGGCGATGGCGCGCGCATCCTCGATGCGCTGGGCGGCCTCGGCGCGCATGCCAAACAGGCTGTTCAAGCCCAGGCGCACGGCCGGCCCATCACCCTTCCCTTCTTCCAATTCCGCGTCCCAAGCGCTGACGGCTACGTCGACGGGCAGCACTTGCACGCCATGCCGGCGCGCATCCTGCACCAGTTGCGAGGGACTGTAAAAGCCCATGGGCTGGCTATTGAGCAAGGCGCACAGAAAGGCGGCCGGCTCATGGCATTTCAGCCAGGAACTGGCGTACGTCAGCAACGCGAAACTGGCCGCGTGCGACTCGGGAAAACCATATTCGCCAAAGCCCTCGATCTGGCTGAAGATGGCCTCCGCGAACTTCCTGTCATACTCATTTTTGACCATCGTCTCGACGATGCGTTTCTTGTAATTGTTCATACCGCCCTTGCGTTTCCAAGCCGCCATGGCGCGCCGCAACTGATCCGCTTCGCCGGGCGTGAAATCGGCCGCGATGATGGCCACCTGCATCACCTGCTCCTGGAAAATCGGGATGCCCAGGGTGCGTCCCAACGCCTTTTCCAGACCCTTCGGATAGTCGACGGGTTCTTTCTGCTGGCGCCGCTGCAAATACGGATGCACCATGCCGCCCTGGATGGGGCCGGGGCGCACCAGCGCCACTTCGATGACGAGGTCGTAGAATTCACGCGGACGCAGCCGAGGCAGCATGCTCATTTGCGCGCGCGACTCAATCTGAAACACGCCGATGGTGTCGGCCTGGCACATCATGTCGTAGGTGGCGGGATCTTCGCGGGGAATATCCTGCAGGCGGAACTCCTCGCCGCGCCGCGCACTCACCAGTTCCAGGGTGCGCCGCAGGGCCGACAGCATGCCCAGCGCCAGCACGTCGACCTTCATCAAGCCCAGCTCCTCGAGGTCGTTCTTGTCCCACTCGATGACGCTGCGCGCGGCCATGGTCGCATTTTCAATCGGCACCAGGCGCGACAACTTGCCTTGCGCAATCACAAAGCCGCCCGGATGTTGCGACAGATGGCGGGGAAAGCCCAGCAGCTGCTGCGCCAGGCCGGCCCACTGCTGCGACAATGCCGCTTCCGGGTCGAGCCCGCATTCGGCCAGGCGCTCCAGCAGATCGCGCTTGCCGTCGAACCAGCGATGCGCCTTGGACACTTTTTCCACGATGGCCAGGTCGATTCCCAGCGCCCGGCCGCTGTCGCGCAAGGCGCTCTTCGGCCGGTAGCTGATCACCACGGCCGCCAGCGCGGCCCGCTCGCGCCCATATTTCCCGTAGATATATTGAATCACTTCTTCGCGCCGCTGGTGCTCGAAATCGACATCGATATCAGGCGGCTCGTTGCGCTCACGCGACATGAAACGCCCGACCAGCGAGTTGCCGCGCGCCGGGTCCACTTCCGTGATGTGCAGGCAATAGCAAACAGCCGAATTGGCGGCCGAGCCCCTGCCCTGGCACAGGATATTTTGCGAGCGGGCAAAACGCACGATGTCATACACGGTCAAAAAGTACGCTTCATACGACAACTCGGCGATCAGTTCCAGTTCCTGCTCGATCTGCTGCTGCACGTTGGCCGGAATACCCAGCGGAAAGCGGATGCGCGCGCCCGCATACGTTTCCGCGCGCAAATACGTCGCCGGCGTGTGGCCGTGCGGCACCAGCTCGTCGGGATAGTCATAGCGCAAGCTATCGAGAGAGAACGTGCACAGGCCCGCGATGCGCACAGTTTCCGCCAGCGCCTGCGGCGGATACACATTGGCCAGACGCAGCCGCGCGCGCAGATGCTGTTCCGCGTTTTGCGCCAGCGCATAGCCGCACTCGCCCACGGGTTTGCCCACGCGTATCGCGCACAGGGTATCGAGCAAGGGCTTGCGCGAACGCACGTGCATGCACACATGGCCGACGGCCACCACGGGCAAGCCCTGCGCCTGCGCCACCGCCTGCACAACAAGGCGGTGGGCGTCATCCTGCGCCCGCTGCAGCAAATTCAGGCCCACCCAGCTGCGCTCACTGCCAAAGGTGGACGCCATCCACGCTCCCTGCGCGCGCAGCAGCGTCTCGGGCTGGGCCGGATAGCCGGGCAACAAAATCATCAGGCAGCCTGGCAGCCCCTGCAAATGGGCAAACTCCGCCGACGGCGCGGCGAAATCGTCTGGCGTCAGCAAATAGCGGCCCTTGGCCGCCCGCGTGCGCGCCATGGTGATCAGTTCCGACAAGTTGCCGTAACCATCGCGGTCCTGCACCAGCGCCAGCAAGGACGGCCCTGGGCTGCCATCGGCCTGCGTCAAATGAAAGTGCGCGCCGATAATCAAGGGGAAACCGGCCCGCTTGGCCGTCGCATGGGCGCGCACGACGCCCGCCAGCGAGCACTCGTCGGTAATGGCCAGCGCGTGATAACCAAGCTGGACTGCGCGGGCCACCAGCTCTTCCGCATGCGAGGCCCCATGCAGGAAGCTGAAATTGCTCAGGCAGTACAACTCAGCATACTCGGGTAAGACTGCGCCCCACATGATCTACCTCAATACTGTATATAAACACAGTATATTATACTTATCTGGAATCGGGCTTATCGTTTATGCTGGTGTTTTACCTCCACATCGACCGCCATGATTGTCCATCTCTTGAAATGTTTCGGCGCCGCACCCGGTGGCGGCAATGCGGCGCTGGTCGTGGAAAACGACCACGGCAGCGAAACGGCGCGCCAGGCCTTCGCCCGCGAACGCCAGGTCAGCGCCTGCGTCTTCCTCGACCGACAAGCGGACGGCGGCATCGTGCTTGACTATTTTTATCCGCACACGCGCAGCCCCCTGTGCCTGCACGCCACCTTGGCGGCCGCGCACGTGCTGCTGACGGCGCCTGGCGCCCCGGCAACCTTGACGGTGACCACGGCCATGCGCGGGCAAGCCTTGCAGCTGGTACGCCGCGCGGAGGGGTTATTCATTGGACTGGCGCCGCAGTCCGCGCCTGCCGTCGTGGTGGAAAAGTATATTCCGTCGGAACTCATGGGCCAGCACATGCACTTGCTGTCGCCGCCCGTGATCGCCTCCGTCGGCAGCCCGAAACTGCTGCTGGAAGTGGCCGACCGCACCACCCTGCGCGCGCTGCGGCCGAACCTGGAACTGATCGCCGACTGGAGCGCCTTGCACAAGGTCAGCGGCTGCTATGCATATTGCCGCACGGGCGAACACGCATACGAAGGGCGCAACTTCAACCACCTCGACCCGGCGCTGGAAGACAGCGCCACGGGCGTGGCGGCTGGGGCGCTGGCAGCACACCGACAACAGTCGCTGAGCCTGTCGCAGGGCCACGTGACGCAGCAGCCCTGTTTGATCCAGGTGCAATACAGCGCGCAGGCAATCTGGGTGGGCGGCATGGTGCAACGCAGCACCTGAACGGGGCATGCTGCACCAGTACAAGGCAAGCCAGGCAGTGGCCAAAAGATAATCAACCAGGAAACAACAGTTACAACAAATTTGTAATAACAAAACAAAGTATCGCTGGTGAATGCTGAAATGATGGCACTAGAATCAAGTCACAATACCACTTGGAGATACTGCGTGCCGACCCTCACCACCTTGCGTAAAGCAGTCCTCATCAGCCTGTACGGCAGCGCCGCCCTGGCCACCTTCAGTCCCGCCGCCATGGCCCAAAACACGGAAGCGGGCGCCACGGACGGTCCCGTGCAAACGGTCAGCGTGGTCGGCTCGCGCCGGGTCGCCAGTTCCGCCACCGATACCATGGTGCCGGTCGATATCATTCCGATTTCCAAGGTGGCCGAGCAAGGCGGACAATTCGACCTGGCGCAGTCGCTGCAATACATCTCGCCCTCGTTCAACTCCACGCGCCAGACGGGCGCCGACGGGGCCGACCTGATCGATTCAGCCGCCCTGCGCGGCCTGGGCTCCGACCAGACCCTGGTGCTGGTGAACGGCAAGCGGCGCCACACGACGGCCCTGGTCAACCTGTTCGGCGCGCGCAACCGCGGCAACACGGGCACGGACATGAATGCGATTCCTTTGCTGGCGATCAAGAACGTGCAAGTGCTGCGCGACGGTGCCGCCGCCCAGTACGGCTCGGACGCCATTGCCGGCGTGATCGACATCGAACTGAAGAAAAGCCTGGGCTGCGAAGCGGTGGCCGGCTACAGCCAGTATTCCGAAGGCGATGGCAAGAATTACATGACCTCCGCCTATTGCGGCATCGCGCTGGGCGACAAGGGCACCCTGGCCATCACGGGCGAATACCTGGACCGGGGCCGCTCGAACCGGGCCGATGCGGACAGCCTGCGCATCATCGGTGACACCAAGTCCAAGAACAAGACGCTGTATCTGAATGGCGACTACGCCACCAGCGGCACGGGCAAACTGTACTTCACGGCCGGCGCGCAGACGCGCGACGCGTCCAGCGCCGCATTCGGCCGCGGCGGCATCGGCAGCGACGACATCCCATCGCGCAATTCGGCCGCCATGTATCCGAATGGTTTCGTGCCTTTCATTAACGGCAAGATCGACGACCAGTACGCCACCATCGGCCACCGCAGCCAGATCGGCGAATGGCATGCTGACTTTTCGCAAACCTATGGCTACAACAAGATGCGCTACGACATCAGCCACACCTTGAACGCCTCGATTGCCAATCTCGACTTGATGAACGGCGGCAAGGGCGTCAGCGCCAGCAGCTATGATGCGGGCGGCTTCTCATTCCAGCAACTGACCAGCAACGCCGACTTCAGCCGCTACTACGATACCGTCATGCGCGGCATGAACGTGGCCTTCGGCGCCGAGTACCGCAGCGAGGAATACAAGATCATGGCCGGCGAACCGGGCTCCTACAGCGACGCCGACGGCGTGGGCGTGGGCGGCAATGCGGGCAGCCAGGGCTTCCCCGGCTTCCAGCCCGGCGACGCCACCAAGGCCAAGCGTCACAGCATCGCCGCGTATGGCGACGTGGAACTGGACTGGACGGAGCGCCTGAAAACCCAGGCGGCCCTGCGCTATGAAAAATTCAGCGACTTCGGCTCCACCGTGACGGGCAAGCTGGCCGCCAGCTATAAAGTGGCGCCGAACGTGCTGCTGCGCGGCTCGGCCAGCACGGGTTTCCGCGCGCCATCGTTACAACAAGTGTATTTCTCGTCCACCTTCACCGATTTCATCGGCGGCGTGCCCACCGACGTGGTGCTGGCGCCCAATGGCGGCGCCGTCGCCAACGCGGCCGGCATCCCGAAATTGAAGGAAGAAAAATCCACCAGCTTCACCTTGGGCACCACCTGGACGCCCACGCAAGCCATTTCCGTCACGGCCGACCTGTACAACATCAAGATCAAGGACCGCATCGTGCTGTCGGGCCGCTTCAATGCCGACAACTATCCGGACCTGGCGGCGCGCCTGGCCCTCTTGGGCGTGGGCGAGGCGCAATTCTTCGTCAACTCCATCGACACGCGCACGCGGGGACTGGACCTGACGGCCTCGCACAAGGGCGAGCTGGCCGGCAACCGCCTGAACACCTTCCTGGCCTTGAATTTGAGCAAAACGGAAGTGACGAAAGTCAAGACGCCCGCCTCACTGACGGGCTTCGAAGATGTCTTGCTGTCCGAACGTGAACGCCTGTTCATCGAACAGGGCGGCCCGCGCGCGAAAGCCACCCTGGGCTTCGACTACATCACGGGCAAGCTGGAATCGGACTTGCGCATCATCTACTTTGGCCCGCAAACCCTGGGCACCTTCAGCGGCACGGCCGAAGGCGTACCAAACGCCCGCTACGCGGCCAAGACCTCGGCCGACCTGAGCTTCACCTACAGCATCAATAAAAATACCAAGCTGACTTTCGGCGGCAACAACATCTTCAACGTCAAGCCCACCACGCAAAACGCGGATGAAACGGACAACGGTTTCAAGTACGACAGCGTGCAGTTCGGTCTGAACGGCGCCTCGTACTTTGGCCGGCTGTGGGTGAAGTTCTGATCGCCCTGTCCACATAAGAAAACAGCGGCTGCGCCAGCATGGGCAGCCGCTGTTTTTTATGTCGGCATCACCATTCAGTGCTCATCGCCAGCATAGATCCACATGGGCTCTGTTTTCCCTGCGCGAACGAAGCCCACGGATTCGTAGAACTCGATGGCCTTGCCGTCGGCTGTCAGCATTTGCTGATGAAACCCCGCGTATTTTTCCAGCATTGCCGCCATCATCCGTCTGCCGACGCCCTGGCCCTGCGCCATCGGATCGACGAGCATATGCGGAAAGTAGACCACCAAATATCCATCGGAAATGGCATTGCCGATACCAATCAATTTTCCATCTGCGCGGGCCGTCACCAGGCTGTGGGAATTGCGCAATGCGGCCATCAGTTCTGTCGGTTTTTCCGCGGACGACCAGTGATTGGCCTTGTAGATGGCTATCACTTCCTGCTCAGTGATCACGTCATTCATGGAAATCTGCATCGGCACGACCTTTCTCTTATTGACAACGCTGACCTTCGCAATGGGAAGGAGCAAGCGTTTAGATAACATCACCATCTATTGTATCGATCAACGTTCCTGTTTCTCCAGCTTGCGCACAAAGTCGCTTTTCCGGCCATCCCACAGGCATTTCCGGCATCGACCTGCGTCAAATACGTGCTCGCACCCTGGCAAGCCATAAATGACCGAGGCGCATTCGGGGCACAGGCTGGCCATGCCCCCGGCGTCATCACGGTATTCGCTGCCACATTCGTCACAAGTTTTCACAGCTCACCTTCACAACTCATTTTCACAACTCATACATTCCCATGCTCCAGTATCGGCTGCCTTGTCTGTTGCGGGCAAGCCAACCCAATGCCTGCAGTTCCTTGCCGATCAGGCGATTCATGATGCCATGCCCGACAAGCAGCACAGGCCCCCTGGCGGCAAGCGCAACAAGCCGCTCGGCGGCGGCCCTGGCGCGCCGCCGGGTGATCGTCAGCGAGTCCGATCCGCGCGCATAACCGAACAGCCAGAGTATGCGAAAAATCACTGCCCAGGCTTCAGGCGGCAGCCAGGGTGCTCTCCAGAGGGCAAAAGGAAGCTCGGCCTCAGTGAAAATCGCCTCTTGCATGAACGGCAAGTCGCCCAGTGCCCTGGCCGACGAGCATGCCCTGGGTGCCGTGCTTGCCACAATGGTCGACGCGGAAAGCGCTGCCACAGGGCACTCCGCCGGTATGTCATCCTCTTTGATGACGGATTGATTGTAGAGATCAATCCACTGTCCCATTTGCATGGGCGCTATCCAGCGCCCCTTGGCGAGTCGGGGCTCGCCGTGACGCATCAGTGTTATTCGCATTTCAGTCAGATCGCCTCGCACATTTATCAGTCCGCTTCATGGGGGAACTGGCCCCTTGCCTGCCCTGCCGGCCTGGTCCTGCGGCTGCGGGCGAGCACGGCCGCAGTGAACAATCTTTGCCCTGCGGCGGAAAGAACGGATAATAGCGCCTAACTCACTTAAGCACAGTATTGGATTACCTCATGGAAATTAAAGTCAACTTTCTCGATAAGCTGCGTCTTGAAGCCAAGTTCGACGATTTTACGGTCATCGCCGACCAGCCCATCCGTTATAAAGGCGATGGTTCGGCGCCTGGCCCGTTCGATTACTTTTTGGCATCATCGGCACTATGTGCAGCGTACTTCGTGAAGTTGTATTGCGATACGCGCAATATTTCCACCGAAAATATCCGCCTGTCGCAAAACAATATTGTTGATCCGGAAAACCGTTACCAGCAGATTTTCAAGATCCAGGTCGAATTGCCGGCCGATATCTCGGCCAAGGACCGCCAGGGCATCCTGCGCTCGATCGACCGTTGCACGGTCAAAAAAGTGGTGCAAACGGGCCCCGAGTTCGTCATTGAAGAGGTAGAGAACCTGGACGCCGATGCCCAGGCCTTGCTGGCCCTGAATCCGGCTCCTGGTGCGAATACCTATATCGTCGGCAAGGATTTGCCGCTGGAACAGACCATCGCCAATATGTCCGGTCTGCTGGCGGGCCTGGGCATCAAGATTGAAATCGCCTCGTGGCGCAACATCATTCCGAATGTGTGGTCGCTGCATATCCGCGATGCGCACTCGCCCATGTGTTTCACCAACGGCAAGGGCGCGACCAAGGAAAGCGCGCTGGCGTCGGCCCTGGGCGAATATATCGAGCGCCTCAGCAACAACCATTTCTACGCCGGTTCGTTCTGGGGCAACGACATCGCCAACGCGGATTTTGTCCATTACCCGAACGAGCGCTGGTTCAAGCCGGGCCGCAAGGATGCGCTGCCGAAGGAGATTCTCGATGCCTACTGCCTCGATATCTACAATCCCGATGGCGAGCTGCGTGGCTCGCACCTGATCGACACCAACTCCGGCAATGCCGAGCGCGGCATCTGCTCGCTGCCGTATGTGCGCCAGTCCGACGGCGAGGTCGTGTATTTCCCATCGAACCTGATCGAAAACCTGTACGTCAGCAATGGCATGAGCGCCGGCAATACCTTGGTCGAAGCACAGGTGCAATGTCTGTCGGAAATTTTTGAGCGGGCCGTCAAGCGCGAAATCCTCGAAGGCGAAATCGCCCTGCCCGACGTGCCGCAGGACGTGCTGGCGAAGTATCCGGGCATCCTGGCCGGCATCCAGGGATTGGAAGAGCAAGGCTTTCCCGTGCTGGTGAAGGATGCGTCGCTGGGCGGCGTGTACCCGGTGATGTGCGTCACCCTGATGAACCCGCGCACGGGCGGCGTGTTTGCCTCGTTCGGCGCGCACCCGAGCCTGGAAGTGGCGCTCGAGCGCAGCCTGACGGAATTGCTGCAGGGCCGCAGCTTCGAAGGCTTGAATGACTTGCCGCAGCCGACGTTTGCCAGCGAAGCTGTCACCGAGCCGAATAACTTCGTCGAACACTTCATCGATTCCAGCGGCATCGTCTCGTGGCGCTTCTTCAGCGCCAGGGCCGATTACGATTTTGTCGAGTGGGATTTTTCCGGCCACGGCGAAAACTCGAATGCCGAGGAAGCGGCGACTCTGTTCGGCATCCTCGCCGACATGGACAAGGAAGTGTACACGGCCGTGTATGACCAGCTGGGCGCCACTGCCTGCCGCATCCTCGTGCCCGGTTATTCGGAAGTGTATCCGGTCGAAGATTTAATCTGGGACAACACCAACAAGGCGCTGCTGTTCCGCGCCGACATCCTGAACTTGCATGGCCTGGACGATGCCAGCCTGGAAGACCTGCTCGAGCGCCTGGAAAACAGTGAACTCGACGAGTACGGCGACATCGCCACCCTGATCGGCATCGAGTTTGACGAAAACACGGTGTGGGGCCAGCTGACGACTCTGGAATTGAAGCTGCTGATACATCTCGTCCTGCAGCAATTCGAGGAAGCGAAAGAGCTGGTGGAAACCTTCCTGCAGTACAACGACAACACGCTCGAGCGCAAACTGTTCTATCAAGCCTTGAACGTGGTGCTGGAAGTGGAACTCGATGACGAGCTGGAGCTGGACGATTACGTGGTCAATTTCCGCCGCATGTTTGGCGACGCCCGCATGGACGCGGTGCTGGGTTCGGTGGACGGCAGCGTGCGCTTCTTCGGCCTGACCCCGACCAGCATGCAACTGGAAGGCCTCGACAGGCACCAGCGCCTGATCGACAGCTTCAAGAAATTGCACGCGGCGCGCGCCAGGGCTGCGGCCCGCTAGGACCGCAAGCCAGGGCTGGCTGCGATCGTCTGACGAGAGTCAGCCAGCCAGCGCCGCGATCTCACTCTGCATGTTTTCAATGGCCCGCTCGTTGTACTGGTCGGCAAAGTACGCATCGCCAAACAGCTGGCCCGCCTGCGCCTTGGCGCACAGGTGCTGCAGGGCCAGTCCCCGTTGCTCGTTAAAGCGCACGGGGTCCACATGCGCATATTCGCGGCCGATGGCTTGCGTGTAGGCGTGATACACCTCTTCATCCTGGCCGAGGATGGCCAGGTCGGCGCTGAGCATGGCGTCCTTCAACGCGTGGCTGATGCCGGGTCCCTGGAAATGGTCGGTGGCGCGTATCAATTGCGCCACATCAAGGTTGTCGCCCGCATCGAGGCCGCTGGCCAGCCATAGCTGGGCGCTGGCCTCTTCGCTGGAATACAGGGCATCGTCGTCGTGGCTGTAGACGGCGTCGTGGAACCAGAAGGCTTTCTTGACCAGCGCGCTGTCGCGCTTGGGCGCATAGGTATTGTCGGCCCACACGCGGATCTCGGACAGGCCGTGCACCAGGTGGTCGAGGTTGTGATAGTGGCGGTCCGCGCCGCCATAGGCCTGCGGCCCCGTCAGGTGCGCGAACCAGTGATCCGCCAGCGCGATGTCCGCTTGCGAGGCGGTGGCGTAATTCCACAGCGCTTCCCACTCCTTGCGCAGGCAGTCGAGTATCCACGCCTGGTAGGCCGGACCGGGGACGAATTTCTTCATGGTCCAGTTCCAGCCCACGGGCCCTTCCAGCGCCTTGACGAAGCTGGAACTGACGGAACCGAGGTCGCGCGGCGGCATGACGAAAATCGTCTTGGCGCCCTGCAGCACATCTACATTGGTTTGCTGGATCAGGTTTTCATAGTCAAAATCGGCCGTCGTGCGGATGCCGCGGATCAAATAGTCGCAGCCATGCTTTTTCGCCGCGCGCGCCGTGTAGTCGCCCTTGACGATGACTACCTGCACATTGTCCCAGCCACATTCGCGCGCGCTCTGCTCGATGATGCGCTTGCGGTCTTCGGCGGGAAATTGCGGCCTCTTGGCAGGGTTTTGCGACAGGAACACGATCACCTCGTCGGCGAGCGAACGCGCTTCGCCGATCACCCACATGTGGCCGTTGGTGATGGGATCGAGGGTTCCTGAAAAGCCGATCTTCTGCATGCTGCGCTCCGTTTGCTTGATTGCTTATTGCGCAGACAATATATGCCAGCGGCGCGCACGTCAATGCAACATGCCAAAGATCATGGTCAAAACGCTATTTTTTTACGGCTTGCGGGAATTCCACGCGCACGCACAGGCCGCCCAGGCGCTCGGATTTATCCAGCACCAGGCGGGCGCCATGGCGCTCGGCGATGGCCTTGATGATGGCCAGCCCCAGGCCGCTGCCGTTGGCGTCCGTGCCGGGCACGCGGTAGAAGCGGCTGAAGACGCGCTCGCGCTCTTCTGGCGGGATGCCGGGGCCGCTGTCTTCCACGGACAAGGTCACGCCGACGGGGCTGGCGCGCAGGTCAATATCGACCGTGCCGCCCTGCGGCGTGTACTTGATGGCATTGTCGACCAGGTTGCGCAGCATGATGTTGAGGGCATCGGCCTGCCCCGCCACCTTGGCCGCATCCATGTGGTGCAGGCCCAGGTCGATCTTGCGCGCTTGCGCGATGCCGGCCATGTCGCCCAGCGCGCGCTTGACGACATCATTCAAGTCCACCGCCTGCAACTGGTCGCCGCTGGCGGCGCTCGCTTCCTGGCGCGCCAGTACCAGCAGCTGCTCGACCAGGCGCGTGGCCCGCTCGATGCCGGCGCTGACGCGGGAAATCGCCAGGCTGCGCTTTTCCTCGGATTCGGCCCGTTCCAGGCTGAGTACCTGCAATTTCAGGGCCGCCAGCGGCGTGCGCAATTCATGCGCGGCGTCGGCGACAAAATGCTGCTGCGCGTCGAACGCCGTCTTTACGCGCCCGAACAAGAGATTGAGTTCATGCACCAGGGGGCGCACTTCGTCGGGCAAGCCCGCTTCCGAGACGGGCGACAGGTCGTCCGCCTGGCGCGCCGCCACCTGCTTGCGCACGCGCGAGACAGGCGCCAGCGAACCGCTGACGACCCACCAGACGACCAGCATCAATATCGGCGCCATCAGGGCAATGGGTCCTACCGTGCGCAGCGCCAGGCTGCCGGCCATGCGCTTGCGCACGGCCATGTCCTGGGCGATCTGCACGGTCTGGGAACTGGTTTGCACGGAGAAGATGCGGTAAGTGGTGCCGTTGGCTTTCACGTTGGAAAAGCCCAGCACGGCGCGCTGCGGCAGTTCCGCGCGCGTGATCGAGCGGAACACCTGCACGCCATCCGGCGTCCACACCTGCACCACCATGTCGTTGTTGACGGGATCGGCCGGCAAAGCTTGCGCATGATTGGCCAGCGGCGCGCCGGAGCGCAGCGACAGGGCCATCTGCTGCATGTGATAGTCGAAGATCTGGTCGGCGTCGTACAGGGCGCTGCGGTAGGCGATCGAGGCCTGCGCCAGGGCCGCCATGATGATGGACGCCAGCAAAAACCATAGCAGGCGGCCGCGCAGCGAGTGCGTCACCGTGACCTTCATCCTCATGCCTTGGGCACCATGTAGCCGAGGCCGCGCACGTTCTGGATCAAGTCGCTGCCCAGCTTCTTGCGCAAGCCATGGATATACACTTCCACGGCATTGCTGTTGACTTCATCCTTCCAGCTGTACAGTTTTTCTTCCAGCTGCGCGCGCGACAGCACGATGCCGGGGCGCGCGATCAAGGCTTCCAGTACGGCCCATTCGCGCGCCGACAGGTTGACCGGATGGCCCTCGGCGATCACTTCGCGCGTCAGCGGATTGATGGAGACGCCCTGGTGTTCGAAGATCGGTTCCGGCCGCCCCGAGGCGCGCCGCAGCAGGGCACGTATGCGCGCCAGCAATTCATCGAGGTCATACGGTTTCAACACGTAATCGTCGGCGCCCGCGTCGAGGCCGGCGATGCGCTGCTCGACGGCGTCGCGCGCCGTGGCCACCAGCACCGGGGTGTCCAGTTTGCGCAAACGCATCGAGCGCAGCACGTCAAGGCCATCCTTGCGCGGCAAGCCCAGGTCCAGCAGCACCAGATCATAGGTCTGCGTCTGCAGGGCCGTGTCGGCCATGTCGCCATCCTTGACCCAGTCCACCGCGTAGTGCTCGGCGCGCAGCAAATCGAGCACCACCTCGCCGATCATCGTATCGTCTTCTACCAGCAATAAGCGCATGGCTTGCCTCTCTATCTCGTTACTCTTGTTTTCAACCCAAACGCACGGGGATGAATATCTTGTCGGGGCCGCGCTGGATCAGCAAGGCCACCGACTTGGCCGATTTTTCCACCACATCGCGCACCTGCTCGACGGTGTTGACGGGATGGCCATTCACCGACAATAGCACGTCGCCCGGCTGCACTCCGGCATTCGCGGCAGCACCGCCCGCGTCTTCCACCAGCAGGCCGGCGCTGATGCCCGCCTCGCGTTTTTCATCCGATTGTAACGGACGCAGGGCCAGGCCCAGCTTTACCTTGCCGGCGGCGCCGTCGCTCTTCGCCACTTCAGCCACCTTGTCGGCCGCATTGCCCAGGGTTGCCGTCAGGCTGACGATCTTGCCGTCACGCCATACATCCATGCTGATCTTGTCGCCTGGCAAGGACGTCCCCACGAGGGCCGGCAAGTCGGCCGAGCCGATGATGCGCTGGCCATTCACCTTGCGCACCACGTCGCCCGACTTCAGGCCCGCCTTGTCGGCCGGGCTGCCCCGCTCCACGTTGGCCACCAGCGCGCCTTCCGGCGTGGCCAGCTTGAACGAGTCGGCAAAGCCCTGGTTGACTTCCTGCACCGTCACGCCCAGCTTGGCGTGGCTGGCCTTGCCCGTGGCGACGATCTGGTCCTTGATGCGGCCGGCCAGGTCGATCGGAATGGCAAACGACAAGCCCTGGAAGCCGCCCGTCTGGCTGTAAATCTGTGAATTGATGCCGACCACTTCGCCGCGCGTATTGAACAGGGGACCGCCCGAGTTGCCGGGGTTCACCGCCACGTCGGTCTGAATGAACGGCACATTGCTGTCGTCGGGCAGGGAACGGCCCTTGGCGCTGACCACGCCGGCCGTCACGGTGCTGTCGAAACCGTACGGCGAACCGATGGCCAGCACCCACTCGCCCACTTTCAGCTCGCTCGAATGGCCGAGCGGCACGACGGGCAGGTTGTTGGCGTCGATTTTCAGCACGGCGATATCGGTCTTCGGATCGGTGCCCAGCACCTTGGCGCGGAATTCGCGGCGGTCGTTCAGCTTGACGGTCACTTCGCGCGCATCGCGCACCACGTGGGCATTCGTCATGATGATGCCGTCCGGGCTGACGATGAAGCCGGAGCCGAGGCCGTGCGTGGGCACGTCGCGGCCACCGCGCTGCCCGCCTTGCGGCCCCTGGAAGCGGCGGAAAAATTCAAAGAAGGGGTCGTTGCCGAAATCATCATTGCCAGCCTGGGCCGAGGGGTCGTACGCCACCTTGGTGCTGCCCGTGACGCTGATGTTGACCACGGCCGGGCTGTTGCGCGCGGCGATCTGACTAAAGTCGGGCAAGGCCACCAGCGGCGCGGCAGCGGTCGGCGCCACGGCTGCAGCTACGGGAGCGGCGGGAGTGCCGGCGGCGGCATTCGCGCCGGCATTGTTCTGATGCATCACCATGGCGCCACCGGCGCCCAGCACACCGATCGCGGCCAGCGCGGCTACAGTGCGTTTGATTTTCAGGGATGCGGTATTCGTTTGCTGTTCCATGAATTGCTCCTCATTCAATGAGATTTTGATGTATGCAATAGTGGGCCACGAGTCTTAGGCGGTGCTTAACATTTTTCCGTTTGGAAACAGGCATTTGCGCCTTTAAGCATGGTTTAATCTTGCGCGCCGCGCGCACCTTGCATGGCGGACCATGAAGAACCCGAACGGGCTCTGGACGTGACACTGGCCGGATCAACCGGCCAGTATTTTACTGCATGGGGAGGGGCTACCCCCTCCCGCCTATGCCAGCGCGTGGCGCCGAAATCAGCTCAGCTCAGGCTGCCTGACGCTGTTCCAGCGCATTCACGTTAGCAGCGGTAGCGATGGTGTCGCTGCCGGTGCCGATCTCGATCTTGCGCGGTTTCAGCGCTTCCGGCACTTCACGCACCAGGTCGATGGTCAGCATGCCGTTTTCAAACGTGGCGCCCGTGACCTTCACGTGGTTGGCCAACTGGAAGCGCTGTTCGAAATCACGGGCGGCGATGCCGCGGTGCAAGAACGTGCGCTCGACGCCATCTTTCTGCTTGCGGCCCGTGACGTGCAGCGAGTCGCGTTCCGCGATGATATCGACTTCTTCGCGCGAGAAGCCGGCCAATGCCATCACAATGCGGTATTTATCTTCCGACACCAGTTCGATGTTGTAGGGCGGATAGCTGGGCTGTGCATCGGCGCGCTGTTCGTTGAGCAACTGTGCCAGGCGGTCAAAACCAATGGCGGAACGGTACAGGGGAGCAAGGTCAAAAGTACGCATAATAAATATCCTTTTCAAATGAAGCGATAAGAGGGGCGGACCTCACCGTGAGCATCCGCCTGCTACCAATCTAAGGACGATCAAGCGGTCTTCAAGGCCTTGAAATTGGCGAAAAGCGCCCCAGACGGCGCTAAATTTGTAAGAAATTTTTACACGGCCAGCCCGAGGGGATTTTGCATGGCATCCCCTATGCGGGGCCGGCTTTTGGTGTATGCTGGCGGCATGAACAATGACACCGACATCCAGCTCAGCGGCCCCTTCAAGGCCACCGACGGCTCCGGCCGTGCCCACGACATCAAGGCCATCCGCATCTTCGACGAAGGCTACGGCATCATTGACGTCTACGTCGATTTCGCCGCCCCGCTCGAAGCGGGCGCCTGCAAGGACAAGACCCTGGTCGGCCACATCCTGGCCCGCCTGCGCAGCCTCGGCTACGTGGGCCCCGACTTCGGCCATGGCGACCTGGGCTTGCAAGACAAGAAACTGATCGTCCTGGAAGCGCCCGAGGAATTTTCCGCCTTTGCCGTGAGCAAGGGCTGGAAGGATCTTTCGGCAGAGTTTGACGAAGACTGAGCCTTCTCCACCTGAACACTCTCGTGCGCCGCGCCTGCTACTGCAGGGGCGGCGTTTTTCATCGCCCCCTTGCATCCTCTGCCCATGTTCCTGCTCTTTCTACGCACCTGCGCCCTGCCCTTCCTGCTCTGCATGCTGGCCGGATGCCAGCAATCCGACCTGATCAAGGACTTTGAACAGAAGGTGCCGCTGCAAGACCAGCAGCTGGCGCGGCATTACAGCGACCTGCTGCGTGAAAAGCAGCTGGACTATGTACGCATGGCAACCGAGCCCGGGAACAACGGCGATCAGATCCGCCAGGCGCTGCCCACCTTGAGCGCCGCCTTCCCCACAGGCGAGCCCCAGTCCGTCAAGGTCGTGGGCTACCAGCGCATCGAGCAGCGCGATGCGCCTCAATTGTTGAGTATCAGCTTCGAATATGCCTATCCGGAAAAATGGATCATCAGCACCATCGTGCTGAGAAAATATGGCACTGACGCCACCATCATGGGCTTGAGCGTGGCGCCGCAGACCGCATCGCTGGAACAGCAAACGACCTTCACGCTGCGTGGAAAATCGCTGCTCCACTACGCAGTGCTCGGCGCTGCCATCGTCTCCCCCTTGCTGATCCTGTCGACCCTGGTGTTATGCCTGCGCAGCAAGCTGACCGTCAGGAAATGGCCCTGGTTGCTGTTCATCAGCATCGGTTTCGGCCAGCTGTCGCTCAACTGGGCGACGGGACAGTACATGTTCCTGCCCATCGCCATCCAGCTGTTTGGCGTTGCCGCCGGCACCAGCGTCTACCAGCCCTGGACCTTCATCGTCTCCCTGCCGCTGGGCGCCATCGTATTTCTGCTGGTCCGAAAAAAACTGGCAGCGCCTGCGGGCCTCATGGCGTAGGCGCTGCCTGCAGATAGCGCACGCTCCACGCGGCGATCACGTTGGCAACGTAGGCCGCATCATCGCGCCCCGTCAACAGATGATCGGCATCGTCGAGCGAAACGAAACTTTTCGGGTGCTTGGCTGCCGTAAATATCTCCATTGCATTCGATAAGCTCACTGTCGTGTCGTTCGGCGCGTGCATCACCAGCAGGGCGCGGCGCAGGCCGGCGATGTGCTCTTTTAAGCTGTGGCTGCCCGCGTCGTCGACGAATTGCTGGCGGATGCGGAAGGGCCGCCCTTCCAGCTGCACCAGCGCTTCGCCTTCGGCGGCAATTTTCTCGAGGTGGTCGCTGAACATGCGCGTCACATACGCGGGCGTGCTGGGGGCGGCCAGGGTGGCAATGGCGGTGGCTTCCGGCACCTGCGCGGCAGCGGCCAGCACGGCGGCGCCGCCCAGGCTATGGCCGATCAGCAATTGCGGTGCAGCGTGTCTGGCCCGCAAAAAGTCGGCGGCGGCGACCAGGTCGTCCACGTTCGACGAGAAATTGGTGGCGGCGAACTCGCCTTCGCTGGCGCCCAGCCCCGCAAAATCAAAGCGCAGCACGGCGATGCCGTGTTCCGTCAAGCCTTGCGCGATGCGCCGCGCGGCCAGCACATCCTTGCCGCAGGTAAAACAGTGGGCGAACAGCGCGTACGCGCGGATGGCGCCGTCGGGCGCATCGAGCCGCGCCGCCAGCACATGGCCGTGCGCGCCGGGAAAATCTTGCCGGGTGGATTTCATTGTCTCAGATCAAAGCTGCCGCGCAGCGCGGCCGATGGCGCATTGTAGCGCCGCCCGGCCGTCGCCGCAGTTGCTCAACCTTAACCGCGCTTCGGTATGTCCAATCCTTTGACGACTGCAGGACGGGCAAGAAACGCTTCCAGTACGCGCTGCACGTTGGGGAAGTTGTGGAACCCGACGAGATCGCCGGCGCCATAAAAGCCCACCAGGCAGCGCACCCACGGGAAGATGGCGATGTCGGCAATCGTGTACTGTCCGCCCATGATCCAGTCGCGGCCCTGCAGGCGCTGCTCGAGCACGCCCAGCAGGCGCCTGGCCTCGCCGAGATAGCGCTCCAGCGGACGCTTGTCCTCGTAGTCCTTGCCGGCGAACTTGTGGAAGAATCCCACCTGGCCAAACATGGGGCCGATACCGCCCATCTGGAACATCAGCCACTGTATCGTTTCATAGCGCAGGCCCGCGTCCTGGGGGATGAACCTGCCCGTTTTTTCGGCCAGGTACAGCAGGATGGCGCCCGATTCGAACAGGGCCAGCGGCTTGCCGTCGGGACCGTTCGGGTCGAGGATGGCGGGAATCTTGTTGTTCGGATTGAGGGACAGGAAGGCGGGCGACAGCTGATCGTTCTGCTCGAAGCTGACCAGGTGCGGCTCGTACGCCAGGCCCAGCTCTTCCAGCAGGATGGAGACCTTGATGCCGTTCGGCGTCGGCAGCGAGTACAGCTGCAGGCGCTCGGGATGCCGGGCAGGCCATTTCTCGGTGATGGGAAAGTCGGAAAGTTGGGGCATGAAAATCCTTATTGATGTGTATGACGCGGCGCAAGAAAGCCAGTATAGCCAAGCATGGCAGTTTCAGCAGGACAGCGCCTGTTTGGCCGCCTCCCTTCAGCCAAACAGGCCATGCAAAAACCAGCGCGGCGCGGCCGCTTCCCCGCTGCCGGCGATGCGTTCGCGGTAGACCCAGTAGTGGGCGTGGTCGAGGCCTTCGGCGATGAAATAATCGCGCGCCTGCGACTGCCCCCACCAGCCCGCCTCGATGCGCTCGGCGACGGAGACCATTTTCAAAGGCGAGCCATAGAACGGCCGGTGCTCGCGCATCAGCAGGGCGATGGGCTGGGCCAGCAGCCAGCCGGGACGGGGCATGCCGGGCAAGCCGGGCGGCAAGTCCGGCAACGCGCTCTTGCCGCCGGGCTTGGCCGGCAGCGGCAGCCACTGGTTGGCCGCTTCGGGGCGGTAATCGGCGCGCGGCGCGGCCTGCAAGACATTCTCGGCGCCCAGGCGCGCCACCAGGAATTCCAGCAAGCGCTGGCGCTCTTGCGGCGTGCCGCCCGGCTCGGGAAACAAGGTGTCGCTGGGCGGCGCCATGGGCTGCACCTGCAGCGCTTCCAGGGTCAGGCCGATCACGGGTGCGTCCAGCGCCAGCTGCGCCAGGCGCTCCTTGAGCAAGCGCACCAGGTGCTCGTCGCGCCAGACGGCTTCTCCCAGCGCCAGGTCGATGACGGTGGGCGGGCGCGCCACCCTGCCCCGCTCGTGCGCCAACAGCAGTTGTATGCGCTCGACGGCGAATTGCCGCGCACACAGCCAGCCCGTCATTTGCTGCAGCAGCCGGCGCGCACCGAACAGCAGCGCGTCGGCGTGCTCCACGCGGTCGAACAATTCCAGGCTGGCGCGGAACGTGGGGGGCTTCGAGCCACACGAACAATTCCGTGCTGTGGCCATGCGCCTCGTCGAGCATGTCCAGCAAGGCCCCGCCGCAGCGACGCTGCAAGCCGGGCCGGGGCAAGTGGCGCAATTGCCCCAGGGTACGGCAACCGATGCCCTCGAACCAGTCGAGCCAGGGTCGCGCGGGCGGCAGCAAGGCGCACGGCAGGCGGTCGAGACGGCGCACGAGACTATCCATGCGCAGCACGCGGCCCCGGCGCGTACCGGCGCGCGCCAGCAGCCAGGCGCCGCGCGCCGTGGGAGCGCACGACAGCTGGGCCGTGTAGCCGAGCGCGCGCAAGCTGGCCGCGATCTGCCGGCACAGGGCGCGCACGCCGCCGAACAGGCGCAGGCTGGCGCCCGCATCGACCAGCAGAGTTGCTTCCTCGCCCTGCGCCACCAGCGGAGAATACTGCAGCAGCGCCAGCGCCACCGCTTGCAGGGCTTGCGCTTCCAGCTCCAGGGAACGTTCGTGCAAGCGCGCCTGCGGCGCCAGCATCAGCGCGCCCGCGCGGCGCATGCCCGGCCGGATGCCGGCCGCCCGCGCCAGCGGCGACAGGGCCATCACTTGCTCCTGCTCCAGCACCACGCCGAGAATATCAGCCGACCAGCGCGGGCAAAACACTTCGAGCGGGAGCCGGGGTAGGCACAGGCCGATCCAGAGTCGCATGACGCAGCAGTAAAGAAGGAGGTTGCAGGGGCAGGAATAGGGGCGCGTCGCGCTGCGGTCCCCGGCGCTTGATGAAGCCGATCTCGATGCCGCCGGCGGCCGGGCGCACGGACAGGCGCAACGGCGCAGGCGACGCATCCTGCGCGCCATGCAAGGGGCGCAGCATGCAGAACAGGGTGTTGCCGCTTTGCGCGGCCAGGTGCAGGCGGCGCAGGCTGTCGGCGCGCACATGCGATTGCCAGAACAGCAAGGCGCCGCACGTGCCACTACGCAAGATGTTTTCCGCCGCCCACAAGGCATCCTTGCTGCCGGCGCTCTTTATCCACAGCAGTTGCGACGGCGCCAAACCCTGCGCGGCCAGGGCCAGCGCCTGCGGCGGGTGCGGTGGTTGCAGCAGCACGATGGGCAAGCCCGGCAACTGCGCCAGCGCGGGCGCCAGCAGGCGCAATTCGCCGCTGCCCGGCTGCTGCACCAGCAGATCGATGAGGCTGCCGCTGGGCCAGCCGCCGCCGGGCAACTGCGCGGACAGGGCGGCAAAGCCCGTGTCCAGGCAGCGCATGGCGCCCTGCCCCAGCTGCGATGCGCGCCATAAAGACGGGTGCAAGGCTTCCGGCGAGGCCATCAATTTGGAATGTTGCATCATTGGCTAGAGAGATAAATACTGTATGCATATACAGTACTATCCAGCCCCGCTTTTGGCAAGGCTTATCTGCTCGACGCTTCCCCGGAGGCCGTCCCGCCATGTCCGAAAAACCCCGTTTTTGGCATCGATTGCTGTACCATAAGCACTCTCCTTACCGCCTGGCAACGTACCAGTCGGCCTCCTCCGTCCATAAGGAAACGCATTTGACCACCATCCACATCATCAGCGCCATCGTCTTCGGCCTTGCGCTCATCCACACCTTCGCCGCCAAGTCGTTTGAAACATTATCGCGGCGCCATCCCCGCCATGCAGGCCTGCTGCACTTGCTGGGCGAAGTGGAAGTCGTGTTCGGCTTCTGGGCCTTCATTTTGATCATCATCATGGCCTTTGTCTCGGGCGGCGATGCGGCCATCGAGTATGCCGAGTCGCGCCAGTACACGGAACCGCTGTTTGTCTTTGTCGTCATGGTCGTGGCCGCCTCACGCCCCGTGCTTGACGCCGTGCAGCGCCTGCTCAAAGGCGTGGCGCGCGTCATGCCGCTGCGCACGGAACTGGCCCTCGTCTGGCTGGGCCTGGCGCTCGTGCCCCTGACGGGTTCCTTGATCACGGAGCCGGCCGCCATGACCCTGGCCGCGCTGATGCTGGCGCCGCAAATCTTCCGCCCGGGCATTCCTGAATGGCTGAAATACGGCGCGCTGGGCGTGCTCTTCGTCAACGTCTCCATCGGCGGCACCCTCACTTCGTACGCGGCGCCGCCCGTGCTGATGGTGGCCACCACGTGGAACTGGGATAGCGCCTACATGGCCAGCCATTTCGGCTGGAAGGCGGCCATCGCCGTGCTCGTCAACGCCACGGGCGTGAGCATCCTGCTGCGCAAATACCTGCACAGCAACACCTCCGATATCAAGCCGAAGGCCGGCGAAGTGGAAGCGCCAAAAGTGCCGCTGGCCGTCAGCCTGGTGCACATGATCGTGCTGGCAGGCGTGGTCACCCTGGCGCACCATCCCGTGCTGTTCATCGGCCTGTTCCTGTTCTTCCTCGGCTTCGTGCAAGCGTATGAGCGCTATCAAAGCCCCCTGATCCTGAAGGAAGGTTTATTGGTCGGCTTCTTCCTCGGCGGCCTGGTGGTACTGGGCGGCATGCAGCAATGGTGGCTGCAGCCCATCGTCTCCAGCCTGAAACCGCTGGCCCTGTTCTTCGGCGCCCTGGGCTTGACGGCGATTACCGACAATGCGGCCCTGACCTACCTCGGTTCGCTGATCGTCGGCATGACGGACGAAGCGAAATACATGCTGATGGCAGGCGCCGTGGCCGGCGGTGGCCTGACCGTTATCGCCAATGCGCCGAACCCGGCCGGCGTGGCCCTGCTGCGCCGCGGCTTCAAGGATGAATCGATCAGCGCCGTCGGCCTGCTGGCGGGCGCCCTGCTGCCGACAGCCGTGGCGGGCCTGGCCTTCCTGGCCCTGTAAGACGCTGCACGGGGCGGCTGCCGGCCGCCCCTGTTACCCCTCGATTTCCCCTTCAGTTACCTTCATACACGAGGAAGTGCAGGCGGTCATAGAACAGGCTGTAGGCATAGTCGAACGTGCCCACGCTGCGAAAACCCTTGTGCAGATACACTTGCAGCGCTTCGCTCTTTTCCCACACCGTCAGGGTGATGCGCGCACAGCCCTTGCGGCCAGCCAGGTCGCGAATTTCATGGAACATCTGCCGGAACAGGCCCTGGCCCCGGTATTTCTCGTCGATGGCCAGGCTGCTGACGAAACAGTCATCGGCGCGCGCATGCGCGAGCACGAAGGCGTCATACGCATCATCGAGCGCCTTCATGTCGTCGCGGTAATAGGACACGGCGCCGCAGGCCTGGAACTCCGCCATCGTCGCGGCCGTGAAAAAGCCGATGAAACGGTCGTCCTCGTCATGCAGGCCGTGGATGTGCGCCAGATATGGGTCGATGTTTTGCCGCCGCTGCAATTCGACGAACTGCAGATTGAGTTTATTGCCGAACGAGCAATATTCGAGGTAGCTAGTGGCAAACAGCAGTTTCGCCATGCGGTTCTTCACCTCGTCACCCAGCCGTTCACCCGCCACCAGCTTGAGCGGCGCATGCGACAGCAAGCCCGCCTGCGCCTCGTCACCGGACAGGGCTACATCGTTGATGGCCGGCATGCGGCTGCCGTGGCGCCCCACGGTGGGACGCCAGAAATTACCGACGGCAATATGCTGCGAACGGTGGGCCAGCAGGTAGCGGCAAAAGACGGCATTCACGCGGTCCAGCTGCGGGTCGTCCGACAGCACCGAGTAATAGTGAAAATGATCGATGTCCGCCCGCAGCTGGGCCGCATACGCCATGCGCGGCACTTCCTCAATGTCGAACACGTCGACGATGTCGGGCAAGCTCAAAGGATCGTCGAGTTGCCAGCCGATCTCGGCTAGCCTGGCGACGCAGCGGGCGTACGCGCGCCGTTCCTCGTCGCTAAGCGGGATGTGTATGTCGGTAATGATATCGTCCAGCAAGCGCATGCCGCGGATGCCGCCCACCACCGCTTCCCGCGCGCCGTCATACAGCACGCAGTAGCGCTGGTAAAACTCGGCATGGCTGAGCAGGGTCACGCCAAGGTTTTTCTTCCATTCGGCATAGAACTGGCCAAACAGCTGCGCCTCGAATTGCGGGCAGGAACGGGGGATCTGCGCATCGATGCCTGCATAGGCGAGGTTCACATTGCGCTGGATCACACGCAGCGCGGCGTCGTTCTTCTTGGCGATCAGCATGCCCGTTTCATCGAGAAACAGATTCATCCAGCTGACATGCTGGCGCTCTTCGCCCTCGCCTTCCCTGCGCTGGAAATAATCGGGCACTTCCGGCTTCATCAGGAAAATCGTCGCGGGATTATGCGGGATCGTATCGACATCCATATACATGCCGCCGTATTCGCACATGATGAGGATGCGGAAATAATCGGACAAGGTGGCGAAATAGCGCTGCGTATGCAGGGTATCGAGGATATCGAAGCGTGCCGGCGCGAAGTCCAGCGCCAGCGCCCGCAGCGAGTTGATATGCAGGGTCGTGCCGCCGATGGCATAGCGGCCTATCGTGTAGCGCCCGGCGCCGCCCGTGGGGCTGAAGCGCTCGTCATCGCGCAGCTGCTGCGCATCCCAGACCCACAGGATGGAGACATAAGGCGCGCCGCCATTGTGCAGCACCTCTTCCAGCGCCGCGCCCCACTGCTGGATCGCCTCACAGGCGATGGCTGGCAACGGCCCGCCCATCCAGATGCGGTGCAGGTAGCGCTCGTCGTCGCCGAGCGCCCGCGTGGGGATGCAGCTGAGCGAGGAACAGCTTGCGGCATTGAAATGCGTAAAATTGCCGGCGACGAAGCTGCGCAGGGCGGCGATGCCCGCCTGGTGCTCCCCGGCCAGTTGTTCCAGGTCGCTGCCGGCCGGCCGGACATCGGCCAGGGTGATGTAATCGAGTTTCAGCCGGTTGATGCGAAACTCGTATTCCAGGTTGAAAATCTTTGCTTGATCGTGTTTCGAGGCCAGGTCATCTATTTTCATGGGCGCACCATTTTCCGCAGGAGAGTGTCAATAAACTTCGCAGGAGGTAAAACAAGGTCGACAACATGCGCATCGTTGCGCCATCAGTGCCGGGCGAGCAGCACCTCGCTTTCCCGGCGCCCCGCCATGCCCCGCGTAAACAGCAGCAGGCAGGCGGCGATGACCACGATGACGGGGATATTGAGCAGCGCATACGTTTCCAGCGCATAGCCGAAGCGCTGGCACAGCACGTTGTACAACTGCAGCCAGGCGGATAGATAAATGCAGTACAGCAAGCTCATGGCGGCCGTCGTCAAGGTCATCGATTCCTTGCTGGCCGTGATCGCGCTGCGGATCAGGGCGCCATTGAACAGGCCGAAGCCGATGGAATAGACAAACATGCAGGCCGCAAACACGTCGACGTGGTGGCGGCCCGCACCGGCGCCCAGCATGCCGGCGGCCGCGATCAGCCCGCCCAGGCGCAGCAGGGAGACGAGGGGGAAATCCTGGCGCAGGCGCTGGATGGCGATGCTGCTGAGGACAAAGCCCGACAAAATCACGCATTGCAGGGCGATATACGTGGCGTAGGACGCGCCCATCTCCTGCAGCACGAAGAGGGGTGAAAAGCCGATCCAGGCCGTCAGGGGCACGGTGGCCAGCCCGGCCGTGAACATGCCGAACATGAAGCGCTTGTTGCTGAAAATGGCCGCGTAGCTGCGCACGATGGCGGCAAGGTCCGGGCGCGTGACCGTCGGCGCCGTGCGCGGCATGGTCTTGAACAGGCCCAGCAAGGACAGCAGCGCCAGCAGGCCCGAGAGGAAAAAGACGTAGCGCCAGTCCAGCCGGCTGATGATGGCGCTGCCTAGGATGGGGCCGGCCAGGGGCGCGAGGATGGTGGTGCTCGACAGAATACTGCTCAGCTTGACGGCCGCCATGTCGTCGAACAGTTCATGGATCATGGCATAGCCGACAAAGATGAAGCAGCAGCCCATGCCCTGGATGAAACGCGCAGCGAGAAATTGCTCGATCGAGGTGGTAAATGGCACGGCCAGCGTGGCCAGCAGGAACAAGGTATTGCCGGTCAATACCAGCTTGCGCTTGCCGATGGTGTCGGCCAGGGGCCCCAGGAAAATCTGCAGGGAACTGCCGCCCAGCAAATACAGGCTTAGGGACAAGGGAACGAATTTCTCCTCTGCCTGGAACTCCCCGACGATGCCCAGCATCGCCGGCATGATCATGTCATTGGACAGATAGATATTCAGTTCAAAGACGAGGAAAAACGCAAAAAACCACAGCAACTGCTTGGACTTGATGGACATGGCGCATTCCGTAACGTGGGTGGCTGCCGTCAGTGCATGTCGGTCGTCGGGGCATGGGACGGTCGACACGGTTCGGCACTGAAAACGTGTACCAATTGTATACCAGTTACTATTTTTAGCGCCTTTTTTGTGATTTTTAAATACCGAAGCAATACCACTTATGCAAAATCCATGCTGCTGCGGCATTTGAAATCTGCGCTGAAAAGGGCGCGGCCAGCGCGCCGGCGCGCTGCCGCGGCCCTGCGGAGGAAGGGAAGAACGATGCGTACCAGTGCCTGCCGCGCCGCGCGGCACGCTGGCTTATCGGCGGCGGTGGCTGGCGAAGAAATCGAGCAGCATCTTGCTGGCGTCGGGTTTGGCCTTGTCGTTGAACGGCAGGCTGGCGTCGCCGCCGCTCCACGCGTGCTCGAGGTGCTCGACCTGGGCCACGCGCAGCAGCACCTCCTTGCCCAGCTGATAGTCGTGCAGCGCGTACGCATGGGCCGGATTGCGCCCGCCCGCCGCGCCGCCTGGCAGGCGCTGCGCCGTGACAACGGTGTCGGCTGGCAGGCGGTTGACGCGCACGCTCTGGCGCACCAGCTGCGTCTGGTTAATGGGCCGCACCACCTTGTCGGACAGCCCTTGCAGCAGTATGGTGGGCAGGCGGGGAAACGCGGGCTGGCGCGCCAGCACTTCATCGATGGCCGCATCGGCGCGGGCGCTCGCGCCATGCTGCATCACGCCCAGCGCGCCGATCAGGTTATGCCCGGCGCCAAACACGGGCCCCGAATGCAGGCCCAGCGCTGCAAACAGCTGCGGGTGATTCAGAGCCACGATATGCGCCATGCCGGCGCCGGCGGAAATGCCGCAGATATAGATGCGCGCGCGGTCGATCGCATAGCGGGCCGCCACCTGCTCGATGGCGCCGACGATCAGGCGCACGTCGCCGCCGCCCTCCTGCGTCAGCTTGTCGTACCACTTCCAGCAACGGCGCGCATGCGAGCGCAACGATTGCTGCGGATACAGCACGGCGTAGCCCTTGCGTTCGGCCAGGCGGTTCATGCGCGTGCCTTCGGCAAACTGCGTGGCGCTCTGTTCACAGCCGTGCAGCATCACCAGCAGCGGCCGGCCCCGGCTGCGCATGGCGGCGCTCGGCGCCTTCTCGGGCAAGTACAGGAAATACGGCAGGCGCCGGCCCGGCAACTGCCCCAGTTCCGGCAGGGGCGCATAGTGGGCGGCCAGCCACTTGCCCGGCGGGGGCGCCGTTCGCTTGCGCACGCGTGGCGGCGACAGGGGCGTGGCAAAGGGCCCCAGGGCGGGCACGGCGTTGCTGGCGGGCCTGGCGCGCGGCTTGGGACTCGCCTTCGTGGTCTTGACCACGGTCTTGCCCCCGGCCTTGCTCACCGTCTTGCGGGGCTTGGGCTTGGCCGGCACGGGCCCGAACAGCACCTTGGCCAGCTTGCTCGCCGTGCGCTGCTGCGCCTTACCGGCGCGCAATAGCCCGCGCAGCCATTTGGTGGCGGGCTTTACCATGGCAAGCGGCGCGCACGCCGTGGTGGAGCGTACCGCAAGTTCATCCCTCTGCATCGTTGCATCGTCAGCATGTGCGGCCTCCTCCGTAGAACGCATAGGGTACCGCAATTGGCGGACAACACCGTTCGTTTGCACACCGATAAAAGTGCCGCTGGCACCATTGAGGCAAATCAAGCGCGACCTTGTACGCATGCGTAATCTGGATGTTCGATCAGCACTTCACGAGGAGAGAACACCATGAGCTATCTGGACCGCGACATCCTGGGCATGTACAGTAACCACGACGGCCCGGGGCCGGCCCTGATGGGGGCCGATACCCTGCTCGGCGACGATGTCTACAATCACAGCGACGAGGAACTGGGCGACATCAAGGAAATCATGCTCGACATGCGCACGGGCCAGATCGCCTATGCCGTACTGTCCTTCGGCGGCATCCTGGGCATGGGCGACAAGCTGTTTGCCGTCCCCTGGGAACGCCTGACCCTGGACCCCGTCAACAAGCGCTTCCTGCTCGATGTAGAAAAAAACCAGCTGAAAGACGCGCCCGGCTTCGACAAGAACAACTGGCCCGACATGGGCAGCGATGCCTGGAATCAGCAAATGGAAGCGTTCTATGGCAGCGGCGTCATGGCAGCGGGCCGCAGGCCATCCGGCAGCGACCTGCGCGGCGGCGCCAGCCTGCAAGGGGGCAGCGAAGGCAGCATGTCGGGCACCTCCATGAGCGGCAGCCGCGCCGGCACGCGCAGCGGCCAGGACGGCTCGCGCTCATCGCTCAGCGATGATGAGCTCGATAAACGTAGAACGTAAGTCGGGTAGGCCTGGTAGTCGGGTAGATCGGATTAGCGGCTAACCGCGTAAACAGCCCTACCGCTGCATCGATTCCCACACTTTCTGTAAACGCTTGGCAGAAACAGGCATCGGCGTGCGCAATTCCTGCGCAAACAGCGACACGCGCAGCTCTTCCAGCATCCAGCGGAAATCGACGAGTTTCGGGTCCGTATTCTTGCCGGCTTGGCGGTCCTTGGCCTGGCGCAAGTACGGCGCGGCCGCCGATTGCCATTCGGCCATCAACTTGGTATCGCGCGCGGGGTCGGCGCGCAGCTTTTCCAGGCGCACGTTGATCGCCTTCAGATAGCGGGGGAAATGCGCCAGCTGCGTGTACTCGTTTTCCGTCAGGAAGCGCTTATGTACGAGTCCCTGCAGCTGCGACTGGATATCGGATGCGGCCGCTGCGGGAATATTCTGCAAGCGCTTGGGCAAGCCGTGGAATTCCGTCAGCACTTGCGACAGCAAACGGGCAATTTCATTCACCAGCAAAACGAGGCGCGACTTGCCCTCCGCCTGGCGCTTAGCAAACGACGCGGCGTCCAGCGGCAGCGGATCTTGCAGGCAGGCGATGTCGAGCGCCTTGTTGATGATTTGCTCGCGCAACTCTTCCTGCGAACCGAGGGCCATGAATTGCATGCCCATCTGCTGCAAACCAGGGATGCTTTTCTCGACGTACTTGATCTGTTCTTTCATTTGCAGCGCGAACAATCGGCGCAAACCGACCTTGTGCGTGCGGGCGGCTACGGTCGGGTCATCGAACACTTCCAGGTCGCAATGCGTGCCCTTGTCGACCAGGGCGGGGAAGCCGATCAGGGTCAGCTTGCCCTGCACGATTTCGAGTAACTCCGGCAATTCGCCGAAGGTCCAGCCCGTCAAGCCCATGTGCTGCGAGACGGTGGCATTCGGGGACGCTAGCGCCGCTGCGGCAGCCGCTCCCTTGGCCGGCGCGCCGCCCTTGCCCGTTGCCGCGTTGGCGGCGGCGCCCTGGGCTTGCGCCTGCAGCCGCGACGCCACTTGCGCGCCCGCCACGCGGGCAGCAGGCGTACCCGCGCCGGAGACGCCCGACACTTCGGCCAGCTTCTGGAAACTCTGGCGCGCCTGGCCGCCGAATTCCGCTTGCAGCGTGGCCAGGTTGCGGCCCATGTCCAGCTGGCGGCCATGCTCGTCGATCACCTTGAAATTCATGAAGTGATGGGCAGGCAGGGTTTCCGGCTTGAAGTCCGTCGTCAGCACATTGATGGTGATTTGCGTGCGGATGTCGAGGATGATGGCGTCGATCAGGTCACCTCGGCCAAACACGCCCGCCTCGTGCACGCGCTCGCAGAACTTGGCAGCATAGTCGGGCAGCGGCACGCAGTGGCGGCGCAGCTTTTGCGGCAGGGATTTGAGCAGCAGATGCACTTTTTCCTTCAGCATGCCCGGCACCAGCCATTCGCAGCGCTCGCGCGGCAACTGGTTCAAGGCATACAGCGGCACGCTCAAGGTCACGCCATCGCGCACGCTGCCCGGTTCGAAGTGGTAGGTCAGGCCCATTTCCAGGCCCGTCACGGACATGGTTTTCGGGAACAGGTCCGTCGTCACGCCGGCCGCCTCGTGGCGCATCAGCTCTTCGCGGTTCAAATACAGCAGCTTCGGATTCTCGCGCGTGGCCTCTTTATGCCATTTCTCGAAACCGGCGCCATTGCACACGTCCGCCGGCAGCAGCTTGTCGTAGAAGGCGGCGATCAGTTCATCGTCGACCAGCACGTCCAGGCGGCGCGATTTGTGTTCAAGGTTTTCGATGTCCTTGATCAGCTTGTGGTTGTGCGCAAAGAATGGCGCGCGCGTGTCGAAGTCGCCGCCGACGAGCGCGTCGCGGATGAAGATTTCGCGCGCTTCCGGCAAATTGAAATTGCCGTAGTTGATGCGGCGCTGGCTGTACACCACCAGGCCGTATAACGTCGCCCGTTCGGACGCCGTCACTTGCGCCGAGCGTTTTTCCCAGCGCGGTTCGCCCCAGGATTTCTTCAGCAAATGCTCGCCCACTTTTTCCAGCCACTCGGGCTGGATCTGCGCCACGCAGCGCGCGTACAAACGCGTCGTATCGACCAGTTCGGCCGCCATGATCCACTTGCCCGGCTTTTTCAGCAGCGAGGAACCGGGCCAGATATGGAACTTGATGCCGCGCGCACCCAGGTAGCCCGCACCCGGCTCGTCCTCGCCCTTGAAGCCGATATTGCCCAGCAGGCCGGTCAGCAAGGCCATGTGCAGGTTGTCGTAGGTGGCCGGTGCCTCATTCAATCGCCAGCCCTGTTCCTTGACGATGGTCAGCAACTGCGAATGCACGTCGCGCCATTCCCGCAAGCGCATCTGCGACAGGAAATTCGTACGGCAATTGTCTTGCAACTGGCGGTTGGTTTTCTTGTGCTCGATGGCGGACTCGAACCAGCGCCAGATTTTCAGGTAACTGAGGAATTCCGATTTTTCATCGGCGAATTTCTTGTGCGCCTCGTCGGCCGCCTGCTGGTGTTCCATCGGACGGTCGCGCGGGTCTTGCACGGACAGGGCCGAGGCGACGATCAGCACTTCTGTCAGGCAGGCGTTGTCGAGCGCGGCCAGGATCATGCGGCCTACGCGCGGGTCCAGCGGCAGCTTGGCCAGCTTGTTGCCCAGCGGCGTGAGTTTATTGACTTCATCGACGGCACCGAGTTCCTGCAGCAACTGGTAGCCGTCGGCCACCGCGCGTGCCAGCGGCGGCTCGATGAAGGGGAAGGTCTCCACGTCCGTCAGGTGCAAGGATTTCATGCGCAGGATGACGGCGGCCAAGGATGAACGCAGGATTTCCGGCTCCGTGAACTTCGGCCGCAGCAGGTAATCCTGCTCTTCGTACAGGCGGATGCAGACGCCATCGGCCACGCGGCCGCAACGCCCGGCGCGCTGGTTGGCGGCCGACTGGGCGATCGGCTCGACCTGCAATTGCTCGACCTTGTTGCGGTAGCTGTAGCGTTTTACGCGCGCCAGGCCCGCGTCGACCACGTAGCGGATACCGGGCACGGTCAGCGAGGTTTCCGCCACGTTGGTGGCCAGCACGATGCGGCGCGCATTGCTGGTTTTAAAGACGCGCTCCTGCTCCTCGGCCGACAAACGGGCAAACAGGGGCAAAATCTCCACGTGCGGCGGGTGGTGCTTGCGCAGCGCTTCGGCGCAGTCGCGGATTTCGCGCTCGCCCGGCAAGAACACCAGCACGTCGCCCGAGCCGATGCGGCACAGTTCTTCCACGCCGTCGACGACGGCATCCATCAAGTCGCGCTTTTCGCGCGCGGCTGCAGTCCTCTGTCCCGGTTTGTCGGCGCTGTTGCTACCCGCGCCCGAACCTGGCATGGCCACCTGTTCGCGTTCCACTGGACGGTAGCGCACTTCCACCTGGTACAGACGGCCCGACACTTCAATCACGGGCGCCGGCTTTTCCGGCGTGCCGAAATGGCGCGCGAAGCGTTCCGCGTCGATGGTGGCCGAGGTGATGATGATTTTCAGATCGGGCCGGCGCGGCAGCAGCTGTTTCAGATAGCCGAGCAGGAAATCGATGTTCAGGCTGCGTTCGTGCGCCTCATCGATGATGATGGTGTCGTAATTTTTCAACAAGAGGTCGGTCTGCGTCTCGGCCAGCAAGATACCGTCCGTCATCAGCTTGACGGAGGCGCCCTTCGTCAGGGTGTCGGCAAAGCGCACCTTGAAGCCCACGGTTTCGCCCAGCGGCGTGCCCAGCTCCTGCGCGATGCGCTTGGCCGTCGAGGAAGCGGCGATACGGCGCGGCTGCGTGTGGCCGATCAAGCCCTTCTGGCCACGTCCCAGTTCCAGGCAAATCTTCGGCAGCTGCGTTGTCTTGCCGGAACCCGTTTCGCCCGAGACGATGATCACCTGGTTTTCCATCAGGGCCTTGGCGATTTCGGCGCGCCGGCCCGAGACAGGCAAGTCTTCCGGATACGTAATCGGTGGCAACGGGTTGCGGAAAGCCTTTTCCGCCTCGCGCGCGGCGCGGGACGCATCACGGCTTTCGCGGCTTTCCTGCCCCTCGCGCGGCGGGCGCGGCGCGCGCTGCTGCTGTTGCTGTTTTTGCTGCCTCCGTGCGCGGCGGCTGCTGCCTTTGCTGGCTCACGGGCGGGCGCTGGCGGCCCTGCGCAGGCGTGGCGGCAGGCGCGGCAACATCCCCGCTGGCGGGCACATTTGCAACGTTGGAAGGAGGAGAAGACTTATTGCTGGCTGAAGACATTGTTTTTTTACAGGTATTTTAAGCGCGCACATCGCGCAGCGAATTATAATGCGCTTAATGGAAAACCCTACCCAATTCGTCCAATGGCTGCGCTCAGTCGCGCCCTACATCCACGCCTTTCGCGGCAAGACCTTCGTGGTCGCCTTCCCCGGTGAACTCGTCAGCGCCGGGGCGCTGCAGGTGCTGGCCCATGATTTGTCTCTGCTGCATGCGCTGGACATCAATGTCACCGTGGTCTACGGCTCGCGGCCGCAGGTAGCGGAACAACTGGCCTTGCGTAACGTCGAAGGCCGCTTCCACAACGGCGTGCGCATCACGGACATCGCCGCACTGGAATGCGCGAAAGAAGCGGCCGGCGAGCTGCGCCTCGATATCGAGGCCGCGTTCAGCCAGGGCTTGCCGAATACGCCCATGTCGCATGCGGCCATCCGTATCATTTCAGGCAACTTCATCACGGCGCGCCCGCTGGGCGTGATCGATGGCGTGGACCTGGAACTGACGGGCATCACGCGCAAGGTCGACGCCGAAACCATCCACTCCATCCTCGGTTCGGACGGCCTGGTGCTGCTCTCGCCACTGGGCTTCTCGCCCACGGGCGAAGCGTTCAATCTCACCATGGAAGACGTGGCGTGCAGCGCCGCCATCGCCCTGCATGCGGACAAACTGATTTTTATTACCGAAACGCCGATGATGGAAGATGCCACGGGCGTGGAAATCCGCGAACTGTCGTCGCACCAGGCCGAAGCCGTGCTGATGGCCGGTTTCTTGCCGGACGCCACGGCGTTTTATTTGAAGCATTGCGTCAAGGCATGTCACAACGGCGTCGAGCGCTCGCACATCGTGCCCTTCTCGATGGATGGTTCGGCCCTGCTGGAATTGTTTACCCATGATGGCGTGGGTACCATGATCAGCCATGAAAACCTGGAAAGCCTGCGCCAGGCCACCATCGAAGACGTGGGCGGCATCATCAAGCTGATCGAGCCACTGGAAGCGGACGGCACCCTTGTCAAGCGGGGCCGCGAGCTGATCGAGCGGGAAATCGATTATTTCTCCGTCATCGAGCATGATGGCGTGATCTTCGGCTGCGCCGCCCTTTACCCCTTCCCCGCGCAAAAGATGGCGGAAATGGCATGTTTGACGGTCAACCCGGAAGTGCAAGCCCAGGGCGACGGCGAGCGCATCCTGAAACACATGGAAAACCGCGCCCGCGCCGCCGGCCTGAACAAACTGTTCGTGCTGACCACGCGCACCTCGCACTGGTTCAAGAAACGCGGTTTCGTGCCGGCCACCGTCGACGATTTGCCGAAGGATCGCCAGCATATGTATAACTGGCAACGCAAATCGCAGGTGTTAATTAAAACCTTGTAAAAAAGCCCGGCATGCCGGGCTTTTTCTTTACTTAAACAGTATTACTTGATATTCAGCGGCGCAAACGATTTGACCAGGTCATCGAGCGCCTTCAATTGCGCCAGGAATGGTTCCAGCTGGCCCAGCGGCAAGGCGCTGGGGCCGTCGCAGCGGGCGTTGTCGGGATCAGGATGGGCTTCGAGGAACAGGCCGGCGATGCCGACGGCCAGGCCGGCACGGGCCAGGTCCGCCACTTGCTGGCGGCGGCCGCCCGAAGCGGCACCACCGGGATCGCGTTGCTGCAGCGCATGCGTGACATCGAAGATGATGGGCAGGTCGTCGCAGGTTTTCTTCATCACGCCAAAGCCCAGCATATCGACCACCAGGTTGTCGTAGCCCAGGCAAGTGCCGCGGTCGCACAGGATCAGCTGATCGTTGCCCGCTTCCTTGAATTTTTCGACGATATTGGCCATCTGGCCAGGGCTGAGGAATTGCGGCTTCTTGATGTTGATGACTTTACCGGTTTTCGCCAGGGCCACGACGAGGTCCGTCTGGCGCGCCAGGAAGGCGGGCAATTGCAGCACGTCGACCACTTCGGCCACCTGCTGCGCCTGCCATGGCTCATGCACGTCGGTAATCACGGGCACGCCGAACGCCGCCTTCACATCCTGGAAGATGCGCATGCCTTCTTCCAGGCCCGGGCCGCGGTAAGAATGGATCGACGAACGGTTGGCCTTGTCGAAACTGGCCTTGAACACATATGGAATACCCAGTTTTTGCGTCACGCGCACATATTCTTCGCAAGCGCGCATGGCGAGATCGCGCGACTCGAGCACGTTAATGCCTCCAAACAGCGCGAAGCTGCCTGTATTGCTGACATCGATGCCATGGACTTTCACTGAGGTCATAGGGATTCCATATTGGTTAATTGTTACTACTTGGTTGGCAGAGGCGCAGCCAGCGGCTGACGCGATAAGGCATCTTACTAGCTAGGGCGGCGCAGATCAAATTTGATCCAGCACAAGGGCACGGCAAACGGCGTGTCGCCAGGCCGCGACGGCCCCGCGAGGGCTGGCGCAAAGTGCCTTATAATCACGCTTTATCTCTACACTGATTCAGGAGCACAGATGGCCCGCACGATCCACTGCATCAAACTCAACAAGGAAGCCGAAGGACTGGATTTCCCGCCGTACCCGGGCGAACTGGGCAAGAAGATTTATGAATCGGTGTCGAAAGAAGCGTGGGCCGCCTGGCTCAAGCATCAGACCATGCTGGTCAATGAAAACCGTTTGAACCTGGCCGACGCGCGCGCCCGCAAATACCTGGCCACGCAGATGGAAAAGCATTTCTTTGGCGATGGCGCCGATGCGGCCATGGGTTACGTTCCGCCAACGGAATAAGTTTTATCGCTTGCCCGTGACCACGTCACGGGCAGTTTCACCTTCGTTTCACGCCCTCCCCCGCCGTTTCACGGCTGACCTTCCCCGTTTCGTCGCAGTCCGCTCGCCGCCCCTGCCTCTGGCTGGCACAGTACGTCCATCGACAACTTCATTTCAGGGCGGACACCATGTTGCAGCAAATCTTCAGCCACACTCCCCTCTACGTCTGGGCCATCCTGGGCTTTCTAGTCTACCGCGGCGTGCTGGCCAGCCGCGCGCGCGAAGTGACCTTGCGCAAGCTGTGCATCATTCCCCTGGTCATGCTGGCGCTGTCACTTAGCGGCGTGCATGGCAGCTTCGGCTTCGACGGCGTAGCGCCGTTCGCCTGGGGCGCAGGCGCACTGGCCGGTGCGGCGCTGGCGTGGTCGCTGACCAAGACAGGCACCATCGTGGTCATTCCCGCGCGCAGCAGCGTGCAGCGTCCCGGCAGCTGGGTGCCGTTGATCCTGATGATGAGCATCTTCTGCATGAAATATGCGGTCGCCGTGACCCTGGCCATCGCACCGGCGACTGCCCATGCGCCCGCCTTCAGCGTGCCTGTCTGCCTCGCCTATGGTTGCTTCAGTGGCATTTTCCTCGGTGGCCTGCTGCGCACCGTGGCCGTGTACCGCCAGGCACAAATGACACGCGGCCCGCAAGGGGCCGCCGTGTAAGACAGGTGTGGTTGCCGGCAAGCCGGCGATCACCTTAGTACGCCAGGGTACGCACGCCTTCCGGCATGCCCAGCAGGCAGACATTGGCGCCGCGCACCGCGAACAGGCCGACGGCGATGACGCCGACGATCTGGTTGATCTGCTGTTCCAGCGCCACCGGATCGGCAATTTTCAAGCCCAGCACGTCGATGATTTCGCCGCCATTGTCGGTAATGAACGCTTCCGTGCTGCCAGCCTTCAGGCGCAAGCGGGGCGTACCGCCCAGCGCGGCCAGCTGGCGCGATACGGCGGCGCGGGCCATCGGCACCACTTCCACCGGCAGCGGGAAGGCGCCCAGGGTTTCCACCAGCTTGGAGCCGTCGGCGATGCAGACGAACTGTTTCGATACGGAAGCCACAATCTTTTCACGCGTCAATGCCGCGCCGCCGCCCTTGATCATCGCGCCGCTGGCCGTGATTTCATCGGCGCCGTCGATGTAGACGGCGATCGACTCGACGTCGTTCAAGTCGAAGACAGGAATGCCATGGCCTGCCAGACGCGCGGCCGTGGCTTCGGACGACGCGACCGTTCCCTTGATGCGGTCCTTGATCTTGGCCAGTTCATCGATGAAAAAGTTGGCGGTGGAACCGGTGCCGACACCGATGATTTCACCGTCGACCACATGGGCTATGGCGGCGCGGGCTACGGCTTGCTTCAATTCGTCTTGGGTCATGGCATTCAGGCTAAAGTGAGGAATGGCGCTATTTTAACGGATTGCCAGCCCGGCCAGCCGGCCATCATGACCGACGATGCGAGCGGATACAACAGACATGTGGAAAAACCTTGCCCTAGGGCAATTGCACATCCATTTACACTCTATGTCCTTTAAAATATGCGAAAATGGGACGATAGCCCGATATGACGTTTCAGGAATAGCACATGAATCACAGTAAACAGGTACTTGTTGTCGATGACAGCCGGGTTTCACGTTTGATGTCGCATCAGTTCATCCTCAGCAAACATGCCGACTGGCAAGTGATCGAGGCGACGACGGGAGAGGAAGCCCTGGAAAAAGTCAAGACCGTCAACCCTGTACTGATACTACTGGATGTCAACATGCCCGGCATGGGCGGCATGGCGGCGGCAGAACAATTGCGCACGCTGTGCCCGCAGACGCACATCATTCTCGTCACGGCCAATGTGCAAAACGCCACCCGCAACCGCGCCAGCGAACTGGGTGTGGGCTTCATGGAAAAACCGATCACGGAAACGCGCATCCACCAGCTGATCGACTCACTGGGACTATGAGCATGGTCAATCTTTCCGAACTCGAGAACGACGCCCTGGTAGAGATATTCAACATCGGGGTGGGCCATGCGGCGGCGGCCATGAGCGAGATCGTGAATGAAGAAGTCACCATGTCGGTGCCCTCGATCACCTTTCTGAACCGTGCCGACGCGGCCGCCTTACTGGGCAGCAAGAAGGATGGCGAACGCATCTGCGGCGTCAGCCAGCATTACGATGGCGCTTTCGCCACCGAGGCCATACTGATGTTTCCCGAGGATAAGAGCCTGGAAATCGTGCGCCTGATGGTGGGCGACGCCATGCCGCTGCAGGAACTGACGGAAATGGAACAGGAGGCGATGAGCGAGATCGGCAACATCATCCTCAATTCCTGCGTCGGGACCTTGGCCAACCTGTTCGACAGCGAACTGCATGGCTCGCTGCCCCTGTACCACGTGGGCACCAGCGCGGAAATCCTGTCCTCGTTCGGCGGCCACGATGACGAGGCCGTCGTGCTGATGCTGCATATCGATTTCGTGCTGTCCAAGCACCAGATCCATGGTTATGTGGCATTCGTGCTCGACCTGTCCGCCTTGCACGACCTGAAACAACAGGTCAGCCGCTACCTGGCCAAGGTGCTGGGACAGGCGTGACTATCATGCCAGATGCCTTACACCGACTCGCCCTGCTCGAAAGCATACTCGGTGCCGTGAACCTGGGCGCCATCGTGCTCGACGAGCAGCACCGCATCGTGCTGTGGAACCACTGGATGGCGCGCCACTCGGCCCGCCAGGCCGACGCCGTGCTGGGCCAGGATTTCTTCGCCGTTTTCCCGGAAATGCGGCACAAGCGCATCGATTCTGCCATCACCCAGGCCCTGCGCGACAATTTCCAGTCGCTGCTGTCGCAAACCCTGCACAAGGCGCCGTTTCCGCTATACACGCATGGCGCGGCCACGGGCGGCAACAACGGCGAGGAACGCATGCAGCAAGCCGTTGCCGTTACGCCGATCAACCTACCCGGCTCGCCGCGCCACTGCCTGATCCAGATCAATGACGTCACCATCGCCGTGGGGCGCGAAAAGCTGCTGCGTGAACAGACCATGGTCTTGCGCTCGCAAACCTTTTCCGACGGCTTGACGGGCATCGCCAACCGTCGCCACTTCGACGTGGCAATCGAGAAGGAAATGCGGCGCGCCATGCGCATCAGCAGCCCGCTGTCGCTGCTGATGATCGATATCGACCATTTCAAGGATTACAACGACCATTACGGCCACCAGCAGGGCGATGATTGCCTGATCCGCGTGGCGGCCGAGCTGGCCGCCATGCTGCAGCGCCCCACCGACCTGCTGGCCCGCTATGGCGGCGAAGAGTTTGCCGCCATCCTGCCCGATACGGATGCGGCACAGGCGCTGCGCATGGCCGAGGCGATCCGCCAGCACGCGGCCGACCTGCGCATTCCGCATGCCAAGACGGGCAATGAGGTCGAGCACATCACGGTCAGCATCGGCATCGCCACGCAGCAGCCGCAGCAGCAGTTGGCCATCTCCGCCCTGATCGGCGCCGCCGACCGCGCCCTGTACCTGGCCAAGGGCGCCGGGCGCAACAGGGTCATGGTACAAGCGCTGTAGGAAAGCAACGCCCGCTACACAATTCCAGTAGACAACTTTACGGCGGATGCGTAGACTCGTATGTGATTGCAGCAAAAACAACAAGAATTTATCTGCGGTATCCATTCAAGCGCATGCGCCGTTCCTGCGCGGATACGGCCAGGAGTGCTTGTGAACCTCGACCTGCCCCTCAAATCCCGTCTGCCGGGCGCCGGCCTGGATACGACCATGGTCAATGGCATGCGCCTGCTGTTGTCCAGCGCCACCTTGCTGACCCTGTTCATCGATCCCGAAACCGCCGGCAAACTGAGCAAGATCACCTGGCTGATCTTTTCCGCCTACACCATGCACAGCCTGCTGCTCTACGTGCTGGCGCTGCTGGGCTTCAGCCTGCCCCAGGACATCTTGTTGTACTGGCTGGACGTGGCCTGGTATGCGCTGATCGTCTTTTCCAGCAGCAGCCACAACAACCTGTTTTTCCTGTTTTTCTTCTTTGCCATCCTGACCTCGTCATTCCAGCGGGGCTTCGAGGAAGGCGCGCGCATCACTCTGGCCTCGGCCGGCCTGTTCGCCGCCACCGCCCTGTTCGGCGAAACGAACGCAGAGCTGTCGCGCCTGCTGCTGCGCACCACCTTCCTGCTGGCACTGGGCTACATGATCGCTTACTGGGGCGGCTCGGCCATCACGCAGCGCAGCCACCTGGCGCTGCTGCGCGATGTCAGCCAGCTGTCGAACCCCCGCTTCGGCGTCGACCAGACCATCACCTCGGTGCTGGAAAAAACCCGCAGCTATTTCCACGCCCGCAGCTGCCTGCTGGCGATGCGGGACAAGGGGATGCCGGACTGGTCGCTGCGCAGCGCCGTGCATACGGGGATGGAGGTGGTCACGACCAGCGCCATCCTCAGCGATGAGGCGGCCAACCCCTTGCTGGCCTTCCCAGCCGACAAGATCGTGCTCTACAACCACCCACTGTCCAGCTGGCTGCCGTGGACAGGCGGCGTGCGCATGCTGGACGCCGACAGCGGGCGCTGGCTGCGGCATGACGATACGGCCGGCGCCAGCCTGGCCGAGCTGCTCGAAGCGCACTCCTTCATCAGCGCCCCCTTGCCTCTGCGCAATGGAACGGGCCGCCTCTACATCGTTTCCACGACCAGTCTGAGCAAGACCGACGCCCTTTTCCTCAGCCACATCGGTGCGCAGGCGTTTCCCGTCATTGAAAACATCGACCTGCTCGACCGTCTCGCCTCGCAAGCGGCCTCGCGCGAGCGTGAAAAGATCGCGCGCGACCTGCACGATACGGCCATCCAGCCGTATATCGGCCTGCGCCACGGCCTGGCCGCCCTGCGCAACGAGGCACTGCCAGACAATCCCCTGCTGCCGGAACTGGAAAAACTGATCCTCATGTCGGGCCAGGTGATCGCCGACCTGCGCAGCTACGCGCGCACCTTCAAGAACGGCCAGGTGCAAAGCGAGCCGGAACTGCTGGTGGCGCTGCGCCGCCAGGCCACGCAGATCCACGAATTCTATGGCATCGACATCACCCTGCATATCGAGGGCGACCTGCATATCAACGACCGCCTGGCGGCCGAGGTATTCCAGATCGTCAACGAAGGCATGAGCAATATCCGCAAGCATACGTCGGCGCGCCACGGCGCCGTCAAGCTGACCTGCGTGCAAGGGTCGCTGCACATCAGCATCGACAATGAATGCGCGGCCGCGCACGTGCCCGATTTCCTGCCCGACTCACTGGCCGAACGCGCCGCCGCCCTCGGTGGCAGCGCCAGGGTCACGCACAACACCTTGGGCAACACCTCCGTCCAGATCGAGATTCCGATATGAATGACCGCCAACCCCCATCCCACTCCGCCATCCGCGTCATGCTGGTCGATGACCACAAAACCATGCTGTGGGGCCTGGAACGGCTGATCGGCGGCGAACACTCCGGCATGCAGGTGGTCGCCACGGCGTGCGACAGTGCCAGCACGCTGGCCCAGGCCGCCATCACCTGTCCCGACGTGATCGTGCTGGACCTGGACCTTGGCGGCGTCAGCTCGCTGGCCATCATTCCGCAGTTGCTACAAAGCGGCAACGCGCGCATCCTCGTACTGACGGGCAGCCACGACCAGGCCGTCATGGAGCAAGCCATGATGAATGGCGCGCGCGGCATCATCAGCAAGGATGCGCCGCCGGAACTGGTGCTCAAGGCCATCGAAAAAGTCAGTCATGGCGAGCTGTGGCTGGAGCAAGCCATGCTGGGCCGCATGATGACGCAGCTGACGCAGCCAGGTGGCGCCTCGGCGCAAGCGCTCGCCGTGGCCAGCCTGACGACGAAGGAAAGAAAAATCATCGCCGCCCTGGTGCATGGCAGCGGCACGCCTGCCAAGCTGCTGGCCGACCAATTGTTCATCTCCGAACATACCTTGCGCAATCACCTGACCTCGATCTACCGCAAGCTGGGCGTCTACAACCGCCTGGAATTGTACGCCTACGCGACCAAGCACCGCCTGGGCGAACTGCCGGCCGCTGCCTGACCGCCCCCGCCTGAGCGCCGGTCGCTCGGGCCATTTCCTGTCTCTTCCCCATCGCTTTGGCCCTGCCGCCAGCGGCTGGCCTCGCCCTGCGCGTGGCGGCCTCGGACAGGACAATTGTCACGAAAAAATCGAGCAAATCCTCCCGCCATAAACGGGAGATTCTTCTGATGTAGATCAATACGTCGCCTTCTATAGTGAACGTACCAGTGTCCATTCCGCCACCAGTCGCAGTCCACCGAGACGGAGTACAGCATGCGTTTTGACAAGTACCTCCCCTCACGCCTGGCCACGTATTTGCAAGGCAAGGAAAAAGCGGCGTTTTACCGCTATGCGCTGATGGCGGCGCTGGTGGTGGTGGTCTGCATCATCGGACTGCTGGCATTGGGGCAAAGTCCATGATGCCGCCGTTCACGGCAACCATGTTGTCCAACCTTTGTCGTTCCCTGCAGTTCTCTCTTACTCTAGGAGTCATCATGAACTTCATCAAAAATTTCATCCGCGAAGAAGACGGCGTGACCGCGATTGAATATGGCCTGATCGCCGCCTTGATCGCCGTCGTCATCATCGCCTCCGTCACCATCGTGGGCACGCAACTGAAAGCCACGTTCACGAAGATCGGTACGGCCTTGACCAACGCCAATGCCTAAGCGCCGCACTCCGGGCAAGGCTGCCGCCTTGTCCGGAGTGCAGCAGGCGGCACAGCCAGCACGCCGCCTTGACCACCCACCCGCATTGCCATCCATCGACTGCGAGGCCCATCGTGAACTCTCTGCTGTCCTGCCTGTACGAGGAAACTGCCGTCACCGCACTCGAATATGCGCTGCTGGCCGGACTGCTGGCCGTGGTCATCCTGGCTGCCGTCACCCTGGCCGGTGACAGCCTGGCCCTGCTGTTTACCACCATCAAGGACCAGGTCGTCCTGGCGCTGTCATGACTATCCCCTCGAGCCTGCGCGCCTCGCTGCACAGCCACCGTGCGCTGCTGCTGCTGGTGCTGGCCTACACGGCCGTGGTCCTGCTGCTGGCCGGCAGCAAACCGACACGCCACGAGATCGCCCCCCTGCTGGCAAGCTTTGCCCTGGCCGCGCTGACCGGCCCCGTCTTCCTGCTGTGCGCCTGGACAGGCTATGTGATGTGCATGCTGCGTCCCGCACGCCTGTGCCATTTCCTGTACCACGAACTGCGCCGCCACCTGCACCGCGAGCGCCTGCTGCATGCGCTGCCTGCGCTGCTGCTCGTGCCCCTGTTCGCCCTCAGCTTTACCACGTTCAAAGCCGCCATTCCCCGCCTGCACCCGTTTGACTGGGATGTCCGCCTGTCGGCCATCGACATCGCCCTGCATGGTGGCACGGCGCCGTGGGCTTGGCTGCAGCCTCTGCTGGGCCATCCCCTGCTGACGGGCCTGCTGAACGTCGCATATCACTTCTGGTTCCTGCTGTTTTACGCGCTGCTGTACTGGCTCATCCTCGATACCCGGCACCGCCTGCTGCGCATGCAGTTCCTGCTCAGCTTTACCATCGCGTGGATCGTCCTGGGCAGCGTGGCAGCCATGCTGTTTTCCTCCGCCGGACCCTGCTATTACGGCCACTTGCATGCCAATGATCCGTATGCGCCGCTGATGGCCTACCTGCAGGAAAGCAACCATAGCATTCCCGTCTGGGCCCTGAAGGTGCAAGACATGCTGTGGCAGGGCTACCAGAGCGGCGGCACCGTTGGCGAACTGGGCATTTCCGCCATGCCCAGCATGCACGTGGCCACCTCCGTACTGATGGCCCTGGTCGCCTGGCCCATCCGCCGCGCCGCCGGCATCGCCCTGGCCGCCTTTGCCGTGCTGATCATGCTCGGCTCGGTCCACCTGGGCTGGCACTACGCGCTGGACGGTTACGTGGGGACGGCAGGGGCCATCGTGATCTGGCAAGCGGTGGGCCTGGCCCTGCGCCGCAGCGCCGCAGCAGCCAGCCCGCAGTTGGACATCGCGCCCTGCCTCAACAAGAAAGGGCTGACGCCATGAACGCCCATCTTGGCATGCTGCTGTGCCTGGCCACTCTGGCCGGCCTGCTGGCCGCCGCCCTGTGGCACGACCTGCGCAGCCGCCGCATCCCCAACCGCCTGGTGCTGTGCGGCACGCTGCTTGGGCTGCTGCTGAACGCTGCCATGCCTGCAGGCAGCGGCCTGTTCGACCCCACCTTCGGCGGCCTGGGCCTGCTGCCGGCGCTGGCCGGCGCCGGTGCCGGACTGGCCCTGCTGCTGCCCATGTATCTGCTGCGCGCCCTGGGCGCCGGCGACGTCAAGCTGATGGCCATGTGCGGCGCCTTCCTGGGGCCGCAAGGCGTGCTCGAGGCGGTACTGCTGACCTTCCTGGCCGGCGGCGTGCTGGCGCTGGCCGCCGCGCTGGCAGGGCGGCGCCTGCGCCTGGTCCTGAAAAATACCTACGACATGCTGCTGGGCGCCTTGCTGCACAGCCTTGCCGGAGGCGTTGCCAGCATCGCCGAACCGCCGGCCGCCAGCGGCAGGCTGGCGTATGCCTTCGCCATCGCCAGCGGCACGGGATTACAACTTTTCCTCCATTACACGCAACTGTGGAGTTTGCGCTGAACGGCGCGCCCCCAACCAGGACTACGACCATGGAAAACATCGACACTCTGTTCAGTTCGCGCCGCGCCAGCCAGGTTTGCAGCATCTTCATGGCGTGCTTGTGGAGCATATTTGCCTGGGCCCATGTGCTGGCCTACCAGCACAGCGGCGACTGGAGCTACCTGCTGTTCTGCGGCGCCGAAACCGTCTCGGCCCTGCTGTTCATCGTGCGCACCGCGCCCGTCAGTGTCTCGACCGATGCGGGCGACTGGCTGCTGGCCATCGGCGCCACCTTCGCGCCATTCTTTTTTCGCCATCCGAGATGACCATATGGCCCGCCGCGCGCTACCTGCTGGTATTCGGCTGTGTCCTGCAGATCGCCGGCCTGCTGTCGCTGAACCGCAGCTTCGGCCTGGTGGTGGCGCAGCGCAACATCAAGACGCACGGCATGTACCGCTTCGTGCGCCATCCCGTGTACGCCAGCTATGTGGTGTCGTCAACGGCATATCTGCTCAGCAATGCATCGCCCGGCAACACGGCCGTCTATGCGGCCGCCATGCTGCTGCTGGTGCTGCGCCTGCTGCGCGAAGAGCGCTTCCTGTCCACCGACGTGCGTTACCGCGTGTACATGCGGCAAGTGAAATACCGGCTGCTGCCCTTCATCTTCTGACCTCACCATCCGGCAAAAGGAGCGATCATCATGCCCGATACCTACCCAGAAGCGCCTGCCGACGGCAGCATCATGCCGGCCATGCAGCGCGCACCGCGCAACGTGGCCGAAACGGGCTTGCCCTTCCTGTTCCTGGTGGAACTGCTGGTGAAGGTCATGTTCCTGCGCGGCCAGATCGGCTTGCCCGCCCTGTCATCCCATGTGAAACTGGGCGCCGGCGTGCTAGAACCGCTGCTGGCCTTCATGCGCGCCGAAAAACTCTGCGAAGTGCAGCGCAACGGCTACAGCGGCACGGACGCCGACCAGCACTATCACCTGGGCGACCAGGGCCGCCTGCGCGCCGCCGACTATTTGCGGCGCAATGCCTACAGCGGTCCTGCGCCTGTCACCCTGGCCCACTACAGCGCGCAGGTACTGGCGCAAAGCGTGGCGCACATGCACGTCACACGGGAAACCATGATGCAACAGTTTCACGACGTGGTGGCTTGCACATCGGTGCTCGACCAGCTGGGTGCGGCCATGAATTCAGGCCGCGCCCTGTTCCTGCACGGCCCCGCCGGCAGCGGCAAGACGTATCTGGCCGAACGCCTGCATGGTTTGCTCAGCGGAACCATCGCCCTGCCGCACGCGGTGATGGTCGATGGCGAGGTGCTGCCCTTCCTCGATCCCATGCTGCATACGCTGGCCGCCGACGTGGCGCCGCCGGCCGACCCGCGCTGGGTGCGCGCCTGGCGCCCCACCGTGCTGACGGGCGGCGAACTGACGCTCGACATGCTCGACCTGCAATTCGATCCCGGTGCCCGCCTGTACCAGGCGCCGCCGCACCTGAAGGCGAACAACGGCATCTTCATCATCGATGACCTGGGCCGCCAGCGCTGCTCGCCCGTGGAACTGATGAACCGCTGGATCGTGCCGATGGCGCGCCGCGTCGATTACATGTCGCTGCACACGGGCTACAAATTTCCCGTGCCCTTTGACGTCATCGTGGTCTTCTCCTCGAACCTGGCGCCGCAGCAACTGGCCGACGACTCCTTCCTGCGCCGCATCGGCTACAAGATCCATATCGGCCAATTGAGCAGCTACCACTACGAGGCCGTGTTCCGCCACGTCTGCGAACAATTCGGCATGACCTTCAACCATGCCGCCTACCACTGCCTGCTGCAGCTGCACGACCAGCACGCGCGGCCCCTGCTGGCCTGCTATCCACGCGACATCCTGGCCCAGCTGTACGACATGGCGCGCTATGAAGGCCGACCGCCACGGCTCGAAGCCGACGCGCTGCACTGGGCCTGGAACAATTATTTCGGCGCCGCCGACGGCTCCGCCGGCATACAGAACGGACCGGCTGCGGTCCTGCATAAAGGAGTATCAAAATGAGAAACGCACGCGCTCTGACGATGATGGCCTTCGCGGTCATCCTGGCGTTCGTGGCGGTCATCGTGGCCGCACGCTGGATCAATGCCCAGGCTTCGGGCAATACCAACAAGGTCGCTGTCGCCCTGATCGACATCAGCCTGGGCGCGCGCATCGCGCCGGAAATGGTGCGCATGGTCGACTGGCCCAGCAGCGCGCTGCCGCCGGGCGCCATCAACGACCCGAAACTGCTCGATGCGCGCGTCACGCGCACCAGCATCCAGCACGGCGAACCGATCATGGAAAGCAAGCTGGCGCCCCCCGGCACCCAGGGCGGCCTGTCGGCCGTGGTGGGTGAAGGCAAGCGCGCCATGACGGTGCGGGTCAATGACGTGGTCGGCGTGGCCGGCTTCGCCCTGCCCGGCAACTACGTCGACATTCTCGTCAACACGCAGGATGATGCGGCCAAGACGGGCTCCGGACGCGACCCCAGCATTTCAAAAATCGTGCTCGAACGCATACTCGTGCTGGCCATCGCGCAAGAATCGAACCGAGACGACACCAAGCCCAAGGTGGTCAATGCCGTGACCCTGGAACTGACGCCCGACCAGACGGAAAAACTCGACCTGGCGCGCAGCGTGGGCACCCTGTCGCTGGTGCTGCGCAACCAGATCGAAGACAAGCCCGTCAACACGGACGGCGCCACCAAGACCAGCCTGCTGGATGCCAAGGTCGCCGCCCAGGTGGCCACCCCCGCCCCCCGGCCGGTCGTGCGCCGCCACGTGGTGCAAGGGCCAACCGGGCCGCAAGTCGATGTCATCAAGGGGCTGGAACGCAGCTCCCAACAATTCTGAACAACGCCACGCTGATCGTCATCCGATCCGCACCACGAGGAGCATGCCATGAGCACCATGAGCAAACTGAGCACAGCAAACGGAGGCCGCATCCTGCGCATGGCACTCGCCATCGCCGCCATCGGCGCCCTGATCCCGGCCGCCCATGGCGAAGCGGGCGCGCCTGCCACGTCGCCGGGCCTGTCGACCACGCCGCCTGGCACCCCGGCCCCGGCGTCGGCGTCGGCTGCGGCCACCACGCCGCCGCCCAAGGTCGTGCACCGCACGCCGCGCATGAAACCGGTGGCGCAGCAAGCCATGCTCGATACGGCGGGCGGGCGGGCCGACGTGAGCCGCAACATGGCCCTGGCCGAAGGCAAGTCCACGCTGATGCACCTGCCGTTTCCCGTTGCCCGCGTCTCCGTGGGCGATCCGCGCATCGCCGACGTGATCCTGCTCAATACCACCGATGTTTATCTGCTGGGCAAATCCGTGGGCACGACCAATCTGATCGTGTGGAACCGCAATAATGAAGCGAGCATCATCGACCTGTCCGTCAGCATCGACGCCAGCCTGCTGCAGGCGCGCCTGGCCGAACTGCTGCCGAATGAAAAAGAGCTGCGCGTGACGGTGGCCGGCGATACCCTGATACTGTCGGGCGTCGTCAGCGACACCGTCAAGGCCGACCAGGCGATGTCGCTGGCCAACGCCTATGCACAGCGCGGTTCGCGTCCCGCCGCGGGCGCCGCAGCGGCCGGTGCGCCACCTGCCGTCGCCGGCGCCGCACCCGACCCTTCCGGCGGACCGTCGGCCTCGCCGCGCGTGATCAACCTGATGGCGATCGCCGCGCCACAGCAGGTGATGCTGGAAGTCAAAGTGGCGGAAGTGTCGAAAACCCTGGTCGACCAGCTGGGCGCCAACCTGGGCTTGAGCAAGACCATCGGCGGCTGGACCTATTCGCTGCTGTCGAACTTGCTCAGCAACAATCCCAGTGGCATCAGCGCCAGCAATAGCCGCAATGGCAATTTCCTGGGTCTCGATGCGCAGAAGCGCGATGGCTTGATCAAGGTGCTGGCCGAACCGAACATCATGGCCATCAGTGGCCAGGAAGCCAGTTTCCTCGCTGGCGGCAAGATCTTCATCCCCGTCAGCCAGACCAACAATGGCGGCACGCCCACCATCACGCTGGAAGAAAAAGAGTTTGGCGTAGCCGTCAAATTCACGCCCACCGTGCTCGAAGGGGGCGCATCAACCTGAAAGTGTCGCCGGAAGTGTCCGACCTGAACAAGGAAGGCATCGGCATCACGGCCACCGGCATTTCGACGACCGCCATCCTGCCCTCGTTTACCACGCGGCGCGCCACCACCACGGTACAACTGTTCGATGGCCAGAGCTTCGCCATCGGCGGCTTGATCAAGAATAATGTGACCAGCAATATCAAGGCCTTGCCGGGCTTGGGCGAAGTGCCCGTGCTGGGCGCCCTGTTCCGCAGCACGGACTTCCAGACGGACCGCTCGGAACTGGTCTTCATCATCACGCCGCACCTGGTCAAGCCGCTGCCGCCCGACTACAAGCTGCCCACCGATCCGTATGTGCAGCCCACGCGTGGCGACATGTTCATGCAAGGCAAGATGGAAGGCGCGGCGCCGGCACCAGCTCCGATGCCGCAGCCGGCACCGCTGCCCGCGCCCGCTTCCGCCCCGCCGCCTGCCGCCATGACCGCGCCCGTGCCACCCGCCATGCCGGTGGCCATGCCAGTCGCCACGCCCACGGTGACCAGCAATGACCTGCCGCAATACCGCGCCGTGCCGAAAGCCGATGTGGCCACGTCATCGGCCAGCATTATCGATGATCTCAAATAGGAGCATCTTCATGAAAACCTTCGCAACCACCCTGCCCCGCTGCCTGCTGTGCGCTGCGGCGATCAGCGCGCTGGCCGGCTGTGCCGCCACCACCACCCCAGTACTCGACAGCCATTTCGGCGAGTCGGTGACCTTGCTCAAGCAGCAGCAAATCCTGTATCCGGACGCCGTCTACAACCGCGATCCCGTGCTGGGCCTCGATGGCAAGGCCGCCGTCAGCGGCTACAAGCTGTACCAGAAATCCTACAGCGCGCCCGATCCGATTCCCGACGTGTTGACGATCGGCGTGAGCAAACGCTGACCCTTACCCCATCCACCCAGCCACTGCCGGAGCTTGCCGTGAAAATCTTCATTATCTCCAGTAACGAAAAACAACTGGCCGCGATGACGGCGCTGTTGCGCGAGCGCCACGCGGGCGACGATATCGACAGCGCCGTCGGCAGCCTGGAACGGCTGGCCGGCACGGCTGAAATGGCCGTGCCAGACGTGCTGTTGCTGGCGCAACCCGTCATCGACGATGCCGACCTGGTGCGCATCGAACGCCTGGCCAGCCGCCAGCCCGCCATGGCCATCATCTTGCAGTGCCAGCACCAGGGCAGCGACTTCCTGCTGCAAGCCATGCGCGCGGGGGTACGCGAAGTGCTGCCGCAAGCCGACCAAGGCGCCGCCCTGAATACAGCGCTGCAACGCATCGAGGACAAGAGCGCGCGCCACGTGCGGCGCGATGGCAAGATCATCGCCTTCGTCTCGTGCAAGGGCGGCAGCGGTGCTACCTTCCTCGCCGCCAACCTGGCGTATGCGCTGGCGCAGGCCAACCAGCGCGTGGCGCTGTTCGACCTGAATCTGCAGTTTGGCGATGCGGCGCTGTTTGTCTCGGATCAGAAGCCGGCCGCCACACTGTCGCACGTGGCACAGCAGATCCACCGCCTCGATCCCTCCTTCCTCGCCGCCAGCATGGTGCAGGTGACGCCGAACTTCAGCATCCTGGCAGCTCCCGAAGATCCGGGCCACGCAAGCGACATCAAGCCCGAGCACATCGACCAATTGCTGCATCTGGCGCGCCACGAATATGACTTCATCGTGCTCGACACGGGCCGCGGCCTCGATGCCATCAGCGTGCGCGCGCTCGATCACGCCGACATGATCTGCCCCGTGGTGCAGGCAACCCTGCCCTACATCCGCGATGGCAAGCGGCTGCTGCAGGTGTTCCAGTCGCTGGAATACCCGGCCGGCAAGATCCACCTGATCCTGAACCGCCATGCGGGCGCCGATGAAATCCGCGGACGCGACCTGGAAGCGGCCTATGGCCAGCGCATCTTCCACGCCATGCCGAATCACTACGCGGTGGCGGCAGCCTCGGTCAACCAGGGCGTGCCCGTGCTGAAGCTGGCGCCCGGCAGTGCGCTGGCAAAATCACTGCAGGAGTGCGCGCACAAGTTGGGCGGCACGCGCGCGGCCAGCACGCCCGGCCTGTTTTCACGCCTGTTCCAGCGTAGCCGGCCCATCCATCTTCGAGGGGAAACAGCATGAGCATCGACATCAATGGCGCCAGCCCCAGCCTGCGCGAACGCCTCGGCAGCGCCCCGGGCGCGAACAGCAATACGGCCTTCGGTGCCGTGCGCGGCGGCAACATCGACAATCCCGCCTACCAGGAACTCAAGCAGCACGTGCACCAGTCCCTGCTCGACCGCATCGACCTGGAAGGCATGCAGCGCCTGTCCCAGGAGCAGATACGCGACGACCTGAAGGTCCTGGTGGGGCGCTTGCTGGACGAAGACAGCGTCGTCATCAACGACCTGGAACGGCGTACCCTCGTGCGCGACATCCAGGACGAGGTACTGGGCTTCGGCCCGCTCGAACCACTGCTGAACGACCCGACGGTATCGGACATCCTCGTCAACACGCACCGCCAGGTGTATGTCGAACGCCATGGCCAGCTCGAGCTGAGCAACGTCCGCTTCACCGACGATGCGCACCTGATGAAGATCATCGACAAGATCGTCTCGCGCGTGGGACGGCGCATCGATGAATCGAGCCCCATGGTCGATGCCCGCCTGCCCGACGGTTCGCGCGTCAACGCCATCATCCCGCCGCTGGCCATCGACGGACCCGTGATGTCGATACGGCGCTTTTCGGCCCAGCCGCTGCGGCTTTCCGACCTGGTCGAACATCACAGCCTGACGGTCGAAATGGCGCAAATCCTGCAGGGCCTGGGCAAGGCCAAGATCAATATCCTGATCTCGGGCGGCACGGGCAGCGGCAAGACCACCATGCTGAACGCGATATCGGGCTTCATCAGCGGCACCGAGCGCATCGTCACCATCGAGGATGCGGCGGAACTGCAAATGCAGCAACCGCACGTGGTACGCCTGGAAACGCGGCCCCCGAACATCGAAGGCAAGGGCGAAGTGACGCAGCGCGCGCTGGTGCGCAATGCCCTGCGCATGCGGCCCGACCGCATCATCCTGGGCGAGGTGCGCGGTGCCGAGGCGCTCGACATGCTGCAGGCAATGAATACGGGCCATGAGGGCTCGATGGCCACCATCCACGCCAACACGCCACGCGACGCCCTGACGCGGCTGGAAAACATGATCAGCATGGCGGCCTCCATGTTGCCGGGCAAGGCCATGCGCCAGCAGATCAGCGCAGCCATCGGCGTGGTGGTGCAGGTGGCGCGCCTGACGGATGGCAAGCGCAAGGTGGTGTCGATACAAGAAATCACGGGCATGGAAGGCGAGATGATCACCATGCAGGAAATCTTCACCTTCCGCCAGACGGGCGTGGCCCAGGACGGTGCCGTCAGCGGCCACTTCCAGGCCAGCGGCGTGCGTCCCCGCTTCCTCGACCGCCTGCGCGCCTTCGGCGTCGTCGTGCCGGAAAGCCTGTTCGATCCCAACCGCCAATATCATTGAGGAGAGCGCCATGGACTACAGCTATTACGTCTTCGGGGCCCTGATCTTCATCGCCGTGGTGCTGCTCGTCACGGGCCTGTACCAGAGCTGGAACAATGTGCGCGGGCCGGAATCGGAACGGGTGGCGCGGCGCCTGCGCGTGATGTCGGCCGGCGCCCACGCGGGCGAGCAGAGCACCTCGATGATCAAGCAGCGCCTGCTCAGTGAAACGCCGGCGCTGCAGAAATTATTATTGGAAGTGCCGCGCGTGCATGCACTCGACCGCCTGCTGGAACAGTCAGGGTTGATGTGGAGCGTGGCGCAGTGGGCCATGCTGGTGTTACTGGCCTTCCTCGTCGGCCTGGTTGGCGCCAGCCTGATCGACCTGCCCTGGCTGCTGCGCCTGGTGGTTGCGGCCGCCTGCGCGCTGCTGCCCTTTTACTACATCGAGCGCGCCAAGGCGCGCCGCCTGCAGCGCATCGGCCAGCAATTGCCGGACGCGCTGGAACTCATGAGCCGCGCCCTGCGCGCCGGCCATGCCTTTCCCACGGCCCTGAAAATGGTCGGCGAGGAAATGAACGCGCCGCTGGCCGACGAATTTCGCATCGCCTTCGACGAAGTCAACTTCGGCATCGCCATGCCGGACGCGCTGATGAACCTGGCCACGCGCGTACCCAGCACGGACGTGCGCTATTTCGTCATCGCCGTACTGATCCAGCGCGAGACGGGCGGCAACCTGTCGGAATTACTCGACAGCATCAGCCACATCATCCGCGAACGCATCAAGCTGCTGGGGCAGGTACGCGTGCTGTCAGCGGAGGCGCGCCTGTCGGCGTGGATCCTGGCGCTGTTGCCGTTCGGCGCGGCGGCCATGATACAGCTGACCAACCCCACCTTCCTGGAGCTGCTGTACCGCGATCCCGGCGGACAGAAAATGCTGGGCGGTGCCATGTTTCTGATGCTGCTCGGCGTCATCATCATGCGCAAGATCATCCATATCCGGGTGTGATTTTTTGAGGGGAACGACATCATGACTACCATGCAAATGGGCTTTCTCGGCTTGCTGTTCATCGCCGTCTTCGCCGGTGCCATGTTCGTGCTGCTGCTGGCCGTACCCGACCCGCTGCGCCAGCGCCTCGACAGCGTGGGCGCGGCCGGGACGGGCGGCGCCCGCCACTGGCTGACGCATTTCGTCAAGCTGAGCAGACCGCTGGCCCGCCTGTCCCTGCCAGAAGAAGGCTGGGAGACTTCGAAAATACGCCTGCGTTTCATGCATGCGGGCCTGCGCCATCCCTCTGCGCCGCTGCTGTATTTTGGCGCCAAGACGGCCCTCGCCGTGGGCCTGCCCGTGCTGCTGTTCCTGGGCCTGAGCATCGCTGGCGTGCATTACAGCGGCACGGCATTACTGCTGTGGCTGCTGCTGGCCGCCGGTTTCGGCTACTACCTGCCGAACGGCTGGCTGAACCGCCGCATCCGCGTGCGCCAGCGCGACATTTTTGAAAGTTTTCCCGATGCGCTGGATCTGATGACGGTCTGCGTGGAAGCGGGCCTGGCCATGGATGCGGCGCTGGCGCGGGTAGCCTCCGAAATCACGCTGAAAAGCGCCGTGCTGGCCGAGGAACTGCACCTGCTGACGCTGGAACTGCGCGCCGGCAACTCGAAGGAACGGGCCTTGCGCAACCTTGCCCTGCGCACGGGCGTAGAGGATGTCGATGCCCTCGTTGCCATGCTGATCCAGGCCGAACGCTTCGGCACCAGCATCGCCGCCTCCCTGCGCGTGCAATCCGAGCAGTTGCGCACCAAACGGCGCCAGCTGGCAGAAGAGCAGGCGGCGAAAATTGCCCTGAAGCTGCTGTTTCCGCTGATCTTCTTCATCTTCCCTTCCCTACTGGTGGTGCTCATGGGACCAGCCTTCCTGCAAATCTACCGCGTGCTGCTGCCCGGCATGGCTGGCGGCAATTGACACGGCGACCAGCCCGCTCCCGGCGCTCACCGCTGCCGGGAGCCATGCACCCAATCCAGCCAGCCCCTGCCTCACCAGGCCACCGCGCCTTCGTCCCACGTCTTCCTGCCTGCCATTGATTGCTACCGTTGCAGCTTTCCCCGCCCCCTTTACTCTGGTTGGCGTGCCGACGCCCGCTGCCTGTCCTGCTTGCCCAGCCCTAGAGGAACGTAGCGGCGCAGCCGCGGCAAACGCAACCATCTGCGTGGATCAGGCTCGCGGACGCGACAAGCTGGGGCACATGCCATCGCGGCTTGCTGCGCGCCACCATGCAAGGGCATAAAAAAGGCCGGACGCGATGTCCGGCCCTTCTCCTGCCTTGCCTGCCCTACATGCTGATGCGCAAAATGGCCGAGGCGAGTTTCTCGAAGCAGGGTTTCAACTCGTTGGAGTTGGCGGCGTGGCAATAAATACCGACGGGTTGGCCGGCGCCCGCATTCACGCAGCGCGACAGGGCATCGGGCGTGTTGGCCATGCATTTGAGGATATCTTCGCCCTTGTCGCTGGGCGCAGGGCCATTTGCCGCCGTCAACTCGCTGCCCAGGCCCAGGGTGAACACATACATGCCCTCGCTGCGGGCCTTGGTGGCCATCGCTTCGAGCAGGTTGCGCGAGGCCCGGTTGACATTGATCCAGGTGGCTGAATTGCTGCTGGTATCATTGGTGACCGCACGCGGCGTGGCCGTGATTAGGGGAAACTCCTGCAGGGCCGGCAGGTTGGTCGGATTGTGCGCGTTATACCATTGCGGCAAGGCGGCCGCATCGAGATTCTTGACAATGTTCGTATCCTGGTCGCACTTGCCGGCCGCCGTCGTGCCTTGCTTGTCGATCCGCCACAGGCCGGCCGGCGTGCCGGTACTGGTGCCGTCGCCCGTCACCAGCGATCCAGGCATGGTGCAGTCGGCCGGCTTCTTGAACTTGAAGACGGACGAAATGGTATTCGGCGAGCCATCGGAAAAGAACACGATGACGCGCAGGCTGGAGCGGTTGGCAAGGGCAATGCTGTTGAGCTGGTCGCGGCCATTCCACATGCCTTCGGCCGAATTCGTCAAGCCGTCAAACGAAAAGTTGCCAATGGTGGTCTTCATGCCCGCCTGGTCGAAACCGCGCGCCACCTTGCTGATCGGCGTATCGACTTCGGCGCCGTAGGAAAAATGGATCAGGGCCATGCGGTCCAACGCCGGATTGAATTTGCTGAGAAACAGCTGCGCGCTGCTGATGACGGTGGAGCCGACGGGCGCCAGCGAGCCCGAGGTATCCATCACGAAGGCCAGGTCCAGATCCTTGCGAATAGTTTGCGCCGCGGCGCTGACCGTCAGCAAATTGAACCCCAGCACGCGCATCAGGGTCACGGGCACGGCGGCCGTAGCCGCCGCATCGATCGTCACCTTGCCGGCGTCAAAGGTCACGGTGGGATCGTTGAAGGTGGGTGTGGCACCCAGGTAGCCAGTGGGGAAATTCGCGGCAAAGAACTTTTGCGCCGCCGCCTGGGCGCTGGCCCGCTGCGCCGCTTCGCCCACGCCTTGCGTGACGGCGCGCGCGGCGGCGATGCTGGCCGCATCGACGGCCGCATTGAGCTTGGAGCGGATGATGAAGCCCAGGCCGGAATCGATGGCCAGCCCCACTGAGCCAATCAGCACCACCATCGACAGGCCGATGACGATCAGCACTTGCCCCTTTTGTTTTCCAGTCTGCCTGCGTATGCTTTTCATGTTGTTCTCCCGGCGCCTGCACGTGCGCCTGCGCAATGATGACAGCGTGTCTAAAAAATGGTTTTGGCGTACAGATTGCCGCTCAACTGAGGCGTTTGCGCACCAAAGCCCAGGCTCATGCCGGCAAACAGGATGTTGGCGCGATACAGTCCCTCGACGACATAAATGACTTCGCCATTGGCCAGCTGGTTGCTCATGGCATCGTTGATGGGCGAACCCGCGCTGGGAATGCTGGTGCACTTGCCCGTGCCGTCGCTGGCCCAGCTGCTGCAGCTCCACACCTTGCTGGCCTGCTGCGGCCCCTGGGTCCAGCGGTAATGCTCGAGGATGACGTTCTGCTTGCCGGGGCCATTGCCCATGATCTTGCTGATGTACATGCTGCCATTGCTGGCCATGTCCAGCGGCGGCGTCGTCATCGCCAGCGCCGTCATGATGGTTTGCGGATCCTGCGACGAGCGCGACGCCAGGTTGGCGCCCTCGCGGCTCAGATTGGTTAATATCATGTCGCCCTGCACGATGCGCGCCAGGTCGAAGACGGGGACGGCCATCATCAGCAGGAAGGGCAGCACCAGGGCGAACTCGACGGCGGCCACACCCTGCTGGCTGCGCGCGCGTGCCAATATCAATTGTTTGAATGGTGTCATCAGAAGGCCTCGTTGCGCATGGTGGCCGCGACGCTGAAGGCATACTGGCCGGGCGCACTGGTGGAAGTTTTGGGATTGAGCAAGGCCATCAACCGCCATGCGGGGGTGATGACGGGCCAGGTGCAGTTCACCTGTAGCACAACGATATCGCCGGCCGCGCCAAACATATTGTTGTTGTACGCGGAGGGCGCTTGCGAGACGCCATTGACCACCACCACGGGACTGACCATGGCATACAGGCCCAGCGAGCTGTCGTTGATCTTTTTCAGCACCGCTTCGTAACGCTGCTTGTTGGCGCTGGCGGGATCGAGGTTGTTTTGCCCCGTGATGGAGTAGCGCGCCCCTTCGCGCACCGCGTACTGCATCGTCAGGTTGACCCAGAACATGACGCCCAGTTCCATGATCATGGCGATGAGGAAAAAGAGGATGGGGGCGATCAAGGCAAATTCCACTAACGCTGCCCCGCGTGTTGGTTTTTTCAGGCGCAACATTCCCCTACAGCTGTTTCTAGTCTGCATGATTTACTCGCTTGGACAGGTTGCCCTCAGTCTCGCGCCGAGGTTGCAAATACAACAAATAAATTGTTCTTTGTATAATGTAATTTAGGTAATGATGAGACGAAAGTCAAGGCCTGAATACATGCAAATTACATACAAATATACGTGTACACCAAATAACGATAGGAAACGAAATTAGCGCGGAAGCAAGCGGCGGTCGGCGGGGTCGAGCAGGAAGCCCTGCAGGATCTCCTGCAGCTGTGGCAGCGTGGCCACGTGGGCGGGAATGCCCAGCTGGCGCGCGCCGAAGTAGTGGGCGATGATGTCGCCCTGCTGCTCCATGTTGAAGTCGGACAGAACGCCGCCGGCCTGCGCATCGTAGCGGTAGGCCCGCTGCCGGATGTAGCCGCCGCACAGCGCCAGCAGCACGCCATGCAGCAGCACGCTGTAGCCGAGCTGGTACTGCCACACGTGCACCATTTCGTGGATGAAGAACAGCTTGCCGCTGTTGCCTTCGCGGGAAAAGTCGTCGCGGTACTGGGCCGGCATGAAATACAGGCTGCCGCGCGGCGTCATGGCCGTGTTCTGGTCCTGCAAGCCAAACGGCAGGAAGGAGCCGCGCACGACGCGCACGCGCGCGTAGTCGATGGCGCCCCGAAAGACGCTGCGGGCCATGGCGGTTTCGCCGATGGTGAGGGGGCGGCGCAGAACGCGCATGGCACTCCGATACAAAAGAAACGCGGCAAGCATGAAAGCTTGCCGAATACTACAACTGCAAGTACCTGACAGAAGCGTAGCGAGCGGCAGCGATTTGTGGCCAAGAAGCGCAACCGTACTATAGTACGGTGAGCATCGCAGGCCGCAAAGCGCGACGCGCAGTAGCTTATGTCAGGTACGACTACGCCGAACGCAGGCCGCTGGCAGCCTTGGCGATTTCCGTGATGCGGTCCCAGTTGCCGGCCGCGATCGCGTCTTTCGGCGTCAGCCACGAGCCGCCCACGCAGGCGACGTTCTTGCACGCCAGGAACTGCGACGCCGTCTCTTGCGAGATGCCGCCCGTCGGGCAGAACGTGATGTCCGGCAGCGGGCCGTAGATGGCGTTGAGCATGCCGATGCCGCCCGCCGGCACGGCCGGGAACAGTTTCAGCTGCTGGAAGCCGTTTTCGCGCGCCGCCATCACTTCGCCGGGCGTCATCACGCCTGGCAGCAATGGCAGGCCGCTGCTTTTCGCCGCCGCCACCAAGGCCGACGTCAGGCCTGGCGAGACGCCGAAGACGGCGCCCGCGTCGCGCGCCTGTGCGAATTCCTCGGGACGGGTGAGCGTACCGACGCCGACGATGGCGCCCGGCACGGCCGACATGGCGCGGATTGCTTCCAGACCGTGTTTCGTGCGCAGGGTTACTTCCAGCACACGGATGCCGCCCGCCACCAGCGCGCGCGCCAGCGGTACGGCATGTTCAGGATCGTCGATCGCAATCACGGGGATCACGCTCGACGTGCGCATAATTTCCAGTAGTGTCATGGTCATCTCTTATTTCCTAGCCAAAAAGTCTTCATCGGAACCCGGTACGGTATCACCGACATTGTCGGCGTCGTGCAAGGCGACGGTGGTGGGAATCGGCGACGGCAGGCCGAAGGTGGTGGCACCCTCTTCCGCCGCGCTGACGGTGGAACGGAACATGGAAAACAGCTCGCGGCCCATGCCGACGTGGTTCGGCGACAGGTCGGCCGTGACCAGCGAACGAGCGTGCCAGACGTCGGTCGGCACCAGCGCCTCAAGCACGCCGGTGAAGGCGTCGAGGCGGATGATGTCGCCGTCGCGCACGAGGCCCAGCGGGCCGCCGGCGAGAATTTCAGGCGATACGTGGATGGCGGCCGGCACCTTTCCCGATGCGCCCGACATGCGGCCATCGGTGACCAGCGCCACGTGGCGGCCCGCATCCTGCAGGTTGGCCAGCGCGGGGGTCAGCGCATGCAGTTCCGGCATGCCGTTGGCGCGCGGACCCTGGAAGCGCAGCACGGCGACGAAGTCGCGGTCCAGCGATCCCGCCTTGTAGGCGGCCATGAATTCTTCCTGCGAATTGAACACCAGCGCCGGCGCTTCGACCGTGCGGTGCTGCGGCTTGACGGCCGAGACCTTCATCACGGCGCGGCCCAGGTTACCCGCGACCAATACCATGCCGCCGTCCGGCGCGAACGGGTTCGAAGCGGGGCGCAGCACGTTTTCGTCGGCGCTGGTGGCCGGAGCATCTTTCCAGAAGACCTTGCCGTCTTTACCGAGGAACGGTTCCATGCAGTGCGCGCGCAAGCCGTGGCCCAGGATGGTGTTGACGTCTTCGTGCAACAAGCCCGCATCCAGCAGTTCGCGGATCAGGTAACCGGTGCCGCCGGCCGCGTGGAAATGGTTCACGTCGGCGTCGCCGTTCGGGTAGATGCGCGTGAGCATCGGCACGATGGCCGACAGTTCGTTGAAATCGTTCCAGTCGATGACGATGCCGGCCGCCTTGGCGATCGCCACAAGGTGCAAGGTATGGTTGGTCGAACCGCCCGTGGCCAGCAAGCCCACGACGGCGTTGACGATACATTTCTCGTCGACGATATGGCCGACTGGCAAGTAGCTGCCGCTTTGCGCCGTGATGACAGCGGCGCGCTGGGCGGCGGCGGCCGTCAGCGCATCGCGCAGCGGGGTGTTCGGCGTGATGAAGGCGGCGCCCGGCAAGTGCAGGCCCATCACTTCCATCAGCATCTGGTTGCTGTTCGCGGTGCCGTAGAAGGTACAGGTGCCGGCGCCGTGGTAGGCTTTCGACTCGCCTTCGAGCAAGTCTTCACGCGTAGCCTTGCCTTGCGCATACAGCTGGCGCACCTTGGCTTTTTCCTGATTCGACAGGCCCGATGTCATGGGACCGGCCGGCACGAAGACGGCAGGCAAGTGACCGAAGTGCAGCGCGCCGATCAACAGGCCCGGCACGATCTTGTCGCACACGCCCAGGTACAGGGCCGAGTCGAACATATTGTGCGACAGCGCCACGGCCGTCGACATGGCGATGGTGTCGCGCGAGAACAGCGACAGTTCCATGCCCGGCTGGCCTTGCGTCACGCCATCGCACATGGCGGGCACGCCGCCGGCGAACTGGGCGACGGCGCCCACTTCGCGCACGGCTTGCTTGATGATCTGCGGGAAGCCTTCGAACGGCTGGTGCGCCGACAGCATGTCGTTATACGAGGAAACGATGGCCACGGACGGTTTCTTGTATTCCTTCAGCGACAGCTTGTCGTTGGCAGGAAAAGCGGCAAAGCCGTGCGCTAGGTTGGTGCACGACAGGGCGCCGCGCTGCACGCCCTGGATGCGGGCCGCATCCAGATGCGCCAGGTAGGCGCCGCGCGATGGCCGGCTGCGCGCGATGATGCGCGCTGTTACGGATTCGACTACTGGATGCAGCGCCATATGGATTTCCTTAAAAATGAGTATTTCGTGAAATTTTACTACAAAATGGTCGCGCAGAAGCACTCTTGCAGTGACCAGTGGCAGAAATAATCCATTTTTCCACGACTTTTCAAGGCAAAACAACAGCGTGCCACATCCACTCGTCTTGCTTGCCTATCTATTGCAGCGCGGATAAAACGCTGAAAAAACGCTGAAAATGCTATGCGCCAGCACAAACTGTAGTGAAATTACGTTTTTCTGATGTATTATTCTCATACCAACGCCGGATCCGCTGTTCGCCACAACGAACGCGCCGCGCTCCCTTCAACCGAGACAAGCACCCAAGCCGACCGCCATGCGCCAGCCAGCACCTACTCCTGCCATCACCGCCACCGCCAGTTTCCAGTCCCTGCAAGCGCACAGCGCCAGCCTGCGCGAAGTGCATCTGCGCCAGCTGTTTGCGGCAGACCCCGCGCGCTTTTCCAGCATGACGGTCGATGCGGCAGGACTGCTGCTCGATTACTCGAAGAACAGGGTCGACGCCACCGCCATGCGCCTGCTGATGGCACTGGCCCGCGAGCGCGGCGTAGAAGCGCAGCGCGAAGCCATGTTCACTGGCGAGAAAATCAATCTTACCGAACATCGGGCCGTTCTGCATACCGCCTTGCGCGCGCCACGCGGCACCAGGCTGGTAGTCGATGGCCAGGATATCGATGCCGACGTGCAAGATGTGCTGCAACGCGTGAAAGCGTTTACGGACAAGGTGCGCAATGGCAGCTGGCTCGGCTACACGGGCAAGCCGATTTGCGACATCGTCAACATCGGCATCGGCGGTTCGGACCTGGGCCCGAAAATGGCTTGCTTGGCCCTGCGCTCCTACGCCAACCCGGGCCTGGAAATGCACTTTGTTTCCAACGTCGACGGCCACGACATGGAAGCGACCCTGTCCAAGGTCGATCCGGAAACCACCCTGTTCATCGTGGCCTCGAAAACCTTCGTTACGGCTGAAACCATGCTCAACGCCAACACGGCGCGCGCCTGGTTCTTGCTGGAAGGTGAAGAAAAGGATCTGGCCCAACATTTTGTGGCCGTTTCGACCAACACGCAAGCCATCGTCGACTTCGGCATTTCGCCGGAAAACATGTTCCCGTTCTGGGACTGGGTCGGCGGACGCTATTCCGTCTGGTCCTCGATCGGCCTGGCCGTGGCGCTGTCCATCGGCTTTGAATACTTCAGCGATTTCCTCGCCGGTGCGCATGCGATGGATCAGCACTTCCGCCAGGCGCCGCTGGAAGACAACATGCCCGTGGTGCTGGCCATGGTGGGTTTCTGGAACCGCCAGTTCCTCGATTGCGGCTCCGTTTCCATCGCGCCGTATCACCAGGACTTGAGCCGCTTTGCCGCCTATCTGCAACAGCTGGACATGGAAAGCAATGGCAAGCGCGTCACCAAAGATGGCGTGCCCGTCGACGTGCCGACCGGCCCCGTCATCTGGGGCGATTGCGGCACGAATGCGCAGCATGCGTATTTCCAGCTGCTGCACCAAGGCACGGACATCACGCCTATCGATTTCATCGCCGCCCTGCGCGCCACGCACGATTTGCCGGGCCACCACGACGCCCTGCTGGCGAACTGCTTTGCCCAGTCGGAAGCCTTCATGACGGGAAAGACGGGCGAAGAAGTGCGCCTTGACTTGCAGGCGCAGGGCTTGCCGGAAAGAGAGATCGAAGCACTGGTGCCGCACAAGACTTTCCCGGGCAACCGCCCCAGCAATACCATTTTGATGGACCAGCTGACCCCGACTACCCTGGGCGCCCTGATCGCGCTGTACGAACACAAGACCTTCGTGCAGGGCGTCTTGTGGAACGTCAACAGTTTTGATCAGTGGGGCGTGGAACTGGGCAAGGTGCTGGCCAAGAAAATCCAGGCCGAACTGACGGGCGAAGCCCGTCCCGACCACCACGACAGCTCGACCAATGGCTTGATTGCGCTGGCCAAGGCCGCAAAAGCCGCATACTAAAAGAGATAGATGAATATTTACGAAATCAAGGTAGTCAGTGACAAAGCCATGCAAGTGGGCGAATGCCCGCTATGGCATGGCAAGGAAGCGGCCCTGTACTGGGTCGATATCGATGGCCGCGCCGTGCACCGCTTGCACCCGGCCAGCGGCAAGCATGAACAGTGGAACATGCCGACGGAACCGTCGGCACTGGCCATCAATGCGGGCGGCGGCCTGATCGTGGCCTTGCGCAGCGGCTTTGCCCACCTCGACACGAAGACGGGCAGCCTGGCGGAAATCGCCCCGGCGCCATTCGACATGGCCACCACGCGCTTCAACGATGGCAAGGTCGACCCAGCCGGCCGTTTCTGGGTCGGCACGATTTTCGAGCCGCGCAGCGCCGATGCGGCCGAAATGTTCGTGCTGGAAAAGGGACAAGTGCGCAAGGTCTGGTCCGGTGGCATGACGGTATCGAACGGCCTGGGCTTTTCCCCGGACAAGCGCACCATGTACCACTCGGATACCACCACGCACCGCATCGACCGCTTCGATTTCGACGCGGCCACGGGTGCCATTTCCGCGCCGCAACCGTTCCAGCGCTTTTCCATGGACAAGAAAGCGGCCGACTACGGCGGGCGCCCCGATGGCGCGGCTGTCGACAGCGAAGGCAATTACTGGTCGGCCATGTTTGAAGGCGGCAAGATTTTACGCTTCGCCCCCGATGGCCATCTGCTGGGCGAAATTACCGTGCCCGTGCGCTGCCCCACCATGGTGACCTTTGGCGGCCCGGACCTTCGCACCCTGTACATCACCAGCGCCAGCCACAATCGATCAGCCGCCGAGATCGCCAACTACCCGTTGACCGGCCACGTGCTGTCCGTGCGCGTGGACGTGGCAGGGCAGCCGGAACACCTGTATCAGGCGTAATCGTTTGCCAGCATGAAAAAGCGCCGGACCCTTGCGGGTACCGGCGCTTTTTCACATGCGGCCGCGCAAATTAGCGCGCCAGCACCTTGCGTATCGTTTCGGCCAGTTCAGCCGCCACAAACTTGGCCACATAACCATCGGCGCCCACGCCCTTGACGTGGTCTTCGTTGGTCGAGCCCGTCAGCGACGAGTGGATCACCACGGGAATGTTGGAGAAGCGGCCATCGTTCTTGATGTTGCGCGTCAAGGTAAAGCCATCCATTTCCGGCATTTCCAGGTCGGTCAGCACCAGCGCGACCTTGTCTCTCGCCGTCTTGCCTTCCGTGGCCGCCTGGGCCGAGATCGCCTGCAGGCGCTCCCACGCTTCCTTGCCCGTCTTGGTCATGATGAAAGGCACGCCCATCGCTTCGAGGCCCTTTTCGATCAGCGAGCGGGCCAGCGAGGAATCGTCGGCCGCGAGGATCACGGCGCCGGCCGGCAAGCGCACTTGCGGGCCGATACTGTTCTCGTCCACGTCGGGGTCGCCCGACGGCAGCACGTTGCGCAGGATTTGCTCCACGTCCAGCACTTGCGCCAAACGTGTCTTGTCCGTGTCGCCATCGAGGCGCGCGATACTGGTGACGAGGCCGCCACCGACGCTCGATTCGGCCGACAGCACCTGATTCCATTCCAGGCGCACGATTTCATCGACCTCTTCCACGGCAAACGCCTGCGTCGAGCGGGCAAATTCGGTCACCATCAGGATCTTCAAACCATTGCTCTTGCAGCCGACCGCCATCGGCAAGTCGATCACGGGCACGATCTGGCCACGGATATTGACTACGCCCAGCATGTGCGGGTGCGAACCGGCCACCGCCGTAATGGCCGGCATTTCCATGATTTCACGAACTTTGAACACATTGATGCCGAAGAGTTCGCGGCTGGTCGAGTGATCACTGGTGCCCAGTTTGAACAGGAACAGTTCGAATTTGTTATTGCCTGTCAGGCTGGTGCGTTCATCGACGTCTTGCTGCATTGAATTCATTGTGTCCCCTTGAGCCGTCTTGTAAAGTTAAGTCGCCTGCCCCTGATGCTGCGGGCAATGCGGACTGCACGTCGCATGGACGTCGGACGGCGGGTTCGGGGCATGGCCGGCGCTAGCGGTGCAGTGTCTATCGTACAATTTCTTACAACCAATAGTTGCTATCGATTCGAGATTGAATTATACGTTTTTTTACTTTCCTCAAAGCTACTTTACGCTGCCAACGGCGATCCTGGCAGCATTTCTTGATTTGCTTGTTGCTACAGCGCAAATGATGACGTAGGGAATCGAATTTTCCCTGGCAACCATGGTTGCTTTGAAAAGGCGATGAAAAGCATGACGCTGCGTCGGCGCCAGCGAACGGCATATAATGGCCATGCCGGCGCCGCTGGCATGCATAAGGGGCAAAACTGCGACGGCAGGGGATGAAATGTAGTAAAATTTCTTGCAATTGCCTGTTCTACGTAGTAAATTTACACCACCGATTATAGTAGCGACAGACTGGCACTTCCGGTCGGCTTCCTCCCCGCTCCGGCCCTTTTACTTTTGCGACGACACTCACTTATGGCACTTACCGATTTTGACCTGGTCCTGTTTGGCGGCAGCGGCGATTTAGCAATGCGCAAGTTGCTGCCTGCAATGTATGCGCGCGACGTCGCGAACGATTTGCCGCCGACGGCGCGCATCATCTGTGTAGGCCGCCAGGACAGCGGCCAGGATGCCTTCCTGAAGATGGTGGAGACCAACTCGCGCCCCCACATCAAGGCCAGCACCCTGAATGCCGCCACCTGGAGCAAATTCTGTGCGCGCATCGTGTACGTGTCGCTCAACGCAAGCGATGCGGCCACGTACGCGCCGCTGGTCGAAGCGCTGCGCGGTGATGCCGACCTGACGCGTGTGTACTACCTGGCGACGCCGCCGCATTTGTTCGCCCTCATCTGCGACAACCTGGAAGACAACGGCCTGGTCACGCCGAATTCGCGCGTGGTCCTGGAAAAACCGCTGGGCCGCGACCTGGCCAGCGCCAAGCAGATCAATGCCGAAGTAGGCAAGGTCTTCCAGGAATCGCAGATCTACCGTATCGACCATTACCTGGGCAAGGAAACCGTGCAGAACTTGCTGGCCCTGCGCTTCGGCAATATCCTGTTCGAACCGCTCTGGCGCCGTGAATGGATTTCCGACGTACAGATCACCATCGCCGAAAAGCTGGGCGTGGGCAACCGCATGGGTTACTACGACACCTCGGGCGCGCTGCGCGACATGCTGCAGAATCATTTGCTGCAACTGCTGTGCATCGTCGCCATGGAACCGCCAACGTCGATCGCACCGGACGCCGTGCGCGATGAAAAACTGCAAGTGTTGCGTTCGCTGAAAAAGTTCACGCCCACCACCCTGGCGCAAAACATCGTGCGCGGCCAGTACCGCGCCGGCCACGTCGACGGCGCCACCGTGCCGAGCTACCGCGACGAGCCGGATGCGCCGGAACACTCGCGCACCGAGACATTCGTGGCGCTGAAGGCGGAAATCGACACCTGGCGCTGGGCCGGCGTGCCGTTCTACCTGCGCACGGGCAAGCGCATGGCCGACAGCCTGGCCGAGATCGTCGTGCGCTTCAAGCAAATTCCGCATTCGATCTTCAACCAGCCGACGTCCAGCTTCCAGCCGAACTGCCTGGTGATTCGTTTGCAGCCGGACGAAGGCTTGCGCATGAATCTGATGGCAAAAACCCCGGGCGACGGCATGCGTTTGAAACCGGCGGAACTGGAACTCGATTTCCGCGAATCGTTCAAGACCCCGCGCATGGACGCCTACGAGCGCCTGCTGCTCGACGTCCTGCGCGGCCAGCTGACCCTGTTCATGCGCGGCGACGAACTGGAAGCGGCCTGGGAATGGGTCGAACCTATCCTCGACAACTGGGAACAGAACGACAGCGCGCCGATTCCCTACACGGCCGGCACCTGGGGCCCGGCCGCGGCCAGCGCCCTGATCGGCCGCGATGGCTTGCAGTGGCGTGAAGAAGCGCTTCCTGAAGACTAGTTTGGAAGCGCAAGGAGTCTGGTCTTGCAAGGCCAGACCGTTACGCAGGCGTGGAGCGGTGCTCCACGAAACCCCTGCTCCACCCCTGCCAGAAGACTAGTTTGGCAACGCAAGGAGTCTGCCCATGCATGGGCAGGCCGTTACGCAGGCACGGAGCTGTGCTCCGCGAAACCCCTGCTTCACCGCTTCCCGAAAACAGAAGACTAATTTAATGCTGCTTGACTCCATCCGCACCCAGCTCGATTCGCTCTCCAAGTCGGAGAAGAAGGTCGCGCTGGCCGTGCTTGACCAGCCGAACCAGACGGTCAGCCAGAACATCACGGCGCTGGCGAAAAGCGCGCAGGTGTCGGAACCGACCGTGGTGCGCTTTTGCCGCACGCTGGGCTACGACGGCTGGCATGAATTCAAGCTGAAGCTGGCCCAGGGCCTGGCCCTGGCCATGCCGGGCGCGAACGAGCAGCCGGCGCAGGACGACCTGGCGGCCGACCTGGTAAATAAAATCTGCAGCCGTTCGATCAACACCCTGCTCGACCTGCGCAACAACCTGAACCCGGAAGCGATCCAGCGCGCGCTCGACATCCTGTCGCGCGCCAGCAAGATCGAATTCTATGGCCAGGGCACGTCGGGCATCGTGGCGGCCGACGCGCAGCACAAGTTCTTCCGTTCGGGCGTGCCGACGGTGGCCTACAGCGATCCGAACATCCACAGCATCGCGGCAGCTCTGCTGCGCGGCGGCGACTGCCTGGTGGCCATCTCGCAGCGCGGCAACAGCCCCGCCCTCGTGCGCTCCGTGAAACTGGCGCGCCGCGGCGGCGCCGACGTCGTCGTGCTGGCCCCATCGGGCACGCCGCTGGCCGACCTGGCGACCGTGCTGATCCCGATCGACCTGGTCTTCAACACCGACCCCTACACCCCGATTTCTGCTCGCCTGGCCTACCTGGTGGTGATCGACGTGCTGGCCGTGGGCCTGGCCCTGCAACGGGGCCCGGAGTTCCGCAAGAAGATGCAGAACGCGCAGAAGGCGCTGCAGGAATTCGACATGCAGTTCGATTCCTTCATCGGCTGATCCTCCATCGGCGCCAGCCTCGCTGGTGCCGCTCCTTATCCAAACGTCTCCATTGAACCAGGATGTCTCTTCCTTGATGTCACATGAGGAACCGATACACGCGCAGCCTTTGCATCGAAAGATCAGCCCGCCATCCGTGTCTAAGAATTGGGATCCTTTGGTTTCCCAGTGTGGCGTATCGGATGAGCTGTGCTATATCCGGGATAAATTGAAACCACAACCCGAACTTCGTCGTTTGGAAAAAAATGGATATAGATACTTCCTGTTTCATCGTATTTTTCCACTTCCACCATTTTTTCTTTGACAACATCGGTATGCCCCTCAGGCATATTCCAACGCACCAACACCATCATCCCCGGATACCACACTCTCGGGATAGAGGCACAGCAAAGTTCTGCCCCTCCCGCTCCCCACCTAGCCATATTGGCGCCTCCGGCCCCATCAACCGATGCGGAGTAAATATATTTCCCTGTATGATTCACAATTCCCACCTGCGCCGTCGCGGTAGGACTTGGGCCGGCTTCCTCAACCTGCCTAGCCTTGAACGCACAGCCGCTCAGCAGCAAGGCAGTGCCAAGAAAAAATAATCCATTTCATAATTTCCTTTTATCAAAGTAGATAGTTGACGGAACAAGGCTATGCAACCGAGCGCGCCTGCCAGAAATCGTCGGGCAACGTATCGAGCTCGGACAGGTAATTCGCACCCTGGCGCGTGCGCCGCAACAGGCTAGCCATCGCAGGATGCAAGGTAAGATCGTCGGCCAGCATCAAAGCTAGGGCGCTGAAATGCTGACGCTGGCCCGCCGCCTCGATGCCGCTGGCGTTTGCCACAAGCAAATGACGCGCCACGCGCGCGTGACACTCGGCCGGGGTGCCGGAATGAAACAGGTCCGGCTGCACATCATGCAGATTGGACAGGATGGCGTCGGCCTCGGCGATATCCACCAGGGCGGCAAAAGCGGCGTCACCGAGGGGGAATTTGTCAAACTCCGCCGGGATGGGCCTGGTCTGCGCCCTGTCAACTGACCAGGGAACCATCGCGCCGCAGCGACCACCAGCGGTAGATGGGCCTCAGCAAATGCGCAGACTGCGTTTCAGTCAAGGCTGCCAGCAAGGCCGGCAATGTGCGCGTATCGGCCCAGCGCACGGGTAGCTCAATGACTTAGCTTGACTTACGCCGTCTTCACCTGCTCCACCGCATCGGCAGATCTATGATGGGCCATCGCGATACCGCGCTGTTCCTTGTGCAAAACAGGCAGCATGCCCGCATACTGAGCGCCCGACGGCTTGAAGGTATCCGATCCCATGTAAATTGACCGGAAACGCAAGTAGCCACCTCCCAGGAGTCTGTTCTCGCGTCCGCCCTTGTCCGGCTCGATCGCATCCATTTCATTTTCAGTGCCTTTGACAGCTTTGTATCGCAGCAATTGCTCTTTTTCCTTCGTGCTCAAGCGATAGGGATTAGGCTTCCCAGGGTCTGCCTCCGGACCGCTCTCCCATTCACGGGCTCGCTCTTCCTGAGCCACAAGCAATTCCAGCGCGTACCACAAGTCGGGAATGTCTTTCCCCAGCGGTTTGAACCACGCGCGCGAGTCATGCACGAACTGCTCAAAAAAGTTATTTACTTCGGCGGGTGGTACCGGCTTGTCCCAAAATTCGGCAATAGGCTCCCATTCGGGATTACGGGGCCGCCCTCTACTAGCGGTCGCGCGCTGATCGATGCGCCACTTCTCAAAGCTCGCAACCTCTTCCTCCAGCTCTTTGTCCGCCATCGTGAGATCAGTAAAATCGAATTTCCCGCTTTTATAGCTTGTTGCCAGATTCTTGACATTCGGTAAATCTCCCATCTTGCCCAGCATTTTCTTGCGCCACTGTATGTACAGCATGTGCTGGAATTCCATGATCCTATGCAGCCGCAACGAGGGTTCAGCGCCTTGCTGCGCATGGCAAAAGCCGATATACGCATTGAAGGTGGCTATTGTGCGTGGATCGATGCGAAAGGCTCGCTTCGTCGCTTCACGGGCCTCTTCCAGCTTCAGCGGCACCCCAGCCAGGCGGGCAGCCCGGTACATTGTGGCCAACGTAATGCGCGACATCAAGTCGCCTCCGCTTGGATCTGTGCCGCGCCCTTGCTCTCGCGGCAAATAGCCGCCTCCGATGTCCGAATGAACGCCAGGAAAAACAATTTCCGTGCAATTAGGGGGAATATTGCCCAGGTGAGCAACGGAGTCCAAGGGAAAAGATCGGCGCACTTCATGCGCCGACACCAGATGCAGGCACTTGCTTGGCCCCGGTGACGTGGGTATCCTGAGCGACACTTCGGTGTCGGCCCAGCCGCCATGTCCGTCCACCATCCTGTTCGGGAGGGGCACTGAAGCCGCCAAGCCAACCGAAGCGACGGTATCGAACAGGCCCATAAAGTCGAACGTCACCTCGATAGTGCCAATACTTAATTGGCGAGCCTTGACGCCTTTGCTAGCGGTCAGTTGCGCATCCAGCTTGCATAACCAGATAAACCAGTTGGCAAACGAACGCGCTTCGGCCGCGCCACGCGAGAAACCGAACATCGACACGAAGATATTGAGCACCCTGCCTTTATTGACGCTTTTCGCCGGCGCATCGGTTGGCACAAATGGCCGCAAATTGCTGTGCAACTTTTGCAAGGCCTGCGTAAAAGCGCTCACCAGCGCCTGTGAAGGCTGCACTTTGCTGGGCAAATTGAGCGTATTGAAGTCCTTTTTAAACGTCATGTCATCCACCAAGGGGATATCGGTATAATATCTATGCACATTATTGATTGCTTCCACCAATGCCCAGATGATGCGATTCTCGCCCTTGTAGGCAAAAGCCAGACCGCGCGCCCGGTCGCTGGTGAGGACGCTAAATCCCTCGCCCGTATCGCCAACCTCATCGAAGCGTGTGCCGACCCCGGGGACGTAGGTGCGAAAGTAACTTTTGTGGTATTTTGTTTCCAAGTCGGGCCAGGCCTCGCTGCCATGCTTATCTTTACCACCGGGAAATGCACGATACAAGCGCGCCACATTGCTGTGCGAGTGAAACGGCACATCCCGTTCCATATTATTATTGGTGCCGTCGAAGAAGAAGCCGAAAAATAGATTCGCATCGCATGAGGGAGGAAATCCTATGGAAGGGCATTCTCTTTTTTCAGTAATTTTTTCAATTTTTGACAGTTCTGTTTGCCTGTCAAAAAACTGAATTAAATCCGATGGGTCATTTTTATTAGCGGGATAAATATCAGCCAAAAATGCCGTCATGGTTTTATATCCTCCAGATATTTTATAAGATTTTTCTTTCGCTCAATTGACTCTTTAATACCAATAATCTGATCATTTGACAACGCACTAGTATCCTCTGTCAAACCCTTCTCCATAGCGCTCAACCAAGCCTTTTCTCTTTTTATCTTTTCCTTTCGACGCTCATCCCGATACTCCTTCGTCGGCACCGGATACCCCTTGATTTTCCCAGGCCACTCCGGTCGGCTCGGTCCGTAAAGCGACACCACGGCACCCACGCTGCCATCTTCATAGACGATCAGCCAGATATCACCCGCCTTCCCATCCGGATACGGCGGAATGCTGACCGTTTCGCGATGCAGGGTCGGGTCTGGGTAAAATTGATACTTCACCACGACCTTCAAATCCGCATACCATTTTTCCGGCACGCTGAAACAGCATATTATGCCGCCCTGCCCATATGGATCGATCGAATCGCCACCGCCACCACTTTTGGTATTACCCGGATTTTCAACCGCGATGTAATCGACTTCGCGCGAAGAATAATTCAGCGCCTGAATGCTCGCGGCCATGGCGACGCCGGGTAAGCATGCTGCCAGCAAAAGACCTCGCCATAGTTGGCGCTTGAGTAACGTATTCATGGTTTCATCCTATGCATAAATGGCCAAGACTCAGCGCGCGTGCCTTGACGCCCTTACTAACGTTCAGTTGCGTATACAGTTTGCATAGCCAAACATCACTGCCATGCGTATCTTTACCGCCAGGAAATGCACGATACAAGCGCGCCACATTGCTGTGCGAGTGAAACGGCACATCCCGCTCCATATTATTGCTGGTGCCGTCGAAGAAGAAGCCGAAAAACAGATTGACATCACATGGGGGAGGGAAGCCGGGAAGTGGGCACTCACGCTTCTTCATAAGTTCTATAATTTCATCCATTTCATTAATTCTGTAAAAAAAACGGCCCTTGTCAGATGGATCAGTTTCATCAACAGAATAGCTTTCGGCTAAAAAGTCTGTCATCGCACATCCCCCTCTAAACTCTGGACAATTTTTTTTGAAAATCAATAATTTCTTTTTTTTTCTTTTATCTTTTCGTCTGACAAGGTATAAAAATCACGCAGCAATCTTTTTCCAAAAAATCGAGTGTATTTCTCTCTCTCTTTAGTTTATCCTTGCGGCGCTCTTCGCGATATTCTTTCGTCGGCACCGGATACCCCTTGATTTTTCCCGGCCACTCCGGTCGGCTCGGTCCGTAAAGCGACACCACGGCGCCCACGCTGCCATCTTCATAGACGATCAGCCAGATATCGCCTCCCTTCCCATCCGGATACGGTGGAACACTGACCGTCTCGCGATGAAAGGTCGGGTCCGGGGACAACTGATAGACCACCACGACCTTCAAATCCCCATGCCACTTTTCCGGCACGCTGAAACAGCATATCGATCCGCCCTGCCCGTATGGACGGATCGAATCGCCACCGCCGCCGCTGTTGGTATTGCCAGGATTTTCAACCGCGATGTAATCGACTTCGCGTGAAGAATAATTCAGCGCCTGAATGCTCGCGGCCATGGCGACGCCGGGTAAACATGCGGCCAGCAAGAGGCCTCGCCACAGCCACTGCCTGAACAAGACAATCATGACTTTGTCTCCACCGATAACGTCGACACATCGACAGAGGATTGCTCTGCCAGCCATAGTTCAAACAATGCAGCTGGCACTTGTGCCTGTGCAGGTTCAGCTAGCCAGGACGCAAGTTGCGGCCGTGCTTGCAGGCCTGGATTTTCGAGGCCAAATATGCATACGTCAAATCGATCTGGCGGTGCTTCGAGCCGTGCATGATCGGCACAATCCAGCCAATATTCGACCAGGGCATGGGCGTGTGCTGCAGTATGGGGCTCTAACAAGCGAGGACTGGTCGCGCGCACTTGGAACAGGATACCGTCGCCTTCCGCCGCGCGCATCAGTTGAGCGCATTGCTGCTCGCTTAACGATATGCCAACCGCCGCCGGAAGCGCCTCACCAGGCAAGGTCAAGTCACGCCAGTCACCGTTGCGCGTGACATATTGCCAATGGTCTGCCGGCCCACAAAGCTGGCCCAACTGCTGCGCCGTCAATATCTTGAAAAGCTGCGGCAAAATGCGGGTATCGGCAAACGACAATGCCACCGTATAGTCGGCGGCGTCAACGATGCACCATGCTGCCAAGCGGGCCGCCAGTTGGCTCAACGGCTCCGGCGTGACGATCAAACTGAGCGCCGGATGACCATTGGCTTTCTCAAGCAGTCGTTCCCAAGTAAAACGACCTGCATCGCGAAACTCAACCAGCAGCGGAGAAACTGTCAAAGTTTCTTCATCAGCACATGGCGTACCGGCAAACAGCAACTCATATTGCAGGTGCTGCGCACGCTTAAGCAATGGATAACACGACTCGTCAAAAACGCCATCGACCAGCGCATAAATATGCGCGTCGGGAAATTGGCAGCGAAACGCCTGCAAGCGCGTATGCAATGATGCTTTCCAATCAGCGGGAAACATATTAATACTCACCTATTCATACTCCTTTAACGGATATTTTTGGCTGATCACTCATTCACCATAGAAAAAGGCGAACCTGATTTGGCGGCATTAAGCCTGCATCGTTTGCATATGGAACGGGAAAATCTGGGCAACGGATAAGCCAGCCGTTCCGGCCCGATAAAACTCTTCTTGCCGGCATGCACCGTGATCTTGCCCGGACATTGAACGGTGATGTTGCCGCCCTCGATCGTGATATTCGCGCCGCCCGCCGTCGACAGGCGGATGCTTTTCGCCGCCGCCCAGTCGATGTGCGCGGCGGCGCTGACGATATTGACTTCCTCGCGCGCCTGCACGTTGAGCACGTCGGCCTGCGCCTGCAGGTCGATGGCCTGTTTGGCGGCGATCAGTTGCAGGCCGATGTTGTTCTCGCCCGCCTTGACGACGCCGGCCAGGGCGCCGATGGCCTGGCCGCTGTGCACGCGCAGCTGGCCGCCGCCGACGAACTGGGTGTCCAGCCCGCTCATCAGGGAGGTGGTTTCGCCATTCGCCAGCTGGATATCCTGGCTCGCCAGCACGCCCAGCCCGGCGCGGGCGGCGATGGCGATGATGGCGTCGCTGCTGTGCGGCAGCTTGTCGTCGCCGGGGCTGGTCGGCTTGCCCGCCGCATCGCGCCTGGCGGCGGCCGTATTGTCCTGGCTCAGCATGCCGGAGACGCTGGTCAGAAACGCTGGCAAGGGCGCCGCCTTCTCATCCAGTACGCTGGCATTCGCCTTGGCCGGGCCCAGGTGGCTGGCGTACGCGACCGTCTTGTGCGTGACGGCGGCGGCGCTGAAGGTTTCGCCCAGCTTGGCGGCCTGCTTGAGCAAGACCATGCCCGGCGCATTGTCGCCGGCCGGATCGCGCGCCTGCGCGTCATGGTTGACGAGGTAGCTGGAAATCAGAAGCCCGGCACCGGCCCGCACGGCGCCGTAAGCGTCGGTGCGCAGCTCGGCGCCCGTGCCGCGCAGGCTGCCCCGGTAATTGTCGGCCGCATGGATCAGGTGGCCAAGATTGAGTTCGCTTGCCGCATGGCTGCTCTTGAGCTGGATGCGCCCCTGCTGGTCGGTATCGTCGAACAGCAACTGGTTGTAGCCGGCGGCGCCGAATTCCTTGCTGCGGATACCCCATTGCGCCGCGCCGTTGCGGTGGCCGGCGCTGCCGCCGGCCGCGCCATGCCAGACCGGGCTGTTGCCGCCAGCCACGTTGCCCTGCGCCGACGGCGCATGGTCGCGCGCCGGGTCGAATACGCTGGCGTCCGCGGGCTTGTCCGTGATGCCGCCCGGCGTGGGCGCGACGCCGCCCTCGCCCTGCCCGTTGTACAGGGCGCCGACGATGAGGGGCCGGTCGATATCGTTTTCCAGGAATTGCACCAGCACTTCCTGGCCGATGCGCGGCAGGAACTGGCTGCCCATGCCGCCGCCGGCCGAGCGCTGCGCCACACGCACCCAGCAGGTGGCGCTACCCTCCTGCTGCCAGTGGAAACGGATGCGCACCCGCCCCAGCTTGTCGCAATGGATCTCGCTGCCGCCGCTGGCGCTGGCGCCGCCGTCGGCACCGACCACGATGGCGCTCTGGCTGCCGCAGGCCGTCGGCTTCGGATGGTGGCGCGCGTCGTTGCCGTCATGCACAGGCCGCCATGGCGTTGCGGCGGCAATCATCTCGATGCAGTTGGCGTAACCGCTGGCTTGCGCCTGGGCGATCGCGGCGGCAAAGTCGGAAAAACCATCGCCCAGCCCGGGCATGGCTTCGTCCAGCAGTTCGGGCACCGGGCCGAACAGTTCAGCCAGCGCCTGCGACGCGGGCGCCGGCAGATTGTTGATGCCGATGCTGGCCACCCGGAGCACGACATAGTCGGACGCGGCACCGTCGGCCTGCGGCAACGGTCCCTGCGTCAGGGTAAACCGCGTGCCGGCGCGCAAGGTGCGTACCGTCGAGCGCGCCTGCCACAACTGGGCGCGCGCTTCGCGGGCCTGCATTTGCAACGCGGCATAGTGCTGTGCCTGCGTGCCATTCGCATACCAGTACTGGCCCGGCGTATCGTAGCTTTCCAGCACGGGAGCATGCTTGCCGCCGATGACCATATTCGTCGGCACGCTGGCGGCGACCGCCTTCTTGGCCTTGTAATCGTAGCTCAGCACGCTACTCAGCCCGACGTGCAGGCTGCGCCGCGCGCACAGCGCCTGCACGCTGTCGCTCGCTTCGCCGGCCCTGGCGCCATGAAAGCGCAAGCCACCGCCTTGCGCGCTGCTGGCGTCCTCGGGCGTGGCGCACGGCTGGCTGCTGTCGGCGAACAAAATCAATGTGTGCGCGTCGAAGCGCCAGGCGATGCCCTCTTCCGTCAGCAGCCGGCGCACGAAATCGTAGTCCGTTTCCCGGTATTGGCAGCAATAGCTGCGCTCGCCCGCCTGCTGCATGCACTGCGCCACCTCGTCGCTCCATTGCCACAGGGCATGCGGCGCATAGGCTTGCAATACCTCGTCGACGATGGCCGTCACACTCCGATCTTGCCAGACGCGGCTGTTACGCACTTGCGTCAGCAGCCACAGCCAAGGCGTGATGCGCAGCCTGTAGCGCGCCAGGCCGCCATTGCTGCCCAGCATGGCCGCTACGCTGATATAGCCGGAAAACTGCGTGCGCGTGCCATCGGCCAGGCTGATATGCAGGCTGGCCGGCTGGCCCAGCAGGGACGCCAGCGCAACATGGGCGCTGGTGGACAAGGCGATAATCTCGCGCGCGCCAACCTCCTGCAGCCGTTCATCGGCGGCAAAGGCTTCGACCAGCAAGCCGCCGTCCTGGCCGTCGTCGCCAATGGACAATGCATACAGGCGTGTCGCGCCATTGAAGGCGGCTACCGCGCTAACGATATCTTGTGTCAAAGGATGCTCTTCATCTGGAAAATGGCATCGCACATTACTTATCAAAACAATGTGCAAAATAAACAAGTCCAGGCAATTATGCGCGAGTTCTCAAAAAAGCAAGATTCAATTGAACAAGTAGTGCGCGGGAAGACAATAGTCGAGGCTTCATGCAAGGGATTCGGTACAATACTCCGGCAAGCCCATTCACTCTTTCCCGTGCAGCCATGAACCAACTCGAACAACTGAAGCAATTTACTACCGTGGTGGCCGACACCGGCGACTTCCAATCGATCCAGGCTTACACGCCGCGCGATGCGACGACGAATCCGTCGCTGATCCTGAAGGCCGTGCAAAAGGAAGAATACAAGCCGCTGCTGGAAAAGGCCGTCCGCGACCATCCGCATGCCTCCACCGCCGAAATCATCGACCGCCTGCTGATCGCGTTTGGCGTGGAAATCCTGCAAACCATCCCGGGCCGCGTCTCCACCGAAGTCGATGCGCGCCTGTCGTTCGACACGGAAGGCACGGTGGCCAAGGGCCGCGACCTGATCGCCCTGTATTCGAACGCCGGCATTCCACGCGAGCGCGTGCTGATCAAGATCGCCTCCACCTGGGAAGGCATCCGCGCCGCCGCCATCCTGGAAAAGGAAGGCATCCGCTGCAATATGACCCTGCTGTTCTCGCTGGCCCAAGCCATCGCTTGCGCCGAAGCGGGCGCGCAGCTGATTTCTCCGTTCGTCGGCCGCATCTACGACTGGTACAAGAAATCGACGGGTATCGACTACGTGGGCGCGGAAGACCCGGGCGTGCAATCGGTACGCCGCATCTACAATTACTACCGCAAGTTCGGCTACAAGACCGAGGTGATGGGCGCGAGCTTCCGCAACACATCGCAAATCCTCGAACTGGCCGGCTGCGACCTGCTCACCATCAGCCCCGACCTGCTGCAAAAGCTGGCCGACAGCAACGCGCCGGTGGAGCGCAAGCTGAGCGCCGAAGCGGCGCCATCGACCAACATTGTGCAAATGTCGCTGAACGAAGAAGCCTTCCGCTTCATGATGAATGAAGACGCGATGGCGACGGAAAAACTGGCAGAAGGCATCCGCGCCTTCTGCGTCGATTCCGGCAAGCTTAAACAGATGATCTCGGCACTGCGCTAATCACGACATGCGTAAAAAAAGCGGCGTCCGTGCAGTGCACGGCGCCGCTTTTTTCATGCCCGCGTGATCAGGAACAACGGAATGTGGCCACGCCCTGGTAATTGGCGCCATTTGCCAGTTGCGCCCTGTAAGCGGCGATCAGCAGATAGCGGCCAGCGCCGCCGTCGCCCAGCATCAGCTGCGCGCCCGAGCCATTCGACAGGTAGCCGCCGGTGATGCTGCTCGACGCGGCCGAAGCCATGGTCGTCGAAGCTGTTACTTTACCCGTGCTGCCGCCTGCGCTGGCGTCGATGGTCAGCGCTATTTTGGCGCCGGAGGCATCGAAGGACATGCTGGCATTGCCGCTGGCGGTACCGAAGTTAGCGGTCGACGAGACGCTGCTGCCCCCGTATAGCTTGGCGCTGTGAACGTGCCTGCATCGCAGGTGAACGTGCCGGTCGCTGGCAGTGCGGCGAGCACGTTATAGGCGACGTAATGCGCACTGGCATTGTTGCCACTTAACGTAGTGGCGCCAGAGCTATTGCTGAATGAGCCCTTGAACCAGCGTCCCTGCGCAAAGCTGGCGTCGCCGCTGATTTCACGCGTCACGGCCGGGTTGCCCGTCAGGACGATGCTGCCGATAGTGCTCAAGGCGCCGGAGGTATCCTGCACCAGCGTGCTGGCCTTGCCATTGCTCTGCAAGCCGATCGACGTAAAGACGAAGCGGCTGTTGTCGCCATTGACGAAACGGGCGCTGACGGTGCCCGTGTTTTCGCCAGTGGCGGTCGGTGTGACAGGCACCACTGGCGGCGTAACAGGCGTCACGGGCGTCACAGGCGTCACAGGCGGATTCACGGCGACTACCGGGTCAGCTGGGGAGGACGAGCCGCCACCGCCGCAGGCAACAAGAGAGCCAGCGATGAGGGTCAGAACAAAAGCGTGATTCAGTTGCATACAATTCCAATCAAAAAGCAAGACATAAGGAATCCTTGGCACATGCCAAAAATTCAACGTCCAATATTATGCAACATTTCTCAGGAGAATGGTTGCCTTAAAGAATTTTATTAATAGTAACAATGCGAGTATGGCGAGCGCGTCTGTCTCGTGGCGCCATGCTGGCGGTAAAATACGTGGCTACAGGCCGCCAACGACTACTCATGCAATCACCGATCACCATCCGCCTGGGCCGCCGCGCACGCGCCCGCATCGCCGACAACGGCTTGCGCGCGCTTGACGTTGCCATCGTCCCTGCCGCCGCGGGCGGACCGAAAGGCTTGATCCTGCACCAGCTCGATTGCTGGCTGTTCGGCGACTTCCTGGCGCGGGCGCCGCGCCCGCGCCACTTTGTCGGCGCCTCGATTGGCGCCTGGCGCATGGCCGCTGCCGTGTTTTCCGACCCGGTGGCCACGCAGCGCCGCCTGGTGCGCGAATACGTGGGCCAGCGCTATCCCGACAAGCCCGAAACTGCGCACGTCAGCCGCACCTGCCGCGCCCTGCTCGATGCCGTCCTCGATGAACAGGATGCGCAGCTGCTGCGGCACAAGGACCACAGCCTGCCGGTGCTGGCCGTGCGCGGCATCGGTGCGCTGGCGCAGCCGGGCAAATGGCGCGACCGGCGCGGCTTCCCCCATTACGGGCAAGACCACGCGGCGCGCATGCGCGACTGGCGCCGCGCCATCGCGGAGAGCGAACGCATGGCGGCCGCCTTCGCCCGCTGGGCCGAGCAGCCGGACCTGCGCCAGGCGGGCGATCTGTAGCACGGGCAAGACTGCAACAGGGGCAGCAACAAGCGCGCTTTTCCCTCGCCTATTGGTCACTTATCAGTGCATACTATGTCGCACAGGCAACCTTCAATCCCTCTGCGACAGGAATTCCAACCATGCACGCCCTCTCCCACCTTCGTATCGGCACGCGCCTGGCTGCAGGCTTCGCGCTGGTGCTGCTGCTGTCCGTGATCTCCACCTCATACGCGCTGTACAGCGCCCGCGTGAATGCCGAAGCGACGCGGCAAATGATGGAACAACCGCTGGCCAAGGAACGCCTGGTATCGGACTGGTACGTGCTGATTTACTCGGCCATCGCGCGCACCTCGATGATCGCCAGGAGCACCGATGAAACCCTGTCGAGCGTGTTTGCCGACACCATCGCCGACAGCACGAAACAGGGCAGCGAACTGCTGAAGAAGATCGAGGCACTGCTCGACAGCGACGAGGAAAAAAGCATATTCAAGGCGTCCATCGCCGAGCGCGTCAAGTACCAGGATGCCAAGACCCTGGTGATGAATGCGCGCAAGGCCGGCAATGCGGCGCAGGCGGAAAGCGCCTACCGTGACAGCTTTGCGCCGGCCGCCGCCAAGTACCAGAACAACGTCAAGGCCCTGCTGTCACAGCAGCGCCAGGCCATCGACGCGACGGCGCAAGCGATCGAGGCCGCCAACGAGCGCAGCTTCACCCTGCTGCTGACCTTGTGCGCGCTGGTGGTGGCGCTGGGCAGCGTCTGCGCCTGGCTGATCACGCGTTCGATCACGCAACCGTTGAAGGCCGCCGTGAAAGTGGCCGAAACGGTGGCCGACGGCGATCTGCGCACGCATTTCGGCACGCCTGCCAGCGATGAAATCGGCGACCTGATGCGCGCCCTGCACGGCATGAACGAGGCGCTGCGCAAGGTGGTGTCGGAAGTGCAGACGGGCACCAAGGCGATTGCCACGGCGTCGGGCGAAATCGCCGCCGGCAACCAGGATTTGTCAGCGCGCACGGAACAGCAGGCCAGTTCGCTGGAAGAGACGGCGTCGTCGATGGAAGAACTGACCAGCACCGTGAAGCAGAATGCGGACAATGCGCGCCAGGCCAACCAGATGGCGGTGGCCGCCTCCGGCGTGGCCGAACGGGGCGGCAGCATCGTCAGCCAGGTGGTCGACACCATGGGCGCCATCGATACGGCGTCGACGAAAATCGTCGACATCATCGGCGTCATCGACGGCATCGCCTTCCAGACGAATATCCTGGCCCTGAACGCGGCCGTCGAAGCGGCCAGGGCCGGTGAGCAGGGTCGCGGCTTTGCCGTCGTCGCCACGGAAGTGCGCAGCCTGGCGCAGCGCTCGGCTGCGGCCGCGCGCGAAATCAAGACCCTGATCGGCGACTCGGTGGAGCAGGTCAACAACGGCACGCGGCTGGTGCAGCAGGCTGGCAGCACCATGGACGAAGTGGTCGACAGCGTGCGCAGGGTCACCGACATCATGGCCGAGATCACTGCCGCCAGCGCCGAGCAAAGCATGGGCATCGACCAGGTCAACCAGGCCATCGCGCAGATGGACCAGGTGACGCAGCAAAATGCGGCGCTGGTGGAAGAAGCGGCGGCCGCGGCCGAAAGCATGCAGGACCAGGCCGCGCACCTGGCGCAAGTGGCGGCCGGCTTCCAGCTCGAACACGTGGTCACGGCGGCGCCGGTACGCACCGCGCGGCCTGCGCCCACCCAGCTGGCCAAGCCGGCGGCCAGGAGCACCGCCGCCAGGCAGCCAGGCATCGCGGCCAGGAGCGCGCCTCCTGCGCGCAAGCCCCAGGCGCACGTGGCTGGCGAGCAGGATTGGGAAGAGTTTTAAGGGCGACAGCGCCGCCACTTGAAAGGGTTTGACAGCGCCGTGGCGCGCGAGGATACTTGTTTCAGGTGGCATGGCGCTCCACCGACAGCAATACGTGTTGCGCCTGACATTGTTCTGCGGGAGCACGAACATGAAAAGTATCTGCGGCATCAGCGAACAGCTGCGCCTGGGCCTCTTATGCCCCTTGCTGCTGTGTGCAGCCCTTGCCGGCTGCGCCACGGCGCCCGCCACCCCACCTCCGCCCGACCTGTTCAACGATGCCAGCTTTGCCGCGCCGGCAGTGCCGGTCGACCCGCAGCAGGCGTTTGCCGTGAGCGACGCCATGCGGCACTACGTGCGTGTCGATATCGCGCGCGAGGCGCGCAGCAATAATCCCCGCCGCGCCCTCGCCGCTGCCCTGGGCAACAGGGCCGGACTGCAGCTGGAATATGATGCCGCCATGACGCGCACGGCGGCACAGGCGTTTGATGCGCGCAGCGGCAATTGCCTGTCCCTGGTGCTGATGACGGCCGCGCTGGCCAAGGAAATGGGGCTCGATGTGCACTATCAGGTGGTATTGGGAGAAGAAAGCTGGAGCCGCAGCGGTGGCATGTATTTCGTCGCCGGCCACGTCAATCTCGCGCTGGAACGCCGTGCCGCCAGCAATACCGTCGGCTACGACGCCGATGCCATCCTGCTCATCGACTTCCTGCCTGGCGAAGACCTCACCGGCCAGCGCACGCTGCAAATCGGCGAGGCGACCATTCTGGCCATGTACCTCAACAATCGCGCTGCCGAAACCATGGCCAGCGGCGAGCTCGATCAAGCCTACTGGTATGCCCGCGCCGCCATCCTGCAAGACCCCACGTTTGCGGGCGCCTTCAATACACTGGGCATCATCCAGCTGCGCCATGGCGACATCGAGCCGGCGCGGCGCACGCTCGCTTACGCACTGGAGCGCTCGCCATCAAACACCGTGCTGCTGTCCAACCTGGCGCAGGCACTCGACGGCCTGGGACGCACGGACGAAGCGCAGCTGCTGCGACGCAAATTGCTGGCCCTGCAGCCAGAGCCGCCCTTCCACTTTTTCAACCTGGGCCAGCGCGCCATGGAAAGCGCCAACTACCAGGAAGCGGCGCGCCTGTTCAAGCGCGAGATCGCGCGCGACCCCTACTACCATGAATTTCACTTCTGGCTGGCGCAGGCCTATGCGCGCATGGGCCAGCTGGCGCAGGCGGACAGGCAGCTGGAACTGGCGATGGACAACAGCACCACGCGCAGCGAGCACGGGCTGTACGCGGCCAAGCTGCAGCGCCTGCGCGCCGCCACCGCGCATTAAGACAAGCGGCGTCAGTCTTCCAGGAACATCTGCTGCAGGTCATTCAGGAAGCACAATCCCAGCTCCGTCGGGCGGATGACCTGGTGGTCGCGGTACAGCAAGCCTTTCGCTTCGGCCGCGTTCAGCGGCTGCTCGATGGCGTTGAGGGTCAGGCCCGTACGCTCGGCGAACAGGTTCGGCGAAAATCCCTGCGTCAGGCGCAGGGTATTGAGCATGAATTCAAAACCCATTTCCTCGCGCGCCAGTTCGCGCTCTTCCTGCACCGGATTACCGGCCAGCACCGCGTCCATATAGGCGCGCGGCTGCTTGTAGCGGGCCTGGCGCAGCACGCGGTGCGGGAACGATATCTTCGAATGCGCGCCCGCGCCGATGCCCAGGTAGTCGCCAAACTCCCAGTAATTACGATTGTGCTTTGCCTGGCGGCCCGGCTGCGCATAGGCCGACACTTCGTAGCGGCCATAGCCGGCCTGCGCCGCGCGCGCGGCCACCATGTCGGCGATGTCGGCGCTCTCGTCGTCGTCCGGCAGCACGGGCGGATACTTGGCGAACAGGGTGTTCGGTTCGAGCGTCAGGTGGTACAGCGACAGGTGCGGCGGCGCGAACGACAGCGCCGTTTCCAGGTCCTGCTGCGCCTCGGCCAGAGTTTGCGTGGGCAGCGCGTACATCAGGTCGAGATTGAAGTTCTCGAAATTCGCGTGCGCGATCTCCACCGCGCGGCGCGCTTCCTTGTCGTCATGGATGCGCCCCAGCGCCTGCAGGTGGCGGCCATTGAAGCTCTGGATGCCAATCGACAGGCGGTTGATGCCGCTGGCCCGGTAAGACTTGAATTTTTCCGCTTCAAAGGTGCCCGGATTGGCTTCCATGGTGATTTCGCAATCAGGCTCCAAGGGCAGCAAGGTGCGCACATCCGACATCAGCCGATCCAGCCCCGCCGCCGACATCAGGCTGGGCGTGCCGCCGCCGATGAAGATGGTGTGGATCTTGCGGCCCCAGATCAGCGGCAGCGCCATTTCCAGGTCCAGCCGCAGGGCGGCCAGGTATTCCTCTTCCGGCAAGTCGCCGCGCACCTCATGCGAATTGAAATCGCAATACGGGCATTTTTTCACGCACCACGGGAAATGGATGTACAGCGACAGCGGCGGCAGGGCCGTCAGGTTCAGCGCGCCCGGCTGCAGGTATTTCAGGGCCGCCCCGGCCGCCCCGGAAATGCCTTCCTGCGGCGCGGGCGAGGGTCCCGGCTTCGCTGCAGATTTGGCAACGGCGCCCACCAGTTTGATCGGAATCATCGCAGGGTCCGCAGCTTGTCGACCAGCGCGCGCAGGGCCTGGCCACGGTGCGACAGCGCGTTCTTTTCGTCGGACGTCTAGTTCGGCCGCGCACTTGCCCAGCGCGGGAATAAAGAAATGCGGATCGTAGCCAAAGCCGCCGTTGCCGCGCGGCGTGGCGAGCATTTCGCCATTCCAGCGGCCGTCGGCGATCACCGGCTGCGGGTCGTCCGCATGGCGCACATACACCAGCACGCAGTAGTAATACGCGGACTTGTCGGCATGCGCTTCGAGGTCGGCGATCAGCTTGGCGCTGTTGGCGGCATCCGATTTCGGCTCGCCCGCATAGCGGGCCGAATACACGCCCGGTGCGCCGCCGAGCGCATTGACGCACACGCCGGAATCGTCGGCCAGCGCCGGCAAGCCCGTCAGGCGCGACGCGTGGCGCGCCTTTTGCAGGGCGTTTTCAACGAAGGTGTGAAACGGTTCGTCGCTTTCCGGCACGGCATACTCGCCCTGGGCATGGACGGAAAAACCGATGGTCGAGAGCAGCTCGTTGAATTCCTTGAGCTTGCCGGCGTTATTCGAGGCGAGGATGAGGCGTTGGGTCATGTCAGTAGTCCGGTTGAAGTGTCGACATTGTAAACCTTTTGCGCTCCCCTCACCTTGGCCCACCGCCGCGCTCAACGGCGGCAGGTGTGGGCTTTTTGCCCGGCGCGGCGGGCGACAGGATGTAAATCCATGTAAAGATTAAAGGCCGAGCGCCTGCTTCTGCAGGGCGATCAAGTCGGCGATGCCGCCCTGCGCCAGGTCCAGCAGGCGGTTCATGCCGGCGCGGTCAAACGCGGCGCCTTCGGCCGTGCCCTGCACTTCGATAAAGTGGCCCGCTTCCGTCATCACCACGTTCATGTCCGTGTCGCAGCCGGAGTCTTCCACGTAGTCCAGGTCCAGTACCGGCATGCCCTGATAGACGCCCACCGAAATGGCGGCGACAAAGCTTTTGACGGGAATGGCGGCGATCGCGCCGCGTGCCTGCAGCTGGGAAAACGCGTCATACGCGGCCACCATGGCGCCCGTGATCGAGGCCGTGCGCGTGCCGCCATCGGCCTGGATGACGTCGCAATCGAGGTGCAGGGTGCGTTCGCCGAACGCTTGCAAATCAAAGGCGGCGCGCAGCGAGCGGCCAATCAGGCGCTGGATTTCCTGCGTGCGGCCGGACTGCTTGCCGCGCGCCGCTTCGCGGTCCATGCGCGTGTGCGTCGAGCGTGGCAGCATGCCGTACTCGGCCGTCAACCAACCCTGTCCCTTGCCTTTCAGGAAACCCGGCACCTTGTCTTCGATGCTGGCGGTGCAGATGACCTTGGTGTCGCCGCACTCGATCAGCACCGAGCCTTCGGCATGCTTGGTGTACTGGCGGGTGATGCGGATGGCGCGCAGCGCGTCGACGGCGCGGCCGCTCGGGCGGGATTCAAATGTCATGGGATTGTCCTGTGTGATTGGGGTTGCGGCAGCGATTTTACCACCGTGCGCCCGTCTATTTGCAGCCATGCAACAGCGCAGGACGCAATGGCGGGCGGCGCACACATGATCCCTACAATCCTGCCCCGCCAAACACAATTTTCTTTACAATGCCGTAAAACGCACACTATTCAGCAATTTTCAGGCCATCAGACCATGCGGTTCTGTTTTTGCGGCGCGGGCGGTATTGCCTGCGCTGGCTGATTAAGTGTATAAGTGACTGTATACAAGACCAAATCGGGGAATCCTTTGAGCATTTCAAGCATGACAGGCTACGCGGTTGCCACCAGCGAAGGTGCTGCAGGCACACTGACAATTGAAATCAAGAGCGTCAACTCACGCTTTCTCGACCTGCAATTCCGGATCAACGACGATCTGCGGGCCCTGGAGCCAGACTTGCGCGCCGCCGTCATGTCCGCCATCACGCGCGGTAAAGTCGAGGTACGTCTGAGCTTTGGCCGCAAGGCCGCGACGGCCGGCACGCAGGCGCTGAACCTGCCCCTGCTGGCCGAACTGGCGCGCCTGCAAAACGAAGTGGGCCAGCATTTTGTCTCCGCCCCCGTCATGACGGTGGCCGAACTGCTGCGCTGGCCTGGCATCATCGAAGAAGCGCAAGTGGGACAAGAGTCCTTGCAGGCGGATGTGGGCGCGCTGACCAAACGCACCGTGGCCGCCTTCGTCGACAGCCGCAAGCGCGAAGGTGCGGCGCTCGAAGCGGTGCTGGTGTCGCGCATCGAAGCGATGGAAGCCATCGTCAAGCGCATCACGCCATTGATTCCGCAAGTGGTGGCGGCCTTCCAGCAAAAAGCCATCGAGCGCATGCAAGATGCGTTGGGCCTGGCCAGCCAGGGTTCGAATTCAGCCCTGTCGCGCCAGGACGCCATGGAGCGCATCCGCCAGGAAGTCATCTTGTACGGCATCCGCATCGATGTGTCGGAAGAACTGGCGCGCCTGTCGGCCCACCTGGGCGAAACGCGCCACATCCTCACCAAGGGCGGGCAAGTGGGCAAGCGCCTCGACTTCATGATGCAGGAACTGAATCGCGAAGCCAACACGCTGGGTGCCAAGGCATCCGTCAAGGAACTCGCCGACGCCTCGATGGACTTGAAGCTGCTGATCGAGCAGATGCGCGAACAGGTGCAGAACCTGGAGTAATCGCTCCTTCAGGCCAGGCGCGCTCCGGCGCGCCCCCTGTCGCCGGCAGCGATGACAACGCAGGCGACAAACAGCATGATGCTGTATTCCACGCCGCCGGCGCCATGCTCGCCCACGAACCAGCCCTTGGCCGCATGCACGATGACGATGCCGCCGACGCAGATCACCATCAGCCCGGCCGCCGCCCAGCGCGTGTATTTGCCGACGATGAGCAAACTGCCGCAAACGATCTCGACGACGGTAATCGCCCACACCACGGCCAGGCCGCAAATAAATCCCTTGTCTTCCAGGAAACCGGCAAAGCGGGGAATGGTGCCATTGGCGATGCGCGTGATGGCGTGCGCCATGAACATCACGGCGATGGCCACGCGCAGCAAGAGCATGGCCTGGGCAGCACTGAGGAAGGGGAAATTTTTCATGCGCGCATCCTGTCGACAAAATAGTTATCAAGAAAAAACCATTCAAAATTAGATAACTATTCCCTCAAGATAACAAGCAAAATATGCGCAGGCCTGGCGGCAAGGCGCATCGCGGGGCTGGCTCACCGCCTTGCCTCTTGGTAAAATACCGAATTGGGCGGTGTCCATGCAAGCGCAAACGCCGCCATCACACGCATATGGAAAGATCCGCATGAGCCACCCTACCGCCTTCTCCGGCAGCCTGTTCGTGGTCGCCGCGCCATCGGGCGCCGGCAAATCGACACTGGTCAATGCATTGCTGGCGCAAGAGCCCGGCATCAAATTATCGATCTCGACCACCACGCGCGCGCCCCGTCCGGGCGAGCAGCATGGCCGCGAGTATTACTTCACCACGGCGGAAGACTTTGTCGCGCGCGCCGACCAGGGCGAATTCCTGGAATGGGCGGAAGTGCATGGCAATTACTACGGCACCTCGCGCATCATGGTGGAACAGCAAATGCTGGCCGGCACCGATATCCTGCTGGAAATCGACTGGCAAGGCGCGCGCCAGGTGCGCAAGCAATTTCCCCGCGCGGCCGGCATTTTCATCCTGCCGCCATCGATCGATGCGCTGGAAGAACGCTTGAACAAGCGCGGCCAGGACGAGCCGCACGTGATCACGCGCCGCCTGCTGGCGGCCGGCGGCGAAATCGCACACGCTCCCGAGTTCGAGTATGTTATTATCAATGAAGAGTTTACGGTCGCTTTGTCCGAACTGAGCGCGATCGTGAGAGCGGCCCGTTGCCGGTTTGCGCAACAAGCGGCCCGCAACGCATCGCTATTCGCCCAACTGGGCCTGCACGCAGAGTAATTAGTCTGCACGCCAGTTCACACAGCGCCACGCACCACGCATAAAATTTAGGAGTTACTATGGCCCGTATCACAATCGAAGATTGCCTGAAGCAGATCCCTAACCGTTTCCAGCTGACCCTGGCTGCGACTTATCGCGCACGTCAGTTGTTGCAAGGCCACACCCCTAAGGTGGAAGCCAAGGACAAGCCTACCGTTGTCGCACTGCGTGAAATCGCTGCCGGTAAAGTCGGCATCGAAATGCTGAAAAAGGTCCCGATGTAAGTGGGAACCCGCGTGCCGGAACAGTGCTGACCCCTGGTTCTACCGTATTCTTTATTCACACTGTGAAGCAACGCGACGTTTTATGAGTCTGACCCCAGCCGACACGACTTCCGCAGCACTGCCGCCCCTGGCCTCGCGCCAGGCGGCAAAATCGCAGGGCGCTTCCGCGTCCGGCACCGGCACGTCCGGCAGCAACATCCCCGCAGTACCGCCAGCGCCCGCCCTGGGTGTGGCCTCCGTCAGCCACCTGGCCGACAAGCTGGCCGAATACCTGTCTCCCGCCGACCTGAAAAAAGTCAAGGAAGCCTACCGCTTCTCCGACGAAATGCACCTGGGCCAGATGCGCCGCTCGGGCGAGCCGTATATCTCGCACCCGATCGCCGTCGCGGAAATCTGCGCCGACTGGAAACTCGACGCGCAAGCCATCATGGCCGCCCTGCTGCACGACGTCATGGAAGACCAGGACGTCAAGAAAGACGAGTTGATCGAGCGTTTCGGCGCGCCCGTGGCACACCTGGTCGACGGCCTGTCGAAGCTGGAAAAGATCGAATTCCAGAGCCAGATCGAAGCGCAGGCGGAAAATTTCCGCAAGATGCTGCTGGCCATGGCGTCCGACGTGCGCGTGATCCTGATCAAGCTGGCCGACCGCCTGCACAATATGCGCACGCTGGACTTCATGACGGCGGCGAAAAAGCGCCGCATCGCCAGCGAGACCATGGAGGTGTACGTGCCGATCGCGCACCGCCTTGGCCTGAACAATATTTACCACGAGCTGCAGGACCTGTCGTTCTCGCACCTGTATCCAATGCGCTACCGCACCCTGGCGAAAGCCGTCAAGGCGGCGCGCGGCAACCGGCGCGAAGTGGTCAACAAGATCATGGAAGCGGTGAAAAGCACCTTGTCCATGGCCGAACTCGAGGCCGACGTCACGGGCCGCGAAAAGACCCTGTACGACATCTATAAAAAGATGCGCAGCAAGCATTTGTCGTTCTCGCAAGTGCTGGACGTGTACGGCTTCCGCGTGGTGGTGGGCAGTTTTGCCGACTGTTACGTGACCCTGGGCACCCTGCACAGCCTGTACAAGCCCATGCCGGGCAAGTTCAAGGATTACATCGCGATCCGCAAGCTGAACGGCTACCAGTCGCTGCACACGACCGTCATCGGCCCCTACGGCACGCCCGTCGAATTCCAGATCCGCACGCAGGAAATGCACCGCACGGCCGAATCCGGCGTGGCGGCGCATTGGCTGTACAAGAGCGGCGAATCGAACCCGTCCGACTTGCAGCAGCGCACGCATGCGTGGCTGCAATCCTTGCTCGACATCCAGCAGCAGACGGGTGACTCGGCCGAATTCCTCGAACACGTCAAGGTCGACCTGTTCCCCGATTCCGTCTACGTATTTACGCCGAAATCGAAGATCATCGCCTTGCCGCGCGGCGCCACCGCCATCGACTTCGCCTATTCGATCCACACGGGCATCGGCGACCAGACCGTGGCCGTCAAGATCAACAACGAAACCTCGCCCCTGCGCACCGAGCTGCACAATGGCGACATCGTGGAAATCATCACCGATTCCTCGTCGCGCCCCAGCCCGACATGGCTGTCGTTCGTGCGCACCGGCAAGGCCCGTTCGGCCATCCGCCACCATTTGCGCACGATCAACCTGCCCGAATCGATCGCCCTGGGCCAGCAATTGCTGTCGCAGGCGCTGCACACCCTGAACATCGACGCCGACCTGCCGGTGCCGCTGGTAGAACGCCTGCTCAACGAATCGAGCGCCAATTCCATGGACGAGCTGTACGCGGACATCGGTATCGGCAAGCGCATGGCCACCCTGGTGGCGCGCCACATCTTCGGCCTGATCGGCGGCGAAGCGGCCAGCATGCCGGTGGAACACAATAGCGGCAGCGAGCTCGACCCCGTCACCATCTGCGGCAGCGAAGGTGTCTCCGTACAACTGGCGCCATGCTGTTTGCCGATTCCCGGCGACCAGATCATCGGCCAGCTGCGCCGCGACCAGGGCTTGCTGGTGCACACCAGCGACTGCACGCAAGCCAAGCGCCAGCGCGCCAAGGAACCGGACCGCTGGATCGCCGTACGCTGGGGAACCGAACTGAACCGCCGCTTCGACTGTCGCATCAAGGTGCTGATCAACAGCGAACGGGGCATCCTGGCCCGCGTGGCCGCCGAAATCGGCGAGTCCGACGCCAACATCATCTATGTGGGCATGGACGAAGACAAGGACAACGTGCTCGACCAGCTGCGCTTTACCGTGCAAGTCAAAGACCGCGTCCACCTGGCCGCCCTGCTGCGCAATGTGCGCCGGGTCGCCGGGGTCAACCGGATACTCCGGGAGCGCAATTAAAAAAACGGCTGGCCAGATTTCTCTGTCCAGCCGTTTTTCATTCCGCCCACATCAGTTCAAGTTTCCCCCGGCGCCGGATACGTCACTTCCAGCAATTCCAGTTCCTGTTCGCCCAGCGGCGTGTTGAGGGTGATCACGTCGCCTTCGCGCGCCTTGGTGATGGTGCGGGCCATGGGCGAGACCCAGCTGATCTTGCCGTTCAGGGGGTCGAATTCATCGATGCCGACGATGGTGATGGTGTGCGTTTCGCCGTCGCTGGTGCGGTAGGTCACCGTGGCGCCGAAAAACACCTGGTCGTTGCCATGGTGCACGCTGGGGTCGACGATGGCGGCCAGGTCCATGCGCTTGGTGAGGAAGCGGATGCGGCGGTCGATTTCACGCAGGCGCCGCTTGCCATAGATATAGTCGCCATTTTCCGAACGGTCGCCATTCGACGCCGCCCAATGGACGATGCGCACCACTTCCGGACGGTCGACGTCGATCAGCTGCAGCAGCTCTTCCTTGATGCGCTGGTAACCGGCGGGCGTGATGTAGTTCTTGGCGCCGGCGGGAATGGCCAGCGCCAGCGCGGCCGCCTCTTCATCGTCGTCGCTGTCGGATTCTTTTACAAAGGCTTTATTCATCTGCCTATTGTAGCCCTGCCAGGGAGGCACAGGCACACGGGATGCGGGAGCAAACGGGCTTTTTTGACGTATCATCGTGGCAATCGCGGCAAACCTGCGCCGCACACGGAGACGGATGAAAAAAATTCTACAGAGTCAGGCGCTGGCTGTTCGCGCCGCTGGTCTACCTGGCCGCCATCTTCCTGCTGATCGAGGAATGGCTGTGGGCGACCGGGGCGCGCATCATGCAGGTGATCGCGCAATTTCCGCCCCTGCATGCGCTGGAAGCGTGGATCAAGCGCCTGCCGCCATACTGGGCGCTGGCCATCTTCGTGCTGCCGGCCGTGCTGCTGTTTCCCGTCAAGCTGCTGGCCCTGCTGGCGATCGCGCGCGGCCATGCGTTTTCCGGCATCGGCGTGATCGTCATCGCCAAGCTGGGCGGCGCGGCCGCAGTGGCCCGCCTGTACAGCCTGACGCGTCCCACACTGCTCAGCTTGCCGTGGTTTGCGCGCTGGCACGGCCTGTTCATGGAAACCAAGGACCGCTGGATCGCCCGCCTGCGCGCCACGCGTCCATGGCGCCGTGTCAGCCGCCTGTCGGCCGCGCTGGGCCGCGCCCGCCGCGCCTGGTGGCAGCGCTTGCGCAAGGGCACGCCAGGGCGCCATAATTCCCGCCCGGCCAGGGTGCTGCGCCGCTTCGCCGCCTTCTGGCGCGCCCGCCGCTGATGAAGAAAGACCACGCCATGCACGACACTCCCAGGCTGGCGCCCGCCATGCGCGCGGCGGCGCCGGAAATCTACCTGTACGACGCGTCCAGCTTGCAATTGCTCGATGCCAACGATGCCGCCTGCGACAACTTGCAGTATGCACGCGATCAATTGCTGGCGATGACGCCCTTCACCCTCGCACCGCAGCTCGACGCGCAGCAACTGGCCGCCGTGTTGGCGACATTGGACGACAGCATAGGCGCGCAAGCCCTGCTCCATGTGCAGCAACGCCGCCGCGACGGCAGCCTGTATTCGCTCAGCCTGCACCTGTCGCGCGCCAGCCACCAGAGCCGCGCCCTGCTCCTGGCCGAAGGCGAAGACTTGCGCACGCCGCAGGCGACGGCCGCCGCCCTGGCGCAAGTACAGTCGCGCTTCAACGCCATCGTCTCGAATACGCCAGGCCTGGTGTACCAGTTCTGCCTGCATGCGGATGGCCGCGCTGCCTTCCCCTACTTGAGCGATGGCTGCCAGGCCCTGCTGGGCCTGAGCCCGGCACAGCTGCACGCGCGCCCGGAACTGTTCTATCAGCTGATCCTGGCCGACGACCGCGCCTCGTATCTGGAGTCGATGCAGGCATCGAAGGCGGCCTTGTGGAGCTGGAACTGGGAAGGCCGCATCTGGATTGATGCCTGGAAGGACGTCAAATGGATCAACCTGCGCTCCACGCCGCGCGCGCTGGCCGACGGCACGGTGCAGTGGGAAGGCATCATGACGAATATCACGGAAAGCCGGCTCGAACAGATTGAAGTGCGCCAGTCGCGCGCCCGCCTGGCCGAGCTGACTGCGCATATCGACAAGGTCAAGGAACATGAACGCACGCGCCTGGCGCGCGAACTGCACGATGACCTGGGCGGCAACTTGACGGCGATCAAGATGGCGCTGGCCATGCTGGCGCGCCGCCTGCCGCCGGACGACCCGCTGCTGCAGGAAAAGGCCGACTATGTCGATGCCCTGGTCGACCGCAGCATCGACGCCGTGCACCGCATTTCGCTGGACTTGCGCCCTTCCATGCTGGACCTGGGCCTGGTCGCCGCGCTGGACTGGCAAGTGAAGGAATTCGCGCGCCAGGCCGGCATCGCATGCCAGTTCATTTCGAACCGCCAGCACATCGAACTGGAGCTGGACCAGGCAACCAGCCTGTTCCGCATCGCCCAGGAGGCGCTGACGAATATCGCCAAGCATGCGCAGGCGAGCAAGGTCAGCGTGCGCCTGGCCCGGCAGCGCCAGCATCTGCGCCTGACCATCGCCGACAATGGCGTCGGCATGCGCCTGTCCGACCGCGCCAAGCCGCAATCGTTCGGCATCCGCGGCATGGCCGAACGGGCCAGCGCGCTGGGCGGCACCCTGAGCCTGATGGACGGGCCGGACGGCGGCACCATCCTGAGCATAAAAATCCGGCTGACCACGCCGCGAGAGGCGATAATAGCGGCTGCAGCCGGCGCACCAGCGCAGAGCGGATTGCCATAAGGCCATAGGGCCGCCGCAGGGCGCAGAGATTCAGATAGGAAACAACGCAGTCATGAAAGAAAAAGCCACCATCCGGGTATTCATCGCCGACGATCACGCGATCGTGCGCGAGGGCTTGAAGCAAATCCTCGCCGACACGAAGGACATCATCGTCGCCGGCGAGGCCGAAAATGGCCACGACGCCATCAAACTGTTCCGCGGCTCGAAATGCCAGGTGTTGCTGCTCGACATCTCCCTGCCCGACCGCAGCGGCATCGAGGTGCTCAAGCAGATCAAGAAGGAAAAGCCGGAACTGGCCGTGCTGATGCTCTCCATGCACCGCGAGGACCAGTACGCCATCCGCTCACTCAAGGCGGGCGCTGCCGGTTACCTGACGAAACAGAGCGCGCCGCGCGAACTGGTCACGGCCATCCGCCAGGTGGCGCAGGGATTAAAATACATCAGCGCCTCGCTGGCGCAGGAACTGGCCAACACGGTGGGCGACGACCACGAAACGGCCTTGCACGACACCTTGTCGGACCGCGAATACCAGACCCTGGTCATGATCGCCTCGGGCAAGGCAGTGGGCGCCATCGCCGAAGAGCTGAAATTGTCCGTAAAAACCGTCAGCGAATACCGCGCCCGCTTGCTGGTCAAGATGAAACTCAAGAACAGCGCCGAACTGACGCATTACGCGATCCGCAACCAGCTGGTGGATTGACGGCAAGGCGGCATGCCCGCTGGCATCGAGCGAATTGACAGGACTTCTCCTTGCTTCTCGCACAATAAGTTCTTTGCCAACTCGCATATCATGAGGATAATGAGAAATATCTAAAAAGGCTGTGTCTACATGTCCAGTAAATTGCCATCTCCACCAGCAAGCGCGCCCGCTGGCACCACGAATACCGCCGCCGCGGCGATGAATCCGGCCGATATCGCCCGTGAAGCGTTTCGCCGCCTGGCGACGCGCCGCATCGCCCCGACGCCGAGCGCCTATCGCGATATCTACAATGAAATCGCCGGCATCAGCGAACCGGCGGACAACCCTGCCGCGCCGGGAGCCGTGCTGGCCGCCAGCGCCAATGTTGACGAGAGTGGCGCGGAAAACGTCCTGACGCAGTTCGCCGCCAAGATGAGTGAATCGGCGGGCGAACTGGGCGACTTTGGCCGGCGTTTCCAGCGCGCCCTGAAAGCGCGCGACTGGGACAGCTACGCGCGCACCCTGGCGCAACTGGCGGAAAAACAGGTCAAGAAAGGGGGCGGCATCGAATTGCCCCCTCTGCCGGACGGCGAACAGACGCGCACCCTGCGCGAATTGCTCAGCCGCACCCTGGGCTTTGCCGTCGCCACCTTGCTGACGGGCACGCCCGCCCTGGTGGAAGAAGCCGAATCGCTGGGTGCGGCCATCAAGCTGGCCCACACGGAAGAAGCGCTGAACGAAGCGGCGCTGCGCCTGAAGCAGCTGTGTTACCAGATCGAATTGAAAAGCGGCGACACGGCCGAGCAGCAAGAATTGCTGCTGCGCCTGTTCAAGTTGCTGCTCGATAACGTCAGCCAGTTGCTCGACGACGACAGCTGGCTGCGCGGCCAGGTCGATGCCGTGCAAAACCTGATCGCCGGCCCGCTCGACCAGCGCGCGCTGGAAGACGCCACGCGCAGCCTGAAGGAAGTCATCTACAAACAAGGCCAGCTCAAGCACAGCCTGTCCGACGTCAAGCTGACGGTCAAGAACATGATGATGACCTTCATCGACCGTCTGGGGCAAGTGGCGGCCAGCACGGGCGACTTCCATGAAAAGATCGGCGGCTATTCAGAAAAGATCAGCCAAGCGGAAAATATCAGCGAACTGAACAGCGTTCTCGACGAAGTCTTGCGCGAAACGCGCATGGTGCAGAACGAAGCCTTGCGCGCACGCGACAAAATGGTGCTGGCGCGCCAGGAAGTGCAGGATGCGGAACAGCGCATCCACACCTTGGAAGCGAAGCTCCAGCATATGAGCGAACTGGTGCGCGAAGACCAGCTGACGGGCAGCCTGAACCGCCGCGGCCTGGACGACGTGTTCGAACGCGAGACGGCCCGCTCCGACCGCCGCGGCACGCCCCTGTGCATCGCCATGCTGGACCTGGACGATTTCAAGCGCCTGAACGACACTTACGGCCACCTGGCCGGCGATGCGGCGCTGAAACACCTGGTGAAGATCGTCAAGGAAACCCTGCGCTCGATGGACGTCATCGCCCGCTTCGGCGGCGAGGAATTCCTCATCCTGCTGCCGGAAACGACGGTCGAGGCGGCCTCGTCGACGATGACGCGATTGCAGCGCGAGCTGACCCGGCATTTCTTCCTGCACGATAACGAAAAAGTCTTGATCACCTTTTCCGCCGGCGTCGCCCTGCGCCTGCCCAACGAAGACCAGGCCGAACTGGTCAAGCGCGCCGACCGCGCCATGTACCAGGCCAAGCAAACGGGCAAGAACCGCGTGGTGGTGGCGAATTAGCCATTTTGCAAAGACACTGCTGATAAAAATGCCGCTCACCGAGCGGCATTTTTGCATTCCGGCACCAGCTGGGCACCTGCCGGGAGCATCAGCGGTAAGGATGCTCGTCGGCAAAGAAATCGATCAAGCCGCCCTCGTGCTCGATCAGGATGGACTTGGCAATAATGCCCTCGCGCGCCATTTCTGCAGCGATATCGCGTGCACGCCACTGCGTGGGGATGATGACCACGTCGACGGGCTGCGTCTTGAGCACGTCGCGGTAGACGATTTCCTGGCCCAGGCCAGGCACGAAAGTGCCGGCCTTATCCGGATCGGAGTCGACCACCAGCGGGAAGCGCTGTGCATCGGCGCCGAACTGGTGCATGAAGGCGGCGGCCTTGCCCGTGCCGCCCCAGATGGCCACGCGCTGGCCGCCCGTGGCCAAAGTGTCGAGCTGGGCGGCAATGGTTTTCCGGCTGCGCTGGGCCGCAGAGGCAAAAGCATTGCTGTGGCGCGCCTGGTCGCGCAGCGCCTTCGGTATCTGCAGGCGCACCAGCGCATACACCACTTCGCCGTCATAGCCATGCGCCAGTTGCACCACTTCGCCAGCGCGCTGCATCAGGGTGCGGAACGATTCCGTGGTGAAATGCGACATATGTTCATAGAAGAAATCGGCCAGGCGGCCCGTGGCGAAGACCCGGTCGATGCACGGCACTTCGGCAAACAGCCAGCACGGCTTATCCGAACGCGAGGCGGCCCACGCCATCTGCTCCACCAGCGAAGCGGGATCGGTCAGGTGTTCCAGCACGTGGCGGATCACCAGCGCATCGGGTGCGAACTCGGGCAAATCCTGCAACGGTTGGAAATAGCGTGCGTGAAATTCCACGCCGCGGCCCGTTTCCGGCGTGGCATTCGGATCGAAACCGATGAAACGCCCCTGCTCGCTGCGGGCATCGGCCAGCGCGCGCACGAAATGGCCTTCGCCGCAACCGATGTCGATCACCGTGGGCGAGGCCGGCAATTGGGCCAGCAGCACGTCGCGCGTATCGGCCAGATGGCCTTTCCAGATGCCGCCCTTGTTGAACATGCGATTCGGATTATCCTGGTAGGGGATGGCGTCGTAGGAAAACGCGCGGTTCCACACGTGCGTGCACTGCGGACACTGCACGAAGTCATGCGGCTGCACGGCCATCGCCTGCGCTTCGGCAGCGCTGGCCGGCCAGCCCAGGGTGGCCAGGGCTTGTTGGCCGCCATCGAAAAACGCTGCCGCCACCGTGTGGGCACAGACCGGGCACACTGCCGGGAGCAATTGCTGTTTCATGCAAAGATCACTTTCTTGAAGTAAGCGATGGTTTCTTTCAGCCCATCATGCAGGCTCACCGTCGGTTCCCACTCCAGGGCGGCGCGCGCCCTGGCGATATCGGGCTGGCGGCGCACGGGGTCGTCGGCCGGCAAGGGATGGAAGACCAACTCGCTTTTCGATTCCGTCAAGCGCAGCACCAGTTCGGCCAGTTCCCGGATGGTGAATTCGGCAGGATTACCCAGGTTCATCGGACCGATTTCCTGCGTCTGGTTCATCATGCGCACCATGCCTTCGATCAAGTCATCGACATAGCAGAACGAGCGCGTCTGCTGGCCATCGCCATACAGGGTGATCGGTTCGCCGCGCAGTGCCTGCACGATGAAGTTGCTGACCACGCGGCCATCGTTCGGATGCATGCGCGGGCCATAGGTATTGAAGATACGCACGACTCGAATATCCACGGCCGATTGGCGGTGGTAATCGAAAAACAGGGTTTCGGCGCATCGCTTGCCTTCATCGTAGCAGGCGCGCGGACCGATCGGGTTGACGTGGCCCCAATAGTCCTCGCGTTGCGGATGCACTTGCGGATCGCCATATACTTCCGAAGTCGATGCCTGCAGGATACGCGCGCGCTTGCGCTTGGCCAGGCCCAGCATGTTAATGGCCCCCAGCACCGAGGTCTTGGTGGTCGAAGTGGGGTCGTTCTGGTAGTGCACGGGGCTGGCCGGGCAAGCCAGGTTGTAGATACGGTCCACTTCCACGTACAGCGGCAGCCAGACGTCGTGGCGCAACAGTTCGAAACGCTTGTGGCCCAGCAGGTGGCGGATATTATCCTTGCTGCCCGTGTAGAAATTATCCACGCACAACACATCGTGGCCATCGGCGATCATGCGGTCGCACAGGTGAGAGCCAAGGAAGCCGGCGCCGCCGGTAATCAGGGTGGTACGGGACACTATGATACTCCTTGGGGTAATACGCAGAATTGAGCCAATGCTTTGCTCTTGTCGTGCCACATGCCCCAGGCAGCCGCCTCGAAATGGTACGCAAAACGGGGGCCATCATACAGCGGCGAAGCCACAACCTGCTGGCGCAGGCGCCCGCGCAGTGCCGCCAGCGCATGGATGTCAGCAGCATGGCGACGGGCGATCGCCACATAATCATCATCGTCGCTGGCGATCCAATCCGGCAAGCCTGCATTGTGTAATATCGACTCTCCCAGATGCGACAAAAAGTGCGTGCCGCGCCGCGTCACGATCGGCACGCCCATCCACAAGGTTTCCATGCTAGTCGTACCACCAGGATACGGGAAGGGATCGAGCGCGATATCGACACGCTGGTAAGCCTGTAACATCCCTATGCGCGTTGCTGTGCCTTCCATGCAGAGACGCTCGGCACCGATGCCATGCGCAGCAAAGCGTGCCAGCGTGCGCGCGCGCACGGCTGCGTCGTCCAGCTGTTTAGTCTTGAGCAACAATCTGGAATCGGGCACGGCCTTGAGTACGCGCGACCACAGGGCGACGACGGCATCATTCATCTTGGCAAGATTATTAAAACAGGCAAACGTGACATAAGCTTGCGACAAAGCCGGCAGCGACGTCACTTGCACGTCGTCACGCGGCTCGCTAAAGCACAGATAGCTGTCGGGCATGCGCCACAACGTTTCCGTAAATTCTCCCTCTTCACCGAGCGGCGCCACATAAGGGTCGGCCAGCAAATAATCCATTTCCGCCATGCCGGTAGTCGCAAAATAACCAAGCCAGCTCACCTGAACGGGCGCCGGATGCCAGGCGAATACGGGCAAACGATTGTTGCCTGTATGACCACCCAGATCAAACAGCACATGCACGCCGTCGCTTTCAATCAAATGCGCCGCAGTTGCATCGTCCAGGCCTGAAATCGGGCGCCACGCAGCAAAGTGAGGCCGCAGGCGCGCCGTCACCAAATCGGCATGAAGAACAGTCGGGTAAGCGATCAATTCCACGCGGCGCGGGTCCAACGCCGCCAGCAATGCCTCCAGGAAAAGTCCAACCGGATGGTTCCTCAGGTCAGCTGAAACCATGCCGATACGCAAGCGCTGCGGCTGCTTGCTACAAGACCAAGCCGTAAATGGCGCGCTCGCCAAGCGACTGACTTCCAGGCCAAAACGCCGCGCTTCGGCCAGACGCTTGGCCGGCGTTGCACGGGAATGATAGTTTTGCATCAAAATAAGATTGCTGTGTGCCAACATTAAGCCAGGCTCCATGGCCAGGGCATTCCTGCAAGCATTCTCGGCAGCTGTCATATTGCCCAGTTCCTGCAAGATCAGCCCCAGATTGTGCTGAGCCTCGCCATCTCCCGGAAGCAGACGCGCCGCTTTCTGCATGCATGGCAGTGCCTCGCGCGAACGGCGCTGCTCGTGTAACGCAGCGCCCAGCAATTTCCAGCCGTAGCCGTCACGCGGCTGGCGCCGCGTCAAGGCTCGCGCGCCCTGCTCCACTTCGGCATAACGACCTTGCTCGAACAAGGCATTCAAATCGTCTTCCGCATGGCCCCCACCGCCCCGTCCGCTGCCGGCGGAAACGTTGTCCAGAGGAGCTGCATCGGCGGCAGAGGCTGCCGGTTCGCCGCCATCGAGCCGGCGGGCCAACTGGTCGGCCCATATATTATCGAGACCGCGTTCGCGTCCGAACTGCAGCACCTGTCTTGCCGTCTCATTCTTGCCAGCCAGGATCAAGGCTTCTATATAGTCCAGCCAACCAGCAGCGAGATCGGGACGCGCCTCAAGTGCGGCCGCAAAGAAAGGCAAACTTGCCTCAACCTCGGCCGCCTTTAATGCCAACAGCCCCAACTGGCGATTGGCTTCCATATGCAAGGGTGCAAGCTGCAGTACCGCTTTGTATAGCTGCTCTGCCTCGGAAAACTGCCCCGCTTGCAAATGTGTCTCGGCCGACAAGATCGCTTGCGCCACCGCCAGCGCGATTTCGCTGCCCTCGGGCAGGCCGGCAGCATTGCCAGCAGCAGTATCAGTCATCATTTTATTAGGGTATCCATACAATCCATACAACTGCATGGCCGCCACGAGCGGCTCGCCATACCATGCTGATCAGTAACATGACAACAGGTATCCATGCATGATTGCAATGATCTTAGCAGCTTCTCTTCACGCTGAGGAACGCAGTCACTCTGATGAAATGAACGCCCGCCGCAAAAAACATGGAGGAGATCATGCAAAATATTTTTTATTCCCCCCTCAAGTTTCCTGCAAGCTTGCCGATAGACGGGCCCTGATTTTAAAAATTGAAGGAAAAAAATTAAATAAAGAATGTTTTTCCCTATCAACTTTTCCAAGCAGTAACCGATAAACATTACAACAGCGGCTTGATTGCCCCGGAACAACGGGGCAGGCCAAAGTGACTAGCACATAGCGTAATGTAGTACCTGTCTGGAGAATTATCATGGCTGCAGTAATTAATACCAACATCGCTTCCCTGAACTCGCAACGCAATCTGTCGACTTCGCAATCGGCCTTGACCACCTCGCTGCAACGTCTGTCCTCAGGCATGCGCATCAACAGCGCAAAAGACGACGCCGCTGGCCTGGCGATTTCCGACCGCATGACGTCGCAAATTCGCGGCATGACCCAAGCCACCCGTAATGCAAACGACGGCGTCTCGCTGGCTCAAACGGCCGAGGGCGCACTGTCGAGCTCGGGCGATATCCTGCAACGTATCCGCGAACTGGCCGTGCAATCGTCGAACGCCACGAACTCGTCGAGCGACCGTCAGGCGCTGCAAACCGAGGTAGGTCAACTGGGTTCGGAATTGAACCGTATCGCCACCACCACTTCTTTCAACGGCCAGGCACTGTTGGACGGCACCATGGGTACGGCCAACTTCCAGGTCGGCGCCGATGCCAATCAACTGATTTCGGCCAATGGTGCGAACTTCCTGACCAGCACTTATGGTAACAACCGCATTGAGAACAATGCAGTTGCAGCAACCGCCTCAACAAGCGTCGTTGCTGCCAAAGCAATCGCGATCAGCGGCAAGCTCGGTTCCGCCAGCTATACCACCACCGCCACGGATACGGCCCAAACGATCGCCGCTGCCCTGAACCAGAAAACCTCGGCCACCGGCGTGACGGCAACTGCCAAGACAGAAGCCAACCTGGGCCTGGTCGCTGGCAACTACGCCTTCACGATCGCTTCGGACAACAGTGCCAGCCCGGTCACCGTATCGTTCAACGTCGCCGCTGGTGCCGCCAGCGCAACTGACTTTGCTGCCGGCATCAACGCCATCAATGCCCAGACAGCAAAGACCGGCGTGACCGCCCAGTTCGACAGCACAAATGGCGGTATCAAGCTGAGCAACTCCAGCGGCGCCAACATCGCCATCGCCGACACCGCTGCTGGCGGCGCCAACCAGTTGAAAGTCAACACCTACACCACTGCCGGCGGCATTGTTGCTGGCGCGGACGCAAAAGGTGCTACCGCCGTTGCCAACGGAACCATCACGTTCGACTCGGACAGCAGTTTCTCCGCCAGCGATGCGGGCTCCGGCCTGGCTCTGGTTGCAGGCGGTGCAGCTTCGCAGCTGAAATCGGTCGCTTCGCTTGACGTCACCACCTTCGGCGGTGCGCAATTGGCACTGAAGATTGCTGATGCCGCCCTGTCGACGGTGAACAGCCAACGCGCCCAGTACGGCGCTTTGCAGTCGCGTTTCTCGTCGGCCATCGCCAACCTGCAATCGACGACGGAAAACCTGTCCTCATCGCGCAGCCGTATCGTCGACACGGACTTCGCTTCGGAAACGGCCAACATGACCCGCGGCCAGATCCTGCAACAAGCTGGTACGGCCATGCTGGCGCAAGCGAACTCGCTGCCAAACGGCGTCCTGAGCCTGCTGCGCGGCTAATCTCCGATTAGTCAGGCAACAGCGTAGGACTCTGATTCCCCTGCCGGATTTTTTCGGCAGGGGAATTTTCACTAGGAGAGCACCATGACTATCGACACGATAGCGACCGCCTCCGCGGCCAGAATAGACAAGAGTTATGTGTCTGCGGACACGTCGCCGGCGCGCCCGGCAGCGTCACGAACGGCCACGGAAAACGACACGGTTGCACCACAGCAAGCCAGCAAGGAACCCAGCCGGGAGCAGTTGAACAAGGCGGTATCAGAGCTGAACCAATCGTCGCAAATAAAGACGCAAGGCATTGAATTTTCCATCGACGAGGACAGCCAGCGCACGGTGGTCAAGGTCATCGACCAGGAAACAAAGGAAGTACTGCGCCAGATTCCCACCAAGGAAGCGCTGGAATTGGCCAAGACCTTCGATTCGGCCAAAGGTTCCTTGATCAGTCAAAGCGCATAACGATGGCATTGCCCACAGACGTGCAGCATCGTGGCAGTATGCATCGGCATGACCACGGGGCCCGATAGCCTGGCTATCCGGCCCCGTCTTTTTATTGAAAATAAAATAACATTCATCTATCTCTTCCCCGATTTTCTGCTCCCGCTGAAAACAGCGCGGTAAATCCCCCTCTCAAGTCCTGATTGATTCTGCCGATAACAGCTTATATTAGTGTTTTCCTAGGAGTATTCAGTGGCCATCACCCCTACAATATCATCCGTTGGCATCGCCGCCGGCGCCAACGGTCTGGATGTGAATGCCATCATCGACAAGCTGATGACGGCCGAAGCGGCACCGCTGGGTACTTTTGACAAGAAAACAGCTTCCTACCAGGCCAAGCTCAGCGCGCTGGGAACGCTCAGCGGTTCCGTCAGCAGTTTCCAGAGTTCGCTGTCGGCACTGACCAACTCGAATAACTTCCGCGCCGTCAGCGCCACGCCATCGGACCCACTGGTGCTGTCGGCCAGCGCCGGGGCCAAGGCCGTAGCCGGCAGCTACAACATCAATGTTTCGCAGCTGGCCCAGGCACAGACGCTGACGTCGGGCGGCATGGCCAGCAAACTATCGACCATCGGCAGCGGCGCGAAGACGACGGTGTCATTCCAGCTCGGCTCGCTCGCCGGCGGCACCTTTGGCGTATCGGGCACGACACTGGGCGGCAGCACCCTGCTCACGGGCGTGAGCAACGGCTCGCTGATCATCAATGGCACGGCCATCCCGACCGATGCCAGCACCAAGAGCGCGCGTGCGCTGGCCGACGCCATCAACGCCAAAAGCAGCACCACGGGCGTGACGGCCACGGCCCAGCCAACGGCCAGCAGCGCCACCATGTTCACCGGTTTCGGCAACATTGCCACCGGAGCGGACGGCACCTATTCGCTGTCGGTTGGCGGTGTCGAGATCGTCACCCAGGGTAACGGCGTCGCCGCAGGCAGCGGCATCACCGCCGCCTCGCTCGATACGACACTGGCTGGCCCGAATGCCGTCTCGAACGCGCTGGCCGCCGCGAACATCACGGTCACAGGCAAGGCGGCGGACGGCAACCTGCAATTTACGCGTGCAGATGGCTCCAATATCAATATCGAGGAAGTCGTCACAGGCAGCGTCATGGGCGGCATCGGCCATGCATCCAATGCCACCAACGACGGTTCTAACGTGACGATTGCCAGCTCGATCACCCTGGCCTCGGGAAATGCCAGCCCCATCACCGTCGCCGGCAGCAATCCGGCGGCAGCCGGACTGACGGCAGGTTCGGGTGGTGCTTACCTGAATACCAACTTTACCCAGGATGGCACGCAAGCAACGGGGTCAGTGGTGATCGATGCCACCAACAATACCTTGCAGGGCATACGTGACGCCATCAATAACGCGGGCTTGGGCGTGACCGCCAGCATCGTGTCCGATGGCAGCGACAAGCCGTATCACCTGGTGCTCAGTTCGACCAAGACAGGCGCCAATTCAGCCATGAAGATTTCACTCAGCGGCAGCGATGGTCAGCCCGCCGACAGCGCCCTGAATAACTTGTTATCCTATGATGCGTCCGGCACGCAAAACCTGAAACAGAACAGTGCGGCGCAGAACACCATGTTCAGCGTCAACGGCATTGCCATCACCAGCAGTTCGAACAGCGTCGATACGGCAATCGAAGGCGTCACCTTGGGCATTACCAAGATAGGCACTTCCAATTTATCGGTGGCAAAAGATACCTCGACGGTTAAAACCAGCATCACCGCCTTCGTCAAGGCCTACAACGATCTGAATACCTCGATCAGCAAGATGACGGCCTACAATCCCGACACCAAGACGGGCGGGGTTTTACTGGGAGACGCGACCGTTAAATCGATCCAGAGTCAGTTGCGCAGGCAGCTGGGCGCGCCGATTACCGGCCTGAACAGTAGCATGAGCACCTTGAGCCAGGTAGGTATTTCCTTCCAGAAAGATGGTAGCCTGACCTTGGATACCAGCAAGCTCGACAAGGCTATCAGCACGAACTTCGGCGACATCGCCGGCCTGTTTTCAGCTATCGGTGCGACCACCGACAGTAACGTGGCCTTCACCAGCTCGACTGCCGCTACCAAACCCGGCACCTATGACCTGAGCATCACCACGATGGCCAGCCAAGGTTCGCTCACGTCGCTCGCTGTGCTGCCAGCCACTACTACGATCGCCAGCGATACCACGTGGAACGTCACCCTGAACGATACCGACCCCTCGGCGGCCAAGAACACGGCCCAGGTGACGATACCGGCAGGCACTTACACGCCGGCGCAGATGGCATCGCTGATGCAGTCCTCTATCAACGGCGTGAAAGCCTTTTCTGACAATGGCGCAACGGTCTCGGCTTCGATCGATGGCACCGGTAAACTGGTCATGGTGTCGAGCCGCTTTGGTTCGGTATCGAATTTGGCGGTGAGCAGCAACACGGGCACCCCGATAAGCAACCTGTTTGGTGCTGCCACACCCCTCAAAGGTACCGACGTGGCAGGTACGCTGGGGGGACAACCGATCATCGGCTCGGGCCAGACCCTGACGGGCGCCCCCGGTTCGCCAGCCGAAGGCTTGAAGATTGAAGTCACCGGAGGTGTCATCGGCTCGCGCGGCACGGTCAGCTTTTCGCAAGGCTATGCCTACCAGTTGAACAACCTGGCCACTTCCTTCCTGGGCACGGACGGCATGATCACCGGACGCACGAACGGCATCAATGAAACCCTGAAGTCAGTGGCAACGCAGCGCGACAAATTCAGTGCAAGGTTGACCGATATCGAAGCGCGCTACCGCGCCCAATACACGCGCCTCGACGTTACGCTAAGCAAATTACAGTCCACGCAAACTTATTTGACTCAGCAGTTGGCATCCATCGCCGCCAACCGTTAAGCGCTATTATCAGGAGAATATATGTTTGGAACCCAACAACGCGGCGTCAACGCCTATGCTAAGGTCGGCCTGGAAACGGGCATTGGCTCGGCCTCGCCGCACAAGCTGATCGTGATGCTGTACGACGGCGCCCTGGTGGCCGTGCTCAGCGCGCAAGTGCACATGAAATCGGGCAATGTGCCGGAAAAAGGCAAGTCCATCTCGAAGGCCATCCAGATCATCGACAATGGCTTGCGCGCCAGCCTGGACAAGGACGCGGGCGGCCAGATCGCCGAAGGTCTCGACGCACTGTACGAATACATGAGCGCGCGCCTGCTAACGGCCAACCTGCACAACGATATTACCCTGCTGGAAGAAGTGCAGCGCCTGCTGACCGACCTGCGCGAAACCTGGAACGCCATCGGCGCCACCCCCGCCGCCATGCCTGGCGCCGATCTGAAACGTATGCCCAGCCTTGCGAGCGCCTGAGCCATGATGACCAATCAAGAAGTCCTGACCACTTACGAAGCCGTGCAGACCCTGACGGGCCAGATGGTGACCGCCGCCACCAACGCCGACTGGGATGAACTGGAAGCGCTGGAACAGCGTATCAGCGCGCATGTGGCCGCGCTGAAGGCGAATGAAGAAAAAGTCGTACTGGAAAGCGCTGGCCGCCAGCGCAAGGTCGCCCTGATCAAGCAGATCCTGGAAGACGACCGCAAGATCCGCGACCTCACCATGCCGTGGATGGCGCAATTGTCCAAGCTGATCAACAGCACCGGCACTGAGCGGCGCCTGGCCAACGCCTACGGCGTCTAAACGCCCACGGGGCAAGGTTACCTATCATGTTGCCGAAGATGGATGCGATCGGCATGACGCCCCTGACCCCGGTCAAGGCCACGCGGGCGGCCGATGCCGTCGCCGACCCGCGCCAGGCAGAGTTCCAGCGCTCGCTGCAGGGACTGATCGGCAAATCCATGCAAGGACAGGTGCTGGCCCGCATGGGTGACGGCAGCTTCCTGGTGCGCGTGGCCGGTACGCCGGCCCGCATGCAGCTGCCCGCCGGCGCCCAGCCGGGCACGGAAATCCCGCTGACCTTGATCGGCATCAATCCCCGCCCCTCTTTTCAAATCGGCAATAACCGCGACCAGCCCGCCAACGCCCTGCTGACATATGCGGACGCGGATGCCGAGCCCGAGGCTGCCGACCTGCGCGGTCCCCAGCCAGGCGCCGCCCAGGCGGGCACGCGCGCCAGCAGCACGGCCGCCACCCTGCTCAGCCGCGCGCCCCTGACGCCAGCCAATTTGCTGCCTACCCTGGCCGGCGACACGCCTGCGCCCGAGCTGAGCACCACCGCGCGCGCCATCAGCACTGTGCTCAGCCAGGCGGAAAGCGTGCCCGGCGCGCCCCTGTCCCTGGTCGGCAAGACGCTGCTGATGGCCAGGCCGGGCGCTGACCCGGCGCAAGTGGCCCAGAAACTGCAGGATGCGGTCGGCAGCAGCGGCCTGTTCTACGAATCGCATGTGGCGGAATGGGCCGAAGGCAAGCGGCCGCTGGCGTCGCTGCTGCTGGAGCCGCAAATGCAGAAGGCGGCACAGGGCGACATGGCCAGGACGGGCACCGACCTGGCCTCGGCGCAACTGATCAATTTACAGCTGCATGCGCACGAACAGGCGCGCGTGCAGTGGCAGGGTGAAGCCTGGCCCGGCCAGAAGATGCAGTGGGACATCAGCAAGGATGCGCCGGAAGGACAGCAGCACGAAGGACGCGACGGCGACGAGGAAGCGACGGCCTGGCGCAGCAATGTGCGCTTCCAGTTCCCCCTGCTGGGCGACCTGGCCGCGCACGTGGTCTTGCAGGGCGGCCGCGTGCACATCCAGCTGCAAGCGGGCAGCGAAGGCAGCGCCGACACCTTGCGCCAGCATGCGGCGCGGCTGGAAGCGTCGCTCGATGCGGCCGGCTGGCCCTTGTCGTCGTTGACGATCGCCGGCAAACCCGAGGCGGCTGGAGCAGATGATGCTTGACGACACCAAGCGCAAGGTGCCGCAGACGGCAGTCGCGCTGGCCTACCAGAGCGGCACGCCGGCGCCCAAGGTGGTGGCCAAGGGCAGCGGCCTGATCGCGGACCAGATCATCAGCACGGCGCGCGAACACGGCGTCTTCGTGCATGAATCGAAGGAATTGGTGGCACTGCTGATGGATGTCGACCTGGACCGCCAGATTCCGCCCGGCCTGTATCGGGCGATTGCGGAACTGCTGGCCTGGTTATATCATATTGAATCTGCGAATGGCGGCCCCATCCCGCCCCCGCCCGACACCAGCGTCAACCTCACCGATACATAGACAGGCATCAATGCAAGCACATATTATGGATTCCGGCCTCGAAAACTGGCATGATTTTGAAGTGGAATCGCGGCGGGAAATCATCGCATTGCTGCGTAGCATCGGCGAAAAGAACCAGCTGATCCGCATGCTGATCCACGGTGAATCCGATGTGTGCGTCACTTCCATCCTGGACGTCGACGCGGAACACAATACCGTCATCCTCGACCGTTCCGTGAACGCCGACCAGAACCGGCGCATGGTGGCCGCCAAGGGCATCTCGTTTGAAACCTCGCTCGACAAGATCCGCATCCTGTTTGCCAGCGCCCTGGTGGAAGAGTGCAATTACGGCGGCAAGCCCGCCTTGAAAATTGCCATTCCAGAAACATTGATCCGCTTGCAGCGGCGCGAGTATTACCGCATGACGACGCCCGTGAGCAATCCCGTACGCGTCTCGATTCCCCTGCCGCCCTCGCTGGGCGGCGCCGACACGCTGTTCCCGCTGGCCGACATCAGTTGCGGCGGCATCGCCATCCTCGACAATAAATTGATGCTGGGCGAGACCATCGGCAGGGACTATCCCGGCTGCCGCATCGACTTGCCCGACGTCGGCATCGTCACCGCAACTTTGCAAATTCGCAATTCGCTGGACATGACCTTGCTGAACAACAAGCTGAACCGCCGACTCGGCTGCCAGTTCGTCGACCTGCCGCGCAGCATGCTGGCGCACGTGCAGCGCTATATCACGCGACTGGAGCGAGAACGGAATGCGCGCATGGCGGGGTTGGGTTAACACCTTACGGTTGGTAAGGCGTTCGTGACATACCAATACACTCGCCTGTATCAAACTTGCATATTCATGATCTCATGATATGCCGACACGAGCTTATTTCGCACCTGCACCGTCGCCTGGAATTCGATGCTCGACTTTTGCATCGACACCATCACGTCCGACAGGCTGACCTTTTCGTCGCCCATGGTAAAGCGCTGGCCCAGTGCCGACGACGCCTTTTGCGCGCCGCTCACGGAGTCCAGCGCGCTCTTGAAGGCATCGGCAAAATTCACCTTCGCCGCCGGCATCTCGGTCTGGATCGCCGGTATTTTCGCCTCCGGCCGCGTGGCCGCCGACTTCAGTTGCGCGATCATCGCCTCGATCCTGCTGCTATCGATACCGCCTGTTTTCACTTTGCCTCCCGATTCTGGTCTGCTGCATAACTGTTCCTTGCCTGTTGCACCCAGAGAACAAAACCCTGGCTTGCAAGGCAACGACGGGTACAATAACTTCCGTCACATGTTGCCAGGGTTCCACAATACCAGCGCCAACGCCAGCCGCTCGGCCGAGCAGGCGGCAAAAGCGCCTTCTATTTGGACGATTGAAGTGCGTGACAGTGGCGGATAATTCTGCATATCGCCCCCTCCTCCTGAGGAAGCGGCCCCCACTCATTACCAAACATACGCGCCCTGGAAGGCAATCATGGCTGTAGCCGAAGAAATCGATGTGAACCGCATACCGCCTGAACCGGCGCCTGCCCGCTCGCCCGTGGAGTCCGTGCAAGCGTTCGCCAAGACGCCGATGGGCAAGAATTTCCTGCGCGGCCTGGGCGTGGCGGCGCTCGTCGCCATCGGCGTGGCCCTGTACATGTGGAACCAGCCGCCCGAATACAAAGTCCTGTTCTCCAACTACACGGACCGCGACGGCGGTGCCATCACCGCGTCGTTGGACCAGCTGGGCATCAAGCACAAGTTTTCCGAAGGCGGCGGCGCCATTCTCGTGCCGTCCGAGCAAGTCCACGATGCACGCCTGAAACTGGCCGCGCAAGGCTTGCCGAAGGGCGGCAACGTGGGTTTCGAGCTGATGGAAAACCAGAAACTGGGCGTGTCGCAATTCCTTGAACAGGTCAATTTCCAGCGCGCGCTGGAAGGCGAACTGGCGAAATCGATCGAATCGGTGTCCGCCGTCGACACGGCGCGCGTCCACCTGGCCCTGCCCAAGCCGTCCGTTTTCGTGCGCGAGCAGCAAAAACCGACGGCGTCCGTGCTGCTGAACCTGCATCCAGGCCGCGGCCTGGACCAGTTGCAGGTGAGCGCCATCGTGCATCTGGTGGCGTCGAGCGTGCCGGAATTGCTGCCGATCAATGTCACCGTGGTCGACCAGGCCGGCACCTTGCTGTCGAACCAGGAAAAGGACAAGGACCGTGCCAACGGCATCAAGAGCCTGGATCCGAACCAATTAAAATACGTGCAGCAATTGCAGCAAAGCGTGATCAAGCAAGTCGAATCGATTTTGCTGCCCATCGTCGGCGAAGGCAATGTGCGCGCCGAAGCGACGGCTGACGTGGATTTCTCGCAAAGCGAGCAGGCCGCCGAAACCTACAAGCCGAATTCGCCGCCGGAAGCGTCCACCATCCGCAGCCAGCAAACGAGCGAATCGACGGGCGCCGGCAATGCCAACCCGTCCGGCGTGCCGGGCGCGCTGTCGAACCAGCCGCCAGGCGTGGCGACGGCGCCATTGACGGCCGAGGCGCCTGGCGCCCCGGGCGGCGCGCCGACGGCGCCAACGCAAAAGGAATCGACGACGAATTATGAAGTTGACAAGACCGTGCGCTACGAGCAGAAATCCATGGGCGGCTTGCGCCGCCTGTCGGTAGCCGTCGTCGTCAACTACCGCCGCAGCTTCGACAAGGATGGCAAAGTCACGGTCAAGCCGATTTCCCCTGCCGAAATGGTCCAGATCAATAATCTGGTCAAGGAAGCGATGGGCTACAACAAGGAACGCGGCGACAGCTTCAGCGTGGCCAACTCGCCCTTCGACGGCATCGACCGCGCGCCGGAAGGCAAGCTGGAGTGGTGGCGTGACCCGGCCAACTTGCCGCTGGCCAAGGAACTGGCGAAATTCCTCATCACGGCCCTGATCCTGCTGTATATCTTCATCAAGATCGTGCGTCCGATGCTGCGCCCCGTGATGCGCAAGATCGACGATTTCGGCGCGCCGCCGCCCGTCATCGAGCCGGAACTGGTCAAGGACGGCGAAGAAAACGAAGTCCTGCTCAGCGAAGCGGAACTGGAAGAACTGGAAGAAGACACGGCCCGCGGTTATCGCGAAAACCTGGCGATGGCCCGAAAACTGGCGCAGGAAGACCCGCGCGTGGTAGCCAACGTAATCAAAGCATGGATAGGCAATAATGACTGAGACAACGGGACTGCAAAAAGCATCGATCCTGATGCTGGCACTGGGCGAGAGCGAAGCGGCCGAGGTCATGAAATTCCTCGGCCCGCGCGAAGTGCTGAAACTGGGCGCCGCCATGGCCACCATGAAGGGCATCGCGCACGAACAGGTGGTCGAGGTGCTCGACGACTTCCGCGCGCAGACGGAACTCAATTCCACCGTCGGCCTCGATTCGGACGAATACATCCGGCAAGTCCTCACCAAGGCGCTGGGCGACGACAAGGCTTCCGTGCTGCTGTCGCGCATCCTAGGCGGCAAGGACGCGTCCGGCATCGAATCGCTGAAATGGATGGATTCGCAGTCCGTGTCCGAGCTGATCCGCAACGAACACCCGCAGATCATCGCCACCATCCTGGTCCACCTGGAACGCGACCAGGCTTGCGAAATCCTCGGCCATTTCACGGACCGCCTGCGCAACGACGTGGTCTTGCGCATCGCCACCCTGGACGGCGTGCAGCCGGCCGCCTTGCGCGAACTCAACGATGTGCTGACGAAACTGCTGTCGGGTAACGAAAACATCAAGAAATCGTCGCTGGGCGGCGTGCGCGCGGCGGCCGAGATCTTGAACTTCATGAGCGGCGAGCAAGAAGGCTCCGTCATGGACAATATCAAGAACTACGATAACGACATGGCGCAAAAGATCATGGACGAAATGTTCGTGTTCGACAACGTGATCGATATCGACGACCGTGGCATCCAGTTGCTGCTGCGCGAAGTACAGTCGGAAATGCTGATCATCGCCCTGAAAGGCGCCTCGCAAGAGCTGCGCGACAAGATCTTCAAGAACATGTCGCAGCGCGCCGGCGAGATGATGCGCGAAGACCTGGAGTCGAAAGGCCCCGTGCGCCTGTCGGAAGTGGAATCGCAGCAGAAGCAGATCCTGCAAATCGTGCGCCGCCTGGCGGACGAAGGGCAGATAGTACTGGGTGGAAAAGGCGAGGATTCGTTTGTCTAATTTAATACCCAAAGAGCAGCAAACCGCGTACCAGCGCTGGGAAATGACCTCGTTTGGCGACGAGCGCCCCAGCGTGGTGGCGGCGCGCAAGCTGCTCGAACCGGACCCCGAACCCGAGCTCGACCCGGAAGTTGATCCATACGGCGAGTTGCACGAGGAAGAGCTGGCCCCGCCGCTCGAATACCCGACGCAGGAAGAACTCGACGCTATCCGCGAGGAAGCACGCGCCACGGCCTTCGACGAAGGCCGCGCCGCCGGCTATGCGGAAGGCCACGCGGCCGGGCATGCCGATGGCCATGCGCAATCGTATGCGGAAGGCAAGGCGGCCTCTGCCGTGGAACTGGCGCATCTGCAAACCATCGCCGTCGACTTCGGCACTGCCGTGCACCAGGCTGATGAACTGATCGCCAATGACGTGATGGAACTGGCCCTGCAACTGGCCAAGGGCATGCTGAAGACGGCCTTGCCCGTGCGCCCCGAGCTGATGCTGCCGATGGTGCGCGAAGCCATCGAATACTTGCCTGTGCTGCAACAGCCGGCCTTGCTGATGCTCAACCCGGAAGACGCGCAAGTGGTGCGCGACGGCATCGGTGACGAACTCGACAAGGGTGGCTGGCGTGTCATCGAAGACCCCAGCGTGGAACGCGGCGGTTGCAAGATCGACACGGCCAGCAACCAGATCGACGCGCAGACGTCCACCCGCTGGCACCGCTTGACGCATGCGCTGGGCAAGGACCTGGACTGGCTGGCGCCGTGAGCGAGCCCGTCAAAGGCCCCACTGCCCATGCGGCGCGCTGGCGCGCCTACCTGAACGACTGTTCGGCCGTGGTCGGCTTTGTCGAACCGATGCAAATTTCGGGCCGGGTCACGCGCGTGGCCGGCTTGGTGATGGAAGCCGTGGGCCTGCGCCTGGCCGTCGGCGCCGCCTGTACCGTGCCGCTGCCGAATGGCGGCCGGGTCGAGGCGGAAGTGGTGGGTTTTGAAGGCGAACGCCTGTTTTTGATGCCGCAAAGCGACGTCGAGGGCATCGTGCCCGGCACGCGCGTGTTTTCCGTCGAACCGGCCATCCCCCGCCCGGGCAGCGTGGCGCACCCGCGCCGCCGCCCCAGCGACCGCGCGCGCCACCTGCCCGTGGGACCGCAACTGCTGGGCCGCGTGCTCGATGGCGCAGGACGGCCGCTTGATCAGCTGGGCCCGCTGCATACGACCGATAGCGCTCCCATCAATGTACGCCCCGCCAATCCCCTGGGCCGCGCGCCCATCGTCGATACGCTCGACGTGGGCGTGCGCTCGATCAATGCCATGCTGACCGTGGGCCGTGGCCAGCGCATGGGCCTGTTCGCCGGTTCCGGCGTGGGCAAGAGCGTGCTGCTGGGCATGATGGCCCGCTACACGGAAGCGGACGTGATCGTCGTCGGCCTGATCGGCGAACGGGGCCGCGAGGTGAAGGAATTCATCGAGCAAATCCTCGGCGCCGAAGGCCTGGCCCGTTCCGTCGTCGTGGCCGCGCCGGCCGACACGCCCCCTGATGCGTTTGCAAGGGGCCGCGTATGCGACGGCCATTGCCGAGTATTTCCGCGACCAGGGGCAAAACGTGCTGTTGATCATGGATTCGCTGACCCGCTACGCCATGGCGCAGCGCGAAATCGCCCTGGCCATCGGCGAACCGCCCGCCACCAAGGGCTATCCGCCGTCCGTCTTCGCCAAGCTGCCCGTGCTGGTGGAGCGGGCCGGCAATGGCGAGGAAGGCGGAGGCTCGATCACGGCCTTCTATACCGTGCTGACCGAGGGCGACGACCAGCAAGACCCGATCGCCGATTCGGCGCGCGCCATCCTGGACGGGCATATCGTGCTGAACCGCCGCCTGGCCGAAGCGGGACACTACCCGGCCATCGACATCGAGCAATCGATCTCGCGCGCCGCCCACTCGATCACCACGCATGAACACCAGCAGCAGGCGCGCAAGCTGAAACAGTTGTATTCGCGCTATGAACGCAGCCGCGACCTGATCAGCGTGGGCGCCTACAGCGCCGGCACTGACCCCGTGCTGGACCAGGCCATCGCCCTGCATGAAAAGATCGAAGCGTTTTTGCAACAGCAAATTACGGAGCGGGTCAGCATGGATGAGAGCTTAGGGCAACTTACCGCTCTATTCGACTGATTAGGGCTTGCATAGCGGGAATATAATCAGCCATGGCTTCTCCTTCCCAACTTGCAACCCTGATCGACCTTGCCCAGCGCGAAACGGATGACTGCGCCAAGCGCCTGGGCGCGGCCCTGAAAGCGCTCGATGATTGCCGCCAGAAGCTCGACATGCTGTCCGGCTACCGCGACGACTATGCCAAGCGCTTCGAAGCGAGCATGAGCAGCGGCATTACGCCCATGGCTTACCGCAACTTCCAGGCCTTCATGGTCAAACTCGACAGCGCCATCCTGGGCCAGCAGCAAGTGGTCGAGCATGCGCAAGCGCGCAGCGACAATGAAAAGATGCGCTGGCAGTTGGCCGAACGCAAGCGCATGTCATACACCACCCTGAACAACCGGGCGCAGGAACAGGCACTGAAGCTGGAAAACAAGCGCGACCAGAAAGCAATGGATGAGCACGCGGCGCGACAAGCCTATTACAAACGCTAAGCAACACTAAGGCAGCATCATGCAAACCCAGCCAACCCCGATTTCCCAGATTATCTCGCCCAACGCCACGCCGGGCGCCGCCAACCGCAGCCAGCCGTCCACCAGCGGCACGGCGGGCGACTTCCAGCGCACCCTGAACCGCCAGATCGAGCAACGCCAGGCCAGCCGCAATATGGCGCAAGCGCAAACACAAGCGCCTGCGCCGACGCCCCGCCCCGCCAGCCCTGCGGCCACACAGGCACCGGCCCAGGCGCCAGCGAGCGAAGCGAAGCCGGCGCAAGCGGGCGCCGAACAGGCAGCCAGCAGCGAACAGCCGCCCGCGCCAGTTGCCGAGGCGGCCACGCCCGCTACCGCCGACAGCGCCACGGCCGAGGCCAGCGTGCCCGCCGTCCCCGCCGAAACAGTCACGCCGCCAGCCGATCCGGCCGCCGAAATGCTGGCCCTGGTAGGCAGCATCCAGCTGGCCATCCAGCCGCCAGCGGCCAAGGCCGTGCCAGAACTGCCCGCGCGCACCAGCGTCAAGGCCGAGGGCAAGAACCCGGCAACAGGGCCCTTGCTGGCAACCGGCCAGGGCAGCGGCAAGGCCGCCGCCACCGTCATCGCACAGGCCGACAGCGGCGACTTTGCCGACAGCCTGGGCCAGGCCCAGGGCAAGACAGCCGTCACACAAGGCAGCAGCGTGCCGGCCGGCAAGGCCGAACCTGGCAAGCTGGCCATCGACGCGCAACTGGCAGCGACCGCCAAGGCGGGCACCGCCGTGGCCGAACCGATCCTCAAGGAAACGCCTGCCGACCTGAGCCGCCTGGCGGCCCAGTTACAGCCGGGCGCGCTGCAGCAGGCGGCCGCCGCTGTGGCCGTGCCGGCCGACAAGCTGACGGGCCGGGTGGGCACGCCGGCCTGGGACCAGCAACTGGGACAGAAAGTCGTGTGGATGGCGGCCGGCGGCGACCAGAGCGCCACCCTGACCTTGAATCCGCCCGACCTGGGACCTGTGCAAGTGGTACTGACGGTTACCAATGACCAGGCCGATGCAGCCTTCATGTCGGCCCAGCCGGAAGTGCGCCAGGCGCTGGAAGCGGCCATGCCGCGCCTGCGCGAGATGATGAGCGAAGCGGGCATCGCCTTTGGCAGCGCCACCGTCTCGGCCGGCACGCCAGAACAGCAGGACCAGGGTAAGCGGGAAGCATCTGGCGGACACCGTGGCAATGGCCAGGGCGGCGGCGCATCGGGTGGCGAGATTGCCATCGCGCCGGCAGCAGGCGGACGCAGCCGGCCCAGCCTGAGTGCCGTGGATACCTTTGCCTGAGGCCAATTCGTCGTCTACACGCCACTGGCGCGCCCCACGGCGTAACTTTTCGTATAAAAACAGCGAGTTGAGGGCGCTTCCGCCCTCTTTTCACTGCATCCTTCTGCGCAGAATTTGCCGATAATGACATAATGGCGTCGTGATCCACTTCCATGCACTCGAGTACCATTGAAAGCAAATCCAAAAATGAAAGCAGATCCGAAAGCAGATGCAGGCCTGGCTCCCGCCGGCGCCTCGAAAAAAAAGCTTCTGATCATCGTGCTGGCCTCGGTGCTGGTGGCTGGCGCTATCGGTGGCGGTGCCGCCTGGTTCTTCCTGCATGGCAAGGCCGATAAAGAAGAATCGGCGCCCAGCAAGAAAAAACATGCCGCTTCCAAGGCAGGTCCGCCCGTCTTCGTGCCCATCGATGCCTTCACCGTCAACTTGCAACCGGAAAATGGCGAGCAATACCTGCAAATCGCGTTTACCTTGCAGGCCAGCAGCCCGGAAGAAATGGACTTAATCAAGGTCAACATGCCGAAAGTGCGCAGCCGCTTGCTGCTGCTGCTGTCCGGCAAGAAGGCATCCGAACTCAATACCGTGGAAGGCAAGCAGCAACTGGCGGCCGAAATCATCAATCAGGTGAACCAGCCGTTCGAGGACAAAGGGCCGGAGCAGGACGTGACGGACGTATTATTTACCGCATTCATCATTCAATAAGCAGCCATGGCCGATAATTTCCTCTCCCAGGAAGAAGTCGATGCCCTTTTGAAGGGCGTCAACGGAGACCAGGACGACGCGCAGACGCCGGAAGATGTCACGGGAGTTCGTACCTACAACCTGGCAACCCAGGAGCGCATCGTGCGCGGCCGGATGCCAACGTTGGAAATTATCAACGAGCGTTTCGCCCGGCTGCTGCGCGTGGGCCTGTTCAACTTCCTGCGCCGCAGCGCCGAAGTGTCCGTCGGCTCCGTGCGCGTGTCGAAATACAGCGAATTCATCCGTAATCTGGTGGTGCCGACCAATTTGAACCTGGTGCACATGAAACCGCTGCGCGGCACGGCCCTGATGGTCTTCGATCCGGGCCTGGTCTTCCTGCTGGTCGACAATCTGTTCGGCGGCGACGGACGCTTCCACACGCGCGTCGAAGGGCGCGACTTTACGCAGACGGAGCAGCGCATCATCTTGCGCATCCTCGACATCGTCTTCGAGGCCTATACCAAGTCGTGGGAACCGGTCTTCCCCGTCGAGTTCGAATATATCCGTTCAGAAATGAACACGCAGTTCGCCAACATCGCCACGCCGAACGAGGTGGTGGTGGCGTCCACGTTTACGGTGGAATTGGGCTCCGTTTCCGGACAAATCCACTTCTGCATGCCGTATTCGATGATCGAGCCGATCCGCGATTCGCTGACCTCGAGCCTGCAGGGCGAGGCGCTGGAAGTGGACAAGCGCTGGATCCGCCTGATGACGCAGCAGATCCAGATCGCCGAAGTCGAGCTGGTGGCCTCGCTGGGCACGGCGCGCGTGTCGTTCGACGAAATCCTGAACATGAAGGTGGGCGACATCATTCCGCTGAATATTCCGGAACTGATCGCCGCCACCGTCGATGGCGTGCCCGTGATGGATTGCACCTACGGCGTGTTGAACGGACAATATGCGCTGAAGGTTGAAAAGTTGCTGGCAAACACCGATAACATGAACAATCATTAAAAAATTTCCGGGCCGCTGCGGTCCGCATCTGTACAACAGGAGAAACACATGTCTGACAACCAAGACGACCAAAGCGCGGAAGACGATTGGGGCGCGGCCATTGCCGAGCAGGCCAAGGCGGAAGCCGAAGCGCTGCAAAACCAGGCCGCCAATACGGCCAGCGCGGCCAGCGCCGCCGTATTCAAGGACTTTTCCAAGCAGGCCTCGAAGTCGGAAACGCACAACGATATCGATTTCATCCTCGATATCCCCGTGCAGCTGACGGTCGAACTGGGCCGCACCAAGATCGCCATCAAGAACCTGCTGCAACTGGCGCAGGGTTCCGTGGTCGAGCTCGACGGCCTGGCCGGCGAACCGATGGATGTGCTGGTGAACGGCTGCCTGATCGCCCAGGGCGAAGTGGTGGTGGTGAATGACAAGTTCGGCATCCGCCTGACCGACATCATCACGCCTTCCGAACGCATCCGAAAATTGAATAAATGAAGCCTGGCCTGTTGATTTCCACCCTGCTGCCGCTCCTGGCGGCATGCAGCATTGCCCACGCTGAACCGGCAGCCGCGTCAGCGTCGGCTGCCAGCGCCGCCAGCGCTTCTGTCGCGGTGGCCAGCGAGACAACGCCAGCCGCCGCAGCGGTGCCGGTCGCCTCACCAGCCGCCGCGCCCGCCGCCGCCCTGCCCGCCATGCCGCCCGGCGCGCCCATGACGATGGCGCCGACAAGCTCGGCCGGCAGCTTGCTGCAAACCATCTTCGCACTCGTGTTCGTGCTGGCCCTGCTGATCGGCCTGGCATGGTTCATGAAGCGCTATGGCCCCAAGGTCATGGGCGGCAACAACAAGATGCGCGTCGTCAGCTCGCTCAACCTGGGCGGACGCGAACGCATCGTTCTCGTCGAAGTGGCCGACCAGTGGATCGTCGTCGGCGCCTCGCCCGGCAGGATCAACGCGCTGGCCACCATGCCGCGCCAGGAAGGCGAGTTGCCGCAACTGGCCACGGCGCAAAACGGCCCCGCGGCCGCCAATTTTTCCGAGTGGCTGAAACAGACCATCGAAAAACGCAATGGGAAATAAGCAGCAGATGGCGTGGTCCACCTTGAAGACTCCCCTGACCTGGCTACTGGCGGCCGCCGCCCTGGCCTTGCCGCTGTGGGCCATGGCCCAGCCGGGCATCCCGGCCTTCAACAGCACGCCGGCGCCGGGCGGCGGCCAGAATTACTCGCTGCCGGTGCAGACGCTCATCCTGATGACGTCGCTCACTTTCCTGCCAGCGGCGCTCTTGATGATGACCTGCTTTACGCGCATCATCATCGTGCTGTCCCTGCTGCGCCAGGCCATCGGCACGCAATCGGCGCCGCCGAACCAGGTGCTGGTGGGGCTCGCCCTGTTCCTGACCCTGTTCGTCATGGGCCCCGTGTTCGACAAGATTTATACGGATGCCTATCTGCCGTACCAGGAAAACAAGATCAGCATGCAGCAGGCGATGGACAAGGGCGTCGATCCCCTGAAAACCTTCATGCTCAAGCAGACGCGCCAGGCCGACCTGGCCCTGTTTGCCAAGATGTCGCGCTCGCCGGCCCTGCAAGGCCCGGAAGACGTGCCGCTGCGCATCCTCGTGCCCGCCTTCGTCACCAGCGAACTGAAGACGGCGTTCCAGATCGGCTTTGCCATCTTCATCCCCTTCCTGATCATCGACATGGTGGTCGCCAGCGTGCTGATGTCGATGGGTATGATGATGATGTCGCCGGCGACGATCTCGCTGCCGTTCAAGCTGATGCTGTTCGTGCTGGTCGATGGCTGGCAGTTGCTGCTGGGCTCCTTGTCCCAGAGTTTTTACTAGGGGAAATACGATGACACCCGAAAGCGTCATGACCCTGGGCCGCCATGCGATGGAAATCACCCTGATGGTGGCCGCGCCCATGCTGCTCGTCGCCCTCATCATCGGCTTGATCGTGAGTATCTTCCAGGCCGCCACGCAGATCAACGAAGCGACCCTGTCCTTCATCCCCAAGCTGGTCGGCATCTTTGTCGCCCTCGTCGTGGCGGGCCCCTGGATGTTGTCCGTCATGCTCGACTACATGCGCCAGGTCTTCACGGGCATTCCAAACCTGGTGGGTTAGTGCAAGCACCATTGCCATGCTGACCCTGTCCAGCATCGAACTCAATACCTGGATCGCAGCACTGCTGTGGCCGCTTAGCCGCATCCTCGGCCTGATTGCGGCCGCCCCCTGTTCGGCAACGCGGCCGTGCCAGCCACCGTGAAGGTGACCCTGGGTGCGCTGCTGGCCATGATCATCGCCCCCACTGTACCGGCCCTGCCTGCCGTCAACCCGATGTCCTTGCCCGGTTTGCTGATCCTGACGCAAGAGATGCTGGTGGGCCTGGCCATGGGCTTTTCCATCCGCATCGTGTTTTCCGCCATCGAAATGGCCGGCGAGCTCAGCAGCCTCACCATGGGCCTGGGCTTCGCCTCGTTCTTCGACCCGCAAACCAAGGGCAGGTCTTCCGCCATCAGCCAGTTCCTCGTCATGCTGGCCACCTTGATGTTTTTGACCGTCAACGGCCACCTGGTCTTGCTGGCGGCGCTGGCGGAAAGCTTTGTCAGCCTGCCGATTTCATCGAGCCCCATCAGCGGCGGCGGTTTCCAGCAATTGGCGGCCTGGGGCGGGGAAATTTTCCGTTCCGGCCTGCAAATTTCGCTGCCCATCATCGCCGCCTTGCTGCTGACCAACGTGGCGCTGGGCATTTTGACGCGGGCCGCGCCGCAGCTGAACATTTTCGGTATCGGCTTCCCCGTCACCCTGGGCGTGGGCTTGCTGGTGATCAGCATGGTCCTGCCCTATCTGGCCACGCCCTTCCAGAACATGTTCCTGCGCGGCATAGAAACGGCGCGCCTGCTGCCGCGCGGCTTTGCCACGCGCGACCGGCCACCGCCGCCGGCGCCACCAAATCCCTTGCGTCCGGCATCGCCGGCACCGCTGCCGCCCGCGCGCTGACGTTCCCTGCGCTGTTCACCAGCCATCGAGCGCGTGGCGCAGCAACAGCGCGGACAGCACGAACATGGTCACGCCGATCAAGCCATCGAGCACTTGCCAGGCCCGGGGCCGCGCAAACCACGGCGCCAGCCAGCACGCGCCAAATCCCAGGGCAGCAAACCACAGCAGGCTGGCCGCGCTGGCGCCGGCGATAAACCAGCCGCGCAGCGCGCCGGGCTGCTGAGCGCCAATACTGCCCACCAGCAATACCGTATCCAGATACACATGCGGGTTGAGCGGACGCTGCCCCAGCGCATGGGCCATGCCCAGGACGCCGGCGGCAATCAGCGCCGCATCGGCCAGCGCGCAAAACAGCACGATGGCGCCCACGTGTTCGCGGCGCAGACCTTGCCGCAAGACAAAGGCATTTTGCGAGCCGATGGCAACGATGAGTCCCAGGCCCAGGGTCATGCCCTGGAGATAGACGGAAAAGGCGTGTGATGTGGTGGCGGAGAGTGTCATGCGGCGATCTTGCCAGCCGCATGAAATGAAGGCAAACTACCTTTTCTACAGCGAGTTAAGGAAAACTTCATTCATGCTCGACTATGCCGCCCTCGCCGCCTTGGCCGCCGTGATCCGCGAAGGCAGTTTCGAGCGCGCGGCGCGCGCCTTGCACGTGACGCCATCGGCCATTTCGCAGCGCATCCGCCTGCTGGAAGAGCGCGTCGGTTGCGCGCTGGTGATACGCGACCAACCCTGCCGCGCCACGGAAACGGGCCGGCGCTTGTGCCAGCACGTGGACCAGGTGCAGTTGCTCGAACAGGATTTACAGGGGACCTTGCCGGCGCTGGCAGCGCAGGGCCTGACGCGCGCCAGCGTGCCCGTCGCCGTGAATGCCGACAGCCTGGCCACCTGGCTGGCGCCCGCCATCGCCGCCTTCGCAGCCGAGCACCCGGTGCTGCTGCAAGTGGCCGTCGACGACCAGGACCATACGGCCGAATGGCTGCGCAGCGGCGCCGTGCTGGCGGCCGTCAGCGCCACGGCCCGGCCCGCATCGGGCTGCAACAGCCGCCCGCTGGGCGCCATGCGCTACCTGGCGGCCGCCAGTCCCGCCTTCATGCACCGATATTTTTCCCACGGCGTGGGCGCCGCCAGTCTGGCACTGGCGCCCAGCCTCGTATTCAATGCCAAGGACGAGCTGCAATCGCGCTGGGTGCGGCGCCTGTGCCACAGGCACGTGGAGTTGCCGCGCCATGCCCTGCCTTCCTCGCATGCCTTCGTCACGGCGGGCCTGGCCGGCATGGGCTGGGGCTTGCATCCGCAAGCGCTGATCCAGCCCTGTCTCGACAATGGCAGCCTGGTCGAACTTCTGCCCGATATGCCACTGGATGTGCCCCTGCACTGGCACACGGCACGCGCCGCGTCCGGCCTGCTCGACGGCTTGAGCGGGGCCATCCTGGCCGCCGCCCGCACGGGCCTGCTGCCGCCCTGACGGGTAGGATCAGGGCTGGTCGCTGCTGAACCCCAGGCGCCAGCGCCGCACATCGACATTCAGGCGCAACTGGTGATACTTGACCAGGTAGCGCACGCCGACCAGGGCCGCGGCCAGGCCCGACAAGGCGCCTATGCCCAATGCCCAGCGCGGGCCGAAGGTGTCGGCTACCCAGCCCACGATGGGCGCGCCCAGCGGCGTGCCGCCCGCCGAGATGGCCAGGAGTATCGCCATCACGCGGCCCCGCATGGCGGGCGCCGTCGACAGTTGCACGCTGCTGTTGACGCTGGTGGTAAACGTTTGCGCGGCGATGCCGATCACCACCAGCATCATGCCGAACAGCCAGTAATTGGGCATCACGGCGGCCAGTGCGCATGCCAGGCCAAACAACGCAGCGGCGCCCAGCAGCAAGGCCAAGGTGGGCTGGCCGCGCCCCGCCGCCAGCAGGGCGCCGGCCACGGAGCCGCAAGCCATCACGGAACTGAGCACGCCGTACTGGCCGGCGCCCGCATGGAAGGCCGTCACCGACATGGTCGACAGGAAGATGGGGAAATTCAAGCCAAAGGTGCCGATCAGGAACAGCATCAGCAGGATGGCCATCAAGTCGGGCCGCTGGCGCACGTAGCGGAAACCCTCGCCCAGGCTGGCGCGCGTGGCCTTGATACGCGGCGCGCGGCGCAGCAATTCCACGCGCAGCAGCAACAGCGAACCGATCACCGCGGCAAACGAGACGGCGTTGATGATGAAGACCCAGCCGCTGCCGACGCTGCTGATCAGCAGCCCCGCCACGGCAGGGCCCAGCATGCGCGCCGCATTGAACGAGGTGGAATTGAGCGCCACGGCGTTCGTCAGGTCTTCCTCGCCGACGATTTCGGCAACAAAAGTCTGGCGCACGGGCGAATCGAAGGCCGTCACGCAACCCAGCAGGAAAGCAAACACATACACATGCCACAGTGCGACCTGTCCACTGATGCACAGCAAGCCCAGGCCCAGCGCCAGCAAGCCCATGGCTGCCTGCGTACACAGCAGCAGCTTGCGCCGGTCCAGCAGGTCGGCCGCCATGCCCGTCAGGGGCAGCAACAGCAGTTGCGGGCCGAATTGCAAGGCCATGACGATGCCGACGGCGCTGGCATTGTGCTGCGTCAATTCGCTCAGCACCAGCCAATCCTGCGCCGTGCGCTGCATCCAGGTGCCGATATTCGACACGAGGGCGCCGCCGGCCCAGATACGGTAATTGGGAATGCGTAGCGAACGGAATGTGTTGTTCATCTGGGCGTGCGGGCTCCTTGCCGGGTTGTGAGATATGTCAGCGGATCACTCCGCCAAGCGTTTGAGTAGGGCCACCGCATGGTTCAGTTCGGTGACTTCGTCCGGCGTGAGCCGGGTTTCAATAGTGCGCGCCAGCCAGTCTTCGCGCGCGGCGCGGCTGGCCGCGATCCAGGCGCGGCAGCTGTCCGTCAGGGTCAATATCGTTTGCCGTCCGTCAGCCGGATCGGGCGAACCCGTCACCATCTGCGCCTCGGTCAATGCTTGCACGGTGGCGGCCATCGACTGGGGCCGCATGCCTTCGGCGCGCGCCAGGCTGCTGGCCGTGGCCGGGCCGTCGCGCTCGAGGCGGCTCAGCACGGATGCCTGCGACATGCTGACATCGCCCAGGTGCGCCTCTTCGCGCAGGCGGCGGCGTAATTTACCGATGAGAATGCGCAAGTCGCCGGCCAGCTGCAATACGTGTTCGTGCTCTTCTTGTGGGGTGTGCATGGGAGGCAGTAATGAATCAACAGGCTCCACTATAACAGATATACAGGTAGACTGCACAGTTTGCCTGCACACATTATCAAGACAACCATCTTGCGAACGCAAAAAGCCGGGGCGGGAGATGCACTCCCTGCCCCGGCCCGGCTGGCCGTCACGCTGAAATGACGGCTTAGCTGATGTAGTTGAACAGCGACAGGCCCGAGATGGAAGTGAATGACTTCTGCGCCGCCTGCAGGGTGACTTGCTGCTGGCTGAAAGTGGAAATGGCTTTGACCATGTCCAGGTCCTGCAAGTCCGACAGGGTGGTGGCGTACTGGATGTCGAGGTCGTCGCCAGCACTGTCGAGATAATCGAGTTCCTTCATGCGGGAACCGACTTCCGCGCGCACGGACAGTACATTATCGTAGGCCGTGTCGAGAATATTATGCGCGGCGTTCAAGCCGTTCGTCAGGCGCGCTTGGCCCGCATCGCCGCTGCCCGGCTGGCGCAGCACGCCGATCAGGTTTTTCACGGTGGTAAACAGCGATTCCTTGGCGCTCGGCTCCAGCGTAAAGCTGTCCTGGTCGGCCGGCGTGCCCGTGATGTTCACCTGCTGGCCGTCGAAGGTGATGGCATCGCCCGCCTTGTAGGGAATGGGCACGGCGGGATTTGGCACCGTCTGGCCCAGCGTGGCGTCCGTGACGGTGTACGTGGTGACAGCGTTGGTGCCCGTGCCCGTGACCTTGAAATCGATCGAATACTTGTGCCCTGTCAAGGCCGACGGGTCCGTCACCGTGCCACCCGAAACGATGCCCGAGCCGCCGCGCGTAAAGTTGGCGGCCGCCGCCGCCGTGGTGAACTTGCCGTTGCCGGTCAGGTTATTCTCGAACACGGTGGCACCGGAATCGCTGGTAGCGAGATAGCGCGCCGAGCCCACCTGCAATTCGCGCTGGCCCTGGTCGCCCACATAGGTGGCGCCCGTCGGCGTCTGGCTGAATGGCTGGGTGGTGGATTTATAGCCGGAAAACAGGTAGCCGCCGGCGCCGTCGGCCGTGTTCGCGATACCCATCAAGTCGGTCAGCCGGCCTTCCAGTTCCTTGGCCAGGGTATCGCGGTCGACATCCTTGAGGGAAGGATTACCGGCCTTCAGGACCAGGTCTTTCACGTCGGCGATCAACGAAGTGGTGCTGGCCAATGCCAGCTCTTCCTGCGACAGGAAATTCTTCGCGTTCGAGCGGTTCGTCACGAACTGGGTATTGATCGATTGCGACTGCGTCACTTCCAGCGCGCGCGCCGAGGCGATCGGATCATCGGCCGGCGTCAGATTGCGACGGTTCGACGACAGCTGCATCTGCGTACGGTTCAAGGCGCCCTGCAGGTTGTTCAGCTGCGAGCTGCCCTGGTCATAAATCATTCGTGTGCTGATGCGCATGATGCTGCCCTTCCAGAAAGCCGCCGCGCGCTACGTCGCGGCAAAAATTGATTAACGTCCCAGGCCGATCACCACATCGAACAGGGTGCTGGCGATCTGCATGACCTTGCCGCACGCCTGGTAGGACTGCTGGTAACGCAGCAGGTTGGCCGCCTCTTCGTCGAGGTTGACGCCGGAAACGGCCTGCTGCTGGGTGCTGGTCTGCTGCAGCAAGGCCAGGCTGGCCAGGCCACTGACCTGTACTTCACGCGTCTTGTTGCCCACGAAGCTGACGGTTTGCGCATACGAACCCTGGAACGTGGCATTGCCGCCATCGAGGATGTTCTTCGTCTGCAAGCCCGCCAGCAGCGCGGCGTTGCGGTTGTCGCCCACGCCACCCGAGTTCGGCGCAATGGTGAATTTATCGCCCTGCGCCGGCGCGCCCGTCATGCTGACATTGATGCCACCAAAGCTGAGGCTATCGCCTTCCGTAGGCCGGGATGTTCGCGGTCCCGGCCGGATAGGTGGTCGTGGCGCCATTCAGGCCCTTGACCGTCACCGCCTGGCCCGGCGGGAAACCCGTCAGCGAGGTGGTCGCCTTGTCGTATGTCAAGGTCAGAGGACCCGTCAGGGCATTGCCCGGGGTCAGGTATGCCTTGTCGACGGAGCCTGCACTGAGCTTGCCCGTACCCGTATTGGCCACCGGCGCCGAGGTGGCGATGGGGGCGGCGGCGGCGATCTTGTTGCGGTCGGTGATCAGCACGGCCATGCCGGCCGCGCCATTCGCCGTCGGCCTGATGACATAGTTGTCGCCTTGGGCGGCCGTGCCCGAGATCGAGAAATCGACGCCGTCGATGGTTTGCGGCCCCGTTTGCGGATATGGATTGATAATGGTGTGCGCACCGTCGGATTCGCGCGTCACCACGTAGTTGCTGCCGTCGTATTTCAGGCTGTAATCGCTGGCCGTCAGCTTTGTGGGGTCGCTGACCTTGGCCGACAGCACGGTGGTGCTGCTGGCATTGTTGCCGCGGTCGGCGCCGATCACGGGGTCCGGTATCTTGAAGAAGTCGCCGCCCATGGCGCCATTCAAGTCCTGCCCCAGCTTGTGCTGGTCGTTGAAGGTACTGGCCAGCGCGATGGCCACCTTGCCAAGGGAGTTCTGGACATTGTCCAGGGTGCCGCTGCGGAAATCCAGCAAGCCGCCCAGCGAGCCTCCGGTCAGGGAGCTGTCCGGCAGCACGGTGACGGTACTGCCCGTGACATAGCCCACCTCTATGCGGTTCGGGTCCGTCCGCGAAGGCGTGGCCGCCAGCTCGAAGCTGCGGTCCGCCACCACCAGCGGCTGGCCCGCGCCGATGGAAATGGTCACGGTATTGTTGGCAGCGGGTTGCACCGTCGCCTTGACATATTTGTTCAATTCCGTGATCAGCTGGTCGCGCTGGTCCAGCAGATCGTTGGGCTGGTTGCTGGCATCGACCGACAACTGGGAAATCGACTTGTTCAGCTCGGCGAGCTGCTTGGCGTAGGTATTAATCACCGTCACATTCGACGTGATCTGCGAATTGACGCCGTCGCCGATCTCCGTCAGGCGCGCGCTCAAGCCCTGGAAACGGGAAGCGAGCGAACCGGCGCTCGACAGCAGCGCCTGGCGCGAAGCGACCGAAGACGGATTGGCGCTGAAATCCTGCACGCCCTTGAAGAAGTCTTGCAGGGCGGGCGACAAGCCCGCCGTGGGATCGGCCAGCAAGTTGTCGATCTGACTGATCTGTGTGTAATAGCTATCGAGCGCGCTGGTGGCGCTTTGTGCGGCATTGACCTGGGTGGCCATGAAGCTGTCGTACTGGCGCTTGATCTGCGACACTTCCGTGCCCGTGCCGACGAAGCCATAGCCGGCAAAGTTCGACTGCGAAGTCTGCTGCAGCACCGTCTGGCGATTGTACCCGGGTACATTCGCATTGGTGATGTTATGCCCGGTCGTCGACAGGCCCACCTGCGCTGCAAGCAAACCGCTCTTACCGATGCTGAGTAGATTCGAAGTCATGGTGTCTTATTGGTTACCGTCAAATGTATTTACGGCAGCCGCGACGAAAACTTGAAGCGCGCGGCCTGCACAGGTGCATGGCAGGGGTTAGCCGACCAGCGAATTCTTAATGATTTTTGTCAATTTGGCAGCGTAATTCGGGTCCGTCGCGTAGCCAGCCTTTTGCAAGCCCTGGGCGAACGTGCTGGCGTCGCCCGCGCTGGCCAGCACTTTCTCGTAGCGTTTGTTGTTGGTAATCAACTGCGCATAATCCTTGAAGCTGTCCGCATAGCTGTCGTAGGCGCGGAATTTTTCCACCTTGCGCTGCGCCTTGCCATTCACATATTCCGTGGTGACGGCTTCCGCGACCTTGCCCTTCCAGTCACTGGACGCCTTGATGCCGAACAGGTTGTGGCTGCTGCTGCCGTCGCGGCTGATGATTTCGCGCTTGCCCCAGCCCGTTTCCAGCGCCGCCTGGCCCAGCATGAACTTGGCCGGGATGCCGGTGGTGCGGCTGGCTTCCTCCGCATGCACGCCCAGCTTTTCCTGGAAGGCGCGCACATGCGGCGCCTGCGTGGCGTTGGCCTTGTCGCTCAGGGTCTTGCCGGTGCCGGTGGCGCTGCCTGTACCTTCGGTGAGGGCGCCCTGCTGCTGGCGGAAGGCGGCCAGCGCCTGCGCCATGCTCGAGGAACGGGGCGACGGCGCTTCGGCGCCATCGGCGGCCAGCGCCTGGTTCGACGACGACAGCTGGCGGATCAGCACGTCCGCCAGGCCCGTGCCCCGCTTGGCCAGGTTCTGACTCGTCTGCTGGTCCAGCATCGAGGTGTACATCTTGCTTTGCTGGCTATCCATGATGCCGTCCTGCGGCGTGGCTTCGCGCATGCTTTTCATCATCATGTTGATGAACATGGCTTCGAATTGCGTGGCCGCCTCTTTCAGGGCGGCGGGGTCCTTCGCCTTGGCGGACTGGCGCAAGCCATCCATGCCCTTGACGTCGTAGGCGGCGGTATTGCTGAGGTCGGTTTGGCTGATCATGGCGTGCCCATCAAATGATTTCAAGTTCGGCGCGCAGCGAACCGGCCGCCTTCATCGCCTGCAGGATGGCCAGCAAGTCTTGCGGCGAGGCGCCGATGGCATTCAAGGCTTTCACCACCTCGGACAGCGAGGCGCCGCCCTTGACCAGCATGACCTTGCCCGGTTCCTTCTTGATATCGATCTGCGCCGTCTGCGTGACCACCGTGCGCCCGCCCGACAGAGGGGCCGGCTGGCTCACTTGCGGCTCGACATTGATGGTGACGGACAGGTTGCCGTGCGAAATGGCGCACGTTTCCAGGGTCACGGACTGGTTCATCACGACGGAACCGGTACGCGCATTCATGATGACCTTGGCCGCCAGGCGGGCCGGATTGACGTCGATGCTTTCCAGTTGTCCCAGGAAGGACACGCGCTGGTCGCTGCCGCTCGGCGACTGCACCTGGATCACGCGGCCATCGAGCGCGGCCGCCGTGCCGGCGCCGTAGCGGCTGTTGATGGCATCGACCACGCGGCTGGCGGTGGCGAAATCGGTGGCATTCAATTCCAGGCGGATGGTGTTGTTGGCGCCCAGCGCCGAAGGCACGGTGCGCTCGACCGTCGCGCCGCCCGAGATGCGTCCCACGCTCAAGTGATTGATGACGACAGAGCTGCCGGCCGCCTGCGCGCCCACGCCGCCCACCAGCACGTTGCCCTGCGCCATGCCATACACCTGGCCATCGGCGCCCTTCAATGGGGTCATCAGCAAGGTACCGCCGCGCAAGCTTTTCGCATTGCCCATCGACGATACTGTCACGTCGAGCAACTGGCCCGGCTGGGCAAACGCGGGCAAGGCCGTCGTCACCATCACGGCGGCCACGTTTTTCAGCTGCAAGCTGGTACCTTGCGGCAAGTTGATACCCTGCTGCTGCAGCATCGCCGCCACGCTCTGGATGGTAAAGGGGGTTTGCGTGGTCTGGTCGCCGCTACCGTCGAGGCCGACGACGAGGCCATAGCCCATCAGCTGATTCTGCCGTACGCCGGCGATGCTGGCCAGGTCCTTGATGCGCTCGGCCTGCGCCACGGGCGCCAGCAGAGAGATGGCCAGACCGACAATGGCTACACAGCGGGGAAAGGTAAAAGTTGCCATGATCAGAATGGCAGCAGGCTGAGGAAGAAGCGCGACGCCATCGAGGCCATTTCGGCGCGGTCGATCTGACTGTTGGCGCGGTATTCGACGCGCGCTTCGGCCACCTGGGTCGATGGCACGACGTTACCGATGCCGATGGTATCCGGATTGACCATGCCCGAGAAGCGGATGAATTCCGTGCCCTTGTTCATGGCGATCTGTTTTTCGCCGGCGACGATGAGATTTCCATTTGGCAACACCTCGATCACCGTCACGCCGATCGTGCCGCTAAACGTGTTGCTGGCGGACTGGTTGTCGCCATCGGCAAATTTTGTCGCGCCATTCGCCGCCACGGTGCCGCCCAGGCGGCCCTGCAGCATGCCAGGCGTACTGAAGCCCACGCTGCCCGACTTGTTGCCGGAACTGGCACCCGCCTTGACGGCATTCGTGCGCTCGGTGATGGCGATCGTCATGGTGTCGCCCACGTGGCGCGCGCGGCGGTCCTCAAAGGCGGGACGGTAGGTCGACGGCTGGTAGATGGAACCGTTGTTGACGACCACCGGTTCCGGCATCGGCGCGCGCGTGGTGGTCGGGTATTGCACGATCGAGGTGGGCGTGATGGCGCAGCCGGACAGCAGGACTGCGGACAACAGGGCGATGATGGGGTATTGCATGGCGAACCTCCGCTGCCATCCGGCGACGGATGGCATGACGACTATGAAAATTAAAGTTGCGACAATTTCTGCAGCATTTGATCGGACGTGGTGATGGCCTTGCTGTTGATCTCATAGGCGCGCTGCGTCTGGATCATGTTAACCATTTCCTCGGCCACGTTGACGTTCGACGTCTCGATATAGCCTTGCATCAGCACGCCGGCGCCATTCGTGCCAGGGGTATTCGTCTGTGCCACGCCGGAGGCGCCCGTTTCCATGTACAGGTTTTCGCCCTTCGATTCCAGACCGGCCGGATTGACGAAGGTGGTCAGCTGCAGGGAGCCGATCTGCGATGGCGCCACGGTATTGGGCAAGGTAACGGAGACGGTGCCGTCGCGCGCCACGGTCAGGCTCAGCGCATTGGTCGGCACGGTGATGGCGGGCTGGATCACAAAACCTTCGGACGTCACCAGCTGGCCGTTGGCATCCGTCTGGAAGGAACCGTCGCGCGTGTAGGCGGTGGCGCCATCGGGCAGCAGCACCTGGAAGAAACCGGTGCCGTTGACCATCACGTCGCGCGAATTGCCCGACGCCTGGGGATTGCCCTGGGTATGAATGCGTTCGGTAGCCACGGTGCGCACGCCTGTGCCGATCTGCAAGCCCGACGGCAGCTGGGTCTGCTGCGACGATTGCGCACCCGGCTGGCGCACATTTTGATACAGCAAGTCTTCAAACACGGCGCGCGACTTCTTGAAGCCGGTGGTGCTGACGTTGGCCAGGTTATTGGCGATCACGTCCATCTGCGTCTGCTGCGCTTCCAGGCCCGTCTTGGCTATCCAAAGGGAACGAATCATGTTTTTTCTCCAATAACAGCGCTTGCCAGCCCTGTAGACTATTTCTATGTGACCATTATGCGACTGGCTCTATCAATTCAAAGCGAGGATCTGGGTGGCTTTCGCCGCGTTATTCTCGGCATTCTTCAACAGGCTCATTTGCGTTTCGAACTGGCGCGCCAGGGCGATCATGCTGACCATCGAGTCGACGGGGCTGACATTGCTGCCTTCGAGCGCGCCCGTGGTCAGCTTGACGGCCTGGTCGGCTTGCGCGACCGTGCCATCCTTCAGGCGGAACAGGCCGTCGTCGCCGCGCACCAGTTGCTGCTCGGGCGGGTTGACCAGCTTGATGCGTCCCAGCACCGTCGACGGCCCCGGCGGCACGTCCGTGGAAATCGTGCCCACCGTGCCATCGCCGGCGATGGCCACCGTCACGCCCGGCGGAATGGCCAGCGGGCCCGTGTCGCCCTGCACCATCAGGCCAGATTGCGTCTGCAACATGCCGTTTTCATTGAGCTTGAAGGCGCCGTTGCGCGTATAGGCTTCGGAACCGTCGGCCGACTGCACCGCGATCCAGCCCCCGTTTTCCACGGCCACGTCGAGCGCGCGGCCCGTGTGCTGCATGGGACCTTGCGTGAAATCGGAACCGACCGTCGAATCGACGACGAAGGCGCGCGTCGGCATCATGCCATCGGCCACCACGGGCACGGCGCGGAACGAGTCGAGCTGGGCACGGAAACCCGTGCTGGTGGCGTTCGCCAGGTTATTCGCGGTGGTCGCCTGCTTGTCCAGGATGTGCTTGGCGCCCGAGCCGGCGGTGTAGATGAGACGGTCCATGTGTTTTCTCCGTGCAAAACGAAAGCCGGGAGCAGTCCGAAAGAACCGCTCCCCTTACTCTTAACGCAGGTTGACGAGGGTCTGTAAAACGGAATCCTGCGTCTTGATGGTCTGCGCATTCGCCTGGTAGGCGCGCTGGGCCGTGATCATGTTGACCAATTCCGCAGTCAGGTCGACGTTCGACACTTCCACGGCCGAGGCGCGCAAGTCGCCCAGACCGCCCGAGCTTGGCGAACCCGTCATGGGGCTGCCCGAGACCGAGCTTTCCGCCCAGGCATTGTTGCCCAGCGGTTCGAGGCCATTCGGATTGGAAAACTTGGTCAATACCACCTGGCCCAGGTCGCGCGTCTGGCCATTGTTGTACTGGCCCTGGATCACGCCATCGGAACCCACGACGAAACGGCTCAGCTGACCGGCCGCGTAGCCATCGGCCACGGTGCGCTTTTCGCTGGTGGATGAACTGAGCTGGGTGGAATTGGTGAAGTCGACCTTGATCGCCAGGTTCGCGTTCGCGCCCGTGGCGGGGAAGACGGGCAAGTTGACCGTCACCGGCAAGGTTTGCGGCGGCGTCAGGGCCAGCATGGCTGCCTTGTCCAGGCTGCCGACGCTGTTGAACACCAGCGAAGCCGACCTCACGGCGGGCACTTCCGTCACCGAGGCGATATTCTTGTCGATCTGGTCTGGCGTCAGGCTGGAATTGACGCCATTGGGCACGGCGCTGCCATAGGTGGCGCTGATGGCGGCCAGCTGGGCGGGGCTGGCGCCGGCCGCGGCGGCGGCGGCGCTCACGGCGGCGCCGGCCGCATTGCCATAGGCGACGGCGGCGGTCGTGATATTCGCGGGCACCAGCGGCACGGCCGTAACGGCGGCCTGATAGGCGGCGCGCGCGGCCACCGAGGCGGCATCAGTCTGCGCCGCCGCCGCCACTTTCGCGCTGGTAATTTCCTTGCCGTCGGTGGCCGAGTAGACATCCCAGGTATTGGTGCCCGTCTTGACGTAGAAATTGGACATGGTGTGCGCATTGCCCAGCGAGTCGAAGACCGGCAC